>CAVZRM010000001.1:0-637177 GCA_963777795.1 uncultured Alphaproteobacteria bacterium
TCAAGGTGCGGACGGGTTCAGACGGGTCACCGTCCAGCACGTCGAGCAGGTCGATTGCGACAGTGACGAATGCCGCCAGCTTACCGCGATCATACCGTGACAGGATGCGCGCCACGGCTGGCATCGGCGGTATCGTGCCCGGCAGGGTGACGGGCTGGGCCTCTCGGCCTATGGGATTGTTAGCCATTATCTCGAACTCCTTTGCAGTCGGGTTGTGGTTAGGGCCAGCATCGGGGGCCCATCCCATTGCTGGCCCGCTTCCATCGGGCCGAATGCCCGGTGAAACTCTATCCGGCCTCAGCCTTGCGAATGGGCGTCACGTTGGCACCAGCCGCCGGGATCGTGGCGCAATAGGTGGCCCAATCGTCCATGAGCCGCCGCCGCTTGTCGAACAGGTCGCCGCGCCGATAGGCTCGCTCAACCTTGTTTTCGATGGTGTGCGCCAAGGCCATTTCGGCAACCTCATGGGCATAGCCGGTGCATTCGGCAGACCAGTCGCGGAAGCCCGAACGGAAGCCGTGCACGGTCACGTCAACTTTCATCCGGCGAAGCAGCATCGACATGGCCATGCCCGACATGCTCCCGCCCTTGTTCGCCGGGAATAGCCATTCCTTGCGCAGCCCTTGCGTAGACTTCAAAATCTCCACGGCACGCGGCGACAGGGGCACGCGATGTTCCTTGCCCGCCTTCATGCGGCTGGCCGGGATGGTCCAGATTGCCTTTTCCAAATCGACCTCATCCCACTTCGCGCCGATCACTTCCCCGGTGCGGGCAGCGGTCAGGATGGTAAATTCCAGCGCCAGCGCCGCGACGGCCTCCCGCTTGTGCAGCGCGCCGACAAATGCCGGGATCGCATCATAGGGCATAGCCTTGTGATGGCCGCGCGTGAGGCGGGACCGGACAGGCAGGATTTGCGCGATATGGCCGCGCCACCGGGCCGGGTTTTCGCCGTCACGGTATCCCCGCGCCTTGGCGGCATCGAGGATCGTTTCCATCCGGCCTCGCACGCGGCTGGCAGTCTCGGCCTTGGCTTTCCAGATCGGCTCAAGGATTTGCAGAACGTGGGCAGTGCCGACCTCGGCAACGGGCAATTCCCCGATCACCGGATAGACATAGGTGGCCAGCGTGTTCTTCCATTGCTGCCGGTGCTTGTCATTGCGCCAGCTTCCCTCATTCGCGCCGATGTAGGTTTCCGCCACGGCCTTGAATGTTATTCCGGCAACCTGTGCCGCCTGAGCCGTCGCAAGGGCCTCAGCGGCCTCCCGCTGGCGTTCCTCAAGGGGATCAATCCCGGACTTTCACCTTGAGGCGCAGCGCGTCGCGGGCGTCGCGGGCATCGGCAAGGGAAATGCCGTCCGGTCCAGCCGCGCCAAGGCCAATGTCCCGCGACTTGCCGCTGAGCATGAAGCGATAGACCCATGACCGGGCACCGCTTTCCTTCACCAGCAAATGCAGCCCGCCACCATCGGCATGGCGACCGGGCTTTGCATTCTTCACCGCCAAGGGGGTGAGCGCGTTGCTGAGCTTCTTTGGCATTATGGCTCCCTGTCCGGGAACCGAACCTGCCTAAGTGGAGCCACCATGGCACCATGAGCAGAGCGTTCCCATAACCGCTCCCCTATAATAGCGCGGTTTTATGGGAACGCAACGGGACGCATTCGGACGGAAAAGGGCCGGGACTTCACTAAATCCGCCTATTTTAGCCGTTATGGTGGCGGCATACGGATGCGGTTGGACGCTAGTTAGGCGGACTCCGTCTCCGCCACTGGCTGTCAAGCGTCCTCCGCGCCGCTGCCCTGATCGTGCTTGCGGTCGCGCGTCGAGCTGACCATTCCGGGCACGACAAAGCCGATCGGATTGACCTCCATCGCCCGCTTCTTCAGCTCGCCCTTCATCTTGGCGTACTCTTCCTCCATCTCGGGCGTGACCGTTGCCCGGCTGTCGTCGAGCGCGGCGTCGAAGTCTGCGGCGGTGACGTCGCGGGCATCCTCGCCGCGGCTGCGGATGGCAGTGAGGCCGGCGCGGCGCACCACGTCTTCGAGGTCCGCGCCGGTAAAGCGCTCGGTGCGTCCGGCTATTTTCGGCAGATCGACATCCTTGGCCAGCGGCATCTGGGCGGTGTGGATGCGCAGGATATGCTCGCGTCCCTTGGCATCTGGGGTGCCGACATAGACCAGCTCGTCGAGCCGCCCCGGCCGCAGCAGCGCCGGATCGATCAGGCCTGGGCGGTTGGTCGCGCCGATCAGCACGATTGACTGCATTTCTTCCAGCCCGTCCATCTCGGCGAGGATGGTGTTGACCACCCGCGCAGTGACCTGCGGCTCGCCCATCGAGCCGCCGCTGCCGCGCGCGGGAACCAGGCTGTCGATCTCGTCGATGAAGATCACGCAAGGCGCGACCTGCCGCGCGCGGGCGAACAGCCGCGACAGCTGCTGCTCGCTCTCGCCATACCATTTAGACAAGAGGTCGGACGACTTGACCGAGATGAAGTTGGCTTCGGCTTCCTTGGCCACGGCCTTGGCGAGCAGGGTCTTGCCGGTCCCCGGCGGACCATAGAGCAGGAAGCCCTTGGCCGGGCGGATGCCGAGCCGGCGGAAGGCTTCGGGATTGCGCAGCGGCAACTCTACACCTTCCTTGAGCTTCATTTGCGCCTCGTCGAGCCCGCCGATATCGGCCCAGCCGATATTGGGCACCTGCACCATGACCTCGCGCATGGCCGAAGGCTGGACGCGTTTGAGCGCCTCAAGGAAATCCTCGCGGGTGACCGACAGGCTTTCGAGCACTTCCTCGGGAATCGTTTGCGCCTCGAGATCGAGTTGCGGCATGATCCGCCGCACCGCCTCGATCGCCGCCTCGCGGGCCAGCGCGGCAATGTCGGCACCGACGAAGCCGTGGGTGGTGCGCGCCAGCTCGTCGAGATCGACACCTTCGCCCAGCGGCATGCCGCGGGTGTGGATGCCGATGATCTCGCGCCGCCCGCTCTCATCGGGAACGCCGATGATGATCTCGCGGTCGAACCGGCCGGGGCGGCGCAGCGCCTCGTCGATCGCGTCGGGGCGGTTGGTGGCGGCGATGACGACGAGATTGGAGCGCGCGTGCAGCCCGTCCATCAAGGTCAGCAATTGCGCGACCAGGCGTTTTTCTGCCTCGCCCGAGACCTGGCCGCGCTTGGGCGCGATCGAATCGATCTCGTCGATGAAAATGATCGCCGGTGCCGCCTTGGCTGCCTCCTCGAACACCTCGCGCAGCCGCTTTTCGCTTTCGCCATAGGCCGAGCCCATGATTTCCGGGCCGTTGATGGTGAAGAAATTGGCCTCGCTCTCGTTGGCGACCGCGCGTGCCAGGCGCGTCTTGCCGGTGCCCGGCGGCCCGTGGAGCAGAACCCCGCGCGGCGGATCGACGCCGAGCCGGGTGAACAGCTCGGGATAGCGCAGCGGCAGTTCGACCATTTCGCGCAGCTGGCGAATGGTGTCGCCCATGCCGCCGACATCGTCGTAGTTGATCTCGGCCCGGCTGTCGCGGGCCTCCTCGAACTGCTCGCGCAGCTCGACCTCGGTGTTCTCGTCGATATGGACGATACCCTTGGGCACAGTGGCGACGACCGTCAGGCGGATTTGCGTCAGTGCGAAGGCCGGTGCGTTGAACATCCGCGCGACCTGCGGCGGCATGTCGCGCACCTGCTGCTGGCCGGTGGTGGCGACGAGATCGCCGGCGAGCAGCGGCCGTCCGAAGAAATTGCGCTTGAGCGCCTCGGCCGGGCCTTGCAGCCGCATCTCGCGCTGGGCGGGCGCGAACACGACGCGACTGGCGGCGCGCGATTCGGCGCGTTTGACCAAGACGTGATCGCCCGAGCCGACTTCGGCATTGGCACGCTGGAGGCCGTCGAGCCGGATCACTTCCAGCCCTTCGTCCTCGGCATAGGCGAGAACCGCCCGCGCCGGAGTGCTGCGCTTGCCGACCACTTCGAGGACATCGCCTTCGGTCACCCCGAGCGCCGCCATCGCCGACTTGGGCAGCCGGGCGATGCCTTGTCCGCTTTCTTCCTGCCGCGCAGCCGCCACTTGCAGCTTCACGGTTGTTTCTTCGATGATGGCTGGCGCTTCGGCCATAGGCTGGGTTCCCGGGGTTGCTTCATCGGCAAGCTAGGAACTGGTGGCCGCGATTGCAAATCGGCGGGATTTCCCCTGCTTAGCGGGACAGCAAGTCTCGCAGGCCTATTGCGACTCGCTGCGACAAATTGCTGCCTTGCCAAATTGCCGTTTGGCCGTTCAAACCTCTCCGCAAACCAGAGGATCGACGAGCCATGCCCACCCAGCTCACCGTAAATGGCAAGACCGCCCGGGTCGATGCCGATCCCGAAATGCCGCTGCTGTGGGTATTGCGCGAAAAGCTGGGCGTTCTGGGGCCGAAGTTCGGCTGCGGCATCGGTGCCTGCGGGGCCTGCACGGTGTTCCTCGACGGCGAGCCGGTGCGCTCATGCAGCACGCCGCTATCGGCGGTCGGCCGCGCGCGCATCACAACGATCGAAGGCATGGCCGGCGATCCGGTCGGGCGGAGGGTGCAGGAAGCCTGGCAGACGCTCGATGTGGCGCAGTGCGGCTATTGCCAGGCAGGCCAGATCATGGCGGCGACCGCGCTGCTCAAGCAGAATGCCAGCCCCGGCGACGCCGAGATCGACGCTGCGATGAGCGGCAATATCTGCCGTTGCGGCACGTACAATCGCATCCGCGCCGCGATCCACCGCGCCGCAGGGCAGGGAGCGCCGGCATGACCGGACACGCTCCCCAACTCACCCGGCGCGGCCTGCTGAAGTCGGTGACGGCGGCGGGCCTGATGCTCTCGGTTTCGCTGCCGGTGCGGGCGGCTGGCGTGCGCCCGGCATCGCGGATCAATGCCTATGTGCTGATCGGCAGCGACGATGTGGTGACGATCATGGCCAAGAGCCCCGAGGTCGGCCAGGGGGTGAAAACCAGCCTGCCGATGCTGATCGCCGAAGAACTCGATGTCGCCTGGTCGGCGGTCCGCATCGAGACCGCGCCGGTCGATCAGGCCAGCTATGGTGCTCAGGTGGCCGGCGGATCGCGTTCGATCCCGATGGCCTGGGAACCCTTGCGCCGGGTCGGCGCGGCGGCGCGGGCGATGCTGGTGGCGGCGGCGGCGCGGCAGTGGGCCTGCCCGGCCAGCGAGTGCCACACCGAGGCAGGGCAGGTGATCCACACACCCAGCGGACGCCGGCTGCGCTATGGTGCGCTGGCCCCGGCCTGCGCCGATATCCCTGCGCCCGATCCCAAGGCGCTGACGCTCAAGTCCGCCGCCGACTACACCATCATCGGCCAGCCGATCCCGCAGAGCGACAGCCCCGCGATCGCCACCGGCAAGCCGCTGTTCGGCATCGATGTGGTGCGGCCGGGCATGCTCTATGCCTGCTATGTCAAGGCACCGGTGTTCGGGGCAGGCGTCGCCAGCGCCGATCTTGCCGCGGCGCAGGGCGTCAAGGGCGTGCGGCGGGCGTTCATTGTCAACGGGCAACAGGCCCCGACCGCTGCCGGATTGGCGCGGCCCAATCACAATGGCCAGGGCTTCATGCCCGGTGTGGCGATTGTCGCCGACAGCTGGTGGACTGCGCAGCAGGCGCGCGACAAGCTCAACGTGCAGTGGGCCGATCACCCCACCGCTGCGCAATCGAGCCAGGGCTATGCCGCGCAGGCCAAGGCCTTTTTCGCCAAGGGCAAGGGCGAGGTGGTGCTCGACAGCAAAGGCGATTTTGACGCCGCCTTCGCTGGGGCGGCGACCAGGGTCGATGCCGAATATGCCTATCCGTTCGTCGCCCATGCCGCAATGGAGCCGATGAACTGCACCGCCGAATTCCGGGACGGCAAGCTCGAGATATGGGCCCCCAGCCAGACCCCGCAGGTCGGGCGCGGGCTCTGCGCCCAGACCCTTGGGATGAAACCCGAAGACATCACCGTCCACATGGTGCGCAGCGGCGGCGGCTTCGGGCGGCGGCTGGCCAATGACTACATGGTCGAGGCAGCATGGATCGCGCGCGAAATGCAGGCCCCGGTCAAGCTGATCTGGAGCCGCGAGGACGACCTGCGCCACGACAAGTATCGCATCACCGGGTTTCACCGCTTGCGCGGCGGGGTCGATGCCGCAGGCGCGCTGGTTGCGATGCACGATCATTTCGCCACCTTCGGGCAGGACGGCAAGGCGGTATCCGATTCCGAAGGTCCGACGCGCTTCCCCTGGGCCTTCGTGCCCAACTTCCGGATGGAACACAGCCTGATGGCGCTAGGCGTGCCCACCGGCCCGCTGCGCGCGCCGCGGTCCAACGCCATGGCCTTCGTCATGCAATCGTTCCTCGACGAGCTGGCGCATGCCGCCGGGCAGGACCCGTTGGCCTTCCAGCTCCGGCTGCTCGGCGATATGCCGCCACTCGGCTCGGGCGAAAACGCGTTCAACGCCGCGCGGATGAAGGGCGTGCTCCAGGCGGCGGCGCGGATGGCGCGCTGGGGCGAGGGCAGCTTGCCGGCGCGCGAAGGCAAGGGCATCGCCTGCTATTTCAGCCACCAGGGCTATGTTGCGCATGTCGTCCACGTCGCGGTGGCGGCGGATGGCACGGTTGCGGCGAAGCAGGTGTGGTGCGCCGTCGATGTCGGCCACACCATCGTCAATCCCTCTGGCGCGCGCCAGCAGGTCGATGGATCGGTGCAGGACGGCATCGGCCAGGCGCTGTTCCAGCAGATCACCATCGCGGGCGGCGCGACCGAACAGGCGAACTTTGGCGACTACCGACTGCTCCGGATGAACGAATCGGTGCCGGTCGAAATTGAGTTTCTCAAGACCGACTTTGCCCCGACCGGGCTTGGCGAACCGGCGCTGCCGCCGGCAATCCCGGCGCTGACCAATGCCATCTTCGCCGCCATCGGCAAGCGCGTGCGCGCGTTGCCGGTCGATCCGGCGCTGCTGCGCGTCTGAGCGCCGGATCACCCTGGAAACACAACGAAAAAAAAGGCCCGGTTGTTGCCAACCGGGCCTTGGAAGTTTTGGGAGAGGATGCCTGAAAGGCACGATCTAAATGCCGTCGAATCGGAAATGTTGCAAGTGCGAAATGCTCATTTTAAGTTGCACGAAATGCAACACAGACAATCATGTATCGTCATAGCATTGAATCTAATGAACAAATATGGAAGTGCTGTCCGCGCGGGGGCCACGGTGCGTCATGTCAAAACTCAGCAGTTGCTGCTTTGCGGCATTCTCTGGCGTCAATGGGCGAGCAGCAGGGCCGGTGACTGCGCCGCTTCGAGAAAATGCCGGGTGACTCCGCCGAACAGATACTCGCGCATGCGGCTTCGACCATAGGCCCCCATGACCAGCAGTGCCGCACCAGCCCGGTCAACCGCCGCAGCAAGGGTCTCTGCTGTCGATCCGTCGCGGACCAGTTCGACCAGTTCGGCCTTGATGCCATGGCGCGAAAGATAGTTCATCGCCCCGGTCGCGGGAAACCCGCCGGTCTTTTCGGACACGGTCACCACATGGACGCTGCGGCATCCCGCGAGCAGCGGAACCGAACTGCGCAGCGCGAGCGCGGCCTCGTTTCCGCCATCCCAGGCAATGCAGGCCACCTCTGGCGGGAGTTTGCCTTCGCCCCGATCCGACAGCACCAGCACCGGCGTGCGCGCCGTCAGCGCCAGTTCGCCGGCAAGGCCGCTTGACCGCGACACCACGACCAGGTCGGCAAGCCGGGCTGCTGCGGCGAGGGCATCGACCGGACTGGCATCGGAATGACGCACGTCGAACGGAACATCCTGTCTGGCCAGGCCTGCTTCGATGGCTTTTGCCCGTGCGTCGTCCGCAGCGAGCGCCTGGTTGAGCGCGTCGGCCGCGAAATAGGATCCGCCCAGCGGGTCCATCGCGACATAGCTTTGCACCGGTGTATCAACCAGGACCGACAGGTGCCCGCCCGCAGCCCGGGCCAGCGACAATCCAGCTTCCAGCGCAGCGGACGAGGACTCTCCGCGATCTGCATAGACGAGTATCGAGCGCATGGCCTTGCTCCCATTGTTCAGGGGATCCTGATCGCACTTCCATTCGGGTGCGGTAATGACAGATGTCAAATTGGGCCGCAGCGCGAAAATAAAAGAGCCGATGCGCAGATTATTGCGAGCGAGGTGACAACCGGGGCCGACACGCTTAGGGAACGCACAGTGTTACCCGATCCGCCGTTTCGGGCGGCCTATGGAGAAGCAATGTCCAACAAGCTCTTTCCCGATGCCCAGGCCGCGCTGGAGGGCCTGCTCAAGGACGGCCTGCTGATCGCCAGCGGCGGCTTCGGGCTGTGCGGCATTCCCGAACGCCTGCTCGATGCGGTGCAGGCGAGCGGGGTGAACGGTCTGACCTTCGCCTCGAACAATGCCGGGATCGACGGCGAGGGCATCGGCAAGCTGCTGCGCACCCGCCAGGTGGCCAAGATGATCTCCTCCTATGTCGGCGAGAACAAGGAGTTCGAGCGGCAGTATCTGGCCGGCGAGCTTGAGATCGAATTCTGCCCGCAGGGCACATTGGCCGAGCGCATGCGGGCCGGCGGTGCGGGGATACCGGGGTTCTATACCAAAACCGGGGTCGGCACGCTGGTGGCCGAGGGCAAGGAAGTGAAGGAATTTGGCGGTGAGGACTATATCCTCGAGCGCGGCATTTTCGCCGACCTTGCGCTGGTCAAGGCGTGGAAGGCCGACGCCACCGGCAATGTCGTGTTCCGCAAGACCGCGCGCAATTTCAACGTGCCCGCAGCGCAATGCGGCAAGGTTTGCGTGGTCGAGGTGGAGGAGATCGTGCCGGTGGGCAGCTTCGATCCCGACTGCATCCATCTGCCGGGGGTCTATGTCCAGCGGCTGATTGTGGGGTCGCCATATGACAAGAAGATCGAATTTCGCACCGTGCGCGAGCGGGAGCCGGCTTGACTTAGTCTAGTAATCAGACTAAGTATCCCGTCATGACTTCTGTGACCATCCATCAAGCGAAAACGCACCTTTCCCGGCTGATAAAGGAAGCTTTGGCAGGTGGGGACGTGACGATCATGGAAGGCCGCTCAGGCGAGGAACTGGTGAAACTCATCCCCGCCAAGCCGGTTTCCGGGAAGCGGCAGCTCGGCTTGCTGCGAGGCGATTCTCGCGGCAGCGATCCTTTGGCGTATGGTTTTTGGGACCCGGTTCCTGACGTCGATCTGGCGCTTTGGAACGGCGAGGTCGAGTATCCCGATGATGCGCCTTCTTCTTGATACCCACACGCTGATCTGGGCCGCGCAGGAGCCCGAGCTTCTTCCCGACGTTGCCCGAGCCGCGATCGAGGACCAACGAAATACTGTCTTTACCAGCGCTGTTTCGGCGATGGAGATCGCCACCAAATACCGGCTGGGCAAGCTCAAAGTCTCAACGACGCTGGCGGAGCACTTTGTCGAATTCTGCCGAGCGTCTGGGTTTCAAGATTCTTGCGGTCAATGGACATCACGCGCAACGGGGCGGCCTGCTGTCGATACCGCACCGCGATCCCTTTGATCGTTTGCTGATTGCACAATCATTTGTCGAAGGGATGACTCTGGTTTCCAACGAGCAGCTTTTCGACCAATGGCATGTGTCACGCCTCTGGGACAAGCCGCTTTACAAGGACCCATCATGACCGAAACTCTCGCGAAAGGCTGGACCCGCGACCAGATGGCCGCCCGCGCCGCCGCTGAGCTCAGGGACGGCTATTACGTCAACCTCGGCATCGGCATCCCGACGCTGGTGGCGAACCACATTCCCGAAGGCGTCACTGTCACCCTGCAATCGGAAAACGGCATGCTCGGCATCGGCCCGTTCCCGCTGGAAGGCGAGGAGGACGCCGATCTGATCAATGCCGGCAAGCAGACCATCAGCGAGTTGCCGCATTCGGCCTATTTCGACAGCGCGGCAAGCTTCGCGATGATCCGCGGCGGGCATATCGACCTGACCGTGCTCGGCGCGATGGAAGTGGCCGGGAACGGTGACATCGCCAATTGGATGATCCCCGGCAAGATGATCAAGGGCATGGGCGGGGCGATGGACCTCGTCGCCGGGGTCAAGAAGATCATCGTGGTGATGGAACATTGCGCCAAGGACGGCAGCGCGAAGTTCATCCCCGCCTGCACCCTGCCGCTGACCGGGCGCAATGTCGTCGATATGATCGTCACCGACCTGGCGGTGTTCGCGCGGCCGGATCACGCCAGCCCGTTCCGCCTGATCGAATGCGCGCCGGGGGCCAGCGCCGAGGAAGTCGCGGCGAAGACGACGGCGCATTATCTGGCGTGAGTGGCTGGCAGCGCCTCTGAGAATATAGTGCTTCCCCGCGAAGGCGGCGATCTCAAGCATGAAAACGCGATGGCGCGCCTAGTCGCCCGAGGCCCCCGGCTTCCGGCCAAAGGCCGGAAGTTTATCCTGAGCGGCTGGCTTGCCAGCCAGCCGAAGGGCGGGGGAACACGGCTTTTGTGTGATCAAAACCGGTTGAGCAGGTTCTCGCACCACTCCTGCCGCCCCGACTTCGGTTCGGGCCCATGATTCGACGCAATAGCGTGCTCGGCGACATCGACCAGCGTCGTCGTGGGCGCGTGGACCATGCGGCCGAGTTCGCCCTGCCAGCCGGCATAGCGCTCGGCGCGGAAGGCATCGAGCTGGCCGTCCTCGATCACCGCCGCAGCGCGCAACAGTGCCCGCGCGATGGTGTCGATCCCGCCGATGTGGCCGTGAAACAGGTCCGCCGCATCGATGCTCTGGCGGCGCACCTTGGCGTCGAAGTTGAACCCGCCGGTGGTGAAGCCGCCCGCGCGAATGATCTCGATCAGTGCCAGTGTGGTTTCCTCGACCGAATTGGGAAACTGGTCGGTGTCCCAGCCGTTCTGCGGGTCGCCGCGATTGGCGTCGATCGAGCCGAAGATGCCGAGCGCGCGCGCCATGGCGATCTCGTGCTCGAAAGTGTGGCCTGAAAGCGTCGCGTGGTTCGCCTCGATGTTGACCTTGACCTCGTTTTCCAGCCCGAAGCGCTTGAGAAAGGCATAAACCGTCTGGGTGTCGAAATCGTACTGGTGCTTGGTCGGCTCGTGCGGCTTGGGCTCGATCAGGATCGCGCCAGTGAAACCGATGCGGTGCTTGTGATCGACCACGAGGGAGAGGAAGCGCCCGAAATTCGCTTGCTCGGTGCCGATCTCGGTGTTGAGGATCGTGTCATAGCCCTCGCGCCCGCCCCACAGCACATAGTTCGCCCCGCCGAGCCGGTGGGTGGCCTCAAGGCAGTCGCGCACCTGCATCGCCGCCCAGGCATAGACTTGCGGGTCGGGATTGGTTGCCGCGCCCGCCATGTAGCGCGGGTGGCTGAACAGGTTGGCGGTGCCCCAGAGCAGCTTGCGGCCATGCTGTGCCTGCAATGCTTCGAGATGATCGACCGCCGCTGCAAAGCTGGCGCGGAACGAGGAGGCGTCGTCGGCGTCGGCCATGACATCGACGTCGTGGAAGCAATAGTAGGGCACGTCGAGCTTCTCGACGAAGGCGAGTCCCGCCTCGCGCTTGGCCGCCGCGCGTGTCGCGTCGTTCGGGCCGGCATGCCACGGGCGGTTGAACGTGCCAGCGCCGAACACGTCGCTGCCCGGCCAGCAGAAGCTGTGCCAGAAGCAGACGGCGAAGCGCAGATGATCTTCCATGCGCTTGCCCATGACCATGCGGTCCTTGTCGTACCAGCGATAGGCGAGGTCGGAGGTGCTCTCCGGGCCTTCGTAGCGGACGGTGTCGAAGGGCGAGAAATATTCGGCTGACATGGCGTTTCCTCTCACAGGGCCTTGAGCGCGGGATAGGCCGCGCGGAATGAGGCGAGTTTGGGTGCCAGCCGTTCGGCCAGCGCGGGATCGGGTGCGATGACATGGCTGACCGGTGGGCGCGTGCAGGCCTCGGCGGCGCTCATGCCGGTCACGGTCATCTGCGCCAGCCTGGCCGCGCCCAGCGCCGGGCCGACCTCGCCGCCTTCGAGATAGATCAGTCGCGCATCAAGTGCGGCGGCGAGCACCGTGCCCCAGTGGTGCGAGCGCGCGCCGCCACCGATCACCGACAGTTCCTCGATCACGGTGCCGGCATCGCGCAAGGCCTCGATTCCGTCGGCCAGCGCGAAGGCGACCCCTTCGAGCACGGCGGCGGCAAGGCTGCCCGCGTCGGTCTCGTTGTCGAGACCCAGAAACGTCCCGCGAATGTGCGGATCGTTGTGCGGGGTGCGCTCACCCGAAAGGTAGGGGAGGAATATTTCGCCGCCCCGGCCCGCGCCCTTTGCTTCGGCGCGCGACGAAAAGCTCGGCAGGGCCGGCAGCCCCGGTCAGCCGGGCTACCCAGTCGATGCAGCTGGCGGCGGACAGGTGCACCGCCATCTGGTGCCACAGGCCGGGCAGGCAATGGCAGAAGGCATGGACCGCGCGCGCCGGGTTCGGGCGGAAGTCCGCTGTGGCGGCGAAGATCACCCCCGAGGTACCCAGCGACAGCAGCGCTTCGCCATCGCGGACCACGCCGACACCCGCAGCGCCGGCAGCATTGTCGCCGCCGCCCGCCGCCACCGGCACGCCTTTCGCCCCGTGGCCAATCCCCCACTGCGCGGCAATTTCGGCGCGCAGCGTGCCGGTCGCCTCGTTGCCTTCGTACAGCGTCGGCATGTGCCCCAGGCCCAGCCCGCAGGCGGCGAGCACCTCTTCGCTCCAGGCGCGCGCGCCGACATCGAGCCACAGCGTGCCAGCGCTGTCCGACAGGTCGGATGCGGCGTCGCCAGTCATCTGAAGGCGCACGAAATCCTTGGGCAGCAGCACCCGCCGGGTCCGGGCGAAGACCTCCGGCTCATGGGCGCGCAGCCACAGCAGCTTGGGCGCGGTGAAGCCGGGCATGGCGAGATTGCCGGTGATGGCGTGGAGCGCGGGAACTGCGGCTTCCAGTTCGCCGCATTCGGCAAAGCTGCGGCCGTCGTTCCACAGGATCGCCGGGCGCAGCGGGCGGTCGGCGGCGTCGAGCAGCGTCGCGCCGTGCATCTGCCCGGCGAGGCCGACGCCCCTGACCTTGCGGCGCAGCGCCGGATCGATCGCGAGCACTGCCGCGCAGGTCGCGCGCCACCAGTCGTCGGGGTTCTGCTCGGACCACAGCTCGTGCGGGCGCGAGACCTCGAGCGGGGCCTGGCCCTGCGCCGCCACCGCGCCATCCTCGGCGACAATCGCCGCCTTGACCCCAGACGTGCCGATGTCGATGCCGAGAAACACGACTCGCAGCTCTCCCGAATGCTTGTGGACCCACTAGGAAGTCTGGACAGGGTGATAGCGCTATCATAACTTGCCTTGCAAGCGGCGAGATGGTCGCACGCGCGCCCACAGGCAGCGGCGCGGCAGCGAGGCAGGCAACGTGGCGGCACGAGCGGGCATTGCGGCGAACCGGCGGCGGGGACGGCAGGGGCCGACGATCGCCGATGTCGCGCACGCCGCCGGGGTCTCGCCGATGACGGTGTCGCGCGTGGTCAATGGCGGAACCCAGGTGATCGCCGGCACGCGCGAGCGGGTGCAGGCGGCGATTGCCGCGACCGGTTACGTGCCCAACACCGCAGCGCGCAGCCTTGCCGGCGGGCGGCACTGCCGCATCGCGCTGCTCCACGGCAATCCCAGCGCCGCCTGGCTGAGCGAACTGCTGGTCGGCAGCCTCGCCGGCGCGCGTGCCTGTCAGGCCGAACTGACGGTCGAGCCGGTCGATCCGCGCGAAGGCGCGGCGGCGATGGCCGCGCGGCTGCTCGCCCACCGCATCGATGCGGTGCTGCTGCCGCCGCCGCTGTGCGACGATGCGGCGCTGCTCGCCGCGCTTCATCGCGCCGGCCTGCCCATGGCGCAGATCGCCACCGGTCGCCCGGCGGCCTTCGCCCATGCCGTGGGAATCGACGACGCGGCGGCGGCTCACCTGATGACCCGCCGGCTGATCGCGCTCGGCCACCGCCGGATCGGCTTCATCGCCGGCGATGCCAACCAGACTGCCAGTGCGCTGCGCCGCGCGGGCTTCGACCGCGCGCTCGCCGAAGCCGGGATTGCGCCCGATCCGGCGCTGATCGCCAGCGGCGACTTCACTTACCGCAGCGGGCTCGCCGCCGCCGAAGCCATGCTGGCCGGTCCCGCGCGCCCGACGGCGGTCTTCGCCAGCAACGACGACATGGCCGCGGCAGCGATCGCCGTGGCGCACCGGCTGGGGCTCGATGTGCCGCGCGAAGTGGCGATCTGCGGCTTTGACGACAGCGCCATGGCGACGACCATCTGGCCCGAACTGACGACGATCCGCCAGCCGGTCGCCGATATGGCGGCGCAGGCAGTCGCACTCCTCGCCAGCGATGTGCGCGCCCGGCTGGATGGCGATCCAGCGCCGATCGCCGAGCCACGAGGCGATTGATTTCGCGCTCGTGGTGCGCGCTTCCGACGACTGCGCCGCCCCGGCCGGTTGACTTGCCGCAGACCCGGGCCGAGCAATGCGTGCCGGCGAGAGGTACGGGACAAAGTCCGGGACCAGAGGGGGGGAGTGCGTTCATGTCAGCTCAGGGCAGGGCCAATTACGGTTTCATCGCGCTGATCGTCGCCGTGGCGACCATCGGCGGTTTCATGTTTGGCTATGATTTCGGGTGCGATAAACGGCACCCAGGAGGGGCTCAGGCAGACCTTCGGGCTCGACGAGGCAGGGCTCGGGCTGACGGTCAGCGCGCTGCTGCCGGGTTGCGCGCTTGGTGCCTTCCTTGCCGGGCGGCTGGCCGACGTGCTTGGGCGGCGCACGGTGATGATGCTGGCGGCGGCGCTGTTCATCGTCAGCGCGCTGGCCTCGGGCGCGGCGGGATCGGCGCTGGTGCTGGCCCTGGCGCGCTTCGTCGCCGGGGCGGCGGTCGGCGCGGCCTCGGTGCTCTCACCGGCCTATATCAGCGAAGTGACCCCGGCGCATATCCGCGGGCGGCTGTCCAGCGCACAGCAGGTGATGATCATCACCGGGCTCACCGGGGCGTTCCTCGCCAACTATTACCTCGCCGACGCCGCCGGTTCCTCGCTCGGCGCGTTCTGGGGCGGCTATCCGGCGTGGCGCTGGATGTTCTGGGTGCAGGCCGTCCCGGCGCTGCTGTTCCTGGTGACCTTGCTGCTGATCCCGGAAAGCCCGCGTTTCCTTGTCGCCAAGGGGCGGCACGCCGAGGCCGGACACGTGCTGGCCCGCCTGTTCGGCAGCCAGGTGGCCGAGGCCAAGCTCGCCGAAATCTCCGCCTCGCTCGCCGCCGACCATGCGCCGAGCCTTGCCGATATCCGCAAACCGGGTGGCGGCTGGCGGCCGATCGTGTGGGTCGGCATCGGGCTGGCTGTGTTCCAGCAACTGGTCGGCATCAATATCGTCTTTTACTATGGCTCGGTGCTGTGGCAGGCGGTCGGCTTCAGCGAGGCTGATGCGCTCAAGATCAACATCCTGTCGGGCGCGCTGTCGATTGTCGCCTGTCTCGCCGCGATCACGCTGATCGACCGCATCGGCCGCCGCCCCTTGCTGCTCACCGGCTCGCTCGGCATGTCGGCGACGCTGGCCACGCTGGTCTGGTGCTTCGCCCAGGGCAGCTTCGCCGATGACCAGCTCGTCCTGCCTGCGGGCGTGGGCACCGTGGCGCTGGTCGCGGCCAATCTCTATGTGGTGTTCTTCAACTTCAGCTGGGGCCCGGTGATGTGGGTGCTGCTGGGCGAGATGTTCCCCAACCAGATGCGCGGCTCGGCGCTTGCGGTCACCGGCGCGGCACAGTGGCTGGCCAATTTCGCGGTCAGCTTCAGCTTTCCCTGGCTGGCCAAGAACGCCGGACTGACCGCGACCTATGCGGGCTACACACTGTTTGCCGTCGCCTCGTTCTTTTTCGTGCGCGCGGCGGTCAAGGAAACCAAGGGGCGCGAGCTCGAAGAGATGGAGGGCTGATCGCGCGCGGAACCCGCTGGCCGGTTGGCGCGTTTGCCCGCCCACACAAGTGGAGCACAGGTGCCATGACTGACCGCAAGATGCAGGGCGAAGGCAATTACGAAGCTGCCCGCGAATACGACCGCGAGACCACCGCCCACGCGCAGGACCACGACAAGGTCAAAGCTGCCGCCAGGAAGGCCAGGGCCGCGCTGGATTCCCCCGAAGCGGCCGATCTGAAGGCGGCAGAGGCTGAAGGCAAGGCGAAGGCGCGTGAATAGCGCTCCTGGCTTAAGGCTATGCCCACTGTTCAGGCGAGGGTGAAGCGCACCGGCGCGATCGCCGTCCCGGCGGAATTCGCCGGTTCCGAGCCCGGCTTTGCGCCAGACCAGGACGATCCGTTGTATCGGCATGATACGCGCCGCCATCGCTAACTTGTCATTCAGCCCTTGTGCCCTACATTGGCATGCGAAAGGACGGTCCCCCCCGCCATGAACGATGACCAGCAGCCCAACGGCAATCCCTGGCTGAGGAGCCTGCTCATCTGGGGCGGCATTTTCCTCGCGCTGCTTCTGGCGGTGTCGATGTTCGGCTCGCGCGCCGAAGCCGCCGGCACGGCGATCCGCTATTCCGATTTCCGCGCCAAGGTCGCCGAAGGCAGCGTTGCCGAAGTGCAGGTCGGCGAAGACCGGATCTCGGGCAAGTTCAAGAACGGCGATGCCTTCTCCACCGTGCCGATCCCCAACGACACCAGCCTGCCGCAGCTGTTGCAGGACAACGGCGTGCAAATATGCCGGTCGCGCGCCCGAAGAGCCCAACCTGCTGCTCTACATCCTGGTCCAGGCGCTGCCGTTCATGCTGATCCTGGGCGTCGCCTTCTTCGCGCTGCGCCAGGTGCAGAAGGGCGGCGGCTCGGGCGCGATGGGCTTCGGCAAGTCGAAGGCCAAGCTGCTCACCGAACGGCAGGGCCGGGTCACCTTCGATGACGTCGCCGGCATCGACGAAGCGCGCGAGGAGCTGGAGGAAATCGTCGAGTTCCTGCGCGATCCGCAGCGTTTCTCCAAGCTCGGCGGACAGATCCCCAAGGGCGCGCTGCTGGTCGGCTCGCCCGGCACCGGCAAGACCCTGCTCGCCCGCGCCATCGCCGGCGAGGCAGGCGTGCCGTTCTTCACCATTTCCGGCTCGGACTTCGTCGAGATGTTCGTCGGCGTCGGCGCCAGCCGCGTGCGCGACATGTTCGAGCAGGCCAAGAAGAACGCGCCGTGCATCGTCTTCATCGACGAAATCGACGCGGTCGGCCGCCATCGCGGCCACGGCCTCGGCAATTCGAACGACGAGCGCGAGCAGACGCTCAACCAGCTGCTGGTCGAGATGGACGGCTTCGAGGCCAACGAGGGCATCATCATCATCGCCGCGACCAACCGCCCCGACGTGCTCGACCCGGCGCTGCTGCGCCCGGGCCGGTTCGACCGCCAGGTGGTGGTGCCGATCCCCGACATCGAAGGCCGCGAGAAGATCCTCGCCGTCCACATGAAGAAAGTGCCGCTCGCCCCCGACGTCCATCCCGCGCACCATCGCGCGCGGCACGCCGGGCTTTTCGGGCGCGGACCTCGCCAACCTGGTCAACGAGGCGGCGCTGCTCGCGGCACGGCGCAACAAGCGGCTGGTCGCCATGCAGGAGTTCGAGGACGCCAAGGACAAGGTGATGATGGGCGCCGAGCGCCGCTCGATGGTGATGACCGAGGACGAGAAGAAGATGACCGCCTATCACGAGGCCGGCCATGCCATCGTCTCGGTCAACGAGCCGGCCTCCGATCCGATCCACAAGGCGACGATCATCCCGCGCGGCCGCGCGCTGGGCATGGTCATGCGGCTGCCCGAACGCGACATGCTATTCGTATCACCGCGACAAGATGCACGCCAACCTCTCGGTCAGCATGGGCGGCCGGGTCGCCGAGGAACTGATCTTCGGCCACGACAAGGTCAGCTCGGGCGCCTCGTCCGACATTTCCTATGCCACCAGCCTGGCGCGCAACATGGTCACCAAATGGGGCATGTCGGACAAGCTCGGCCCGCTGCAGTACGAGGACCAGCGGCGAAGGCTATCTCGGCTATGGCGGCAATCAGCGGCGTGCTGATGTCGGACGAGACCAACAAGCTGATCGACAGCGAGATCCGCGGCCTGGTCGATGATGCCCACAAGCGCGCAACCGGCATTCTCAAGGCCGCCGAGGACAAGCTCCACCTGCTGGCAGGCGCTCTGCTCGAATACGAGACGCTGACCGGCGACGAGATCAAGGAACTGCTCGACAGCGGCAAGATCGACCGTCCCGACGCGCCCAAAGGTCCGGCCAAGCCCGGCCCGGTGCGCGGCTCGGCGATCCCCAAGGCGGGCAAGAAGTTCTCCGGAGGCACCGCGCCGCAGGGGGCGTGAACCGCGCATGCGCGTCGGCACCCTGCGCGAGATCAAGGACCATGAGTACCGCGTCGGGCTGACTCCCGAAAGCGTGCACGAACTGCACGCGCACGGCCACGAGGTGTGGATCGAGAGCGGCGCGGGCACCGGCATCGGCGCGTCCGACGGCGATTACGCAGCGGCGGGCGGCACGATCAAGCCCACGGCGGCGGAGATTTTCGCGGGCTGCGAACTGCTGGTCAAGGTCAAGGAACCACAGCCGGCCGAGCGCGCGATGTTGCGCGCCGGGCAGGTGCTGTTCACCTACCTCCACCTCGCCCCCGATCCCGCCCAGACCGCCGACCTCATCGCCTCGGGGGTCACCGCGATCGCCTACGAGACCGTCACCGGGCCCAGTGCGGGTGGGGGCGGCTCGCTGCCGCTGCTCAAGCCGATGAGCCAGGTCGCGGGGCGCATGGCGGTGCAGGCAGGAGCCAGCGCGCTGGAGAAGGAACACGGCGGGCGCGGCATCCTCTTGGGCGGCGTGCCCGGGGTGCTGCCGGCGAAAGTCGCGGTGATCGGCGGCGGCGTGGTCGGGTTCAACGCGGCACAGGTCGCCGTCGGCATGGGCGCGGATGTGACCGTGCTCGACCGCGATCCCGAAGTGCTCGAGCGGCTCGGCATTCACTTCGAAAGCCGCGCCAAGACCCGCTTTTCCAACAAGGCCAACCTCGCCGCAGCGGTCGCCGAGGCCGACCTGGTGATCGGCGCGGTGCTGGTGGCTGGGGCCGCCGCGCCCAAACTGGTCAGCCGCGCGATGCTGGCGACGATGAAGCCGGGCTCGGTGCTGGTCGATGTCGCCATCGACCAGGGCGGCTGCTTCGAGACCAGCCGCCCGACGACGCATTCCGAGCCGACTTTCGTCGAGGACGGCGTGGTCCACTACTGCGTCGCCAACATGCCCGGCGCAGTGGCGCGGACATCGACCTATGCGCTCAACAATGTGACTTTGCCGCATGTGCTGCGGATTGCGGACATGGGGTGGAAGGAGGCGCTGCGGGCAAATGCGCATCTGGCGGCGGGGCTGAATGTGCACGCGGGGCAGGTGACGCATGAGGCGGTGGCGCGTGAACTGGGCTATGGGTATGTGCCGGTGGGGGAGGTTTTGGGTTAGGGTTGGGGTTTGGAGCGGAAGGTTCGCACTCAGCACCACGACACGCGATTGCTGCGCAATCCGTCTTCTCCGCACCCCCCATTTGATCAATGCAATGGCTTCCTAATGAAGCTCTCTGAGGCTCAAATCGACTGACTGCCAGGCATTTTCACTGCGAACTCCTTGGGAAATCCCTACCTATAATAAAAAATCTTAATGAACCGTGACTTATCAGAGGGAACGCTAGCCTCCCCCGTAGAGTTGACCAACTCTACGGTGGGATATGGTCCTCCGTTCCCCTTTTGTCAAGAGCTGGACACCATGCTCCTCATCCAATGCTGCCTTCTCCAACGGAATGGTAGCATCAGCATCCCGCCAACCTTTCGGCAAGCGAGCTGACGGGAAATGAGATGCAACGGTCATAATCTCGGCTGTCTTGCCTGGCCCGATTATGAAGGTTTCCTCAGTATGACCCTCCTGGAGATATCGGCGCATGGCTCCATGAGCCCTTAACCTTTCGCAGTATGATTCCTGCCCTGCACGCAATGGCTCTGCTAGACAGATCAGTACAGACCTCGCTCTGACCCCGCCGGGCTCCCTCATTGGAATCAAAAGGCATCGAGTTGGATTTCCTTCGGGATCTTCGACGTGAACCTCAGGCTGAAGTAATTGCTGCCCATCGGGCGCATAAAATCGAAAACGAATGAATTGGAAGCCAGGATTTTTATCCCCTGACAATGAAATAGTTGTAGTATAAATATCAGGATGCTCTTCGCCCAATAATGATTGAGCGTATATCTCATGTCGTATTTCATCTGCATGGAAATTTTTTACGTTTGACATTTTCATAAAACTGAAGCGCCCTTGCACTTGTAATGTGCTCCATTTCCAGAAGGTCGTGTTTTTCAAGCGAAAACCAATCAGGACCCGTTCTAGCAACACTCCCGTCGTACCAAGCCGATAATTGAGACTTTGCATCCACAACTTTCTGATCGAAAGATTTCTTTACCGGTCCCTTAAACAGAGCGGGAAAATCGAACGTACCGATATTTGTACGAAGCAGTAGAACATTCGATGGACCAAGCTGCTTCTTTGAATCCTGCACCCGCTCAGAAATCATGCTATCAATGATAGCTCCCGCATATCTAACCGCCCCATAATCTTTGACTGACTGACGCTCCGCTGAATGAAATGATATTCCAAGTGCTCTTTGGCCGGATTGAAGATCACGCAATGCTTCTTCGGATGGTAGATTTTGAAACAAACCTCCATCGAGTATGGTCGCTTTTGATGAACCCTTCACCGGCATTCGGAAGGCTAATGGAATTGCTGAAGAATCGACGAGAGCTTCAATGAGCTGAGTTGGAGAATTTTGGTTATGGACTGGCTTAGATATTCCTAAATATCGGAGCAAAGGATCCTAATTTCTATTTTCTTTCCATTCATTAATTGAGAAATTGTTTTTTCACCGTCAATACCTGCATGGCGCAATATTTCAAGAATCGCCCCATGCACTGCATCTTCGTCAAATATCGGTTTGTTAAAAAGCAACCGCCTTATGGCTCGGACTTTGTTCATCCTGTGCATAGGGAACTTCTCGTTAAGCAACTGATCTAATCTGTGGGCTTTATCAAGAATGGCGTTGATATCTCCATCCAAAGCATGAATCATTGCAGCAATTGCTCCGGCTGAGGAACCTGACACGCGAAAAACGCGGAAGTTGCCATTGGAATCCGCCTCAAACTCGCGCGCCGCTTGCACTGCCGCGAGGAGATCGAAAACCTTTGCGCCTCCGCCCTGATAAGCCAGAGATATGTCCATTCCCATTCCCTCAATTATACACGGATTCGAAGTCTTCCGCCTCAGAGCAAGTCCCGAGTTTCATCCAAATCTACAAAAACTTCAACTACCTTACGGATCGCCTTAATTCATAAGTTCAAGCATTTCGTCTTTCCCCTCCACCCCCGCTGCCACAACCCAAACGCGAACTCCCCCGCCGTCTCGCGCAGTGCTTCGAACCGCCCGCTCATCCCCCCGTGCCCCGCCCTCACGCCGCCTCAAACACCGAAACCCGGGCAATATCGCCGGCGCGCGGGGGGCGGACGATTTCAACGTCACGGCCCAGCGCAACAATGAAATCCATCAGCTTCTCAACCGAAAAGCCATCGAGCCGGTAGTTGACCAGCGCCGAAACCTTGGGCTGGGGCACACCGAGCAAACGGGCGGCATCGGCTTGCTTGAGCGCCCTGATTCTTGATGATCCGGTTCAGCGCCAGCGCCAGCCGGGTCTTGGTCTGGCGCTCGGCGGCATCGGGCAGGCCGAGATCGGCGAAGACATTGCCGCTGCCGCGTGTGATGCTCGTTCGGTCATTTCGATCTTCGTCCTTGTCAGCATAATCCGGGTGGGCCAACCTCAGCCGCGCCCTGATCATCGCGATGTCGGTTGCCGCCGTTGCGATGCCCTTGGTCGACTTCTTCTGGAATGCATGGAGCACGTAAATCACATCGGCAAAGCGCACGGTGTAGACCGCGCGATAGGTGTCGCCCGGAAAAATTCTCGACCAGTTCGAACACTCCTCCGCCTTCGCCCTTCCACGGCTTGGCATGCGGATGCTTGCCGCCTAGTTGCGCAACGCCCAGCGCATAGCCCATCGCGTCGATCACCGGATCCGGGAAAGCGAGCAGGTCTTCCTTCGACGAACCGATCCAGTCGAGCGGCGTTTCGCCTGTCATTGGGCCAGCTCAATATATCTGTTTGAGTATATTGTCAATCCTCCACCCCCAATTGCCACAGCACAAACGCAAATTCCTCCGCCGTTTCGCGCAGGCTCTCGAACCGCCCGCTCTTGCCGCCATGCCCCGCGCGCATCTCGGTCTTGAGCAGCAGTTCGCTATCCCCCACCTTCAGTTCCCGCAGTTTCGCCACCCATTTGGCCGGCTCCCAATAGGTCACCCGCGGATCGTTGAGCCCTGCCGTCACCAGGATCGGCGGATAGGCCTGCCGGCTGACCTGATCGTAGGGCGAGTAGCTGCGGATCAGTTCGAAGGCGGCCTTGTCCTCGATCGGATTGCCCCATTCGGGCCATTCGCCCGGTGTCAGCGGCAGGGTCTCGTCGAGCATCGTCGCCAGCACATCGACGAAGGGGACATGCGCCGCCACAGCGCCCCACAGACCGGGGTCGGAATTGACCACAGCCCCCATCAGCTCGCCGCCGGCCGAGCCGCCCGAGATCGAGATGCGCCCAGCATGAGTGTAGCCCCGCTCGATCAGGCCCTTGGCGACATCGACGAAATCAGTGAAGGTGTTGCACCGCCGCTCAAGCTTGCCCGCCTTGTACCAGGCGCGGCCGAGGTCGTCGCCGCCACGAATGTGGGCGATGGCATAGACGAAGCCGCGATCGACCAGGCTCAGCCGCGCGGTCGAGAAGCCGGGATCGATGGCCAGGCCATAGGCACCGTAACCGTAGAGGTGGAGCGGGCCGCCAGCCGCCCGGTCGCGCCGCATGACCAGGCTGACCGGGATCATGGTGCCGTCGCGCGCGGGGATTTCCAGCCGCTCGGTGGTGTAGAGCGAAGCGTCGTAGCCCGAGGGAATTTCCTGGACCTTGAGCACCTCAAGCCGGCCCTCCTCACCATTCTTGGCGGCGATGTGATAGTCATAGACCGTCGCCGGGCTGACCATCGATTCGTAGGTCAGGCGCAGCGTGGTTACATCCCATTCGGGATTGTCTGCCAGCCCTGCGGAATAGCTCGCCTCGGGGAAGGCGATCGGTTCGACCCGGCCGGGCTTGTCGTACCAGCGCAGGTCAATCTCATCGAGCCCGGCGCGGCGGCCCTCGACCACGTAGAAGTCGCGGAACAGCTCGAAGCCGGTGAGGTAGAACGCGTCCGATCCCTCGATCAGCGTCGTCCATTCGCCGGGATTGGCGAGCGGCGCGGTGGCGAGGCGGAAGTTTTCGTGGGTGTCGTTGGTGTGAATGTAGAGCAGGCCGCCACGCTCGTCGACGTCGTATTCGACGCCCTTCTGGCGGACACGCACCAACACCGGCGCGGCGAGCGGATCGGCAGCGGGGATCAGGCGGACCTCGCCGGTCTCGTGGTCGCTCGCGGAGACGATCAGCCACTGCTCGTTTGCCGAGAGCGACGAGCCGACACGGAAGCCCTCGTCGTCTTCGTGGTAAAGCTCAATGTCACTTGAGGTCGATTCGCCCAGCCAGTGCAGCCGGGCATTGTCGGTGCGCCATTGCTCGTTGGCGAGGCTGTAGACTAGCCCCCGGTCCTCCGCCACCCAGACCAGCGCGGAGAGCGTGCCCGGGATTTCGTCGGGCAGCATCGTGCCGGTGGCGAGGTCCTTGATCCGCGCGGTGAAGCGTTCCGAGCCGTTGTCATCGATGGCATAGGCGAGCAGCTTGCCGTTGTTGCTCACCGACAGCGCGCCAAGGCGGAAATAGTCCTTGCCTTCAGCGAGAGCGACCTCGTCGAGAATCAGATCGTCAGGACCGCCTGCAACGGGCTTGCGCCACCACTTCTTGTATTCCGCGCCCTCCTCGAACTCGATCCAGTAGAGCCAGTCGCCGTCCTTCTGCGGCACCGAGGTGTCGGCCTCTTTGATCCGCCCGCGCATCTCGGTGAACAACGTGTCGATCAGCGGCTGGTGCGGCTTCATCCGCGCCTCGAACCAGGCGTTCTCGGCTTCGAGGTGGGCGAGAATTTCGCGGTCGGTCACATCGGGATAGCCCGGATCGCGCAACCAGGCGTAGTCGTCGGTGACGGTCACGCCGTGGTGGGTGATGCTGTGCGGTTTTTTGGCGGCGACGGGCGGGCCAAGACTTGTGGTATCGTGCATCGCTCGCATCTATGGTGGCAAGCGAGGGACCGCAACCATGCTGATGAATACCCACGAATCCCGATTGAAAGCACTGCGCGAGGAGATGCAGCGGCAGGGACTCGACGGCTTCGTCGTGCCGATCTCCGATGAACACATGAGCGAATATGTCGGCGGCTATGCCCAGCGCCTGCACTGGTTGACCGGCTTTGGCGGATCGGCGGGAACGGCGGTGGTTCTCGCCGATCAAGCGGCGATGTTTGTCGATGGGCGCTATACCCTGCAGGTGCGCGACCAGGTCGATGGGCGTTTTTACGGCTACGAAAGCGTGCCGCAGACCAGCGTGGCGAAGTGGCTGGGGGAACATGCCGGTGAAGGCGCGAGGATCGGCTTTGATCCGTGGCTGCATGGCAAGCGCTGGGTCGATGCGGCAGGCAAGGCGCTGGCCGCGCGCCAGGCCGAACTGGTCGCCGTGACAAGCAACCCGGTCGATGCGGTCTGGGCCGACCGGCCGGCTCCCTCCGCTGCTCCGGCACTGGTCCATCCCGACGATCTGGCGGGCGAGCCGAGCGCAGCGAAGCGCACTGCGGTCGCCGCCTGGCTGAGCGAGACGAAGTGCGACGCGGTGGTCGTGGCCGCGCTCGATTCGATCGCCTGGCTGCTCAACATCCGTGGGCAAGACGTCGAGCGCACGCCGGTGACCCTGGCCTTTGCCATTGCCCATGCCGATGGCACCGCGAGCCTCTACATCGACCCGGCCAAGGTCACGCCGGAGCTCGCCGCGAATCTTGGCGATTCCGTGCGCATCGCACCGCGCGAGCAATTCGTGCCGGCGCTTGCCGCGCTCGCCGGCCAACGCGTGGCCCTCGATCCCGAGCGCTCGGTACAGGCGATCTTCACCGCGCTGGGCGCTGCCGAAGTGGTGGAGGAGCGCGATCCCTGCGTGCTGCCCAAGGCCCGCAAGAATGCCGCCGAGCAGGCTGGCCAGCGCGCAGCGCAGGCGCGCGACGGGGCGGCGGTGTCGCGCTTTCTGCACTGGCTTGCCGTGGAAGCGCCCGCGGACGGGATCGACGAAATGGCCGCCGCCGAATTCCTCCATCAGTGCCGCCGCGAGACCGGCTGCCTGCGCGACCTCTCGTTCGACACCATCTCGGGCAGTGGCCCCAACGGTGCAGTCGTCCATTACCGTGTCAGCGAGGAGACCAACCGGCCGCTCGCGCCCAATTCGGTCTATCTGGTCGATTCGGGCGGGCAGTATCCCGACGGCACCACCGACATCACCCGCACCGTCTGGATCGGCCCCGATGCCCCGCCGGCCGATCTGAAGGACCGCTTCACCCGCGTGCTCAAGGGGCATATCGCGCTCGCCCGCGCGGTGTTCCCGCAAGGCACGCTTGGCAGCCAGCTCGACCCGCTCGCCCGGCAGTTCCTCTGGGCGGCGGGGCTCGATTACCAGCACGGCACCGGCCACGGCGTCGGCAGCTTCCTCTCGGTTCACGAAGGCCCGCAGCGCATCGCCAAGGCGACCGGCGGTCAGGCGGGTACCGAGCAGGAACTGCTGCCCGGCATGATCCTTTCCGACGAACCGGGGTACTACAAGGCCGGCGAATACGGCATCCGCATCGAGAACCTGCTGCTGGTCGAGCAGCGCGCGGTGGCGGGCGCGGAGGCACCATGCCTCGGCTTCGAGATGCTCACCCACGCGCCCATCGACCGCGTTCTGGTCGATCGCGGCCTGCTGTCGGGCGAGGAGGCGGCCTGGTGGAACGCTTATCACGCGCGCGTGCTTGAAATTTGCGGGCCGCAACTTGATGGTGCCGCGCGCGAATGGCTCGCAGCGGCATGCGCGCCACTGTAATCGCTGAGGGAGAGAACACCATGATCATCAACGTCTGCTTCGGCACCAGTGACCTTGAGCGCGCCGGGCGTTTCTACGACGCGCTCACCGCCGAACTCGGCTGCGCGCGCACCCACCAGACCGAAAAGTCGATCCACTGGGCCAGACCCGGCACCGGAGTCGGCTTTGCCGTTACCCTGCCGTTCGATGGCAATCCCGCCAGCGTCGGCAATGGCGTGATGGCGACAATCGGCGCGCCCGACCGTGCCTGCGTCGATCGGCTGCATGCCGCCGCCATGGCCCAGGGCGGCCGCGACGAGGGCGGGCCCGGTGAGCGCGCCAACGGTTATTACGTTGCCTATTGGCGCGATCCCGACGGCAACAAGATGAACGCCGTGGCATTGGGCTGACAGTGCGATGAACGACAGTGCAATTCCGCGACAAACCGCGACAAAATACGCGCTATCCGGCATACTCTCGCGACAGGCGGCAGCTAGAAGCAACAGCGAAGGCCGCGCGGTCGCTGGCTACTCCCCCCCTTCCCTGCCGTGGCCGCGCGGTTTTCAAATGTCCCCCTCCGGGCTATCCGGAGCGGCGGTGGGAGAATTCCAATGACATCATGGGTCCCTCAGAACCTGCGCAGATTCGCGCCCGGCAAAAAGCTGACCATCGCCCTGACGCTGGCCGTCCTGGCCGGCGGCACGGCAATCGCCGCGCAGGCGGGCCATAGCCGCGCCGATGCCGACAACGATGGCGTCGTCACCCGCGCCGAGTCACAGGCCATGACCACCCAGCGCTTCGCGCGGCTTGACGCCAATCGCGACGGCAAGCTCGACCCGGCGGACCGCGCGGCGCACGGCCAGGCGATGTTTGCCCGCCTCGATGCCGACAAGAACGGCCAGATTTCGCAGGGCGAATTCGACGCGATGCGGATGCACCGGCGCGAGGGGCGTAGCGAGATGGGTCGCGGCGGTGGCGGCGACGGCCATCATGGCGGCGGCGGACATGGCGGCTTTGGCCGTGGCGGTGGCGCGATGATGGCCATGGCCGATACCGACAAGGACGGCGCGATCAGCCAGGCGGAATTCGCCGCCGGCGCACAGCGGCGCTTTGATATGGTTGATACCGACAAGAACGGTCAGCTCACCGCCGCCGAACGGATCGCCGCGCGCATGGCCTGGCGCAGTCGTCAGCAGGCCGCGCCCGTCGCACCGCCGGCCAGCCCTCCGCCCGCGCCGGTCCAGTAACACGGATGGGCAACCCGTCGCTCCATGGATGAATCAGCGCAGCCCCATCTGCTGCTGGTCGATGACGAAGCAGCGCTGCGCCAACCCCTGGCCGAGTATCTGTCGCGCCAGGGGTTCAGCGTAGATCAGGCCGCCAGCTCGGCACAGGCGCGCAGCCTGCTGCGCACGCAGAGCCCCGATCTGGCGCTGCTCGACATCATGATGCCCGGGGAGGACGGACTGGCGCTGTGCCGCCATCTTGTCGAATCGCGCGCCATCCCGGTGATCTTCCTGACCGCGCGCGGCGAGGCGACCGACCGCATCGTCGGGCTTGAGATCGGGGCCGACGACTATGTCGTCAAACCGTTCGATCCGCGCGAACTTGTGGCGCGCATCCGCTCGGTGCTGCGTCGCGCGGCGCGGGGAATCCCGCCTGCGGTCAGCAACGAACTGTTTGAATTCGATGGCTGGAAACTCGATCCGCTCAAGCGGCGGCTGGCCGATCCCGCCGGCGCGGCGGTGGCGATTTCGTCCGCCGAGTTTCGTCTGCTGATGGCCTTCCTCGAACATCCCCGCCAGGTGCTCGACCGCGACCGGCTGCTCGACATGGTGCAGGGCCGCGAGGCGCATCTGTTCGACCGCGCGGTCGATAACCAGATCAGCCGCCTGCGCCGCAAGATCGAAGTCGATAGCCGCAATCCCCAGCTGATCCAGACGGTATGGGGCGGTGGCTACATGCTTGCAGCCGATGTTCAGCGTAACGAGAGCACCGGGCCGTGAAATCCCCCGCGTGGTTGTCCCGGCTGTGGCCGCGCAGCCTGCAAGGGCAAATGCTGCTCGCGGTGGCGCTGGCGCTGCTGCTCGCCCAATCGGTGAGCGCCGTGCTGATCTATCGCGCCCAGGCGCAGCAACGCGAGGTCGCGCTCATTCATGCCGCCGCGCTGCGGCTGATGCGCGCTGCACGCAATGGCGACAACGCTATTCCCGATCTGCCTGCCGGCCCCGGTCGCAACACCGCGCGGCGTTTTATCATCGAACGCAGCGCCACATCGCCTCTGCGCCCGGGGGAGCGGCGTGACGGAAAGGCGGAGAGCGAGCTGCGCGCAATCTTTGCCGATCAGGAGGTTTCGCCTTCGCAAGTGGTCGTTGTGCGCCGCAGCATAGCCGGCGACAGCATTGCCCGCCAGCGGCTGGCCGAGCGCAACGACTGGATCCGACGGCATCGCGGCGCGCCGCCCGAGCGGATGATGGTCGCTGCGGTCAGGCCGCCGGGCAGCGAATGGCTGGTGGCGCGGATATTCATCCCGCCGGGCGAGCGCATGATCGTCGTCACGCTGATCGCCCAGACCCTGTTGATCTACGCCGTGCTGGTCGGAGCTATCGCGCTGATCCTGCGCCGGATGGCTCGTTCGCTGGCGAGCCTCACCGGACAGATCGAACGTTTCACCGAAACCCGCGATGCCGGTGGCCAGATCGCGCCGGAAGGGCCCGACGACATCCGCCGGCTGATCGCGGCGCACAACCGGATGGAACGGCGCATCGCCACGCTGCTCGACGAAAAAGACGTCATGCTTGGCGCAATCGGCCACGACCTCAAGACGCCGCTCGCTGCGCTGCGCGTGCGCATCGAATCGGTCGAGGACGACACCGAACGCGGGCGGATGGCCGCCACCATCGAGGACATAACCCGCACGCTCGACGATATCCTGTCGCTGGCCCGCGCCGGGCGCGCGCGCGATCCCCAGGAGATGACCGAACTTTCCGCGCTGCTCGCCTCGGTGGTCGAGGAATACGAGGACATGGGCGAGGCGGTCACGCTGGAAAGCGCCGAGCGCATGGCCATGCCGCTGCGCGCGACCTGGCTGCGCCGGGCGATGCGCAACCTGATCGGCAATGCCCTGCGCTATGGCGGTGCGGCGCGGGTTTCGCTGGCGCGCGCGGGCGACCAGGCGATGCTGACCATCGACGACGACGGCCCGGGCATTCCCGAGGCCGACATGGCGCGCATGCTCGAGCCGTTCACCCGCGGCGAGCCCTCGCGCAACAGCGAGACCGGCGGTGCCGGCCTCGGTCTGGCGCTGGCACGGGCTATCGCCGAACAGCACGGCGGCGCACTGACGCTGGCAAACCGGCGCAAGTCAGACGGCTCGGTTGCCGGACTGACCGCGCAGATGCGGGTTCCACTGGGCTGACGTTTACCGCATTTGCGCCAGGTCGACCGACACCTGCCCGGCCAGCGTCTCGCGCAGCAGGCCGCAATTGCGCACCCGCTCGATGGCTCGCGCCAGTTCAAGTTCGCCGGGCTTGCCGGCAAAGCGCGGCGTCAGCTCGCGCTCGAACTCTCGGGCGCGCTCGGCGGTGCAGAAGCCGCCGAGCAGCTGCGGCAGCCGCGCGGCAAAGAAGATGCCCTGATCGCCCGAGGTGAGTGCGTCGAGATGCTCGCGCAGCCAGCGATAGCCGGTCTCGCGCGTGGCGCGCATGCCCATGATGCCGCGCAAGAGCTGGCGTCGCTCGCTTACGCGCAGACGTTCATCCTGCCACTCGCTCAGCAGCCACGCGGCGATGGCCGTGCTGCCGCTGCTCGCCAGCGCCCCGAGCACTGCCGGGCGGAAGTCGGCATCCTGCGACGCCACGGCCTGCGCCGCCAGCGCCTTGGCACTTGCCAGCCCGCCGACCTCCAGATGCGCCCCGAAGGCGAGGTCGAACCATTCGGGGTCGAGCGCCGCCGTGTCGCCGGCGAGGAACGCGGCGGCGGCATTGGCAAGCTGTCGGCGCAACTTGCGGTCGCGATTCCAGTTGGCGAGCCGCGTCACCGCTTCGGTGCGGCGTTCGGCCACGTCGGGGTCGTCGCCGGCATAAAGCCCGGCGCGCGGATCGAAGCCGTGCTTGCGCACCAGCGGCGCATAGAGCCGCCCGACCAGGGCGCGGAAGGCGAACAGGCCGTTGCCGCCGACAAGATCGGCCGAGGTCATCGCATCAAGCAGCAGCCCGGCGGCGTCGCTGGCGTGGCTGTCGGGATTGCGCACCAGCTTGCGGGCAGCGGCCACGAGCTGCCGGGTGGTGGCGCGACCGGTGCGGAAACTGGCCTTGAGCGAATCGGCCAGCGCCTGGGCTTCGCCGCCCGGCAACCGGTCGGCGCGGACGATCAGCGCATCCCAGTCGCGGCGCGGCAGGTCGAAGCGGTAATAGCCGAGGCCCCCGGCATTGGGCACCAGCGGGCCCTTGCCGGGAAGCGCGAAGGCAGCGCTGCGCTCGGCGAGCAGCTGGCAATGCCGCACCGGGCCGCGCCGCACACACATCGGCACCGTCCACCGAGCCGACCCCGGGGCCGTGCCGAGCGCGGTATAGCGCTGCTGGCTAACGCCGAACGCGCTGCCCTTGCGGGTGAACATCAGCAGCGGCACGCCCTGCTGGTCGGTGAAACTGCGCATCGCCGCGACCAGCTGCGGATCGCCAGCCGCCCCGGCCAGCGCGGCAAAGAAGTCGTCGCTGGTGGCATTGGCGAAGCGGTGCGCGCCGATATAGCGCCGGACCCCGTCGCGGAACCGCTCTTCGCCCATGTAGCCGGCGACCATGGCGATGACGTGGCCGCCTTTGCCATAGGTGATCGCATCGAAGGCACTGTCGATCCGGGCGTTGGTCGCGATCGGCTGGCGGATCGGTCGTCCGGCGAGCAGCGCGTCGGTGTCCATCGCTGCAAAGCCCTCGCCCAGCCCGCCCCCGTCGATCTTGAGCGCCGGCCGCCACTTGCCGCCGATGTGATAGCCCATCCAGTTGGCGAAGCTTTCGTTGAGCCAGATGTCGTCCCACCAGGCCGGGGTGACCAGATCGCCGAACCATTGATGCGCCAGTTCGTGGCTGACGACCATGCCGAACCGCCGCTGGCGGACGATGCTGGCCTTGGCATCGAGCACGATGATGCTGTCGTTGTAGAGATCGGCACCGGGGTTTTCCATCGCGCCCGGCAGGATCGGACTGGTGATCTGGTCGAGTTTGGCGAAGGGGAACGCCTCGCCGAAATAGTCCTCGAGCTGGAGCACGATTTCGCGCGAGCCTTCCAGCGCGAAGCTGAGCCGGTCTTTGTTGGGCTGCGGCGAGATCACCCGCAGCGGCAGCGGCACGGGCCGATGCGGCCCGGGCGGTACAGCGGATGCGACGCTGGCGAACGGCCCGGTCATCATCGCCACGAGATAGGTCGAGATCGGCGGCGTGGGGGCAAAGCGATGGACATCATGGCCGCCCTCGCGCGTTACCGAGGCCAGCGGCGCATTGCTCACCGCTATCATGCCGGGGCGCGTGCGCAAGGTTACCGCGAAGGGCGTGCGGAAGCCAGGCTCGTCGAAGCTGGGGAAGGCGGCGCGCGCATCGATCGACTGGAACTGGGACCAGGAATACCACTCCTCGCCGACCTTGACCCGGAACATGCCCGCCGGCCCGTCATTGAACGGCGCGTCATAGGCGAATGCGAACGTGACTGGACCCGCCGGCAATGGCGCGGCGAAAGTCAGCGCGGCGACGCCAGTGGGATCGGCCTCGCGCCAGGTCCCCGCGATCGCCTTGCCGTTTACCGTTGCCACCGTCCGGCGCATCGCCAGATTGCGCCCGTGAAGGAAGATCGTGCTGCTCGCCACAGCCAGCCGCGCGTCGATCTCGACCGTGCCGGAAAAACGGTCCCGCGCCGGATCGACAGTCAGGTCGAGGCGGTAGGCGAGCGGCACCACCGTGGCGGGCAACTTGCCCTGTGGCACTTCGCCCTGCGCCGCCGGCGGTGCGCTGACCGGCTCGGCCAAAGCCGCGCCGTGCCCGGCGAGGGCCAGCAGCAGCGCACCAAGAAACCGCATCAAGCTCAGCGCAGCAGTCCGCCGAGCAGGCCGCGGGCAAATCGCCCCAGCGCCGCGCCGCCGATTGCCGTGCCCAGCGCGCCGGCAATCGCGCTGCCCGCCGAAGCCACCGGCGAGGCGCTCGACTTGCGCCCGGCCACTTTCGCTGCGACCATCGCCCCGGCCGAGGATGCCACCGCGCCCATCGCCGCCTTGCCGGCCTTTTCCCACAGGCTGGAGTTCTTGCGCGGCTGCGCGCGCACCGCCTCCTCGCCCTCGGTTTCGACCTGCTGCGCCACGGCAGCGGCATCCGCCGCCTTTTGCGTCAGCACCTCGGCGGCGCTCTCCCGATCGACCGCAGTATCGTACTTGCCGTCTGCCGGGCTGATCGACTGGACGATGGCGCGCTCCTTGGCGCTCACCGGCCCCAGCCGAGAGCACGGCGGCGCGATCAGCGTGCGCTGCACCACCGACGGGCTGCCGTCCATCTCCAGCGTCGAGACCAGCGCCTCGCCGACCTTGAGCTCAGTGATCACCGTCTCGACATCGAGATCGGGATTGATGCGGAAGGTCTCCGCCGCCGCCTTGATTGCCCGCTGGTCGCGCGGGGTGAAGGCGCGCAGGGCATGCTGGACGCGGTTGCCAAGCTGGCCGGCGATCTTCTCGGGGATATCGATCGGGTTCTGGGTGATGAAATAGACGCCGACGCCTTTCGAGCGGATCAGCCGGACGACCTGCTCGACCTTGTCGAACAGCGCCTCGGGCGCGTCCTCGAACAGCAGGTGCGCCTCGTCGAAGAAGAACACCAGCTTCGGCTTGTCGGGATCGCCGACTTCGGGCAGCGCCTCGAACAGTTCGGCGAGCAGCCACAGCAGGAAGGTCGCATAGAGCTTGGGGCTCTGCATCAGCTTGTCGGCGGCGAGGATGTTGACGTAGCCCTTGCCGTTCTCGTCCAGGCGGATGAAATCGGCGATCTCGAAGGCCGGTTCGCCGAAGAAGCGCGCCGCGCCCTGGCTGTCGAAGGCGAGCAGCTGGCGCTGGATGGTGCCGACGCTGGCGCGCGAGACATTGCCGTATTTGGTCGCCAGCTCGGAGGCGTTTTCCGCCGTGTGCATCAGCACCGCCTGCAGGTCTTCGAGGTCGAGCAGCAGCAGCCCCTGATCGTCGGCATAGCGGAAGGCGACATTGAGCACGCCTTCCTGCGTTTCGTTGAGCCCCATCAGCCGCGACAGCAGCAAGGGACCCATTTCCGAGATGGTGGTGCGGATCGGATGGCCCTGCTCGCCATAGAGATCCCAGAAGATCGCCGGATTGTCCTTGTAGGCATAGTCGGCGAGGCCGATTTCCTTGGCGCGCGCCTCGAGCGTAGCGGCGTGCTTGAACTCGTGGCTGCCGGCCATGGCAATGCCCGACAGATCGCCTTTCACGTCGGCGAGGAACACCGGCACGCCCTGGGCGGAAAATTGCTCGGCGATGCATTGCAGCGTCACCGTCTTGCCGGTGCCGGTCGCTCCGGCGATCAGCCCGTGGCGGTTCGCCCGCCCCAGCCGCAGCACCTGCTTTTCGCCATTCGAGCCAAGCCCGAGGTAAATATCGTCCATCATGCGCTCCCGCGTGTCCCTTGCCGCGCTGATAGAGCGGGGCGAGAGGGTTTTTGCAAGTGCGGCCGCGCGCGGATAGAAGCCAGCGCATGGCCGAACCCTTCATCCTGCTCGACGACGCCCGCGTGGGCGGGGCAAGCGATGCACGGCTTTATCGCGCACCGGTCGAAGTGGTGGTGGCGCGCAGCGGGGCAGAGGTGGCACCGGCGCTGGCGCGGCTGGCGGTGCTTTGCGCCGAGGGCCGCGAACTGGCCGGACATATCGCTTACGAGGCCGGCCTCGCGCTCGAACCCCGTCTCGCGCCGCTGCTTGGCCCTCGCACCGGCGCGGCGGGGCCGCTGCTGTGGTTCGGCGCTTTCGACAGTTACGAAACGATCCCGGCGGCGCGGGTCCCCGCGAGGCTGCGCGATCTGGCGCAAGGTCCGCGCGGCGCGCTGGGGCCGCTTGAGCCGCAGCTCTCGCCCGGCGGCTATGCCCGCCGCTTCGCGCGGCTTCAGGAGGCCATCGCGGCGGGTGACATCTATCAGGCCAACCTGACCTTTCCGCTCGCCGGCAGCTGGAGCGGCGATGCGGTGGCGCTCTATGCCGCGATTCGCGAGCACGCCGCTGCCGGCTATGGCGGGATCGTCCACGACGGCGCACAGTGGCTGCTGAGCTTCTCGCCCGAGCTGTTCTTCGCGCTCAAGGAAGGCGCGGCCATGGTCAAGCCGATGAAAGGCACGCGGCCACGCGGGCGCGATGCAGCCGAAGACGCTGCCTATATTGCCGAACTTGGGACCTCGCCCAAGGAGCGGGCTGAAAACCTGATGATCGTCGATCTGATGCGCAACGACCTGTCGCGCATCGCCTGCCCTGGCAGCGTGCGGGTCGAAAGCGCCTTTGCAGTCGAGACCTATCCGACGCTGCACCAGTTGGTCTCGACCGTGCGGGCCGAATTGCGCGACGACCTCGGCGCGCTCGACATGGTCGCTGCGCTGTTTCCCTGCGGCTCGATCACCGGCGCGCCCAAGATCCGCGCGATGGAACTGATCGGCGAAGTCGAGCGCGATGCGCGCGGAGCCTATTGCGGGGCAATCGGCCGGATCGATGCCTCTGGATCAAATGGCGCTGGAGACGCCGCGTTCAATGTGGCAATCCGCACTTTGCGACTGACCCCGGGCGACGGGGGAAGGGGCAGGGCGGTGCTCGGCGTGGGTTCGGCCATCGTCGCCGATGCGCGGGCGATGCCGGAGTGGCGCGAGTGTTTGGTCAAGGGAGAATTCGTGCGTAGGTCTGCGGAATTCGACCTGATCGAAGCCATGCTGTTCACCCCGGAAGCGGGCATTGCGCTGCTTGAGCTGCACCTCGAGCGGCTCAGGGCCAGCGCCGCCGAACTGGGTTTCGCCTTCGACCGGCACCAGTTGCGCAACCAGATACAGGCGCTGTGCTTCGATCTCGACGTGCCAGCGAAAGTCCGCCTGGTGCTTGCGCACAGCGGCGCGACGGCGCTGGTGACCGAGCCTTTGGGGCAGGGTGGGCTGGCCGAGCCGGTGGTCTGCGGCGTGCTGCCCCTGCCGGTCGATTCCGGCGACTGGCGGCTGCGCCACAAGACCAGCGACCGCAGCTTCTATGAGGCCGCGCGCGAGGCCGCCGTGGCCGCAGGTGCCGCCGAAGCGATCCTGATCCGCGATGACGGGCTGGTCACCGAAGCGAGCCGCTCGAACCTGTTCGTGATGCGCGGGGACCAATTGGTTACGCCGCCGGCCGCGCTGGGGCTGCTGCCCGGGGTGTTGCGCCGCTCGCTGCTCGATGCAGCGCGCGCGGTGGAAGGCGACCTTCGCCTTGACGACCTGGCGGACGGTTTCTTGCTCGGCAATTCGGTGCGCGGGCTGATGCAGGCGCAACTGCTCCCCTCCACTTCAGGGGAGGGGTCGGGGGTGGGGGCTGTCTGGCAAGCCCTGAGCCAACCGACAGTCCCCACCCCAACCCCTCCCCTGAAGGGGAGGGGCTAGGATATGGCGCAGACCTCCCTCGCCCTTTCGCGCATCGCCCCGTCGCAGACCACGGCGATGACCGACCGGGCGACAGCGTTGCGCAGCCAGGGCCGCGACATCATTTCGCTCTCGGTCGGCGAGCCCGATTTCGCCACCCCGCCGCATGTCATCGCGGCCGCCAAGGCAGCGCTCGATGCTGGCGATACCAGATATACGCCGGTGGGCGGCACGGCGGCCCTGAAACGCGCCGCCGCGCTGCATTTCGGGCGCGATCTCGGCATCGAAGTTCCAGTCAGCCAGGTGACGGTTAGCGCCGGAGGCAAGCAGGCGATCTTCCATGCGCTGATGGCGACGGTGAGCGAGGGCGAGGAGGTCATCGTGCCGGCACCGTGGTGGGTAAGCTATCCCGAAATCATCCGCTTTGCCGGCGGCCGGGTCGTGCCGCTGATCACCCATGCCGCCCACAAATTCCGCTTCACCGCCGCCGACCTGGCAGCGCAGATCGGCCCGCGCACCCAGTGGCTTATGCTCAACAGCCCCGGCAATCCGACCGGGGCCTGCTATCCCGCCGAAATGCTGCTGGCGATCGGCGAGGTGCTGCGCCGCCATCCGCGCGTCATGGTGATGAGCGACGATATCTACGCGCCGATCGCCTACCTCGGCCAGCCCCACGCGACGCTGGCGCATCTCTGCCCCGACCTGGCGGATCGCATCCTCACCATCTCGGGCGTTTCCAAAAGCCACGCGATGACCGGCTTTCGCATTGGCGTCGCCGCCGGCCCGGAATGGTTGATCGCGGCGATGGAAAAGCTGCAATCGCACTCGTCGGGCAATCCCTGCTCGATCAGCCAGGCCGCCGCAGTCGCCGCCTTCGAAGGCCCGCAAGACTTCCTGCTAGACTGGCGCGAGCGCTTCCGCGCGCGGCGCGATCTGGTAGTCGCCGGGATCGCGGCCATCCCCGGTCTTTCGGCCCCCGTGCCCGACGGTGCGTTCTATTGCATGGTTGATGCCGCGCCGCTGATGGCGCGGTTCGGCGACGATACGGCTCTGGCGATGCATTTGCTCGATCATGGTGTCGCGGTGGTCCCGGCCTCGGCCTTCAGCGGCGAGGCCGGCTTCCGCATCAGCTTCGCCGCTGACGAGGCCACGCTGGCAGAGGCCTTGCGGCGGATTGCCGGGGCGGTCGCGTGACTCCGCTCCCCATCCTCTTTGAAGACGGCGAAGCGCTGGTGATCGACAAGCCGGCGGGCTTGCCGCTCGACCGGCCGCGCGCCGGCGGTGCCTGTCTGGAAGACCGCGTCGATGAACTGCGGCTTGGCTTCCTGCGTGCGCCATCGCCGGTCCACCGGCTCGACCAGGACACCTCGGGCTGCCTGCTGCTGGCCCGCAACCCCAAGGCGCTCAAGCGCTTTTCCGCCATGTTCGAAGCGCGGCAGGTCGAGAAGCTCTATCTCGGCATCGTTGCGGGAAGGCTTGCCGACGATGCGGGCACGATCGAACTGGCGCTGACCAAGATCAGCAGCGCGGAAGCGGGCTGGCGGATGATCGCAGCGAAGAAAGGCAAGCCCTCGATCACCCATTGGCGCAAGCTGGAAGAGCGCGAGGGCCTGGTTCTGGTCGAGTTCCGCCCCGAAACCGGCCGCACCCACCAGATCCGGGTTCACGCCGCCTCGGGGCTGGGCGCGGCGCTGCTCGGCGATCCGGTCTATGGCAGCCCGAAGGGCGCGGGCCGGACCATGTTGCACGCCGCCAGGCTGGTGGTGCCGCGCGAAGGCAAGCCCCCCATCGACGCCGTTGCGCCGCTGCCCGCCGACTTCGCCGCGCTGGGCTTTTCCCATGCCTGAAACCGCTGGGGATGACCTGGTCGCGCGCGCGCTGGGCCTGGTCGAGGAGAGCTTCATCGCTTCGTCAGGGCCGGGCGGGCAAAACGTCAACAAGGTGGCGACTGCGGTGCAACTGCGGCTGAATGTGTTCGCGCTGCGGCTCGAACCGCCAGTGTTCCAGCGCCTCAAGCTGCTCGCCGGCAGCCGGATGACCGCGCGCGGTGACCTGGTACTCACCGCGCGCCGTTTCCGCACCCAGGAAGCCAACCGCGCCGATGCCCGCGACCGGCTGGCGCACTTGCTCGCCGATGCGCAGAAACTGCCCGAAAAGCGCGCAAAGAGCCGGCTCAACCGGGTGGGCAAGGAACAGCGCCTTCAGGGCAAGAAGCTGCGCGGCGCGGTCAAGGCCGGGCGCGGTAAAGTGAGTTTCGACTAGCAGCAGGCGGTAAGGGGTGGTCCGTCCTTACGATAAGCCGGTTCGAGGCGCTGCGCGAATTCAGTAAATTCCCGGGCCGGGAACCAGAACGGCATCGAACGAGGAGCGCGAAAAGTAATTGATCCAGTCGCCCAGCGTCTGCCCCGGCTCGTCATCATCGACAAAGGTGTAGAGCGGCCTTCCGCGATAGGCCCACACTTTCACGCGCGGTGCTTCGGGCGGGGCAGTGGTTCCTGCAGGATCGAGGAAAGGCGGGTCGGACACCTCAAGAATGCTGAATTCGCCGGAGGGCCGCGCGTTGGCCGAGGGGCGATAAGGTCGCCAGCGGCGCGAGCATTCCTTGGCGTCACCGCACAGCGCCGACCAATAAGCGGCCGCATCGCCCGGATCGTCGCAGGGCAGGAAGTCCGGGACTTCGGTTTCAGAGCATGAGAAGCTGTAAAGGGTCATGCCCTTGTCCGTCGTGTAGACCTTGCCCAGAAGCGTCGTTCGGGTGGCGAACTGCGCCGGAACCGGGCGCGCGCGGCGGAAGATTGCGGTCTCCCAGTGACGTTCCTGCGCCGCATCGGCGTCAACATAGCCCTCCGGAAGGACATAGAGCGGTTCGCCGTCGAAGGCATATTGCTTGACCCCGCCGAGATCGACGATGGTCCATCTGCCAGTGGTCTTGCCGAAACTCGGTGCCACGATCGGCTGGAGGAGCTGGTGCGAGCCGGTGGCTGCCCGCTGCAGCCGGGCCCCGCGGCGCACATAGGCGGGCCGGCCGTCAGCGGTGGCAAGGACCAGCCCTTCTTCGCGCCGCATCAGCTTGAAGCCCGGCGGAGCGTCCAGGGGGGGCATTGCCGCGCCCCACACGGTGAAGTTGGCGACACCGCCTTCACCGTTCACATCACCGGGCCTGCGATCCTTGATCGAGGTGTAGAGCGGACTGCCCTTGAAAGCCCATTGTTTGATGCCGCTTCCCCGGTCGATCAGCGACCAGTCTCCCGCCGAACTGGCGTCGGCGGGGGCCAGGAAGGGTGGCCGCTTGTCCGCGCAGGTCTTGCGTGTTTGCGCCGCCGGTATGGGAACCTGCCCGAATTGCCGTCCGTTCTGCATGGTGTAGCGGGTAGTGGTGCATCTGGACTTGCCGGGCGTGGCTTCGTCGAGGCGGTAGGTGTAGAGCGTCATGCCGGTCAGGGTGGTAAGGACCATTCCTGCTTCGGTTTCGCGCACCTGCGCCGGAGCGGTGGATTCCGCCGTCGTCGCCATTGCGGTGGCAGCAGTTAGCGCGAAGATGCAGGCCACAAAGGCGGCCAGTGCCCGCGCTGCCCAAACCCCGATCATGCCAGAATTTCCCCCAGCTCGCGTGACGTTTCCATCGATTGCGTCCCCCAGCTGGAGAGCGGCACGTCATACAGGCGCTGCAAGGTATAGCCCAGCCTGGTCCCGGCCTCGCCCTTGCCGTCGATGTGCATGCCGGTCTTGACGCGGCCATTCAGCTTGCCGGCGGTGAACATGGGAATGCCGGCAATCGAGTGGGTCTTGGCGAGGTTGCAGTCGGTGTGGGCATAGAGCAGCGAGCGGTCGAGGAGCGAGCCGTCGCCTTCGGGCGTATCGGCCATGGCCTTGATCAGATAGGCCCACGATTCCATCGCCCGCCCGACGAACCAGGAGGCATTCGGCTGATAACCGAGCGCAGTGTCCATGGCTTCTTCGTGGGTGTAGCCGTGGTGGGTCTTTTCCTGGCCGTTGCGGGTCAGCGAGGAACCGCTGTCGGAATAGAGCATGTTGAAGACCTTGGTCTGGTTGCACGACAGCGCCATCACCAGAAGATCGACCATTGCCTTGTGCCGCTGCGCCACGCGTTCGACATCAAGGCCGACGGGCAGGTCGCCGGGTGCCTTGCCCGGAATCTTGCAGTTTGGCGCAGGCGGCGGCTTTTCGAGCTGCAGGGCGAGCCGGTTCTCCAGTTCCCTCACTGAAGTGTAATACTGATCCAGCCGCGCGCGGTCCGCCGCGCCAAGCGTCTGCTCCAGGGCCTTGCTCTGCTCGGTGATGCTGGAAAGAACGCTCTTGCGGACCATCACCTTGGGGTCGGGCGTGAAGCTGGCCGAGTTGGGATTGACGAAGTCGGCCCCGAAGACCTTCTGATAGAATTCCACTGCCGAGATGTCGGCCGGGTTCATCGAATCGGCGTCGCGGAAGCTCAGGCTGTCACGCGGCCTCCCGGTCGCGGCCAGGTTGAGCACGCTGAACCGGCTGCCGCTGCCGATCCTGTCGGACACCGCGCAGTCGAGGCTCTGTCCGGGCTTGGACACCCGCGAACTCGGCGCAGAGCCGCAGCGCAGGGCGACCCAGCCTGAATAGTGGCAAAGATTGGGCCGCCCATCGTTGAAGATATTGAAATTGGTATAAACGTTTAGGTGCTGTTTGACTGCCTCAAGCGCCTCCATCTGCTTGGGCAGCGCATAATTTGCTCCGGTGGTTTTGGGCACGAAAATGTTGTCATCGACGCCCAGGCCCCAGAACCAGGTGCCAAACCGCATCGGCAGCGGCTTGCCGGTGGCAGCCATGGCAGTGCCATTGCCGTCGAGAAACGCGTTCAGCAGCGGCAGCGAAACGGCAACCGCCGCCCCGTTCAAGACGCCGCGCAGCACCTGGCGACGGCTGGGTCTGTCAGTCCTGATGAGCATGACTCTTCCCTCTTCCGCGTGCAAAGCTGGCCACGGTTGCCGGTTTGTTTTCCGGTGCCACGGCAAAGAATGACGTGCTGAGAATAATCGACCTCAACATGTCGTCGAACCGGTATCCGCGGCGGTCGAGATCGGATCGAAAGTAGTCCAGCAGTGGTGCGTCACCGGACCTGGGTGCCCGCCCGGTGCTGTAGCCGTAGAGCCGGTTGACGATGCACGAACGCAGCGCAGGCTCGTCTCGCACGGCGCGGCCAAGTCCCGCCGGATCGGCGAAGGTCGCCTTGTTCAGCGACCCGCTTGCATCGATCGGCATGCCATGCTCGGTCTTGCGAAACTGGCCCGCGCCATCGAAGTTCTCCAGCGCCAGCCCCATCGGATCGGTCAGCGAATGACAGCCACGGCAAGTCGGGACGGATGAATGCGCGGCCAGACGTTCACGCGCCGGCATCAACCGGGCGCTGGGCTCCTCGAATCCCGAGAAATCAACGTCTGGCGGCGGATCGGGCACGGTCTGGCAGAGCAGGATCTCGCGCAGCGCCCGGCCGCGCCGGGTCGGTGAGCTGCGTCCGGGATGGGCGTGCTGGGCGAGGAAGCCGACGAGCGTAAGCAAGCCGCCGCGCGGATCGTCAGGCGAAAATGTGTGCGGTTCCCAACCCTGCGATCCGCGATTGACCGGCAGCTTGTAGATCGCGCCCAGATCCGAGCTCATGAAGGTGTTTCTGGTAGTGAACAGGTCGCGGTAGTCACCCCTGCGCACCATCAGGTGATCGACCACCGTCCGCAAGATCTGTTCGCGAGCCTCCTGCGCCGCCTTGATGCTGAAGGCAGGATAGATCTGGCCATCCTTGCTCAGCGTGTCGAAGGCTTCAAGATCAAGGTAGTCATTGAAAAATGCGCGCAAGCCGCGCTCGAACTTCGGCGAAGCCAGCATCCGCGCCATCTGCCGCTGCAGGCCAGCAGGATTTTCCAGGCCGCCGCTTGCGGCAACCTGCAACAGTTCCTCGTCGGGCGCGGCATCCCAGAGCAGGAAGCTCAGCCGCGAGGCCCGCGAATAGCCGTCGAGGCTCAGGCTGCCTTCCGGACCCGGAGTGCGCCCGGCGGTCTCCGCGATGAACAGAAACTGGGGCGAGACGAGCATGCCGCCCAGGCTGAACGCCAGGCCGGAGTAGAAATCTCCGGTGGGCGCGACGGCCTGTCCGGCCATGGCGACGGCGGCCGACAGTTCTGCCTGCGTCATCGGTCGCCGGTAGAGCCGCCGTCCAGCTGCCGAGAGGAATGCCCGGGCGCAGGCGTCGTCGCGCTGGTCCAACGCTTGCGGTTGGCAGGGCACGAAGAGCCCGCGATGCTTGGGGTCGAGGATCTGCCGCGCCATCGATCGCGCTGTCGCGTCGAGCGGATCGACAACGCCAGGAGTCAGGCCGGCCTTGCCCGCACCGATGGCAACGAGGCCACTGATCCGGTTAACCGGCGCGAACCGGACCTTGGCGACGATGTCCGAACCGAAGATATCGGCGATGGTGTTGGCGTACTGGCTCTGGGTCAGCAACCGCATGGTCGGCGGCGCAGCTGCGGTCGTCGGTTCGACCGTTTTCTGCGCCGCGACAGCGGTCGTGCTGCCCGCAACCGTGCCGACCGCAGCCTTGTCCGCAGTGCAGCCTAGCAGCAACGAACTGGCCAGGGCGGCGAGCGCAGTCTTCCGGATGTAACGCTGAGATCGAGACCGGATCATTGCGCCTGCCCCCTGCCGGTCGCAGCTGCGCCAGCTGTTGCGACACGCTCCTGCGAACCGCGCGGATGCGCGATGAACGCCCGCACCATATTGATGCGGTAAGCCGCCGAGATCGCGGTGCATTGACCGGTCTTCGGATCCGGATAGCCGTCGGCATAGCGCATCAGCGCCCGATATTGGCTGGGCGGGCTGTTCTGGGCGGCTGGCATGGCGATGTGGTGGGGCTTCTGGCTGTTCCACCAGATCTTGGAATCCTCATAGCCGGCGAGCAAGCCTTCGGGCCACGACCCGGAAAGCGGAATACGCAATTGCAGATTGCGGATCCGGCGCTCGGCGATCTTTGCGACCCACCGGATTGGCAGGCGGGCGGCAATTTCGGGGTCCGGCTCGGTGATCAGCACTCCGCCCTCGATCTTGCCGCGCAACCGCGTGCTGTAGTCGGGGAAACGCGAATCGACCCGCTGGGTGAGGTAAGGGACATACTTTCCGGCAGGGTCGCGCGAAAGGCGATCCTGGCCCTTGAAGATCGTGACCTCGACTTGAGGATCGTTCTGTTCGTCATCGACGCCGGCGATCTCGATCAGGATCCGGTTGACCGGATTGGTATAGATTTCCTCGTTGTAGAAGGCATCCGAGAAGCCGTCCCTGCGCCAGCCCTTGGTGCAGCCGACGACGCGCGCCAGCTGGTTATCGACCTGGACACCTTCCGGGCTGGTGAACTTTTCGTGGCCGCAGGTTCGGGCGGTTGCCCGTCCGTCCTGGGTGCCGTCCAGGTTCAGGCCATGGCCCACCTTGGTGGTGAGTTCGCTTGGCGGGATGGGATCCTCGACCGACATCGGCGAATAGTTGGTAAGCTCGCCGTTGGGTCCGCGGCTGAAGGGGTGGCCGAACTTGCGGCGCAGCTCGGCATAATCCGGTTGGGCTTCGGCGTTGGTATAGTCGCCGACAGTCAGTCCGGTCGAGCACTCGTTCCTGGCGTCGGCCGTCTCGTGCAGCGCATGGTGCCAGCCGGTGATCACCAGACCGATCGTGCCTGGAGTCGACTGCGAAACTGCCGGCCCCACGGCACCCCCCGCAAGAACGGCTATGATCGCCACGCGCCGAACTGTTGAAGCGAGTTCCCGCCTGTCAATCCGGCTAACCATATCCGCCTCTCTCCGCAGGTCGCCCGGTCATTCCCATCGCGCTTTCTGACCAGCGCCTGCCTTTGGAATGTATGCGAACTGGCAGCCATGTAAAGGAAATTACGTCCAATCGGGATAAATTCGAAACAGGCGAAAACTGGAGGCTTACTGAGGATCGATCTCCCCACGTTGGTTCAGCTTGCGGGTTTGCCGGGCATCCGGCGCAGTTGTTCGAGATTTCGATTATCAAACTGTATCCGGCATGGCACCATGCGCACCAAGTCCGCCGAACACGACGATCACGAGAAAGGAGCGCGCCATGCTGAAAGTTCTCAATCCGGTTCAGGAGTCTGTCGCAGCGGACGCTGCGCGGCCGAACTCGGCCCGGGACGCTGGAGGGCAAGCGGCTTGGCCTGTTCAGCAATGGCAAGCTGAATGCCGAGCGGATCCTCCAGCTGATTGCGGAAGACCTGGCGGTAGATCAGAATTTTACCATCGAATGGGGCACCTATTCCCCGCAAATGCTGATGGCGGATGACCAATGGCGCAATGTCGATAGCTGTGATGTGGTCATCCTCGCCAACGGAGATTGCGGGGCGTGCAGTTCCTCAGGCATCGCCAATGCCGTCGCTCTGGAGCGGCGTGGCATCCCTGCATTTCTGATCAGCACCCCGCCATTTGCCGAAGCAGTTGGCACCATGGCCAGATTGAGCGGCATGGCCGATATCGAATGGGCGATCGTGGACCATCCGATCGGCAGCGCGGATGAGGCCGGATTGCGCGCGCGGGCCCGGTCTGCCGCAGCGCAGTTTCGTTCGGCGATGCTGGGCGGGGCTCCTGCGGCACAGGCGAGCCGGGCGGCCTAGGAATGTCGGCAGACATCATCGCGGTTGGTGATCTTGCCGAGGCGATCGAACTGTTCCACGCAAACGGCTGGACGGACGGCCTGCCGGTTATCCCGCCCACGCCCGGGCGGCTGGCAGAATTCCTCGCCCATGCCGGGCGCGAGGCTGCCGAGGAGATCGGCTTCTACGACATGCGCAACCGCCCGGTGACGGTCGGCAAGGTGGCGATCAACGCGATCATGGCGGGCTGCCTGCCCGAGCATCTGCCGGTTGTCCTGGCGCTGGTGGAATGCCTGCTCGAACCCGGCGTCAATCTGCATGTCGCAAACTCATCCACGGGTAGCCTGGCGCTTGGCTTCATCGTCAACGGCCCTGTCCGCCTTGCGCTGGGCATGAATTGCCACGGCAATGTCCTGGGGCCCGGCAATCGCGCCAATGCATCGATCGGGCGGGCGCTCCGACTGGTCCAGCTGAATGTGATGGGTTCCGTGGGCGGTGCCGGTGCGGCGCATACTCATGACCGGGCAATCCTGGACCGCTCCACCATCGGCCATCCGGCCAAATATGTCGCCTACCACATTGTCGAGGATGAAGAGGCGTTCCCCGATCTCGTGCCGCTGCATGTCGCGCGCGGGTTCGCTCGGCACGCCAGCGTGGTGACGGCCTTCACCGTCGGCAACCACATCATGCTGTCGAACCATTTCGAAAAGACGCCGGAAGACTGGATCGAGACAGTCGCCCACTATTGTGTCGGCGCGGGCCGCCTGATCGACAACGGCTTCGGGGTGCTGCTGGTTCCGCCCGAAGCGGCGGCCATGTTCGTCGCGGCGGGCTGGTCGAAGCATGACATCGGCACCGCCCTGTTCGAGCGGTCCCGCCGCAGCGTGGCCTGGGTGAAACAGAACGGCTGGAAAATCGGCGGGCGCTATGAACGCGGCGGCACGCTGGCACCGGGCGACGAGGAGCGGCTATTGGGCATTGCCACCAGCTCCGACGACCTTCACGTCGTCATCTGTGGCGGCCCTGCCGGGAATTTTCCGACGTTCATCCAGACCTATTCCGCGACATTCGAAGTGGCATCGCGCGAAGTCAGAATGCCGTTGGCGGGAATTGCACGGCGATGAGCTTGACGTTTGAGCAGGTCGATGCCGCACTGGGCGCCCTTCGCGCGCTGTTGAGCGCCGATGGCTATGATTTGCAGACCGTGGAAGCCAGTCGGGCGGGAATAATTCTCCAGATCGCTGCGGGCGAGGGGGCTTGTGCGGAGTGCCTCGTCCCGGCCAGCATGATGAGCCTCTATGTGCGCGATGCGTTGAAAGGCTTGCCGGCAAGCGCAGGGATCCCGATCGAATTGCGCTATCCGCCGCCGCATGACCATGGTGGCTGAGCCGGGCATGGCGATTGCGTCAAAAAGTGACGAATATGTTGCGCCCACTCCGGCAGGAGCGGCGAGCGAGCCGGTGCTGGACCGCAAGGCCTGGATGCTGATTTGCGCGCTAACTGCCGTCCTGGCGATCAATATCATCGACCGCCAGATGATGACGGTTCTGGCTTTCGCCATCGCCGATGACTTCAAGTTGAGCGATTCCCAGCTGGGCCTGCTGGGCGGGATCGTCTTCTCGGCAGCCTATTTCGTGTTCAGCCTGCCCTGGGGCTGGCTGGCTGACAGGCCGAAGGTCAACCGGCTGTGGGTGATCTCTGCGGCACTGGCAGTCTGGTCGGCGATGACTGCGGTTTGCGGCCTGGCGCAAAGCTATGGCCAGCTCATGCTGGCCCGGATGGGCGTGGCGGCGGGAGAGGCGGGTTGCACCGCGCCGGCCAAGGCCTTGATCGCCGATGTCGTGCCGTCATCGCAGCTGGCCTGGGCCATGTCGATCTTCGCGCTCGGGATGCCGCTGGGGGTGCTGATAGGCCGGCCGATGGGCGGGTTTCTCGCTGAAGAGTTCGGCTGGAAGAGTGCCTTCCTGCTTGTCGGTCTGCCTGGAATCGCCTTTGCCGCCTGGCTGGCCATTGCTTTCCGCAATTTCGGCCGCCGCCACCGCGCTGCTGCGGTGGACATGGCCAGACCGGCGGTGCGGACGGCTCTGCACCAGATCCTGCGCTCGCGCACGCTGATTTACATCACGCTCGGCGATATCGTCATGGGCGCGCTCAGCATGAGCGTGGCCTTCTGGGGCATGATGCATTTTCAGCGCAATCTTGGCATGTCCGCGTTCAGTTCCGGCCTGTGGCTGGGGCTGCTGGCGGGCCTGAGCGGGATCGTCGGCAATTTGTCCGGCGGCTGGGCGGCGGACCGTTTCGCGGCGCGGCGCGCGGCGCATTACATGACCCCGGCGATCGTCGGCATGCTGCTGGCCGCGCCATTCCTGCTGCTCGCCTGGGCGAGCGATACATGGTGGCTGGCCATGCTGCTGCTGATTTTTCCCTACATGGCCGACAATCTGGCCGTGGGCGGACTTTCGGCGGCTGGCCAGCGTTTGCTCAGCCCCGATATCCGCGCGACGGCGACGTCGATGCTGGGAATGGTGACGCTGTTGCTGGGTCCGGGGCTGGGGGTGACGCATTCGGCATCGCATCGGACCTCGTCCAGGCCCATCTCGGCATGTCTGCCCGCGACAGTCTGCGGTATACGTTGATGGGCTCTGCCATCCTCTATCTGGTGCCGGCATTTCTCTACTGGCGGGCAAGCCGCCATGTGGCGCGCGAGTTGGCCCGGTTCGCGTAACATCGATTCCGGCGACCGCATGAGCAGTGTGAGCGTCAGACCGAACGGGCATTTTGCGGCTGGACTTTAATGCAACGATGTGTATGCATTGAGCGCTTGGTCATAAAATGCCGATGAGAGGGTGATGAAGGGAATGGCTACCGCTGCGCATGACACGGGTCTGACGTTTGACCGGCCACCGGTTGCGCGGGACCGTTTTCGCCTGGTCGATGCCGACGCGCATATCGATCCGCCGCATACTTTCTGGGCCGACTATCTGCCGGCGCACCTGAAGGACCTGGCGCCGACGATCGAGGAAGGCGACGAGTGCGATTTTGTCGTTTTCGAAGGCCGCAAGCGCCCGCTGGTCATGCTGGCCAACCAGGCCGGTCGTTCGGGCAAAGACTTCAAGATGATGGGCAAGCTGTCCGACCTGCATGACAGCGCCAGCCCCGAAAAGCGCCTCGCCACCATGGATGTCGACGGGATCGACGCGGCGGTGCTGTTCGGCGGCGGCCCGCTGGGGACGATGAATTCCGAACTCTACATTGCCAGTTTCCGCGCCTACAACCGCTGGCTTGCCGATTTCTGCAGTGCTGATCGCAACCGGCTGAGCGGGGTTGCCTACCTGCCGATGCGCGACCTTGACGAGACTCTGCGAACTGCTGCGCGAAGCGGCTGCGATGGGCCATCGCACGGTCAATATCCCGGCGTTTCCCGCAGTCGTCGGACGGGGTCAGCACCGGTGCCAAGATGGGCAACATCCAGATGGCGCAAGGCGCGGCGCTGAGCGGCGATCCGAACAGCACCAAGGCCTATTGGCATCCTGAATTCGAGCCGCTGTGGGCGGAAATTCAGGATCTCGACATGACCGTGACCTTCCATCTCGGCGGTCGCGGCGCGCGGTTTGGTGACAAGGTCCACTTCCTGCCCGATCTGGTGATGACCAAGGTGGCCATGGCGGAACCGGTTGCCATGGCGATTTATGGCGCGCTGTTTGATCGTTTCCCCAGGATGCGCTGGGCGATCATCGAAAGCGGCGTGGGCTGGATGGCCTGGATGGCCGAATACATGGACCGCACCTGGGAAAAGCAGCGTTTCTGGACCGAGAGCAAGCTCACCGAATATCCCAGCTTCTACATGGACCGGAACATCTACGGCTCGTTCATCAATGACCGCATCGGCATTCTCACCCGCAACGAACCGGGTGGCCGCAACATCATGTGGTCGTCGGACTTCCCGCATTCGGAAACCACCTGGCCGAACTCGCTTAGCGTGATCGCGCGCGATTTCCATGGCATTCCCGATGAGGATGTGCGGGAGATCGTCGGTGGCCGGGCTGCCCGGCTGTTCCAGGTCGGTCGCTGACTTGCAATTTCCGGCGTAACGCCCAAGGGCATTTTTGGCAGTTCAACACTTCACTATAAAACAATGGTTCAGGGAAAAAAGTCATGAAAAAATACACTGCGATTCGCACCGGCCTGTTGATTGGCACCGGTCTGGCCACCTTTGCCCTGGCTCCGGTCGCGGCATTTGCCCAGGATGTGCCCGAAGAGGATACCGGCGGCCTCGAGGAAATCGTCGTTACTGCGCAGAAGCGCGAACAGAGCATGCAGGACGTGCCGGTCGCGGTCACCGCGATCAGCCAGGCCTCGCTGGAGACCAACCGCATCGTCAGCGTCGCCGACCTTAACGGCATCGCCCCCAACGTGTCGGTCCGTCCCGCCGCCGGCGGCACCCAGATTGCCGCGTTCAGCGTTCGCGGCTTGACCAGCTATGGTGTGGTGCCGGGTTCGGACAAGCAGGTCTCGATCAACCTCGACGGTGCCTACATCAGCTCGGCGCGTGGTTCGATCTTCGACATCGCCGATATCGCCCGCATCGAAGTGCTGCGCGGCCCGCAGGGCACGCTGTTCGGCCGCAACGCCACGGCCGGCGCGGTCAGCATCATCACCCGCGACCCCACCGGCAATTTCGGCGGCACCTTGTCGGGTACGATCGGCAACTTCCACCAGCGCCGCCTGCGCGCGACGATCGAATCGCCACAGGTCGGCCCGTTCAGCGCCTATGTGACATTCCAGCACAACCAGCGCCGCGGCGACACCGTCAACACGGCAGCCGGCTATGTCTGGGACAAGACCGGTCCGGACGGCTTCGGCAAGCAGGTTTCGCCCAAGACGCTTGGCGACAGCAATTCCGAATCCATTTTCGCCGCGCTGAAATTCGAGCCCAGTGACAACTTCAGCATGGTCTACAAGTACGATTGGGCGACGAACGATTATACGCCCGAGGGCAACACGGCGGTGGCCCTGAATCCCGACGCCCACTTACTCCCCACCCCCACCCCCAATGGCCGCATCCTCAGCCTGGTGATGGCCAACCAGGTCGCCGGCGTTGCCACGACCGGGGCCTTCATTGGCCAGACCATCCAGCCGGGCGTGGTCCCCGTTTTTGCTCCGGATGGCCTGCGCACCGGTTTTGCCACCAACGCCTGGACCGTTCCCGGCAAGCAGCGCTACACCGGCCACAACCTGACCGCAAACTGGCGCGCGTCGGATCGTGTGTCGGCCAAGGCGATTTTTTCCTATCGCAGTTCCTACCTCTACGGTGCAAGCGCACTTTCCGGCATGAGCGGCATGGTCATTACGCCCGCAGCCGCCGCAGCCATTCAAGCCGACACTACCGGGGGTATACCGGCCTCAAGTGCGAATCCCAACACACTGACAAAGGCCTTGATCAATCAAAGTGTAGGAAACAGGTTGCATGAAGTCGGGTACGCAGCGTGTTTACACCAACGAGCAATACAGCGGCGAACTGCAGCTCAACTACAATGACGACCTGATGAACGTTACGGCGGGCGCCATCTACTTCCACTCGAACGAGAACGAGGGCGGCCCCGCCACGATGTTCTCTTCGAAGAGCATGTATGTCGCGATGCCGAACAACACCGGCCTGGTGCCGCAGGCAAACGGCACAGTCGGCACGCAATCGCCTGCAGAGGCGCGGTTCACGCCCAAGGCGACATCTGTCGCCGGTTATGGCCAGGTGGAAGTGCACGTCCTGCCGGTCGTCGACCTGGTCGGCGGTCTCCGCTATACCAGCGATCACAAGACCGGCACGACGCGGATCGGGGGCAGATGGAATCCGGCCACCCCCGGCGACCGGGTCAATGGCTTCATGAGCTACACCACGACCGGGACCGCTCCCGAGGAGCAGAGCTTTGTCTACGATGACAGCCAATGGTCCTACACGCTCGGCGTCAACTACAAGCCGAATGACGATACGCTGCTCTATGCCAAGTACTCGCGCTCCTATGTGTCTGGCGGCCAGGTTGCCGCGCTGGAGTGGAAGCCCGAATTCGCCAAGTCATGGGAAGCCGGGGTCAAGACCGAGCTGCTCGATGGCAAGTTGCGCGCCAACCTGGCAGTATTCTCCGTCACCTATGAAAATCTGCAGTTTGCCCAGGCCGGCGCGACCTTCCAGACGACCATCCCGGCTATCGCCAACATCCCGACCCTCGTAGTCGGATCGCGCGCGCCGGCCAGGGCCAGGGGCTTCGAGCTGGAACTGACGGCGGCACCGACCCGCGGCCTGACGCTGGGTGCGAATCTCGGCTATACCGACTTTAAGTACCTGGCGCCGCTCAACGTCGAAGTGCTGCTGACAGGAGGCCTCTGCGGTGCGCAATTCGGAGCTGCTGCGGCAGCACCGTTCCTTCCAGGCGCGACACCTGCGTCTATTGCCGCTGCTCAGGCCGGAGTTTCCGCTTGCGAAGTGGCTCAATCGCCGAATTACCGGACTACCCTGTCGCCCAAGATCACAAGCAACCTCTGGGCCCAGTGGGAATCCGAACCCCTGTGGGGCAGCGACGCCCGTCTGACCGTCCGCCTGGACGCCCAGATCAAGTCGTCGATGCGTATCGATCCCAATATTGACGCGCCGCTGGCGCTTCCGGGCTGGGCCAATCTTGAGACGGTTCCCACGACGCTGATCCTGAACGGCCGTATTGCCCTTTCGGATATCCAGATCTGGGTCCGCTCAAGACCACGTTCGCGCTGTGGGGCCGCAACCTCACCGACGACAAGCATATCCAGTTCACTGGTGGCGTTGGTGCCGGCGTGCAGCGCTCGGCCAGCTTCCAGCAGGCCCGCACCTTCGGCGCGGATCTGACCGTAAAGTTCTGATTTCCGGAACGGAAATCGGGCAAGAGTTGAGGGGGAGTGCGCGGCAACGCGCACTCCCTTTTTTCTTGCTTGGCCAGAGGTGCTCCGTTCGATGCTGTCTTCGCTTGCCCTCTCCCTTCGAGGGGAGAGGATACGCAGGCTTGGCGCTGAAAGTGCATGGCCGGAGTTGGTGAGGGGTGGTCCGCCCTCGCGATAGGGTGGCACACCCCCACCGCCGAAGGTGACGGTTGGCACGCATAGGACTCCCCCTCAGAGGGGGGGGGGAGGGGTTTACAGGTTGTTCATTGCCCTTTGGAACTTTGTGCGACGGCACAGCACAATCCCATCGCCTTGCCTGTCGCGCTTCAGCCGGTCGGGGCGGGCTGAAGCGCAGGCCCGGCGTCATCCTGAACCGGGTATCGCCCGGTGAGGTAGAACAGCCAGGCACCCACCACGGTCGCAGCGGCGCTGAGCCAGAGGAAGCTGGCATAGCTGTCGGTCAGGGTCAGCGAATAGCTCAGCACCACCGCGCCGGTGGCCGAGCCCAGGGTGAGCGCCACGGTCATGAAGCTCATGATCAGGCTGTAGTTCCGCAGGGCAAACTTCCGCGAGATCAGATAGGCACCGATATCGCCTTCCGCCCCCTGGGCCAGCGCCATCAGCAGGATCGATCCGGCGACCAGCCAGACGAAATCGTAGGGCGATGCCAGCGCGGCCAGGCCGATGGCAGGCAGGCCCAGCACCATGATCGCCACTTTGTGCACCGCGACCCGGTCGAGCACCAGCCCGCACAGGATACGCCCGATCGCGACCCCGGCGGCATAGAGCGAGACAATCCAGGTGGAGGTCAGTCCCGTCGCGCCGTTTTCTGCGAGCACCAGTTTCATCTGCGAGGCAGCCACCAGTTGCGGAAGATTGACCAGCAGCACGCCGCCGATTGCCAGCGGGAACAGCGGCGAGGTGAACAGTCCGGTCAACTCCTGGCGGGTAAGACGGTGCGATGGCCGCCTGGCTTCTGCCGCCGCCGCGCGCTGCCCGCCCATCAGGGCGAAGGTGATGACGCCGCCCAGAACCGAGATCGCCGCCAGGGCGCGAAAGCCGTTGCGCCAGCCATAGAGCTCGATGACTTCGCCAATCAGCGGAACCGCCAGCGCTGCGATCAGCGGGGCACCGGACATGACAATCGACAGGGCAATGCCCCGCGCCCTGTCGAACCGCTCGACGATGACGCGCGCGAAGACCATGGTCGTGGTGAGCGTGCCGAGGATGGACTTGAACACAAGAATGGCAAGAAACAGCGCAAAACTGCCATTCATGAAGCTGAGAGCGAGATAGCCCAGCGGCAACGCGACAAAGCCCACGGCGGCGGCATTGCGCGCGCCGACCCGGTCAGTGAAGCGCCCTGCCAGCGGTATCAGGAACATCGTCACGAAGGGCGTCGAGCCGACCAGGGCGTATTTCGCGCGCGACCAGCCGAATTCGGCAATCATCGCCGGGGCGAACAGGCTCATGACATAGTGATTGAGCGCCAGGCCCAGCGCCATGCCGATGCTGGCCGCCAGCAAGGGCCGCCAGTGGCTCAGAAATTCAACGCGGTATCCCAAGCCCTTCGCCTCTCGTGATGCCGCCCGCCATCACTGGGGCGCAAGCTCGCATTGCTATGCCGCTTCGCCCGAAATTGGGCAAGGCTGCTGCGCTGTTCAGGCGGCCAGCCCATAGAAGCGCAGGGCATTGCCGCGCACGATCGGCTCGCGCTCGCTGTCGGGAATGCCGGCGAAATGATCCGCCATGATCGCGCAGGATTCGGGCCAGGTGCATTCCGAATGCGGATAGTCGGTCGACCACATGATGTTGCGCCCGCCGGGCAGGTCGCGGTTGCGGATGCCGACCGGGTCGCGGATGAACGAGCCATAGACATTCTGGTCCATGTAGAAGCTGGGCGGATGCTTGAGGTCCAGTTGCAGCCAGTGGCGCTGGTTGTTGTAGATGCTGTCCATATATTCGGCCATCCACGACATCCAGCCGACGCCGCTTTCGATCGAGCCGAAGCGCAGCTGCGGAAAGCGTTCGAACACCCCGCCGAAGATCATGTTGGCAATCGGTTCGGCCATGCAGACCTTGGACATCACCAGGTTCGGCAGGAACCGGCCCATGCCCGGCCGCGCGACGCGCGCACCCAGATGGATGGTGACGGCGAGATCATGATCGATGCAGGCCTGCCAGAACCGGTCGAACTCGGGGTTGTCATATTGCAGCTCGCCGTCCGGATCGCCGGTCAGCGCCAGCACCTGTGCGGCGAACCCGCCGCCGCCGGTCGCCTGCTTGGATTGCGGGAAGGCGGGAATGTTGACCCCGCGCAGCCCGCTCCTGGCCGCCTCCTTGAGCAGCGCGATCGACTGGTCGATGTCCTGCATCGGCAAATAGGCAACCCCGATCAGATGCGCCGGATCATGGGCGCAGAAATCCGCCAGCCAGCGGTTATAGGCCCCGAAGCTGGCGATATAGAGGTCGTTGTCGACCGTGCCCAGCGGTCCGCCGCCGAACAGCGCGGCCCGGCTGACCCCGTCCTGCGCCATATCCTTGAGCCGCGCGGCGGGTTCCCAGCTGCCCGCCTGAATGTCGGATCGCCGCCCGGTCGGACGGAAATCCTTGCCCTGCGCCACCACCGACGACATCACGTTGAGCGGCTTGCGCGAACCTTCGAAGACCACCCAGTCATGCGCCTCATCGGCCCCGCCGGCTTCGATCTTGGGTCCGCGCGAGGCGAATTGCGCGGGGAGATAGTCGTCCCAGAAGGTCGGCGGCGGATTGACGTGGGCGTCGGCATCGATGAGTTCAAGAGTCGCGGTCATGATGGCATCTCTCCGATACAGGCATGCGGCGCGCAGAATCGGCACCGGAATCAGGCCGCCAGACTTTCACCGCGGCGGACTGATGTCAACCACATAAAAACAATCTCTCGATATGTCGAGAAATAGTTTCACAAATCCGTTGCGCAACGCGCGCAGCTTTGTTAGCGCAGTGGCACCATGGTCCAGACACGCCTTCCATGACGCAGCTTTCGCCTCCCGTGGCCCGTGCGGTTGCCGTGCTCAACTTCATGGCCGGGCATTCCGTGCAGGCCTTCACGCTGACCGAAATCGCCAATTCGTTGCGGCTGAGCAGCGCCACCTGCCACAACCTTCTCGCCTCGCTGGCGCAGGCGGGATATGTCTATCGCACGGTCGGCAAGACCTATGTGCTTGGCCCCGCGCTGGCCCGCATCGCGCAGGCATCGCTGGCACCGGCGCTGGTGATGCAGGTCGCCCGTCCCGAAATGCGCCAACTGGCCGATGCGTTCGACGTGGTGTGTTCGGCCTATCGGCTGCTCGGCGATGAAATCCACATCTATGAGCGCGCGGCTGCGCTGTCGCATGTCAACTGGAACACCTCCGACACCCTTGCCGTTCCGGCGAATGCGCCGGTGGGCGGGATGTTTCATGCGTGGCAGGAAGAGGCGCAGATTGCCGCCTGGATCGCCGCTGCCAAGCCGTCGCTGGATGCTGCGCGGGAAGCCACCTTGCGCGAATCGCTGCGCGTGATGCGCGAACGGGAGTATGGCGTCGGCGTGCGCACCCTGCCGCTGCAAAACCCGAAAACAGCACGTGAGTTGCAGAACCGGCAGGAATTTACCGAGGATGAAATCGCCGCGATCGACCCCCGCAGGCACTATCAGTTGGCCTTTGTGACGGCACCGGTCTTTGCGCGGCCCGGAACTGTTGCATTCGGCCTCAGCCTTGCGGGCTTTGTCGCGCCGGTCCCCGGCAAGGAGATCGAAGTGATGGCCGGACGACTGCGAGCGGCCTGTGACCGCATTGGCGAATTCATTGCAGGCAGGAAGCTTTTCTAGGCACAGCGGGATTGGGAGATAACGCAATGGACTACGATCTGATCGTGCGAAACGGCCATCTCATCGACGGCACGGGATTGCCGCGCCGGCGGGTCGATCTGGGCATTCGCGATGGCAGGATTGCCAAGATCGGTCGGCTCGAAAGGGCCTCTGCCCGCGAGGAGATCGACGCCAGCGGGCTGATTGTTGCGCCCGGGATTGTCGATGCACACACCCATTACGATCCGCAGATCACCTATGATCCCTATGCGACCATGTCGTGTTTCCACGGAGTCACCACTGTTCTGGGCGGCAATTGCGGCTTTTCGGCAGCACCGGTGCGGGCGCAGGACCGGGGCTTCATCCAGGGGGTCTTCGCCAGGGTTGAAGACATGGACCCGAGCGCGCTGGGTGCAGTCCGGTTCGACCGGTTCGAAACTTTCGGCGAATTCATGGCATCCTTGCAAGGCCAGCTTGGCGTGAATTTCTCCTGCTATGTCGGCCATTCCAACGTGCGCCGCTGGGTGATGGGCGCAGCGGCCAGCGAACGCGCGGCGACGAGCGCCGAAATCAGCGAAATGTGCAGCATCGTGGCTGAGGCAATGGCAGCCGGGGCTGCTGGCCTGTCAACCTCGCTGTCCCCCACGCACAATGACATCGATGATCGCCCGGTGCCCTCGCGTTTCGCCGAGGACAGCGAAGTGCTGGCGCTGGCTGAGGAAGTCGGCCGCCATGGCGCGGGCTCGATCTGCTTTCTGCCCAGAGGAACGACCAGCGGTCTGACCGACGAGGACTATGATTTCATTATCGCGCTCGGCAAATGCTCGGGGCTCCCGGTGATCATCCAGGGACTGGGAGCGCGCGGCAAAACCGACACGCCCAATGCGGGCTGGGACTATGCGGTCCAGGCGCTCGATCGGGCGCAGGCCGAAGGTGCGCCGTTCTATTCGCTAGTCATTGCCCGCCCGTTCGACCGGCAGGTTGCCTTCGATGATACCAATCACCACTGGCAAGCGGTGCCCAGCTGGCACGCGATGACCCGGCTGCCGATCGAAGAACGCCGCGCGCTGCTGCGCGATCCGGCCGCGCGCGATGAAATGCGCCATGGCGTGGAAAACCAGAACCGCGATCCGGCAAAAGGCACCACGATTATGGCGCCGCCCTGGGCGATGGTCTTTGTTGAAAGCTCGCCCTCGCTTGACGCTGACGCGCACATGGGGCGCAGCATCGCCCAGCTGGCTGATGAGCGCGGCGTGGCCCCGGGCGATTTCGCGCTCGACCTGGCGCTGGCCGACGATTTTGTCACCAAGTTGCGCTGGCGGATGGACACTCCCGAATGGTCGAGCGCGGTCGAGACCTCGCAGCGCGATCCGCGCATCATCATCGGCACTTCGGATGGCGGTGCGCATCTGGCCAAGGACGACCAGGCCGACTGGAGTTCCTATTTCCTCGCCACCTGGGTGCGCGAACGCAAGGTGTGGTCACTGGAGGAAGGCATCCACCAGATCACCCAGATGCCCGCCAATCTGCTTGGCTTCCCTGATCGCGGATTGCTCAAGGTGGGTGCCTGGGCCGATGTCATGATCTTCGATGCCGATACGATCGGGCCGTGGCGCAAGGAGTTCGTCAACGATCTGCCCGGCGGGGGCGGGCGCTACCGCGCCTATGGCCACGGCGTCCATGCCACGATCGTCAACGGCCAGCCAATTGTGCTCGAAGGCAAACTCACCGGCCGCATGCCCGGCGCGGTAGTCCGCCCCATTTGATGCAAAGAAGCACGGAACAGGAGCAACACGCGATGTCGGAACACGGCGAGATGATCGACATGGAAGGCGATGCGACCGCTGGCACCTTCCGGATATTCCGCGGCAGCGAAGCCAGGCCCATGATACCCGCGCGGCAGCGCGGTGCCGTGCGCGAGGACCATGTGGTTCACCCGGTCACCGCCGAGGGGCTCAGCCGCTTCGCCCGGGGTGGTCAGGGCGAAGGCGGCCCGGGCGCGGCGGCCAGGGTGCTGTTCGATGCGCCGTGGATGCATCTTTCCTATGCCTGGTTCAAAAGCGGCTTTCCCTTGCCGCTGCACAGCCACGATGCCGATTGCTTTTATCAGATCATTGCCGGTTCAATGCAGGTTGGCACCGAGACGCTGGAAAAGGGCGACGGCATCCTGGTTCCGGCCGGGGTTCCCTACACGGTTACACCGGGCGAGGAGGGGGTCGAGTTTCTCGAGATCCGGCCGACCGGTGACTATGATACCCGCTACCGCTCCAAGGCCGCGAAATACTGGGACCGGATCGTCGATACCCTGACCGCACGCAAGGCAGGCTGGGCGTCGGAAAAACCGCCGTTCGGGCTGATATCGCTCGACTGACGCTTGAATTCGCGCGTCGTTTGCGTTCTTCGCGCCATCCGGACTTGAACCGCGATGACGGTTGGAGGCGGACTGCGGTTCCCGGTGACTACACGATCTCCGCCACACCGGCGAGCGCCGCGCGCAGCTTCTCAAGCGCCTGCGCTTTGAGCTGATGCACCCGGGGCACGCTGACGCCCAGCACCTCGGCGATCTCCGAGAGGTTCAACTCCTCGGCGAAATAGAGCTGGACCACCAGCTGAAGCCGTTCGGGCAGCATGGCCACTGCCGCGCCGACGCTTTCGCGCAGTTCTTTGTCGGCGAGCAGTGCGAAGCTGTCGGGCCGCTCGTCGGCGAAGGCCATGTCGCTGTCCGAATAGGCCTCGTCGATCGGCTCGAAGCGGAGCGGTTCGCTCGAATTGCGCAAAATGGCCAGCTCATCGGCCGAAATGCCGAGCGCCTCGGCCAGTTCGCCATCGTGCGGATCGCGGCCGAGCATACCGCGCAACGCGCTCTCCTTCTCGCGCAGTTGCCGCCGCCGCACGGTCGCTCCGCGCGACAGCGGGACATTGCGGCGGATCAGGTCAACCATCGCACCGCGCACCCGCAGCTTGGCATAGGCGGCGAAACCGTCCTCGGTCGGGCCGGCGTGGCGCTGGGCGCATTCGGTGAGCGCGACAAGGCCGGCCTGGACCAGGTCCGCCAGCTCGATCCCCGGCAGGCCGCTGCCGTGGACGTGCCACGCGAGGCGGCGGACCATCGGCAGGAAACGGCGCACGCGGTCGCCGATATCGCCCTTGATAGGCACCAATCTCGGCCGCAGCGAAACTCTTGTGGTCGTGGATCATGCGTCGAGACTTTCCAGCGGGGGCAGGATGGCCCCGGGCGCGGGCAGCGCCGGGGCGGGTGGGGGTTCGCCGCCGATCACTTCGATCACCTCGATCGGCTGGGCGGGCGGCAGTTCGGAGATCGAAAGGACCAGACAGGCGGGCGCGCGCAGCCGCAGTAGCGCAGCCATGGCGCGCCGCGCGCGGGGCTGGACGATGAGGGCGATCGGCGGTGCGCCGGGGCCCTGGGCATTCTGGCGCGCGGCGATCAGCGCGGCGATACGTTCGCCAAGGCTGCGGGCGAGGTCGGGCTCGATCACCGGCTGTCCGGTGGCGGGGTCGTGCAGGCCCTGGACGATCATCGCCTCGAGCGCGGCATCGAGCGTCGCAACCGGCAGCCGCTCGCCGGGCGCGCAGATGCGTCCGACGATCAGGGCACCGAGGTCGGCGCGCAGCAGTTCGACCAGCCGCTCGTGCTCCAGCGTCTGCTGCACCGCCTGCGACAGGCTGGCGAGGATCGGCAGGGGATGGCCGATGGGCACGCCGTCTTCGAGCAGCGCGCGCAGCAGCCGGGTCAGCGCGGCCAGTGACAGCGGATGGGGATGGACGGTTTCGACCAGGCCGGCGGCGCGTTCCTTGACCGCGTCGAGGATGGCGCGCACCTCGTCCGGCCCCAGCAGCTGCTCCGGCAGGTCGGCAAGCAACTGGTTGAGATGGGTGGCGACGACCGTGCTGGCATCGACGGTCAGGAAACCCTCGGCAATCGCCTGGTCGCGCTGGGCACTGTCGATCCACAGCGCCGGGCAGCCGAAGCTGGGGTCGCGGGTCGCCTCGCCGGCAAGGCCATGGTTCTCGCGCGCCTCGCCGACGTCGATGGCAAGGATGCGCTCGGGCCGGATACTCGCCCCGCCGAGCGGGACGCCGCCGAGCAGGATGCGGTAGTCGCCTGGTGCCAGCTCCAGCGCGTCGCGCACGCGGAATTGCGGCACGACGAAGCCGAAGCTCTGGCTGAGCTGCTTGCGCACCCCGGTGATGCGCGCGACCAGCGGCGAGCCGCGCCGTTCATCGACGAGGTGGACGAGGCCGAAACCGAGCTCGATGGTCACCAGCGTATGGTCGGAAACGTCATCCAGCGCGATCCGGGCGGGATCGGCGGGAGCTTCGAGGGCGACCGGCTCGGGCCGCGCGGCGCGGCGGCGCAAGCTGCGCCAGACGGCAAAGGCAATCCCGGCACCAGGCAGGAAAATCGTCTGCGGCATCGCCGGGATCATGCCGATCGCGCCAAGGATCAGCGCAACCGGCAGCCATGTGCGCGGATCAGCGAACTGCCCGCCGATCTGCCCGGCAAGATCGCGCGCATCGGCGACCCGGGTAACGATGACAGCGGCGGCAATCGACAGCAGCAGGGCGGGGACCTGCGCCACCAGCGCATCGCCCACCGCCAGCGTGATGTAGCGCTGCGCCGCCTCGCCAGCCGAGAGCCCGTGGCTGAGCATGCCGAGACAGAAGCCGGCAATGATGTTGACCCCGAGGATCAGCAGCGCGGCAATTGCGTCGCCTTTGACGAATTTCGACGAACCATCCATCGCGCCGTAAAAGTCGGCCTCGGTGGCCACTTCCTTGCGCCGTGCCTTGGCCTCCTCGCCGGTCATCAGCCCGGCGGCAAGGTCGGCGTCGATCGCCATCTGCTTGCCGGGCAAGGCATCGAGAGTGAAGCGGGCCGAGACTTCGGAGACCCGGCCCGCGCCCTTGGTCACCACCACCAGGTTGATGATGACGAGGATCATGAAGACGAAAATGCCGACGGCGAAGTTGCCGCCGATCAGGAAGGCACCGAAGGCCTCGATGACGTGGCCCGCCGCCGAGGTCCCCTCGTGGCCGTGAACCAGAACGACCCGGGTCGAAGCGACGTTGAGCGCGAGGCGCAGCAGCGTGGCAAAAAGCAGGACCGAGGGGAAAGAAGAGAAATCGAGCGGTTTTGCCGCGTTCATCGCTGCCATCAGGATCGCCACCGACAGCGCGATGTTGAGCACGAAGGCCATGTCGAGCAGCAGCGCCGGAACCGGCACGATCATTAGCACGATCAGCGCGAGGATGCCCGCCGGCAGGGCCAGGCCGGCCAGCGCGGGGAGGCGCGACAACAGCCCGCTCACAGCCCGAGGCTCCGCAGGTTGCCATAGGCCGCGCGCACGAAGCCAGGCGCGCTCGCCTGGCCTTGCGCACTGGCGAGCCCGAAGGCGTCACGCAGGGTCTCGGCCATGGATGGGCGAGGGGCGGCAGACTCGAGCGGAGCCGTTCTTCCCCCCTCCCGCTGGCGGGAGGGGTTGGGGGTGGGCGAGCCGGTAAAAGAAGCGACACCGCCGAATTCGTCCGACTGACCCACCCCTAACCCCTCCCGCAAGCGGGAGGGGAAAAAGGAGGAAGGGTTCTCCATGGCATCCATGACCTTACCGCGCAGCAATTCCATCACTGCGCCGACCGATCGTGGGGCACCCTTGCCATCGAAAAAGATCGCACGGTTGGCCGCTGCCGCTTTGGGAAGCATCGCGGCGGCGCTCGTGCCGGGCTCGCTTTGCTGCGCAGCAAGCAGTTTGGCCGCGCCGGCGCTGCCGAGGAAATGGGCGAGATAGAGTTCGGCCGCATCGGGCGCGCGGCCAAGCAGCGGGGCGAGGGCCTTGGCGTTGTCGCCGGCAAGTTCCGCCGCCATGACCGCCGATGCCTGGGGATCGAAGCGCAGCGCCAAGATTTGCGCGCGCATCGTCGGATCGCGCACGCGGCCGTTGGCGATGGCCGCGCTGGCCCAGTCGAGGCCGTGGTCCGCGCCGTGATTTTCAAGCGTGCGCAGCCAGGTGCCTCGCGTGAACTGGTAGAGCCCGGCGGCGCTCGAGGTTGCGGCGCGGGCACCGGGGTCGAGGCTGGATTCGATCCGTGCCTGGGCTAGCAGGTAATCGAAATCGATGCCGCTGCGCTGCGCAGCGCGGGCAATCGCCGCGCGAACGCCATCCGGGCGACCCGGACCTGCGCCGATGGACTGGACTTCGCTCAAGACGGCTTCCCGGTGTGATTGCTACCGGAAGGCGTTCAGCAAGCTCCGTGCCAAGATCATCCGCGCGCGCCGGCATAGGCATAGGCGGGCCGGCGATAGAGCACTGGTGAGCCGGTCATCGCTTCGAGTCGCGCGGCGACATTGGCGGCGATCAGGTTGCGAATCTGGCGGTTTACCTCGTTGAGCCGCCGCGCTGCATCGAGCAGGCCGCGACATTCCTCGTCGATCTCGTCAGCGCCAGCGGAATCGAGGGTGCAGCACAGCGCGCCCTTGTCTGCTGCCGCGCCAAGGATGGCGTCGAGATCGAGACCGGCAAGGGCCTGCCGCTCGGCCTGCAACACGGCAACCATCTGCCCCAGGGTTTCGCTCAGGCGGCTCATTGGCCGGCCCTGAGCAGCAGCCCCGCCGCGATCATCGCATCGGCGACTTTCGCCGGAACAATCGGATAGGTGCCGGTTTCGACCGCCTTGCGGATCAGTTCGACGCGCTCGGCATCGATCGGCGGCGCGCCCGGATCGAGCGCATCGCCAATGGCAAGGCCCGGCTGGGAACTGGTGGCATTCTGTGGCCGTGCTCCGCCGCTGGCGGTGCGCAGCGCCCTGGTATCGACCGCGCTGACGGGGAGCGCTGGTCCGAACTGGATCGGTGGCATGATGCCGCTCCTGGAGTTATTCCTGAATTGGAGGACGGCAGGGGATGACCGGGTTTAAGGGGCGACGCGGCGAAAATTTGCCGCACTGCCGGCAAGTTGATTTAGGGCCATGGGTTTCAGTGTACCGGCACACCGACCAGGCCGGGCCGGAGTACCTGCGCGCGCATCGGCTGGCCTTTTCCGCCCGCCGGACGCACCCGTACCCAGTCGCCAGCCGCTCCAGCCTCGAGCGCTTCGCCGGGCTGCGACACGGCAAAGCCCTGGCCAGCCACGGCGATGGTCACCATATCGCCGCGGTTGATCGCCGGCGGAGCGGCCGCGCCGGCGGTCGCTCCCGCAGTTCCCCTGCGAAGCGGCACGTAGAGCCGCCAGCCGCCGGCATCCGGGCATTCGAGCGTCACGGTATCGCGCCGTTCGCCGCGCCACGACAGCGCAGCGGGCGACTGGCACGGTCGCAGCCGCAGCCGGCGGTCGAGCGGCAGCATGGCCCCGCCCTCCGTGCCCACGGATGCGCCGGTGAAGCGCGCGAGCTGAAGGTCGAGCGCGGCGAGATCGGCAAACGGCGCGGCGGCGGCGAGCAAAAGGAGGGAGAAAGTCATCGGGCGCTATCCCTGGCTGGCATGTCTGTGTCCGGGGACTGCAAGCCTTGTGCCAGCTGCGGTCCGGCGCTGTCGTAAGCCAGTGTGGCGACAATGCCGTCCGCTCCGGGTTCGATTACCAGCCTGGCGTTAAGCCCCGCCGCGCCGGCACTGGCAAGGAGCGTTCCGGCCCGGGCCAGGGCATCGTGCTGCCCGCCTGGCCGATAGTGCGCGACGATTGTCAGTTGCTGTCGCGGATCGGGGGCTTGCGCCGCCAGCCAGTCGGCCAGCTTCGGCGCGCCGGTGGCGCTGTGCCAGATCGCCAGCGGTTCGCTGCGGGGCGAGGTCCGGGGGAGGGCAGGTTGCGACCCATCCTTTGCCTGCGATAGGGCGGCGGCGGTGACCATGAACAGGATGATGGCAAGGTCCGCCAGCAGCGTTTGCCAGCCGCTTCCCGCCCGGACGATCATGCTGCCTCGTCCAGCGCTGCGGCCAGGGATGAGGGGCGGCGCGGCGCAAGCTCGGGGGCGATCTGCTCTGCCAGCCAGTCGACGATCTTCTGCCGCTCGCGCTCTTCGGCGGCGGCGGCGCGCTCGACCAGCCGCGACAGCGGCGCGAGCAGCAGGTTGGCGAGCAGCAGGCCATAGAGCGTGGTCAGCACCGCCATGCCGATGGCACCGGCATAGGCTCCTCTGGCGATTCCGTCAGCGGGCATCTGGCTCAGCGCCACCAGCGTTCCGGCAAGCCCGAACACCGGGGCGAGTTCGGCGGCCTGGGCGAGCGTGGCCGAGGCGCGGCTGCTCGCGGCGGTGCGGCTCGCCTTGTGGCGCTCGTGCGCGGCGAGCAGGGCGGCGATCGAGCGCCGGCCGATCAGCGCATCGGTTGCCTCCTCGAACTCGCGGTCGGCAAAGTGGTGCGGCTCGGCGCGGAGCAGGCCGTCCTGGCGGATCTCGCGGACTTGCACGGCGAGCTCGGCCTTGGTGCCCTGCGCGTCGAAACGCGTGGCCCCAAGCTGCGCCAGCGCGCGCGCGACTAGCCGGCAATTGGTCGTCCCGCAACGCAGGAAGGTGGCGAGCGCCGTTCCGCCGGCGACTATCGCGGCGGCGGCGGGATCGAACAGGGCGGCGGGGTCCATCGGTGATTGCTCCTTGATTCGAACCTCAGAACGGCAGGTCGCGAGGCAATTCAGCAGACGGCGATCATTTGCCGCATCCGGCAGAACTTTGCCTCCCCGGCGAAGCGATTATCCGCGCAAGTCAGCCATTCCCGCACTTGGCACGCCCCTTGCTCAACCGACCGTGTCACAACGGATGGAGTTCGCCATGTCAGGCAGCCTTTTCGGAATTCACGGAAACGCGCTCGAACTGCGCTCGCAGCGCATGGGCCTTATCGCCTCGAACATCGCCAATGCGGGCACCCCGGGATACAAGGCGCGCGACATCGATTTCGCCGCCGCGCTGAAGGCCAGCCAGACCGGTGCGAGCGCTGGCAAGCCCGGCGAAGCAGCAGTGCTCTATCGCCAGCCAGCAATGCCGTCGCTCGACGGCAACACCGTCGAGCTCGCCAGCGAGCAGGTCGCCTTCGCCGAAAACGCCGTCGGCTATTCCGCCACGCTCTCATTCATCCGCAGCCGGGTCGAAAACCTTACCCGCGCGTTGAAGGGAGAATGAGCATGTCCGGCACGACCTCGCTGTTCGATCTCGCGCGCGGGGCGATGTCCGCCCAGTTGGTGCGGATGAACGCGGCGGCCTCGAACCTGGCTAACGCGGGTACGGTATCGGCCAGCGAGGAAGGGGCCTACCGACCAGTCCGCGCGGTCTTTTCCGAACAGCTCGACCAGGCTTCAGGTTTGTCCGGCGTGCGCGTTGCCGGGGTCATCCGCGAACTGGGTGCGCCGATCAAGCAGCACAATCCCGATCACCCGCTTGCCGACGCAGACGGCAACATCTGGTCCAGCCCGGTCGATGAAAGTGCCGAAACGGTCGAGATGCTCGAAGCCTCGCGCCAGTACCAGAACATGGTCGAGGCATTGTCCACCGCCAAGCAGCTGATGCTCGATACCTTGAGGATGAAATGATGATCAATCCCGTTTCCACGACCGCCACGGTGATCGCCGCCGGCGAGAAGACCGGCTTCGCTGCGCTGGGCCAGCGCGATTTCATCAAGATGATGACAACGCAATTGCAGCAGCAGGACCCGACCAACCCGGTCGATAACAAGGACATGCTGGCGCAACTCGCGCAGTTCTCATCGCTCTCCGGGATCAACCAGATCAACGAGACGCTGAAGACTGTGGCCGACAAGCTCGACGCCATTCTGGCCGCACAGGCCGCCGCGACAACCCCCATCTGACTTTTGCAACAGGAGACGATCAATGTCTTTTTACACCTCACTCAACGGCCTGAAGAACGCCCAGACCGACCTCGGCGTCATCGCCCACAACATCGCCAATGTGGAAACCACCGGCTTCAAGAAGAGCCGCGTGGAGTTTTCCGACATTGTCGCGGGCTCGGCCTATTCGAACCCCAAGCTGATCCAGGGCATCGGCGCGACGGTCGAGGCAATCAGCCAGAATTTCGCGCTGGGGCCGATCGAGCAGACCGGCTCGGCGCTCGATCTGGCGATCAACGGCGACGGCTTTTTCACCACTAAAGCCGGGATAACCGGCCAGACCTATTTCACCCGCAATGGCAGCTTCGTGATGGACGAGCAGGGCTATATCCACGACGGCGAGAACAACCGGCTGCAGATATTCCCGGTCGATCCCGCTACCGGCGTTTCCACCTCGACGACGCCGCAGGATGTCCAGGTCCCCTCGGTCAATGCCGCGGGCTCCAACTTTGCCGGGGTCACCGTGCGTGACGATGGCAACATCGTCGCCACGTTCGCCGATGGCACCAACATGTTCGTCGGCAAGACCGCGCTGGCTGCCTTCATCGCCCCCACTGGCCTGCGCCAGGTCGGCTCGTCCAACTGGCAGGCGAACGGGCTCTCCGGCGCGCCCAGCTATGGCGAGCCGGGCACCGGCCAATATGGCAAGCTGCTGTCGGGCGCGCTCGAGCGTTCGAACGTCGATATTGCCGAGGAACTGGTCGGGCTGATTACCGCGCAGCGCAATTTCCAGGCCAACGCCAAGGCGATCGATACCGCGACGCAGATTTCGCAGACCATCATCAACCTGCGCACGTAAACGCGCGTTGGCATCAACCTGCGGACCTGATGAAAAAGGGGCCTGAGCAATGGACCGCCTGATCTATACCGCCGTCTCCGGCATGAACGCCTCGATGGCGCGCCAGCGGATGATCGCCTCGAACATGGCCAATGCGCAGACCATCGGGTTCCGCGCCGAGGTGATGGTCGCGACGCCGCAGACGCTGGTCGATCCGCGCGGCGCGCCCGACGTGCGGGCGATGACCGCTGCCGCTGTCAGTGGCGCGTCGATGAAGCCCGGCGCGCTGATACAGACCGGGCGCGAGCTTGATCTGGCACTGACCGGCGACGCCATGCTTACCGTGCAGGCCCCCGATGGCGGCGAAGCCTATACCCGGCGCGGCGACCTTTCGGTCTCGGCCACGGGCCTGCTCCAGAATGGCGACGGCCTGCCGCTGATCGGTGAAAGCGGCGCGGTCACCGTGCCGCTCGGCAGCCGCATTTCGGTCGCGCCCGATGGCGCGGTGATGGCCTTCGACCCGGCGATCCAGACCAGCCGCCGGCGCAGGTCGCGCGGCTCAAGCTGGCCAGCTGGCGCGGCTCGCAGCTCGAAAAGGATCTTGCCGGCCTGTTCCGCGCCCCCGGCGGCGGCGTGCTGCCGGCTGACGAGGAAGCGCGGGTTCAGCCCGGCGCGCTCGAACAGTCGAATGTCGATACCGCGCAAGTGCTGGTCGAAATGGTCGAGGCGCAGCGGCTGTATGACATGCGGACCAAGATGGTCGCCACCGCGCGAGAGCTCGACGAGAGCGGCACGCAATTGATGCGCATCAGTTAAATAGGGGACAGTCCCCTTTTCTTCCGGCGTTTACAGGAGTTTGAACATGCCTACTTCCGCGCTACACGTCGCCCGCACCGGGCTTGAGGCCCAGGACGCGCGGATGCGCGTCATCGCAAACAACCTCGCCAATGTCGGCACCACCGGCTTCAAGCGCGACCGCGCCAACTTCGCCACGCTCGCCTATCAGGACGCGCGGGTCGCTGGCCAGCAGTCGTCGAACGAGACCGCCTACGCCACCGGGCTCAACCTTGGCACCGGGGTCGCGATCCAGTCGACCAGCCGGATTGACACGCAAGGCGCGATCAACACCACCGGCAGCCCGTTCGATCTGGCACTCGATGGCCCGGGCTATTTCCAGGTGCAGCTGCCTGGCGGGCAGCTTGGCTATACCCGCGCGGGCAACTTCTCGCGTTCCGCCGAAGGCCAGCTGGTGACTGCTCAGGGTTACGCGGTGCTGCCGGCGATCTCGGTGCCCGAGGGCGCGAGCGCGATCACCGTGGCGCAGGACGGCACGGTCTCGGCTGCGGTCGCGGGCAGCGCCGAAGCGCAGCAGCTTGGCCAGATCACGCTGGCCAGCTTCGCCAATCCCGCCGGACTGCAGGCGGCGGGCGACAACTTCCTGATGGAAACCGGCGCCAGCGGCCCGGCGCAACTGGGCGCGGCGGGCGAAGGCGGGCGCGGCCACATTCGCCAGGGCATGCTCGAAGGCTCGAATGTCAATGTCGTCGAGGAAATGGTCGACATGATCGAATGCCAGCGTGCCTTCGAGATCAATTCGAAGATGATCTCGGCGGTCGACGAAATGCTGCGCAACGCGAACCAGACGCTGTGAGGTTCAGGATGACCAGGGCAAACAAGCTGGCTCCACTCCCCTTCAGGGGAGGGGCCGGGGGTGGGGGCTGTCGGAAAGGCGCAACTTTGCGGCAGGCGGACAGCCCCCACCCCAACCCCTCCCCTGAAGGGGAGGGGCTTTTGGCGATCGCCATTGCGGCACTGACACTCCTCGCCACACCCGCACTCGCCAAGCGCCCGCCCGACGGGTTCGCCGCCGCCATGCCGCTTCCCGCGCCCGCGCCGCGCGTGGCGGATGGCTCGATCTTTAACGCCGCAGCGGGTTATGCTGCGCTCCACGAAGGGCTGCGCGCCCGCGCGGTGGGCGATCCGGTGATTATCCGGCTGGTCGAGAATACCTCCAGTTCCAAGAGCGCCGGCTCCAAGACCCAGCGCAGCGGCTCGGGGTCTATCATTCCGCCGGCGGCCTTCCCCTTCGCCTGGCTCAACCCGGACAGCCTTAAAGCCTCGGCGCAGGGGTCGTTCAACGGTCAGGGCAATGCAACGCAGACCAGCACCTTCTCCTCGGAGCTGTCGGTGACCATTGCCGAGGTGCGGGCCAATGGCACCGTGCTGCTACGCGGGGAAAAGCGCATGATGCTCAGCCAGGGCCAGGAATGGGTGCAGTTTACCGGCGTCGCGCGGCTCGCCGACATCGATGCCGACAACCGCATTGTCTCGACCCGCATCGCCGACGCGCGTGTGGAATATTCCGGCAACGGCGCGGTGCAGCGCGCGGGCCGCGAAGGCTGGCTGAGCCGGTTCTTCAACCTGATCAGCCCGTTTTGAGGAGGGTGGGATGATCGACTTCCCCGTGATGTGGCGCAAGGCGTTTCCCCTCCCGCTGGCGGGAGGGGTTAGGGGTGGGCACGAGACCGCAAGGTCTCGTTGGGCCGCAAGGCCCACCCCGCTGCGACTATCTTCGCTTCGCTCCGCAAGTCTCGCTCCCCTCCCGCTGGCGGGAGGGGCGGGGTGCTGGTTGGCTCTGATCCTCGCACTCCTCCCTCTCCCAGCCCACGCCGAGCGCGTGCGCGATCTCGGCGCGTTTCAGGGGGTGCGCTCGAACCAGCTAACCGGCTATGGCATCGTCGTCGGCCTGCCTGGCACCGGCGACGATAACCTCGAATACCTGACGCAGGCGATGCGCGGGGTTTCGGGGCGAATGGGGGTGTCCTTGCCTCCCGGCGTGGCACCCGAACTCAAGAATGCCGCCGCCGTGATGATCACCGCCGACCTGCCCGCCTTCGCCAAGCCCGGCCAGCGCATCGACGTCACCGTATCGACCATCGGCAAGGCCAAGTCGCTGCGCGGCGGGTCGCTGATCCTCTCCCCGCTGATCGGCGCGGACGGGCAGATCTATGCGATGGCGCAAGGCAATCTCGCCGTCGGCGGGCTCGGAATTTCCGCCAAGGACGGCTCGCAACTCACCGTCAACATCCCCACCGTCGGCCGTATCGCCGACGGTGCCAGCGTCGAGCGCGCGGTAGCGACCGGCTTCGAGAGCGGCGACATGCTGCGCTTCAACCTCAACAACGCCGATTTCCTCACCGCCGCGCGGGTGCGCGATGCGATCAACCGGCGTCTTCCTGGCACTGCTTCGGTCGAGGACGGAGTGACCATTGCGCTGCGCCTGCCGCCGGGTGCGGATACCCGCGCCAGCCTGATGGCGGCGATCGAGATGATCGAGGTTACGCCGGCCGAAACCCCGGCGCGCGTCATCGTCAACAGCCGCACCGGCACCGTGGTGATCAACAGCGCGGTGCGCCTGTCGCCCGCCGCGATCAGCCACGGCAAGCTCACTGTCCGGATCGAGGAAAACCCCACCGTCAGCCAGCCGCAGCCGCTCAGCCGGGGCGAGACGGCGGTCCAGCAGGACAGCGCAATCTCCACCGACGAGAGCGGAAGCCACGTAGCGCTGTTTCGCGGCGGGGCCTCGCTGGCGCGGATCGTCGATGCGCTCAACCTGCTGGGGGTGAGCCCGTCGGACCTCGTCGCGATCCTCGAAGCGCTGAAACAGGCGGGCGCGCTCAAGGCCGAGATGGTGGTGATATGAGCAGCGTGATCGCTCCCTTGACCAATGTCGTGCTCCCCCGCGAAGGCGGGGGCCTCGGGCCGCAAACGCCCGCCACGCGTGTTGCGCCCGAGGCCCCCGCCTTCGCGGGGGAGCCAGCGGAAAATGACACTGCACTCGCCAAAGCCGCGCGTGGTTTCGAGGCGATCTTCGTGCGCCAGATGCTGGCCGCCGCGCGCAAGAGCGATCTGGGCGGGAGCGATCTCACCGGCGGGCAAGGCATCGCAACCTTCCGCCAGATGCAGGACGAACAATTCGCTGACATCGCTGCGACACGCGGTGCGTTCGGCCTCGCCAGGATGATCGAGGCGCAACTTGGCGCGCGGCTGGGCGGAGGTGCTTCGACAAGCTCAGCACGAGCGGGTGTTGGTTCAAACACAAATCCCGCTCTGCCTGAGCCTGTCGAAGGCCCTGCGCAAGTGTCGCCCAAAGGAGAATGACCCATGGCCTCAGACCTCCTCTCGATCGCCGCCAGTGGTGTCCGCGCCGCCCGCCTTTCGCTCGACGTCACTGCACAGAACATCGCCAATGCCTCGTCCGAGGGCTATGTCCGCCGCTCGCTGCGGCTTGAGGAACTTGCCTCTGCGGGCGGATTCGGGCGGATCGGCGATATCTCGCTGTCGGGCGTGCGGCTCGACCGGGTGGTGCGCAACGCCGATCTGTTCCGCCAGGCCGAGGTGCGCCGCACCGGGGCCGATGCGGCGCGGGGGCAGGCGGAAGTTGCGGGACTGGAAAATGTCCAGACCGCCGTCGAACAGTCCAACGTCTATCCCTCGGTGGTCAAGTTCGAGGCGTCGCTCCAGCAGCTCGCCTCCGATCCGGTCGATCCCTCGCTGCGCTCGGCGGTGGTCGAGGCGGCGCGCACGATGACACGGACGATGAACATCGCCGCGACCAGTCTCGATGCGGCGGGCAGCGGCATGCGTTTCGAGGCCGCCGATGGCGTGTCCCAGGTCAACCAGTTCGCCGCCGAGCTGGCCCGGGTCAACCTTCGGCTTGCGCGCGCCGCCGATGCTTCGAGCGACCAGACCGCGCTGCTCGATCAGCGCGATCTGCTGCTTGAGCGGATGAGCGAATTCGCCGACGTCTCGACCACCTTTTCCGCCAACCACACGGTCGAGGTGCGCCTTGGCGGGAGTGCCGGGCCACAGATGGTCGCCGGTGGCGCGTCTGGCAGCCTCGCCATGGCAACGGCCGGCGATGGCACGGTATCTTTCACGCTGAGCGCGGCCGCGCTGACGCTGTCGGGCGGCTCGCTCGCCGGCAAGGCGCAGGCGCTGGTCAAGCTCGCCGCTGTCAGGACCGGGCTCGACGCCATCGCCGCCGGACTGATCGCCACGGTCAACTCCGCGCAGGCCAATGGCGTCGCGCTCGACGGCAGTGCCGGGCAGCCGTTGCTGTCCGGCACCGATGCGGCCAGCCTGGCGCTCGCTTTCGAGGACGGGGCTAAACTTGCCACCGCGCCCGCCGGGGCCGGGGCCAACAGCCGCGATCCCGGCAATCTCGGTGCCTTGCGCGGCGCACTCGGCGTTTCGGACCCGGCCGGCGCAATGGATGCGCTGATCTTCGACATTTCCGCCACGGTTGCCGGGCGCACGGTGACGCGCGACGCGCTCGACACCATCGCCGGCAATGCCCGCATCGCGCTCTCGGCCCAGGCCGGGGTCGATCTCGACCACGAGGCGGCGAACCTGATCCGCTACCAGCAGGCCTTCCAGGCTTCGGCCAAGGCGATCCAGACCGCCTCCAACATCTTCGACACCCTCCTTGGTTTGGGAAACTGATGCCATGACCCTGATCGCCAGCTCGACCAGCGCCTTCTACGAACGCTCGACCATGGACATGGCGGCGCTGCGCAAACAGGCCGAGAGCCTGCAAGCGCAGCTGGGCAGCGGTTCGCGCCTGGCGCGCTCGTCAGACAACCCCGTCGCCGCCTCGCGGCTGCGCGTGCTGGCGCGCAGTGCCGAGTTTTCCAGCGTGGACGTGGCCAGTGCCAACCGCGCCAGCGCCGACCTCAAGCTCGCCGACACCGCGCTGAGCACGTTTGGCGACTATATCGTGCGGGCGCAGGAACTGACTACCCAGGCGGCGAACGACACCCTGACGTCCAGCCAGCGCGCCGCGATCGGCGACGAGCTGCTGCAAATCCACGGCAGCATCGTCGCGCTGGCCAACACCCGCGATTCGACCGGGCACGCGCTGTTCGGCGGCGAGACCTCGGGCCAGGCCTACTCGGTCGATGCCGCTGGCAATGCCAGCTATGCAGGCACCGCCAGCGCCGGCAATCTGCCGCTGGGCGATGGCCAGAGCGTGCGGCGCGGGCTGACCGGGCCCGAATTCCTGAGCTTTTCCGTGGCAGGATCGCCGACCGACCTGATGGCGCTGGTCAAGACGCTCGGCGAAGCGTTGCAAGGCGCGGCCACCGATCCGGCGCAGGCGGCGCGCGATGCGCTGGCTCCGCTGGGCGAAGCGCTCGACACAGTGACCACCGGCCAGACCCAGATCGGCGCGCGGCTCGCCTGGATCGAGCTGACCAGCGAACGCCGCACGACGCTGTCCGAACTCAATGCGAGCGAAGAGGCCGACATCGGCGCGACCGATCTCGCCGCGACGATCACCGGGCTGCAGGAGGTCATGCTGGTACTCGAAGCCAGCCAGGCAAGCTTCGTCAAGCTTGCCAGCCTCAGCCTGTTCGACCTGATCCGCTGATCCGCATCGCCAAATCGGTCCAGGAAGGCCCAGTCCCATGTTTGCTGCCATCGGTGTCGTTATCCTGCTGGTCATGGTGTTCGGCGGCTTCGCGCTGACCGGCGGCGCGCTGGGGCCGGTGATGCACGCCCTGCCGCACGAGATGCTGATCATCGGCGGCGCTGCCATCGGCGCGACGGTCACTGGCAATTCAATGCACGAACTCAAAGCCATAGGCTCCGGTTTCGCCAAGATATTCAAGGGGCCGAGGCACAGCCGGCAAGACCATATCGATGCCATCATCCTGACCACGCGGCTGATGAAGCTGCTGCGCTCGGAAGGGCCGGTGGCGATGGAAAGTCATGTCCAGGACCCGGCCAATTCGGCAATCTTCGCCGAGTTTCCCCGCCTGCTCGCCAACCAGCCGCTGATCGCGCTGATTGCCGACACGCTGACCCTGATCGTGGTCTCGTCGGGCACGCTCGAAGTGCATGCGGTCGAAGAAGTGATGGACAATGCGTTGAAATCGCATTTCCACGAAATGCACGAACCGCAGCATGCGCTGACCACGCTGGCGGACGGCCTGCCGGCGTTGGGCATCGTCGCTGCGGTGCTGGGTATCGTCAAGACCATGGGCTCGATCGACAAGCCGCCAAGCGTGCTCGGCGGGATGATCGGTTCGGCGCTGGTCGGCACTTTCCTGGGGGTGCTGCTGGCTTACGGCATCGTCGCGCCGATGGCCGGGCGGCTGAAACAGATTCTCGAAGCCGACGAACAGATATTCCACGCGGTCAAGCAAGTGGTGATCGCCAGTCTGCATGGCTGGCCGCAACCGCTGGTGGTCGAAAGCGCACGCTCCGGGCTCGGCCACGCCTTCCGCCCCGGGCTGTCGGAAATGCTCGACGCATTGCGGGGCAAGTAGTGATGGAGTGGTCAGAATCACATTTGCATTCCCCCTCCCGCAGGCGGGAGGGGTTAGGGGTGGGCGCGGCACAGCACGAGCTTCGAAAGGCCCACCCCCAACCCCTCCCGCCTGCGGGAGGGGAAATTCGCCCTACCGCTTTCGGGGATATGTAAGCCATGGCCACCCCCAAGCGCGGCAAGAACGAGACCCCGCCGCCGGTCATCGTCAAGAAAATCACCGTCGTTGCCGGCGGGCATCATGGCGGTGCGTGGAAGGTCGCCTATGCCGATTTCGTCACGGCGATGATGGCTTTCTTCCTGCTGTTGTGGCTGTTGGGTGCGACCACCGAGAAGCAGCGCAAGGGCATTGCCGACTATTTCACGCCGACGCTGGTCAAGCTGCGCCAGGAAAGCGCGGGGGCCAGCGGCCTGCTTGGCGGTTCGTCGATCACCGATGTCGACAACTACCCCCACCGCGCCGGGCAGACCGGCACCAAGTCGCTGACCATTCCGCGTGATGCCACCGGCGGGCCAAAGGAAGGCAGCGCCCGGGCCAGGCAGATGAACCACGTCAGGCAGCAACTTGAAGCCAAGCTGCAATCGACCCAGCAACTGCTCAAGCTCGCCCGCCAGGTGCGCCTGGTCGATACTGCCGAGGGTATCCGCATCGATCTGGTCGATGACGCCGATTTCGCCATGTTCCGCATGGGCACGACCATCCTCACCCCCGAGGCGGGCGAGCTGCTGCGCGTCATCGCCGAAGTGGTCGGGCCCGAAGGCGGCGGACTGTCGATCCGCGGCCACACCAATTCGCTGCCGTGGCGGCCGGGGCTGGCCGCGAACAACTGGTCCTTGTCGGCAGGCCGGCGCCGAGGCGACCCGCCAGGAGCTCAAGCGCCGGATGATTCCCGAAGCCCGCTTCGCCCGCATCGAGGGCGTCGCGGCGCGCGAGCCCTTGATCCTGGACAATCCGGCGGACCCGCGAAACCGGCGGATTTCGATCCTGCTGATGCGGTAGGGCTGCTCACCCCACCAGCGGCTGGATCGTCGCCCAGTTGTCATCGACCGCCGCGCGGCCGGCATCGATGGCCTTGGCGATCTTCTTGGGGTCGAATTCCAGCGTATCGGAAAACGGTTCCGCAGGTTCGATCACCCGGATCTGGGCAAAGCGGTATTTCGCCAGTTGCGTGTCGAGCGGCAAAAGCAGCTTGCTCGCTTGCGCCGCCGGGATGCCGGCGGCTTCGAGCCCGGTGAACAGCTTGTCGCGCGCCGCCAGCATGTCATTGATCAGCGAGGCGTTCTGCAGATCGTTGCGCGAGACTTCCGCCTGCAGCAGGTTCACCGCGCGCAGCCCGATCGGCACCAGGCTGTCATAGTGTTTGGGCGGCTCGATGTTGGTCGCGGGCGAGGCGCGGATCACCAGGACACCGCTGGGGTTGAGTTCGAGCGCCGCGCCCAGCGGGGTAACATCGCGCACCCCGCCATCGACCCATTGCTGTTTGTCGGAGGTTTGCAACGGGTCGAAGAACACCGGCATGGCGCAGCTGGCATAGACCCAGTTGTCGAGCCCCGGCGCATTTTGCGCAACCAGCTGGAATTCGCCGGTCTGCAGGTTGACCACGCCGAGCCGCAACTCGATCCCCGAGGCGGCGATTTTGGCCGGATCGTAGAATTTCTTGAGCAGCTTGCGCAGCGGCGCGGTGCCATAAAGCGCCTTGTCGCCGAGAAGCCCGCCAATGATCCCCGAGCGCCCGGTGTAGATATCGCTGTTGCCCTTGAGCCCGCTCCACACTTCGACCAGCGCGGGAACGTCGTTTTGCGCCACCGCCAGCGCCTGGATCGCCCCGGTCGAGGTGCCGACGACGATCTGGGGCCTGACTCCGTGCTTGGTGATCAGGGCGTCGAGCACGCCGACCTGGAAGGCACCCTTGGCACCGCCGCCGCTCAGGACAATTGCCAGTCGTGCCGCCATGATCGTGCTCCTCAATTCCCCCGTCTGATCAAGCATCGCCCGCCGGCAGGATAGTCCGGACAGGGCGCTTAACGCGGACTTACGAAATCGGGTTACCGGCCGTTAAGCAGGAAATAGCGCCGCGAGATTGCCAGCTTGCCCTGAGCGTGCGGCACAGGCAAGCTTGCCGCACCAGACTGTGGGAGAGACACCGATGACCTTCACCGGCCCGCTTGAGGACCGCATCGCCATCCGCGAGCTCTACGATGCCTATGCCGACGGTGCCAACCGCATGGATCGCGTCGCATGGCTCGCCCCGTGGACCGAGGATGCGGTTTGGAAGACGCACTATTTCGAGGAAGCGGGCCTCGCCGCGATCGGGGCCAGGTGGGACGAATTGATGGCTCCGGTCAGCGCCACGTCATTCTTCTCCCAGATCTGCGCGATCGAGGTCGCGGGCAACAACGCCCGGGCGCGGGCCATCGCCCAGGAGCGACTCGCAATGGCGGAGGGCAGCTACCGGCTGACCGGGCGCTATGAGGACCGGCTGGTACGGCAGGCGGACGGCTGGCGCTTCCAGCACCGCGAATATCATGTGATGTTCGAGGAACTGCCGGGCGTGGGCGAGGGCTAGATGTTGCGCTCAATCTGAAAAACCTGGTTTCCCCGCCCTTCGGCTGGCTGGCAAGCCAGCCGCTCAGGATAAACTCCGGCCATTGGCCGGAAGGCGGGGACCTCAGGCAGGCAAACGGGACAGCTCGCCCAGCCGCACGAGGCCTCCGCTTTCGCGGGGGATCGAAGATAATTCATCGCGTTCTCATCTGGACCTAAATTGCGGCCCGTTCCACCCCCAGACCTCGCGCCAGAGCCCTCAGTCGCAGCTCGGCCGCCAGCTTCGATTGCGGCGCATCGAAGGCCATGCCCGAGCCATGATAGGCACCGGGAATGACATGCAGCTCGACCGGCACGCCGGCGCGGGTCAGGCGGCGGGTGTATTCGAGGCTCTCCTCGAGAAACAGGTCGAGCGCGCCAATCGCAATATAGGTCGGCGGCAGGCCGCTAAGGTCGGTCGCGCGGGCCGGGGCAGCGGTCTCATCGACGCCGGCGCTGCCCGGCTCGACTCCGAGCAGCGCCTGCCAGCCGAACTGGTTGCTCTCGGGTGTCCAGACGAACTCGCCGACGAAGGGATGCGGATCGGGATCGATGCAGGTGCGGTCGTCGAGCATCGGGTAGTCGAGCAACTGGAAGCAGATCGCCGGTGCCGCTCGCCCCGCGCGTGCCTCGTTGCGCGCGTGCAGCGCCAGCGCCGCGGCATGGCCGCCGCCGGCGCTGCCGCCGGAAATGGCGATGCGCGCCGGATCGACGCCGAGCTGCGCGGCATTGTCCGCCAGCCAGCACAGCGCCGCGAAATTGTCGTTGCGCGAGCCGGGCCACGCCGTCTCGGGGGCGAGGCGATAGTCCACAGAGACGATGACGCAGTCCAGCGCCAGCACCATTGCCCGGTTGGCGGCGTCGCCCATGTCGGCATTGCCAATGACGAAGCCGCCGCCGTGGATTTCAAGCACGGCCGGGCGCACGGCGGCTGCCGTCGAGGGCGGCGTGTAAAGCAGCACTCGCACATCGGGATCGCCGGGCGCGCCGGGAATCAGGCGTTCTTCGCACGGCACCGCTTCGAGCGCCTCGGGCAGCGGCGGCAGTTCGCGCCCGGTCATGCCGCTGCGGACCGCGTCGATGCCGTGCTCGAAGAAATCCATCGGCGGAATCAGGTCGATCACACCAAGCAATTCGGGCGCGACGAGGTGGCGGCTGGATGGGCGGTTCACGGCAAGTCTCTCCCGATGGTGCTTATCGCGCCGGTTTTCCCGCATTGGCCCCGCGACGCAAGCGTCTTTTGGACCGCAGGATGTCGGGGAGAGTTGTCGCCCGGTCCGCCAGCCAAATCCGCCCCTCCGGCAGGGGGCGGGGGCGGAGGGGCGGACAGGTGGGCCGGGGTGTGGGGCACCGGCCCGGGGATGCCGATCGCCTGCTAGGCGACCAGCGCGGCCTCGATGGCGATGCGGATCGCCTCCGAGGTGTGGTTCGCGCCCATCTTGGTGAGCATGTTGGCGCGGTGGATTTCGACCGTGCGCGGGCTGATCGACAGCTGTTCGCCGATCAGCCGGTTGGACAGGCCCGCCGCGACGCCGGTGAGCACTTCGCGTTCGCGCCGGGTAAGCTTGCGGACCCGGCTGCGCGCTTTGGCCTCGCGCAAGCGAAGGCTGCCGATCCGGGCGGAATTGGTATCGACATCGGCAAGGGTGGCGGCGATTTCCTCGGGACCTGCGGGCCATTCGAGATAGTCCACCGCGCCGTCCATGATCGCGTGGACGACGCGGGCCGTGCTCGGTTGCTCGCGGAAGGCAATCACCGGCAGCCAGCAGCCGGCCTCGGTCATGTGCTCGATCAGGTCGGGGATGTTGCCATCGGCGTCTTCGGCCAAAATAGTGCCGCCGCGAGGCCAGCGCTGTTTGATTTCGTCGGTATCCTCGAACGGTTCGACATGGATGCCGCTGGCGGACAGCTCGTGACAGACGGCGGCGCGGCGGCGCATGTCGCTGTCGATAAGCATCAGGCTGGTGCTGCGATCCATGGAACCCCCTAGCGATTTACGCCTAGGGACTTATGCCGTCCGGGCCGCTTCGGCGCGGCGGGTTCGCTCCGTTTTCGAGGCTTAGCGCCGCCATTGGCGCGGGATTACGCAATCTGGGGCGCAGGCATGGCTGCCACTATAAATCCGTTTCGGCGCGAGTGAGCGCTGCGGCGATGTCGGCAAGGTCGCGGCGGATCGCGGCAATCTCCTCGGCGTCGAAGGCCAGCGCACAGTCGAGCAGCCGCTGACGCACTGCACCGAAGAACTGACGCAGCGCGGCGGCGACCCCGTCCTGGCCGGCGATGCCCAGTTGCAGCGCGGTGATCGCCGAAAGCGCACGCGTGAGTGCCTGGCTCTTGGTCTGGTTGTTGCCGGCGGCATCGGCGAACAGTGCGGCGGACAGCGCCGCCCCGGCCCGCTCATAGCACAGCGCCACCAGCTGGCGCGGATCGGCACCTTTCACCCGGGCGTCGAAATCGACCCGGCGATAGGCCTCGTCGGGATTGCGCATGGCGAGCATCGGAAGCTCCTGGAGCAATTACGATAAACTTGTAACGGACCCGCTCATGCTGAGCTTGTCGAAGCACAGGGTTTTTGCGGTGAGCCCGCAGGAACACGAGGGTCCTTCGACAAGCTCAGGATGAGCGGAATTCTGAGGTTACGTTTGTGGCATTTCCAGGCCTTACTAGTTTCTTTGCGCGTTCCACGCGTCGATCTGGTTCTGCAGCAGTGACAGCGTTGATTTCGATGCACCGATGCGGCTGTCGGATACCGCGAAGCGCTGGACCAGCCGCGCGCGCAAGGCTTCCTGCTGCTCGGCAAGCTTGGTCTGGTCCGCGCTGGCGCGGGTGCGCTGGGCGGTATAGCGGGTGATCGAGCCCGCCAGCGTGCCGGGATCGCCGGGCGCAGACATGGCGCGCGAAATGCTGTCGATGGTTGCATAGACACCGAACAGGCCATTGGTGAACATCGCCGCCGCGCCTGCCGGATCGGTCTTGAGCGTCGCTGTCAGCCGCCGTGCGTCGAGCGTGAAGGTGCCGTCGCGCTGGGTGGTGAGGCCAAGATCGACCAGCGTTGAAGGCGCGCCGGCGGTTGCTCCGGGCATGATGATCCGCCCGGCGAGCGAGGATAAGGTCCGCTTGAGCGCCATGGTGCCACTGTCGCGCGCAAGTTCGCCGGTTTTGGGATCGGCGGCCTTGGCGAGCTCGCCGGCGACCTCGTTGAGCGCGGCGGTGAGATCCTGCATCGCGGTGGTGATCGCGGCGGCGGGATCGCTGAAGGTGAGTTGCGCCGGCGCGCCGACGTTGGTCGCGCCGAGCACCAGCTTGACCCCCGGAACCGGGTCACTGAGGGAGTTGGAGGGCGAGGTCATCGCCAGTCCGTCGATGCTGAACTGGGCGTCGGCCGCGGTGGACAGTAGCCGCCCGACGGGCGCGGCGGGGGACCAGGCGAGATTTGCCAGGCCCGCTTCTCCGACGGCTTCGCTCGCCTCGAGCACAAAGCCGCTGGCCGCGCCGCTCGCGCCCTTTAGCACCAGCTTGGCGCCGTCGATGGTATTGGCGACATAGGCGGACACACCCGCACCGCTGGCATTGATCGCGCCGGCGACATCGGCCAGCGTCGCGCCGCTGGCGATGGTTATGGCGACCGGCGCATGCGCGACATCCTCGGTGAAGCCCGCGCCAGCGATGGTGCCGAAGCGCAGCGTCAGCGTGCCTGCGCCGGCGGGGCTGGTGACGGCGGCATAGGCCGGGCTCGCCAGGGTCTGCGCGGCAGCGAGCGCCGACACCTCGAGCGTGTAGCTCCCCCGCGCTTGCGCCGTGCCCGATAGCGAGGCCTTGGCGACAGCGGCGTTCGACAGCTGGGGCTGCGGCGACAGGTCGCCGATGCGCACGCGTTCGCCCAGCGAGCTTGCCAGGCTGAGCAGCATCGATTTGAGAGTGGAGGCGGAGGAAATCTGCGCGTCGAGCGTTTCGACCCTGGCCGTGAGCCGGTCCGACCGCGCAGCGAACTGGGCCACGGCGATGTTGCTCGCCAGTGCCGCCATGTCGATGCCGCTGCCGCCGCCGAGCGCGGTGACGAGCGACTGGGTGGCGGTGGATGTGGCGCTGGTGGTTTCCATGAGTGGAAGGACGGCGGTTCATGGCCTGGGTTAAGCAAGGAAGGTTTCGCGCAGAGGGCGCAAAGGGAGCAGAGATCGCGGAGATGTCTTGCATTGGGCGAAGCCCATTGTCGTTCCGGCGTTGCAGCAAACCGGATTGTGGATGGAGCACCAGCGCCTGCGGCGCAAAATCGCCTCTCTGCGATCTCTGCTTGCTTTGCGCCTCTGCGCGAAACTCTATCCAGACCCCGGATCGCGCCTTCCCTCGCCGTCGAAGCGCAACGATAGTGGCACATCGATATGCGGTCGCGCTGGCGCTTCGCCGCGTTTGAGCGACAGCACGAAAGCGAGCACCGACGCGACGGCGGCGTAAAGTTCCTCGCGGATCACCTGCCGCTCGCGGGTGGTGAAATAGACCGAGCGGGCGAGCGCGGGATACTCGAGGCACGGCACCGCCAGTTCGGCCGCCAGCTGGCGCATCGCCAGCGCCTTTTCGCCGCGTCCCTTGGCGAGCACCAGCGGGGCGGCGGCCTTCAGCGGGTCGTAGGCCATGGCGACGGCAAAATGGCTGGGGTTGGTGATCACGAACTGCGCCTCGCGCATGGCATGGGCGACGCCGCCCATCGCGATCTGGCGTTGGCGCTGTCGGATCGCCGCCTTTTTCTCGGGAGACCCTTCGGCTTCCTTGTGCTCGTCGCGCATGTCCTGATGGCTCATTTGCAGGCGCATCAGGCGCCGCAGCAGCTGAATCGGGAAATCGACCAGCGCGATGACCACCAGGCCCAGAGACAGGACCAGCAACAGCGAGGTGATCGCCTGCCAGCCACCGGCGAGCGATGCGGCGAGATCGCCGTCGCCCAATGAAAAAAGCGGCGCGAGATGGCCGCGCGCCCAGAACCAGGCGATGGTGCCCAGCAGCAGCACCTTGGCGAGCCCCTTGGCGATCTCGATCCAGCCGGTCGGGCCAAACATGCGCTTGAGCCCCGCCGCAGGATCGAGCCGCGAGGCTTTGGGCGCAAGGTTGCCCGGAACCCAGCGGCCCTCGCCAAAGCCCAGCTGCGAGGCGAGGCTGGCCGCGATCACCAGCGCGCCGAGCAGCAGCACCGGCGGCAGCGCCAGCAGTATCAGCGAGAGCAAAATCCTGCCTGGCGCGAACTGGTCGATCGCCGCGCGATCCCAGGTGAAGCCGCCGCGCAGCACCTCAGCGAAAATGCCAAGGATCCACGGACCGGCCAAGGCCAGCCAGGCCGCGCCGACGAGCATTGTCGCCGCCACCGCCAGCTCGCGGCTGCGCAGCACATCGCCGCGTTTGGCGGCATCGCTCTTGCGCTTTGCGCTTGGCGCAAAGCTTTTCTCGCCGCTGTCCTCGTTCATCGCGCGAGCACTGCCTGCGCGCTTGCGACGGCCTCGGCGGCGACATCGGCCATGCGGTCGCCCAGCATCGGCGCGGCGGCGATCAGCGCGGCGAGGCCGGCGAGCACTCCGGCGGGAAGCCCCAGCGCGAACAGGTTGAGCGCCGGGGCCGAGCGGCTGAGCACGCCGGTGGCGAGCTGCACCAGCAGCAGCACCAAGGTGACGGGAAGGGCAATAGCGACGGCGGTGACGAACATGGTCGCGGCGAAGCCAGCAATCTCGGTCACTTTGGCTGCGCCCAGCCACGTCTCGCCAGGGGGGAAGATGCGGTAGCTTTCGACCAGCAGCGCGATCCACTGCAAGTGCCCGCCGGTGCCGAAGAACACGAGGGTCAGCACCACCGCGAAATACTGGCCCAGCGCCGGCGAATGCGCGCCGCTGTGTGGATCGACCGCCGTGGCCATGGCCATGCCCATCGCCCCGCCGATTGTCTCGGCGGCGATGGTCGGTGCCGCGAAGGCGAGCTGGAGCACGAAGCCGAGCGAGAGCCCGATCAGCGCCTCGCCCGCGAGGATCAGCATGCCGGCGGCGGAAAACAGCGCCGGCGGCGCGGCCAGTGGCGTCCACGCGCAGATCAGCACGGCAATCGCCCCGCTGGCGATCACCCGCACTTGCGGCGGCACCGAGCCCGCGCCGAAAAATGGCGCGGCGAGCATGGCGGCGCCGATCCGGGTCATGGCGAACAGCAGCCGCCAGAACTCGGCCTCGAGCGGTCCGAAGCCGAAGTGGAGCGCGTTCACGCCGGTCCCCGGGCGATCGCCGCGAAGATCTCTTGCGCGAAATCGCCGACCAGCCCCATCATCGATGCACCGAATACCACCAGCACCAGCGCGGTGACCGCCAGCTTGGGCACGAAGGTCAGCGTCTGCTCGTTGACCGAGGTCGCCGCCTGGACGATGCCGATTACCAGCCCGACCGCCAGCGCGGCGAGCAGCACCGGCGCGGCAGCGAGCGCGGTGACCCACAGCATCCTGTCGGCCAGCGCGAGGAGGGGGAGGGCTTCGTTCATCAGATTCCCCTCCCGCAAGCGGGAGGGGTTAGGGGTGGGCACGTGGAACTATGACGATTACTTCTCCCCGCCGGACTCTGACCCACCCCCGACCCCTCCCGCCTGCGGGAGGGGAGAGCAATCGTGCGGTTGTAAGGAAAACCCGTTCGCATCACCCAAAACTCGCCGCAAGGCTGCCCATGAGCAGCGCCCAGCCATCGATCAGCACGAACAGCAGCAGTTTGAACGGCAGCGAGACGATGGTCGGCGACATCATCATCATGCCCAGCGCCATCAGCACCGAGGAGACCACGAGATCGATCACCAGGAACGGCAGGAACAGCATGAAGCCGATCTGGAACGCGGTCTTCAGCTCGCTGGTGACGAAAGCCGGCAGCAGGATCGAGAACGGCACGTCCTCGGACCGCGCGAACTTGGGAGCCTTGGCCATCTGGGCGAACATCGCGAGGTCGCGCTCGCGGGTCTGGCGGATCATGAACTGGTGGAATTCGCGGCCGCCTTGCTGGATCGCCTGTTCGGCATTGATCGTGCCGGCGGCATAAGGCGCGATGGCATTGGCGTTCACCTGCTCCAGAGTCGGGGCCATGATGAACAGCGAGAGGAACAGCGACAGCCCGATCAGCACCTGGTTGGGCGGCGACTGTTGCAGGCCGATCGCCTGCCGCAGGATCGCCAGCACCACCAGGATGCGGGTGAAGCTGGTCATCATTAGCACCAGGCTGGGCAGCAGGGTCAGCAGCCCCATGATCAGGAGCAGCTGGAGCGACATGCTCATGCCCGCGCCCGGCGCGCCCTGGATCGCGCCGAACGCCCGGTCGAGCGCGCCGGGGATGGCGGTTTGCGCATGGGCGAGGGTCGGGGCGAGCAAAACGGTGAGGGCAAAGACAGTAAAAAGGGTTCGCGCGGAGGCGCGGAGGCGCGGAGGGATCGTCAAGCACCGCAGGCACTTCGACAGGCCGATGCCGATTGAAATTATTCCAGAGTTACAATGCGGCTTCGTCGCCGGCACAAATTCTCCGCGTCTCCGCGTCTCCGCGCGAACCATCCTTCTTTCGATCACGACCCGACCTCCCGGCCCGGCGCTTCCGCCAGCCGGGTCAACCCGGTCCGCGAGGCCGACACCAAAATCTCCCGCCCGTGAAACTCGATCACCGCCAGCTTGAGGCCGGGCGAAAGCATCAGCGTTTCGACAATCCGCACCGTTTTCGCCACCGAAGCCCCGCCCGAAACCCGCGCCTGCATTTTTTGCGCGAACCTGAGGCTGCCCCAGGCCAAGAGCCCGATCAGCGGGAGCAGCACCGCCAGCTTGAGAATGTACCACAGCATCAGCCCGCCGCTCCTGTCGCTACCGGCTGCGCTTCGCCCAGCAGTTCGACGATCCGGAGGCCGAAACGCCCGCCTTCGGCGACGACCTCGCCCTTGGCGATCGGCTTGCCATTGACCATGACGTCGAGCAGTTCGTCGGTCAGCCGGTCGAGCACGACGACGCTTTCCTCGGACAGTGCGAGCACATCCTTCAGCGTCATCCGGGTGCGGCCGAGTTCGACCGAGAGGCGCACGTCGACGTCCTTGAGGAAGTCGAAGCCGCGGGGATGGATGGTCATTCGGGGGTTCCTTGCCTCGTCAAAATGCGTGGGTGATCTGCACCGCGACCCGCTCGTCGAGCGCGCCGACAGTGCCATGAGCAATGGTCTTGCCGCCCACTTGCAGCGGCACCGAGCGCGCAATGGCGACCGGGAGAACCTGGCCGAGGGTGAGCGCGGACAGAGTCATGACCGGTATGGCCATATCGACCAGCACCGCGCTGAGGCTCAATTCCAGCCCGCCATAAGGGGCTTCGGCAGGGTTGGCGGCGGCGCGCGGATGGCGCGGCGGGGCGGGGCGTGACGCGGCGTCAAACAGGCCGGGAAGGGCATCGAGTGGCAGAGCGGTGGTCAGGGTCCAGCTCGCGCCAGCGGCTTCGGCGATGGTGTAGCGCTGTATGGCGAGTTTCGTGTCCGCTGCAAACGGGGCGAGCAGGGCAAGACTGCCCTCGCGCCGCGCCGCATGGAGCGCGCCCAGGCCAAGGGCAGCGGCGAGCGCTGCGATCACAAGGGTTTCGAGCCTGGCGGTCATCAGTTCGGCGGAAAGCGGGAACGTTTCGGGCATCGGCCGGGGGGCCTCGCCGCGGCCGCCAAACGCCCGGTCAACCATGCGCAGCACCGCCGCGGCCTCGATCGAAACCAGCAGCGGCACGGCCCCGGTGCCGACCACCAGCAAACTGTTGGCCGCGAGCGGTGCGATCTCGCCGGCAAGCTCGTCGAAAGTGCATGCGCGCGGCGGCTCGGCGCTCACTTCGGGTATCTCATGGCCGGTCAGCGGGGCGAGCACCGCGCCGAGTCCGCACGCCAGCCGCGCGCCGGCGCTGGCCAGCAGCGGCATCAGGTCGCCCGGCGGCGTCGCGGCGCGCAGCAGCTCGGGGCAATGCCGCGCGAGGGCGCGCTCGGCGATAAAGGCGCGTTCGGGTTTCACCTTACTGCACCAGGAACGATTTGTAGTAGACCGCGTCGATGCCGCCGAAGCCCTCGGTTTCGGTCAGCACCTTGTTGATCGCGGCGGTCAGCCGGCGTTGCAGCTGCTCCTTGCCCTGCATGGTATAGACATCGGCCTCAGCGGTTTCGGCGAGCACCGCGAGCAGCGCGGAACGGATGGCGAGTTCATGCTTCTTCATCCACATCAGCACCCGTCCGTCGCGGCGCGTGGAAGCGGCGAGGCTGATCTGCACCAGCGCTTGCGAATGGCTTAGGTTGGAAGTGAAATCCTCGCTGAAGCTGTAATAGGCGGTGCGATATTCACTGCCGCCCTCGCCCGCGATTTCGGGCGGCGCGCCTTCGCCTTCCTTGCCGCCCTCGGCCTTGGGGGCATAGGGGTCTTCCTCGCCCTTCTTGACCAGGCGCGGGTGGTTGTCTTCCTTTTTGGCCTCGCCATGGCCGCCAAGCATCCCGGCCTGCACCATGCCGAACACCCCGCCGCCGCCGGCACCGATCAGCCCGAGGCCGAGCAGCAGTTTCACCAGCATGCCCTTGCCCTTCCTGGGCTTGGCGTCCTGGTCTTTTTCGCTTTTTTCGCTGCTCATTTGTGGTCTCTCAACAGGGGTTAAGGGTTAGGCAAAAATGCCGGTGCGCGGCCCGCTTTCGTCCGGTTCGCCAGGCTGCGGTGCACGGTTGTCCACGCGTTGCGGCTCGGAAGACGGACGTTGCTGGGACGCGCCACGCTGTTGGGCCTGCGCATGCGGCTGACCTGCGCTGCCATCGTGACGCTGCGCCGACTGACCGGACTCGTGGCTCGCCGCGCCTTGGCTGGCGGGGTTTGCGGCTTGCACCGCGCGGGACAATTCGGGGTCGGCATTGACAACGGTGACGCTCAATCCGGCGGCATCCTGCTGGAACTGGAGCGTGACAGGTCCGAATTCGGCATGATTGACTGCGGCCTGGACAGTCTGGCTGGCGAGCGTTGCCTGAGCGGCATGGCGCGCTTCGACCAGCCGGTCGATCAGCGCGGCGAAGTCGTGCGGAGCGGGGGCCTGAGTTGCGGCGGCGTGGGTTGATACCGTCTGGACCGGGGACGACAATGCAGGCGCGGCACCAGCGGGCGGGGCGGCGATGGGCTCGCTGGTCGCCGGGGCAGCAACCACCTCGGCTGTCAGCGGCGGACCTGCGGGCGGGGCAGCGGCATCGCCTTTGGCGGCGACCACTGCTGGCACCAGAGCCGCAATGCTCGGGGCAAGCGCTGGGGCATGGCCGGCATCAGCGGATTTGGGCAATGAATTGGGTTCGGCGATGTGTGTCAGCTTGCCAATGACAGGAGAGGTGGCAGGCCGCGCCAGCGGCATGGCGAACTGCAAGGCGGGTGCAGGAACGACTGGCGTGGCCGTTGCTGTTCCTTCGCCCGCGACGGGAGTCCCGGGCATCGCAACGGGTCCGACCGACGGCAGGACCAGCGTGGCGGTCGTCACGAGCCCGGGGGATGCCTTTGCCAATTCGGCGAACTGCGGCTGGGCAAGCACCACAGGGGGAATGACAATCGATCCGCCAGCTCCGGCGGCGGTTTGACCTGCGGCAACAAACGGAACCGCCGCAGCGGCATCGGTCGAGGCCTGCTGGAACGTAATGGTGGCGGGCACTATCAGCCCGACTGCGGTCGGCAAGCGCTGGGGGGCAGTGCGAACCTGTTGGTCGGGCAGGGATAGGTTCCCGGCTGGTGCTGGTGCGACCGGCACGGCGAGGGGAGGCAGGGGCAAGGGCAGGGGCAGGGGCAGGGGCAGGGTAAACAAGTGTCCACTATCCGCCGTTCCAGCCCCGTTCCCGCTGGATGTCTCGGCGGCTTGCTGTGCCTCGTCGGCCGGTTCTGTTGCCAGGGTAGCAGCCCGCTCCGGGCTTTCCGGCAAAGCCTTGCCGCCCGGTTTGCCGGAAGCTTTGCCGCTTGCCGGGTGCGGTGTCGCTTGCGGGGCACTGACGCGCGTGGGCGCGATCGGGCCGTTGCTGCTGCTGTCAGCTTCCGACAATCCGGTCACGGTTTCCAGAAGCAAGGCAAACTGCGCCGCAAAGGTGCCATCACCTCCGCCGTCGCCCGGCAGATTGATCGCCACCGGCAAGTTGGCGGCGGCAGGCAGGCTGGCAGTTGGGATCATTGGCTTGGCTTCCTCGCGGCGCTTACGAAGGTCTATTCAAGACCCGTGCCAAACCCGCGCCGTGGCCCTGACGCGGGTTGCAGCGGCACCTTGGCAAGCGCGCGCGCCTGGGATTCGGCGCGGTCTGCAATAGCGGAGCGATGCCGTTCGGCCTGGGCGAGAAGGGCGAGCTTGGCATCGGCCAGATGGCGCGCCTGGGCGGCGTCGCTGGCGGTGCTGGCGCTGATGCCTTGCAGGCCGCCGGCAAAGCGGACCAACTGTTGCAGCGCCGCGCCGTCGGTGGGCTCGCTGCGGCGGGCATAGTCGCTGGCCATGGCGAGGGTGCGCGCGGCCAGTGCCTCGAGCTGCGACCGCGCGCCTTCGGCGCTGGCGGCCTCGGCGGCCGCAGCCCGTTTGGCGACCGCGCGGATGCGTTCTAGCCGCTGCAATCGCTTGAGCCGGGCGCGTTCGGTCGTCACGCGGCAGTCACCGGTGTCAGCAGTTGCGCCAGTTCCAGAAAGCTGGACTCGATGTCGATCGTCACCGCACTCGGCTGGCAGAGGAACTGGGTCAGTGCGCCGTGCATGGCGATGGCGCGGTCGAGCTGGGGATCGGCTCCGGCGCGATAGGCTCCCATCAGCACGAGGTCGCGGTTGGCCTCATAACTGGCGGCCAGAGCCCGGAATTCGCGGGCGAGCGCCTGCAGATCGGGCGAGACGATGTCGTTCATCACCCGGCTCAGCGAAGCGGCGATGTCAATCGCCGGATATTGCCCGCGCTGCGCGAGCTCACGCGCGAGCACGACATGCCCGTCGAGGATCGAACGTGCGGTATCGACCACCGGGTCGTCGTGATTGTCGCCGTCCGCCAGCACGGTGTAGATTCCGGTGATCGAGCCGCCCGAAGCCGCCGAATTGCCCGCGCGCTCGACCAGCTTGGTGATCGTGGCGAGCGCCGAGGGCGGATAGCCGCGTGCCGCGCCCGGTTCGCCGAGCAGGAGCCCGATCTCGCGGGCGGCGTGCGCGACGCGGGTCAGGCTGTCCATGATGAGGAGCACGCGCTGTCCCGAAGCGCGGAAATATTCGGCAAGACTGGTGGCAAGGCACGCGCCGCGCAGCCGCAGGTTGGGCGCGTGGTCGGCGGGCACGGCGACAATCGCGGTGCGCGCACGTTTGCCTTGAACCATGTGGCGCTCGACGAAATCGGAGACCTCGCGCGCGCGCTCGCCGATCAGGCCGACGACGACAATGTCGGCCTCGGCACCGAGGGCGATCATGTCGAGCAGCACTGATTTGCCGACGCCCGATCCCGCCATGATGCCGATGCGCTGGCCGATGCCGAAGGTGGTCAGCGCATTGAGCGCGCGCACGCCGGTGTCGAGCGCCTCGCGCACCCCGCTGCGGTCAAGCGCGCCCGAGCGGATGCCGCCCGCCGGCCAGTGCGCCTGGGCGTGGATTGGCCCGCCGCCGTCGATCGGCTTGCCCTCGCCATCGACTGCGCGGCCAAGGAAGGCTTCGCCCACCGGCAGCAGCCCGGGCCGCCCCTCGGGCCGAACCCGCGCGCCCGGGCGCAGCATCACCGAATCGCCGAGCAGCATGGCCAGCGTGCGTCCGTTGCGGAAGCCGATGACTTCGGCGGCGAGCGTGACATTGTTGCCATGGGCGACCCGGCACAGCGCGCCGACCGGTACCGACAGTCCGCTGACTTCGAGCAAACCGCCGTCGCAGGCAGCCACCTGGCCATAGCGGCGCGGGGCGAGCGAAACCGGGCTGGCGGCGAGATCGGCGAGGATGGCGGCGTGAAGGTGTGTCATTCGTCCAGCGCTTCGGCAATCGCCAGACGCCACTGCGCCGGGCCGTCCTCGACCCCGCCATTGGCCGCCTCGACGCGCAGCGCGCCGCGTTCGAGGGCCGGGTCAGGCAAGACCTGCCAGTCAGCCGCAAAGCGCGGCGCGACCAGCGCGATGTCTTCGGGGTTGAGCCGGATCACCCGCTCGTCGTCGGCGCGGGCGAACAGCGCCAGCGCGCGCTCGATCCGCGAGAGCAGCGCGTCCTCGTCCAGTGCCATCGGGGCCAGCGCCGCCTCGCACAGCGCGGCAACCGTATCGCGCAGGTGCTGGCGCAGTTGCTCGGCCAGCGCCGCGTCGAGCCGGGTGAAGGCGAGCGACAGTGCCTCGCGCGCCTGCGCGAGGGTCTCGGCTTCCGCCCTTGCCTCGGCCCGTGCCAGTTCGGCACCACTGGCAAAGCCATCGGCGAAAGCCTGGGTGAGCGGGTCCTCTGGCGGGTGTCCCGGATGGGCCGGCGCTGGCGACGGAGCGGCGAAGCGTGCGTCGCTGCGAAAGCCAGACGAGGGAGCGAACTTCTGGACTCCTTGCGCGACCCACTTCCCCTCCCCTTCAGGGGAGGGGATCGAGGGGTGGGGGCTGTCAGGCGAGGCCGGGATTCCCCGGACACCCCCCGCCCCAACCCCTCCCCTGAAGGGGAGCGGCTTTCCCAGCGGTGCGAGCGCGGATTCAGACATATTCGTCATCGCCCGAGGCCGAGCCGAACTGGATCAGTCCTTCACCCGCCAGCCGCCGGGCCGCCGCGACGATCGCCTTCTGCGCCTCAACCACCTCGGCGAGCTTGACCCGGCCGCGCGCGGCAATCTCGTCCTTGACGCCGTCGGCGGCACGGCTCGACATGGCGCGGAAGAAGCAGTCGCGCTCGTCCTCGGCAATCCCCTTGAGCGCATCGATCAGCGAGTCGTTGTCAACCTCGCGCAGCAACGTGCCCATCGCCTGGGCGTCGAGCACGAACAGGTGTTCGAACTTGAACATTTCGCCCTCGATCTGTTTGGCCAGCGCTTTGTCGATCTTGGCAATCTCCGGCATCACCCGCTTTTCCATTGCCTTGCCCGAATTGTTGACGATGTCCGCTGCCTCGCGCACCCCGCCGAGCGCAAACATGGCCTGGCCATGGCTCTCGGCCAGCCGGCTGGAAAGCATCTCCTCGAGCATGGCGATCGCTTCGGGCGAGACCGGGCCCAGCGTCGCAATGCGGTGGACCACCTCGGGCTGCTGGGCCAGGGGCAGCGCGTGCAGCACTTCGGCGGCCACTTCGGGATCAAGCTGGACCAGCAACACGGCGATGGCCTGCGGGTGCTCGCCGGCGATCAATGGCGTGAGCGCCTGCGGCGTGAGCCAGCGCGCCAGGTCAAGCGGCGAGGATTTCGCTTCGCCGGGGGCAATGCGCTGCATCAGGCTGCCGGCCTTCACTTCGCCGACCGCGCGAGTCATCAGCGAACGGACCTGGCCGACGCGGTCGTGCGCGGCAAGCCCCGCGCTTTCGGTGCGCTCGACGAAATGGGCGATGGCCTGGGCGATGATCTCCGGGCGGATTTCGCCGAGCGCGCACATCTTTTCGCCGAGCAGCCGCAATTCGGCGGGTTCGAGCCGCGAGAGGATCTGCGCGGCCTGGTCGTCGTCAAGCAGCATGACCATGACCGCCGCGCGATCAGCCTCGCCGAGATGAGGAACCGCGCTCATGCCGTTGCTCCCGCTCCGCCGTCGCCGAGCATCTGGCGCAGCGCGGCGACGGCATTGTCGGGTTTGTCGGCGACCAGTTGCTGGGCGAGCCCGACTTGCTGGCTGAGCCGCGCCGGGTCGATCGGGCGGGAGATGGCGGGATGGCCACCGGCTTCGCTGGCCGCTGCGGATTGGACCGCTGCATCGGCTGGTGTTTCGCTATCCGCCGCCGGTCGGCGCAGCGCCTTGATCAGCGGGCGCACGCCGAGCAGCAGCACCAGCAGCACCGCGATCAGGGCCACCGCATGGCGCACCACGGTCGCGAACCAGCCGGCTTCGTAGAACGGCAGGCCGGCTTCTTCGACCACGCTGAAATCCCGCGCCACCACCGCCACCTGATCGCCGCGCCTTGCGTCAAGGCCAACTGCTGCGCTGACCAGCTGCTTGATCTGCTCGACATCGGCATTGCGGTTCTTGAGCGCCTTGCCGTTGATCGCCACCGCCACCGACAGCCGCTTGACCTTGCCGGGCGACGAATTGGCCACCGCGACCTCGCGGCCCAGCTCGTAGGTGCGGCTGGTGCTGGCCTCGCCATTGACCGGGGCGACGGCGGCGGCGGGCGCGGGCACGGTGCCCCCGGGCGGACCGGGCGATGCCGTCGCAGCCGGCGGCGGGGTGTTGGAGAGGACGCCGGGAACGCCCGATGCCTGTCCGGGGGCGGCGCTTGAGCTTTGCTGCTGGGTCTCGGAGCGGACCACGCCATCCTTGTCATAGCTCTCGCGCGCCGAGGTCACCTGGTCCATGTCGAGATCGACCTGGATCTCGCTGGTGAAATTGCCTTCGCCGAGCATCGGCGTGAGCAGGCCCGCCAGCTGGCGGCGCAGCTTTTCCTCGAGCCGCGCCTGCAATTCGAGCCGGTCGTCGTCTTTTGCCTGACGGTCGGTGAGCAATCGTCCGTGCTGGTCGACCACGCGCACCGCATCGGGGCTCATGGCGGGGACCGAGGCGGCGACAAGGTTGACCACTGCGCCGACCTGGCTGGCGGTCAGCTGGCGGCCCTGCGCGAGTCGCAGCATCACCGAGGCCGTGGGCGGCGTGTCGTCGCGCACGAAGACCGATTTTTCGGCCTCGGCGAGATGGACGCGCACTGCCTCGACCCCGTCGATCTCGGCGATGGTCAGCATCAGGTCGTGTTCGCGCGCCGAGCGCAGCCGCTCGCCCTCCATGGTCCGGCTGGCACCCATCGGCAGCTTGTCGAGCATCGCCGCTCCGCTTTCGGGCGTGGCCAGCGCGCCGTCGGCGGCGATCAGCATGCGCGCGCGATAGAAATCGCCCTCGGCGACACTGAGCGCGCCTGTCGCATTATCGATGCCGTAGGTGATGTTCGCCTTGTCGAGCGCGGCGGCGACCCCGGCACGCTCGTTGTCGGCGAGCTGGGCAAACAGCATGCGCTGCGGCGAGGGGGCGAGCGCGGACCAGGTAAGCGCCGCACCGCCGATGGCGGCGATGCCGAGAAACCACGGCAGCATCCGGCGCATCGCCGGCTGGCCCGAAAAGGCGCGCAGCCGTGCCGTTGCGCTGCCGCCTGCCGGATCGGTGAGCGGCGTGAACAGCGAAGGCGCGGGTCTGGCGGGAAGCGTCTCGTCCATGGCTTACACTCCCATCCGCATGATGTCCTGATAGGCGGACAGCAGGCGGTTGCGGACCTGCAAGGTGGCCTCGAAGGCGACCCCGGCTTCCTGGCGCGCCAGCATCACTTTCGCGACGTCGGTGACTTCGCCGCGCTGATAGGCGTCGCCGAGTGCTTCCGCCTTGCCTTGGGTGTCGTTGACGCTGTCGAGCGCCGACCGGAGAGCCTGGGTAAAGCCGCCTGCGGGGCCATTCGCCTCGGCCGGGGCCTCCGCGCCCTGCTGGGGCGTGCGGACCTGCTGGAGCAGCTGCGACCGGTCGATGATCTGCTGGCGCAGCGCGATGATCTGCTGGATGCCCGCCGCGCTGCCTGCTCCGCCGATGCCTGAGGGCCCGGTCACGGCCGGGCTCCGGCACGCATCCGCCCGATCGCGATGCCAGCGTCACGGAACGAGGCGAGGCGATAGCGCAAGGTGCGTTCGGAAATGCCAAGTTCGCGCGCCGCCATGATGCGGCTGCCGTTGCAGGCGTCGAGCGTCTCGATGATGGCGCGGGCTTCGGACAGCTGGACGATGTTGGACAGGCGTCCGCCATTGGCCGCATCGCCGGTATCCGGGCTGACCAGCCGCGCGGGCTGATCGAAAACGATATGGGCAGGCTGGATCGCCCCGGCCCCGTCGGCGAGCAGCAGCGCGCGACGCATGACGTTTTCGAGCTCGCGGACATTGCCCGCCCAGCCGTGCAGCTTGAGCATGGCGAGCGCGGCGTCCGCAATCCACGGGACTGCCTTGCCCGGCGGCGCATGGCGCAAGGCCAGGGCAAAGGCCAGGGGAGCAATGTCCTCGGGCCGCTCGCGCAAGGGGCGCAAGCCGAGGGGAAAGACGTTGAGCCGGTAGAACAGGTCGGCGCGGAAGCGGCCTTCGGCGACTTCGGTGGGCAGGTCGCGGTTGGCGCAGGCGATCACCCGGACATCGACCTTGATCGCCTGGGTCGCGCCGATCGGCACGACTTCACCCTCCTGCAAGGCGCGCAGCAACTTGGCCTGGAGCGCCAGCGGCATCTCGGCGATCTCGTCGAGCAGCAAGGTGCCGCCGTCGGCCGCGCGGAAAAAGCCCTCGCTCGCCTCGGTCGCGCCGGTGAAGGCACCCTTGCGGTGGCCGAACAGTAGCGCCTCGAGCATGGTGTCGGGCATGGCCGCGCAGTTGACCGCGACAAACGGACCCCGGGCGCGCGGGCTGCGCTCGTGGATGAAGCGGCTGAGCACTTCCTTGCCGGTTCCGGTCGGGCCGTTGATCAGCACCGGAATTTCGCTCGCCGCCAGCCGCTCTGCGAGGGCAAGCACCGACAGGCTCTCGGGATCGGCGGCGATCGGCGCACCGGGGCTGGCGACCATGGCGAGCAGCGCGGCAAGGCTCGCGTCCGATGCGGCGTCGCGATAGCGCAGCACCAGCCGGCCGGGGCCTTCATGCAGGATCGCCGGTGCCGAAGCCCGTTCGAGGGTGATGGTGCGGGCGCGCGGCGGCAGCGGCGAGCGGTCGGCCGCGTCGCGCAGCACGGTGCTGCCAGCCGGCCCCAGCGCGCCGGCAAACGCCGCAGCGCGCTGGACCAGCGGGGCATGCGCCCGTGCCACTGCATCGCCGATGTCAAGTCCGTCCGTCATGGCTGCCCCCGTGTTAACCAAGTCTCGGAAGGCTGTTTGCCGCGTTAACGGCCAACGCACCGGTAATTTAAGGTCGGGTAGAAACCCCTATTGCGGGCACATTGCCGGCAGCGGCTGTGCTCCCTGCCGGATCGCTCGCCCCTTAAGTTGCGCCGCGCCGTGCCGGTCTTCTCCCTGGCAGCCGCTTCGGATGAGCCGGGCGGTTCCCCCATTTCGGGATTTCAACGGGAGTCTATCATGGCGGTTATCAACACCAACATCGGCGCGATCCGCGCCTCCAACGCTTCGAATTCGGCCAACCGGATGCTGGGCACGGCGATGGAACGCCTGTCGACCGGCAAGCGCATCAACAGCGCCAAGGACGACGCGGCGGGCCTCGCCATTGCCACCAGCATGACCTCTTCGGTGCGCGGCATGGGCCAGGGCATCCGCAATTCCAACGACGGCATCAGCCTGGCGCAGACGGCGGAAGGCGCACTCAGCGAAGTCACCAACATGCTCCAGCGCATCCGCGAGCTGTCGGTCCAGTCGTCCTCGGGCACCTATCAGGACGCCACCGACCGCGTTTACATGCAGGCCGAAGTCGATCAGCTGACCGCGCAGATCGACCAGGTGATCACCAACACCAAGTTCAACGGCGTCACCCTGTTCGATGCCAGCACCGCCACGGTGACCATCCAGACCGGTGCCAATGCCGCCGACTCGGTCGATCTGACCATGGCCGACCTGACCGCGCTGACCGCCAGCGGCGGTGCTGCCGGGTCCTATGACGTATCGACAGCAGCCACGGCCAGCGGTCTGCTGACCACACTCGACACCGAGCTCGACTCGATCTCGAGCGCCCGTGCCACGCTCGGCGCTGGCCAGAACCGGCTCGAATCGGTGGTCAACAACCTGACCACCAATGTCACCAACCTGTCGGACGCGCGCAGCCGCATCGAGGACGCGGACTATTCGTCGGAAACCACGGCGATGGCCAAGGCCCAGATCCTCAGCCAGGCCTCGACGGCGATGATCGCGCAGGCCAACCAGAGCCAGCAGAACGTACTGTCGCTGCTGCGCTAACGGCTACCCTTTTCCTGAGCCTGACCCTTCCAGGCCGGCCCGGCGGTTCCCCCCGAACCGCCGGGCCGATTTTTGAGTAAGGGTGCCGTGCGCATCCGGTGTATCGTGGCAGTCCATCCACGGAGGCTGCACATGACCGACCATGTCTACAAGCTCACCGAGATCGTCGGCACTTCGCACGAGAGCAGCGACGCCGCGATCAAGACCGCGCTGGAGCGCGCTCGTTCCTCGTTGCACAATGTCCGCTGGTTCGAGGTGACCGGCAGCCGCGGCTATATCGATGCCGATGCGCAGGTGATCTATCAGGTGACGCTCAAAGTGGGCTTCACGCTGGATTAGTGTGGGATGCGTTTAATCTGCACCACTTCTTCGTCATTGCGAGCGCAGCGAAGCAATCCAGAGCCGCGCAGACCGCACTGGATTGCTTCGCTGCACTCGCAATGACGAACTTCAGATTCGGGTCACTAGTCGAACTTGGCGGTGGTGTCGGCGAGGCCCTGGGTCCAGTAACCGGCGGCTTTCATCTGGCCTTGGGGATGCCCGCGTTCGAGCAGCCGCGCGCGCAGCGCCTTGGTCACTGCGGCCTCGGCGGCAATCCAGATGAACCCGGTTCCGGGCGGCAGCGCCGCCGCGTCGAGCGCGGCGAGCAGCGGTGCGGGATCGGCTGCCGAGGTTGCCGGACGGTGGACCCAGTTGACCGTTTGTCCGGCGCAGGTAGCAAAGGGCACCTGTTCGCAGGCATCGGCGACCGCGACGAACACGGTGACCGGAGAGTTGCCGGGCTCGGTCAACCGCCGGGTGATGGCCGGGATCGCGGCCTCGTCGCCGACCAGCCAGACCCAGTCATAGCCGCCGGGGATCACTACCGAGCCACGCGGACCGCCAATCTCGATCGTATCGCCAAGCTCGGCGGCAATGGCCCAGGCTGTCGCCGGACCGGGCTCGTCGTGCAGAGCGAAATCGACGATCAGTTCGCCCCGCGCCAGGTCGAAGGCACGCGGGGTGTAGTCGCGCATCGCGGGCTTGCCATTCTCCAGCGGCGCGCCGGGGATGAACAGCTTGATGTGATCGTCGGCCCCGGCCGAGACGAAATCGGCCATGTCGTCGCAGGTGAAGGCGATCGACAGGTAGTTGGGTGTGAGCCGCGTCTTGGCGACAACGGTCAGGCTGCGGCGGCGTGCGCCTTCGTGCCGCATGCGGATCGGCTTGAGGTCGGTCATGACGCTTGCTGTGGCCCCTGGCAGCTCAATGTGCAACCGCTCCCGTCGGGGCGATTGCGGCCCCGGCGGAGCCGCGCCTGCGATTGCTGCGGGGCAGGGCATCGGGAACACGTCGCCCGAAACTTGGCGCGGGGCACGAATGCGTCGGTTTCACTCGCATAGCCTTGGGCTCACTCATCGAAAGCGGTGCTGACCGGCGAATTGTTCGTTGCAGGCTCGAGCAGCATCATGGCCCCGCCGGTGTGCGAGATTGGCGCATGATAGACGCTCTGGACCACCTCGACATTGCCCGGCAAGGCTCCGCGCATGGCGATCCAGGTCATCAGTTCCAGCCCCTGCGCACCGGCGAGGTCGACGATCTGGTCGTTGGTGTAGCCAAGAAGATGGGCCGGATCGCCGGGAATCCGGTCGAGCGTCAGCCGGTCGAACGCCTCGTTGATTTTCCCGAACTGGCCCAGCTCGTGGCTCAGTCCGCCGCTGCCCACGATCAGGACCCTGGCGTCACCGGAGAAACTGGCGACCGCGCGGCCGATTGCCTGGCCGAACGCGAAACAGCGCGATGGCTTGGGCAGCGGCGGCTGGACCGCGTTGATGACGATGGGGATGGTCGCGACCGGCGGCACGTCATGCCCGGGAAAAAGCAGATCGAGAGCGGTTATGCCGGCATGGTCGAAGACCATTTCCTGACAGGTCGCGATGTCGAACTCATCCTCGATCAGTGACGCGATCAGATGCCACGACAGCGCCGGAGCGCCGGGAAAGTGGCGCGGCACCGGTTCGCCCCAGCCCTCGTCGGCGTTGGCATAGCCGTGCGCCGCGCCGACCGCGAAAGTCGGCATGGTGTCGAGTGCGAAATTGAGCCCGTGATCGTTGTAGAACACGATGGCGACGTCGGGACGGATCCGCTCGAGCCACGCATGAACCTTGTCAAACGCGGTGAAAAACGGCGCAAACGGAACCTCTTGCTGCGTTCCCGCCGCAATTGTCCGGCCGATTATCGGCACGTGCGAAGTTCCCAGGCCGCCGACGATCCGCGCCATCAGCCCGCCACCTGCTTGACCCGATCGAGCTTGGCAAGGAAGTACATGTTGCCGCCCGCCGCGAACAGCGCCGGCTTGTCGCGGGCGATCACGGCGACGCGCTCCGCTTCGCTCAGCCCGAAGCGGGCGCAGTAGCCCGCCTCGTCAGCCGCAAATTTGATCCGGCACGCGGCACGGTTGAGGCTGTGGCACAATTTGTTGAGCGCATAGCCCCTGACCGCGATAGCGGGGTCGAACTTGCCGGCTTGGGGGATGCTTGCCATGGTTACATCTTGATCCTGACGCCTGCGGTGAAATAGCGCCCGCGCGCGTCGTCGCCAACCGCATAGCCGTCGCGCAGGCCGGCGCGGGTGCCATTCCCGTAAAACCCGCCGATCGGCGGCTCGGCATCGAACAGGTTGGCGACGTTGAGGTATAGCTGGGCCTTGCCCCAGCGTTCGTGCTCGACATCCCAGGCGAGATTGATCGTCGTGGTGGTGAACGAACCCATCCGGTTGTTGACCCACAGCTGTGTCGCACCCTCCTCGCCGCTCAGCTTCATCCCGCTGCGCCAGCGCTGGACGATGTCGATGGTAAGGTTGTCGGCCGGCTTGACCCGCAGGAAGCCGACGATGCGCCACTTCGGCGTCGCGGCGAAGCCGACCGGGCCGAACGCCGATCCTGCCTGTTCGCGGGAGGCGACGTTGGGCTGGGCGAACTGCAATTGCGGCTGGTACGAGCCAAGCAGGCGGAAGTTGAACGGCCGGTCGAACAGCTCGGTGCTGTAGTTCGCCTCGAGATCGATCCCCCAGGTCTTGATCGAGGAGATGTTGAACAGCCCGTTGTAAACGGCGGTCCACTGGTTGGCGGGCGATGTATCGCTGAAGCTGCCGGGACGTTCCTGCAGGTCGCAATAGGGCGAGGTGCCGTTGCTGGCATAGCAGGCCTGCTGGAACGCCTGCTCGCCGCCGTTGACCGAGAGGATCGCGTCGGTCACCTCGATCTTGTAGGCATCAAGCGCAAGGCTGAACGCCGGAGCGGGCTTCCACACCAGACCACCGGTCAGCGTGGTGCCGATTTCGGCGGTCAAGTTGGGATTGCCGCCATTGATCGAGGGGATCGTCGGGCTCTGGCCGGTCAGGAGGTCGGTGCCTTGCACCGAGACCACGAACCGTTCGGCAAACAGGTCGTAGAGCGTGGGCGCGCGGATATCGCGCGAGCGGGTGCCGCGAAACCGCAGGGTGTCGGTGATCTGCCAGTCGAACCCGACCTTCCAGGTCCAGTAATCGCCGCTGGTGTTGTATTTGGTATAGCGCGCCGCGCCATTGACGTTGAGCGAGCCGAGCGCCGTATCCTTGAACACCGGCAGATCGAACTCGCCCGCCAGTTCCCACACCGTCTGGCTGACTTTCGGCTGGTCCGACAGGCTGACGAACCAGGTGATCTGGTTGGCGGTGCAGTTGTAGCGCAGGTTGGTGCAGCTGTTGAAGTCCAGGCTGGTCGCGTCGGAGTCCGCGATGAACGACACCTTGCGCCATTCGCCCGAAAGCGCGACGCCGAGCGGCCCGGCCCACAGATCGAGCAACGATCCCGAAAGGCTGCCCGAAATGTCGTTCATCACCGTGGTCGCGCTGTAATTGGTCGTGCCCGTGATGTAGTCGAGCGAGGCCTGGCTGGTCGCGGTCGGCCCGAACGGGTTGAGCGGAACGCAGTTGGCATAGGCTGCGGCGGTCGCGGCCTGGGTGGCGGCGTAGCAGGCGATCTGGTTGCCGGTCTGGACCGCATCGAGCGCCGCCGAGAGCCGCTGCGAGTTGACGTTGTCGCGCACCTGGGTGTCGAGGATCGAGCGCCCGTAGACATAGTCGACCGTCCATTTCCACGCGCCGATATCGCCGTTGAGCCCGACATTTGCGAACCACTGCTGGGAATTTGCGACCTGGTTGATGCGGTCGTCGTTCTCGATCGTGCGGCTGAAGCGGAACGTCGTCCCGGTCAGCGTCGAGCGCACTGCGGCGGTCAGGAACGGGTTGTCGGTGCGCAGCTGGACAAAGTTGAGGCGTGGGTATTCCTGGAAATTCTCGTTCTTTTTGAATGTCGCCGAAGCTTGCGCATAGAAGCGCACCGCGTCGCTGAGTTCGAAGTCGAACCGGCCGAACGCCTGGTGCGATTCGAGTGGCTGAAGCAGCGAGGAATCCCAGGTGCCACCGGCCCCGCCGACCTGGAGCCCGGCGGTCCCGGTCGCAGAGCCGTTGACGAAGGGTGCGAGCACTCCGTCGCTGACGAAGTAACGGCCATTCGTCAGGCAGGTCGTGGCGTTGGTCCCGCCGCAGATCATCCCGCCAGCCGGAAAATTGGCCTGCCGCAGGTTGTCGAACAACTGGTAGGGCGCGGCAGCCGTGCCGGCTCCGCCAACCCCGACCTGGTTCATCCAGGGACGGTCCGACCGGCGCAGGATGCCCGAGCCATTGTGGTACTGGTAGCTCGCCTCGAAGTGCCCGGCGTCGCCGATATCGGTGCCATAGGCGACCCCGGCGTCGAACTGGCGGGCATCGCCGTAGCGCGAAATGCCGCCGCTCGCCTCGATCTTGAGGCCCTTGAAATTCTTGTCGAGAATGTAGTTGACCACCCCCGCGACCGCATCCGAGCCATAGACCGCCGAGACGCCGCCGGTCACCACATCGACCCGCTGGACCAGCATCTGCGGAATCAGGTCGACATCGACCGCGCCGTTGAACAGCGTCGGCGGGATGCGCACCCCATCGACCAGCACCAGCGTGCGGGCAATGCCGAGGTTGCGCAGATTGAGCTGGTTGGCCGAGCCGTTGCCGCCCGAGGCGCTGCCAGCGGTGCTGGGATTGCTGCCCGCGCCGCGGGAACCGGCAAACACCGGGAGGATGTTGAGCGCATCGGCAAGGTTCGCGCCTGGCTGGACCGCAAGCAGGTTTTCGGTCGAGATGACCGTGACCGGCGAGGGGCTGGCATCGCCGTTGCGGATCACCCGCGAGCCGGTGACGGTGATCGCGGTGTCCCCGGCGGCGGCTTCGTCCGCCGGAAGCGGCACATCCTGCGCATGGGCGAGAGCGCTGGCGAAGAGGCTGCTGCCCGCCAGAAGGCACAGCGTCACACGGGTCCGGATCATCCCAAATCTCCCTGAAACGATAATCGTTCTTGGATAACGGGCAGATCACGAAACCGCCCATCGCATGTTATCGGGGAGTAGTCGGCGACCGCCTTCCGCATGGAATTGAATTGGGGCAAGCCGCGATAGATTATCCGCCGCCCCCGGAAATCGGGGTCTCAGCGTCGGCCCGCACATTTTTTCCGGTCGCATTGCCAGTCTGAAAACTTATTCCCCGGACTGCAACTTCGAATTGCCGTGCCGTACAGCGGCACCCGATAGGTGACGCGGTAGGAGGAGCAGTGCTGACCGATCGAACAATTGTTGAGGCCGCTCCCGCTACGCCGCTGGGGCACCGCGACTACCGCGAACTGTGGACGGCCAATGCTGCATCCAATTTCGGCGGCCAGATCCAGATCGTCGGCGCGGGATGGTTGATGTCGAGCCTCACGACCTCGCCGCAGCTGATCGCGCTGGTCCAGACCGCGACCAACCTCGCAACCGTCTGCCTGGTCCTGCTCGGCGGCGCTTTGGCCGACAATTTCGATCGGCGCCGCATCATGCTGGCGACACAATCCGCCATGCTGCTGACGGCCGGCTTGCTCGCGGCATTGACCTGGCAGGGGCTGGTGGCACCGTGGTCGCTGCTGGTGCTGACCTTTGCCATCTCCGGGTTCGGCTCGCTCAACAACCCGGCGTGGCAGGCGTCGATCCGCGACATCCTGCCGCGCGCGATGATCAGCCAGGCGGTGGCGCTCAACAGCACCAGCATCAATCTCGCGCGCACCGCCGGACCGGCGCTTGGCGGGATCCTGGTGATGAGCCTTGGGGTGGCCGCCGCTTTCGTCGCCAACGCGCTCAGCTTCATCGGCTTCCTTGTTGCGCTGTTCCGCTGGCAGCCGAAGCACAAGTCGAGGTACGCTCCGCGCGAGCAGATCCTGCCCGCGATGGCTGCCGGCGTGCGCTATGCGAGCCTTGCCCCGCATGTGCGCAATGCCGTGATCCGGGGCGGACTTTCGGGGGCTGCGGCAAGCGCGATCTTCTCGCTGCTGCCGGTCGTGGCGCGCCACGAGATGAACGGCGATGCGGCCTTGTACGGATTGCTGCTGGCCGCGTTCGGATCGGGAGCAGTGGCCAGTGCACTGGCGGGGTCATGGCTGCGCGCACGCCTTGAGCCCAACCGGGTAATCTTGATCGCCGCCTGCGCGCTGACGCTCGGCCTCGCGATCCTGGCGACGGCACCGAACCCGTGGTTCGCGGGACTTGGGGCGGCGCTGGGCGGCAGCGGATGGACCCTGACTCATTCGACGTTCAACACGACCGTGCAGCTATCCGCGCCCAGCTGGGTCACGGCACGTTCGCTGGCGCTGTACCAGACCGCGACCTTTGCCGGGATGGCGACGGGAAGTGTGCTGTTCGGCTGGGTCGCCGAGCATCACGGCGTCAGCGCCGCCATGCTCGGTGCGAGCGGACTGCAAGTGGTGGCGGCACTGTCCGGGCTGCTGCTGCCTCTGCCTCGCTACGAAGACCTGCAGGTTGATCCGCTCGACCGCCACCGGACGCCCGAGATCGAGGGCGAAATCGGACCCGGCGAAGGGCCGATCCTGATCGAACTGCACTATGCCATCGCGCCCGCGAAGGTCCCGGCGTTCCGCACCGCCATGACCGAACGGGCACGCATCAGACGCCGAGACGGGGCGAACGACTGGGCGCTGCGCCAGGACCTGGCCGACAGGACGCACTGGATCGAGAGTTACCGGGTTGCGGATTGGGCTGCTTACCTGCGCCATATGACGCGTCGCACCCAGGCCGATCTGGGCAACTTCGAGGCCTTGCTCGAACTCAACGAAGGCCCGCAAGGGCCCTCGGTCCGCCGCTTCCTGCAACTGCGGCCTTGAGATGGTTGAGGATCTTACCGGGAGAAAACCAATGAACCGCCGGACATCGATTGCCCGATTTTTGCCCTTCGCTGCGGGCCTGGCACTGGCCGCGCCCGCCGCAGCAGACGATGCCCCGGCGCGGCCCATGCCGGAGGGGACAATTGCGACCGATGCCTATCGCGCCGACTATGTCCGGCTGGGTCTGCGCGATGCCGAGGGTCTGCTCTACGCCCCGACCCGGCGCGCTGCCGCCGCCAGGATTGCGCTGGTCTACGTTCATCCCAACGGCAACACATTCAACGAGCCGATGGGGCCGCAGATGGCGGAGCGCGGGCACTTCGCGCTGATGGTCAACTACCGCGGGCCCGACGGCGAGCGGGACGATGCCTTCGGTCCGGCAATCTCGCAGGCTATCCGCTATGCCCGCAGTCTGCCCGGTGTATGGAAGGTTGTCCTGGCCGGGCACAGCGGCGGCGGACACCTGACGGCTTGGTACACCAATGCCGCGCTCAACGGCCCCGATGCCTGTTCCGGGCCGGACAAGATCTACCCCTGCGATCGCAAGCTGGCGAGCGGGCTGGAGCGGCCCGACGGACTGGTTTTGCTCGATCCCACGCTCGGCACGTTCCATCTGGCCAATGCTATCGATCCCGCTGCGGGTGGCGCGCGCCGGAATCCCGCGCTCGATATGTTCAGCGCGGCAAACGGCTTCGAGGCCGCAGCGCGCAAAGCCGGCTATTCCCCGGCTTTCGTTGCACGCTTCAACGCCGCGCAGGCCGCGCGCAGCACGCGGCTGACCGCAACTGCCCTCGCCCGGTTGCAGTCAATCGAGCGTGGCAAGGGCAGATACCGCGACGACGAGCCGATGGTGATCCCGGGGATGGGCAATCAGTCCGCCGGTGCCCGGCTGTATCAGCCCGATACGAGCCTGCTCGCGCACACCCGGGGGAGCCATGTCACGCTGATGGCCGACGGCAGCCACCCGAGCGGCCAGGTCCGATCGGTTCGCCCGCCGCTGGGGGCGGAGAGCGCTGCCGCCGTCGGAACGCTCGCGCTGATGACCCGCACCACCACCGTGCGTCGCTACCTTGCCACAGCGGCTCTGCGCTTCGGGCCGGACTTCGCGATTACCGCCGACAACATCACCGGGGTCGAGTGGCGCTCGGGCATTTTTTCGACCCCCGGCAATGCCGAAGGGATCACCGTACCCACACTGGTGCTGACGATGGGCTGCCACTACCTCGTGGTGCCCGACGAGATCATCTTCGAGCACCTCGCCGCGCGCGACAAGACGTTCATGGCAGTCGAGGGCGCGACGCATCTGTTCCAGCCGTGCCGTTCGCAATACGGCAACACGATGAAGCGGACGTTCGACGCTGTCGGCGAATGGCTGGGCAAGGAAGGACGGTTTTGATGCGTAAGTCCATCGCGCTCGCTCTGGCCTTCGCGACATCGCTGGGTTCGCCGGTCGCCGCCCAGCGCACCGCGCCGCCGGTGCCCTATATCGATGCCCATTCGCATATCGCCGAGGGTCTCTCCGCCGCAGAGGAAATCGCCGCGTTCCGGGCCGCCGGGCTTGCCGGCGTGGCCATCATGCACTCCGATGCCCCGGCCTTGCGGGCGCTCGCGGCGCAACATCCGGGCTATGTCGTGCCGTTCGTCAGCCTCGCCCGGCTGCCGTCGATGCCGGGCCTGCGCCTGTCGCCGGACTCGGCGGCGGCGATGACCGGGCTCGCGAGAGCTGGCGCGGTCTGCGGATTCGGCGAGATTCCGACCCGCATCGTCCCGCGCAGCGAAGCGACCGACGATCTTTCGCTGCTCAATCCCGATCGCCTGGCGATCTATGCGGCGGCGGACAGGCTGCGCATACCGGTCAACCTCCATATCGACATTGCCGGACCGCAGGTCGAGGCATCGGTCGACCGGATCGCCAAGCGCAATCGCGGCGCCACGATCGTGCTCGCGCACGCCGGGTGGAGCGCCGATCCAAGGCGGATCGCGCGGCTGATGGCGGCGAATCGCAATGTGATGGCTGACCTTTCGGTCCGGCTCGATCCGCACGGCGGGCTGCCCGCCGATCCCCTGCCGCCCGGCTCGTTGCCGCCCGGTGCAAGCGAGACCATCTCGATCATCGCCGCCGATGGTTCGCTGCTACCCGAATGGGCCGCGCTGCTGCGCCGTTTCCCCGACCGCTTCCTGTTCGCGATGGACGTCACCCAAAGCCAGCGGCCAAAATATATCGCACTGCTGGTGCAAACCGCGCGCACCGCACTGTCGCCGCTTGGCTCACGCAGCGAACACGCCATCGCCCATCGTAATTTCGAACGGCTGACCGCAGGGTGCCGGGCGGGGCCGCGCTGAAATCGGGCTGTGGGCAGACCACCGGCTGGGGGCTGGGCAAGTACCGGGTTTTCCTGAAATCTATTGCCCGACCGCCGCCTTGGAGCGGCCCGGAGCAAAGCCATGCGCGGCGCTCCGGCGGGTAATTTATACCCGCGCCCGTCCTTCCAATGCTGCAATGGAAGCACCGCAGACTTAGACTTGGCGGAGAGGCAACGCCAGGCCCGCTTTCGTCCGGTGCCGGAGTGCTGCCGAAACTGGGGGGAAAATAATGCGCTTGTCCAAAGCACAGCTCTTGTTCGCCGGGGCCAGCCTGCTGGCCGCCACCACACCGGTGCTGGCACAGTCCACGACCGCGCAGCCCAGCGCCGCTGCCGACGATCCGGATATCGTCGTCACCGGTTCGCGGGTGGTCAGCGGCGAAAACAGCCCCACCCCGCTGACCGTGGTTAGCACGGAGGACCTGCTCACTTCCACGCCCTCGACCATTTCCGACGCGGTCAACCAGCTGCCGGTGTTCTCGGCCCCGCGCGGCCAGGTGTCCAACCCCAATACCGGGATCGGCGCGGGCGGCGGCGGCAACGCGGTCGCCAATCAGCTCAACCTGCGCAACCTCTTGTCGCAGCGCACGCTGGTGCTGTTCGACGGCCACCGCATGGCCCCGACCACTTCGACCGGGATCGTCGACGTCGATACCGTACCGCAATACCTGCTCAAGCGGGTCGAAGTGGTCACCGGCGGCGTTTCGGCGGTCTATGGCTCCGATGCCATTGCCGGGGTTGTCAACTTCATCACCGACAAGGATTTCAATGGTATCAAGGCCAGCGCGCAGTACGGCATATCCGATCGCGGCGACGGCAAGGCCTGGCAGGGCGGGGTGGCCTATGGAACCCGGCTGGGTGACCGCGCGCATATCGAATTCTCCTATGAATACCGCAAAGACGAAGGCATCGACCGGCGCAGTTCGCGTCCCGGGTTCTGGCGCTGGACGGTGCAGAACAACGGCAGTGCGGCGGCACCGTTCTTCCTCACCGGTGACGCGGTCCGCACGGATCTGTCGTTTGGCGGAGTAGTCAGATCGGGCCTGTTCAACGGGCAGGAGTTCAAGGCTGCCGGCGTGCTTTCCGCCCGCACCCTCGGCATCGCAACCTCATCGCCGACCATCCGCATCGGCGGAGATGGGGCCTATTTCGACGGTTCGCTCAAAGCCGCACAGCGCTCGCACCAGCTTTTCGGGCGGTTCGACTACGAATTTGGCGACAATATCGATTTTTACATCGAGGGCGCGGCGAATTTCAAGCGCAACGCCTTCTGGGGCCAGGGCATGACGCTGACCAACGTCACCTTGAGTTCGCGCAATGCCTATCTTCCGGCGGTGTACCAGAACCAGCTCCCGGCAACTGGCGTGGGATCGACCTTCACTCTGGGCAAGATTATCGACACGGCTCCCCGCATCCGCCCGGTGATTGATTCGACCCAGGTGTTCATCAATACCGGGCTCGACGGTGAAATCGGCGAGGGCTGGAAATGGTCGCTTGGCTATGTCCACTCGACCTCCAAGCTCGACAACACCGAATACAACAACGTCAACAACCTCAAACTGTCCGCCGCGCTCGATGCCGTGGTCAACCCGGCCAACAGCCAGATCGTCTGCAGCGTGACGCTGACCAGCCCCGGCGCTTTCCCGGGCTGCGTGCCGATCAACGTTTTCGGCCCCGGCACCGAGAGTTCGGCTGCACTGTCCTATGTCCTCGAAACCACGCGTTTTGTCGCCTGGACCAAACAGGATGATGCCTACGCCAGCATCACCGGAACCCCGTTTGCAACCTGGGCCGGCGACGTCAGGGTCGCCTTGTCGGGCGAATGGCGACACCAGACCTACCGCTCGTTCAGCGATGCCGAAACGATTGCCGTCGGAACCACAGCCTGCGCGGCTTTGCGGTTCAACTGCAACGGAGCCTCGACCCAGGGCTGGTTCCAGACCTTCCCCAATCGCACCCCGATTTCGCAATCGGTGACCGAGGCGGCGTTCGAGGTGAATGTGCCGCTGATGAAGGATTCGGCGCTGGGCCAGAACCTCGACCTGATCGGCGCGGTTCGCTGGACCCATTACAACACCACCGGCACCTATTGGACGTGGAAGCTCGGGCTCGATTGGCAGCCGATCGATGCGCTGCGGTTCCGCGCCACCCGCTCGCGCGATATCCGCGCGCCCACACTTGACGATCTGTTCGCCGCGACATCGTGCTTCCCGGCGAACACCACTGACCTGCTGACCGGGCTCAACTCGACCGCCATCGATTGCACCCTCGCCAACCCCGACCTGACGTCGGAAATCGGCGATACGCTGACCGCTGGCGTGGTCTTCAAACCCGATTTCCTGCCCGGTTTCAGCGCCAGCCTGGACTATTACAACATCAAGATTAGCGACGCGATAACCACCGTGGTGGGGACCAACCAGACGATCCAGGCGGCGTGCTATGCCAGCGGTGGAAACTCGGTCTACTGCGCGCTGCAGGACCGCGCATTGGCCAGCTACACCAACGCCTCCGCCGCCAACGTGGTCACCAATTGGCGCCGCCGGCCGTTCAACATCTCGAAAATCACCACGTCCGGTTTCGATTTCGAAGTGAACTATGCCGCCCGCATCGCCGGGAAGCCCTTTTCATTCCGCACGATGGTGACCTACCAGCCGCACGTGCGGTTTTTCCAGCCGGGTCTGCCGGTTCTCGACATGGGCGGCATCGCGTTCGGCCAGAACGGGACGCAGGCCAATCCGAAGTGGCGCGTCACCGCGTTTCTCAATGTCAGCCCGTTCGACAACTTCACCGTCACGGTGATGGAGCGCTGGCGCAGCAAGCTGGGGATCACCGCCGACCCGACCCAGTTCACCACCGGCCCGGGGACCCCGGCCTATGCCACCACTAACATCAACCTTGCCTACACGATGCCGATCGCAGGGGCCGAAACCCAGCTGTTCCTCAACGTCCAGAACCTGTTCAACAAGGTTGCCCCGCCCGCCAATTTCGCGGGCAGCCAGGGCAACATAGGGCTGTTCGGCGGGTTCCCGATCGGCGACGATCCGGTCGGCCGGTTCTTCACCGTGGGGGCCAAGGTGAAGTTCTGAGCCGCCACCCGGCGGGTCGCCACTCTGCTTGGCGACCCGCCGTTTCCGGGACGATGACGATGACGATGCCGAAAACGCTCCTGTATGGCGCAACTGCCCTTGCCGCGAGCCTGCTCGGCGGGACCAGCGCCGGCGCTGCCAGTGCGGAACTGCGCGCCGGAGCCGCGCGGATCGAAATCACCCCGCGCGGCGATGCGCTGGAGGGTCCGTTCAAGCGGATCAACGACGAGGTCTATGTCCGCGCGGTGGTGATCGACAGCCAAGGCAGCCGTGCCGTCCTGGTCATCGCCGACGTGCCGATGATCCAGCAGGGCATAAGCGCTGAATTGTCGCAGCAAATTGCCGAGCTGGCCGGAGTGCCGGCGGCCAATGTCCTGCTCGGCGTCACCCACACGCACAATACGATGCGGGTTGATCCCGATCCCGGCGGACTGATCCTGCCCGGCTCGGCGCGATTCACCCGCACGGTGGGGGCGGCAACGCTGGCCGCTGTGCGCGAGGCGATCGCCAGGCTGCGTCCGGCGCGCATGGGGCTGGGCGCGGGCAGGGCCTACCTCGTCGGAGCCAAGAACAGCTTCTCGAAGGCCGAGAACCGCTGGGTCGAGGCCGTTGATCGTTCGGGTGCGGACAATGTCAACCGCGCGCTCGGTATCGCGCGTTTCGAGGGGCTCGACGGCAAGCCGATCGCCTTCCTGCTCAACTATGCAATCAACCCGGTGGTCGCGATGGCGATGAAGGACGCGATCAGCGGCGATGTGCCCGGTGCCGCCACCCGCCATGTCGAGCGCCGCGCGGGGAACGGGGCGGTGGCCCTGTTTACCGTCGGGGCATCGGGCAACCCGCTCTACCGTGCCGATCCCGATGGCTATGCCGAGCCTGCCGATCCCGACGCGCTGATGCAGGCGATGGGGACGATCCTGGGCGAGGAAGCGCTCGCGGCGGCGCGCGATGCGCCCGCCAGCGATGCGGCATTCGCGATTACCGCGCAATCGACCATCCTGACTTGCCTCGGCAAGGTCACCGTCCCGCTCAACCTGCCCGATCGCTGCTCTAACGATCCGGCAGCAACAGTGCCGCGCTGCGATTTCAAGGATCGCGAGACTGGTCCGGTCCGGCTCAGGCTCGGGGTGATACAGCTTGGTCCGCTGACCGTCGTCCACTCGGATTCGGACGTCAGCGCCCCGGTCGGTATGCGGCTTCAGGCCGCGTCGCCCGCTCCCGAGACATGGATCGCGACGACCAATTATGGCCCGATGAAGTACGTTGTCCGGGACGCCGACTACGCACTCAATACCTACGAAGCGACCGCCACGACGGCGCAAAAAGGCTGTGCCGAGCAAGGATATGTCGCAGCGGCGCTGGCGATGATCCGCTCGCCTGCGGAAAACCGCACAGGCCCTTGAAAGGAGCGGCGACGACACGAGTGCCGCTGGCCGTCAGCGCCGCTGAAATCGAACCGATTCAACCACAGGAATTACCCGATGCACAGGCATTTGACCCCTTTACTGCTTGCCGCGCTGGCGCTTCCCGCATTCGCCCAGCTACCGGCTTCGCCCGTCGAACGCCGGGTTCCCGCGCCGCCGCAAGGGGTTTCGGGAACGGTCGTTTCGGTCAGCGACACTGCGGTCGTATTGCGCGGGTCCGACGGCTCGAACCTGCTGGTCGCGATGACTCCCGGCTGGACCGTCAGCAAGCCGCGCAAGGCGACCATAGCCGAGCTGCGACTGGGCGATTTCATCGGATCGGCCAATGCCGATCTCGGGCCTGATCGCGGCCGGGCGAACGAACTGCGCGTGTTCGAGCCGGGTTACCGCCCCGAATACGGAACGCATGCCATAGCGACGCCCGGTACATCGATGACCCATGGCTTCGTCTTCGCCATCGTGAACCGCGAGGGCGGAACCGAGCTGGAGGTTGCCTACCCCGATGGCCGTCGTTCGATCGTGGTCCCTGATGCCGTGGGCCTGACCGTATCCGACCTGTTGCCGCGCTCGGCCGCAGCGGTGGGGGTCAGAGTGGCATCGGTCACGCGCCCGAGCGCGGATGGGGTCCGCCGCGCTGCCCGGCTGGTTCTGAGCGAATAGCTGTTCGGGCAGGCAAGCCGTCGGCGCTGACCTGATCGACTGGCAGGTCCGGCAACAAAGCTCATCGGCGTGCCGCAGCCCTGTCCATCAAAACACGACGACGCTGCGGATGCTCTCCCCGGCGTGCATCAGTTCGAACGCCTTGTTGATGTCTTCAAGTCCCATGACGTGGGTAATCATCGGATCGATCTCGATCTTGCCGGTCATGTACATGTCGACGATCTTGGGGACGTCGGTACGGCCTTTCGCGCCGCCGAACGCGGTCCCTCGCCAGTTGCGACCGGTGACCAGCTGGAACGGGCGGGTGCTGATTTCCTTGCCCGCTTCGGCCACGCCAATGATGATCGACGTGCCCCAGCCACGGTGGCAGGCTTCCAGCGCGGTCCGCATCACTTCGGTGTTGCCGGTGGCGTCGAAGGTATAATCCGCGCCGCCGTCGGTCAGCAGCACGATCGCCGCGACCACTTCCTCGCGGCTCAGGCCTTTCGAATTGAGGAAATCGGTCATCCCGAACTTGCGGCCCCACTCCTCGCGCGATGGGTTGATGTCGACCCCGACGATCTTGCCGGCCCCTGCCAGCCGCGCGCCCTGGATCACGTTGAGCCCGATCCCGCCAAGCCCGAAAACCACAACAGTATCGCCGACCTGGACCTTGGCGGTGTTGACCACCGCGCCGACACCCGTGGTGACCCCGCAACCGATGTAGCAGCTCGACTGGAACGGCGCATCCTCGCGGATTTTGGCGACCGCGATTTCGGGCAGCACGGTGAAGTTGCTGAATGTCGAGCAACCCATGTAGTGGAACAGGGTCTGGCCCTTGTAGCTGAACCGCGAGGTTCCATCGGGCATCAGACCCTGGCCCTGGGTCGCGCGGATCGCGGTGCACAGGTTGGTCTTGCCCGAAAGGCAGCTTTTGCACTGGCGGCATTCGGGCGTGTAGAGCGGGATGACGTGATCGCCCGGCTTGACGCTGGTAACTCCCGGGCCGACCTCGCGCACGATCCCAGCGCCCTCATGACCCAGGATGCTCGGAAAGATGCCCTCGCTGTCGAATCCGTCGAGCGTGTAGGCATCGGTGTGGCAGATACCGGTCGCCATGATCTCGACCAGAACTTCACCGGCTTTCGGACCATCGAGATCGACTTCGACGATCTCCAGCGGGGTCTTGGGGGCAAAGGCAACGGCGGCGCGGGTCTTCATGTGTGCTCCTCGGGATTAAACGGCGTTGTTTGGCGCAGCGCCTTTCTCGCGATAAATGGCGTTTCTGGCAATGTGTAATACCAAAGTGCATTGATCAGAACCTATAAGCCCCTCCCCTTCAGGGGAGGGGTTGGGGTGGGGGCTGTCGGCAAAGCGTTGCGCTTGACCGACACCCCCCACCCCTCCGCCGCTGCGCGGCTCCTCCCCTCCCCTGAAGGGGAGGGGCTTCGATGAGTTAGACTTAGCGCAACTTGGTATAATCACTTGGACCGGGCTGAGACGGCAGATCGCGCCCGGCGAACTTCACCCGCCACCCGGCCACCTGCCTGTGCCAGCCGATGGCTCAAACAGGCGGTTTGGCAAAGATGTCTTTGTGCAGTCCGCGCAGCTCGGCCTTCTGGACCTTGCCCATCGCATTGCGCGGCAGTTCATCGACCAGGATCGACGCCTTGGGCCGCTTGAACGTAGCCAGCTCGACATTGACCACCCTGGCGATGTCGGCCGCCGTGATCTCCGCGCCCGCAGTGCGGGCCACCACTGCGACGACGCCTTCGCCGAAGTCGGGATGCGGCACGCCGATCACCGCGCTTTCCTCGACGCCTTCGATTGCGTCGATCACCATCTCGACTTCCTTGGGATAGACATTGTAGCCGCCGGAAATGATCAGGTCCTTCGAGCGACCGACGATGCGGATGTAGCCCGCCTCGTCCTCGGTCGCGATGTCGCCGCTGATGAACCAGCCGTCGGCGGTGTGATCTTCGGCGGTCTTTTCCGGGTTGCGCCAATAGCCCGAAAACAGGTTCGGCCCCTTCATCTCCAGCACGCCCGGCTCGCCGGTCGCGGCCTGCTTGCCGCCCTCGGCGATGACCCGCACCGAAATCCCGGGGAGCGCCGGGCCGACGCTGCCGGCGATGCGCGGCCCGTCATAGGGGTTGGAAGTGACCATCAGCGCTTCGGTCATGCCGTAGCGCTCGAGGATGACTTTGCCTGTTCGCGCTGCGAATTCATCGAACGTGGTGTCGAGCAGGGGGGCGGAGCCGCTGACGAACAGCCGCATCGTCGCGCACAGCGCTTGCCCGAACGCCGGCTCGGCGAGCAGCCGGGTGTAGAATGTCGGCACGCCCATGAACACCGTGGCGCGGGGCAGGTCGCGCAGCACGGCGGCATTGTCGAACCGCTCGTGGAACAGGATCGGCGAAGCGCCCAGCAGCGCGCAGTGCAGCGCCACGAACAGCCCGTGGACGTGGAATATCGGCAGGGCATGCAGCAGGACATCGTCTTCCTGCCAGCGCCACGCCTCCTTCAGAACTAGGACATTGGACGACAGGTTGCCGTGCGTCAGCACCGCACCCTTGGACCGCCCCGTCGTGCCCGAAGTATAGAGGATCGCCGCCGGGTCCTGCGCCTGTGCCGGCACGGTCGGCAGTGCATCCGCGATTCCCGCCCATGGAGCTGCATCCAGATCGTCGGGAAGCAGCACACGCGCACCGCCGAAGGACACGGTCTCGCCCGGCAGCCCGGCGCTTGCCACCAGCAGGGCTGGCTCGGCGTCGCCAAGGAAATAGCCAAGCTCGCTTTCCTGATAGGTGCTGTTGAGCGGGATGAACACGGCCCCGGCGCGCAGGCAGGCAAGATAGAGGACAACAAAAGCCGGCGATTTATGTGCCTGCACCAAAACGCGGTCGCCCATGCCCACGCCCAGGTCACGCAGCCAGGCCGCCGCGCGTGCCGTCTGGTCGAGCATCCCGCCGTAGGCCAGCAGCGGCTCGCCATCGACGATCAGGAAGGGGCGATCCTGGCGTGCCGTCGCGGCCGCCTCGAACAGCGCAAAGACACTGCCACTCGCGGGCGGGGCAACGGGTGACGAATGGGGATGATCCATGCCGGTTCCCTAGCTGCTCGGAACTGGATTGTCAGGCGGCTCGCCTGCATTGGCATGACAAAATTGCGGACCAGGGCCCCCGCCTTCGCGGGGGAACCAGGTGCTTCAAATCCTGCGCACCATGCAACAGTTCACCGGGCATCAGAACACCGGGCATCAGAACACCGGATCGTATTCGGGCGGCAGCTCGCCTTCATCGCTGTCCGGCGCACCGGGCACGTGGATGCCGCATTCGACCTTGTCCCACCCGCGCCAGCGCCCGGCGCGGGGGTCTTCGCCCGCCGCGACCTTGCTGGTGCAGGGCGAGCAACCGATCGAAGGATAGCCATCGGCCACCAGCGGGTGCGCCGGCAGGTCGTGGGAGGCGACATAGGCGGCGATGACCTCGGGCGACCAATCGATCAGCGGATTGATCTTGAGCCGGCCCTGCGTGTCGCTGTTGTCGATCTCGAAGCGCGGCAAGGTGGCGCGGGTCGAGGACTGGAACGACTTGCGCCCGGTGATCGTCGCGTCGAACTGGGCCAGCGCCTCGGCCAGCGGCTTGACCTTGCGGATCTCGCAGCAGCCGTCGGGGTCGTAGGACCAGCGCAAGCCGCTTTCGTCCTTGGCAGCAAGGTCGGCGGGATCGGGGACGAGATTGCGGACATTGGTCAACCCCAGCCGCCGGGTCAGCAGGTCGCGGTAGGCCAGCGTTTCGGGGAAATGCTTGCCGGTTTCGAGGAACAGCACCGGGATCGCCGGATCAATCTGCGCCACCAGATGCAGCAGCACCGCGCTCTCCGCGCCGAAGCTGGAGACCACCGCGACTTCGCCGGCGAGCCCGCTGCCGAGCACACTCGCCAGCATTTCCTGGGTGTCGTTGCCGTGAAACAGCCGGTTGAGGCGCACGGCATCGGCCTCGCGGAAGCGCGGGTCGGTGTTTATGCGGTCTCTGATCCGGGTGTCAGCCATGACGCAGCTTCCAGATCGGCACGCTGCCCAGGGCATCGGCCTGATAGACATGGTCCCAGCGCGCGAAGGCGGCTTCGGCGTCGGCGGGTTCCATCGCCGCTTGCGGCGCGAAGCTGTCAAAGCCCGAGCGGCGCAGCGCCGGAAGCTGATCGACGATGACATCGCCCACCGCGCGCAGCTCGCCGGTATAGCCGGCTTCGCGCAGGATGCGGGCGGCCGAATTGCCGCGCCCGTCGGTGAAGGCGGGGAAGTTGACCTCGACCAGTTTGAGCCGGTCGAGAAAGGGCAACAGGTCGCGCGCGTCGTCGCCGGGCTCAAGCCGCACGGCAGCGGCATTGGTCTGGTCGCCGAAGTTATCGACGGTGATCGCGGGATCGGCGACGGGTTCGTCGTCGCGGAAGCGGAACTGGGTGCTCATGAGCCCCTCCCCTTCAGGGGAGGGGTTGGGGTGGGGGCTGTCGCCCAAGCGCCGCGTTTGTGGCTCGCCCCCACCCCACTGCGACTAAGGCCCTGCTGCGCAGGACCAAGTCTCGTTGCCCCTCCCCTGAAGGGGAGGGGCTTGTTTGCCGGACTAACCATAAAGCGCCTCCTTGAACGGGGCCATGCCGATGCGGCGGTAGGTATCGAGGAAGCGCTCCCCGCCCTGCTTGTTGGCGAGATAGACGTCGGTGGCCTTCTCGACCGCATCGACGATACCGTCTTCGCTGAAGCCCGGGCCGGTGATCTGGCCGAGCGAAGTATCCGCGCCCTCGCAGCCGCCGAGCAGCAGCTGGTAGTTCTCGACGCCCTTGCGGTCCACTCCGAGGATGCCGATGTGGCCGGCGTGGTGATGCCCGCAGGCGTTGATGCAGCCCGAAATCTTGAGCTTGAGCTCGCCGATCGCATCGAGTTTGTCCTGCGCGGCGAAGCGTTCGGAAATCTTCTGCGCCACCGGAATCGAGCGGGCATTGGCGAGGCTGCAATAGTCGAGCCCGGGGCAGGCGATGATGTCGCCGATCGAATCGAGATTGGGGGTGCCGAGCCCGGCGGCGTCGAGCTGCTGCCACAGCGTATAAAGATCGGCCTTGCGGACATGCGGCAGGACGATGTTCTGGGCATGAGTGACGCGCAGTTCGTCGAAGCTGTGATCGCGCGCGAGGTCGGCCATCAGCCGGATCTGATCCGCCGAGGCGTCGCCCGGAATGCCGCCGACGGGCTTCAGGCTGATCGTCGCGACGATGTAGCCTGGCTGCTTGTGGGCATGGCAATTGCGATCCACCCACAGCGCGAAATCGGGGTCAGAGCGGTCGAGTACGTCGCTCGCGCCCAGCCTCGAAGGCCGGATCGGTGAAATAGCCCTTGATCCGCTCCAGCTCGGCAAGCGGCGGCTCGATATCCTGGGTGAGCAGGTGGGCGAATTCCTCCTCGACCTGGCGGGTATATTCGTCCGCGCCGAGCTCGTGGACGAGGATCTTGATCCGCGCCTTGTACTTGTTGTCGCGCCGTCCATAGCGGTTATAAACGCGCAGGCAGGCTTCCGAATAGGTGATTAGCTGGTCGAGCGGCACGAAGTCGCGGATCAGCGGCGCGATCATCGGGGTGCGGCCCATGCCGCCGCCGGCATAAAAGGCCGCGCCGATCTCGCCGGCTGCATTGCGCACGATCTGGATGCCGATGTCGTGCAGCTTCATCGCCGCGCGGTCGGTGTCGCTGGCGATCACCGCGATCTTGAACTTGCGCGGCAGGGCGAGGAATTCCGGGTGGAAGCTCGACCACTGGCGCAGCAGTTCGGCATAGGGGCGCGGATCGACCAGCTCGTCGGCGGCGGCCCCGGCATACTGGTCCGAACTGATATTGCGGATGCAATTGCCGCTGGTCTGGATCGCGTGCATCTCGACCGAGGCGAGATCGGCCAGGATATCGGGCGCTTCGTCGAGCTTGATCCAGTTGTACTGGATGTTCTGCCGGGTGGTGAAGTGTCCGTAGCCGCGGTCGTACTTGTCGGCGATGTCGCCGAGCATGCGCATCTGCGCCGAACTCAGCGTGCCATAGGGCACCGCGACGCGCAGCATGTAGGCGTGCAGCTGGAGATAGAGCCCGTTCTGCAGGCGCAGCGGCTTGAACTGGTCCTCGCTCAGGTGCCCGTCGATGCGGCGGCGTGTCTGGTCGCGGAATTCGGCGACGCGGGTATCGACCATGGCCTGGTCGTAGTCGTCATATCTATACATGCGTTTGTCCTAAACCCGTTCGTGTCTCGACTTCGCTCGACACGAACGGAGATTGGGGGATGGTCCCTTCAGATCACCCAGCTTCCGGCTTCGGGATCGGCCGGTTTCAACGAGAGGTCGAGCCGCACGGTCGGGCCGAGCGCGCGGATGCGTTCCTTGATGTGCGCGGGGCGGACGGTGTCGCCATCGCGCAGGCCGTCGACCACGTAGGCGGCGTTGACCCGGCGCGCGGCGCTTTCGCGGGCGAGCACGGCGTCCGCCTCGTCGCCGGCATCGACCGCGTCGTCGATGTGCAGCGACCAGCCGCCGCCGTCCCACCAGACCACCGCGCCGCTCTTCAGATCGTTCCCGGTCAGTATCTTCACGCCAATGCCTCCAGCGCCAGCGCGCTCAGTTCGTTGTCCTTTTGCGCGGTGACTTCGCCGATGACGATCACCGCCGGGCTCTGCACGCGATGCGCCGCGACCAGCGCGGCAAGCCCTGCCAGCGGCGCGCGCAGCACGCGCATGCCGGGCCGCGTGGCGCGTTCGATCACCGCGACCGGCACTTCGGGGGCAAGGCCATCGGCGATCAGCTTTTCCGAGATCGCCTCGGCGGTGGCCAGGCCCATGTAGATCACCAGCGTGCGGCCCTTGCCGGCGAGGCCCGACCAGTCCTGCTCGGTGAGGCCCTTGCACTGACCCGCCACGAAGCTGACGATGCTGGCGGCATGGCGGTGGGTCAGCGGGATCTGCGCCGCCGCCGCCGCGCCCAGTGCCGCGCTGATACCGGGGACGACCTCGACCGGCACCCCGGCCTTGCGGCAGGCCTCGGCCTCCTCGCCGCCGCGCCCGAAAACGAAGGGATCGCCGCCCTTGAGCCGCACGACCTCGTTGCCCGCCAGCGCCTCGGTGACCAGCAGCGCATCGATTTCGTGCTGCGGCATGGTGTGGCGCGCGCGTCGCTTGGCGACCGAGATCAGCCGCGCGCCGGGCCGGGCCATGGCGAGGATGGCGGGATCGACCAGTCCGTCGTGGACGATCAGCCCGGCCTGCATGATCAGCCGCGCGGCGCGCAGCGTCAGCAGCTCGGGATCGCCGGGGCCGGCACCGACCAGCCAGACTTTGCCGGTAAGGGAATGGGACTGCTTCATTGTCCGCCACATGGCGGCGAATTGGCAGACATGCCAGTCAGAAAGGCTTTGCCCCGACCTAGGAAAATTATTCAGCGTCGCTTTTGGGAAATAGGGGACAGTCCGCTATTTATTCTCGGCCGTCTCGGGCCAAGCGCGCACATGGATGTCACGCTGGGGATAGGGGATTTGCACGCCATGCTCGCGGAACAGGTGCCACAGCCGCTTGAGCACGTCGGAGCGGACGTTGCCGAGCCCTTCCTCGGGGTCTTCGAGCCAGATCTGCAGTTCGAACTGGATGGCGTTTTCGCCGAAAGCATGCAGCCACACCGTCGGTTCGGGCTGGGGGAGCACGCGCCGGGTCTCGCCGGCGGCCTGGAGCATCAGCCGCTCGGCAAGCTCGATATCGCTGCCGTAAGCGACGCCCACCGGCACCTTGACCCGCACATCCCGCGTGCTGAAGGACCAGTTCTCGACCTGGTTGACCATCAGGTTTTCGTTGGGGATCAGGTATTCGACCCGGTCGCGGGTGATCACCGAGACCGCGCGGATGCCGATCTTGTTGACCTGGCCGACCGTGCCTGGTCCGCCATTGGTGCTGCCCACCGCGATGACATCGCCGGGCTTGATCGAGCGGTCCATCAGCAGGATGATCCCGGCCAGCAGGTTGCCGAAGGTCTTCTGCAGGCCAAAGCCGATCGCCAGGCCCAGCGCGCCGGAAAACACCGTCAGCGCCTTGAGGTCGATCCCGAGAAAATCGACCCCGAGCATGATCGCGGCGAGCCAGACGCCGATGCCGACCAGCTTTTCGCCGAGCAGTTGCTCGGTCGGATCAAGCCGGGTGAGCCGGCGGAACATGCGCCGCACGCCCTTGCTGGCGATCCGCCCGGCGACATAGACCCCGACCACCACCAGCACCACCAGCAAGGCCCCATAGACCGAAATGCGCGTGTTGCCGTAGTCGAAGCCAATGCTGTCGAGGTGCCGGATCGCGGATTCGAGGTGCTCGAAGAAGTTCATCGCGCCGCCATGGCAGCGAAGCCCCGGTCAAGGTCGGCGATCAGGTCGGCGGGGTCTTCGAGGCCGACCGACAGCCGCACGCCGAAGCGGTCGGCGGGGTCCGTGCCGCGCGGCGGCCAGGGGGTGACACTGCGGTATCTGGCGGGATCGACCGGCACCACCAGGCTTTCGTAACCGCCCCAGCTGTAGCCGATGCCGAACAGGGTGAGCGCGTCGATCAGGCGGTCGCGCGCCGCCGCGTCGCCGCCCTTGAGCACGAAGCTGAACAGGCCGCAGCCGCCGGTGAAATCGCGCGCCCAGACCGTGTGGCCGGGGGCACCGGGAAGCATGGGGCAGAGCACGCCGGCCACTTCGGGGCGCGCTTGCAGCCAGCGGGCGATTTCCAGCGCGCTCGCCGCCTCGCGGTCCAGCCGCACCCCCAGCGTGCGCAGGCCGCGCAGCACCAGCGCGGCGTCGTCGGGAGAGACGCACTGGCCCAGCGCCTGCGCGGTGTGGCGCAGCTTTGCGTAAAGTCCGGCCCCGGCCGAGGCGCTGCCCATCATCAGCGTCGGAATGGCCGCCGACATGTTTGGTCAGGCTCATCACCGCAATATCGACTCCGCGTGCCAGCGCCGGAAAGCCAAGCGGGCTCGCCCAGGTGTTGTCGAGGATCGAGACGAGGCCGTGCGCGCGGGCAATCGCGGCCAGCGCGGGCACGTCCTGCACTTCCATGGTCAGGCTGCCGGGCGCTTCGAGCAGCACCGCGCGGCTCTGCGCGCAGATCGCGGCCTCGAAACCCGCGACATCGAGCGGATCGAAAAAGCGCGTCTCAATGCCCAGATCGGCCAGCAAGCCGCGCCCCAGCGCGCGGCTCGGGTCATAGGCGTTGTCGGTCATCAGCAGCACGTCGCCGGGGCGCAGCACGGCAAGCAGCGCGCCGGCGATGGCGGCAACACCCGAGGGATAGAGCACGGTACCCGCCGCGCCGGGTTCGAGCTCGGTCAGCGCTTCGGCCAGCGCCCATTGCGTCGGCGTGCCGCGGCGGCCATAGAAGAAGCGGCCGTCGGCATTGCCCGTGCGCCTTCGGCGAGCGCGGCGGTGTCTTCATAGAGCACAGTGCTGGCGCGCCAGACCGGCGGATTGACCACCGGCCCGGTCCATTCGGGCCGGCGACCGGCGGTTACCAGCTGCGTTGCCGGGGAAGTCTTGTCGGTCAAACGCTTGCCCATGGCCGTGGCATAGCGCCGGCCCGTCCGCTTGGGAATGGCGCGCGGTTCAGGCCGCGCCCAAGGCTTTGGGGGTTTCGGGATCGGCACCCCATTCGGCCCAGCTGCCGTCGTAGAGCGAAACGTCGTCCTTGCCGAGCAGGTGCAGCGCGAAGACCAGCACCGAGGCCGTCATGCCCGCTGCCGCAGCTGGTTACCAGGGGCTTGCCCATGTCGATCCCGGCGGCTGCGAAGGCGGCTGCGAGGCCTGCCTTGTTCTTGTAGGTGCCGTCGGCATTGAACAGCTCGCCATGCGGCAGGCTGCGTGCGCCGGGGATGTGGCCCGAGGCGAGGCCAGGCCGCGCTTCGGGTTCCGCGCCGGTGAAACGCCCGCCCCCGCGCGCATCGACCACCTGTTCCTTGCCCGATGCGAGGTTGGCGAGCAGGTCGGCCTTGCTGCGCAGGTTCTTGCCGTCCGACCAGGCAGTGAAATGGCGGTGGCGCAGGGTTTCCTTGCCCTGCGCCAGCGCCCGGCCTTCGGCCTTCCATTTGTCCATCCCGCCATCGAGGATCGCGACATCGTGCGCGCCGAACAGCTTGAGCATGAACCAGGCGCGCGCCGAGGTCTTGAGCGCGCTGGCATCGTAGAGCACGATGCGGCTGCCGTCGCCGAGTCCGAGGCTCTGCATGCGGCTGGCAAATTTTTCGGCGCTGGGCAGGGTATTGTCGAGCGGCGAATTGCTGTCGACCAGCTCGGCGAGATTCATGAACACCGCGCCGGGAATGTGCCCGGCGACATATTCCGCTGCCGCGTCGCGTCCAGTGTCGGGCAGATGCCAGGAGGCATCGACCACGCGCAAGTCGCTCGCGCCCATTTCGCCTGCGAGCCATTCGGTTGAAACGAGACTGTCCATGGCGCGCTCTCCTCCGCTTGTTGCACATGCGAAGTCCAGCCTAGCGGCGCGTTGGCCGCCCGTCGAGGGGGTTTTCGGTCAGATTCAGGCGCTGAGCGCAAGTGCGCGCTGGCCAATGCGCGAATAGAGCCGCGGGCCGAGATCTAGCCGGAACGGGAGCAGCGCCGCGCCTGGCCGCTGCTGGTCCTCGCCGATTACGAAAGCGCTGTTGAGCGCCAGTGGTGGCGCGCCGGGGCGGGAGGCCTCGACCCGGAAGCGCGCGAGCGGCACGAACAGCGAGGCATTGCCGCTGCGAATCGGGGTGATCGCGGCAAGCGGCAGCTTGAATTCGCCCGCCACCGTAACGCTTTCGCCTGGTGCCAGACTGGCGAGGCGATGCAGCGGCACGATCGCCTGCCCCGGCATTTCGAGTTGCGCACGGTCAGACAGCGTTGCATGCGCGCCGATCATGTCGCCGCCCACCGTCACCGGTCCAATGGTCTCGCTGCCCTTGTTGCTGACGATCAGTTCGTAGCTGAGCACCGCGTTCATCAGCGTTGCGCTCATCCGCCGGGCGGCGAGGACGACGTCGAGCGGATTGACGTGGACGTCGAGCGCCGGGCGAGCGCCGGGCGACGGACCTTGCTGCCCACCTGCGGCCGCATCTGCTGCGCTCGCCGGTTCCGGCCTGGCCATGACCGTGATCAGGTCGAGTTCGGCCTCTGCTTCGGGCCCGGGTGGAAGTGGAGCCACGGCAAGCGGGGCCAGCCGTTCCGGCAGGTCGTCCGTTTCGGCTCGCTGCACCTCCGCAGCCAGTGCGCGCCGCCCACGCAGCGCCTTTTGCAAGGCCAGAGTGAGCACCACGCCGATCGCGAAGGCGAGCGCGGCGAGCCACGGCCATTTGCCCGGCGATTGCGCGCGCAGCACTTCGCTGGCCGAATGGACATTCCAGGCGATCGGCGCGGTGGTGGCCGGGTCTGATGCAGCGACCGGCGCTGCGGCCCGGGGCTGGGGCGCGGGTGCGACAGCGGAGGCAGGCGATGCCGTGGCCGATGCGACCGGGCTGGCCGCGCTCCGCGCCGCCGGCTGCACAGGACGCGCGCTGGCGGTGGCCGCCGGGCGCGGCGAGGCACTGGCGCTGGCTGCGGGAGAGCTATCGGGGGCCGGTCGCGCGGCTGCGGCAGGCGTTTCGGCGGGCACATCGTTGCGCCCATCGTTACGCCCATCGTTACGGGGCGGGACGACCACCGGATTGTCCGGATCGATCGGTCCTTGCGGCCGGGCACGCGGCGTGGAGCTTGCGGGCGGCAGCTTGTAATCGCTCACCGACGGCAGCGACTCCTGGGCCATTGCGGGAAAAGGCACGAGCAGCGCGAGCACCATCGCCCGCAGCAGCGCCGCAGGAACACGCCCGTTCCGCTTTCGCCCGATCTGTTTCATCCCAATCCGTTCCGCCGTTCGGCAAGTCCGCCTGAATAGCCTGTGAACCCCGCGTCCGCCAAACGCCGACTTGTGTGGCGCGGGCGATCGGGGCAAGGGCCGTGGCATGAACGACACAACCGCCGGCAAATCCGCCGCTGCCACGCGCCATCTCGGTCGCCAAAGCATGGCTCCCGCCTCGCCGCAAGAGGCTGTGCTCGACTATGTCGCCAATCCTCGGGCAGGCGTCCGCTATATGGTGCGCTTCGCCGCACCCGAGTTCACCTCGCTGTGCCCGGTCACCGGCCAGCCCGATTTCGCCCACCTGGTGATCGACTATGCCCCCCGCGCGACAATCGTCGAATTGAAGAGCCTCAAGCTGTTCCTCGGCAGCTTCCGCAACCACGCCGGGTTCCACGAGGATGTCACCCTGGGCATCGCCCAGCGGCTGGTCGCCGAGATGCTGCCCGAATGGCTCCGCATCGGCGGCTACTGGTATCCACGCGGCGGCATTCCCATCGACGTGTTCTGGCAGAGCGGCGCGCCGCCGGAAGGGCTGTGGGTGCCCGACCAGGGCGTGCCGGGCTATCGCGGGCGGGGCTGACAGGGTTGGCCATCGCACAAACGAAAAGGGCGGCCCAAGCGGACCGCCCCTTCGCATTCCAGCCAGGCCGGAAAATCAGCGCGAGTAAAACTCGACCACCAGATTGGGCTCCATCCGCACCGGATAGGGCACTTCGTCGAGTGTCGGCACGCGCACGAAGGTCGCCTTGTCGGTGCCGTCGGGGGCGACATAGTCGGGCACTTCGCGCTCGGCGAGGCCCTGCGCTTCAGCGATCAGCGCCATTTCCTTGGCCTTGTTGCCCAAGCTGATGACGTCGCCGGCGAAGACGCGGCGGCTGGCGATGTTGCACTTGACCCCGTTCACCCGGATGTGGCCGTGCGACACGATCTGGCGCGCCGAGAAGATGGTCGGCGCGAACTTGCAGCGATAGACCACCATGTCGAGCCGCTGCTCGAGCAGGCCGATCAGGTTCTGGCCGGTATCACCCTTCATCTGGGCGGCTTCCTGGTAGGTGCGCTTGAACTGCTTTTCGGTGACTTCGCCGTAGTAGCCCTTGAGCTTCTGCTTGGCGCGCAACTGGATGCCGTAGTCCGAAACCTTGCCCTTGCGGCGCTGGCCGTGCTGGCCGGGGCCATAAGAGCGGCGGTTGACCGAGCTTTTCGGACGGCCCCAGATATTCTCGCCCATGCGGCGATCGATCTTGTACTTCGATGCATTGCGCTTCGACATGCGCGTCAGTCCTTCAATTTTGCGTGCCGGGCATTGGACCCTGGCTTCTGGCCCGGAACCGCACCGCCATGCCTGCTGCATGACGCGACCGCTGCTTCACCGGAGTGCAGGGTCAATTGCGAAGGCGCGCGCTTAGACGCGAGTGGTTTGAAGGTCAAGGCGCATCGGAGCCGGGTTTGCGCCGCAGGCACTTAAATAGGGACTGTCCCTATTTAAGTGCCATCAGGCTGTCGCCGCAGCGTCGAGAGCACGCCGCGCAAGGTCCGCACCTCAAGGTGGTTCCAGCCCGGTTTGGTCAGGAGGCTGCGCAAGGTCAGCCGGGTCGCCTCGGCGCGGCTATGCGGGAAGTAGTAGCCGCGCGGCTCGAGCATCGCCTCAAGCTGGTCGATCATGCCTTCGAGCTCTTCCTGCGGGGCCGGGGGAAGCAGCACTTCGGCCGTGGGCTGCGCCAGACCGACATGTTTCGACCACTCATAGGCGCACAGGATCACTGCCTGGGCGAGGTTGAGCGAGGCAAATTCCGGGTTGATCGGCACGGTGATGATCGCGCGGGCGAGGGCGACGTCCTCGCTGTCCAGCCCGGAGCGTTCGGGGCCGAAGACAATCGCCGAGCGGCCCGGACCCCGGTGGATCGCCAAGGCCGCCTGCTCGGGTGTGACCACCGGCTTGGACACCCCGCGCTTGCGCACCGTGGTGGCATAGACATGCGCGCAGTCGGCGACGGCTTCGGCCAGCGTATCGAACACGGCGGCATGTTCCAGCACCACATTGGCCCCTGCCGCCGCCGGGCCGGCACCGGGATTTGGCCAGCCGTCGCGCGGGGCGACGAGGCGGATCTCTGTGAGGCCGAAATTGAGCATGGCCCGCGCCGCCTTGCCGATATTCTCGCCGAGTTGCGGGCGCACGAGGACAATGACCGGCTGGCTTTCGCGAGGCACTGCCGCGCCGCTCGGCAGGTCGCTGACCCGCGAAACCGGCGCGCGGGTGGCCAATTGCAGCGCCAGCGCTGCATCGCCTGCAATCAGCGCCTCACGCTTGGCGCGCGACCAGCCTTTCAGCCGGCGCTCGGCGGCGAAGGCGGCATCCTGGTCGGCGAAGGGCGCGGACCAGGCCAGGTCCACTGGTTGGCGCTTTGCGGTATAGTCGTCGCGCGACCCGTCCCGGTGCTGCGCCAGGGCAAGGTCGAGATTGTCGGTGTGGCCGACATAGGTGGAACTGTCGCCGCAGCGAAGCATGTAGGTGATAAACTGCGAGCGCGTTTCGCTACTCTGGGTCCTTCGAGACGCGCCTTCGACTTCGCTCATTCGCTCCTCAGGATGAGCGGGATCATCAGGAGCACGCTCATCCTGAGGAGGGCAAGTGACTGAGCTTGTCGAAGGCACTTGACCGTCTCGAAGGACCGGGCCTCGCGCCCTGCTCGCCAGCTGGCTGATCAGCGCCCAGTCCCCGGCGATCAAAGCCTCCTTCTTGGCCCGCGACCAGCCCTTCAATTTGCGCTCGCTCCAGAAGGCCGTGTCTCGATCCGTGAATTGATCAGACCACACCAGCTCAACCGGGCGACGCGTGTGGGTATATCCCTTGATCGATCCTTCCCGATGCTGTGCAACACGCGCTTCCAGATCGTCGGTGTGGCCGACGTAGAAACTGCCGTCCGAGCAGCGCAGCATGTAGGTGAAAAACTGCAAACTCATTGTGCTGCTCCGGGTCCTTCGAGACGAGCCTTCGACAAGCTCAGTCTCTCCTCAGGATGAGCGGGCTTATAAGTAGTTCGCTCATCCTGAGGAGGGACTGAGTAGCTCGCGAAGCGAGCGTATCGAAGGCCCGTCTCGAAGGACCCGCGCTAACCCTTGCCAACATCCCGCACCGTCGAAGCAAAGTCCTCGAAGTCCTTCGCCTCTCCGAAATCGCGGTAAACCGAGGCAAAGCGGATATAGGCGACCGAATCGAGCTGACGCAGCCCTTCCATGACCATTTCGCCGATCACCTTGGAGGCGACTTCGCTTTCGCCCAGAGTTTCGATCTGGCGCTGGATTCCCGAGACCAGCTGGTCGAGCCGCTCCTGCGCAATCCCGCGCTTGCGGCAGGCGAGCGCGACCGATTGTTCGATCTTGCCGCGCTCGAAAGTTTCGCGACTTTGGTCACTCTTGACCACGACGATGTCGCGCAACTGCACCCGCTCGAAGGTGGTAAACCGCGCGCCGCAGCTCTCGCACTGGCGGCGGCGGCGGATCGCGGTGTTGTCCTCGGTGGGGCGCGAATCCTTTACCTGGCTGTCGTCATGGGCGCAGAACGGGCAGCGCAAGCGTCAGAGGCCCTGATAGATCGGGAACTTCGCGCACAGTTCCTCGACCCGCGCCGCAACCGATGCCTCGACCTGCGCGTCGCCCGCCTCGCCGTTCTTGCGCAGGCCTACGCAGACTTCGGCGATCAACTGGCCGATCAGCCGGAATTCATCGACCCCGAATCCGCGCGTGGTGCCTGCGGGCGTGCCGAGACGGATGCCCGAAGTGACGAAGGGCTTTTCCGGGTCATTGGGAATGCCGTTCTTGTTGCAGGTGATCGAGGCACGATCGAGCGCCTTCTCGGCGTGCTTGCCCTTGGCGTTGTAGGGGCGCAGATCGACCAGCATCAGGTGGTTGTCGGTGCCGCCCGAGACGATATCGAGCCCCTGCTCCTGCAAGCTCGCGGCGAGCGCTTTGGCATTTTCCGCCACGGCGCGGGCATAGGCCTTGAACTCGGGCGTCAGCGCTTCGGCGAAGGCGACTGCCTTGGCGGCGACGATGTGCATCAAGGGGCCGCCCTGCAATCCCGGGAAGATCGCGCTGTTGATCTTCTTGGCGATGGCTTCGTCGTTCGACAGGATAATCCCCGAGCGCGGCCCGCGCAGCGACTTGTGCGTTGTCGTCGTGGTGACATGGGCATGTGGCACGGGGCTGGGGTGGACGCCGCCCGCGACCAAGCCCGAAAAGTGCGACATGTCGGCGAGCAGGTAGGCCCCCACTTCGTCAGCGATCTCGCGGAAGCGCTTGAAATCCCAAAGCCTCGAATAGGCGGTTGCGCCGCAGATGATGAGCTTGGGCTGGGTCTCCCGCGCGATCCGGGCGACCTCGTCCATGTCGATGCGGTGATCGTCGGGGCGCACGGTATAAGCCACCGGATTGAACCACTTGCCGCTCATGTTGACCGGCGAGCCATGCGTCAGGTGCCCGCCCGCGTTGAGGTCGAGGCCCATGAAGGTATCGCCCGGCTGGAGCAGCGCGAGGAACACCGCCTGGTTCATCTGGCTGCCCGAATTGGGCTGCACATTGGCGAAATTGCACCCGAACAGCGCCTTGGCGCGTTCGATGGCGATCAATTCGATCTCATCGACATATTCGCAGCCGCCATAATAGCGCTTGCCCGGATAGCCTTCGGCATATTTGTTGGTCAGCACCGAGCCGGCGGCCTCGAGCACGGCCTTCGAGCAGATGTTTTCCGAGGCGATCAGCTCGATCTTGTCGCGCTGGCGGCCAAGTTCCTTGCCGATCCAGCCGGCGATCACCGGGTCGGTTTCGGCCAGGCACGCAGTGAAGAAGCCCTTGGGCGTGACCTGGGTCAAGGTGTCAGTGCTCATTGTGCTTCCTGCTGGACGGGAGGATTGGTGAGTTTTTCGACGCGGCGGACATGGCGCTCGCCGCCGAAAGGCGTGTTCAGGAACGCGTCGAGGCAGGCCTTGGCCATGTCGGAGCCGGTCAGCCGCGCGCCCATGGCGATGACATTGGCGTCGTTGTGCTCGCGGGCGAGCTGTGCGGACAGCGGCTCGGATACCAGCGCGCAGCGCACGGCGGCGTTGCGGTTGACCGCGATGGAAATGCCGATCCCCGAACCGCACAGCGCCACACCGCGCTCGGCCTTGCCGGCGGCGACATCTGCGGCGAGCTTGTAGCCGTAGTCGGGATAATCAACCGAAGCCTCGCTGTCCGGCCCGAGGTCGGCGACGTCGTGGCCTTGGCTGGCCAGCCAGGCGGCCAGCTCGGCCTTGAGCGCGAGGGCGGCGTGATCGGAGGCGATGGCGATGCGCATGGCGGATGGCTATCTCTAGGGGGTGAGTCGGAATTGCGCCCCCCATAGGCGGTGAGTGCGCGCGAGGCCACCGCCATTAAATAGGGACAGTCCCTATTTATGCCTGCTTACTGATCCAGAAACGACCGCATCTTCCTTGACCGGCTCGGGTGCTTGAGCTTCCTCAGCGCCTTGGCCTCGATCTGGCGGATGCGCTCGCGGGTCACCGAGAACTGCTGGCCGACTTCCTCCAGCGTGTGATCGGTGTTCATGCCGATGCCGAAGCGCATTCGCAGCACACGTTCCTCGCGCGGGGTGAGCGAGGCCAGCACGCGAGTGACGGTTTCCTTCAAATTCGCCTGGATCGCCGCGTCAACCGGGATCACTGCGTTCTTGTCCTCGATGAAATCGCCGAGGTGCGAATCCTCTTCGTCGCCGATCGGCGTCTCGAGGCTGATCGGCTCCTTGGCGATTTTCATCACCTTGCGGACCTTTTCGAGCGGCATCGACAGGCGCTCGGCCATTTCCTCCGGCGTCGGCTCGCGGCCCTGCTCGTGGAGGAACTGGCGGCTGGTGCGCACCAGCTTGTTGATCGTTTCGATCATGTGCACCGGGATGCGGATGGTGCGCGCCTGATCGGCGATGGAGCGGGTGATCGCCTGGCGGATCCACCAGGTGGCATAGGTGCGAAAACTTGTAGCCGCGGCGGTATTCGAACTTGTCGACCGCCTTCATCAGCCCGATGTTGCCTTCCTGGATCAGGTCGAGGAATTGCAGGCCGCGGTTCGTGTACTTCTTGGCGATGGAAATCACCAGCCGCAGGTTGGCCTCGACCATTTCCTTCTTGGCGATGCGCGCCTCGCGCTCGCCCTTCTGCACCATGTTGACGATGCGGCGGAACTCGGGGAGCGCCATGCCGGTGGCGGCGGCGATATCGGACACCTCGGCGCGGATGCGCTCGACCGGATCGGCCTCGTTCTCGGCAAAGGCCGCCCACTTCTTGTCCTTGGCGGCCTGCCCGGCGAGCCAGGTGTCGTCGAGCTCGTGGCCGACGTAGGTGTCGAGGAAGTCCTTGCGGTTGACCTTGTGGCGCTCGGCCAGCCGCAGCATCTGGCCGCCCAGCGCGGTCAGCCGGCGGTTGAAGGCATAGAGGTTGTCGACCAGATATTCGATCTTGGTGGCATGAAACTGCACGCTTTCGACCTGCGCGGTCAATTCCTCGCGCAGCGCCTGATACTGCTTTTCCTTGGGGGCCGGAAATTCATTGCCGAGGCTCATGAATTCCAGCCGCGAGCCCTGGATCTTCTCGAACTTCTTGAACAGTTGGGTGATATGGGCGAACTTCTCAAGCGCTTCGGGCTTGAGCTGCGCCTCCATTTGGGCGAGGCTGAGGGTGTTGTCCTCCTCGTCGTCCTCTGCCGGCGGACGGGCGCGGCGTTCGATGCCGTCTTCCTCTTCGTCGTCAGCATCGGCGGCGGGCTGCTCCTCGATGTCCTCCTCTTCCTTGTACGATGGCCCGGCGACTTTCTCGCTGATCTCGCCATCGACTTCTTCCTCGGCGTCGTCGGCCATCGCTTCGGGCGCGGGTTCCTTCGACAGCATCGCGTCGAGATCGAGGATCTCGCGCAGCTGCATTTCCTCGTTATTGAGCGCTTCGGACCACTGGATGATGGCGTGGAAGGTGATCGGGCTTTCGCACAGCCCGAGGATCATGGTGTCGCGCCCGGCCTCGATGCGCTTGGCGATGGCGATCTCGCCCTCGCGGCTGAGCAGTTCGACTGCGCCCATCTCGCGCAGGTACATCCGCACCGGATCGTCGGTACGCTCGATGGTTTCCTTCTTCTTTTCCAGAGCAGGCTTTTCCGACATGCCGTCGGCTTCATCAATCTCGTCGACTTCCTTCTCGTCGGGATCGACCGCGTCCTCGTCGCTCTCGACGATGTTGACGCCCATTTCGCTGATCGCCGACATGATGTCCTCGATCTGCTCGGACGACATCTGGTCCTGCGGCAGCGCCTCGTTCAATTCATCGACGGTGATCACTCCGCGCCGCTTGGCGCGCGCGATCAGCTTCTTGATCGAGGCCTCGTTGAGGTCGATCAGCGGTGCCTCCGAGCCGTCTGCCCGGTCGTCGGTCATGTCGTCGCCTGGTTCGATGTCCATCATGTCTGTCATCTCTTTTGCAGGCTGGAAGACCCGGTCATAGCCCCGGATTATAACCGATGCCGCGCCCTGTGCCCTAAGCGGCCGCGCATTTCCAGCCTTTGTGTAGCCTTATCGTCCGTCGCAACCGCTGCCTTTGCCCACTCTACGCACTTTGCCGCGACGTCAGTTCGCGAAGCCGCTCGCCGAGATCGTGTTTGCGCAGGCGCAGTCGCTGCTGTTCCTCATGGTCCTGCCGCTCGGTCGCCGCCGCCAGCGCTGCCTCGATCGCCGGTTCTTCGACGAACTTCTCGATCGCCGCCGCAAGGGCACCGGTCGCCATGGCCGGATCTGCATCGGGCTTGACGAACGGATAGGCGATGCGCTTGGCGCGGTCGGCGGCGGGTAAGCGGATGCCACTGGAGGCCAATATGGCCTCAAGTTGCGCCGATTCAAGCGCTTCACCGCAATCGAGTGCGTCGAGCAGCACGTCGAATCGCGCGTCGAGCCCCGCCGCGCGGGCAAGGTAGTCGCTGTGGCGCACAATCTCGCCTGGCCATTGCACAAAACCCGACAGGATGGCGCTGGCCAGCGCCTCGCGCGCGCCGCCGGTCGAGCTCATGCCGCAGGCGGTCGCGATTTTCCGGCGAAGTGGCGCGGGGCGGCACCTTGCCAGTGCCGGCACGCCATTCGCGCGGTTCGCGCGGGGAAGGCAAAGGCGGAAAACCGTTCGAGCAGTTCGCGCCGGTAAAGCGACTGGATATCGCGGTCGGCAATCGTCTCGACATGCGCCATCAGGCGCGCCTTGAGCCCGGCCTTGTCCTCGGGCGTGACCAGCGGCTGCGCGTCGCGCTCGTGGTGCCACAGCAGATCGACCAGGCTCGCCGCCTCGCCGAGCAGCCGCTCCATCGCCGGCGGCCCGTCGCGCCTGACCACATCGTCGGGATCCATCCCCGCCGGCAGCCGCACGATCTTCAGCGAATGCGCCGGGCGCAGCAGGGGAAGGGCGCGGGTCACGGCGCGCATCGCCGCGCGCTGGCCGGCCGCGTCGCCGTCGAAACACAGCACCGGGGTTTCGACCAGCCGCCACATCAGCTCGATCTGGCGCTCGGTCAGCGCGGTGCCCAAAGGCGCGACAGCATCGCCGATGCCGGCGGCGGCGAGCGCGATCGCGTCCATATAGCCCTCGACCACCACCAGCCGCCCGGTCTGGCGCGAGGCGGGACCGGCGCGGTGGAGATTGTAGAGCGTGCGGCCCTTGTCGAACAGCGGGGTATCAGGCGAATTGAGATATTTCGGCGCATCGGTTTTGGCGGCATCGAGGATACGCCCGCCAAATGCGATCACCCGCCCGCGCGCATCCTCGATCGGCAGCATCAGCCGGCCGCGAAAGCGGTCATAAGGTTCCTTGTCCTCGACAGCGATCCGCAGGCCCGCCTCGATCAGCGTGGCCTCGGGAAACTGGCCGAGCGCCGCCTTGAGCGCCTGCCTTCCCTCGGGCGCATAGCCGAAGCCGAAACGTTGCACGGTATGGGCATCGAAGCCTCTGGTGGCGAGATAGCCGCGCGCCTTCTCGCCCTCGGACGAAGCCAGCCGCTCGACAAACCATGCCTGCGCCGCCGCCATGACATCGTGCAGCGAATCGCGCTGCTCGGCGGCCTGGGCCGCGCGCGGATCGGGCGCAGGCATATCGAGCCCGGCTTCGCTGGCGAGTTCCTTGACCGCATCCATGAACGCCAGCCCGCGCTGGTCGGTCATCCAGCGGATCGCGTCGCCATGCGCCCCGCAGCCGAAGCAGTGGTAGAAGCCCTTGGCATCGTTGACCGTGAAGCTGGGCGATTTCTCGTTGTGGAACGGGCAGCAGGCCTTGAATTCATGCCCCGCCTTGGTCAGCCGCGTGGTGCGCGCAATCAACCCCGACAGCGAGACACGCGCGCGCAGTTCGTCCAGCCATTGCGGGGTGAGGGTCATACTTCTCCCCTCCCGCCGGCGGGAGGGAGTGGGGGTGGGCTCCGGGATGGCATTGGCCCACCCCTGGCCCCTCCCGCCTGCAGGAGGGGGATTGTCACGCCAGCGCCGCCTTCACCAGCCCGCTGGCCTTGCTCATGTCGAGCTGCGTGCCATGCCGCGTTTTGAGTTCGGCCATCACCTTGCCCATGTCCTTGATGCTCGACGCCCCGAGATCGGCCTTGATCGTTTCAATCGCCGCCGCGGTATCGGCATCGCTCATCTGCTGCGGCAGGAATTCCTCGATCACTGCCAGTTCGGCGCTTTCCGCATCGGCCAGTTCCTGCCGTCCGCCCGCTTCGTAGAGGGTGATCGATTCGCGGCGCTGCTTGGCCATTTTCTGCAGCACATCGACGACCAGCGTGTCGTCGTCGGGCACCGAGGAAGCGGTGCGCAGTTCGATGTCCTTGTCCTTAAGCTTGGCGAGAATCAGCCGCACCGCGCCCAGCCGCGGCTTGTCGCCGCTCTTCATCGCGGAAACTTGGGCGGATTTGATCGTATCTCTCAACATAACTTGGCCTTAGTTATTTTATTTTCGTCTCCCCGGGCTTGACCCGGGGCCCCGCTGATCTTCTCGCCCGGCGCGGAGACCAAAGCGGGACCCCGGGTCAAGCCCGAGGTGACGAGAAACGGAGGGTAAATGTCGCTAGCGATGGATTAGCGGTGAAATAGGATTTTTGAAAGGTTGACGCTGCAACCCCCTGCGTATAGCGGCCACCCCTTAGCACCATCGCCAGAATCCAGCTTACGGAGCGCCATCATGGCCGACCCCGCCTCTTCGCACGCGCCCCCCCCAAAGGGCGCGACGGGCGTGCTGGTTCTCGCCGATGGCACGGTGCTGTGGGGCAGGGGGTTTGGCGCGAGTGGCAGCGCGGTCGGCGAGGTCTGCTTCAACACCGCGATGACCGGCTATCAGGAGGTGATGACCGACCCCTCCTATGCCGCGCAGATCGTCACCTTCACTTTCCCGCACATCGGCAATGTCGGGGTCAACGACGAGGATGTCGAGAGCAAGGTCGATGGCGCGGTCGGCTGCGTGGTGCGCGAAGACGCCACCGCGCCGTCGAACTTCCGCGCGCGGGGCAGCTTTGGCGACTGGCTGGCGATCAGGGGCAAGATTGGCCTCGCCGGCATCGACACCCGCGCGCTGACCCGCCGCATCCGCATGGCCGGCGCGCCCAACGCAGTGATCGCGCATGATCCGGCGGGCAAGTTCGATGTGGCCGCGCTGGTCAAGCGCGCGGCGGACTGGCCGGGGCTCGAAGGCATGGACCTGGCGCGGGTGGTTTCGCGGGTCGGGCAGGAGAACTGGGAGGGCGGCGTCTGGTCGCTGGGCAGGGGCTATGCCCGTAGCCGTCATTTCAAACCCGATCATCCTGAGCTTGTCGAAGGACCGCATGTCGTGGCGATCGACTACGGCGCGAAGGACAACATCTTCCGCTCGCTGGTGAAAGCAGGGGCGCGGGTGACGGTGGTGCCCGCGCAGACCTCGCTGGAGGCGGTGTTGGCGCTGGAGCCGGCGGGGGTGTTCCTGTCGAACGGCCCGGGCGATCCGGCGGCCACAGGAGCCTATGCAGTGCCAGTGATCCAGGGGCTCTTGGCGCGCGACGTGCCGATTTTCGGCATTTGCCTCGGCCACCAGATGCTCGGCCTCGCGGCGGGGGCGCGGACCACCAAGATGCACCAGGGCCATCGCGGGGCCAATCACCCGGTCAAGCGGCTGGAAGACGGGGTGGTCGAGATCACCTCGATGAACCACGGCTTTGCGGTGGACGGCGGGACATTGCCGGAGGGCGTGGAGGAGACGCATGTCTCGCTGTTCGACGGCTCGAACTGCGGGATCGCGCTGCGGGGGAAGAAGGCATTCGGGGTGCAGTATCATCCGGAGGCGAGCCCGGGGCCGCAGGATTCGTTTTATCTGTTCGCGCGGTTTGTGGGGATGTTGGGGTGATTATGGCATTCGACCCGCAAGCATTCGATCCTTTGGCCTTCCAGACTGTTGAGAAACAGCCCATCAATAGTTCGAGGTGGACAGGCCAGAAAACCAAGTATGAACTGACGGAAGCAAGGCGTGAGCGGCTGCATTCCCTCGTCAATCAAGCAATAAGGGATCTTGAATTGCTTGGCGCTGGCAATGCCGAAAAGGCACAAGCGCGATCCTATCTCGTTGCTCTTAATGCGTTGTCAGAAGCACCTGAACCACCAAGCGATGTAGTTTGGTCGCTGCTTGAGCGTGGAATGGCTGTCGTCGGTGTTTGTGAACTGTTCTACAAGATCGCTGAAGCTTTGCTCACCTAATGCCCAACCCCGCCATCCCCCAAATCCGCACCCTCGCTCCCCCCCTCCCCGGCGGGGAGGGGCCGGGGGTGGGGGAGCACGCGACGCGCGAGCGTCGGCCCCTCGGCTTCAACCCTCCCAGGGGTTCACCAGCCTCGCCCCGGTCCAGGAAAAGTCAGCAAAATTCCGCGTTGCAATTGCGCAGTCGCGTGCCAGCGCTTGCGCGGCAAGCTGAATGTCGATCACCTGGGGCTTGCGGGCCTTCACTTCGGGAAGCGCGGCGAGGCGGCCATAGTGATACGCATCGTCCACACCAAACAGCCACGTCTGGCTGTAGTAGCGCGATTCAAGCCCTTCCAGCCAGGCCTCCAGAAACGCGCGTTTGTGCGCCGCTGCCAGCAGTTCGATCCCGAAACGGATTTCCGCGATCACCAGAGTCGATAGGGCAAGCTCGTCATCATTGGCTTCCAGCCAGGCCAGCACGGCAGGATTGCCGCGTGGCCTGGTCAGTTCGCTCCACACATTGGTATCGACCAGGATCAAAACTGCGGCGCTTCCAGTTCGGTGCTGAGGCGCGGCGGAGCATCGAAGCCGACGCCATTCGCCAGCCGGCGAAGTTCGGCGATAGCGTCTTTGGCAGTCATGAAGCGAATTTCGGCATACTTGCCCTTATCGAACACGCCTTCGCCAGCACCATCGGCGATTTTGATCAGTTCACGCACGATCTCTTCCCCCGACTTCTGATGCCCGAATTCATGCCGCGCTTCGGCGACATGGTTGGCATGCGGCGCGTCAGCGGCGTCAGCATTGATAACCAACTGGCGCAGATGTTCCTCCATCGAACGCCCGTGCGCCGCCGCGATCTGGCGGAAGCGCAGCTTGGCAGCTTCGGGAATGTTCCTGACTGTAAGACTGGTCATATGAAAACCCAAAACGATTGCAATGCAATCAATGTATGCAAAGAAGGCAAAGCTGTCAATGGTTGACCTCACCCCCCTCCAGGCCCACGTCCTCGCCTACTGGCTCGCCCATGGCGCGTCCGATTTTGCCATGGTCGGGCGGTGGTGGCCGCGCGGGGAGCTGGCGATGATGGTCAGCGACAAGATGCGCCATGCGGTGCGGCCATTCGGGGCGGCGGCGCAGGGGGCGGCGGCGGCGGCGGGGGAGGCCTATCTCGGGCACATGATCGAGCACGGCGGCTTCGCCAACAAGGACCAGAAGTTCGGCGGCACGATGCACCAGTACCAGGCCGAGGGCTATCGCGACACGCTCGAGTCGCTCAAGGCGGACAACGCCGTGCTCAAGGCAGCCGCAGGCAAGGGGGGCGAATTCTGGTCCGCCGCCTTCGCTGTTCTGGCCGAACAAGGAGATTGAATCATGCCACGCCAGGCCCGCCTTGTCATGCTCGCTTCCGTTTTCCTCGCCGCCTGCGGCCCGGCCAAGCTCGAAGGACCGCTGACCCAGGCCAGGCTCGACGAGGTGCAGGCCGAATGCGGCATGGCGTCGGCGCGGCTGGTTTCGGTCGATGCCGCGGGCAAGGCCAAAATCTCGAGCGGGACGGTCAACATGGAGGCCGGCGATGCGGCAGGCGTCGATATGCTCTACAAGTCGAAGTGCCTTGAGGAACGCCTGACCGCCATCGGCGTAGAACATGACGTTTCGATCAAGATGGAATCGCCGCAATTCGAAGCCAAGGTCAACAAGGCGATCGACGAGATGTAATCCGGCGGCAACGATGACCCCCGCCCGACAACCGAAAGCACGATAGAACCCGCCCATGCCCAAACGCACAGACATCTCCTCGATCCTCGTCATCGGCGCTGGTCCCATTGTTATCGGGCAAGCTTGCGAGTTCGACTATTCGGGAACCCAGGCGATCAAGGCGCTGCGCGAGGAGGGCTACCGCGTGGTGCTGGTCAACTCCAACCCGGCGACGATCATGACCGATCCCGACATGGCCGACGCCACCTATATCGAGCCGATCACTCCCGAGATCGTCACCCGCATCATCGAGAAGGAGCGCCCCGACGCGCTGCTGCCGACGATGGGCGGGCAGACCGCGCTGAACACCGCGCTGGCGCTGTTCAACGACGGCACGCTCGACCGGCTCGGGGTCAAGATGATCGGTGCCGATGCCGAGGCCATCGACAAGGCCGAGGACCGGATGAAATTCCGCGATGCGATGACCAAAATCGGACTCGAAAGCGCGCGCTCGGGCATCGCCCATTCGGTCGATGAGGCTTTCGCGGTGCTCGAACGCACCGGCCTGCCGGCGATCATCCGGCCGAGTTTCACGCTCGGCGGCACCGGCGGCGGGGTCGCCTATAACAAGGCCGAGTTCGAGGCGATTGTCCGCTCGGGTATCGATGCCTCGCCGACCGACGAAGTGCTGATCGAGGAGAGCCTGCTCGGCTGGAAGGAATACGAGATGGAGGTCGTGCGCGACCGGCACGACAACTGCATCATCATCTGCTCGATCGAGAATGTCGATCCGATGGGGGTGCACACCGGCGATTCGATCACCGTCGCCCCGGCCTTGACGCTGACCGACAAGGAATACCAGATCATGCGCAACGCCAGCATCGCTGTGCTGCGCGAGATCGGGGTCGAGACCGGCGGTTCGAACGTGCAGTTCGCGGTTAACCCGAAGGACGGCCGGCTGATCGTCATCGAGATGAACCCGCGGGTGTCGCGCAGTTCCGCGCTGGCCTCCAAGGCGACCGGTTTCCCCATCGCCCGCGTCGCCGCCAAGCTCGCGGTCGGCTACACGCTCGACGAGATCACCAACGAGATCACCGGCGCGACTCCGGCAAGCTTCGAGCCGACCATCGATTACGTGGTGACCAAGATCCCCCGGTTTGCCTTCGAGAAGTTCAAGGGCGCCGAGCCGCTGCTTTCGACCGCGATGAAGTCGGTCGGCGAGGTCATGGCAATCGGGCGCAATTTCAAGGAGTCGCTGCAAAAGGCGCTGCGCGGGCTCGAAACCGGGCTCGACGGATTCAACCGCATGGTGGCGCTGGAAGGGGCATCGCGCGACGAGATCACCGCCGCGCTGTCGCGCCAGACGCCCGACCGGCTGCTGGTGGCGGCGCAGGCCTTCCGCGAGGGCTTTTCGGTCGAGGATGTCCAGGCGGTCACCCAGTACGACCCGTGGTTCCTGCGTCACATACACGAGATCATCGCCGAGGAGGCAGCGATCCAGGCCGATGGCCTGCCCGGTGATGCGCCGGGGCTGCGGCGACTGAAGGCGATGGGCTTTTCCGACAAGCGGCTGGCGACCTTGGCGGTGCGCTCGGTCGGGGTGGCAGGCGGGCTCGGCGAGACCCAGGCGCGGCGCTCGGGGCTGCTCCACGATGCGCTGAAGGCCATGGCCGGGGCGACCAGCGAGAAGGAGGTCTGCGAGCTGCGCCACCGGCTCGGCGTCCACCCGGTGTACAAGCGGATCGACAGCTGCGCTGCCGAGTTCGAGGCGGTGACGCCCTATATGTATTCGACCTATGAGGCTCCCTTGTTTGGCGCTCCGGAATGCGAGGCCGCGCCGTCGGAGCGCCGCAAGGTCGTCATCCTCGGCGGCGGGCCCAATCGCATCGGCCAGGGCATCGAGTTCGACTATTGCTGCGTCCACGCCTGCTTCGCGCTCGCCGAAGCCGGCTACGAGACGATCATGGTCAACTGCAATCCCGAAACCGTGAGCACCGATTACGATACCTCCGACCGGCTCTATTTCGAGCCGCTGACCGGCGAGGATGTGCTTGAGATCCTGCGGGTCGAGCAGTCGCGCGGCGAGCTGGTCGGCGTCATCGTCCAGTTCGGCGGGCAGACGCCGCTCAAGCTGGCGCAAGCGCTCGAGGACGCGGGCATCCCCATCCTCGGCACTTCGCCTGATGCGATTGACCTCGCCGAAGACCGCGAGCGCTTTTCGGCGCTGGTCGAGAAACTGAAGCTCAAGCAACCCAACAACGGCATCGCCCGCAGCCGCGACGAGGCGGTCGCGGTGGCGGCGAAGATCGGCTATCCGGTGTTGATCCGGCCCAGCTACGTGCTCGGCGGGCGCGCCATGGAAATCGTCGACAGCGTGGCGCAACTTGATGACTACATCGCCACCGCAGTGCAGGTTTCGGGCGATTCGCCGGTGCTCATCGACCAGTATCTGCGCGACGCCATCGAATGCGATGTCGATGCCTTGTGCGACGGCGAGGAGGTCGTCGTGGCCGGCGTGATGCAGCATATCGAGGAGGCCGGCATCCATTCGGGCGACAGCGCCTGCACCCTGCCGCCCTACAGCCTCGGCGCGGATGTTGTCGCCGAGATGGAGCGGCAGGCGGCGCTGCTGGCGCGGGCGTTGGGCGTCAAGGGGTTGATGAACATCCAGTTCGCGGTGAAAGGGGCCGATGTCTATCTGATCGAGGTCAACCCGCGCGCCAGCCGCACTGTGCCCTTCGTCGCCAAGGCGATCGGCCAGCCGGTGGCCAAGATCGCCGCGCGGGTGATGGCCGGCGAAAAGCTCTCGGCTTTTCCGCCGTTCAAGCGCGACCTGCCCTACATGGCGGTCAAGGAAGCGGTGTTCCCCTTCGCGCGCTTCCCCGGGGTCGATCCGGTGCTGAGTCCCGAAATGAAGTCGACCGGCGAGGTGATGGGCATCGATGCCACCTTCGCCACCGCCTTCGCCAAGTCGCAGATCGGCGCGGGGACCATGCTGCCGCAGGGCGGGCTGGCCTTCGTCTCGGTCAAGGACAGCGACAAGCCGACCATCCTGGTGGCGGTGAAGAAGCTGATCGAGCTGGGCTTTTCCGTTGTCGCCACCGGCGGCACGCAGAAGTATCTCGCCGACGCCGGCCTGCCGGTCGAGCGGATGAACAAGGTCGCCGAAGGGCGCCCGCATGTTGTCGACCGCATTGTCGATGGCGGCGTGGCGCTGATTTTCAACACCACCGAGGGCTGGCAGAGCCTCAAGGATTCGCAGTCGATCCGCGCTTCGGCGCTGAAAGCCAAGGTGCCCTATTTCACCACCGCGACCGCCTCGCTGGCAACCGCGCAGGCGATCGAGGCGTTGCGCGGCGCGGAACTTGAAGTCCGCTCGCTCCAGTCCTATTATGGCTAGCTGACACGCGTTTACCCACATCGCGAGCGGGCGATCCCTGTGCCATGCGGAACAGGGACGGGGCAATCGTCGCCGCTTTCCGGCATGGACCCGGGGCGGCGCAAGGAGGACCAACGGGGATGGCGAGTATCGAGAAGTTGCCCATGCTGGCTGAAGGCTATGAGCGGATCACCGCCGAGCTGAAGGCGCTGCGCGAGGAGCGGCCGCGGATCGTCGAGGCGATCGAGGAAGCGCGCGCGCATGGCGATCTCTCGGAAAACGCCGAATACCATGCCGCCAAGGAGCGCCAGGGCCAGGTCGAGGCCAGCATCGGCGACCTCGAAGACCGCGTCAGCCGCGCCCAGATCATCGATCCCGCGACGCTTTCGGGCGACAGGATCGTCTTCGGCGCGACCGTCACCCTGCTCGACGACGACGACAAGCCGGTGCGCTACCAGATCGTCGGCCCCTACGAGGCCGACGCCAAGGTCGGGCGGATCAGCTACAATTCGCCGCTCGGTCGCGCGCTGATCGGCCGCCGCGCCGAGGACGAGATCGAAGTCACCGTGCCCTCGGGTGACCGCTGCTTTCAGGTCAAGAAGATCGAATTCATCTGAACCGACCTCCCCTCCCCTGAAGGGCAGGGGCTGGCGTTTGCGTGATTTCCCGGGACGAAGCTACCGTGCCAGCATGTCTGGCTCGAGCAACCGGTGCAGGTGGACGATGACATATTTCATCTCGGCATCGTCGAGCGTGCGCCGTGCGTTCGAGCTCCAGGCTTCTTCGGCGCTGGCATAATCGGGATAGATGCCGACCAGATCCATCCGGTCGAGATCGACAAATTCGAGCGCCTGGGGATCGGCCACGCGGCCGCCCATCACGAGGTGGAGTTTCTGCATGGTGTGTCACTGCTTCCTGGGGAGAGAGGAAGCATGCTGCATAGCAGCAATCGCGCGTTCAGCCTAGCGCCTGAACGACGACAGCAGCCGCAAGGCAGCGCGCGCCAGATCGAGCCCGGCGCTGGTTGCGGTGCCGGCAGCGACCGCAGTTGATTTGCGCAGTCGCCGCGCGCCATGGCCGGCGCGGTCCTCGAGCTTGCGCACCTGGCTGCCGGCTTCGCTCGCCGCACTGCGCGCGCCATCGCCGGCCTTGCGGGCAAGCGCGATGCTGGCTTCACCGCCCAGCGCGGCGGAGGCGATCGCGCCTTGCGCCAGCCGGCGGGCGGTGCCGCGCGGCAGCAGCGCGCCGGCCAGCAGCCCCAGCGCAAGGCCGCCGCCGATAATCAGCCCGGGGTGTTCGCCGGCGAGGCCGCCCGGCGATTCGGGCGGATCGCGGTCGGCTGGAACAGCATTCGCTACCGGCAGGGTGGTGTCACTGGTTTCGGTCATCGGCAAAATCCTTGTCGTGTTCGTGCCGGGCCGCCGCATCGTCGCGCACCTGGCGCTCGACCCAGGCGACGATCGGGTGGCGCAGGAACCAGAGCGCGAGCGCGGCAAGGGTTGCGGCGATGATGCCCTTGCTCTCTCCGGCAACGTCGAGCGCGTGGTGCAGCGCGCTGCGGGCATCGTCGCCGAGCCGCCCGGCGATATGCCCGCCGGTACTCTCTGCCTCGGGGTCGCCGCGCAGCCGCTGCAACCGCGCGTCGAACACCGCGCGCGCGGCATCGCGCGCCGCGCGCGCCTCGGCGAGGTCGCCAGCGCCGCTCATGGCCGCTCCCGCCTGTCGGCGATCAGCCGCGAAACCCGGCGTGCCTGCAAGGCCGCCGCTGCAGCGCACAGCATTGCGGCGAGCAGCAGGCCGCCCGCCACCGCTGCGGTCGCGCCCCAGGCCGATAGCACGGGGGTCAGCGCCAGCAGCAGGCCAACGGTGAGCGCCAGCAGCGCGAACAGCGCCAGCGCGAGGCCCAGGGCCCCGAGCAGGGCGATGCCACCCGCTGAACTGGCCGCGTAGGCGGCGCGCGCCTTTTGCCACGCCACTTCGGCCTGGGCGAGCGCGCGACCGTCGTCGATCAGCTGGCGCAGGTCGTCGCCCAGGCTGGGGCCGGGTTCCGCCGCCTCGGCGAGGTCGTCATCGGGAAAATCGCCCCCGTCGCCCATCGGCTGCGACTATCCGCCCGGCCTGCCAGCGCGCCGATCAGTTGCCCGACCGGCGGAACAGCCGCGCCAGCACGAAACCGGCCGCCGCCGCGACTGCCACGGCGACGCCGGGGCTCTTGCGGACGAATTCCTTGGCGTCCTCGCCCATTTCGACGAGATCCTTCGAATCGAGCTTGCCGGCGGCGTCCTGCATGCTGCGCGCGGCCGAGCGGGCATAGTCGCCGTATTTCGGGCCGACCTTCTCGTCGATCGTCGCGGCATTGTCCTCGACGATCTTGCCGAGCCCGGAAATCGCCTCGCTGGCCTTGGCCTTGCCTTCCTGGGCGAGGATGAAGGCCCTTTCCCTGGCCTGGTCGCCCAGTTCCCTGGCTTCGTCGAGCCACTCGTTGCTCTGGCTGGTGGCTTTCTCGTGGTAGGCGCTGGCGCGCTCCTGGGCTTCCTTGGTCAGCGCCTGTGCGCCGGCCTTGGCTTCCTCGATCGCCTTGGCGAAGCGCTGCTTGGCGACGGGTTCGGGCGCTGCCGATGCCCTGGCTGCAATCGGGGCGGCGGTGGCGGGCTTGCGGGGCTTGGCGGTGGGGGTTTCGGCCATGGCGTCTTCCTTGGCCCCGGGATGGGGCATTGCGGGGTGGAGATGGGGTGCGCCACTTGTGACACAAGATGCTGGCTGCAACAATCCAACTTGCTTGGCATTGTTCCGCTGCCTAGGAGCGCGCGAAGTCTTATCCCCCGCCGGATAATCCCAGGAGCAAGCCACACCATGACCGCGATCATCGACATCCACGGCCGCGAAATTCTCGACAGCCGGGGCAACCCGACGGTGGAGGTCGATGTCCTGCTCGAAGACGGCAGTTTCGGGCGGGCGGCGGTGCCGTCAGGGGCTTCGACCGGCGCGCACGAGGCAGTCGAACTGCGCGATGGCGACAAGGCGCGCTATCTCGGCAAGGGGGTTTTGCAGGCCGTTGCGGCGATCAACGGCGAAATTTCCGACCGGCTGCTGGGAATCGACGCCGAGGACCAGCGCGACGTCGACAGGGCGATGATCGAGCTCGACGGCACCGACAACAAGGCACGGCTGGGCGCGAATGCAATCCTCGGGGTGAGTCTCGCGGCGGCCAAGGCGGCGGCCAATGCGCGCGGCCTGCCGCTCTACAGCTATATCGGCGGAGTTTCCGCGCATATGCTGCCAGTGCCGATGATGAACATCATCAACGGCGGCGAGCATGCCGACAACCCGATCGACTTCCAGGAATTCATGGTCATGCCGGCCGGCGCGCCGAGCCTCGCCGAAGCGGTGCGCTGGGGGGCGGAGATCTTCCACACACTGAAGAAGGGCCTGCACCAGCAGGGCCTGGCGACGGCGGTGGGCGACGAAGGCGGCTTCGCGCCGAACCTCGCCAGCACCCGCGCCGCGCTCGATTTCATCATGGCCTCGGTCGAACAGGCCGGGTTCAAGCCGGGCACTGACGTGGTGCTGGCGCTCGATTGCGCGGCGACCGAATTCTTCAAGGCGGGCAAATACGAGATTTCGGGCGAGGGGCTGTCGCTGTCGCCGGTCGAGATGGCCGACTATCTCGCCAGGCTGTGCGACGACTACCCGATCCGCTCGATCGAGGACGGCATGAGCGAGGACGACTTTGAAGGCTGGAAGGCGCTGACCGACAAGGTGGGGAGCAAGGTGCAACTGGTCGGCGACGACCTGTTTGTCACTAACCCCAGGCGGCTGGCGATGGGCATCGGCAAGGGCCTCGCCAATTCGCTGCTGGTCAAGGTCAACCAGATCGGCACCCTGACCGAGACGCTGGAAGCCGTGTCGATCGCCCAGCGTGCGGGCTACACTGCAGTGATGAGCCACCGTTCGGGCGAGACCGAGGACGCGACGATTGCCGACCTCGCGGTGGCGACCAACTGCGGCCAGATCAAGACCGGCAGCCTCGCGCGGTCTGACCGGCTGGCGAAATACAACCAGCTGATCCGCATTGAGGAAGAGCTTGGGGATGCAGCGGTTTACGCCGGCGTGGGGGCGTTCGGGCGGCTGGCGCTGTAGGCATCGAGCAGAAACGAAACGATCTTTTTCCGGTAGGCTGCGGCCTCTTCCGGAATGATCAGGTCAAAGCCTTGCGAGCCATGGAACTGGCCCGCCAAGCAGAGATATTCTGTCGGCACGCCTGCCTCGCCAAGGCGTTGCGCATAGGCTTCGCCTTCGGGCTGTAACTGATCGTATTCGGCGCACAGCACCAGTGCAGGCGGCAGGTCGGCGAGCGATGCGGCGAGCAGCGGCGAGGCGAGCGGATCGCGGGCATCGCTTTCATCGCTCAGATAGATCTTCGCATACCCCTTCTCGGCGGCGATGTGGATGCCTTCGTCGGGGAAATCGAGTTCTGCCGTGCTGGTGAAGTCGGTAACCGGAATTTCGAGCACCTGGCCAATCACCGAAGGGCCGCTGCGGTCGCGCGCCATCAGCGCGACGACAGCGGCAAGATTGCCACCAGCGCTGCCACCACCCACGGTGATGCGGGCTGCATCGACGCCAAGATCAGCGGCATGAGCAGCCACCCAGCACAAGGCGGCGTAGCTGTCTTCTGCGGCGACCGGGAAGCGGTGCTCGGGGGCAAGGCGATAGTCTACCGAAACGACCACGCACTCAGCCTGTCGCGCCAGACCGCGGCAAAGATTGTCGCCTTGGGCCAGGTTGCCGAGAAAGAAGCCGCCGCCGTGATAGTAAACATGGCACGGTTGCGGCGCATTATCCGCGGCGGCGCGATAGATGCGCAGGGCGATCTCGCCACCGGCGACAGCTATGGTCACGTCGCGCTCTTCATTAACCGGTTCCTGCCGGACTGCGAATGCGCCAAAGCTCTGTTCGATCATCGCATGCATCGCCTCGCGGATTTGCGCGGGCGACTGGTCGGAGGGCATCGGCGGCGCATTGTGCTGGGCTTCGAACATTGCTTTGAGCGGTGGCAGAAGTGGCATTGTCGTCTCCAGGCTGCCACACTGCGAGGCTGCGGGCAGTTGCCCCGATAACAGACGCAAGGTCTCGCACAAGCCATACAGGAACGGTTTGACGGATTGCTCACGAGCGAGATGGCCCGGACAGGATACACCGGGCACGCGCCATCGCCCGCTGGCGAATGCGGGAAACCCTTCGACAGGCTCAGGGTGAGCGGGCCTCAGAAAAGCGGACGGGCTGGCCGGCGCTGTTGTGCCTGACACGACAGGCTTGGCTGGCTGAATTTCCTGCGAACGGCTGGCAAGCATCTTGCTTCTCTTGCCAACACGGCCCTGCAATGCGGGGCGGCAGCGGTTCGGGCTCGCAATCGTGCCGCCTGCCGTCGGGGCATACCCCGAGGTTCCGGGCCGGAGATCGCCGGCCGCTCCTCGCATCGGGTGAGCGCGGACGCTTCCACTGGAGAAAGCGCCGGCCTTGCGGGGTGAGGAGAGGCAAAGCGCTTTCCCGCCCCCGCACCCGTCGCTTGGTCAGCTATGTGGCTGACGGCGGGGCATATAACCTATATGGTTTGTTTTGTCAAGGGGGATGTTCCAGTTGCACAAAAGCCATGGCTTCTAGAATCCGGCAACTATCAGGTGGTCACAACATGCGAGATGGCACATTGGAAAGGCTGATTAGGGTGTTAGAGTAGCCCGATTGCCTTAAGAAAAACTCGACACTTTCGGCCATTAAATCTTGATTTTGGGATGGCCCAATAATGACCTCATGCAATGGTAGCCGGCCCCCATCCTTCTTGACCGCGAGGTGATCGCCGGTGCGGAGATAAGGAACAATGCCCAACGGAGAAACTCTATACCGCAGGCCGCCGTCGTACTGTGCTATTTGTTGATACGAAATCACAATTCGCGCTTCTGCCTCGCTTGCGAAAGCTTGATTTTTGAATGCGAGAATGTCGCTAGAGATCAGCGAATGGATTTCCTTTGCGTAATTTTCGTCGTGATCGTCAGGCCAATGATTCGGCATGGCGCTGCGATCAAGTACATACTCGTGTTCGAAGCGTCTGATAACAGACAGCAGCAATACGCGCTTTCGACAGTCGCTATAGACGACCTCGTGAGGCAAGTGATCTGGGCCAAAGAAGAGTAGACCTTCATCGTCAACACTGCGTCCCACGCGGAGGCACACCCCACCGGCAGCGTAACCTCGCCATTGACCTAAATCGTCGCGGACACTCGAGAAGCACGAGACCAGATGTCCATACTTCCTTGGATTAGCGAGCATCGTATCGACCTCACGGAGTACGTCTACAAATTCAAGGTTTCGGGATCGCTTCGATTTATGTTGCAACACCTCGCGTGCGAGGCCGACCCCATTCGAATTCTCCTCCGTGTCGTTCAGGTAACGATTATCCGAGGCCCAGAACCCGCTCTCTTCTATAATTCCCTTAAATCCGGCAATTGACGTATAATGGTAGAAGTTGTCCCACAGAGCCATCGTGTTTTCGCGTTTTGCGCTGCGCTGGGTATGTGGATCATTGATGTCAAAGTTGCCCCAGAACGCACTGATAAAACCAGTCCGAAACGGCTTGCCGCCGATGATACTGACTTCACCTAGAGTGCTCTTACTGCTCAAGAAATGTTCCTTTGCAAACGTAACCTTGCCTTGACGTCTAGGTCACAATGACGGCGTTTGTGAATCAATACTAATCAGATCTTCCCCAAACAAAAACCCCGCCCGGATCGCTCCAGGCGGGGTTGTTGTTCCGGGCCGAGACGTGGCCCGCCCCGCTGAGACTTGCGCTTGCATGCAAGCGCAAGTCTCGCTCCCCTCCCGCAGGCGGGAGGGGCTGGGGGTGGGTCAGGCTACCCCCCAGCATGCCCCGCCAGCGCCGCCAGCAGCAGCAAGGCGACGATGTTGGTGATCTTGATCATCGGGTTGACTGCCGGGCCGGCGGTGTCCTTGTAGGGATCGCCGACGGTGTCGCCGGTCACAGCGGCCTTGTGGGCATCGCTGCCCTTGCCGCCGTGGTTGCCGTCTTCGATGTACTTCTTGGCGTTGTCCCAGGCACCGCCGCCCGAGGTCATCGAGATGGCGACGAACAGCCCGCCGACGATGACGCCGAGCAGCAGCGCGCCCAGCGCGGCAAAGCCGTTGGCCTGGCCCGCGACCGCCGCGATCACGAAATAGACCACGATCGGAGCGGCCACCGGCAGCAGCGAGGGCACGATCATTTCCTTGATCGCCGCCTTGGTGACCAGATCGACCGTGCGGGCATAGTCCGGCTTGGTCTCGTAGGTCATGATGCCGGGGTTGTTCTTGAACTGGTCGCGAACGTCCTTGACCACTTCGCCCGCCGCGCGGCCCACTGCGGTCATGCCCATCGCCCCGAACAGGTAGGGCAACAGCGCGCCGAGCAGCAGCCCGACGATGACATAGGGATTCTCGAGGCTGAAGCTGACTTCAAGGCCCGGGAAGAACTCCCGGAGATCGGCCGTGTAGCAGGCGAACAGCACCAGCGCGGCGAGGCCCGCCGAACCGATGGCATAGCCCTTGGTGACGGCCTTGGTGGTGTTGCCCACCGCGTCGAGCGCGTCGGTCTTTTCACGGACCGAATCGTCGAGCCCTGCCATTTCGGCAATGCCGCCGGCATTGTCGGTGACCGGACCGTAAGCGTCGAGCGCGACGACCATGCCGGCCAGGGCCAGCATCGCGGTGGCTGCATAGGCAATGCCCATCAGGCCCGCCAGCTGGTGGGCGATGATGATGCCGGCGCAGATCACCAGCGTCGGCAGCGCGGTCAATTCAAGGCTGATCGCCAGGCCCTGGATGACATTGGTGCCGTGGCCGGTTTCCGACGACTTGGCGATCGAGCGCACCGGGCGGTAGTTGGTGCCGGTGTAATACTCGGTGATCCAGATGATCAGCCCGGTGATGACCAGGCCGAGCAGCGAGCAGTAGAACAGCGTGCGCCCGGTGATGCCGGTATCGCCGATGGCCACTTCCATCCCGCCCAGCGCGTGGCCGATGGCCCACCAGATGGCGGGAACCGACAGCACGGCCGTGACCAGGAAGCCCTTGTACATCGCGCCCATGATGTTCTTGCCGCCTCCGAGGCGGACGAAATAGGTGCCGATGATCGAGGTGACGATGCAGACGCCGCCGATCAGCAGCGGCAGCGCCATCAGCGCTTCGAGCTGTGCGCCGACGTTCTTGAGCAACAGCGCGGTCAGCACCATGGTCGCGCCGATGGTGACGACATAGGTCTCGAACAGGTCGGCGGCCATGCCGGCGCAGTCGCCGACATTGTCGCCGACGTTATCGGCGATCACGGCGGGGTTGCGGGGGTCGTCCTCGGGAATTCCGGCCTCTACCTTGCCGACAAGATCGGCACCGACGTCGGCGGCCTTGGTGAAGATGCCGCCGCCGAGACGCGCGAAGATCGAGATCAGCGAAGCGCCGAAGGCGAGCGCGACAAGGCCATCGACCACGGTGCGGTCATCGCCGCCCACGGTGTGTCCGGCAGGTCCGGTGAGATACCAGAAGAACCCGGCAATCGCGAGCAGGGCGAGCCCGGCGACCAGCATGCCGGTGATCGCGCCGGCGCGGAAGGCCAGGGTCAGCCCCTGTTGCAGCCCGACCTGCGCGGCGGCGGCGGTGCGCACGTTGGAGCGCACCGAGATGTTCATGCCGATGAAGCCGGTCGCGCCCGACAGCACCGCGCCAAGCAGGAAGCCGGCGGCCGAGATCGGCCCCAGGAAATAGCCGACGAGCACCGCGACGACCACGCCGACCATCGCGATGGTGCGATACTGGCGGCCGAGATAGGCCTGTGCGCCCTCCTGGATGGCGGCGGCGATTTCCTGCATTTTGGCATTGCCGGCCGAAGCGCCGAGCACCTGGCGGCTGGTGAACGCGCCATACAGCACGGCCACCAGGCCCAGCACTATCGAGATTTGAACGAGGTCCACGTGCGCTGCTCCCCCTTGTTGGTTGCGCATAACAGACGGCCCCGCTCGCGCAGGGCCGAAAGATTGCCACGCCCGCTAGAGACATGCGGGGCGCGGTGCAAGCCCCGAGGGCGGGAATTTGCCGAGAAATCTGGCGCAACCAGCTCCCCTCCCGCAGGCGGGAGGGGGTGGGGGTGGGCCGGTCAAACCCAGCCAAATGCCGTGCCTACCCCTAACCCCTCCCGGCTGCGGGAGGGGAACCGTGCTCGTATCCCAGCCCTTCGGCTTCGCTCAGCGACAGGCCATCGAGCACGATGGGAGCGCTGCCGTGCGCCAGCGCCGCGCCGATGCGATAGGCGGGCACGGGCGGGGCGAAGGTGGCGGGCGCGGTGAACAGCAGCTGGTAATCCTCGCCCCAGCGCAGCGCCTCAGGCCGGCGCGCTTCGGCGGCGGCGAGGGGCACGGCGAGGCTGTCGATGGCCAGCGTGACGCCGCTCGCCCGCGCCAGCCGCGCGGCATCGAGCAGCAGCCCGTCCGAAACGTCCATCATCGCCGTGACATGCGGTGCCAGCGCCTGCCCCTCGGCAAGCAGCGCGCGCGGGCGGCGATAGGCGAGCGAATTCGCCGCTGCCGGCGCTGAGTGCCTCGAGTCCGAGCATCGCCGCGCCGACCGGGCCAGTGATCCACAGGGCATCGCCAGCCCTGCCCCCGGCACGCGAGGGAACCGGGCGGTGAGTGGCGCGGCCGATCGCGGTGAGGCCGAGCACCTGGCTGCCTGGCGCGGCGATGGTGTCGCCGCCAAGCAGCGGCGCGTTGTAGTGGCTGAGCGCTTCGGCCAGCCCGGCGAGAAAGCGCATGTCGTCCCCGCCCAGCGCATAGCCGAGCAACACGCCGAGCGGCTCGGCCCCCTTGGCGGCAAGGTCGGACATGTTGCTGGCGACGAGCTTCCAGGCGACATCGGCGGGGTCCTGTCCTGCCAGATAGTGCACCCCTTCGGCCATGGCGTCATGGGTGAGCACCAGCGCCTCGCCGCCCACTTCGAGCACCGCGCAATCGTCGGCCAACCCGCGCGCGGCGGGATGGGTGGCGAGGCAGCGCAGGGCGGCGATGAAGGCGGGTTCGGAGGTCACGATAGCGTCACTCTCGCGCGTTGTAACTATCGACGCAACTTCGGACCGTGCCCAGGGTTGACCGTTTGTATCTTTTATGATACGAAGCAACAATCGGATTGCCCGACCGATCATTAAGAACCAGGGCAAGGCGATGCGCAATAGTGCCCATGGCGAATGCAAGGAACCCGCAAGATGCCCCAATCAACTTATAACGAAAGGATACTCCCCAATGCCGGGAGAAATGAAATTTCTCGACATTCCGGACGGCCATCCGCTGCCGCTGCGCTGGCTGACTGAGATACAGGACGAGGCGTTCAACGAGCAAATTCTTGTCATTGCCGAGACCGGGCCGACATTTGCGGCGATGTGCGGCATAGATTGCAAGCCAATCTCTTCAGGAATGTGGCGACTGAGACACCTCATTGGTTTTGGCAAAGCGCATCATCTGATTTTCATTGCAGTCCGCGATGGCAATTATTTGGCGCTTCATGGGTTCACTGGCGGAGCGGACAGCATTGATCCTGGGGCTTTGGCCCTGGCCGAACAAAGGTTGCGCGATTTGCTGTGATATTAGGCTTATGTCAGATACTTACGATATTGATACCAGCAACTTTCCGTCTTTCCGCGATTATCTTGAGGAAGCCGGTCAGCTTGAGCGGCTTTCTGCGCGCGCCGAAAAGCGCATTATCGCAGGCCAGTTGGCAATGCAGATGAAAGCGCAGGGTGTCTCAAAAACCGAGCTTGCTGCGCGCATGGGCACCAGTCGTGCACAGCTTGACCGGTTGCTTAACCCGACTTCACAAAATGTCACCATCGAGACAATTGCTCGCGCTGCGGAGGCCTTGGGGCAGCGGTTCCACATGGAGCTTGTCGAGAAGGCAGCTTGAATCTGCCAGCGGCGTGCGGGTCGAAGACTACCGCACCACCTTCGCCACCGCATCCAGCACGCCATTGACGAATTTCGCCTCGCGCGGATCGAAAAACGCATGCGCGACATCGACATATTCGCCGATTGCCGCGCCGGTGGGCACATCGGGCCGCGCCATCAGTTCGTAGGTACCGACGCGCAGGATCTGGAGCATGGTCTTGTCGAGCCGCTCGAGCTTCCAGCCCTCGGCGAGCTTGCCAGAAATCAGCGCGTCGATCTCGTCGCGCCGCGCCAGCGCGCCAGTGACGAGGTCGTCGAAGAAGGCGGTCTCGGCTGCGGCATAGGTTTCGTCGTCGATCTCCATCCCCAGCCGGTGCTGGTGGAACTCGTCGAGCAGGCGGGCGAGCGGGGTCGCCTCCATTGCGTGCTGATAGAGCGCCTGGACGGCAGCGAGGCGGGCTGCTGCCCGTGCTTGCGAACGTGGTTTCATATCCCGAGCCGCAGTTCGACCGAGCGAGCATGCGCGGGCAGCCCCTCGGCCTCGGCCAGCGCGATGGCAGCGGGGCCGATGGCCGCGAGCGCCGCCGCGTCAAGCTCGATGAAGCTGGTGCGTTTCATGAAGTCGAGCACTGACAGCCCCGAGGAAAACCGCGCGCGCCGCCCGGTGGGCAGCACATGGTTGGGCCCGGCGACATAGTCGCCCACGGCTTCGGGCGTCATCCGCCCGAGGAACACCGAGCCAGCGTGGCGGATTGCGTCGAACAGCGGTTGGGGCCTATCGACTGCCAGCTGGACGTGCTCGGCCGCCAGCGCATTGGCCAGCGCCGGGGCCTCGGCAAGGCTGGCGACCTCGATGATGACGCCATGCGTATTCCAGCTTTCCGCCGCGACCCGCGCGCTGGGCAGCAGGGCGAGCGCGACGCCGACACGGTCCGCGACGGTATCGGCGAAGCCCGCATCGTCGGTGATCAGGATCGACTGCGCCAGTGGATCGTGCTCGGCCTGGCTGAGCAGGTCGGCGGCGATCCAGTCGGGATCGTTGGCACTGTCGGCGATCACCAGGATTTCGCTCGGTCCGGCCACCATGTCGATGCCGACCACGCCATAGAGCTGGCGCTTGGCCTCGGCGACCCAGGCGTTGCCGGGGCCGGTGATCACATCGACCGGGGCAATGCGGTCGGTGCCATAGGCCAGCGCGGCCACTGCCTGCGCCCCGCCGATGCGCCACACCTCGTCGACCCCGGCAAGATGCGCGGCGGCGAGCACCAGCGGGTTGGCCTCGCCGCCAGGGGTCGGCGTGACCACCACCAGTCGCCCGACGCCGGCGACTTTGGCCGGAATCGCATTCATCAGCAGCGAGGAGGGGTAGCTGGCGCGCCCGCCGGGAATATAGAGCCCCGCCGAAATCGACCGCCCGCCAGCGCGCGCCGAGGCGGACGCCGTGGTGGTCGGTCTCCTCACGGTCAAAGGGCAGCTGGCTCTCGTGCCACGCACGGATGCGCTTGGCGGCGAATTCGAGTGCGGCGCGCAGGTCCGGTTTGAGCCCGTCGAAAGCCTCGCGGCAGTCGGCGAGGTCGATGCGCCAGTCGTCCTCGCTCGCCAGTTGGTGATCGTCCCAGCGCGCGGTGTATTCGGCGAGGGCCCGGTCGCCGCGATTGCGCACGTCGGCGATGATCAGCGCGACATCGCGCGCGACATCGGCATCGCTTGTCCGCCGGTCGTCGACCAGGCGGCGGAAGGCCTCGGCAAAGCCGGGGTCGCGCGCGTTCAGCCGCAGCATCAGGCGGCGTTCCGCCGGGTCGCGAGCGCGCGGAACCGCTCGACCAGCGCGGCCACCCGTTCGTCGGTCTTGAGCGCGGCGCGATTGACGATCAGCCGTGCCGAGATGTGCAGGATCGTGGCGGTCTCGACCAGCCCGTTGTCCTTCAGCGTCTTGCCAGTCGAGACCAGATCGACAATGCGGCTAGCGAGGCCCAGCCCCGGCGCGAGTTCCATCGCACCGTTGAGCTTGACCACTTCGGCCTGGATGCCCTGCCGCTCATAATGGCGGCGGGTGAGATTGGGATATTTGCTGGCGACGCGCAGGTGGCTCGCCAGTGCCGCATTGGCTGCTCCGGCCGGTTCGGCAACCGACAGCCGGCAATGGCCGATGGCGAGATCAACCGGCGCATAGAGGTCCGAATAGGCGAATTCCTCGACCACGTCGGAGCCGACGATACCCACCGAAGCCGCGCCGTGGGCGACGAAAGTGGCGACATCGAAGGCGCGCACGCGGATGATGCGCATCTGTCCGTCCTCGCAAGCGAACGACAGTGCGCGGTTGGCCTTGTCGTGAAAGGCCGCTTCGGGCACCACTCCGGCACGCGCCATCAGCGGCAGCGCCTCGTCGAGGATGCGGCCCTTGGGCACGGCAAAGATCAGCGGCGCTGTCGGCTCTTGGGGCATAGCGGGGCGCATTAGGCGGCACGCGAGCAAAGGGCAACAGATGGCGGCAGGCGAAGTCATGAACGTTCCGGGCGTATCCGAAGGCATCGCCTGGCAGGCGAGGCATTCCGAAATGAACGACGCGCCGGTGACCGCGCGGATCGTGCGCGGCGTCGGTGCCGTGATGGCAAGCGGCACCCGCACCGGACTCGCCGTCGCCAACTGGCAGGGGCTTCCGCGCGAAGACGCAATGCCTCTGCGTCTCGCCGGCGGCTTCCATCACCTTCACTTGACGGGAGCCGAAGGCCGTCTGGCTCCGATCTATGCCGGCGAGATCGTCGATCAGGCGGACGTGGATGCGATTCTCGTCGCCATTGCGCGTGACCACGACGAAGCGCTGCTGCCGTGGCTCGACGGACCGCCGCAGACTAACGAGGCGGGGCGCTCCGCCGGGATCATGGTTGCCCTGCTTTGGCTGGCGGATAAGGTCTTGCCCTGCTTCGAGATGCTGGAAATCGGTGCCAGCGCCGGTGCCAACTCCATGCTTGATCGCTTTGCCTTCGATCTTGGCGGCGTCGAAGCGGGATGCGCGCAATCGCCCGTGATGATTCGCCCGGAATGGCGCGGACCGCCGCCGCCGGACGCGAAGGTCCGGATCGTCTCGAATTCGCGGCTGTGACCGCGCGCCAATCGATCTTCGCGATTCCGCGCAGGCGCTGCGGCTGAAAAGTTATTGCTGGCCGGAAAACACCGCGCGGCTCGAACGGCTGGACCGGATCGTGGAAATGGCCAACGCACGGCGGCCCGACATTGCGCGGGCCGACGCGGCAGAATGGGTGGAGCAACGATTGGCCGAGCCGCAGCCCGCCGGTGTCACCCGGTTGCTGTTCCATTCCATCGTCTGGCAATACCTTCCGCCAGCAGGCCGCATCCGGATCGAGCAGGCGATGGCGGCGGCAGGAGCAGCGGCCCAGGCCGAGAGCCCGCTTGCCTGGGTCATGCTGGAAACCAATCGCGCGACTTTCCGCCACGAAATTCGTGTGCGTTATTGGCCGGGCGGCGGGGTTGAAGCGGTGCTGGGCGAAGCCCACGCCCACGGGGCCTGGCTGGAGTGGTTCGGCGGTAGCAAGCCGCGCAGCGACTAGGCCCTGCTTCGCCGGACCAAGTCTCGCTCCCCTCCCGATTGCGGGAGGGGTTGGGGGTGGGCCTGTCTCATTCCCCCGGCGCTTTCGCCTTGATCGCCAGCGCATGCACCCGCTGCCCGGGAATATCGCCCAGCGCGGCGTTGACCAGGCGCTGGCGCTGGAGCCGCGCGACGCCGGCAAAGGCCGCGCTCTCGATCTCGACGGTAAAATGCGATTCGCCGCTGCCGTCGTCGCCCGCATGGCCGCTGTGGCGGGCGGAGTCGTTGATCACCTCGAGCCTCGCCGGGGCAAAGGCGGCGGTGAGCAGGCGCGAAATTTCCTGGGCGAGCGGTCCGGTCATGACTTCCTTTCTAGCGCATTGCCCGCCATGTGAAAGCCATGAAGCACGCCCGCTTTCATGGCCGCCACGAGGCGCGCGGTCGCCCATGCCACTGGCCGGACTGCCCCGAGCCGGGCGAATTTCGCGCGCCCGGCGGCCGCGCACCGGGGTTCGACGGGCCGGGTGACTATCGCTGGTTCTGCCTCGACCATATCCGCGCGTTCAACGCCGGCTACGACTATTTCGCCGGCATGAGCCCCGAACAGATTTACGCCGCGCAGTCGCCGATCCACGGCTGGGAAAGCGAGACCCGCGCCTTTTCGCCCATGGCCGGGATCGACGGCGCGCCGCGCTGGGCGGATTTCGCCGATCCGCTCGAAGCGATTTCCGCCCGCGCGCGGATGCGCATGCCCGCCGGGCGCAAGGACGGCCGCATGGTCACCGCCGAGGAACGCCGCGCGCTCGACGTGCTCGGCCTGCCGCTCGACGCCGACCGCCGCGCGCTGCGAAGCCGCTATTCCGAACTGGTCCGCCGCTATCACCCCGACCGCAACGGCGGCGACCGCAGCCATGAGGCGCGGTTGCAAGGCGTGGTCGAGGCCTATCAGCTGCTCCGGAAGGCGGCGGCGTTCGGGTAATCGCCGCTTCGGATCAGGGGCACAGACCCCGTGGCAGCCGGGGGCACCAGTCCGCATACCAGACATCGGTACTGCCGAACTTTGCTTCGATCACACGCCAGCGACCGCCGGTGCGCCGCAGCAGCGCCTCGGCGTGGCAGCAATCGATCATCGGATAGTCCAGCCCCCCGCGCATGTGCGCCTGGCCCAGCGGGGTGCGCACGATATCGATCCGCCGCCCGCCCGGACGCTGCGCTTCGAGCGCAGCGAAGCCATGATCGCCCGACAGCCGGAGTGAGCGCACGACGAATTCGACCGGCGCGCCGGTGTCACGCTCGATATGCGGGCGGATCGCATCCATGATTTGCCGGCGCTCGGTCGAGCCTGCCGGCGGCGTGCGGATCGGATCGGCTATCGCCGGAGCGGCCAGCGCCAGCGCGCCAAGCGCCAGGATCAGCCTATTTCGCACCGAGCGCCTCCCATGCCGCGAGCATCAGGCCATGCATGCGCGGGCCTTCGTCGACAGGAGTGGTATATGTCGCGCTGTCGGGAGCGAATTGTATGTCGAACATGAAGGCTTCGCCGAAGCTGCCCGAATTGGGCACTGCACCGCAGGCGAAATTGCCCTGCGTCTCGCCCCGCGCGAAGCGGTAGGTGCAATCGATCGACTTGCCCGATCCGGCCAATTGTCGCGCGAGGCTGTCGGGAATCTGGTTCACCTTGAGCGCGCGATAGGTGATGGTCGTCGTGCCATCCGTGGCCACGCTCCGCCGGGCGCGCGAGAAGCCAAGGATGATCGGGCGGGCACTGCCTGTGCCCCGGAACACCGCAGTGGGTAGCCGGTTCTGTGCCAGCTCTTCGCGCGAGGGGACCGAGATGTCGAGAGCGCCAGGGCAGGGCCCACGCGGCTGCTCAACTCCAGCCAGCCAGAACTGAACGCACTGGCCACTGATCTGGGCGCGCTGCTGCATGCCGTTCCAGGCGAATGAAACAGGCGCGGACGTGGCTGCCGGAGCGGCGCGTTTGCGCAGGTCCTGCTGCCAGGCGACCAGCACCTTGGGAGTCAGATCGGACAGGCGATGCGGGCAGGAGGGCGCGGATTCGTAAAGGAACGCGCCGCCCGCCGAATTCCAGCCATGGGGCGACGGACCGCCGTCGTCGCCGGGAAAGTAGGTGTGTCTGCAGAGCACAGCGTCGTTCGCGGCGATATCGACGACAACGACCGACTGCCCGCGGCAGTCCGCCTGCGTGCATACCTTCGTCATGGCGAACCGGTCATTGCTTGCGGATTCGAAGCGGCCTTGCGGCAGCCTGCCCGAAGGCCAGTCCCGGCCCTGATACAGCGCCTGAATGGCGGGAATGGTGAACAGGCTCTGGCCGGCCCGCGCCAGGCGCGCGGCCTCGGCGCCCGACAGTGGCGGCACGGGTTGGGTGGGCGCGGCGGGTGTTTGCAGCCGCGCCAGGTACTGCTGCTGGGTATATTTCCAGGATGCGATGAATCGCGGATTCAGTTCGGCAACACGCGATGGACAGCCGGTGTGGTTGGTGTCGATGGTCTTCTGGCTGCCGGGAAAATTCCGCCAGATCACAGGCGGCGGCAAGGTCTTGAACGAGCCGACCTGCATCCTCGGCGGATCGAGAACCGAGAAGCTGCAAAACACGACACCGCCCGACGCAACATCGACGAGAACGCCCTTCTGCGTTCCGCATCCCGCATCCTCGCACACCCGCGTAAGCACGAACGTATCGTCGCTGTCGGATTTGAAGCGGCCTTGCGGGATCGGCCACTGTGGGCCGCTGTCGCGCGCGGGCATCGACTGGTAAATCGCGGCGATCTCGGGCACAGCGAACAGGCTCTGCCCGGCTCGCGCGGCGCGGGCCGCCGATGCGCCTAGCGGAGAGGCATTGGCCGGGTCGGACTGCCTTGTCGGCGCGGCGGCCTGTGCCGGTATCGCGAAGCCTGCCGCCACCACAACCGCTACCAGCCCAAGCGTCATCGCCGCCTCCTGTTTTCACCGTCTGCGGCAAAGCACACCTTCGCCATTTAACCCATTCTGAACCCGGTGTTTAGCGGCGGTTCACCCCTCCTCGCACAGCGCCTTCAGCTGATCGGCGCAAGCCCCCCAGCCTTCGACGAAGCCCATCTCCGCGTGCTGTTTCATCGCCTCGTCGGTCCAGTGGCGCGCGCGCCCGGTGTAGCGTGTGCCGTCTCCTTCGGGCGCAATTTCCCAAATGCCGATCATGAACGGGCCGCCGGGAATGTAGTCCTCGGTGAAGGCATCAGTGGTGACGAAGCGCTTGCCTTCGTCCCAGGCGAGATAAATGCCGTTCTGCGGGCTTTCCTCGCCGTCGGGGCCGTAGAAGGTCATGTTGCAGGCGCCGCCGGGGCGGCGCTCCTGCTTGTCGATCTGGGCGCGCCACGGCGTGGGGCACCACCATTCCTCCTGCCGCTCGGTCATGACATGCCAGACCTTGGCGGGCGGGGCGGCGATGAAGCGCGTGACGGAAAGTTCGCGGGCATTGTCGGTAACGTCTGTTCAGTCGGCAACGTCTGGGTCGGTCACGTTTTGGGCACTCCGTAGGGGGTGGTGAGCAGTTCGAGGAAATGGCCGTCGGGATCTTCGAAATAGACGCCGCGTCCGCCATCGCGGTGGTTGATTTCGCCGGGATTGTCGCGCGAGGGTTCGGGCCAGTAGTCGAGTCCCAGCGACTTGATCCTGGCAAAACCGCGGTCGAAGGTCGCGTCATCGACCAGGAAGGCATAGTGCTGCATCGCCACAGGACCGTCCTGCTCCATGAAGTCGAGCGACACGCCGTTGTCGAGCTCGACAACCAGGAAGTCGGCGAACGGTTTGGCGGGCGGGCGGTCGAGCAGGTCGGCGAGGAAAGCCGAGGACCGCGCTTTGTCGCGGCACCAGACGATGGTGTGATTGAGCTGGGCGGCCATGACCTATCTCCTTGCCAGTCTCTCTTGTCAGTCCCGGTCGGGCGCGCCGAGCGGGAAGTTGATCCGGTAAGGCCGGGCATCTTCGACACACCGCGCCACCGGCGGCAGGCCCAGCAGATGCGCGCGCCATGCCTTGAGGCGCGGAAAGGCGTCGTCGATCCGCTCGACCCAGTCGGCATAGAACAGCGATGGCGCGGCGGCGCATTCGATCAGGGTGATGTGGTCCGAGGCGGGGTAATAGGCCAGCCAACCCTCGATCCACGCATAGGACCGGCGCAGCTTGGCGCGCACTTCGGCCAGCATCCCCGGGTCTGGCGCTTGCGGATTGCGGATATAGGCTTCGACGCTCAACTGCATGATATTCATCACATAGTTGTCGAACACCCGGTCGAGCATGCGCATGGCAATGGCGGCATCGGCATCGTCGGGTATCAGCATTTCCGCGCCGGGGTGATGGCTGGCGAGATATTCGACGATGCTCGTCGCCTCGAAGATCAGCATGTCGCCATCGGCCAGCACCGGAAACTTGCCCTGCGGCGAGGCCGCCTGGACAGTGGCGGCATGATCGGGATGGTCGCCGTCGACCAAGCGGAATTCGAACGGCGTCTGGTTGGCATAAAGCGCAATCAGCGCCTTCCAGGTGTAGCTGGAGAAGGGATGGCCATAGAGCGCGAGCATTCCGTCAATCCTTTTTCACCAGCCGCCCGAGCACGGCGACCAGCATCAAACTCATGGCCCAACCGAACAGAATTTCAAACCACATCAGCCAGCGGCCATGCGGCAAATGGGGCGGGCGTTCGGCTTTGGCTGCGGTCATGGGGACGGACGCTTGGCGCTTTCGGCCATGCCGCGCTGCCGACCGGTGTCAGCACGCAAGGGGCGCAAGATGAACTCCCCCGCCGCGTTGACCGTCACATCCAGCTTACTGCCCATGGTCAGGCCCAGCTTGTCACAAACCTCGGCGGGGAGCACGATCCGCCTTCTCGTGGACATCGTGGCGATGGTCATGGCGGAAACTCCTGTGGCTTGTGTGGTGCGGGGTGCGTTTTTCTGAATCGAAACTCAAAATTCCGCTCATCCTGAGCTTGTCGAAGGACCCTCGTGCGCCCGCAACCCATCCGTAACAACCCTGTGCTTCGACAAGCTCAGCATGAGCGGGTCTGGTTCAGATTTGGCGCACAAATTCTAGGATAAGCTGGGGGCAGGCGCAATGTGCCGAAGTGACCGAAATCACCCCCGCACCGCAGCCTCGATCGCAGCCACATCGATCTTCTTCATCTCCATCATCGCGGCAAAAGCGCGCTTCGCCGGTTCGCCGCCGGCCATCATGGCGTCGGTAAGCACGCGCGGGGTGATTTGCCACGAGATGCCCCACTTGTCGCGGCACCAGCCGCACTGGCTCTCTTCGCCGCCATTGGCGACGATAGCGTCCCAGTAGCGGTCGGTCTCGGCCTGGTCCTCGGTCGCGACCTGGAACGAGAAGGCCTCGCTGTGCCTGAACCGGTCGCCGCCGTTGAGGCCGATGCAGGGCACGCCCATCACGGTGAAATCGACCACCAGAGCATCGCCCTGCTTGCCGTCGGGGTAGTCACCGGGCGCGCGGTGGACCGCGCCGACATGGGTATCCGGAAAGGTCTCTGCATAGAAGCGCGCGGCGTCTTCAGCGCCGCCTTCGTACCACAAGCAGACTATATTCTTCGCGGTCATTTCTTCATCTCCGCGATCAGCGCATTGTCGATCGCCTTGGCGGCCTTGTAGGCCTCGCGCGCCTGCAGCCGCTGGACAAAGCCGACGAAGGCCTCGTTGGGCGGCACCGAGCCGAAATTGAGCCCCCAGTCGAGCTGGCTGCCGACATAGACATCGGCCATGGTGAAGCGCTTGCCGCAAACAAAATCGTTGCGGTCGAGATGCGCCTCAAGCGTCGCCATGGTGCGCTCGTAATTGCCCCAGCCGGCGGTCATCTCCTGCTCGGGTTTGGGCGCGAAGCCGAGGTAAGTGGAGACTATGGCCAATTCGAGAGGCCCGGCGGCGAAGAACAGCCAGCGGAAATAGTCGGCCAACTCGTCGTCGTAGGGCAGCAGGTCGGCGTCGGGATTGACCTCGGCAAGATAGGCGCAGATCGCTGCGCCCTCGGTCACCGTGCGGTCGCCGCGCGGGGCGTGGTGGACCAGGGCTGGCACCTTGCCCATCGGGTTGACGCTGCGCAGCACGGCGGGCTTGGCCCTGAGATCGACGATGACCTGCTGGTAATCCGCCCCCGCCTCGTGCAGCGCCCACCGCGCGATCTGACCGCGCGACATCGGCTGGGTGTAGAAAGTGTAGTCGGCCATTATCCCGTCTCCGCTTCGCCGAGCGCCATCGCGATCCGCGCGCCCATGGCCATGTCGTCTTCCTGGCCGAAGCCGTGATGGCGGATCGTGCCGTCGCGCCCGATCAGGATCGCCGTCGGCGTGCCGCGCATGGCATAGCGCTGCATCGTCACCGGCATTGGGGTGCTTGCTCCCGCTTCATCGACGCCAATCGGAAAGGTCAGCCGGTATTCGTGGATATAGGCGGCAAGGCTTACCGGGGTCATCGCCTCGTGATGCTCGAACACAGTGTGCAGGCCGATCACTTGCAGCCCCGATCTGGCGAACATCTGATGAGCCCGCTCGGCCTGCGGCGTGCCATGCGCGGTGCAACCCGGGCAGAGCATCTGGAAGGCATGGAGCAGCACCACCTGCCCCCGCAGCGCCGCCAGCGTCAGCGGCGCGCTGGCGTTGAACCACTGCGAGACGGCGAGTCCGGGGGCCGGGGAGCCTTCGCGCAGCGGCGTCACGTTACACGCCCTTCTTGCTGACCAGCGAGAACATTGCGCCCTGCGGGTCCATGCCGGTCAGGATCCAGTCCTCGCCGGGGACTTCCATCGGGCCATTGAGCACCTGGCCGCCGCCCGTTTCGATAGCGGCCTTGGCCCTGCCGATGTCGTCCACCCAGAAATAGTGCTGCCACAGCGACACCGGAATCTGCGGCATTTTCGGCATGATCGCGCCGATCACGGTGCCGTCGTGTTCGATGAACTGGTATTTGCCCATCGCCCCCATGTCCATCGGCTCGGGCAGGGTCCAGCCATAGAGGGTGCTGTAATAGGCAATGGCGCTGGCCGCATTGCCAGCGTTGAGCTCGTTCCAGCCGCAGCTGCCGATGATTTCGGTCGAAAACGCCGTGCTCTCGCCGCCGCCGGGGGGCGGGGTGGGGGTCATGACGTAATAAGGCGCGCCGCAGCAGTCGGCGAGCATGGCGATGCGTCCCGCCATCGGCACGTCCATCGCGGGCATCTTGACCGACCCGCCTGCAGCCTGCGCTGCGGCGACTGCCGCGTCGCAATCGTCGACGCCGATGTAGCCGAGCCAGCAGGGCTTCGCGCCTTGGGAGAGCATCTCGTCGTTGAGTTTGAAAACGCCGCCGGTCATGTCGCCGTCGGCTCGCTTGATCATGCGGTAGTCCATGTCCGGGCTGGCCGAAGCGGCATCGATATCCCAGCCGACGACCTGATCGTAAAACGCCTTGCCGCCAATCGGATCGGTGGTCATCAGTTCGTACCAGATGAAGCTGCCGTGCATTTTGGCCATGATCACTCTCCCATTTCCACAACCGGCGAAAATCCGCCGAAAACCATGCGCTTGCCGTCGAATGGCATATCGTCGGGCATCTGCATGCGCTCGTCCTGCATCATCTTGTCGTGGGCGGCATCGCAGACCGCGCGTGAAGGCCATTCCATGAACGAGAACACCACCTTCTCGTCATCCCCGGCCTTCACCGCGCGGCGGAAATCGGTGTGCTTGCCCTCGGGCACGTCGTCGTCCCAGGTCTCGACCACGCGGGTTGCGCCATAGTCCCTGAACATTGGCCAGACATCCTCGGCGATCTGGCGATAGGCCTCGCGCTTGGCGGCGGGGACCGGGATGAGGAAGCCCTGGACATAGCTGCCCTCGCGATGCTCGCCTTGCTCGACGATCGGCTCGAATCCGCCATAGATCATGCGCTTGCCGTCGAACGGCATCGGATTCTTCTCGGGATTGAAGCGGTCGTCGCTTTTCATCAGCTCGTCCATGCGCGATTCCATCGCGCTGCGTGCTGCCTTGTCGGGCCATTCGATCCAGCTGAACAGCACATCCTCGTCGTCTTTGGCAGCCACCGCGCCATAAAAGTCGGTGGTCTTGCCGTGCGGCACGTCTTCTTGCCAGCATTCGACGACGCGGCTGGCACCGTTGTCGATGAACACCGCATCACCTTGCCGCGCGTGGTCGATGAATTTCTGCTTGTTCGCCTTGGGGCAGGCAATGACGAAGCCTTCGATATAGGTCATGATTTGCTTCCTTCCTTCTTCGCCCCCTTGAGCAGCGCAACGATCGCCATGGCGTGGCCGTGGCCCAGCCCGAAATCGGCCTTGAGCCAGGCGATGATGGCCCCGGCCTTGATGCCGGGCGCAAGGCCGTGCGCGTCGGCGAAGCCCCTGGCCAAGGCCATTGCCCGGAAATCGCCTGGCGTCTTGCCGGTCTTGGCCTCGATATTGTCGAGATAGGCCTGGAACGACATGGTTCTTGCTCCCGCTCAGCCGCCGGTCGGCATCGCCGACTGGTCCATCCAGAACGCTTCCCAGATGTGGCCGTCGCGATCGGTGAAACTGCGGCTGAACATGAATCCATGGTCCTGCACGGCGTTGACGTCGGTGATGCCGCCGTTCCTGCCGGCGGTATCTAAGAAGCGATCGACCTCGGCCCTGCTGTCGCAGCTGATCGCCAGAAATCACTTCGCTGCTGTCTTTCGGGGGGATTGGCCGGGTAGTGAAGCTGTGCCACTTGTCGTGCGTCAGGATCATGACGAAGATCGTCTCGGACAGCACCATGCAGGCGGCGGTCTCGTCAGTGAAGGCGGGATTGTTGGCGAAGCCGAGCGCTTCGTAGAACGCCATCGACGCCTTGAGATCGGCGACCGGCAGGTTGACGAAAATCATCCGGGGCATGGCGGCTTTCCTTTGCCTGGCGAATCACACTTGCATCGACCTGCGCTTATGAGTTACAAAAAGCAACCATGAAGTTACAAAAAGAAACTTCGGCGCACGGAAAGTGGTATGACGATGCCTGCGGCACCGCCTTCGCGCTGGAGCTGATCGGAGAACGCTGGTCGCTGCTGATTGTTCGCGAGCTGATGTTCGGGCCACGCCGATTCACCGACCTGCGCGGCGGATTGCCCTCGATCAGCGCCAAAGTGCTCGCCGAACGGCTCGCCGGGCTCGAGCGCGCCGGAATTGTTGCCCGCCGCCAGCTGCCCCCGCCGGCGGCGACGCAGGTCTACGAGCTCACCGCGTGGGGCTATACGGCGGATGAAGCGATCATGGCGCTGGGCCGCTGGGCGGCGGGCTCGCCCGGTCACGATGCGGCGCTGCCGCTGTCCGCCGCCTCGCTGATGATGAGCTTTCGCACCATGTTCGATCCCGCGCGCGCTGAGGGGCTTGCGGTGACAGGCGGGATCGCAGTTGGCGGTGAACAGTTTCGGGTCGAGGTGAGGGGCAATCGCCTGCTCGCGGAGCGGGGCGAGCCGGAGGCAACCGATTTTGCCCTGAGCGCGCCCGTCGCCAGCCCGATAGCCGGGGCTGTCTATGCCAAGCTGCCCTTTGAAGCGCTGGCGAGCGCCGGGCTGGCGGTCGAGGGGGACCGGGACGCGGCCCGGCGGTTTATCGATCTGTTTCATTTGCCCGCCAGGATGGGTTAGCCGCGCGGCGCGTCCTCGATTGCGGCAATCCTTTTCCAGGCAGGCCGCTCGCATACCCTTGCATACCAGGCGGCGGACCTTGGATGGGTCGCCGCGTCAGGTCCGTGCCCGACATAGCGCAGCGAACGGAAGATCGAGGCGACGGAAATATCCGCCAGGGAGAACGCCTCGCCCAGCAGCCAGCCCTTGTCCGGAGCGACGCCCTCGAAATAGGCGCGGATGCGCGGCATTTCGGCCTCGCCTTGCAAAGCGACGGCTTCATCGCCCTCGATCTTGAAGAATTTGGGGCCGACATAGCGGTTGAACAGGATCTTGAGGCCAGCCGCGGCGACAATCGTGTCCGCGAATTCGTCGAACCACATCGCCGTGCCACGCGCCTGTGGATCGGTGGGCAGCATCGGATTCGCCGGGTGCTTGGCCTCGAGGTAGGTGACGATCGCGGTCGAATCGGCGAGGCTATAGTCGCCGTCCTGCAAGGCCGGCATCTTGCCGAAAGGGCTGGCGGCAAGGAAACCGGGATTGGGTCTGACAGGGCTCGAAACCACCAGCTCGTAAGCGATGCCCTTTTCCTCGGCGACCAGGCAGACCTTGCGGACGAAGGGTGAGAGCAGGGCACCGAAAACTTGCATGACATTCTCCCCATGAGTCGCAATCAGCAGCGCAAAGCTTATTGCAGCCCCGCCTCGCCGCGTATAGGCGAGCCGCCTATGACCGACATTCCCAACATTCAGCCCGACAGCCGCGCCGGCACCATCCTCGAAGCGCCCGACCGCGAGCTTTCGGTGCGCGAGGCCTTCGGCATCGACATTGACATGACGGTGCCGGCATTCTCCGAGGCCGACGAGCGCGTGCCCGATTTCGACGCGAACTACGTGTTCGATCCCGATACCACGCTCGCCATCCTCGCCGGCTTTGCCCACAATCGCCGGGTGATGGTGCAGGGCTATCACGGCACCGGCAAATCGACCCACATCGAACAGGTCGCCGCGCGGCTCAACTGGCCGTGCATCCGCATCAACCTCGACGCGCATATCAGCCGCATCGACCTGATCGGCCGCGACGCGATCGTGCTGCGCGACGGCCTGCAGGTCACCGAGTTCCGCGAAGGGCTGCTGCCGTGGGCGCTGCAGACCCCGACCGCGCTGGTCTTCGACGAATACGATGCCGGGCGGCCCGACGTCATGTTCGTCATCCAGCGCGTGCTGGAGGCCGAGGGCAAGCTCACTCTGCTGGACCAGAACCGGGTGATCCGCCCGAACAAGTGGTTCCGCCTGTTCTCGACCGCCAACACCGTCGGGCTGGGCGACACCTCGGGGCTCTATCACGGCACGCAGGCGATCAACCAGGGCCAGATGGACCGCTGGAACATCGTCGTCGGGCTCAACTATCTCCCCGCCGCGGTGGAAAGCCAGATCGTCCTCGCCAAGACCGATGGCGCGGACCCGAAAGATGGTCGCCGACATGGTCAAGGTCGCCGATCTCACCCGCCAGGGCTTCATCAACGGCGACATCTCCACCGTGATGAGCCCGCGCACGGTGATCACCTGGGCGCAGAACACCGCGATCTTCAAGGATCCCGGCTTCGCCTTCCGGCTGTCGTTCCTCAACAAGTGCGACGAGACCGAGCGGATGCTGGTGGCGGAATATTATCAGCGCGTGTTCGGGACCGATTTGCCGGAGAGCGTGGTGGGGAAGGGGTAATCGTTTAATCCTCCCCGAGCTTGCTCGGGGAGGGGGACCGCCGCCGCAAGCAGTGGTGGAGGGGAATGGGAGAAGGCCCCACCGTCAGTTCCTGCGGAACTGCCACCTCCCCGAGACAAGCTCGGGGAGGATCTCAGCCTCGGTACCGTGCCCCCACGAAATACAGCCCTTCCGGCGGTGCATTGAGCCCCAGCGCGGCCCGGTCGCGCGCCGCCAGCGCCTCGGCCACCTGGCCCTCACGCCAGCGCCCCAGCCCGACCAGCACCAGGCAGCCGACCATCGAGCGCACCTGATGATGCAGGAAGCTCCGCGCCTCCGCCTCCACCAGCACCAGTTCCCCCTCCCGCCGCACATCGAGCCGGTCCAGCGTCTTCACCGCGCTCGCCGCCTGGCAGTGGACCGAGCGGAAGGTGGTGAAATCGTGGTGCCCGACCAGCGCCTGCGCGGCACGGTGCATGGCCTTGGCGTCGAGCGGGCGGCCGACCTGCCAGGCCTTGCCAAGGTCCAGCGTCAGCGGCGCGCGGCGGTTGACCACGCGGTAACGGTAGCTGCGACCGATGCAGGAAAACCGCGCGTGCCAGTCCTCGGGCACCCCTTCGCAGGCAATCACCGCGATTGGGGCAGGGCGCAGCCGGGCATTCAGCGCTTCCATCAACCGGAACGGGGCGATTGGCTTTGCCACATCGACATGCGCGCGCATGGCGAGCGCGTGGACCCCGGCATCGGTGCGCCCGGCGGCGTGGAGCGTGACCGCCTCGCCGGTCACAGCCAGCACCGCCTCCTCGACCGACTGCTGCACCGAAGGCCCATGCGCCTGGCGCTGCAGCCCGAAGAAGGGCGTTCCGTCGAATTCCAGAGTGAGCGCGAAGCGGGTCAATCCGCTCGCCTATCCGTTCGTGTCGAGCCCATCGACTTCGCTCTGGATAAACTTCGGACTTGGAACGTCCGCAGTCGAGACACCCGGCGCGATGTCTCGACTGCGCTCGACACGAACGGGGTTGGAAACTTCGCTGGTTGCCCGCTCGACATTCCCAATCAGCGGAAACCGCGCGGTAAGGCGCGTGCCTTCGCCCAGCTGGCTGGCGATATCGAGCTTGCCGCGGTGGCGCTCGACGATGTGCTTGACGATGGCGAGACCGAGGCCGGTGCCGCCCGCCGCGCGGCTGCGCCCGGGATCGGTGCGGTAGAAGCGGCGGGTCAGGTGGGGCACGTGTTCGGCGGGAATCCCGGGCCCCTGGTCGGCAACCGTCAAGACGGCGCTGGCCGTGCCCTCGACTGCCACCGATACCCGCACCGGCGCATCCGGATCGCCGTATTTCAGCGCGTTGTCGATGAGATTGCGCAGCAATTGTTCGAGCTGGCGGGCGTCTCCGGCGATGGTCAGCAGTTCGTCCGGCTTGGTCAGCACCAGCCTCTCGGATCCGGTGGTCGCGGCGAACTCGCCGACCACGCGCGCGGCCAGCTGGGTCAGCTCGACCGCATCGGTCGGCGAATCGTGCTTTTCCGCCTCAAGCTGCGAGAGCGACATGAGATCGGCGACGAGGTTCTGCATCCGCTTCGCCTCGCGCAGGATCGTCGCGAGGAATTTTCCGGTGGTTTCGGCGTCGAGCTTGCCCGGCTCCTCCGCCAGCGTCTCGACATAGCCGATCACGGCGGCCAGCGGGGTGCGCAATTCGTGGCTGGCATTGGCGACGAAATCGGTGTGGGCGCGGTCGATATCGGCCTCGGTGGTGCGGTCGATCAGCTCGACGATCCAGTAGCGCTCGTCGATCTGGCGGCGGGCGAGCTGCCACAGGCTGCGCGTGCCGGTCAGCCCGCGCAGGGTGACGCTCGAGCCGTCGGCCATGTCAAGCAGCCGCACGGCGGCGGGATGGCGCAGCGCGATGCGTCCGTCCTGCCCGACGATATGCGCCCCCAGCGCCGCGCGCGCTGCGGCGTTGGCGGCGAACACGCGCGTCCGGTCGAAGATCACCAGCGCGACGCCGAGCGGCTCGATCAGTTCGCGCATGACATCGCGCGAGACGGTCGCCCGGTCGGCGCGCGGTTCGACCAGCGGCGCTTCGGGCCGCGACAGCCAAATCGACCCGCACCACAGCGCCCAGACGCCCAGCGCCAGCCACGCCGACGCCCCTGCGAGCACCATGCCCAGCGCGGCCGCAGTGGCAATGCCCATGCCGGGCCAGGGAATCGCTTTGCTACGCAACATGGCGCGGCGGTCTCTAGAGGCTTGCTCGCCCATGCGAAAGCGCGATGATCGTGCTGGTGACCCCTACGGGAATCGAACCCGTGTTTCAGCCGTGAGAGGGCCGCGTCCTGACCGCTAGACGAAGGGGCCTGGGCAGCATTCCGGTGGTGACCCCTACGGGAATCGAACCCGTGTTTCAGCCGTGAAAGGGCCGCGTCCTAACCGCTAGACGAAGGGGCCATGCCGGCAAGCGCCGTTGGCGAGAGCGCGCCTTTAGGCAAGCGACGGGGAGGGGTCAATATCAAACCTCAATCCGCCCAGGCGGCATCCTCAAGGTGCAGCTCGGCCTGGCGGCGGCTGCCCCAGTCGTCGATCTTGGCCCGGCCCGCCAGCCACAATTTGCGCCCATGAGTGCCGTGGAGCAGCACCTGGCCCATGTCGCTGTTCGCCGCGCGGAAGGCGATCGCCTTGAAGCTCGCCCCATCCTGTCCACGCACGATCAGGCGGAGATGATCGCTGCCGACCACGTCGGCCTTGACCAGCCGCACCGGGCCGACGCAGACCCGGGGGCCTGGCCAGCCGTTGCCGAACGGGCCGGCGCTGTCGAGCAGCGCGACCAGTTCGGGGGTCAGCCCGCCAGGAGCTAAAGCAAGGTCGAGCTTGAGCGCGGACTTGCCCGAAGCCGCAACGACCGCCGCGCCGAGCCGCTCGTCGAGCCATTGCGCCAGGGCCTCGATCTTGCCCGGCTCCACCGTCAGCCCGGCCGCCATGGCGTGGCCGCCGCCGGCGATGAGCAGTCCGGCCTCGTGCGCGGCGATGATCGCCGCGCCGAGATCGACGCCCGGGATCGAGCGGCCCGAGCCTTTGCCGTTGCCGTCCGCGTCGGCATCGAGCGCGACGACCAGCGCCGGTTTTCCGCACTTTTCCTTGATCCGCCCGGCGACGATGCCGATCACCCCGGGATGCCAGCCGCGCCCGGCGAGCACCGGCACGGCGCGGTTGTGCTGGCCGGCGAGCAGCGCTTCGGCGGCTTCCTGCACCGCCGCCTCGATGCCGCGCCGCTCCTCGTTGAGCCGCGACAATTGCTGCGCGATGTCGGCTGCCTCGTCGGCATCCTCGGTGGTCAGCAGGCGCACCCCGAGCGTGGCTTCGCCGACCCGCCCGCCTGCATTGACCCGGGGGCCGAGCGCGAAGCCAAGGTCGCTGCAGCTCGGTGCGCGGGTGAGCCGGGCGGAGTCGATCAGCGCTGCCAGCCCCAGGTTCTCGCGCCGCGCCATGATCTTCAGCCCCTGGGCGACCAAAGCGCGGTTGAGCCCGTGCAGCGAGGCGACATCGGCGACCGTGCCAAGCGCGACGAGATCGAGCAGAGATAACAGGTTGGGTTCTTTGACGGTCTCAAAATGACCCTTTTGGCGAAGACAGCGCAGCGTCGCCACCCCGAGCAAAAAGGCGACGCCGACGGCTGCGAGATTGCCATGCGCGCTGGCATCCTCGCTCTCGTCGAGCCGGTTCGGATTTACCAATGCGGTTGTTATGGGAAGATCGTGCGAGCATTTGTGGTGATCTACCACCACGACATCGACCCCCGCCTCATGCGCCGCCGCCAGCGCTTCGTGGGCCATCGCGCCGCAGTCGACGGTGACGATCAGGCTGGTGCCTTCGGACCCGATCCGCACCAGCGCTTCCGCCGATGGGCCATAGCCCTCGAGCAGCCGGTCGGGGATGTAAAAGCGCGCCGCCAGGCCGAGGTCACGCAGCAGCCGGACGAGCAGCGCCGCGCTGGTCGCGCCATCGACGTCGTAGTCACCATAGACAGTGACGGTTTCGCCGGTGAGCACCGCTGCGGCCAGCCGCTCGGCGGCGCGGTCCATGTCGCGGAAGATCGACGGATCGGGCAGGAAATCGCGCAGCGCCGGGGCGCGGTGGCGAGCGAGATCGGCCGGGGCGACGCCGCGCGACAGCAGCAGCTGGCTGACGATATCTACCTCCAGCCCGCCGGGTCCGTGATTGTCCTGCCCGCCGGGGCCATCATCGCCGTGCCCGCCGGGGCCGGCCGACAGGTCCATGTTGCCGCCGCGCCAGCGCCAGGCCTTGCCGCCCAGCGAGCTTTCGATGCCGAAGATGCACGGTGCCTGCGTCGCCATGGCCGCCGCGCTAGACGATTGCCTCAGGGGCGAAAAGCCGTGTGGAAAAATGTCGGTAATTGACAATGATGCAGATAAGGCATTCGCTAGCGAGATCGTGCGTACCGGGAGGGATTCGCTGATGATTTCACGTCGTAAACTGGCAGTTCTGCTGGGTGCCGGGGCGGCGCTGGCAACCACTTTTCCACTGTTCGCCCAGCGCGGCCCGACCAGCGGCCCGGTGGCGCGCTACGATATGCGCGCGGGGACCGTATCGGGAATGGGCGCAATGGGCACCGGTAGTATGGGCGGGGGCGGGATGAACCCGATGGCCATGGCGATGGGCGGCGGACGCGGCAACCAGGTGCAGCACGAACTGCATTTGCGGCTCGGCTCGTCGAGCGCCGCCGGCGGGTCGCCCCGCGCCGACCACTTCATGCCGCCCGGTGCCCGCCTCGGCACCTCGGTGGCGCTGGTCAGCCCGCGCGAGGAACGCAGCTCCGAGGAGCTGCCGCAAAAGCCGCGCGGGCGCATGCTGATTTACTGGGGCTGCGGCGAGCACGCGCCGGTCGGCCAGCCGGTCATCATCGATTTCTCCAAACTGGCAGCAGGGCAGGTGCCGCCCGGGTTGTGGTCGACTACGGTGATCCGCGACTGGGGCCCGACCCTGCAGAACAGCCGCAGCTTCGGCCGCTGGCCAGCCGAGGACGGCAAATTCGCCAAGCCCGACAGCGCGCTGCCGGGGCCGCACCGCATCGCCGGCAACTATTCGCCCGAGATCGCCTTCACCCTCGCCAGGGACTTCATGCGGCCACTGAGCCTGCGGACCAGCGCCCAGCCCAGTGGTGCCATGCTGGTCAGCTGGACCGGGGTTCCCGACGCCACCGGCTACCTCGCGACGCTGTTCGGCGGCAAGCAGGGTCCCGGCGGGCGCGAGATGGGCGACATGGTGATGTGGTCGTCGAGCGCCTCGCGCCAGTTCGGCGGCGGGCTGGCCGACTGGCTGACGCCGGGCCAGGTGGCAGGGCTGGTGCGTGATCGCACGGTCCTTGCCCCGACCGCGACCAGTTGCACGATCCCCGCCGAGGTGCGCCGCGACGCCCCCGATTTCCGCATGGGCATGCTGACCGCATTCGGTCCGATGGAGGAATTCTCCTACCCGCCGCGCCCGGCCGATCCGCGCGCCGCCTGGAACCTGCAATGGACCGCGCGCATCCGCCACAAGTCGACCAGCAGCTGGATGGACATTCCGGGCATGGATAGGGGCATGCAGGGCGGCATGCAGGAGGACGGGGACGAGCGCGCCGGCGCGCAGCGTCCGCAGCAGCAGCAGTGCCGGCCCAAGCGCGGCCTTGGCGGGCTGCTCGGCGGCGCGCTGGGCGGCGGCGCGGGCTGCTGAGCGCGACCCCCGGGGCCTTGCGCGCAAATGTCCGGGCTCGCGATCGTCTGGCACAGCCGCACCGGCGCGGCGCGGGCGATGGCCGAGGCGGCCTTCGCCGGCGCGGGCGGTGGTCCGGGAGGGGATGCCGCGCTGCTTGGCGCTGCCGAGACGCGACCCGAAGCGCTGCTCGCGGCCTCGGGTTATCTCTTCGTCTGCCCGGAAAATCTCGGCGCGATGACCGGGGCGATGAAGGAAATGTTCGATACCTGCTATTACCCGCTGCTCGGTCGTATCGAAGGCCGCCCTTATGCCACCGTGATCGCCGCCGGATCGGACGGGCGCGGCGCGCAGGCGCAAATCGACCGCATCGTCACCGGCTGGCGGCTGCGGCGGGTGGCCGATCCGCTGATCGTCAATCTCGGCGCGCAGACCCCCGAGGCCATCCTCGCCCCCAAGCAGGTCGGGGACGCGGCCCTGGCGGCCTGCCGGGAACTCGGTGCGGCGCTGGGCGAGGGGCTGCGCCTCGGGGTTTTCTAGGTGGGGATCGCGGGTTTCCCCGGGGAAGCCGGGAATTCGGCAAGGAAATGATCCATTATGGGCTAATCCCGCTTGCAAGGAACTCGACGCATGCCCCGAATTGGTGCCAGAAAACAAGTCTGTATTGGGGAGGGAGGCGGGCTGATCGCCAGAGATGCACTTGTTGAACCCGAGCGTCTTGAATCAGGCGGGGGCGGGGCGGGCATGGCGCTGCTTTTCCCGGCGGGCGGGCGTGCGTCCGCCGATGCCGTTGCGCAGCTCCTGGCCAAGCCCGACGCGGCCGCGCCCGCGCGGATCAGCAGCCACCGCGGCCAGACCGAAGGCTGGCTCGAACTGCTCTCCAGCGGGCTGACCTTCGACCTGGCCGGCCTCGCCGACGCGCCCGCCGAGCCTCTCGCCGAGCCCCGCCACTTCTTCGGCCTGCCGCGCGATGCCGGCAGTTTTGCCTTCGAATGCGCGGTGCTGCGCCCGGGGCCGCACCTCTCGGGTGCAGGGGCGATGGTGCCGGTGGTGCGCGGCATGGCGGCCCTGGCCAGCCGGCTGGCGCGAGGGCTGGGCGCGCTGGCGGTGTGCTGGCAGCCGGCGGGGAGCTGGATGGACGTGCAGTATTTCGCCCGCATCGTCGATGGCTGGATCACCGGCGGTGCCTTCCCGGCGCTGGGGCTGACCGGGATCGAACGCAAGGCTGATGGCGCGGTGGAGAGCGACGGCCTCGCCTGGTTCGTCGGCCAGGAACTGCGGGTCGAGCCGCGCTGCGGCGAGACGGCGGCCGACACCGTCAAGCTCGCCGTGCGCATGATCGACCACCTCGTGCGCGAAGGGCCGGTCACCGCGCGCGCGACGCTGCTCGGCCCCGATGGCGAGACGCTGCTCGCCGAGCCCCGGGCCGATGGCAGATTCGTCCGCCTGTCGCGCGATGGCTGAACGGCCCCGGCGCATGGCCGGGCTTGCCGTGGTCCCGCGCGACCGGCTTTCGTTCCGTTCGGTCAACCAGCGATCGGCTCCCGACTACGATCCCGGCCTCCAGCGCCATCACCTGCTGCCGCGCCAGTTGCTCGGCACGCGCTGCTTCGGCCCGCTGTTCGCCAGCATCGGCCGCGAGCGCGTCGGCTTCGACGACTTCCGCAGCAACGGCCTGCTGCTCCCAGCCGACGACGCTGCGGCGCTGCGCGTCGGCCTGCCGCTCCACCGCAGGCCGCACCGTGACTATACCGCGATGGTGATCGAGCGCGTCGGTCAGGTCGAGGCGAGCTGGTCGGCGCAGCGCGGGCGGCCGGGGGATGCCGCGCTCGAAGAAGCGCTGATGCGGCTCGGCCTGCTCCAGCGCGCGCTCCGCCGCCGCCTGCTCGATTCCGCACGTCGCCGGCTGTCGCTCAACCGCCGCGATCCGCTGGGCCATGCCACCGACTTCGCCGAGCTCGATGCCATGGCCGATGCCCTGTGGGGCGCGACCGGCGAGTAGGGCGGCCCAACGGTTAAGGCGCTGCACCGCGATTTATTCATCCGTCACGGCTATCGTCGAGCGATGTTTTGCTTTTCGTGGAATTGGCTGTGGGCCCAATGCCTGGCGATTGCCGCCGGATTGTTCCTGCTGAGCTATATGGCGGTGCCCGGCGGTGCCCACCGATCACAGGTCGCCGGCACCATCGCGCAGATCGAGACGACATCGCGCAAAGGCAAGGGCGCGCTGTTCGAATTGACCGTGCGCGAGGCCGACGGCGGGACCCAGGCAGTGCTGATTGCCGACGAAGTCGCGCCCGAACCAGCGGTGCGTGCGCTCGTCGGGAGGGAAATTGTCGCCGAGGTCAATTGGTCGGGCGAGGCGGTGGCGGCCAGGATCGTCGGCGGATCGGCCGACTTCGACCGCAACGCGGGCCAGGCCGCACAGCGGCGGCACGCCGGGCTCGCGTTCATGGGCACGATCGCCATCGTCCTCGGGATCGTGCTGGGGATCGCCCGCCTGACCGGGTTCCCCCGCAACGACTGACGGCGCGCCGATGGCGTTTGTCCGCGCGTCGCGGCTTGCCTTCCGCGCGTTCATCGCCGAAGGGAAAGGCAAACCAGCGCGCCCGGAGAGGGGCAGCCCGAAAGGACAACAACGCCATGGCCACGACCGATCCGTCCACTGCGGAACTCACGCTCGACTGTTCGGATATCGACCAGCACCTCGGCAAGCCGATCGAGAGCTCGCCGGTGCGCGAGCCGCTGGGCAACAACGATATCCGCCGCTGGGCCCAGGCGATGCACTATCCCAACCTGCTGCACTTCGATCGCTTCTTTGCTGCGGAAAGCCGCTGGGGCAAGCTGGTCGCGCCGCAGTCGCTGCCGATCATCATCGACGACGGCCATGGCTCGGCCCCGGCCTGTGTCGGCAAGATCCCCAATTCGCACCTGCTGTTCGGCGGCGACGAATGGTGGTTCGAGGATGTCCCTGTGTTCGGCGGCGACACGCTGAGCAACGAGCGCATTCCCTTCGACTATGTCGTCAAGACCACCGGCTTTGCCGGCCCGACCTGTTTCCAGCGCGGCGACAATTTCTACCGCAACCAGCGCGGGGACCTGATCGCCAAGCAGCGTTCGACCGCGATCCGCTACCTTGCCCATGTCGGCGGCGGGAACACCAACCCCGACGACGCCGAGGAAACCGAATGGACCGACGCCGAGATCGCCAGCCTTGAAGACCGCAAGATGGCGTGGATCCAGATGCTCCACGATCTCGGCCATGGCGAGCGCTGGTGGGACGATGTCAAGGTCGGCGACGTTCTGCCCGAGCGCGTCTTCGGCCCCCACACCGTCGCCAGCTTCGCCACCGAATGGCGCAGCTACCTGTTCAGCGTCTGGGGCACGCTCGACCGGCGCGAGATCAATCTCGAGGATTTCGGCTTCACCAAGGAGATGGCCGGCCACGAAAACGACCCGATCATGGAGCGGATCAACCCCGAGCTGACCGACGGCGCCTATTATGGTGCCAGCCGCGGCCACCTGTTCCCGCGCTGGGCGCGCACCATCGGCATGCCGCGCGCTTATGGCTACGGGGCCTCGATGGGGGCCTGGATCACTGACTACTTCGCCGGCTGGGCGGGCGAGCATGGCCTGGTGGTCCATTCCGCCGCCAACTACCGCGGGCCGGCCCTGTCGGGCGATATCACCGTCATGACCGGCAAAATCCTCGACAAATTCGTTGACGATTCGGGCCGTCATATTGTCCAGGCCGATTGCCGGATGGCGAATCAGAAGGGCGGGGTCCAGGCGACGGCGAAAGCCGAAATCCGGCTGCCAAAGCGTTGAGTTTCCGCGCTTTGCCCAGCGACCGCAACTGCTGCCAACCATCCGTCGCGCCACACCTTCGGTTCGTCGCGATGACTGTGGCAGATTAGCAACGTGTGGAAAAACCGTCATGGTTTCTCCACAAGTGTCTTGACGAATATCTACTTTTTCGGTTGTGCTGGCCACCTGAACCGTTATTCACGGGAATGGACTGGATGCCGCTTTCATGGGCAACGCCTGCATTGGCCAATGCAGGTTTGCTGCCGGAAAGCGGGTTCGACTGGCCTGCCGGGGGGAAATCGCCGGCCTTTTGATTGGGGGTTTCGATGAGTTGCAAGCCGTCGCATGCCACTGCGCCGCCCGGCGTGGCGCTCAGATTTTTTTCGTGACATTGGTTCACACACTTGTAAGACTTTCCGGCAACAAGCCGACCACTCTTTGCGCCTGACAGGGCGTAAGCGCAGATTCTCAGGGAGTATTGAAATGATCTCACGTGATACCGGCATCACCGCCAATACGGCTGCCAACCTCCGCAGGGCGCGTGCCGCGCTCTGCCTGACGACGGCGGTTGCCGCCCTGTCGATCCCGACCATGGCTCCGGCCAGCACGACGATCAGCGGCGCTTTCACGCCGGGTAACGCGCAGACCAAGATCAACACGGACAACACCACGGTGGCCAACGCCGTGACCTTCGACGCCACCGCAGTCGTTACTCCGGCGGGCACAATCTTCATGGTCACTGCCGGTGCCAATGGTTCGGGCGCGGTGACGGTCGACAACCTCGGCAAGATCGGCTCGATCAACGCGGGCGGCACCGCAGTGGTCGATACCGTCAATCTCGTGATCGATGCGCACACTGCCGCTGGCACCGCCGGCAACACGGCGGTGGTGACCAATGCGGGGCTGATCACCGGCACGCTCGATGTCGGTGCCGGGCTTGCCTTCCCGTCGTTCATCTCGACCGCCGTGACCAATAGCGGCTCGATCTGGGGCGGCATCAACGCCGGCTCGCTCTCGGGCGATGTCACGGTGACCACCACCTCGACCGGCAAGCTCCTGGGCGGCAATGTCACGGCGACCGCGCAGCAGGTCGCTGCGAACAACACGGTTGCCACCGTTGCCGGTGTCACCACCACCACCTTCGCCAAGAGCGGCAATGCCTCGATCGTCCAGGATGGCGACGCCATCTCCCCCGGCGGCGTCCGCGGCAACCTGACTGCGGCATCGAACAATGGCGGCAACGCTTCGGTTTCGGTCTCCGCCAAGGCGGGCACGGTGACCTCCACGTCGGCAGGTTTGAAGTCGTCTGTCACGGCGCTGCAGGGCAAGGTGGCCGGTACCACGACCACCACCGCGCAGGCCGATAGCCTCAACCAGCTCGGCACCTCGACCGTGACCATCGCCACCACCGGCGACGTCACCGGCATCGTTTCGACCGGCCCTGGCGGCTCGACGGTGAAGAACAACGGCAAGGTCGGCACCGGCGGCATCGTCTCGACCGCCACCGCCAACGACACCCTGTCGAAGACGGCGGTCACCGACGTTGCTGGCGTGACCACCCTGACGGTCATCACCAGCTCGAACACCCGCCTCGGCGGCACGTCGGACGTCCTGGTCTCCTCGACCGGCAGTGTCGCCGGCGGCGGCGTCAGTTCGACGAGCGACACCAAGTCGATTGTCGCCATTGACGGCGCGGTCACTGGTAACGTCCTGTCCAATGCGGCGACCGGCACCAATGCCAGCGCCTCGAGCACGGTTGCCCCGCTGATCGGCGGCGCGTCCTCCACCGTCATCGCCAACACTGCCGGCGTCAACGCCAGCACCTCGGCGATCACTATCGGTGCGACCGGCACCGTCACTGGCGGCAACGTCACAGCGAACGCCTACAAGGACGCCAGCGTCGTCAACTCGGGCAAGGTTCTCGGCACGGGCAATGTCACGGTCAACGCCGCGCTTGCCGGTTCGACCAACACCTCGACCGCGACCAGCAACGTCCAGACCACGCCGGGCAATTTCACCAATGAAACCAAGACGACTGACATCGTCAGCCTCGGCGGCACCGGCAGCTTCACCAACAACAACGCTGCCTATGTCGGTGGCAATGTCACCGTGACTGGCCCGGCCGGCGTGACCATCGTCAACAACGCCGGCGGCCAGGTCGCCGGAACGACGTCGGGCACTTCGACCCAGACGACGACTGCCGATGCGCAGAAGACCGTCGGGACGGTCGCCACCAGCGGCACCGTCACCACGACGACCAATCTGTTCACCCAGTCGACCGGCGTCACCCAGACCGGCGCTTCGGTTGACGGCACCTATGCCGGCACCAACGGCGAGCTGAACTTCGCTCCCCTGACGGCGGGTTCGGTCACCCAGACCGCCAGCAAGGCGAGCAAGGCGACTGTCAGCGGCACCGTCTACGGAGCCGTAAACTCGACCGCCGGTTCGGGCAACAACACCCAGACCGACATCAGCCAGTCGACCATCAGCTCGAACGACACCGGCCCGCCAGTTGTCACCAAGCTCGATGTGGTCAACAGCAGCACGGTCGTGACCAAGACGACGGCGGGCGGCGACAGCACGGTCAATGTCACTGGCGGCGTCCGGACCCACACGCCGACCGGCACAGTCGGTAACGTCTCTTCGTCGGGCAACGACAGCAGCACCGTCACTGTCTCTGGCCGCGTTGATGGGTTTGCGAGCTCCAACGGAACCGGAACCGGCACTTCGACCGTCAAGTCGCTCGCCGGCAACGTCTCCTTCTCGCAGACCAACGGCGTCACCACCAAGGCCTCGAACGCCTCCAGCACGGTCACCGTTCTCACCGGCGGCGCGGCGCTGACCAATGTCACGGGCACGGGTCAGGTTTTCGGCAGCGTCGTCGCAAACGGCTTGGCTTCGGCGGCATCGACCGTTGATGCCGGTGCCAAGGTCGGTCAGAGCGTGACGGTCGCAACCAGCAGCAACGACGTCAACAACAGCACGACCAACGACTACGTCTATGACGCCACCACCAAGGTCGCGACGTTGACCACCAAGGTCAACAACACCACGGGTCCGGCGGTCGCGGTCGGCAATGCGACGGCCAATGTCGCGGGCATCGTCGGTAACACCGCGCTGCCCGGCGGCACCGGTCAGGGCGGGGACGTCACGGTCACTTCGACCCGCGGCAATGCCACGGCGAACATCACCGGCCGCGTCGTCGCGGGCGGCACTTTCTCCGGCAACGTCACGGCCAACGCCAATGGTTCGACGACCAACACGGTCAGCGAAACCGTCACCCAATCGCTGCCGGGCTTCGGCGGCGACGGTCGCGTCGTGCCGACCCCGGCCCTGCCGGTCACCACCAAGCTGACCTCGACCACCACCACCACCGCCACCGGCGGCGTGGCGACGATCCTGGTTGACACTTCGGCGGCGTTCAAGGCTGGCGGTGTCGGTGTGGCCAGCGTCATCGGCCTTTCGTCGCAGTTCAACAGCGTCAACGGCACGGCAACGGCCAGCGGTCTGGCCGGAGCCACGGTCACGGTGACTGCCGGTTCGACCATCGGTCGTTCGGCCAATGCCACCAGCGTGGGCACGAACGGCGTCTCGACGACGGCCTCGACCTTCGGCACCAAGCTGACGGTGACCACCAACTCGACGACGACCAATGTCGGCAAGGCGGCGACCATCACCAACGATGGCACCATCGGCACTGCCGGCTTCGGCGATGTGGTCAATGCCCAGGGCACCAGCACGGCCACGGTGACCAACAGCGCCACGGGCCGGGTCAATGGCTCTGTCACGGCGAACAGCCTGCGGGTCGATGTGGTCAGCAAGGTGGTCGATAACGACAACAACAACACCGATCCGATCACCCGCACCATTGTCACCACGACCAACAACAAGGCCGTGGGCGGCGTATCGACAGTCACCAACGCCGGCACGATCACCGGCGGCGTCAATGTCTCCGGTGCCACCGGCACGGTGACCAACACCGGCAACATTGTCGGCACGACCACCTTCGGCGCGAGCTCGGGTGACTTCAACACCACCACCACCCAGACCAGCGTTGGCACCACCGGCGGCTTGCCGACGGCCAATGTCGCGCTGTTCAAGCAGACCTACACGCTGAACCAGAGCGGCATTTCCGGCGGCGTCAACGTCACCGGTGCCACCGAGGGTACGCCGACGATCAAGACCAGCGACATCACCGCAACGTTGAACCTCAACAGCGGCTCGATCACCCTGGGATCGATCACGGCGCAGCAGACGCCCAATCAGTTCGGTAGCAACGCGACCTTCCTGACCACCACCACGCTGAACCTCAACGGTGCCGGTTATCTGGGTCTCGATTTCTACTCGAACCCGGTTGCACCGAACCCGGCGGCGGTTGCCCCGATCGTGCCGACCTTCCCGGCGCGTAGCCCGGAAGCCAACTTCACTACGGCTCAGGGCGCACTGTTCGGTCTTGGTGCTTCGGCGGGGACGACCGTGTCGAGCGCGAATGCCGGGATCGGTATCCGCATCCTCGGCGTCACTGCGGTCAACAAGACGGGTGCCGGCACTTTCGTCATCGTCGGCACGCCGTTCAACTCGACCGCCGCGCCCGCGACTAACCCCTGGTCGATGGACATCGGTTCGCTGAACGTCGGCACGGCTGCTGCCAGTGGCGGGGAGCTCCAGCTCACCCACACCGGATCGGCCGCGCAGAACCTCGGCATCCGTGGCGACATCAACAACGTCAACGGTAACCTGGTCCTCGGTCGCCGCGCTCCGACCGGCATCCAGACCTTCGGCGACACGCTGGGCAGCGCTGGACCCGAGCGGATCCTGGGCATCACGGTCAACCAGACGGGTAACTTCACCCAGGCCGCCACGGGTAACCTGGTGGTCGGCGTGAACCCGACACTGGTCCGTGTCTCGGGCACTGGCACGGGCGGAACCACGGGCGGCACCGAAATCCTCGGTATCCCGACCGTGACCACGACCCAGGGCCTCTTCACCCTGCCGACCTCGACCGGTGGGGCCGGAGCCGCGCTGCAAAGCACGCCTTCGCGCCTGAATGTGACGGGTAACGTCAACCTCGCCGGCAAGGTGCTGGTCGATGTCACCCGCGACAGCCTCTACTCGGATGGCGACGGCTACACGCTGATCACCTACACCGGAACGGGCGCTTCGACGGCCACGGTTACGACCAACCTGACCTCGAAGTTCGTCGCCTTCACGCTCAACCACAACACCACTGCCAAGACGATCGCCCTGACTGCGGCACGCACCGCCTACAATACCGGTGCGACCAATCCGAACGCCAAGAACGCCGCCGACGGCCTCAACAGCGCTCTGACTGCCGCGATCACCCAGATCAAGACGGATGCCACCGGCGGTGCCGGCTTCTCCTCGACCCAGGCGATCACCCGGGCCCAGGACGTTGCCAACATCGCGGCGTTCCTCGACTGGCGGGGTACCGACGCGCAGAATGCCCAGATCTTCGACGAACTGTCCTCGGGCGAAATCTACAGCTCGCTGGCAACCGTCGATCAGAACGCGGTGTTCGGCCAGTCGCTCGACATCCTCACCAGCCGCCGTTCGGCGGGTGCCTCGCAGGCTGCTGCTCTGATGGGCGGCGATGGCGGGATCGGTGCCCGCCTGTGGTTCAACCCGGTCGGCATCTTCGCCCGCTACGGGACACGAACCCGCTCGGCAGCTGCGGGTCAGTCGGCGATCAAGGCGAACACCTACGGCGGCTCGATGGGTCTCGACATCGCCTATAGCGATACCGGTGCCTTCGGCTTCGGCGTGGGCTATGCCGATCACGACATCGACGCTCGCGACACGCCGTGAAGTCGGTCAACGGCGACACCTTCACCTTCGGTGCCTACGTGACCCAGGGCTTCGGTCCGCTCTATGCCAACCTCAAGCTGGCCTATGGCTTCTCGAAGTTCAAAGGCTCGCGGACCCTGGCTCTGCTGGCCCGGACCCCGACTGCCGAGTTCAAGGGCAAGCAGTTCGACGCCGCCCTGCAGGTCGGCTACGACATCCCGATCGGCAGCGCGACGGTCACGCCTTATGCCGAACTGGCGCTGCGCAACTGGAAGCTCGACGGCTTCTCGGAAGTCGGTGGCGGCGGCATCGGCCTGACCACCGGCAACCGGTCGAAGTCGGTGTTCAACCCGCAGATCGGTGTGAAGTTCGTCGCCAATGTCGGTGATCCGGAAGGCTTCGCCCTGCGTCCGTTCGGTCGCCTGGCCTACACCTTCCAGGGCGACATCGGTCAGGACCGGACCTACAGCTACCTCGCTGGCGGTAATGCCTTCACCCTGACCGGGCGTCGATCCGAAGGGCTACGGCACTGCCGAACTCGGCCTCGACATGTCGATCGGCGAGCGCGTCGGGATGTGGCTGGGCGGGTCCTATGACTTCGGTGGCCGCAACAGCGTCGGCGCACTGAAGGCCGGACTGGACTTCAGCTTCGGTGGTGGTCGCCCGCGAAGTCGCTCCGCCGCCTCCGCCGCCCCCGCCGCCGCCCCCGCCGCCCCCGCCGCCCCCGCCGCCGCCGCCTGTGGCAGCGTGCAACAAGGGTCCCTACATCGTGTTCTTCGATTGGGATAAGTCGGACGTCACGGCCGAAGCGGCGACCATCCTTGACTAGCGCCGTCAGTGCCTATGGCAACTGCGCGCGGGTGCCGGTGATGATCGCGGGTTACGCGGACCGTTCGGGCAGCCCGGGTTACAACCAGGGTCTGTCGGAACGCCGCGCTGCCAACGTCCGCGGCTACATGACCCGCACGGCGTCTCGGATGGTGCGATCACCACCCAGGGCTTCGGTGAAAGCAACAACCGCGTTCCCACCGCCGACGGTGTCCGCGAACTGCAGAACCGCCGCGTGGAAATCGGCTTCGGACCTGGCTCGGGCAACTGAGCCAGTCACCTGACTGAATGAAGAGGGGGCCGGAGAAATCCGGCCCCTTTTTTTGGTGTCCGTTCAGTGAGATGCGTTGCGCGTCGGTTCAAGCCCGGCGTAAGCGACGCGGAAAGCGGTCGATGCTTGCCGTTTGCTGCTGGCGCAGTCGGAATAGCCTGCAGCGCATACGACTGCATGCGGTCATGCGCAATGGCACCGACGAAAGTCGAGCTGTCGATGCATTGCCAGACACGCCGGTGGGCATTGCTGCGGCGGTCTAGGCTGCCCCTGGCTTGCCGGCGTCGGCTTCAGCCTCCTCGCAATCGACAAGTCAGATGGTTGGGGCGGTTGGTCATTCGGCCATCAACCTCCCCTCCGAAGGGGCAAATGTGCAAGCGGCGTTAAATTTCCGGGCCCGGCGTTGCTTGCCGGTTACGCGCCCGCCGCGTTCGCCGCGCTGAGCACGGCGCGCACGCCGGCGGTGGCGACATCCTCGTCGATGCCCACGCCCCACAGTGCCTGGCCATCTGCTCCGACGCATTCGACATAGGCAGCGGCGCGGGCATCGGCGCCCGCGCCCATCGCGTGTTCGGCATAGTCGCGCACTTCGAGCTCGACGCCGAAGCTCTCGGCCAGCGTCGCGACGACCGATGAGATCAGGCCGTTGCCGCGCCCGGAAACGCTCTGCACCTGGCCATCGACGCCGATCTTGCCGGCGAAAATCCGCGTGCCGTCAGTGGCGCGGGTTTCCTCGTAGTCCTCGAGCTGGAAGTGCTGCGCGCCGTCGAGCCGATAGACCTTGCGGAACACCTGCCAGATGTCCTCGGCGACCAGTTCGCGGCCGAGTTCGTCGGCCAGATCCTGGACATGGCGCGAAAAGTGGGCCTGCATGCGCTTGGGCAGCTTCAGGCCCTGATCCTGTTCGAGCACCCAGGCGAAGCCGCCCTTGCCGCTCTGCGAATTGACCCGGATCACCGCTTCATAGCTGCGGCCGAGATCGGCGGGGTCGATCGGCAGATAGGGCACCGCCCACAGCGGGTCGTTGCGCTGTTCCTGCGCGGCGAAACCCTTCTTGATCGCGTCCTGATGGCTGCCCGAAAAGGCGGTGAAGACCAGTTCGCCGCCATAAGGATGGCGCGGATGGACCGGCAGCTGGTTGCAGTATTCGACCGTCTGGATGACCTCGTCGATGTTCGAGAAGTCGAGCTCCGGATCGACGCCCTGCGTGTAGAGGTTGAGCCCGACCGTCACCAGGCAGCAGTTGCCGGTGCGCTCGCCATTGCCGAACAGGCAGCCTTCGACGCGGTCCGCACCGGCCATCAGGCCCAGTTCGGCCGCGGCCACGCCGGTGCCGCGGTCGTTGTGGGTGTGCAGGCTGATCACTGCGGCATCGCGGTTCGGCAGGTTGCGGCAGAAATATTCGATCTGGTCGGCGTAGATATTGGGCGTCGCCGCTTCGACCGTCGCGGGCAGGTTGAGGATGATCGGGTTTTCCGGTGTGGGTGCGAGCACCTCCATCACCGCCTCGCAGCAGGCGAGGCTGAAATCGAGTTCGGCGGTCGAGAAGGTTTCGGGGCTGTATTCGAAATGCCAGTGGGTCGCCGGGAACCGCGCCGCCTGATCGCGCAGCACCTTCGCGCCGGCGACGGCGATCGCCTTGATTTCAGGCTTGTTCCATGCCGAACACCACCTGCCGCCACAGCGGCGAGACGGCGTTGTAGAGATGGACGATCGCTGCATGCGCGCCTTCGAGGCTTTCGAACGAGGTCTTGATCAGATCCTCGCGGCTCTGGGTGAGCACCTGCACCAGCACGTCGCCGGGAACGCGGCCCGAGCGCACCAGCCCGGAGATGAAATCGAACTCGGTCGCGCCGGCGGCAGGGAAGCCGACTTCGATTTCCTTGAGGCCGACGCCGACCAGCAGATCGAAAAAGCGCGTCTTCTTTTCCGCGCCCATCGGGTCGATCAGCGACTGGTTGCCATCGCGCAGGTCGGTGGAAAGCCAGCGCGGCGCCTTGGTGATGGTGCGGCCCGGCCACTGCCGGTCGGGCAGGTCGATCTGCGGGAAGGGGCGGTATTTGGCCGAAGGGTTCTGGAGCATGGTCATGGCGAAGTCTCGCTTGGGTCTGGGTTTCCTGTCGTGTGCCTGAGGGTCCCTTGAGCGCGCCACGCGCCGCCGGACGGCACGTCACCTCACGCCCAAGGGCGGGTAAGTCGCAGGAGCAGGCCAAGCTGACGGATCATGCGCACGGCTATGGGGATGGCGGCGGGGGTTGTAAAGAGGGGGATCGCGCCGGGCGGGTGGCGGACGCCACCAGCCCGGCGTGCTTGCCTCTGGACATGCCGGCATCGTTGACCCAAACCTTGCCGCGACCAGGGGATTTGCTTGAGCCGTCAACTCATCAACGAATACCGCGCCGAGCTCGACCGGCTGCGCGCCGTATCGGGCAGCAGCCGCGAGAGCGTGCTGCGCGAGGCGTTCAAGGATCTGCTCAAGCGCTGGGGCCGCTCGGCGGACCTCCAGTTCATCCCCGAGCATGACATCGTCACCGCGCAAAGGAACCGCATCTATGTCGATGGCGCACTGCTCCATGCCTTGCGGGTGCCGTTCGGCTATTGGGAAGCCAAGGATGCCGGGGACGATCTCGATGCCGAAATCGCCGCGAAGTCCCGCAAGGGCTATCCGCGCGACAACATCATCTATTCGGACGACCACACGGCGGTGCTGATCCAGGACGGGCACGAAGTGGCCCGCGTGGCGATGAACGATACCGAGGCACTCTATGCCCTGCTGACCGGCTTCTTTGCGCATGAGCGGCAGGAAATTGCCGATTTCAACAAGGCAGTGAAACAGTTCGCCGCCGATCTCCCCGCCGTCTTGCAGGCGCTGCGCGATCTCATTTCTGAAAAACGCGCCGCCAGCCGCGATTTTGCTGCCGCTGAAACCGCTTTCCTGCTCCATGCACAAAACGCGATCAACCCGGCGGTGAGCGAGGATGACGTGCAGGAAATGCTGATCCAGCACATCCTGACCGAGGACATCTTCGCCAAGGTGTTCGACAACCCCGATTTCCACCGCCAGAACAATGTCGCCTCCGAACTTTACAAGCTGGAGGAAAAACTGTTCGCGCGCGGCGAGAAATCGACACTGCTGCGCGCGCTCGCGCCCTATTATTCGGGCATCGCCAGCACTGCGGCGGTAATCTCGACCCATTCGGAAAAGCAGGGCTTCCTCAAGGGGCTCTACGAGAATTTCTACAAGGTCTATAACGCCAAGGCGGCGGACCGGCTCGGCGTGGTCTATACCCCGGGCGAGATCGTGCGCTTCATGATCCGCAGCGCGGACTGGCTGTGCGAGAAGCATTTCGGCAAGAACCTGATCGACCGGGGCGTGGAAATTCTCGATCCGGCGACCGGCACCGGCACCTTCATCGTCGAACTGCTCGAAAGCTTTCGCGGGCACGGCGACAAGCTGCGGCACAAATACAAGGAAGAGCTGCACGCCAACGAGATCGCGATCCTGCCCTATTACGTCGCCAATTTGAACATCGAGGCGACCTATCAGGCGATCACCGGGCAGTTCGCCGAATTCGAGAACCTGTGCCTGGTCGATACGCTGGATAATGTCGATGCGCTGGGCATCCATGCGGGCCACCAGTTCGACCTGCTCGGCAGCTTGAGCGATGAAAACATCGAGCGGATCAAGCGCCAGAACCGCCGCAAGATCAGCGTGATCATCGGCAACCCGCCCTACAACGCCAACCAGCAGAACGAGAACGACAACAACAAGAACCGCACCTACGCGCACATCGACAAGCGCATCAAGGACACCTACATCAAGGCCAGCACGGCGCAGAAAACCAAGCTTTATGACATGTATGCGCGGTTCTATCGCTGGGCCAGCGATAGGCTGGGCGACGAGGGTGTGCTCGCCTTTGTGACCAACCGGAGTTTCCTGACGACACGGACTTTCGACGGTTTTCGCAAGCTGGTGGCAAAGGATTTTCAGGAAATCTATATTGTGGACCTCGGCGGAGACGTTCGTAGCAATCCGAAACTCTCAGGTACGACACACAATGTGTTTGGCATTCAGACCGGTGTGGCCATTGCTTTCTTGGTCCGAAAGAAAGTGAAGATGACATCCCGCCTCGATCAGTGGGCGACGTCCCGAACTGGAGAATGCCGAAGACAAGTTGGCCTTCCTGGCGTCAACAAGTCTCCCCGTCGCGGCCTCGGAGCAATTGAAACCCAATGAACGGGGGGACTGGCTATGAGCTCGGTCGAAATGCGTTTGAGACTTTCTTGCCGATCGCAAGCGGGGCGACGAAAGACCGCAATGTCCGCCACCCGGGAAAAGGCGATTTTCAAGCTCTACTCGCTCGGGATTTCGACCAACCGCGACGAATGGCTTTATGACTGGTCGCTGCGAAAGTCTGTCCGCGAAGGTAGCTGACGCAGATCGCAGCATTCGGCAAGGTTCCGGCAAGACACCGACGACTTCCCGAACGATGTCAAATGGTCTGAAACCTTGAAGCGCCGCAAACGCTCGCGAATGAGCGAAGCGTTTGACGACAGAGCGACTTCGGCGCAGCCGGCTTATCGCCCGTTCAACGCGCAATGGCTCTATCAATCCGACCTGTTCAATGATGCCTCGGACCAGGCGACCGTCGCTTTTCCCGATCGGTGCGACCAATACGGCCATCTGCTTCAGCGATGTCGGGTCGACGGACCGACTATTGCGTGCTCGGGATCGACGGCATCGCCGACCTCCATTTCGGGGCAGCGGTCGATGCCTGCCAGCAGGTCGCCCGCTACCGCTACACCAAATCCGGCGAGCGGATCGACAATATCACCGACTGGGGGCTGAAGCAGTTCCGGGCGCATTACAAATCCTCCCCGAGCTTGTCTCGGGGAGGTGGCAGCCGCGCAGCGGCTGACGGAGGGGCTGCCGCCAGCGGCGGCTTGGGCGGCGGGGAGGACGAAGTGCAGAACCCCTCCACCACCGCTTCGCGGCGGTCCCCCTCCCCCAGCAAGCTGGGGGAGGATTTTGCGATCACCAAGGATGCGATCTTCGCCTATTGCTATGCGGTGCTGCACGATCCGCACTACCGCGAGAAATACGCGCTGAACCTCAAGCGCGAGTTTCCGCGGATTCCGTTCTATCCCGATTTCGCGCGCTGGGCGGCGTGGGGCGAGGCGCTGATGGCGCTGCATATCGGCTATGAGGCGGTCGATCCCTGGCCGCTCGAACGGATCGACGTGGCGTCAACCCGCGCCGAGGGCACCCAGCCCAAACCGGTGCTCAAGTCGCTGCCCGAGTTGGGCGCGGTAACGGTCGATGCCGATACCCAGCTCACCGGGATTCCGCCTGAAGCGTGGACATATCGCCTCGGCAATCGCAGCGCGATCGACTGGGTGCTCGATCAGCACAAGGAAAAACGCCCGCGCGATCCGACCATCGCGGCGAAGTTCAACACCTATCGCTTCGCCGACTACAAGGAGAGCATGATCGCGCTGCTCGCCCGGGTGGTGCGGGTGAGCGTCGAGACCGTGGCGATCACCGAAGCGATGCGCGAGGCCGAGCGCGGCGCGTGAAGCCTCACCCCGGCAGCGCCAGCGGGGCCACCTCGCGCTTGACCTCGCCGATCTTCTTGCCCCCCTCGAATCGCCCCAGCCCATAGTCGCCCTTGATCGTGGTGCGGTGCATGCGGCGTTCGTATTTGGGGTCGCAGCCCTCGACCGCGTGGAGCACGCGGTGGTTGTCCCAGATCAGCAGGTCGGTGGTGTTCCACTCGTGCCAATAGGGCGTAATTGCGCGATACATTTCCTGCAAGGCCTGCTCGAGCAGCGCTTCGCCTTCGGCATTTTCGTGGTGTTCGATGCCGACATTGGTGAAGCCGCAGAAATGGACGACTTTCTCGCCGCTGGGACGCTGCCAGACCATCGGGTGGAGCGAGCGCGGGAATACCGTGCTTTCCTCGGTGTTGGCGCGCTCGCGCTCGGTGTCGCCGTAGGTCTCGAAATAGCGGCCGAACTTCATCTGCGTCAGCCGCACATCGAGGGTATAGATGGCGCAAAGCTTTTCGATCTTTGCCAGAATCGCCGGGTTCATTTTCTTGTAGATGTCGATCCCGTCGGCAAAGCCGGTGCGGCCTTCCTCCGGCGCTGCGATGACAGCGCGCAGCACGCCGGCATAGTTCAGTTCGTCATTGTAGCTGTGATCGAAATGCCAGGGCAGGAACGAAGAGACCTTCTTGCCGCGCGTTTCGATCAGGCCATGATCGTGGCCTGGGTCGCCGCGCGGCATGACGTGCATGTCGATCACCCCGAGCATGTCGCCATCGGCGCGCGGCACGTTCCTGGTCGGGTGGTCCTTGAGCTGGCCGAACACCCTGGACAGCGCGAGTTGCATCTTGGGCGTCGGCTCCATGTTCTCGAACACCAGCACGCCGCGCTCGACGAACAGGGCGCGCAGCTGTGCGCGCAATTCCTCATCGTCGATATTGTCCCAGGTGACGCCATCGACGCGGTTGCCGAAGGCGATATCGGGGGCGAGCGGGGTGATCGTGAGGCTGGGCATGGCGGGGACTCTCCGGGCAGTATGTTTGACAGCAGTCTAGCAGAAGCGCGGGCAGGGCTGCAATTGCCTGGCGTTGCGAAGGGGATTGTGCAGGCAGCGATATGCTCTAGCCTCGCGGCAATGAGCCAGATCCGACCCTTCACCCTTGCCATCGCCGAGGCGCAGCTCGACGACCTGCGCCAGCGGCTCGACTTGACCCGATGGCCCGAAAAAGAGCCGGTCGATGACTGGTCGCAGGGCGTGCCGCTCGCCAGCCTGCGCGCGCTGGTCGATTACTGGCGGCATGGTTACGACTGGCGGGCCTGCGAGGCACGGCTCAATGCCTTCGGCCAGTTCGTCACCGAAATCGACGGGCTCGACATCCATTTCCTGCATGTGCGCTCGCGCCACGAGGGGGCGATGCCGCTGATCCTCACCCATGGCTGGCCGGGCTCGGTGGTCGAATTCCTCGACTGCATTGCGCCCCTGACCGATCCGGTGGCGCATGGCGGCCGGGCGGAAGATGCCTTCCACCTGGTCGTGCCGTCGCTGCCGGGCTATGGCTTTTCCGCGAAGCCCGAGCGCACTGGCTGGGATGTGCCGCGCGTCGGCAGGGCCTGGGCCGAGTTGATGCGGCGGCTGGGCTATGCGCGCTGGGTCGCGCAGGGCGGCGACTGGGGGGCCATCGTCACCACGGTGATGGGGGCGCAGGCTCCCGCCGGGCTTGCCGGCATCCACACCAACATGCCGGTCGGGCGCATTCTGCCCGACGACCGCGAGGATACCGATCCGGTGGTGCTCGCCGCACTGGCGGCGGGAGCGCACTACCAGGCCCACGATTCGGGCTATGCGAAGATCCAGTCCACCCGCCCGCAGACCATCGGCTATGGCCTGGTCGACAGTCCGGTGGGGCTCGCAGGGTGGATCTACGAGAAGATGTGGGCCTGGACCGACAATCAGGGCGCGCCCGAGCAGGCGCTGTCGCGGGACACCATTCTCGACAACATCATGCTCTACTGGCTCACCGCCAGCGGCGCGTCGGCGGCGCGGATGTATTGGCAGAGCTTCGGCACGATCGGCAAGGGCGGCTATGAAGTGCAGCTGCCGGCAGGAGTGAGCAGCTTCCCGCGCGAGATCACCCGGGCCCCGCGCAAATGGGCGGAGCGCACGCTGCGCAACATCGTCTACTGGAACGAGTGCGCGCATGGCGGGCACTTCGCGGCGTGGGAGCAGCCCGGAATTTTCGTCGGCGAGCTGCGGAAGTGTTTTGCGCTGATGCGGTGAGGGAGTCCCCTCTCCAAGCTGCGCTAGGGCAAGATCCAAGAAATCAGAATCACTCCACCAAATTCCCGCTCAGCCTGAGCTTGTCGAAGGCCCCGCCTGCAAGGCACGGCAGCCTAAAACGAGGGGGCTTCGACAGGCTCAGCCTGAGCGGGTCTGGTTCGGATTTACGGTGGTTTGCGCTAGCACCATTCGGGGCAAGCTTCGCTATCCTCCCCCGCGAGGGGGGAGGACTGAAGTCGCGCTGTTCCCCCCCCTCGCGGGGAGGATATGAAGGCTTGGCAGCTTGACTGCCTAGCCGAAGTTGGAGAGGGGGGCGTCCACCCTCAATTCTTCGCCTTGTCCACCAGCGCATTCGCGCCAATCCACGGCATCATCGCGCGCAGCTGGGCACCGGTCTGCTCGATCGGGTGGGCGGCGGCGGCCTTGCGGGCGGCTTTCAGCTCGGGCTGGCCGGCGCGGTTGTCGAGCACGAAGTTCTTGACGAAACGCCCGGCCTGGATGTCGGCGAGCACGCGCTTCATTTCGGCCTTGGTCTCGGCAGTGATGATGCGCGGGCCGGTGGTGATGTCGCCGTATTCGGCGGTGTTCGAGATCGAATAGCGCATGTTGGCGATGCCGCCTTCATACATCAGGTCGACGATCAGCTTGACCTCGTGGAGGCACTCGAAATAGGCCATTTCGGGGGCATAGCCCGCCTCGGTCAGCGTCTCGAAGCCGGCCTGGATGAGGTGGGTCAGCCCGCCGCAGAGCACAGCCTGCTCGCCGAACAGGTCGGTCTCGCATTCCTCGCGGAAGTTGGTCTCGATGATGCCGCTGCGCCCGCCGCCGACGCCGCTGGCATAGGCCAAGGCAACGTCATGGGCATTGCCGGTGGCGTCGTGATGCACCGCGATCAGGCAGGGCACGCCGCCGCCGCGGACATATTCGCTGCGCACGGTGTGGCCCGGGCCCTTGGGCGCGATCATGATGACATCGACGTCGCTGGGCGCTTCGATCAGGCCGAAATGGATGTTGAGCCCGTGAGCGAAGGCGAGCGCGCTGCCGGGGCGCAGGTTGCCCTTGACATCGTCGGCCCAGATCGCCGCCTGGTGTTCGTCGGGAGCGAGGATCATCAGGATGTCGGCCCAGGCGGCAGCGTCCTTGTTCGACATCACCTTGAAGCCCGCGCCTTCGGCCTTCGTGGCGGTGGCCGAGCCGGGGCGCAGCGCGATGGCGACGTCCTTGACGCCGCTGTCGCGCAGGTTCTGCGCATGGGCATGGCCCTGGCTGCCATAGCCGATCACGGCGATTTTCTTGGCCGTGATCAGATTGATGTCGCAATCGGCGTCGTAATAGACTTTCACGTTACTGGTCCCTCAAAATGGTTCGTCATTCCCGCGAAAGCGGGAACCCATCTCCTGACGGTTGGTTCTGACGCACTCGCTGGAGATGGGTCCCCGCCTACGCGGGGATGACGAGTGGTGGTAGTGAAAATTCAGGCTCCCGCCGCCCCCCGCATCATGCCGACGATGCCGGTGCGGCCGACCTCGACCAGCCCGAGCTCGCGCATCAGCGAAACGAAGCTGTCGATCTTGTCGGGAACCCCGGTGAGCTCGAAAATGAAGCTCGAGGTTGTGGTGTCGACCACCTTGGCGCGGAACACATCGGCGAGGCGCAGCGCCTCGACGCGGTGTTCGCCGGTGCCCGAAACCTTGATCAGCGCCAGCTCGCGCTCGACGTAAGGGCCGATCTCGGTAAGATCGACGACCTTGTGGACCGGCACCAGCCGTTCGAGCTGGGCGTGAATCTGGTCGATCTGCGCCGGTGGCCCTTGCGTGACGATGGTGATCCGGCTGAGCGCATGGCTTTCCGAGATGTCGGCCACGGTCAGGCTGTCGATGTTGTAGCCGCGCGCGGTGAACAGCCCGGCGATCTTGGCGAGCACCCCGGCCTCGTTGTCGACCGTGATCGTCAGGACGTGGCGCTCGGAGGCTTCGTGTCTGATTTTCATCACACCAGCGCCTTCGCTTCGTCGTCCATCGTGCCCGCGACGGTATCGCCTTCGAGGATCATCTCGGTATGCGCCGCGCCGCTGGGGATCATCGGGAAGCAGTTGGCCTCGTTCGACACCCGGCAATCGACGATCACCGGCCCCGGGTGGTCGATCATCGCCTGGATGCCGGCATCGAGCTCGGCCTCGCTGGAAATGCGGATGCCCTTCCAGCCATAAGCCTCACCCAGCTTGACGAAATCGGGCAGGCTGTCGGAATAGCTTTCCGAATAGCGGCTCTCGTAGGTCAGCTCCTGCCACTGGCGGACCATGCCCATCCACTCGTTGTTGAGGATGAACACCTTGACCGGCAGGCGGTATTGCGTCGCAGTGCCAAGCTCCTGGATGTTCATCTGGATCGAGGCGTCGCCGGCGATGTCGATCACCAGCGCGTCGGGATTGCCGCACTGCGCGCCGATCGCCGCCGGCAGGCCATAGCCCATGGTGCCGAGCCCGCCCGAGGTCAGCCAGCGGTTGGGCTCGAAGAAGTGGTAGTGCTGCGCGGCCCACATCTGGTGCTGGCCGACTTCGGTGGAGATGATCGAGTTGCGATCCCTAGTCAGCTCATAGAGCCGCTGCACGGCAAGCTGCGGCATGATGGCCTTGGGATTCTTCGGGAAGGACAGGCTGTCGCGCGCCTTCCAGCCGTCGATCCGCGCCTTCCATTCGGTCAGATCCTGCGGCTTGCGGCTGCCCCAGGCTTCGATCAGCTGTTCGAGCACCTTGCCGCAATCGCCGACGATCGGCAGATCGACCGCGACGGTCTTGTTGATCGAGCTGCGGTCGATGTCGATGTGGATCTTGGTCGAATGCGGCGAGAAGGCGTCGAGCCGTCCGGTGACGCGATCGTCGAAGCGCGCCCCGACGCAAATCAGCAGATCGGCCCGGTTCATCGCCATATTGGCTTCATAGGTGCCGTGCATGCCGAGCATGCCGAGCCAGTCCGGGTGATCGGCGGGGAAGGCACCGAGGCCCATCAGCGTCGAGGTCAAGGGCGCGCCGGTGAGCGCCTGCAATTCGCGCAGCAGCGCCGAGGCGCGTGGGCCCGAATTGATCACTCCGCCGCCGGTGTAGAACACCGGAGCCTCGGCCTTGGCGAGCAGATCGACCGCGCGGGCGATTTCGGCCTCGCTGGCTTCGGTGCGCGGCGAATAGCGGTTGCGACGCTGCGGCGCGCCGTCGCGCCACGGGGCCGAGGCGATCTGGACGTCCTTGGGAATGTCGATCAGCACCGGGCCGGGGCGGCCGGTGGTGGCGATCTGGAAGGCCTCGTCGATGATGCCGGCGAGTTCGGAGGGGTCCTTCACCAGATAGTTGTGCTTGGTGCAATGGCGCGAGATGCCGATGGTGTCGGCCTCCTGGAACGCGTCCGAGCCGATCAGCGCCGAGGGCACCTGGCCAGTGAACACCACCAGCGGAATCGAATCCATGAAGGCATCAGCGATGCCAGTGATGGCATTGGTCGCGCCGGGGCCGGATGTGACCAGCACCACGCCGGGCTTGCCGGTCGAGCGGGCATAACCTTCGGCGGCATGCGCCGCGCCGGCCTCGGCCCGGACGAGGATATGGCGGATGCGCTCGTCGCCGAACAGCGCATCGTAGATCGGCAGCACCGCGCCGCCGGGATAGCCGAAGACGAATTCGACCCCCTGCCGCACCAGGCTCTCGACCAGAATGTTCGCGCCGCTGCGCTCTTCGCTCACTTCATCGTTCCTTCTTGAAATCGCCCCGCGCTATAAGCAGGCGGACCCGGCATGGCCAGAGCCATACCGGGTCTCCTCTCCAACTGCGCCCAGATCACGCCGGGCCCGCCAGGTGCGGGAATGGCCACGCCCCTAGGTGGCAGAAAATACCATGTCAACAGCTAATAACGTAATAAAGTTTCAAAATGTGCCTTGTCATCGATGTTTTGCGTGTCGATGCGCGGCCAGTGCGCGGGCGGCTGGCGGCGGAACCAGGTGTATTGGCGCTTGGCATAATTGCGCGTCGCCTGCGCCCCGCGCCGTTCCGCTTCCTCGCGCGTCCACTGCCCGCGCAGAGTGCCGGCGATCTCCGCAACGCCGATGGCGCGCATCACCGGCAGCGCGGGATCGAGTCTGCGTGCAAGCAGGGACTCGACTTCGGCGAGGGCCCCGCACTCCAGCATCGCGGTGAACCGCCGGTCGCAGCACTCGTAAAGATAATCGCGCGGTGGCAGGAGGATAGCGGGGAACAGCGACACCGTTTCGCCGATTCCGCCGGCTTTTTCGGCCTGCCATGCGGCGAGGGTGCGCCCGGTCGCGCGGACCACTTCGAGCGCGCGGGCGATGCGCGCGGTGTCGGCGGGAGCGAGCGCCATGGCGCGGGCCGGATCCTCGCCTCGCAGCGCGGCAAGGGCCTCGCCGACCGGCAGTGCGCGCACGGCGGCACGGATCGCGGGGTCGATTTCAGGCACCGGGGCGATGCCGTCGAGCAGGGTGCGGATATAGAGACCGGTGCCGCCAACGAGGATCGGCACCGCCCCTCCGCCTTGCGCCTCGGCAATGGCCGCCTTCGCCGCCGCTGCCCAGTCCGCCGCCGAGCAGGCGTTCGCACCGTCCCAGGTGCCGAACAGCCGGTGGTCGATGCCGAGCATTTCCGCCGCTGAAGGCCGGGCGCTGAGCACCTGGAGGTCGGCATAGACCTGTGCGCTGTCGGCATTGACGATCACTGCGGTTTTTCCGCGCGCGCGCAGCGATAGCGCAAGGGCGAGCGCGAGATCGCTCTTGCCGCTCGCGGTCGGTCCTGCAATGAGCGCCAGCGGCGGGCGCGGCCCGGCAGGTTCAGGAGGATCGGTGGTGCTCATTGCCCGGCTGATAGCAGATGCAGGCGCGCTGTCGGCAAATTCCGCCCCTGCGCTGGCAACACTGGCGGCGCAGGGACTCGCCGCCGAGTTCATCCCGCTGCCCGGAAGCGAGGGGCTGGAACTCCGCGCCAGGGGCGGCGATCCGGCCACACTGCGCGCCGTGCTCGATGCGCACTTTGTGCCATCCGATCTGCTGATCGCCGGTCAGGCGATTGAAATCCCGCGGGTTTTCGTCTCGGATATGGATTCGACCATGATTATGGCCGAATGCATCGACGAGCTGGCCGATTTTGCCGGGATCAAGCCGCAGATCGCCGCGATCACCGAGCGCGCGATGCTCGGCGAGCTCGATTTCGTCGCGGCACTGCGGGAGCGCGTCGCGCTGCTTGCGGGCTTGCCCGAAAGCGCGATTGCCGAATGCCTCGCCAGCCGCATCGCGATGATGCCCGGCGCGAAAGTGCTGGTCGAAACGCTCAAAGCCATGGGCTGCCGCACCGTTCTGGTCACTGGCGGGTTTCACCAGTTCGCCGATCCGGTGGCGGAGGAGCTGGGCTTCGAACGGGTGGTGGCGAACCGGCTTGCGGTGGTGGACGGCCGCCTGACCGGCGGCCTCACCGGTCCCATCGTCGACAGTTCGGTCAAGCGCGCGGTGCTGCTCGAGGAAGCCGCGCGGCTTGGCGAGGGGATTGTCACCCTCGCCACCGGCGACGGCGCCAACGATATCCCGATGCTAGAAGCGGCGAGCTATGGTCTGGCCTTCGCCGCCAAACCCAGGGCGCGCGCAGCGGCGGATGGCTGGATCGACCGCGGCAATCTCACCGGCGTGCTGCAATTGCTTGGATGTACCGCTGGCGGACTGGGTCTGGGAATAAATCGGACCGGATCATGCCGGATTGACCATTTATTAGCCTGAGTATCCGATAGTTGCGCCATGAACATGGCGGTCCTTGGTGCGGAATTCACGATTCCCGTGCTCGACGGAGCGACGGCGCACGCCCTGCTGCCGCTGCGCCATGCTGATCGCCAGCCGCTGCGGTTCAATTTCCGCATGGCATGGAAGCATTTCACCCTGTTCAAGCAGGACAGGGAACAGACCAGCGTCGCCTTCTGCCTGTTCGAAGCCCTGCCGTGGATTGACATCGACCGCGCCGCCGAACGCTTTCTGGCCACCGACACCGGCCGGCGCGATCTACGCCAGCGAGCCGTTCCTGCCCGACCTGCTCGACGACCGCGCCGCGCTGCGCCGCTATCCCGCAGGTTCGCTGGCGCACGACTATTGCGCCTTCATGGACCGCGAAGGGCTGAGCGCCGCCGGGCTTGCCGCCGAAACCGAAATCATGCGCGCCGGGCGCCCGCGGCTCGACGACCGGATCGAATGGTATGTCGATCGCCAGCGCGACATCCACGATCTGCTGCACGTGCTGACCGGTTACGGTCGCGATGCGCTGGGCGAACAATGCGTCGCTGCTTTCGTCTTCGGCCAGCGGCCGAGCTGGGGGCACATCTTCATCGCCTATGCCGGAGCGCTGGTGACGCGGCGCGAGACGGGCACGCGCGCGCCTGTATTGCGCGCAGTGCGCGAGGCGCAGCGCAACGGGAAGGCCAGCCCGCGCCTGGCCGAACAGAGCATTCGCTCACTTTTGGCGCTTCCGACCGAGGCCGTCCGGGCGAAATTCGGCATCCGGCTGCCCCGGCTCTATGGCGAGGTGCACCGCGTGTGGCGCGCGGCGGGGATCGACGCCGAGTTGAGACGTCAGGGCTGTCGTTCAAGGGGTATATTCGATACCAAACTTTTGGCTTCGCGCTGATAGCTCCTTGTCGAGCGTCCAGATGCGTGCCGGTTCGAAATCCCGATAAGCGATTGCAGCCGTCAGCAGGTGCGCATCGACATAGCTCAGGCCCGTGCCATGCAGTTTGGCGCTCTCCACCAACGTCCGAACTTCCAGGTCGCTGGCGACTGTTATCATGTGCAAGTCGCTCAGCATGGCGAGCTGAGCGCTGCGGTTCCTGAGCGACCCCATGGCGATTTCGCCGATGACGAAGGGATGCGTCAGTACGCTTTCACCTTCAAGCAGGTAGTCGAGGTGATCGACGCCACCCTTGTTCATGTGATCGATCCAGATCGACGTATCGACCAGAATCATGCGGCCTTCGAGGGCTTAGCCGGTGCCGCAGATTCAGGACGCTGGCGTGGTGCCGCCCAGGCGTCGGGATCGCTTCCGCCCAACCGCGCAAGGCGGCGCCCCGCCTCACGGGCAACGAGGCCTTCGAGCGCCATGCGGATGACAGTCGCGCGTTCCTTTATCCCGGTGTACTCCATTGCCTTGGCAAGGAGATCGTCGTCGATGGTGATGGTCGTGCGCATGCGGTTATTTTCGCATCATTTGGTGTGACATGCAATGCCGATCAGCCTTCCATCCAGTCGCGGAAGAAGCGGTCGCTGGCTTCGCGCAGCGCTGAAATGGCCACCGATTGCGCCATGCACCACCAGTGCATCCCCGCCGGTTGTGCCGATCCGCGTCATCGGGATGCCCACAGACTGGATGGTGTCGGCGACTGCGCTGGTGACCACATAGCGCGCCTGGTCCTCGCCGAAGGCGGCGGAGTGATCGCCGATTTCCGCGAGCGTCGCGCCGATGCCGCCAGCCAGTGCCATTTCGGCCAATCGCCACCAGCAGGCCGCCATCGGCAACGTCGTGCACCGCGCTGACCTTGCCGTCGGCGATACAGCTTGCGGACGAATTCGCCGTGCGCGCGCTCGGTGGCGAGATCGACCGGCGGGGGCGGGCCGTCCTCGCGGCCGTGGAACTCGCGCAGCCACAACGACTGGCCCAGGTGCCCGCTGCCGTGGCCGATGACGTAGATCGCCTCGCCCTCGGCTTTGAACCCGATCGTTGCCATCCGTTCATGGTCGGCCAGCAGCCCCACCCCGCCGATCGCCGGGGTCGGCAGGATGGCAGCTGCCACCGCCCGTCGCCTTGCTCTCGTTGTAGAGCGATACATTGCCCGAAACGATCGGGAAATCGAGCGCGCGGCAGGCGTCGCCCATGCCGCGCAACGCCTCGACGATCTGCGCCATGATCTCGGGGCGCTGCGGGTTGCCGAAGTTGAGGCAGTTGGTGATCGCCAGCGGCGTCGCGCCGACCGCGCACAGGTTGCGATAGCATTCCGCCACTGCCTGCTTGCCGCCTTCGTAGGGGTCGGCAAAGCAATAGCGCGGGGTGCAGTCGGTGCTCATCGCCAGCGCTTTTTGCGTGCCGTGGATGCGCACCACCGCCGCATCGCCGCCCGACTTCTGCAAGGTGTCCGCGCCGACCTGGCTGTCGTATTGCTCCCAGATCCAGCGGCGGCTGGCAAGGTCGGGGCAGGCCATCAGCCTGAGCAGGTCTGCGCCGATGTCGGTGCTTTCGGGCACCTCGCCGAGCGGCGCGACCTGCGCCCAGGCCTTGTAGTCGGCGAGGCTGAGCGCCGGCCGGTCATAGAGCGGGGCTTCGTCCGCCAGCGGGGCGAGAGGGATGTCGCAGACCACCGCGCCATCGAATTCGAGCACCATGTGCCCCGTATCGGTGACCTCGCCGATCACCGCGAAATCGAGTTCCCACTTGCGGAAGATCGCCTCGGCCATCGGCTCCTTGCCGGGCTTGAGCACCATCAGCATGCGCTCCTGGCTCTCGCTCAGCATCATCTCGTATGGGGTCATTCCCGTTTCGCGGCACGGCACCGCGTTCATGTTCAGCCGGATGCCGGCGCCGCCCTTGCTCGCCATCTCAACCGAACTTGAGGTCAGCCCCGCCGCGCCCATGTCCTGGATCGCGACGATCGCATCGGTCGCCATCAGCTCGAGGCAGGCCTCGATCAGCAGCTTCTCGGTGAACGGGTCGCCGACCTGCACGGTGGGGCGCTTCTCCTCGGTGTCGTCGGAGAAGTCGGCGCTGGCCATGGTCGCGCCGTGGATGCCGTCGCGCCCGGTCTTCGAGCCGACATAGACGATCGGATTGCCCAGAGCCGGTCGCCGCCGAATAGAAGATCCTGTCCTGATCGGCGACGCCCACGGTCATCGCGTTGACCAGGATGTTGCCGTCGTAGGCGGCATGGAAGTTGGTTTCCCCGCCCACCGTCGGCACCCCGACGCAATTGCCATAACCGCCGATCCCGGCGACCACGCCCTGGACCAGATGCTTCATCTTGGGATGGTCGGGCCGGCCGAAGCGCAGCGCGTTGAGATTGGCGACTGGGCGCGCGCCCATGGTGAAGACATCGCGCAGGATGCCGCCGACCCCGGTCGCCGCGCCCTGATAGGGCTCGATGTAGCTGGGATGGTTGTGGCTCTCCATCTTGAAGATCGCGGCCAGCTTCCGGCCATCGGGCCCGTCGCCGATATCGATCACCCCGGCGTTCTCGCCCGGACCGCAGATCACCCAGGGGCCTCGGTGGGCAGCTTCTTGAGATGGATGCGCGAACTCTTGTAGGAGCAATGCTCCGACCACATCACCGAGAAGATGCCCAGCTCGACGAGATTGGGCTCGCGGCCCAGCGCATGCAGGACGTGGGCATATTCCTCCTCGGAAAGCCCGTGGGCGGCGACGGTTTCGGGGGTGATCGCGGGAGTCGGCTCGGTCATGGACCGGCGCATTAGCGGGCCGCAAACCGCGCGGCTAGACCCTCTCGTGGTTATCCCGCGTCGGCAGCGGTCAAGCCCGGTCAGTGCGAACCGTCCACTTCGGTTCGAGTCCGAGGTGCGCGGCCAGCGCCTTCAAATCGCGCTCGACATCATCGGACATGAGCGCTGCCCAGGCCGCGCCGATACTCATGACCAGCTTGCCGTCCGCAGCGACAAGGCTGCTGCCAGCGAGCGCATCGACCGAACAATCGCTGAAGCGGCGGCACAGGCGGATCGCCAGACCCCATCCCTGCGCCTCGTGGATGCGCCCGGGCAGGGCGGAGCGGTGCCAGCTGTCCGGCACGGCCATGCGCCCGGCATTGGCGAGCAGGCTACTGGCGAGGAGGACGCGGTCCTCGCTGCCGATCCCGATCCAGCGTTTGCGCATCGCCCAGTCGGTGGCATGATCGGCGCGCAGATTGGGCTCCAGCCGGGCCGAAGCCAGCGCCAGCATCGTGGCGGCGAGCAGCAGGTTCTGGCGGCGCGACAGCGTTCTGGCGGCGCTGGCTGATGCGCACCAGCCGGTCACCATCGCTGCGGTCGGGGTGGCGATGCGCAGGCGCTCGGTAAAGGCGGCGATGCCGGCAATCAGCGGATCCTGCGACTGGGCGGCGGGGCCGAGCGACCGGTAAATCAGCCCTTCGCGCAGGCCCCACGAAGAAAACACGACCCGCGCCGGCTGGGCCTTGCGCATCAGCGCGCGCAGCAGTTGCGCGGCATCGGGCAGCACCGCCAGCCGCGAGGCGGAAATGCCGGGCACGCCGGGCAGCGGCGCGCGCCGGTCGGCCAGTGCGGCGGCGATCTTTTCGGCTTCGAGCCCGCTGAGTTCGAAACCATGCGGATCCTCGAACGGCCAGCCGCTGCGCTGCATGGCATATCTGGCGAAGGCGCGCAGCGAGCCGCCGACGAGATAGAGCGTCGCGCCCGGCTGCGGTTGCCAATCGGCACCATCGAAAATCTGCGCCACCTTGCGGTGAAAGGCGCGGGTGCCGGGCGCAGCGAGTGCGGGCAGCAGCAGCGTGCCCAGCGGCAGGCTGACGCCGTGGGTGCAGGCACCTGCGCCCACCGCGACCAATTCGAGACTGCCGCCGCCAAGATCGGCAACAAGGCCGTGTGCCCCGGGAAAAGCACCGAGCACGCCGCTGGCGCTGGTCAGCGCCTCTTCCTCGCCCGAAAGCAGCCGGGGCGCGAGCCCGAGTCCGCGCACCTTGTCGAGGAATTCCCCGCCGTTGGCTGCATCGCGCACCGCAGCCGTGGCGACGGCTTCGACCCGGGTGACAGCCTTGAGGCGCAGCAGCGCAACATAGCGCGCCAGGGCGCGCAGCGCCACCTCTTGCGCCTTTTTCGACAGTTTGCCGGTCTCGGCCATGCCTCGGCCGAGCTTGGCCGAAACTTTTTCGTTGAGCAGCACCACCGGTGCGCGCGGCGGGCCGCCATAGATCACCAGCCGCACGGTGTTCGAGCCGATGTCGATGATCGCCCTGGCCGGCTTGAGGTCGCCGCTGCTCATCGTGCAAATCCGGCCGGGAAATGGTCCATCAGCTTGCCGCCCCGCGCCGCAGCGCCAGGCGCGGCACTTCGAGCCCGCTCTCCAGCGCCGCCCCGCGACCCGAAAGCGACGGATTGGTCATGAAATAGCGATGCAGGTTGAACGGCTGCTCTCCCTTGGCGACGCGGGTATAGGTGCCATCGCCGTCGAGTTCCCAGCTCTGCTCGGTATCGAGCAGATTGGCCAGCATAACCTGATCGAGCACCTGATCGTGCACCGTGCGGTTGCGGATCGGCACCAGCACCTCGACTCGGCGATCGAAATTGCGCGTCATGGCATCGGCTGACGAGATGAACACCTTGGCCCGGACACCGGGCAGATGCGCACCGCAGCCGAAGGCCCAGATGCGGCTGTGTTCGAGAAAGCGACCGATGATCGACTTGACCGCGATGTTCTCCGAAAGGCCCGATACCCCCGGGCGCAGGCAGCAGATGCCGCGCACCACCAGATTGACCGCCACGCCGGCGCTGCTCGCCTGGTAGAGCCGCATGATCAGATCGCCGTCGGTGAGCTGGTTGAGCTTGGCCCAGATCGCCGCCGGTCGGCCGGCCTGGGCATTTTCGATTTCCCGGGCGATGCAATCGTTGAGCGTTTCGCGCAGGCCGAGCGGCGATATCGACAGCACCGTCGTGCCTTTGGGTTCGACATAGCCGGTAATGAAGTTGAACAGCTGGCCGGCATCGCGGCCGGTCTTGGGGTCGGCGGTGAAGAAGCTGAGGTCGGTATAAATCCGCGCGGTTGCCGGATGGTAGTTGCCGGTTCCGAAGTGGCAATAGGTGCGATAGCTGTCGCCCTCGCGGCGCACCACCATCGACACCTTGGCGTGGGTCTTCCAGTCGAGAAAGCCATAGATCACCTGGACCCCGGCGCGCTCCAGCTCGGCGGCCCACAGCAGGTTCTGCTCTTCCTCGAAGCGCGCCTTGAGCTCGACCACGGCGGTCACCGACTTGCCGGCTTCGGCCGCCGCGACCAGCGCCGCGACCACGGCAGACTGCTTGCCCGCGCGGTAAAGCGTCTGCTTGATCGCCACGACATCCGGGTCCTGCGCCGCCTGTCGCAGGAAATCGACCACCACCTCGAAGCTCTCGTAGGGGTGGTGGATGACGATGTCCTTCTCGCGGATCGCTGCGAAACAATCGCCGTCGTGTTCGAGGATGCGCTCGGGATAGCGCGGACTGTAGGGGGCGAACTTGAGTTCGGGAAAGTCCTCCTCGACGATCGCGGAAAGGCCGGAAATGCCGATCAGACCTGGCGACTTGAGCACCAGCGCATCGTCGAGCCCCAGCTGGTCGCGCAGCAATTGCTCCGCCGACGCGTCGAAGTCCGCCTCGAGCTGGAGCAGGATGATCCGCCCGCGGCGTCGCCGCTGGATCGCGGTGCGGAAATAGCGGACGAGGTCCTCGGCGTCCTCCTCGATCTCGAGATCGCTGTCGCGCAGCACGCGGAACGTGCCGCTGCCCAGCACGCGAAAACCGGGAAACAGCATGGCGGCATGGGTGCGCACCATTTCCTCGATGCTGACGAAGCTCGGCGCCGGGCCGGGCAGCCGCACGAAGCGCGGCAGGGCGGAGGGCAACAGCACCATCTCGGTCACCGCCGCGCCGTCGGCGGCGCGTTCGAGCGAGAACAGCATGCCCATTCCCTGATTGGCGACGAAGGGGAAGGGGTGCGCCGGATCGATCGCTTGCGGGGTGATCACCGGCATGATGTGTTCGTTGAAATAGCGCGCTGACCAGTCGGCCCCGGCCCGCTGCGGCCCGCGGGCAAGATGGAGCCGGATGCCCTCCGCGTCGAGCGCGGCGGCCAGTTCGGCGAGGCTTTCGTGCTGGGCCTCGACCAGTTCGGTGACCGCCTCGCGTATCGCGGTCAGCTGTTGCGTCGGAGTGCGCCCGTCGATCGACACTTCCTCGATCCGCCGCCGCACCTGCCCGGCAAGGCCCGCCACGCGCACCATCATGAATTCATCGAGATTGCTGCCCGAAATCGACAGGAAGCGCAGCCGTTCGAGCAGCGGATAATCGGGATTGCACGATTCGGCGAGCACGCGCCGGTTGAACGCGAGCCAGCTCAATTCGCGATTGAAGTACAATCCCCCCGGAATCGCGGCTGTTTCGGCCTCGGTGGCAGGCCCCTGGATTTCCATAGATGCCTTTCGACGGCGTCTTGCAGGGGCGGCTTGATGCATATGTGTTACACTTCCATGACACCAGCGGGTCGGCGCGGCGATTGTCGCGCGAACGGCGTGGGATGCAAGGCGCTCGGCACTTGACCCTCTGGTGGCTGCGGGCCAAAGCTGGCGGTCATGGCCGAACCCGCTCCCGAGCATGCCCCGATCACCGCGCTGACCTTCGAGGATGCGCTGCGCGCGCTCGAAGAGGTGGTGCGCAAGCTCGAAAGCGGCGAAGCCCCGCTCGACGATTCGATTGCGCTCTATGAGCGCGGCGAGGCGCTGCGCAAGCATTGCCAGGCGCGGCTCGATGCGGCGCAGGCGCGGATTGAGAAAATCGTCGCCGGTCCCGATGGTCTGGCCATGGCCACCCGCCCGTTCGACGAACAGGACCGCTGAGCGTGGTCGCACCCACTGGTACCGGGGCTCGGCCGGGCGATGGCCTGCTCAAGGAGGGCATGGCGCGCATCCAGGCCGAGATCGATGCCAAGTTCGATGCCCTGCTGCCCTTGCCCGCCGATCCGCGCAGCCGTCTGATCGAGGCGATGCGCTATGCCGCGATCGGCGGCGGCAAACGCCTGCGGCCCTTGCTGCTCACCGCCACCGCCGACCTGTACGGCGTCGATCGCGATACGGCGGTGCGGGCAGGCGCGGCGGTCGAGGCGATCCACGTCTATTCGCTGATCCACGACGACTTGCCGTGCATGGACGACGACGCCACCCGCCACGGCAAGCCGACCATCCACCGCGCCTTCGACGAGGCCACCGCCGTGCTGGCGGGCGATGCGCTCCACGATCTCGCTTTCGAAATTCTCGCGGATCCGGTCACATCGGGCGATCCCTTCACCCGCATCGAGCTGGTCGGCGCGCTCGCCGCCGCCAGCGGCGCGCAGGGCATGGCCGGCGGGCAGATGATGGACATGGTCGCAGAGGGCGAGCAGTTCGACCTGTCGACCGTCACCCGGCTGCAACAGCTCAAGACCGGGGCCCTGCTCGGCGCATCGGTCGAGATGGGGGCGATCCTCGGCAAGCTCGCACCCGAGGGCAGGGCGCACCTGCGCGGCTATGCCCGCGACATCGGCCTCGCCTTCCAGATCGCCGACGACCTGCTCGACCACGAGGGCGACGAGGCGGCAGCGGGCAAGGCGCTGCGCAAGGATGCCGGGGCCGGCAAGCAGACTTTCGTCTCGCTGCTTGGCCCCGAGCGCGCGCGGTCGCAGGCGCAGGCGCTGGTCGATCAGGCAATCGCCCATCTTGCCCAGCACGGCAGGGAAGCCGATCTGTTGCGCGCACTGGCGCGCTATATCGTCGAGAGGAACCACTGATGCCGAATGCTGACGGCGCGCGCATCGGCGTCTATCCCGGCACCTTCGATCCGATCACCCGGGGCCATGCCGACATCATCCGGCGCGGAGCCAAGCTGGTCGATCGGCTGATTATCGGCGTGACCACCAATCCATCGAAAAACCCGATGTTCACTCCCGAGGAACGCATCGCCATGGTGACGCGCGAAGTGGCGGCGCTGGACATCGCCAACGTCACGGTGACCGGCTTCAATGCCCTGCTGATGCGCTTTGCCGAAGTGCAGGGGGCCAGCGTGATCGTGCGCGGGCTGCGCGCCGTCGCCGACTTCGAATACGAATACCAGATGGCCGGGATGAACCAGCAGATCAATTCGGGGATCGAAACGATTTTCCTGATGGCCGACGTCTGCCTCCAGCCGATCGCCTCCAAGCTGGTCAAGGAAATCGCGCTGTTCGGCGGCGAGATCGCGCCGTTCGTCAGCGCGGAGGTGCGCGGCGAGGTGCTGGAGCGGGTCGCCGCGAGCGGACGGCTGGGCGACTATTGAAGCTGCGCCGCCTTCGTTCATTGCCATGACAGCAGCGCGGCGGTATGCGGCGCGGCGTTAAGTTGCGGGAGGGGGCGGAACCACTGCCCATTGCCGTGCCGCGCGCGGGTTGAGAGAGACTGATGACTGCATCCCCGATACGTCTGTTTTTGCTGAGTCTTTGCCTTGCCGCCAGCCCCGCACTGGCCAAGGATGTGCCGCCGCCGGCCGCGCCCGCGCTGCCCACCGTGGTCAACCCCGATCCTGCGGTCGCGCCCGAAAACGTCGTCTTCCTCGATCTGTCGAACGGCGGCCGCGTCACCCTGCGGCTGATGCCCGAATGGGCACCGGGCCATGTCGAGCGGATCAAGACGCTGGTGCGCCAGGGTTTCTACAACGGCATCATTTTTCACCGGGTGATCGACGGCTTCATGGCGCAGACCGGCGATCCCACCGGCACCGGCGGCGGCGGCTCACAGCTGCCCGACCTCAAGGCCGAATTCAACGCGATGCCGCACCTGCGCGGCACATTGTCGATGGCGCGCACCGAGGCACCCGACAGCGCCAACAGCCAGTTCTTCATCGCCTTCTACCCGCGCTTCGCGCTCGACCGGAAATATACCGTGTTCGGCCGGGTGATCGCCGGGATGGCCACGGTCGATGCCATCGAGCGCGGCGAGCCGCCCGAAAAGCCCACCAAAATCGTCCAGGCCTCGCTGGCGACAGACAATGTGCCGCCGCCGGTCCTCTCCGCGCCGGCCCCGGCGGCAGCGGCAATCACGATCGACCAGCTCAACACGTCGCGGTCGAATTAAACTCAAACGCCACGTGGCATCCTTCGACGAACTCAGGATGAGTGGTTGTTGTGTTTTGCCCCATTCTCAAACCCCGCTCAGCCTGAGCTTGTCGAAGGCCACGCGCTGACCTAGCCCCGTCCCATGCGCGTCGATCTGTTCGATTTCCATCTGCCGCCCGAACGCATTGCGCTGCGCCCGGTGCGCCCGCGCGATGCGGCGCGGCTGCTGGTGGTGGCGGGAGACGCGCCGTTTGCCGATGCCCGCGTCCGCGACCTTCCCGGCCTGCTGCGCCCGGGCGACGTGCTGGTGTTCAACGACACCCGCGTCATTCCTGCCCAGCTCGAGGGCCGGCGCGGGCCAGACTCAGAAACTGGGCCGCGGATCGGCGTAACGCTGCACAAGCGGCTCGACCTGCGCCGCTGGCTGGCCTTCGTGCGCAACGGCAAGCGGCTGCGCGCGGGCGATTGCATCGAATTTTCCGCCGGTGTTGCCGCGCATGCCGAAGCGCGCCACGCCGATGGCAGCTGGACGCTGGCCTTCCCCGGCGACGAGCCGGTCGAACTGCTGCTCGAGCGGGCCGGGCGCATGCCGTTGCCACCCTATATCGCCGGCAAGCGCGCCGCCGACGCGGCCGACCGCAGCGACTACCAGACGATGTTCGCCGAAAAGGACGGCGCGGTGGCCGCGCCGACCGCCGCGCTGCATTTCACGCCTGAGCTGATGGCGGCACTGGCCGGGGCGGGGATCGGCCATGAGACGCTGACGCTCCATGTCGGCGCTGGCACCTTCCTGCCGGTCAAGGCCGAAGACACCGAAGCCCATGCGATGCACGCCGAATGGGGCCGGATCGATGCGGAAACGGCGACGCGGCTCAATGCGGTCCGCGAGGGCGGCGGACGGATCATCGCGGTGGGCACCACCAGCCTGCGCCTGCTTGAAAGCGCTTGCGGTGAGGATGGCAGCATCCGCCCGTTCGCAGGCGACACCGCGATCTTCATCACCCCCGGCTACCACTTCCGCGCCATCGATGGCCTGCTGACTAACTTCCATTTGCCGCGCTCGACGCTGTTCATGCTGGTCAGTGCCCTGATGGGGCTGGAGCGGATGCGCAGCGCCTATGCCCATGCGATTGCAGCGCAATACCGGTTTTACAGCTATGGCGATGCGGGCTTGCTGTTGCCTGCCTAGCGCACCTTGCCGCCGCCCGCCGCTGGCGTGCTGGCAGGGTCGCCCTGCATTTTGGCGGCTGCCGACCGCAATTCGTCTTCGGTCCGTGCGCCATCGAGAATGGCACGGCTAGAAAATCCGAGAATGCGCAACCGGGTCTTGAATCCTTCGGCAGCGCCCAACATGTTGCCGATAAGCACCCGATATTCCACTAGCTCTTCCGTAGAAAGCTGAGCAATGTTTACTTGGGCCAGACGGCTTAAATCCACAGGCGGAGAATCAAATCGTTCTGCGAAGGAGCGCAAGGCAATCATCGCGTCCAGGTAGCGCTGGAGATCGGCTTCAACGATACCGATAACAATTCCGATCCGGTCATAGAGGCGGATTGTGTCGAAGCTCAGCAAAGACACGGTTCCGTTCGCCTTCGAGGCCTCATAGGCACCTAGACTGGGTGGCGGGACATAGACGAAATTGCGCGGATCGGACTCGGCGGGAGCAGGCGGTGCAGATCGTCCGTCAATTCGCGCATCGACCGTCAGGCGCAAATCGCCCAGGTAGGCTTGCAGGCGCTCAAGCTTTTTCACATTGTCGGCGATCAGTTGCTCATTGGCGACAAATGTCCCATGCATCTGATCCTCCAGATGCGCTCGCTCGCTGCGATCATGGACGGTCTCGACAATCTGTTGCAGCCCGATGGCGAGCAGGAAACCAACCGTGACCACGGCAATATGCACGAAAAAATCGCGCCATGTGTGAATGCCCTGCTGTGCTGCGTGGACGTGGGGTAGTTCAGACATGGACGCTGCTGGCTCCTCGCCGCCGGTAGCCTGCGCCTTGGGAAGCGCCGGACCTCTCTTCTTTCTGGGTCGTGACAATTTGACGGGTGCCGGGTCGGCAGTCGCATCAGGCGTTGGCGGCGGCTTGTTGGCACTCACGAAGAATACTCCCATCGGCGAGTGCAACAGATCGACCAGATGTATCCTATCGGCGCGGCCTGTTGGCGTCCAGTGGTGGATCAGACCGCGTCCCACCCGACATGCAGCGCCTGCAAGCCGTGCAGCATATTAGGTCGGCTTATAGGCATAGCGGCGCGTGCCCGGCGGGCCATGCTGCGCCTCGCTGATGCGGATGTCCGATGTCCGCGCCAAAAACTGCTCCAGCGCCACGCGCACTTCCATTCGCGCCAGCGGTGCGCCGATGCCGTCGTGGCTGCTGCGGCTGAAAGCGACGTGATCGGGTGCTCCCAGCAAAAATTCATCCGCCGCCGTTTTGCCGCGAAGGGTTTGCGCGCCGCGCGCGTTATGCTGAATGAAAAGGCCCATGGCGACGAGGCATATCCCTTCCGCGCAGCACGCTGCCGATGACGACGCGCTGATGCGCCGCGTTGCCGCGCGCGATGGCGAGGCCTTTCGCGAACTGGCCGATCGCCATGCCGCGCGGCCGCACCGGGTCGCCTGGCGCATGCTCGGCGATGCAACGGAGGCGCAGGATGTGGCGCAGGAAGCCATGCTGAGGCTGTGGCGCGATGCCGGGATGTGGCGTTCCGGCGGCTCCGGGGTGGCCGCCTGGCTGACCCGGGTCGCCACCAACCTGTGTCTCGACCGGCTGCGCCAGCGCGCGCGGATGAGCGGCGAGGCGGTGCCCGAGCGCGCCGACGAAGCGCCGCTCGCCGATGCGCTGATCGCGGGCGATCAGGCGCGTGGCCAGGTGATCCGGGCGATGGACCGCTTGCCCGAGCGCCAGCGCGCCGCAGTGGTGCTGACCTATTACGAGGAACTTTCCAATGCCGATGCCGCCGCCATGTTGGAGATGAACATCAAGGCCTTCGAATCCCTGCTGCTGCGCGCCCGCCGTGCGCTGCGGGACATGCTGGTGGAGCACGGCGATGCCTGAGCCGCTGATAAACGAACCGCTCGATCCCGCTCTCGCGCGCAAGCTCGACGCCTTTACCGTGCCGGCGCTGCCGCCCGGTTTCGCCGACCGGCTGGTCGCGGCGGCGCTCGCCGTGCCGGATGCTCCCTTGGCAGGCCTGCCGCCCCTGCGCCGTTCGCCGGCGCGCCGCTGGCTGCGCGGCGGCGCGGCCGGGCTGGGCGCGATCGCGGTCGGCATGATCAGCATTTCGGCGGCGGCGATGGGCTATTTCGGCGAGCCGATCCGCAACGCGGTGAGCCAGGCCCCGGTGATCGGTTCGGTGATCGAGCGGGTGATCCCCAAAGCGGCGCGGCAGCCGAAAAAGTCGGCCCCGGTGCGACTGGCGAAGCCCGCCGCGCCCCGGATCGAAGTGCCAGCGGCGGTCCCGGTCCCCGTTGCCGGCCCGCCGGCGCGCCTCACACCCATCGAGCGTCGCCAGCGCGTGCGCGAAATTCTCGCCGATCCCGAAAAGCGCCGCGCCTGGATCGCAGCCCATCCCGTCGCCGCCGAGCGCATCGCCCGGCGCGCTGAACTGCGTCGGCGGCGGCTTGAGGCCGGGCTGGTGCCGCCTGCGCGCGCCGAAGCGAGCGAGCCGCTGCAGGGTCCGGTGCGCCCGCTGCTGCGGCCCGGTCGCGCCGAACGGCTGGAGCGGCTTGAGCGGCTGCGCGAGCGGCGGCGGCTGCGGCTGGAGCGGCGCGGTTTGCTGCGCGAAGGCGGCGAGGGCTTGCCGCAGGTTGAAGCGGAACCGTCGGTCGATCCGGTGCCGTGATTTCACTTCTGCACGTGCTCCCCCGCGAAGGCGGGGGCCTCGGGCGTGAACACGCGGCGCGGCGTCTTTGCGGCCTGAGGCCCCCGCCTTCGCGGGGGAACAAGAGTTTGCGTAGTTTGAAGGTGCCCATAGCAAAGGGCCCGCCGCTTGCGCGACGGGCCCTTTGCCTGAAACCAGAGCTGATCCCGGTCAGTTGCGGATCTGCTGGCTGGTCTGGTTGAGCTGCTGGTTGAGATCGCGCGCCTGGGCACCGGTGAGGTGGCCGTTGTTGGCGTTGGCGCGGGCATAGGCGCGTTCCTGCTGGCGGACATCGTGGAGGTCCTGACGCAACCCGCGCGCTTCGGGGCGGCTCATGTCGCCCTGGCGCACCTGGCGGGTGATGCGCACCTGCTGGCGGGCGATGCGGTGGTTGATGTGGGTGCGCGCCGGGTGGCTGCGCTGCCAGCCGCGCGCCTCGGCTTCGGCGGGAATGGCGCTCAGGCCGGACAGGACCAGGCTGGCGGCGATGAGCATGCGGGGCAGGGTACGGATAGCCATGGGTTACCTCCTTGATTTTGCGAGCTTCCCCGTTGGGGGGAACAAGCACCTAACGCAGCACCACGCGCCGCCCTTCGCGGCAGTGCGAATTTTTCTTCGCGGCGTTCGGGCTGGGCGACTATAGGCGCGGGCGATGACCCGCTTCGCCTTCACCATCTCGATGCCCGCGACGGCAAGGCGCGCAGCGGCACGATCAGGATGCAACGCGGCGAAATTCGCACCCCCGCATTCATGCCGGTGGGCACGGCGGCGACGGTCAAGGCGATGACCCCCGAGGCCGTGCGCGCGAGTGGCGCGGACATCATCCTCGGCAATACCTATCACCTCATGCTGCGCCCCGGCGCGGAGCGCGTGGCGCGGCTGGGGGGCCTTGCACAGGTTCATGAACTGGCCGCGCCCGATCCTGACCGACAGCGGCGGCTATCAGGTGATGAGTCTGTCCGAGCTCAGGAAAATCACCGAGGACGGTGTGACTTTCGCCAGCCACCTCGATGGCTCGCGGCACCTGCTCACCCCCGAACGCTCGATGGAAGTGCAGCGATTGCTGGGTTCGGACGTGGTCATGGCCTTCGACGAATGCCCCCGCGCCGACCAGCCGCGCGACGCCATCGCCCGCTCGATGGCGATGAGCATGCGCTGGGCGCAGCGCAGCCGCGATGCCTTCGACGCGGGCGAAGACCATGCGCAAGGCGCGGCGCTGTTCGGCATCCAGCAGGGCGCGCTCGACGAAGGTCTGCGCCGCGAAAGCGCCGATGCGCTGCGGGCGATCGGGTTCGACGGCTATGCCATCGGCGGGCTGGCGGTGGGCGAGGGGCAGGAGGCGATGTTCGCCACGCTCGACTTCGCCGCTGGCCAGCTTCCCGACGAGGCCCCGCGCTACCTGATGGGCGTCGGCAAGCCCGACGATCTCGTCGGCGCCGTGATGCGCGGGGTCGACATGTTCGACTGCGTGCTGCCGAGCCGCTCGGGCCGCAACGGCCAGGCGTTCACCTGGGCGGGCCCACTCAATCTGCGCAATGCGCGCTTTGCCGAGGATGCTGCCCCGCTCGACGAGAAATGCGCCTGCCCGACCTGCGCCAGCTACAGCCGCGCCTATCTGCACCATCTGGTCAAGGCGGGCGAAATTCTGGCGGCCATGCTGATGACCCAGCACAACCTGGGCTTCTATCAGGCGCTGATGGCGGCGATACGGGGCGCGATCGGCGAGGGGCGTTTCGGGGCGTTCGCGGCGAGTTTCCGGCGGGACTATTTCGGGGGTAGGGCGGCGCAATCCTTGTTCGGAAATTGCAAAATCCTCCCCGAGACAAGCTCGGGGAGGATCGATTGCTCATTGCCTTGCCACATTCCGCGCCTGCGATCAGATGCGAGCGCGGCCAGGTCGTCGCCGGTCAGCGCGAGGTCCGCCGCCTTCAGGATATCAGCCAGCTGGGCAAGGCTGGTGGCGCTGGCGATCGGGGCGGTGACCGACGGGCGCGCCATCAGCCAGGCGAGCGCGACCTGCGCCAGCGTCGCGCCGTGGCGTTTGGCGACAGCCTTCCATGGCGTCGAGCAAGGCGAAGCCACGCTCGTTCATGTAGGGCGCGGCCGAGCTGGCGCGCGGCGCGGCCGGCGAGGTCGGCCTTGCTGCGGTATTTGCCGGTGAGGAAGCCCGCCGCCAGCGAGAAATACGGGATCACGCCGAGGCCATGCCGCGCGCAGAGATCCTCGGTCGCGCCTTCGTAGAGCCCGCGCTGGGCGAGATTGTAGTGCGGCTGGAGCACCCCGTAGCGCGCGCGGCCATGGCCTCCCGCTGCAATCGCCTCGTCGAGCTCACCGGCGGTGTAGTTCGACGCGCCGGCGACACGCACCTTGCCCTCGTCGATCAGCTCCTGGAAGGCCTCGAGGGTTTCCTCGATCGGCACGCCGGGATCGGCGCGGTGTGCCATATAGACATCGACATGGTCGGTCTGGAGGCGTTTCAGCGAGGCCTCGCAGGCGCGCTTGAGGTAGTCGCGGCTGAGGCCTTTCAGGCCTTCGCCCATCGGCAGGCCGCCCTTGGTGATCACCACCACCCGCTCGCGCACGCCGCGGTCCCTGATCCACTCGCCTATCACCGTCTCGGATTCGCCGCCCTGGTTACCGGGAACGAAGATCGAATAGACGTCGGCGGTGTCGATCGCGTTGAACCCAGCGTCGAGGAAGGCGTCGAGCAGCGCAAAGCTCGCCGCCTTGTCCGCCGTCCAGCCGAACACGTTGCCGCCGAGCACCAAGGGGGCGATGGCGATGCCGGTCTCGCCAAGCTTGCGCAATTCCATGATCGTTCTCCCGATTTTGGCGCAGCCTAGACGCTGCCAGATTTCGATTGAATCAAAAAATTTGCGTCAGGCGCGACCGGTCACCGCGATCAGCGGGTCGCCGTGCATGCCGTTGGCGAGCACCTGCGCGGCGATGCCGGCGAACCCCGCCCGGTCCATGTAGCGATGGATCAGCGAGGCATGACCGTTGCGGTCGAGCGCGCGCCAGATCGCCACCGCCTTGGTCGGAAAGCAGCGGTTGGAATAGGAGACGATGAACGGCGCGCCCGGTCGCAGCACGCGGCGCACCTCGGCGAAGACTTCCAGCGGGCGTAGCAGATATTGCACACTGACCGCGCAGAGCGCGGCATCGCAGGATGCAGTGGCCAAGGGCAGGGCGGAATTGCGGTTGAGGTCCTGCACGAACCATCGTGTCAGCCGCGGATTGGCAGCGAGTTCGGCCGGATTCATGCCGTGGCCGATGACTTCGCCCAGCGCGAGATCGCCGGGCAGGTGGCTGACCCAGCTCGACATCAAGTCGAGCACCGTGCTGCCGGGTGCGATCGCTTCGCCGTAAAAGCGGCCCAGCGCTGAAATCGCGGTATCGTCGATATGGGTGACCAGCCGGGCTGGCGCATAGAAGGCGGCGTCGTCGCCCTCGTCGAGGCGGGCGAATGCGCCGGGCGGGAAGGCGGGCTCGGACATGCGCCACAAGCCTAACCCGCCGCTGCCAACTGGGAAAGGGCAGCGGCGGGCCGGAAGCTTGCCGAGCCTACTCGCCGCCCGGCTTGACGTTGATAAAGGAGTCGCTGATCTGGCAGGCGGCGGGGCCGAGGATGACCACGAACAGCACCGGCAGAATGAACAGGATCAGCGGCACGGTCATGATCGCCGGCAGCCGCGCGGCCTTTTCCTCGGCCCGCATCATGCGTTCGTTGCGGAATTCGGCCGAGAGCACGCGCAAAGCCGAGGCCAGCGGGGTGCCGTAGCGTTCGGTCTGGATCATGGTGGTGACCACGCCCTTGACCGAATCGAGATCGACGCGGTTGGCGAGGTTCTCGAAGGCGTGGCGCCGCTCGGACAGGAACGCCAGTTCGATCGAGGTCAGCGCGAATTCGTCGCCCAGTTCGGGATAGGCGCGGCCCAGTTCGCGTGCGACCCGGTTGAAGGCGGCATCGACGGTGAGGCCCGCCTCGGCGCAGATCACCAGCAGGTCGAGCGCGTCGGGCAGGCCCTTGCGGACCTCCTTGGTGCGCTTGGTGATCATGTTGCCGAGATAGATTTCCGGCCCCTTGTAGCCGAGGCCCAGCGCCGCGCCGAAGGCCAGTACCTTCTTGAAGGCGCTCCAGTCGGGCATGGCGTCGAAGACGAACAGGGCCAGGCCCGTGATGACCCCCAGCACGATCGGCAGCACCATGCGCACGAACAACACCGCGAAGGCTAGTTCCTTACGGCGCACACCGGCCTGGGCCAGCTTCTGCTGGATCTGCTTGAGCTGACTGTCCTGCAACACCTTGAGCGAGGACATCGTTTCGCGCATCTTCTCGGTGGTGTCGCTCTTGCGCACCAGGCTGGCGCGCTTCTTGCCGCTGCCCGTAACAATACCGGCTTTCAGCTGTTCGCGCCGTTCGTTGAGCGACTTGACCCGCTTGGCCATGGGATCGCGCACCGTGATCGCGGCGTAGATCGCCAGCATCACCGCACCCGCAGCAATGGCGGCCAGGATCGTGCCGACCCAGATGACGTCGAAACCGAGGAGCGTGGGTCCGGCCGGTGTGTTCAACATGATTGCCGCGTCCCTCAGGTCAGATTTCGAAGTTGATCATCTTGGCCATGATGAAGGCCCCGATCGACATCCAGATGAGGCCGCCGCCACCGGCGACGATCAGCCGCTGGTCGGTGAAAAAGGTCTCCATGTAGGCCGGATTGATCCAGTAGATGATAGCGAAGACGCAGAACGGCAGGGCACCGATGATATAGGCCGAGGCCTTCGATTCAGAGCTCATCGCCTTGATCTTCAGCCGCATCTGTGCGCGCTTGCGCAGCACGTCGGCCAGGTTCGACAGGGTCTCGGCAAGGTTGCCGCCGGTCTCGCGCTGGATCGCCAGGGTGATGCAGAAGAAGTTGAATTCGGGCGTGTTGAGCCGGTCGGCGGTTTCCTGGAGCGAATCCTCCATGGTGCGGCCGATCTTGATCCGCTCGTTGACCATCTTGAACTCTTCGCCGACCGGGCCGGGGACTTCGCTGGCGACCACGCCGAGCGTCTCGGTCACCGGCAGTCCCGAGCGCAGGCCGCGCACCAGCAGTTCGATCGCCTCGGGGAAGCGCGCGGTAAACTTGCCCAGGCGCTTGTTGATGAAGTAGCCGATCGCCAGGTGCGGCAGGCCGGCACCGAGAACCGTCCCGACACCCAGCGACATCAACGCCGCGCCGGTCTTGAGATAGATCAGCGCCGTGAAGGTGAGCACCAGCCCCAGGGTTACGTAGAGATACTGCGAAACCGTCCACTTCTTGCCGGTGCGGTGCAGCCGCAGCAGCAGGGCTTCGAGCCGCGAGCTGGAGCCGGCGATCTGGTGCATCTTGGGCTTGCGCGCGGCGACCGCCTTGCGCAATTGCGCCTCGACCTTGTCCAGCGCGTTTTCCGAATGGCGGAAGCGCACGGCCTGGAGCCGGCGCGCGCTTTCCTTTTCGGCCGACGGCCCGGAGAAGGCCGACCAGGCGAGTACCATCACCGCCATCAGGCCGACGGAAAACAGCAGCAGTTGGAAAATGCTCATCGCGCTTGCATGCCTTCCTGTTTGGCCAGCGCGTGCCGGCCGCCCTTCAGCTTAGGCCGCCCCGGCCGGGGCCGGCGCGGGCTTTGCCTTCTTGCTCGACATCATCGACTTGAGATCGATCTTGCCGAGCAGCGACTTCTTGGCTGCTGCCTTGGGCAGGCTGTCGTCGCTTTCGCCAGCGCCGATCACCCCGCCGGCGACTTCGCGAATGGCCGCGCCCGCCTTGCTTGAACGGTTGGCCTCGGCGAAGGTCTGGCCCAGCTTGGCCGCGTTGGCGGCGGCCTTGGCGTCAAACGGCACGAAGAAATTGATCTTGCGTTCGATCGAAGCCTCGAAATCGCCCTTGCTGATCTCGCCGGAACCCGGCTGGACCTTGTTGGCGACGACCAGCACGCGGGCATGGCCAGCGTTGGTTTTGAGCCACGACAGCAGCCGGATCGCATCGCGCGCCGAGGCCAGGGTCATTTCCGTGGCCAGCACGACGACGTTGACGTCGGCGAGCAGGTGCGGGAAATTGATCAGCATGTTGCGCGGCAGGTCGAGCACGGTCATCTCGAACGCCTGGCGGAATTCCTCTTCGAGCTGGATGAAGGCCGTGCCATCGGTCATCAGCGGCGCGTTGATCGGAGCCTCGGCGGACAGGATGGCGAGATTGTCGTTGGCGCGGATCATTGCGCGTTCGATGAACAGGCCGTCGATGCGGCTGGGGTTCTCGATCGCATCGGTCAGGCCGCGGCCGGGCTCGAGGTCGAGCGCCAGCGCGCCGGTGCCGAAGTGGATATCGAGATCGAGCAGCGCGGTCGGCATCTTGTGGTCGGCGCTGAACAGCCAGGCGAGCGAGGTCGCCAGCGTCGAGGCACCGACGCCGCCGCGCGTGCCGATCACCGCAGTCGAGATATGGGATTTGGCCGCGGCACCGTCGTTATGCTTGGGCGAGGAGAAGATCGCCTGGGCATTGACCAGCGAGTCGCGGATCTGCCCGGGCGAAAGCGGCTTCAGCAGATAGTCGTGAATGCCGCTCGACAGCAGGTCGCGATAGAGCCGGACGTCGTTGACCTGGCCGATGGCGATGACCACCGTACCTGGTTCGCAGACCTCGGCCAGCGCGTTGATATCGTTGAGCGGATCTCCACTTTCCGACAGATCGACCATCAGGATGTTGGGACTCGCCGAGATCGACAAGGATTGCACCGCGTTGCGCAGGCCGCCCTTGTTGCATTTCTCGGGTTGCCAGCCGAGTTCGATGACCACGGGGCGCAGCACATCGAGCGAGTTTTCGTCGCAGATGAACGCCGCGAAAGCGTCGCGATTGCCTTGCGAACCGGATTTCCAGGGTGCGTTCATGGCTTATTTCTCGCTCGATGAGGTTTTGTTCAGGCCCTGCGCGCCCGTCGGTTTGGCTTCACGGTAGGTTTCGATGGCCTTGCTCGAACTCATCACCACCGTGGAGCCGGTGGTGTTGTCGCCGCGGATGAGATGCTCGGGGTCGGCGACCATGGCGGCAAGGTTGCCGTTGGTGGCGCAGCCGTAACCGCCGCTGGTGGCGTTGGCGAGATTGGCGTCGGAGTTGCTCGACCAGTCCGGGCAACCGGGAACGGCCGCCTTGGAGCGCGAGACCACCACGCGCACCGTGCCGGCGTTGACGTAGCCCGGGGTCACCGGCGCTTCGCCGCCGACCAGCAGGCCGTAGCGCGCGGCAAGGCCTTCGACCGCGGCGCGGGTGGCACCGCTTTGCAGCGGATCGTCGATGGTGATGCGGTCGCCATAGCGCAGGCTCATGGCCTCGAACCAGCCGGCCAGGCGGCCCTGTTCGGTATAGCTGAGCCCGCCCGGACCGGTGGTGACATCGAGCGTGTAGTTCGCGCGCTGGACCACCGGCTGATGCAGGCTTTCCAGCGAGCGGTTGCCGGGCATGCCGCCGCAACCGGCCAGCGCGAGGCCGAGCGAGAGAGCGATCGCAACGCCGGCGGCGCGGGGCGCAGTGTGGAGGAGGCGCGTGGTCATGGTCATGGTCACTCTCACTTCAGATTGAAGCCGGGGGCGGGGGCGGCGTCGGTCGCGGCAGTGCGCGTGGCGGCCTTGGGTTCGCTGCGCTGGCGGCTGTCGGAGACGGCCGGGCCGCCGATTCCGACCTGCGGGGTCGTCGAAGGGCCGGAGTTTTCGGCCGTCGGGACCGGTCGCGATCCGCCGGATTTGCCATCCGAGCCCATGTTGCCCAGCAGGCGCTGGATTTCGTTCGGGCTCTGGTAGCCATCGGTGGGCAGCTTGATGTCGTTGGCGTTGACCGGATTGACCAGGTAAGGCGTGACAACGATGACCAGTTCGGTCTCGCCGCGCCGGAAGTTGGTCGAACGGAACAGCGATCCCAGGATCGGGATGTCGCCGACGCCCGGGGTCTTGTCGATGGTGTTCTGCGCGCTGTTGCTCATCAGCCCGGCGATCATGAAGCTCTGGCCCGAACCAAGCTCGACCGTGGTCTCGGCGCGGCGGATGGTCAGCGCCGGAACCTGGAAGCCATTGAGCTGAACCGCGCCCTGGCTCGACAGTTCGGACACCTCGGGACGCACCCGGATCGAGATGCGGCCATTGGCAAGGACCGTGGGCGTGTAGGACAGGCTGACGCCGAAACGTTTGTATTCGATCGAGGTGGCACCGAGGCCCTGGCTGATCGGGATCGGATATTCGCCGCCCGCCAGGAAGTCTGCCGTCTCGCCCGACAGCGCGGTGAGATTGGGCTGCGACAGCGTGGTGATCAGGCCGATGCGTTCGGCAAGGTCGAAGCCCTGCGCCATGTCGAGGCCGAACATGCGGCCCGCAAGGTTGATCGCGGTCTGGCCCACGGTGTTTCCGGCGAACGCATAATTCGTGCCGCCGACAACAAAATTGCCCGATGCCGGGTCGAACGGCAGGCTGATCGTTCCTGGCGGCAATCCGAGCTTGGCCGAGGCGTCGAGCACCGGCAGGCCGCTCGTGGGAATGCCACTGATCGTGCCGGGGGTGTTGGAGATACCGGCGAAATTGCGACCGCGCGAAATCCCGAACAGGAACCCGCCCGAATTGTCGCGCGTCAGCAGGTTGGAGTTGATTTCGCGGACCAGCGAGCGGCTGACCTCGGCGAAGCGCACTTGCAGGTTGACCTGGAGCGGCGTTGCCATGCGCAGGCGGCTGATGACATTGATGAGGGAAGCCCCGCCACCCGCGGCGCCCTTGCCGCCGCCGACAAAGGCCTCGACCAGGCGCTGCGCTTCGGAGGCATCCTCGGGCGAGGCCACGGTGCCGGTGAGCAGATAGGTGTTGCTGCCGACCGTCGATACGCTGATCTTGGCATCGGGCATGGCGAGGTTGAGCATCTGGTCGATCGACTCGATGTTCGATCCGACGCGGACGTTGGCCGACCAGATGGTCTGGCCTGCGGCATTGCTGGCATAGACCGTGGTCTCGCCGCCGGTCTTGCCGAACACATAGAGCTGGCGTTGCGACTTGATCTGGACGTCGGCAACGGCCTCGTTGGCGACGAACACGTCGGTCATGGCACCGGGCACGCTGACCAGCTGGCCGCGCCCGATCGACAGCATGATATCGTTGGCCGGGCGCGCCACCGACTGGGCGTGAGCCGCGCCAGCGCCGGCGAGGGCCAGCGGCGTGGCAAGGCCCGCGGCGGCCAGCAGTGTGAAGGAAAGACGGCGTTTCATGGCAATGCCCCTGTTAGTGGCTTTGGCGGTGCGGCTGGTGGCCGAAGTGATTTGGCGGCTGGCCATGTTACTTGGCTCCCACGCGCTCTTCGGTGGTGGTCTTGCCGCGGGTCACGCGCACCACCGGACCGCTGCGGTATTCCCCGGCACGCGGGCTGACGCCCGAGGGCAGGCCGCCCATCGCATTGCCGGCACCGGCCATCGGCGGCGCGGCCAGCGAGCGCGAAGCGGGTGGGAGCATCGAGATTGTGCGACGCTGGAAGCGCGAGACATCGCCGCCGGTGACGAACGTGGTGGCACCTTCGACCGGCTGGGTCAGCGCCTTGTTGAGAATGCGGTCTTCCTCAAGCTTGCTGGCGCCCTCGGGGATCTTGACGGTCCCGCTGGCGATCGCCTTTTCAAGCTCGGTCTGATTGTCGGCGATCGAGCGCAGCGCGAGGCTGATCACGCCGATCGTATCGGCCACGGCGATCTTCTCGCCGATGCGCGGAGTCACTTCGAGCGTTACCGTCCTGGCCGAGCGGACCACGGTCTTGCCGTTTTCGATCTCGGTTTCAGTTGACTGGTCGGTGGCAAGCACGCGCAGATTGCGCAGGATGGTCTCGGCGACCTTGAGCGGTTCGCCCGCGTCGGTGCCCCTGGCGGTCTGGGTCATGATCAGGTCAACCCGGTCACCCGGGAAGACAAAGCCGGCGACACCGGTCTTCTGGCTGACGGTGATGGTCACGGCGCGCATGCCGGGGCTGAGCGCGGCGGCGAGGAAGCCGCGGTCGCCGGGTGCCACCAGGGCTCCCTGGGTGACCGGCTGGCCGGCGGTGACCGGGAAACGAACGACCGTGCCCATCAGCTTGGTCATGTCGGCCTCGCCTTCGAGGAAGTAGGCGTCCTGCACCATTTCCTTGGGCCAGGGCTGGAACGAAATTGAATCCGCCGTGATGATCGTGCCGACCGGCAGGGCGCGCTGGGCGACCAGCGCCTTGGGCCCTTGCGGCGCGGACTGCACGGCCTCGGCCTTGGGCGCGCCGGCACCGGTGAACAGGCTTCGTGCGGCGAGCGCCGTGCCGATCGCAACGATCAGCGCCCCCATGAGCAGCAGCAGCTTCTTCTTGTCCATGGCTAGACTAGCCCCCTAGAGATCACCCCGAATTCAAACATTGAAATCGGCTAAAATGGTTAAGATCGGGTTCACCCCGTCAACAAGGCGGGCGAAAGGCCCGTCATGTAGTCACTGAAAATCACCCACAGCCCGGCACACGAGATGGCGATGCCATAGGGCACCGCGATGCGGCCCTTCTGCTTGCGGGCGAAATGCCAGACGGTCATGCCCAGCGTCATCAGCCCGCCGATCACCGACATGAGCACCAGCAGCTTGATGAAGCCGATCGGATCGATCCACAGCGCCAGCGCGGTGAGCAATTTGACGTCGCCGCCGCCCATCGCGCCCATCGCGAAGAGCGCGGCGAGCACGATGAAAATGGTGGTGGCGATGGCGAGATGAAAGGCGATGTCGACCCAGGTCTGCCCGCTCGCCAGCCAGAACAGCGGCGCTGCGACGGCGATGCCGAGGTTCAACCAGTTATCAATCTGGCGACGGCGCAGGTCGGTGAAGGCGGCGATCAGCAGCGCGATTGCCAATCCGGCCAGCAGCCCGTATGAAATCAATCCGCCCTGCATGTAAGCCCCCTGGCACGTAGGGACTTGTGTAGCGGCCATGACTTACCAAAAAGTAACCAACGCAATCAGGCCGGAATTAGCTACTTGACCCTGCGCAAGACCAGCGCCCGTACCGGCTTCGACCGGCGCTCCATTCCCCCCGAAGCAATCGAGACCCGCTGGCAGACGCCCGATGGCCATGGTCTGCGCCGGATCGACTGGCTGTTGCCGCAAGGAGCCTGCCGGGGATCGCTGCTGTTCGTGCCCGGGCGCGGCGATGCCTATGAGAAATATCTCGAAACGCTGGATTATTGGCACCGCCGTGGCTGGCGGGTGGGCGCGGCGGACTGGCGCGGTCAGGCGGGGTCGGGCCGGCTGGGCAGCGATGCAGTGACCGGCCATGTCGATGATTTCGCTGTCTGGGTGGATGACCTCGCCCATTTCTGGCGGCAGTGGCGCGCAGCGACGCCGGCCCCGCATGTGCTGGTCGGCCATTCGATGGGCGGGCATCTGGTGCTGCGCGCGCTCGCCGAAGCGAAAGTCGATCCCGACGCTGCGGTGCTGGTCGCGCCGATGCTTGATTTCATTCGCCACGGGGTTCCCGCTGCGCTGATGCACGGTCTGGCACGGACCATGGCGGGCTTCGGTGACCCGCGCCGGCCGGCGTGGAAGTGGGGCGAAAAGCCGGGTGCGTTGCCGCTGGACCGGATCACCCTGCTGACCAACGACACCGAGCGCTATGCCGACGAGGTGTGGTGGCGCGAGGCGCGGCCCGAGATCGCCATGGGCCCGGGCAGCTGGGGCTGGGTAGTCGCCGCCTATGCCTCGGTGCGCGCACTGCTGCGGCCTGGCATGCTCGAAAAGGTGGAGCGCCCGGTGCTGCTGCTTTCGGCCGATGGCGACCGGCTGGTCTCGCCCGGCGCGATCGAACGCGCGGCGCTGCGGCTGCCGCGCGGCGAGCTGGTGCGCTTCGGCGATGGCGCGCGCCACGAATTGCTGCGCGAGCAGGACCGGTTCCGTGATCGCGCCCTGGCGGCGATCGACGATTTTGTCGACCGCGTCGCACGCATGCGCGACTAGGGCCCGATGACGCAAGGCTTCGATATCGCGATTGCCGGCGCGGGCATGGCTGGCGCTTCGCTGGCGGCTGCTCTGGGCAACCGCGCGGCGGTGCTGCTGCTCGAAGCCGAAGAGCGGCCCGGCTATCACGCCACCGGCCGCTCGGCTGCGTTCTGGCACGAAACCTATGGCGGCCCCGGGGTTCAGCCGCTGACCACCGCTTCGCTGCCCGTGTTGCGCGAACTCGGCGTGCTCCATCCGCGCGGCGCGCTGACCATCGGCGAGGCAGGCGACGAGGCGCGGGTCGAGACTTATGCCGGGACATTCACGGCACTCGGCGTGCGCTGCGATCTCGTCGGACGCGAAGTGCTGGAGTCGCGCATACCCGGCCTTCGCCCCGGTTGGACCATTGGCGCGCTCGAACCGCAATGTAGCGACATCGATGTTGCTGCCCTCCATGCCCACTATCTCGGCGCGGCGCGCCGGGCCGGAGTGACGCTGTGGTGCCGGGCGCGGCTCTCCGCCGCGCAGGCGGTGCAGGGCGGCTGGCGGCTGACCATGGCCGACGGGCGCGAGGCGCAATGCGCCGTGCTGGTGGATGCCGCCGGGGCTTGGGCCGACGAGGTTGCCGCGCTTGCCGGGGTCCATCCGGTCGGCATCGCGCCGCTGCGTCGCACCGTCGCCCAGGTGCGGGTCGCACCTGCCTCACCAGCCGATCTGCCGCTGGTGCTTGGGATCGACCAGACATTCTACTTCAAGCCCGATGCAGGCCGCCTCTGGCTGAGCCCGGCCGATGAAACCCCGTGCCCGCCCAGCGACGCCGCAGCCGAGGAGATCGACATCGCCCGCGTCATCGACCGCTTCGGCCAGGTGGTCGACTGGCGGGTGGAACGCGTTGAGCACAAATGGGCGGGGCTCCGGAGTTTCGCGCCCGATCGCCTGCCGGTGTTCGGCTTCGATTCCCGAGTTCCGGGCTTCTTCTGGTGCGCCGGGCAGGGCGGCTTCGGCATCCAGACTGCGCCCGCCGCAGCGCGGCTGGCGGCGGGGCTGCTGCTTGGCGAGCAGTGGGGCGAGGTCGATCCGGGACGCTATGCGCCATCCAGATTTTGCTAGCCAATTCTGCGCGGCAGGCTATGTTCCGCGTCTCTTTTGGTCGCAGGGGGTCGCAAACCATGGCGCATCGTTTTGAAATCCGCAAAAACAAGAAAGGCGAATTTGTCGCCTATTTCTGCTACAATGCCGAAACGATCTTCTGGACCGAAGGCTATGCCAGCAAGGCCAGCGCCAAGAACGCGATCGAGTTGATCAAGAAGAATGGACCGGGTGCCGAGACCGCTGACAAGTCCGACGCTTAGGCACCATTCCCCGCTGCAACCGCCGCGTCGCTCGCCAGCTTGTCGGCGCGTTCGTTTTCGGCATGGCCGTTATGGCCGCGCACCCATTGCCAGTCGATGGTGTGGCGCTGCGCCGCCTCGATCAGGTCGTGCCACAGATCCTGGTTGCGCACCGGCTGCCTGCTGGCGTTGACCCAGCCCTTGCGCTTCCAGCCATCGACCCATTTCGTCATGCCGTCGATGACATAGCGACTGTCGGTGTGCAGGGTCACCTGGCACGGCTCGACCAGGGCCGACAGCGCGCGGATCGCTGCGGTCATTTCCATGCGGTTGTTGGTGGTCTCCGGCTCGCCGCCACACAGTTCCTTTTCATGGCGGCCCATGCGCAGGATCGCCCCCCAGCCGCCCGGCCCGGGATTGCCCTTGCAGGCACCGTCGGTGAAGACCTCGACACGCTTCATGATTCGCCAGCCATTTCGCTCATGCAGCAAATATAGCCGCATTTGCTGGATCGGCATAGAATTCGAGGCGGCGGGCAAAGGCCAACGGGTCTTTGCGCGTGACCAGCGCCCCGGCGGGCGTGTTCATCCAGTCGTAGGCGCGTGTCATCAGGAAGCGCATCGCCGCGCCTTGCGCCAGCAGCGGCAACGCCGCGCGCTCCGCCGGCGAAAGCGGTCGCACCGCATCGTACCCGGCGAGCAGCGCCGCCGAGAGCGCTGTATCGAAGCGGCGGCCATCGGCATCGAAGCACCAGGCGGCATGGGTCACCGCGACGTCGTAGGCGGTGACGTCGGTGCAGGCGAAATAGAAGTCGATCAGGCCGGTGACCCTGTCGCCCAGCATCAGCACGTTGTCGGGGAAAAGGTCGGCGTGGATCACCGAGCGCGGCAGATCCTGAGGCCAGTGCATCGCCAGCGTGTCGAGCTCGCGGTCGACCAGCCTGGCGAGTTCGGGGTGGATGGTCTCGAAGCCGTCGCTGCCGCAGGCCAAGGCCAGCGCCTGCCAGTCGGCGAGCGCCAGGCCGTTGGCGCGTGTGGCGGGAAAGCTGGCGGCGGCGATATGCACCTGCGCCAGCGCCTCACCGACCGCGCGCGCCTGCGCCGGCACCGGTGCATCGACCGAAACCCCGGGGAGAAATTCGATCAGGGCGAGCGCCTTGCCCTCGTGGAAACGGAACGGGCGGTTGTCGCGGTCGTGGATGGTGCGCGGCACCGGGCAGCCCTGCGCGGCGAGGTGATCGAGCAGGCCGAGAAAGAACGGCAGTTCTTCGACATTGGTGCGCTGTTCGTACATCGTCAGGATGAACCGCGCATTCCGGCCCGCCGGGTCGGCGGTTTCGATCAGCCAGTTGCTGTTGGACACGCCCTCGGCAATGCCCTTAGCCGAAATCAGAGCGCCGACATCGAACTGGGCGACAATATCGCTCAGTGCTTCGGCACCCAGCTGGGTGTAGACCGCCATCGCCCAGACCGCGCCTATTTGGCCAACTGGGCTGGCAGCTTGAACACCATGCGCTCTTCAGCGGTGGTCACCACATCTTCGGAGATGTCGCGCCATTCGCCCAGCAAGGCGGCCACTTCGCGCACCAGCGATTCGGGCGCTGAGGCCCCCGCCGTCAGTCCCAGCACGCTCACTCCATCGAGCCAGGTCAGTTCGATATCGGACGCGCGCTCGATCAGCTTGGCCCGCGATCCGCAGCGTTCGGCGACTTCGACCAGCCGGCGCGAGTTCGAGCTGTTCGGCGCGCCGATCACCAGCACCAGCTGGCATTGCGGCGCGATCGCCTTGACCGCCGCCTGGCGGTTCGAGGTGGCATAGCAGATATCGTCGGCGCGCGGCCCGGCGATATCCGGAAAACGCTGCTGCAGCGCGGCAACGACATCGGCGGTATCATCGACCGACAGCGTCGTCTGGGTGAGGAAGGCGAGCGGTGCATCGGCGGGGAAATCGAGCGCCGTGACATCGTCGAGCGTCTCGACCAGGGTGATCGAGCCCTCGGGAACCTGGCCCAGGGTGCCGATCACTTCAGGATGGCCGCGATGGCCGATGAACAGGATGTGCCGTCCGGCCTGGATCTGGCGTTCGGCCTGGCGGTGGACCTTGCTGACCAGCGGGCAGGTGGCGTCGAGCCAGTCGAGCCCGCGCGCGGTCGCCGTCTCGGGGATGATCTTGGGGACGCCGTGCGCCGAAAAGATCACCGGTGCGCCATCGGGCACTTCGTCGAGTTCCTCGACGAACACCGCGCCCTTGGCCTTGAGGCCATCGACGACATGGCGGTTGTGGACAATTTCGTGGCGCACGTAAACCGGCGCTCCGTACCGTTCGAGCGACAACTCGACGATGGCGATGGCGCGATCGACCCCGGCGCAGAATCCGCGCGGCGCGGCGACGAGGAGCTTGAGCGGAAGCCGCTGCGGCGGCAGGTCGGGGCTGTGAAAGGGTGCATTCATGATTGCGCCTCTAGCGCTTTGCGGTTCGCGCCGCTAGGGCATCGGGCAAAGTCGGCCGGGGGCCAGAAGCTCGCGACCAGCAGCATTGGGAATTGCATGATGAACCGCCGCGCCTGCCTGCTTTCCCTCGCAATCGCTGCGGCTGCGCTTGGCGGATGCCGCTCGAAGGGCGAGTTGGTCGTCGATGAGGGCGTCGGCATTACCGCCGTTCGCAGCACCTGCCCGGCGGTGGGCATTCCCGACTACACCGGCGACATCACCCTGTTCCGCCAGGGCGGCGGCCGACTGGCGCAGGATATCGACGTGGTTGCGGCGATGACCAACCTGCGCAGCCAGTGCAACGACGGCGCGCAAAACGGCTCGGGCAAGGTCTTCGCCTCGAGCACCTTCGACGTGCTCGCTCGCCGCGCTGATCCGCGAGGCAGCCGGCAGGTGACCTTGCCCTATTTCGTTACCGTGCTGCGCGGCGGCTCGGCGGTGGTGACCAAGCGGGTCGGCCAGGTGGTGCTTAATTTCGCCGACGGCCAGGAACGCGCCCAGGCGCAGGGCACGGCCTCGGCCACCATCGACCGCGCCGAGGCGACCCTGCCGCCCGAGATTCGCGAACGCATCACCCGCAAGCGCCGCGCCGGCGACCAGGACGCGGCGGTCGATCCGTTGACCGAGCCCGAAGTCAGGGCCGCCGTCCAGCGCGCGACATTCGAACTGCTGGTCGGCTTCCAGCTCGACGACGGACAGATGGCCTACAATGTGACGCGTTAGAGTTTTTCTGTTTCAAATAGATCCGCTCATGGTGAGGAGGGACTGAGCTTGTCGAAGGCCCGTCTCGAACCACCCTGGCGCGCGTCCTTCGAGACGCGTCTTCGATGCTTCGACAAGCTCAGCACTCAGCCGCTCCTCAGGAGGAGCGGGCCATAGCGATTCATCCAGAAACAGAAAGGCTTTAGCCCGCCCGCTGGTTCAGCGCCGCCAGCATCGCCGCACGCGCTGCCGCAGCAATGGTCTTGCGGCTGGCCAGCGCCTCGCCGGCGAGCGGCGGCAGGAAGCGTACCGTCAGTTCGAGCGGCCGTGGCCGGGCCAGGATGCGCTTGAAATTGTCGAAGCCGGACTCGTCGCCGACCCAGGCAATCCGGGGCGCATCGGGGCCGTAGTCGAGCAGCACCGGCTGGACGGCGATCCCGGCGGGAAGCGGATCGAGCGCGGAAAGCAGCGAGCTCTTGAACGGCAGCAGCCCGGTGCCGTCGCTGGTGGTGCCTTCCGGAAATATCGTCAGGGTGCCGGATTCGCGAATTGCCTCGCGCACCTGCTCGACCTGGCGATGCACACTGGTCCGGTCGTGGCGGGCGACGAAGACGGTGCTGTTCATCTCGCACAGCCAGCGCAGCAAGGGCACCCCCGCCAGCCCGTCGTGCGCGACGAAGGCCGCGCCCGAGGCGGCGGCAAGGGCTGGAATGTCGATCCAGCTGACATGGTTGGCGAGCAGGAATTCGCCGCCCTTGCCGCGCACCCCGACGACGCGCAGCCGCACCCCCGCCAGCCGGCTGATGCCGGCCAGGAAGCGGCGCGGCCAGGGATCGGGTGTGCCAACGATTTGTGGGGCCCAGCGCCAAGCATAGTAGAGCGGCACGCAGGCGAGCAGCCATGTGACCATCGCCATCAGGCGCAACGCGATTCGCAGCCAGCCCAGCGGTGCAATCGCCGGGACGGGCGCGGCTTGGCTCACTCCTCGCGCGTGGCGGGGCTGCGGTCGAGCCTCACGCCGTAGAGCTCCATGCGGTGATCGACCAGGCGGAAACCCAGCCGCTCGGCGATCTGTCGTTGCAACGCTTCGAGCTCGGGATCGACGAATTCGATGACCTTGCCACTTTCGACGTCGATCATGTGATCGTGGTGGGCTTCGGGCGCGGCTTCGTAGCGCGAGCGGCCGTCGCCGAAATCGTGGCGATCGAGAATGCCGGCCTCTTCGAACATGCGCACCGTGCGATAGACGGTGGCGATGGAAATGCCGGGATCGATCACTGCGGCGCGCTGGTGCAGCTTCTCGACATCGGGATGGTCTTCGCTGTCCGACAGCACGCGCGCAATGACGCGCCGCTGCTCGGTGATACGCAGACCGCGCTGGGCGCACAGCGCCTCGATGTCGATAGGTTGATGCACGTGCAATCCGGTTAACCAAAAGTCCCGCCGGATATTAGTCCGGCGGGACGAATTTACAACCGGTTAGCCCTATCGGACTTTTGGCTCAGACCTTCGCTTTTGCGGGGCGGCCGCGCTTGACGCCGGGCTTGCGGCCGAGGCCGATCTTCTTGGCCAGTTCGCGGCGCTTCTCGGCATAGTTGGGCGCGACCATCGGATAGTCGGAGGCAAGGCCCCAGCGCGTGCGATACTGGTCAGGGGTCATGTTGTAATGCGTCATCAGGTGGCGCTTGAGCATCTTCAGCTTTTTGCCGTCTTCCAGGCAGACGATATAGTCGGGCTTGATCGAAGTGCGGATCGAAACCGCCGGTTCGGGCAGTTTTTCCGGTGCCGGTGCGGCCTGGCCGAGGCCAGCGAGCGCGCCGTAGACATTGGTGATCAGCGCAGGCACATCATCGACCGTAACATTGTTATTGCTGACATGAGCGGCGACAATATCGGAAGTTAGCGTGATCAGTGTCTCGTTCATGTCGTTCTGTGAGCTTTCCATCTCTTGTTCCTTGCCTTTTGTGCGACCCGGCATCCTGTACGGGAGCTTTGCGAGACTTGCCCCGCAAACGCGGGGCTGTTTGAACCAATTCGCGAACCTCGACAAGGCCGAATTCGGCATTTACTGACATTTAGGTCAGCTGTTTTTCAATTGAACTAGCCAGAAGTCCTTGCGCCGCCATCGCCAGCAAGGTCATCGAGATCGCAAGCGAAGGTAATCGCATCGAAACGGATACCACCGGGCCCGCCGTAATAGCGCGGGCGGCGACCGATCGGCACAAAGCCGAAGTTGCGATAGAGCTGTTCGGCGGGATTGCCGTCGCGCATTTCGAGCAGCAGCCGCGCCGCGCCGCGCGTGCGTGCCCTGGCGGCGAACCGGTCGAGCAGCGCGGCACCCAGACCGCGCCGGCGCCAGGCGGGATCGACCGCGAAGAGCAGCAGTTCCTCCTCGCCGAAGCCGTGGCGTGACAGCGAAAAGCCGGCGGCGGGCCGGCCAGCGGCAGGGACCCCGCCCACGCTGTCGACCAGCAGATAGTGGCAGTGGCCCGCGAGCAGGGCGTCTTCGAGCTGGCGGCGGTTCCAGGCCTCGCCGAACCCGGGATCGAAGGCAGTTGCCATCACCGCCATGATCCGGTCGATATCGTCGGCTGGCGCGATCATGGTCTGGTCGCCGCAACTTGCGCGGGCAAGCGTGCGTCGGGCGGGCGGCCATAGCGCGGGCGGATGTCGGCGGTAAGCGCGGCGGCGGGCAGCAGCGCGAAGTGGTTGGCATCGGGTAACAGCGCCAGCGCTTCGCCCGCCCCGCGCAGCTCGGCGAGCGCCGTTGCCTGGCTGCCGGCGAGCAGGTCTTCAGTGACTTCGGCGACAGCGACGGCGGGACTCAGCGAGGCGACCGCTCCCTGCGCCGCGCCGCTGGCATCGAAGCGCTGCACGAACAATTCGCCGTGCCCGCCGGTCATCACCACCGCGAGTTCGCGCTCCCCCCGCTCCGCCCGGGCCATGGCGGCGACCAGCGACGCAGTGCCGTATCCGACAAGTTCTGCCTGCCAGGCAAAGGCCAGTGCCCGCGCCGCCGCCAGGCCGACCCGCACGCCAGTGAAGCTGCCCGGGCCAAGCGCCACGGCGATGCGGTCGGCGCGGCCCTTGCCAGGCAGCGCGGCGATCATCGGCACCAGAAATTCGGCATGGCCGCGACCCAGCACCTGGTAGTCGCCAGCGAGGTGGCGCTCTCCGTCGAACAGCGCCACCGAACAGGCCTCGGTCGCGCAGTCGATCACGAGAGTCTTCATGAAAGCGCTCAGGCGATGCGGTTGAAGGTCTCGAAGGCGGGCCGCGGCGAGCGTTCGAAGATAGTTGCGGGATCGCCATAGCCGAGCGTGGCGATGAAATTCGATCTGACCCGCGGCGCATCGGCGAAGAACGCCTGGTCGACCTTGGCGTTGTCGAACCCCGACATCGGACCGGTATCGAGCCCCAGCGCGCGCGCGGCGAGGATCAGATAGGCCCCTTGCAGCGATGAATTGCGCAGCGCCATGGCCTCGCGCACCGCCTCGGGCATGCCGCCGAACAGGTCCTTCATTCCCGGATTGTGCGGGAACAGCACGGGCAGTTGTTCGTGCCAGTCAAGGTCCATGCCGATAACCACGGCAGCGGGGGCCTTGCGAATCTTGTCGGCATTGCTGCCGCTGGCGCAATCGGCGAGCCTGTCTTTCGCCTCCTGGCTCAGGCACCAGACCAGCCGCGCGGGCAGCATGTTGGCCGAAGTTGGGCCGAACTTCATCAGTTCCCAGATTTGTTCGAGCTGGGTGGTGGTCACCGGCGTGTCGAAATAGCCGTTGAAGGTCCGCCCCTTGCGGAACAGGCGGTCGAGCGCTTCGTCAGGGAGCGGTCGGTTCATCGCTGATGAGGCTGGCCAGGCATGCGTCTCAGGCGGCGCGGACTTCGGCGACTTCGGGGACATAGTGCTTGAGCAGGCTCTCGATCCCTTGCTTGAGCGTCGCCGACGACGAAGGGCAGCCCGAGCAAGAGCCCTGCATCTGCAGATAGACCACACCCTCGCGGAAGCCGCGATAGACGATGTCGCCGCCGTCGTTGGCCACGGCGGGCCGCACGCGGGTTTCGATCAGGTCCTTGATCTGCGCCACGACATCGGCGTCGGCGGGGTCCTCGCCATAGTCCTCGTCCTCGCCGGGGACGAGGATGCCGCTGGCGTCGGGCCCATTGGCGTTCGGTGCGAACAGCGGCGCGCCCGAGACGAAATGGTCGAGCAGCACCGCGACCACCTGGCCTTTCAGCGCGCTCCAATCGACACCCGGCGCGGCGGTCACCGAGATGAAATCGCGTCCGAAGAACACGCCGGTGACATCGCCGAGCGAAAACAGCGCCTCGGCGAGCGGCGAGGCCTGGGCTGCTTCGTCGTCGGTGAATTCGCGGGTGCCCGCAGGCATCACTGTCTCGCCGGGCAGGAACTTGAGCGTCGCCGGGTTGGGCGTGGTTTCGGTTTCGATGAACATGGCTGGAGGCATGTAGGCCCTGGCTACGAAGGGTCAAGGGCGACTAGGGGCAAGGGCAACGCAATTCCTCTTTGAATGCTGGCAAATGCCGGGCTGGCTTCTTATAGTCGGGCAGAGGAATGATCGATCGGGAAAGGAATTCGGCATGGCAACGCGAAACAAGAACAGCGAATCAAAGGCTGGCGAGGCAAAGGCCACCGTGGACCGGGCAGACGGACCCTCCACTGCATTCTTCGGCGCGGAAGGGCCCTTCGCCACATTGCTGCGTTATGTCGGTCCGCGTGCCATGATGGAACAGAGCCTGGTGCTGACCAAGACCATGTTTGCCATCGCCACGGGAAGCTCTGCAATCGCCCCCGATCCGCGCGATGCGCGCTTCAAGGATGAGGCGTGGACCAAGAACCCGGCCTACAAGCGGCTTGCCCAGGCCTATCTCGCCACGGTCGAATCGGTCGAGAAAATGATCCCCGAAGATCTCACGCTCGAGAACAAGCAGCGGGTCGAGCTTGCTGCATCGATTGTCACGAGCGCTTTCGCGCCAACCAATACGCTGCTGGGCAATCCGGCGGCGCTGGCCAAGACTATCGAGACCGGCGGCACGAACCTGACCAAGGGCCTTGCGGCCTACCTCAGCGACATCAAGAACAATGGCGGGATGCCGAAGCAGGTCGATGAATCGAAATTCGAGGTTGGCGGCAATCTGGCAATCACGCCGGGCAAGATCGTCCTCCGGCATGAAATGTTCGAGTTGATCCAGTACAAGCCGACCACTGCCGAAGTTTACGAGACGCCGGTCCTGCTGATCCCGCCGCAGATCAATCGTTTCTATTTCACTGACCTCGCGCCCGGCCGCAGCTTCGCCGAATATACCCTCAGCCAGGGGCTGCATTATTTTGCCATCAGTTGGCGGAATCCTCAAGCCGAGCAGCGCGACTGGGGCCTGGATAAATATGCCGCAGCCGCGCTCGCCGCGATCGATGCGGTTGCCGGGATTACCGGCCAGCCCAAGATCAACCTTGTCGGTTTCTGCGCCGGCGGCATCACGGCGGCCATGGTCATGGCCTACCTGGCGGCCAAGGGTGATGACCGCGTTAGCAGCCTGGCCCTGTGCGTGACGATGCTGGATTTCAAGGTCGATGCCGCGCTCGGTGCCTTTCGTCTCCCCGCGTTGCTGGGTGTCGCCAAGTCGAAGTCGGCGAAGAAGGGCATCCTGCCGGGTGCCGAACTTGGCAAGATTTTCACCTGGCTTCGCCCCAACGATCTCGTCTGGAACTATTGGGTCAACAATTACCTGATGGGCGAACCGCCGGCGGCCTTCGATATCCTGGCGTGGAACAACGACTGCACCAACATGGCCGCGCAGCTGCACGAGGATTTCCTCACGCTGTTCGAGCAAAACGCGATCATCGAGCCGGGCAAGTCATCGGTCATGGGCGAAGCGGTCGATCTGGGCAAGCTCACGTGCGATGCTTTCGTCGTTGGCGCGGTCACCGATCACCTGACTCCCTGGAAGGCCTGCTATCAGGCCAGCACCCACCTTGGCGCGAAAAATGTGACGTTCGCGCTGAGCAATGGCGGCCATGTTGCCGCGCTGGTCAATCCTCCCGGCAACCCCAAGGCCTATCACTATATGGGACCGCGCAGTGCGCCCGACGGCGACAGCTGGCTGGAGCAATCGCCCAAGCTGCCCGGCAGCTGGTGGGAAAGCTGGACCGCCTGGTGCGGCGAGCGCAGCGGCAAGAAAATCGCTGCGCCGAAGAAGGCGGGTTCCAAGGCCTACCCGCCGGTTTGCGATGCGCCCGGAATTTATGTATTGCAATGAAGAGTTTACCGTAAATGCGAAGGGAAAATGGGGAAAACCGCAGATTCCGGTTCAGCTTTGCGAAATGGATGTTACACTACTGTCAATACGAGGTTCGGCGCGGCACTTCCGCCGTCAAGTCCAGGCCCGGCGGGAGTTTAGAGGGGGATCAGTTTTGATTTATCAAGCCTATGAAGCTGCGCGCCGCATGACCCGGCCGCTCTATTATCTCCTCAATGCCGGTCAGAATCTCGTCCGTCACAGCACCAATCCGCTGCGCGATTCGCTCGCCATGCGCGCATTGGCGACGGCTTGGGAATTGCCCGCGCGCCAGCTCAAGACCTATGGCAAACCGCGTTATCAGGTCTGGGAAGAACTCGGCGACCTGGAGATCGGGCTGAAGGAAAAGGTTGTTCAGAGCCTGCCGTTTGCCGACTTGCTCCACTTCCCCGTCGATGACGGGCGCGAAAAGCCCAAGGTGCTGATCGCCGCCGCGCTGTCGGGCCACCACGCGACGCTGCTGCAAGACACCATCCGCGGTTTCGCCCGCGATTTCGACACCTACATCACCGACTGGAAGGACGCGCGGCAGGTGCCTCTGTCAGCCGGCGATTTCGGATTCGACGACTACGTTTCCTACCTGATGCAGTTCCTCGAGACACTCGGGCCCAACACCCATCTCGTCGCCACGTGCCAGGCCGCGCCGCCGGCAATGGTCGCGGTTGCCGCGATGGAGGCGCGCGGTTCGATGTGCGCGCCGATGACGCTGACCCTGATGGGCGGCCCGGTCGATACGCGGCTGAGCCCGAACAACGTGCTCAACAAGATCACCACCTCGGTGCCGCTGAACGTGTTCAAGAAGCTCAATATCCACAAGGTGCCGCGCGGATATCCCGGCTCTGGGCGGCGGGTCTATCCCGGTTTCCTCCAGCTCAACGGCTTCATCTCGCTGAACCCGATGCCGCACGTCAAGCAGTACACCAATTTCGTCAAGAACTCGGTCAAGGGCAACGAGGACGGACTTGAGCGGTTCCGCGATTTCTACGACGAATATTTCGCCGTGCTCGACATGGCCGAGACGTTCTATGTCGAAACGCTGGAAAAGGTGTTCTTCGATCACCATATCCCCACCGGCAAGATGACCTTCGAGGGCGAACTGGTCGATTTCGGCGCGATCCGCGAAACCGCGCTGCTCACTGTCGAAGGTGCCAACGACAATTTCTGCCCGCCCAGCCAGACCGAGGCGGCGCACGACATCTGCGCCAACATCCCCGAAGAGCGACGCGGCCACCACCTCCAGCAGGGCGTCGGCCACTACGGTGTGTTCTCGGGCACGAAGTTCCAGGCGGAGATCTATCCGGCGATTCGTGATTTCATCTTCAAGATGGAAGTTGCGGCGGCCCAGCCGGCGGCGAACAAAGTGGTGGCGGCTGGCAGCAATGTCCTGCCGTTGAAGAAGCGGAAGGGCTGACCCGCTGACAGGGTAGCATGGGCCTCCTATTCACTGGCCCTTAATCCGCGAGGCACCTATACGGCGCGCCATGAACCTGACGCGCCGTTTCGCCTGCTCGCTTGCCCTTCTCCTGCCATTGACGGCGCTGGCCGCCCAGCCGGCGCTGGCAAAGCCGGCGCGCGCGCGCGCCGCGCCGATCGCCAAGTCGACCGAGCCCTGGCTCTATCGCGGCAGCGACGTGCCGCACGATCCCGACTGGGTGTTCGGCGAGTTGCCCAATGGCCTGCGCTATGCGGTGCGCCGCAACGGCGTGCCGCCCGATCAGGTCTCGATCCGCATTCGCATCGATGCCGGCTCGCTGCACGAGCGCGACCACGAGCGCGGCTATGCCCACCTGATCGAGCATCTGGTGTTCCGCCAGTCGAAATACCTCGGCGAGGCCCAGGCAATCCCCACCTGGCAGCGACTCGGCGCCAGCTTCGGCAACGATACCAATGCCGAGACCACCCCGACGCATACCGCCTACAAGCTCGACCTGCCCAATGCGACTTCGGCCTCGATCGACGAGAGCTTCAAACTGCTATCGGGCATGATGGCGGCACCGACGCTGTCGGAGAGCGACATCCATACCGAAGTGCCGATCGTACTCGCCGAAAAGCGCGAACGCGGCGGTGCGGGCGAGCGGGTGCAGGAAGCGACGCGTGAAACCTTCTACACCGGGCAATTGCTCGCCAGCCGCTCGCCGATCGGCACCGAGGCAGCGTTGCAGGGCGCGACAGCGGCCAGTGTGCGCGCCTTCCACTCGCGCTGGTATCGACCGGAAAGCGCGGTGGTCATCGCGGCAGGCGATGCCGATCCGGCGGCGCTCGCGGGCATGATAGCCAAATGGTTCGGCAGCTGGCGCGGCATCGGCAAGCCCCAGCCGGCACCCAGCTTCGGCGATCCCGTCGCCCCCATGCCATCCACGCCGGCGACGGCTCCCGGCGCGGCGGCGGAGACCGCCCCGGTCGGCGAGACCCGCGTGCTGGTCGAAGCCGAATTGCCGCGCGGGCTGAGCTTTGCCGTGCTGCGGCCGTGGCGGCAGATCAACGACACTATCGCCTACAACCAGGGGTTGATGGTCGATGCGCTGTCGCAGGCGCTGATCAACCGGCGGCTGGAGGCCAAGGCGCGCGCCGGGGGGAGCTTCCTGACCGCGCAGGTCCAGCAGCAGGACGTCAGCCGCTCGGTCGATGGCACTTTCGTCATGGTCACGCCGCTGGGGCCGGACTGGAAAAGCGCGCTCGCCGATGTGCGCGCGGTGATCGCCGATGCGCTCGCCAGCCCGCCCAGCCAGGAAGAGATCGACCGCGAGGCGGCGGAACTGGACATCGCCTATCAGGTGCCGGTCGAGCAGCAGGCGCTGCTCCCAGGCTCTAAGGTCGCCGACGATCTGGTCACCGCGCTCGACATTCGCGAGACTGTCGCCGCGCCGGCGGATGTGCTGCGCATCTTCCGCAGCTCCAAACCGATGTTCACCCCCGAAGCGGTGCTCGCGCATACCCGCACGCTGTTCGGCGGCACGGTCACCCGCGCGATCCTGATCACGCCGAGCGCGGGCGAGGGCGATGCCGCCGCGCTGCGCCAGGCCATGCTCGCGCCGGTCAGCGCCAATGGCAATGTCCGGCTAGCCGCCAGGCCGATCCGCTTCGACGAACTGCCGCCGATCGGCAAGCCGGGCAAGCTCACCAGCCTCGCGCCGTCGGGCCTGCTGGGGATCGAGCAGGTCGAATTCGCCAACGGGGTCAAGGCGCTGATCTGGCGCACCCCGGAAGAGCCGGGGCGGATGAGCGTCAAGGTGCGCTTCGGCGGCGGATACCGCTCGTTCGGCTCGGGGGATGCGGCCTACATTGCTCTGGGCGAAATGGCGCTGGTCGGCTCGGGGGTCGGGCCGCTGGGCCAGGAAGAGCTCGATCGCATCGCCACCGGGCGCAAGATGGGCTTCGATTTCAAGATCGAGGATGCCGCTTTCCAGTTTTCCGCTGACACCCGCAGCGCCGATCTGGCCGACCAGCTCTATCTGTTCGCCGCCAAATTCGCGACGCCGCGCTGGGACGCGAACCCGGTGTTGCGCGCCAAGGCGGCGGCGCGGTTGCAGTACGATGCCTTTTCGGCGACGCCGCAGGGTGTGCTCGAACGCGACCTCAAGTATCTCCAGCGTGACCGTGACCCGCGCTTCCGCACCGCCACCCCGGCCGACATCGAGAAGGCGACCCCGGCGGGTTTCCGCGCCCTGTGGCAAAAGGCGCTGGCGACCGGGCCGATCGAAGTGCAGATTTTTGGCGATTTCGACCGCAATTCGGCGCTCGCCGCGCTGCAACGCACATTTGGCGCGCTGCGCAAGCGCAAGCCGCTGCCCCGGGGCACCGCGCCGGCGTCTGCACGCTTCCCGGGCCCCAACGCGCAGCCGCTGGTGCTCACCCATCGCGGCGATGCCAATCAGGCGGCGGCAGTGGTCGGCTGGCCGACCGGCGGCGGCATGGCCGGAGTGAGCGAATCGCGCCAGCTCGAAATCCTCGCCCAGCTGTTCAACAACCGCCTGCTCGACCGGATGCGCGAGAAACTGGGGGCGAGCTATGCGCCGCAGGTCGCCAATAGCTGGCCGCTCGATCTCGACAGCGGCGGTTCGATCTCGGCCTATGCGCAGATCCAGCCGGCAGCCGCGCCGGCCTTCTTCGCCGCCGCGCAGGAAATCGCCGCCGATCTCATCGCCCGCCCGCCCGGCGACGACGAACTGATGCGGGTGATCGAACCGCTGCGCCAGCAGCTCAACCGCGCCACGACCAGTTCGGCATTTTTCATGGGCCAGCTCGAAGGCGCGACCAGCGAGCCCGCGCGCTTCGCCGCAGTGCGCACGCTGCTGACCGACTACACCCAGACCACGCCGCAAAAGATGCAAGCCCTGGCGCGCAAATACCTCGACCCGCAGAAGAGCTGGCGGCTGGCGGTGGTGCCGGAAAGCACGGTCGCCGGGGCCAGGCCGGCGGCGCGCTAGTCTTTGCATCCCGCAAGTCCCTCCCCATTTGCACTTCGTGAAAATGGAGCAGGCCGGACCATTTTCGCCGAATCTTGCACTCTGCCCGCGCCCGCTATGCGCCGCCGCCTGCAAAGGAGCGAACCCGTGGCAAGTAACTGGACCCCCGACGGCTGGAAGGCGCAGGAAGCGCGGCACCTGCCGGCCTATCTGAACGCGAGCGAACTCGCCGGGGTGGAAGCGACGCTGGCCAAATTCCCGCCGCTGGTCTTCGCTGGCGAGGCGCGCGCGCTTAAGGCCGATCTCGCCGAGGTCGCCGCAGGGCGCGGTTTCCTGCTCCAGGGCGGCGACTGCGCCGAGAGCTTCGCCGAACACAGCGCCGACAACATCCGCGATACCTTTCGCGTGCTGCTGCAGATGGCGGTGGTGCTGACCTTTGCCAGCAAGCAGCCGGTGGTGAAGGTCGGGCGCATGGCCGGGCAGTTCGCCAAGCCGCGTTCGGCACCGACCGAGACCATCGGCGGCAAGGAATTGCCCAGCTATTTCGGCGACATCATCAATGGCATCGAGTTCGAGGATGCCACCCGCCGCAACGATCCGGCGCGGATGATCCAGGCCTATGGGCAGAGCGCGGCGACGCTCAACCTGCTGCGCGCGTTTGCGAATGGCGGCTATGCCAACCTGCGCCAGGTCCACCAGTGGACGCTCGACCACATCGGTCGCAGCCCCTGGGCAAAGCGATTTGGCGAAATGGCCGACCGCATCGGCAAGTCGCTCGATTTCATGGCTGCCTGCGGGGTCGATCCCGAAACCGTGCCGCAATTGCAGGGCACCAGCTTCTTCACCAGCCACGAGGCGCTGCTGCTACCATACGAGCAGGCGCTGACCCGCCGCGATTCGCTGACTGGCGACTGGTACGATTGCTCGGCGCACATGCTGTGGATCGGCGACCGCACCCGCTTCGACGGATCGGCGCATGTCGAGTTCCTGCGCGGAGTCGGCAATCCGATCGGCATGAAGTGTGGACCCAGCCTTGAGCCCGACGCGCTGCTCAGGCTGCTCGACACGCTCAACCCGGGCCGCGAGGCGGGGCGCATGACGCTGATCAGCCGCTTCGGCCATGACAAGGTGGAAGATGGCCTGCCCAAACTGGTGCGCGCGGTGGCGCGCGAGGGGCATCCGGTGGTGTGGTCGTGCGATCCGATGCACGGCAATGTCATCAAGGCCGAAAGCGGCTACAAGACCCGGCCGTTCGAGCGCATCCTTGCCGAAGTGAAGGGCTTTTTCGCTGTCCACCGTGCCGAGGGGACGCACGCCGGCGGCATCCACATCGAGATGACCGGGCAGGACGTCACTGAATGCACCGGCGGCGCGGTGGCCATCACCGACGCGGCGCTCGCCGACCGCTACCACACCCACTGCGATCCGCGCCTCAACGCCGCGCAGTCGATCGAGCTTGCTTTCCTGCTGGCCGACATGCTCAATCTCGAAGCAACCGAGCGGGCGAAGCAGGCGGCCTGAGTCAGGTCGTCAATATCTCCCGCCCAGATTACGGGAGAGGACATGAACCTGGCAAAATACGGCCCCTGGGCACTGGTGGTCGGCGGTTCGGAAGGGGTCGGAGCGGAATTCGCCAGGGCGCTGGCCGCCGACGGCTTCAAGCTGGTGCTCACGCGCGCAAGCCCGGCCCGCTGGGGGAGATCAAGGCCGAGCTGGAAGCGGGCGGGGCGGAAGTGCGCGTGCTGTCGGCGGATCTGAGCAGGCCGGACGTGCTGGATCGCATTCGCGAAGTGACCGATGACATCGAGGTCGGCCTGCTGGTCTACAATGCAGGTGCCAACAACACGCGCGGGCTGTTCGTCGATTTGCCAGCAGAAGTGACTCAGTCGATTATCGCGATCAACGTGCTTGGCAAGGCCAATCTCAGCCGCCATTTTGGCGCGCTGATGAAGGTCGCGGGGGCAGGGCGGGATAATCCTGACTGGCTCGTCGGGCGGCTATCTGGGATCACCGACGCTGGCGGCCTATACCGGCGCCAAGGCCTTCAGCCGGATTTTCACCGAGGCGCTGTGGCTCGAATGCCAGCCCCTGGGCATCGATGTGCTGCATCTCGTCATCGGCTTCACCGCCACGCCGGCGATGGCGCGGCTGGGGATGCCGGTCGAACTGGCCGAGACCTGCGCCAACGTGGCGCGTGAGGGGCTGGAGAATATCGCCAATGGCCCGGTGTGGATTGTCAGTACGCCGGGCAACGTCGAGAGGGCGCGGCTGATCAGCGGAATCGATGACCGCGCCGAGACCGTCCGCGCGCACGCGATTGTCCCGCGCGAGGAAACTGCCAGGTCGGCCCTCGATCAAAAGGCACAGTTCGGTGAGCGGTGACGCCTTCAGTCTGAATGGCAAGCTCGCTCTGGTCACCGGCGGAGCCAGCGGCATCGGCGTGGGCATTGCCGACGTGCTCGCTGAGGCCGGGGCCAGGGTGGTGATCGCCGACATCGACGGCGCGGCGGCGCAGCGGCAGGCCGAAGCGCTGATCGCGGCGGGGCATGAAGCAGCGGCGGTGGCGGTCGATCTCGCCGATGAAGCCTCGGTGATCGCGGCTTGCGCCGAAGTCGTTGTCAGGTACGGCACGCCCTGGTTGCTGGTCAACAACGCCGGGGTGCAGCACCGCGAACTGCTGCTTGAGGGCAGTGTCGCGCATTGGGAGCTGAACCAGACGATCAACGCGCGCGGTCCGTTCCTGATGATTCGCGAGATCGCCAAGGCAATGGTGGCGAACGGCGAGGGCGGGCGGATCGTCAATTGCGCCTCGTCGAGCCTGATTGGCCAGGCAGTGCATGGCCTTGCCGCCTACATGGCGTCGAAGGGCGCGCTCACCGCACTCACCCGGGCCTCCGCGATGGAGCTGGCCGAGCACGCGATCACGGTCAACACCGTGCTGCCCGGCGGCGTCGGCACCCCCGGCGCGATCGGCGCGAAGGGGCCGCCGGCGCTGGGGCCGGGCATTCGGCGTACCCCGCTGGGCTTTTGCGAGCCGCGCGACATCGCCAGCGCGGTGCTCTATTTCGCCACGCCCGCTGCGCGCTATGTCACCAACCAGACGCTGGCGGTCGATGCCGGCTTCTCGATTTCGTGACAAAGTCACACCCCGCCAAAAATACTTAGCTAGCTTAGCTTTTTGCCTTGCGCATTGCCCGCGCGCTTGCTTTGGACCGGGCATGCGACATTCGCGCCTTTCGTTTTCCGCCGCTTCGGTTCTCGCCGCGCTCGCGCTGCCTGGCACCGCACTGGCGCAGCGCGCCGCCGAAAACGCGGTCAACAGCGCCGACGACGCTTTCGGTTCCTCGGTCGGGCTTGAGCAGACCGGCATCTATTCGGAACAGGATACCCGTGGTTTCAGCCCGGCGCGCGCCGGCAATGCGCGGGTCGACGGGGTCTATTACGATCCGGTGGGCGCGCTTTCGGCGCGGCTGCGGCAGGGCAATGTCGTGCGCGTCGGCTTCACCGCCGAAAACTATCCGTTCCAGGCCCCGACCGGGATCATCGAATACCGCCTCAAGGCGATGCCGACCGAGCTGGGCACCAGCCTGGGCTACAATGTCATGGCTTATGGCGGCTACATTCGCGAGTGGGATCTGCGGGTGCCGCTGGTCAAGGGCAAGTTTGCCTTTGTCGGCGGCGGGGCGCAGTCGGACCTGCGGCAGACCGACGGGTCGGGCAACGAGGCCTATGGCGTGACCGGCGCGCTTCATCGCCCGACTGGGCGGGCTCGAAGTGGCACCGTTCGCCTCGGTGTCCCAGTTCACCCAGAACCATGTCCGCCCGCTGACAGTCGTGGGCGATGCGGCGTTGCCGCCGCTGCCGGAAAAGCGGCGATATCTCGGCCAGAGCTGGGCGAGCGGGCACTACGGCAACCACCAGTTCGGCGGCGTGGTGCGCGGGCGGCTGACCGGCGGGCTGTCGATCCGCGCCGGGCTGTTCCGCGCGGTGGGCGACCGACCGGAAAACTATTCGGAAATCTATGCGATCCTGCCGGGGGACAGCGTCAGTGCCCCGCTCGCCAGCCACCTGGTGATAGCCGACCCCTTGCACCGCATCCGCTCGACCAGCGGCGAGGCGCAGCTGTTCTACAGTTTCAGGACCGGGGCTTGGCAGCACCGCCTGATCGCCGGCTTTCGCGCGCGCAAACGGGTGACGCAGACCGGCGGCTCTGATCGGCGCGAATTCGGCACGGTTGTCTATGGCGAGCGCGATCCCCAGATGCAGCCGCAATTCCAGTTTTCCGCGCCCAACACCGGGCAGGTGCGGCAATCGTCGCTGATGCTGGGCTACAATGGTCGCCTCGCCGACCGCTTGTCGATCAATCTCGGTGTGCAGAAAGCGCGCTATCGCGCCAGCGTCACCGCAGGCAGCAACGACCTCGTGACCGGGAGCCGCGACGATCCCTGGTTGTACAATGCCACCGTCACGCTCCATGCCTCGCTGGCGCTGTCGATCTATGCCGGCATGCAGCGCGGGCTCGAAGACAGCGGCCTGGCACCGGAAAACGCTAGGAACCGCAATGTGCAGCTGGCCGCCACGCGCACCCGGCAATACGAGGGCGGATTGCGCTGGAAGTTCCCGCATGGCCAGCTGGTGGTCGATGCCTTCCAGATCACCAAGCCCTACTTCTCGTTCGATGCGAACCGCGATTTCGCCCCGCTGGGCACGGTGCGCCATCGCGGCATCGAGGCCTCGCTGTCGGGCCAGTTCGGCAAGCGGTTGCACGTGCTCGCTGGCGCGGTGCTGATGCAGCCGCAGGTGATCGGCGCGGCGCGCGACGCCGGCCTCGTCGGCGAGCGCCCGGCGGGCACGCCGTCGCTGTTCGCCAAGATCGATGCCAACTACCGCACCGGCATTTTCGGCGGACTCACGCCGACAGCCTCGTTGACCTACGTCGGCGAGCGGGCGGTGGGGGCGCGGCCAGTCAGCGGCGCTGGGCGGCAGGCAACTGATGGTGCCGGGTTATGCTGCGTTCGATCTCGGGCTGCGCCAGTCATTCACGCTTGGCAAGGTGCCGATGAGCTACCGCTTGCTGGTGTTGAACCTGTTCGACACCGCCAGCTGGAAAGTGGTCGCTGCCAACACCGTGCAGATCGAAGAGCGGCGGCGGCTGAATTTGACGGTGGCGGCGGATTTTTGATTGGTGCCATCGGGACCGGCGAGCACTTTCGGCTCCTCTCCCGCAAGGGGAGGGGGTATAGTGATAGCTACCGGAAAATGAGATTGCGACCACACTTCATTTCCGGGGGGGGGGGGGGGGGAGCGGTTGCAGCTGGACCGCGATTTCTGAAATGCTATGACGGCGCACAATTGGGAGCTAGTCAGCGCTGAGTTGCAGCTGGACCGCGATTTCTGAAATGCTATGACGTCCACGGAACGCGTCGGCATGAGGCTGGACCGTTGCAGCTGGACCGCGATTTCTGAAATGCTATGACCACTCCTTCAAGCGACGAGTATGGCAAGCCGAGTTGACTGTTTAGTTGCAGCTGGACCGCGATTTCTGAAATGCTATGACGCTCGACGGAAAGCGTCACATCGCCCTGCTGTTGCAGCTGGACCGCGATTTCTGAAATGCTATGACCCGTCGTAATAATCGGCAGACACATGGTACCTTGTGTTGCAGCTGGACCGCGATTTCTGAAATGCTATGACCGTATTCGACAGTCGCGCTGGACGCGCAAGTTTCGTTGCAGCTGGACCGCGATTTCTGAAATGCTATGACAGCGCCGCCATGGTGACAGCTTCCGGGCGCTGCATGTTGCAGCTGGACCGCGATTTCTGAAATGCTATGACGGTCGAGATCGCCGCCCGCTCAGTGTTGCAGCTGGACCGCGATTTCTGAAATGCTATGACGCGGCGTTATCTGGTGAGCACCGGTTGCAGCTGGACCGCGATTTCTGAAATGCTATGACAACACGTCGATGGCGCAACTGGGTTCTGAATGATGCTATGACGCCAACGGTTGCAGCTGGACCGCGATTTCTGAAATGCTATGACAGATGGGTGCCTAACCAGTTGAATTGAGACTGGAAAAGCCTCCATCTGTCATAGCAAAAATGCGGCAAATCGTCAGAACATGGCGAGCTGATCCGGGTTTTTTCGTTGCCGCTGACGGCGCTGACTCGAAAACCGGATGATATTTTCATACTGCTTATCGGTAAAGTTGAGCACATAAATCTCCCCGCGTTCGGGCAGGTGAGCCTCAATTCGCCGAAGATAAGTCTCATAGTGTTCTTTGCCGTTGCAGAACCGAGCATAGATCGAAAACTGGCTCATTTCGAAGCCTTCATCAAGCAGAAACTCCCGAAATTTGGTTGCTTCCCGCGCGTGTTCCTTTGTGTCCACGGGCAGGTCGAACATGACGAATATCCACATCAGCCGGTATCCACTCAGGTTCATGGTTCAATCGCCGCCGGTTGCCCAAGCGCAGACCAATCGAGGGCGTCAGGCGGATCGAACAAGGCCAGTACCGATTTGCGTTCTTCGAAGCTCCGGGCAAGCGATTGGGCCAGGCGCTGGCTTGCCACGGACACAGGCGAGACGGCCCCGCCGAGGCGCAGATCATGGCCGATCAGACGCGCCAGACGTTGCTTTGCTTCGGGGGTGACGGTGTCGATGTCTTCGTCGGTCATTCGCCGGACCAGCCCGTCAACCAACGGACGGAACGGCTCGACCAGATCGTCCGCCAGCGCGAAACCGTTGAGACGGTTATGGTGGTGCAGCCCGATTGCCGGGTGAAGCCCTGCCCCAACGATTGAGCGTGCAACGCATGATCGCATGACTGTGTAGCCATAGTTCAACAGGGCATTGGCACCGTCGGCATTCTGATCGCGGCGGAATTCACTCCCCATCAGAGCGGGCCAGTATTTTCGCGCGGCCTGCGCCTCCAGATTGTCCGGATCGCCGGAGCGAACGCGCCGCGCCATCAGCATGAGCGCATTGGCTTCCGTTCTGCCTTGCGCCGCCAGCAATGACGCCTGCATGGCAATTTTGGCGACAATGATTTTCTGCCAGAGCTGTTTGAACAGCGGGCGAGGCGCATCCCATTGCGCCCGCATCCTGGCAGCCTGGGCATGATGACCATCAATGGGTGAAATGATAGCTACTGGCGAATGGTTGGCCGCACACAGCACCATGACCGCGCCGCGTTCGGCGAGCGCGACGACAAGACTGGTCGTCCAGGTTACGCCGTGCGCATGAACGATAACCGCCTGTATATCGTCGAGCGCAACCCGGCCCTGTTCCTCACGATCCAAGCTGACGACAAGAAAGCCACGATAGGCGGACAGGTGCAGATCATCCGTGGCAATATCGACGATGCGGTCCATGGCCAGCCTTTCGGGAGTAAAAACTGGCACATCATGGATAATGACTGGTTAACGCGGCCCCGGATCGAAGATGCGACCAAGTTCGTCGATACGAATCTGGCGGGCTTTTAGCTTCTTGAGGCCACCGGCAGCCGGAGAGAAGAACTTGAACGGGTCATGCGGAGATTTATTTCTTTCGTCGAGTTTTCCTGCCTCAAGGTGTCCGACAAGGCTGACTTGCGTTGGCCAGATTTGTTTGACGAGCATGATCTCGCGTGGACCGCCATTGCGCTCGATGGCAATCAAGTCATTCTGTTTGAGGCTAAGAACTTTCTTGGCCGCCGGATGTGGCCGCGTATCTGTAGGAAATTTTTGATGAGCGTCGAATGTCGAAACGGTGACTGACTTCCATTTTCCGTCTGGCATCTGCCAGACATCGAAGCGCGCGTTTGAACTTCCTTTATAGGCCTTGAAGGCGCGACCCGAAGCATCACGGATCGGAATTACGCTCAGAACCTCCCGCACTCTCACATGACGGATGCCCTTGAACACAGGGTCCGATTTCGAGAACTTGTCGAGTGCCGCCTCGAAATCCTTGCCCGACAAACCCTCGGTTGCCCCCCACAGCGCTCGTTGCAGGGCTGCGTCCGGGATACGGATGGGATCGGTGATGTCAGCCGGTTTGAGGCTGAGCAGTGGCACACGGTGAACGACAATCGGCAAGCCGCTGTCACTGACCATTCCCGTCAGTCCATAAGCAGTATCGTTGTGTAGCCGTGCGGCAGTTGTATCGTGCCCCTTCGAGGGAACGCCCTTGCGGCCATGATCGGCCTTATGGCTGATAACTACATGGCTGAGGGCATCGCGCAGGTCTTCGCGGAATGTTTCCCAAGGCTTGGGCAGGCCATCGAAAAGCTTGTCGAGATTCTGATCCTCGGCACGGCCCGCAGCCTTGGAAATTGCGTTGAGCAAACCGCGATCCGTTGCCGCTACGACCGCCGCGTCAATGGCATGGTGGCGATGATCGAGCCGGTTCTTCGGCGCCCCGCTGTGCGGGTTTTCGACATAATTATGATCGGGCAATAGTTCGTTCAGGCCCCATAGCCGCCGCAACATTGCAGTCATGCGACCGGGAATGACGTAAACCCCTTTGACGCCCTCGCCGGGCAAACGATCCGATGGACGTTCGGGATAGAGGCTGGACAGATAGGTCCGTGCCATCCGCGACAGATATTGCGTGTCGGTCAACTGACGCGCGATGAAACCGCCGTCCTGATCGAACCTTTCCATCGCATCCGGCGCAAAACGCCATTGCTTCGATTTATGGAGCCGCGACACTTGCTCAGCGATGATCGCCCAGCGTTCGGTATGTCCCCACGCTTCCCAAGGCGTCTTGTTGCCCTTTTCCCGGTTGCAGCTGCGATGCGCGATGACCTTGTTTGCGGCGCTATCGTCAAAGGAACGGGAATAAGGGATGATGTGTTCGATCTCGGTTTCTTCGGTGAACAGCGCCAGTTGGCCGATGTGACGCCCGCAGAACGGGCAGCACCGGTCCAGCGGGTTGTTCGGATTGAGATCTTCCCACAATTTGAGCAACGCCCGGTTGGACCCGCTGTCGCGCTGTTCGCTTTCCAGCAGTTTCTTCGACCGGGCTTCCGCCGCGCGCGTGTTCGCACTGATACGCTTGTTGTGTTCGGCCTTGTCCTTTTCGCTGAGCTTCAGTTCGCGCGCCAGCTCGACGACGATCTCATCGGGGCGGCCATGCGCTTTAATGATAGCATTGAGCAGACGGCGGAGCTGGCCCAGTCCGATATGCACGGTGGGATTGGTGATCTTGCCCCAGCGGGCTTCTTCACTGTCTTTCGGATCGAGCGAGCCGGGCGGAATCTCGCGCGAGAGGATTTCACCGTAATAGGGCAGTTGGTCCAGTATCTCACCCGTCTGGAAATCGCTGTGGGATTTGCCGAGCGCGGCCTCCACTGCCTTATCGTAAGTCACCACATCCTTCTTGAGTTCAGCGAGAATCTTCCGGCTCGCGGTTTCGCCCAGACGACCATGACCTTCGGGCAAGCGCACACGCCCGATGGCTTCGGCCTGTTCGGCGCTGACGCCGTGCGTTGCCATCAGCCAATCGTAAAGGCGAACGGGGTCTTCCTCTTCCGCCACCGCTTCGATGATCGACCACTGTGTTCCGGCATCGAAATGCGCCCAGTTCGGGCCAAAGCACTTCTTGTCGCTGAACGAGGCGAAGATTTCATTGCCAACAAGACCGGTGCGGTTTTCGCTAGCCTTGTTGAAGCTTTCGCCATCGGCCAGTTTGAGCAATTTCGACAGGCCTGAGAAGCTCGCCGTCTTCGCAGACTTGAGCTTAAGAATGATCTTGTCGCGCTGATCGAGCGTCAGCTTGCGCGATGGCGCTCCCGCTCTGGTAATCTCAAGCTGATTGACCTCCTCATACAGCCGCCGTTCCTGAAACAGCGGATGCGCTTTGGGCAGGCGCGGCTCTTCGTTGAAAAAGGTGCAACCGCCGACCTTCGGTGCTTTCAGCGGGCGCTGGAAAAAGATGATGCGACGCAGCCGGTCGCGGACGGCATCGGTTAGCAGAGCGGGATTATGTGCGGCCTGTGCGGCCCAGATTGCATCGAATTCGGCCTCCATATGGCGGCGTTCCGGGTAAAAGTCATAGCCATCCCCTTCAGCGCGCATCCGCACGCGTTTAATGGGCTGCCCGTTGAGGAACTGGCCATAGGTCTGATCGCCCATCGCCAAATCCAGCGCTTTCGCACCACCCGCGATCTTGCCGCCTTCCTTGTCATCCCCCGCCTTGCGTTCGGCCTTGCGGTTCGATTTGAAACCGCGCCGCTGGTTGAGATGGAACAACGCCCGGCCCAGCAGGTGGGGATTCAACGCTCCATCCAGCGCTGCCGCGCGCAGGGCATAGGGATCGCACCCGGCCAGCGCTTTGGCGTCCCGGGCATCGGCGGGCATCAGACCGGTATCGATCAGTGCCTCCAGCAGCGCTGAGCGGCGGCGGACATAGCGATCACGCCGCCGCCGCATCGCCCGCGCATCGCGCCGGTCAACCGCCAGCGAAGCACCTGACTTGGGATCGCGCCCATCGGAAAAGATGCGGACGCCGATGTCGCGGATGCCAATTGGATCGCGGCGTTCATCAAGATCGAAGAGGCACCAACCGATGCTGTTCGTGCCGATGTCCAGTCCGAGCCGCGTCGCCATCCAATGGTGCCCCTTGTTCAAACCGCTCGATTGGTAAGCACCGGCTTGACGAAGGCAAGAACTATGATAGGTTCAAGACTTCAGAAATCGCGGTCTGGTTGTTAACAAGCAACTTGATTGCACCAAATAAGGTGGGGGCTACGGCCCCCATTTTTTCAGCCGCTGTGCTGCCATTTGCCAAACCTGATTCAAATGGGCGACTTCAACTTCCGTCTCAAGTTCGACGGATCGATGCCAAGCAGGCGCGCAGCCCCTCGCAGCCCATGCAGTTGAACCAATTCGCGCAGCCGTTGCAACTCGTTGGCGCGTACTTCGCACAGATTTTCGGCCCGCCTCGTGGCCAATGGCAGGCGGGCGGCAAGGATGCGGACAGTCTCGCCGTTCGGCGGCAGCTTGCCGACAAGGATCGATCGCAGCCGACTTGGCGCGATGCGCAGTGCATTTGCTGCTTCGCCCGCGCCCATAGTAGCAGCCAGATTGGCCAGCTCGCGTAAGAGCTGCACAAGGCTATCTTCGGACAGGCCGTAATCGGGATTGAGTTCGCCATTGATGCCCAGCATGGCTTGCCGCTCCCATTCGTTCGCTTCCTTGCCGATATGGCGAATGCCGCTTGCCCGGATATGTCGCCGCCGCGTGGTGCCCGTTTCGCGATAGTCGCCGCCAAGGAATTTCGATTCCGGGTGCAGGTGATATTGGACAAGCGCTTCCACATAGGTTTGCAGAGCCGTGGCAGGCACCGGCTTACCGCTTTCCCGGTCAAAGGCTGTGGCGGCAATCTTGGCCGGATCGGTATCGAACGGAGCAACCGGCTTGGGCGGTTGCACTTTTGGCGGGCGGCCCTTGCGGCTTTTTGGCGCAATGACTTCTTCGCCTTTCCAGTTGCGCTTCGCGCTAAGCGATAGAAGGAAACCAAAGGGCTTCACCTGATCGCGATAGAGCCGTTTGGCGTTGAATCCGTCAAACCAGCGCAGCAGTTCCGGCGCGGTTGCGCCATAGCGGCTGATCGCCGGAGCGTTCATCGCCGGATGATATTCGAGCCTTGGCAAATCTGGTTTTCCAGCAAGGGCAGCAGACACAATCTGAAACCACAGGTCGCAATGCCAACGTTCTACACCGCTGCGCAATGCCTGTTCCGGCGGGGCTGGAATGTTGGCTGGCGCATTCTTTGCATCATAGGGTGGCCGTAAATGGCCCAGCCCATGCGCTGATACCTTTCGCAAGATCGGTCTGCCATCGCTGGCGAGATTGAATAACGCATATCGCTTCGATGAAACGGCCCAGCAATAGAGCGGCTCCGGGTCGTCGGTTGCGAGCGAGGAATTCTCGCTTTCGATTTTCAGGATCGATCCGTCAAAGCCATAGGGATTGAGTGCGGCAAACCAATCGGCAATTTCGGAAACCCGTTGACGGAATTCATCGCCGGTCATCGTATCGGGCTTGGCAATGGCCATGCTGTCCGTATCGCAAAATGCCCATTCGAGGCCATGATTGGCAATCTGGCATTCCGTTATCGCCAGCATCAATCGCGCCGCCCCCGTTATGAGCGATGCCAGCAAGGGGTGGAAATACTCGCCGGGTTTTTCAGCCTTGTCGGTTTCGCGGGCGAATGCCTTGCCGTCATGCCCAATGACCGTGGCTGTGAATCGTTGCGCTTTCTTGGACACATTGACCTGCATCCAAATGCCGTAGCTTGTCGAATTGGCGCAGATTTTGAGGGCATGCTGTTCGCCGTCAAGCGCATCGCGTTCATCGCCGCTGGCGCTAGCCATGCGCGCCTGAGTTGCCTTTCGCAGCTCGATTACACGCTGGAATAAATCGGTTTCGGCGGGATCGACACGATATTGCGGGTTGCCGCTTACATTGATCGGGCAAAGGTCCGGCTGCATTGGCCCCGCCTTGTAAGCGATGGCTTCCAAAACGCGTGATGCCTTCCCGGTCAACAGCTTGGACGCAATGCAATCAGCCAGGGTGAACCATTGCGGGGCAGCGGACGAGAGATAGTTCGCACCGATGGTGGCTATTGCCTCGCCTTCATAGGCCGCGCGAACGGGGAATATATCGCTTTCCGGTTGCACCCGCACAAGCGTTGCCAGCCTTGGCCACAGTTCCGGCGATTGCAAATCCGCTATGGTGACGCTGGCGAGCAACTCCCGCGTCTCCGCTGTCGCATCGCGCCACGTCATGCCGCTGGCGGTGACAAAGCGCCACAGGCCCATGAGTGTGCAAACCGTGGGATACATGGACAGGAAATCGCACAGGATCACTTGCCGCACTTCCCGGCGTATCCTGATTTCGGAGCGCCCCCCATAGTAGCTGGACATTATGCAGCCCAGCATTTCGGGTGGGAAATCGGGTTGCGTCATACGCCAAGGGGCGATGCCCATTTCGCGCAAATAACCCTTGCCAATGCTCGCCTCGCTAAAGATTTCTTCAGGCCGCAGATCGGCCATCCCTAGCCGGTCCAGCTTTTCCAGCAACGCGGCGTAGCATTCCCATGTCGTCTGCACATCGCGCACCGCGTAGGCGAGCATGGTATCGGTAAGCGGTCCGTCGAATTCGTCGAATTCGAGCTTGGGATGGGGCACGTTTAGAAATCGGCTCAGACTTCCCAAAGTGAAGCCCTGAGACAGCAGCGATGCTGATAGCGTGCTAACGTCCACGAAATACCCGCGCTGCACCGGGGTTTGCATTTCGCGATTGCGTTGCCCCCGGCTGTTGCGCTGGCGAAAGGGGGCGGCAAAATCGATTAGTGCGCATCGCCGGGCAAGGTGTTTGACCCGGATATTTGGCCAGAATTTCTGACGTGCTACGGTGAAGGTGAAGCCGCCATACATCGCGCCGCGTGCAGGGCCGTGGTCAATGGCAAGGCGCGATATGTCAAACGGCAGATTGAAGCCGACAATCCGGGCGCGAAGCTGATAAGCCCGACGAAACAGCACATCATCTGCGAATTCATCGCGGGTGCGGACATGCAGTTTTTCCCGCTTGGCGAAGGCGGTAAGCGTTGCCAGCTCATCCGCCGAAACCCCATCGGGATCGTAGAACAGCCCTGCCTCAATCAGCCGCTCGCCATTGCGGAGCTGATAGCTGCCAAAACGCAAGCTTTGCCCTGCCTCGGTTGAAGTTTCGCAGTCGAAAGTGAGAGTCCAGGGTGATGCCCCAATGCCCCGGCGCGGTTTCCTTGCCTTGGGAGCATCGGCATAGGCGCGAAGGGCAATCGGCAAATGATCAGTGATCGGGATCATGGCCGTGCCTCCCCGGCATCACGTTCCGCCCTTTCGATCAAGGCAAGCCCGAATGCGGTTAGTCTTTCGATGGCAAGCCTGAATAGGTCTGCCAGCCCTAAGAGGAAGCGCCCGATAGCGTGCAACATCGGATCGGCGGCGGGATCGAAAGGCGGGTGATCCTTTTGATCATCGCTCACCTTGCGATGGCAATTGCGGCACAGGATCACCGTGCCATCGTCACAGCCGAAATCAGCCGGATGGTGCAACTCCAAACACCGCGAGTCTGGTTCGCCGCATTCTCCGCACAGAGGCGAGTTGGTGCCCAGCCTTGCCAAGCGGCGCTGTTGGCGAATTTCGCGAGCGAGTTCCTTATCTGTCATGGCCATTCTCACAGGTTGAGCCGGTAGATTTCATGGAACACCTCGCTTCCGGCGTGGGCGAGGCGGTAAAGAGCGTTGGGATCGGTTTCGAGCGGGTGGGCATTGCCCTTCGCGTCGATCACAGATTTGCCGGTGAACTTGGCCAGCCAACTGACTTCATTGGTGGAAAGGAAGGTTTTGACAGCCGCCAAGTGCTGGCCATTGAGCGAAGCTTGCTCGAAATCGCGCAAGGTCAGTTCGCGGGCTTCGCCATCCGTGATCACGGTCATTCGGCGCGTGCGATTGTCGGTAATGAGCCAACGTTTGCCCTGCCGTTCGGCTAGCGAATTGCTGCGCAGGAAACGACGAAAGCGCTCTGGCGAAACACCGGCTTCCCTTGCAGCGCGGCCCTGATTGCCGGTCTGCCGCAAGAGCTTCAAAGCATCCTCTAGCCGGTCGTCGCTCTTGACTGGCATGGGGCGAAGCTGTGCTTCAATGGCCCGCGCATGCCCCCGCGCCTGCGAACGGCTAAGGCCACGCTTGGCGGCATTTGCAATGCGACGTTGATATTCTGCCGTGTAGTCACGCTGGCGTGGCATTTCCGAATCCTCACCGGGACAACCCCGGTCGAGCTTCAGAAAAGCCGCTTCGCTTCAGCTAAGCTATTGAATCAATCGGCATCTTCATTATTGCCGGTTTCTGCCGATTTCTGCCGAAAACGCTTGAGTTGGCCCCGAAGCGTGCGAATGGACGGAGCCGGAATAACGGAAACTTGGCGCTCGAACTCGACTTTGAAGGCCGAGTGCAGTCGTTCGGCTGAGAGATGCTGGTTTCCATCAGCTTGGAAAAGGCAACGGAGCACTTGTTCGGAAAGGGGATAGGTGTCTTTTCGTCCGCCCCTGCCTCTTTCGCTAACTGAATTTGGAACCGATATTTCCTGAATTTCAACCGTTGCCGGGCAACTTGGCAGGCTTGTCGCGCTAACCACTCTCACCTCATTGAAGCTGCATCCCAAACCGTTAATCGTCGAACTTTCCCAATCGATTACAGTGATGTTTGCTGAGAAAAGCAACGGGGATACCTTCTCTGGCGCACCTCCTGAATTTAATGGCACTGCAATTCCCACTGCCAACAATTCCTCACCTGCCAGTAGCTGTCGAACCTCTCCTTGCATGAGAGACTGCAATGCGAACATTGACTGTTCGGTCTTCGCGTCGCGGTATTGCTCTTTGATTTCTTCGGAAGCGAAATAAAAACACGCATGGTGAAGCGGCGATCCGGATTCCCAAAGGTCCACCAAGTGAGAAGATGCGTTTGCGATCATTGCAATTCAAATTTGGTTGATTTCCTGAATTTCTACATCCTAGCAGCATCGTGCTAATACGCTCTTAACCTTCAATTTATGCATTAATTTCGGTAACTTGTGATATGAAAGTGAATGATCCACGAACCCAAAATCCAACCCGTCGAAATGGCCGATGAATGGGCAATTCGCTCGGAATTCTGGAATTCCGAAATTGCCAATTCCAAGCTAAAACGCCGCAAACGTGAACGGAATGCGACCCCGCTAATCCTATGCGGTCATGGTGTTTCTATGCGCATCGAAAACAGCGCGCTAGTGATCCGCGAAGGATTTACCCATTACCCGCAGAAGCAAGAAACCTATCGGTTTTTTCCGGGCGACCTAAGCTTGCCGCCGCGCATAATCTTGCTGGACGGCAGCGGCACATTGTCCTTCGACGTGCTGAGTTGGCTAGGCGAACATGGCGTGGCGCTGGCCCGGATCAAATGGAATGGCGAAATTGCCCTAGCCGCCGCCGGATCGGGCTTTGCCGCCGATCCTAAAGAGGTTGATTGGCAGCGAGCCACCCGTTCCGATGAAATCCAGAGAGTTGCTTTTGCGGTCGATCTTATCCGTCGAAAACTCAATGCCAGCGTATCAACATTAGATCGGCACTTTCCCCAATCGGTTACAAAAGACATTGCGCTCCAAAAAGCAAAGCTGGGAATTGCACGGCTCGGCAGTGGTGATCTTGCCAACGTGAAGGCTATCTATGCAATCGAGGGTGAATGTGCCGCCACGTATTTTGCAGCGTGGCAATCAATCAGTATTCCGTGGAAGGGCACTGCCCGTAAGCCAATCCCAGACGACTGGAATGCTTATTCGTCTCGCAGTTCACTGCTCAGCGGCGTAAAGACAAAAAACCGCATGGCCTCTCATCCGATCAACGCAATGCTGAATTACGGATACACCGTGCGGCAAACCCAATTGCAAATTGAAGCTTTGGCGCAGGGATATGATCCGACAATCGGGATCATGCACAACCGGCATCAAGGATCGAGCGCCTACATTCTGGATTTGATTGAGCCGGAGCGCCCCAAGGTAGATGCTGCAATCCTTGCGTTCATCGCCAGTCGGAGCTTCACCGCCGCCGATTTCATTATTCGCAAGGATGGGGTGTGCAGGCTTTCACCGCAATTGGCGCGGGCGGTCGCAATGACGGTCAATTGACTAACCGGTTTTTCGACCTCGTGGCAGACCGGGATTTTTGGCCGAGCCTTCCTCGATTTCAGCGAACAACTCCACCAGAGGGACGGCTAGCGTTCCGGCGATTTGATCCAATACGTCAACCGTAGGATTGGCTTCGCCCCGCTCCATTCCACCGAGGTATGATCGATCTACACCGGCATCGAATGCCAATCGCTCTTGTGAAACGCCTTGCGCCACGCGAATCCGCCGAACGTTCATTGCAATAAGTTCGCGCCCGGTCATTGGCGCATGGATCGTTTTTACCGGCGGTTAAACCACTGTCTATATCCCTCTAATTACACAGCAAAGCTTGAGGGTAGAGCATTATGGGTAAGCGACTTCGTCTAACATTGGCGGCTTGGGTTATCGCCACCGGCTTGGCACTACCCAATGCTATTGCTGCGCAAGGGACCACCGCGCGGAAATCCGCTACCCGGGTAACAGACGTGAACGGCTTTAGGCTCGGCATGACTGTCGCCGAGGCCAATTCGTTAGCCCCAATGGTTTCTAATGGTGGCCAGTATTTCGTGACCAATAAAGACGGGATAGAATATGACTTTAGCGTAACGCCAAAGGGCCGAATTTACCGAATAACGACGACCCAGAATTTAGGAAAATTCGAGATAGATCAGCAGTTTTTGACGACATTGAGGCGGAGGTTGACTGCCAAATATGGAGTTCCGAGCCATGTTTCGGGCGAAGTGTTTTTCTGGAACCTGACCGAACCTGTAGCCGACGAGTATGGAACCGTGCTCCCGTTCACGACAATGTCTGTATCCGCCATGGTGGCTGGCGATGATGATGGACAGACACTTGAAATCTTCATGATCGACTATCGCATCCGATGGGCTGACGAAGCTGCCGTGAACCATCAGCCACGAGCAAGCGCCGAAGGTCGCATTCAGTTCTAGCTGAGGTGTAGTCACCACGATACATTGCAGCCAGTATCACTATACCCCCTCCCGCAAGGGGAGAGGAGTAGCGTGTCGCTAACGAAGCGCTCCTACCTCGGCGGCATGCGGATCGCGCCGTCCAGCCGGATCAGCTGGCCGTTGAAATAGGTGTTGCGCGTCAGCTCCATCACCAGGCTGCCGAATTCCTCGGGCTTGCCGAGCCGCTTGGGGAAGGGCACCGAGGCTTCGAGGCCGGCGAACACGGCCGGCGCATTATCCTTGACGCCGAGCATCGGCGGGGTGGCGAAGGTGCCGGGCAGGATCGCGTTGACTCGGATGCCGAGGTCCATCAGGTCGCGCGCCATCGGCAGCACCATCGCATTGACCGCGCCCTTGCCGCCGCCATAGGCGACCTGGCCGATCTGGCCGTCCTGCGAGGCGGCCGACGAGGTCAGGATGATGCAGCCGCGCTCCATGTCTTCATTGAGCGGATCGGCATTGGCCATGCCCAGCGCGGCGATCGAGGCGATGCGGTAGGAGGCGACGAAAATGCCCTGCGCCGCCTTTTCGATACTGGCTGTGGGGGCGCGCTTGAAGCCTCCCGTGGTCTTGTCGAAGCCGACAGTCTTGCCGCCGCCTGCGGCCATGGCGCAATGCACGAGAACCCGCTCCTGCCCATGTGCTGCCCGGGCCTTGGCAAAGCCCGCCTCGCAGCTCTCCTCGCTCATGATATCGACCTTGCAGTAGATGCCGCCGACTTCCTTGGCCAGCGCCTCGCCGGCTTCCTCCGAAATATCGAAGATGGCGACCTTGACGCCGGCGGCGGCCAGCGCCTGGACCGAGGCGCGGCCGAGGCCGGAGGCACCACCAGTGACGATGGCAGCGATGGAACTGTCGATTTTCATGGAGTTCTCCCGGATTGGTGCTGTGAGCTGGAAGGATCGCGAGCCCGGATCAGTCGAGCCGAAAATGCTGCATTGAGCCGCCTTCGCCCAGGAAGGGGCCTGCAACTTCGATGAATTTCTGGAACCCCGGGGTTGCCTTGGCGGCGTTGTGCGCATCGACCGAATCCCATTCGATCATGAACAGCACGTTGCCCGGATGCTCGATGCCGGGCAGCAGGGTGACCTTGTGGCACCCCGGGCAGGTGAGCAGCGCGGCAGTGCCCGCGTCAGCCATGGCTTTGAGCAAGCCTGCGGAATCGCCGTTCTTGGCGCTGAGGATGGCAATTTCGAGGTCCATGGCACTCTCCCGGTTTCGTAATGCTGCGCTGCTTCATGCCCGCAGCGCGGGGCTGGCGCAAGTTCTCCGCCGCGCTAAGATCGCCGGGGCGAACGAGAGGAATGGCGCATGGAATTCGATCTGGCGATGACCGACCAACTGCTGGCGACAACGCGGGCGGTGCGCAAGCGGCTCGACCTCGAGCGGCCGGTGCCGCGCGAGGTTGTGATGGAATGCATCGCGCTGTCGATGCAGGCACCGACCGGGAGCAACAGCCAGGGCTGGCGCTGGGTGGTGGTCGACGATGCGGAACAGCGCGCGGCGCTCGGCGAAATTTACCGCTCGGCAGGCAGCGACTACCTCGCTGCGAGCTTGGCGGCGACACAAGGGGCGGGCCAGACGGGCCGGGTGATGAGTTCGGCGTTGTGGCTCGCCGAGAACATGGGGCGTGTGCCGGTGCTGGCGATCCCGTGCATCGAGGGCAAATTCCCCGAGGGCGCGCCGCATGCGATGATCGCCAGCCAGTATGGCTCGATCTACCCGGCGGTGTGGAGCTTCCAGCTTGCCTTGCGCGCGCGCGGGCTAGGCTCGACCCTGACCACGCTGCACCTGATCAAGGAGGCAGAAGCCGCAGCAGTGCTCGGGCTGCCGGACACTATCCAGCAAGTGGCGATGCTGCCGGTTGCCTACACCGTGGGCACCGATTTCAAGCGTGCCAAACGCCCGCCGCCCGAGACGATCGTGCACTGGAACGGGTGGTAAGCGCGCGCTAACCGCCCCGCGTCACCGGGATCAGTGCGCCGGTGATGGCCCGCGCGGCTGGCGAGGCGAGGAACAGGATGACCTCGGCCAGCGCCGCCGGTTGCACCCATTGCGACGTATCGGCATCGGGCATGTCGGCACGGTTGGTTGGCGTGTCGATGATGCTGGGCAGCACGGCGTTGACCGTGACGCTGGTTCCCGCCAGCTCTTCGGCGAGCGCTTCGGTCAGCCGGTGAACCCCCGATTTCGACGCGGCATAGGCCCCCATGCCCATCCCCGCCTTGATCGCCGCGCCCGCGCCGATGTTGACCACGCGGCCAGCCTCCGACCCGGTCAGCAGCGGCAGCGCCAGTTTGGTGATCGTGGCGTTGCTGGTCAGGTTCATCGCCTGCATCCGTGCCCAGGCGTCGATCGAGCCACCTTCGAGCGTCTCCCAGGTGAAACCGCCCGCGACATTGACCAGCACGTCGAGACCGCCATGCGCCGCCGCGACCCGGTCGAGCGCGGCCTTGGTCGCCGCTGCATCGTTGAGATCGACCCCGCCGATATCGAGCGCGCCCGCCAGCGCTTGCCCGGGGCCGGGCGCGAAGTCGATCCGCGCCACCTTGTCGCCCGCAGCGGCAAAGGCCTCGCTGACCGCTTGCCCGAGAATGCCGAACCCGCCGGTGACCACAATCGAACGCGCCATGTGCCTTGCTCCTTTGCCCCGTCTCGTATCGGCCCCTCGCGCCGGGGGCAAGGTGCGGGCGGGACTGCCCCTTGCTTCGGCTCGTGTTGCATTGCACAATGGTGCGATGCGGGTAGCCATTGTCGATGTAAGCGCGACGCGCGCGGCGGTGATCCGCGAAGGCCTCGCCGACTTCGCCGAATGCGAGATTTTCGTGGTCACCGAGCGCAAGGGCATGGTCGCCCGAATCGGCGAGATCGCGCCCGACATCGTGCTGATCGACCTCGGCAATCCTTCGCGCGACATGCTCGAGGAATATTTCGCCGTCAGCCGCGCGCTGGCGCGTCCGATCGCCATGTTCGTCGATGAAAGCGACGCCGAATCGATTGCCCAGTCGGTCGAGGCCGGGGTCTCCGCTTATGTCGTCGATGGCATGGCGGCGCATCGCATCCGGCCTCTGCTCGATCTGGCAGTGCGGCGTTTCAACGCCTTTTCGCGGCTCCAGAACGATCTTGCAGAGGCCAAGGGCAAGCTCGCCGAACGCGATTGCATCGATCGGGCCAAGCGCATCCTGATGGACAGTCGCGGCCTGCCCGAACCCAGGGCCTATGCCGAGATGCGCAGCGCGGCGATGAGCCAGGGCCGGCGCATCGCCGACATCGCCGAAGCGATTGTAACCGCCCATGAACTGATCGGAGGCAAGCCATGAGCGCCGAACTGACCTTGGGATTCCTGCCGCTGGTCGATGCCTGCCTGCCGATCCTGGCGCGCGAGCATGGCTTTGCCGAGGAGGAAGGCCTGTCACTGCGGCTGGTCAAGGACATGAGCTGGGCGACGGTTCTCGACCGGCTGCTCTATGGCCACAGCGATGCCGCGCACATGGTTGCGCCGCTGGCGATCGCCACGACTCTCGGTCGCGGGCGGCCGGCACAGCCGCTGTCGGTGCCCTTCGTGCTCGGGCTCAACGGCAATGCCATCACCATGCGCCCCGAACTCGCCGCGCGGCTGGTCCCGCCGGGCGGGCTGGGCGATCCGGTGGTTGCGGGGGCGGCGCTCAAGCGGGTCGCCGAAGAACGCCTGGCGCAGGGCGCGCCGCTGCGGTTCGGCGTCGTCCACCGCTACTCGAGCCACAACTACATGCTGCGCTACTGGCTGGCGGCCTGCGGCGTGCGTCCCGATCGCGACGTCGAGATCGCCACAGTCGCCCCGCCGTTCTGCGCCGACGCACTGGAGGCGGGCGAGGTCGATGCGATCTGCGTCGGCGAGCCGTGGAACAGCGTCGCGGTCGAGCGCGGCGTGGGCCGGATCGCGCTGTTCACTGCGCAAATCTGGCGGCGCGGGGTGGAAAAGGTGCTGGCGCTGCGCGAGCCGGTGCTCGAGGCGCGCCGCAGCGAAGTAGAGGCACTGATTCGCGCGCTGGTGCGCACCGGCAAGCACTTCGTCGACCCGGAAAACTGGGACACCAATGCCGCGATCCTGGCGCGCAGCGAATATCTCGATGCCTCGCCCGAACTGATTCGCCACGCGATTTCCGATCACCTGCCGCTTGAGCACGGCGGCGCGCCGGTGCATTTTCCCGATTTCATGTTCCAGTATCGCGAGGCGGCGAACTTTCCCTGGGTCAGCCAGGCGGCCTGGCTCTACACCCAGATGGTGCGTTGGGATGGCGTCGATTTCGACTCCGCCGATGCATCGCGCGCCGCGCGGGTGTTTCGCCCCGATATATACCGCAGTGCATTATCGGGCAGCGGCGAACCCTTGCCGGGGGCGAGTTCCAAGGTCGAAGGCGCGCTCGCCGGGCCGCTTGCCGTTGGCACCCAGCAGGGCAGCATGACACTGACAAAGGACGTTTTTTTCGATGGTGTCAGTTTCGACCCTTACGATCTCGAGCGCTATATCGCGCAACAGGGTTGAGGAAAATTTTATGCTGCGCTGCAAAAAAGACTTGCCGCGCGGCGCGTGATTCGCTTAGACAGGGGTTAGCGAGAGAACGTCCGGCCAGGGAAGGTCGGAAGCAACGGTCCCTCGCGGTCTGTACATCTTTTATGCGTGGCAACGTCGCCGCCCGATCCGGTTCCCTTGGGGGGCCTGTCGAGGCGGCTTTTTTGCGTTGTTCGCGCCGGAACAGGGAATAGCGCGATGAGCAAGCTTCGGGGTTTCGGGTTCGATCGGCGGGGAATGGTGGCGGCGATGCTGGCGGCGAGCGCGCTGACCGCGACGCTGGGCGGCTGCGGCAAGAGCGAAGCGCCGGCGACGGGCGGCGGCGAGATCGCGAAAGTCGCCGCCGAGAAAGGCATCGAACAGTCCAACCTCAAACTGGGCTTCATCAAGCTCACCGACATCGCGCCCCTGGTCGTCGCCAAGGAGAAGGGCTTCTTCGCCGAAGAAGGGCTCAACGTCACGCTCGAGCCGCAGGCCAACTGGAAGGTGCTGCTCGATGGCGTCACCGGCGGCCAGCTCAACGGTGCCCACATGCTGGCTGGGCAGGTTCTTGCCTCGAATGCCGGGTTTGGCGCGAAGATGCAGCTGGTCACGCCGTTCTCGCTCGATATCAACGGCAAGGGAGTCACACTGTCGAACCGGGTCTATCAGGCGATCGCGCCGTCGCTGCCCAAGGGTGCGGACGGCAAGGTTGTCCATCCGGTCTCCGCTGCGGCGCTCAAGCCGGTGATCGCGGCCGACAATGCTGCCGGCAAGCCGTTCAAGATGGGCATGGTGTTCCCGGTTTCGACGCATAACTACGTGCTGCGCTACTGGCTGGCCGCCGGCGGGATCAATCCCGGCTATTACCTCCCCGGCGACACCGCCGGCACCACCGGCGCTGAAGTCCAGCTTTCGGTGACCCCGCCGCCGCAGATGCCCGCAACCATGGAAGCCGGCACGATCAACGGCTATTCGGTGGGCGAGCCGTGGAACCAGGCCTCGGTCGCCAAGAAGATCGGTGTGCCGATCATCGTCGATCCCGATATTGCCGGCACCACCGGCGACAAGGTGTTCGGTCTGACGGCAGCCTTCGCCGAAAAGAACCCCAAGACCGTCCAGGCGCTGCTGCGCGCGCTGATCCGCGCCTCGATGTGGCTCGATGCCGAAGGCGGCAAGAACCGTCCCGAGGCGGTCAAGCTGCTCGCCAGCCCCAAATATGTCGGTGCCGACGAAAAGGTGCTGATGGCCTCGATGACCGGCAAGTTCACTTTCGGCGAGGGCGACACCCGCGACACGCCGGAATTCAACCTGTTCTTCGATCAGCAGGCGAGCTACCCGTTCTATTCCGACGCCATCTGGTACCTCACCCAGATGCGCCGCTGGGGCCAGATCGCCGAGGCCAAGCCTGACCAGTGGTATCTCGACACCGCCAAGGCGGCCTATCGCACCGACCTTTATGATGCGGCTGCCGCCTCGCTGGTGGCAGAGGGCAAGGTTCCGGCCGACGCCTTCCCGACGAGCGACGGCTTCCGGGTCTACAGCCGCAAGGCGATCGATGGCATCGCGTTCAACGCCAAGGCCCCGGCCGCCTATGCCGCCGGGTTTTCGATCGGGCTCAAGGACGGCCAGACTGTCACTCCCGCTGGCGTCAAGTAAGGACCATGACGATGAACGCCGTGCCGTTGACGAAAGAAGAGATCGCTATGGCCAACGAGGTCGAAGCTCCGGGCGATGCGGCGGCCCTCGCCGCGCCGTCGGCCGCCAAGCAGCGGGCAGGTGCCAAGCCGGGGCCGGCACCGCGCAAGCTGCCCTTCGCGGTCAAGCTGCCCACGGGCCGGGAGCTGTTCGATTCGATGTGGCCGCCCGCCACCGGCATCCTCGGCTTTCTCGCCTTGTGGGCACTGCTCGCCCCGATGGTGCAGACCTCGCTCGGTGCACTGCCCGGGCCGGGCGATGTGTGGACTGCGTTCAAGGAGCTGATGGTCGAATATGGCGCGGCGCGCGACGCGGCGGCGGAAGCCGTCGCGGCCGGCTCGTCCTACACCGGTCCGCCGACCTTCATCGACCAGATCGTCACCTCGCTCAAAACCGTCGCGATGGGCTTCGTGCTCGCCTCGCTGGTCGCCGTGCCGCTGGGGCTGGTCGCGGGCATGTCCAAGCGCTTCAACGCGGCGATCAATCCGATCGTCCAGGTGATGCGCCCGGTCAGCCCGCTCGCCTGGCTGCCGATCGTCACCATGGTGGTTTCCGCCTCGATCACCAGCGAAGACCCGACCCTGGCCAAGAGCTTCGTCATCTCCGCCGTGGTGGTGATGCTGTGTTCGCTGTGGCCGACGCTGATCAACACCGCCGTCGGCACGGCCTCGATCGACAAGGACCTGATCAATGTCGGCCGGGTGCTCAAGCTCGGCTGGTTCGCGCGGCTGACCAAACTCGTGCTGCCCAGCTCGCTGCCCTATATTTTTACCGGCATGCGCCTGTCGCTGGGGGTGGGCTGGATGGTGCTGATCGCCGCAGAAATGCTCGCGCAGAATCCCGGTCTCGGCAAATTCGTGTGGGACGAATTCCAGAACGGCAACGACAAGTCGCTGGCGCGGATCATGGTCGCGGTGGTGGTCATCGGACTGATCGGCGTCGCGCTCGACCGGGTGATGATGGCGATGCAAGCCTTCGTCAGCCGCAACCGGACATTCTGACATGGCAGACACCAGCAAACCCGAACCGATCCTCAGCCTCAAGGGCGTAACCAAGCGCTACGCCGGCACGGCGGGCGTCAGCGAAGTGCTCGGCGGCATCGACCTCGATGTCGAGGAAGGCGAATTCATTGCCATTCTCGGCTTTTCCGGGGCGGGCAAGACCACGCTGATCTCCAGCATCGCCGGGCTGGTCGAAGCCGACGAGGGCGAAATCCTGCTGCGCGGCACGCCGATCGACGGTCCGGACAGGGATCGCGGCCTGGTGTTCCAGTCTTATTCGCTGTTCCCCTGGCTGACGGTCGAACAGAACGTCGCATTGGCGGTCGATGCGGTACACAAGTCGCGCTCGCCCGAACAACGCAAGGCGCTGGTCCGCCAGAAAGTCACGCTGGTCGGGCTCGGCCATGCGATGGACCGCAAGCCCGCGCAGCTTTCGGGCGGCATGCGCCAGCGCGTCGCGGTGGCCCGGGCGCTCGCCATGGAGCCCGAGATCCTGCTGCTCGACGAGCCGCTCTCGGCGCTCGACGCGCTGACCCGCGCCAAATTGCAGGACGAGATCGAGCGCATCCGCGAGGAAGAGAAACGCACGATCATTCTCGTCACCAACGATGTCGACGAGGCGCTGCTGCTGGCGGATCGCATCGCCGTGCTCACGCCTGCGCCGGCGGCGAAAATCGGCCAGATTTTCGAAGTTGCCCTGCCGCGTCCGCGCGAGCGCGAGGCGATGAACGACAGCGTCGCCTTCCAGGCGCTGCGCCGCGAGATCGTCTCCTATCTCGGCTCGCTCGTCGCCGGCCAGGCGAACAAGGCCGATGCCGCTGGCAACCTGCCCAACATCGTGCCGCTCGATCTGGCACCGCCACCCAAGGCCTATCAGGACGCGGCCAAGGGCGGGGCGTCGCGGCGCTATCTCGAATTCTACAAGCTCGACAAGGTCTATCCCACCCCCAAGGGCCCGCTCAAGGTGGTCGATGACTTCAACCTGCTGATGGACAAGGGCGAATTCATCACGCTGATCGGCCATTCGGGCTGCGGCAAATCGACCGTGCTGACCATGGCTGCCGGGCTCAATTCGATTTCGCACGGCGCGATCGTGCTCGATAACCGCGAGATCGACATTGCCGGTCCGGACAAGGCGGTGGTGTTCCAGGCCCCCAGCCTGATGCCCTGGCTCACTGCGCGCCAGAACGTCGCGCTCGGCGTCGAGCGGGTCTATCCGCACGCCAGCAAGGCCGATCGCCGCGAGATCGTCGATTACTATCTCGATCGTGTCGGCCTCGCCGATGCGCGCGACAAGCTGGCGGCGGAAATGTCAAACGGCATGCGCCAGCGGGTCGGCATTGCCCGCGCCTTCGCGCTGAGCCCGCGCCTGCTGCTGCTCGACGAGCCGTTCGGCATGCTCGACAGCCTGACCCGCTGGGACTTGCAGGACGTGCTGGTCGAGGTGTGGAATCGCACCAAGGTCACCGCGATCATGGTCACCCACGACGTCGATGAGGCGATCCTGCTCGCCGACCGGGTGGTGATGATGACCAACGGCCCCAATGCCACCATCGGCAAGGTGCTCAAGGTCGATCTGCCGCGCCCGCGCGACCGCAAGGCCCTGCTCAACCATCCCGATTTCTATGCCTACCGGCACGAGGTGCTCCACTTCCTCGCCGAATACGACCACGGACCGCAAGCCGAGGCCGCCTGACACTACCGGGACGATGCCTGGAGGGGCCCAAGCTCTCCAGGAGGAAAACATGAGGTTCCATTATCTGCTTACGGCGGCCGCGCTCGCGGCGCCGGTCGCACTTGCTCGCCCTGCGCAGGCGGCCGCGCCGCCGGCGCACCATTTCGGCGATCCGACGAAAGTGGGCGACGGTGTCACCCTCGATCCGATCATCGACGCGCGGCTGCGCTACGAGCATGTCGATCAGCCCACCACCGATGCTGACGCCGTCACCCTGCGGCTGCGCGCCGGGTTCGAACTCAAGCACGCCGCCTCGAAGCTGGCGCTGCTCGCCGAGGCCGAGGGCACGCTGGGCATCGGCAAGGATTACAACGCCTTCCCCTATGCCCTGGCCTCGAGCCAGCGGCGCACGCAGTTCTCGGTGGTCCCGGACCCTGAGAACATCGAGCTCAACCGGCTCCAGCTGCAATACAAGGGCAAGGCGGTGACCGTGACCGTCGGTCGCCAGCGGATCAACCTCGACGACCAGCGCTTCGTCGGCGCGGTCGGCTGGCGGCAGAACGAGCAGACCTTCGATGCCGCGCGGATCGAGGCCAAGCTCGGACCGGTCAGCCTCGATGGCACCTATGCGATCGATCAGCGCACCATCTTCGGCTACGACGGCGGCCCGCGCACGGCCTTTGGCGGCGATTTTGCCTTCCTCGGGGCAGGGGCCAAGCTCGGGCCGGTGCAGCTCAAGGCATTCGCCTATCTGCTCGATTACAACACCGACGAGCAGATCGGCGCGCTGGCGACGACCATGGCCGATACCCAGACCTATGGCCTGCGGGCGACGGCCGCCTTGCCGCTGACCAAGGCGCTCAAGCTCAACCTCGCAGCGAGCTATGCCCGGCAGTCCGACTGGCAGCAGAACCCGGTCGATTACGGTGTGGACTATATCGCGCTCGAGGCTGGGCTGGGCTTCAAGCTGCTCTCGGTCACGGCAGGTTATGAGAAGCTGGGCGGTACCACCGCAGTTGTGGGGGGCCGCGCCTTCCAGACCCCGATGGCGACGCTGCACAAGTTCAATGGCTGGGCGGACCTGTTCCTGACCACTCCTGCAACCGGGCTGGAGGACATCTATGTCGGCGCGGCCTACAAGTTCGACCAGGTCAAGGCGATCCCCGGGCTCAATGCAGCGGTAACCTGGCACAAGTTCGACAGCGACATCGGCGATATCAACTATGGCCATGAATGGGACGCCTCGATCGGGTTCAAAATTTCCAAGGTCAACCTGCTGGCCAAATACGCCGCCTACACCGCGCGCGGTTTTGGCGTGAACACCAAGAAGTTCTGGTTGCAGGCCGAAGTGGCATTCTGACGGGCCGTCATTGAACCGGGACCGCTGGCAACCCACGACGCGATGTTGCGTCGCGACGGCCAGCGGTCCCGGGGCGAGCCCAGGATGACGATTTGCTGCACTGCAAAATAGCGCTTGCCGCGCAACCGTCGAATCGGCTATACGCAAGGCATTGGAAGGTGCCGTCCATCGCCGGGCGAACTCAGCGACCTTCCGGTATTACTGCTGACAGCGCGTGGCACCGTAGCCGCCCGTACCGCTCCCGAAGGGGACCGGTTCGAGGCGGCTTTTTCGTGTGTCGCGCGTTCGGAAACGGAGATGCGAAACGTGAATGCGCCGATGACATTTGCAGAAGGCCAGGCCAGCCGCGCCCCGCGCGAAGGGCTGCCAGAGAGACTCGTCGTGATCGGCAACGGCATGGCCGGCTGCCGCGCGGTCGAGGAAATCCTCGAACGCGACGCTGATCGCTATGCCATCACCATTTTCGGTGCCGAGCCGCGGGTCAATTACAACCGCATCATGCTCTCGCCGGTGCTGGCGGGCGAGAAAGCGTTCGACGAGATCGTCATCAACAGTGCCGAATGGTATACGGAAAACGGCATCGTGCTGGTCTCTGGCGATCCGGTGGCGCAGATCGACCGCGCGACGCAGACGGTGATCGCTGCCAGCGGCCGGGTCGAGCCCTATGACCGGCTGCTGATCGCCACCGGTTCCGATCCCTTCATCATCCCGGTGCCGGGCAAGGACCTCGCCGGGGTGGTCACTTTCCGCGATCTCGACGATGTCGACAAGATGCTGGCCGCCGCCGCCATTGGCGGCCCGGATGGACAACCAGGGAGGGCCGTGGTGATCGGTGGCGGCTTGCTCGGGCTGGAGGCTGCGCATGGCCTCACGTTGCGGGGCATGTCCGTCACCGTCATCCACCTGATGCCGACCTTGATGGAACGCCAGCTCGACGAGGCGGCGGGCTGGCTGCTCAAGGGCGAACTCGAACGCCGCGGTCAGGTCATCCTCACCGGCGCGGACACCGCCGAGATTGTCGGCAGGGATGGTCATGTCGCGGCGGTCAGGCTCAAGGACGGGACCGAGATACCCGCCGACATCGTTGTCATGGCGGTCGGCATTCGCCCGGCGACCGGTCTGGCCAAGTCGGCCGGGATCGATGTCGAGCGTGGCATCATGGTCGACGATCACATGGTCACTTCCGACCCGGCGATCCTCGCGGTGGGCGAATGCGTGCAGCATCGCGGGGCCTGCTACGGTCTGGTCGCGCCGCTGTGGGAAATGTGCCGCGCGCTCGCCGATTTCGCCACCGGCTCGCCATCGGGCTATGAGGGTTCGGTAACCTCGACCAAACTCAAGGTTTCGGGAATTGACGTGTTTTCCGCCGGCGATTTCTCCGGCGGGGACGGGGCCGAGGACATCGTCATGCGTGACGCGGCGCGCGGCATCTACAAGCGGGTGATCGTGCGCGACAACCGCATCGAGGGCGCGGTGCTCTATGGCGACACCGCCGATGGCAGCTGGTATTTCGACCTGCTGAGGAACCAGGAAGACATCACCGATATCCGGGAGGCGCTGATTTTCGGTCAGGCCTTCGCGTCCGGGGGTGCGCAGCTGGACCCTAACGCCGCCGTTGCCGCCCTCTCGGACGATGCCGAGATCTGTGGCTGCAACGGCGTTTCCAAGGGCAAGGTGGTCGGCTGCATCCTCGGCGGGGCCACCAGCCTCGATGCGGTGCGCAGCTCGTGCAAGGCCTCGGCGAGCTGTGGCTCGTGCACCGGGCTGGTCGAAAGCCTGCTCAGCCTGACGCTGGGCGGCGAGGTCGAGCGCAAGGAAAAGACCGTCTGCAAATGCACCAGCTTCACCCATGACGATGTGCGCCGCCTGATCCTCGAAAAGCAACTGAAGGCAATCCCGCAGGTCATGCAGGAGCTGCACTGGACCACGCCCGATGGCTGTTCGTCATGCCGCCCGGCGCTCAACTATTATCTCGTCTGCGCCTGGCCGGGGGAATACGAGGACGAGCAGCACAGCCGGTTCGTCAACGAGCGGATGCACGCCAATATCCAGAAGGACGGCACCTATTCGGTGGTCCCGCGGATGTGGGGTGGGCTGACCAATCCGCGCGAACTGCGCGCGATCGCCGACGTTGTCGAGAAATACGATGCGCCGATGGTCAAGGTCACCGGCGGGCAAAGACTGGACATCTTCGGCATCAAGAAGGAAGACCTGCCCGCCGTCTGGGCCGATCTCAACGCCGCCGGCATGGTCTCGGGCCACGCCTACGGCAAGGCACTGCGCACGGTGAAGACCTGCGTCGGTTCCGAATGGTGCCGCTTCGGCACGCAGGATTCGACCGGGCTGGGCGTGCAGATCGAGCAGATGACCTGGGGCAGCTGGATGCCGCACAAGTTCAAGATCGCGGTTTCGGGCTGCCCGCGCAATTGCGCCGAGGCGACGATCAAGGACTTCGGCGTAATCTGCGTCGATTCGGGTTACGAGCTGCATGTCGGCGGCAATGGCGGCATCAAGGTGCGCGTGACCGACCTGATCGGCAAGGTCGCGACCGAGGAGGAAGTGCTCGATTTGTGCGCGGCCTTCGTCCAGCTCTACCGCGAGCAGGCGCACTATCTCGAGCGCACCGCGCCGTGGGTCGAGCGGGTCGGGCTCGATCACGTCAAGGCCGGGCTGTTCGACGATCCCGACGCGGTGCGCCAGCTCGCTGCCCGCTTCCGCTATTCGCAGCAATTCATGCAAGACGATCCCTGGGCCAAACGCGCGCAGGGCGAAGACGCCGAATTGCACCAGCATCTCGCCGAGGTGCGCCCGCTGGAGTTGGCAGAATGATAGGGGATTGGCTCGATATCGGCCCGGTGGACCAGATCGCCCCGGGCAACGCGCGCACCCTGCCGGTGCGCGGCGGGGAAGAGATCGCCATCTTCCACACGCTCGACAACCAGTTCTATGCGCTGGTCAACAAGTGCCCGCACAAGCAGGGTCCGCTGAGCCAGGGCATCGTCCACGGCACCTCGGTCGCCTGCCCGCTGCACAACTGGAACATCTCGCTCAAGACCGGCGAGGCGCTGGGCGAAGACAAGGGCTGCGTGCCGATCATCCCGCTGCGCGTCGATGCCGGTCGCATCTACCTGCTGCGCGAGGCGGTGGTCGGCAGGAAGGCGGCGTGACGAGAGCGCACCTTCGCTCGCCCCTCCCCTTCAGGGGAGGGGTTGGGGTGGGGTTTGTCCGGCCTGATCGACGTAGCGCAAAACGACAGACCCCACCCCCAACCCCTCCCCTGAAGGGGAGGGGCTCTTGAGGACCATCCGCACCACTTGCGCCTATTGCGGGGTCGGCTGCGGCATCGCCGCAACGGTCACCGGCGAACGCACGGTAACCATCGCCGGTGACAGCGAGCATCCCGCCAACTTCGGCAAGCTGTGCTCGAAGGGCACGCATCTTGGCGAGACGGTCGGGCTCGAAGGGCGGCTGCTCCATCCCGAAGTGGCCGGCAAGCGCGTGAGCTGGGATCGCGCCATCGCTCATGTCGCCGGCAAATTCGCCGATACGATCAAGCGCCACGGCCCCGAAAGCGTTGCCTTCTATGTCTCGGGCCAATTGCTCACCGAGGACTACTACGTCGCCAACAAGCTGATGAAGGGCTTCATCGGTACGGCAAATATCGACACCAATTCGCGGCTGTGCATGTCGAGCGCGGTGGCCGGGCACATCCGCGCTTTCGGCGAGGACGTCGTGCCGGCGAACTACGAGGATCTCGAGTCCGCCGACCTCATCGTGCTGGTCGGCTCGAATACCGCCTGGTGCCACCCGATCGTCTACCAGCGGATCATGGCGGCACGCGCGGAGCGCGGCACGCGGCTGGTGGTGATCGATCCCCGCCGCACCGAGACCTGCGAGGACGCCGATCTCCACCTGCCGCTGCGCCCGGGCAGCGACGTCGCGCTGATGAACGGGTTGCTCGCCCATTGCCGCGCCGAAGGTCTGCTCGACGAAGCCTTCCTCGCCGCCAGCGTCGCGGCCCCCGATGGCTTCTGGGAGGCGCTTGGCGAGGGCAGCGACCTGTGGTCGACTGCGGCGGCCTGCGATCTGCCCGCCGCCGACTTGCTGGCCTTTTACGAACTGTTTGCCGCCACCCCGCGCACGGTGACCATGTTCAGCCAGGGCATCAACCAGTCGGTGCGCGGCACCGATCAGGTCAATGCCATCGTCAATCTGCACCTCGCCACCGGGCGCATCGGCAAGCCCGGTGCCGCGCCGTTTTCGATCACCGGCCAACCCAACGCGATGGGGGGGCGCGAGGTCGGGGGCCTGGCCTCGACGCTCGCCGCGCACATGGATTTCGCGCCGGAAAACCGGGAGACCGTCAAGCGCTTCTGGGGCTCGCCGCGTATCGCCGAAAAGCCGGGACTCAAGGCAGTCGACATGTTCCGCCAGGTCCGCGAAGGCCGGATCAAGGCACTGTGGGTGATGGCGACCAACCCGGCAGTGTCGCTGCCCGATGCCACCATGGTGCGCGAGGCGCTGGAACTGTGCCCGCTGGTGGTGGTCTCGGACTGCATCGCCGACACCGACACCGCCCGCTTTGCCCACGTCAAGCTGCCGGCAGCCGGCTGGGGCGAGAAGGACGGCACGGTGACCAACAGCGATCGCACGATCAGCCGCCAGCGCGGACTGTTTCCGCTGCCCGGCGAGGCGAAGCCCGATTGGTGGATCATCACCGAAGTGGCGCGCGCGATGGGCTGGGGCGGCCATTTCGCCTATGACCATGCCGCCGACATCTACCGCGAACATGCCCGGCTTTCGACCTATCGCAACGCTGGCAAACGCCTGTTCGACCTCGCCGCGCATGCCGCGATCGGCAATGCCGCCTACGAAACGATGGAACCGGTGCGCTGGGGCGGCGTTCCCTTTGCCGACGGTCGCTTCCCGACACCGGATGGCAAGGCGCGGCTTGTTGCAGTGGTCCAGCAGGCACCGCAGGAAAAGCTCGCCCGCTGGCCGATGACGCTCAACAACGGTCGCTATCGCGACCAGTGGCACACCATGACCCGCACCGGCCTTTCGCCGCGCCTGTCGCAGCATCGCCGCGAGCCGATGGTGGAACTGCACCCTGCGGATGCCGCCGAACACGATATCGTCGAGGGCGATCTGGTGCAGGTTGCGACCGGCCAGGGCGACAGCGTGTTCCGCGCCCAACTGAGCGACGGGCAGCGCCGCGGCGAGCTGTTCACCCCGATCCATTGGACCGACCGCCAGTCGACCGGCGGGCGTACTGGCCTGTTGCCACGCGACCATGTCGATCCGCATTCGGGGCAGCCGGGCTTCAAACTGACACCGGCCCGTCTCGAAAAGCTGGTGCCCGAATGGCGCGGTTTTCTCGTCGCGCGCGCAGTGCCCGATGCGATTCCGGCGGCTTATGCCACCAAGATCCGCGTCGCCGGGGGCTGGCTGGTCGAACTGGCCGGTGACGGCGACACGGCAGCGCTGGCCAAGGCCGTGCTTCCCCAGGGCGAGCGGGTGGAGATTATCGATGCCGCGCGCGGCGGACTGCGCGTTGCCATTCTTGCCGCTGGCCGGGTCGAGGCGGCGCTCTATGTCACCCGCAGCGGGCACCTGCCCGATCGTGATTGGCTGATTTCCCAGCTCGCTGCCGCCAGCCTCGCCAGCGCGATGGAACTGCTCGCCGGACGCTCTGCCACGCCGCAGCCCGATCGCGGGGCGATCGTCTGCGTCTGTTTCGATGTCGGCATGAAGACGATACTTGAGGCGATCGGCAGCCAGGGGCTGGTGAGCGTCGATGCGGTGGGCAAGGCGTTGTCCGCCGGCACCAATTGCGGATCGTGCCGCCCGGCGATCCAGCGGCTGATCGGCGAATCGAAGGAACTGGCGCATGCCTGACAGTGGCGATTTCCGGCCCGGAGAGGTCTGGCTGGTCGGCGCGGGCCCCGGCGATCCCGAGCTGCTGACGCGCAAGGCCGAGCGGCTGATCGCCAGCGCCAGCGTGATTTTTCACGATGCGCTGGTCGGCCCGGGCGTGCTCGAGCTTGCCTCGCCGTCGGCCCGGCTGGTCCATGTCGGCAAGCGCTCGGGGCGGCATTCGCAAGACCAGACGAGCATTGATCGGTTGATCGTCACGGCGGCGCTGGCGGGCGAGCGGGTGGTGCGCCTCAAGGGCGGCGATCCTTCGATCTTCGGGCGCTCGGCCGAGGAACTCGCCGCCTGCCGCGAGGCCGGTGTGCCGGTGCGCATCTGCCCTGGGGTGACGGCCGCCAGCGCGGCGGCAGCGGGCATTGGTGCCTCGCTGACGCTGCGCGGTCTCGCCCGCCAGCTCACGTTCGTTACCGCCCATGCCCGCGCCGGCGAGGCGCTGTCGCTTGACTGGGACCGGCTCGCCGATCCGCGCGCGACGCTCGCGGTCTATATGGGCAAGGCCGCTGCGGGCGAAGTCGCCGGGCGGCTGATCGGCGCGGGGCTGGCCGGCGCGACACCGGTCGCCATGGTCGAGAACGCGAGCCTGCCCAGTGAGACGACGATCATGACCCGCCTCGATCTGCTTGGTCTGACCGCCATGGCGGCGCTCGGCGAAGGCCCGGCGCTGATCCTGATCGGCGATGCGGTGGCTGGTGGGGTGGCGGTGGCGAACGACCTGGCGCAGCATGCTCAGGCAACGGCCAAATCGCATCTTCTTCCCCCTTGATGGGGGAAGGATACGGAGCCTTACCCCTGCATGGGGTTAGGCGCAGTTGGATGAGGGTGAGGGTGCCCTATGCGCTGCGCTGTGCGGTGAGCACACCCCCTTCCAACTGCGGCTAGGCTCGCTGCGCTCACCAAGCCTTCGTATCCTTCCCCCATCGAGGGGGAAGACGAGGATGCATCAACGCGATAGGCTACTCCGCCAGCCGCAGCTCCAGCGCGCGCTGTTGCTCGATCAGCTCGACCGGGATCGGCCCGAGCTTCTCGAAATCGTCGGCGCTGGCGCGGGCTTCGTCGCGCCATACGGCGGGATCGACGCACAGCAGCTCGGCCATGTCGGCATCGGCGATATCGAGACCGCTGACGTCGATCGCGCTGGGCAGCGGCAAACGGCCCGCCGGGCTGTCGAGCGCTCCGGCCGTGCCTTCACAGCGCTCGACGATCCATTTGAGCACGCGGACGTTGTCGCCGAAGCCCGGCCACAGGTAGCGCCCGCCGCTGCCTTTGCGGAACCAGTTGACCAGATAGATGCCCGGCAGCTTCCGGCTGCCCGCGCCCAGTTCGAGCCAGTGGGCGAAATAGTCGGTGATCGCATAGCCGCAGAACGGCAGCATGGCGAAGGGGTCGCGGCGCAACTGGCCGACCTTGGCTTCGGCTGCCGCAGTGGTCTCCGAAGCGACGTTGGCCGCCATGTAGACGCCGTGCTGCCAGTCGTATGCCTCGGTCACGAGCGGCACGGCGGTGGCGCGGCGACCGCCAAACAGGATCGCCGAGATCGGCACGCCGGCGGGATCGTCCCATTCGACCGCGATCGACGGGCACTGGCTGGCAGGTACGGTGAAGCGCGCGTTGGGATGGGCGGCGGGTGCGCCGATCTCATCGTTCCAGGGATCGCCGCGCCAGTCAGTCAGCCCCTCCGGCGGCGCGTCGGTGAGGCCTTCCCACCACACGTCGCCATCGGCGGTCAGCGCGGTGTTGGTGAACAGCGCGTTGGCATAAAGCGTCTCGACCGCGTTGCGGTTGGTGGCATAGCCGGTGCCCGGCGCGACGCCGAAGAACCCGGCCTCGGGATTGACCGCATAGAGCCGCCCGTCCTCGCCGAAGCGCATCCAGGCGATGTCGTCGCCCACCGTCTCGGCCTTCCAGCCGGGCAAAGTCGGCTGGAGCATGGCCATGTTGGTCTTGCCGCAGGCGCTGGGGAAGGCGGCAGCGATATAGTGGACACGGCCCTCGGGCGAGGTCAGCTTGAGGATCAGCATGTGCTCGGCGAGCCAGCCCTCATCGCGCGCGATGACGCTGGCAATGCGCAGCGCGAGGCATTTCTTGCCGAGCAAGGCATTGCCGCCGTAGCCTGAGCCATAGGACCAGATTTCGCGGCTCTCGGGATAGTGGACGATCCACTTCTCGTCGTTGCACGGCCAGGGAACATCGGCCTGGCCCGCAGCGAGCGGCATGCCGACGCTGTGGACGCAGGGGACGAAGAAGCCGTCGGCACCGAGCATGTCGAGCGCCGGCTGGCCCATGCGGGTCATCAGCTTCATCGACAGCACGACATAAGCGCTGTCGGTGATCTCGACGCCGATGACGCTGGCCTTCGAGCCGAGCGGGCCCATGCAATAGGGCACGACATACATCGTGCGCCCGGTCATGCAGCCAGCGAACAGCCCCTGCATCCGGTCGCGCATTTCGGCGGGGTCGATCCAGTTGTTGGTCGGCCCGGCATCGGCCTCGCGCTCCGAGCAAATAAAGGTGCGGCTTTCGACGCGGGCGACGTCGCGCGGATCGGAGCGGGCGTAGAAGGAATTGGGCCGCTTGGCCTCGTTCAGCCGGACCAGCGTGCCGGTATCGACCAGCATGGCGGAGAGCTCGTCCCATTCGGTATCGGAGCCGTCGCACCAGCGGACATCGGCGGGGCGGGTGAGCGCGGCGATCTCATCGACCCAGGCCTTGAGGCCGGCATGGGCGCTCGTTGCGCCCGCTGAAATCCTGCCGGCCGCAAGCGTTTGCAATTCGATCATGCCCTTCTCCATGCCCCGTAATACCTTGAAATTGTTGCCTTGTGGGCGGTTATTGCACGCGTTGAGCGGCTTCGTGAAATGCCCCATAGCGCGTCATCGACGAATTGCAGCCCACTTTGCGCAGATTTTGTGTTGGCGATGAACGGACTGTGCAGTTTTGGGCCGCCGAGTGCTTATCACGGTCGTTGCAAAATCGATACGCGTTGCCCCCGTCATTCCGCGCTAAGGCGCAGGTGGGGCAGGTTGGAGGAAAGCAGGAACCCATGGATCGCAGATCACTTCTCGGCGCATTGCCTGCCGCCCTGATCACCGCCCGGACGTCGCTGGCCGCGCCGGCGAAGAAGGGCATGCTGCTGATGAACCGCATCGCTCCGGCGGTGTCAGAGCTGACCATCGCCAATCTCGACGGCAGCGGCGAGCGCCGGCTGCTGGCCGACAGCCGCTTCGACTACAACGCCAGCCCCGGGGCCGGCGGCGGCTTCGTGTTCACTTCCGAACGCAACGGCGACGGCCAGTCCGACCTGTTCCGCGCCAATGCCGACGGCACGGGCGTCGCGCCGCTGGTCACCGGTGCATCGATGGACGATGCCGGAGCACTCTCGCCCGACGGGCGCACGCTCGCCTTCGTCTCGACCCGCAATGGCACCCGCGCCAATATCTGGCTGCTCGACCTTGCCAGTGGCCGCACCCGCCAGCTCACCGGGACGCGGACAGTGCATGGCGTGCCCGAGATGCCCGATGGCTATTTCCGCCCCGCATGGTCGCCCGACGGGCGCTGGCTCGCCTTTTCCAGCGACCGCGACACGACCTGGACCGGGCACGACGGCGGTCAGGGCTGGGAGCACACCCAGGAACTGTCGATCTACCTGATCCGCTCCGATGGCAGCGGCTTCCGCAAGCTGGCGTCGAAGCCCGGCTATTGCCTCGGCTCGCCCAAGTGGTCGCCCGACGGGCGGCGGATCGTGTTCCACGAGATGACGGTGGAGGCGACCTGGGGCGCGCGGCGGCCGAACTACGTTGGCAAGACCCCTTCGCAGATCGTCTCGGTCAACGTGGCGGACGGCGAGCGCGTCGAGCACACCAGCGGCAGCGACCTCAAGCTCCAGCCGCAGTTCCTCGATGCCCGGGAAATCGGCTATCTGGTCAAATACGGACCCAACGAGGGCCTGGCCTACACCTCGGCTCGCCCGCCGCTCAGGCGCGCGATGATCCGCTCGCCGCAGTGGACGGCGGATGGCAAGTCGGTGGTTTACGAGAAGGTCGCCTTTCAGCCGGTGCGGCCGCTGTTCAAGCCGCTCTATGGCTGGGACCGGGACTGGGACTACCGCCACATCGACGTGTTCCCGCTGATGTCGCGCGACGGGTGGATCGTTTTCACCGAAAAGCAACTCGGCAATTCATCGATCTGGATCATGCGGCCAGATGGCTCGCAGAAGACCAAGGTGTTCGAGAGCAGCGGACGCGGGCTCGATATTGCGCGGGTGCGGATGGGGCTGGCGGGCGCTTTCCAGCCTGCCTGGTCGCGCGACGGCGCGTGGATCACCTTCGGCCTCGGCTACTGGTTCTTCCAGCGCGACGTCGCGACCGCCGCCATCTGGCGGGTGCGGCGCGACGGCAGCCAGGCCGAGCAGCTGACCGACGGCACGCTCCATTCCGGCTTTCCGAGCTATTCGGCCGATGGCAGGGAAATCGTCTTCCGGGTGTGGAGCAAACAGGAGAAGGGGCTGCGCGTGCTCAATCTCGCGACGCGCCAGACCCGCGTGCTCACGCAAGGCCTCGACAACCTGCCAGGCTGGTCGCCCGACGGGCGGCGCATCGTTTTCACCCGCAAGCGCGACGACGGCAATTTCGACATCTACACCATTCGCCCCGACGGCAGTGCCCTGTTCCGCGCGACCACCCACCCCTCGAGCGACGGCCACGCGGTGTGGACCAATGACGGTCGCATCGCCTGGAGCGGCTCGCAGCACGGCTTCCGCGACGAGGCCGCGCTCTATGACCAGACCTTCCAGCAATACGGCCAGATCTACGTGATGAACGCCGACGGCAGCGGCAAGCGCATGATTACCGACAGCAAGTGGGAGGATTCGATGCCGCTGTTCGTCCCGGCTGGATTGCTCGCCCCGCAGTGAGCCAACCGACGCTCCCCCCGGCAGGGAGAGGGCGATTGCGGTTCGGAAAAAAAGGCCGGCGTCCGCCCGAGGCAGAGGCCGGCCAGTCGGGAGGAAGCAGTCCTAGAAATCGACGCCGACGGTGATCCCGTAGGTGCGCGGGCCGGCGGCGGTGCCGTTGTCGCCGGAATTGCTCGCGCTGAGCTGGGTGCGATAGAAGGTATCGGTCAGGTTGCGGCCCCAGACCTTGGCAAACAGATGGGCGTTCGGGTGCCGCCAGGTCAGCGAGGCGTCAAGCGTGGTGTAGTTGGGCTGGAACACACGCTCGTCGGCCGAGGCAACGAAGCCGTCGTTGTAGTAGACATTGCCAGCCAGCGTGAACTTGCCGATCGCGGTTGGCAGGTCGAACGAACCGCCGAGGCTGAAAGTCACTGTCGGGGTGTTCTGCAACTGTTTGCCGGTCGCGTCACCGCGCAGCAGGCAGTTGCCGCCGAGCCGCGCCCGGTAGAACGCGTCGCGCGCCGCCTGGGTAGTGATATTTGGCGGCAGGAAGGTGCCCAGACAGGCAGTGTTGGCGAGCGTCGCGCCGGTTGAGCTGTCGACATAGGTGTATTGCGTGGTGCTGAAGGCGGGGGTGGTCGCGGCCAGTGGGTAGGGGATCGAAATTACCGCGTCGGTAAAGCTCGAATAGCGTGCATGGGTATAGTTGAAGCCGCCGAACAGCTTGAAATTGTCGGTCACCTGCCAGCTCAGGTCGGCGTCGAGGCCGTAGATCCTGGCACCCTTGGCATTGTAGACGTTCTGCACCCCGGCGATGATCTGGACGACCTGGACGTTATCGACCTTGTTGTAGTAACCGGCCAAATTGAAGCGGAGCTTGCGGTCGAACAGGTCGGTCTTGAGGCCGAGCTCGAAAGCATCGACCACTTCGGGGTTGAGCACCAGGATCGGCGTCGCCTGCGGGATGAAGGTGCCGCTGCGGAAGCCGCGGTTGTAGCTGGCATAGGCCAGCACCTGCGGCGAGAAGCGGTGATCGAGGGCTAGCCGCCAGGTGACCTTCTCGAAGCTGCGCTCCTGGGTGGTGACCGCGCTGTTGACCAGGGTGCCGAGCGTCGTCGCGGTGCAGGTCGGTGCGGCCAGGACAGCGCACCAGGTCTGGGTCGATGCGATCAGTTCGCGCTTGTCGCGGGTGTAGCGCACGCCGCCGGTCAGCCGGGTGGCGTCGGCAAGCTGATAGGAGGCTTCGACAAATCCGGCGATCGAATTGAGCGTCGAGGTCGCCAGTGTGTCGGTGTAGTTGCCGGGGAATACCGTGCGGCTCGATGCTGGGCGGGGCAGGGTCTCGCCCTTGTCCCACATGTAGAAGCCGCCCAGCACCCATTGGAATGGCCCGTCATTGGCTGAAATCAGGTTGATTTCCTGAGTGAATTCCTTGTCGAAATAGTTGTTGCCGATCGCCAGCGTCGGTGTCGCGGTTCCATCGGGATCGAAGAAGGTATAGAGTTCGGACTTGCGGTAGGCGGTGATGCTCTTGAGCTTCATGCCGCCGAAATCGTGGTCGATGGTCAGGCTGGTGCCATATTGGCGGGCTGAGAGTTCGGGATCGAAATCGGCGTAGATGTCATAGCGCGGATCGCCACCCGTGGCCGTGATGAGCGCCGGAACATTCTGGCCGAGCGAGTTGAGGCCGAAGTTGGCGAACGCGGGTTCCTTGGCCTTGCGGCGATTGATGTCGCCTGCCAGCGTGATCTCGGTGTTTTCGCCGGCGCGGAACAGCAGCTTGCCGCGCAGCGCCCAGGTCTCGTCGTCCTTGACCGGGCGGCCAGTGAAGGCATTGCGCCCGAAGCCGTCGCCGCGCTTGGCATACTGGCCCGAAAGACTGATCGCGATGGCATCGCTGAGGCCGCCCGACACGTAGGCTGCGCCGTCCCAGGTGTCGTAATTGCCATAGCCGATCTGGGCCTTGCCGTTCCACTCGAAGTCCGGCCCCTTGGTGGTGATCTGAATCAGGCCGCCGGTGGCGTTGCGCCCGAACAGCGTGCCTTGCGGGCCCTTGAGCACGGCGACCTGCTCGGCGTCGAACAGCGACTGCAGCACGCCGAAGGCGGCGCTGTAATAGACACCGTCGACATAGACCGCGACCGGGTTTTCGATGCCGACGCCCTGGCCGGTGGCGCCGATGCCGCGAATGCGCGGCAGGCCGAAGCCGCCGGCTGCCGTGGTGACGTTGAGCGCGGGGATCGCAGCCTTGAGGTCCTGGGTGTCGGTGACGCCGGTGGCGGCGAGTTGTGCCGCGCCGAGCGCGCTGATCGCGATCGGCACATCCTGTGCGTTCTCCTCGCGCTTCTGCGCGGTGACGATGATTTCTGCGCTGCCCGGTTCGGCTGCCGCATCGCCGGACTGGGCGAAAGCGGGCTGCGCCACGGCCAGCCCGAGCAGGCCCGAACCAGACAGCAAGGCGATTTTCACGTAGGTGTTGCGCATGATCGTTCCTCCCCCGACCGCACCCGTGCAGGTACCGATCATCGGGGGGCGGACTATGCGGGCAGGCAGGTCAGAGCCATTTGGTTTGCCGTTCGAGCCTATTGATTTGGCGTTCCTGCAGCGCCGATTACGGCGCAAGGTGCGATAAATATTCCTTTTTGCGGAATTCGCGCGCGGCTGGTGCCATTCCAGCGCTAACTGCGGACTCCCCCATCACGCGGGAAGTCTTTGCCAGCTTGCTACCACTCGCCCGTATTGGGCATCGAAGCCCAGGGCTCGGCGGGGGGCAAGGACGCACCCTTCTGCAACAGTTCGACCGAAATCCGGTCGGGCGAACGCACGAAGGCCATGCGCCCGTCGCGCGGTGGGCGCAGGATGGTGACGCCCTTGTCGGCGAGCGTCTCGCAGGTGGCGTAGATGTCATCGACCGCGAAGGCGAGGTGGCCGAAATTGCGCCCGCCGCCGTAGTCTTCCGGGTCCCAGTTCCAGGTCAGCTCGACCTCGGCTTCGGGGCTCTCGGGTGCGGCAAGGAAGACCAGGGTGAAGCGCCCGGCCTCGTTGGCGAAGCGGCGGGTCTCGATCAGCCCCAGCTTGTCGCAGAAGAAGTCGAGCGAGCGGTCGATGTCAGTGACGCGCAGCATGGTGTGCAGGTAACGCAAGGGCAGGCTCCATCGATTGGCTTGCCCCACCGTCGCGCAAATCCCGCTGCGCCTCAAGCCCCGCTTTGGATCGTGTAGTCCTCGGGATCGAAATCGGCGGTGAAATTGCGATAGGCGCTCAGCCGCCAGGGCGAATTGGTGACGACACGGCCGGCGGCGTTGCGATACCAGTTGTTCACCCCCGGATGGGTCCAGACCATCTGGTCATGTTCGGCATCGACCTTGGCGTTATAGGCTTCGAACGGCTCTTCGCGCACTTCGACGACCGCAGCCTCGCGCTCGATCATCTCGCGCAGCCCCAGCATGGTGTAGCGCACCTGGCATTCCGCATTGTACACCGCGCTGCCGCCGTGGCCGCCATTGGTGTTGGGGCCGTAGAGGATGAACAGGTTGGGGAAATGCGGCACGGTGATGCCGAGGTGCGCGCGCGGGTTGTTGCCCGCCCAGGCATCGCGCAGCGAGCCGTGCGTGCCGACAATGTCCATCGGCCACAGTGGCATCTGCGCCTTGAAGCCGGTGGCGAGCACGATGACATCGGCGGGATGTTCGATACCCTGTTCATCGATCACGCCGCCTTCGGTGATTTCCTTCACCGTGCTGGTGACCAGTTCGACATTGTCGCGGACGAGTGTTTCGTACCACTTGCTGTCGCGCAGCATGCGCTTGCCATAGGGCGGGAACTCGGGGACCACCTTGGCCAGCAGCGCCAGATCGTCACCGATCTTGTCGCGGATCTGGCCGATCAGCATCTCGCGCACTTCGGCGTTGGCGGCGTTGAGCGAATGGGCGGGATCGTGCCAGTCCGGGTCCTTGCGCAGCATCGGCAGAACGCCGTCCGAAGTCGCCCAGAGCAGCTGGAAGCGATACCACTTGGAGTAATAAGGCAAGTGGGCAAGGCCCCACTTCTTGCCCTCGCTGACCTCGGCGAAGAGCAGCGGGTTCTGCCGTGCCCAGTGGGGCGAGCGCTGGAAGATCGTCAGCGTATCGACGATCGGCGCGATCTGCGGGCCAAGTTGCATGCCGCTGGCCCCGGTGCCGACCTGGACCACGCGCTTGCCCGCCAGATCGACCGAATGGTCCCAGCGCGCCGAATGGAACATCGGCCCCTTGAAGCGCGCCATGCCGGGGAAATCCGGAACCGAAGGGCGGTTGAGCAGGCCGGTGGCGCTGACCACGGCGTTGGCGGTCAGGGTATATTCCGAGCCGTCCTTGCGCCGGATGGTCACGTTCCAGCGGCTCGCCGCCTTGTCCCATACCGCCGAGGCCACTTCCTCCTCGAAGCGCATGTGCTGCGCCATGTCCATCTCGCGATAGCAGGTGCGGATATAGTCGATGATTTCGGGGCCGCGGGCGAAATAGTGGTCCCAGTCGGGCTTCACCCGGAAGGAGTAGGAATAGAAGTGGTTGGGCGTATCGACCGCGACGCCGGGATAGGTGTTCTCGAACCAGGTGCCGCCGACATCGGGGTTCTTCTCGATGACGGTGAAGGGGATGCCCGCCTCTTTCAGCTTGGCCGCCATGGCGAGGCCGGAATAGCCAGCGCCGATGACCACCACCATGAACTTGCTCAGAAACTCGGGGGAGGGCGGCTTGCGCCATTTCACCGTCTTGGCGTCGGTGCGGTCGAAGTTGAGCTCCTCGCGCACCATCGGCATGTATTCTTCGGGCACATGCGCGCCGACGGCGGCGTCGCACATGCGTTGCAGCATGTCCTGCGGCGGGGGCGGGGGCAGTGAGCGGCCGCTGGCGGCAAGGTCTTCGAGCGTGGCGATCAGCGAGGCGACCAGCTCGCGCTTCAGTTCAGGAACATAATCGACCTCGAAGGCCCAGGCACCCTTGATGTGCGGCGCATAGCGAGCCATCAGCGTCTCGTCGCCGGACAGATGGGTATAGACCAGTAGCAGGGGCACGTCGTCGAGCTGCATCAGGCGGCCCTCAAGCAGGTCGCGCTCGGCCAGCAGTTCGCCGAGGATGTCCGCGCGATATTCGGGCGGCTCTTGGCGTGCTGGCGAGGGCGTGCTGGTCATGGCGCGGTGCTTCTTTGGCAGGGGGAGTCGCCTCGCCTATTGCCCGGCGCGGCGATCAATGCAATAGGGCGAGCGCATTTCTGCGGCCGCATCCCCCTTAACGCCGCGCCTTTCCAGCCGAGGCTCGCCGCCATGTCCGAACTGCTCGCCGACGAGATTGCCGTCCGCAAGGTGCTCGACGAATATTGCCTGCGGCTGGAGCTCGGCACATTCGACGAATGGCTCGACCTGTTCACGGCCGACAGTGTCTACGAAGTCTACAGGCTCGAACTCAAGGGCCACGCCGAAATGACCAAGGTGCTGGGCGAGGCCCCGCACGGCGTGCATCTTGGCGGGCCGGCGCGGGTCACTGTCGCGGGCGACCGGGCCGAGACCGTTCAGAGCTACCTGTTCATCGCCACCGGCAGCGACGAATGGAACGCCGGCTGGTATCACCGCGACCTGGTGCGCACCGGGCACGGCTGGAAGATCGCCCGCACCCGGGTCAAATTCGCCCGCAAGGGTCCGCTGCCTGCCGACGAGCGCGCCGCCAAACTCGCGTTTCCGATCCGCTTCGGCTAAATCTTTCCCGCCTTGAGGAATTCGACCGCATGGTGCGCCGCGCGGGCGGACAGCGCCATATAGGTCAGCGAGGGGTTCTGGCAGCCCGACGAGGCCATCGCCGCGCCGTCGGTGCAGAACAGGTTCGCGGCCTCGTGCGCCTGGTTGAAGCCGTTGAGCACCGAGGTTGCCGGGTCGCGGCCCATGCGCGCGGTGCCCATTTCGTGGATGCCGAGCCCCGGAGGCCCGGCTTCACTGGCCTGGCTGAGCACTACGCCACCGGCCGCCTCGATCATCGCCTTGCCGTCGGCGAGAATCTGCTTGGCCATCTTGGCCTCGTTCGGGCCCTGCGCGCAATCGATGTGGAGGATCGGGATGCCCCACTTGTCCTTGCGCGTTGCGTTGAGCGTGACCCGGTTGTTCGGATCGGGCAGCATCTCGCCGAAGCCGGAAATGTAAGCCATCCACGGGCCGAACTTGCGCCCGCGTTCCTTGATTTCCTGGCCGATCCCCGGCGTGCTCGCGCCGGGCTTGCCGCCCTGGCGCATGACGCCGCCCTGAAAGCCATAGCCGCGGACATAGCCGTCGGCTTCCTCGGTGACATTGCGGAAGCGCGGGATGTAGATCCCGGTGGGGCGGCGGCCGCGGTAATAGCTGTCGGCCGGAAATTGCGGCAAGATGCCCGCCGTGCTCAGCGCATACATGTGGTCCATCAGGTTGCGGCCAACCTGATCGCTCTTGTTGCACAGCCCGCGCGGATTGGCCTCATTGCGGGAATTGAGCAGGATCTGCGCCGAGGCGATTGCCGAGGCGTTGAGGAAGAACACTTTCGCCTCGTAGGTCTTGCCCGCCATGGTCTTGGCGTCGATCACGCGCACGGCGGTGATCTTGCCGCTTGCCGGGTCCTGCACCAGGCTGTGGACGATGGCGTCGGTGACGATGGTCAGGTTGCCGGTGCGTTCGGCCGCTGGCAGCGACGAGGTGAGGCTGGTGTGGTTCGCGCCGAAGCTGCATCCGCGCTCGCAGATCGAACGGTTCTGGCAGCTCGAGCGGCCCAGCGCCTCGTGGTGCGGCTGCGCCACCGAAAGGTTGGCGTTGCGCCCGATGATTACCTTGCGGGTGGGGAATTTCGCCTCGACCGCTGCCTTGAACAGCTTTTCGCCGTCATTCATCTCGAAGGCCGGCAGGAAATCGCCATCGGGCAGTTGCGGCAGGCCTTCCTTGCTTCCGGCAACCCCAATGAACTTCTCGACATGGTCATACCACGGGGCGAGATCGGCGTAGCGGATCGGCCAGTCGCAGCCGAAGCCATCCTTGGCGTTGGCTTCGAGATCCATTTCGGACATGCGATAGGACTGCCGCCCCCACATGATCGAGCGGCCGCCGAGGTGATAGCCCCGGATCCAGGCGAAGGGCTTGCCTTCGGGGGTGGTATAGGGATGCTCACTGTCCTTGACCCAGAACTTCTGCGTCGCCGCGTTGACCGCGTAGCACTGGCGCTGGATCGGATAGTCGCGCGCCAGCTCGTCCTCGGGGATCTGGTTCTCGTTGGGCAGTTCCCACGGCATCTGCGAATCCATGTAGTCTTCGCCGTGCTTGATCATCGGGCCGCGCTCGATCACCAGCACCTTGAGCCCGCGCTCGCACAGTTCCTTGGCGGAAATGCCGCCGCTCATCCCCGAGCCGATGACGATTGCATCAAACATGCGGTGAAACTCCGTTCAGAAGAGGACGTTGTCGCGCAATGCGATCAGAAAGGACCGGAGCCGAGGGCGGGGCGCGATTGCGGGGTCAGCTTGATCGACGGCTCGAACTTGCCGGGGACGTGCTCGTAAAGCAGTTCCTTGCCGTTCGCGACCGCGCTGAAATAGTAGAGCTGGATCACCAGTTCCTTGATCTTCAGGTAACCCGGGTCGGCGACATAGGTTGCCTGCATGAAAAAGGTGGTCTTGGGCGCATTGGGCGGTGGCGGCACGGCCTTGAGCGCGGCGGCGTCATGCGGGCGGAGAACTTCGGCGCGCTCGGCGGGCGACAGGCCGACAAAGGCCTTGCCCTTGCTCGCCCGCGCCGCCGCGTCGATGCGGGAGAGCGCGTCCGAGACCCCGGTGCGGGTCTGCGCCGAGGCCCAGCCCCGCAGCAGCGCGTCGATCCGTGCGGGCACCTGCGCATCGACCGCCCCGGGCGAATCGCTGGCGGGAATGATCGTGTCGGCCACCGCGCCCAGCAAAGCGAAGTGCGGGGCAGCGAGGAAGCGCCGCGCGCGCCGCGCCGGTGCCGCGAGCGCCCCGGCGGGCAGCGCCGATGCGCCGATCAGCGCGGCGAGCTGGCCCAGCATGGCGCGCCTGTCCATGGCCATCACTTCAGACATTGCCGCTCTCCCACCTGATTCGCCGGTGCGGATTTGCTTAGGCCGGCCGGCTCACAAATCAAATCAAAATTGGTCTGGCCGATTTTGCATCATGCCGTTTCCCAGCAGTCGCGGATGTAGCGGTAGCCTTCGGTGTAAACCTCTTCGGGATTGGCGAACAAATCGCGCCACACCCGCGTCGCCGCCGCCAGTTCGGGCAGCGCCCGACCGAAGGCCTCGATGGTCAGCCAGCCGTCATAGCGCAATGCCTTGAGCGCCGCGATGGTCTCGCGGATCATGGCGTGACCGCGCCCGGGCGTGCCGCGGTCATTTTCGGAAATGTGGACGTGGCTGAGGTTGCCCGAAGCGTGCAGCGTGTGCAGCGCGGCGATCGGGTCTTTCTCTTCGATGTTGGCATGGAAGGTGTCGTAGAGGATGCCGATGCCGCCATCCCCGATGCGCTGGGCATAGGCCACCGCCTGGTCGCAGGTGTTGAGCAGGTAGGCCTCGAAGCGGTTGAGCGGTTCGAGCGCCGGGGTGATCCCCGCCGCCCGCATCAGCGGCAACACGTGCCGGTGAACCTCGGCGCAGTGCTCCAGTTCGGTCCCGGTTGGCGGTTCGCCCGAGAACACGCCGAGCGGCTGGAACCACGGCCCCGCAATCACCTGCGCGCCCAATGCCTCGGCACAGCCGATTGCGCGGGTCAGGTGCTCAATTGCGCCTTGGCGCGCGCCAGCATCGGGCGAGAGCGGCGAATGCGCCACGTCGGGGATCAGCGCGACGACGGTGCGTTCCAGCCCGATGTCGTCGAGCACGCCGGCCAGCCGGCGGTAATGCCCCTCGTCCGAGACATCGAACAGCGGCACCTCGACACCGTCGAAGCCCGTCGCCTTGAGCGCACGCAGCACCGGCACGTGTTCCTCGGTCACATGCCCGGTCCACAGCAGCAGGTTCATGCCGATTTTCATGATGTCAGCCCTTCTTGCTGCGTTCGAGCAACCACACTGCGGCGAAGATGAAGAACAGTCCGACCGGCAGGATCGCTATCGTCTGAAACAATTCCTGCGCGGCGAAAGCCTCGGCATTGCCGGTGGCGCGGGTCTTGGCGGCATCATAGATCGCGCCGATGCGGGGCAGCACGACGTAGATCGACAGCGCCCCGGCGAAGCCCAGCAGGCCGATCGCCCATGACCCGCCCTTCGGATAGCGCCGCGCGGCGGCAGCGAGCATGGTCGGCCACATGAAGCAGACCCCGACCGCCCAGGCGGTCGCTGCGACGAAGGCGGTGAATGGCGAGTTCGCGGTACTCAGCAGATAGAGGCCGAGCGCGGCGGGGATCGTGCACAGGCACAGGAGGCCGATATCGGAAAAGCGATGCGCCAGCGCGCCGGCAAAGTGGCGCATGACGAACATGATCGCCGAAACATAGACCAGCACCAGTATCCCAGACATCCCGACAACCTTGGTCAGCGCGACATCGACCCATTGGCCCGGCCCGAGCTCGGCCGCCGCCGTGCACAGCATGATCGCGAAAAAGGTCCAGAAGCTGATGCGCTTGAACGGTTCGGCGATCATCTCGCCGAAGGTGACGCCCTGTGCCGTGCTTTCGGTCGGCGGAAACGTGTGGCGCAGTGCCCAGAGGCCGAAGAAGGCACCCGGAACGGCGCTGAAGGCGATCAGGGTGCGCCAGCCGATCAGCCCGCTGTTGACCAGGAAGTAGCTCAGCAGCCCGCCGATAATCAGTCCGAATGGCCACCAGGCGTGGAGCGAATTGAGCTTTCCGGTCTTGTCGTCGGGATAGAGCGTGGTGGCGAGCGGATTGATCGAGCCCTCGGTCGCGCCCCAGCCGAAGCCCCACAGCACCATGCCCAGGTTGAGCATGGTCTGCATCGACCCATAATCCTGCGAAGCCGCCCCCAGCAAGGTCAGCGCTGGCCCGGCAACGAAACACAGCGAAGCGAACAGCACGACCCGCTTGACCCCGATCCGGTCGAGCAAGGGGCTGATTACCAGCAGGCTGAGCGCGAAGCCGAGGAAAGCATTGCCCAGCACTGCGCCGATCAACTCGCCGGCATGGGCGGCGTCGTGCGGCTCGAACAGTTCGGCCTTCATCGCCCCCGAGGCACCCACCCGCGCGGCATTGGCGAAGGCGGCGGTAAACAGCGCGACAACGCTGATCCAGAACAGCGATTTGTGATTGGCCGGTGGCCCTGTCCGTGCGTTCATTCTGCGTTTCCCTCCCCAAGACACCGCTCGTCATTGCGAGCGAAGCGAAGCAATCCAGGGCGTTTTGCGCGACTCTGGATTGCTTCGCTTCGCTCGCAATGACGAAGAACTTGAATTTTTCATTGCAAACCCAGCGTTTCGCGGATCAGCCCCATGTCTGCCCCGGTCGCGGCGAAATCGTCGAACGCCTTGTCGGCCTTGCGGATCATGTGGCGCGCGATGAACGGTGCCCCTTCGGCCGCGCCCTGTTCGGGATGCTTGTAGGCGCACTCCCATTCAAGCACTGCCCAGCCGTCGTAGCCATGATGCGTCAGCCGGGTGAAAATGCCGCCGAAATCGATCTGCCCGTCGCCCAGCGAGCGGAAGCGGCCCGGGCGTTCGGCCCAGCCCGAATAGGAGCCATAGACCCCCGCGCGGCCATTCGGGCGAAATTCGGCGTCCTTGACGTGGAACGCCTTGATGCGTTCGTGGTAGATGTCGATGAAGGCCAGATAGTCGAGCTGCTGCAGCACGAAGTGGCTGGGATCGTAGAGAATGTTGGCGCGCGGATGCTGATCGACCGCATCGAGGAAGCGCTCGAAGGTGACTCCGTCGTGCAAATCCTCGCCGGGATGCAGCTCGTAGCAGGCATTGACGCCGTTCTCGTCGAACATGTCGAGGATCGGCTTCCAGCGGCGACCGAGTTCGGCGAAGCCTTCCTCGACGAGCCCCGCCGGGCGCTGCGGCCAAGGATAGACCATGTGCCACATCAGCGCGCCTGAAAAGGTGGCATGCGCGGTGCAGCCGAAGCGGCGGCTGGCCCGGGCGGCAAGGCCCAGCTGCTCGACCGCCCACCGCTGGCGCGCCGAGGGGTTATTGTGGAACTGCGGCGGGGCGAAGCCGTCGAACTGCTTGTCATAGGCGGGGTGGGTGGCGACGAGCTGGCCCTGGAGGTGGGTCGACAGCTCGGTGACCTCGACGCCGTTGGCGGCGCAGATGCCGATTACCTCATCGACATAGGTCTGGCTTTCCGCTGCCTTTTCGAGATCGAACAGCCGCGCGTCCCAGGTCGGGATCTGCACGCCCTTGTAGCCGAGCCCGCCCATGTATTTGGTGATCGCATCGAGCGAATTGAACGGCGCGTCGTCGCCGGCGAACTGCGCGAGGAAGATGGCGGGGCCTTTCATGATGCATATCCCTTCAAGCTATCCGAAATCCAAACCTCACCCGATAATCCTCCGTCATGCTGAACTCGTTTCAGCACCCATCGGGCCGCATCGCCCAAAGCTCGATGGGCAAACCCAACGGCACCGTTCTGGATCGGTCGCACAAATTGGGCGCGACGAGAAATGGGCCCTGAAACAAGTTCAGGGTGACGATAATGGGATGAAAGTTGGAGCTCCGCCCGCATATTACACATCCACCCAGACCGCGCCCTGGCGGCTGGATTCAAGCGCAGCGCGCAGAAACTTCATGCCGGCAAGGGCATCGTCCATCGTCGCGAACCCCGGCTCGTCATCCGGCGCAGGGGCCCCGCGCAGCTGTTCGCCGAACGCCCGGTAGATATTGGCGAAGGCCTCGAGATAGCCTTCGGGATGCCCGCCCGGGGTGCGCTGGATGGCGAGGATATCGCTCGCCAGATAAGCGCGGTTGGCCCCCGCGTGCCAGATCTGGGTGGGCTTGTCGCGATAGCCGATGCGCAAGGTGTTGGGCTCTTCCTGCCGCCAGTGCAGCCCGGCTTCGTCGCACCAGACGTCAATGGCGAGGTCGTTGATGTCGCCGACCAGCACCTGGCTGGCGGTCAGCGTGCCCTTGCCGCCGCCCGACAAGCGGAACAGCGCTGCGCCGTCGTCGTCGATGCGGCGACCGGGCAGCATGGTCAGCTCGGCGCAGATCGCAGTAATGCACTCACCGGTTATGAATTCGGCGAGGTTTGCGGCATGGGTGCCGATGTCGCCGAAGGCCCCGGCATCGCCTGACTGCGCAGGATCGACGCGCCAGGCGGCCTGCTTGTTGCCCTCCAGATCGGCAGCGCGGCTCAGCCAGTCCTGGGTATATTTGACCGCGACCCGGCGCACCTTGCCGAACTCCCCCGAGGTGACCAGCCGCCGCGCCTGCTTGACCAGCGGATAACCGGTGTAGGTATGGGTCACCGCGATCCTGCGCCCGGTGCGCGCCGCCGCGTCGGCAATAGCCTGGGCATTGGCGAGGGTATCGGCAAGCGGCTTGTCGACGATCACGTCGAAGCCCGCTTCCATCGCGGCGATGGCGGGGGGCGCGTGCATGTGGTTGGGGGTGACGATCGCCACCGCCTCGATCCGCTCGGCGGCGGGCAACGCCGCCTCGCGCGCCAGCATTTCGGCCCAGCTGTCATAGCCGCGGCCTGCTGGCACGCCGATTTCCGCCGCCGAGGCGCGCGCCTTTTCGGGGGTCGATGAGAACGCGCCGGCGACCAGCCGCCAGTTGCCGGCAATCGCCGCTGCCGTCCGATGAATGCCGCCGATGAACGCGCCCTGGCCGCCGCCGATCATCCCGTAACGGATGGGGTTCACGCTTGCCTCTCCCTACCTTGCGGATTCGTTGATGTGAGCGCTAACATCGCAGGCATTGCCCGCCTTGCGCAAGCCCCATTCGAGCGCTCCGCGCAACGTTGTGACACGTATCCAGCCAATCCGCACGGGCCATTCCTCTCCCTGCCGGTTCGTGCGGTTGCCTGGCAATTGATCTGGCCAGACGCAATCGCCACGGCGGCTCTAACTGCGCCGGTGGGCAAATCCATGAATCCGCTCGACCATCAGCGGAATGGCTGCGGCGGTGTGCCGGCTGGTCCAGCCGATCACCGATGCCGTGGCGAAATGTTCGATTTCGGCAACAATCAGTTCGGCCTCGATAATGCGCGCCAGCGCGATGCGGCTTGCCGGTCGGTCGCCCGAGGCGCGGCACAGCACTTCGGCGAGCCGGCGGCATTGCTGCTTGTGGCGCAGCGCCAGGTCGTCGTTCTGACCAAGCGCGGCGCGGTGGATGGCGAAGCTGTCGCTGGCGAGCCGCATGCCATCGGCGACCTGCATCACCCAGCCGCGCACCGCCGCCTTGTCGGCCAGCGCGATCATGCCCAGCCGCTCGAAAAGCCGCACTTGCCGCTCCCAGTCCTCCACAAGCAGGTCGCGCAGCAGCGCCGGCTTGCCCGCGAAGTGAAGATAGACGGTCGCCCGGCTGACCGCCGCAGCCCGGGCGATGTCTTCCATCGACACCGGCTCGACGCCCTTCGCGCGAAACAGTTGGCGCGCGCGGGCGAGGACGCGGCGGCGCGTATCCTCGCGCTGAACGGCCCGCGCCGACAGGGCGGCCTGACCGGATGCGTTGAATGCTGCGGGCAAGCCTCACTCCCTCTCCCGGGTCGTCCCGACGATATGTGTCACTCGTTAGACCCCCTTTGCCGGCATGACAAATCCTGTGCGTCTGCTGCGGCCGGAAAGTCCCCGATTGCCGCGTGCCGCGCGCCGCGATCGATGAGGAATTCGTAAGGCCGCCCCGGGTCCTGCGAGCGGAAGCGCAATGCGGGGCTCGCCGGGTTCTCCCAGTCGGCCGTGGCCATGGCCGCGCCGTCGCCGTGCAGCCAAAGGCCCGCCGCCGGAAACCGCGTGAACCAGCCGCCCCGTGCGGCGCGCCACGCGGACAGCCCGGCGACAAAGTCCTCCAGCGCCCCATCGCGCCGCTCCCAGTCGATCCAGCTGGTGGCATTGTCCTGGGCATAGGCGTTGTTGTTGCCCTGCTGGCTGCGGCCGAACTCGTCGCCGGCGGTTAGCAGCAGCGTGCCGGTCGAGGCGAACAGCGTCGCCAGCAAGGCGCGCAGGTCGGCCTGGCGGCGGGCGATCACGGCGGGATCGTCGCTCTGGCCCTCGACGCCGCTGTTCCACGAATAGTTTTCGCCATGCCCGTCGCGGTTGTCCTCGCCGTTGGCGTTGTTGTGGCGGACGGCATAGGCGACCGTATCGGCGAGGGTGAAGCCATCGTGCGCGGCGAGGAAATTGACGCTGCGGCATTCTTCGCCAAAGATGTCGGAGGAACCGGCGATGCGCGTGGCCAGCGCGCCCAGATTGCCATCGCCGCGCCAGAAGCGGCGCACGTCGTCGCGGAAACGGTCGTTCCATTCGAGCCAGGGTGCCGGGAACTGGCCGAGCTGGTAGCCGCCCGGCCCGATGTCCCATGGTTCGGCGATCATCACCCGGTCGGCGAGCAGCGGGTCGGCGGCCAGTTCGGCGAAGAACGGGGCGTCGGGTGCGAAACCCGGCCCGCGCGCCAGCACCGGGGCAAGGTCGAAGCGGAAGCCATCGACCCCGCAGTGGCCGGCGAAATGCCGCAGGGTCGCCAGCGCCAGCCTTCGCACCGCCGGATTGGCGAAATCGAGCGTGTTGCCGCAGCCGGTGTCGTTGATCAGTCTGCCGTCGGGCGCATGGGCGTAGGCGGCGTTGTCCAGCCCGCGCAGCGACAGCACCGGGCCCAGTCTATCGCTTTCGCCACTGTGGTTGAGCACCACGTCGAGGATCACGCCGATCCCTGCCTGATGCAGCGCCGCAACGGTCTCGCGCAGCTCGGCGACGCCGCCTGGGCACAGCCCCGGATCGAGTGCCATCATCGCCACGGGGTTGTAGCCCCAGGCATTGCGCAGGCCGAGCGGCGGAAGGTGGCGCTCGTCGATCCAGGCAACAACCGGCATCAGTTCGATGGCGCTGACATGCAGCTTTTTGAGGTGGGCCAACACGGCAGGATGGGCGAGCGCTGCCACGGTGCCGCGCAGGGCGAGCGGCACTTCGGGATGCAGCATGGTGAAGCCGCGCACGTTCAGTTCGTAGATCAGCCCGCCGGGCGTGAAGCGCGGCGGCGCGGGAGCAACGTGCGGCATCGCGGGCTGGACAATGGCTCTGGGCACCAGCGCGGCGGTGTCCTCGCCGTAGATCGCGAGACGCGGGTCGAAAACAAACCGCCGGTCAAGCTCGATGGCATAGGGATCGACCAGCAGCTTGGCGGGATCGAACCATAACCCCCGCTCAGGTGCCCACTGACCTGCCGCGCGGTAGCCATAGCGCGCGCCGCTGCGGTCTCCGGGCAGTTCGATCGTCCATGTGTCGCCCTGCCGCGCCATGGCAAAACGGGTCTCCGCATCGCCGTCGAACAGGCACAACCACACCGCGCTGGCAGCGGGCGAGCGGACGGCGAAGCGGGTAGCCGAAGCGGTGACGGTCGCGCCGAGAGTCACGCCTGCTCCGCCACCAATCGCGCATAGAGTTCGGCATAGGCCCGGCCGCTGCGGCCCCACGAGAAATCGGCCTTCATCCCGTTGCGCTGGAGCGTCCGCCATGCGCCGGGGTCTTGATAGAGAGAGATCGTGCGGCTGATCGCCATGGCCAGCGCCTCGTAGGTCACCCCGGCGAACTGCACCCCGGTGGCGACTCCGGCAGCCATGGCGGCAAGGTTGGCATCAATCACGGTGTCGGCGAGCCCGCCGGTGCGCGCCACCACGGGCACGCAGCCATAGGCGAGGGCATAGAGCTGGGTCAGCCCGCAAGGCTCGAAGCGGCTGGGCACGAGGATCGCGTCGCCGCCGCCCTGCATGCGGTGGGCGAGCGCCTCGTCGTAGCCGAACCTCAATCCAATGCGCCCCGGATGGCGCGCCGCGCCTTCGGTCAGTGCGCGTTCCAGCGCCGCATCGCCCGCGCCGAGCACCGCTAGCCGCCCGCCGAGCCCGACGAGATGGTCGAGCACTTCGGCGAGCACATCGACGCCTTTCTGCCAGGTCAGGCGGCTGACGACCACGAACAGCGGACCATCACCTGGCTCGAGCCCGAATTCCGCCTCCAGCGCGCGCTTGTTGGCGGCGCGGAGCTTGAGCGTTCTGGCGGTGAAATTGTGCGTCAGCTCGGGGTCGGTCGCCGGGTTCCACACCGCAGTATCGATGCCATTGACGATGCCGTGCACGCGGCCCTGCCGGCTGACGATCAGGCCTTCGAGGCCGAGGCCGAATTCGGGCGTGCGGACTTCGCCGGCATAGGTCGGGCTCACCGTAGTGATCGCGCTCGCCGCCTCCATGCCAGCCTTGAGGAAGCCGACGCCGCCGTGGTATTCCACGCCGTCGAGCGACCAGGCGGCCCGGGGCAGGCCGAGCCCGGCGAACACATCCCGGCCGAAATGGCCCTGGAAGGCCATGTTGTGGATGGTCATCACGCTGGGCACCGGTTTACCACCCGACTGCGGCGGAGCGAAGCGCAGGTAGGCCGGGGCCATTGCTGCCTGCCAGTCATGCGCATGGAGCAGGTCGAAGCGCTGGCGCTTGACTGCCCCCCCGGCGAGGTCGGCTGCGGCGCGGCCCAAGGCGGCGAAGCGCCGCCAGTTGTCGGCCCAGTCCTTGCCTGCCGGATCGGCGTAGGGGCTGCCTTCGCGGGCGTAGAAAGCGGGCGCGTCGAGCACGATCAGCGGGTGTTCGCCTAGCTTGCCCGCCAGCAACCGCGCCGGTTCGCCGAGCAGCGCGTCATAGCTGTTCAGCACGCGCGCCTTGCCGAGCGCCTTCATGACCGCCGGGTAGCCGGGCAGCAGCGTTGTCACCAGCACTCCATGGGGGGCGAGCGCGGCGGGCAGGGCACCGGCGACGTCGGCCAGCCCGCCGGTCTTGACCAGTGGCACTGCCTCAGAGGCGACCGAGAGGACGCGCAACACCACCTCAATCCATCTCCGTCATCCCCGCGAAAGCGGGGACCCATCTCCAGAGGTAGCGGTTTGCGCAGCCGTTGCGTGGTGGCGATGGCTCACGAGATGGATCCCCGCTTTCGCGGGGATGACGATGGTTTGGCCGGGTGATGGGGTGCAAAATCATCCCAGCCGCTCGATCATCGCCTTGGTGACCAGGCAGACGCCGTTGTCGCTTCGGCGGAAGCGGGTGGCATCGAGTTCCGGGTCCTCGCCGACCACCAGGCCCTCGGGAATGCGCACACCCGAATCGACGATCACGCGGGTGAGCCGCGCCCCCCGGCCGATGTTGCAATAGGGCAGGATCACGCCTTCTTCCACGCTCGAAAAGCTGCCCATCTTGACCCCGGTGAACAACAGGCTGCGATGGGCCGTGGCGCCCGAGACGATGCAATCCTGTGAGATCAGTGACGAGATCGCCTGCCCGCGCCGACCATCCTCGTCGTGGACGAATTTGGCCGGGGCAGCGACGATCTGGTCGGTCCAGATTGGCCAGTCGCGATCATACATGTTGAGCTTGGGAACTACGTCCATGAGATCGAGATTGGCTTCGAAATAGGCATCGAGCGTGCCGACATCGCGCCAGTATTCATCGATCTGCTCGGCGGCGCGGATGCAGCTGGCGGTAAAGCGGTGGGCGACCGCCTTGCCGTGGGTCACCACGTAGGGGATGATGTCGTTGCCGAAATCGCGTTTCGAGCCCTCGGTGGCGGCATCGCGGCGCAATTGCTCGAACAGGAACCGCGTCTCGAACACATAGATGCCCATCGATGCCAGCGCATTGTCCGGGTCGCCGGGGATGCCGGGCGGGTCGGCGGGCTTTTCGACGAATTTGGTGATCGTATCCTTCTTGTCGACTGCCATGACGCCAAAGCCGGTGGCCTCCAGGCGCGGCACCACCAGGCAGCCGATGGTGACATCCGCGCCGCTCTCGACATGCTGGCGCAACATCAGCTCGTAATCCATCTTGTAGATGTGATCGCCCGCCAGGATGACCATGTATTTGGGTGCATAGCTCTCGATGATGTCGATGTTCTGGTAGACCGCGTCGGCGGTGCCTTCGTACCACAGCAGTTCGGAAATGCGCTGCGAGGCGGGCAGGATGTCGAAGCTTTCGTTGCGCTCGGGGCGCATGAAGTTCCACGCGCGCTGCATGTGGCGGATCAGCGAATGCGCCTTGTACTGCGTGGCGACACCGATGCGGCGGATGCCCGAATTGATCGCGTTGGACAGCGCGAAATCGATGATGCGGCTCATCCCGCCGAAATAGACCGCCGGCTTGGCGCGGTTGTCGGTCAGCTCCATCAGCCGGCTGCCGCGTCCGCCGGCCAGCACATAGGCCATGGCATCGCGCGCCAGCGGTTGTCCGGTCGGGTTTCTCATCGTCATCTTCTCCCCTGTTGCGGTCAGCCCTCGAACTCGAACCAGACTGTCGCCAGCGGCGGCAGGACGACGCCGGCCCCGCCGTGCTCGGCGCGAACCATGCCAAGGTTGCCCTTGCCGCTGCCACCATAACACTCGGCATCGCTGTTCAAAATCTCGCGCCACTGGCCATCGTGCGGCAGGGGCAGGCGATAGCCGCGGTGCAGTGTCGGCGTCATGTTGCAGACCACCGCGATGGCGCGCTCGCCGGGAGCCTTGCGCAGCCAGGCGAAGACCGAATTGCGCTCGTCATCGACTATCAGCCAGGCGAAGCCTTCGCCTTCGCAGTCGCGGGCATGGAGCGCGGGTTTTTCCGCGTAAAGCCGGTTGAGATCGCGCACCAGCGCCTGCACGCCGGCATGGGCGGGGGCATCGAGCAGATCCCAGTCCAGTGCGCGCTCCTCGCTCCATTCGCGGCGCTGGGCGAATTCCTGGCCCATGAACAGCAGCTTCTTGCCCGGATAGCCCCACATCAGCGCATAGTAAGCGCGCAGGTTGGCGAATTGCTGCCAGTCGTCGCCGCTCATCTTGGCGAGCAGCGAGCCCTTGCCGTGGACCACCTCGTCGTGGCTCAGCGGCAGCACAAAATTCTCGCTGAAGGCATAGACCAGCCCGAAGGTGATGTCGCTGTGGTGATAGCGCCGGTGCACCGGATCGCGTGCCATGTATTGCAGCGTGTCGTGCATGAATCCCATGTTCCACTTGAAGCCGAAGCCGAGACTGGTGCGCGGCTCGTCGTGGGCGGGCAGGGAAACGCCAGGCCAGGCGGTCGATTCCTCGGCAATGGTGAGGAACCCGGCGTGGCTGCCATAGACCGCGCGGTTCATTGTGCGCAGGAAATCGACCGCTTCCCAGTTCTCGCGCCCGCCCTCCGCGTTGGGGATCCATTCGCCCGCCTTGCGGCTGTAATCGCGGTAGAGCATCGAGGCGACAGCATCGACGCGCAAGCCATCGACATGATAGCGCTCGGCCCAGAACAGCGCGTTGTTGACCAGGAAGCTCGCCACCTCGCGCCGCCCGAAATTGTAGATCGCGGTGTTCCAGTCGGGATGGAAGCCGAGCCGCGGGTCGGCGTGTTCATAGAGCGCGGTGCCGTCGAACCGGGCGAGGCCGTGGTTATCAACCGGGAAGTGCGCTGGCACCCAGTCGATCAGCACCGAAATTCCGGCACGGTGCGCCCCGTCGACAAAGCGCGCGAAGCCCTGGGCTTCGCCGAACCGCGCGGAGGGCGCGAAAAGGCCGGTGGTCTGATAGCCCCAGCTCGGATCGTAGGGATGCTCGGAGACCGGCATGAACTCGATGTGGGTGAAGCCCATGTCGGCGACATAGGGGATGAGCTTTTCGGCCATGGCGTCCCAGCTCAGGAACCAGTCATGCTCGTCGCGCTGCCACGAGCCGGGGTGGACTTCGTAGATCGAAATGGGCTGGCGGCGCGGATCGGCCGCAGCCCAGTGCGCACGGTGGGCGGCATCGCCCCAGTCTGGCTTGACCGGATCAGCGGTGATCGAGGCGGTTTTCGGCCGCAGTTCGGAGGCGAAGGCGAAGGGATCGGCTTTCAGCGGCTGCACGGTGCCGTCCGGGCCGATAATGCGGAATTTGTAGGCCCGGCCCGGGCCGATATCGGGGAGAAAAATTTCCCACACGCCGATGTCCCGGCGTTGCCGCATCGGGTGGCGGCGATGGTCCCAGTCGTTGAAGTCGCCGACCAGCGCAACGTGGCGCGCATTGGGTGCCCAGACCGCGAAATGCACGCCCTTTGCGCCCTCGTGCTCGATACAATGCGCGCCCATCTTGTCGAACAGGCGCAAGTGCGTGCCCTCGGCCATCAGCAGGTCGTCGAGCGGTCCCAGCACGGGGCCGAAGCTGTAGGCATCGGTCAGCCACCATTCGTGCGTGTCCGACTTGCAGCGATACCTGACCGGTTGCCGGCCGCCGCTGACTTTGCCTTCGAACAGCCCGCGCGGATCGACCCGTTTCAGTTTACCGAGCGTGTGCCCGAAAAAATCGTGCGCTTCCGCCGTTTCGGCTCCGGGAAGCACGGCGCGGGCAAAGGCTCCCTCGGGCCCCTCATGGATACCCAAAAGCGCGAAGGGATCGGCATGGGTCCCTTCGAGCAGTGCGGAAATGGCCTCTTCCGGTGGCTTCAAAGCACTCCCCAGATCTCCTTCGCGTATTCCGCGATGGTGCGGTCGGACGAGAACCAGCCGACATTGGCGATATTGTGGATCGCCATCATGCGCCATTTCGCCTGATCTTCCCAGACCCTGTCGATGCGGCGCTGGGCTGCGGCATAGGTGTCGAAATCAGCGGCGACCATGAACCAGTCGTGGTCATAGATGCCGTCCATCAGCGCCTTGTAGCGGGTGGGGTCGTCGGGCGAGAATACGCCGGTGGCGATGGCATCGACCGCCTGGTTGAGTTCACGCGAACCTTCGATCACCGCGCGCGGCGTATAGCCATTGGCGCGCTTTTCGGCGACTTCGTCCGCCGTCAGGCCGAAGATGAAGATATTCTCGTCGCCGACATGATCCTTGATCTCGATATTCGCGCCGTCGAGCGTGCCGACGGTGAGCGCTCCGTTGAGCGCGAACTTCATGTTGCCGGTGCCCGAGGCTTCCATGCCGGCGGTCGAGATCTGTTCGGACAGGTCGGCGGCGGGAATGATCCGTTCTGCGAGGGTGACGTTGTAATTGGGCACGAACACCACCTTGAGCAGTCCGCCGACCGAAGGATCGGCATTGACCCGCCGGGCGATGTCGTTGGCCAGTTTGATGATCAGCTTGGCGTTGTGATAGCTCGGCGCGGCCTTGCCGCCGAAGATCTTCACCCGGGGCACCCAGTCGCGCTCGGGATGGCTGCGGATCTGGTCGTAGAGCGCCACCGTCTCGACCAGATTGAGCAATTGCCGCTTGTATTCGTGGATGCGCTTGATGTGGACGTCGAACAGCGCGTCGGGATTGAGCCGGATGCCGGTCAGTGTCTTGAGCTGCGCCGCGAGCGCCACCTTGTTGCTGCGCTTGACCTCGGCAATCCGCTCGCCGAATGCCGCATCGTCGGCGAACCCGGCGAGGTCGACCAGCTTTTCGGCATCGTCGAGGAAGGCGTCGCCGATGGCATCGCGGATCAGCGCGGTCAGCCCCGGGTTGCACTGCTGGAGCCAGCGGCGCGGGGTGACGCCGTTGGTCTTGTTGTTGATTTTCTTCGGGTAAAGCCGGTGCATGTCGGCGAACACCGTGGTCTTCATCAGCTCGGTGTGCAGCGCCGCGACGCCGTTGACGCTCTTCGCCCCGGCGAAGGCGAGATTGGCCATGCGCACCCGCCGCTCGCCGCCTTCCTCGATCAGCGAGATCGAGGAGATCGCGGCATCGGCCAGCCCCGCGCGCCGCGCCTCGCGCAGCACCCGGCTGTTGATTGCATAGACGATCTGCATGTGGCGCGGCAGCAGCCGTTCGAACAGCGGCAAGGGCCAGCTTTCCAGCGCCTCGGGCAAGAGGGTGTGGTTGGTGTAGGAGACAGTCCGCCGGGTGATCTCCCAGGCCTCGTCGAATTCGAGCCCGTGGACATCGACCAGCAGCCGCACCAGTTCGGCCACGGCGACGGCGGGATGGGTATCGTTGAGCTGGATCGCCACCTTGTCGGGCAGGGTGGCGACATCGCCGTGATACTGCACGTGGCGGCGCACGATGTCCTGGATCGAGGCGGCGGAGAAGAAATACTCCTGACGCAGGCGCAGTTCCTGCCCGGCGGCGCTGGAGTCAGCAGGATAGAGCACGCGCACCAGGCTGTCGGCGCGGACCTGATCGGCGAGCGCGCCCATATGGTCGCCGGCGTTGAAAGCGTCGAGCCGGATCGGATCGAGCGCCGATGCGGTCCACAGCCGCAGCGTGTTGACCCGCTTGCCGCGCCAGCCGACTACCGGGGTATCGACCGCAGTCGCCTCGACTTCCTCGTGCGGCCGCCAGGCGACGCCGCCGCTGCTTTCGATCACCTCGCCGCCGAAGCCAATGCGATAGGAGCTTTCGCGGCGCTCGAACTCCCAGGGGTTGCCGTGCGCCAGCCAGGTTTCGGGCAGTTCGACCTGCCAGCCATCGTCGATGCGCTGGCGGAACATGCCGTTCACATAGCGGATGCCATAGCCGTAGGCCGGGATGCCGAGGCTGGCGAGGCTCTCCATGAAGCAGGCTGCCAGCCGCCCCAGGCCGCCGTTGCCGAGCGCCGCGTCGGGCTCAAGCTCTTCGAGCGCGGCGAGATCGAGGCCGTGGCTGCGCAGCGCCTGCTCCATCTCGCGGGTCATCCCCATATTGCTCATCGCGTCGCGCAGCAGGCGGCCGATGAGGAATTCGAGGCTGAGATAATAGACCCGCTTTCCGCCAGCATCATAGGTTTCGCGGGTCGATTCCATCCAGCGGTCGATGATCCGGTCGCGCAGGGTGAGCACGGTGGCGGTCAGCCAGTCGTGCTGCTTGGCGGCGCGCTCGTCCTTGCCGACGCGGTGGCGCAGCACGTCGATGAGGTCAGCCGCAAAATCTGCGGGCGGTGTGGCGGGGGAAGGGGCGGGGGGGGCGGTGGAAAGTCCGGCAAGGGCACTGGGCAAGGGCGATGCTCCATTTCTGGCCGGCGGGCGGATGCCCTGCCGGCGGCGACTCCTTTCCGCTTCCTCACAGCCTCCGGCGATCAAGCTACGCCAGCTTGCCGCCTTTCGACAAGCGCGATTGTGCATTGCGGCATATTTTGCTGTTAATGCGCACCATGGCACTTTCCCCTGTTCAGACCCGGCCCGCCCAAGACCCGCCCTGGTGGCGCGGCGCAGCGATCTACCAGATCTATCCGCGCAGCTTTCAGGACAGCAATGGCGACGGCGTCGGCGATCTTGGCGGGATCACGCGGCGGCTGGGCCATGTCGCGGGGCTCGGCGTCGATGCCATGTGGATTTCGCCGTTCTTCACCTCGCCGATGCGCGATTTCGGCTACGATGTGGCGGACTACTGCGATGTCGATCCGACCTTCGGCACGCTGGCCGATTTCGACGCACTGGTCGCGCGCGCGCATGAGCTCGGCCTCAAGGTGATCATCGACCAGGTCTATGCCCATAGCTCGGACCTGCATCCCTGGTTTGCCGAGAGCCGCGCGGATCGAGCGAACCCGCGCGCCGACTGGTATGTCTGGGCCGACCCGAGGCCCGATGGCACCCCGCCGAGCAACTGGCAGTCGGTGTTCGGCGGCCCCGCCTGGACCTGGGACGCGCGGCGGCGGCAGTATTACATGCACACCTTCCTCAAGGAGCAACCGCAGCTCAATGTGCACAATCGGGCGGTGCAGGACGCGCTGCTCGATGTCGCGCGATTCTGGCTTGAGCGCGGGGTCGATGGCTTCCGGCTCGACGCGCTCAACCATGCGATGCACGATCCGCTGCTGCGCGACAATCCGCCCACGCCCGAGGATGGCCGCATCCGCACGCGCCCGTTCGATTTCCAGATCAAGCGCTACAGCCAGTCACATCCCGACATGGTGCTGTTCATCGAGCGGTTGCGCTCGGTTTGCGACGCTTACGGCGCGATCCATACCGTCGCCGAAGTCGGCGGCGATGAGGCCGAGGCCGAGCGCAAGGCGTTCACCGCCGGATCGAACCGGCTCGACAGCTCCTATGGCTTCGAATTCCTCTATGCTCCCGGCCTGACCGCCGAATTTGCCGCTGAAACGCTCTCGGCCTGGCTGGATGGCGCTGGCTGGCCGAGCTGGGCCTTCGAAAACCACGACGCGCCGCGCGCGGTCTCGCGCTGGTGCGCGCCCGGCGATGCCGACCGGTTTGCACGGATGAAACTGGCGCTGCTGGCGGCGCTGCGCGGCAACATCATAGTCTATCAGGGCGAGGAACTGGGGCTGCGGCAGGACCATATTCCGTTCGAGCTGCTGCAAGACCCCGAAGCGATTGCCAACTGGCCGCTGACCCTGTCGCGCGACGGCGCACGCACGCCGATGCCGTGGCAGGCAGACGCAGCGCAGGGCGGGTTCACTGGCGGAACGCCGTGGCTACCGCTGAGCGCGCAGAACCTGGCCAGGGCGGTCGATCGCCAGCAGGACGATCCTGGCTCGCTGCTCGCCGAAACGCGCCGCCTGCTGGCCTTGCGTCGCCGCAGCCCCGCCTTGCGCTTCGGCGGTCTCGAGAACCTGCGCAGCGACGGTGCGCTGCTGATGTTCGATAGGGTCGCGCCGGGCGAACGGTTGCGGTGCCTGTTCAATCTTGCGGCAGAACCCTGCGGTGCGCCGGAATTGCCGCCCTTTGCCGAAATCGTTCATGCGGCCAATGGCGGTTCGGCGGCGGACTTGCCCGGTTATGCCGCCGTTTACCTTCGTATCTGAGCCACTCCGATCCCAAACCCGCTCGCCCTGAGCTTGTCGAAGGGCCGCTTTTTTCTTCGAGCCACAAGAGCAACTCCAGGAACAAGAACAGCCCTTCGACAAGCTCAGGGCGAGCGGGTTTGGGAATTGAGCGATTTGTCTGCCCACACCATGTTGCAATGCACAATGAACCGCGTCATGATCGCCATCGAACGAAGGGGGTAGCCGGCCATGACCAGCAGCGCCGAACTCTGCGACCGCCTTGGCGTGCTGCACCAGCGCACGCTCGAATCGCCGCTGTTCAACCCGGTGTTCCAGCTCAGCCTGGAATTGTCGCGCGCGCTTGAAGCGGGCGCGCTGACGCTGGCCGGAGCCAACGGTCTCGTCGCCGAGCTCGAATGCGAAAGCCTGCTGAGCCGCGCCAACCGCCTCTATCGCCTGCTCGCCCCGGTCGCACCCGACGCGAACCGCTCGGCGTTTGGCGCGCTGGTCGAGACCGGCGAGACTTTCGGCGCATTCGCGGCGCGCTGGTCCAGGCCGTTGTTCCACATCGTCTTTACCGCGCACCCCACCTTCCTGCTGTCGCCGGCGCAGGGCGATGCCGTCGCGGCGGCGGCGAGCAGCGGCGCGGTGACCGAGGCCGGGGTGTGCATCGCCAATCCGGCGCGTCCGCCGATCACCCTCGATCACGAGCACGACGAGGCGATGGCGGCGCTGGGCCGGGCGCAGGATGCGCGCGACGAACTCACGGCGATGCTGTTCGCCGAGGCCGCGAGGGCCTGGCCGGACGATTGGCGGAGCCTCCAGCCGATGCCCTATCGCTTCGCCAGCTGGGTCGGCTACGACATGGACGGTCGCACCGACATCGGCTGGTCGACCTCGATTCGCTATCGCCTCAAGGAAAAGGCGCTGCGGCTGGCGCGCTATGCGGCGCGGCTGGAAGCGATCGATCCGGCGCATGCCGTGCTCACCCAGCTGCGCAAGGCTGAGGCGCATACCGCTGAAATGGCGGTGCTGTTCGCCAGCGACCTCACCGAGCCCGCTGCACTGTCCGCCGCCGCCAACCGGCTGACGGCGGAGCATTCCGGGCGGCTGGTGTCGCTCGATGCTCCGATCGCCGCGCTCGAGGCCACGGCGCAGGATGCGGTTGCCGAAACGGCGAGCCGTTTGCTCGTGCTTGCCGCCGCGATGCGCGCTGACGGGCTTGGCATGGGCGGCATCCATTTCCGGGTCAATGCCTCGCAGCTGCACAATGCCATCCGCCGCCGGATCGATCCCGAAAACCGGCTCGACCTCGCCAGCAAGACCGCGTTGGGCCGGATCCGCGAACTGCTCGACAGTGAACGGCCGCTGCGGGTCAATTTCGCCGCGCTGGCGATCGAAAATACCACGGCTGTGCGCCAGTTCCTCGCCATGGCGCAGATCCTCCACCATATCGATGCCGACGCGCCGATCCGCATGCTGATCGCCGAATGCGAGGATCCGCAGACAGTGCTCGCAGCGCTCTATTTCGCGCGATTGTTCGGCATTGCCGACAAGGTCGATGTCTCGCCGCTGTTCGAAACCGAAAGCGCGATGGAGCATGGCGAGCGCTTTCTCGATGCGCTGCTCGCCGAGCCGGCCTATCGCGCTTATGCGCGCGGGCGAGGCCGGGTGGCGATCCAGACCGGGTTTTCCGACGCCGGGCGCTTCATCGGCCAATTGCCCGCCGCGCTCGCCATCGAGCGGCTGCAAGGCCGGCTGGCGCGCGGCATGGCCAAGCACCAGCTGACCGACGTGGCGGCACTGATCTTCAACACCCACGGCGAATCGATGGGCCGGGGCGGGCACCCCGCCGGCATGGCCGACCGGCTGACCTGGCCGCTCAGCCAGTGGGCGCGGCGTCAGTTCGCCACTGCCGGCATCCGCATCGAGCCCGAAGCGAGTTTCCAGGGCGGCGACGGTTATCTCTTCTTCTGCACCCCCGAACTGGCACTGGCGACGCTCACCCGCATCGCCGAGGTCGAGCTGCAACCGCTGCCCGATGAGCGCGATCCGTTTTATGTCCGCACCGATCTCAGCCTCGATTTCTATCGCGGCATCCGGGGCGTGCAGCGCGATTTCATGGCCTCGCGCACCTATGCCCGCTCACTCACCGCTTTCGGCCTCGGCTTGCTGATCGAGACCGGCAGCCGCAAGTCGCGCCGCCAGACCGATCTTGCCGCCGACCGCTCGATGAACCTCAGGCAGATCCGCGCGATCCCGCACAACGCGATTCTCCAGCAACTCGGCTATCCGGTGAACCTGATCGCCGGGGTCGGCACGGCGGCGGTCGAGGATGTCGAGGGCCTGGCCGAACTGCTGGCCGGATCCGCGCGCGGGCGGCAGATCGTCCGCATGCTGCGCGCCGCCGACCGGCTGGCCAGCATCAAGTCGGCGGCGGCCTATGGCGAGTTGTTCAATTCGGCGTTCTGGGCGAGCCGGCCCTATCGTGGCACCGAACAGCATCTCGAAAGTGCCTGCCTCGCGCTCGCCGACCAGCTGACCACCGACGACCGCAACAGCGCCTTCCGCACGATGACTTCGCGGCTCCGGGTCGATGCGGTCAAGCTGCACCGCTTGCTCGAGCTGATCCCCGATGACGCCAGCAAGGAGGGCCGCGAAGAATTGCGTCGTTCGCTCGGTGCCCTGCAAGCGCTGCGGCTCGCGCTGATGCAGTTCATCTTCCTGCGCGCGGTGCGCATTCCCGCCTTCTCGCGCTCGAACGACATCAGCCGCGAAGACGTGTTGCAAATGGTATTCAGCCTGCGGATCGAGGAAGCGCTGGCGCAATTGCGCCGTGCCTATCCGGTCTCGGCACCGTCGCTTGAGGATTATGCGGTCGATGAACCGGCGGACTACCCGGATTTTTCCGGCCACTCCTATGCCGCTATCCGGGCCGAGTTGATCGATCCGATCGAACAGGCCTATGAGCTGTGCCTGCGCGTCGGCGTTGCCATCGCCAACTACTTCGGTGCCCATGGTTAGGCAGGAAAGGCTCCAATGAGTTTCGTTGCAGACCGGCTGTTGCTATTCGGCGCGACCGGGGATCTGTCGCAGCGCATGCTGCTGCCCTCGCTGTTCGCGCTCGATACCGAAAAGCGATTGTCGGAAGGGCTCGAAATCGTCGGCACCGCGCGTTCGGACCTGACCAATGCCGCCTTCCGCAATTTCGCTCGCGAGGCGCTCGACAAGTTCCTCCCGGCCAACCGCCGGGGCAGTTATGCGACCTTCCTCAACCGGCTGACATATCATCCGCTCGATGCCGGCAAGGAAGCCGGATTCAAGGTGCTGGCGAAGAAAGTCGGGACGCCGAAGCAAGGTCTGGCCATTTTCCTGTCGACCGCGCCCTCGCTGTTCGAGCCGACCATCGCCGGCCTCGCGGCGAGCGGGCTGGCGGGCGACACGGTGCGTATCGGACTCGAAAAGCCGCTAGGCACCGACCTCGAGTCGAGCCGCCAGATCAACGACGCGGTGGCGCGCGCCTTCCCCGAAGACCGCATTTTCCGCATCGATCACTATCTCGGCAAGGAGACCGTGCAGAACCTGCTGGCGCTGCGCTTCGCCAATATCCTGTTCGAGCCCTTGTGGAACGCGGCCCATATCGACCACATCCAGATCACCGTCAGCGAAACCGTCGGCCTCGAAGGCCGGGTGGGCTTTTATGACGGCGCGGGCGCGCTGCGCGACATGGTGGCGAACCACATGCTGCAATTGCTGGCGCTGGTGGCGATGGAGCCGCCGGCGAGCTATGCGGCGACCGCGGTGCGCGACGAGAAGGTCAAGGTGCTGCGCTCGCTGCGGCTGATCGGCCCCGACGAGACCGTCACCGGCCAGTATCAGGCAGGCGCGATTTCCGGCGCGGCGGTGCCCGGCTATGCCGACGAACTCGGGCAGCCGTCGGCAACCGAGACCTTCGTTGCGATCAAGGCGCATATCGACAACTGGCGGTGGAAGGGGGTGCCGTTCTACCTGCGCACCGGCAAGCGGCTGCCTGAGCGCAAGACCGAGATCGTCATCCAGTTCAAGCGCGTGCCGCATTCCATTTTCGCGGGTCAGGGTGCACGCAGCGAGCCCAACCGGCTGGTAATCGGCATCCAGCCGCAGGAGAACATCCGCCTGTCGCTGATGGCCAAGGTGCCCGGGCTCGACCGCGAGGGGCTGCGCCTGCGCGCAGTGCCGCTCGACATCTCGATGGCCGATGCCTTCGCCGGGCCGATGAAGCGCATCGCCTATGAACGGCTGCTGCTCGATCTGATCGAGGGCGACCAGACGCTGTTCGTGCGGCGCGACGAGGTCGAGGCGCAGTGGGACTGGATCGACGCGATCCGTGCGAGCTGGGCCGATCATGGGGTGACGCCTAAGAGCTATACCGCCGGCAGCTGGGGCCCGACCGCAGCGATCGCGCTGGCCGAGCGTGACGGGGTGACGTGGCATGAGTGACCTGAACCCCGTCATCGCCCGCGTCACCCGGCGCATCGTTGACAAGTCGCAGGACTCGCGCCGCCGCTATCTCGAGCTGATGGCGCGCGAGGGCGACAAGCATGGCAGCCGCTCGTTCCTGTCGTGCTCTAACCTTGCCCACGGCTTCGCTGCGTCGCTCGAGGACAAGTCGGCCATCGCCGGCACGCGCAGCGCCAACCTGGCGATCGTCACCTCGTATAACGACATGCTCTCCGCGCATCAGCCCTATGGCCGCTATCCAGAGGCGATGAAGCTCTATGCCCGCGAGATTGGCGCGACGTGTCAGGTCGCGGGCGGCGTTCCGGCGATGTGCGACGGGGTGACGCAAGGGCAGGACGGCATGGAGCTGTCGCTGCTTAGCCGCGATGTCATCGCCATGGCCACCGCGATTGCCATGTGCCATGCGATGTTTGACGGCATGGCGCTGCTCGGCATCTGCGACAAGATCGTCCCCGGCCTCGTCATCGGCGCGTTGCGATTTGGCTATCTGCCGGCGATTTTCATCCCCTCAGGGCCAATGCCATCGGGCCTTGCCAACAAGGACAAGCAGAAAGTCCGCCAGCGCTATGCCGAGGGCAAGGCCAGCCGCGAGGAACTGCTGGCGAGCGAAAGTGCGAGCTACCATTCGCCCGGCACCTGCACCTTCTATGGCACCGCCAATTCCAACCAGATGATGATGGAACTGATGGGGCTGCACATTCCCGGCGCGGCTTTCGTGCCACCGAACACGCCGCTGCGGCAGGCGCTCACCCGAGCGGCGGTGCGCCGGCTGGCCGAAATCGGCAAGCATGGCAACGACCATCGCCCGATGGCGGCGGTGGTCGATGAGAAGGCGCTGGTCAACGCCTGCGTCGGCCTGCTGGCGACGGGCGGCTCGACCAACCACGCGATCCATTTGCCGGCGATGGCGCGCGCGGCGGGGATCCATCTCGACTGGGCCGATCTCGACGAACTATCCGCCGCAGTGCCGCTGATCGCGCGGGTCTATCCCAATGGCGAGGGCGACGTGAACCATTTCCACGCGGCGGGCGGCATGGGCTATGTCGTCGCCGAACTGCTCGGCGCGGGGCTGATCCACGGCGATGTGCTGACCGTGGCAGAGGGCGGCATGGCGGCCTATGCGCAGGAGCCGTTCCTGGACAGTGACAGCCTTTCCTGGCGACCCGCGCCTGCCAAGGCAGGCGACGATACCATGCTCAGCCCGGTCTCCGCGCCGTTCCTGCCCGATGGCGGCATGCGGCTGGTGGAGGGCAATCTCGGCCGGGCGACGTTCAAGACCAGTGCGGTCGATGCCTCGCGCTGGACCATCGCGGCGCCTTGCCGCGTATTCGACAGCCAGGAAGCGGTGCAGGCGGCGTTCAAGGCGGGCGAACTCGACCGCGATGTCGTCGTCGTCGTGCGCTTCCAGGGGCCGCGCGCCAATGGCATGCCCGAGCTGCACAAGCTGACCCCGCCCCTGGGCGTGCTCCAGGATCGCGGGTACAAGGTGGCGCTGGTCACCGACGGACGCATGTCGGGGGCGAGCGGCAAGGTCCCCGCCGCGATCCACGTCACTCCCGAAGCGCTCGGCGGTGGACCGCTGGCGCAGCTCCAGGACGGCGACATGGTGCGGCTGTGCGCCAACCTGGGCCTGCTCGAAACCACCGCCGACCTCTCCACCCGCACCGCCGCCAGCGCGCCGCCCGACAGCGAAGGCATGGGGCGCGAACTGTTCGCCCTGATGCGCGTCCATGCGCCAAGCGCCGAACAGGGCGCGAGCGCGATACTCGCCGGAGTGATGGTGTAGTGAGGCCGCCCCTTCTTCCCCCTTGATGCAGGGCTATCGCATATTGCCAAATTCGTCACCCTGAACTTGTTTCAGGGCCCATTGTGCCGCAAGCCTGGAGCAAGCAGAATAGGCGAAAACCGCGCGGTTTTCTGCCAGAAACTACGCTCCGGGTGTTCCGAGAAATGGGTCCTGAAACAAGTTCAGGATGACGAACAATGAGAGCTGATACCAAAGTGCATTGATTGGAACCTATAAGCCCCTCCCCTTCAGGGGAGGGGTAGGGGTGGGGGCTGTCGGCAGAGCGTTGCGCTTGACCGACAATCCCCACCCCTCCGCCGCTGCGCGGCTCCTCCCCTCCCCTGAAGGGGAGGGGCTTCGATGAGTCAGACTCACCGCAACTTGGTATGAGGTGAATATGCGATAGCCCTGCATCAAGGGGGAGGAGCGGGGCCGATCACAAATAGAATGGCCCGCCGCGCCAGGGAGGTCGCGGCGGGCCAAGCTTTCCTCCCCAGGAAAGACAATGCCTCAGGGATTGCCGGCGGCGGTCCCGAGGCGGTGGTAAAGGTGCGCGTATTTGGCGGTGAGTTCGTTTTCCTCGTTGTTCTGGATCCAGAAGCGCACCGCCTCCTTGAGCAGCTTGAAGTCCTCGTTCGAGAACAGCACTTTCGAGCGTATCGGCGCAGCCATGGCGGTTCTCCCTTGCCCGCAGACTATCACGCTGCGAACTGATTCATAGTGTTGTCCTTGCCGCCCGCCTTGAGCGCTGCCTCGCCGGCGAAATACTCCTTGTGATCGTCGCCGATGTCGCTGCCCGACATGTTCTGATGCTTGACGCAGGCGATGCCCTGGCGGATTTCCGCGCGCTGGACATTGGCGACATAGCCGAGCATGCCGAGATCGCCGAAATATTCGCGCGCGAGGTTGTCGGTCGACAGCGCTGCGGTGTGATAGGTCGGCAGGGTAATCAGGTGGTGGAAGATGCCGGCGCGCGCCGCCGATTCCTTCTGGAAGGTGCGGATAAACTCGTCGGCCTCGTCGGCCAGTTCGGTGCCGTCGTAGTCGATGCTCATCAGCCCGGCGCGGTTGTAGCCGGAAACGTCGATGCCGTCCTTCTCCCAGCGATCATAGACTTGCTGGCGGAAGTTCAGCGTCCAGTTGAAGCTCGGCGAATTGTTGTAGCACAGCTTGGCATCGGGAATGACCTCGCGGATGCGATCGACCATGCCGGCGATCTGCGCGATATGCGGCTTCTCGGTCTCGATCCACAGCAGGTCGGCGCCGTTCTGCAGGCTGGTGATGCAGTCGAGCACGCAGCGGTCCTCGCCGGTGCCGGGGCGGAACTGGAACAGGTTGCTGGCCAGCCGCCTGGGCCGCATCAGCTTGCCCGCGCGCGCGATCAGCACGTCGCCATGGCCCAATTCGGTCGCGCTGATTTCCTCGCAATCGAGAAAGCTGTTGTACTGGTCGCCGAGGTCGCCCGGCTCGCGGCTGTAGGCGATCTGCTTGGTCAGGCCGGCACCGAGCGAATCGGTGCGTGCGACGATGACGCCGTCGTCGATGCCCAACTCCATGAAGGCATAGCGGCAGGCGCGGATCTTGGCGAGGAAATCCTCGTGCGGCACAGTGACCTTGCCGTCCTGGTGGCCGCACTGTTTCTCGTCGGAAACCTGGTTCTCGATCTGCAGCGCGCAGGCCCCCGCCTCGATCATCTTCTTGGCGAGGAGATAGGTGGCTTCCGCATTGCCGAAGCCGGCATCAATGTCGGCGATGATCGGCACGACATGGGTTTCGTAATTGTCGATGGCGTGTTCGAGTCGCCTGGCCTCGATCGCGTCGCCCTTCTCGCGCGCCGCATCGAGATCGCGGAACATCATGCCGAGTTCGCGCGCGTCGGCCTGCTTGAGGAAGGTGTAGAGTTCCTCGATCAGCGCCGGGACGCTGGTCTTCTCATGCATCGACTGATCGGGCAGCGGTCCGAATTCGCTGCGCAGTGCGGCGATCATCCAGCCTGACAGGTAGAGGTAGCGGCGCTTGGTGGTGCCGAAATGCTTCTTGATCGAGATCAGTTTCTGCTGCCCGATGAAGCCGTGCCAGCAGCCGAGCGACTGGGTGTATTGCGCCGGATCGGCGTCGTAGGCGGCCATGTCGCGGCGCATCGTCGCGGCGGTGAAGCGGGCGATGTCGAGCCCGGTGCGGAAGCGGTTCTGCAGCCGCATGCGCGCGACCGATTCGGGCTCGATCCCCGACCAGGTGTGCTGGAAGCGGCCGATGGCTTCGCCGGATTCGATGATCGATTGCTGGTAGGTCACGGGGGCTCTTCCTCGACAGGGCATGAATGTGACGCCGGAATAGTGCCGCATTGTGCGCTGCGGCAAGGCAGCACGGAGTCAGCCTGTCAACCTTTACAGATATTCCTTGTAAAGTTGTGTTAAATTGACAGACTGCGGTAAATGGCTGATTTGCAACCTCTCTACCTCGGTCCCCGGCTCAAGCGGCTGCGGCGCGAGCGCGGGCTGACCCAGCAGGCGATGGCCGACGACCTTGAGATTTCGCCAAGCTACATCGCCCTGCTTGAGCGCAACCAGCGACCGCTGACGGTGCCCTTGCTGCTCCGCCTCGCGCGGACCTACAAGCTCGATGTCGGCGACCTCGCGGCGGACGATGGTGGTGATTATGCCCGCCGCCTGGCCGACGCGCTGCGCGATCCGCTCTTCGCCGATATCGACCTGCCGCCGCTCGAAGTCGCCGATGTTGCGGGCAATTTTCCCGGCATCAGCGAGGCCCTGCTGCGGGTCTATGGCGCCTATCAGCGCGAGCAGCGGGTGCTCGCCGAACAGCGCATCGACGGCGGCACCAGCGGTCTGGACCCGGTCGGCGAGGCGCGGCGCTTTGCCACCGGGCAGCGCAACCATTTCGATGCGCTCGACCGCAGGGCCGAGGTGCTGGCCGACGACATCGCCCAGGCCGGCGGCGCGGAGGCCTGGCTCAGGGCTAAGGGCACGCGGGTGCGCTTCCTGCCCGGCGAGGTGCTGGCGGGCACTATCCGCCGCTACGACCGCCACAACGAACAACTGCTGATCGACGACGGGCTCGACCGCGCCAGTCGGGCCTATCAGCTCGCCGTGCATGTGGCTTACACCGCGATGCGGGCCGAGATTTCCGCTGTTGTGCGCGGCGCGGAGCTGGCGAGCGACACCGCCCGGGTGCTCGTCCGGCGCGCGCTGGCAGGTTACGGCGCGGCGGCGCTGACCATGCCCTATGCGAATTTTGCCGCAGCGGTCGAGGCGCGCAGATACGACGTCGAGGCACTCAGCCGCCAGTTCGGGACGAGCTTTGAACAGACCGCGCACCGGCTGACCTCGCTGGGCCGGCCGGGGATGGAGCGCGTGCCGTTCTTCTTCCTGCGTGTCGATCCCGCCGGCAATGTCTCCAAGCGGCTTGACGGGGCGGGCTTTCCCTTCGCCGCGCACGGCGGCGGGTGCCCGCTATGGAATGTCCATTCGGTTTTCCGCAGCCCCGGCGAAGTGGTCACCCAGTGGCTCGAACTGCCCGACGGCGCGCGCTTCTTCTCGATCGCGCGGACGGTGACGGCGGGCGGCGGCGGCCACGGGCGGCCACGAGTCACCCGCGCCATTGCGCTCGCCTGCGCCGCCGAACACGCGCCGCGGCTGGTTTATGCGGCGGGGAGCGATCCCGCCAAAGTTGCCGCGACGCCGATCGGGGTGACCTGCAGCCTGTGCCACCGCGCGCAATGCGCCGCCCGCGCCGTGCCCCCGATCGGCCGCGACATCCTGCCCGACGACTACCGCCGCGATGCCGAGCCCTTTGCCTTCTCGGAAAGCTAGGCCCTGCCGTCCTGTCAGGCGAATTTCTCGCCCAAGTGCTCCTTCAGCCGCCGCATATGCTTGTTGGCGGCGGCTTCGTTGTAGATCGCCAGATCGGGATAGACCCAGCCATGGGCAGCGCCGTGGTAAGTCTCGATGACATGATCGGTGCCGGCCTCGCGCAGTGCCTGCGCCAGCCGGCCGTGTTCCTCAGGCCCGTAGCTCGGATCGATCCCGGCGACGCCGATGTAGATGCGTGCCTCCACCCCGGCAAAGCGCTGGTGGGGACTGTCGCCCTGGGCCGGGGCGATGTTGCTGGCATGAAAGGCACCGGCGAACGCAACTCGTGGGCTGGCAGTGACCGCCGCCAGGGCATAGCGCCCGCCCATGCAATAGCCGATCGCGGCGAAGGGCACCTCAGCGCCCGAACGTTGCTCGGCCAACGCGATCATTGCAGCCACGTCCTCATCGACCTTGGCCAAGGTCACCGACCGGACCATCTGCATCAGCCGGTCGCGCTCGGGGCCTTGCTCGAACATCGACTTGGGGGTCAGCGGGGCATAGGGGATGTGGTCGTAGAACTGGTCGAGCATCAGCACCCGCCAGCCTTGCTGCGCCAGCTCTCCGGCGACGGCGAACGACGCGGGGCGCGGGCCGAAGGCGTCAGGAAAGAACAGCACGACGGGGGCTGCGCTGTCCTCGGGGCCGAATGCATGGATCGGGCAATTGCCGCGCGGGAAGGGGGCGTGGGCAGGGTTCATGCGTGCCTTTCCTTGTTGGTGAAGAGCCTCTCCTGATGGAGCGGAATCCAGTTCAATTCGCCACGGCCCGCGCCCGCATGTCGGAGATCGCGTCCGCGGAATAGCCGACTTCGGCCAGCAGCGACGCTGTATGCGCGCCCAGCACCGGCGAGGCGGCGGGTTCGCCGAAGAACAGCTTTTCGTCGAACGATGTCGGCCCGGCGACGATATCGACCTGGGTATCGCCGACCGTCATCTTGCGCATCATGCCGTTGGCGTGGACTTGCGGATCCCGGGTTACGTCCTCGATCGAGCTGATCAGTTCCCAGGGAATGTCGATTGCTTCAAGCAGTGGCAGCCATTCGGCGAAGTCACGCTGGACGAAAACCGCTTCGAGGATGGCGATCAGCGCATCGCCGTTGGCGTTTCGCGCCTCGTCGGCGGCGAAGCGCGGGTCGTGCTCGATTTCCCCGAGCCCCAGCACCCGGCACAGCGCGGCCCAGCGCGGCTGGGTGTCGAGGATCATCAGCTGGATCATCTTGCCGTCCCTGGCGGCATAGGAATAGGTCAGCGGACGGCGCATCGAGACCTTGGGATGGGTCTGGTATTGCGGCAGTTGCACCAGCGTCAGATCGCCCGAGAGCACCCAGGCGGCGGTCGCCAGCAGCGAGTTTTCGACCAGCGTCGCCTCGCCGGTCTGCGCGCGGTGGAACAATGCGCCGGCAATGCCGAAGGCGAGCGCCATCGAGCCGGTGTGGTCGCCATAGGCCGGGCGCGGGCTGGTCGGCTGCTCGCCGGGCCGGGTGAAGGCATGGCAGGCCCCGCCGCGCGCCCAGAATGCCGATGCATCGTAACCCGGACGGTCCGCTTCGGGCCCGCGAAAGCCCGCACCGTTGCCGCGCGCATAGATGATCTTCGGGTTGCGCGCGCGCAGGTCATCGACATCGAGCCGCAAGCCCTTGATGGCCTTGGGCCGCAATGAGGTGAGGAAGACGTCCGCCGTCTCGACCAGCCTGAGCAGCGCCTCGCGGCCCTCTTCGGTCTTGAGATCGAGCGCCACGCTCTTCTTGTTGCGGTTGTTCTGCTCCATGGCGATGTTGACGGTGCCGAGGTTGCGGTCGCCGCCGGCCTTCAGCGTGCGGTAGGGATCGCCCGCGATGGTCTCGATCTTGATCACCTCCGCGCCCTGATCGGCAAGCATCACGCCCGCGCCGGGGACATAGACATATTGCGCAAGTTCGATCACCCGCACGCCGGAAAACACGCCGGAACTGGCCATTGTTCGATCCTCTCTTTGCTTCCCCTCCCGCAGGCGGGAGGGGTTGGGGTGGGCATCACGTCGAGCGATGCCAGAAAGGCCCACCCCCGGCCCCTCCCGCGTGCGGGAGGGAGGTAAATTAGGTGCCGACAAAGTCGAGGATTGCCGGTGCCAGTTTGGGCCAGCTGGTGAATAGCGAGACGCCTTCGCCTGCTTGTGTCTTGCCTGACTGGTAATTCCACTCATCGTCGCGCCAAGGCGGGATGACCAGCTGCGAGTGCGGGATCAGGCGGTGGACCCATAGACTGGTGGTCTCGGTGTGTGAGAGGTCGGTGGGGCTGCTCTTGAACACCAGCGCCGGCATGGTCAGCCGCGCGAAGTCCACCGGCTTCATTCCGGGCACCGGCGAGATGTCGCTGGCCACATAGGCCGAGGCCCACTTCTGCATGACCGCGATGAAATCGCGCGGGTCCATCGCCAGGATCGTCTCGCGCGCCTTGGGGTTCTTGGCGAAGTTCTCCGCCCAGCTGGTTGCGTTCATCACCGCCGCCATGCCGCCGGTGCTGGCCAGCCCCGCCGCCTCGCCGCAATAGTAGGTGGCCAGTTGCATCAGCCCGATCGGATCGCCGCTGATCCACCACAGCGCGAGGTGCGAGCAGATGTCGGGATTGCGCGAGGCGGCGAGCATCGACACCCGAGCGCCGCCCGAGCCGCCGGCGATCACCGTCGGCCCGAGATCGAGATGGCGGATGAGCCCCGCGAGCCGCTCGGCCTGGGTCTCGCTCTCGCTCTCGCCTTCGAGGCAGACGTCGGAATAGCCGCAATTGGGCCGGTCGTAGATCAGCACGCGGCGTCCGCCCTTGACCAGATCCTGGGCAAATTCGCGAAGCCCCGGCACGTCCATGGTGAAGCGTCCGCCGGGTGTCAGCGCCACCGCCGGATCGCCTTCCTTGCCATGCAGTTCGTATTCGATGCCGGTGCCGTAGATCGTTGCCCGCGCCATTTCCGTCTCTCTCCGTGGTTCGTGTTTTGCCGGCAAGGCTAGGTGTGGCCCCGGGCCAAGTCAAACCATGTGCCGCGCGGTCTGGGGGCGAGGGCATGGAGTTTGGACCATTCGGCATGGGCGGCGTAACCCGTTTGCCATGCGCGCCACGCCCGACCTCGATTTCGCTCTTCCCGACAGCACCCTGGCGATCCGTGAGGCGACCGCGCGCTTTGCCGACGAGCAGATCATGCCGCTGGCCGCACGGATCGATGCCGAGGACCGTTTCCCGCGCGCGTTGTGGCAGCCGATGGGTGCGCTGGGTCTGCACGGGATCACTGTCGAGGAGGAATGGGGCGGTCTGGGGCTCGGTTACCTCGACCATGTCGTCGCGGTCGAGGAAGTCAGCCGCGCTTCGGCATCGGTCGGGCTCTCCTATGGTGCGCATTCCAACCTGTGCATCAACCAGATCCGCCGCTGGGGCTCGGACGAACAGAAGGCCAAATATCTGCCGAAGCTGATTTCCGGCGAGCATCTGGGCGCGCTGGCGATGAGCGAGGCGGGGGCGGGCTCGGACGTCGTCGCAATGAAACTCAAGGCCGAGGCCGTGGCCGGCGGTTACCGGCTCAATGGCACCAAGTTCTGGATCACCAATGGCAGCGAGGCCGATGTGCTGGTGGTCTATGCGCGGACGGGGGAGGGCAGCCGCAGCATCACTGCGTTCCTGATCGAGAAGGGCATGGCGGGCTTCAGCATCGGCCAGAAGATCGACAAGCTCGGCATGCGCGGCTCGCCGACCAGCGAACTGGTGTTCGACGACTGCCTGGTGCCGGATGAGAACCTCATCGGTCCGCTGAACGGCGGGGTCGGCGTGCTGATGAGCGGGCTCGATTACGAGCGCGTGGTGCTCGCCGGCATTCCGCTCGGGCTGATGCAGGCCTGCCTCGATACGGTCATCCCCTATGTGCGGGAGCGCAAGCAGTTTGGCCAGCCGATCGGCAGCTTCCAGCTGATGCAGGCGAAGGTGGCCGACATGTATGTGTCGCTGCAATCGGCGCGCAGCCTATGTCTATGCTGTGGCGCGCGCCTGCGATGGCGGGCAAACCACGCGGTTCGACGCCGCCGGGGCGATATTGCTGGCCAGCGAAAACGCCTTCCGCGCCGCCGGCGAGGCGGTGCAGGCGCTGGGCGGGGCGGGGTACACGAAGGACTGGCCGGTCGAGCGCTACTTGCGCGATGCCAAACTGCTCGACATTGGCGCAGGCACCAACGAGATCAGGCGCATGCTGATCGGACGCGAACTGATCGGAGCCACATGAGCGCACCTGTCCTCACCAGCCACGTCAACCTCGACAGCCCCGAGGCGCAGGCGCGCGCCGCGCATAACCGCGCGCTCGCTGCGCAATTGCGCGAGCGGGTCGCCAAGGCGGCGCTGGGCGGCGACCAGAAATCGCGTGATCGCCATACATCGCGCGGCAAACTGTCTCCCACGCGACCGCGTCGAAGGCCTGCTCGATCCCGGCTCGCCGCTGCTCGAACTCGGCCAGCTCGCCGCCTTCGGGCTGCACGGCGAGGACATTCCCGGTGCCGGACTGATCACTGCCATCGGCCGGGTGTCAGGCCGCCAGTGCATGATCGTCTGCAACGATGCCACGGTGAAGGGCGGAACCTATTATCCCTCGACCGTGAAGAAGCATCTGCGCGCGCAGGAAATCGCCGAGGCCAACCACCTGCCGTGCATCTATCTGGTCGACAGCGGCGGGGCCAACCTGCCGCACCAGGCCGAGGTGTTCCCCGACCGCGAGCATTTCGGGCGGATTTTCTACAACCAGGCCAATATGTCGGCCAAGGGCGTGCCCCAGATCGCCTGCGTCATGGGCAGCTGCACCGCCGGCGGGGCCTATGTGCCGGCGATGTCGGATGAGAGCGTGATCGTCAAAGAGCAGGGCACCATCTTCCTCGCCGGCCCGCCGCTGGTGCAGGCCGCGACCGGCGAAGTGATCAGCGCCGAGGAACTGGGCGGGGGGGATTTGCATGCACGCAAGTCGGGAGTGGTCGATCACCTTGCCGAGAATGACAGCCATGCGCTGACCATCGTGCGCGACATTGTCAGCCACCTCGGCGAGAAAATGGGGACTGTCCCTATTTTTCCGGCACGCCCGCCGAAATATCCCGCCGAAGAACTCTACAGCGTCATCCCCGACGACGTCCGCGCGCCCTACGATGTCCACGAGGTCATCGCCCGTATCGTCGACGCTAGCGAATTCCACGAGTTCAAGGCGCTCTACGGATCCACCCTGGTCTGCGGCTTCGCGCATATCCATGGGATGCCAGTGGCGATCCTCGCCAACAACGGCGTGCTGTTCTCCGAAAGCGCGGTCAAGGGCGCGCACTTCATCGAGCTCGCCTGCCAGCGCAAGATCCCGCTGCTGTTCCTGCAGAACATCTCGGGCTTCATGGTCGGCGGCAAATACGAAGCCGAAGGCATCGCCAAGCACGGCGCCAAGCTGGTGACGGCGGTGGCGACCGCGACCGTGCCCAAGATCACTGTGCTGATCGGCGGTTCGTTCGGCGCTGGGAATTATGGCATGTGTGGCCGCGCCTATTCGCCAAGGTTCCTGTTCACCTGGCCCAATGCGCGGATTTCGGTGATGGGCGGCGAACAGGCGGCCTCGGTGCTGGCGACGGTCCACCGCGATGCCGCCAAGTGGGACGAGCGCGAGGCGGAGGCCTTCAAGGCCCCGATCCGACAGAAGTATGAGGATGAGGGCAACCCCTATTACGCGACGGCGCACCAGTGGGATGACGGGGTGATTGATCCGGCGCAGACGCGGGATGTGCTGGGGCTGGCGCTGGCGGCGAGTCTGGAGGCACCGATACCGGATCGGCCGGCGTTTGGGGTGTTCAGGATGTGAGGGGGTAGGAATGGGACTGATTAGAGTAAAAATCGATCAAATCCATTTGGTTGGAACGCAGCATGTTGGAACGTTCATCCACGACCACTGGATCGCGGTTAGGAATCCTGAAGAATGTCTGTTTGGCATTCAAATGCGTAGATGACGATGAGGTCGATCCCGATCTTGAAGGCCCTTATTACGTCAATATTGAGCCGCGTAATGGTGCTCCAATGTTTAGTGGCAGGCAGTCACTCATGCTTCCCAAGGAACTGGCCACTGCGGGACTAATAATTGGACTGAGAAGTGGATCAGAACCCTTAAGCGCTTATGAGGAAGAATAATTTGATTGCAGGCTGTTTAATCCTCCCCGGAACGGGGAGGTGGCGCGCCGGAGGCGTGACGGAGGGGGCCCGCCTCTCGTCTAGGCGCAGCGTGTGAGGCGAGGTGGGACCCCTCCGTCAGGCCCTTCGGACACTGCCACCTCCCCGTGCCGGGGAGGATTTGGGCAAGGGGCTTCAGCCGGAGGTTTTGCGTCAGCCGATCAAGGCGGTGAAGCGGGCGCGCAAGTTGCGTGGGGAGATGAGCCTGCCTGCGGTTTTGCTGTGGCAGCAGTTGCAGAAACGACCCGGCGGGTTCAAGTTTCGCCGGGAGTTTCCTTCCAAGCCCTATACGCTGGACTTTGCCTGCCTTTCGGCTCGGGTCGGGGTCGAAGTCGATGGGTTTTCCCATGATTGCGGGGATCAGCCTGCAAAGGATGAGGTTCGAGACCGGGTGATGGAAGAACGCGGTTTTCGCATGTTGCGCATTCCGGCGGTCGAGGTGTTGAAGCATATGGAGTCGTGCGTGTTGGGTATCGTTGCAGCCTGCGAGAAGCGAGCGGCGTCAAATCCTCCCCGGAACGGGGAGGTGGACGCGCAGCGGACGGAGGGGTCCCACCTCGCCGCAAACGCAGCGCCAGGAGGAGAGGAGGGACCCCTCCGCCCCTTTCGGGCACCTCCCCGTTCCGGGGAGGATTTTGGCGGTGGAGAATCGGCCCGTTCCGGGGAGGATTTGGCGTGATCCAGTCCCTCCTTATCGCCAATCGCGGCGAAATTGCTTGCCGTATCATCCGCACCGCGCGTGTCTTGGGTATCCGCACCATTGCGGTCTATTCGGACGCCGATGCTCAGGCGCTGCATGTGCGCTCCGCCGACGAGGCGGTGCATATCGGGCCAAGCGCGGCGCGCGAGAGCTACCTTGTCGGCGAGAAGATCATCGCCGCCGCAAAGGCGACCGGCGCGGAAGCGATCCATCCGGGCTATGGCTTCCTCTCCGAGAACGCCGCGTTCGCGCAAAGCGTGGCCGACGCCGGGCTGGTCTGGGTCGGGCCTCGCCCCGCCAGCATCACCGCGATGGGGCTCAAGGATGCAGCCAAGAAGCTGATGGCGGCGGCGGGCGTGCCGGTCACGCCGGGCTATATGGGCGAGGACCAGACCCCCGGGCTGCTGGCGGACGAGGCCGGCAAGATCGGCTATCCGGTGCTCATCAAGGCGGTCGCGGGCGGTGGCGGCAAGGGGATGCGGCTGGTCGAGAAGGCGGACGATTTCGCCGACAGCCTCGCCTCGTGCCAGCGCGAGGCGGCATCTTCCTTCGGCAATGCGCATGTGCTGATCGAGAAATACATCCAGCGCCCGCGCCATATCGAGGTGCAGGTGTTCGGCGATGCCCACGGCAATGTCGTGCATTTGTTCGAGCGCGATTGTTCGTTGCAACGCCGGCACCAGAAAGTGATCGAGGAAGCGCCCGCGCCGGGCATGAATTCCGCAACCAGATCAGAACTTTGCCGCGCAGCAGTGCGTGCAGCAAAAGCGGTAGATTATGTCGGCGCGGGAACCATCGAATTCATCGCCGATGCCTCGGAAGGCCTGCGCGCCGACCGCATCTGGTTCATGGAAATGAACACCCGGCTCCAGGTCGAGCATCCCGTCACCGAGGAGATCACCGGCGTCGATCTGGTCGAGTGGCAATTGCGCGTCGCGAGCGGCGAGCCACTGCCGCTCGAAGCAGGAAGAGCTCAGCATCAACGGCTGGGCAATGGAAGCACGGCTCTATGCCGAGGACCCGGCCAAGGGCTTCCTGCCGAGCATCGGCCGGCTCGACCTGTTCCAGCTCGGCGAGGCAGATGGCGGCCGCATCGATACCGGGGTCTATGAAGGCGCGGAAGTCTCGCCGTTCTACGATCCGATGATCGCCAAGTTGATCGCGCGTGGCGACACCCGCGACGCGGCGCGCGAAACCCTGTCGGAAATGCTCTCGGACAGCGCAGTCTGGCCGGTGCGGACCAATGCCGCCTTCCTGATCGCCGCGCTGGCGCATCCCGAATTCGCTTCCGGCGAGGTCGATACCGGGCTGATCGGCCGCGATGGCGAGGCGATGGCTGCCGAGCCAGCGCCGTCGCCCGAAGCGCTGACCGATGCGGCGATGGCGATGGTCCCCGCCGCCTCCGCCCCCGGTTTCCGGCTCAACGCTGCGCCGCGCCGCATGGCGAAGTTCCTGCTCGATGGCGTGGCGCTCGATGTCGTGCTGGCGGGGGAGGGCGCTGACCGGCCCGAAAGCGACATGCTGATCGCCGAGCGCGGCATGGTCTGGCAGCTTGCGCCGTGGCGCGTGGGCGGCGGCGCGGCGGCGGCCGGTGATGGCACCATCCTCTCGCCGATGCCGGGCAAGATCATCGCGGTCGAAGTGGCCAAGGGCGAAGTGGTGGCCAAGGGCCAGAAGCTGCTGACGCTCGAAGCGATGAAGATGGAACACACGCTTACCGCGCCGTTCGACGGGGTGGTCGCCGAACTGAATGCCGAGGCCGGCCAGCAGGTTCAGGTTGAGGCGCTGCTCGCGCGGATCGTGAAGGGGGACGACTGATGCCAGGCCGCTATTACGATGAATGGACCGTGGGTGACCGCATCACCCACCAGCCCAGCCGCACCGTCACCGAGACGGACAACCTGCTGTTCTCGGCAATGACCCACAACATGCAGCCGCTGCATCTCGATGCCGAAGCGGCCAAGGCGAGCGAGTTTGGCCGGATCCTGGTCAATTCGACCTTCACCTTCAGCCTTGCGGTCGGCCTGTCGATTGCCGACACCACGGTAGGCACGCTGGTCGCCAATCTCGGGTTCGACAAGGTGGTCACCCCCAAGCCGACCTTCATCGGCGACACCCTGACCTGCGCCACCGAAGTGGTCGAACTGCGCGAATCGAAGTCGCGACCGGACCAGGGCATCGTCGTCTTCCGGCACGAGCTGACCAACCAGCGCGGCGAGATAGCGCTATCATGTTTGCGCACGGTGCTGATGAAGCGGAAGCCGCGCTGAATCCCCCATAAAAAGGCCGATTCGCGCACTTGCTAAGCAAGCTTAGCAGTGTAATGTCTCCCCTCGAACAACGAGTTCGATTCGCCTTCCCAACAAGGGAAGGTTGTGGGGGTGGGCCTGCATCGGGAGAGGATGCGCCAGTGGCTTCAATGAGCCGCAAGCCCACCCTCATTTTTTCCGCAACGTCTGTCCTGTTCGCGCCATTCCCGATGCGTCGACAGCCAGACCTGCCGCCTAAAGTTTGCCCGCATCCTCCAGTTCCTTGAACGCCTCCAGCATCGCCGCCTTGGCCGTGTTCGCCGCCGGGAAACCGCAATAGGGGATCGCGGAAAAGAACACCTCCTCGATTTCGGCGCGGGTCAGGCCGTTCGCCACGCCCATCTTCGTATGGTATTTGGTTTCCTCGAACTGCCTGGCACCGACCATCATGCCGAGCACGGCGAGGCTGCGGTCGCGGCGCGAGAGCTGGTCCTCGCGGGTCCAGATCTGGCCGAAGGGCAGTTCCATCGACCATTTGATGTGCAGCGCGGTGAAGTCGTCGCCACTTTGCGCTCCCTTGCGGCAACCTGCGGCCATGTCCGGGCCATAGACATCGGCGAAGATCGCCAGGCCTTTCTCGAAGTGATCGCTCATTGCCGAATCTCCCTTACATGCACACGTGCACCTTGGTTTCTTCGTTCGGCCCCCGCAACACGTCCATCATCGACGGCAAATCGAGCAGCGCAATAGTGTTGGTGACGATCGCCTTGGGGTCGCAATGCCCCCTATCCATCTGGTCGGCGATATAGTGGAATTCCTTCATCGAATAGCCGACCGCGAATTGCATCGAAACGCACTTGTAGCTCGCCAGCCCCGGGATCAGCGGATCGGGCGTGGTGCAGAAAGCCGAGGCTGACAATGCGGCCGAACTGTGCAGCATGCATCACCGCCTTCATTCATCATGCCTTCCGCGCCAACCCCTTCCAGGACAACTTCGGGGCTGCCCCCGAGCGCTTCGACTACCTCGCCAATCTCGTTGTCGCTGAACGGCACGAAAGCATCCGCGCCCATCGCCAGGCACAGGTCCCTGCGCCGCGCCGAGCGCGACATGGCGACGATTTTGCCCGCGCCAAGCCGCCGCGCCCAGTAGATCGCATAAAGCGCCACTGTGCCGCCGCCGAGCACCAGCACCCGGTCGCCGGGCTGGATGCGGGCGAATCTGGTGCCGTAAAGGCTGATCGCCAAGGGTTCGATCAGCGCGCCATCGGCCATCGACAGGGTTTGCGGCAGGCGGGTGGCGACGCTGATGGGGACACGGGCATATTCGGCAAAGCCATGCATCGCGCCGCCAGGGCTGGCCTGGCACAGCACGTTGTTGCCATGCGCTCGGCACGACGAACAATCGCCGCAGGCCACCGAAGGCAACACGGAAATCCGCTCGCCCGGCTTGAACATGCTGACATTGGCACCCAGCGCGACGATCTCGCCGGCATATTCATGGCCGAACTGCACATTCTCGCCAAAATCGAACGTGGCCCCCTTGGTGAACGACAGGTCCGTCCCGCAGATGCCGCAGCGCGCGACCTTGATGATCACCTCGCCGGGTCCGGGTTCGGGGTCAGGCAACGTTTCGATGGTGACGGCCAGGCCCTTGCCTGGATAGATCGCGGCCTTCATCTGCTTACCTCTCTAAAGCCCCTCCCCTGAAGGGGAGGGGTTGGGGTGGGGGCTGTCGCCAACTTAATGCCGACCGGACAGCCCCCACCCCCAGACCCCCTCCCCTGAAGGGGAGGGGCGAATGGCTTTCATGAGCGTTTTTCCACCAGATCGAAGCGCTGGACATAGTCGCCGAACGGCTCGCGCACAGCTTCAGCGCTCATGCCGAAATCGGCAATGTCATAGCGGTGGACGCCGTGCGCCAGTTCGGGCTTTTCGGAGATACGCCGAGCGAAGGCGGCGCGCAGGTCATCGTCGAGCTTCATGCCGATGAAGGCGTAGATCCGCTCAAGCACGCCCATCGGATCGCGATGAAAATCGCCATGGACCACATCGAGCGTCTGCCCGGGATGGCGCGCACGGGCCGCGTCGGCGCGGCGCACAGCCTCGGCCCACTTGCCCGCCTCGCGCGCCAGCATGATGCGCGCGCGCTGTTCGTGGCGGCCCTCTTCATAGACCGGATGCAGGTTCATCAGCAGCGAGCACAGCGAGGGCACTGCCTTGGCCGGGTCGCGGTGGGTCTGGATGACTCTGGCTTGCGGATAGACCGCCCACAGCAGGTCGAGTTGCTCGATATGGCCGGGGTTCTTGAGCAGCCAGCGCTTGCCCGGCTCGTTGCTGCCGATCAACTGGACGCACCTGTAGTAGTAGGCATAGGCTGCGTCCTCGGGCCGGCTCTGGCGCCAGGCGTCGTAGGTCGGCGACGACCAGCCGCCGCAGGCCCAGATGTTGCTGTTGAAACTGTGCCACAGCACCATGCAGCATTCGTGGACTTCGGCGGCAGCGCGGTTGTGTGCGGCGCGCGCTTCGGGGGCGGCGGCATAGTGCGCCTCGAGATCGGTGACACTCTTGCGAAATTCGGGAAAGTCGGCCCAGCGCTCGGCCGGCGGGCGCGGCATGGGCGCATCGATCAGCCAGGTCTGCAAGCCCTGGAAGCGCGGATCGACCGCCATCAGCCGGTGGAGGGCAGTGGTGCCGGTGCGCGGCACCCCGGCGATCACCACCGGATCGAGGATGGGCGTTGCGTCGAAGCCCGGGTTGGCCTTCATCGAGGCGATGGCATGCGCCCGACCCTTGAGCACGCTGACCACCTGCCCCCAGGCGAGGCGGCGGCCCTGTTCGGTGAAATGCGGGTCGTAGTCCATCGACTGGAGCATGGCCTGCAAGCCCGGCAGATAGTCGCCGGGCCCGAAGTCGGTGCTGCCGGTCTCCTTCGCGACGAGGTCGTGAAGCTGGTCGGCGGCGCTGCGGAACTGCGCGGGGGGATCGTAGCTGGTGTCCATCACCACCGCCTCCGCCGCTGGCAGGCGCGCACCCGGATGCGCAGTTCCTCGGCGCGCTCCGCAGGGGTCACGACTGGTGTGTCGGCAGGCAGGTGCTGCCGCAGTTCGGCCAGCTTCACCCGCGTCAGGCTGGGCACGGGCTCGCTGTCGCAATCGTACCAGCGGCCATAGATGCCGCCCTCGGTATAGCCTGCCGGATCGAGCCAGTTGGGCACGCCCGGGTCCTCAAGCGCAATCACCGCGCGGAATTTCCCGTCGCTCGACAGCCTGGCCATCGCGCCGTTGGTGCTCGACAGGCGGTGGACATATTCGAGCGCGTTGAACAGCGGATCGTTGAGCTGCACGTTCCAGTAGGGCGCACGGTCGGGAATCGCGGTCTCGATGATCAGCGCCTCGTCTGCGTCGAACTGGAAATTAGCCGGCCAGTAGGTCTGCTTGACCAGCGCGCCGGCCATGCGGATCGGCTCGAACACGTTCCAGCCCACCCGGTCCATCACCCCGTTCTGCATGCGGAAATACTGTTTGGTCTTGCGCGCCGGAAATTTCGCCATTTCGCCGATGCGGTGCAGGATTTCCTCGGGCGACAGGCGCGGCTTGGGCGGGACCGGATCGAGGCATTCGATCGACAGCACCGGGTCCACTTCGCTGGCCCAGTCGTACATCCGATAGCGGGTGTAAATGCCGCCCGCCTGCGGATGGATCGGTGCCCAGTGGCCGGTATGGCCTGCAGGGCGCGTCGCGCTGAACAGGATCTCGAAGTCTTCGCCCAGGCCGATGCCGATGTCGTTGGTATCGAGTTCGTTGTGGCCGTTGGGCTGGGGCAGCTCGTCATAGGTGCCCGACAGCGCCGCCTGGGTGGTGAAGCTCAGGATTTTGCAGGTGCCGCGATTGCCCGAGACGCGGTAGCTCAGCTCGCCGCTGATCGGCGACTGGACATAGATGTCGTCGGGGTTGGGCTGGAGCGTGAACACCGGGTTCCACAAGGGTGCCCAGTCCGGGTGTTCGGGGGTCGCGTGGAAATACATGAAGTAGGCGTAGGACAGGCTGGTCATGGTCTGGCGAAGGATATCCGCGCGATAGAGCGGATCTTCGGGCCGCCAGGTATCGGCGAGGTTGGCCACCGCGCCGTCGAGATCGGCGAGATAGGGCAGGATCGCAGGTCCGATCGGGGTGGTCATCGCAAGCCTCGCCTCACTTCGCGACTCGCGGAGGGAATCGCCGAGGTAGATAGTATCGGCTATCTTAGCCCGTTTCAAGATAGTCTACACTATCGCCGGCTGCGTGAAGGCGCTATCCGGGTGCCCATGGCGAAGACTGCCGATAGCCCGCGCCGCAGGCGCCGCAGCGCCGAGGAGATCCTCGATCGCATCCTCACCGCTGCCGGTGCCGAGTTCGGCGAAAACGGCTTTGCCGGCGCGACCACCGCCGCCATCGCCCGCCGTGCCGAGGTCACCGAAGCGCAGATCTTCCGCTTCTTCCCGTCGAAAGCAGCGCTGTTTCGCGAGGCGATCTTCCGCCCGCTCAACCGCCATTTCGCCGAATTCCAGGCGCGACCGGCGGGGACCGGGGAGGTGGCTCGCTCGCAGCGCGACATGGCGCGGCAATATATCGGCGAGCTTCAGGACTTCATGGCCGATCATTCGCGCATGCTGCTGTCGCTGATCGTCGCCAACGCCTATTCGCCTGGCACCGCCGACGAGATCGGGGAGATCGAAGGGCTCTCCGCCTATTTCGACAAGGGCCGCGCGCTGATGCAAAGCCGCGCCGACGGCGAGCTGGCAGTCCCGCCCGAATTGATGGTGCGCGTCTCGTTCGCCGCAGTGCTGGCCGCCGCCATGTTCAAGGACTGGCTGTTCCCCCCCGGCATGGCCAGCGACATGGCGATCCGCGATGCGATTGCCGAGTTCACCATCGATGGCATCCGGGCGAACTGGAAGGGGGGGATGTAGCGCAGATTGCATGAAATCAGAATCATTCGTCATTGCGAGCGCAGCGAAGCAATCCAGGGCCGTCTGCGCGGCTCTGGATTGCTTCGCTGCGCTCGCAATGACGAAGAAGTGGTGCAGATTAAACGCATTCCGCTATAGCGCCGCGCGGCCTTGGCCCTGCGGCTAACCCTTGATCTTCTGCGGCCCGCCCATGCCGGTCACCTTCGCCAGATTGTAGTGCAGGCTGGCAACCGTGCGCTCCATGTAGGGATTGGGCTGCGCGCCCCTCCAAGCCGCGTTCTTCATCCCCTGCTGCACGGCGGCCATGTTGCGGAAATCCTGCTGGAGCACCGGCGGCCAGTCCTCGGGCGCGGTATATTCCCATGTCGTCGCGGGGGCCTCGCCTTCGGGATAGAGCTCGTAGACCGCGCCCTCGAAGATGCACATGTCGGGATTGTCGCCATAAGGGCGCGCCTGGTAGCACAGCATGTTGTTGACCGCGTGGCCGATCTGCTGGTTGGGGAAGATCTGCCACGACGTGCCGCTCTGCGCGGTGTGTTGCGGATCGACCGTGGGCCAGACCACTCCGCGCTCCTCGTCGATCCTGCGTGCGGTGCTCAGCCAGTATTTCGAGACATCGGCAGGCGGGGTGCCCTCGGGAAGATCGTCCTGCAGGCGGTTGGCGACATCGACCAGAGTGCGGGTGGTGTTGGTATTGGCGTTCTCCCAGGTGAAGTTCTGCATTTCGGCAGTGGAGAGGCGCGGGTCGCCGGTGCCAAGACGCAGCTTGGCGGCGTCCTCTTCCTGGCCCTTGGGGGCATCGTAGCCGATGTTGGAGTGGCGGCCCTGATTGCGGCCCCAGCCACGAAACTGGCCGAATTCAAGGAATTCCGGGTGCGTGCCGGGCACGTGGTAGGTCTCGCAGAAGGCTTCCATGGCGACCTTCCAGTTGCACTCGAACACCACCCATTTGCGCCAGCGGCAGCGCATGTTCTCAAGCTGGAACGGGTCGAGCATGGTCGCGGCAGGCTCGAGATAATCGCGCAAGGGTCCGGCGTTCGAGGCGATGTTGACCCACAGGAAGCCGCCCCAGCTATCGACCGCTACGGGTCCGAGGCTGGTCCGCTGCTCGGTGAGCACGCCCTGCCAGTCGTCCTGGTGCTCGATAAAGGTGCATTTGCCTTCACGATTGAACGTCCAGCCGTGGAAGCCGCAGACGATATTGACCTTGTTGCCGCGCGCGTTGCGCTGGCCCTTGGGGGTGTCGATCAGCTTGCGGCCGCGATGCGGGCAGACATTGTGGAAGGCGCGCAGTGAGCCATCGTCGGCGCGGGTGACGATCACCAAATCGGCGAGCACGTCGTAGGTGATGTAGTCGCCGGGATTGGGGATGTCCTCGATCCTGCCGGCCTGCAACCAGTGATGCCGCCACAGTTTCTCGCGCTCGGCTTCGAGATAATCCCGGCTGACGTAGGCCTCGCGACCGATGACCACCGGCTCGACCAGGTCGTCGGCCGTTTGCACTATCGTGCCGATTTCTCCCATGGCATCCTCACATGCTGAACAGGTGTTTCATCATCCATATTCACGGCAAGGGCGAGTCGCGCAAGTGCATTGCAATTGCCATGGACAAGGCGGCTGAATTGCCGAACATGTGACACGCAACACAGCCGTGGAGAGAGACATGAGCGACGCCGATTCCGCCGCGATCAGCGCAGTTCGCAAGGACTGGGTGAGCGAACATCGCGAGAAGTATCTGCGCTCGGGCGGTGTGGAGGGCCATATCGAGGATATCACCGCCGTCGGCGGTCGCGCGATGGGCACCCATTGCCTGCTCAGATATGTCGGTCGCAAGAGCGGCAAGGTGTTCATCACGCCCTTGTGCTATGGCGCGATCGGCGGTGAAGTGGTGCTGTGCGCATCGAAGGGCGGTGCCGATACCCATCCCGAATGGTATCTCAACCTGACCGCCCGGACCGACGTCGAATTCCAGATCGCCACCCAGGCCTTCCGCGGCACCTGGCGCGAGCCCGAGGGTGCCGAGCGTTCGAAGGTCTGGGCCTTCATGGTCGATTGCTTCCCGTTCTACGCCAGTTACCAGGCCTCGACCGCGCGGGTATTGCCGCTGGTGATGATGCAGTTGGCCGAGCCGATCGCGGTGTTCCAGGAGAGCGACGCGACGGGGATGAGGAAGTTTTGAATTGGGTGACCAAACTGCGCTGAAGCCGTCTCCAGATGAGACGGCTGTGAATATTTCCTTGATCTCAATTTATAGTTAATATAGCCAAAGTCCTGACGGGTTCGCTTCGCCAATAAATCTCAACATCGCTGATTTGCTTTGGAGTCGTCCGGCCATGTCGGCGCACTTTGCGGGTTCGGCGCGTCAGGAGCTTTCCCCATGAAGTTGAAATTTGCCCTCACCTCACTTTGCGCAACGATTGCGACACCGTCACTTGCGGCACCAATTCTCTGGATCAGCGATTCGCAGGCCAATCTGGCGACGGTTGACGTCGCCACCGGCATCGGCACTGTCATAGGCAACAGTGGCGTCGCGCTGACGGACATTGCCTTTGATTCTTCCGGCACCCTGTTCGGGGTCAGCTTCAACACACTCTATCGGGTCAACACGTCGAATGCGTCGTTGACCACCGTTGGCAGCCTCGGGATAGGCGGGGCCAATGCACTCGTTTTCGGCAGCAATGGAACGCTTTACGCGGCTGCAAACAACACGACCGGTCTATACTCGGTCAACACCCTGACGGGCGCGGCCACATTACTCGGCGACACTGGATTTGTTTCCTCTGGCGACCTCGCCTTTGTCGGAAATAGCCTGTTCCTCGCCGCCGAAACTGGGGCCAGCGATTCGCTGGTTTCGGTTGGACTGGGACCAGTCAGTGGTGGTCTTGTCGGTTCCTTCGGGGTGAATGATGTGTTCGGCATGGCGCGCGCGGAAAATGGCGTGCTTTATGGCGTTACCGGAAACTCGATCCGCAGCATCAACACCGCGACCGGCGCTTCCACGTTTGTCATAACCTACAACTATGCCGGTCGTGGCCAGGCCTTCGGCACCAGCTTTTTCCTTGAAGCGCAGCAGGGGGTTCCCGAACCTGCGACCTGGGCCATGATGTTGCTGGGATTCGGTGCGATTGGCTTCGCAATGCGTCGCAGAAGGCAGCCTGCTGCAAGGTGCCAGTTCGCATCATAGCGAATTGACTTTGGCCCATTGGGGGGAGGAGGCGAACCTGCGCCTTCTCTCTCCAGATCCGGCGGTTGTCGGCTTCAGCGGTCTTGGTCGATCCTCGCTCAGCGCATCAGTTCCCGCACAAACCCAACCAGTCCGGTCTGCCGCGCGCGGCGCTGGCGCTCGGTGGTCAGGATCCCCGCGACCCGCGCGAAGCACGCCTCGATGTCGTCGTTGACCAGCACGTAGTCGTAGCCGTCCCAGTGGCTGATCTCTGCCTGCGCGCGTTCCATGCGGGCGGCGATGACCTGGGCGCTGTCGGTGCCGCGCGCCTCAAGGCGGCGGCGCAGTTCGTCAAGGCTGGGAGGCAGCAGGAACACGCGCACGACATCGGTGCCGGCGCGCTGGTAGAGCTGCTGGGTGCCCTGCCAGTCGATGTCGAACAGGTAATCCTGGCCAGTCGCCAGGCCTTCCTCGATATGTGCGCGCGGGGTGCCGTAGGAGTTGCCGAAGACCTGCGCCCATTCGAGGAAGGCGTCTTCCGCCACCATCGCCGCGAACTCGGCAGGCGAGCGAAAATGGTAGTCGCGCCCGTCCTGTTCGCCCGCGCGCATCGTTCGGGTCGTGACCGAGACCGAAAGCCGGATTCCCGCGTCGTGCGCCAGCAGGCGGCGCGAAATGGTGGTCTTGCCAGCGCCGGAAGGCGACGAGAGCACGAACATCAGCCCCCGGCGCGGGAGCGGGTCAGCCGATGGCATCGCCGTCTTCTTCGTCAGCGGCTGCACTGCTATTGCCCTGGCGGTCCTTGTGCCGGCGATCATAGAGCAGTTTCGCCAGCATCCCGCCGCCGACAACAATCGCGCCGGGCACCGAGCGGGTGGCGAGCCGGGTCAGCGCAGCACCGGCAAGCGCCTTGTCCAGCCCGGGCTTGGCTTTGCCGACCCGCGCCGGCAACCAGCGGTCAACCGTGTGGTTGAGCAGCCTGCCGCCGCCGAAGCGGACTATCCGGGCGAGCAGGGGCAGGGCCACGCGCGGGACCCGGGCGCTATTTCTTGCGACCGAAATCGACCGAAACGACGTTCGAGCCATCGCCCGCAGGCGCTTGCGGCGTCCCGTCGTCGGCATCGGGCGCGTCGTTTTCGGCCGCGTCGTGGGGATGGTGGTCAATTTCGGCAGCTTCCGCCTGGAACTGCAAGCCGAAATCGACCGCCGGATCGACAAAGGCGGTGATCGCGGCGAAAGGTATGGTGAGCTTTGCGGGCACCTGGTTGAAGGTCAGCCCGACCGAAAAGCTGGCAGCATCGACCGCGAGATCCCAGAACTTGTTCTGCAGGACGATGGTCATCTCGTCGGGGAAGCGTTCGCGCAGGCTCGCGGGAATGGCGACGCCGGGCGCGCCGGTCTTGAAGGTGATGTAGAAGTGGTGGTTGCCGGGCAGCGTGCCGCCGGTGAGCACGATTTCGCCGAGCACCCGACCGACCACCGCGCGCAGCGCTTCCTGCACGATCTCGTCGTAAGGGATCATACTGTCGGGCGCGCCGTCGTTCATACAGGGTCAAGTGGCCCTCCAATTCCGCCCGGTCAAGGGGTTAGCGTTGCAAAATCCCCCGATCGCGCAGCCAACACGCGGCATTGATTCCCGCAGCGTCCGTTCTATAGGCCAGCCTCATGCGCATTGCCCGGATAACCCGCAAGACCAGCGAAACCGATGTGGCCGTCGAGGTCAATCTCGACGGCACGGGGGCCTATGCGGTCGCCACCGGGATCGGTTTCCTCGATCACATGATCGAGCAGTTCTCGCGTCACTCGCTGATCGACATTACCTGCAAGATCGCCGGCGACCTGCACGTCGATCAGCACCACACCACCGAGGACAGCGCCATTGCCATCGGCCAGGCGATTGCCCAGGCCCTGGGCGACAAGGCGGGGATCGGGCGCTACGGCATGGCCTATTCGCCGATGGACGAGGCCTTGTGCCGCGTTGCGCTGGATATTTCCGGGCGGCCCTGGCTGGTGTGGAAGGCCGGCTTTTCCCAGCCGCAACTCGGCGAGATGGATACCGAGCTGTTCCAGCACTGGTTCCATTCGATCGCCCAGGCCATCGGCATCACGCTGCACATCGAGCTGCTCTATGGCGAAAACAACCACCACATCGTCGAGGGCATCTTCAAGGGCTTCGCTCGCGCGATGCGACAGGCGGTGGAACTCGATCCGAGAAAGGGCGATGCGGTGCCATCGACCAAGGGCCAGTTAGGTGGCTGAGATTGTCGCACTCGTCGACTACGGCGCGGGCAATCTGCAATCGGTGATGAACGCGCTGCGGACTGCGGGTGCCGGGGCGGTCGCGCTGACCGCCGATCCTTATGTGGTGCGCGCTGCGGACCGCATCGTGCTGCCCGGCGTGGGCTCGTTCAGGGCCTGCGCCGAGGGGCTGCGCGCGGTTCCGGGCATGGTCGAGGCGATGTACGAGCGGGTCTTCGTCGGCGGCGCGCCGTTTCTCGGCATATGCGTCGGCATGCAACTGCTGGCGACGCGCGGGCTCGAGCACGGCGAGACCGCCGGGCTCGACTGGATCGGCGGCGAGGTGCGTGCGATCGAGGTCACCGACCCGGCGATCAAGATACCGCACATGGGCTGGAACGACGTCGCGCCGATGCGGCATCGCGACGGGGCCAGCCTGATTGCGCCGGGCGAGGCCTATTTCCTCCATTCCTACCACTTCGTCGCCGACCAGGGCGAACACGTCGCCGCGCTGACCGACCACGGTCGCAGCGTCGTCGCGGCAGTAGCGCGCGACAATCTGCTGGGGGTGCAGTTTCATCCCGAAAAGAGCCAGGCCTATGGACTGGGGTTTCTGGCGCGGTTTCTGGAGTGGAAGCCGTGATTCCTGCAAAATCCTCTCCAACTTGTCTCGGGGAGATGGCAGCCGCAAAGCGGCTGACGTAGGCGTGCCGCCGCGCGAGGGGCGAGGGCTGCGCCGTCGGCCCCTCCCCCATCCTTTGGAGGATGTGCCCCCTCCGCGGCGAGCAAGCTCGGAGAGGAGTTGAGTGCATGATCGTCTTCCCCGCCATCGACCTCAAGGCTGGCCAGGTCGTGCGCCTTGCCGAGGGCGACATGGCGCGCGCCACGGTCTATGGCGACGATCCCGCCGCGCAGGCCTCGCTGTTTGCCGAAGCCGGCGCGCAGTATCTCCATGTCGTCGATCTCGACGGCTCCTTCGCCGGGCGCGCGGAGAACCGCGCGGCAGTGGAAGCCATTCTCGCTGCCTTTCCCGGCCATGTGCAGCTCGGTGGCGGCATTCGCAATCGCGAGGCGGTGGCAGGCTGGTTCGATCTCGGCGTTGCCCGCGTGGTGATGGGCACCGCCGCGCTCAAGGACCCGCAATTCGTCCGCGACATGGCGCGCGAGTTTCCCGGCGGTATCGTCGTGGCGGTTGATGCCAGGGACGGCATGGTTGCGACCGAGGGCTGGGCGGAACTGTCCGACGTGCCGGTGATCGATCTCGCCCGCCGCTTCGAGGATGCCGGGGTGGCCGCCTGCTGTTCACTGACATCGGCCGCGACGGCATGCTCAAGGGCTGCAACATCGAGGCCACGGTGGATCTGGCGCGGCGCACGAATTTGCCGGTGATCGCCAGCGGCGGGGTCAAGGGTCTCGACGATATCCGCATGCTGGCTTTGCAGGCGCGAGACGGCATCGAAGGCGTGATCACCGGTCGCGCGCTCTACGACGGGCGGCTGGACCTGGCAGCGGCGATCGCCATGGCGGAGCGGGGTTGATGCCGCCCCCCTCTCCAACTTCGGCTAGTTCGCTGCGCTCTCAAGCCTTCGTTTCCTCCCCCGCAAGGGGGGAGGAGCCGTGTCGTGCCACTCCTCCCCCCTTGCGGGGGAGGATGGCGCAGCTTGCCGCGCCAGCGGCTAGCGCAGCTTGGAGAGGGGCGCTTGCCCCATGACCGTCCGCATCCGCGTCATCCCCTGTCTCGACGTCGCCAATGGCCGGGTGGTCAAGGGGGTCAATTTCGTCGACCTCAAGGACGCCGGCGATCCGGTCGAGCAGGCGCGGGCCTATGATGCGGCGGGGGCTGACGAGCTGTGCTTCCTTGACATCACCGCCAGTCACGAAGCGCGCGGCACGCTGCTCGATGTGGTGCGGCGAACGGCGGAAGTCTGCTTTATGCCGCTGACCGTCGGCGGCGGGGTGCGCAGCGTCGAGGATGCGCGCGAACTGCTGCTGGCAGGGGCCGACAAGGTTGCGGTCAACAGCGCTGCCGTCGCCCGGCCCGAACTGGTCGGCGAAATTGCTGCGCGGTTCGGCAGCCAGTGCGTGGTCGCCTCGGTCGATGCCCGCAAAACCGGGCAAGGCTGGGAAATCTTCACCCACGGCGGCCGCAAGGCGACCGGCATCGATGCGCTTGCTCATGCCACGCGCCTTGCCGATCTGGGCGCTGGCGAACTGCTGGTGACCTCGATGGACGGTGACGGCACCCAGGCCGGTTATGACCTCGCGCTGACCCGCGCGATTGCCGATGCCGTTCCGGTGCCGGTGATAGCGAGTGGCGGGGTCGGCACGCTGGAACATCTCGTCGAGGGGGTGACCAGGGGCCATGCCAGCGCCGTGCTGGCCGCCTCGATCTTCCACTTCGGCACGCACAGCATTGCCGAAGCGCATGCCGCCCTGCGAGCGGCTGGATTGCCCGCGCGCGGCTGAAGCTGTCGCCATGGCTTACACTTGCGGGCTTAAGGCAGGCCACGTTTACCATTCTCGGCAAGCTGGCCCGCGCCTGTCGCGCAAATGGCACACACCTTGCGTAAACCACTGCATTACCGGGGGCCTACGTCACCCGCGCGAGTGGACTGGCGATACGCGGTATTCCGCCTGCACCTTCAGGGGCACTCCCTGCCCTGCCGCAGTCGGACCCTGAAAGGAGCGTCCCGACTGCGCTGGGGCGCTCCTTTCTTCGTGTGCGCACCCTTGACCGCGCCGCCGCGCCGCCGCAATGCCCGCGCCATGGCCGATCAGACCACACTCGCTCGCCTCGAAGCGACCATCGCCGCACGGCGCGGCGCTGACCCCGCGTCGAGCTATGTCGCCAGCCTTCATGATCGCGGCGTGCCGGTCATCGCGCGCAAGCTCGGCGAGGAAGCCATCGAGACCGTCATCGCGGCGCTGTCGGGCAGCCGCGAGGAACTGGTGGGCGAGGCGGCGGACGTGCTGTTCCACCTCATGGTCCTGCTCGCTGCCAAAGGGGTGCCACTCGCCGAGGTTCTCGCCGAACTCGAGCGGCGCGAAGGCACGTCGGGCATCGCCGAAAAAGCCGCGCGAGGACGCTGATGCCGATCAATTCGAAACTGCCCTACGACGACAGCAACATCTTCGCCCGCATCCTGCGCGGCGAGCTGCCGTGCAACAAGGTCCATGAGGACGACTGGAGCCTGGCCTTCCACGACATCCGCCCGCAGGCCCCGGTGCATGTGCTGGTGATCCCCAAGGGCCGCTATGTCGGCTGGGACGATTTCGCCGCCGAGGCGAGCGCCGAGGAGATCGCCGGCTTCACCCGCGCGGTCGGTGCTGGTGACGCGGCAACTGGGGCTGGCCGAACCGGGTTATCGCCTGATGGTCAACATGGGGCACGATGGCCACCAGGAAGTGCCGCACCTGCATGTCCACATCTTCGGCGGCCGCCAGTTCCGCACGATGATCGCCGATTAGAGCAGATTGCAGGAAATCAGAATCATTCGTCATTGCGAGCCCATCGACTGCCTTGCAGACGCTCAGGATAAACTCGCGCGTAGCGCGAGCGAAGCAATCCAGGGCGGTCTGCGCGGCTCTGGATTGCTTCGCTGCGCTCGCAATGACGAAGAAGTGGTGCAGATCAAACGCATTAGCCGGTCGATCCGAAAATTGCGCCAGGCGCTTCATCGGCTGAGCGGGCAAAGGTGACGAGAGCGACAGGGCCCGGGCTACCCGGCGATGGTCGCTCCGATCAGTGCGAAGGCGTTTGGATCGGGCTTCGCCATGACCTCGAGGAAATGGGCGAAGCTCCACGGCCAGACCTGCGGCGTGCCGTCGGCACCGATATACCAGCTCTGGCAGCCCGAGGCGAAGACGGTGCGCCGGGCGGCCTCGCTGCGCTTCGCCTCGTAGGTCTCCAGAGCCTCCATGGTCGGTGCCACGCCGGCGCAGCGGCCTTCGCGCACCAGGGCGACAAGCTGGTCAAAATAGTCCCACTGCGCTTCGGCGATGTCTATCAGCGAGAAATTGCCGACCGGACCGGTGGGGCCGTTCAGCAGTGCCATGTTCGGGAAATGCGGGACAGTGAGCGCATAGTAGGCGCGCGGATTGGGGCTCCACAGCTCATCGAGGTCGCGGCCATTTTCGCCGATGACCTTCATCGGTCGCACGAAGGCATCGACCCTGAACCCCGTGGCGAGCACCAGCACGTCGATCGCGTGGAATGTGCCATCCTTCATGCGCACGCCCTCGGGCTCGACGCGCGCGATCGCTCCCACCTCGATCTCGACCGTGGGCTCCTGGACGGCCTGGTAGTAGTGGGGCGAGAACACCAGGCGCTTGCAGGCCACCATGTAATCGGGCCGCAGTTTTTCCCGCAGCTCCGGATCGCTGACGCTGTCTTCGAGGTTCTTTTCGACCATCGCCTGGAATTCGGCGAGTTCGGGCAAATCGACGTCGATGATGGCCGAAGTGAAGCGAGCGCGGCGGGCAACGGCTTCGGGACCATTGCGCACTTCTTCGATCCTGTTGGGGTCCTCACGGAACGCGCGCCGGTCTTCCTCGCTGTACTGCAAGTCCGTGCTCGGCATGATCCATTGTGCGGTGCGCTGGAACTGCACGAGCTTGTCCACGCGCTTGGCCAGCGCGGAGACGATCTGGACGCCGGTGGAGCCGGCACCGACGACGCCTATGCGCTTGCCATCGACATCGACTGAATGGTCCCAGCGAGCGCTGTGGAAGCAGGGGCCGGCGAAGCTTTCGATGCCCGGGATATCGGGATAACGCGGATGATGGAGCACGCCCGTCGCGGCAATCAGCACATGGCCTTGATCCTCGGTGCCGTTCCGTGTCCTCACGTCCCAGTGGTCGCCGCGCCACTCGCATCGCTCGACTTCGGTTCCGAAGACGATGTTTTCGAACAGGCCATAGCGCTCGGCCATGGCTTCGAAATAGGCCCGGATTTCGGGCCCCGGCGCGAAGTAGGCGCTCCATTCCGGGTTGGTTGCGAACGAATAGGCATACGAATGCGCCGGCACGTCACAGGTGAGGCCGGGGTAGGTGTTCTCGCGCCAGGTGCCGCCGACCGAATCGCCCTTCTCGTAAATCACGAAGTTCGTCTCGCCGCGCTGCTTCAGGCGGATTCCCGCCAGCAAACCTGCCATGCCGGCACCGATGATGATGGTCCGCAGACCGTTGCCAGAATCGACTCAGCGCCATGAGAAGCCTCCATCGACGGGCAACTCGGTGCCGGTGGTGAAGCCCGAATCCTCGGTTGAGAAGAACAGGGCAGCGCGGGCAACATCGCCGACTTCGCCGAGCCGCTTGAGCGCGACCCGCTCGCTGGCGCGCGCCGTATGCTCGGGATTTTCCCAGAGATAGCGCGTCATCTCGGTCTTCACGACGCCAGGGCAAATGCTATTCGCGCGGATCTTCGGTCCCAGGTCGAGCGCGATCGCCTTGGTGAACATCAGCGCGCCGCCTTTGCTCGCCGAATAGCCCGCAGTGCCCGCCATCGGCATGAGCCCGCTGACCGAGCTTATCGTGACGATCGTTGCCTTGTCTGCTGCCCGAAGCAAGGGAAGGGCTGCCTTGGCGACGTTGAACGGGCCGGTGAGATTGACCGCGATCATCCGATCCCAGCTTTCGGGCGCGAGCTCGTCGAAGGGCGTGATATCGAGAATGCCCGCCGCGCTGACGATGCCGTCAAGCCCGCCCAGCGCTTCGCCGGCGGCCGCGACCGTCCGGTTTACCTGCGCGCGATCCGCGACGTCGCAGGCGAATGCTGCCATTGCCAGCGAAGCGGCGACTTCGCCGAGACCTTGCTCGTCGCGGTCGAACAGTGCGAGCAGCGCGCCTTCCTGCGCAAACAGCTTGGCGATCTCACGGCCCATGCCGCTCGCGGCACCTGTAACCAGGATCCTGCGACCGCTCAGCTTGCCTGCCATTCTCTCATTCCCAACCTCCTGGCCGCAACCAAGGAATGCACGTCATTATATGCATTGCAATAGCGCGACCGGAATGGTTTGCAATGGGTGGCGGAGGGGGCCGTCTGGCACAAGCCGGACGAGGGGCGTCAGAATCCGATATCGACGATTGGACCTTCGAAGCCGGAATTGACGATCTGCGACCCCTTGGCGAGCGTCTCCAGGTCCAGACCGGCGAGATAGCCGTCGATCAGGCGCTGATAGTTGCTGATCATGCCCTCGTTGACCTTGGAGAGCCGCATGAAGTCGAACCCGCCTGCATGCAGGCCCAGTTGCTGGAGCGGCAGGTTCGAATAGTCCTGGCGCGGGATTTCGGGAAAATCCGCCGAGTCATGCGGCAGGACGGTTGGCGCTTTCGGAGTTTCGTAGTCCTCGCCTTCGGGGCGCAGGACCAGCGACCAGATTTCGAACAGACAGGTTTCAGGCGTCAGCGGCCGGATGCGGTAGCTCGACATCGCCCCCAGCATCGGCAGCAGGAAATAATGCGGGAACATGAACTCCACCGCATGGAATTCCACCTCCTGCGACACCTTTTGAACGTCGAACATCGGCGCGCCGCGGGCGAGGCCATCGCGCGTGACCTCTTCATGCGCCCTGGCATAGAAGGCCATGGTCGCTTCCAGCGGATCTTCGGGAACCGCCATGTCGCGCAGTTTCTCGAGTACGGCGACTTCGCTTTCGTGGACCATCCCGCCCATGCCGGAACTGAGCCGGGCAAGAAAATCGACCTGCATGTTGACGACCTGCCGCGCGTCGAGATTGCGGTTGGGCATCAGCCCCTCCGCGTCGGTGCCATAGGGGTTGCCGAGCGCCGACAGCTGCTGGAGCTGCGGATGGGTCTTCATGGTGTGGTAGCCTTCCATGAAGGCTTCCATCGCCAGCTTCCAGTTGGTCGGCAGCACGGTGGCATACCACCAGTCCATCTTGAGCTGATCGACATGGCGGGCATTGAGCCGCTCGGCCACCGGTCCGAGGCTTTCGAGCAGCGACGGTGCGGAATTGTCAAAATTGATGAAGGCGCAGCCGCCCCAGAATTCGACCCGGCACGGCTTCAGGTCGATCTCCGCCTTGTCGAGCAGCTCCTCGCTGAAGACGTGCTTGCCGTAGACGAAGGTGTTCTCGCCGTCCATGTTGAAGCGCCAGCCGTGGAACGGGCAGACGAAGCCCTGCTTCCGGCAATTGCCCGGTCCGGTAGCCAGCCGCACGCCGCGATGGCGGCAGGCGTTATGCAAGGCTTTCACCCCGCTTTTGGTGCGCACAATGATCACCGACTTGTCGAGGATCGTGTACTCGACATAGTCCCCGACTTCAGGAATCTCCTCAAGCCGGCAGGCCATCTGCCAGACATGTGGCCAGATTTTCTGGTTTTCCAGTTCGAAGAAGGCGGGATCGTAGTATCGTTCCGCCGGGATCTGTTCGGGGTTGGTAATGCGATGTGGCACTGACGCGGTGTCACCGGAAGTGGTCTTGGTCATGCATCCCTCGACGGCTGGCATAACGGACGTTAAGCCGCCGGTGAGATATGCGCAAGGGCATGTGCAATTATGCCAGATTTGCTGGGCCGTTGCAGTCTTGTGCCGACCGGCGTAGGGAAAATGCACCTCAACAGAAGCATTGTAACGATGAGCGTCGGGGCATCCAAGGCTGCAAGGGCATGCGTGGCGGCATGGCTTCTGCCGTGAAGACATTCTGGCTCGAAGGAGGGTAGGGTTTGGCTACGGACAGCATTCTCAAGGCGCGACCCGGTCATAAGGCAGTTCGCCTCGGAGACGATGACCGCGCATGGATCGAAGCGTGCCGTTGCGGCAATTGTGGTGCCGTCCTGCTCGGCGCGACGATGGCGTGCCGCAGTTGCGGCTGCCGCGACCGGCTTGAATCGTTTCGCGCCGAGCAGACCGGCAAAGTGTTCAGCTGGACGGTTGTGCACCGCAGCTATCCCGGTATTGCGGTGCCGTTCGTTTCGGCGATCGTCGATCTCGATGACGGGCTGACGCTGAAGGGAACCTTGCGCGACATCGAACCCGATGCGGTGCGTGCCGGTTTGCCGGTCCGGCTGGTGTTCGATGATGCGGGCGGTGCCTGCGACAGCCAGGGTGCGCCGTATGTCGGATTTCACTATGTACCAGAAGGAGAGTCCGAATGAGCGATGCGTTTATCGTTGGGGCGGATATGATCAAGTTCGGTCGATATCCCGACCGGGACTCCATTCCAGCTGGGAGCAGAGGCAGCATTGCTGGCGCTTGACGATGCGGACCTTTCGATCCGCTCTGTCCAGGCCGTCTATGCCGGCTCGACCTTCAATTCGGCTTCGATGGTCGCGCAAAGGGTCTTGCAACTGATCGGCCAGACCGGCGCGGAATGCGTCAATGTCTCGAACGCCTGCGCTGCCGGGGCGACTGCGGTGCGCCAGGCCATCATGGCAGTTAAAAGCGGCGAATATGACGTCGTCCTGGCGCTGGGGGCGGAAAAGAACCCGCGGGGTCTGATGGGCGGACCACTGACCGAAGGGCCGCCGCCGGAAGGGCTGTTTGGCTCTGTCGCCCCGCCGTCGATCTTCGCCGAGGCAGGCATGGTGCATGCCAGCCGCTATGGCACGACAATCGAACAGTTTGCCAAGGTGGCGGTCAAGAACCATCGCCACTCGACGATGAATTCCAAAGCCGCCTACCAGCATGAGACACCGCTGGAGGACGTGCTGGCCAGCGAGATGATCGCCTGGCCGCTGACCAAGCTGATGTGTTCGCCCAATGTCGATGGTGCGGCGGCGATCATCGTGGTCTCGGAGCGGAAGGCGCGAGAGCTGGGCCTGGCCCGCGCTGTCCGCATCCGGGGTTCGGCGCTCGTCTCCGATCCCTATGAGGCGCGCAGCCCGGAAATGTTCGACCCGAACTCGGTGACCCGTCTCGCCGTATCCAGGGCCTATGAGATGGCTGGGGTCGGGCCCGAAGACCTCGACATGGTCGAGCTTCACGACTGCTTCGCAACCGCCGAACTGCTGCACTACGAGAACCTTGGCCTGTGCGGCGAAGGCGAGGCAGGGCGTCTGATCGACAGCGGCGAAACGGCGCTGGGCGGGCGGATTCCGGTGAATGTTTCTGGCGGCCTGTTGGCCAAGGGCCATCCGATCGGGGCGACCGGCGTCGCCAATCTCGTCGAGATCGCACAGCATCTGCGCGGCGAAGCTGGCGCGCGTCAGGTTGCTGGTGCGAAGGTCGGACTGGCGCATGTTCTCGGATTTGCCTCCGTTTCGGCATCGGCCGTCCATATTCTCGAAAAGGCATGAGCTGAAGCACCACTGGAGAGACCTCACCGGGCAGGTTGCGCTCGTGACCGGCGCGAAGTGGATGAAAAGCGGGACCCCGGGTCAAGCCCGGGTGACGGGTCAGCTGATCGCACTGTTGGTATCAGTGTGGCATTCATACCAATGGCCCGTCGCCCTGACCCGTTGGTGTCTCGACTTCGCTCGACACGAACGGCGGTAGAGCCGGCGCGTTGGACCGCTGGCATTCAGACGATGCGCACGCCCGGATAGTCGCCAAGAATGATGCTCTCCATGTCGCCAAACCCGCAATTCTCGCCTTCACGGATGCGGATGGGGCGATCGCGGATCTGCCAGCGATAGGTTTCGGCCAGCTTTTCCGGATTGTTCACATCGTCGATGCATTCGCCATCGAGAAAGGTCTCGCCCTTGAAGCTGCCATGCAACTGGCCCTTCCATTCGCCATACATGCCCGGCAGCAGGCGGAAGCCCATTTCGGGATTGATGACGTCGATCTCGAAGGTGCGCTCGACAATCTGCTTGCCCTTGCCAGCGAGCAGCGCGGTGACCGTGCCGCGCATCGCACCCCGGTCGGATGCGCGATAGTCGATTTCGGGGAAGAGCTGCAAAATGGGGGTCTGCCGCCCATCGCTTTCGTTGATGTAGCCACAGAAGAATTGGGGCGGGCCGTCTCCGCCAAAATCGCGGAAGTAATAGGCCAGATCGTAACTCGACCCATCAGGCCGGTCGATCTTCGAGACCAGCCAATTGAAGTGGTAGGCCGCGCCCGTCTTGTTGCCGCCGGCGCTGCCACTGGTGGTGCCCAGATTGGCGGGCACCAGATCGGCCGGATCGAGGCCGACATGCTCGCGGATGCCCCAACTGCGATCGCGAAAGCCGAACCACTCGTCGGGCTCAACTTCATGGCGGGTGCCGTCGATCTCGATCCAGCCCGAGACGGTGCCGGCCTGATGATAGCGGATCACGTCCGAAGCGGTGCGGCCGGCGTGGACCACGACATCGCGGTTCTCGAAAAAGGCGGGCATTGTCGCGTGAAAGGTCAGCTCGAAGCGGATCGGCTGGGCTGTGTTTTCCGACAGCGTCAGCCGGATAGCCTTGAACGGCTCGATGACCGCGTAGCCCAGCGGGCCGACATTGACGCTGTCCGGATCGGCGGCAAGCACGCGGCTGGCGCGGACCGTGCGTTGCTGCGTGCCCTGCTGGACCCCGGCGAAGCCATCGACCAGATTGCGGTTGGCATATTTGCCGAGCCCGAAATTGACCTGCATTGCCGCGTCCTTGCGCATCAGCGTGATCCAGGCCTTTTCGGTCCAGGCGCGGTCTGGCGTGCCGACGGCGGCATGGGTGTTGACGATCTGGTGGTTGAAGTGTTCGTCGCTGCCGGTCAGCGGGGCGATGGAGGGGATCATGATCTTCCTTTCAGTGCTCAGAACCCGCCGCCGTCGAGCATCGCTGCCATGGCGCCGAGATAATAGCCGATATTCGCCTTGAAAACTGCGAGCCTGGGGTCGCTGCTGCGCCCGGTATCGGCCATGTTGACGCCTTCGGCGATGATTGCTGCGAGTTTGCCGGCCTGGGCGATCTCATGCCAGAACACCCCTTCGGCGGAACGGCCCGAGACTTCCTCCCACAGGGCAATCACCTCGCCGCGCGTCAGCATGCCGGGCAGTTTTTGCGCGCGGGTGGCGGCGTGATAGTCGCTGGCGAAGAAGAACAGCATGTAGCCAAGATTGGCCAGAGGCTCGCCGTTGAGGGCCATTTCCCAATCGAGCATCGCCGTGATGCGCTGGTTTTGCCACATCAGATTGGACAGTTTTGGGTCGCCATGGATCAGCGCGGGCGGGCCGCTGACCGGGGCGGGAGCGGCCAGCAGCCGGTCGAACAGGGCAACCAGTTCCGGGCAATCGGCAGACCGGGCAAATTCGCGCCACATGCGGGCATCGTCCTCGGGCGAGACCACCTTGCCCAGCACGGCCAGAGGATCGATGTTTGACAGGGCGGCGAAGGCCGTGATCCAGTCGCGGCAGATCTGCTGGCGCAAGGCATCGCTGCCATCGACGAACCAGGGCGTCATCGTCATATCGTCGATCGATTCGCCGGCCACGCATTCCATCACAAAGAACGGCACACCGATGATGGCGGGATCGGGGCAGAGCGTGACAACCGGCGGGACTGGCGGCGCGGCCGGGGCCCTGGCCAGTTCCTGATATATCCGGCCCTGCGCCAGGACATCGTGGCCTTCGAGCATCGCACCTGCAGCGGGGGGAAGCCGCAGGATAAGGTCGAGACCCTCGATCCTGTAGGTTTCATTGGAAAAGCCGGTGGTCAGCGGGCGAATCGCGGTTATGCCTGCGCCGTCCGGCAAGAACTGGCGCAGCGCTTCAGTCAGTCGCTCAAGGTCTCTCATGTCAGCGCACCTGGCTTGGATGGAGTTGAGTTTGCTGGACTATCAAAACCCGGGCGGCTGCGATTTCCATCAGCTCCATATCTGTCATCCCGGTTCCCCCAAGCGCTGCATGCAGCCTGCGTCCTACTCCAAGTTGCCATAGTCGATCTGCGCGATCGAGCATAGCGCGTCCAATGGCCCCACACTGTTGCGTCCGGGTGATGGCGATCGGCAGGGATCAGGGAATTTCTCCCATCCCGATCAATGCGGCGGAGCTTTTCCGGGACATCGACATACAGCTTCTATCTTGGCATTGATTGCCTTATTCAACGCGCCCGTGAACAAGTTCCGCTGACCGCAATTTCGCGCGCTGAACCCACATATGGACCGAGGCACTATGACCACTGCCGTGAACGACCCGCTGCTCCAGCCATTCTCGACCCGCAACCTGACTTTCCGCAACCGGATGGTCCACGCGCCGACGACGATGAACATGTCGGACGACCGCGGCTATGCGACACAAAAGTCGGTGGGGGTCTATGAGGCGCTGGCGGCCGGCGGCTTCGGCGCGGTCTGCGTTGGCGCGACCTGCGTGCGCTGGGACGGGCTGATCAACGAGCGGATGCTCGGCATTTACGACGACACCTATATCATCAGCCACCGCGAGATGGTCGAAGTGATCCAGCATAACGGCGCGCTGGCGGGGCTGCAGCTGTTCTATGGCGGGCTGATCCCCGGTGTCGGCGCGACCTTTCCGCTCGAGCCGGGCAAGGGCTGGATTCCCGGCACTGTCGCCTGGGGACCGAGCGGCAAGTATCCGATCGGCAACCAGCAGCCCGGCGTGCTCACCACCGAGGATTACCAGCAATTGGTCGAAGACTTCGCCCAGGCGGGAAGGCGCGCGAAAGAAGCAGGGTACAATTACCTCTCCTATCACTTCTGCCACGGTTCGCTGCCGCACGTCACCCTGTCGCTGCTCGAAAATCAGGGCCGCAACGACGAATATGCCGACCGTTTCCTGTTCTGCGAGCAGATCATCCAGCGCACGCAGGAGCTGTGCGGCAAGGATTTCCCGATCATCCCGCGCATGGTCTGCGACGAGAATTTCGTCGGCGGCTACGATCTCGATTATTTCATCGAGCATTATGCCACCCGCCTGCACGCCCTGGGCATCGACGCGATGGATTGCACCTTCGGCTCGATGCTGCCCGCGCAGAGCCGGAGTATCGATATCAGCTCGGGCGAGGTGATCGGCGGCGGCTTCTATGTGCCCAACCTCGTAGCGCTGCCCTATATCAAGCATATGCGCGAAGGCTTGCAGGCGCGCGGCATCGACATGCCGCTGATGGGCTCGTGCAACATCAACACGCCCGAGCAGATGCGCACGATGATCGGCGACGGCGCGGCGGATTTCTTTGCCTCCTGCCGCCAGTCGCTCGACGATCCGGACTTTCCGCGCAAGATCGCCGAGGGCCGGGAAGACGAAATCCGCAAGAGCACGCGCACCGGCGCTTCGCTGATGACCGGCAACATCTTCGCCAAGGGCGTTGCCGGATCGGCGCAGAACGCCGCGTTCAGCCGCGACCGGGAATATCGCATCATTCCCGCCCTGCGCCCACGCAAGGTGATGATCGTTGGCGGCGGTTCGGGTGGCATGGAATATGCGCTCACCGCCAAGGCTGCCGGCCACCAGGTCACGCTGTTCGAGAAAGGCAGCGAGCTAGGCGGGGTGATGAACTGGGCGGGCGGTTACCAGACGCTGCCCAACATGGAGCAGATCGCCTACCAGCCGCAATATCACCGGCGCATGATCGAGAAAGAGGGCGTCGAAGTCCGTTTGGGACAGGAAGTGACGCGCGCGCTGGTGCTCGCCGAAAACCCCGATGTGGTGGTGATCGCCACCGGCGCGCGGCCAGCGCTGCCTGAAGCCGAAGGCCTGGCCGCGGCGCTGGAGAGCGGGTTTGCAATGACCATCGACCAGGTGCTGCAAGGCGCGGTGCTGCCCGATGGGCCACTGGTCGTCTGGGGGGCGGGCGAGGGCATCGAACTGGCGCTTGATCTGGCGCAGCAGGGCAGGGCGGTGCGGCTGCTCGATCCGAACGAGAAACTGGTGCCCGCTGCCTATATCGGCTCGCGCTCGGGCGCGGTGCTGCGCTGGGCGGCGAAGGTCGGGCTGGCGAGCGAGCAGGGCGTTGCACTGGTGCGGGTGTCGCCCGGTTCGGTTGCAGTGCACAAGGACGGCAAGGCAGAGACAATCGCCTGCGCCGCGCTGGTGCTCGCCCCGGGCCGGATTTCCTACGATCCATTGTCGCAAGCCCTGCTGGGAACCGGCATCACCGTCCAGATCATCGGCGATGCGCGCAAGGTGCGCGGCTATGGCAATGCAATCCACGAAGCGGCCTATCTGGCGCGGCGCATCTGAACTGAACGAAGGGAGAGTAATCAATGGACTGGCTGAACGAAGACCAGCGCGCGTTGCGCGATATGGCAGCGACTTTCGCGAGGCGGGAAGTCGAGCCGATTGCCAACCAGATCGATCTCGACGAACACACGCCGGACGAACTGGTCGCCAAGGCGGCGGCGCTGGGGCTTTACGGGCTCTATACCTCGCCGGAATACGGCGGCTCCGGGGCGGATATGGTCTCGGTCTGCCTGGTCAGCGAGGAACTGGCCAAGGCCAGCCCGGCCTTCGCCGGAATGCTGACGGTGCAGATGGTGCTGTGCCCCAAGACGGTCGAATTGCTCGGAACCGACGAACAGAAGATGCGCATCCTGCCCGCCAGCGCCTCGGGCGAGCGGCTGATGGCCTATTCGCAGAGCGAGCCTTCAGGGGCGGCCAATATCGCCAGCCACCTCACCCGGATACTGCCCAACTCCGGGGCCAGCGATGGCTACCGCCTCGACGGTTCCAAGCTGTTCTGCACCCAGGGCACCGCCATGACCTGGCTGGTGATGGGCAAGACCCGCGACCGCCAGGGTAACGAGGGCTATGGCTGCGTCGTGGTCGAGCGCGACGACCCCGGCTTCCACATCGCCCCGCACGATGACAAGCTGGGCTGGCGCGGCACCAACACCGGGCCGATTGCATTCGATAACGTGCGGCTGGAAGAGGACGACGTGCTGGGCGACCTGCTCACCGCCGGGTTCTCGCACAGGGCGGCCAATCATGCCAATCTGCTGGCCCATGTCGCCACCTCGATCGGCTGCGCGCAGGGGCTGTTCGACAAGACGATTGAGTACGTCAAGGAACGCCAACTCTATGGCAGGGACATGGCCGATCTTCAGCCGATCGGCTACTGGCTGGCAGAGGCCCATGCGAAGATCACCGCCTGCCGGGCGCTGCTTTACGATACCGTGCGCCAGTTTGAAGCGGGCACGGTCAGCAGCGAAGGCGGGAATATCTGCAAGGCCTACATCGGCGAGACCTGCTTCGACGTGTGCGTCAAGCTGGTGCAGATGTGGGGCGGCAGCGGCATCATGAACTCGACCGGCGTCAACCGCTACATGCGCGATGCCCGGGCCAAATGCGTCGCCGAAGGCGCGACCGAGATGCATTACGCCATCATCGCCAACCAGCTGTTGCACGGCCAGCCGACGCTGGTGCCCAGGAACATCGTCAAGGCGGCTGCCGCATGACAGGAAAGCGCATCTCGGAGGTCGCCTTCGCCAAACTGGTGGTGCGGGATCTCGATGCGATGGCCGCGTTCTACCGCGCCGTCTGCGGCTATGGCGAGGGACAGCGGCTGGAGGACGCCATCACCGGCCGGCCCATCATCGAGATCGTTTTCGGCAAGCCGGAGGGCGGTGCCGAATTGATCCTGCTCACTTTTGTCGACGGACCGGCCCCGTCGCCCAGCGGGGTGATGATTGTCTTCAACACGCCCGATCTCGACGCTTTCCAGGCCCGGGTGCTGGCCGCAGGCGGCGTGGTGGTGGATCCGGTCAAGCCGCTTGAATTTGGCGGGAACCGCATGCGGATCGGCATTTTCGCGGACATCGAAGGCTATCTTCTTGAAGTGCTCGAACGCTGAGTTGCCATAGCGAAGGACTCCCGGTTGCGGGTGCTCTCGCTCAGGCGAATGTCAGTTCGTGGGCATTGTCGCGCATGATCTTGCGGACGTCGTCATCCGAAAAGCCCTCGACCAGCCCGAAGAAATCGCGCGGATGTTCAATTCCCTCAGCGTGCGGCCAGTCGGAGCCGAACAGGATGCGTTCGGCGGGGATGTGCAGGGCAAGATCGGATACACTGTCCTCGACGAACGGTGCGACCCAGCAGTTGCGATGGAACTGATCGACCGGATTGCTGGCGAACATGCCGGGGTTCTGCACGTGGACGACCTGCAGATCGTGGAGCAGCGGGCCGACCCACAGCGCGCCGTTTTCGATGAAGGCGAACTTCAGGCGCGGAAAGCGGGTGAACAGTCCGTGGGTCACCAGGATGGCGGCGAAATCGTGGACCAGCCGCTTCTTCTGCAGCATGGTGACCAGCCGGGTGTTGAAGGTCATGCCCTGAGCCTTGTGCAGGGCCTGGCTCGAGAGGTCCATATCAATGCCCCAGGCACGGGCCACCGCATCGTCAACGCCGCCATAGCCATCGTCGAACCCGGCATGGGCTGTCACGACAAGGCCTGCTTCCTCTACCCGCGCCCAGAACGGATCGAACACCGGATCGGCGGGTGACCGGTTGCCATCCCGGGTGAACACCGGGCCGTTGCGGATGGAGATCACGCGCGCGCCGCAGCGCATCGCCCAATCGAGTTCGGCCAGTGCGGTTGCGAGGTCGGACAGCACCATGAAGGGAACGGCGAAAATGCGGTTGCGGTAGGCGAAGCCCCACTCATCCTCGATCCAGCGGTTGAACGCGCCCATGATGTGGAGCGAGGCTTCGATATCGGGCTGCATCGGGCCTTCCATGCAGACGCCGCCCGAAGGGAACATCCAGATCGCCTCGATGCCCTGCTCGTCCATCACTTTCAGCCGGGCATCGCGGTTGAACCAATCGGGATGGTCGGCGGCTGGCTCGCTATAGGCATGGCGCAGCGGATCGATCGCCTCGCGCCCGGCAAAGTAATCGTAGAGCATGCCGGGGCGGGGGCGGCCATGGATATCGCCCGGCCCGGGGACCGTGGCATGCGGCTTGTCGCCAATGAAATAGCACAACTTGCCGTCCACCTCGACCAGCCGGAGGCCGCGGTCGGCAAATTTGGGATCGCGAAAGCGGGTGAAGGCGTCGCTGGACTCCCAGTAGTGGTTATCGGCGTCGAATACCGGGCCGAAGCCGGGATTATGCCTGGTACGCATCGTGCCATCCTCTCGTTCAGGCAGTGCCATGACGCAGCAGCTTGCCCGGTGTCGCCTGAGTGCACTCGCCATTGACGAACGTGGGGACGCCGTTGACGATGATATAGTCATAGCCCGCCGCCTTCTGGATCAGGCGCCATTCGCCCGCCGGATAGTCCCACACCCGGTGCTGCGGCAGGGTTTCAAGTTCGTCGAGGTCGTAGACGACAATATCGGCTGCCATGCCTTCCTGCAGCCAGCCGCGTCCCCTGAGGCCCGCAGCCTGCGCCGCCAGGCCCGAGAGTCGCCAATGCGCCTCCTCCAGCGACATGATATTGTGCTCGCGCACCCAGTAGCTCAGCAGATCGGTGGGATAGCGCCCGGTGGTGACGAATTTGGTATGCGCGCCGCCATCGCTGACGCCGGGAATGGCCACCGGCGAAGTGGCGATTTCCTTCATCGCGGCCGGGGGGGTCATGATCATTTTCGTCTCGAAGCCGCTCTTGAGCTCGCCCCAGACGGCGATGTCCATCAGCACATCAAGCGAATGCCTGTTCTCGCGGGTCGCGATCTCGCCGATGGTATAGCCCTCGTATTTGTCCTGAAGGGCGAGCCCGTCCGGCACGTCCAGCGGGATCCAGCCGACCTTGATGTCATCGACGACATAACCTGAGGCAAACAGGCCGCCGCGCTCGTCGTGGAGCGCTTTGAGTTTCTCGCGCCGCTCGGGGTCCTTGAACTTTTCGAGCTTCTCCGCGATCGACCCCATGCAGGTATCTTTCCAGATCGGGATGGCGTCGGCGAGGTTGTAGTCCTCGAAAGTGAACTGCGAGGCGAAATTGGTGGTCAGCGCCTGGGCATAGACGCGCAGCCCTTCGACTTCGTTCAGTTCCTTGAGCCGGTCGATTGCTGCCCGGGGAGTGATCCGCGCGCCGCCGTGCTGGTTGAGCGCGCCTTCGGCCAGCAGCGCGTTCCAGATTACCGGCCGACCGCTTTCGCGTGCCATGGTTTCGGCGATGCTCAGGTCCCCGGTCAGTTGCGCCACACCGCGCCCGGTGCTGCCCATAGCTTGACAGAAGGCCGCGAGATCGCGCGCGCTCATATGATCGGTGACCATCGGCGTGCCGTCATGATCGAGCTGGACATTGCCGACATCGCCCAGAATCTGCGCGCTGATGCCGCAGCCGCCGATTTCCATGCCTTCGAGCAGCAAATCGCACATTTGCTCAAGCTCTGCATCGGTCGCGGCACGGCGCTTCGCCTCGTCGGTGCCGACGACATAGCCATAGAGCGGGGCCAGCGGCACGAAGGACATGATGTTGACCCCCTTGGGCGCGCGCTCGACGCTCTCCAGGTATTCCTTGAAGCTCACCCAATCCCACGGCATGCCCTGGCGCATGGTCTCCAGCGGCACTGCCTCGTTGCGCACCAGGCGACAGCATGGTGCGCTCGCGGTCCTCGGGCTTGCAGGGGGCGAAGCCGAAGCCGCAATTGCCGATCACCACGCTGGTCACGCCATGCCAGCCGGACATGGTGCACCACGGATCCCAGAACAGCTGGCTGTCATAATGGGTGTGCAGATCGACAAAGCCGGGCGCAACGATCTTGCCCGTGGCATCGATCACCTGCTTGGCCCCTGCCACCGCGATATTGCTGCCGATCTCGACGATCAAGCCATTCCTGATGCCGACATCGCCGCGATAGCGCGGGGTCTGCATGCCATCGATGATCATGCCGCCCTTGATGACGAGGTCGTATTGAAGGGTGCCGTGCATAGCCTGCTCTCCGTCGTCCGCGAGTCTTCCCGCCTTGGACGAGAATGTAACATGCCGTGTGCATTGATCCAAGCGCAGGCGGGACGGGACGCGAACCGGGGACGCCAGTCCGACGATACTTTGAGATTCGCCCTTCCCGCCTGCGCAAACCCGGCTACAACCGGGCAGCAATCGCGAGGGAGTGAAGATGCTGGAACTGATTCCAATCTGCACAGGCGTGGTCGATGTGGCACCATCGCTGGCGGTCGGCAACGGTCCAGCCGGTCCGCGAAGTGTCGGTGCCATCGAGGCGGCAAGCTTTGCCGGCGACCGGTTCCGGGCCACGCTGGCGGGGCCTGCCGCCGCCGACTGGATGGTGCGCGGCGGGGCCATCGGCATCATCGACGTGCGGATGACCGTGCTCACGGACGATGGAGCCCTGATCTATATCCAGTATGGTGGCCGCCTGAACCTGTCGAACCCGGCTGCCGGGATCGTCGCCTATGTCGCCCCGGTCTTCGAAACCGGGGACGAGCGCTATGCGTGGCTCAACGCCGTTCAGGCTGTCGGCAAGGGCAGGTTGACCCTCAAGGACGGCGGCGCTGCGCGGATCGACTATGAATTTTTCGAAGTTCGCTGAGGAACGCCAGATGCTGACCAAGGGCGATGACTTCCCGATCCATCAGACGCCTGACCCGATCGCCTTCGCCGGGACCGAGCGGAATTTCTACGACCGCTATTTTTTCAATGGCTATTCGGCCGACGGCACGATGTTCTTCGCCTTCGCCCTGGGGGTATATCCCAACCTCAATATCATGGACGCAGCCTTCACCGTGCGCATCGGCGACGTGCAGCATAATCTGCGTGCCTCCCGTCATCTCGACATGGAGCGGATGGATATCCAGGTGGGGCCGATCCGGGTCGAGGTTCTGGAGCCGCTCAAGCGCCTGCGTCTGGTGATCGACGACAATGAGCACGGGATCGCCGCCGATCTGGTGTTCGACGGACGCCACGCACCGATCGAGGAGGCGCGCTCGACGCGCCGCAATGGCCCCCGGGTAACCATGGACTATACCCGCCTCACCCAGCTCGGCCGCTATACGGGCTGGCTGCGCGCCGGCGGGCAGGAGATCCGCGCGGATGAAGCCGGTGTCATCGGATCGCGGGACCGCTCGTGGGGCGTGCGCGCGGTCGGCCTGCCCGATCCGCAGCAGATGGTGCCGGCCCCGAGCCGGCAGTTCCATTGGTACTGGGTGCCCGCCCATCTCGAAGACCGGGTGCTCCACTTTTACCTCAATGAAGACGAGCATGGCAGCATCTGGCACCGCGGTCTGGTCATGGTGCATGACGACGGGCGCGTGGAGCACCTGCATGGTGCAACCATCGCCACGAAGGAGCACCCCGGAACGCGGTGGCCCAGCAGTGCGGTGATCTCGGCGTTCGATGAGGCAGGCAGAGCCTATCGCATCGCCATCGAGGCAGGAGATCGGACATACTTGTCCGGCATCGGCTACATGCATCCCGAATGGGGCCATGGCGTCAACAAGGGGCCGCTGGCGATTGGCTATGACGAAATCAGGAAAAGTGATGTGGTGAAATTCGGACCGCCCTGGCTGCACAATCAGGCCTTTGCCCGGCTTACACTCGCCACCCCCGATGGTCAGGCGATCGGCGGTATCGGGACTTTCGAATCGCTGAGCATGGGCCCCAACCCGGCGCGCGGCTTCACCGGAATGTTCGACGCGCCATGAGCGATATGGAAAGCCGCATCGCCGCCTACCTCGCGCACCGGATGCCCGCCGCGCTGGAGGTGCAGGTTGACGAATTGTCGCGTATCCAGGGCGGCAGCAGCCAGGAGACCTACCGGCTGCGCGGGCGCTGGACGGAGGATGGCGAAACGGTCGAGCACCGGCTGATCCTGCGCCGGGCACCGCCCACGGGCCTGGTTGTTGCCGAGCGCGACATCGAGTTTACCGTCTATCATGCACTGGCCGGGCAAGGCGTGCCGGTGCCTGCGGTGCATTATTTCGAATCCGATCCGCTCTGGCTTGATCGGCCCTTCTTCATCATGGACCTGATGCCCGGCAAGCCCGGCCATTTTTATGCGCCAACCGACCCCTATGAAGGGCATGGCGATAAGGTCGCACGGCAGTTCTGGCGTTATCTCGGTGCGCTTGCGGCCATCGATCACGGAGCAATTGCGCTCGAAGAACTGCGCAACGGGAGAACCGGCGGCGCTTACTGGTCGAGCGAGCTGGATTGGTGGGAGGCGATTTTCCGCAAGGGCGAAGGGGTTACCGAACCGATCGTCCACGCCGCCATCCGCTGGCTGCGCGGCAATCCGCCGGCAGAGGCCGCCAAGCCCGCCATCGTTCATGGCGATTACCGGGCGGGCAACTTCCTGTTTACCCCGGATGGCCGGATCAGCGCGATCCTCGATTGGGAAATGTGTCACATCGGCGATCCGCTGGAGGACGTGGCCTGGGCCATCGATCCGTTCTGGCCGATGACCCGCCACCTTCCGCTCGACGACGGCCTGGCGGAGTGGCAGCAAGCGAGCGGCTTGACCATTGATCGCGCCGCGCTGGACTGGTGGCGGCTGTTTTCAGCGGTCAAGGCCTGCGCGATCTGGGCCACCGCCGAGGCGAGCTTCACGCAAGGTCCGGTGCGCGAGATGGTCGTGGGCATGTCGGGTATCCGGGCCGGGCACTTCCACCGCAAGCTGATCCTGGAGCTGATGGCCGAGCGAGGACGCGGGGCATGAACCTCACTCTGGAAACCCTCCTGCACGGCGTCGCGGCCACTCTGCGCGAGCGGATCGCGCCTGCGATCGACGATTCGTTTGCCTCGGAGATGGCGCGGCTGGCGGCAGCGCTGCTCACCATTTCGGCCAATGCGGTGGACGATGCCGCGGCGGTGCGGGTCTGGGAGAATGCCGCCATGCGCGCGTTGTTTGCCGATGCCCGGTCCGCAGTGGGAGCCGATCTTGCCGGGCGTCTCGCCGAAGCCGCGCGGTCCACCGATCCGGGTCTGAAGATCAGCGAACTCGACCGCGAGAACGGCCGGCTGCGCTTGCTGCTGGTAGAACTCCACATGGCGGCGGAGGCGGGCGAGGGGGAGAGCGCACAAGCGCTCGATGCGCGGGTCTGGCAGCTTCTCCGCGATACCGAGGAACGCCGCGCCCCGCGCAGCTGACCATGGTCCAACGGGAGGGCACGTGAGCTTGGGCGTTTGAGGCCGCGGCTGCTTATGCACAGCGACTGGTGCATTAAATCTTGACGAGGGATTTTTTGCTGCTTAATTGCAGTAGTCTATGGTCTTGTTTTTGGCCGATTCGGGCTGCGTGCGTTGACGCGCGAGACGGATTGGCTGGCGACCCGATGCAAATTTGGGCGGCACATTTTAGTGAGGGCGCCCGCTAGCGGGCGAAAATGCAATTGGGCGACAGGCCCGTGGAGGAAATAGCAAACATGAACCGGAATTTCTTTGCGGCGCTCGCCGCCACGACGGCGTTGACCGCAGCCTTTCCCGCCTTCGCGCAGGATGCCCCGGTCGCCCAAGAGGCGCAGGCAGACGAAGGCGCTGCCATCGATGATGGCGAAATTATCGTCACCGCGCGGCGTTCGGATGAGCGGCTGCAGGATGTGCCAGTGAGCGTGCAGGCGATCTCCGGCGACAGGCTTGCAAAGTTGTCGATCAACTCGGCCGAGGAAGTTTCCAAGCTGGCACCGGGTCTGACGCTGGAAAACAGAGGTGCCAGTTCCCAGGTCGTTCTGCGCGGCGTTACCTGGCAGCCGGGCTCGGGCACACCGGCCACGCCGATTTACTGGAATGAAATTCCGTTCGATCCCGGCGATACGATCCAGTCGCTGTTCGACGTCGGCCAGATCGAAGTGCTGCGCGGACCGCAAGGCACATCGCGCGGCGCGCCTTCGATTTCGGGTGCTGTCACCATCACCTCGCGCAAGCCCGACCTCGACGAGATCGGCGGCTATGCCATGGGTCAGTATGGCAGTGCCAATCATTGGATCGTGCAGGGTGCGGTCAACGTGCCGGTTATCAAGGATATGCTGGCGATCCGGCTGGCTGCCAATATCGAGAACAGTGAAGGCAGCCGGATTTACAGTGTCAACAGCAGGGTCAAGCCCTCGGTCAAGGACCGCTCTTTCCGGGCCACGATGCTGTTCAAGCCGACCGAGACGCTGTCGCTTCAGGCGATGTATCAGCGGCGCAAGACCAATGTGCTGTCCTACACCCAGGTGGTTGGCCCCGGCAGCCCGGGCCGTGTTGCTAATCCCCTAAGTTTCTATCCAGCGGGCATCCGCGCCAACTTCAACGGGCCGGCGCTGACTTTGGCGCAGAACGCTTCGGTGCAGGATGCGCCAAGCTTCAGTCCGGAGCATATCGACTTGCTCACGGTCAACGCCGACTGGGAAGTTTTCGGACAGAAGCTGACCTACAATTACGGCCAAAAGTTCAATCGTGGGTAAGGCAGTGGTTCCACGGCGGACCCGCTAAACATTCTTCCGGGATTCGAGCCCTATTCGTCGCCGGTCAATGTTGGCCAACCCAAGTTCCAGACGCATGAAGTCCGCCTGTCGTCGGCTCCCGGTTCGGACCTGCCGTTCGAATATGATATCGGCTGGTTTGGCAAGCGTTCCAGGGGCACCATCAACTTCACCATTCCCCAGTATTCGCTTCCGGGGAGTCTGGGTGGAGCATTCGGGGCTCCCGGAACATTGCCGGGCGTCGTGACGATGCCGGACAGTCGTTATGTCTTCAACATCGGCCTCAACATCTTCCTCCAGCAGAAGTTTGACTCGTTCTACGGCAATGTCAGGGTTCACCTTGGCGAGCAGACCGAGCTGAGTGGCGGCGTGGCCTTCATCAAAGACCACAACATAAATAACTCGATTACCAGCAGCAACGCCTTGCTCCAGGTTGCGGCTCCTGCCGCTGCCGTGGGCGGTTTCTGCTCGCTTATTCCGGGGGGCACGACCAGCTCTTATCCCGGATTCTGCGATGTGCAGGTTCCTGCCAACTCCTTCAGTGGGACCGACCTGAGCGACAAGAAAAGATCGAAGACGATCTATCACGTCTCGCTGTCGCATAAGTTTACCGACGATGTGCTGGTCTATGCCACCACTGGCAGTTCCTTCCGCTCCGGCCTGTTGTCGATCTTCAATCCCGGAATTCCTTCCAATCTGCTGGTTCCCGAGCCGGAAACGGCGAAAAGCTATGAGCTCGGCGTCAAAGCCAGCTTCGGTCGGGGTTTCAGCGCCAATCTGGCGGTATTTCAGCTCGACTATCAGGACAAGCTGACAAGCTTCGAGGGTGTTCCCTATCGTCAGGCGTCGGGTAACATTTCGAACACCAGCCTTTCGTTCTATCGCAATCTCAACTCCAGGGTTCGCGGTTTTGAGCTGGAACTGGCTGCCCGTCCAATCGACGGGCTATCGCTGGGTGCCAATGTCAGCTACTCGCAGATCAAGTCCAAGGGCAGCAGTGTGCCGTGCAACAATCCGGCGGTCCCGCTCACTGCGGCAAATCCGATCAACTTCTGCCCTTCCTTGGTCAAAGGCGAGGTGCTCAACACCACGGCACCGTTCCAGGCCACTCTCAACGGCAGCTATGAAATGCCGATCACCGAAGCGATCGATGGCTATTTCCGCGCCAACCTGAACATCCAGGGCAACAATCCCAACTATGGCAACTTCGGGACCAACGGTGTGTTCAGGAACACTCCGTCCTATGCGATTGCCGATTTGTTCGCTGGTATCAGTGGCAACGACGGGGCATGGAGCCTGGGTGTCTTTGCCAAGAACGTGTTTAACAAGCAGGCCGAAAACGCCCGCGTGCTGTCGAGTGGTTCGCCCTATGGGCCATACGGTGTCACCGGCGGGATGACGATGTCGTACGCACCTCTCTCCCCCGCGAAATCGGCGTGACCCTGCGCTACGCCTTCGGCTCGCGCTAAATCAGGTTCTGCGCTAAACAATAGCCGCTGGCGAGGTCATCCCCTCGCTGGCGGCTATTTTGCTACCGCGCTCGAGCGCGAACTGCTCCATCACCTGCCGCTCTGGCCCGATGCCGTAGAGCACCTGCACCAGCAGTGCGCTGGGCCGTTGCCCAGCAAATCCTTCAGAACAACCCGCACCATCGCATGGACAGCAGCAACCTGTCAGGCTGGTTTCTCGTAGCGGTCTTCGCCGTAGGTGCGGCCAACCAGCCAGAAATGCAGGGCTGACCAGATGAAGAACATCAGCGCCACGATCAATCCGGCGCGGAGCCCTGCGCCGCCAATCTCGGCACAGGCTGCCAGAGCGGGATTGGCAGTGCATTGCGCCATCGATACCCCGGCTTCATTCGCCAGTTGCGCGGTGTAATAGTCGGCAATGGCCCCGACCATCGGTGGGCCGAGCCCGAAGCCAATCAGCGTCAGGATCAGCATCATGATAGCTGATGCGGTTGCCCGCACGCGGGGCTCAGCAACCTGCTGCGCGACTGCAAACAGCGGGGCATTGAACATGTAATGCGAGACCAGCGCAGCAAAGAAGACAACGAAGGCAATCGCATAGGAAGCCTGGAAAAAGGCGATGAGATAAAGCGGCACGGACAATAACAGGCCAAGGGCCGGAAGCCAGGCGATCACCCGCGGATAGCGGTATTGCAGCCTGTCGCTCAGATATCCGCCGAGGAATATGCCGCAAGCAACGCCGAATCCGAACAGGATGCCGAACCCGAACATGGCGTCGCCCATAGCCAGCCCATATTCGCGAACCGTATAGGAAACGAAGAAATTGGTGAGCGAGGAGCCGAACAGCGAAAGCAATGACGCTGCGGCGATAGCGTGCCAGAACGAGCGTTTCGAGCCGAGCGATTTGAGTGCCGCAGCGAAGCCGGGGGTCTCGAGTTGCAGGCTTGAACGCGGCGGATCCTTGACTGTCAGTTTGAGGAGGAGGGCAGCGGCGATGCCAAGCCCGCCAAGCATCAGGAATGTCGTGCGCCAATCGAATTCTTGCGCCAGCCAACCGCCGCCGAAGGACGCCAGAAGGATGCCGATGGGAATGGCCAAGCCATATATGGCAAGGGCGGATGCCCGCTTGTCGCTGGGAAAATAGTCGGAAATTGCCGAATGCGACGGAGGGACGCAGGCCGCTTCGCCGATACCCACGCACATGCGCGCGAAGAACAGCTGGACGAAATTGGTCGCGAGCCCGCATGCGGCCGTCGCGGCGCTCCAGAATGCGGCACCAGCGGCGATAATCGAGATGCGGCTCTTGCTCTCGGCGAGCCGGGCAATCGGCACGGTGCTCACGACATAAAGGATGACAAATGCCGGGCCGCCCAGCAATCCCAGCTGAAAATCGGAAAGTCCCAGTTCCATGCGTACCTGCTCCTGCACAAGCGATAGCAGGATGCGGTCGATGACCTCGAAGACATAGATGACCAGGAGGACAGTCAATGCATAGGAGCGATAATTGGAGGTGCCGAATCCTCCAGGCGCGTTGATTTGCGTAGCCATGGTGCCGTTCGATGCCCTCTCTCAATTTTCCGGCCAGCGGATTTTGCGCCTCGGGATTTCCCGTAAAAAATCTCACTTGGTAAAAAAGCTTCGTAGCACGTTTCTCCGCAGATCCTACCATTTTGAAGGGCATGACCAAGTCTGGCCGGGACTGGTCCCTCAGGATGGTCCGATCTCCGTCCGGACAGTGATCCCGGCATGTTCAACGATCTCCGACGCGAGTTTTTCGCGTAGCGCCGCAATGGGCGTCCACAGGCCGGGCCGCAGGTTCTCCGCTTCCAGCAGCGCAAAGGCCGTCGCGCAAACGAGCTTCGCGGTGGTCCGGTAGGGGTCTTCGCCTCCCGCCAGCGTAACCCGTATGGTATCTCCGCTCTCGTCCTCGCCGATCAGCAGAAGCTCGAAGCATCCGTTCTCCATGATATCGGCAGACGGTCCTTCGCCGGGCTTGGGGAAACTGTCGGGAGATGGCGGCTGGGCAGGGGGAGGGGGCGGATTGACCAGCTTTTCATCGTAGACAAAGTCCGTGCCATAAGGGTGCCCCATCAGGAAGTTGGAACGATGGACGTTTTTCATATCCGTAGGGCCGAGCGTAAACGGACCGACTTTTCCCAATCCAGGTTCATCGTCGATGACAGTGTAGGGTGGGTGATCCGGGCCTTGAAACCCCGGTGTCAGGGCAAAGGGATTTTCCAGCAACGCCGCTTTTGCGGGATCTTGCCTGGCGAGCATCATCATGGCCATGCCGCTGGCCATCGAGCCTCCGGACGGGCCGCCGATGAATTTGGTCATCCTGCCGCGAATGCGCTTCACAGGCTTGCCGGAATTCTTCACAGCCTCGTTCTGGCAGAGCCACACCCCCAGCTCCGACGGAATGGAATCAAATCCGCACGAGAACAGGATGCGCGCACCGCTGGACCTGGCGGTCCCCTCGAAGCGGTCGATCATCTCGCGCATCCACAAGGGTTCGCCGCACACGTCGATATAGTCTGTCCCGGAACGGGCGCAGGCAGCGAGCAGCTGCGAGCCGTAAAGCTGATAGGGACCAACGGTGGAAATCACCAGTTGGGTCATGGAGGCAAGCCCGGCCAGCGATGCAGCGTCATCCGCATCGACAGTTAGCAGAGGGATATCCGGGGCTCCGATCCCGGCGCGCAAGGCTTCGAGTTTCTCCAGGGACCGACCAGCCATGGCCCAGCTGAATTCCCGGCCCTCTGTGCGTAGCCGTTGCAGATCGGCGCATACCAGCTGTCCAGTGAACCCTGTCGCTCCATAGACCACCAGGTCGAATTGTTTCGCTTCCATCATGCACCTCTCACCTTGTCATTCGCCCATGTTGCCCTAGACTCAGCGATGCGGAAATCTGGCCCTTTCTGACCCCAAGGACAATGGTTTGAACAGATACTCGATAGCAGTCATTGCAGGCGATGGGATTGGCAAGGAAGTCATGCCGGAAGGCATGCGCGTGCTCGATGCTGTTGCATCCCAATCCGGCTTTGCTATCGAATGGCAGGAATTCGACTGGAGCTGCGAGACTTACCACGCGACCGGCACGATGATGCCGGGCGATGGCATAGACCGCCTTTCCCAGCATGATGCAGTCTTTCTGGGAGCCGTCGGTTTTCCGGGCGTTCCAGACCACATTTCGCTGTGGGGACTGTTGATCCCGATCCGGCGGGAATTCGACCAGTATGTCAACCTGCGGCCAGTGCGCCTCTTGCCTGGGGTCAGATCGCCACTTGCGGGGATGGCCCCGGGTGACATCGACTTTTGGGTCGTGCGCGAAAACAGCGAAGGTGAATATTCGCAGATCGGCGGGCGACAGGGTACGGGCGAACAGGAATCGGTTATCCAGACTTCGGTTTTCACCCGGCGAGGGACCGACCGTATCATCCGCTATGCGTTCGAACTGGCCAGAAAGCTGGGTCGCGATCATGTTTCATCGGCAACCAAATCAAACGGCCTCTATCATTCGATGCCATTCTGGGATGAACGGTTCGACGCCATTTCCCGCGACTATCCCGACATCCGCACCGATAGCCATCATATCGACATCATGGCCGCTCGCTTTGTGATGAACCCGCGTCAGTTCGATGTGGTCGTTGGATCCAATCTGTTTGGCGACATCCTCTCGGATCTGGGACCGGGCTGTACCGGAACGATTGCCGTGGCGCCTTCGGCCAATATCAATCCCGAGCGTCGCTTCCCCTCGATGTTCGAGCCAGTCCACGGTTCAGCCCCTGATATCGCGGGGCAGGGCATTGCCAATCCGATTGGTCAGATATGGGCGGGAGCGATGATGCTCGAGCATCTGGGCGAAGAGGCTGCGGCGGCAAGGATCGTGAGGGCTGTGGAGGACGTTCTGGAGCAGGGAGAGGGGCTGACTCCCGATCTTGGCGGTCGGGGAACGACGGCAACGCTGGGCCAGAAAGTGGCCAGCAAGCTGCTATGACGCAGCGCTTGGCAGACATCGGGGAGTGAGCGGTTTGACGACAACATCGACAAAGAAGGCCTTGATGATCCTCGATCTGTTTCGAGGCCAGAATGCCGATCTGACCACGGAAGAGATTGCCACAGCCCTCCAGGTTCCGATTTCGACATGCTATCGCTATCTCAAGGTGATGAGCGACCAGGGGTTTTTGGTCAGCACATCTGGCAGCGGTTACAGCCTCGGCCCGAAGATCATTCTGCTTGGCTACCATCTGCAACAAAACGATCCAGTGATCTCGGCTGGCAAGAGCCATGCCGCCAGCATAGTGCGGAAATTCAAAGGCACGGCCACAATCAACCGTGCGTTTCGTCAGTCTTTCATCTGCATCTATGTAAAGAATTCTCCGCACGAGACACGCACCGGATTTGGCGCTGGCGACGCGATGCCGTTCCTGTCCGGGGCCAACGCCATGCTGATACAGGCTTTTCTCTCGCGCCATCTGCAAAAGAAGCTCTATTCCGAGAAGGGAACGGAACTGGCCGCGGCTGGACGAGGAGCAGATTTCGAGGCGTTCAAGCATGGCCTGCAAGCCATCAGGCAAGCGCGCGTGAGCGTCGTCAACGGGGTGGTCAGGAGCGATTCAACCGGCATCGCCGCACCTTTGCTCGGCCCAAAGAACCAGATATTGGGAACCTTCTCGTTTTCGATCCTGAACGAAGATCTGACCCCCGAGATCGAAGAGGCGTTGAAGCTTCGCGTGCATGAGGTTGGGATCAGGGTAAGCGAAATCTTGCAGCGCGAAGCTTAGGCCTGCATGTTCAACTCAATTATTCCCATTATACGATAAAATTGACAATGGGCTGGCGGCTTGGTAAATCGCACGCGGCGAGGAGAATGGATGGTGGCAGCGGGCTTGGTCGCACGATTGGAAGCGCTGGACGCTTGTTCGGTTTCTGACGCGAAGGACTCGCTGGGGCTCCCCGCAGCGATCAGCGGGCTTGGGCGTCAATCCGGCAGTGGCTTGCTGGCTGGCCGGGTAAAGACGGTCGAACTGGTCGAAGGGGTGCCGCCGCCCGGCATGCCCAAGCTCCATTTGGGAGCGCGGGCAATCGTCTCGGCGGACCCGGAAACGGTTATCGTTGTCGCCCATCCTCGCATTGACGCAGGCGGGTGGGGCGGTGTCCTGTCCAACGGTGCTCAACTGGCCGGCGTGCGCGGTGTGGTCGTCGATGGTCCGACCCGGGATCGTGACGAGGCTGCCGACCTTGGATTTCCCATCTTCGCGCGGGGCACCACCGCCAGAACGGCACGCGGGCGGGTTTACGAGCACTCGACCGGCGAGACCGTCCAGATAGGCGATCAGTGGGTAAGCGAAGGCGACTATGTGATTGCAGATGCATCCGGAGTCGTCTTCATCCGTGCGGACGATATCGAGCGCGTGCTCGCAGCAGCAGAGGGCATCGCCCGCAAGGAAGCAGCGATGGTTGCGGCCTTGCGTGCAGGCAACGCCATTACTGCGGTGATGGGTGCCGATTACGAAACCATGCTTGAGGCGAAGCCGTGACCGATCGCAATCTGGACCGCGCAATAAAGCTCGATTGCGCCACATTGTCTGACGCGATGGACAAGCTGGGGATCGAGGGCGTGTGCCGCGGTATCAAGCCGCGCGATCATAAATTCCGTCTCGCGGGGCGGGCCTATACGGTTCTTTATGGTCCGGTCGATGCGATCAATCCCGGCACCGTTGGTGATTATGTCGATGATATGAAACCAGGGGAAATTGCGGTTCTCGACAATGGCGGGCGTGAGGATTGCACGGTCTGGGGCGATATCCTGACCCAATTTGCCCACACGCGCGGACTCGGCGGCACGGTCATCGATGGCCCCTGCCGCGACGTTCATCTCTGCCTTGAGCTCGGATATCCGATCTATTCGCGCAGCTATTCGATGAAGACAGGCAAGGATCGTGTCGAAGTTTTCGCGACCCAGGTACCGGTTTCGATCGGAGACGCCAAGGTCTGCCCAGGCGACATTCTGGTGGGCGACGCTGACGGGGTGGTTGTCCTGCCGCAGGGTCGCGAAGATGCCATTCTCGAAGTCGCCGAGTCCATTTTCGCGGCTGAAGCAGCCATACGGCAATTGGTGAGTGACGGCGCATCGATCACCGAAGCGAGAGCACAGCTCAATTATCACAAGCTGCAGACCGCTCAGGGCAAGGAAAGCGGGACATAGTTCATTGGAAGAGGCCGAAATGTATCATTCTGAACGCATAAATGCCCGGGCCCAGGCCTATATCGATGCAAAGGACTATTCGGCCATTGAATGGCATATCGAGCAGGGCGGCAAGCCCTTGTCCGAAGGGCGCGTCGGGTTCGCCGACATAAACACCGGCGCGCCGCTTCCGGACAGTCCGATTTACCGGATTTACTCGATGACCAAGCCGCTGGTTTCCGCGGCCGGCGTCATGCTGCTAGATGAAGGCAAATTGCGCCTTTCCGACCCGGTGGCCCTGCATTTGCCGAAATTTTCCGACATGCAGGTGCTGAATGGGCAGGGGGAGGTAGTGCCGGCCAGGAACACGATGCTGGTCGAGCACCTCTTCACGCACAGGTCCGGCCTGACTTATCAGTGGCAGCCGGACAATCCGGTGGCTCAGCTCTATCTCGAAAAACTGAACTTCTCGGACAAGTTCAGTCTGGCGGAAATGATCGACAGCCTGGCGGAGCTGCCGCTCTTTGCCGAAGCCGGAACGGTCTGGCATTATTCCTATTCGACCGACGTCCTGGGCCACCTGATTTCCACTATTGAAGGCAAGCCACTCCCCCAGGTGCTCAAGGAGCGGATATTCGACCCGCTGGGAATGGTGGATACCGCCTATTTCGTGCCCGAAGACAAGCGCGACCGGCTTCTTCCGGTTTTTGGCGACGCTGTCCTGGTGCCAGGGGTGTCCAAGCCGGTCAGCAATCAGGGCGGACAGCTGCCTTACGGCGCTCCGTACATGATCTACCCTTCAGACAATCCGGGTTACGAGCGCGGGGGAGCGGGCCTGTTTTCCACGTTGAACGACTATGTGAAGGCCGCCCGCTTCCTGTTGACAGGGCAGGATGCCAGCAAGAACCGGTTGATCTCCAGGAGCGGCGTCGCCGCCTTGTGGACCAATCGCCTGCCCGACGCACAGCTGCATATTTCGATCCGCAACATGCCGAAATATGTCGGTTATGGATATGGTCTTGGCGGTCGGGTGATGGTCAATCCCCATCTCTCGCCCTTTTACGGCGTCAAAGGCGAATGCGGTTGGGAGGGAGCGGCGACCACCTATTTCTGGCTCGATCCGCAGAACGACATCACCGGCGTGGTCATGAGCCAGTATCTCGGCCAGAAATTCCCGATCTGCGACGATATCCGTCACGCATTCTATCAGTCGCTTGATTGAAATAGTCCAGCAGCGCCCCATCACGTTGCTCTAACCACGGGATAGGCAAATGGCCGGGCCGGGCACCGCGAGCATTCATTCGCATCGCATCACAAGGCGCGGGTTCATTGCATGTGGCGGAGCCGCGCTCACGACAGCCTGCGCGCATAGCGGCAAGGCCGCGACACACGGGGTGGCCCGTCCGAATATCGTCTTCATCATGGCCGACGATCTCGGCTATGCCGACTTGTCGTGCTACGGAAGGCGAGACTACCAGACGCCGAACCTCGACAGGCTGGCCGCGCAGGGCGTGCGTTATCTCGACGCCTATTCCAATTCGTCGGTCTGCTCGGCGACACGGACGGCGCTGATAACCGGACGGTATCAGTACCGGTTTCCGGTCGGTCTTGAGGAGCCGCTAGCCTCCCGGCCGGTCGGCCTTGCGCCGGGGCAGCCGACCTTGCCATTGCTGTTGAAGAATGCCGGCTATCGCACCGCTCTCGTCGGAAAGTGGCACCTGGGCCAGTTGCCGGACTATGGTCCGTTGCAGAGCGGATACGATCACTACTGGGGCTTCCGCTCCGGCGGGATCGACTATTTTACCCACGAGGGCCAGAATGGTCCCGATCTTTGGGACCAGGACGTCGCTGTCGAAGAAAAAGGGTACCTCACGGACCTTCTGGGCGACCGGGCTTTGACGATGATCGATACATTTGCTGCTTCCCCCGATCCGTTCATCCTCAGCCTGCATTTCAGTGCGCCGCATTGGCCCTGGGAAGGGCCGGAGGATGAAGCCGAAGCCCTGCGGATCGCGTCCGATCCCGACCGCAACATAGTGCATTTTGACGGTGGCAGTATGGCAACCTATGCCGCGACGGTGCGCCGCATGGATTTCCAGGTCGGGCGCGTCATGGATCGTCTGCAACAGCATGGTCTGGAAGAAAACACGATAGTGGTTTTCACCAGCGACAATGGCGGAGAGCGGTTTTCGGACACATGGCCGTTCTCGGGCCGCAAGACCGAACTGCTCGAAGGCGGCATCCGTGTGCCGTGCATCGTTCGCTGGCCCGCGCAGCTTTCGGCGGGCGTCGAAAGCACCGTGCCTTGCATCAGCATGGACTGGGCACCCACATTGCTTGCCGCATGCGGAGCGAACGTATCTGGCGTCTCGTTCGACGGCGTGAACCTTTTCACAAATCGCGCCCAGCCCGCTCAAACGGCACGCACGCTGTACTGGCGCATGAAATGGTTGTCACAGGAGGCAAGCCGGCGGGGCAACTGGAAGTATCTGAAGATCGGCGCGAATAGTTTTCTGTTCGATCTGGCTGCCGATCCGCTCGAAAAAGCCAACCTCAAAACGCGCGAGGCCAGGATATTTGCGTCGATGGAAGCCGAATACCGGGCTTGGGAACGAACGATGCTGCCCATATCGGGAGAATCCGGAGCGCACGGTTTCATGCCGTCGCAGATGGCTGATCGCTATGCCCCGCCTGGCTCGTGAAGCCTGCAGGTCTCAGGCGCGGCTCCGCTCCTCGCCCGACAATATCCGGTTCAAAATGGCGCGCAGGCGCTCCACATCTTTGGGTCCAAGTTGCGCGAAGAGCGCAGCCTCGGCCCGGCTGGCGCGCGCATCGCACTCCTTGAGCAGCGCATATCCACTTGCCGTGAGGCTGATCTCGAGAATGCGCTTGTTTGTGCTGGATTGCTCCCTCAAAATAAGCTTCTGTCGTTCGAACGAGGTGATCGTTTCCGCCATCGTTTGCGGGGTTACGCCGACCGATCGCGCAATTTGGGCTGATGATGCTTCGGGCATCAGGGCGAGCAGGGAAAGGACCGCATATTGGCCTGCAGTTACCCCCAGTTCGCGCAAATTCGCCTCCAGATCAGTGCGAGCGAGCAATTCCACGCGCTTGATAAGGTAGATGACTCTCAGATTGTCGTTCACGATCATCGCAACTCGTTAGTCGATATGGATATATTCGGGTAACTGATAATCGTCCCAATGCAAATCGCCATGCGCGCGGTTCTCCCCCCGGCACGTGCGCCCCACCCGGGCCGACGTCGGCTCTGTTGCAAAAATACCTCAATATATGAGAAAAATGCATTTAATTGTTGCAACCGGTCCAAATTGCCGTAAATTCGCCATGAGTTGCCTTGAGCCTCAGTTTTCCGCTCGTTTGGCCATGTTCAAAATTTTCAACTGACAAACGTTTGCATCGCACCATCGTCGCCAAGAACGAAATCAAGGAGGGTAAAAATGATGAATTCCAAGGGAATGCTTCTCGCTTCCGCTGCGGCTGTTCAGCTTTTGGCGGTGGCTCCGGCGATGGCGCAAAGCAGCAGTGCCGATGGCGGTGTGCGCAATGAGAACGAGATCATCGTCACTGCGACGAGGCGCGAGCAGAATATTCAGGATGTTGCTGCGGCAATTTCCGCTGTTTCAGGCGATTCTCTGGAGCAGCGCGGGATCACCGATCCCTCTGACCTGCAGTTCCTCACGCCGAGCCTGCAGGTGGGCAAATCTCAGGGCAACACGGCGTTTACCATTCGCGGCGTGGGCTTCAACACGGTCGGATCGCCAGCCGTTGCAGTTCATGTTGACGGCGTATTCCAGCCTCGCCCTGGCATGGGCGACCTGGCGCAGATCGACGTTGATCGTGTCGAGGTGCTTCGCGGCCCCCAGGGCACCTTGTATGGCCGCAACGCCAATGGCGGTGTGATCAACTTCCTGTCCAAGCGCCCGACCAGCGAGTTCGGTGGGGAGTTCAAGGCGCGCTATGCCAGCTTTGACGAGATTTATCTGGAAGGCATTGTCAATGTGCCGCTCGGTAGCGGCGCAGGTGCGCGGCTTGTTGTGGCGCATAATGATCAAAAAGATGGTTTCGTCAAAAATGTCGCTGGCGGGCCCGATCTTGGCGACGAAGGCTTTACAGCAGCGCGTCTGGCAATGGATTTTGATGTTGCAGAAAATCTGAAATTGCAACTCACTGGGTCTTATGTCGAGCGTAACGGTGCCATCTATTCGTCAATTGCGCAGACCAGGCCGAGCACATCCGGTGCACGCGGCGCTCCCTTTGGTGATCTGTTTGCTTTCAGAGGCGATCTTTATGCGGCTTTGGGTGCGGAATGGAGTGCGCTGCCCAATACGACGACTGCCAATGACCCGTCGAGTTCTGATCGCAAATCATTGAACTTCTCGGGCGTGATCGACTGGGATGTCGGCGATTTCAAAATCCGGTCAATTACGGGTTATCAGGATTTCACCGAAGATCACCGGTCGGACTTCGATGGCACCAACAAGACCATCTATCAGGGCAAGATCATCCGGGACTCGGAGACCTTCACGCAGGAACTCAACCTGAGCGGCAAAGTTGGACCGGTTGATCTGATTGTAGGTGGGTTTTATCTGAATGAAACCTATTCTCAGGACCTTTCGATCAACGAGCCGAACGGCAATGGGACATTCCTGCCTAATGCATTGCTCAGCTTCATCACGCCCTATTACAAGACCAAGGCAGCTGCGGTCTTTACCGACGTGACGCTGAATTTGAGTGATAATTTCAGGGTGAACGGCGGTTTGCGATATTCGGCGGACCGGCAGAACACGTTCCAGGACTTCCGCATACTTGCGAACATTCGGAACACACCGACGACGATCATTTCGCCTGGCATCCAATGCAATGCGGCGCTGCCTGAACTGAAATTCAATTCAACCACACCGCGCGTCGGTGTGCAATTTGATGCATCGAGCAACACTACCTTTTACGGTAACTATACCGAGGGCTTCAAGGTTGGTGGATACAATACCGACGGCACCTGCAATGATCCTTATGAGCCAGAAGAAATCAAGGCATTTGAGGCTGGTGTTAAAAACACATTGCTGGATGGCGCTCTGACACTTAACGCGACGGCCTTCTTCTATAAATATAAGAACCTGCAAGTGCAGCAGATTATCGGCACCGGTGTTTCGATCATCAACGCGCCAAGAGCTGAGATCAAAGGCCTGGAGTTCGAAAGCTCATGGCGGGCGAGCAAAAATTTTGGTGCATTTATCAGCATCGCTCTGCTTGATGCAAAGTATACGGAATTTTCGCTGATTGACGGCGCGCAGACCCAGCCGGCTGCCCCCGCCCCTGCCATCGTAGCCAATGTTGCTGGCAATCGCCTGAACCATTCTCCCAAGCTCTCGGTCAATTTCGGCTTCGATGTGACGCCGAAGGCTGAAGTTTTTGGAGGGTCCGTCATCTTCAGGGCTGATGGCAGTTATCGTTCCGAAACGTTTGTTCGCGAGACTAACAACCCGCAGTTTGAGCGCAATGATCCTTACTTTATTGCGAACGCTTCGGTCACATGGTCGGATTCCAGTGAAAAGTTCCAGGTTCGCGGATTTGTGACGAACCTGTTCGACGAAATCTATCTGACGCAATCGCAATGGTCAGCACCGATCCAGACACGATCGGTATCCTACAATCAGCCGCGCCAATATGGTGTGGAAGTGCAGGTCAAATTCTGACGGGAATCAGGCGGGTAGGCTGCTTCCGATCCTCCCCCCCTTCGATGTTGTGCCTTAGCAGGCAGGGCACTGGCTCTCATTGATTGGGCGGCGTATCTTCGCCGCCCAATCTGTTTGGAATGCACCATGGGTGAATTGAAGGGAAAAATCGCACTCGTCACCGGCGGCGCGTCGGGCATTGGTCTGGAACTGGCCGCAGGCCTTGCGGCCAGGGGGTGCCGGGTGGCAATCGGCGATGTCCTCGACCGGGCAAGGCTCGATCATGCCGCAGCAACCGTGGGCGGCGAATGTCTGGCAGTTGCCATGGATGTTACCGACGATGCGCAAGTAGCGGATGCCCTGGCAGCGGTGCGGTCGCGTTTCGGCGGGCTGGACATTGTCGTGAACAACGCCGGATTGTTCACCAGAATTTCGCGCGGGCCCTTTGAAGATATCGACGTTGCGGAATGGGAGAGCGTTTTCGCGGTCAATGTCACCGGCACCTTCAGGGTGGTCAAGGCATGCCTGCCCTTGCTGAAGGCGTCGGGCAGCGGTCGGATATTGAACATATCGTCGGCAACCGTCTTTTCGGCTCCGCCGAACATGCTGCATTACGTTTCGAGCAAGGGAGCCTTGACTGCCATGACCAAAAGCATGGCCCGCGAACTCGGCGGACATGGCATCACGGTCAACGCCATCGCTCCCGGTTTTACCTTGAGCAGCGGTGTGATTGAAACCGCGAACGAAAGCTCCGCAGCACAGCACGAACGGGCGCGCGCGGCGCGCGCGGTAAAGCGCGATCAGTTGCCCGAAGACCTGGTCGGCGCAACCTGCTTTCTGGCGAGCGATGCCGCCGGTTTCATCACCGGACAGACTTTGGTCGTCGATGGCGGCGCGGTGATGCATTGAGCGGGGCAATGAACACTCAGACCGAAGCGGAGTTCAAGGAAACCGCGTTCATCCCGCGCGACATCGCCGTAGACCGTCGCGCAGACGGGACAGTCCTGATGTCCAGCCGCATCCCGCTGGAACTGTCACAGGCCAATTTGCCCGCATACCTGCGATACCGGGCTCAGGAACGTCCCGATGCAATCTGGATATCCGAGCCGAACCGGGCTGCCGGCAACTGGCGTTCGATCTCCTTTGCCGAGGCAAGGCGCAGCGTTGACAGCCTAACGCAGGCTCTGCTCGATTTGGCCCCTCCCGCAGGCTCGTCGCTGGTCATCCTCAGTGCGAACTCGATCGAGCATGCGATGGTGACCTATGCTGCTTTTCAGGCCGGCATACCCGTTGTGCCGATAACGCCTGCGTTGGCATTGCAGCCAGAGGCGGCGGGGCAACTGGATGAGCGACTGTCGCGGGTCAATCCGGGCCTCGTCTTCGTCCAGGATGCGCAAGACTATGCGCGTGCCTTGGATCTGGTCGGCCAGGATGCCCGTGTGATCGCTGTCAACCATGCCCGTCCGGATGCTGGCGACCTGGCCTATGACGACCTCGTCCGCACCGCGCCGACGCAAGCTGTCGAAGATGCCTTCGCCGCGATTGACCCCGACGCTGCCGCCCGCCTGATGTTCACCTCGGGATCGAGCGGCAGCCCGAAGGCCGTCATCCAGACCCAGCGCAACATCATGGTTGCGGTTGAATCCAATCTCACATCGTTCGGCCAGAAGGGTAGCACGCTTGGGGTTACGCGGCTCGACTGGATGCCCTGGAGCCATGTGACCGGGGCTGCCGTGCTCGCTGCGACACTGGTCAGCGGCGGCACGTTTTACGTCGATGATGGCAGGCCGATCGGCAAGGAATTCGAGCGCACGCTGGAAAATCTGCGGCATGTGTCGCCGACCAACTATTTCAGCATGCCGGCGGGATATGTGATGCTGGCCGATGCGCTGGAGCAGGATCCCGCGCTGGCCCGGTCGTTTTTCGCAAACCTGCTGACCATGGGCTATGGCGGCGCGCGGATGCCCGATGACGTGGCCCGGCGGTTGCAGGCACTGGCGGTCGAGCATTGCGGCTACAAGGTGCCGTTTACCTGCGGTTATGGGTCGACTGAAACCGGGCCAGGCGGTGCGCTGGTCTATTGGCCGACGGAGCGGGTCGGGCTGCTTGGCTTGCCGCATCCGGGATATGACCTCAAGCTCGTGCCGCTCGACGAAGAGCGCTACGAAGTGCGCGTGCGCAGCGACGCGGTCACGCCCGGCTATCTTGGAATGCCGGAGCAGACTGCGCAAATGCTCGACGAGGAGGGCTATTTCCGCATTGGCGATGCGGCCTCGTTTCTGTCCCCCGACGATCCGCTTGAGGGCCTGGTTTTTGCCGGCCGCATTTCGGATGAGTTCAAGCTGGTCACCGGCACCTTCGTCAGAGCAGGCGAACTGCACGATTTGCTGATGCTGGCGACCGCCCCCCTGGTCCAGCACCTCGTTCTATGCGGAGAGGGCGAGGCGTTTGTGGGTCTGCTTGCCTGGCTGAACATCAAGGCCGCGCGGGAATATGCGGGTGAGCCTGAAGCATCGCTCGAAATGCTCAACCGTCATCCGGCCATCCGCCAGCAGATCGCGCGCATGATCTCGATCTACAATCAGGAGAACCGTTCATCGAGCCGGAGGGTTCGCCGTTTCAGCCTGCTCGACCGGATGCCTTCTGCCGAAGCGGGGGAACTGGCCGACAAGGGTTCGATCCGTGCGGGCAACGTTCGTCACCTCCGCGCAGGGCCGGTGGCCGCGCTTTTCATGCCGGCCCCGCCGTCCGAGGTGGTCATCGTGGAGGAAGGAGGCGTCTCGTGACTTCAGATTCTGCCACCTCGCGCTATCTGGCAGAGGCCGAACAGGCCGCCGGCCGAATTTCGGACCTGGCTCCGGGCACCAAACCCAGACTTGTCGATGCGGTCGGCATCGTCGGGGCTGGCACGATGGGCGGCGGAATCGCCATGGCCTGCGCCGACGCCGGGCTGCAAGTCACCCTCATCGAGACCCGGCAGGAAGCGTTGGACCGGGGCCTGGCGACAATCCGCAGGAACTATGCGCGCTCGCTCGCCAAAGGCCGGATCAGCGAGGCGCAGCTGGAACAGCGGATGGATCTGCTCACGGGGTCACTGACCTTTGCCGACCTGTCGGATTGCGACCTGGTGATCGAGGCCGTATTCGAGCAATTCGAAGTCAAGCGCGCCGTTTTCCAGAACCTGGATGCCGTCTGCAAGCAGGGTGCAATTCTGGCGACCAACACCTCGGCGATTGATGTGAACCGGATAGCTGCGGCCACGTCCCGGCCCGCTGATGTCATCGGCATGCATTTTTTCTCGCCCGCCAACGTCATGCGGCTGCTGGAAGTCGTGCGCGGTGACAAGACTGCTGACGATGTCCTCGCAACGGCCATGGAGCTGGGCAAGCGGCTGCGCAAGACAGCGGTCGTATCTGGGGTTTGCCCCGGCTTCATTGCCAATCGCATGCTCAAATTGCGGCAGAACCAGTCGCAGCTGCTGCTTCTGGAAGGGGCGATGCCTTGGGATGTAGATCGGGTTCTGGTGGAGTTCGGGTTTCCGATGGGGCCCTTTGCCATGAGCGACCTGGTCGGTCTCGACCTTGGCTGGACACTTGAGAAATCGACGGGAGCGACATTGCGCGAGGTCTTTTGCGAAAATGGCCGCCGCGGTCAGAAAACCGGCGCGGGGTATTATGACTATGACGACATGCGCAATCGCACCCAGTCGCCTGAAGCCGAAAGATTGATCCGCGAATTCGTGGCGCGGAATGGCACGCCGCGTGATTTTATTACCGATGCGGAAATCCTGGCCCGTTGCATCTATCCGGTCATCAATGAGGGTGCGAAAATCCTCGCCGAGGGCATCGCCCGGCGTGGCTCCGATATCGATGTCGCGTGGGCCAATGGATTTGCCTGGCCAGCAGGGAAGGGGGGCCCGATGTATTTTGCGGACCAGATCGGCTTGCCGGACATTGCGAAGGTGCTGGAGCAGATGAGCACTGAATCCGATCTGGTGGCGGCTCCCGCACCTCTCCTGCTCCGCCTCGCGCGCGAAGGCGGCAAATTAAGCGAATTCGAAAGCGCGCATGCACGATAAAGCACATGTCTGAGGAGCAGGACTGGATGCCGGGAATTCTCGAACCAGCAGCCGGCGTTGCGCGATTTACCGGTGATATGTTCGCCGACAATGTGTTGGCAGACACAAACCCCACGTTCCGAAGTCTGCGCGATCTCGGCGATGTGATCTGGCTCGAAAAGCATGAGCTTTACGCGGTTGCCCGCTATGACGATCTGGTGCGCGCGCTGCGAGCGGACGCGATATTGATCAGCGGCCTGGGCGTTTCAGTCAACCACAGCCTGAATGGCGAGGGTGCGCCAACCGGTACGTCCACCCTCAACAGCGACGGCGCGCTTCACCGGAAGCTGAAAGCCCTTGAAATGCGGCCGCTCAGACCTGGTCAAATGCAGCAGTTGCGCGAAAGGATATTTGCGCTTGCCGAGCAGAAGGTCGCGGAGCTTGCGGACGGCACATCGTTCGAAGCCATGACTGCGCTGGCATCCTATTTGCCGACAACCATCGTTGCTGACCTTGTCGGGATCAAGGGGCTGAGGCCTGAGCGGATGCTGGAGTGGTCAAGCGCCATCTTCGATGCCTTCGGCCCAGCCGACCATTTCCGGACCGGCGCGGCGCTGCCCACGATCCAGCAGTTCGTCGAATTCGGCATGACGCTCTCGCGCAACGACCTGGTTCCCGGAAGTTGGGCCGATCTGGTGCTGGAAGCTGGCGAGAATGGCGAACTGCCAATGGCGGCGGCACGCGACCTTGTGTTCGATTATGTGCTGCCCTCGCTGGACACGACGATCTATGCGACCGGAGAGATGCTGTTCCAGCTGGCGTCCAGCCCGCAGGCGTTTGCGGCATTGCGCAAGCGGCCCGAACTGATTGCGGGGATCATAAATGAATTTGTGCGACTGGCATCACCGCTTCGCGGATTCACCCGCTACGCCAAGCAAGACTTTCCCTTCTCCGAAACCACCCTGCCGGCTGGGTCACGGGTCTGGCTACTGAATGCATCGGGCAATCGGGACGAGCGCCATTACGCCGATCCCGACACATTCGATATCGAGCGCAATCCGCGCGATCATCTGGGTTGGGGCCACGGCGTTCATCTGTGTACCGGCATGCATCTCGCAAGGCTGGAGATGGAGGCCATATTGAGGGCTCTGATCGGCAAGGTGAGACGCATGGAGGTGGGCGATCCGGTCAGGATCATCAACAACTCTGCCCAGGGCTTCGCGACATTGCCGCTCACCTTGCATCCCGTTTAGCGTATCCGTGATGGTCAAATTCCTTGCTTGACCAGCACGGAGACTCTGACGCTCAGGCCCGCGTCCCTGCCAGCGCCATCGAGCCGAACGCGCCGGCCTTGATGTTGCCGGTGATCGCATCGCCGTCCACCGTCGCCTCGCCTTCGAGCTTCATCGGCATCGGCACTTTCATGTCCATCTTCCAGGTCAGCGTGTTGCCCGAGACCTTGCCGTCCTGAACCTCCATGGTGCCCATCGGGTTGGAGACGCTGCCGGTGAAACTGTCGCCATCGACGACGATGGTGAAGGTTCCGGTCTGGTCGCCCATCGGGGTCTTGGTGGTGACGGTGTAGGTTCCGGCAACGGACATGGCATTCCTCCTGTTGATTGTTCTTGAAGCCTGTTTGCCGGACGCTGCGCGCCTGTCAACTGCCGGTTTTGTATTCCACCGGCATGCCGATGTCCTTGAGCTGTGGCTCGATCAGCTGGCGTTCGCCGACGATCACGAAAGTCAGCCCCTCCGGCTGGAGATAGCGGCCAGCGGCCTGGTTGAGCGCAGCCGCATCGATCGCGCGATAGCGGGCGGGCAGGGTGGCGTAGTAATTGTCCGGGCGGCCGAGCAGCTGGTTGCGGATCATCGCGCCGAGCACCTGGGCGTTGGTCTCGAACGCGTTGGGCAGCGCCCGGATATTGCCTTGCGTCACGCGGTTCAATTCCTCGGCGCTGACTGGCCGCGCGCGCGGAAATGCGCGCATCTGGGCGAGCAGCACGCGGATGGCGTCGCCAGTGCGGTCGGCCTGGACCGGGGCGGCCAATGACAGCGCGCGCGGGCCGGCGGGGGCGCGCACCGCGCTTCCGACGCCATAGCTCCAGCCCTTTTCCTCGCGCAGATCCGTGTTGAGCCGCGACAGGAAACCGCCGCCGAGCACTTCGTTGGCCAGATCGAGCGCTTCCATGTCCGGCACCTGCCCGGTCAGCGGCAGCACGCGTCCGGCGACGATCACCGACTGCGGCGAATTGGGCCGGTCGATGACGACGATGCGCGATGCGGCCACGGGAATCGGCGCGTCGAGCGGCTTGGCCGGCGGCGGCGTGGATGGCGTCTGCCAGCCGCCGAACGCCGTTTCGAGCAGCGGCAGCAGTTCGGCCATGGCGATGTCGCCGGCGACGGTGATCCGCGCCTTGTCGGGCCGCAGCCATTCGCGGTGGGCCTGGCGCAAGGCGTCCGGCGTCAGCGCAGCGAGCGCTGCGGCATTGCCCAGTCCGTCGCCCGGCTGGCCATAGGGATGTGCGCCGAACAGCAGGTTGCTCAGCTCGCGCCCGGCCAGCGCGCGCGGGTTGGCCAGGGTCTGCGCCAATCCGGCCAGCTGCTGGTCCCTGATCCGCGCGACTTCGCCCGGCGCAAAGGCCGGGTTGCGTGCGATGTCGGCCATCAGCGCCAGCGACGGCGCAAGGTTGGCGGTGAGCGCGGACAAGGCGATGGTGCTCTGGTCGATGCTCCCGCCGACGGAAATGCTGGCACCCAGCCGTTCCTGCTCTTCGGCGATCTGGGTGGAATTGCGGCTCGTGGTGCCCTCGTCGAGCATCGCCAGCATCAGCCCCTGGGTGCCCGGCGTATCGAGCGCGTCGGCGGCATAACCGGCGTCAAAGGCGAGGTTGACGATCAGCTTGGGCACGGCAGTGCGCCGGGCGAGCGCGACGGGAATGCCGTTCGCCAACCGGGCGTGCTCGATCGCGGGAAACGCCAGATCGGCGACCGGGGCGACCGGCGGGGCCACGCGCCTCGCGCCGCTCCGCGCGCGGGCAAGCGGCGGCTTGTCGTCGTGCTGGCGGACGGGATTGCTCGCCTCGTCGCCCCAGCCGCCCATGCTCTCGCCTTTTTCGGTGCGGGTTCCCGGGACGACGGTGAGCGCGAAAGTCGGCCTGGTAAGCCAGCGTTGCATCGCGGCGCGCACTTCGGCAGGCGTGATCGCGGCGACGCGGGCGAGGTCGGCCTTGTATTTTGCCGGATCGCCCGAATAGACCTGCCCCTCGGCCAGCGTCGCGCCCTTGCCGCCGAAACCGCCGACCACTTCGAGCGCGCCGATCTGCGCCGAGACCGCGCCGGTAACCGCGCGGCGGACTTCGTCTTCGCTGGGCCCTTCGGCGATATAGTCGGCGATCAACCGGTCGAAGCGCGCCTCGGCTTTCGCGCGCTCGACACCGGGCTTCACGTCCATCGACGCCTGGACGAAGCCCACCTGCTCGAAGGTCTGCGCTCCCGCCGTCACCGCCACGGCGAGCTGTTCGCCGCGCACCAGCGCATTGTCGAGCCGCGAGCTGGCGAGCCCGCCGAGCACCCGCATCGCCACTTCGAGCGCGAGCGAATCGGGATGGTTGACCCCGGGCATGGTCCAGTTGCGGGTGACGCGGGTGACCGGCACCTGGTCGGCCATTTCGCGGGCCGCCTGCGCGGCAAGCGTTTCTGGTCCGGCCTCGACCTTGCGCACTTCGGGCCCACGCGGGATCGCCCCGAAATACTGCTCGACAAGCGGCCGCGCGGTGGCGGCATCGATGTCGCCGGTCAGCGAGAGCACGACATTGTTGGGGCCATAATTGTCGCGAAACCACTGCTGGACATCGCCCAGCGTGGCAGCGTCGAGATCGGCCATCGAACCGATGGTCGAATGGCGATAGGGATGGCCGACCGGAAACAGTCCCTCGCCGATGGCATAGTCCATCAGCCCGTATGGCTCGTTGTCGTTCTGGCGCTTCTCGTTCTGCACCACGCCGCGCTGCTTGCGCAATTTGTCCTCGGACACCGCGCCGAGCAGGTGCCCCATGCGGTCGCTTTCCATGAACAGCGCCAGCGCCAGCGCGCCCTTGGGCACGGTCTCGACATAATTGGTGCGGTCATACCAGGTCGAACCGTTGGTCGGGGTCGAGCCGGCACTTTCGAGCGGCTTGTCGAAGCTGGGCACGTTTTCCGAGCCGCCGAAAAACAGGTGCTCGTAGAGGTGGGCAAAGCCGGTCTTGCCGCGCGGCTCGTGTTTCGAACCGACGCGGTAGTAGAGGGTAACCCCGACGATCGGTGCCTTGCGGTCAGTGTGGACCAGGGTGGTGAGCCCATTGGCCAGCGTGAAGCTCTCGAACGGTATGTCGACCGCCTTGACCAGATCGGCCAGCGGGGCGGGCTGGGGCAGGCTCGGCACCGGCGCTGCGGGGGCGCTGGCGAGCGGGGCAGGCGGTAGGACGGCGCAGGCGGCAAGCGACAGGCCAAGCAGCGAGGCGGCAAACAATCTGCGCATCGGGTCGGATCCCTTGGGGGTAGTGTCAACGGAGGAATTGGTTCGGGTAGGAGTGAGGTACAGGAAGCCGGCGGGACAATTGCAACGACGACTTACGACGTGGGATCGGAGGCCTGATGCTGTTTGGACGGCGGGGGCAATTGCTGGAACAAGCCTTCGATTTGGCCAGAAAACCCGTCCGGCAAACCGGAGCGCGAAAGGCTGCTTCGCACTGCAAGAAAGTACGCCAATGGGACGATGGTGGCGATCCAGTCAAATGGATGCTGCAAGAGATCGGCCAGTTCCGTCACTTCAAAAGTCCTTCCAATCAGCCAGTTCGCGCGCGATTTCGCTAATTTGCCCTAACAGGCCAATTTCCGAATTGGACCGGGAGCTATGAACCACCGATTGCCAGGCGATCATGGTTGCGCCGATTATGGGCAGGATCAGCACAGCTGGCGTGGCGGCAGTGACAGCAGCGACGATGCCTCCGCCGACAACGGCGATCCCGCCGCCAAATCCGCCTATTCTGAACAACTCGCGGGAATTCGTTCGCCTTGCCTGGAGTTCTTCGGCCGAACGTTGCAGGCTACGAAAGGCGTCACGCAATCGCCCGATCTCAACCGGGTCGTTGAGCCCGTGCAAGGCTATTCTTGCATTTTCTCGGAAAGCCCAAGAATCCATTTTCTCGCGAATTCCGCGAAGCTCCTCGTTGGTCGCCGAGCCATCCATCGCCGTGGCAAAGTCATTGACGATCTGAAGCAATGCTGGTTGCATGCGTCTGACTATGATCGATTTAGGCGAAGTGTAAAGAACCCGATGGAGTAAGCGCACCTATCGCGTGACGACCGACCACGGGCAGTTTTAAGGTCGTCAAGCTTCTCGGCAGGTGGCCCTACACCCGCCTGAACGTCTGCCCGCTGTCGAACTGCGCAATCCGCCAGTGCCCGTCGGCCTCGCGGCGGCAGGTCATGCGCACGTCGGCGACGGCTGCGGGATCGCAGGTGTCGAATGGCGGGGTGCCGACAGCAGCGAAGAACAGCAGCAGGAAGCCGACCTTGGCCTCGCTGGCGGAGGTGAAGGCGACGCGGGTGTTCGACATGATGTGCCGCATCACCGGCGCGCCGCCGGCGGCTTCGAGCCGCGCCTTGCGCTCGGTATAGAACTGCGCCACCGCATCGCGTCCCTCGCGCCATTCGCCGCCGACGAAATAGCGGCAATCCCCGGTCAGCACGTCGGCCTCGAGCATCGTCAGCCCATCGTTCTGGTCGAGCTCGTCGCCCCACTGGTTGATCGCCTGCTGGATCGCGGCGATGTCTGCCGCCTGCTGGGCCGTGAATTGGGCCATGCTGCACTCTCCCCGGATCGAACGCCGATGGGCCTCGATATGCGCAGTGTGGGCCAAGACCAAGCCCCCGGGCGGGAATTTTGATCGATGTCCTTGTGTTGCCAATAAGCAACACTATCTCCTGAGCCATCAGGAGGAATTCGATCCCATGAATCTCGAGAAATTCACCGACCGCGCCAAGGGCTTCCTGCAAGCGGCGCAGACGGTCGCCATCCGGCTCAGCCACCAGCGCATCGCGCCCGAGCATCTGTTGAAGGCGCTGCTTGAGGACAGCGAGGGCATGGCCGCCGGGCTGATCCAGCGCGCCGGGGGCAACGCGAAAATCGCGCTGGCCGAGACCGACAAGGCGCTGGCCAGGATCGCGTCGGTTTCGGGCGGCGGCGCGCAGCAGACCCCCGGGCTCGACAACGACGCGGTGCGCCTGCTCGATCAGGCCGAACAGCTCGCCACCAAGGCGGGCGACAGCTTCGTTTCGGTGCAGCGCATTCTCCAGGCGCTGGCGCTCGCTTCGGGCAGCGCGGCGGGGCAGGCGCTCAAGGCGGCGAATGTCGATGCCAAGGCGCTGGAGGTGGCGATTCAGGAAGTCACTGGCGGGCGCACCGCCGACAGCGCCTCGGCCGAGGAGAGCTACGAGGCGATGAAGAAATACGCGCGCGACCTCACCCAGGCGGCGCGCGACGGCAAGCTCGATCCGGTGATCGGGCGCGACGAGGAAATCCGCCGCACTGTGCAAATCCTCGCCCGGCGCACCAAGAACAATCCGGCGCTGATCGGCGAGCCCGGCGTCGGCAAGACCGCGATCGCCGAAGGCCTCGCGCTGCGCATCGCCAACGGCGACGTCCCCGACAGCCTCAAGGACCGCCGGCTGATGGCGCTCGACATGGGCAGCCTGATCGCCGGTGCCAAGTATCGCGGCGAGTTCGAGGAGCGGCTGAAGGCGGTGCTTGACGAGGTCAAGGGCGCGGAAGGCGAGATCATCCTGTTCATCGACGAGATGCACACGCTGATCGGCGCGGGCAAATCGGAAGGCGCGATGGATGCGGGCAACCTGCTCAAGCCCGCCCTCGCGCGCGGCGAGCTGCATTGCATCGGCGCGACCACGCTCGACGAATACCAGAAATATGTCGAGAAGGACGCGGCGCTCCAGCGGCGGTTCCAGCCGGTGTTCGTCGGCGAGCCGACCGTCGAGGACACCATTTCGATCCTGCGCGGGCTCAAGGACCGCTACGAGGAACACCATGGCGTGCGCATCACCGACGGGGCGATCGTCGCCGCCGCGACGCTGTCCAACCGCTACATTGCCGACCGTTTCCTGCCCGACAAGGCGATCGACCTGATGGACGAGGCGGCGAGCCGCATCCGCATGGAGGTGGAGAGCAAGCCCGAAGCCATCGAAAACCTCGACCGCCGCATCGTCCAGCTCAAGATCGAGGAAATGGCGCTGACGCGCGAGACCGATCAGGCCTCGCAGGACCGGTTGGCGACGCTGCGCGAAGACCTTGCCAATCTTGAGCAGCAATCGAGCGAACTCACCACCCGCTGGCAGAACGAACGCGACAAGATCGCTGTCGAGGGCAAGGTCAAGGAAGCGCTCGGCGCCGCGCGCATCGAGCTTGAGCAGGCGCTGCGCGCCAGCGATTACCAGAAGGCCGGTGAACTCACCCACAGCCGCATTCCCGAACTCGAGAAGCAGCTCGCCGAAGCGGGCGGGCAGGCCGAGAACGCGCTGCTGCGCGAGGAGGTCACCAGCGAGGACATCGCCGCCGTGGTCAGCAAATGGACCGGCATTCCGGTTGATCGGATGCTGGAGGGCGAACGCGAGAAGTTGCTCAAGATGGAACAGTTGCTGGGCGAGCGTGTCATCGGCCAGAAGGACGCGGTGGTGGCCGTCTCTAAGGCGGTGCGCCGTGCGCGCGCCGGCCTGCAGGATCCTAACCTGCCGCTGGGCTCGTTCCTGTTCCTCGGCCCCACCGGCGTCGGCAAGACCGAACTGACCAAGGCGCTCGCCGGCTTCCTGTTCGACGATGACACCGCGATGGTGCGTATCGACATGTCGGAATTCATGGAGAAGCACGCGGTCAGCCGCCTGATCGGTGCGCCGCCGGGCTATGTCGGCTACGATGAGGGCGGGGTGCTGACCGAGGCGGTGCGGCGGCGGCCCTATCAGGTGGTGCTGTTCGACGAGGTCGAAAAAGCGCATGCCGACGTGTTCAACGTGCTGCTTCAGGTGCTCGACGACGGGCGGCTGACTGACGGGCAGGGGCGTGTGGTGGATTTCACCAACACGCTGATAATCCTGACCTCGAACCTCGGCAGCCAGTTCCTCGCCAGTCTCGGTGAGGGCGAGGATGTCGACAAGGTCGAGCCGCAGGTGATGGAAGCAGTGCGCGGGCATTTCCGGCCCGAATTCCTCAACCGGCTCGACGAGATCGTGCTGTTCCACCGGCTGGGGCAAGAGCACATGGGGCCGATTGTTGCGATTCAGGTGGCGCGGGTGGCAAAGCTGCTCAAGGATCGCAAGATCACGCTCGATCTCACCGAGGCGGCGCAGCGCTGGCTCGGCCGGGTGGGCTACGATCCGGTCTACGGCGCGCGCCCCCTGAAACGCGCGGTGCAGCGCTACCTCCAGGACCCGCTCGCCGAAAAGCTGCTCGCGGGCGAAATCCCCGACGGCGCGCACCTGCGGGTGGACGAGGGCGAGGGGGCGCTGAGTATCGTCGTGGTCTAAAGCAGATCGCAGGAAATGAGAATCATTCGTCATTGCGAGCGAAGCGAAGCAATCCAGAGCGGTCCAATTCGCCCTGGATTGCTTCGCTCGCGCTACGCGCGAGTTTATCCTGAGCGCCTGCAAAGGCAGTCGAAGGGCTCGCAATGACGAAGAAGTGGTGCAGATTATTCGCATCCCTCTTTGGCGCGTTGGTCGGACCTCGGGCTCGTGGGTGAGTGGCTCGCGCGATCACCCGCGCTTGTCCCCCGCCCGATTGCAAACCCCCATTCCCATGCTAGGCTTGGCACCGGATGCAGGCAGGCAGGAGCAGGAGGTGGCGGGATTGCGGCGGGTGCTGGGGCTGGCGTTGGCGCTGGTTTCGATTCAGCCGGTGTTGGCCCAGTCAGTTCAGCCTCCAGCTTCCCCGCCACCGCTTACCGTCAGCATGACCCCCATCACCTATCCCGCCACCCGCCGCGACCCTGTTGTCGAAACCCGCTTCGGCGAGGCCGTCGCCGATCCCTATCGTTGGCTGGAAAACGATGTCCGGTCGGACCCTCAGGTGGCCGACTGGGTGGCGCGGCAGAACGCGGTCTCCCGCGCCTATCTCGATGCGCTGCCGCAGCGGCCGTGGTTCGAGGAGCGGCTGCGCGCGCTGCTCGATTATGAGCGCTTCGGGCTGCCGGTAAAGGCGGGCGGGCGCTATTTCTACACCCGCAACACCGGGCTGCAGAACCAGGCGCAGCTGTTCGTGCGGCAGGGCCTGCGCGGAACGCCGCGGCTGCTGCTCGATCCCAATGCCTGGGCCAGGGACGCCGCCACCGCGCTCGACGACTGGAAACCGTCGGACGACGGGCGCTATCTGCTCTATTCGGTGCAGGACGGCGGCAGCGACTGGCGCGTGCTGCGGGTGCTCGACGTCGCCACTGGCAAGGTGATGGCTGACGAGGTGCGCTGGGCCAAGTTCACCGACCTTGCCTGGGTGGGCAGCGAGGGCTTCTTTTACTCGCGCTTTCCCGCGCCCGAGCCGGGCAAGGACTTCCAGGCGCTGAACTATAACCAGGCGCTGTATTTTCACCGCATCGGCACGTCGCAGGAGGCTGACGAGCTGGTCTTCGCCACCCCCGCGCATCCCGAATACAGCCACACCGCGCAAGTCACCCACGACGGTCGCCATGCCCTGGTCACCAGCGCCATCGGCACCGATGCGCGCTATGAGGTTCATGTCATCGACCTGGCGCGGCGCGCGCGAGAGACCGCTGGAAGTCGCGCGCGCTGATCACCGGGTTCGAGCACGACTGGAAGCTGGTCGAAGGCATGGGTTCGACGCTGTGGTTCGTCACCAACTGGCAGGCACCGCGCTATCGTCTCGTCGCCATGGACCTGGCAGCGCGCCGGCCCGAATGGCGCGAACTGGTGGCCCAAAACGAGGAAACGCTGCAACAGGGCACGATCATCGGCGACAAGCTGGTGCTCAGCTACCTCAAGGACGCCGCCAGCCGCGCGCTGATCCTCGATCTCAACGGGCGCGGGGCCAAGGCGCTGACGCTGACGGGGCTGGGCACGGCGGCGGGGTTCCGCGGCAAGCCCGGCGATCCCGAGACCTTCTACAGCTTCACCAGCTTCAACCAGCCGACGGCGATCTACCGGCTCGATCTCGCCAGCGGCGCGACCCGGCCTTTCGCCACGCCCAAGCTGGCCTTCGATCCGCGCGATTTCTCCGTCCGGCAGCATTTTTACACCTCGAAGGACGGCACACGGGTGCCGATGTTCGTGGTGCGCAAGAAAGCGATCGCCGACGCCGGACAGGCCGTGCCGACGCTGCTCTATGGCTATGGCGGCTTCGATGTCTCGCTGACCCCGGGCTATGCCTCGGCGCGGATGGCCTGGCTCGAGGCGGGCGGGGCCTTCGCGCTCGCCAACCTGCGCGGCGGGGGCGAATACGGCAAGGACTGGCACGACGCCGGGCGGCTGCATGCCAAGCAGAACGTGTTCGACGATTTCATCGCTGCGGGCGAATACCTGATCGCGCAAGGGATAACGCCGAAAGGCGGGCTCGCCATCCAGGGCGGCTCGAACGGCGGCCTGCTGGTCGGCGCGGTGGTCAACCAGCGGCCCGATCTGTTCGCCGCCGCCAATGCCCAGGTGGGAGTGATGGACATGCTGCGCTTCAACCGCTTCACCGCCGGGCGCTATTGGGTCGATGACTATGGCGATCCGGCAAACCAAGCCGATTTCAAGGTGTTGCGCGGCTATTCGCCCTATCACAACATCCGGCCCGGCGGCGATTACCCGGCAGTGCTGGTGACCACGGCGGACACCGACGACCGCGTCGTTCCCGGCCACAGCTTCAAATATGCCGCCGCGCTCCAGGCCGCGCGCGCGGGCACCAGGCCCCACCTGATCCGGATCGAGACCCGCGCCGGCCACGGCTCGGGCAAGCCGACCGACAAGGCGATCGAAGAGAATGCCGATATCCTCGCCTTCCTCGCGCAATGGAGCGGGCTGCGGGTGGGGCAGTAGCGCGAAGCGCGCTGCGCATCTGCGCCTTGGCGAACACTCAGAACTTCGCGCGCACCCCGGCGAAGACCTGGCGTCCGCGCACGCTGTAGATCGCGCCCGTCGAGCTTTGCGACCCGGGGCGGTCGTTGGTGCCGCCGCCGGCTCCCGATCCGCTCGTACCCAGCGGGGGCACGGTGTTGAAGAGGTTATCGACGCCCGCGTAAAACAGCAGTCCGCTGCCGATGCCTGATCGCTCCATGTCCCATTCGAAGCCGATGTTGTGATAGAACACTGCGGGGAACCTGGGGATTTCCGAGACGTCGGCATCCTGCGGCGGGCGGCCTTGCAGGGGGTTCACGTCTTCAAAGGCGTTGACCCACATCGAGCCGACATAGTGCAATTCGTAGCCCAGGGTGAAGGGTCCCTTCCTGACATCGAACGCCAGACGGAATTCATCGACCGGATCGCCCAGTTCGCCAAGTATGCGGTTCTCGAAGTCGGGGAGCACGGGGTTTTCGAAGTTGCTGTTGGTGAAACCGTGACTGTAGGTCAGGTGCGAGCTCAGCATGTAATCGTCGCCCAGCTCCGCCTTGTAATCCAGCTGGATGTCGAGGCCGCGTCGCACTCGCCTGGCGTAGTTGAGCGGGGCGCTGATCAGGCTGTTGCCCAGAATTTGCCCCGCCACTTCGCCAAACGGCCCGGTACCCGGCCCCCGAAAGCGCTGGAACAGGCCGCAGAACGGATTGTCCAGCGTCGGCTGGTCATAGCACGAGTTGGCAATCGCTTGCGCTGTCAGCGTAACGATGACGCTATCGACCGTGATAGAGTAGTAGTCGAGCGTCAGGGTGAGCCCGGGGACCGCGCGCGGCTGGATTACCGCGCCGAGGGTCAGCGAGTTCGACGTCTCGGCCTGGAGGTCCGGTTTCGACCCGTTTATGATCGGCAGCGAATAGGAACCCAGGCTGGCGATGTTGCCGATCAGCGCGCCAAGTTGGGTGGTGCAGTTGGTCCCGCGAAACTGTGTGCCGGTGCCGATGCGGGCGGTTGTGCAAGGATCGGTGAACCCGGGCGCGAAGGCGGCGATCGCCGGCTGCCCGGCCTCGGTCAAATTCGGCGCGCGCACCGAGCGGCTGTAATTGGCGCGCAAGCGCAGGCCTGGCACGGGCGACCAGTCGCCGCCACCGTTCCAGGCCCAGACCGTACCGGCGCTGCTGTTGTAATGCGAAATGCGCGCCGCGCCGTGCAAGGACAGTTCGTCGAAAATGGGCCTGTCCTTGAGGATCGGAAGGCGGATTTCGGCAAAGCCTTCGGTCACCTTGAACGGCTTGGGGGCGAACGAGCCGAATGCCACCGCGCTGGTATTGCCCGCAGCCGAGAAGGAATCCTGGCCGTATTGCACGTCTTCCGCGCGGTATTCGCCGCCGATGACGAAATCGATCGGCCCGCCGGGAAGGTTCAGCAAGCCGCCGCTGTTGCCGACAAGAAACCCGGAGACATCCTTTTGGGTCATCCAGGCGTCGTTGGTATAGGTGACGCCGAAATAGCGGGTCGCGGCGCTGTTTTCAGCCTTGCCGAAGGGATTGTAGGGAACGCAGGCGGCGATGTCGCCGGCAAGTCTGGCCGCGTTCGCGGCACTCGCGGGGAAAGCGACCTGCGCCGCCGGATCGAACCTGGCGCGGCATTCGATGGCACCGGTTGCCGGATTGCGCCCCGCGTCCAGCGACAGCATGAAACGCTGCTTGTCGACATAGCCGGTGGCGTCGGTGTGTTCGGTGAAGCGACCGTAGTTGAACGCGACTTCGTAGTTCCAGTCGGTGTTGAACGTGCCGCGCAGGCCGATCACGGCGCGCCAGGTCTGGCGCAGGAAGCGCTCGTCGCGCGCGCCCAGGTCAGCGAAATTTCGGGCGACGATGAAACGATAGGTGCCATTGGCGATCGCGGCCAGGTCGGCGGCGTTGAGCGGACCGGCTATGCCCTGTCCGCCGAAGGGAATGCGCACTGCCGTGGCCGGGATGCCGCTGACATTGCAGGCCACGGTCAGGCTCGGGTTGCAGCCCGAGGCGATGAGCGCTTCGGTGATCGTGGTGCGGGCTGCGGACGCCAGGAAGGGATTGTCCAGCCGGACGCGTTCGCGAATGTCGAACTGGGCGAAGCTGCCCTGGATGCTGCCGGTTCCGGCGTTGCCGCCGAAGGAGACGATCCGGGAGTATTTGCCCTCCCAGAACAGGTCGGCGGCCTCCGAGAACGCGTAATGACCAAGCAGGTTGACGGTGTGCACGTCCTGGCGCGGCAGCACGGTGTACAGCATGCCCTCGCGCCCGGTCTGGCCGTTGCCGCCCGCAATCGCGCCGATCACGGTGGGCCCGATGCGGGTGCCGGTCTGCGCCGCCAGGCTGCCATCGGCACCGAAGATGTAGGTACAGTTGAACGGGGTTCCTGCCGTGACGCCATTGCTGATACCGATGCCGCACCCCGCGCGAGCCGAGCCCTGGGTGATCGGTACGAGGCCGTTGACATGGATGTTCGCCAGGCGGACGTCGGTGAAATAGGTGCGGTCGAAGGTTCCATCGCTGCCCTGGGTCAGCCCCGCCGGATCGATATCCGTGGTGAGCAGACTGTCGACCCGATCAAGCCAGGGAACGTCGGCGGCATAGACCCGGTTCTGGTGATTGTATTCGGCTGACAGCGTGATGTTGCCGCGCCCGTCAGCGAAATTCTTGCCCCAGACCGCGTCGAGATGATAATTGAAGCCATAGCCGCGCGGGGTCGAAATGCCCGATTTGGCATGGGCTTCAAGCCCGTCGAAATCCTTCTTCAGGACGAAATTGACCACGCCGGCGATCGCGTCCGAGCCATAGACCGCCGACTCGCCGCCGGTGACGATGTCTGTCCGCTCGATCAGGTTGGCTGGGATGGTGTTGGTATCGACCGAGACGGCGTTGTTGAGGATGTCGGCACCGACGTGGCGACGTCCGTTGACCAGCACCAACGTACGTGCCGTGCCGAGACCGCGCAGGTCGAGCAGGTTGAGGCCCGAGATGCCGACGCCGGTGCTCGGGTTCTGCTGTCCGCGAGTTCGAGCGCAATTGCGGATAGTCGTTCAGGGTGTCGCCGATGTTGGTGTGGCCCTGCCTGGTGAAGGCCTCGCCCGAAATGATCGAGATCGGCACGGTCGACAATAGGTCGGGCCGGGCAATGCGCGAGCCGGTGATCATGATCGCCTGGTTGGGTTCGGCCTCTCCACCTTCTTCTGCGGGGGCATCCTGCGCCATGGCCGGCGCGGCGAACGCGCAGAGCGCCAACGCGGCAGCCGAAATCCTCAGCGAATGCCCGCACAGGCCAATTCTGGACATGGTTGAGGTCAATTTCTTGCTGTCCCCTTGTTGCCTGGGGATTGCGGAGGTCTGACCCATGCCTGGTCAGGAGCAGCGCAACCCGCAGAGCAGGAATTCGCGCCGCAGCGGCATTTCCTTCCCGAAGCCACCCGTTGACAAGCGTGTAGGCAATTTCAATTACCATGAGTGGCCGCGACAGAAAGTTTTTGCCGAGTGTGGTTTAATTACAACAAATTGTGGGGCCTTCCTTAGCGCATTGAGAGGTCCGGCATCGCCATGCTGCGGCTTGACCGGCCCCTGCCACGCGCTTAACCGGCTGATTAAACCGGCGCTGGCGGGGTGAACCTGCCAGCGGCCTAGCAAAGGGCACATCTCGATGAAACTCGATTCGAACATCGCCGCCGTGGTCACCGGTGCGGCATCAGGGCTCGGCGCGGCGACCGCGCGGGCGCTGGCGGCCAAGGGCGTCAAGGTGGCGATCTTCGATTTGCAAAAGGAAAAAGGCGAGGCGATGGCGGCCGAGATCGGCGGCCTGTTCTGCGAAGTCAACGTGATGGACGACGCCAGCGTCGATGCCGGCCTTGCCAGGGCGCGCGCCGCACATGGGCAGGAGCGCGTTCTGGTCAATTGCGCGGGCACCGCCAATGCCATCAAGACCATCAGCCGCGACAAGGAGACCGGCGAGATCAGGCACTTCCCGCTGGATGCTTTCGCCTTCATCGTGCAGCTCAACCTGATCGGCACCTTCCGCTGCATCGCCAAGTCGGCGGCGGGCATGGCCGGCGCGGAGCCGATCGACGAGCTCGGGCAGCGCGGGGTTATCATCAACACCGCCTCGGTCGCTGCCGAGGATGGGCAGATCGGCCAGGCCGCCTATTCGGCCTCCAAGGGCGGCGTGCTCGGCATGACGCTGCCGATCGCGCGCGACCTGATGAACGAGGGCATCCGGGTCAACACCATCCTGCCCGGCATTTTCGAGACCCCGCTGATGCGGACGCTGCCGGAAAAGGCGCAGATTGCCCTCGCTGCCTCGGTGCCGTTCCCCAAGCGGCTCGGCAAGCCCGAGGAATATGCCCAGCTGGCGCTCGCCATGATCGAGAACGATTACTGGAACGGCGAGGATGTCCGCCTCGACGGCGGCATCCGCATGCCGCCGCGCTGATGCTGGAGCGATGCGAACTTTCTCCCCTACCCTTCAGGGGAGGGGCCGGGGGTGGGGGCTGTCGGCTGGCTCGGCTTTTGCCGGACAACCCCCACCCCAACCCCTCCCCTGAAGGGGAGGGGCTTGCGGTGCGCGACTGATGGCCGAGGCCGACCTCACGACGCTTCCCGGAGCGCAGGCGCAACTGCTCCAGACCGCCAGCGCGATCATGCGCGAGGGCGATGTCGCGGATATTTCGCTGTCCGAGCTGTCGCTGCGTTCCGGGCTCAATTCGGCGCTGGTCAAATACTACTTCGGCAACAAGGCAGGGCTGCTCAAGGCCTTGCTCGACCGCGACTGGCAGGCGATTGTCACCAGTGTTGATGCGCTTCTGGCCAAGGACGGCTGGGACGCGGAAACCAAGCTGCGGCGGCATATCTCGAAGGTGGTCGATACCTTCTATGCTGTGCCCTATCTCAACCGGCTGACCATGCGGCTGGTCGGCGAAAGTGACGAGGCCGAGGCGCGCCGGATCGCCGACTGTTACCTGTCGCCGCTCTACCGCGCTTACGAGCAGTTGATCGGCGATGGGGTGCGTGCCGGCGTGTTCCGCCCGATCGACCCCCAGCTGTTCTATTTTACCGTCACCGGCGCGGTCGACCGCTTCTTTTCCGCGCGCCTCGTGCTGCGCCACTGCTTCGATCAGGACACGCTGACCGAGGAATTGCGCGACCGCTATCGCGAACACACGGTGGATATCATCATGGCAGGCATCCTTGCGCGGCGCGACTGAACCCGGCAGCTGGCACATCGGCGTGATCGGCGGCTCGGGGCTGGCCGAGGGCATCCCGCTCGACGAGGCGCAGGAAATCGACGTCGCCAGCCCGTTCGGCGAGCCCTCGGGGCCGGTTACGATGGGCCGGCTGGGCGCGGTGCGCTTTACCTTCATGGCCCGCCACGGCGCGGGCCATCGCCTGCCGCCCGGCGCGGTCAACTATCGCGCCAATATCGACGTGCTCAAGCGCTGCGGGGTGACCGACGTGCTGGCGCTCTCGGCCGTAGGCTCGTTGCGCGAGGATCTGGCACCGGGGCACTTCGTCGCCATCGACCAGTTCATCGACCGCACGCACGCGCGGCCCGCCAGCTTCTTCGGGCCGGGCCTTGTAGCCCATGTCAGCCTCGCCGATCCGGTGTGCCCGCGGCTGGCATCGCTGGTGGCTGATGCGGCACGGAGCGCCGGTGCGAGCGTCCACCAGGGCGGCACCTACATGGCCATCGAAGGCCCGCAATTCTCCACCCGTGCCGAGAGTGCGCTCTACCGGCAATGGGGCGCGGACGTCATCGGCATGACCGCCATGCCCGAGGCGCGGCTCGCCCGCGAGGCCGAGCTGCCCTATGCGCTGCTTGGCATGGTCACCGACTACGATTGCTGGCGCGCGGATGAGGCCGGGGTCGAAGCGGCGGAGGTGTTCGCGGTTATGCAGGCCAATGCCGCTGCCGCGCGCACCGCGTTGCGCGAATTTGCGGCCCAGTTACCGCCGCAGCGCGTGCCCAGTCCGATCGACACCGCGCTCGACCATGCCCTGGTCACCGCGCCCGCGCTGCGCGATGCGCGGCTGGTTGGCATGCTCGATGCCGTCGCCGGGCGGGTGCTGGGCTGAGCCATCTGGCCAGACCGCCGCATTCTAGGCTAGGGAGCGCGGCATGCATGCCTATGCCAATCCCGCCCGCTTTCTGCGCATTGCCCGCTGGCTGACGCCGGCGCTCCTGCTTCCCGGGCTGGTGCTGGCCGGCGTCGCGCTCGCGCTCGGCCTGTGGCATGTCCCGCCCGACCGCTTGCAGGGCGAGACCGTGCGCATCCTGTTCGTCCATGTTCCCGCCGCCTGGCTCGGCATGGCCGGGTGGATGGGAATCGCGGCGGCGAGTTTTGTCGAACTGGTCTGGCGGCATCCGCTCGCCGGCATCGCCGCGCGCGCGTCCGCCGCGCCCGGCGCGGTGTTTGCCGCGATCTGCCTGGCCACCGGTTCGATCTGGGGCCGGCCGGCCTGGGGCACCTGGTGGGAATGGGACGGACGGCTGACCTCGATGCTGGTGCTGCTGTTCCTCTATCTCGCCTATCTGGCGCTCGCCGATGCCGCTGACCGCGCAGGGGCGGGCCAGGGCCGGATCGCAGCGATTTTCGGGCTGGTCGGCGCGGTCAACATTCCAGTCATCCATTATTCGGTGCTGTGGTGGAACAGCCTGCACCAGCCGCCCAGCCTCAGCCTCGGCAAATCGGCGATCGATGCTGTCTTCCTCTGGCCGCTGCTGGCGGCGACGCTGGGCTTCTCGCTGATCTTCGGCGGAGTAGTGCTGGCGCGGATGCGGGCGATCCTGGCCAATGCCCAGGCTGAGGCAAGATTGCGCCGCAAGGCTATGGAATAAGACGAACTTATACCAACCGCCCAATGGCATGACACCAATCGCAGTGAACCCTTTTTTCGTCACCCCGGATCAAGCCGGGAGTGACGAGTTAGGTGATCGGACGGTTGGGTTTATTTCACGCTCTAGGCCGCGTCGCCGAGCCCCAGTTCGCCAAGCTTGCGGTAGAGCGTCGAGCGCCCGATGCCGAGGCGGCGGGCGACTTCGGTCATGCGACCGCGATAGTGGCCGATGGCGAGGCGGATGACGTCGGCCTCGATGTCCTCAAGCGGACGCAGGTTGCCATCGGGTGTGTAGAGCATCACGCCGACCCCTTCCTGCACCGATTGCAAGGCGGGCGAATCGGGGCCGCCGAGCATGTTGGAAAGTTGCGGGAAGTCCCCGGCGGTCAAGGCATCGCCGTCGCAGAACACCGCCGCGCGAAACAGCACGGCCTGGAGCTGGCGAACATTGCCCGGCCAGTCATAGGCACCCAGCAGCGACAGCGCGCCATCGGTGATGCCCAGGGCGCGCAGGCCCGGCTGCTCGCCGATCCGCGCGAGGAAATGGCGGGCCAGCGCGGGAACATCGCCCAGGCGGTAGCGCAAGGGGGGCAGTACCACGCAGGTCGGCGCAATCGCGTCGAGCAGGTCGGGCAGGAAATGGCCGGTGGTCACCAGATCCCGGAGCGGCAGGTCGCTGGCAGCGATCAGGCGGGTATCGATCTTGAAACTGTGCCGCGCGCCGATCGGGCGGACGTCGCCCCGGGCGAGCGATTCGGCGAGCCGTTCCTGCACCGCCATCGGCAGGCGGTCGATCTCGTCGATGGCCAGGGTGCCGCCGTCGCAATGCTGGAGTGCGCCGATCTGACGGTCGAACGCGCCGGGGAAAGCGCCTTTTTCATGCCCAAACAGCACCGATTCGATCGAATTGGCCGGGGTCGCCCCGGCATTGACGATGCGGAACGGCAGGCGCGTGCGCGGGCTGGCGGCGTGCATCGCGCGCATCAGCATTTCCTTGCCGCTGCCGCTTTCGCCCTCGATGAGCACCGGCGCATGGCCGCGCGCGGCCTTGGCGGCCACGGCAAGCGCGGCGCGGAAGGTCGGCGCGGCACCGATCATTGACTCGAAATCGGGGTTCGAGGGCATTTTCTCGGTGAGCGGGGCCAGTTCGTCGCGCGGCGCTTCGCGGGTGGTGGCGGCGCGTAGCGCCTGCATCAGCCGGTCGGGCGCGACCGGTTTGACCAGATAGTCGGTTGCCCCGGCGCGCATCGCCTCGACCGCCAGCAGCGGCGAGGCGCTGGTGGTCAGCATCAGGATCGGCAGTGCCGGGCGGCGCGCCTTCAATTCGGCGATCAGTGTGCTGGCGTCGTCGCCCGGCACCCATTGATCGAGAATGATGGCATTGAGCTGCATGCCCTGGCGGGTGCCAAGCATGGCAATGGCGGTCTCGGAATCCTCGACGATCAGCGTGCGCCAGCCCTCGCGCGCGGCGAGCGCGGTGATCAACCGGCACTGCGCCGGCTCATCATCGATCAGCATGAGCAGACGCTGCTCGAACTCCGCCATGGTTTCCCCGATCCATCCTGTCGGATTGATTTGCCGGGTTGCTGATAGCGCCATGGGGTAAAGAGCCGATTAAGCGCGATTGTTTGGCGTGAATTCGTGAGAACACCCCCTTGAGCCGCAGCGCGGCACGGGATAGACAAGGCACGAGCAATTTTTGGCGACATTCCCCAGGGGACGGACACATGACTTCGGGCAACAACATGAAAGCGGCGGAATTGACCTATTCAGGCTTTATCGGCCTGTTCAAGTGGGGCAGCGTGGCGGTCGCCGCGGTCGCCATCCTCGTTGTCGTACTGATCGCCTGACCCCGGCATGGCCGGGACCCTGCGCATCGCAGTTCTCAAGGAACGGGCGAGCGGCGAGACACGCGTTGCTGCAAGTGCGGAGACGGTGAAGAAATTCACCGCGCTGGGCGCCAGCGTAACCGTCGAGACCGGAGCCGGCACTGCGGCGGCGATCGGCGATGCCGACTATGCCGCAGCCGGCGCGCAGATTGCCGGGGAAGGCCAGGCGGCCAGCGCTGCCGACGTGGTGCTCTGCGTGCAGGGCCCCGATGCGGATCTGCTGGCCGGGGCCAATCCCGGCGCGTGGCTGGTCGGCGCGCTCGATCCGTTCAACCGGCGGCCAAGCATCGAAGCCTATGCCGGGGCAGGCCTTGAAGCCCTGACGATGGAATTCATGCCGCGAATCACCCGCGCCCAGCCGATGGATGTGCTTTCCTCGCAGTCCAATCTGGCCGGCTACGTTGCGGTGATCGCTTCGGCGCAGGCCTATGGCCGCGCCTTTCCGATGATGATGACGGCAGCCGGCACGGTCAGCGCGGCACGCGTCTTCGTCATGGGCGTCGGGGTCGCCGGCTTGCAGGCGATCGCCACGGCACGGCGGCTCGGTGCGCAGGTTTCGGCCACCGACGTGCGCGCCGCCACCCGCGAGCAGATCCTCTCGCTGGGGGCCAAGCCGGTATTCGTCGAGAGCGTCGCGGGCATCGAGGGCGAGGGCTCGGGGGGCTATGCTTCGGAGATGTCGGAGGAATACCAGAAGGCCCAGGCCGAGCTGGTCTCCGCGCATATCGCCAAGCAGGACATCGTCATCACCACCGCGCTGATCCCGGGGCCGCCGGCCCCGCGCCTGATCGGCGACGCGCAGATCGCGACGATGAAGCCCGGCAGCGTGATCTTCGATCTCGCTGCGCCGGCGGGCGGCAATGTCGAAGGCTCGATGGCGGACCAGGTGATCGAACGGCACGGCGTGAAAATCATCGCCTATGGCAATACGGCGGCGCACCTTCCCGCCGACGCCTCGGCGCTCTATGCGCGCAACCTCTTCAACTTCCTCTCCGCCTTCTGGGACAAGGACGCCGGCCTGCCGGTGCTCGATGCCGAGATCGGCGACGCCGTGCGGCTGACGCAGGGCGGGAAGATTGTTCATGACAGACTGGCGGGATAGACCCATGGACTTCATCAGTATCCTATCGATCTTCGTCCTCGCCTGCTTCGTGGGCTATTATGTCGTCTGGTCGGTGACCCCGGCGCTGCATACGCCATTGATGAGTGTGACCAACGCGATCTCCTCGGTGATCGTCGTCGGTGCGCTGATCGCCAGTGCCTCGGTCGTGGCGATCGCCTCGAGCTGGCTCGGGCTGCTGGCGGTGGTCATGGCCAGCATCAACATCTTCGGCGGCTTTGCCGTGACGGCGCGAATGCTCGCCATGTTCAAGCGGAAGGAGCGCCCCGCCCCCTCCCCTAGCGGGGAGGGGAGATGAACGTGGGAGTTCACGACGCCGCGCTGCCGCCATGGGCGCTGGCTGCCTACCTGATCTCGGGGGTACTGTTCATCCTGTCGCTGCGCGGCCTGTCCTCGCCGACGACGGCGCGGCAGGGCAACCGCCAGGGTATGATCGGCATGTTCATCGCCGTGATCACCACCATGGTCACCCAGGCACCGATTCCGCCAGGCCACTGGTGGCCGCGCCCGACGCAGCAGGACCTGATCGTTCTTGCCAAGATAGTCGCCGCGATCGCCGTGGGCGGAACCATCGGGCTGGTGACGGCGCGGCGCATAGCGATGACTGCGATGCCCCAACTGGTCGCCGCTTTTCACAGCCTGGTGGGGATGGCCTGCAGTTCTGGTCGGGGTTGCCGCCTACCTCGGCCCGGCGACCTTCGGCATTCTCGATCCGCAGGGCGAGATCCTCGCGATCAGCCGCGTGGAAATGGGGCTTGGCGTCGCCATCGGCGCGATCACCTTCTCGGGTTCGGTGATCGCCTTCCTCAAGCTCGCCGGCATGATGCGCGGGGCACCGATCCTGCTGCCTGCCCACCACATCATCAATCTCGGCACGCTGGCAGCGATCCTGGGGCTGATAGCCTGGTTCTCGGTCATGCCGACGGTCGAGTCCGCCGCTGTATTCTGGGCAATCGTCGCCCTGTCGTTCCTGATCGGCTTCCTGCTGATTGTCCCCATCGGCGGAGCGGACATGCCGGTGGTCGTCTCGATGCTCAACTCCTACTCGGGCTGGGCGGCGGCGGCGATGGGCTTCACGCTGCACAACACGGCGATGATCATCACCGGTGCCCTGGTTGGGTCTTCGGGCGCGATCCTCAGTTATATCATGTGCAAGGCGATGAACCGCAGCTTCATCTCGGTGATCGCCGGCGGTTTCGGTGCTGAGTCCGGATCGGGCGGCGAAGAAGCGCGGACGGACCGTCCGTGGAAGCGCGGCAGCGCCGAGGATGCGGCTTTCCTGCTGAGCGAAGCCGAACAGGTGATCATCATCCCGGGCTATGGCATGGCGGTGGCCCAGGCCCAGCACGTGCTGCGCGAAATGGCCGACCGGCTGAAAGTGATGGGGGTGCGCGTGAAATACGCGATCCACCCCGTCGCGGGCCGGATGCCGGGGCATATGAACGTGCTGCTGGCCGAAGCCAATGTGCCCTACGAGGACGTGTTCGAACTCGAGGACATCAACAGCGAATTCGCCCAGACCGACGTCGCCTTCATCATCGGTGCCAACGACGTGGTCAATCCGGCGGCCAAGACCGACTCCGGCTCGCCGATCTACGGCATGCCGGTGTTCGACGTCGAGAAGGCCAAGACGATCATGTTCATCAAGCGCTCGATGGGCGGGGTCGGCTATGCCGGGGTCGATAACGACGTGTTCTACATGGACCAGACAATGATGCTGCTGGCCGACGCCAAGAAGATGGTCGAGGACATCGTCAAGGCGCTACAGCACTGATGGGCCAGCATTGATGCGGCGGACGCTCGTGATCGCTGTGCTGCTCGGCCTGGGGGCATCCGCTTGCGTCTCCAAACTCGCCTATGGCCGGGTCAAGGGCGCGCTGGTCGAAGCCGGGCTGTCCGACACCAATGCCGCCTGCATGGCCGACCGCATGACCGACAAACTGACCATCCTCCAGTTGCGCAAGCTCCAGGCGCTGCGCGGCGAAAAACGCAGCCTGTCGGACTATGTCGCGGCGGTGCGCAAGGTAGGCGATCCTGAAGTGCTGGCCGTCACCGCGACATCGGCTGCGGTTTGTACCACAGGTTTTGGCCGATAGTCTGGACGAGCGCGCCGGGCTTGGGGTAACGGGCGGGAAACAGGGGGCTGCAACACTTTCCTCCCCGAAAGGAACTGACCTTGCGCAAACTCGGCCTGATCGGCGGCATGAGCTGGTTTTCGACCCGCACCTATTACGAACATATCAACCGGCTGGTGAACGCCCGCATTGACAACAATGCCAGCGCGCCGCTGCTGATCGAGAGCCTCGATTTCTCCCAAATGGCGCGGCTTTCCAGCGAGGAAGACTGGGCGCGGGCTGCCGATATCCTCACGGCTTCGGCGCAGCGGCTCGAAACCGCCGGAGCCACCGCGCTGGTGATCGGTGCCAATTCGATGCACAAGGTCTATGACGAGGTCGCCGCCAGCGTCTCCGTGCCGATCATCCATATCGCGGACTGCGTCGGCCAGCGCATGGCCGACAAGGGCGTGCGCAAGGCGGCGCTGATCGGCACGCGCAATGTCATGCTCGAAAGCTTCTACCGCCAGAAGCTGATCGCCCGCGATATCGAGCTGCTGCCCCCCGAAATGGCCTTCGTCGATACGCTCGACCGGATCATCTACGGCGAGCTGGTCAGGGGCAAGGCCTCGCGCCAGGCCGAACGGGAACTCAAGACGATCCTCACCAATCTCGAGCAGGACGGGGCCGAAGCCGTGGTGCTGGGCTGCACCGAGCTGGAAATGATCGTCGATGTCGATGCCAATGTCGTGCCGATCTACGACTGCACCCGCATCCATGCCGAAGCGGCGGTCGAATGGATCATGGGCGAGTGAAATTCCTCCCCGGTCCGGGGATGCCATAGGTGTCCCCCATCGCCTCCAATCCGGCGGCTTCGCGCGGCCGCGAATATCCGCTCGAGGCCGCCATCGCCCGGGGCCCGCGCAGCGCCTTCCAGCGAGACCGTGACCGCATCATCCATTCGGTCGCCTTCCGCCGCCTGCGGCACAAGACCCAGGTCTTCGTCGCGCCTGATGGCGATCACTACCGGGTGCGGCTGACCCACAGCCTCGAAGTCGCCCAGATCGCCCGGGTCATCGCCCGCGCGCTGGGGCTCGACGAGGATTTGACCGAAGCGCTGGCGCTGGCCCACGACCTTGGCCACCCGCCGTTCGGCCATGCCGGCGAGGAAGCGCTCAACGCTGCGCTGCACGCAGCCGGCGGCTTCGATCATAACGCGCACTGCCTGCGGGTGGTGATGCGGCTCGAATCGCCCTATTGCGAGCACGACGGGCTCAACCTCAGCTGGGAAATGCTCGAAGGCCTCGCCAAGCACAACGGCCCACCCGGGATGGTCAACTGGGCCCTGGCCGAGCTCGACGCCGCCTGGCCGCTGGAGCTTGGAACCTGGCCCTCGCTCGAAGCCCAGGTCGCGGCGATCGCCGATGACATCGCCTATGACAACCACGACATCGACGATGGTTTGCGCGCCGGTTTCCTGAGCCTCGAGGAACTGCTCGGCCAGCCTTTCGTCGCGCAGGAATGGCGCGAAGTGGAGCTGCGTTTTCCCGGCGCGCCGCGCGATCGGCAGTTGCGCGAGCTGGTGCGCAGCCAGATCGGGCTGATGGTCAACGACGTGCTCGGCGAAACCGCGCGCCGCACCGCGGGCATGGCCACCCCCGGCGACGTCCGCGCCGCCGGTCGTGCCTGCGCCGCCTTTTCGCCAGCGCTGGCCGAGGCGGAGCGCGGGCTCAAGCGCTTCATGTATGACCGGCTCTATTACCACCCCGAACAGCTCGCCACCGCCGCCCGCGCGCGCACGCTGATCGCCGAGCTCTATGCCGCCTATGCGCAGGAGCCGGGGCTGATGGACGAGACCTGGGTAGCGCGGCTGCCCGAATACGAGCCGCAGCGCAGCCGCCATATCGCCGATTACATCGCCGGCATGACCGACCGCTATGCCATCCGCTGCCACGCCGCGATCTATCGCCGCACGCCCGAGGGGCTGGGCAATGTCTGAGCCGGTGCGCATCTGCCTGGTCGGCGCGACCGGATTGACCGGCTGGGAGATGATCGAGCAGGCGGTGGCGCGCAGCGACGTGCGGGTTGTCGCGGTGTCGCGCCGCGAGGTGCGCCTGCCGCAGGGCGCGCGGATGGAAATGGTCGTCGCCGATCCGCCGGGCTGGGGCGAGGCGATCCTGTTGGCCCGCGCCAGCGTCATGGTCTGCGCGCTCGGCACCACCTGGCGCAAGGCGGGCAAGAACGAGGCCGCCTTCCGCGCGGTCGATGCCGGGCTGGTGATCGATTGCGCGCGCCATGCCCGGGCAGCGGGGATCGAACACATGATCGTCGTCTCGGCGGTGGGTGCCGCTGCCATGGCGAAGAACCGCTATCTGCGCGCCAAGGGCGAGATGGAACAGGCGCTGGGCAAGCTGGGCTTCCGGCGGCTCGACATCCTGCGCCCCGCCCTGCTGCGCGGGCCGCGCGGCGAGCGCCGCGTGGCCGAAAAGCTGGCCATGTGGTTCAGCCCGCTCGCCGACCTGCTGCTCCATGGCAAATACCGCCAATACCGTTCGATCCGGGTCGATCTGCTGGCGGCATCGATTTTCGCGCTGGCCAAGGAAAAGGCTGCGGGGCGCTTTGTTCACGAACACGACGCGCTGCGCTATGCGCTGCGCCGGCGCGGGGGATAAGGCGGGCGGTCCGGCGACCGGGCGTTTGACCGAATCGCGCCGCCTGCCGCACCTTGCCTGAGGCTGCCAGCCGTGCCATCGCAGCACTGTCCCTCCCATCCAGTCAGGAACTTGGCTCCCGTGAGCGCCACTGCCGATAGCGACGAACCGGACGCCCCTGACGCGCCGATGCTGCTGCCGCTCGACAGCTGGCACCGCGCGCGAGGAGCGCGCATGGTGCCGTTCGCCGGCTATGCCATGCCGGTGCAGTATGCCGAGGGCATCCTCGCCGAGCATTTGTGGACGCGCGAAAGCGCCGGGCTGTTCGATGTCAGCCACATGGGCCAGCTCAATGTTTCCGGCACGGGCTGGGCCGAAGCGCTGGAGGCACTGCTGCCGGGCGACATTTCCGCGCTCGCGCCGGGCCGGGTGCGCTATTCGCTGCTGCTGGGCGAGGACGGCGGCATTCTCGACGACCTGATGGTGACCAATGCCGGCGATCATGGCTATCTGGTGGTCAACGGCGCGACCAAATGGGATGATATTGGCCACCTGCGCGAGCATCTGCCCGACGCAATCACCTTGCGCCTGCTCGACGACGACGCGCTGCTGGCGCTGCAAGGCCCCAAGGCGGCAGAGGTGCTGGCGCGGCTCGGCATTGCCGGGACGATCGCAGGCTGGCCCCTGCCATGGGAGCTCGGCTTCATGCAGGCCGGGCCATACCTGTGGGGCGAAGTGCCGTTGGGCATCAGCCGCAGCGGCTATACTGGCGAGGACGGCTTCGAGATTTCGCTGCCGGGCGAGCGCGCCGCCGCGTTTGCCGATGCGCTCTGCGCTGCCCCGCAGGTCAAGCCGATCGGCCTTGGCGCGCGCGATTCGCTGCGGCTCGAGGCGGGATTGCCGCTGTATGGGCACGATCTCACCGAGCAGACCGATCCGGTCAGCGCCGGGCTGGCCTTCGCCATTTCGAAGAAGCGCCGCGCAGAAGGCAAATTTCCGGGCGCTGACCGAATTCTGGAACTGCTGGCCGATGGAACGCGCGCGGTGCGCGTCGGTCTGGCGCTCGATGGCCGGATGGCGGCGCGCGAAGGGGCGGAGGTCATGCGCGGAAATGAAGCGGTTGGCCGCGTGACTTCGGGCGGATTCTCGCCCAGTTTGGGACACCCGATCGCCATGGCCTATGTCGATTCCGCCTGTGCCGCGCCGGGCACGGTGCTAGAGCTCGACCACCGGGGTCGCCGGCTGGGCGCGCGCGTGGCCGCCCTGCCATTCGTCCCCCACCGTTATCGCCGCTAAGGAGCCATCGATGAGCCGCTATTTCACCAGGGACCACGAATGGATCGAGGTCGCGGGCGATCTGGGCACGGTCGGCATCACCGACTATGCCCAGGGACAGCTCGGCGACATCACCTTCGTCGAAGTGCCGCCGGTCGGGCAGGCAGTCAAGGCCGGGGAGGCGGTGTCGGTCGTCGAACTCGGTGAAGGCCGCTTCGGACATCTATGCCCCTGCCGGCGGCACCGTCGTCGATGTCAATCAGGCGCTCGAAGATGCCCCCGAGCTGGTGAACACCGCAGCAGAGAATGAGGGATGGCTTTTTCGGATAACGCTTTCGAATAGCGAAGATTTATCGTCTCTCATGGACCGCGCAGCCTATGATGAATACATTGCGGGGCTCTGACTGATGCGATACCTGCCGCTGACTGACAGCGACCGTGGTGCCATGCTGGCGGTGATCGGTGCCGGGTCGGTCGACGACCTGTTCGCCGATGTGCCCGCCGCAGCGCGGCTCTCCGGCCCGGTTCCCGGCCTGCCGCTTCATGCCAGCGAAATGGCGGTCGAGCGGCACATGGCGCGGCTGGCAGGCGGCAATGTCAGCGCGGGCAGCGTTCCCTTCTTTCTCGGCGCGGGTGCCTATCGCCACCATATTCCCGCCTCGGTCGATCATCTCATCCAGCGCGGCGAATTCCTCACCAGCTACACGCCGTATCAGCCCGAAATCGCGCAAGGCACTTTGCAGGTGCTGTTCGAATTCCAGACCCAGGTCGCGCGTCTGTTCGGCACCGACGTCGCCAATGCCTCGATGTACGATGGTTCGACCGCCTGCTGGGAAGCGATTGCCATGGCTGGGCGGGTGACGCGGCGTTCGCGCGCTGTGCTCTCCGCCGGGCTGCACCCGCACTATGTGGCGACCGCGCGGACCATGGCGCGGTTCACTGGCGATGCGCTGGTTACGTCATTGCCGAAGCTGGAAGCCGCGCCTGACGACGCCGCGATCATCGCCGCGATCGACGGCTCGACCTCATGCGTTGTCGTGCAATATCCCGATATTCTTGGCCGCATCCCCGATCTCGCCACCCTTGCCGAAGCCGCCCATGCCCAGGGAGCGCTGCTGATCGCGGTGGTGACCGAGCCGGTGGCGCTCGGCCTGCTCGAAGCGCCGGGACACCTGGGTGCCGACATCGTCGTCGGCGAAGGGCAGTCGCTTGGCGTCGGGCTGAACTTCGGCGGACCCTATCTGGGCCTGTTTGGCGCTGCCGAAAAATTCGTGCGGCAAATGCCGGGAAGACTCTGTGGAGAAACTGTGGATGCCGATGGAAAACGCGGCTTCGTGCTCACCCTCTCGACGCGTGAACAGCATATTCGTCGCGAGAAGGCGACGAGCAATATCTGCACCAATTCAGGCCTCTGTGCACTCGCCTTCAGTATTCACATGACGCTGATTGGCGGTGAGGGACTGGCGCGGCTGGCGCGGTTGAACCATGCCCGGGCGCAGGCGGCGGCGGCGCGGCTGGCGCGGGTGCCGGGGGTTCGTATCGTCAACGATGCCTTTTTCAACGAGTTCGCCGTGATCCTGCCGCGCGATGCCGCCCAGGTCGTGCGTGCCCTCGCCGACCGCAAGGTGCTCGGCGGCGTCGCGCTGGGGCGGCTCTATCCTGGCGAGGCGGCGCTCGCCAATGCCCTGCTGGTGACCGCCACCGAAACGGCGAGCGCGGACGATATCGAGGCGCTGGCCACGGCGCTGGCGGAGGTGCTGGCGTGAGCTCGGTCAATCCGTCCGGCTGGCGGCCCGGGGTGGGAACGCCCGCAGCTGCCGCGCGCCCCGCAACCGCTACGGTCAGCGGCGATCGCGGGCTGGCGCTGGAAGAGCCGCTGATTTTCGAATTGGCCCGGGCCGGAACCTGCGGTGTCGATTTCGACGAGCCGGACACCGCGCCGTCGCCCGCGCTCGCGCGCTTCCTGCGCCAGGCCGCGCCCGCATTGCCCGGCCTGACCGAACCCGAGGTGGTGCGCCACTACACCCGCCTCAGCCGCCAGAATTACGCCATCGACCTCGGCCCGTTCCCGCTCGGCTCATGCACCATGAAGCACAACCCGCGGCTCAACGAGAAGGTCGCGCGGCTGCCGGGGTTCGCCGACATCCACCCGCTGCAACCCCACGAAACCCTGCCCGGGGCCTATGAAACCATGGCGCAACTGGCCGACTGGCTCACCGCGCTGACCGGCATGGCGGCAGTCGCGCTCACCCCCAAGGCCGGGGCGCATGGCGAACTGTGCGGGCTGCTTTGCATCCGCGCGGCGCACGAAGCGCGCGGCGATGCGCGCTCGGTGGTGCTGGTGCCCGAGAGCGCGCACGGCACCAACCCCGCCACCGCCGCTTTTGCCGGCTACCGGGTGGAGAACATCCCGGCGACGGCCGACGGCCGGGTCGATCTGGCGGCCTTGACCGCGCGGCTGGGGCCGGACGTGGCGGGGGTGATGATCACCAACCCCAACACCTGCGGCCTGTTCGAGCGCGAGATGAAGGCGATTTCCGACGCGGTCCACGCCGTCGGCGGCTATGTCTATTGCGATGGCGCGAACTTCAACGCGGTCGTCGGCAAGGTGCGTCCCGGCGATCTTGGCGTCGATGCCATGCACATCAATCTCCACAAGACCTTCTCGACCCCGCACGGCGGCGGCGGCCCGGGAGCGGGGCCGGTGGTGCTCTCGGCTGCGCTCGCGCCCTATGCGCCGCTGCCCTTCGTCGCGCGCCAGCCGGACGGGTCAGTGCAGCTGATCGAGGAGGCGGACGCTTCGGACGATCGTGCCCACAGCTTCGGGCGGATGTGTGCGTTCCACGGGCAGATGGGCATGTTCACCCGCGCGCTCACCTATATCCTCAGCCACGGGGCCGATGGCCTGCGCCAGGTCGCCGAGGATGCGGTGCTCAATGCCAACTATGTGATGCGCAGCCTTGAAGATGTGCTCGATGCGCCGTTTGCCAGCTCGGGCCCGTGCATGCACGAAGCCCTGTTCAGCGACGCCGGGCTGGCCGAGGGGTTCTCGACGCTCGACATCGCCAAGGGGCTGATCGACGAGGGCTTTCACCCGATGACGGTCTATTTCCCGCTCGTCGTCCACGGAGCGATGCTGGTCGAGCCGACCGAGACAGAGAGCAAGGCCGGGCTTGATCGCTTCATTGCGAGCCTGCGCAGCCTGGCCGAACGCGCCCGGGCCGGCGACGATGCACTCAAGTCTGCCCCGCACCTCGCCCCGCGCCGCCGGCTCGACGAAACCCAGGCGGCGCGCCGTCCGGTGCTCGCCTGGCGCGGCGACGACGCGCCGGCTAATTAATTGCCCGGTCGCCGGCCGAGCCGACCGAACTCGATGTCGCGGCCCACGCCCTTGACCGTATTGCAGGCCGCCGCCGTGAGCGCGATGCTGCCGGCAGCGAGGGCGAACAGAAATTTGCGAAACATGGTGCGATCCTTTTTCGATAGTTGTGAGTTCGGCTTTGCTCATGGCCTTAAACCATGATTGGCTCAATCGAGTTCCGCTGCGGTGACCGGTGAGGGATTCCGGGCGAGGCGGTGTTCGCGCCAGGCGATGGTCAGCCCCGCCGCGACGATGAGCGGAGCGCCGAGCCAGGTGGACAGCGGCGGCAGATGGTCCCAGACCAGCCAGCCATAGAGCGTCGCCCAGATCAGCGCGGTATAGTCCATCACCGCAACACTGGCGATCGCGCCGTGGCGCAAGGATGCAGTCAGGCCAAGCTGGCCGCCCAATCCGGCAAGTCCGACCCCCAGCAGCAGCAGCCATTGCTGCGGGCTGTGCGCCGTCGCGTAAAACGGCAGCAACACCAGCATCATCGCCGAGCCGCAGAGGGCAAAATAGAAGACGATCTGCAGCGGCTCTTCGGTCTTCCCCATGTCGCGGATCAGGAAGGTGACCAGGGCGGTCGTCAGTGCGGCGGCCAGGGCGATGAGGCCGCCAAGCAAAGGTATCTGGCCGCCGCCAGGCTGGGCGATGACCAGCACCCCGGCAAAGCCGAGCGCCACCGCCGTCCAGCGCCAGGGACCGATAAATTCGCGCAGAACCAGCGCGGCGATGACCACGACGAACAGCGGTGTGGTGAAGCCCAGCGTAATCGATTCGGCCAGCGGCAGCAGCAGCACGGCGAGGAAATTGAAGACCATGCCGACCATCCCGACCACCGAGCGCATGGCATGAGTGCCCGGGATTCGGGTCCGGAGACGCACCATTTCACCGCGCAGCAGCAAATAGCCAAGGATCAGCGGCACAGTGACAAATTGCCGCCAGAACATGATTTCGGGCAGCGCGATGCCGCTCTCGCCGGCCAGCTTGATCAGCATCGCCATCGTTGAAAACGAAGCCGCACCGGCAATTCTGACGCAGAGGGCAAAGATCGGGCGCTGGGGATGATGCACCTGGCGGCTTTAGCTGCGAGGCGCTGCATGGCAAGGGCGGGGCATGGAATTCGAAGCCGACTATCTTGCCCTGGCCTGCGGACTTGCAACGGCCTTGGCGCTGCTCGCCTGGCTCGGCGACCGCCGCCGCATGCGCCGCAGCGATCCCGATGCAGTGGGGTTCGTGCCGTGGACCGGGGTGTTCTTCTGGGCGCTGCTAGCCGCCTGCGTCTTGCTGGCGCTGGCCGTGAAGGAGTGGCTGGCGTCCTAGAGGCAAGCTTCCAAAAACGCCTGGTCGAAACCAAATTGCCTGGCTTTTTCAAGCGTATAGGGGCGCAGGCCCGAGGCGCGGAATTCGCCGATGATCTTGCCGTCCTCGTTCTCGTCGAGATATTCGAACTTGAACAGCTCCTGGGTGACGATGACATCGCCTTCCATGCCGATCACTTCGGTGATGTTGGTGGTGCGGCGCGAGCCGTCGCGCAGACGCTGGACCTGCACCACGAGATCGACCGACTCGGCGATCTGGCGGCTGATCGCTTCCTTGGGGATCTTGATGTCGCCCATCAGGATCATGTTTTCCATACGGCCAAGGCATTCGCGCGGGGAGTTGGCGTGCAGCGTACACATCGAACCGTCGTGGCCGGTGTTCATCGCCGCGAGAAGGTCGAAACACTCCGCGCCGCGGATTTCGCCGAGGATGATCCGATCAGGGCGCATACGCAGCGCGTTCTTGACGAGATCGCCGATGGTGATCGCGCCCTGGCCTTCGAGATTGGGCGGGCGGGTTTCCAGCGGCAGCCAGTGCGGCTGCTGGAGCCGGAGTTCTGCGGCGTCCTCGATGGTCAGCACGCGCTCGCCCGGATCGATCATCTTGGAGAGCGCGTTGAGCATGGTGGTCTTGCCCGAGCCGGTGCCGCCCGAGATGACGACATTCATCCGGCAGGCACCCGCGATCTTGAGCGCGGTGCACATCTTGTCGGACATCGAGCCGAAGTCACGCAGCATGTCGAGCGTGATCGGCTTCTCCGAGAACTTACGAATGGAGATGGCGGTGCCGCGCAGCGACAGCGGCGGCACGATGACGTTGACGCGGCTGCCGTCCTTGAGGCGGGCGTCGGCCAGCGGCGTGGTCTGATCGACACGGCGGCCGACCTGGTTGACGATGCGCTGGGCGATCTGGAACAGGTGCTGCTCGTCGCGGAACTGGATCGGCGCGAGCTGGAGCCTGCCCTTCTTTTCGATGTAGGTCTGCAATGGCCCGTTGACCATGATATCGGATATGTCCGGGTCGCCGAGCAGTTCCTCGAGCGGTCCGAAGCCGAGCAGTTCGTCGATCAGCACCTTCTCCAGCGCGAACTGTTCGCGCCGGTTGAGCGTGACCTTGAGCTCGGCCAGAACCTCGAGGATGATCGGGCGGAATTCCTCGCTGAGCTCGTCCTTGGTCAGCGTCGCCGCCGCTTCGGGATCGACGCGTTCGAGCAGGCGGGGGAGCACCTGTTCCTTGATCTTGTGAACCGAGGCTTCGAAGCCCTCGGCCTGTTGCTGCCCTTCGTTGATCGCGTTGGCGCGGTCGGCCAGCCGGGTCATCGCGTCGGCCTTGAGCGAACCTGCGTCGCCCGGCCGGTTGTGAGCGTCCTCGGTTGGCAGTGGCGGAAACTGGTCGCCGCCAGGCACCGGGGCACCGCCGGGTACCGGCGCGCCCGATTGCGCGGAATTGCCGCTGCCGCCCTTCATCGGGCGTGCCACGCCGAATGCCGGCCGGGCCGGCTGCATGCCGCTTGCTCCCGTGCGTCGCCCGAATGCGCTCATATCGAAACCGATTCCCTGTAACAGCCGGTCGGGATCGCGGAAATTCCAGCGATCTGTTGCTTGAACGTTAGGGTGAAAACTTTGATAACTTCCTAATGCGCACTGCGCGCGGAATGCGTCGGGGCAAAGCGGCGCGGATCAGCGGGCGGTACCGGGACACAGCCAGAGATCGACGAGGTGCGCCGAATAGACCTCGGGCAGCCGCCGCTGCGCCTTCAGCGTGCAATGCGCCGCAATATAAGCGTGGACTTGCGGCGCGGTTGCAGGGTTTTCGTCGTAGGCGGGGAAGTCGTGATAGGTCACCACGGCGGTCGGTCGCCAGGCCAGGATCGCGCGCACCGCATCGGCGCTGGCAATGTGCGAAACATTGTGTTCTGCCGGAAAATACAGGTGCAGCGGATAATAGAGCGGGCTCGGCGGATAGCTGCCCACCTGCCGGTAAAGATCGACCGGCCCTTCAAACACCAGCAGGCGCGGGGTGGGGGCCGATGCGCGGATGTCTGCCGCCAAGGCCGCCATGGCCTCGCGCGACTGCCGCCGGGTGGCGAAATCGAGCGCGGTGCCGAACAGCAGGCCAAACACGATCACTGCAGCGCCATAGATGCGGCCCAGCCGGTGGCAGCCGAAAGCTCGTGCCGCCGCGACGCTGACCGGCAGACACAGCGGCAGCAGGTAATGCTCATAGAAGTTGGGCACGATCGCCACGCCGGCGAGCCCTGCGAGCAGCCAGCCGGCAAGGAAACCGCGCGGGGCCTCGCCGTTCTCTCCGCGCAGGGCTGCACCTGCCAGCGCGGGGAGCATGGCGGGCGCGATCAGCGTGGCAAGCGTGCCGATCCGCTGCCAGGCGTCGCCCGCCGGGTTATAGGCCTTGGCGAGATTGGCCCCGACCATCGCGTGCCAGAACTCGGGGAAATGGCCGGCGAGCGCGTAAAAGGTGCCGAACAGCGCCATGGGTGCCGCGCCTGCCGCCAGCATGCCCAGCGCGATTGCGGCGAGACGACGGGGCGGCGCACCGCCGCGCCACAGCTGCCACAGGGCAAAGCCGCCGAGAAACAGCCCCTCGCAGATTGCGGTCTGCTTGAAGGTGAGCGCAAAGCCGGCCGACGCCATGGCGGCATAGAGCCAACGGGGGCGCTGGCCGCGCTGCAAATCCGGCAGCGCGCGCACCACGCCAAGCGCTGCGAGTGCCGTCCACAGGTTGTAGAACACCGGCGACTGCCCGCCGCCGCCACCGAAGAACACCAGCATGACAAGATAGAGCGCCGCCCCCAGCGTCGCACCGCTGCGTCCCGTGAAGTGCCGTGCGATCAGGTAAACGCAGAATGCCGTTGCCGTCGCCGAAACCAGGGCCAGCGCCTGGTAGGCGATCACCGAGCTGGAGAAGGCAGCGGCCAGCCCGTAAGTCAGGAACAGCCCCGGCCCCTTGCGATCCCAGACATCGACATAAGGCAGTTCGCCCTGGTGCAGCCGCAGCCCGCCCTGAAAGTAGAAATACTCGTCGTTGAAATAGTTGGTGTCGCCGAACACCGACACGCGGGTCAGCAACGCGAAGGTGAAGAGCAGGGCGAAGGGGAGCAGGGCGGGCGGGAGCAGGCGCGATGTGGCCGGAAACGGTCCTTCGGATTGCACGCGCATTTCCCCATGCCCAAGCCAAGTCGCCGCGCGGTTCTATCGGCCCGGCTGCGCGGCGGTCCAGTCAGACAGGCCGGACTATCCACCGGCGTCAGGGCGCTTGTCCGAAAATAGCGACGCGGATGCAGAGCTCGGAGAGCATGCGCCTTGCCATCAAGCCCGACGGCAGGGTGAGCTGATTCGCCCATCCGCGCGGGCTTCCTCCCCAGCCTCCTCACGAATCGGCGATAGCCCTGCCCGGAGGGGCAGGATCGATCACGGCTCTGCCATCTGCTTGCAAATCACACGTCAGCGCAGCCTGACCGGCACGTAGGTCGCCGGCTGGCCGCGGCGCTGGATTCGCAGCAGCACGGCGACGCGATTGCCCGTCTTGGCCTGCCGGATCGCCTCTTCGAGGCCCGCCACCGTGCCGATCGGGCGATAGTTCGCCGAAAGCACGATGTCACCGCGCTGGAGCCCCTTGGAGCCCGCGTCCGACGAGGGATCGACCACCGTGATCACCAGCCCCTGCGTGTCCTCGCTGGCACCGAGCTGGCGGGCGATCTGCGGGGTCATCGGCAGCACCGAGAGCCCCATTGCCTTTTCGGCGAGGCCTTCGCCCTGCTGCTTGGGTTTCAGCGGATCGTCGGCCTGGCCCTGATTGGGATCGAAGGTCTGCTGGGCGAGCTCTTCTTCGCTCGGGCGCTTGCCGACCGTGGCCGAGACGGTCATGCGGCGGCCATCGCGGACGAGGTCGATGGGAATGCGGGTTCCCGGTGCCAGGTTGGCGACAATGTACGAAAGTGTCTGGTCCGGGCCGACATCCTTGCCATTGACCCTGAGCACGACGTCTCCCGGCACGATGCCGGCCGCCGCCGCCGGCTTGCCCGGTTCGACCGCCTGGACGAATTCGCCCTTGCGGTGCGGAATGCCCAGCAAATCGGCCAGATCCTCGTTAAGCGGCTGGATGCGCACGCCGAGATAGCCGCGCTCGATTGTCTGGCCCTTCATCAGCCGGTCGACGATCGGGGCTGCGGTTTCGGCGGGGATCGCGAAGCCGATGCCGACACTGCCGCCGGTGGGCGAGAAGATCGCGTTGTTGATGCCGATAACCTGGCCCTTCATGTCGAACATCGGCCCGCCCGAATTGCCGCGGTTGATCGCCGCGTCGGTCTGGAGATAGCGGTCATAGGCCGAGCCCGAGCCGGTGTTGCGATAGACCGCCGAAATGATTCCCGAGGTCACCGAACCGCCGAGCCCGAATGGGTTGCCGATGGCGATCACCCAGTCGCCGACGCGGGCACCGCGGGAATCGCCGAACTTGACGAAGGGCAATGTCTTGGCGGCGGCGATCTTGAGCACCGCGAGATCGGAGGCGGCATCGCGACCGATCAGTTTCGCGGCATATTCGGTGCCGTCGGGCATGGTCACGGTGATCAATTCGACCTGCCCCTGGCCGTCGGCGGTGATCACATGGTTGTTGGTCACAACATAACCGTCGGGCGAGACGATGAAGCCCGAACCCAGCGATTGCGCCTCGCGGGTCTGCGGACCCTGCTGGCCCTGCTGGCCGCCGCCGAACATGTCCTCGAAGGGGGTTCCGGCAAACGGATTGGTGCTGGCGACGCGCACCCGCTGGCGGGTCGAGATGTTGACCACGGCGGGGGCGAGCTGCTGGGTGAGATCGGCGAAGCTGGACGGTGCGCCGACGCGCGGCACCACCGTCTGCATCTGCTGGCTGTCATTTTGCGCCACCTGCGCACCGGCAGGATAACCGGTGGCAACGGTGAGGGTGGCTCCGCCCAGCAACAGGGCAGCAGTTACTCCATAGGCATAGCGCACAGTCGTCACGTCCTTCGTTTTCCTTCGCTGGCGGCGCGGGGAGCGCCGCTGGGCGGATGCCGATACAAGCCCGCAAGGCTTAACCGGAATTGAATGGTGCGCCTTGGTGCGGGCTTCAGCGGCCCTTGAACTGGCGCAGGTAGTCGTTGTCGGGCGACAGGATGATGGTGCTGCCGGCCTTGCTGTCGGGATCGGCGAAGGTCGCATCGTAGCTCTTCATCGCGCGATAGAAATCGTAGAACACCGGGTCCTTGTTGAACGCCTCGGCATAGATTTGCGCCGCCTGGGCTTCGGCTTCGGCGCGGATGATCTGTGCGTTCTTCTGTCCCTCGGCGCGGATTGTCGTGGCTTCCTGCTCGCGCGCTGCCTGCATGCGGGCAAATGTGCTCTCGAGCGCGCCTTCGGGCAGATCAGCGCGCTTGATTCGCACGTCGATCACCTGCGCGCCGTATTCGCGCGCCTGCTGGTCGAGGTTCTGGCGGATCTGCACCATGGCCGCGCCGCGATCGGCAGTGAGCAGCGACTGGAAGGTGCGTTTGCCCAGTTCCTGGCGCAAGCACCGAGGTGAAGATCGGCTGCAACTGTTCGCCCACGCGCTCGGTGGTGCCGGCGGTGCGCACCATGCGCACCGGATCGATGATCCGGTAGCGGGCATAGGCATCGACTTGCAGCCGCAACTGGTCGGTCGAGAGCACTTCCTGCGACTGCATGTCGACCGAGAGGATGCGCCGGTCGATCCGCACCAGCCGTTCCATGAAGGGAATGCGCCAGGTGAGCCCCGCGCCGGTCGAACCGAACTCGGTATTCGGCCGGAAGCGGTTGATAACGCGGTTGGGTTCGCCGAGCCGGATGACCACCGCCTGTTCGGTTTCGGGCACGACGATCACGGTCGACAGCGCGACGAGCAGCGCCCCGGCGATCACGATCAGCGCCGAGCGGTGGGTTTCCCAGATGTCGCGCAGCATCACTGGCCTCCTGACTTGGGTGCGGGTGCCGCTATCTCGGCGGGCGCAGCCCTGCGGCGCACTTCTGCGAGCGGCAGGTAGGGGGTCACGCCATTGGCTTCGACCACCACCTTCTCGTTGTTGCGCAGCACGCGTTCCATGGTTTCGTAATAGAGCCGCCGCCGGGTCACTTCGGGGGCGAGCTTGTATTGCGCGTAAACCTTGTCGAAGGCGGTTGCCTCGCCCTGGGCGATGGCCATCACCTGCCCGGCCCAGGCGCGCGCCTCAGCCTGATAGCGCTCGGCCTGCTGCTGCGCGACGTTGACGTTCTGGAAGGCGGTGACGACCTTTTCAGGCGGATCGGTCTTCTTGAGCTCCACCCCCTGGATCAGCACGCCAGCCTTGTAGGCATCGAGCACCGCCTGCATGCGGGTGCGCACATTCTGCTCGATCATGCCGCGCCCGGTGCCGCCGATGACATCGTTGAGCGCCACTTCGGCGACAGTGGCCCGCATCGCCGCCTCGGCGACTTCCTTGACCGTGTCTTCCGGATCGTCGAGCCGGAACTTGAAAAGCTCGAGGTTCTTGATGTTCCAGCGCACCAGATAGGACAAATCGACGAGGTTCTTGTCGCTGGTCAGCATCAGCTTTTCGGCGTCGCTGTCGGGAATCGTGTCGCGCCGGATCGAGGTGACATCGGTGACATCGACGTTCTGGATCGGCCAGGGCATGGTCAGCGAGACGCCGGGGCCGATGGTGTGGCTGTAACTGCCGAACGTGGTGACGATGCCCTGGTCCTTGGGGCCGAGCATGTGCACGGTGCCGGCAAACAGCCAGACCACCACCACGCCGCCGGCGATCAGGGAAAACCAGCTCTTGCCGTCGGGGCGCTGCGGAATGCGCGGGAAGCCGCCGCCCAATCCGCCGCCGCCGCCCCCGCCAGGGCGACGCGGGCCGTCCTTGGGGCGAAACAGGTCCTCGATGCTGGCCGAGCGGCGCGGCGGCGGGGCACCGGGCGGCAGCCAGGGATTGCGCGGTCCGCGCGGGCCGTCCGGTCCGGCCTTGTCGCCGTCGCCGGCCACCGGACCATCGCCATTGCCCGGGTTGCCCGTCTCCGGCGCATCCCCCTTGTCACCGCTGCCCCAGGGGTTCTTGCGGCCGGCCATGGCCAGAACCCTGCTCGCGATTGCTTCGCCGAATGTTTTCATGCCGCATCTTATAGGAACGGCAGTGCAACAAAAACAGTGCCTGCCCCCGCTTTTTCCCGCTAGTGGAGCGCAAATTCGCATTTGGGGCGGCAATGAGCGCTGACGACGACGAAAAATCGCTGAAAGCGGCGCTGCCGCCGCTGGCGCAGAGCCGGCTGCAATCGCTGCGGCTGGCCGATGGCGTCGCCACGCTGGTGCTCGATGTCGCCGGGCTCGACAAGCTCGAGCGCGAGCGGCTGGAGGAAGCGGTGCAGGCGGCGCTGCGCGTGCTCCCGGGCATCGCCGAGGTGCGCGTGGCGATGACCGCCGAGCGCGGCGGCGCGAACCCGCGTCCGCTGATCCTCGCGGTCGGATCGGGCAAGGGCGGGGTCGGCAAGTCGACGCTTGCGGCCAATCTCGCCGTCGCCATGGCGCGGGCGGGGCGCAAGGTCGGGCTGGTCGATGCCGATATCTATGGCCCCTCGCAACCGCGCCTGCTGGCGACCGAGGGCATCCGGCCCGATGCGCGCGACAAGCAGTTGCTTCCCGTGCAAAGCCCGTGGGGAGTGCCGATGCTGTCGATGGGCCAGTTGATCGAGCCGGGCCGCGCCATCGCCTGGCGCGGGCCGATGGCGGGCAACGCGCTGTCGCAGCTGATCGACGCCGACTGGGGCGACACGCAGGTTCTGGTGGTCGACCTGCCGCCCGGCACCGGCGACGTTCAGCTGACCATGGTGCAGCGCTTCAAGCCCGATGGCGCGGTGATCGTCTCCACCCCGCAGGACCTCGCGCTGATGGACGCCGCGCGGGCGATGCAGCTGTTCGAGCAGACCGGGGTGCCGATTGTCGGCCTGGTCGAGAACATGGCAGGTTATCTCTGCCCGCATTGCGGCGAATCCAGCGATCCCTTCGGCCACGGCGGTGCGGAAGCGGCAGCGTCGGCGATGGGCCATGCTTTCCTCGGGCGCATTCCGCTCGACCTGGCGATCCGTCAGGCGAGCGATGCCGGTACTCCGCCCGCTGCCGGGGATGGCCCGCAGGCCGATGCCTTCGCCGCGATCGCCCGGCGTGTCGGCACCTGGCTGGACAACCGGGCGCGCTGAGATGGAGCTGAGTCGCCGCCAGATCGTTATCGGCGCGCTGGCCGGCGGCGGACTGGCGCTCGGCTATGCGCTGCGCCCGCGCAAATATCCGCTGCCGCTTGCCGCCGGGCGCGACGAGGTGGCTTTCGACGCCTGGATCAAGCTGTCGCGCGACGGGGTAGTGACCGTCGCAGTGCCACAACTCGAAATGGGGCAGGGGATCACCACGCTGATCCCGCAAGTGGTCGCGGTCGAACTGGGCGCGGACTGGCGGCAAATCGCGGTCGAACCCGCGCCGGTCAGCGCGCACTATGCCAACCTGCCGCTCGCCGCGCGCTGGGCGGAGCTGTGGATGCCGGCATTCCCGGAGCTGGGTTCTTCGCCCGGCGGACCGGTGACCGGCCGCTGGGCACGCGACCACCGTTTCACGGCGACGGCCGAGGGCATGTCGCTCGCCGCCTACGAAGGTCCGGCGCGCCTCGCCGCTGCCGGGGTTCGCGCCGTGCTCGCCAAGGCCGCCGCAGCGCGCTGGGATGTCGACTGGCGGGCCTGCGACGCGCAGGGCGGCTTCATTGTCCACGGAACAAAACGCCTGTCCTTCGGCGACCTCGCCGATGACGCCGCCGCGCTCGCCCCGCCCGACGCGCCGCCGCTGCGCGAGGCTCCGGCGCGCGAACGTCCCGGACCGCAGGCCGCCGCCGCTCCGCTCAAGTATCCGCGCCTCGATCTTCCCTCCAAGGTCGATGGCAGCTTCCTGTTCGCCGGCGACATCCGCCTGCCCGGAATGGTCCATGCCGCGATCCGCCACGGCCCCATCGGCGATGCCGAGCTGGCCGCTTTCGACAAGGCGAAGGCCGAGGGAATTTCAGGGCTGGTGTCGCTGGTCAAGGGCAAGCGCTGGCTTGCCGCAGTGGCCAGTGACTGGTGGGCGGCGGAGCGCGCGCTTGCCGCCATCGCGCCGGCCTTTCGCGCCACGCAGCGCGCCGACAGCGCCAGGATCGAAGCCGCGCTGGACGCCGCGCTGACCAGCGGCGAAGCGGCGCTGGTGCAGGAGATCGGCGATGCCGGCAATCTCGCGGAGCGCCCTTTCGCCCTCGCGCTGCGCTATGACGCCGCACCCGCGCTGCACGCCACGCTGGAGACCGCTAGCGCCACTGCGCGGCTGCGCGACGGCAAGCTCGAGCTGTGGATCGCGGCGCAGGCTCCCGAAGCGGCACGCCGGGCGGCGGCCGAGGCGGCGGGCGTCGATGAGCACGACACGGTGCTCTATCCGATGCCCGCCGGCGGCAGTTTCGACCGACGGCTGGAACACGACCACGCCATCGAGGTCGCGGCCATCGCCCGGGCGGTCGGTAAGCCGGTCCAGCTCACCTGGTCGCGCTGGCAGGAGCATCTCGCCGGCCCGCCGCGCCCGCCGGTGGCAGCGGTCATGGCGGCGAAACTGGCCGAAGGCGGTGCGATTTCCGGCTGGAAGGCCCGGCTCGCCATGCCGCCCAGCGGCCACGAATTCGGCCGCCGCCTGTTCGGCGGGCAGACTGCCACCAGCGCCATGGCGGACAGCGAGGGCGTGGGCGATGCGCTCGCCCTGGCGGGGGCGATGCCGCCCTATGCCATTCCGGACATGGCGATCGAGCATGTGCCGGTGCGTATCGCGCTTCCTACCGGCCGGCTGCGCGGCAATGCCCACGGCTACACCGCGTTCTTCACCGAGAGTTTCATCGACGAACTGGCGCATCGCGCCGGGCGCGAGCCGCTGTCCTATCGCGTGGCCATGCTCGGCCACGACCCGCGCCTGGTCGCCTGCCTGCAACGCGTGGCGGCCATGGCCAATTGGGATGCCGGGGCCGACGCCAGCGGCCAGGGGCTGGCTTGCCATGTCATTGCCACCAATGGAGCCGGAGAAGGCCGCATCGCCGTCATCGCCACTGCCCGGCGCGACGAGAGCGGTGTCCGGGTCGACCGCATCGGTGCGGTCGCTGACATTGGCCGCGTGGTCAATCTCGACATTGCCCGCCAGCAGATCGAGGGCGGACTGGTCTATGGCATCGGCCTCGCGCTGGGCTCAAGCACTGCTTATGTCGATGGCCTGCCCGAGATCGGCCGCATCGGTGCGCTCGGCCTGCCGCTGCTCGCCGATTGCCCTGCGATCGCGGTCGAGCTGATCGACAGCGACGCCCCGGCTGCCGATCCCGGCGAACTGGGCGTCGCCGCTGTCGCCCCGGCCATCGCCAACGCGCTGTTTTCCGCCACCGGGCTGCGCTTCCGCAAGCTGCCGCTGCTGTCGGAGGACATATGAACCGCCCGCCGGATCATCCTCCGGTCGCGCCAGCCAGGGTGGGCCTGCTGCTGGTCAACCTCGGCACCCCCGACGCGCCGACGTCTGCCGCCGTGCGCCGCTATCTCGCCGAATTCCTCTCCGACCGCCGCGTCGTCGAGATCCCGCCGCTGTTGTGGCAGCCGATCCTGCGCGGGGTTATCCTCACCACCCGTCCGCGCAAGAGCGCCCATGCCTATGCGCAGGTGTGGACCGAGGCAGGCTCGCCGCTCGCCGCGATCACGGCGGCGCAGGCCACGGCGCTTCAGGCCCGGCTGGGGGAGGGCGTGCAGGTCGGCTGGGCAATGCGCTATGGCAACCCCGCCATGGCGGGCGAACTGGCGCGGCTGAAGGCGGGGGGGTGCGAACGCGTGCTCGTCGCGCCGCTCTATCCGCAATATTCGGGCGCGACCACGGCCAGCGCGACCGATGCGCTGGGCGACGCATTGAAGGCAATGCGCTGGCAACCGGCGATCCGCACCCTGCCGCCCTATTTCGACGACCCCCTGCACATCGAAGCCTTGCGCACCGACATTGCCCGGCAACTGGCCGCGCTGCGCTTCCGCCCCGAAGTGCTGCTGCTCAGCTTTCACGGCATGCCCGAGCGGACCTTGCACCTCGGCGATCCCTACCACTGCCAGTGCCGCAAAACCGCGCGGCTGCTCGGCGAGGCATTGGCGGCGGACTTTCCCGCGCTGCGCATCGAGACCGCGTTCCAGTCGCGCTTCGGCAAGGCGAAATGGCTCGAACCGGCGACCGACGCGGTACTGGCGGGCGAGGCGGCGCGCGGCACCCGGGCGCTCGCCGTGGCTGCCCCGGGCTTTTCCGCCGACTGCCTCGAAACCCGCGAGGAACTGGCGATCCGGGGCCGGGCGCAGTTTCTCGGCGCGGGGGGGGCGGAGTTTGCCGTGCTCGACTGCCTCAACGACAGCGCGGCGGGCACGGCGATGCTGGAAGGACTGGTGCGGCGGGAACTGGCGGGGTGGGCTTGATGGTGCTCAACCCCAGGTCACCCCCCCCCATACCTTCGTACCCGCTCCCGCAAGCCTGTCCTGAGCTTGGCTAATGGGGGAGAGCAGCAGTCATCGCGAAGTGCGCTGGGCAGAGCGCAGCACGCCGTGCTTTTTCTTGCCGGCGGAGAGGCGCTGTTCGCCCTTGGCGGGATCGATGCGGTGGCCTTCATCGCCGATCGCCGCGCCATCGAGCCGCGCACCGCCGCCCGCGACCAGCCGTTTGGCCTCGCCCCGGCTGGCGGCAAATCCGATTCCGCAAAGCGCATCGACGATGGTGCAGCCCTCGGGCGGGATCGGCCAGCTGGGCAGGTCCTCGCCCATGCCGCCGCCGGTGAAGGTCGCAGCGGCAGTCGCTTCGGCCGTGCGCGCGGCATCCTCGCCGCGGCACAAGCTGGTGACGGCATTGGCCAGCACCACCTTGGCGGCGTTGATTTCGCTGCCTTCGAGCGCCTCCAGCCGGGCGATCTCGCCCAGCGGCAGGTCGGTGAACAGCCGCAGGAAGCGACCGACATCGCGGTCGTCGACGTTGCGCCAGAATTGCCAGAAATCCCAGTCGGGCAGCATGTCCGGGTTCAGCCAGACCGCGCCCGCCGCGGTCTTGCCCATTTTCGCGCCGTCCGCCGTGGTCAGCAGCGGCGTGGTCAGCCCGAACAGGTCGATGCCCTCCATGCGCCGCGTCAGTTCGATGCCATTGATAATGTTGCCCCACTGGTCCGACCCGCCCATCTGCAAGCGGCACTGCTGGCGCAGCGCCAGTTCGCGGAAGTCGTAGGCCTGAAGGATCATGTAGTTGAATTCGAGGAAGGTCAGCGGCTGCTCGCGCTCGAGCCGCAGCCTGACCGAATCGAAGGTCAGCATGCGGTTGATGGTGAAGTGCGGGCCGACATCGCGCAGCAGCTCGACATAGGAAAGCTGCGACAGCCAGTCGTCGTTGTCGATCATCACGGCATCGGTCGGGCCATCCCCGAAGGTCAGCAGCCGCTCGAAAATGGTGCGGATCGAGGCGATATTGGCCTTGATGTCCGCACCGGTCAGCATCTTGCGGCTCTCGTCCTTGCCCGAAGGATCGCCGACCTTGGTGGTGCCGCCGCCCATCACCACGATCGGCTGGTGCCCGGCCTGCTGGAGCCGGCGCAGCATCATGATCTGCACCAGCGATCCGACATGCAGCGATGGCGCAGTGGCGTCGAAGCCGATATAGCCGGGAACAACCTGCTTTTGTGCCAGGGCGTCGAGCCCGGCCGCATCGGTCTGCTGGTGGATGTAGCCGCGCTCGTCGAGCAGGCGGAGCAGGGGAGAGTTGTACAGGGACATGGCGCTGGTCATTTCGGGGCGCCGCCTAGCACGGGGAAAGCGGCATGGGAACGTATCACCTGACTGCCCACCACGATGCGCCACCATCCGGAGTCCGTTCGGTCGATGTGCGGTGGGTGGAGACGGCCGAGGGCCGCCTCATGTTGCGCTGGCAGGTCGCCGGTTGCGAGCAGCTGGTGCTGCCGGCCTTCGCGGGCAAGGGGCGGGCAGAGGGCCTGTGGCAGACCACCTGCTTCGAGCTCTACGTCATGGCCGAGGGCGGCCTCGCCTATGACGAATACAACTTTTCGCCCTCCGAGCGCTGGGCGGCCTATCGCTTCGACGATTACCGCGCCGGCATGCGCGATCTCGCCATGGCGACAGCGCCGACGATTTCCGGCGCGAGCGGCGAGAAACTTTATGTGCTGACCGTAACGCTCGATGCCATTCCCCGGGGCCGCGTTCGCGTTGGCCTCTCCGCAGTGATCGAAGAAGACGACGGCGCGAAGAGTTACTGGGCGCTCGCCCATCCCCCCGGCAAGCCCGATTTCCACCACCCCACTTGCTTCGCCCTGACACTTCCGGCACCGCGCGTTTGATGTCATCTGGCCCCATGAAATTCGGTATCGACCGCCTACTGGCGGACCCGGAACTGAGGAAACCGCTCGCCGGCAAGCGCATCGCGCTGGTCGCGCATCCCGCTTCGGTGACGGAAAACCTGACCCATTCGCTCGACGCATTGATCGCCGCCGGGGTTAACGTCACCTCCGCCTTCGGACCGCAGCACGGGCTCAAGGGCGACAAGCAGGACAACATGGTCGAGACCGCAGACGAGATCGATCCGCAATATCATATTCCGCTGTTCAGTCTCTACGGCGAAGTGCGCCGCCCGACTGAGCAGATGATGGCAACCGCCGATGTCTTCCTGTTCGACCTGCAAGACCTCGGCTGCCGCATCTACACTTTCGTCACTACGCTGCTTTATCTGCTGGAGGCGGCGGCGGGAACCGGCAAGGCGGTGTGGGTGCTCGACCGGCCCAATCCCGCCGGACGCCCGGTGGAGGGCACGCTGCTGCTGCCGGGCCACGAAAGCTTCGTCGGGGCAGGGCCGATGCCGATGCGCCACGGGCTGACCATGGGCGAGATGGGGCAATGGTTCATCGATCACTTCAAGATCGATGTCGAATATCATGTAATCACGATGGAAAGCTGGAAGCCCGATACAGCGCCTGGCTTCGGCTGGCCGGAAAGCCGCATCTGGATCAACCCCAGCCCCAACGCCGCCAATCTCAACATGGCCCGCGCTTATGCCGGGACGGTGATGCTCGAAGGCGCGACATTGTCGGAGGGCAGGGGCACCACCCGGCCGCTCGAAGTGCTGTTTGGCGCGCCGGATGTCGATGCCAGGGCGGTGCTGGCAGAAATGCAGCGCTTCGCCCCGGACTGGCTGGCGGGCTGCGCGCTCCGCGAATGCTGGTTCGAGCCGACGTTTCACAAACATATCAAAGGTTTGTGCAGCGGACTTATGATTCATGCTGAGGGACGGTTTTATGACCATCACGCCTTCCGCCCCTGGCGCTTGCAGGCGCTGGCCTTCAAGGCGATCCGGCGGCTTTATCCCGGTTACGCTATCTGGCGCGATTTCCCCTATGAATATGTCTTCGACCGGTTGGCGATCGATGTCATCAACGGCGGCCCGGCCTTGCGCGAATGGGTTGACGACGCGGGCAGCGAAGCGGGCGATCTGGACAGGCTGGCCGGGGCTGACGAAGCGCTTTGGCTCGAGGAAACCGGGCGTCTTCTGCTCTATTGAGCCCCATTCTTGACCGGCAAAATACCTGGGGGCACAACTGCACCTGGAAGGGGGAGGCTGATGCCAGCAATGTCCGAAAATCGCGTCAAGCTGACGATCTGCGTCTTGCTGCTCGTCTACATCCTCAATTTCCTCGACCGCCAGATCGTCGCGATACTTGCCCAGCCGATTGCCAGCGAACTGGGCCTCAGCGACATGCAGATCGGCCTGATGACCGGGCTAGCTTTTGCGCTGTTCTACACCAGCCTCGGCATTCCCATCGCAAGGCTGGCCGACCGGCCGGGAACCAGCAGGGTAAAGGTGATCGCGGTCTGCCTCGCTGCCTGGTCGGCGATGACCGCGCTGTGCGGCGCGGCAGGCAATTTCGTCCAGCTGTTCCTCGCCCGGGTCGGTGTCGGCATCGGCGAGGCAGGCGGCACGCCGCCGGCGCATTCGCTGATTGCCGAGCTGTCGACGCCGGAAAAGCGCGCTTCGGCACTGTCGTTCTATCAGCTGGGGCCGCCGCTGGGCGGACTGATCGCCATGGTGATGGGCGGCTATCTGGCCGATACCATCGGCTGGCGCTGGGCCTTTGTCGTCGTCGGCGCGCCGGGCGTGTTGCTGGCGCTGGTCGTCTTTGCGCTGCTGCGCGACCCGCGCTCTGAGGCCCCGGTTACCGAAGCGGCCAAGGCGGCGCAGACCACCATTGGCGTGGCCTTTGGCCACATCTGGTCCAGCCGCGCCAATCGCCTGATCCTCGCCTCGGTCGCCTTCGCCGCCACCGCCAACTACGGCATGATGATCTGGGGCCCGATCTATCTTCAGCGCAGCTTCGGCATCTCGGCCAGCCAGACCGGGCTGTGGTTCGGCCTGGCCAATGGCATCGGCTCCGCGCTCGGCGTCTGGTATGGCGGACAGATCGGCGACCGGATGCGCGCGCGCGGCAAGCAGCATCTGATGACCGCCCCGGCGCTGTCGCTTGGCCTGTCCTGCCCGCTGTTGGTGGCCGGACTGCTGGTGACCGACTGGCATCTGGCGGTGCTGCTGTTCTTCCCCGCTATCGGTCTGCTCTGGCTGCACGTCGGCCCGGCCTATAGCGCCGTGCAGGGCCTGGTCCCGGCCACCAGCCGGGCAACCGCCAGCGCCTCGATCCTGCTGATGCAGAACCTGTTCGGCCTCGGCCTGGGCTCGCCGCTGATCGGCAAGCTTTCGGACCATTTCAAGCCGGATTTCGGCGCGGACAGCGTGCGCTGGGTGCTGGCAGTGCTGGTGGGCGCGGCGACCCTGGCGGCGGCGGTGCTGCAATGGCGCTCGCGGAAGTATCTGCCGGACGAGCTGGACCGGGAGGGGTGAGAAATATATGCACTGTCACCGTAATTCCTTATTGTCACCAGTAATTCGGCGGCTGACAATGACAACTGGCAGGCGCGGAGCAACGTTCCGATGGAGCGCGGGCGATGATGACGGCGGCTTGAAGAAGCGCATTCAAAGTGCGTTACCATATTAAGCCGAAGCTGCCTCAAGGGCGCTGGATGAACGTCGAAAAGCTCCTATGGACTTCCCGCGAGCGCGACAAGAGCGGATTAACTTGGAGCCTCGTAGCTGATTGGCGCTATTTATCGGCGTCTGCCTTGGATTAGGCCTCATGTGCTGGGTTGCTGGTGATTTCCTGTCACGGCGTGTTTGCTAAGTATGAATCGCCAATTATGGTGACAGTGCACTCAATTGCCGTTGCCTTTGAGGGAGATTGGCGCGGTGACCGTCATGCTTCCCCTCTTGGCGGGTGGCGGCGCATGTCGTCAACATCGCTCTTGCAAAGATAGCACCAAGTGCTATTATATTTCGTGCCTGATTCTCCTCCCCCGCGTGCCTTCAAGTCGGCATGGTTTGCGCGGGCGGCAAAGAAGGCGCGGATTTCGGACGCGGTGTTGTGCAAGGCGATTGCTCAGGTGATGGCGGGACAGGCCGATGATCTGGGCGGCGGCGTGTTCAAGAAGCGGCTGTCGAACAACCAGTATCGCTCGATTATCCTGGCACGCGGCGGGGATTATTGGGTCTATGCATTTCTGTTTGCCAAGCAGGATATGGCGAACATCGATGCGGACGATCTGGCACGGCTGCGTGCGCTTGCCAAGCAATATGGGGCGATGACACAGGATCAAGCCAATGGCCAAGTTGCCGATGGACACTGGATTGAGATTTGCAAAGGCGCGTTATGACCAGCGCGCACGTTACAACCGGAGACCGGAACATGACCAAGAAGACATATAAGAGCGCGATCTCTGAAGCCGTCCACGAGTTCCGCACAAGCCCTGTATCGCACCGGCGTGATCAACAAGGCGACCATGCGCGATTTTGACGCGAGCCTGCCTATCTGTGACCCCGGCGTTCGCGCCCAAGGATATTCAGAAGCTGCGCGAAGCCAACAAGGTGAGCCAGCCCGTCTTTGCGCGCTACTTGAACACCAGCGAGTCCACCATCGAGAAGTGGGAGACCGGAGCCAAGCGCCCCAGCGGGATGGCGCTCAAGCTGCTTGCCATCGTCCAGAAGCACGGACTGCAAGTGCTGGCCTGAAGGTCGCGATGCAGATTGCGGTGATAATGCATCCAATTAACCGCCAAGCATGTCATCGCCTGTCCCCCCTCAATGTTTCTTCCGCGTCAGTTCGCGCATCGCATCGTCCAGCCCCTCCAGCGTCAGCGGATACATCGATCCGCCCATGAGTCTCGTGGATCAGCCGGGTCGATTGCGAATAGTCCCACTGCTTTTCCGGCGTCGGGTTGAGCCAGACCGTGGCGGGATAGACGTGGCGCACGCGTTCGAGCCAGACCGCGCCCGATTCCTCGTTGAAATGCTCGACCGAGCCGCCGGGATGGCTGACCTCGTAGGGGCTCATCGCCGCGTCGCCGACGAAGACCACCTTGTAGTCGTGGCTGAACTTGTGAAGCACGTCCCAGGTCGGGGTGCGCTCGGAAAAGCGGCGCTTGTTGTCCTTCCACACGCCTTCGTAGAGACAGTTGTGGAAGTAGAAGAATTCGAGGTTCTTGAATTCGGCGGTGGCGGCGCTGAACAGCTCCTCGACCAGCTTGACATGCGGGTCCATCGAGCCGCCGTTGTCGAGAAACAGCAGCACCTTGACCGCATTGTGCCGCTCGGGGCGCATGTGGATATCGAGCCAGCCCTGCTTGGCGGTGCCATTGATCGTCGCGTCGAGATCGAGCTCTTCGGCCGCGCCCTCGCGGGCAAAGCGCCGCAGCCGGCGGAGCGCCACCTTGATGTTGCGGGTGCCAAGCTCGCGGGTGTTGTCGAGGTTGGCGAACTCGCGCTTTTCCCACACCTTGATTGCGCGGCCATGCTTGCCCTCGCCGCCAATCCGCACGCCTTCGGGGTTGTAGCCCGAATGGCCGAACGGCGAGGTGCCCTGGGTGCCGATCCACTTGTTGCCACCCTGGTGGCGCTTTTCCTGCTCCGCGATCCGCTGTTTGAGCGTTTCCATGATCTCGTCCCACGAGCCCAGCGCCTTGATCTTCTCCATTTCTTCCTCGGAGAAATAACGCTCGGCCAGCGCCTTCAGCCAGTCTTCCGGGATATCGACCGGGTTCTGGCCGTAATCGGAGAAGATGCCCTTGAACACGCGATTGAACACCTGGTCGAAGCGATCGAGCAGGCCCTCGTCCTTCACGAAAGTCGCGCGGGAGAGATAGTAGAAGGCCTCGGGGGTCTGGTCGATGACGTCCTTGTCGAGCGCTTCCAGCAGCACCAGGTGCTCCTTGAACGAGGCGGGAATGCCTGCGGCGCGCAGTTCGTCGATGAAGTTGAAGAACATCCGGGGTGCTGCCTAGCGGGCCTTCTCGAAAATCAGGATGTTGCCGAGCGCCAGGCCGGGCGATCCGTTGCGGTGAAACCAGCTTTCATTGAAGCGGTAGACCAGCCGCTTTAGCGCCCGGCCGGGAACATTGGTATAGGCTTCGGTGAATTGACCGGCGAACCGGCCGACCAGTTTCAGGCCGCGCGCGGCGTAGAATTTCTCCAGCCAGTCGACATCGATCTTGCGGATCATCAGGCCCTCGCTGCGCCATTCCTCGATGCCCTGCGGCCTGTCGTCGCGGCGCGGGACAGTCTTGCCCAGCAGCCGCTTGGCGGTGAGGATCGCATTCTCCCAAAAACGCACATGCAGCGAGTTGCGGTTGTTTTCGGACAGCGCCAGCCGCCCGCCCGGAGCCAGCACCCGCGCGAGTTCGTCCAGCGCGTTCTCCACTTCGGGGATATGCATCAGCACTCCCCAGCACATGACATAGGGAAACACTGGCATCGTCAAAGGGCAGGGCCAGCAGACTGCCTTCATGCAGGTCGATGTCGATTCCTGTTCCCGCCAGATTGCGCCGTGCCTCGGCCAAGGCCGCCGGCGAGAAATCAACACCGGTTACCGAGAGCCCCAGCCGCGCCAGCCGCGATCCGTGATAGCAATAGCCGCATCCGGCATCGAGGATGCTCTCGCCAGGCCGGGCACCCAGTTCCTTGACGATCCGGGCAAAGGCGGCATCATAGAACCGGTCGATATCCGGGTTGAGGTAATCGCTTTCCCATTCCTCATGAATGTCGCGCGCGGCGAGAAATTCGGCGGATTGGATAGTCTTGTTCATCGTGGGCAACTTCCGATTGCTTTGTCGGGAGTCATATTGCCGGAACGCGCGGTTTAGCCAACCGCTTTAACAATGCCGGGTCGCTCCAGAACAAGAATGCTGCGTGTGTTCAGGAGTAACTCTCAATCACCGGCGAATCCGGCCCCCTGCCATGCCGAGGCAGTGCCGGATCGAACACCGCCCAGCTCGGTGCGCTGTCGGTCCAGATCGAGCCAGTCGGCGGCATCAGTTCGGGATTGTCGAGCGTGCCCGCGCGGATGCGGATCGGCATGCCTGCTGGCTTGATCGTGCGGCTATACATCTGCGAACCGCAGATGGGGCAAAAGCCGCGCTCGACCCTGTTACCGCTGTCGGCGACTTTTTCGAGTTTTGCAACTTCGCCCTCGAAGTGCACTGCGGCGTCCGGGAACAGCACGTTCACCGTCGCAGAGCCGCTGGCGATATACTGGCAATCGCGGCACCAGCACATCCGCGCGCCGACCGGTTCGGCGTCGATGCTGTAGCGCAGCTGGCCGCAGAAGCAGTGACCGGTGTGGGCTGGGGGCATCTAGGAAGGCTCTCCTTTTGATTGATCGGCAAAATAATCGATGATCTGTCGCCAGATCTCCTCGCGCGTTTCGCTGCGAGGCTTGCATTTATCGGCCCAGCTCCGGCCCGGGTGGAGGACATCCCAAAGTGGCCGCAGCCCATTATATCGGCCCGCACCGGGGTCATGGTTGCCAAATCCGTCGATCGAGCAATTCCACACCGGATTGAACATCGAAATTAGGAGAGCCTCGCCGAGCGGAATCCAGATGTCATCGACCGCCAGATAGCGCACCGAAAAATCTGTCACATCAAGATTTCTGCGCAGACTTGATCGAGTCCCGATGTTCGGAAATTCTGCTGAACAGCCATCGACCGGTGCTGGTCGTCGCCAAGCTTGCGCCTCTGCGCGAACCGGACGGCACGGCCTTTCCAACATAGATTGGATTGCGCGCCTGTAGAAGCGCATGTGCAGCAATCGGCTGGTAAGGCTCGAATGGGCCATGATAATAGATCGCGTAAATCCCCTCCCCTTCGAATGGCCGGATACTTTCAAGCGGCTCTGCTCCAGTCTCCAGCAGCGCCTCGACAACGGACTTGCCGAGGTTGAGCTTGTCCAGCGGATTGTAGGCATCAGCCATAAATCGATGCCAGATGGCTGGCCACGGAGGCAGTGACAACTCTTGCCAGATCGACGGGAACGGCATTGCCCAGTTGCCGCATTGCTTCCGACCATGACCCTTCAAAGGCAAAGTGGTCGGGAAACGTCTGCAATCTGGCGCTCTCCCGAACTGTGAAATAGCGCAGGCGGCCATCGTCGCGAACCAACATGTTCTCGCCGCCGGGAACCCCGTGAACCCCCGCCTTCAAGGCCTTGGCAGGTAGATCGATCGGGCTGCCAGTATGGCCGGGATAAGCGCGGGCACCGGGCTGAAACCGGTGGTTGAGAAATTGCGATGCTGCTTTGGGATGTAACTCCGGGTCCGGCAGACCGGCCAGGGCATCGCGAACCGTCTTCCAGGGTGCCAAGGCGGCGTTTGCTTCATCGCGGGTTGGCCGGAAACCTGTTCGACGATTACGTGGAAGCTGGCGTAGTTCCCAATAGCTGCCACGTTCGGACTGGTCCTGTTGCAATGCCTCAAAGCTGTGTGTCGCTTTGGGAAATGCCCAATTGGCGCAGATGTCGTCGCGAAAGCCAACGAAAAACACGCGTTCCCTCCGCTGGGGTACACCGTAGTCGGCAGCGTTAAGAACACGCGGAGGGATCACCTGATATTGCAACCCGGTCCGCTTTCCGGAACTGTGGTGCTGTTCAAGCCGCGCAAGGTGCTCGGGCCATGATTCCGCGTCTGTCCGGGTCAACTCAGGATAGGTTAGCTGCAAAGTGATGTAGCTGAAATAGGCGGAGAAACTGCCGCGCGTCAGACCTTTGACATTCTCAAACACGAAAGCACGCGGCCTGGTTTCCCGCACTGCCCGCACTGCTTCCGACCACATATCGCGATGATCGGCATGCGCCTTGTGTTTCCCGCCCACCGAGAATGGCTGACACGGCGGTCCGCCAGTCACCAGATCAATCAAATCTTCAAACGGGCTGAAATCGACTGAGCGCACATCGCCCTCGAAGGGTTCAGGCCATTGCCCTGCGGCATTGCGTCTCAAGGTGGCGCAACACCAGCGGTCGCGCTCAACGATCAATTGCGGAATGGCACCGGCCAGATTGCTGCCCAAACCAAGTCCACCAGCCCCGGCAAAGAGTTCAATTGAGCGCACGGACTCCCCCAATTCGGCAACTCAAGAAACATATGTTCCTATTTAGTTCCGGTCAAGCCAGTCACCCCTGCCGCCGCGCCATGAACGCCAGCCGCTCGAACAGCATCACATCCTGCTCGTTCTTGAGCAGCGCTCCGTGCAGCGGCGGGATTGCTTTGGTCGGGTCGCGGTTCTGCAACACGTCGAGCGGCATGTCCTCGTTCATCAGCAGCTTGAGCCAGTCGAGCAATTCGCTGGTCGAGGGCTTTTTCTTGAGCCCGGGCACGTCGCGGACCTCGTAGAAGATGTCCATCGCCTTGGTCACCAGCGTGGTCTGGATCTTGGGGAAGTGGACGTCGATGATCGCCTGCATCGTCTCGCGGTCGGGAAATTTGATGTAGTGGAAGAAGCAGCGGCGCAGGAAGGCGTCGGGCAGTTCCTTCTCGTTGTTCGAGGTGATCACGACGATCGGGCGTTCTTTCGCCTCGATGCGTTCGTGCGTCTCGTAAACATCGAAGCTCATCCGGTCGAGTTCCTGGAGGAGATCGTTGGGAAACTCGATGTCGGCCTTGTCGATCTCGTCGATCAGCAGCACCGGCAGCTGCGGCGCGGTGAAGGCTTCCCACAGCTTGCCCTTGCGGATGTAGTTCGAGATGTCATGCACCCGCTCGTCGCCGAGCTGGCCGTCGCGCAGCCGGGCGACGGCGTCGTATTCATAAAGCCCCTGCTGTGCCTTGGTGGTGCTCTTGACGTTCCATTCGATCAGCGGCGCACCGACTGCCTTGGCGATCTCGTGGGCCAGCACGGTCTTTCCGGTTCCCGGCTCGCCCTTGACCAGCAAGGGCCGGCGCAGCAACACCGCCGCGTTGACCGCGACCTTGAGGTCGTCGGTCGCGACATAATCCCGTGTGCCCTCGAAACGCTGCATCGACTTGCCCTTGCGAAATTGCCGTATCGCCACGGCGTTAGGTCGTGGCGCGCGGGCTGGCAAGCGCGAAGGGCTAGGCGGCAACGTCCCGCAACAGGCCAGCGAGCGCAGCTCCGCCCAGCGCCTTTTCCAGCGCCACGCGCAGCGCCGATCCCACGGCCTTGCTCGCCGCTACCCGACTGACTTCGGCGAGCGAGGCGAGCACTGCCTCGCTGGCATGGCGCTGGATACGGGCAAGAATCGCCGCTTCCTCGGCGTCGATCTCGCCCCGGCCGAGCATGCCGGCAATGCGGGTGAGAGCGAGCGCGAGCTGTTCGCCCTCGGCCACGGCGAGCGCGCCGACCTTGGCGCTGTCGCTGGCGAGCGAGGCGACCAGCACGCGGGATAGATCGCGGGTCAATCCCGCTACGTCGAACGCCATCATTGGTCTCCTTCGCCAGCTTGCGCCTGGGCAATCGCCGCGCCGGCGCGATCGATCGCGGCGGCATTGAGCGCGATGGCGCCGGGAGCCATGCACGGGCCATGCGGATCGTCGCTTCGGGCTGAAGCCGCGATATGCGCCGCGCGGGCATCTTCGATCAGCCTCGTCAGCAAGACTCCGGCGCGGACCTGGATCGGGCTGGTGCCACTGACGGTAATCCGCTCAGCCAGTGCCTTTGTCAGCGCTGTCATGTCATCGTAGTGATTCTTGTTTTGTTCATAACTGCATTGCGGCGCGGAGGTGGCGGCGAGGGCACGGTAAAAGCTGGCGGCTTCGGCGCGCAGGGTGTCGGCGGCGATGACTGTCTGCGGATCGCCCGCAGGCCCCGGAGAGATGCAGGCGGCCAGCACGAGGGGCGCGGCGAGAATGGTCAACGGGCGCAGGAAGGCTCTTCGCGAGGGGGCGATCATTCGGCAGTCTCCTTGGGAACAACTCGTTTTACCAGCCTTGGTGCAGTGTAGGAAAGCCGGACGGTGCCAGCGGGCGGGGTTGGTATCGCGGGCAAGCCATGGCACTAGACGCTCCGACTCGAACCGCCGGGGCCCAAGCCGCCATGAAATTCTTCGCCGACACCGCCGACACCGCCGAAATCGCCGATCTTGCCGCCACCGGCCTGCTCGACGGGGTGACCACCAACCCCTCGCTGATCCACAAGGCGGGGCGCGACTTCATCGAAGTGACCAGGGAAATCTGCGCGCTGGTCGATGGCCCGGTGAGCGCCGAAGTGGTCGCGCTCGACCATGCCGGCATGATGCGCGAGGCCGAGGTGCTCAGGAAGATCGCCAGCAATGTCTGCATCAAGGTGCCGCTCACCATCGACGGGCTGAAAACCTGCAAGGCGCTGACCGGCGAGGGCACCATGGTCAATGTCACGCTGTGTTTCTCGGCCAACCAGGCGCTGCTCGCCGCCAAGGCCGGGGCGACCTTCGTCTCGCCCTTCGTCGGCCGGCATGATGACAACGGCTTCGACGGCATGGAACTGATCAGCGATATCCGCCTGATCTATGACAACTATGCATATCCCACCCAGATCCTCGTCGCCTCGGTACGCCATGGCGTCCATGTGCTCGAAGCCGCGCGGATCGGGGCCGATGTCGCGACCATGCCGCCGGCGGTGATCAAGGGGCTGGTCAAGCACGTGCTCACCGACAAGGGTATCGAAGGTTTCCTGGCGGACTGGGCGAAGACCGGGCAGTCGATTTGATCCTCGCGTCGCGCGCCACCCTTCGACAGGCTCAGGGTGAGCGGAGGTTGTTTTTGGACCATTCCCAAACCCCGCTCAGGCTGAGCTTGTCGAAGCCCATGCACCCCGGCTAACCCAGCGCGACCCATGTCCGACAAATCCCCCCTCGACCGCTTCAAGAGCGTGCTCACCGGCACCGCCCGGGCGCTGGCGCACGAGGCCGAGGTCGAAGTCGCCTGGACCGCCGACGCGCCAGTCCAGGCCGGCAAGAATTTCCGCCTGCCGATGCCCGGTCGCAGCCTGCCGCGTGGCCAGGCGATGGAGGCGCGCGGTTTTGCCGACAGCTTCGCGCTCAAGCTGCGCCATCACAACGAGACGCTGCACAGCCGCCACGCGCCCGCCGAACCCGCCGCGCGCGCCTGCTTCGACGCGGTCGAGCAGGTGCGCTACGAGGCGCTCGGATCGAAGAGCTATGCCGGTATTCGCGGCAATCTCGATGCGGCGTTGGTGGTCCGCATGGGAGCCGACCCGATCGCCCGCGCGGCCAATCCGGGCGAGGTTCCGGTCCAGGCCGCGCTGGCTCTGATGCTGCGCGAGGCGCTCACCGGCCAGCCGATCCCCGAGGCGGCGCGCGCCGGGGTGGAGATGTTGCGCGGCTGGATCGAGGACAAGGCCGGTGCCGATTTCGATGCCCTGGCGCTGTCGATCGACGACCAGAAAAGTTTCCAGTCGCTGGCGCTCGACATGCTGTGCCATCTCGAACTGACCCAGGTCCAGCCGCCCGATCAGCCCGCCGACGACAGCGACGACCAGGGCGGCGATGAGGAAACCGAGGACGACGAACAGGGCGACAATTCCGGCGATGATGAGCAAAGCGCCGAAATGGCCGCCCAGCCGACCGAGGGCGAAGCCGACGGCGACAGCGAATCCGACAGCGAATCCGCCGAAGATATGGAAGAGGGCGAAGCCGGCGAGGACGGCGAGGAGGGCATGCTGCCGGTCCGCCCCAACCGCCCGTGGACCGACGAGCCCTCGCAGTTCGACTACAAGGTGTTCACCGAGAGCTTCGACGAAGTCGTCGCCGCGCAGGAATTGTGCGACGCCGAGGAACTGGCGCGGCTGCGCGCCTATCTCGATGCGCAGTTGAAGGGGCTGCAGGGCGTGGTCACCAAGCTCGCCAACCGGCTCCAGCGCCGGCTGATGGCGCAGCAGAACCGCTCGTGGGATTTCGACCAGGAAGAAGGACTGCTCGATGCCGCGCGGCTCGCCCGCGTGGTCATCTCGCCGGGCCATTCGCTGTCCTACAAGATCGAGCGCGACATCGAGTTCAAGGACACCATCGTCACACTGCTGATCGACAATTCGGGCTCGATGCGCGGGCGGCCGATCTCGATCGCGGCGATCAGCGCCGACGTCATGGCGCGCACGCTCGAGCGCTGCGGGGTCAAGACCGAAATTCTCGGCTTCACCACCCGCGCATGGAAGGGCGGGCAGAGCCGCGAGGCCTGGCTGGCGGGCGGCAAGCCCAGCCACCCCGGCCGGCTCAACGACCTGCGCCACATCGTCTACAAGAAGGCCGACGAGCCCTATCGCCACGCGCGCAGCAACCTCGGTCTGATGATGCGCGAGGGGCTGCTCAAGGAGAACATCGACGGCGAGGCGCTGCTCTGGGCGCACGCCCGGCTGCTCGCCCGGTCCGAGGACCGCCGCATCCTGATGGTCATCTCCGACGGCGCGCCGGTCGACGATTCGACGCTGAGCGTGAACAGCGCGGGCTACCTTGAGGGGCATCTGCGCAAGGTGATCGACTGGATCGAACGCCAGTCGCCAGTGCAGCTCGTCGCCATCGGCATCGGCCACGATGTCACCCGCTATTATCGCCGCGCGGTGACGATCATGGATGTCGAACAATTGGCGGGCACGATGATCGAGCAGCTGGCGGGGCTGTTCGAGGTCGATTGATTGCGTGCTTACATTGTGCTAACGACATCGGCATGAACGCCCCCTTGGACAAGACCCAGTTGCAATCGACCCTCCGCAAAATGGGCAATTCCACAGGCATGATTCTGCCCAAGGCAATTCTCGACCAGCTTGGCCTTGCCAGCGGGACGAAAGTGGCATTGCGCGTCGAGGGCGGCGAGGTGATCGCCACGCCGGTTAAGCGCAAGGTGCGCGAGGGTTGGGAAGAAGCGGCCAAACGGATTGGTGCCGAAGGCTTTGACGAGGAAGAGCAAGATTGGCTGGACATGCCGATGATCCGAGTTCGACGGTGCATGGGAGCTGGTGACGACGTCCAGACGCCCGCGACGGGGTGAAGTTTGGATTGTTGATCTTGAACCGACAATTGGACATGAAATCCAGAAGACACGGCCTTGCGTGATCGTCTCGCGCCAGCCTGATGAATCTGCTTCCTGAAGACAGTACGTCATGCCATTGACAAGCGGGAGCCGGCCAGAACGCCTTCCGCTTGCGACGCGGATTTGGTGAGAAGGCCGGGCTTCTTGCTGGCGGGACAGTCGTTGGGTATCAAGCGGCGACCTCTTGCGGCTGAGAGACAGGATTGGCCGCAGCACGAAGAAACATCTGCGAGCCGCACTCGTCCTTCTTCGGGAAATGTTCGAGGAATAGATGAGGTTCGAGCTGAAGCCAAAGCAATCCGCAGTTCGATCCGAGGGGCCTCGATGAAACTCTGGCGTCTCACCCGCGCTGCGCGCATCGGCGCTCGACGGCACCGGCGCCGGTGCGGCATGGCGGACGCGTACTTCGCCGGGCCGCCCGCTGGTGAGTTTCGCTTCCGAAGCGGGGCTCGCGGTGCTGGTGGTGCTGCGTTATCTGCCGCGTGATCTTGACGAAATCGACCGACTACATCTGCTCGGCTGGACCAAGATCGATAGCGCGCCCGAACACCTGCAGTTCGTCGATCGACCGGCGGAAAGGACGCGGCGATCCGGGGCTGGACGATGGCTGCCGACGAGCGACGCTCGCTGCTCGCGGCGGTGCATCGCGCGTGCTGCCGGAGGCCGATGTCGTGATGATGAAATCGCTGCAGCCCATGCCGCCGATGTGCCGCCGCTGACGACCCGTTCCTTCAGTTTCGCCGATTGCCTCCAACAGCCGCCCATTCAACGCTATCGGGAGATGGACCGATGAAAGCCTTGCCAGGGAGAAAGCAATGACCGTCTGCGTGCTCAACGCCAGGCTGCGCCCGATGCTCGAAGCGCGGCTGCCCGGATGGCTCGACGTGCGCTGGTTTTCCACCAAAGAGGAACTCTATGCGCTCGCGCCCGAGGCCGAAATCGGCTGGTTCGACAATTACGACCTGGCCGCCACGCATGAGGCGGCACGGCGGATCACCCGGCTCAAGTGGCTCAACACGCTTGCCGCCGGGGTCGATCCGTTTCCGCTCGCCCTGCTGCGCGAGAAGGGCGTGGTGCTGACCAACGGCGCGGGGCTCAACGCGATCACCATCGCCGAATATGCGGTGATGGGCATGCTGACCATCGCCAAGGGCTGGCGCGAGGTTGTCCGCGCGCAGGAGCGCCGCGAATGGCTGAGTGATGCGCCGGGCAAGGCCGAACTCCATGGCAGCAAGGCGCTGATCGTCGGGGCCGGCGGCATCGGCTCGCGCACTGGCGAACTGCTGCGCGCCTTCGGCGTCGAAGTCACCGAAGTGCGCCGCACGCCCGCGCCCGGCGTGCTCGGCCCCAGCGAATGGCGCGCGCGGCTGGGCCTTTTCGACTGGGTGATCGTCGCCGTGCCATCGACGCCCGAAACCGACCAGATGATCGGCGCGGCCGAACTGGCGGCGATGAAGCCGAGCGCTGCCATCCTCAACTTCGCGCGCGGCGCGGTGATCGACCAGCCGGCGCTGGTCGCGGCTCTGCGCGAGAAAACCATCGCCGCCGCCTTCCTCGATGTCACCGACCCCGAGCCCCTGCCGCCCGACAATCCGCTGTGGGGCCTCGATAATTGCCACATCTCGATGCACCTTTCGGGGCGCTCGCAAACCCAGCTGTTTGCCCGCAATGCCGAGCGGTTCCTGGAGAATTTGGGAGGTATGAGCGGGGCGAGCCGCTGGAGTCGGTGGTCGATCTGGAGTTGGGGTATTAGCCATCCTCCAGCAGCAGCAGCTCGATTTCCACCACCAGCCGCACCTCCGGAACGCCGCATGCTCCACCGCCACCACTGCCGCATCGGCGACGATCTGGCGGGCGAGGGCGAATTCGTGCTCCGGCAGGGCGGCGATGAACGCCTCGCCACATGCCGCCGCTTCGCTGCCAAGGAAAGCCAGCGCGATGGTGTGGCGGCTGCCGGAAAAGGTTGCGCTGGCCCAGGGGCGTTCGCCGTGGCGCAGCAGTTCGGCCTTGCCGCCGGCGAGTTCGAGAACGGCTGACAGCAGTTGCAGCCAGGGGCGGCGGACGTGCGGGCTGCGGGCCCGGTCGCGCATCGCGGCGTCGGCCGCGAGATCAATTTGCATGGACCACCTCCCCGTAGGTCGCGATGAAGCGCTCGACCCGTGCTTCGGTCTCTGGGCGCGGGGTGCGGCCGTTGCGCAGGTCCTCGACAAAGCGCGGGTCATGGGTGGCGAGGCGACCGAAGCGGGTCCAGGCCATCCCGGTTTCGGTGAGGAATTTCTCTATCTTGCGTATCAGCATGGCTACCCCTTCCAGGACGAATCGACGAATCATGTTCCTGCTATGTTCGATACGAATTCCAACTTGTCTAGGAAAAATCTTTCGTGTAGGAAGCCGTGATGACCCAAAATGACCCACGCGCTCATCTGCTCGGCCTGGCGGCAGGCAGGGGCGTCAGTCTGGCGCAGCTTTCAGCCTTGATTGGCCGCAATGCCAGTTACTTGCAGCAATTTGTCCGCAAGGGCAGTCCGCGCAAACTGGAGGAGAACGACCGGCGGACGCTCGCCCACTTCTTCGGGGTGAACGAGTCGGAGCTTGGTGCGCCGGAGGAAAATTCTCCAAGAATGGCCGGCAAGGTGGTGCGCGGCGAGTGGGTCGATGTGCCGCGCCTGGCGCTGGGCGCTTCGGCTGGTCCCGGAGCGCTCGCGGCGGAGGAGCAGCCGATCGGTGCCTTTCGCTTCGCTGGCCGCTGGCTGCGCGCGCAGGGGCTCGATCCGGCACAGCTGTCGGCGATCGCGGTGGCCGGCGATTCGATGGAACCGACCCTGCGCGACGGCGACGAAATCCTCGTTGACCGCGCCCCCCGGGGCCTGCGCGACGGCATCCATGTCGTGCGGGTCGAGGACGCGCTGCTGGTCAAGCGGCTCGACACCGGCCGGCCCGGCATGGTCGCGCTGATCAGCGACAATCCCGCCTACCGTCCGCTCGAACTGCCCACGCGCGCGGTCGAGGTGATCGGCCGGGTGGTGTGGAAAAGCGGGCGGTTGTAACGCCACCTGACTGGCCCACCCCCGACCCCTCCCGCCTGCGGGAGGGGAGCGAGACTTACTGAGCCGCAGGCGAGGTTAGTCGCAGCCGGGTGGGCTTTGGCTCAGCGGCTTGATTTCCCACCCCTCTACCGCCATCTCGCTGGCATGAGCGATCCCCAATCTCCGCCGATGCGCGTCGGCATCGTCCCTGTCACTGCCTTCGAGCAGAACTGCTCGCTGATCTGGTGCACCCGCACCATGCGCGGCGCGCTGGTCGATCCCGGCGGCGACCTGCCCAAGCTCAAGGCGGCGCTGGAAAAGACCGGGGTCACGCTGGAGAAAATTCTGCTGACACACGGCCACATGGACCATTGCGGGCAGGCCGGAGTGCTGGCGAAAGACCTTGGCGTGCCGATCGAGGGCCCGCACGAAGGCGACCGCTTCTGGATCGAGGGTCTCGACGATTCGGCGATGCGCTTCGGCCTGGAGGGCGAGAGCTTCGAGCCCGACCGCTGGCTGGTGGACGGCGACACCGTGACCGTCGGCGATCTCAACCTCGATGTCGTCCATTGCCCGGGGCACACGCCCGGCCATGTCGTGTTCCACCATCCCGCCTCGCAGCTCGCGCTGGTCGGCGACGTGCTGTTCGCCGGCTCGATCGGCCGCACCGACTTTCCGCAGGGCAATCACCAGGACCTGCTCGATTCGATCACGCAAAAGCTCTGGCCGCTGGGCGACGCGGTGACTTTCGTGCCGGGGCACGGCCCGACCAGCACTTTCGGCCAGGAGCGGCGCACCAATCCGTTCGTGGCGGATTCGCGCTTCGGCTAGATCCTGCCGCCTAGATCCTGCCGGTCGCCGCCAGCACGGCGACAACGATCAGAACCAGCTGGAACAGCATCGCGGTGAGCATGCCGATCGGGCGGCCAGCCTTGAAATTGCCGTCCATGCCAAAGCCATGCGCGATCCGACCGACAATGAACACGGCGCAGGCTACAGCCAACCAGGTGCCGCCCTTGCCGGCGAGTTCGACCAGTCCGGCCAGCACTACCGTCAGCGGGGTCTGCTCGACGAAATTGGCCTGGGCGCGCATCCGGCGGATCAGCGCCTCGTTGCCGCCGTCGCCGACCGACACATTTGCCGCATGGCGCAGCTTGCCGATGCGCATGCCCAGCCAGAAATTGACCAGCAAGGCAGCGGCGGCGAAACATAGCGTTGTCGGCAGAACCATGGCATTTCCCCCCGGTGAAGCGCCGCGAACTAAGCTGTCCGGCAACGGGTTGCAAGCGGCGCGATTTGCGCTATAGGCGCGCCTTCGCTGTCGCCGGGGGCTATGGCGCGCTGGTCGGCTCTGCGGACTTGTGCGCTGCCAGAGCTTGGCCTAGGGCGGCAACCAGAACACTTCCCGGCAGACAAAGCCCCGGAATAACGCAGGAACAGGTGCCGAAATGGCTGTCCCCAAGAGAAAAACCTCCCCGTCGCGCCGGGGCATGCGCCGTTCGCACGACGCGCTGAAGGTTGAAGCCTTCCACGAATGCTCGAACTGCGGCGAGCTCAAGCGCCCGCACAACCTGTGCCCGTCTTGCGGCCATTACAACGGGCGCGAGATTGTTGCGGTCGGGCTCTAAGCCCACCTTTTCCGGAAAGCACGCCAGATGAGCCTCCCGCGTATCGCTGTTGACGCGATGGGCGGCGATGAAGGCGTGCGCGTCATGGTCGCAGGAGCCGCCATCGCCCGGCGCGCCCACGACCGTTTCAAGTTCCTGCTGGTCGGCGATGAACCGCGCATCAAGGCCGCGCTCGCAAACCACCCGAACCTGCGCGCCGCTTCCGAAATCCTCCACGCCGAAGACACGATCAGCGGCGAGGACAAGCCCAGCCAGGCGATCCGCCGGGCCAAGACCACCTCGATGGGTCTCGCCATCAACGCGGTCAAGGAGGGCGCGGCCGGCGCCGCGGTCAGCGCGGGCAATACCGGCGCGCTGATGGCCATGGCCAAGCTGGCGCTGCGCACCATGCCCGGGATCGACCGCCCGGCGCTCTCGGCACTGCTGCCGACGTTGGGCGATAACGACGTGTGCATGCTCGATCTCGGTGCCAACACCGAATGCAACACGCGCAACCTTGTTCAGTTTGCGGTCATGGGGGCAGCCTATTCTCGCGTGGTAACCGGGCTGGATGCCCCGCGCGTGCGGCTGCTCAACATCGGCACCGAGGATATCAAGGGCACCGATACCCTGCGCGATGCTGCGGCCCAGCTCAAGGAAGCCGAAGGGCGGCTGGCAATGAAGTTCGACGGGTTCATCGAGGCCGACAAGCTGTGCCGCGGCGAAGTCGATGTCGTGGTGTCCGACGGTTTCTCGGGCAACATCGCGCTGAAAGCGGTCGAGGGCACCGCGCGCTTCGTTGCCGACTTGCTGCGCCGCAGCTTTTCGAGCTCGGTGCGCTCCAAACTGGGCTTCCTGATCTCGCGGCCCGCCACCGAACTGCTCAAGCACCACCTCGATCCCAACAACCACAACGGCGCGGTGTTCCTCGGGCTGGGGGGCATCGTGGTCAAAAGCCATGGCAGCGCCAGCGCGGCCGGGGTCGCCAATGCCGTCCATGTCACTGCGCGGCTGCTGGAGGAAAGTCTGACCGAACGCATTACCGCCGACCTCGCGCGGATTGGCACCGGATTGCACACCGCGCCCGCCCCGGTTGCTGTGGGAGCGAGCAAATGACCCGTATCTCCGTCCTCACCGGCACCGGCTCGGCGCTGCCGCGCCGCGCGCTCGGCAATGACGAACTGGCGAAGATGGTCGATACCAGCAACGAATGGATTGTCGAGCGCACCGGCATCCGCAACCGCCATGTCGCCGCGCCTGACGAGACCACCTCCAGCCTCGCCACCGAGGCGGCTCGCCGCGCGGTCGAGGCCGCCGGGATCGAGGCGAAGGCGATTGATCTGATCGTGCTGGCGACGGCAACACCCGATCAGACCTTTCCCGCCTCCGCGACAATCGTCCAGCACGAGCTCGGCTGCAACGGGGGCATCGCCTTCGATGTTGCGGCGGTCTGCTCGGGCTTTCTCTATGCGCTCGGCGTCGCCGATTCGATGCTGCGGACGGGCATGGCCACTCGCGCGCTGGTGATCGGCTCGGAAACCTTCAGCCGCATCCTCGACTGGGAGGACCGCGCGACCTGCGTCCTGTTCGGCGACGGCGCGGGTGCGGTGGTGCTCGAAGCGCGCGAGGCAGACAGCGGCGATGCCCCGCGCGGCATTCTTGCGACCAGGCTCCACGCCGACGGCGCGCACAACCAGCTGCTCTTCGTCGATGGCGGCCCCTCGACGACCGGCACGGTCGGCAAGCTGCGGATGAAGGGCAAGGAAGTTTTTCGCCACGCGGTGACCAACCTCGCCGAAGTGCTCGTCGAAGTGCTCGACGATGCCGGCCTGGGCGTGGACGATATCGACTGGGTGGTACCGCACCAGGCCAATGCGCGAATTCTCGATGCGACCGCGCGCAAGCTCGGACTATCGCCCGACAAGGTCATCGTCACGGTCGATCGCCACGCCAATACCTCGGCCGCCTCGGTGCCGCTGGCGCTCGATGCGGCGATCCGCGATGGTCGGATCAAACAAGGCGATCTCGTCATGCTTGAGGCGATGGGCGGCGGGTTTACTTGGGGTGCCAGCCTGCTGCGCATCTGATGTGGCTCAACGCACCGAGTCCCGCTACTAGACAATTGTCCATGAATTTTTGCGAATGCCGGTCAAGGCATTGCAATCGCCCCGTTTTGGCCTATGATTTCCGCTTAGGGGGTCGTGGCAATCGGGGGATGGGATTCATGCGCTCCATGGACACGCTGACACGCGCGGAAATCGCTGAAGCTATCAACCGCAAGCTCGGGCTCTCGCGCTCTGAGTCGCTGGGCATGGTCGAGTCGATTCTCGGGCACATGAGTACGGCCCTGGCCAAGGGGCAGAACCTCAAGATTTCCGGCTTCGGCACCTTCTTGCTGCGCGACAAGGCGCAGCGCATCGGGCGCAATCCCAAGACCGGAGTCGAAGTGCCGATCACCCCGCGCCGGGTGCTCACCTTCCGCGCCAGCCAGATGCTCAAGGACCGTATCTCCTCCAGATGAGCGCAACCCTGCCTTTGATCAGCTTCGCCGACGGCAAGGCCCCCGACGCATTGCGCACGATCGGCGAAGTTTCGGCTGCGCTCGATATCCGCCAGCATGTGCTGCGCTATTGGGAGGAACAGTTCCCGATGCTGCGCCCGCTCAAGCGCAGCGGCGGGCGGCGCTATTACCGACCCGAGGACGTGCAACTGGTGGCGACCATTGACCGGCTGGTCCATCGCGAGGGCTACACCCTGCGCGGCGCACGGCTGGCGATCGCCGCCGGCGGGGGCAAGGCGGCGGCTCCGGGCTCGGCGAATGCCGGCGGACGATGGCCGCTCGCAGTTGCGCGGCATCCGCGACCGTCTGGCGGCGGCACTCGCCGCCGATTGAGCGCGGCTTACATAACGTCCACACCTTGAACGTCATCTTGAACGTGTTCCAGGGTGACGAACTGAGAAATGGCCGCCCGCTCAGCCAAACGCCGCGACATCCTTCGCCCGCTGGTTTGCCCGCTCGAATCGCAGGCAGTCGACGATCTTGACGCCGGCGAGCATCACCGAGCCCAGGCACGCCGCAAACAGCATCTTGCCGCCGTAACCGGGAAACTGATCCAGATAGACGCTGCCCCGCTGCGCCGCGCCGGTGGCGAGGGCATAAATGATGATATAGGCCTCGATCCGGGTCTTGATGACGAACAGTCGACCGATCTTGCGGAACATTGCGTACCTCTGGTTAATGCCTTCATCGAGCAAACATCATGCCACATCCAGCGCAGCGGGCAAGACGCTGGTTAATGGCAGGCCGGGTGTAAAGCGCTTCGACGCCCCGGTTGCCCCGCTCCAGGTTGCCAAGCAAATGGCCATTCGCCATAGGCTTGGCTGTTCCTTTCCCCAGGGCAACCGGCAATCTCCACGGCCCTGGCGCGCAGTGCGCCGGGGGCAAACTTATTGCGAGGCGAAATGACAGACAGGGTTGAACGCTCCGGGTTGCAGGTCGATGCCGAACTGGCGGGCTTCGTCGAGACCGAAGTCCTGGCCCCGCTCGGGCGGGGCGCTGGCGAATTCTGGGCGGGCTTCGCTGCGCTGCTCGAGCGGCTGGTCCCGGTGAACCGCGATTTGCTTGCCAGGCGCGACACACTGCAAGCGCAGATCGACGAATGGCACCGCGCACGCACCGGCAAGCCACTGGATGTCCGTGAATATCGCGCTTTCCTCGGAGAGATCGGCTATCTCGTTCCCGAGCCGGACGCCTTCACTGTCACCACTGCCAACGTCGATCCGGAAATCGCGACGATGGCCGGGCCGCAGCTGGTGGTGCCGGTGCTCAACGCGCGGTTCCTGCTCAATGCCGCCAACGCCCGCTGGGGCAGCCTGTACGACGCCTACTACGGCACCGATGCGCTTGATGCGCCGCCGGCCAGACCGGGCGGCTATGACGCCGCGCGTGGGCGCGCGGTGATCGCGGCGGCGCGCCAGTTCCTCCAAGCCACCATTCCCGGCTGGGAAGCCGCGCTGACGGGCGGTGATTGTCCGCATGCCTATGCCACCCGAGACGGGGGTATCATGTTCATGAACAATGGATTACACATCGAACTTGTGATCGATGCCGAGCATCCGGTGGGCAAGGATGACCCGCTGCATATCGCCGATGTGCTGCTCGAATCGGCACTCACGACGATTGTCGATCTTGAGGATTCGGTCGCTGCGGTCGATGCTGCGGACAAGCTGGCGGGATACCGCAACTGGCTCGGCGTGATTCGCGGCGATTTGAGCGATACGTTTGAGAAAGGTGGCAAGCAGCTTACCCGCGCGCTCGCGCCCGACCGCGAATGGACCGCGCCTTCGGGCTCGACGTTCAGCCTTCCGGGCCGCAGCCTGCTGTTCGTGCGCAATGTCGGGCACCTGATGACCAATCCGGCGATCCTGCTCGCCGATGGCAGCGAGATTCCGGAAGGCATCATGGACGCGGTCATCACCAGCGCCATTTCCGCCCACGACGTGCAGCGCCTCGGGCGCTATCGCAACAGCAAGCCCAAAGGCGGGCAGGGTGCCAGCATCTACATCGTCAAACCCAAGATGCACGGCCCCGAGGAGTGCCAGTTCACCAACGATCTGTTCGATGCCGTCGAAGACCTGCTCGGATTGCCGCGCCACACCGTCAAGGTGGGGGTGATGGACGAGGAGCGGCGCACTTCGGCCAATCTCGCCGCCTGCATCCATGCAGTGAAGCACCGCATCGTCTTCATCAACACCGGCTTCCTCGACCGCACCGGCGACGAAATCCACACCTCGATGCGCGCCGGGCCGATGATCCGCAAGGGCGCGATCAAGACCTCGGGCTGGATCGCAGCCTACGAGAAACGCAACGTTGCCATTGGTTTGGCGCATGGGCTTTCAGGCAAGGCGCAGATCGGCAAGGGCATGTGGGCGGCGCCCGACCGGATGGCGGCGATGATGGCGGAAAAGACCGCTCACCTCAGGGCCGGGGCCAACACCGCCTGGGTGCCTTCGCCCACCGCCGCGACGCTTCACGCGATGCACTATCACCAGATCGGCGTGTTCGACGTGCAGAAGGAAATTGCCAGCCAGCCGATTCCCGGCCTCGACGACCTGCTGGCGATACCGCTGGCCACTGGCACCAACTTCTCCGAAGCCGAAGTCCGCGAGGAGCTCGACAACAACGCGCAGGGGCTGCTCGGCTACGTCGTGCGCTGGATCGACCAGGGGGTGGGCTGCTCGAAAGTGCCCGACCTTGCTGATGTCGGCCTGATGGAAGACCGCGCCACCCTGCGCATCTCCAGCCAGCATATGGCCAACTGGCTGCTGCACGGCGTCTGCACGCGCGAGCAGGTGATGGATTCGCTCACCCGCATGGCCGCCAAGGTCGACGCCCAGAACGCCGGCGACCCACTCTACGAAAAGCTGACGCCCGGCAGCATGGCCTTCCAGGCCGCCTGCGAGCTGGTGTTCAACGGCATCGACCAGCCCAACGGCTATACCGAGCCGTTGCTCCACGCCTGGCGGCGGAAGAAGAAGGCGGCTGGGTAGAGATCCTCTCCCGCTGGCGGGAGAGGGATACGCAGGCTTGGCCATGCAGTGGCCTAGCCGGAGTTGGGTGAGGGTGGGCGGCGCGTGCATGTCTCCCTCATCCAACTGCGCCTAACCCGCTGGCGCGGGTAAGGCTTCGTATCCTTCCCCCGTCAGGGGGAAGGGAGCCTCAGGCCACCACCGGCTCGAGCACCCGGATGCTCCCCGCGCCCGCGTCGATTTCCGCCGCCACGCCCACTGGGATGCTCAGCTGACCAGCGATATGGCCGATCATCGCGCCCTGGAAGGCGGGAACGCCGAGCGGGGCGAGGTGCTGGTCGAGCACTTCGTAGACAGTGAAATTGCCATAGCCGTCGCCGGGGTTGGTGCAATTGGTGCACTGGCCGAACACCACCCCGGCGCAGCGGCCGAGAATTCCGGACAGCGCCAGCTGGCTCATCATCCGGTCGATGCGGTATTCGGCCTCGTTGGTATCTTCGAGAAACAGGATCGCGCCGGTGAAATCGGGCAGCCACGGCGTGCCGACCAGCGCCGAAAGCACTGACAGGTTGCCGCCGAGCAGCGGCCCGCGCGCGGTGCCCGGACGGAAGGTGCGCACCCGGCCGCCGCGCGGCACCAGCCGGTCCTCGCTGGCGGGCGCGATGCTGTAGGTCGGGGCCTCGCCGTCGAACACCAGCCGGCGGAACGATTCCCAGGCGGGCGCGCTCCACGAACTGGCGAGATTGGGCCCATGGATGCCAGGCAGCGCGGTTTTGGCGGCGATGGCGAGGTGCAGCGCGGTCACGTCGCTCGAGCCGACCAGCACTTTGGGATTGGCGGCGAGCGCGGCGAAATCGAGCAGCGGAAGCAATCGCTCGCTGCCCCAGCCGCCGCGCACCGCGAAGATCGCGCGCAGATCCTTGTCGCGGAACATGGCGTTGAGCGCGGCGGCGCGGGCCTCGTCAGTCCCGGCAAGATAGCCCGAGCGCGCTTGCAGGTTGGCGGCCAAGCGCGGCACCAGCCCCATGGCGCGGACAGTCGCTTCCAGTTCCTCGATGCCGAAGCGATCAGGCACGAAACCTGCGGGGGCGGCCAGGCCGACCATATCGCCGGGGCGCAGGCGCGGGGGCTTGATCCGCCGCGGGAGCGCGCGCGGCGCAGCGCCGGGAAGCATCAGCGCCGCAGCCGCCGCCAATCCCGTCAGTGCCCCGCGCCGGTCGATCATTGCGCCATGCTAGCGCCGCGACAGCTCCCGCGCCAGTGCGACGAACTCGCCGACTTCCAGCGTTTCGGCGCGGCGCGCGGGATCGATGCCGAGCGTGGCGAGTGCCGCCAGCGCACCGGGGAGGCCCTTGACGCTCTGGCGCAGCATCTTGCGGCGCTGGCCGAATGCAGCCTCGGTGAGCCGCTCGAGCATGCGCGCCGAGACCCCCTCGGGCATCGCGGCGGGGGCAACATGCACCACCGCCGACATCACCTTGGGCGGCGGGGTGAAGGCGCTGCGGTGAACCTTCATGGCGATCGTCGCCGCGCTGCGCCACTGCGCCAGCACGGCGAGCCGGCCATAGGCACCGCTGCCGGGGGCAGAGACGATGCGCTCGGCAACTTCGAGCTGGAACATCAGGGTGAGCGAGAGCCACTGCGGCGGCCAGGCTTCTCCCGATAGCCAGCGGGTGAACAGCGCAGTGCCGGCGTTGTAGGGCAGGTTGGCGATGACATGGAACGGACCTGTCAGGCCATGATCCAGTTTCAGCGCATCGCCTTCGATAACATTGAGATTGCCGGGAAAGGCTGCGTCAAGCTCGGCCAGCGCGGGCAGGCAGCGGCGATCCATCTCGATCGCGGTGACCTGCGCGCCGGCGCGCAGCAGCGCCCGGGTGAGCCCGCCGGGTCCCGGGCCGATCTCGAGCACCTGCTGGCCGGCAAGGTCGCCGGGAATTGCGGCGATGCGACTGAGCAGTTGCTCGTCGAGCAGGAAATTCTGGCCGAGCGCCTTGGTCGCTTGCAGGCCGTGGCGGGCGATGACCTCGCGCAGGGGAGGGAGCGGCGTCAAATGCCCACCCCGCTGCGACTGGCGATTGCTGCGCAACCGCAACTCGCGCTCCCCTGCCGCAGGCAGGAGGGGGTGGGGGTGGGCCATGGCGAAGGCATTTGCCCGGCCTTCGACAAGCTCAGGCTGAGCGGGGTTTGTGCCATGGGCCCAATAGCCAGGTTCCGCTCGTGCTGAGCCTGTCGAAGCACCTCAGCTATGCTCGCCGCACGGCGCATTCGCCCGCCATGCGAATCGCCGCAATGGTGGCTCCGGCGCTGGCCTTGCCGGTGCCGGCGATAGCGAAGGCGGTGCCGTGATCGGCCGAGGTGCGCACGATGGGCAGCCCCAGCGTGACATTGACGCCGGTATCGAAATCGAGCGTCTTCAGCGGGATCAGTGCCTGATCGTGATACATGCAGATGGCAACGTCATAACTGCCGCGCGCGTGGGCGGCGAACAGCGCGTCGGCGGGGTGGGGGCCGGTGGCGTCGATCCCCTGCGCGCGCAGGGCAGCGATGGCGGGTGCTATCACCGCTGCCTCCTCGCCGCCCATGCGTCCCGCTTCGCCGGCATGCGGGTTGAGCGCGGCAAGGGCGAGGCGCGGGGCGGCGATGCCGAAATCGCGCGCCAGCGCGGCAGCAACGATCATGCAGCGCGTCACGATGCACTCGTGGGTCAGCAGCCGGGGGACATCAGCCAGCGCGACGTGGACGGTCAGCGGTACGGTGCGCAGCGACGGTCCGGCGAGCATCATCACGGCGGCAACCGGATCCAGCCCGCAGGCTGCGGCGACGAATTCGGTCTGGCCGGGATGGGTGAAGCCCACTTCGGCGAGCCGCGCCTTGGCGACGGGGCCGGTGACCAGGCCGCTGGCAAGGCCATGCACGGCGAGCCGGGCCGCTTCGCTCAGCGAGGCCAGCGCCAGCCGGGAGCCGTCCGGTTGCGGCACGCCGGGAGAATAGGCACCATCGAGATCGCCAAGCACCGGCAGCGCGGTCATGAAGGTCGCCGCCGCTGCGGCGGCATCGGCGATGCGCCGGACGGGAATGGCGAGCCCGCGCCGGGCCGCTGCTGCCGCCAGAACCTGCGCCCCGCCGGTAACGAAGAACGCCGGCAGGCGCTCGGCATTGCGCTGCGCCCAGGCCTCGCAGATCAACTCCGGCGCGACTCCCGCCGGATCGCCAAGGGAAAGGGCGAGCGGTCCTTCGAGACGGGCCCCTTCGGCTGGCTGCTTGCAGCAGCCGCTCTGGACATGCTTCGACAAGCTCAGTCCCTCCTCAGGATGAGCGGGGGGCGGCAGGTCAATTGTAGTCGATCACCGCGTCGCGGCGCAGGTCGCGCAGATACATCTGCGCGCGCTTGTTGACCCGGTCGTCCTCCATCTGCGCCATAAGCTGGTCGAAGTTGGGACCGCTGGCGGACTTGGCATCATCGCGACCGCACAGCATCAGCACACGCACGCCTTCGGCGACCGAACCGAACGGAGGCGAGGTTTCACCGACCGCCATGGTCAGCACGGCCTGCTGGAGCGGACCGGGCAGGTCGCGCGCCTTGACCTGGTCGTTGGTCACGACCTGCGCGCCGAGTGGCCCGGCGACCGCCTCGACCCCGCCGCAACCGCGCGCCTGGCTCATCGCCGCAGCGAACGCGCCGGCCTTCTTCTGTGCTTCGGCCTGGCTGGTGCCGGCGGGGAAACTGATCGAGACCTGCTTGAGCGCGAGCACCGCGTCGCGCGGATCGGCGGTCAGCACCTGGCGCTTGTCGATCAGGTAGACGATCGAAAAGCCCGCCCGCAGTTCGATCGGCCCGACCATCTGCCCGGGCGTCAGGTCGCGCGCTGCCGTGCCGATTTCGGCGGGAAGCTGTTCGAGCCGCACCCAGCCCAGGTCCCCGCCCACCGCTGCGGTCGAGGCCTCGGAATACTGTCGTGCATAGGCGACGAAGCTGCCGCCCTGGCGCAACTGCTCGACGATGCGCTTGGCGTTTTCGGCGACTTGCGGCTTGGCTTCCGGGGCCGCCGAGAGATAGATCTCGCCGATGCGGAACTCCTCGGTGCCCTTGGCGGCGCTGAGCCGCTCCATCATTTCGCGCACTTCTTCGTCGGAGACGTTGACGAAGGGCTGGACATTGCGGCGCAGCAGCCGCTGCCACGACAGCTCGCCCAGGATCTGGCGCTTGAGCGATCCGGGCGAAGAGCCGACGCGCGCGAGATAGGCGTCCATCGCCCGCGGGTTCTGGCCGAAATTCTGCTGCGCGACGCGGGCGTAGGTCTGCTCGACCTCGGCGGCTTCGACCTCGATTTCGGCGGCTTTGGACGCCTGGATCTGCAAGGTCTCGTCGATCAGGTTGCGCAGCACCTGCATGCGCAGCCGCGCCACTTCGTCTTCGGGCAGCTTGTTGTCGTTGGCTGCCAGAATCAGTGCCAGTCGCTGATCGACGTCGGTGCCGGTGACGATGTCGCCGTTGACCACGGCGGTCGCCCGGCGGTGGTTGGGATCGTTCTTGCCGAACAGCGTTATATCGGACGGAATGACAATCGGCCCTTGCGCGGCTTCGGACTGGCCCGCGCTGGTGGGTTCGGGAGCCTGCGCGGCGAGAGCGCTCGCCAGCGACGTCGCAAGGCCCAGTGCGATAGCCAGATTGCGTGCGATAACCAGATTGCGCGTGGCTTTCTTCACGGTGGACGTGTTCCTCACTGCAGCGGGAAAACACCCGGCTGGAATGCCGGCGATGTGGTTCCCGGCGGCTTAACCAAAGCTGAGCGCGCCGATAGCGCGTTTCCGCAGGTCTGCCAACGCCGGATGGATTGTGGAAAGTTTTCCAGTTCCGGCTTGGTCAATCTATGGGAAAATGTCTAAGTAGACCTGCGTAGACCCCAGACAGGTTGGCAAGCAATGGTGAGCAGCCGGGCAGGCGGCGACTGGTATGTCGCCGAGACCTGCGCGAGAATGGAGACCCAAGCCCAGCAGCATCTCGAACGGCAGGGCTTCGTCAACTTTTGTCCGCGCTTTCGCAAGACGCGCCGGCATGCGCGGCGCATGGAACAGGTGCTGGCACCGGTTTTCCCCGGTTATCTGTTCGTCCGTTTCGATCCCCAGCGCGATCCGTGGCGCTCGATCAACGGCACCACCGGGGTCAAGCGGCTGATCGGCGGGACGGGCAGCCGTCCGCGCTCGATGCCCGCGCCGGCCATGCAGGCGCTGCTCGCGCGGTGCAGCGGCGATGTCATTTCCGGCCTATTCACCGCGCTGGTGCCTGGCCAGCCGGTGCGCATGCTCTCGGGCCCCTTCGCCAATCTCCTCGCCCAGGTCGAACATTGCGACGAGCGCGGGCGGGTGCGGGTACTGCTCGATATTCTCGGCGGTGCAATGCCGGTGACAGTGCGGGCCAATGAAGTGGGTCCGGCATGAACGCGTCGATCCCGCATCATGTCCAGCAATTTGGCACGCGCCGCCGCAGTGGCCGGCAGTGGCGCGGCGCGCTGATCCGCTCGAACCGCTTCACCCTCGGTGTCGCCCTGTTCCTGGCCATCGCCATGCCAGAGCTGTTCCACCACTTGGTCAACCCGGCGGTCACCGCCGGCTACGAATGGGTCAATCCGCTGGTCCGGATCGAGCCCTCGCTGCTGTTTTCGGCGCTGGCCCTGCTGGGGGCGCACTTCGTCCTGCGCCGTGTCGGCATCATGCCGCTGGTCGATGACAAGATGCTGATCCTGCCGGCCTTCCTGACCAGCTATTCGCTGGCCTATGCCGTTCTGACGATCACTCTCAGGACCTTCAGCCTCTATCACCTGGTCACCAGTTTCACCATCGGATTGGCGTGGTACTTCGTGATCGCCCTTCTGCGCACGCGACACACTTATCCGCGAGTCGCCATCGTCGGCTCGCTGCCGATGGATCCGGACCTGCTGGCGAGCCACATCGAATGGGTGCGGCTGGCAAGGCCGCGCCTACCGCGCAACGTCCTGGGCATCGCCTTCGACCGCCGTCGCGAGCGCTCGCAGGAGTGGGACCGGCTGCTGGCCCGCGCGGTGCTGCGCAACATTCCGGTCTACGAACTCGGCCATTTGCGCGAAATGGTGACCGGGCGCGTGCAGTTGCAGGCCAGGCCCGAGGAAGTGTTCGGCGACCTGCGGCCATCGCAGCCCTATCTGCGGGTCAAGCGGGTGATCGATACCGTCGTCGCCATTCCCACGCTGATCGCGGTTGCGCCGCTGCTCGGCGCGCTGTGCCTGCTGGTGCGGCTCGACAGCCCCGGCCCGGCCATCTTCCGCCAGACGCGCATCGGCTATCAGGGACGCCGCTTCACCTGCTACAAGCTGCGCACCATGCGCACGGGCATCGCCGGCCCGTCCTATACTTTGGCGCGCGATTTGCGCATCACCCGGCCCGGCCGGTGGCTGCGCAAATGGCGGCTCGACGAGTTGCCGCAAATCGTCAATGTGCTCAAGGGCGAGATGAGCTGGATCGGGCCGCGGCCGGAAGCGGTGTCGCTGGCGCGCGCCTATGAACGTGCGATTCCCAACTACGCCTACCGGCACGCCGTGCGGCCAGGAATTTCGGGCTGGGCGGCAGTGCACCAGGGCAACGTCGCGCTGGCCGATGCGGCGACCGTCAAGCTTGAGTACGACTTTTACTACCTCAAGTACTTCTCCATCTGGCTTGATTTCCTGACGGTGTTGATGTCGGTGCGCACTATCGTAACCGGCTTCGGCCATCGCTGAGGCGGCGGCGGTCGATTATGGCGGCGTCTTGATCCGCGCATTTGATCTGGACGCTGCGGACATGCAGGTAGGCGTAGGCATGCCGTGCGTGCGGTGACACGGGCATCGGGCCGGACAATCAACAAGATTGCGGGATGAGGCACTGGCGTGCGTGGCCAGGCCGATCTACGTTCAAATTTGAACACGAGCCTGCGCTGCGGCGCGGTGCCCGGTCATGGCGGAGTCGGTGTCGTTCACCCGCTCTGCGGTAGCTATGGTGCAATCCCAAACACCCACGCCCCAGGCGCGCAACCGGCGCGCGGACCTCGATTTCGAGGTTCTCAGCCTGCTTGAGGCTGATCCCGGCCAGTCGCAGCGCGAGATCGCCAGCCGGCTGGGGGTCAGTCTGGGGCGGATCAACGCGTGCATGAAGGCGCTGGTCGATCGCGGGGCGATTCGGCGGGTCGCATCGCGCTCGCCCCGGGCCGGCCTGCTGCGCGCCTATGAACTTACGGCGGGCGGCATTGCCGAGCGCCTGTCGCTCGCTGCCAGCTACAGACAGCGCAAACTCGTCGAGTTCGACCGCCTCAAGGCGCAAATCGACGCGTTGCAGCTTGAGCCGCATGCCGGCGAGGGCACCTGACCAGATGACGCTCGCGGCATTCTGGCGCAAGGCAAGCAAATCGAGCGGGCCGCTGCGCGCGCTGTGTCTGCTGCTGGTGGCCGCTTTCTTGCTCGGGGGCGGCGCGCGGGGCGATGTCCAGTCGCTGATCGTCCTGCGACCGCTGGCGATTCTCCTGCTGGCATACGGTCTGGCGGGACTGCGGCGCAGGCATTTAGCGGGCAATTGGTTTGTTGCCGCCATGGCAGTGGCGATCATGGCGCTGCTGGCGCTGCATCTTGTGCCGCTGCCGCCGGCCTGGTGGAGCCAGTTGCCCGGCCGCTCGCTGGTCGCCGAAATCGACGCCGCCGCCGGGCTCGGACCGGTCTGGCGGCCGCTCAGCCTCGCCCCGGATGGGACCCGCAACGCGCTCTATGCCGTGTTCGTGCCGCTGGCGGCGCTGGTGCTGGGACTGCGGCTCGACACGCGCGAACGCCAGTGGCTGATCCGGCCGCTGCTGCTGCTCGGCGGGGCCAGCGCGCTGCTCGGCCTCGCGCAAAGCCTGGGCGGTCCCGGCGGACCGCTGCAATTCTACCGGGTGACCAATCCCGGCGCGGCGGTCGGGCTGTTTGCCAACCGCAATCACCAGGCGCTGCTGCTCGCCTGCCTGTTGCCGATGCTCGCGGTCTGGGCCAGTACGGTCGGCAGCCATGGCCGCAAGGCACCGGGGCGACGGCTGGTGGCAGGGCTGGCTGGCGGCGCGCTGCTGCCGCTCCTGCTGATCACCGGCTCGCGCGCCGGGCTGATCCTTTCGGCAATTGCAACTTTGCTGATCCCGGCAATCGTCTTGCCTCGCGCGAAACAGAGGCCAGCGGTTCCCGTCCGGTCGGCCCAGGCGCAGACCTTGCTGCGGGGGGGCGGCATCCTGGCGGGCCTGGGACTGGTGGCGCTGACGGTCTGGCTGGGGCGGGGCATGGCCTGGGAGCGACTGCGCGACCTCGCGCCCGGTAGCGAAATGCGCGTGCTGATCCTGCCGGCGCTGTGGGCGATGATCCGCGCCTATCTGCCGCTTGGCTCGGGTCTGGGCAGCTTCGAGCAGGTCTACCGGATCCATGAGCCCGACGTGCTGCTCGATCCCACCTATACCAACCACGCGCATAACGACTGGCTCGAAGTGCTGGTGACCGGCGGGCTTCCTGCCATGGGTCTGCTGCTCGCCGCAGCAGTGGCCTGCCTGGTCCGGCTCCGCCGCCTGTTCGCCAGCGGGGTATCCGCCACCCCCGAAGCGCTGACCGCGCGCCTTGGCGCGGCCATCGTCCTGCTCGCGGGTCTGGCGAGCCTCGGCGACTATCCGTTGCGGACACCCTCGATTTCCTGCCTGTTTGTCGTGGCAGTATGCTGGATGAATTGCGCTTTGCCGAAAAACCGGCCATCCGGTGCGGCGTTATGACGTCATTTGCCGCACATCGCCCGCAGGGGGCCGTTTCCCACGCCGGGCCAATTCGGCGCGCGGTTGCTACCGGCCTGGCGATTGTCGCGCTGGGCGTGCTGGCAGCCTGTGCTTCAACTCCCCAGATTGGCGGCGATCCCGCCTTGCGCGTAATCGCGGCCACGGCCTTGCCGGTTCCCGACCGTGCCGACCTGACCGGCGAGTCGCGGCCCTATTATGTCGGGCCGTTCGACAAGCTGACGATCGATGTCTACGGCATCCCCGAACTGTCCAAGCGCGAAGCGCAGGTCGATGCGGCGGGCCGGATTTCATTCCCGCTGGCAGGCATCGTCGAAGTCTCCGGCAAGACCCCGGGAGAGATCGAACAGGTGCTGGCGGGGGCCTTGCGGGCGAACTATGTTCGCGATCCCCAGGTGAGCGTTGGCATCAAGGAAATGGTGAGCCAGTTGCTGACGGTCGAAGGGCAGGTCGCAAAGCCCGGACTCTATCCGGTCGTCGGGCAGATGAGCCTGATGCAGGCGATGGCGCTCTCGGGCGGCACGACCGAGTATTCCAAGCTCGACGATGTGGTCATTTTCCGTACCGTGCGGGGCGAGCGACTGGCCGCGCTCTATGACCTGAAGGCGATCCGGCATGGCCAGTATCCCGATCCCGAGGTGTTCGCCAACGATGTCGTGATGGTTGGCGACAACACCGCACGCAGGCTGTTCAAGGACCTGCTGCAAATCGCACCGGTGGTCACCACACCGCTGATCATAGCCCTCGACCGCGTGGCGAAATGAGGTCTGCAGGGAGGCCGGGACGATGACGCAGATGGGCCCTATCGAAATCGGCGGCACTGCGACCGGTCGCGACGAGCGGGGCGCAAGCTTGCGTCCGGCGGGCTTTGTCGATCACACGCTCACCCCGCTGGCGATCAAATACTGGCATCTCGCGGTGCGGTGGCGCTGGCTGATCGGCGCGATCGTGGCAACGTGTGTCGCTGCGGGTCTCGTCACGCTTATGCTGTCGCCTTCACTCTATACCGCGCAAGCGCAGATCGAAATCAGCCGCGAACAGAAGAACGTCACCAATGTCCAGAGCCTCGACAGCAACGAGGCGGCCTATTCCGAGGAATTCTACGACACCCAGTATCAGTTGCTCAGGGCCGGATCGCTCGCAGAGCGCGTTGCTCGCAGCCTCAAGCTTGCCGATTCAGCCGATTTCTTCGCCGCGCACGGGGTCGAACTGCCGGCCAGCCAAGGGCCGCTGACCGCTGCGGAGCGCAAGAGCCGCGAAAGCTGGGCGGCGGGCCTGCTGATGGGCAATGTCCGGGTCGATCCGATCCGCAACTCGAGCCTGGTCAATATATCCTATACCTGCCGCTCGCCCGATTGGGCCGCCAGGATCGCCAATGCCTGGCCGCAGGGATATATCGCCGCGACCATGGACCGGGGGCTGGCCTCGACCGCCGACGCGCGCAGCTTCCTCGAGGGCCGGCTCGAAGACCTGCGCGCGCGCCTGGCGCGTTCCGAGCGTGACCTGATCGGTTTCGCGCGCGCCCGCAACATCGTCACGCTCGGCGCGGTGCGCGACGGCAATGGCAAGACGTCTGAGCCCCAGACGCTCGTCGCCCAGGACCTTGCGGCGCTCAATACCGCGCTGATTGCCGCGCGGACCGAGCGCATCTCCGCCGAGAGCCGCGCGCGAACGCCGGCCATGGAAAACACTGCCGAAGTCCTCCAGAGCGGGACTATCGCCTCGATGCGCGCCAGGCGCACCGAGGTTTCCGCTGAATATGCCCGCCTGCTGGTCCAGTTCGAACCGGGCTATCCGGCAGCGCGGGCGCTGAAGGCGCAGATGGATTCGCTCGATGCGGCGATCGGCAGGGAGATCGGCCGGGTGCAGGGCAGTCGCCGGGCCAATTACAGCGAAGCGGTCAAGCGCGAGAACGAACTGGCTTCGCAGGTCGCGCGCCTCAAGTCGCAGTTCGACCAGCAGCAGCACGACACGATCCAGTATAATGTCTACCAGCGCGAGGTCGATACCAACCGCCAGCTCTATGACGCGCTGCTCCAGCGCTACAAGGAAATCGGCCTGTCGGGCTCGGTCGGAGCAACCAATATCGCGATGGTCGATCCGGCAAGGGCACCCGGCGGGCCTTCAGCACCCCGGCTGTCGTCGTTCCTGACCATGGCGCTGCTGGCGGGACTGGCTCTGTCAATTGCCGCAATCTTCGGGCTCGAGCAGATCGACAACGGCGTGCGCCGGCCCGAAGACATCGAGCACTTCTTCAAGCTGCCGCTGCTGGGCAATGTGCCCAAGGTCGGAGGCGATGTCCTGGCCCAGCTGGATGATCCCAAGTCGCAGATATTCGAGTCTTTCCAGAGCGCCCGCGCCGTGCTGTCGTTTGCCTCCAGCCGCGGCTTGCCCAGAACCCTGCTGGTCACCAGCGCCCGCCCCGGCGAGGGCAAATCGACCACCGCCTTCGCGCTCGCCATGGCCGTCGCGCGGTCGGGCAAGCGGGTGCTGCTGATCGATGCCGACATGCGCTCGCCATCGATCCACCGGATGATCGGCGGCAAGAACGATCGGGGCTTCAGCAACCTGATCACCGGCGGCGACGTGTCGGCCGAAACGATCGTCGAAACCAGTGTCAACCGTCTGTCAGTGCTCGCAGCGGGCCCCAAACCGCCCAGCTCGGCCGAACTGCTCAATGTCGAGCATCTCCAGGACGTGTTCGGCGCACTGCTGCAACGCTTCGATTACCTGCTGATCGACGGACCGCCGGTGCTGGCGATGGCCGATGCGCCGATCCTCGCCGCAGCCGTCGAAGGCACGGTATTCGTCATCGAGGCGGAAAAGACTCCGGTGCGGGCAGCGCGCCATGCGCTCGAGCGGCTGCGCCTGGTCAATGCCCACGTGGTCGGTGCCCTCGTCACCAAGATCGACTATCACCAGCTCGGCTATGGTTATGGTTATGGTTATGGCAACAGCTATGCCTATGGCAGCAACCCGCACGAGGCCGGGCAGGCCGCCTGAGCGCGGCACGGGCTGTTTGGCCCTAACCAAAACCATGATCCTTCGTCTGTTCTGCACCTTACTGGCGCTGGCCGTCGCTTCGATCGCGGCCCGGGACGCGGCACTGGCCTATTGGCGATCCGCTGCTCCCGGATCGCGCTCCGCCATGGCGGAGCGCGATCCGCAAATCCGGCTACGCGCCAGCGACGATCTGCTGTCGCGGCCCGTTGCGTTGCGGCGCAATTCGCCGGAGATCGCGGCAGCGGCGCGGCAAGTGCTTCGCCATTCGCCCCTCGATGCCCGGGCCATGCGGCAACTGGGCCTCGTCGCCGAACTTGGCCGGCCTGGCAGCGGGTTCGCCGCCTACGCACTGGCCGAGCGGATTTCCCGCCGCGATTTGCCGACCGAACTCGCGCTGATCGATGCCACGGCGCGGCAGGGCGCGGCGGCGACAGTGACGCTGCGGCACTTCGATCATGCCTTGTCGGTCTATCCGTCTGTTGCCGCGCAGTTGTTTGGCCCATTGGCGAGCGAACTGGGCGATGCCGATGTGCGCAAGGCGCTGGCCGCCTATGCCGCGCGACCCTGGCTGCGGACATTCCTCTCCGAGGCGCCGGATCATGATGTTGCACCCCATGCCCTGATGGATTTCTACGCCGAGCTTTCCGGGAAGGTTCCCGCCGCGCCAATGCAGGCAGGCGCTGTCCGCATGGTCGCCTGGTTGGCGGCCAATGGCCAGCATGCGGCGCTGGCCGGGTTTGCCGCAAGCATGCCGGGGCTGGCCCCCGGGGCGCTCGAACCGATCGGATTTACCCCCGTGACCACCGATCCGGCGCTCGCCCCGCTGAGCTGGAAGCTGCGCAACGACGAAGAGGTTGCTGCCGAGCCCGAGGCCGATGGCCTGGCCATCCGCATCGCGCCGGAAAGCACGGCGATTGCCGCCTCGCGGCTGACATTCCTCCGGCCCGGCAGCTATGCGATCGGGCAGGCAATCGCTTTCGCGCCCGGCGTGCCGCATGCGCGGCTCGAATGGGAGGTCGCCTGCCTCGGCGCGCCCGATGCGCCAATCTGGCAGGCGGCATTGCCCGGCAAGGACACCGTCGCGACGGACCTTGCCGCGCCTCTGGTGGTGCCGGCGGCTTGCCCGGCGCAGCAATGGCGGCTGCGCGCGGCCGGCGAGGGCTCGCAATTCGCCGCTGCGGCCACAATCTCCGGCCTCGCGGCGCGGCGGCTGTAGCGTGACCTTCCCGACAATCCTGGTCACCGGCGGCGCGGGCTATGTCGGCTCGCACTGCTGCAAGGCCTTCGCCTCGGCGGGCTGGAACGTCGTGACTTACGACAACCTCTCGCGCGGCTGGCGCGATCTGGTGAAGTGGGGGCCGCTGATCGAGGGCGACGTCCGCGACGCCGAGCGCTTGTCGGTCGCCATCGCCGAGACCGTCCCGCAGGCTGTCGCCCACTTCGCGGCAGTGGCTTACGTCGGCAAATCGATGACCGATCCGGGGCTCTATTACGACATCAACGTGCGCGGGTCGCTCAACCTGCTGCAAGCGATGGCGCGACACGGCGTGGACAGCCTGGTGTTCTCCTCGACCTGCGCGACCTATGGCGTGCCTGCGCGCATGCCGATCACCGAGGACACGCCGCAAGTCCCGATCAACCCCTATGGTGCCTCCAAATTGCATGTCGAACGCATGCTGGCCGATTTCGGGCGGGCGCATCGCCTGCGCGCGGTGGCGCTGCGCTATTTCAACGCCGCCGGAGCCGATCCCGCTGGCGAGACCGGCGAGCGGCACGATCCCAAATCGCACCTCATTCCGCTGGCGGTCGCTGCGGCCGAGCCCGGCGAGACCGAACTGACCGTGTTTGGCGATGCCTTCGCCACGCCCGATGGCACCTGTGTCCGTGACTATATCCACGTCACTGATCTGGCCGACGCGCATCTGCGGGCAATCCGCCATTTGCTCGCCGGCGGCGACAGCGCGGTGTTCAACCTTGGCACCGAGAGCGGCACCAGCGTGCGCGAGGTCATCGCGGCGGTCGAGCGGGTCGGCGGGCGACCAGTCAGGCACCGCTACGGCCCCGCGCGCGAGGGCGATCCGCCGGTGCTGGTTGCCTCGGCGGCCAAGGCGCGCGCGGTGCTGGGATGGTCGCCGCAGCGCTCCGCCATCGATACCATCGTTGCCGACGCGCTGCGCTGGCACGCGTCCTCGCATGCCGTGCCGGCGCGATAGGGCGGGGCAGAGCATGTGCGGTCTCAACGGCATTTTCGCCTATGACGCCCGCGCGGACCTGCCCGGTCCGCGCGAACTTCTGGCGACGCGCGAGGCCATGCAGGCGCGCGGGCCGGACGGCGCGGGCGAGTGGTGGAGCGCGGATCGCCGGTTGGCGCTGGGCCACCGCCGGCTGTCGATCCTCGACCTGTCGGAGCGCGGCAGCCAGCCGATGGTCAGCGCCTGCGGGCGTTATGCGATCGTGTTCAACGGCGAGATCTACAACTACCCCGAACTGCGCCGCAGCATCGAGGCGCAGGGGCGCAGTTTCCGCTCGCAGTCCGATACCGAGGCGCTGCTGCATCTCTATGCGATCAAGGGCGCAGACATGGTCCATGAGCTGCGCGGCATGTTCGCCTTGGCGATCTGGGATGTATGCGGCGCAGTCGCTGTTCCTCGCCCGCGATCCCTATGGCATCAAGCCGCTCTATTTTGCCGACGACGGCCGGACTTTTCGTTTCGCCAGCCAGGTCAAGGCTTTGCTGGCAGGCGGACAGGTTTCGCGCGAACCCGAGCCGGCCGGCATGGTCGGCTTCTGCCTGTGGGGCAGCGTGCCCGAGCCGTTCACCCTCTATCGCGCGATCCGCGCCCTGCCCGCCGGGTGCCGGATGACCGTCACCGGGGCCGGGTCAGGCGAAGCCGAGCGCTACGCCAGCATTCCGGCTATCCTGGCGGACGGCGCGCGCTCACCGGCTCCGGCGGACGAGACGGCCTCGCGGGTCCGCGCAGGCAGCACTCGACAGCGTCGCCGCGCACCTGCTCGCCGATGTCGAGGTGGGCCTGTTTCTCTCCGCCGGGGTCGATTCCGGCGCGCTGCTCGGGTTGATGCGCGATGCCGGACAGGACAAGATCCGCGCGATCACGCTTGGCTTCGAGGAATTTGCCGGCTCAGGCGAAGACGAGGCGTCCGCTGGCTGCCACCGTGGCGCGGCACTATGGTGCCGAACACATCGTCCGCCGGATCGGCCAGGCTGAATTCGAGGCCGATTTCCCGCGCATTCTCGAAGCGATGGACCAGCCGTCGATCGACGGGGTGAACACCTGGCTGGTCTCGAAAGTGGCGCGCGAGGAGGGGCTGAAGGTTGCCCTGTCCGGCCTGGGCGGCGACGAATTGCTCGCCGGCTATCCCAGCTTCCGCGATATTCCCCAATGGGTGCGCTGGCTGCGCTTGCCCGCGCACATTCCCGGACTCGGTGTTGCCCTGCGCCAGGCAGCCGGATGGCTCGGCGCGGCGCGGCAGCGACCGAAACTGGCAGGGCTGCTCGAATATGGCGGCGATTATGCCGGAGCCTACCTGTTGCGGCGCGGCCTGTTCCTGCCGTTCGAACTGAAGGACCTGCTCGACGGCGATCTGGTGCGCGAAGGGCTGGAGCGGCTCGACCCGCTGCGGCATCTGCGCAGCGCGGCGCTTGACTCCTGATCCGGGCTCGCCGGTTGCGCGGGTCGCGGCGCTGGAAGCCTCGGCTTACCTGCGCAACCAGTTGCTGCGAGACAGCGACTGGGCGGGGATGGCGCACAGCCTGGAGATCCGGACGCCGCTGGTCGACTTCGCGCTGCTCAAGGCGCTCGCCCCGTCGATCCCGGCGCTGACGGCAAGGTCCGGCAAGGCCGCGCTCGCCGCCGCGCCGACGCGGCCCTTGCCCCGGGCGCTGCTCGAGCGGAGCAAGAGCGGGTTCGGCTTGCCGTTGGGCCCATGGCTCGGGCTTGCCGGCGGAGCCAAGGGTGCGCAATCGCGGGCATTGGCGCGCACCGTGCTGCATGGTGCGGCACCGGCGCTGCGCCTGCAACCGGCAGCGGGGTGAGCCGTGGCGGTGCGGGTGCTGATGCTGGCCAGCGACGCCCACGGTGGGCACGGTGGCATAGCGCAATACAACCGCGATGCCCTGGCCGCGCTGGCCGCCCTGCCGCCGGTCGCCGAGATCGTGGTCCTTCCCCGGCTGATCGCAGACCCGGACTTTACCCTCCCGGCCAAGATCCGCTACGACGGCAAGGCGGCGCGCGGTCGCGCGTGGTTCGTCTGGCGTTCGCTGGTGGCGGCGCTTGGCGGGGGCCGGTTCGGCGCGGTTTTCTGCGGCCATGTCAATTTGCTGCCGGTGGCCGTGGTGGTCAAATATCTGTTGGGGGCCAAGCTGATCCTGTCCGTTCATGGTAGCGATGTCTGGTCCCCGCCGCGCGGGCCGCTGGCGCGGCATCTGCTGGCGCGGGTCGATCTGGTGCTGTCGGTCAGCCGGTTCACGGTGGCGCGGATGGGCGCATGGTGGCCCGAGGCGCACCGGCGCGCGGCCGTGGTGCCCAACACAGTGCAGCCCGAGCGCTTCGGCATGGGCGAGCGCAATGCCGCGCTGGTCGCGCGTCTATGGCCTTGCCGGCAAACGCGTGGTGATGACGCTGGGGCGCATGGCAGCGGACGAGCGCGCCAAGGGGTTCGACGAGGTGATCGCGCTGATGCCGCGGCTGCTGGCCCGCGCGCCGGACCTGATCTATCTCTGCGCCGGCGATGGCGATGACCGGGCGCGGCTGGAGGCCAAGGCGGCGGCTCTCGGACTGGCGGGCGCAGTGGTCTTCACTGGCAATGTGCCCGAAGCCGAAAAGCCCGATCACTACCGGCTGGCCGATGCCTTTGTGCTCGCCAGCCGCGGCGAGGGCTTCGGCATTGTCCTGCTCGAAGCGCTGGCCTGCGGCATCCCGGTGCTCGGCAGCACCGCCGACGCGACGCAGGAAGCCTTGCTCGACGGCGAACTGGGGCCCAGCGCTGATCCGGGCGACCCCGAGCGGCTGGCCGATGCCATCCTTGCCGCGCTGGCGCGCCCGCGCGGCGTGCCGCAGCGGCTGTCGCACTATGCCTTCGATGCGTTCCAGCGCCGCATGGGCGAGGCGCTGGCGCCGGTGCTCGCGGCATGAGCGATCAGGGCATTGCAGACCGGCCGGCGCGTGTGCTGGTGCTCGAGGCGGGGCGGGCGGAGCGCAACTACTGGTCGGACCTGTGGCCCTACCGCGAGCTGTTCGTGATCCTCGGCTGGCGCGATGTCGCGGTGCAATACAAGCAGACGGTGATCGGGCTGGCCTGGGCGGTCGTGCGGCCGCTGCTGACCATGGTGGTCTTCACCGTGGTGTTCGGCCGGCTCGCCGGCCTGCCGAGCGAAGGCAGTGCGCCCTATCCGGTCATGGTGATGGCGGGCATGCTGCCCTGGTTCCTGCTGTCGTCGATCCTGTCGCAAGGCTCGGGCAGCCTGGTCCAGAACGGCAACCTGATCAGCAAGGTCTATTTCCCGCGCCTGATCGTGCCGGTGGCCAGTTCGGTGGTGGCGCTGGTGGATTTCGCGGTCACTCTTGTGCTGCTGCTGGGCATGATGGCGCTTTACCGTCTATCCGCCCGACTGGCGGATCGTGTTCCTGCCGCTGTTCGTCCTGCTGGCGATTGTCGCTGGCACTTGGGGCCAGCGCTGATCCTTGCCGCGCTGAACGTGAAATACCGCGATTTCCGCTTCATCGTGCCGTTCGTCGTCCAGTTCGGGCTCTATGTCTCGCCGGTCGGTTTTGCCTCCAGCGTGATCCCGCGCGGAATGGCGGCTGGTCTACTCGCTCAATCCGGTGGTCGGGGTGATCGATGGCTTTCGCTGGTGCCTGCTGGCGGGCGAAGCGCCGACTTTACTGGCCCGGTCTTGCGGCTTAGCGTCGCGGTCAGCGCTGCTGCTGCTGTGGCTCGGCATGCCAGCTTCCGCGCCACCGAAAAGACCTTCGCGGACCTGATCTGATGCCGCACTCACCGACACCGACATCGTCATCCGGGCCGAGGGCCTCGGCAAGAAATACGTCATCGGCCATCAGGCGGCCGGAACGCGTGCCGACCCTGCGCGATGCCATTGCCCGCGATGCGGCGGCTTCGCGCGCGGCGCGCGCGACATGCTGCGCGGCAAGCCGATCATCGCCGGCGACGAGACCGAGGAGTTCTGGGCGCTCAGCGATGTCGACTTCGAGGTCAGGCGCGGCGAGGTGCTGGGCATCATCGGCCGCAACGGCGCGGGCAAAGCGACGCTGCTCAAGGTCCTCTCGCGCATCACCGAGCCGAGCGAAGGGCGGGTCGAGATCAAGGGCCGCGTCGCCAGCCTGCTCGAGGTCGGCACCGGCTTCCACCCCGAACTGACCGGCCGCGAGAACATCTACCTCAACGGCGCGATCCTCGGCATGACGCGCCGCGAGATCAGGGCGCAAGTTCGACGAGATCGTCGCGTTTGCCGAGGTCGAGCGCTTCCTCGACACGCCGGTCAAGCGCTATTCCAGCGGCATGTACGTGCGCCTGGCCTTCGCCGTGGCCGCGCATCTCGAGCCGGAGATCCTGGTCGTCGACGAAGTGCTGGCGGTGGGCGACGCCGAGTTCCAGAAGAAGTGCCTCGGCAAGATGCAGGACGTGGCGAGCGGCGGGCGGACGGTGCTGTTCGTCAGCCACAACATGGCGGCGATCTCGGCGCTTTGCGACCGGGCTGCTGCTCGCTGAAGGACGAATGGTAAAGTTGGGCGGAAGGTCGGAACCGGTTGCCGAAATTATCTCAGCGCGCCGGCCGACGATCCCGATCTGACCTTTTCCGCCATCGGGCCGGCGGAGAACCACTGCTGTCGCGATTGCTCGCGACGCGCTCAAGCAGCGGCGGCTGGAGGTCCGGTGACCTTCGTTCGCCATTGCCCCTCGCCACGCCGATCGCTCGGCCTGGCGCTGCGCGCGCTGCCTGGCGAGCCCCTGTGGGGTTCCACCCGACGCTTCCACCCGCGCATTCGCGACGATCGAACGGTTGGTCGGACGGCGTCCTGACTCGAGTTCCGAAGAACTTCCGCTCATTCCCGGCAAGACATTCTGCCGGTGTGGCTTGCCAATTTGTCACCGAAGACTCCGATGCAAAAATCGAATCGCGGCCGTGACCCTTGGCGATGCGATTTGCCCCCGACCCGCTTGCTGCGACCTTCCCCCGCGTTTCAGATATCGGCTGGCCAGCCGTCTGGTCGTCAGCGACCTCGTTGTTGCACTGTTTGCCCGATCCCCTGCCATCCTCTTTTTTCGCAGTCTTTTCAGCAAGAGGGGGGTAGCATGCGCATGGCCAAAGTTACCGGATGTCTCGATTCACTTCGCCTGAGGCGGCATGGGATCGCGCGGCACATGCGGGTGTTTTCGCACACGACGGCCGCAGAACGGCTGGCGCTCTTTGCATTGGCCAGATCCCTTCCGCCGCGCGCGCGCGCGCTGGAGATCGGTTCGCATATCGGTTCGTCGGCGCTGTTCCTGTGCGCGGGCCTTTCGCAGCGTGGGGGGCACCTGATTTGCGTCGATAACTGGCTGAACGAGAACATGCCCGACGGTGCCAAGGACACGTATCCCGAGTTCGCTGAAAACACCCGATCCTATGCGGGCATGATCACGCCTGTCCGCAAATTCAGCAACACGCTGACCGAAGGCGATATCGGCGGCATGCTCGATCTCGCCTTCATCGACGGGGATCACGTCGAACAGGCAGTGCGCGAGGATTTCATTCTCATGGCGCCCTGGGTCAAGCCCGGCGGTTTTATCGCGTTTCATGATGCCTCGTCGCAATTACCCCGGCGTCAATGTCGTGCTTGGCGAAGCGCTGGCCGGTCGGCAGTGGGAACTGGTGAGACTGGTCGACAGCCTGGCCGTCATCCGACGTATCGCCCTTGCCGGATGACCGGCTATGTTTTCACCGCCGATGTCCATTCCGCCGCCGGTGCGCTGGCGGGGGCCAGGCGCATACTGGGCGAGGAATTGCCGCAAAGCCTGCTCGATGTCGGGTGTGGCTGGGGAACATGGCTGCGCGCCGCCAAGGCACTGGGCATAGCCGACGTCAACGGTATCGATGCCCAAGCGCTGCCCGAGTATGATGATCTCGACGGTGCAGTCATGGTCCGGGACCTGTCGCAGCCCTTCGATCTCGGCCGGCGGTTCGATGTCGTGCTGTGCCTCGAAGTGGCCGAACATCTCGACGATGCGCATGCGGCAAGCCTGATTGCATCGCTTTGCCGCCATGGCGACCGGATCATTTTTTCGGCGGCCTGTCCCAATCAGTTCGGCCAGAATCACGTCAATTGCCAATGGCCGGCATATTGGCAAACCCGTTTCAACGCTGCGGGCTTCGCCTGTAGCGATTCCATCCGCTGGGATATCTGGGACGATCCCGAGATCGAGCCGTGGTATCGGCAAAATCTGTTCGTTGCCGAAAAGTCGCCTTCGACTGCTGGTAGCGAGCCACGCCTGAGAGCGGCTATCCACCCCGACATGCTGCCATTTCTGGGCATTCTTGACAGAATTGAAGTGGAAACCGGGCGCTTGTCGATGCGCTGGTATCTGCGCAATCTGCTGGCCGCCATCGGTGGCCGGAGCTTGCGGCTTTTCGCCAGCCAGCGTGCAACGGGCCGATGACCGCCGTGGCGCAAAGCCGGCTCGACGCCATCTACGTCACCGCCTCGGCGCGCGATGCGCGGCTGACGCGCATCTGCGTCGCCAGCATTCGCCACTTCTATCCCGATGCGCCGATCCGCCTGCTGGTGGGCGGGCCGTTGGAGCACGGTCTCGCAGACGAACTTGCGCGCCACTGGAGCGTTCGGACAGCCGACGTTCCGCCCGGCGACTGGGGCTGGGGTTTCGTCAAGCTGGAGCCACTGTTCGGTCCACCCGGCGAGCGCTTCCTGGTGCTCGATTCCGACACCGTCTTTGTCGGCCCGGTGCTAGAGCTGTGGGATCGATGCGGCGGCGATTTTCTGGTTGATGAAGAAGTGCAGAGCGAGGCCGATACGCACCGGCTCTACTATGACTGGCAAAAGCTCGCCGCAGTCGATCCGGAAGCGCGCCCGCCGCGCTTCGTGTTCAATTCCGGCCAGTGGTTCGGCACTGCAGGCGTGCTGACGCGCGAGGATTTCGCGCCGTTCATCGACTGGAGCGCCATGCCGCCGAAACTGCGCCATACCGGCCTGTTCATGCCCGGCGACCAGGGGGTGCTCAACTATGTGCTCAACCAGAAGGCGCTCCTTGCCGGGCTGAAGGTCGAACGGCGCAAGATCATGCACTGGCCGGGGCACGGGATGGATGACATCCGCAGCGAAACGGTGAAGGCTGGTGGCGCACCGCCGCGCATTGTCCATTGGGCGGGGTTCAAGGGCGGGCGCTTGTCCGATTTCCCCGGGGCCGATGTGTTGCGGTTGTTCGAGCGGCGCTATTATGCGCGGTTGCCACAAGGGCGGCTGCGGCGTGCCTGGGGGCGGCTGCGCTATCCGCTGGTGGACCTGTGGCGCAAGCTGGCAGACAGGCTGGCGTACCGCCGCCCGGCATTGCGCCTGCGCCCGGTGCTTACCAATGAGGGCGGCAGATGAGCGGGATCAAGCAGGCGGTTCGGGCGGCACTCGCCAGGCTGGGTTACCGCATCGAGGGAACGCGCCATACCCCGCGCCACATGTTCGATCCGCAGGCCCTGCGGCATCTGGAATTCGATGACGTCATCTGCCGGCATATGGTCGAGCACGGCGAACAATGCCGGTTCCTGCAAATCGGCGCCTACGATGGCATTTCGACCGATCCCTTGCGCAAATTCATCGAACGCTTCGCCTGGCGCGGGGTGATGCTGGAGCCGCAGCCGGGTCCGGCGGAGCAATTGCGCCGCCTTTATCCGGAGGGCTCGGGGATTGTCGTGCTGCAAGCCGCGCTCGACCGCGAACGGCATGCGCGCACGCTCCACACCGTGGAATCGGACACTGCGCCGGTCTGGGCGGGGGGCATGGCCTCCTTCGATCGCGACCAGATCCTCAAGCACGCCCACCTGATTCCGGGGCTGGCCGGCATGGTGCGCGAGATCGCGGTTCCCTGCGTGACGATCGACGATGTTCTGGACCAGCTCGGCGCGGACCGCCTCGATGTGCTCCAGATCGACGCCGAGGGTGCCGATGGCTATCTGCTTTCGCTGTTTCCGTTCGGGCGCATCCGGCCGGCTATCGTCCACTGGGAAATCAAGAACATGACAATCGACCAACAGGAGGAGACGCTGGACCTGATGCGCCGCCATGGCTACCGCGTGGCGCGTTCGGGCGGCGAGGACATGCTCGCCGTCGCGGATGCCACCGCATGAGTTTCCTGCCGACCGCCGCAGCCCTCGCCGCGAAACTGCCGCGCGTGCTGCGCCGGCACAAATTGATGAAAGGCTGGATGACGCTCACCGGCGAATCGCCGATCCAGCTGGTGCTGATCCGCGACAACAGCTTCGCCTATGCGGACATGGCCGAAGGCTTCTTGCGGCTGATCCCGATCGAGGGCGACTTCAACCTGGATTTCTTCCACATCGCCGACGCCTTGCTGGGCCGGGGCGGTACCTTCTTCGATGTCGGGGCCAACTACGGCCTGCTGAGCTTCGGTCTGGCCGGACGCCATGGCGACTGCATCGAATTCCATCTGTTCGAAGCCGATCCTGGCCTGGTTTCGACCATTGCGCGCAGCCAGCAGCGCTATCCCGCCATGCGCTGCACAGTGAATGCGGCGGCAGTCTTCAGCCAGCCGGGAACGGTCCGGTTCAAGATCGACAAGGCGCATACCGGCGCGTCGCACATCGGCGGCGCGGAGGAAACGGATTGTGTCGAAGTCCCCGCGCTGACTCTCGATTCGTATATCGCCGAACGCGGCATCGGTCGGATCGACCTGCTCAAACTGGATATCGAGGGTTTCGAGCTGAGCGCCTTGCAGGGCAGCCGCGACAGTCTCGCCGCGCGCCGGATCGGAGCCGTCTATTTCGAATACTTCGAAAAGCAGCTGATCCGCGAGGGGGCACCCGACAAGCTGATCGAGTTTCTCGATTCGGTTGGTTATACCACCTGCTTCTGCCGCGCGAGCGACTTCGCGCAATGCGGCAAGCCCAGCCACACCCTTCGCCAAGACCTGGCCGGGCATGGCCTGGAACTGCTCCCGGTGGCGGGCAGGGCGCGCCCGCCGATGACTGATCTGCTCGCCGTGCCGGCCGAACATCTCGTTGCGCTGGCATAGCGGACAGGGCTGGCCTCACATGTTCCTCTCGGTTGTCGTCTGCACCCACAATCCGCGCGCGGACTATTTCGCGCGCGCGCTGTCCGCGCTGGCGGCGCAGACGCTTGCGCCGGGCGACTGGGAATTGCTGATCGTCGACAACCGCAGCGATGCGCCAGTTGCGGGGCGCTTCGACTTTGCCTGGCGGCCCGATGCGCGGATCGTGCGCGAGGAAACGCTGGGCCTGACCCCGGCGCGGCTGCGCGGCATTCGCGAGGCGCGCGGCGCGCTGCTGGTCTTCGTCGATGACGACAACCTGCTCGATGCGGACTATCTCGAAGTGGCCCGGCGCATTGCTCTTGAGCGGCCGTGGCTGGGATCGTGGAGCGGCCAGTGCCGACCCGAGTTCGAAAGCGAACCCGAGGAGTGGACCCGGCGCTACTGGGGCAATCTGGCGATCCGCGAGTTCGAGCATGACGTCTGGTCGAACCTGCCGCGGCTGGCAGAGACGATGCCCTGCGGCGCGGGGCTCTGCGTGCGGCGCGCGGTGGCAGCGGAATATCTGCGCCTGCATGACGAAGGCATCCGGGGCTTCCAGTTTGATCGCAGCGGCAACTCGCTGCTTTCGGGCGGCGACAACGATCTTGCGGCGTGCGCCTGCGATGTGGGGCTGGGGCAAGGGCTGGTGGCGCAACTCGAAGTTGACCCACCTCATCTCCAGCGGCCGCACGTCGCCCGAATATCTGGCACGGCTTGCCGAAGGGATCTATTTCTCGGCGGCAATTCTGGCCTATCAGCGCCGGAACACCGCCGAATTGGCGACTTATCGGATAAGCCCGCGCAAATCGCTGCGCGCGCTGGTCACGCGGGGACCGCACCGGGCTATCGCGCTGGCTGCCCTGCGCGGAAGGCGCCAGGGGCTGAGGTTCATCGCCAGTCTACCCCAGCCGGCGACGGTATAGCGCTGGTGCGAAAACTCGCCCTGCATCTGCTGTCGCACCGGTTGCTCGCGCTTGTGCGATGGGACGCGCATATGCTGGCAGTGCGGCTGACCAATGCCCTGACCGGGCAGAAACGGCGGGCGCGGCGTTTTCTCGCGTCCCGGGCGAGTCCGGTCTATCTCAACCTTGGTTCAGGTCCGCGGGGCAGGGCAGCCGACAATTGGGTCAACAGCGACGGGTATCGTGACCGCAATGTGCATTTCCTGTTCGATTTTTCCCGGCGCTGGCCGTTCCCTCCAGGCAGCTTCGACGGAGTGTTCTGCGAGCACGTCATCGAACACTTCGCATTTGACGACGGACAGCGGGTGTTTGGCGAGATTTGGCGGGTGTTGCGGCCAGGCGGAGTGGTTCGGCTTGTTGTTCCCGATGCCGAACATATTGTCCGCACCTATTTCGACGATCCGGATGGGCTGATTGCCTATCGCGGCGTGCCGGGCCTGACGGCGATGCAGGTGGTCAACGATTTCTTTCGCCAGCGCTATGAGCACCAGTTTCTCTATGACTGGGAGACAATGCGACAGGCGCTTGCAGCGGCGGGATTCATCAGCATCGCGCGCCGGGACCACGGCACCGGACAATGTCCGGCATTGTTGATCGACGATGCCAAATACGCTTGGGAAAGCCTCTATGTCGAGGCGGTCAAGCCCGTCGATCCCGCATGAACTTTTCCCCCGCATCTGGGGCTTCCGCCAAAGTCCTCCACATCGTCGAAAGCCTCGATCGCGGCGCGGTCGAGGGCTGGTTGCTGCGCATGCTCGGCCATGCCCGCGCCGGCGGCGTCGCGCGCGACTGGACCTTCTATTGCCAGTTGGCGAACCCCGGGGAGCGCGAGCAGGAGGCAGTTGCTCTCGGCGCGCGCGTCGTGCGCTCGCCGGTGCCGCTGGCCCACACCGCCGCGTTCATGGTGGCGCTGCGGCGCGAGCTTCGCGCTGGCGGCTACGCTGTGCTGCATGGCCACCACGACCTGCTCAGCGCGGTATATCTGGCTGCATCGGCCGGGCTGCCGATCGGCTGCCGGATCGTCCACGCGCACAATGCCGATGAGAATCTGCCCACCGGCCGCGTCAAGGCGGGGCTGCTGCGCGAACCGATGCGCCGCATCTGCCTGACGGCGGACAAGGTGGTGGGCATTTCCAACCACACGCTCGACACCCTGCTCGGCGGCCGCGCCCGGCGGTCGGGGCGCGATGTGGTGCATTATTACGGCGTCGATCCGGGGCCGTTCGTGCGGGCCGGGGGCGACCGCGCGGCATTCCGCCGTGGCTGCGGGCTTGGCGACGATGCCCTGGTGCTGCTGTTCGGCGGCCGGATCACGCCGGAAAAGAACCCGGTCTACGCGGTCGATGTGTTTGCGCGGCTGCTGGCGCGCGAGCCGCGCGCGGCGCTGGTCTTCGCCGGGACTGGCTCGCTCGAAGCGGCGGTCGCGGAGCGGGCGCGGGCGCTGGGCGTGAGCCACCGGCTGCGCATGCTCGGCTGGCGCGGCGATCTGCCCGAGGTGATGGCCTGCGCCGACTGGTTCATTTTGCCCCGGCCGGAGGCACCGCTCGAAGGCTTCGGGCTCGCCGTGGTCGAGGCGCAACTGGCGGGGCTGCGGCTGCTGCTTTCGCACGGGATTGCCAACGATCCGCTGCTGCCTGCGGCATCGCTGCGCCGGCTGTCGCTGAACGATGGTCCAGACGTATGGGCCAATGCTGCCGTCGAACTGCTTGGCGAGCCCTCGCCATCGCGCGAGGCCGCCCGTGCCGCGCTCGCCGCATCGCCGATGGACATGGACCGGGCGCTGGCGGACTTGCTGGCGCTCTATCAATGACCCGGCCGTTGCGCGTGCTGCAAGTGCTTGGGGGGCTTGGCGTCGGCGGTGCCGAGACCTGGTTGATGGCGACTCTGCGGCGATGGTCGGCCGAAGGGACCGGCCAGATGGATTTCCTGCTCACCGGCGGCGTTCCGGATCATTTCGATGGCGAAGCAGCCGCGCTTGGCGCAAGCCTTATCTATCTACCCTATGGCCGCGCGCAGCTTGGCACATTCCTCTCCGGATTTCGCACGGTGCTGCGTGAGGGTCGCTACGACGCCATCCATGACCATGCCGATTACGCCGCCGGCTGGCGGCTGGCGATGGGGGCGGGGCTACTGCCTCCGGTGCGTGTCGTCCATGTTCACAACCCCTGGTTGCATATGGCCGCGAACTACGCGGTCAGTCCGGGGCGACGACTGGCGGCGGCTGGCGGCAAGGCGCTGGTCAAATCGCTCGCCACGCATGTCTGCGGCACCTCGGGCGAGATCCTGCGCCGCTACGGTTTCACGCCCGGCGCGCGCTCACCCCGTGTCGAGGTGGTCCATTGCGGCTTTGATCTCGCAGGGTTCAACCCTGGCGATGACGACGACCGGCAGCGGATTCTTGCCGAGTTCGGCTGGCCGGGGGACAGCAAGCTCGTGCTGTTCGCCGGGCGTCTAGATCGCGCACTCGAATACACCCATCCGCAGAATCACAAGAATTCGTGGCTGGCGCTCAATATTGCCCGCGAGGCAGTCTTGCGCGACCCCTCGGTTCGCCTGATCATGGCCGGCGACGGTCCATCGCGGCCGGCCCTGCTCGCGCAGGTGCGCGACTGGGGCATGGCCGACCAACTGGCGATCGCCGGGATCCGCGAAGATATGCCGGCGCTGATGGGTGCGGCAGATGCCCTGCTGTTTCCTTCAGCCCAGGAAGGGCTCGGCATGGTCGCGGTGGAGGCGCAGGCGGCCGGTCTGCCAGTGCTTGCCAGCAGTGCCGTGCCGGTCGAGGCGATAGTCATTCCGGAGCTGTTTCACGCCCTGTCCGTGGAGGCACCAGTTACGCAATGGGTTGACGCGCTGCTCCGGGTGGCAACGGGTCCGCGAGCCGATGCTGCGACTTGCCGGGCGCGGCTGGCGGCTTCCGATTTCTCGATCGCCAATTCGGCCCGCAAACTTGAAGCGTTGTACAGCCGCGAGCGGGAGGCCGATTGATGGCGTCGCTACGCGTCCTGATCGTCGAGCCCGCCGGCGGACTGTGGGGGTCCGAACGGGCGCTGCTCGATCTGATCGATGCATCGCCAGAGCTCGACGTCGCGGTCTGCTGCCCGCCGGCGACGCCGCTGATCGCCGAACTCGAGGCGCGTGGCGTGCGGGTGCTGCCCTGGCTGATCGAGCGCTTGCACGAGAAGGGCCGCTGGCAACGGCTGCTGGCGGCGCTGGGCTTGTTGCGCGCTTGCCTGGCCTTCAAGCCCGATGTGATCCACCTCAATCAGAGCGGCGTCTATCGCGTGTGCTTGCCGGCGGCACGGTTGCTTGGGCTGAAACTGGTCTGCCATGTCCGCATTTTCGAAGATGCCGCCTATCTCGCTGGCTGCAAACCCCGGCAAGCCCGGCTGAAGGCTATCATCGCCATCAGCGATGCGGTCGAAGCCGAAATCCGCCGGTTCGCGTCGCTCGCCGCTATTCCAGTGGTCCGCATTTATGACGCCTTCGCTCCGGCTTTGCCAGGACCGGCGGGCACGCAGGTGCCGCCCCGCATTGCCTGTGTCGGGCGGGTGACGCCGATCAAGGGGCACGAAGTGCTGGTTGCCGCCATGGCCCTGGTCGAAGTGCTGCCGCAAAGCACCGAGTGCATGATCGTCGGTGATGGCGAGGCGGGCTATGTCGCGACCCTGAAAGCGCAAGCACCGCGCAGTGTCCGCTGGGTGGGCTTTGCCGATGACGTGCCGGCGCTCTTGGCGAGCTGCACCGTGCTGGCCTGCCCATCGCACCGCGAACCGCTGGGTCGGGTAGTGTTCGAGGCTTGGGCCGCCGGCGCGGTGCCGGTGGTGTTCGCCGGCGCGGGCGGAGCCGCCGAAGTCGTGGCGGCGGCCGATGGCGGGCTGATCTACCGCGAACAGACGCCGGCCTGCCTCGCCGAAGCCCTGGCAACCGCGCTGGCCCTGCCCCCGGGAGAAGCGGCGCGGCTGATCGCCAATGGCCGCGCCTGGCTCCAGGCCAATTGTGCGCCGGCCCCCTATGGCGAGGCAATTGCCACCGTGCTTGGCGGCAACTGACTATGGCGCGAATCCTGTTCCTCGGCGAAATCGGCCCCGGACAGACCTCGCTGATGCGCATGCGCGCGCTCGCCCGGCTGGGCCACGAAGTGCACGGCGTGCACACCATCGAGCCATGGCGCGAGGTATCGTGGGCCGCAGCGGCAGGTGCAGCGGCGGCTGGGGCGCGGGTCGGTGGTGCGCGAGATCAACCGGCGCGTGATCGCGGCCGCGCGCGCCTTCCGTCCCGATCTGGTCTGGGCGGAAAAGCAGGAATATCTCGGCCTCGAGACGCTTGCCGCGCTCAAGGCACTCGGCGCGCGGCTGGTTCACTTCACCCCCGATCCCTATTTCTCGCTCGCCTGGAAGCGCACCCGCGCGATGGACGCGGCGATCGGCCAGTTCGATGTGCTGGTCTATTGCAAGGCCTACGAGCGCGCCGCCTATGAAGCGCTCGGCAAACCAGCGGTCTACATGCCGCTGGGCTACTGCGACGAGGTTCATCGCCCGCTGCCTTCCGCCGATCCGCAATGGTCTTGCGCGGTCGGCTTCCTCGGCGGCTGGGAGCCGCGCCGCGAGCACATGCTGCACGGCGTGGCGGCGACCGGAGTCGAGCTCAAGATCTGGGGCGGGGCCTGGGATTTCCTGCGTGACGGACGCTGGACGCTGCGCCGCCATATCGTGCTCGGCCAGCTCGCCGGTGGCGAGCGCTACCGCGTGCATCGCGATCCCCTGATCGCCGCCGCGCTCCAGGGCGGCGAGGTCTATGGCGACGACTATGCCCGTGCGCTCAGCGGGGCGCGGATCGGGCTGGGGTTCCTGCGCCAGGTCTGTGACGACCAGCACACCACCCGCACCTTCGAGATCCCGGCGTGCGGCTCGATGCTTCTCGCCGACCGCACCGACGAGCACCGCGAATTCTTTGCCGAGGGCCGGGAAGCGGAATTCTTTTCGAGCCCGGAGGAACTTGCCGACAAGGTGCGTTTCCATGCCGGCAATGAAACCGCCCGCGCGAAGATCGCTGCTGCGGGGCGCGCGCGCTGCGCGACCGGGCGCTATGCCTACGTTCACCGGCTGGCCGACGCGTTGGCGCGGATTGCCCGGTTATGACCAGCCCCGAGACAAAACGCATTGCACAGCCGCGCCCGAGCCGCGATGACCATCCGGTGAGCACTGCCCATCCCCTTGCCGCATCCGGCTGGCCTGCCGCGACGCTGGTCCCCTGGCTCGAACGCGGCTTGCGCTGCTATGCCCGCAAAGCGCCCTGGTCCTGGGGCAAATACCGGCTGGTCAATGCCCTGTGGAAGTGCACCGCAGGCAACAACCATGCGCGCGAAGCTGAACTGATCTATGGCGGCTATCGCGTGCCCAGCGATCTTGGCGAGATGCTGCAGCGGCAGTTCTATTTCTTCGGTACCTACTATCTCGAGCGCCACCTTATCGACGTCTGGCAGCAGCTGGCGCGCGATTGCCTGGTGATATTCGATGTCGGTGCCAATGCCGGGATTTACAGTCTGGCCGCGACGGCGGTCAATTCCAAGGCAATGGTGCATGCCTTCGAGCCGACCCCGGAGATTGCCGCGCGCTTGCGCCAGGCGCGAGACTGGAATCACCTCACGAACCTGACCATAGTGGAGGCTGCAGTTGCCAGCGGTTCGGGCCGTGCCGGGCTGGTGCGATGCACGGGCGGCGGCGACAACGGGGGCATGAATTTCGTCAGCCGCGATGGCAGTGACAAGGGCGGGGAGTCCATCGAAACCGTCTCTCTCGACGATTATTGCCTGCGCCACCGGATCGAGCGGATCGATCTGGTCAAGGTCGATGTCCAGGGCCTTGAGCCGGACGTGTTTCGCGGCGCGCAGCGGCTGCTCGAACAGGGCAAGGTGGGGACAGTTTTCGTCGAGTTGAACTGGGGCGATCCCGGCCAGAATTCGGCCGCCGACGAGGTGATTGGAATCCTCGACAGTTTTGGATTTCGTTTTTCCGACATCCGGCACACGCCGCATTGGCGCAAGCCGGGCGCGTGGTTGCGCAATCATGCCGACATCATGGCATCTCCGGTCAGGGGCAGCGGCGCGTGATTTTCCAGGCAGCCCTTGCCATCGCCATTGCCATGGCGGTGCTGGTCGTGTCGCTGCTGCTGGTTCGCCGGGCGCGCGCCACTCTGGCCTTGCCGCTGGCTTACATGATCAATCTGCTGCTGATCCATTTGCCCGGGGCCTATGCCTTTGTGATCTCGGGCGGTGAGTATTCCGGAATGAACAATTCCGGCGATGCCATCGCCGTCGGCATTGCCATGACGGCGGTCGCCTGCGTTTGTTTTGTCATCGGCGTTGCGCTGTCGGCGCGAAGCGCTTCGCGGCGCGACGGCTCGATCGGCATCGGGCCTGCTGCCATCGACCGGCGCTTCCAGATATTCTGCCTGGCTTGCGGCTGGGTCCTCGCCTTTGGGCTCGGCCCGCTGCTGGCGATTCCGACGGTCGGCGCGGCAATCTATTTCGGCAGCGCGGTCTGGATGCTGGCCACTCTGGTCGGACTGGTCGCCGCGCTTCGGCTGCGCAGTGTTGCTCAGTTCATGATCTGGCTGACCGTCCTTCTGGTTTATCCGCTGGTTGTGCTGATTTTCAGCGGCTTCCTGGGTTACGGCGCTGCGGCGGCGATTATCGTCGGGTCGCTCGCGGTCGTCCAGTCGAAGAGCGTGCTGCGTTCGCTGCTGGTGATCGTGGCGCTGGGCTACCTCGGGCTGAGCGTGTTCGTGAACTACTTCGATTCGCGCGCCGAGCTTCGTTCGACGCTGTGGAGTTCGTCGGGCTTCGAGCAGCGGGTCGATGCCGTGGTCGATGCGTTCCGGGATTTCGAACTGTTCAGCCACAACAATCCGCAACACCTCAAGGCGCTGACCATGCGCCTTAACCAGAACGAATTCGTCGGCATCGCGGTGAACCGCCTCGACACCGGCCAGGCAGACTATCTGAAGGGGCACTCGCTTTACGAGGCGGTCATCGCCCCGATCCCGCGCGCGCTGTGGCCCGACAAGCCGGTGCAAGGCGGAAGCGCCTCGGTGGTAAGGGAAATGACCGGGCTGCGCCTGGGGACCAAGACTTCGTGGGGCGTGGGCAACGTCATGGAGTTCTATATCAACTTCGGCCTGTGGAGCTTGATCCCCTGCTTCGTGTTGCTGGGGCTGCTCATCGGCTGGCTCGACCGGCGGGCTGCCGAGCTGCTTGAATCGCGCGATCCTTCGCGCGCGCTGATCTATTTCCTGCCCTGCGTGGCGCTGATCCAGCCCAATGGCTCGGTGGTCGAACTGGTCGGCGGGGCCTTTGCCGCAGCACTGGCGGCGTTTGGCCTGCGCATGGCATGGCTCCTGCTCACCCAGAACAGGCAGGGCAGCAGGGGCCCCGTGCCGGGCCTTGACAGGCGTGCGATGCAGTGAAGGTTCTGCTCGCAAGTGCCAGTGTCGATCTTGCCTATGGCGGCCCTGCGGTCTCGGTTGCGGCGCTGGCGGCGGGGCTCGCCCGGGCGGGGGTCGAAACCGGCCTGTGGTGCCCCGACGGCAGCGCCGCTCGCCTCGCATCGGCCGGGCCCGGGGTGCGGTTGCTCGGCGGAACGCTGGACGAGGCCACCGGCGCGTTCGGCCGGCCCGATCTGATCCACGACAGTGGCCTGTGGTGGCGCCACAATCACCGCATCGCCCGCCATGCCGCAGCGCATCGCCTGCCCCGCGTGGTCAGCACGCGCGGCATGCTCGAGCCATGGGCGCGCGCGCACAGGCGGTGGCGCAAGGAAGTGGCATGGCGGCTCTACCAGGCGCGCGACCTGCGCAGCGCTGGCGCGTTGCATGTCACCTCGCCGCCGGAAGGCGAGAACCTGGCAGCGCTGATGCCCGGTGCGCCGGTGGCCTGTATCGGCAATGGCCTCGAACTGCCCGCCGAGGCGGACATGGCTTTTGCCGGTGGCCAGCGCCAGGGTGCCGCGCGGCAGGCGCTGTTTCTCGGCCGCCTGCATCCGGTCAAGGGGCTGCCGCTGCTGCTCGGGGCCTGGCATCGCGCAGCACCGCCAGGCTGGTCGCTGGTCCTCGCCGGGCCAGACGAGAATGGCCACCGCCACCTGCTCGAACAAGAGATTGCGCGCCTGGGACTGGGCGACCGGGTCGCCTTCGCCGGTCCCGTTAGCGGCGCGGACAAGACCCGGCTGCTGGCGCAATCGCAGCTGTTCGTGCTGCCGAGCCATTCGGAGAGCTTCGGCATGGCCGCCGGCGAAGCGCTGGCGCATGGCCTGCCGGTGGTGACCACGACCAATGTGCCCTGGCCGCAACTGGTTGACCGGCAATGCGGCTGGCGGGTGGCAGGCACCGTCGCTGCGCTGGCCGGGGCGCTCGCCGAAGCCACTGGCTGCCCGCCGGAAAAGCTGGCAGAAATGGGCCGCCGCGGCCGCCATCTGGTCGCCGGCGAATTCGGCTGGGACAGTATCACCCGGCAGTTTATCGACCTTTATGCGTCGGTCATTGCAAACAAGGTGATAGTTCCCTGACATGCTGATTCTGGGCTTGAACGCGTTCCATGCCGATTCTGCGGCCTGCATCGTGCGCGATGGCGTGCTGGTCGCCGCCGTGGAGGAAGAGCGATTTCGCCGGGTGAAGCATTGGTCGGGCTTTCCCGCGCAGGCGATCGCATGGTGCCTGGCGCAAGCCGGCGCGAGGCTTGCCGATGTCGATCTGGTCGCGGTCAATCAGGACAGCAAGGCCCATTTCTGGAAGCGGCTGGGCTATCTGGTGCGGCGGCGGCCCGAGCTTGGCCTCGTCGCCAGCCGCCTGCGCAACCGCCGGCAGCGCGCCGGCATCGATGAATTGTTGCAGGATGCGTTTCCCGGGCAGGCGTTCACCGGCAAGCTTGTCCCGGTCGAGCATCACCTCGCGCACCTCTCCTCCGCCTTCCACGTGTCGCCTTTCGAAGATGCCGTGGCGGTCTCGATCGACGGCTTCGGCGATTTTTCCAGTTCGGCCTGGGGCATCGGCCGCGGCAGCGCACATCGCGGTCGAGGGGCGGGTGTTCTTCCCGCATTCGCTCGGCATCTTCTATCAGGCGCTGACCCAGTATCTCGGCTTCCGCAACTATGGCGACGAATACAAGGTGATGGGACTTGCGCCCTATGGCGCGCCGCAATTCCTTGATACGCTGAGCGCGCTGATCGACCTGAGAGACGATGGCACATTCCGGCTCGAACCCTCTTATTTCGTGCATCACCACCAGTCGATCAGCCACCAGTGGGACAACGGCTCGCCCGATCTTCGACACGCTGTTCACCGGCAAGCTGGAGGAGCTGCTCGGTCCCCGCCGGCAGGCAGGCGAAGCGCTCGACCAGCGCCACATGGACATCGCCCGCTCGGTGCAGGCGCTCTATGAGGAGGCCTTCTTCAACGTGCGTGCGCGCTGCCCGGCAGGGCAGCGGGCTGACCGACCTGGTGCTGGCCGGCGGCTGCGCCAACAATTCGGTCGCCAACGGCAAGGTGCGGCGCGAAACGCCGTTCGAGCGGGTCTATGTCCATGCCGCGCCGGGCGATCAGGGCGGCGCGATCGGCGCGGCCTTTGCCGCGTGGCACGGGCAGGGCGGGCAGCGCGGCTTCGTCATGGACCACGCCTATTGGGGCCCCGCGTTCGACCGCGCCGAATGCCTGGCCGCGATCGATGCGCGCCGCGCCGACATCGACCGCGCCGGTTGCCGGCTGACGACTTGCGATGACGAGGCCGAGCTGTGCCGGCGCACCGCAGCGGCGGTTGCCGAAGGCAAGGTCATCGGCTGGTTTCAGGGGCGCATGGAATGGGGCCCGCGCGCGCTGGGCAACCGCTCGATCATCGGCGATCCGCGCCGCGCCGACATGAAGGACATCCTCAACACCAAGATCAAGCGCCGCGAGAGCTTCCGCCCGTTCGCGCCCGTCGGTACTTGAGCGAGGCGGTCGCGGACTGGTTCGAGGAAGACGATGCCGTGCCGTTCATGATGCAGGTGTTCCAGATCCGCGAAGAAAAGCGCGGCGCAGTTGCCCGCGGTCACCCATGTCGATGGATCGGGCCGGCTGCAGACGGTCACCGCGCAGGCCAATCCGCGCTATCATCGCCTGATCGCGGCGTTCCACGCGCTGACCGGCGTGCCGATGGTGCTCAACACCAGCTTCAACGAAAACGAGCCGGTCGTCTGCCGTCCGGAGGAAGCGCTCGACTGCTTCCTGCGCACCAATATGGACGTGCTGGTGCTCGGCGATCACATGCTCGAACGCGCCTGACCCGCCCCGGCGATGAAAATCACCATTGTCACCGCCGTCTACAATCGGAGGCCACAGTTGCCCTCGCCATCGCCAGCGTAGCGGCGCAGACTTGGGGCGATGTCGAGCACCTGATTATTGACGGGGCCTCGAGCGATGGCAGTCTGGCGGCGATCGAGGCGGCGCGCCACCCGGCGATGCGGGTGGTCAGCGAGCCCGACCGCGGGATCTACGATGCGCTCAACAAGGGCTTTGCCCTGTCCACCGGCGAGATCGTCGGGCTTGTCCATTCCGACGATTTTCTCGCCGACACGACGGGTGCTCGAATGGGTCGCGGCGGCGTTTGCCGATCCGGCAATCGATGCGGTCTATGGCGATCTCGATTATGTCTCGGCGGCCAACCCGGCCGTGGTGGTGCGGCGCTGGAAATCCGGGGCATGGTCGCCGCGCAAACTGCGGCGAGGCTGGATGCCGCCGCACCCGGCGCTGTTTATCCGTCGCCGGCGTGTTCGAAGCGCACGGCGGCTACGACACCAGCTACCGCATCGCCGGCGATTATGACGCGATCCTGCGCTGGTTCGGGCGCGGCGGGATCGGGGTGGCCTATATTCCCGCAGTGCTGGTCAAGATGCGGCTGGGCGGCGCGAGCAACGGCTCGCTGCGCCGCATCGTCAGCAAGTCGCGCGAGGACTATCGCGCGTTGCGTAGCAATGGCATCGGCGGCGCGGGAGCGCTGGCGATCAAGAATTTGAGCAAGATTTCCCAATTTGTCTTGCGCTAGAGCAAGCAACGGTTCGGGACGTGGGGAAGGGGCAACTGCGCGCATGATAACTGACGAGGCCTTGCTCGACAGCGCCTTCGAGCGACTGGTTGCCGCCGCCGCCGGCAAGCCGCGCGCGCTGCTCCATCTTGCCGCATCCGCCATGCGCCAGGGCAAGCACGAGCGCGGGCTCGAACTGGCGATCGCCGCCCGCGAGCTGGCCGGCGAGGATCGCAACCTGGCGAGCTGGGCCAGCGACATGATTGCCGGAAGCGTGTTCAAGTACCATGTGCCGATGATCCGCGACGATCCGCGCAACCGGGCCTTCGAAGCGGCGATTCTGCGAGCAATAACCCCCGAAACCCGCCTGCTCGATATCGGCTCGGGCACCGGGCTGCTGGCGATGATGGCTGCGCGGGCGGGCGCGCGGCAGGTGTATTCGTGCGAGGCCAATGTGGCGCTGGCGCACGTCGCGCGCGAGATTGTGGAAAAGAACGGCTACGCCGACCGGGTTACCATCCTGGCGAAGCATTCGAAGGATGTCGATGCCGATGCCGATCTCGGCGGGCCGGCCGACCTTTGTGTCGCGGAACTGGTCGGCAATGATCTGGTCAACGAATTCATCCTGCCGTCGATGCGCGATGTCGTCCACCGGCTGATCAGGCCGGGCGCGCAGGTGATCCCCCGGGCCGGCGAAATTCGCGTCGCCCTGGCCTGGTGGGACGGGCTGGACGAGCGCCGCATGGGCGAGGAATGCGGCTTCGACATGGCACCATTCAACCCGCTGCTGCCGACGCGTTTCGGCATCGAGGTCGGAGATGACAAGCTGGTGCTGCGCGGCGAGGAGGCAAGCCTGTTCGCCTTCGATTTCGCCGCGACAGCGCCGCCGCCCGAAACCGCGGAGATCGCACTGCTCGCCCACAGCGGGCCGATCAATGGCATTGCCCAATGGATCCGGTTGCACATGGACGAAGTCGGCCAATACGAGAACCGGCCCGAGACCGGGACATCATCGCACTGGTCCTGCCTGTTCTTTCCGCTGAAACGGGCGATCGACGGTGCGCTGTGCCCCGTGGTCAGGATTGGCGGAACCCACCTGGGGAACCGGTTGCGCCTGTGGCAAGCTTGACGGATGGGTGCACCATAGCTGTTGAAAAGTGCCGTTTTACCCGAACCAAAGCTCGATTCAATTCTGGCACAGGACTATCTTTCTGTTCACAATCGGTCGGTTCGGAACCTAGGCATGAAGCTCGACACTGGTAAACCGAGTGCCAGAAACTCGCGACATCCCTATAGTCCGCCCGAGGTGCACGTAATTTTGGACCACCGCGATACTGCACAGGGGCCCGGGAACCTTATCGCCGACTCCCCCAGGTCGCCGCCGCGCCAGCGCTACTCCTGAAGTCGCGGATCGGACAGCGGCGTGCGCGCGTGTCCACCGCCCTTTGCCGGCGTGTCGGCTTGACTGCGATTATGTTGAAGGCTAACTTCTAGCTCATTGAAAAAATGAGTTCGGGAAGCTGCAATGAATTCTGTTACTGGCGAATCCGGTTCCGGCAAGGCGCGGCGTCCCTACAATGCGCCCGAGGTGCATGTGATCATGGACCATCGCGATACCGCGTCGGGGCCCGGGCGCAGTGTTGCTGACGCTCCCGGAGCGCCTCCCGGACAGCGCAATTCCTGATCAGGTTTTCGGGTGCCCCGCGACGTGCGCGGCGCAGGGGACCATCGCTGCATAGCCAGTCCTGTCTTCTCCTTCTATCGGCTGCGCGGCGGGCAAGCATCCACCTGGCCGGCCGGCTTTGTCATGCCAGTCGCGTGACCTGCGCGCGAGGGACCGGGTAAATCATCCGCATGTCGATGCCCTACCGCTATGTCGCCCTTGGCCTGAACATCGATAGCGCGATCGAGTTGCCCGAACTGGGTGATGCGGTCCGCCGGGACGGCGCGGCGGATATCGTTATCCGCTGGGGCGACGTGGCGCGGTTCGGCACCGCAGGCGGCGGCCGCCGCGACAACGTGCGCTGGATCGATTCCGGGCATTTCTGGCTGCATGCCGATGCCGTGGCGCATTATCTCGTCGGCAATGGCCGCGAGATCACAGTCATGCTCGAGCCCGGTGCCGATCCCTCGGCGATGCGCCTCTACCTGCTCGGTTCGGTATGCGGCGCTTTGCTGGTGCAGCGCGGGATGCTGGTGCTGCATGGCAATGCCATCCGCATCGGCGATGCCTGCCTGGTCTGCGTCGGCGATTTCGGTGCCGGAAAATCGACCCTTGCTGCGGGCTTCGTGAAGCGCGGCTTCGAGGTTCTGGCCGATGACGTTGTGCCCATCGACGCCGAGGGCCGGGCGCTTTCCGGCTTCCCGCGCATCAAGCTGTGGCGCGATGCGGCCGAGCGCCTTGGCTTTTCGACCGAGGGACGCCAGCGGATCCTGCCACGGATGGACAAGTACAACCTGCCAATCGAAGCCTTTGACCCGCACCAGCGACTGCCGGTCCGCTGGATCTATCATCTCACCAAGGGCGATGCGCCGGATGTCCGCATCGAGGCCATCACCGGGCTGGAGCGTTTCGGCTTGCTGCGCGACAACACCTACCGCAGCGAATATCTCGAAGGGCAGGCCATGCTTGCCGGTCACCTGAAGCAATGCAGCGAGCTGGCGCGCGATGCGCGGCTGGCCCGGGTGACCCGGCCACGCACCGGGTTTGCCCTCGACCTGCTGATCGACAAGCTGCTGGCCGATGTTGCGCAGGGACATGATTTGCCGCCCGCGTAGCCTATTGGTTCCGGCCTTCGACAAATCGGATGAAGTGCGCCATGTTGATGCCATCGATCACAGCGAACATGTGGCGCTCGTGTTGATAGATCGGCAGGGCTTCCTCCGGCCAATCGACCAGCGCCTGACGCAGCGACGCAATGTCGATGATCGAGGCAATGGTGCTATCCTCAAGCAGGCCGTCGCATTCGGCGATCAGCGCGTGGCGCTGCCGGGCGAGCCGCTCGAACCAGTCGGGCACGCGCAAGCCGCGGCGGGTTTCGGCGGCGACCATGTCCGGCACCAGCCCCTTGAGCATGCGCCGGGCGAGCCAGCGTGATTGCCCCTCGCGCAAATACTGATCATCGGGAATGCCGAGGCAGAATTCGACGAGCGGCCGGTAACTGGTCGGATCGCGGGTTGCCATGCCGTAAAGGATACCGAACGCTTGCAGACTCTCGCCGTAATCGTCGGCTCCATGTCCAAGCGTTTCGAGCCGGGTGCCGCGTGACGAGGACGGCAGGCGCGAACGATTGTGGCATACCATCGCCCGCGCGCGCTCCTCGATTCCCGAGCTTGCCGCATAGTCGCGATTGAGCGCGCACCAGGTCGCATAGGGATCCTCGCCGAGCAGGTCGGCCCGGCCGGTCAGTCTGGCGAGGCGATTGTGCAGCCATGCGGGCACCAGCGGAAGCACGGCCTGGTTGGCGACAACGCGCAGGGTCGATCTGGCCTGCGACCGACCGAGATTCCGGGCCTCGCGCCACAATCGCAGCCACTGACCGCGCCGCGCCATCGCTGGCAGCGCGCCTTCACCGGCGAAGCTAAAGGTGGAATTGCCGCAAACCCCCTCAAGCATGACGTCGCAGCCGCTGGCCTTGGCCCTGGCATAGACCTCGTGGGTGAAATGGCCGAGCACCCCCGGACCAGTGTCGCTGGCGGCGAGGAACACGGCGGCGCGCTGGTGATCGAAATCGCGCTCGGCGGCATCGATCCAGTGCGGCCTGATTTCGGGATAGAGAGCGGCCAGCGCCTCGACATGAGGGCGCTCGTCGCCGAAATACCGGCCGGGCAGGGTGCCCTGCCAGCCGGCCATGGGCACACAGGTGAAGGCCTCGATCGGCTGCCCGGGGCGCTGCCGCGCGGCGAATGCGGCGACCGCCTGCGAATCGAGGCCTCCCGACAGCGAAATCGCCGGTCGCGAGAAGCCGTCGAGCGCCGCCTTGACGCCTTCCTCCAGCAATGCAGTCGCCGCTAACTGATAGTCGCGGTCGTCCTTGAGCCGGATTTCGGGCAGGGCGGAGAGATCGTAATAAGACCTGACGGTGGCACCATCGCGGGTGACCACGGCGCGGTGACCGCAGGCAAGCCGGGTGACGCCCTTGAAGTAGGACTGCGTCGCTGTCTTGCTGTTGAGGAACAGGCTGTCGCCGACTTTATCGTAGTCGAGCCGGCGCTCGGCCTCGCCGGTGGCGAAAATCGCGTTGGGCAGCGATGTTGCGATCAGGATGTCCGGACCGCGCCAGTAAACCAGCGGCGGCGCGGCGATGGGGCTGCGTGCCAGCCGGATCGCCTCGCCATGCCGGGCCACGGCGATCGTGGCGAACTGGCCGATGGCGCGCAGGTCGATGGCATCGCCCCAAGCGGCGAGGCCTGTTGCGTAAAGTGCTTCGTCGCTGGCACTGGCCAGGCCGAGGTCGCGGGCGAGTTCGGCGCGGTTGTCGATATGGCCGGCGAACAGCACGCGTTGGCCGTCGGGACCGGTGACCGGCTGCCAGCCGCGCCGCTTGCCGGTGCTCGCCAGTAGAGTCGCGCCATCATGCCCGCTCGCGGCGGGACGCGCCTCGAACAGGCCGAGCGCAGCGGCAAAGCGGTCGCGCTGGGCAGGCGAGAGGCTGCGGCCACCCCAGCAATGGTGGACGCCGATCAGGCAGACGGTCATGGCTGCAAGCTGGCAGCGGCGGCAGACGGGACCTTGTCCCGGCGCAACCAGCAACTCACCGCGAAGCGTGAATCGGCAAAGTCGCCGCTCGGGCAGCTGACCCTGCGCACCTCGTGCAGGGCAAACGACGGAAAGGCCACGAGCCGGTTCTGCAACGGCTCGATCGCAGTGGCATCGCTGCCGTTGCCAAACGGGAACAGCGCAATCTCGCCGCCGGCAAAGCGCTTGGGCTCGCGGTGGAAATAGTAGACCAGACTGATCACGCGATCAGTCGCATCGTGCTCGCGGTTGATCCCGGTGTGGGTATCGATGTGCGGCCGGTAGAAGGCATTGTCGCCATGCGCGACCAGTTGCAATTCGGTTCGCGCGATGGCGAAGTGCGGAACCCCAAGCCTGGCGGCGATATCGTCGAAGCGGGCGTGGACCGCAGCCTTGAAATCGGCCCGGTGCGGCCCGAGCCCATCGTCGCACAGGTCCGCCAGCCGCGTCGCCAGATCGACCTGCGTGGCACCGTCGCGCGTGACACCGGCGGGCGCGAAGGCCTGGCGGTTCGCCAGCGCGTAATCGAGCAGGCTGGCGACAAGGGCGGCGGGCAGAAAATTGTCGATCACGAGGAACCTGGGTGGTCGGTCGAACGAAGCCAAGGCTGTTTCCTCATCGTCGCGCCGCTGCCAAGCTTGGCGGACCCATGGCCCTATAGCTGCCAGGCCCGGCGGCGTCATCCCGATTCGGCAGTCCGATCGATGCGCGCGCGGGTCCGGGCGGGGGATTTTGCTTGGCCGGGTGCTTGCAGTATGGCAACCGCGCGGCTTATGGCGCATCGGCAAAGCCGGGCCGCGCCCAACGGATCAAGCCTCATGACCGATGCCGACAATTCCGCACGATACCGCCGCAGTCCCGAATTGCTCTCGGTCGATATGGACGGCGACCTGGTGATGATGAGCATCGAGAGCGGCAACTATTTTGGCGTCAGTGGCATCGGGCCGTTCATCTGGGAGCGGATCGAGAACCCGCGCAGCCTGGGCGACCTGGTCGCCGAAGTCTGCGGCGAGTTCGCGGTCGATGCCGCCACCGCCCGCGCCGACCTCGAGCGGTTTTTCGCCAGGCTGGCCGAGCACGGGATGGTCGAGGTTTCATAGGGCGATGCGCGGGCTTCGCCTCGGCGAGCGCGCCCGCCACTTTGCCGGTCGCGATCGCTTCGAGCAAGTGTGGCTGGTGCCGGCCTGGCTTGGACTGGGGCTCGCCAGCCTGGCGATCGCGCTGGTCGCGTTCAGACAAATCGCGCCCCGCCTTGGCAGTTACTGCGGCCTGGAGCGGCCCGACGTAACCACCAGCATCGGCCAGGAACGGCGCGCGCGGCAGATCGCGCGGACGGTCCAGCTGGCCGCGCGCTATGCGCCGTGGCGGGCGGATTGCTATCCCCAGGCGATCGTCGCGCGTTTGCTGCTGGGCTTCTACCGGCTGCCCTATTGCCTGTCGCTCGGGTTGCGGCGCGATGCCGCGAGCGGTGCCATGCAGGCCCACGCCTGGGTGCGCAGCGGCTCGGTCTGCGTCACCGGCGGCAATGGCGATGAGGCCTACCGCACAGTCGGGATCTTTGTTAGCGAGGGACCGGGTTAGCGCATCATGCGCAAAACCTGAACCAAACTCGCTCATGCTGAGCTTGTCGAAGCACCAACGTGTTACGGTGAGGGTGCGTCCGCACGAGGGTCCTTCGACAAGCTCAGGATGAGCGGGATTTTGAGCTATTGATTCAGATCTATCGCAGTCCGCTCTAGCCCTCGGGCGCGCCGTACTTTTCCGCCAGCGCCAGCAGATCGGGCAAGCGTTCCGCCCCGGTCGAGCGCATCACGCCGGCGATCATCACATAGGCACCGACGGTGAACAGGAAATCGAGCATCTGGCGCTCGTCCCACTCGGCCATCAGCGCGTTCCACTGCACATCGCTGACTTTCCGGTCGCCGACCAGTTCCTCGGTGGCGCGGATGACGGTGCGTTCGAAGGGAGTGAAATAGGGATCATCCGCCCCGCGCTGGATCGGAGCGTACATCTCGGGCGAGAGGCCGCAGTTGACGCTGGTCTGCAAGTGGCTCGACCACATGTAGGTCGCCCCGGTGATCCAGGCGGTGCGCATTATGGCGATCTGGCGCAGTTTGACCGGCAGGCTGTTCGCGGCCAGCAAATGCACGTTGAGCGGCGAGAAGGCATTGGCCAGCGCCGGGTGGTTGGCGAAAGTGCGCAGCACCGGGTTCTTGTCGGCATCCTTGAACATGCCGCCGGTCCACTGGCCGAAGAAGGCCCGGATCTCGGCGTCGAAACTATCGGGGCCGACTTGTGGCATGCGGGCGGGGGGATCGGGCCGGATCATGCGCCTCGAATGACGCGCGGGCGGAGCCGCGTCAACGGGCACGCAGGCAATCCGGGCTCGCCGCCGCAAGGGCGAGGAGCCCGGATCATGTCATCAGTTGCCAAACGTGCGCTGCCACCAGCCGCGGCGGGGTTCGCCGCCATCGGTGTCGTCAGCATCGACCGGGCCCGGCCCGGCATCGACGGTTTCGGCAACCCGTTGCTCCTTGGGAACCGGCAGTGCTTCGGGCTCGGCAGCGTCTGCCTTCTTGCGCCGTCCGCGGACAGGCTTGGCAGGGGGCGCATCCTCGACCACGGCGGCGGTTGGCTCCTCGGTCGCGGTTACAGCCGTGTCCTCGGAGACAGCGGCCTTGCGGCGTCCGCGCCTCGGCTTGGCTGCGGGCTCTGCTTCGGCGGTTTCCTCGACCGCCGAAGCAGGTTCCGCGACCTCGGCTTCGGCGGGCTCGGCGGCGGCAGGCTTGCGGCGCGTGCGCTTCTTGGGGGCCGGTTCGGGCTCCTCGGCGGTGACTGGCGGCTCGGCAGTTTCGGCTTTGACGGGCTCGCTGGTTGCTTCGTCCCTGTCGGAGTCTTCGGCCTCTTCGCCATCACCAGCCTCTTCGCCATCGCGAGCCTCGCCTTCGCCGCGCCCGCGTCCACCACGCCGGCGGCGGCCGCGGCGGCGGCGCTTGCGCGGGCCTTCGCCGTCTTCGCCGGTCTCGTCGTCGCGGCGTTCAAGGCCCTCCGCGCCGGCTTCGGCATCGCTGTCGTCGCCGTCGTCGGCCTCCTCGTCACCGGCTTCGCCGCTGCCGCTTTCCGGGCGATCGTCGCTGCGGTCGCGGCCACGGCCACCGCGGCGGCGGCGCTTGCGACCGCGCTGGCCGTCGCCATCGCCATCTTCGCTCTCGCGCGCTTCCTCGACGTCCTCTTCTTCGAACTCCTCGTCATCGGGCAGGTCGTCGCTGTCGTCCTCAAGCACGACGGGTCCGAAGCGCGGCACGAATTCGTTGCGCGGGCCCGACGAGGCGACGCGCATCTTGGCACCCTCGTTTTCGCCTTCGGGGATCACTTCGACCCGCACGCCATAGAGCGATTCGATTTCTGCGAGGTCGCCGCGCTTCTGGTTGAGCAGGTAGATCGAGGCTTCCTGGCTGGCATAGAGTGTCACCGCCATGCCCTTGCCGCGTGCCGCTTCGTCCTCGATCAGGCGCAGCGCGGCGAGCCCGGCGGAGCTGGCGGTGCGCACCAGCCCCGAGCCGTCGCAATGCGGGCACGAGCGGGTGGTCGCTTCGAGCACGCCGGTGCGCAGTCGCTGGCGGCTCATTTCCATCAGCCCGAAGCCCGAAATGCGCCCGACCTGGATGCGCGCGCGATCGTTCTTGAGCGCGTCCTTCATCACCTTCTCGACCTTGCGGATGTTGGACGAGTATTCCATGTCGATGAAGTCGATGACGACGAGCCCGGCCATGTCGCGCAGGCGCAACTGGCGGGCAATCTCGCGCGCGGCTTCGAGGTTGGTGTTGAGCGCGGTTGCCTCGATGCCATGTTCCTTTGTGGAACGGCCCGAATTGATGTCGATCGAGACCAGCGCCTCGGTCGGGTTGATGACGATGTAGCCGCCCGATTTCAGCTGGACGAAGGGATCGTACATCGCGGTGAGCTGGTCTTCGGCACCATAGCGCTGGAACAGCGGCACCGGATCGGAATAGGCCTTCACCCGCTTGGCGTGGCTGGGCATGAGCAGCTTCATGAAGTCGCGCGCGGCGCGGTAGCCGCCTTCGCCCTCGACGACGACGTCCTCAATATCCTTATTGTAGATGTCGCGGATGGCGCGCTTGATCAGGTCGCTGTCCGAATGGATCAGCGCCGGAGCCGAGCTGCCAAGAGTTGTCTCGCGGATTTCGTCCCACAGCCGCGCGAGATAGTCGAAGTCGCGCTTGATCTCGGACTTGGTGCGCTGGAGCCCGGCGGTGCGCACGATGCAGCCCATCGACTTGGGCAGGCTCATCTCGGCAACGATGCTCTTCAGGCGCTTGCGGTCGGCCGCCGAATTGATCTTGCGGCTGATGCCGCCGCCGTGGCTCGAATTGGGCATCAGCACGCAATAGCGGCCGGCGAGACTGAGGTAGGTTGTCAGCGCCGCGCCCTTGTTGCCGCGCTCTTCCTTGACCACCTGCACCAGCAGCACCTGGCGGCGGTGGATAACGTCCTGGATCTTGTAGCGGCGGCGCAGCGCCATGCGCTTGGCGCGCAGTTCGTCGGCTTCCTTGGCGCGGCCCCGGCCACGGCCCTGACCCTGGCCCTGGCGGCGGCGACCGCGCGGACGGCGGTCATCGGCTTCATCGCCGCTTTCATCGCCGGCTTTCGCCTCGTCGTCGGCTTCGGAAGGCTCGGCATTGTCGCCGTTCTCGAAGCCGTCTTCGACCAGCCCGCCCTCGAGCGTGGCAACTTCGTTCTTTTCCGAGGTATCGATCTCGGTGACGCCGCCCTGGTCGTCGTAACTTTCAGCGTCGTAGCCTTCGCCGTCGTAGTCCTCGCCGTCGTAGTCGGGGCCAAAGCTGCCGTTGCGGGCCTCGCCGTTTTCGGCTTCGTACTCCTCGTCGTCGGCGTCCTCGGCGGCGCGCAGCGCGGCTTCTTCCTCGGCGTGAGCCGCCTCTTCGGCCAGCAGCCGGTCTCGGTCATCCTTGGGGATCTGGTAGTAATCGGGATGGATCTCGCTGAAGGCGAGGAAGCCATGGCGATTGCCGCCAAAATCGACGAAGGCCGCCTGCAGCGACGGTTCGACCCGGGTTACCTTGGCGAGATAGATGTTGCCCTTGATCTGCTTGTGATCGGCAGATTCAAAGTCGAATTCCTCAATCCGATTGCCCTTGAGCACCGCCACCCGGGTTTCTTCCTGGTGGCGCGCATCGATCAGCATGCGCGTTGTCATTGTATAGTCTCCAAGCGCGCCGGCGCACTGGCGGGCCGGATTTTGTTCCATAGAAATTATGGGGTCCGGCAGTCAGGGCGGCGCGAAATTGTGCGTTGAGGCTGCGCGGCAAGGCGAAGGCGCAAGCCTTCACCGGGCCGGCAGAGCCAAGCTGGGGAACCGGGCGGGAATATGCCCGGAGTTGGGGTTTCGTGTCTGCTGTCACTCGAAGGTGCGGCGAAAGTGCGCGCGCAACACCGGCCACCCGGCCTGCCGTGGCCCGATCGGGCTGCGACGGGCAAGACGGCAGGAAATCTCTCATGAAAGCATCAACCTGTTCGGTTCCGGTGCAGATGTTCCGGATAGCAACCGGCGGCGCTTCTGCCGATCCTGCTGAAAGCGCGGCCCCAGTGCGTCAAGCAGAGGCGGCAGCGCGGGAGGATCGGAGCAGGCCTGCCCCGGCGCACGGGGGGTTAGCACCGCTCGCGCAGGGGGGCAAGTTTATTGCACGCGCTCAATGGGAAACAGGCACTGGGGAAGAGCGGCGGGCTTGGCGTTGCCGCCCGGCGAATTGCGCCCTATTCGTGCCTGTCAGATGCACCGTTCGTTCCCGCTCGCCTTGCTCTTGCTTGCGCCGCTCGCCGTCTTCGCGGCGATGATCGGCGTCGATCGGGCGTTCGGCACGCCGGGGCGGGGCCATCGCTATGTCGTGCGGCTGGCCATGCCACCGGGGGGAGGCGAGGTCGGATTGCCGCCGGTCGAGGGGCCGGCCGACGCCAGCCGGCCGCTGGTGGTAATCGACGCGGGGCACGGCGGCCACGATCCCGGCGCGGGGGCGGGGGCGGTCAAGGAGAAGGCGCTGACCCTGGCGCTGGCGCAGGCGTTGCGGGAGGAATTGCTCGCGGGCGGCGGCATCCGCGTCGCGCTGACCCGCAGCGACGACCGCTTTCTGCTCCTGCCCGAACGCTCGGGGATAGCGCGGCGGCTGGGGGCGGATCTGTTTCTCTCGATCCACGCCGACAGCACCGAGGGCGGCGAGGCCAGCGGTGCTTCGGTCTATACGCTCTCCGAACGCGGCTCCAGTGACACTGCACAGGCCATGGCCGAGCGCGAGAACCGGGCGGACTCGATCAACGGCATCGCGCTCAAGGGGCAGAGCGATGCGGTGAGCGCGATCCTGGTCGATCTGTCGCAGCGCGAATCCCAGGCGAGTGCGGAGCAATTTGCCCGGCTGGTGCTGCGCACCGCGCGCGGGAGGTTGCCGATGCGATCCGATCCGCTGCAATCAGCGGCCTTCATCGTGCTCAAGGCACCCGACGTGCCCTCGGTGCTGTTCGAGACGGGATACATCAGCAATGTCGAGGATGCTGCCCGGCTGGGCAAGCCCGAAGGCCGCCGCGCCTTCGCCGAAGTCGCCGGGCAAGCCATCCGGTTGCATTTTGCCCGCCGGTCGCAGCCGTAGAGACTGGCCGCGAGGCAAAACCGCGGCCGGTGCTAGAGGATGCGCACCATGGCTGACACCGGCACCAACCCTGATGACCTGCGCTATCGCGTCCGCCGCGAGGGGGCCAGCCTGATCGAAACGATCCGCGCCAACTGGCGGACAAGCAAGTGGCTGCGCCGCGCCGGCTATGCGCTCGCGGCGCTGTTGGTGCTGTGGCTGCTGCTCTGGGCGCTGGTGCTGCGCAACCTGCCCTCGGCCGACAAGTTGCTGACTTACGAGCCGCCGCTGCCGACCATGGTGCGCGGCATCGATGGCGGTATCGTCTACAGTTATGCGCGCGAGCGGCGCGTGCAATTGCGCTTCGTCGATTTCCCCAAGCCGATGGTCAATGCCTTCCTGGCCGCCGAAGACAAGACCTTCTGGACCCACGGCGGGGTCGATTACACCGGCCTTGCCGGCGCCGTGCTCGACTATGTCACCAAGATCGGTTCGGGCGAACGCGCCAAGGGCGGCTCGACGATTACCCAGCAGGTCGCCAAGAACATCCTGATCGGCAACGAATATTCGATCGGCCGCAAGCTCAAGGAAATGATCCTCGCCGGCCGCATCGAGGACGTGCTGGACAAGCCGCAGATCCTTGAGCTCTATCTCAACGAGATCCCGCTCGGTCGCCAGAGCTTCGGCGTGCAGGCGGCGAGCCGCGCCTATTTCGGCAAGGACGTCGGCGAACTGCAGCTGCACGAAGCGGCCTTCCTGGCCATCCTGCCCAAGGCACCCGAAACCTATGGCCGCGCCAAGAATGCCGGGATCGCGGTCGAACGGCGCAACTGGGTGCTCGACCAGATGGTCAGGAACGAACTGGCCACTCAGACGCAGGCCGACCAGGCCAAGGCGCAGCCTCTCGGCATCATCGCCCACCGGGTCGAAAGCTACGATCCTTCGGTCGGCTATTTCGTCGAGGAAGTGCGCCGCCGCCTGATCGAGAAATATGGCGAGAGCGCCGAGAAGGGCCCGAACAGCGTCTATGCCGGCGGTCTTTGGGTGCGTACCTCGCTCGACGCCGAGATGCAGAAGGCTTCGCAGGACGCGCTGCGCGCCGGCTTGCTGCGCTATCATACCGGCAAGGGCTGGCGCGGTCCGATCGCGCATATCGCACTCGATGCCAACGGCTGGCGCTCGCAGCTGGCGCTGCTCAACAAGTCGGTTTCCTATCAGGACTGGCGGGTCGGGGTGGTGCTGGCCCGCAATGGCCCCTCGGGCCAGATCGGCTTCCAGGACGGGACCAAGGCCGCGCTGACCGGCATGCCCGATCCGCTGCGCAGCGGCGATGTCATCGCCGCCGCGCCGGCCGGGCGCGGGGTCTATGCGGTGCGCATCATTCCGGAAGTGTCGGGCGGCATGGTCGTCGAAAGCCCATACGACGGGCGCGTTCTGGCGGTGCAGGGCGGGTTCGATGCCGGGCTCGGCTCATTCAACCGCGCCACCCAGGCGATGCGCCAGCCGGGATCGACGATCAAGCCGTTCGTCTATTCGACCGGGCTCGATTTCGGCATGACTCCGGCGACCATGGTGCTCGACGGCACCTTCTGCGTCTATCAGGGCTCTCGCTATGGCAAGAAGTGCTTCTCGAATTTCGGCGGTGGCGGCGGCAGCGGCAATCATACCATGCGCTGGGGGCTTGAGCAGTCGCGCAACCTGATGACCGTGCGCATCGCCAGCGATGCCGGAATGGACAATGTCGTCAAGACGATCGACCGCGTCGGCATCGGCAAATACGATCCCTACCTGTCCTTCGCGCTGGGCGCGGGCGACACCACCGTGCTGCAGATGGTCAACGCCTATTCGGCGCTGGCCAACCAGGGGGTGCAATATCCCGCAACGCTGATTGACTATGTCCAGGCGCGCAGCGGCAAGGTTATCTGGCGAGCCGACACGCGGCGCTGCACCGCCTGCAAAATGGCTCAGTGGGACGGCAAACCGATGCCGCGCCTCGCCGCGCGCGGCAAGCAGGTGATCGATCCGCGCACCGCCTATCAGACCGTCCACATGCTCGAAGGCGTTGTCACGCGCGGCACGGCGGAAGTGCTGCGCGACCTCAAGCTGCCGATTTTCGGCAAGACCGGGACGACATCGGGCCCGACCAATGTCTGGTTCATCGGCGGCTCGCAGCGTTTCATGACCGGGGTCTATCTCGGCTATGACCAGCCGCGATCGCTCGGCGGCTATGCCCAGGGCGGCCGGGTCGCCGCGCCGATCGTCAAGCAGCTGATCCAGGCGACGCTGCCGCGCTGGAGCCGGTTGCCGGCGGTCGCCCCCGCCGATGTCCACATGGTCAAGGTCGACCGGGTCACCGGCAAGCGCGCCTTTGCCGGCGATCCGGGCGACGATCCCAAGTCATCGCTGATCTGGGAAGCCTTCAAGGCCGATACCGAGCCCAAGCGCTCGACCCAGCTCGATGAGTTCGAGAGCCGCCGCGATGCGCTGATCGCGCAGATCCGCCGCGGCCCGCAGGTCCGCGCGGCGCAGCAGCAGCAACGCGGGCAGGCCGCCGAGGCCGGGGATTTCGTCGAGGAACAGGGCGGCGTCTATTAAACCCTCGCGCAGGGCCACCCCACCGGCAAGCCCAGCGAACAATTGACACGATCATGTCAAACTGACACATTGTTACCATGCATGGCAAATTCGATTCGCGTCACCCCCTGGTCGGCCTCTCGGACGAACTGATCCGGCTGAATGGCCGGCTGAAAAGCCTGTTCGCCGCGGCGCGGCGCGGGGCGGGGCTGGGCGATTCGGAGATGGGCGTGCTCAACGCCGTGGTCGAGGCGGACCGGTCGCCGACCGTGCCGCAGATCGGTCGCTCGTTCGGCCAGCCGCGCCAGCTGGTGCAGCGCGCCGCCAATTCGCTGATCGCGGCGGGGCTGATCGAAGCGGTGCCCAATCCCGATCACAAGCGCGCGGTGCTGTTGCGTGCGACGGAAAGCGGCGTGGCGCTAAAACGCGAGATCGACCTGCGCGCCGATGGTCTGGCCGATGGTGTTGCCAAGGGGCTCGACGCCGAGGCGATCAGTACGGCAACCCGCGCGCTTGGCGAAATTCGCCGCAATCTCGAAGCCCAGTTGCGCGCCGCGAATTGAAGGGAGAAAACCAGCATGGAAGCCAGTCTCGACGACCTTGCGCCGATCGGCCCGCTGACCGGCTGGCTCGATGCGCATGTGCCGGAACTGGGCAAAGGGCCGCTCAAGCGCGAACTGCTGCATGGCGGCACGTCGAACGTCGTCTTCACGCTCAATCGCGGCGGCATCGACATGGTCATGCGCCGTCCGCCCGCCGTGCCGCCGCCTGGAGCGGAAAGGGGCGTGCTGCGCGAGGCGCGGGTGCTTTCCGCGCTCAACGGTACCGAGGTGCCGACGCCGGTGTGCTATGGTGCCTGCGAGGATGTCTCGGTGATCGGCGGCTGTTTCTATGTCATGGAAAAGGTCGAAGGCTGGGCACCCAACCTGCGCGACGAGAAGATCCATAACCTGCCGCCGTTCGACAAGATGCCTTACGAATATGGCATTGCCTATGCCATCGTCGGCGGGCTGCAATTGCTAGCCAATGTCGATTACAAGGCGGTCGGGCTCGCGGACTACGGCAAACCGGGCAGTTTCCTCGCGCGGCAGGTGGAGCGCTGGTCGAGCCAGCTCAAGAGCTATCCCGAAAAGTACAAGGGCTACACCGCCCGCCACTTCGAAGGCTACGATGCCGTCGAGGACTGGCTGCGCAACAACACGCCAACGAGGGAAGTCACCGGCATCATCCACGGCGATGTCGGCACACCCAATGTGATGTTTCGCCACGGCCCGCCCGCCCGGATCGCCGCCTTCATCGATTGGGAGCTATCGACCATCGGCGATCCGATGCTCGATCTGGGCTGGTTCACCGGCGGCATGCGTGACGAGCGGTTTCCCGACCTGACCAATGCCAGCGGCCTCAGCGATCCAGCCAGGTCGCCGACCCGGCAGGAACTGGTGCGCTACTATTGCGCCGGCACAGGCCGCGATCCGGCGGAGATCGACTACTACACGCTGCTTGCCGGATTCAAGTCGGGCTGCCTGCTCGAATACAAGGTGGCGCAGGCGGCGGCGGGGATTCTGCCGCAAGATGTCGGCAAGTTTTTCGCGCGGATTGTCGAGGAGAATTTCAAGAAGAACGCCGAATTCATCCGGCGGATTTCGTAAATAACAGTCCTCCCCGAGCTTGTCTCGGGGAGGGGGACCGCCCGGGTAGCGGGTGGTGGAGGGTAAGGAAGTACCCCTCCGCCAGCCCTGAAGGGCTGCCACCTCCCCGAGACAAGCTCGGGGAGGATCAAGGAGAGAGACCATGATCGATTTCAGCGTAGAGCCACTCTTCCAGGCCAAGCTCGACTGGATGAACCTGTTCGTCCGCGAGGAATGCGAGACGATGGACCTGCTCTGGCCCGAGATGGGCGCGTGCTTCGACACCAGGAACGAAAGCGCACGCAAACATCTGAAACCCTTACAGGATCAGGTCAAGGCGCAGGGGTTGTGGGCCTGTCACCTCGGCCCGCATCTCGGCGGACCGGGATACGGCCAGATCAAGCTCGGGCTGATGAACGAGATCATCGGCCGCTCGAACTGGGCGCCGACGGTGTTCGGCACCGCCGCGCCCGACACCGGCAATGCCGAAATCCTCGCCCTGTTCGGCACGCCGGAGCAAAAGGCGAAATATCTCGAACCGCTGATGGCGGGCGATATCGTCTCGTGCTTCTCGATGACCGAGCCGCAGGGCGGGGCCGATCCCGGCGAGTTCACTTGCAAGGCGACGCTTGAAGGCAATGAGTGGGTGATCGAGGGCGAGAAGTGGTTCTCCTCCAACGCCAAGCTCGCCGCCTTTCTGCTGGTCATCGCCGTCACCGATGCCGATGCCCCGATCACCAGCCGCATGAGCATGTTCATCGTGCCGGCCGAAACCCCGGGGATCAACATCCTGCGCAATGTCGGCATTCCCGGCGACCTGCCCGAGGACGGCCACCACGCGCATATCCGCTATGAGAAAGTGCGCATTCCGCTCGATCACATGCTCGGGGAGCGGGGCGGCGGCTTCAAGGTGGCGCAGGCGCGGCTTGGCGGCGGGCGCATCCATCACGCGATGCGCACGGTCGGCAAATGCCAGCGCTTCATCGACATGATGCTCGAGCGCGCAGTGTCGCGCCGCACCCGCGGGCGGATGCTGGGCGATCACCAGTTCGTCCAGGGCAAGATCGCCGATTCGGTGATCCAGCTCGAACAGTTCCGCCTGCTGGTGCTCAAGACCGCGTGGATCATTGACGAGATCGAGGCCGGCCGCATGCCGCATGGCGCGGCGCGCAACCACATCGGCATGTGCAAGGTGGCGATGGCCAGCGTCTATGGCGACATCGCCGGCAAGGCGCTCGAAGTGCACGGCTCGCTCGGCATTTCGCAGGACATGCCGCTGGGCGCGGCGTTCGGCGGCTATATGAGCCTGGCCTTCGCCGACGGGCCGACCGACGCGCACCGCTCGCAGCTTGCGCGTGCCTACCTCAAGCAGACCAGGCCCGCGCCGGGCATGTTCCCCAGCGAACATATCCCGACCCGCACTGCCGCCGCCCGGGCGCGCTATCCCGATGCGCGTTCCGACTGGGGGCCGCTCTGATGGAGCCCCAGAATCGCGACCCGCTGTTCGATTTTACCGGCAAGGTGGCGCTGGTCACCGGCGGCTCGCGCGGGATCGGCTACCAGATAGTCAAGGCGCTTGCGACGCGCGGTGCCGATGTTATCGTTGCCAGCCGCAAGCTGGAGAACTGCGAGGCGGTCGCTGCCGAAATGCGCGCGATGGGGCGCAAGGCTCTGGCGATTTCCGCCCATGTCGGCAAATGGGCCGAATGCGACCGGCTGATCGCTGAAAGCTATGCCGCGTTCGGGCGTGTGGATATCCTGGTGAACAATGCCGGCATGGGCCCCCGCATGCCGAGCCACGAGGTGACCGAACAAATGTTCAATTCCGTCGTCAACCTCAACTTCAAGGGGCCATTCCGGCTCGCCAGCCAGGTCGCCAAGCGGATGTTCGACCGGGCCCAGGAAACGGGGGAGGGCGGCTGCATCATCAATGTCAGCTCGACTGGGGCGCTGATGCAAGTGCCCGAAGTGGTGCCCTATTGCTCGTCCAAGGCGGGGCTCAACGCGATGGCAGGAAGTCTGGCTGCGGAATATGGCCCGCATGTGCGGGTCAACACGCTGTCTCCGGGCCCCTTCCGCACCGACATTGCCAAGGCCTGGGCCGACGGCGGCGAAGGCCCCTTCCCCAATCCGCGCGGGATAGCGGCTTTCCCTGAGGACATCATCACGGCGGCGTTGTTCCTGGCGAGCCCGGCATCGGTGAATGTGACGGGATCGCTGGTGCGCTGCGACGGGGGGCAGCATTAGGATCTCCCCCTCCCCTGAAGGGGAGGGGCTTTAGCAAGGGAGAACATCATGCCCCGTGCCGTTATCGCCGATCAGTTCGGTCCGCCCGAAAGCTATCAACTGCGCGACTATGACCCCGCCCCGCCCGGGCCCGGCCAGGTCCGCGTGGCGATCAGGGCGGCGGGGATCAGCTATGTCGATGTGCTCACCGCCATGGGCAAATACCAGTTCCACCCGCCGCTGCCCTTCATTCCCGGGCAGCGAATTTGCCGGCGTGGTCGAGGCGCTGGGCGAGGGGGTGACGACCTTCGCCATCGGCGACCGGGTCAACGGCTCGGGCATGGGCGGTATCTTCGCCGAGGCAAACAATTTCGCAGCGGGCAATGTCAGCAAGATTGCCGATTCGATGGACCTCGAGACGGCGGCGGTGTTCCCGGTCAATTACCTCACCGCCTGGCACGCGCTGGTTGATCGCGGCCGGGCGCAGAGCGGCGAGACGCTGCTGGTGCTTGGCGCGGCGGGCGGCACCGGCTTTGCCGCGATCCAGGTCGGCAAGCACCTCGGTCTGCGGGTGATCGCCTCGGCGTCGAGCGAAGGCAAGCGCGCGGTTGCCTTGGCGGGCGGGGCGGATGCTGCGGTCGAAACCGGCGCGCCGGACTGGCGCGATCAGGTCAAGGCGGCCAACCACGGCCAGCCGATCGACCTGGTGTTCGACGGGGTCGGCGGAGATGCCACCGAGCTTGCCTTCCGCACCCTGGGCTATGACGGGCGGCATCTGGTGATCGGCTTTCCCGCCGGCATCGCCGCACTCAAGACCAACCTGCCGCTGCTCAAATGCGCAAGCCTGGTCGGCGTGCAGGTGCGCGGGGCAGGGATTGAGCGGCCCGAGACGATGGCACAGGACCGCCTTGCTGTGCAGGAAATGGTTCGTGCCGGCGTGGTCAGGCCAGCGATTGCAAAGCGCTATGCCCTCGCGGATTACGCCGAGGCGATGAATGCGGCCTATGGCGGCAAGGAAGCGGGCCGGATCGTGCTGGTCATGGAATAGCAGCTTGACCTTGCCAAAGGCGCTGCCGAATGTCGCGGCCGCAAAGAAACGGGAGAGCATCATGGTCACCATCGCCGACCTCAAGAAGGAAGCCGAGCAACACGTCCTCTATGTCAAGGACAAGGCGACCAAGATTGCCACCATCACTTTCAGCCGGCTCGACAAGCACAACACCGCGACCATCGGCATGCGCTCGCGCTTCGGCGAACTGGTGCACAAGGCCAATATCGACGACGATGTGAAAGTGCTGGTGATCCGCGGCGAGGGCGACAATTTCGGCTCGGGCGGCGATCTCGACGAGCACGGCGATCTCTATCTCAACCCCAAGCCGGGCGACGGCTTCCTGGTCGATCTCGAAATCGACGATCCCGACGTCAAGTATCCGCCGGTCGGCTCCTACCGCTATCTCCACGGCCTGACCGATTTCTATGCCAAGGCGCGCTCGGGCAACCGTCCGCTCCAGGAATTCAAGAAAATCAGCATCATCGAGGCCAAGGGCTATTGCTATGGCTGGCACTTTTACCAGTGCGCCGATGCCGACATCATCGTCGCTTCGGACGACGCGCTGTTCGGTCACCCCTCGTTCCGCTATGCCGGCTGGGGTCCGCGCATGTGGCAGTGGCTCGAAACCGTGGGACTGCGCGCCTTTTCCGAAATGCTGTTCACCGGCCGCCCGTTCACCGCGCAGGAAATGTACACCGCCAACCGCTTCGTCAATTCGGTGGTGCCGCGCGAACAGCTGGAAGCGGAAACCGCCAAGTACGCCCACGCCTGCTCGATCACCCGGCCCAACGACGTGGTCGTGGCGCAGAAGACCTTCATCGAGGCCTACAAGCAGTACCGCGGGGAATATTTCGGCAGCCTGCTGACCGGCTGGCTCGAAGGTATGCTGCCGCTGATGAAGGACGACGGCGCGGCCGACGTCAACCTGGGCAAGGACAGCACCTTCCAGCAGGGCATCGGCCAGGTGGTCAAGGGCAATGACCTCAACTACCCGGCGGATTGGCGGCTGTCGAAGAAGGGGCGCGAGAGCAACGAGCGATAGGCGCTGCGTACCGGGATGCCACGCGCCATCCTGCGATCGTCGCGCCGCACTGGCCAAGGCCGAGATCAGTGGCGATCCTCCCTTGACGTGTGCCAAACGAATATGCGCAATTGCCCCAAGGCGCGCAAACAGTGCGCCCCAAGCTATCGTATGGAGGATGCCCCATGGCCAAATGCAAGCTCGTCGCGCTGACCACCCCGCTGCCGGGCAAGGAAGCCGAATTCCACGACTGGTATCAGAACGCCCACTTGCCCGAGATCCTCTCGGTTCCCGGATTCGAAGGGGCGCAGCGTTTCAAGCTGGTTGCCAAGATGATGGGCTCGGATGAAAACCAGTATCTGGCGATCTACGACGCGGAAACCGATGATCCCGGCGCGCTGATGGCAGGGATCGGTGCGCTCGCCCAGTCGGGCAAGATGACCCCGCCGACGTTCCAGGACATGGCAACGACCTATACCGCGCTGTTCACCGAATGCGCGGACTATGTGAAAGCGGGGTAGGCTTTCCCTCATCCAACTTCGGCTAGGCAACACGTTGCCAAGCCTGCGTATCCTTCTCCCGCATGCGGGAGAAGGAAAGCGCAGCTTGCGAGCATGGCGAGCTAGCGGAGCTTGGATGAGGGAGTCTACCTCCCGAACACCGGCTTGCGCTTCTCGCGCAGCGCGGCGATGCCTTCGCGGTGGTCGGCGCTGCGCACGCTCAATGATTCCATGGCGATGCCGGTTTCCATCACCGCGTGGGCGATGCGTTTGAGTTCCAGGTTGGTGAGCACCTTGGTCATGCGGATCGCCCCCATCGCGCCGGCGAGCAGCTTCTGGCAGAAGGCATCCACTGCCGCGTCGAGCTGATCGAGCGGCAGGCAATGATTGACCAGCCCGATCTCGGCGGCCTTCTGCGCAGTCAGCAATTCCCCGGTGAACAGGTATTCCTTGGCGCGCGCCAGTCCGATGCGCTGCGCCCAGATCACCGCGCCGCCATCGCCAGCGACCAGGCCGATGCCGACATGCGGATCGCCGATCTTGGCACCTTCGGCGGCGAAGACGATGTCCGAAAGCAGCGCGATGGTCGCGCCGAGGCCGACCGCATGGCCGTTGAGCCGGCAGACCACCGGCTTGTCGATGTCGAGCAGGGTATAGACGATGCGTTTCGCCATACGCGCTTCGTGATCGAACAGATGCGGCTGTTCAGCCGAGCGTGCGATATGGTCCAGGTCGCCGCCGGCCGAAAACGCGCGGCCCGCGCCGGTGATGACCAGAAGGTCGGACCGGGCGTCGCCCTGCACGAACCACAGCGCCTCGACCAGTTCGTCGTGCAACTGAAGATTGATCGCATTCATCGCCTCGGGCCGGTTGAGGGTCAGCCGCAGCAGGCGACCTTCGCGGGCGAGCAGCAGGGTCTGGAACCGGGGCAGGTCACTCTGGATGTCAGGCATGGGGGCGGGTCTCTCCTCTTGCCCCGTCATAGGCGCTGCGCTGCCGCGATCAACCCGCGCAGGGCCCTTGCCAAGCGCCGCGCCTTGGTCTTTGGTCGCGACAAACATGCATGAGGAGAGGCGACCGTGGCGGATTTCGACGAGAGCTTCGATTGGGTCGTGATCGGCAGCGGCGCGGGCTCGATGAGCTCGGCGCTGATGATGCGCAAGGCCGGCAAGACGGTGGTCATCCTGGAAAAGGGCGAGTGGCTGGGCGGGACCACCTGCAAGTCGGGCGGGGTGATGTGGATCCCCAACAACCCGTTCATGGACCCGGGCGAGGACAGCACCGAACAGGGCATCACCTATCTCGACGCCGTGGTCGGCGATCCGGCCGATGCGCCGGGCACCTCGCACGAACGACGGCTGACCTATGTCGTCGAAGCGCCGAAAATGGTGAACTTCCTGCTTGGCGAAGGCGTCGAGCTTGAGCGCGGCTCGCACTTCTGGCCCGACTATTACGATGAGCTGCCGGGTGGCTGCAAGACCAGCCGCACAGTCACCGCAGTGCCGTTCGACAAGCGCGAACTCGGCGACTGGGAAGCTAAACTGCGCAAGGGCTTCATCGAAGCGCCGGCGCGGCTCGACGACGGCATGAAGTTTCCCTTCATGAAGCATTCGTGGAAGATCAAGTGGTCGTTCGCCAAGGTCGCCGCCCGGGTCGTGATGGGCAAGCTGACCGGCAAGCACTGGACGACGGCGGGCGCGGCGCTGCAAGGCCGCATGCTCAAGGCGGCGCTGGCGGCGGGCGCTGATATCCGCACCCGGACCCCGGTCAAGCATGTCATCATCGAGAATGGCCGCGCGCTGGGCGTCGAGGTCGAGCAAGACGGCAAGCTGCGCCGCATCGGTGCCAGGCTCGGCGTGCTCAACAACGGCGGCGGCTTCTCGCAGAACCAGCCGATGCGTGACAAGTATCAGCCGGGCACCCGCGTCGAATGGTCGAACGGCATCGAGACCGACATGGGCGACATGCACGTGGAGATGGAGCGGATCGGCGGCACCCTGGCGCAGATGGACGAATTCGTCGGCTTTCCGGGCACCTGCCCGCCGGGCTGGGATCAGGGCTATATCAAGCCCGGCATGCAGGGCACCACCGCCAAGCCGCACTGCATCCTCGTCGATCAGGCCGGACAGCGCTATTTCGACGAGGCCTGTTCCTATGAACTCTATTGCGAGACGATGCTCAAGCACCAGGGCGGGGTGCCCAGCTGGGCGGTGTTCGACGACCAACTGCTCACCGGATACGGGGTGGGCGGGATCAAGGTCACCCCCAAGGTCAAGGCGCAGTGGCTCGAATGCGGCTACCTCAAGATGGCCGGCACGGTGGAGGGACTGGCTGCGCTGATCGCTGTCGATCCGGCGACGCTCAAGGCCACGGTCAATCGCTGGAACGGCTTCGTCGACAAGGGCATGGACGAGGATTTCGGGCGCGGCCAGCGCGCCTATGGCGACTGGCTGGGTGATCCGTTCTTTCCCGGACCGAGCAAATGCCGGGGCAGGATCGACCGGCAGCCCTACTATGCGGTGCAAGTCATTCCGGGCGACGTCGGCACCTATGGCGGCGTCGTCACCGATTCCAGCGCGCGGGTGCTCGACAGGGCGGGCAAGCCGATCGAAGGTCTCTATGCCTGCGGTGTCGCCACCGCCTCGCCGATGGGCCGGGTCTATCCCGGCGCGGGGGCCAGTGTCGGCCCGTCGATGACCTTCGGCTGGATTGCTGCCAGGCATGCCGCCGGTCTCGGCAACCAGGCGCTTTAGTCACGCTGCACGGACAGTGTCTTCGCATGCACAAGGTCACGTTAGCAATTTGTTGGTATCGCTAGGCTTACCGAGGGTTGCTAACCGAGCGGTTTGCACTGGCGTGGTGGAATTCGGTTCATAAACAGCTTGAGCCATGCCGTTTCACTGTGTTAACACCTATGCAAATTGCCATAGCGTTGAGTGACAGGAGTTTCAAATATGCGTAAGCCAAACGGGGTAGTTGTATCGATTGCGCTACCCTTGCTATTTTTGGCGACTTCAACGCAAGCTTCCGTTGGTGGCGCTGTGCAAGGGGCTCCCGGAGTTGGCAGCGCGGTTGGCGAACTCTGTCGAGTTAGGGTGATTCGATCAGCATCTGCGGGTGTGTTTGATCTCACTCGTGAGGTGCTTAAAAGTGGCAAGTGTGTTTGCCGGGTGACCACTGGACCTCGTAGCCAAGGTGGGGCTGCCGAGTCCGCACTGGCTTCGTTGTTGTTGGGTCGGTCATGCTCTGACGCTCCACTGGCCGCGTCCTCAGCAGCGGGCAGCGGCGGTTTAGCCCCATTTGCGGCCGGTGGCTTGATTGCTGGGGGCGCGGGTGCGGGTGCGGCTTTCAGTAGCGAAGGATCAGACAGCCCCTAAGGATTCGTCATAGCTGCAGGGGTTGGGGAAGGGCGGCTTGGGGGCCGCCTTTTTTGTATTGTCGCCAATTGCAAATCGAACTAAATAGCTTGAGCTCTTCTTTGATTGAGGTTCAAGAACTGAACGATGTCGATAGCCATCAATGAATCGGCGTGCGCGGTAACCCGCCTTGGCCGAATGCCGGAACTAATTGAGCTTCAGAAGGTCCGCCTTTATAATCCCAGGCGCACAGTCGCAGTAGTCAATTTAGCCACAACGGCAATTGTGGGGATTATTTGCTTTATTTATTCTAGTATTGTTGGAAGGCCACAGTATATTGCGGCGTGGACGGTGGGTATTTGGTGTATATACATTCAGTTTTCAGTACGAAAAAAGTCAAAAAATCGAAATCGGTTGCGTAAACGGCAGCACCGCGAAGATTTTATTGTTGGAGTAATCAGCATTATGCTATTTTTTTATGTTTCAGGAAGTCAGATATACTATATCATTAAGATATTTGACTGAGTGGCTTAGATCAATTTTTTCTGTATAATCCCATTGGAAAATTTATTCATTAATTGCCGAGTTTTATCGGTTAAATTTACAAAATACCGACGTCTATCTAGATAATCTGGTGCGCGCTCGATGTATCCCCTGCTTTCGAGAACCTGAATCCAACGAAGAGCTGTAGTTGGTGGTACGCAGGAAGCCATGCAGACACTGGTCACCGATATGCTCTTGTGATCCCGCTCAGCTGTCATCAGGTCCAAAAGAATGTCCCAAGCTGGCTCGCCAAACATTTCCTCTTCCTGGAATATGTTGTCGCGAACCCTTCGTATTTTGTATAATGTATTAGCTAAATTGTTTTGAATTAATGGGCTGACATGCTCTTGTTGAAATCGCCTGAATTTAAGAACTGGCAATTCCTCATAAATGGAAAACGTCCCTGATGCAGATTCAAATTCGTCGTTATCAGTGATATTTGCCGAGATGCGTTCGGCAGTCTCGATGAGGACTTGAGCTGCTCGGAGTAGATGGCTTACTAGCCGAGGGGATTCTGGGGCTTCTTCCGAGATGGACCTAATTTTGTCGAGAGTCGCATTGAGGCTGCTCATCCTTAGGCTCACAGCCTTCACTCCTCATTGGACGAATCGATTTCACTAGCCCCTATATTTCCGTGCTTTTTGAACAATTCCAAGACTAATTTTGTGCGATCCTCGTGAGCTAAATCCATTTCGGATATTTCTTCCTCGGACATCGCTTCGGCGTTCAAGGCGTCAATCGCTGTGGCAACGTACGCTGCGGCGATTTGATACCCCAAGCGGCTCAGAATGCGCTCGCACATCTGAAGGTGCCAAAGCACGGCTAGGTTCAATCGACCAACATTGGCTGGCTTTGACCTCATCCATATCGCCCTGCGCAAATCGAATATGTGGCACTACCTAGTGCCTGCCAGATTGATAGTCGCACCGGCCTAAACGCCTGATTAACGGAATATTCGGGATATACGTAAGTGATTTTACGGGCCGTCGGGGCAATTTAAATTTGAGCGACCTGGGTATCCACCGGTGAGCGGCAAGGCTGCCGCCTGGGTCTCAGTTATTAGCTCCTAGCCAATGAGAACTCCTGCCAGCTGAATCGGCGAACTTTCGCCGACAAAGAGAGGAATTTGTGCAAATATACGTATAAGTGACAATCTAAATTATATACAAATTATGTGCAACAACCGCCGCATATCAAAAAAATATGCGGGGTGATCTGTGCAAAAATTGTCTATAAGATCATCGAATGTACAAATCAATTGCGAAAATATATTGCATAAATGCGCAATTGGATTGCGATTTGTTTCCTTAAGGTGTCTGACGTTCTTCATTTTTGTCATACTTGGAACAATATGTATTTCGGCGTCAGCTTCGGCTGAGCCTGAAGATAGTCGCGTCGGCCGTTTGGTGGCCAGGCTTGAGGCAGCTAGTCGCTCCATCTGTGAGGTTTCGGAGATTGACGGAAGCCAACTGGCTTGCAGTGTTGAAGTGGCTGTTGTTGAAAGGCGGGACTATAATGCATGGGCAAGGAATGGAAAAATTTCCGTTACGAGGCACTTGATTGATAGTTCTTCAGACGATGAAGTTGCTTTTGTAGTAGGACATGAAATGGCGCATGTCATGCTTAATCACAGAGGAAGTTCTATTGCCAATGAACTGTCTGCGGACTACCTATCGGCCAAAATGATGATCGATTCTGGTTTCGATCCGCGAACAGCGAGAGGCGTTCTGGATAGAATACAGTCAAAGCGGTTGCTGGGATTTCCCTTTTCCTTGCTTTCGCACCCGTCAAATGGCCGGCGAATGAGGGTGATCATGCAGGCACTCGAGGAACGCAATTCCTCGGTTGAAATCACCAATGATTTGCACTCAGGCGTTGGAGCAGTCGTTAGCAATGACTTTGCTTCGTTGGGCGAGGCACGATCGCGAAAATGACTATCTTTGCGGAAAGTGGGGTCGCGTCAATTCCGCTGGCTTCTTGACATTTCCGGCTATTTGCGGGTTCTAGCCGCAGCCCGGCCCGCCGGGGCGACGCGCCTTGCGGCGCGCGGGGGCACGACGAGGTCCAGCCTGCATGCGTCCATCCCTTCGCACCGCCGAGCAAGTCAGGCGCTGCCTGCTCGGCCTGCTGGCCGGCGATGCGGAGCGGTCGGCCAGGTCCGTCGCCGCGCTCGGCTCCGAGGCGTGGCCGCTGGTGCGGCACATGGCGTGGCAGCATCGGCTCGAACCGCTGCTGCATCACCGGACCGGCGAGATCGCCGCGATCCCGGTCGACCTGCGCGCGCACTGGAAGGTTGCACACCGGAGTTCCGCCATGGCGGCGCTGGCGGCGCAGGCGGCGCTGCTGCGGGCGGGGGCAGTGCTCGATTGCGCGGGGCTGCCCTATGCCGCCCTCAAGGGCGCGCGGCTGGCGTGGCATGCCTATCCCCACCCCGCGCTGCGGCCGATGCGCGACATCGACATCCTGACCCCGCCCGGCCGGACGCGCGAGGCCTATGACCTGTTGCTGGCCGCCGGGTTCCTGCCATCGCCTGGCGCGACCACCCCGCTTGCGGTGGCGGCGGTCCAGCACAAGCATTTGCCGGGCCTGTGTGCGCCGGCGGGCGGTGCGACGGTCGAGGTGCATTCGCGGCTGTTCGAACACCTCGATCCAGCGCATGCCGGGGCGCTGTTCGCCGATTCCGGCGCGTTGCTCGGACTGGCGGAGCGGCTCACCGTCGGCGGGCAGCTGATCGCCTTCCTGCCGCCGACCGAGACCCTGCTGCATCTGATCGTCCACGCGGTTTACGAGCACCGCTTCGATAACGGCCCGCAGGTGTTCGATGACCTCGCCGTGCTGATCGCGCATGCGGCGATCGACTGGCCGCAGTTCTGGCGACTGGCGCGCGAGGGCGGCTGGGAGCGCGGCTGCCAGCTGCTGCTGGAATTGACCGCGCGGCAACGCGGGCCGCTGGCCGTCACCTGGGATCCCGCGCTGCCGGCGGGACCGGACGAACCGATTCTCGATGCCGCCGCCCTGATGACGCTGCAGGACACGGACTTGCGCGGCGACCTTGCCGTGCAGGCCCAGCTGGCCGGGCTTGGCAAGGATGCGATCTCGGCAAGCAGGCCGCTCCGCGAGCGGATTTTCGCGCCGCGCCATGTCATCGCCGCCCATGCCGGCAAAGAGCCCGGCGCGCCGGGTATCTGGCAGCACTATCCTGCCTGGCTGACCGCGCGGCTGTCGCGCACGCTCGCAGGTCTGTTCGACCGGCAGCAGCGCGCGGAAGTTGCCCGCGCCGTGGCCGTCGGCAAGTGGCTTGGCGCGGAAGGCTAGGCGCTGGGCCGCTTTCGCAACACGCAGTTTTCGCTGCACAAATCTCTTTCTTGGCGTAGGTAGCGGGCTTGCGTGCGAGGAATGGGGGCTATGGATCCGAAACAACCCGTATTGGTGACCGGCGGTGCCGGGTACATCGGCAGCCATGCCGTGCTGGCTTTGCGCGATGCCGGCTGGCCGGTCGCGGTGATCGACAACCTGGTCACCGGGTTTCGCTGGGCGGTGCCCGATGACGTGGCGTTCTATCAGGGCGACATCGAGGATGCCGCACTGCTTGCCCGCATTTTCGACGAACAGGGCATGTCCGGCGGCTCCGGCGCGATCATGCATTTCGCCGGATCGGTGGTGGTGCCTGAATCAGTCGACGACCCGCTCAAGTATTATCACAACAACACCGCCAAAAGCCGAGCGCTGATCGCTGCGGCGGTGACGGCGGGAGTACCGCATTTCATTTTCAGCTCGACCGCCGCGACCTATGGCATTCCCGATGTCTCGCCGGTTGCCGAGGACTGCCCGCAGCGCCCGATCAACCCCTACGGCATGTCCAAATTGATGACTGAGCACATGCTCGGCGATGTCGCGCGGGCGCATGCCTTCAATTTTTGCGCGCTGCGCTATTTCAACGTTGCCGGTGCCGATCCGCAGGCGCGCAGCGGCCAGTCGACGGCGGGCGCGACACATCTGCTTAAGGTCGCAGTCGAGGCCGCGCTCGGCAAGCGCAGCCACGTTGATGTCTTCGGCACTGACTATGACACCCCCGACGGCACCGGCGTGCGCGACTATATCCATGTCTCCGATCTCGCCGCCGCGCATGTGCTGGCGCTGGAAGCGCTGATCGCCGCGCCGGAGCAGTCGCTGACGATGAATTGCGGCTATGGCCGGGGCTTTTCGGTGCTTGAAGTGCTCGACGCGGTCGATCGCGCGACCAACGCCGCCATTGAGCGCCGCCTTGGCCCGCGCCGCGCCGGCGATCCCGATGCGTTGATCTCCGACAATTCCCGCATTAGGGCGACGCTGCCCTGGACCCCGCAGCATGCCGACCTCGGCAAGATCGTCGCCCACGCCCTGGCCTGGGAGCGCCGGCTATCGGAGATACGCGGCGGGTCCGCCTGAGGACGCGCCGGAATGCCCGAAATCTCGCTTCCTATTTCGCTGCGCGGACGATGGCGCGCTCGGCCAGCGGGCGCATCACGGCATAGCCTGCGCGATTGGGGTGCAGGCCATCGTTGGCCAGCGCCGAATTGAAGCCGCCGGTGCTGTCGGCGAGCGGCGGGAAATAGTCGAGCCAGATCACCCGCCGTTGTGCCGCGAGTTGCACCAGTGCGCGGTTGACGGCGGCAATTCGGGGCGAGGGGTCGAAATCCGGTCGCATCGCGAAGCCCTTCGACGGGGTAATGCTGGCGAGAACCACGCGAATGTTGTTCGCCTTGGCAATGTCGATCATGGCGCGGATGTTGTTGACAATCGCCTCGTCCGAGGCCGGCCCGGTATTGCCCGAAATGTCGTTGGTGCCTGCCATGATATGCACCACCCGCGGGCGCAGCGAGACGACATCCTGATAGAAGCGCAGCAGGATCTGCGGGGTGGTCTGCCCGCTGATGCCGCGGTCGAGCGTCGTGGCGCTGAACTGCGAGGGATCGCCAAGCTTCCAGTTCTCGGTGATCGAATCGCCGATGAAAACCACCCGGGGGCGGATGCCGCTGGCGAGCACTTGCGCATTCTCGGCGGCGTAGCGGCACAGGTTGGGCCAGTCCTTCGCCCTGCGGTCCGCTTCTGCTTTCTGAAACTCAGCAATCCGGGCCATGGTCTCGGGCGGCATACTCCTCATCATTGCGGCGATGTCCATCGCCTTGCCGGGCGCGAGCATCGCCTCGGTGAACTGCGCGAAGCCTCTGGCCATTGCGGGATCGGCCGGGGTGCAGGCGCTGGCGGGGGCCGTTGCATTCGCCGCCGTGGCCGGAGGCGGCATTCCTTCGGCCAGCGCAGCCTCGGCCTGCACGAGAATGGCGAACGCCGCTGCAACGAGCGACCGCGTCGCAATCGAACGGGGAGGCCGCATCGACCAAAATGCCTTCATTTCCTTATCCCTTTCAGTAACTTCCTGAGACGATCCCGGCAAGCGGCGCTCTCCCGCCTAGAACAGGTAGCGCAATGTGATCGAAGTCTCCATCTGCCCCTCGATCGCCATCATCGCCTCGTCGAATCTGGGGGCACGCGGCCTGAAGGGGGGGTTGCGCGAGAACCCATAGCCCTCGCGCGGGATGCCCATAAACGTGTCGAGCTTGCCGTTGGCGTTGGCGTCGTGGAACACGCCGATAGCGTAGTTGCCTGCCGCCAGCCCGTCGAAGCGAGCCCTGGCCTCGCCTTTGTCGATGGTCAGTGTCGCCGTTCGCGCGGCGTGTGCCTTGCAGTCGGGAAAGCCCGTATGTGCCGGGCAGATGACAAGCTGGACCACGCCTTTCGAAGACCTGATGCCGTGGACAGAGACCTCCAGCGTCGCCGGCGCAGTCGGCTCAGCTGCGGCTCCCGGTGCGGCGAGCAAAAGTGCCAAGCCCGTTATCGGTGCCGCAAAGGCGATCCCAGACGCGAAAGTAGAGGCCATAGTTGCAATGATACCTGTCGTGATGAAGCTGGTGGTGGGTTGCGGTTATCAGCCAGTTTCCTGCCTTGCCTCGGACCAGCCGCGCCGGAAACAGCTCCCAGCCCATGTGGTTGGTCACCCCCATTACGGTCATCACCAGCAGCACGGCAAGCACGACACCGACATGGAGTGGAAGCAGGCAGACCAGCGCGGGCACGATAAAGGCCCCGGTCAGCGCTTCCCAGGGGTGAAAGCTCATCGCCGCCCAGGCAGTCGGCGGGCGGCTGGCGTGGTGCACGGCGTGGAATGGGCCGAACAGCGCCGGGTGGTGCATCAGGCGATGCGTCCAGTAGAACCAGGCGTCATGGATCAGCAGGCACAGCAGAAAGGAAACCGGCAGCCACCACAGCGGATAGCTGGCCGCATCCTCGTAGATCCGGGTCCAGCCGCGCTCGCGCCAGCCCCAGGCAACGATCCCTGCGGGCAGGCCATAGACCCCGGCGCTGAGCAGCGACCAGCCGATCTCGCGGCGCATCTGCGGCCCGAGCCCGGCATGCAGCCCGGGGCGCAACCGTTCGCCCCACCAGGCGAACAGGCCGCTGACCGCGACATAACGCAGGGCGACAATGCCGATCATGGCGAGGCCAGCCAGAGCCGGCGCAATGAGGTCTGCCGCTTGCATCGGCTTGGTTTAACAGCGGAGGCGCGGTAAGGCGAGCGGGCATGGCACAGCGCGCTCCCCTGATCATCGTCGGCGGCGGCCTTGCCGGCTCGCTCGCGGCGCTGCTCTTGGCCGAACGGCGGCCCGATGTGCCGGTGCTGCTGCTCGAGGCGGGCGACAACTTCGGCGGGAACCACACCTGGTCGTTCTTCGACAGCGACGTCGCCCCGGCTGCCGGCGCGCTGGTCGCGGCGCTCGGGCCGGTGCGCTGGCCGCGTCACCGGGTCCGCTTCCCCGACCGCGAGCGCGAGTTGGCCATGGCCTACAATGCCGTTTCCGCACCGGCGCTCGATGCGCTGGTGCGCCGCCGATTGCCAGCCGGGGGCTGGCGTCTGGGCACCAGGGTCGCGTCGATCGGTCCGGACAACGTAGTCCTCAACTGCGGCGAACGGATCGCGGCATGCGGGGTGATCGATGCGCGCGGGCCGGACGGGGCGATGCCGGGTCTCGAGCTTGGTTGGCAGAAATTCGTCGGAATCGAATTCGCCGCCGCCGCGCCCGAGCCGGACTGCGCCGTGGTAATGGACGCCACGGTGCCGCAGCTTGACGGCTATCGCTTCGTCTATGTTCTGCCGCTGGCCGCCGACCGCGTGCTGGTCGAGGATACCTATTACACCGACGGGCCAGAGCTCGACCTCGCCGTGATTGCCGATCGCGTGCGCGCGCTGGCCGCCGGGCTGGGGCTGGCGGGGGCGGAACTGCGGCAGGAGGTCGGGGTGCTGCCGATTGTCATCGGCGGCGATCCCGAGCGGTTCTGGCCGGCAGACGACCCGGTCGCCCGGCTGGGGCTGCGCGGAGGGTTCTTTCATGCCACGACGGGCTACTCGTTTTCACTCGCGCTGTGCCTTGCCGATGCGCTCGCCGATTTTGCCGGACCGTTCGACGGGGCCAGCATCGCCCGCTGGACGCGCGCGCAGTTCCTCGCGCACTGGCAGGGCAGCGGCTATTTCCGCCTGCTCAACCGGATGCTGTTCCATGCGGCCAGGCCGGACGAACGCTATCGCATCTTTGCCCATTTCTACCGGCTGCCGCCCGCACTGATCGCGCGCTTCTATGCCGGCAAGCTGACCGCGATCGACCGGCTGCGGATCCTTTCGGGCAAGCCGCCGGTGCCCCTCGGCGCGGCACTCGGCGCGCTGATCGGGCGGGGCAGGGGGGGATGAACAGCCACCAGAGGATCGACAGGGCAGCGCTGGTCGCTGCGGCGGGCGAGACCATCGCGCGCGGATCGCAGAGCTTTGCCGCTGCCAGCCGCATCTTCGCTCCCGCAACGCGCGCACGCGCGTGGCTGCTCTATGCCTGGTGCCGCGCCGCCGACGACCTGACCGACGGGCAGGACCTGGGCCACGCCGCCGCCGACGCCGCGCCGCACGATCCCGCCGCCGCGCAGGCGCGGCTTGAGGCATTGACGGCAGCGGCGCTCGACAGCATCGATCCGGTGCCGCTGCCCTTCGCGGCGCTGCGCGCAGTGGCGCGCGAAACCGGCATGCCGCGCGGCCTGATCGCCGATCATCTCGCCGGCTTTGCACTCGACGCCCAGGACTGGCGGCCGCAGAGCGAGGGCGACCTCTTGCGCTACTGCTACCATGTCGCGGGCACGGTCGGCTGCATGATGGCGGTGGCGATGGGCGTCGATCCCGCCGACGAGGACACGCTCGACCGGGCTTGCGATCTCGGCCTCGCCTTCCAGCTGGCCAATATCGCGCGCGACCTGGCCCCCGATGCGGCGGTCGGGCGATGCTATGTCCCGGCAATCTGGCTGGCCGAACACGGACTGAGCGATGCAACGATGGCCAACCCGCAAAGTCGCACGGCGCTGGTGGCGATTGCCGCGCGGCTGGTTGACCTGGCCCGTCCCTATCGCGCCTCGGCGCGGGTCGGCGCGGCGCGGCTGGCACTGCGTTCGCGGCTGGCCGTGCTCGCCGCCGACGCGATCTACGGGGCGATCGGCGAAAAGGTGGTGCGGTGCGGCGAGGCCGCGCTCGATCAGCGGGTGCGCACGGGAAAGGCGGGAAAGCTCGGCCTGTTCGCCGGGGCCTTGCTGCGCGCTTCCCTGACGCCGCCAGCTGCCCCGCGCACCGGGCTGTGGACGCGTCCGAGTCAGTCCGCGAGCAGTGCCGGCTCGCGCAGCTGAGCCTGGCCCGACGCCTTTAACGCGGCCTTGAGCTGGTCGATCGGCGGGGCATAGAGGAAGCCGAAGCTCACCGTCCCGTGCTTGCTCTCGACCACATGGTGGATGCGGTGCGCCTGGACGATGCGCTTGAAATAGGCCGAACGCGGCACGATCCGGTGCGGCAGGCGGCGGTGGACGATCCAGTCGTGAAAGCCGAAGTAGATCGCGCCATAGGCGGCTATCCCGGCACCCAGCGCGGTCGCCGAGCCGCCCCAGCCGCCTTGCACGCCGAGGTAGATCAGCACGATCGAGGGCAGTGCAAAAATCGCGGCATAAAGGTCGTTCCATTCGAACGGCCCGCTTCGCGCGCGATGGTGGCTGGCATGCAGGAACCAGCCAGGCCCGTGCATCACCCAGCGGTGCATGCCATAGGCGAACAGTTCCATCGCCAGCACGGTCAGCAGGAAGATTGCAGTCAGCTCAAGCATAGGGCCATTCTAGCGCGCCTGCGGTGTCTGCCGCAATCGTCTTGCCAGCCGCTTACACCATCAGGCTCGCGGTTGCCTTGGCGCTGCCGACCACGCCGGGGATGCCGGCCCCCGGATGCGTTCCCGCGCCGACGAAATAGAGGTTGGCGAAGTGGTCGTCGCGGTTGTGGGCGCGGAACCAGGCGCTCTGGGTGAGCAGCGGCTCGAGGCTGAACGCGCTGCCCAGATGCGCGCCGAGGTCGCTGGCAAAGTCCTGCGGGGTATAGAAAAAGCTGGTGTCGAGCCGTTCGAACAGGTCGGGGATCAGCATCGCGCGGACCCGATCAAGCACCAGATCGCGGTAGCGCGGTCCTTCGACCGACCAGTCCACCGGGGCCTTGCCGAGGTGGGGGACCGGGGCGAGCGCATAGAATGCCGCCTTGCCCGGCGGGGCCATGTCGGGATCGGTCGCGCTGGGGTGATGCAGATAGAGCGAGGGATCCTGGGCGAGGCGGCCATGCCGGTAAATGTCCTTGAGCAGCGGACCGTAACGATCGGAAAACAGGATCGAATGGTGCGCCACCTCGGGGAACGCACCCTTGAGCCCGAAATGGACGACGAACAGGCTGGGCGAAAAGCGCTTGCGCCGGAGCGCGCGGACGGCGCGGGCAGCATGATCCGAGCCTTCGATCAGGCCGTAGCTGTGCACCAGATCGCCGTTGCTGGCGACCATGCCGGCGGCAAGCGTCCGGCCCGACGCGGTGACCACGCCCGTCACGCGGTTGCCCGCATGGGTGATCCGGCGCACCGCGTCGTCGAGCAGCAAGACCCCGCCGAGCCGCTCGAACAGGGCGACCATGCCCGCCACCAGCGCGCCGGTCCCGCCTTTGGCGAACCACACCCCGCCGCTTTTCTCGAGGTGGTGGATCAGCGCATAGATGCTGCTGGTGTTCATCGGGTTGCCGCCGACCAGCAGGGTGTGAAACGACAGGGCCTGGCGCAACTTGTCGCTTTGCACGTAGCTCGACACGAGATCGTAGACCGAGCGCCATGCCCGGTGCCTGATCAGCGCCGGCGCGGCCTTGATCATGCTGGAAAAGTGCAGGAACGGCACCGCGCCAAGCTTGACGTAGCCTTCCTCGTAGACGCTGCGCGAGTATTCGAGGAACCGGGCATAGCCCGCGACATCAGCGGGATCGAGTTTGGCAATCTCGGCATCGAGACTGGCTCCGTCGTTCGAATAGTCGAACCGCGTGCCATCGCTCCACAGCAGGCGATAGAATGGCTGCACCGGCAGCAGGGTGACATCGTCGGCAAGCTTGCTGCCCGACAGCGTCCAGAGTTCTTCCAGACAGGCCGGATCGGTGATTACCGTCGGCCCGGCATCGAAGGTATAGCCGCCACGCTGCCACACATAGGCCCGGCCGCCAGGGCGGTCGCGGGCCTCGACAACGGTGGTGGCGATGCCCGCGCTTTGCAGGCGGATGGCCAGTGCGAGGCCGCCAAATCCCGATCCAATGACAATTGCGCTGCTTCTGGTGGACATCGTTTTCGGCCTTCGGACGGGTCAGGACGATACCCCAGCGCCGATTTCGTGCATCCGGGCGTGCAACCACATTCACGGTGCGCACGTTCTGCTGGAAAAGCAATCGCCTGTGTGAGAGGCTGCCACATGTCTATCGATCCTCTGTTCTTCACAACGAACGGGAACGCGAGTCTCTCGCTCGACCCGCTCGACCCGCTCGACCCGCTCGCGCTGTCTGGCGGGGCTGTCACGCTGGAGCATCGGCTGGCGCGGCTGCGCAGCGATATCGACGGCGTGCTCGATGCCGCGATCGGCGGCGGCAGGGACCGCGACCGCCGCCTTGGCGAGGCAATGCGCTATGCTGCAATCGGAGCGGGCAAACGCTTTCGCGCCGGGCTTGTCGCGGCCGTGGCGGAACTGGTCGGCGGGTCCTATGCCCAGGCGCTGCGGGTCGGAGCCGCGATCGAATGCGTCCATGCCCAGTCATTGGTCCATGACGATCTCCCCTGCATGGACGACGACGACCTGCGCCGCGGTCGCCCGAGCTTGCATCGCACCTTCGACGAGGCGACGGCGGTGCTCGCGGGCGATGCCCTGCTGGCGCTGGCATTCGAGCTGCTGGCCGACGAGGCGACGCATCCCGATGGCAGTGTCCGCGCCAGGCAGGTGCTCGCGCTCGCCCGGGCGATTGGCCAGGATGGCCTCGCCGGCGGGCAGATGATGGACCTCTATCCGCCGGCCCGGCCGACCAGAGCCGATCTACGCGCCTGCCAGCACCGCAAGACCGGTTCGCTGATTCGCTTCGCGGTGGAGAGTGGTGCCATGCTTGGCCAATGCAGCCCGGGCGAGCTCGACCGGCTCCTGTTCTTTGCCGAGCGGCTGGGCCTGGTTTTCCAGATTCGCGACGACATGCTCGATGCCATCGGCGATGCCGAGGTGGTGGGCAAGGCGCTCGACAAGGACGCTGCAGCCGGCCGGGCCAGCTCGACTGTCCTGTTCGGGGTCGGCGGTGCCGCTCGCCAGGCGCGAAAGCTCGAAAGCGCCTGTCACGAGGCATTGAAAGAGTTCGGCCCGCGCGCCAAGCCGCTGCGCGATCTCGCCCGGTTTGCCGTCAGCCGGATGCACTGAACGGCGCTTGGCGCAGCGATGCGCCCGCTCCCATGTCAAGAGCGGTTGCAGCGCATAGCCCTGGCCCTGCGATCCTCGCCCGCCGCTGCCGGCAAAACCGGCGGCAGAGAATAGCGATGGATCTGCAAATGACGAGGCACCGCGCGCTGGTGGCCGACAGCGGCGGGCGTGGCTGCCCACGCTGTTCTCGGCGTGGTGCGGCCAAAGGGTCTGGTGCGGCGCTGAAGGGTCCGGGGCCGCCGCTCGCTTTCGCAGCAGAACCATGATAAGTGCCCGCCAGCCAAGGCGAGGAAGAAGCGTTATCGCAAACTGGTCGAAAGCGATGAAGGCGTACCGCGTTCAGCAGCCAACCGCATGGAAGCGCCATGTCCTGGTTGCCTCCGTGGTAGCGACTGGCGTGAGCGCCTTCCTGCCCTGGGGGACGATCCGGACGGGTCAGGTGAAAGACGTCGATCGCCGCAAGTCCGCTGCCCAACCCGCCGCACCGCCGCTGGATCTAGCGTCACTGGATCCCGGGCTGGCGGCAGCCGGGGATCGCCTTCCGACGGTTGCGATTGCAGCACCGGGCGGTGCTCTGGCAACACTCGACACCAGCCCGCACGAAGCCGGGCTGCCGCGGGAGCGACTGGCAGCGATGGGGCCAAGCCAGCATTGGCTGGCACCGCCTCCCCCGGAGCGCAAGCAACCGGCAAGGCCGTCTCCGCGCGCTGCCGCGAGTTCGTTCGTTGAGCTTGCCGACGGTGTGTTCCAGGTCGGCGGCACGCCGGCTGGCGCAGACGTAACGACCGGCGGCGAGACGGTGGCAATCAAATCGGCAGCGCAGGACGAAGTTCAAGCCCTCACTATGGCGTCGGTCGCGGATGGTTTCCCACCCGAACCGCAGCGCGATAGTGCCAATCCGGGCCAAGGCTCGGCCTTCGATGCGGCGAATATGGGAAGCGACGGCAATATCGGCGCACCAGGCGCATTTACTCCATCGCCAGACGACTTCGCTCTCATGTCCGCGCCGGATGGCACCCCTGTCGAGGTTCCGCGCGATAAGCCGGATTCGGCGGCAGGTTCGGACATCGCCCGGATGGTATGGAGCGAGCAGCACTTGCGCGGTGCAGCGGCTGCAACGATTCCGTCGCCGGAAGCCTCGGCTGCGGCGACCGCAGCGGATGGAGCTTCCGGCGAAGGTCCGCGCGAACGATCCGATCCAGCCGCAGGTTCGGCTGGCGAACCGGTTGATTCAGCCAGCGGTGTCTGGACTGCGCCTGATACCGCCACGCCTCGATCAGAAGGTCCCGCCGTGGCGTCCGCTTCGGGCGGTGTCCCGCCTGAAGCGCTGGACGGTATTTCGGGTGCACCCACGCCGCCGGCTATCGATCCGGTGGAGTGGAGCGTCGAAGACCGCAGCGGTGCATCCGTTGCGCTGGCACCCGTGCCTGACACTGCCGCCTTGCGCGCGGAAACGGACTCGCCCGCAAACGCGCGGTCCGATCTGGCATGGACCGGCGGTTTCGCAGGGGGGGCCGCGCCCGATGCCGGACCGGGCGGCGTGCAATCGAAGTCATCCTCGCTCCCCGTGCGAATCAACGATGTCTGGGTTGGCAATGTGCCGTTCGTGATCGATTCGCGCGATCAACTCTCGGTCAGCGTGGCCGGCTTGCTCGATCTGGTGCGGCCAAGCATGCCGCTCGACAGGTTCCGGCACCTGCGATCGTCGCGCGCGGCTTCGGGCTATGCCAGTTTCGAAGCGCTCAAAAAGGCAGGGTTTACAGTCAGGTTCGATAGCGCCACCGACAGCCTGACGCTCTCGGCGCAGACCGGCGGCACCGGACGAGACTGACCCCTCAGGCGGCCAAAGCGCGCGGATTTCGGTCACACCAGCGGTCTGCGGCGGGTTCCGCCATTCACGGCTATCCGACTCGAAAAATGCACCTCGCGTCGCAAGGTGGTTTATCGCCGCGCTCACAGCCCGGATGCGCCTCTGGACAATAAGACAAAATTAACCATGCGCTCGCTACAACTCGGTTGTTCACTTTTTCCCTCGGGGTTTCGATGGTTCGTGCTTGGAAAGTTGCGTGGCTGATGGCCGGTCTGGTCCTGTCCACGCCGGCCCACGCCGATGTGATGGAGATCGGGCGGTCGGGCGCGAGCTGGATTGTCGGCGGGCCCGTGGTCTCGGCCACGAATCCCGCCGCTGCTCCGCTTTCCCCCGCCCAGCTTGCCGACTCCCGGATACAGACCTTCGCGCTGACGGCGACCGCCGGCGTGCCGCCCGAATGGCGCGCGCGGGTCGCCGAACTTGCGCAGAAATACGATCTCAGTCCGCGGCTTATCGAGGCGCTGGTCTGGCAGGAAAGCCGCTGGAACAAGCTGGCGAGGTCTCCGGTCGGTGCCCGCGGCCTCACCCAGCTGATGCCCGGCACGGCGCGCATGCTCGGCGTCAATCCCGATGATCCGCATGCCAATCTCGAAGGCGGCGCGCGCTATCTGCGCATGCAGCTCGATGCCTTCGACGGCGACGTGCTGCTGGCGCTGGCCGCGTACAACGCGGGCCCCAATCGAGTCGTTCGCGCTGGCGGCATTCCCGCCATTCGCGAGACCAGAAACTACGTCGCGACGATCCTGTCGCGGCTTTCGCAATCGGTGCATCCATGAAAAACCTGTCCAAGCCTGTTTCCATTCTGGCCGGAGCCGGATCGCTCATCCTCCCGACGACCGCGAGCGCACAGGCGCTCGATCCTGCCGGCAGCGGACCGATCGTGGCCGCATTGGGCTGGCTCCAGGGCACGCTGCTCGGCAATGTGGCGACCGCCGTGGCGGTCATGGCGGTGGCGGCGGTGGGCTTCATGATGCTGACCGGACGGCTGAACTGGCGCTTCGGGGCGACGGTGATCATGGGCTGCTTCATCCTGTTCGGGGCGAGCGCCATCGTCGCGGGCATCCAGCAGGCGGCGGGTGCGGGCTGATCCGGTGGTCGACATGGTCCGCTATCCGCTGCACCGGGCGCTGACGCGGCCGCAGATGTTCGCCGGCGTCACCTACAACTTTTTCGTGATCAACGCGGCAGTCACAACCGAGCTGTTCCTGATCACCAAGAGCTTCTGGGCGCTGCCCGCAGCGCTCGTGATCCATGGTGCAGGCTATCTCGCCTGCCTGCGCGAGCCGCGTGTGTTCGACTTGTGGCTGACCAAGGTGAGCCGCTGTCCGCGGGTGAAAAACTGGCAGCGCTGGGGGTGCAACAGCTATGCGCCGTGAAGGAACCAAGAGCATGATCACCGGGCGCAAGGCCAGCGGTGCCGGCAAGCGGTCGGGGGCAAATTCCTGGGCCGGCAAGGAAGCCTCGGGTGGCGAGCGGCTGCCCTATAGCGCCTTGATCGATCAGAACGCCGTGCTGCTGCGCGACGGGTCGGTGATGCTCGGTCTGACAGTGCCGGGGCTGTCGTTCGAGACCGCCGACACTGACGAGCTCAATGCGCACGCGGCCTTGCGCGAAGTGCTGCTGCGCAGTGCGCTCGATTCGCGCTTCGTGCTGTATCACCACATTGTCCGCCGCAAGGTCGCCGCCGAACTCGAACCGGTGATCGCCGACCCGCTGTCGGAGCACATTGACGCGCGCTGGTGCGCGCAGCTCTCTGCCGGCACGCTCTACGTCAACGATCAATTCATCACCCTGGTGCGGCGCCCTGCGCGCGGGCGCGCGGGCTGGGCCGAGCGGTTGTCGCGCCGGATCCGGCGCGGCAACGAGGCGGTCGAGGCCGATCCCTCCGACCTGCGCGCATTGCGGGCGGCGGCGCAAGCGATGATCGCGGCGCTCGGGCCTTATGGCGCGCGGCTGCTCGGCGATTATGCCGGCGCAGCTGGCACCTGCTCGGAAGTCCTCGAACTCCTTTCGGCGCTCTACAATGGCGAGATGCGGCCGGTGCGCCGGCCCGCCGAAGGCACCGACATCGGGGCCATGCTGCCCTACCGGCGGATCAGCTTCGGCCTCGACGCGCTTGAGCTGCGCGGGGCGGAAGCACGGCCCGAGTTCGCCGCGATGGTCAGTCTCAAGGACTATCCCGAATCGACGGCACCCGGCCTGACCGACGCGCTGCTGCGCCTGCCGTGCGAACTGGTGCTGTCGGAGAGCTATGCCCCGGCCGACCGCCAGATTGCGCGCGAGCGGATCGATCTTGCGGTACGGCGTTTGAAGTCGGCTGACGAAGAGGCCATGGCCGAGCGGCGCGAAATGGCCAGCGCGCGCGACGCACTGGGCGTCGGCAGCGTCGGCTTTGGCGATCATCACCTTTCGATGCTGGTGCGCGGCGACAGCCTCGAATCGCTCGATGAAGCCTGCGCCGCCTGCGCCGCTGCGTTAGCCGATGCCGGCGCGATAGCGGTTCGCGAGGACGTCAACCTCGAGCCCGCGTTCTGGGGGCAGTTCCCCGGAAACGAGGCTTTCATCGTGCGCCGTTCGCTGATCTCGTCGGCCAACATGGCCTGCTTCTCGAGCCTGCACGGCTTTGCCATGGGCAAGGCCTGGGGCAACCACTGGGGCGAGGCGGTGACCTTGCTGCAAACCACCAGCGCGACCCCGTTTTTCTTCAACTTCCACAACGGCGATCTTGGCAACTTCAGCGTCATCGGACCTTCGGGTTCGGGCAAGACCGTGGTGATGAATTTCCTCGCCTCGCAGGCGCAGAAATTCGCGCCGCGCATGGTGCTGTTCGACAAGGATCGGGGTGCCGAAGTGTTCGTGCGCGGCATCGGCGGAGGCTACAGCCGGATCGCGCCGGGTCATCCTACCGGGTTCAACCCGCTGGCCATGCCCGACACGCCGGCCAACCGCGCGTTCCTGCGCGACTGGGTGGCGGTGCTGACGCAGGCGGAGGGGCCTGAGGAACTGGCGATCATCGCCGGGGCGGTCGATGCCGCCTATGCCAATGAACCGCAGCTGCGACGCCTGACCTACTTCCGCGAGCTGCTGGCCGGCTCGCGCCGGCCCAGGCCGGGCGATCTTGCCAGCCGGCTCGACCCGTGGATTGCGCCCGGTCCCCATGGCGGCACCGGCGGCGAGTACGGCTGGTTGTTCGACAATCGCGTCGCGGCCGGCGCGCGTGCCGCGAACGGGGGTGAGGGGGGCCAGGACCGGCTCGACCTGAGCGCGCGGGTGCTCGGCTTCGACATGACCGCGCTGCTCGAAACCCCGCGCCTGCGCACCCCGGTGATGATGTATCTGTTCCACCGCATCGAGGAACTGCTCGACGGATCACCGGCGATGATCCTGATCGACGAGGGCTGGAAGGCGCTCGACGACGAGGTGTTCGCCGCGCGCATCCGCGATTGGCTCAAGACCCTGCGCAAGCGCAACGCACTGGTCGGCTTCGCCACCCAGTCGGCGCGCGACGCGCTCGACAGCCGGATTTCTACGGCGCTGGTCGAACAGACCGCGACGATGATATTCATGCCCAATGCCCGCGCCCGGCCGGAGGACTACTGCGACGGCTTCGGACTGACGGCGCATGAGCTCGACATGATCCGCACCCTGCCAGCGCACTCGCGCTGCTTCCTCGTGCGCCAGGCCGATGCCTCGGTGGTGGTGCGGCTCGACCTGTCGGGCATGCCCGAGGTGCTGACCGTGCTTTCGGGTCGTGAATTGACGGTGCGCAAGCTCGACGCCCTGCGTCAGCAGTATGGCGATGCACCGGCTGCCTGGTATCCGCATCTGACCGGCGCGCCATGGCCCGGGGGCAATGAATGGCCCGGAGCCGGATGGACGGCCGCCAACGATGCGCAATCCTGGCCCGAGGCCGCCGAGTGAGCGCCTGTGGCCAGATAGCCGAAGAGGCTTCGCTCGGCGTCGCATCGGCGATGCGCGCAGTCGATTGCCTTTCGGCCGAGATGACCGCCACCACCTTCGGGCGGCTGTTCGGCGCGCAGGGTGCCTTGTCGCAGGTTCTCACCATCCTGCTGACGCTGTATATCGCCTTCTTTGCCATATCGCTCCTCACCGGCCGTTCGCGGCTTGGCATTTCGGCGCTGACACCCCGGGTGCTCACGCTGGGGATGGTGCTGACCTTCGCCACCAGCTGGGCGGCCTACCAGAGCGTCGTGTGGAATCTCGCGGTGGGCGGGCCCGATCAGCTGGCCGGAATCCTCACCGGCGAAAGCGGCCTGGCCACGCAGATCTTCGCCGAGCGCATCGATCTGGTCGTCACCGCGCTATCCGAAACGGCTGCCAGCATCGGTGCCAGCCAGGCAGGCGCAGCCAATGTGCCGGGCGCATCCACGCCGGTGAACCTGCTGTGGTTCGCCGCACTGCTGTTGATGCTCGGCACCGTCGGGGTGCTGGTGACGGCGCGGATTGCGCTTGCCGGCCTGCTCGCGCTTGGCCCGGTATTCGTCGTGCTGGCGCTGTTCAAGGGAACCCGCGGACTGTTCGTCGGCTGGCTGCGGGCAGTCGTGCTGACTGCGGTTTCGCCGATGTTCGCGGTGATCGGCGGCACCTTCATGCTCAAGCTGGCGGTTCCGGTCATCGCATCATTGCAGGGGGCTGAGGGCTTCGACATCCGCGCGGTGATGGCGCTGTTCCTGATTTCGGCGGTCCACGTCGCCTTGATGGCGATGATGTTGCGAGTGGTCGGTACAATCGTCGCGGGGTGGAATGTCTTCGGACTGGCCGAGCAGCCGGATACACCGGCTTCGGCGAGCGCCAGTGCCGCACCGGCTTCCGTGATTGCACCGCTTGCCGTGGCACAAGATTCGCATCGCAGTGGCCGCGCGCCGGTCATTCTGGCGGGCGCGACCGCGATGATGGCCAGCGGCCCGCCGCCGCCGCCCGGTTTCGCAGCCGGCAGCGGGCAGCGCAGCTACACACATACGGTTTACGGCAGCGGTGCATACGCGCCGCCGCTGCGATCGCAGACCAGGCGGGCCCAGGGTGTGGGCAGCGCCTTTCGCAGCAATGCGCACCGGATGGCCCCGCGCCATGTGAAGGAGACCCAACGATGATCTGCGGCACCTTTGGCAGAGCGTTGTTGGGCGCTGCCGCGCTCGCCGCCATTGCCGCGCCGGCCAGCGCCGACCAGCGCCTGGTCGAGCGCGTTTATAGCGAACGCGAAGTCGTCCGCGTCGATGGCAGGATGCACGTCCAGGCGACCATCGTCTTCGGCGACACCGAAACGATCGAGAATGTCGCGGTCGGCGATGCCCAGTCATGGCAGATTACCCCGAACAAGCGCGCCAACCTGCTGTTCGTGAAACCGCTGAATGCATCGGCACGCACCAACATGACAGTGATCACCGATCGCCATCGCTATTTCTTCGATCTGGTCGCCTCGCCGGGAGCGAGGCCGATGTACATGCTGCGCTTTGCTTACAACGATGCTCCGGCTCGTCCCGCATCGCCCGGCGTGCCGGCGCAACGCGCTCCCGGGGCTTCGTCCGAAGCGCGCATCGCGGCGAATTCCAGCCCCGGCGATCCGGCGACCGATCCATCCCGGTTTAATTTCGCATGGAAGACCTCGGGCGATTCGCGTCTGCTTCCACAAAGCATCTACGACGATGGCTCGGCCACTTACCTGCTGTGGCACGACAACCAGCCGGTTCCCGCCATTCTGGTGACCAACGACAAGGGTGACGAAGGTCCGGTCAATTACGCCGTGCGCGGCAGTACGATCGTGATCGCCGATGTGCCAGGCACGCTGATCCTGCGCCACGGGCGCGCGCGCGCGATCCTGCGCAACGACGGGCGGGGCAAGGCTTCCAATGCCGGGTCGCGTGGCGCTCCGGCGCGTGCGTCGGGGCAGGGCATTGTCGCCGCGTCGCCGGCCCTATTGACCGCTCCAGGCAAGGCAGGGAACTAGACCATGGCACCGTCCACCAATTCTCCCCGCCGCTCGCGCTTCGACGATCATCGCGATCCGCGCGACGAGGGCCACAGTGCCGAGATCATCGACCTTGCCACGCGCAGCGTGCTGCCCCTCGTCAGTCAGCGCAAACGCAGCGAAGGCTTCGGGCTCGTCGCCGGGATCGCGGTCGTTGCCGCCATGGGGGCGCTCACGCTGTGGTCGCTCGATTCGGCGCGCAACCCCGGGCCGGTCCGCAAGGCCCCGGTCGCCGCAAGGCCCGCGCCGGCGCAAGCCGCGCTGCCGATGGCCCCGCCCGCAGTTCCACCCGCCGCGATAACGCCGGCCCCCGGCGGGCTCACCGCGCCGCCGCCGACGGCAGTGCTCGCAGCGCCGCCGCAAGGCGCGGTTTCCGCCGTCCCCGCCGCCGGGCCCAACGCCGTGCCGACCCTGGTGTTCGATGCCGGGGTCAATTCCGCTCCGATTTCAGCAGGCGCGTCCGTGCCCGGCGCACCGGCCGGCACTGGCAACGCGAACGACGATTTCGCCGCCCGGCTCACCGGCGGCACTGGCGGCGGCAAGGCGACCGCATCGGCCAGCTTCGATCCCAGGACGACCGTCACCCAGGGCACGCTGATCCCGGCGGTGCTGGAAACCGCGATCGACACCGACGTGCCCGGCTACGTCCGCGCGGTGGTCAGCTCCGACGTGCGCAGCTTCGACGGCGCGCGCGTGCTGGTGCCGCGCGCATCGCGGCTTATCGGCCAGTACAAGAGCGGGCTCACCGCCGGTCAGAAGCGCGCCTATGTCATCTGGACCCGGCTGATCCGGCCCGACGGGGTGTCGGTCAATATCGCCTCGCCGGCGGTCGCCTTCGGCGGCGAGACGGGGCTCGCCGGCCGGGTCGATTCGCATTTCTTCGCGCGCTTCGGCTCGGCGATGCTGCTCTCGGTGATCGGCGGGCTGTCGGCGATCGGCGGTACTGCCGGGGTGATAGTCAACGGCGGCGGCCAGTCCGCCGCTGCTGCGGCTGTCGGGCAGAGCGGCCAGATCGGCCCGACCATCCGCGTGCGCCAGGGCGAGCCGATCCGCGTGTTCACCGCCAAGGACCTCGACTTCTCGAAGGTGGTGACCGAATGAGCGGAACGGTCCATCCGCTGCTGGCCGACGCGGCGCGCGTGGCAAAGGTTGACGCCGGGTTCGATGCCGGGTTCGATGCCGCACCGGAGCTGCCGCGCAGCGTCTACCTCGAAGCCTATCTGGCACCCTTCATGCCCTGGCTCGAACGCGAAGGCGTGACCGAAATCCTGGTCAATCGCCCCGGCGAGTTGTGGATCGAGGATGCGGCGAGCCCCGGCGGCATGCAGCGCATCGCCGTGCCGCAGATCGACGACGCGCTGCTGCAGCGGCTTGCCGAGCAGGTTGCGCGCAGCACCCATCAGGGGATCAACCGCGAGCACCCGCTGCTCTCCGCCACTCTGCCAGGCGGGGCGCGGATCCAGCTTGCCGGGCCGCCCGCCACCCGGCGGCACTGGGCCATGGCGATCCGCCTTCACCGGCTGGTCGATCTGCGGCTCGATGCCTACGACACCGGAGCCATTGTCGCGCGCGCCGAGCCGCCGATGCCCGACCCGATGGCCCAGCCGATCGCCTATCTGCGCGAGGCGATTGCCCGGAGGCGCACGATCCTGATTTCCGGCGGTACCTCGACCGGCAAGACCACTTTTCTCAACGCCATGCTGCTCGAAATTCCGCCCGGCGAGCGCCTCGTCCTGGTCGAGGACACGCCCGAACTCCGGCTGCCGGGCGACAACGGCGTCGGGCTGGTCGCGGTCAAGGGCGAACTGGGCGAAGCGCGGATCACCGCCAACGACCTGCTCCAGGCAGCCTTGCGCCTGCGCCCCGACCGGATCGTGCTCGGCGAGCTGCGCGGCAGCGAGACGGTCTCGTTCCTGCGCGCGATCAACACCGGCCACCCGGGCTCGTTCTCCACGGTTCACGCCAATAGCCCGCGCGGTGCGCTCGAGCAGATCGCGCTGATGGCGATGCAGGCCGACATCGGCCTGACGCGCTCGGAAACGCTCGACTATGCCGCGACGGTGATCGACGTGGTGGTCCAGCTCGAGCGCCGCGACGGCCAGCGGGTCATCTCGGCGATTGCCGAGGTGTGACGGGGTAGTGCGGTGAATCTGTCGTACGTCTCCCCTCCCCTTCAGGGGAAGGGCTGGGGGTGGGGCTGTCAGGAAAGCTTGCCATCCGCGACACCCCCCACCCCAACCCCTCCCCTGAAGGGGAGGGGCTATCGCATATTCACCTCAGCTCTCATTGTTCGTCATCCTGAACTTGTTTCAGGACCCATTTCTCGGAACACCCGGAGCGTAGTTTCTGGCAGAAAACCGCGCGGTTTTCGCCTATTCTGCTTGCTTCGGGCTTGCGGCACGATGGGCCCTGAAACAAGTTCAGGGTGACGAATTTGGGAATATGCGATAGCCCTCCCCTGAAGGGGAGGGGCTCTCCGGAGCCGCGCATAGCCCGGGCCAGATGCTTTCCAACCACCAAAACCAGACAGCCTCCCCGCCGGTATGGTGGGGAGGCTGTTGTGTTTGCTCATGCGAGCAATTCGAAGTTCGCTCAATCAAGCGATTTCTTGGCAGGTATTCCGAACTGCGCAGCTGGCAAGCCGCGCAATCCGGAGCACCTGGGTTCAGCTCATCGCGAAGTTGACGCGGGTCTGAACCTTCGAGCGGCGACGCAGGCCAAAGCCGATCATGCCGAAGCCCATCATCATCATCGCCCAGGTTGCGGGCTCGGGCAGGGCAGGCTGCCAGTTGCCGACCTGAGCAACCGAACCGTCCTGCGTGGTATAAGTACCGCCGACATCATAGCCCGTCACGTTGGTGCGGAAGATGTAGGTCGCGGATGTCTGACCGACTGCTTCAAGGCCATTCGCGCCGAAATCGGCACGAACCACCGAACCGGAGCCGTTACGCGAAGCGGTCGTGGTCGAAACGCCGGGCTCGCTCAGGTCGAGGTTCGGGTTGCTCGCCGCAGTGAAAATGCCCGCGCCATCGGGATCGGCAGCGCTGACCAGCGCATCGACGGTCCAGCCAGCGAAGCTCGACGCCGTCAGGTTGAAGACCTCATCTCCCGCGTTGATCGCGGTGACCGCGACCTGATAGTAGAAGTCAAGCGTGCCGAGTGTGTTCTTATACACCGCGCTGCGCATGATGTTGGAATAGGTCGGAGTCACGATGAGCGGTGCCGCGCTGGCCAGCAGCGTGCCCTGCGTCGTGGGGTCGAAGGCCGAAAAGGCGACCCCAGTCGCACCATTGACCAGAATGGTGGCATTGGCTGCCGGGGCAATCGCCAAGGCGGAAGCGGTTGCGGCTAAGGCGAGTAACTTGCGATTCATTTTTCGTTCCCTTCGAAATCATGACGCATCGCGATGCGTAACGAACGCCGTCCGACCCGACTGGACCGGTTGGCAAACCTATTGATGTGAACCCCTGCCGCATCAGCGACTCGGGGGATATGCGCCCTTGGTAACAATGGTTTTACCGGATGGCTGAATCTTGGCAACCCCTTTCCGATGATGGTTAATGCCGGATAATGCACGTTAAAATTGCTCTCGCATGCCGAATTTCCCACGAAAATCCGCCAATCGAGGATCGGGCTAGCCGAGGATTGTTTCAATTTGGGATTCTGCTGTTGGAAAATTCTGGCGGTGCTGACCGGTCTGGCAGGTGTCGAGGTCAGGCCGGCTCATCGCCGAACAGGCGGGCGAGCGGAGCGACGGCATGCCCGATGGCGAATTCCCGCGCGACGATGCCGGCTCCCGCCGCCCCGAGCCGCTCGCGCAAGGCATGGTCGGTGGCGAGCTCGGCCATGGCATCGGCGAGCGCTGCCCAGTCCGACGCGCGGACCAGCAGGCCGTTCTCGCGATGCGCCACCAGCTCGGGAATGCCCGCGACGGCGCTGGCGATCACCGGCTTGCCCAGTGCCATCGCCTCGATCAGCACCATCGGCAGGCCTTCCATGAAGCTGGGCAGCACGAGCACGTCGGCCTGGGCGATGCGCGCCAGGGTTCGCTCCTCGGGCAGGGCACCGGCAAAGGTCACCGCGCCGCCCTGCCCCAGCGCTGCGGCACTCGCCTCGAGCGCGGCACGCTCGGGGCCGTCGCCGACGAATTCGAGCTCTGCGGCCACGCCGCGCTCGCGCAGGGCGCGGAATGCCTCGAGCAGGCCGCGCTGGCCCTTCTCGGACGACAGCCGGCCGACGCAGATGAAGCGCAACGGCCGGGCAGGGCCGGGCGTTTCCGCAAACGATGGCAGTGCGGCGGGATCGAACCCGCAGCGCACCACATGGAGTTTCGGCCAGTCGGCGGGGTCGCTGAAGCGCATCGCCTGGGCGCGCATGAACCAGCTGGCGCAGGCGACGAATTGCGCCCGCGCGACCTTGCGTCCGAGCAGCAGGCCGGCGGGATAGTCGGTCTCGGATATGCCGTGGAGGGTCATGCTGAACGGCAGGCCCAGCAGGTGCGCGGCGAGCATGCCGACGGTCGCGCCGCTGTTGGCGAAGTGGACATGCAGCCGCGCCGCGCCGCTGCGCTGCATGCAGCCGCGCCAGCATCAGCGCCTCGACAAAGTGGAACAGCGCCCACAGCATGGCCCGTGCGCCGGGAGGGCGATGGCGCAAGGCGAGCGCCAGCGTGGCCAGCCAGCGACCGGGCCGGGTCAGCAGCAGCGCGCCGGTCGCCGCGATATAGGCAAGGGGGCTGCGGCCGAGCACCGCTTCGGTCTCGGCGCGCGCGGCGGCATCGAGCGGTCCGCCGCCCGGCGGTATCGCCTGGATACTGAACGGCACGATCACGATGCCGGCGGCGCGCAACGCGGCTATCTCGCGGCGGATAAAGGTATGCGAGGGCCACGGGTACTGGCTGACGAGATAGGCAGTGGTCATTTGTAGGTGATCGCATGGCCAGGCGTTCCGCCCAGCTTGCGGCGCAGGTATGCCAGCGCGCCGCCCAGTTCCGCGAACTTGCCGACGAGATTCAGGGCCGCCCGGCGCATGCCGACCTGCCGGCCATAGCGGACGACATGGAGCGCCCAGAGCACGGGCGCGATGATCGCCAGCTTCCAGTCGACCAGCGCGGCGACAACGGCGAGAAGCGGAACCGCGCCGGCCCACAAGCACCGACCGGCTGAGTTCGCGCCCATAGAGCGGGGCCTGCCGCTGCCGGGTCTCGGACCATACCTGCGCATAGCCGAACCCGCTGCGCCGGGCACGCAGCCACCATTGTCCGAACCGCAGCATGGCGGCGTCATGGATCGTCATCGGCGCGTCGAGCCGGAAAATCTTCCAGCCCTGCTCGCGCAGCCGCAGGCACATCTCCGGCTCCTCGCCGGCCATCAGCGTGCCGTCATATCCACCCACCGCTGCCATCGCCGCAGTCCGGACCAGGGCGTCGCCGCCGCATTGCTCGGCTTCGCCGATCGGCGAGTTCCATTCGGCATCGCACAGCCGGTTGTAGAAGCTCGCCTGCGGAAAGCGTTCGCGCCGCCGGCCGCAGGTCAAGGCAAATCCGGGTGCGCATCGAGAAAGGCAGTCGCAGCGGCGATCCAGCCGGGCTTCGAATTCGCAGTCGCCATCGACGAACTGGATGTAGGCGAGGGTTGGGTGGTCGGCGAGCAGCGCGCGCCAGCCTTCGTTGCGCGCGCGCGCCGCAGTAAACGGAACGGCCATGTCGAGCTGCACGACGCGCGCCCCGGCATCGCGTGCCGCAGCGACGCTGCCGTCGCTCGATCCGCTGTCGACATAGACCACGGCGAGGCCGGGCGGAATCGATGCCAGGCAGCGCACCAGCCGCGCGCCTTCGTTGCGACCGATGGCGACAACGCCAACTTGCGGTGTCGCCTCAGCCATTCAGGGCCCTTGCCGCTTCGATCCAGGTGCCGATGCCGCCAGTGAGGCCGAGCAGAAAGCCGGCCTCCCGGCAGGCCAGCGCGGTTGCCACGAACAGGGCGGTGAAGACAAAGTCCTGGCGCAAAAAGCTCAATCCGTGGTGCCGCTTGCCGTAAGCCAGCGCGGCATAGCGCAAGGCATCGGCCGCCGCGAGCACAGCAACTGCGGCGGTCATTCCGCTGTAGGCCAGGGCAGGGGGCAGCAGCGCGACGGTCCAGGCGAGCTTGACGCCGTTGCCCAGCGCCACCCCCGAAGGAGCGCCGATGCCCAGGATCATCGCATCGGCGAGCGTGGCCAGCACGGCGAACCACGCGCCCGCCAGCAGGATCGTCAGCATCAGGCCGGCGGCGTGGTAGCGCGGATCGTATAGCAGCTCGATGATCGCGTCCGCCACGGCGACGCCGCCCCCGAGCATGACCGCGATGGCGGCGAGAGCGAGCCGCCGCTTCGGGGCGATCGCCCGGCGCAGGTCTTCGCCCCGTTCGGTATGGGCCGCGATCCGGGGAAAAATCACGAAGATGCCCATCTGATGGACCAACTGCATGGCCGCATCAGCATAGGTTCGGGCGATGCTGTAAACACCCAGCAGGACTAGCGGGATCGCCTTGGCAAAGTACAGCCGGTCGAAGTTCATCGAGGCGAAGTAGATCAGCGAGGAAAGAAAGATCCATTTGCCGATCGAAAAGATCGAGCGCACCGCATCCCGGTCGAGCTTGAAGCGGTGCAGGCGGTAGTCGATCAGGAAGAAGCTGGCGATCGCGGGCAGGGCCGACCCGGCCAGGAAGCCGATCATCAGCGCCCAGATCCCCGGGATCGCGAAGGCGAGGGCAATCGTGATCAGGCTGGTGATCAGCGTCCAGGTGAAGTCGAACAGGGTAAGCTCGCGCACCCGCAACTGCTTTTGCAGGACGAACCGCGACGGCGAGGTCATGCCGGTGAACACGAAGATCAGCGCGCCGATCGGGATCAGTTCGGCCAGTTGCGGCTCATCGTAAAACTGCGCCAGCGGATCGGCGACGGCCCAGGCCAGAGCGAACAGCAACAGGCCGCGGATCGTCTGGAGGGTCCAGGCGGTGCTGAGGTAACGCGGGCTATCGCCGTCGGGACGGCTGACGATGCCCTGGCCGACGCCGATATCGGTGAACATCTCGCAGCCCATCCGCAGCGTGTTGATCAGCATCATTGTGGCGAACAGCTCGGGGGCGAGCAGGCGCGCGACAATGATGTTGGTCAGCAGCCGCAGGACCTGCGTCGCCGCGTAGAGACCGCCGACCCACACGACATGGCCGGCCAGCTTCGATCCCCCCGGCATGCGAATTTTCCAGCGGGGAACCTCGCGCGGTCCGGGGGCGATGACAGCATCGGACAGGTCTTGCTGCAACACAGGCCCCTTCCTGTCTGGCGAATGGTTGGCGGTCTATAGGCGCAATGCGGCGGACGTCCAGATTGGCCCGGAGCGACTTGGCCGCAGCCGCGCTAGCCCGGCTTGCGCGCCACCAGGACGAAGTGCGCCCGGGAGTTGAAGATCCGTTTCTGCAACGCGCGGATGCCATTGTTGTTGAGCAGCCGGTAAGGAAATTTGCGAAACAGATGGCGCAGCTCGACCTTGAAACCGCGTGCCCTCAGCATCGCTTCAAGCTCGAACGGATCGAGCAGCCGCTCGGAATATTCGCCGGTTTCGGGATTGCGGCACCAGCCGAACTCGTCCCGCACGGGCAGCGCGCCATCGCGTTTGAACGCGGCGACGGCCTGGTCGATCTGATTGTAGACCAGCCCTGCGGTGGCGGTCCGGAGTTTTGCCACGTCCGCGTCGCCCAGTTCGGGTGCCGCCTCGCGGATGCGGCGCTCGCGCATCACGCCATAGGGCTCGGCGTCGGCGTGTTCGACCGGGCGCACATCCTTTTTCAGCCAGTCGACGTGGTCCCATGACTCATCGCGTTCCTGCCATGATCCCCAGGAGTGCGCGCGCGCGTCGGGATTGTAGCGGTTGCTGTCATTGACGAATACCGCAGTGCCGCCCGGTCGCAGCAAGCGCAGGCAGTTGTCGAACATTTCTCCGAGATCGTGAACGTGTTCGATCGCCTCGGTCGAAAAAATCCCGTCGAATGAGGCGTCTGGCAGATCAAGCTGGCAGATATCGCCGTTCAGCGGGGTGACATTGAGCGGCTGGCCCTGACTTTTCATGCTCTCGAGGCACATGGTCATGCCGTCCACCATCGATGGCAGAATGTCGCTTGCCACCATCTCGTTCTTGCCGATGATCGACAGGCCGACCGAATCCCAGCCAAAACCGCAGCCTACTTCGAGGACGCGTTTGCCGTAGAACCCGCCCAGATCGCAGTAGTGCTTCGTGCGCCAATGCCATACTTCATGCTCATCGGCGTCGAAGGTACCCTGCCGGTAGACCTGAAGATCCGGATGCTCGGAGCCGTGCACATATTGAAGCATTGTCTCGCGCAGTTTTTCACTATCAATCATGCCAAACCCCGTGAATTCTCGAGCGATCGAGATGGAACGCACTGCGGCCCCATAGTCAAACAGTTGATTGAGCGCTAGAGTTTGCGCGCAGGCTCCGTGCGGACACTTAGCGAAGTCCGCCTGTTCCTGTCGGGACGCCCGATTGCCCCCGAACTGCGGGAGTGTCTGTCAAATCAGCACAAGGCAAATCTGCACTGCGGCAAAACCTGAGGATTCCGCTTGCTGCCCGAATGGCCCGGGTTGGGACAACCTGACCTGCGCGAAGGCTACTTCAATAGCAGCCTTCGCGAATGGAGTCAGGTCACGGCCTGGGCGGGACGCGCCTTGCCGATCCCGCTCTGCCTGGCGCTGGCCAGCATGGTGTCGCGGCGCGTTGCGGTATTGAGCTTGCGGCGGATGGCCTGGATCATCTGCTGCTGGGCCGGCTTCAGCGGCCGGCTGCCGGTGCACAGCGAGGCGAGAGTGACCTTTGCCGGAGCATTGACCAGCCGCTGATCGGCCTTGAAATTGAAGCCATCGATCCATTTCAGCGCGGTGCCGTTGCCGAGATTGCCAGTGGAACAACTCAGCATCTTGTCGATGCAGTTGGTGGTCCAGGCCGCCAGCGCATCGTCGTCCCACGCGCCGAACCAGTCGGCGTGGTAAGTCGCGCCGGACACTTTGTTGGGCGTTCCCGCCATGCGATCGGACGAGAAGTGCCATGTCTGCAAGTTGGGATCGGTGTTGCCCGAGCGGTCGAGCGTGCTGTCGGTGGTGTAGGCCGCCGCCAGCGTATAGATCGGCAACACGTAGGGATGCGTCGCCGGGCAGCGCACGACGCCTTGCGCATCGGCTGCTATATACGCCATGTGGCTGCGGTGATCGGCGCTGTCGAGCTGGGTTCCGTTCCAGCACGACGGTGTTTCTGCGGCGGCGATAAGCTGTGCGCCCGAGGGACAGTTCTTCGCCGCCTCGACCAGGGTCGAATAGATACCCGGCACTGCCCCGGTCCCCATGCAGTTGAACCAGACATTCGCCGGCTGGCTGGGATTGGTCATGCTCCGCCCGAACACCAGGCGCAGACCGCGCGGGATGCCGATGCACTTGCCGTATTGCACGCACTGCGCCGAACCTGCCGGAAAACGCTTGTAATAGACCGCGAGATGATCGGGCATGACCACCTGGCCAAGCCCGTTCATCAGCGCCGGGATCCAGTAGGATGAGCGGTTGAGCTTGCTCTGGCAGGTGCTCTCGCCGGTAGTGCGCAGCGACTGGTAGGTCGAATAGGCGTCGGCTTTGGTGTTGCCAAAAAAGGTGTGCAGGTGGGCAGCCCCGGGCTGGCCGGGATAGACGATCGGATCGTCGTAGGCGTTGTGGCTCGCCTTGCAGACGAACCGGAATGCGCCGACGTTGTCGGGTGCCATCGATCCCGGTACGGCCATAGCCACCTTTTCGACGGTGGTGTCGAAATTGGATGCGATCGAATCCAGCTGCACGTAGCTGCCTGGCGAGGTGGTCGCAGTCGCAACAGGGGTTGGTGTCGGGGTAGGCGTCGCGGTAGGCGTCGGTGTCGGCGTTGGGGCCGGCGCTTGCGCCGTTGGCGGCAGGGGCACAAGGGTGATGCGCCGCTTCATCAGACTGACCAAGTCCGAAGCGGCGCTCGCAACGCCATTGCCGGAGCCGTCGCCGCAGCCTGCGGAGAGTGAAATGAGCGCGATCAAACCCGTAGTACGGAATCGAACCATGAAGATTGTCCTCGAATATTCGAAGGGGAGCTAACGGGAATTTGACTAAGATCGAGTTACGAAGGCACGTGAATTAAGTGTTCACACGTGACAGCCCCGATGGCCGCGAACAGCAGACAGGACCAGCCGCAGTCGATAAGCCGGTCGAGGAAGGCGGTGACGCGATCAGCGAACTGCTCCTGAATGCGTTCACCTGGCTCCATGCGACGCCCGGCAGGCCCAAAATCCTGACCTTGATCGGCCGGGCGGGTCGGTATGCCCGCGAAATCGGCCGTTTCGATCACCGCCGTCAGCGCCTGCTTTGCTATCCGGCAGAGCGCGCATTTGGAGACCGTGCAGAGCCCCATTTCCTGATCGCGAGACGGACCTGGAGCGTGCTAACCGCTTTGATTCATTAGATTGCACAGCGATTACCTGTGTGATAGTCCCTGCTCTGCTATGCGTAATCCTAGTAATAGGAGTGTCTAACCCGCCCTTGTATCAGAGAAAGAAACAATGGCTATTTTTTCAAGTAGTCTACAAGAAATTCCTGCAAAGGCCTCAATTTCATGAGCTCTAATGAAGATCTTATAAAAGTCGTAAACAGAGTTGTCTGCGATGTATTGAATAGTCCGGATGTGGTGTTAACAGAAGAAACCACAGCTGCGGATGTTCCTGGATGGGATTCCTTGACTCATGTCCAGATAATAATCGAGATTGAACGCTTGTACTCTCTTCGCTTCACTTCGACAGAAGTAGCCCAACTGGAAAATGCCGGATCACTGGTCGAGCTGATCGAGAAGCACCGGAACAAGAGCTGAGAGGGTTCAAGGCGGGAATGGGTCGGCTTACAATGAACCTGGGTTCAGTCTTGATAAAGTCTGCCCGACAACACCGGCTGCGAGCGGCCTTGTGGAGCAAGGGAGCGCAACTGACGTATGGCGCGTTGTTCGAGCGGGCCAGCGGCATCGCGCAGGCGCTGGCAAATGCAGGTATCGGCCCTGGCGACCGGGTCGCGATCCTGTCAGACCGGACCTTGACCGCCTACACATGCATCGTGGCAACCTTGCTGTGCGGTGCAGCTTATGTTCCGCTGAACCCCAGGTTTCCGGTCCATCGCAATCGGCAGATCTTGATTGAATCCGGTGCCTGTGCCTTGCTGTGCGACGACAGGCACCGTGCGATCATCGGTGAACTGACCGACGATATTGCCTCGCTCCGGCTGCTGGCATTTCCGGAAGGCGAGACCGCTCGCGGCGAAACCGCCCTGGCCCAATTGGGTGTCGCTGACCTCACCCCCCGCTCACTCGATCTGCCCGCGCCTTGCGAGCAAGCCTGCGGCGAACTGGCCTATGTGTTTTTCACCTCGGGCAGCACCGGCACGCCCAAGGGCGTGCCCATCAGCCATGGCAATGTCTTCGCCTATCTGGAGGGCATTCGTTCGATCTGTTCGATCACCGAGCAGGACCGCTTGTTGCAGCTGGTCGATCTGACGTTCGATCTTTCGGTGCACGACATGTTCCTGTGCTGGACTTCGGGGGCCTGCCTCTACAGTGTCCCCGAGAATGCCGTGCTGCTGTGCACCCGGTTCGTCGTCGAGCAGGAAATAACTGCCTGGCTTTCGGTTCCGTCGACGGCTGGGCTGATCAAGCAATCGGGTTTGCTGGAACCGGCCAGCATGCATAGTCTGCGGCATACCTTTTTCTGCGGCGAGGCGCTGACCGGTGCGGTAGCGGAAGCATGGGCGGAGGCGGCGCCGAATTCCCGAATCGACAATATCTACGGGCCGACCGAGGCAACGGTGGCGTTCAGTTCGTTCCAGTATCAGCCGGGCCAGGAGCTGCCGCCTGCCGTGGTGCCACTCGGCCAGCCGTTTCCCGGTCAGCACATGGCGCTTTTTTCGGACGAAGGCGAGGAACAGCTCGAATTCGGCGAAATCTGTCTTGCCGGTAGCCAGGTGATGGAGGGCTATTGGCAGGATCCCGCGATGTCTGCGAAGCGGATGTTCGATGCCAACGGACTTCGCTGGTATCGCACCGGGGATCTCGGCCGGTACGATAAGGAACAGGGGTTCCTTTACGCCGGGCGGGCCGATCATCAGGTGAAAATTCGCGGCTACCGGGTGGAGCTGCAGGAAATCGAGCATGTCGTTCGGGAGACCTCCGGGAGCGATCTGGTGGCGGTTCTGCCGTGGTCGGAAACGCCCGGCGGACCGGCAGTCGGTTGCGCTGCATTTGCCTTGCATCCCAAATCGGATGAGGATCGGATCATTGCCGCGTGCCGTGAAAGGTTGCCAGAGTACATGGTTCCCAATCGAGTTTTCGCTGTTGCCGAGATACCGTTCAATGCGAACGGCAAAGTCGATTATGTGGCTTTGCGCAGTCACCCGATGATGGCGCAGCTGGCCGAGCGGGGCAAAAGATGACCGGCGCGCAGTCTGCTGGCGACCTCATGCTGCTTCCGCCAAGCGCGCTTACGCCGGACCAGCTCGGGCAGGCCGCGCGGCTGGTTTGTCAGGCTATGCCACAGTTCTATGCGACCGTTGCCGCAGACCGCGCCCGAGAGATTGTCGCGGCGGAAATGCTGGGGCCGGACAACGAGCTTTCCGATTGTTTGTGCAGCGTCGCCGATAATGCCGTGACCGGCGTGTTGTGCGCCTATCCCGCCGCAACGCAGGCTCAGCGCCAGCGAGCCGGGCTGCATCATTTCGCCGGGTCGCTCGATCGCGATGAAGTCGCCGTGTTCTTCGCCCATCTCAAGGCCTTGCGCGAACAGATCGGGCCGATAGGTCCGGTCAGTCATTATCTGGCGCGCCTTGCCGTTTCCGAGAGCTGCCGTGGTTCGCCCTTGGCGACCGAAATCTTGGGCGCACTCCTGGACATGGCGGGCATCGGCGGCGTCTCCTTGCATGTTCATGCTGACAATGCCCGTGCGATTGCGTTTTACCGCAAGTCGGGATTCGTTTCAGTTGGGGACGCCAAACTGGACTATCTGGTCATGGAGCGGCGCTGAGCCTATCCTGCACGGGAGCCAGCGCAATCGGGGGCAGCAAATGTGAATCAGGGTGCGATACCCGTCAATGGCATTGCATTCTGGCTGTTCGCCATCTTTGTGATCCTGGTGATGACCGTGCTGCGCGGGCAGCGGATGCAGCGCTATGCGCTGTCGGCGATCAACCTTGGCTTTCTCGCGCTGATACTGCACGGCCTGGTTGCCTACGTTGTCCTGGCCATCCTGGTGTTCCATGTGATGCTGCGTCTGATCCGTGGCGAAGCCTGGCCGCGCGCGGTGACGGCAATCGCATCCGTTCTCCTGCTGGCCCTGTTTGTGTTGAACAAGTCTGGCGTGGCAAATCTGCCGGGCATGCCGCATGGCGTGCCGGTGGTGCTGACGGCGGTGGGATTTTCCTTCTTGGCGCTGCGTGCGATCGAAGTGGTGCGGGCAAACTTCGAGCGCCGCCATGCACCGCCGGACTTCGTCGCGCTGGTCAATTATCTGATTCCGTTCCACATGCTGGCCGCGGGGCCAATCCAGGCGTACGACGACTTTTGCCGTCCGTCGCAGCCGGCACCGATCGACAAGGAAGTGGTCTTGTCCGGAACGGAAGCAATCGCCAGCGGGTTGTTCAAGAAATTCGTGCTCGCTTTTGCCGTGCAGTCGATCTTTCTCAACGACTTCAACTCGAACGGCGTGCAGTTGCTGTTTGAATCAATGGCCTTCTTGTTGTGGCTCTATCTCGATTTCAGCGCCTACAGCAACATAGCGCTGGGAATTGGCATTCTGGCGGGCATTCCCACGCCCGAAAACTTTCGCAACCCGTTGATGGCCCGCAATCTGGTCGATTTCTGGGATCGCTGGCACATTTCGCTGTCGCTGTTCATCCGCAGGAACATCTTTATCCCGATTCAGCTAAGCCTGATGCGCCACAGCAGCAGGCCGAACCCGGTTCTGGTCGCATCGGTCGCGACTGGCGTTTCCTTCCTGCTGTGCGGTTTGTGGCATGGTTTGTCATGGGGGTGGTTCGTATGGGGCGCGTTGCATGCCGCCGGGCTGATCGGAGTTCGGCTCTATGGCGTTGCTCTGGCGCGGTTCTGCAATCCGCAGCAAATCGCCGCCTATCGCCAGAGCCGTGTGGCCGGGGGTGCCGCGATGCTGCTGACCTACATGTATGTCTCGGCGGCATTCCTGCCTGTGTTCCTGATCGGAAAGGCGTGACACGCTATGACTGACAATCAACCAGCCGTTGCGGGTGAGTTTCCGGCGATCCGGGCGCATGCGAATCTTGCCAACCGGCTGCGCGCCGTTCGCCGCAGCGTTCCAGTCCGCTCGGCCGTTATTGCTGTCCAGTTGATGCTCGTTTACGTCCTGTCGCAGAAAGATGCGACGTTCTTCTATCAGCAGTTCTGACCAGACCATGCTTGCGCAGCGCATCCGTCCCTTGATCAGTTTCGCCTATGTCGGCACTTGGATCGTGGCCATGGCCGCTGCGATCAACCTGCTGTTGGGATCGCTGGACAAGACTCCCGTGCTGCAATGGTTGCCGGACCGCCAGACCGGCATAGGCTTCCTGATGGAGAGCAAGCAGCGGATAGATGCGGCGCAGCTAGCCTATCGCAGCGGCGTGGTCCGACCCGATCACTACCTTGGCGTGATTGTCGGCATTTCGGACGTCAGGGAGGGCGTCAGCATCGAAGAACTGACCAGAAAACTGGGCGATCGCTGGCGTTTCATTGGCGTCGCGGGAGCCGGGGCGGGTAGCCCCAGCATAGCCGAACAGGCGGAATTGGTGTCGCAAAGCCAGTTGCGGCCCGATCTGGTCGTGCTCGGCATATCGCCCATGCACATGCTCGATACGCTGGTCGATCCCGCGCGGTCGCGGGCGATTGCCGATCAGGGGCCGCCGCCCGGTTTTGCCGAACGGTCCAAGGCTGCGGTTCGCGAGGCCATGTGGGTTGCCAATCGCCGCCATGATCTGCGCGCCTTTTTCGATCGCGTGCTCATGGATGTGCGATCAACCGTGCAATCGTTCATCGGGCTTGATGCGGCGACGCAGGATTCACGCAGTCCGTGGCGCCCGATGTTGCGAACTTTGATCCAGAACAATCCTACCGAAAAGACCTTGAGCAATGGCATCGCCTGGGCCCGCTCGTTCGGTGCCGATCGCATGGAAGCCTTTCAGCAAAGCGTCCTCGGGCCGGGCGTGGCCGGCGGCCTCGTCCGTGACTTCACCCGGCAAGGAGCCTGCGTGATGGTGATCATCATGCCTGAACACAGCCGGTTGCGCGCACTCATGCCCGCTGGCGTTGGCGCATGGACTGAAAGTCGTTTGCGGCAGGAGAGCGGCGTTCCGAATCTTGCGGTGCTCGATTTCAGGGATCGTGCACCCGACAACGATTTTATCGACCTGGTGCATCTCAACACGGAGGGGAGCACGCGACTGAGCGGTATGCTGGCGGATTCGGTTCGCGAACTGGGTTTCGCTCAACCTCCGCTGATGGGCTCAAAGAACGCGGGGAGTGATTCAGGCCAGAGATGTGCCCCCATTGCGACCGATCGGAATTGAACTGTCGCGGGGTCAGCTGATCGATGAATTGGGCGACTGCGGCTTGCGCACGGTGATCCGCTGCATGTCGCGCATGTTGAGGCGCAGATGCACGCGCTCCAGCTTCAGGGCGGTCGACATCCGGTAAAGGGCACGCCGTATCGTCTGGTTCTTGCTCATCACCCCGATATTCCAGGCCAGTCTTTCCAGGCTCAGCGACCGTCCGACGGATTTGTATTGCACAGGTTCGAACCCGGCCTTTTCGCTCAGCCTGCGAAGCGAATCGGTGGTGAAGAAATAGATATGGCCATCGCAGCTCAAGCTGCGTTCGCGGCGGCCGAACAGGCGGAACATCAGGCTGTCGAAGCGCGGGGTCTCGATCACCAGATGCCCGCCCGGCTTGAGCGCACGGTAGATGCCTTGCAGCGTTCCCAGCGGGTCGGGCACATGTTCGATGACGTGCAGAAACACCACGACATCGATCGATCCGTCGGGGAGGCCGGCTTCCTCAAGGATGGTCGGCAGTGCTTTCAATCCATGAAAGTCGCCGATGAACTGGCAGAAACCCCGGTCCGGTTCGATCCCGGTGACGTCCCATCCGTCCTGGTGAAACGCTTCCAGCTGGAATCCCATGCCGCAGCCGATTTCGACCAGCGATCCGCGCTGGGGGTAGAGGCGGGCGAGCTCGGCGCGGGTGTCGGCATAGTCGCGGACTTGCAGTCGCTCCTTGTCGTAGCGGGTCGGATCGTAATCGGCCGCCGCACTGGTGAGGCCGGGATCGTAATCCTTGATCGCATCCTGATCGACCAGCCTGATCCGCGGGCTCGAATACATCAGCCCGCATTGCCTGCATTCGACGATCCGGTTGACTTGCGCGACTCCGGCTTCGAACAGCGTCTGCGGGTTTTCCGCGCCGCAAAGATTGCAGGGAACTTCACCAGGAAAAGCTGACATCGCCTCAATTCTCCGCTTCGCAAGCGCGCAGTCTAAACGAAAAGTCCTAAAAGGTTAAGTTGGCGGGCCCGCGACCCGACACGGGAATGCTGCGGCGAGGCCTGCCGGCCATCGTGCAACCGGGCGAACCGAGCCTCGTCAGGTGACCGTCGAATGTAGCCGCTTGGAAATCTCGCTCGGCTTGGTGCTGGCCAGCAGCGTGTCACGGTCCATGGCGGCATTGAGCTTGCGGCGGATGGCCTGGATCATCTGCTGCTGGGCGGGTTTCAGCGGCCGGCTGCCGGTGCACAGCGAGGCGAGAGTGACGCGGGCCGGGGCATTGACCAGCCGCTGATCGGCCTTCCAATTGAAGCCGTCGATCCATTTCAGCGCGGTGCCATCGCCAAGATTGCCGCTGGTGCAGCTCAGCAGCTTGTCGATGCAGTTCGCGGTCCACGCCGCCAGCGCATCATCGTCCCACGCGCCAAACCAGTCGGCGTGAAAGGTCGCGCCGGACACCTTGTTGGCCATTCCCGTCATGCGATCGGACGAGAAGTGCCAGGTCTGCAAGTTGGGATTGGCATTGCCTGTGCGGTCGAGCGTGTCGTCGGTGGTGTAGGCCGCCGCCAGGGTAAAGATCGGCAGCACGTTGGGGTGGCTCGCTGGGCAGCGGACGAGTCCCTGTGCGTCGGCGGCGGGGAAAGCCATGTGGCTGCGGTGATCGGCGCTGTCGAGCTGGGTTCCATTCCAGCAGGAGGGAGATTCGAGCGCGGCGATGATCTGCGCGCCCGAGGGACAGTTCTTCGCCGCCTCAACCAGGGTCGGGTAGATACCCGGCACTGCCCCGGTTCCCGAACAATTGAACCAGACATTCGCTGGCTGATCGGGATTGGTCATGCTCCGCCCGAAGACGATGCGCAGGCCGCGCGGGATGGCAATGCACTTGCCGTGCTGCAGGCACTGCGCCGAGCCTGCGGGAAAGCGCTTGTAATAGACCGCGAGATGATCCGGCATGACCACCTGGCCGCGCCCGTTCATCAGCGCCGGGATCCAGTAGGCCGAGCGATTGAGCTTGGACTGGCAGGTGCTCTCGCCGGTGGTGCGCAGCGACTGGTAGGTCGAATAGGCGTCGGCCTTGGTGTTGCCGAAAAAGGTGTGAAGGTGGGACGCGCCGGGCTGGCCCGGATAGACCACCGGATCGTCGTAGGCGTTGTGGCTCGCCTTGCAGACAAACCGGAACGCGCCGACATTGTCGGGTGCCATCGATCCCGGGACGGCCATGGGTTCCAGTTCGGCCGAAGTATCGAAATTGGATGGAATCGGATCAAGCTGGACGAGCTGGCTGCCGGTCGCCGCAGGGCTTTGAGCGGGTTCCGGGCTGGGCGAAGCGCTGGCAACCGCGACGTGGCTGGCGCGCTGGCCGCTCCGCCCGCAGCCAGGGTCGTCAACCCGCTGCCGGAGCCATCGCCGCAACTCGCGCAAATCAAGATCAGCGGTAGTAGTCGCACCGCTCGCTTATGCACCATTTTTGCGACCCCTCCAAGGTCGCGGCCTGCCTATCTGCGAGCTTCTTGATTTCAAGTTAACCACGAACCGTTATCGCGCCGATATGGTCCGACCGTGCCGTGGACGCGCCGGGACGACGCGCCGCGATCAAAAATCGAGCGCATTTGGCCGAAATCAGCGAGACTCCGGGAGGTTGCGCGTAACGCGCTAAAGCTCGCTCAATTTTCTGTGAACCGTCGCGGGGATGCGCATCTTGAGATCGGTTCGCTTGGCGCGGACGGCCAGGGTCACCTGATTTTCCTTGAACTGCGGGAACAGCCTGTAAAACACACGCGAAGCGCGCCGGCGCAAGGAAGACAGCGGCAGTGTCTCGCTCAAGCTGAAGAAATACTGGCGATCGATCCTGAAGCCGAGCGGCTCCAGCATGCGGCGCACCTCTTCGGGGGCATATTCGCGCCAGTGGCCGTAGACGATTTCGGATGAATTGGGAGACAGCTGCGTGAAGTGCTCCAGCACGCCGATTCCGCTCGTTTCGCCGCGCAGCATGCGCTTGCGTTCGGGCAGCGAACGGGGATTGGGCAGCGCGACGTAGAACAGACCGTTGGGGCGCAGCACCCGGTTGATCTCCTTGAGCAGCGGCAGCGGATTGAAATTGAGATGCTCCAGCACCTCGCACATGATGACGACGTCGAACGCCTCGTCGCCGAACGGGAGCACGAAGTCATCGAGGCGGACGCCTTGCGTGGCAATGCCATGGCGGGCGTAGCGCTCGACCTGCTCGGGCTGTTCGATGAACTCGGGCGCATCCGCGGCTGTCACTGTGTAGCCGAGCTTGGCCAGGGCAATGCAGACCGTCCCGAAAAAGGCACCCAGTTCAAGCACCCGGTTGTCGCCTTCCGGTTTTGGCGGCATGAATTCGAGCAGGTCGCGGGCAGTTCGCACGTATTCGTGGCGATGCCGGGCGACGTAGCCCGCCGCGCCATTTGCCGAGGTCACGCTGGGCATGCCTTCGCTGGCCCCTTCGACCTTGAGATCGAAGCTGCCGATGTCCGCGATGGCCGCGTCAACAGCGGCGACAGCCCGATCCTCTGCGGTATTCTGCATTCCGTCTTGCTCCGGCTATTCTTTGAGAGTTCGAATGAGCCGACCTAGGCCCACGGGGCGGCGGCTGGACCAGATCCCGGCGATTGGCCTGCTTCGGCTATCAACCGATTCTCGCTGCGCGTCGCGCCACGCGCGCGCTTGACCACGCTCGTTCCGATCACTGCGCCCATGCCCATCACCACCACTGCCTGCGAGGTGTAGAGCAGCGAGATCCACTCGAAATAGGCGTGGACCAGGGCGACGATGGTCGCGGCATAGAGCCCGACATACACCTCTGACCGATCGCCCAATGCAGGACGCCTGATGCGCCGGTAACCTGCTATCAGGTAAGTTCCAGCCAACAGCAAGAATCCGGCAAGTCCCAACAACCCGCTTTCCGCCCAAATCAGATAATAACTGTTATGGACCGGCTGGCTTCGTATGGAATAGGCCCAGACCACGCCAGCGCGCTCCGAGTAGCCTTTGCCGACTGCCACCGAAACGAACTGGTTCGGTCCGACGCCAAGCGGATTGTCGGCAATCATCATCTGGGTCGCGCGTATCATCGCGGCGCGCTGATCGTTGCTCGAAAGCCGCGCTTCCTCGCCCCGGCGGTCGATTGCCCAGAGCATCGCGGGAACCGACGCCGCCAGGGCGAGCGCGGTGACGACTGCGAAACCCATCTTGTAGGTCGTGCGCCGATGCATCAGCGACAATAGGGTGGTGAGCAACAGGCCGCCGCCAAACAGGCCGAGCGTGGCGCGCGATGCGCCGGCCAAGGCGACGACTGCACCAGCGATCAGCACAATGGCCGCCAGCGCGCTATGGCGACGCGCCAGCAGCATGGCATATGCGGGCATGACGGCCATGTTGGAGAGGAAACCCGAGCAGGTTCTGGTGGCCCATCATTCCCGAGGCCTGAATTGCCCCGCTCAGCGATTGATTCACCGAAGCAAGCGCTTGAATCAGGATTGCGGCCCCAATCCCAGCACCAAGGCCGACTGCCGTATCGCCATTTGCCGCTGTCGCGCGTGCAACTGCCACAAAGATCAGTGCGACACGCAGAAGCTGCCAGATGTAAAACAGCGATGCCACCGGATAAATCGCGTTGATCGTCGCGACAAGCTGTGCTGCCAGGTAAACCCCAAAGCTGATCGCAATCGAGATCGGCGTTCGGACATGCCTGGTCGCCAGGATAATCGCCAGCGCGATCCCATCCAGACAGCGAAATTTCGAACCCCTTCGCCGTTCCGATCCAGTCAAACCAGGCATAGGGCGCGACATAGAGGTGCAAGTGCAAAAAGAACGCCAGAAATCCCATGGCGAAGCTCGCCTTGGGCAGATGCCGGTTATTTTTCAGGACGACCGATAGTGCTACCACCAGGATCGGCATCATGGCCAGAAACAGCCACCTATACATGCCGGTGCCCGTCGCTGTAGGCGAGGCTGACCTGACCTGGTTGCGCTTCGTTCACCGCGGGCACGGCACCACGGGCCTTCGACACGGCCCGATTTTGTCCGCTCGGCTTCACTGGCCGTATGGCCGCCTTTTGAAAGTAGCGCGTGAGCGGCCGTTCGACGAGGGCATAGAACAGCCATGCCGCAACGATCGAGAAAGCCACGGCAACCAGCGGGAACGTCATGTTCACCGGCAACTTTGCGAGCATCCAGGCGGTCGCGGCGACCGCAAGCGTGATCTGGTGGGTGATGTAGAGGCTGTAGGACGAATCGCCCAGCTTCTGCAGGAACCAGCCGCTCATGGCCGGCGCGAACACGGTGCCAGCAACGATCAGCAGGGCAGGCAGGCCCCATGCCAGCGAACGCGGCAGGCCAATCGGCTCGATCGCGTAGGCCAGTCCGCCCCAGCCGGCCGCGAGCGCGATCCACCACAGCCTGGAGGCTCTGATCCAGCCGCGCGAATAGGCAATGCCAAGCAGCACCCCGCCGACAAATTCGAGCAGCAGGTCCTGCGTGTAAAATGCCAGCGCGCCGGAAGGACCCGCCAGAAATCCGATCAAGGCTATGCCGGTCAGCGAGAACACGAGCAGGAGCGCACGTCGCAGGAGGTTGCTTCCGCACAGCGCCATTGCCGCAGCAAAGATCAGATAGAAGAACATCTCCAGATTCAGCGTCCAGCCGGCCGTGAGAACCGGTTGGAAATCGCCCTTTATCGGATGCTGCGAAGCGACAAAAAGGAAACTGGAGATAACATGCCACAGATGATCGCCAAGCACGAAGTCAGGCGAGACCGAAGCCGGTCGGATCGCACCTGGAGCAACGGCCAGCGCCACGACGATCGCCGCTGTCAAAATCCAGTAGGCCGGACCGATGCGTTGCAACCGGTCGCGCAGAAAATGCACTGCGGTTCGCTCGGGCCGGGCTGCGGTTGTGACCCACATGATGAAGCCGCTGATGACAAAGAAGATATCGACACCGGCCATCAGCACGTCGAAATGGGCGCGCTCCCAGCCCATCGAACTCCATCCGGATCCCGAGATGGTAAAGCACCACCATCAGCGCGGCGATGCCTCGCAGGCCTTGTATCCCGGCAAGCTTCCTGCGCGGTGTTTCGCTCGTCATCACGCGATATTAGGTGAAAAAAATTGCGAATGTAACAACAAATCCGACACCAGATTGCCGCCGCACAGTGTCAGAAAGTGAAGAATTCGGGCCGCAGGGGCGAACCGTGGCGGGCGAAGACAAGGTCGATCTGGACGAGGTGCGCACCGGGCCGGCTGAAGCCCGCCACTTCGGTGACCAGCAGGCCGCGCGCCGCCATGAAGGCAACCACCTCGGCGAGCAGCGGCGCGCCCGCGTTGTAAGGCAGCAGGGCCACTTCGAGCTGCACCGCAGCGCAGCGCGACAAGGTAACCTCGCCGCCCGCCAGGACCATCAGCTCCGCACCCTGGATATCGAGCTTGAGAAAGATCGACTGCGCCGCCGGAAGCGTTTCCGCGATCAGGGAATCGAGCGTTTGCGTGACCGATCTGGTGACCGTGCGGGCGGCATTGCTGTTTTCGGGCAGCAGCGACGAACCGGTGCCCATTTCGTAGAACGCGCGCTCCTCGCCGCCGACAGGTCCGAGCAGCACGATCCGATGCTGGGCGCGGCCGATCTCGCTCGCGGCGCGCGCGAGTTCGCCTTCGAGTGCGGTCTGGGCCTCGACCATCAGGATTTCTGCTGCGGAAAAGATCGGGCGGACCATCCGCGACCAGTCGCCGCGATTGGCACCGATATCGACCACGGCATCGGGGGCGAGGCCGTTTTCGCTCAGCCGCTCGTAGGTCACGCGCTCGAACCCGCGGGTCACCGTACCGCTGGCGCGTCGCCGGAAAGCGGCCGAACCGTTGGGCCAGGCCCGCGCAAGCAGGGCGTTCGCCCCGCGTTCGAGCAGACGCCGCACCCTAGTAGGCATTCGGATGGATGATCACGCCGAAGGTCTTGACGAGGATCAGGAAATCGCCGCCGATGCTCCAGCTTTGCAGATATTCCAGATCGCAACGCAGGCGTTGCTCGAGGTCTTCGGCCCGTTCGGTCGCGCCGCGAAAGCCGCGGATCTGGGCAAGGCCGGTGATGCCCGGCTTGAGCGCGTGGCGCATCCAGTAGCGGTCGGTCACTTCCCAGAACAGCGCGGCCCCGGCCAGCGACCCGAGCGCGTGGGGACGAGGGCCGACGAGGCTCATGTCGCCGCGCAGCACGTTGAGCAGCTGGGGCAGCTCATCGATGCTGGTATGGCGGATGAAGCGGCCGACGCGGGTGATCCGATCGTCGTCACGCGATGTCGAGCGATTGCCTGCGGCATCGTTCGTCTCGAGGCGCATCGAGCGAAATTTGAAGATGCTGAACTGACGGCTGCCCTGGCCGACCCTGACCTGGCGGAACAGGGCGGGGCCCTTGCTTTCGATCCGGATTGCCAAGGCGACTGCCAGCAAGGGAATGGCCAGTACCACCAGCAGGGGAACCGTAATCGCCAAGTCGAAAGCGCGCTTTTGCATACGGCTGTAGAGACTGAGCGGTCCGCGCGAAAGGATCAGGGTATCCTGCCGCCCGCAGCCCCCGATCGCCACAGCGCCGAGCAACTGCTCGCGCGAAAAAACGATCTCGCCGCCAACGTCGCTGCCTTTGAGGAACTTGGCCCAGGCGAGCCGGTGGTCGGCCTGGCACGCCACGACCACGCGGTCATAGCTTTCGATCAACCGTGACAGGCTATCGATCTGCTCGGGCCGCGAGAGATCAGGCCACAGGCCCAGTTGGCCGATATCCACCACGTCCATGTGCGGATCGGGTACCGCGTCGGCCCCATCGAGCAAGAGCAGTTCGGAGCGCGCGCTGCCGGCCATCGTCGCCTTGAAGATGCGGTCGAGCACCATGCGTTCGACAACCATCAGCACTGCCGCCGAAGCGAAGGTAACCCCGAAGCCGAGCCTCGACATGTCCTCGATCTTGAACAGGAAGGTCAGCAGCAGCAGCGCGATTGCCGTGCCGGCCAGCGCGATAAGTGCGCGCTGGATACCGAGCAGGCGGTTTTCCAGTGTCTCGACTGATTGCGCCTCGCCGGCGATGGCCAGCGCAACGAACAGCGGAATCGCGATTATCGGCAGCGCCTGTCCCCCCGCATCGAGGAAGCGGGCTTCGCGCACCGTCAGCGCGATCGCATAGCCGCCGAGCAGCGCCAGGCAATCGAGCAGCAGCGACAGCCCATAGAGCAGCGCCCGTTTGTCGCGAGCGGGCATGCGGTGCGCGCCCTCGCCATTGGCAACGGCGCGTGTCGCGCTGAGGCTGCTGCTTTCAAGGTTCACGTTGACCCCGGTCCATCCCTGGCAGATCGCGACTGGTTAGCCGCGAGCACATCACCTTACTGGCAAGTGGCTGAAACAACCACAGGATTTTTCATTTGCCCAAGTCCAAACATGGAACAGGAGAAAAACATGCGGCAGATCGGTCTTGCTGCAAGGTGTTGCGATCATGGGATCGTCGCTGCCAGCATCCGCGCGGTGTTCCACAAATCCCGGCGAAACCCGTTCGCGCCCCCTGACATACGACCCTTTACCCATGGCCCTCCATTCATGGGCGGTAAGCTACGGCGAGGATCTGCGAGCCGGTGTAGTCGCCGCAATTCGCGGCTCCCCGCCCGGTATCGGCGCGCTGGCCGGCCCACATCCGCTCGCCGCCGAGCGCGCGCTCGGCATCCTCGGTGCAGCCGGCCCCGGGCGTTGCCGAAGTTCCGCCGCTGCGCACCTGGATCAGCCCGACGCCGCTCGCCGGGACGGTCAGGTCGGTGCTGGTCTGCTGCGGATCGAGCAGATAGTCGAACCCGCGCGAGGCTGCCGACGCATAGGTCGCGGCGGCGTCGGTAGTCCACATGTCGAAGCCGGCAAACCCGATGTTGGTCGCGGCAAAGGTCAGCGTCTTGCCTGCCCCCGGCGCTGTCGGCACCACCTCGAAAGCGAACATCACCTGCGTTCCGCTGATGACCTCGCCCGCCAGCTTGGTCATGGCGTCGCCGCCCAGGGTCAACACCGGCGTGCCGGTGAAGTTGCCCGCCGCGATCATCACCACGTGCTTCTCGCCCGCGTAGGTGGTGATCCCGGTGAAGTCGAAGCTGGCGGTGTTGCCCGCGTCGCCCGTCCCGCCGGTGCGATAGTCCGCGACCAGCGCCGCGCCCGACGACGAGGTCACCGTCCAGGTATCGCTCACCCCGTTGAAAGCGAGCGTGTGATCGAGCGCCGCCGAGGGCGTGGCCGAAGCGGTCAGCCGGCTGGTGATAACCTGCCCGTTGGTGACTGTCTTGCCGGTGCCGTAGCTCGCCTCCAGCCCGACTGAGATGTCGCCCGTGCCGGTGACGGTTGCCCCGGTCGAGGTCCGGAACGGCAGCCCGGCGACGGTGGTGTATTCGTAGTTGACGCTTCCCGGCGCGGCGTTGTTGAGGTCGGCACGCGGGATGGCGGTGCTCTCGTTCGGCGCGGGCATGCGCGGCCCCAGCGTGACCCGGTAGATGCGCGCCAGCGCCGCCTGGACAGTCACACCGGGATGGATGCCATCGGGCCACAGCGCCACATTCGCGCCCGCCGCATCGCTCGAATAGACCGGGTGGTCGCCCATCGGGATCACCACGTCGATCAGCCCGCCGCCAAGCGCGCCCCAGATCGAAGCGTTCATCGCCGGGCGGCGCGGATTGTGGTTCACCGCGTCGTTGCGCGGCACCACGGTGGCAACCGCCAGCACGACATCGGGCAGCGCGGCCCGCAGCGCCGTGAGGTAATCGGTCAGCTTGCCGAAAGTCACTGCGCCCGAGGTGTCATAGCCGAGGTCGTTCGAACCGATCATTACCGAAACCAGATCGGGCGCGCGGCTGATGGTGGTGGCGATCCGGCCCCACAGGCTGTTGGCCCCCGGCGCATCGGCGCTGGTGCCGATCGTCGAGCTGCTCACCCCCTGATTATACACGGTAACGCCGGGGTAGGCTGCGACAAACTCGGTAATCATGTTGTAGGCGGCAGTGATGCTGTCGCCCTCGGCAACGATGGTGTTGATCACGGGGGGCGGGGCGGCGGGCGCGCCCAGGCGGCGCAGGATGCGCCGGCGGTGTGTCGCGTCCATTCAGGCCTCGCCGACCAGGTCTGCTGCGGTCGTCCCGCTGGCGCGGACGTGCGAGGCGCGGATCGTCAGATAGCTTCCTGCCGCAACATTGCGATAGACGACATCGGCTGGCGAGCGCAGCGGACGCAAAGTGACGTGGCCGGCGGTTCCGACGTAGATCGCCTTGGTCACCTGGGCCAGTTCGGCGGCATCGGAAGGGACGATGGCGAAGGCCGCCGCCGCCGGCGCATTGGGCGAATCGCTGTGCAAGGAAAAGGGATCGGTCGGCATCGGGTTCTCCATCGTTCAGAACAGAAGAAGAACATCGTAAGCCACGAGCCATCGTGTAGGAAAATGGAAAATGCGCGGCGGAGTCCTGCGGAGGCTGCCTCCACGCAAGAACTGGTCGATTTCGATCATCCCGCCGCAGCAGGGCGGGGAACGCAGCCCGGCGGTCAGCGCCCCGGCAAACGCACTTTCAGCACGGTGAAGATATAGACCACGACCCCGGCGAGCAGCAGCCCGGCAATGATCGGCTGGTCATGGTTGCCAAGATAATTTGCGACCGCGCAGCCCAGGGCCGGGGGGGCGTATTGCCACAGCTTGTCTTTCGGCTCGTCCTCGCTCGAACGCTGGAGAAGGAGCGTGGCGAGCCCTGCGAAAATGAATACCGTCACCCAGTCCCAGATCGTCTCCACGGCATTCTCCCAGCGTTGTCGCTCGCATGGTCGCGACCCGGTCGCAACCTCGCATTTATCCAGTCCCGGCGTCTTTGCCCGCACTTGCCGCACTTCACAATGGTCCGGACGAAAATCGTTGCGGGGGAACACAAAACGAAAAAGGCCGCAGCACATGAAATGCTGCGGCCACCGTCCCGGCCCGACGCGTGAATCAGATGAAGCGGACCCGCGTCTGGGGGGCACCGTTGCGCTTGCGCATCGCCAGACCGATCCCGCCGAAGCCGAGCAGCATCGTCATCCACGCAGCCGGCTCGGGCACCGGCGCCGTGGGGCGGCCGACAGCCGATCCGGCACCGTTGGCGGCACCCGCCACCGACTGGTAGCGCACGAAGAAGTTGGTCAGCTGGACCGTCGCTGGTGCAACGGCAAAGGTCAGGGCCAGGCTGCCGCTGACCGAAGTGCCCTGGGTGATGCCCTTGCCGGCACCACCGCTGCAATTGTTACCGACAACCGCCCGGACGCAGAATTCGGCAGCACCGAAATTGGGCACTGTGCCGTTGGGGCTGACGTTGGGGGCGTCGTAAATTCCGGTGGCCACCGCGCTGATGATGTCAGGGTTCGAGTTGAAACCGAACAGCGGAATCCGCGAGGCAGTGATCGGCGTCGAGGAGGTGTTCTCGATCAGATAGGCAAAAGTGGCTGTGTTGCCGATCAGGCTGCTGAAAGTCAGAGTCAGCTTCGAGGTCAGGCCGCCGATCACCGTGGCGGGATCGCCGCCGAAGCCGTCGAAATGGATCGTCGCCGAACCGCCGCTGGCCCCCGAAGTGGTCAGCGTGGTGCCAGTGCCAGTGCCCGTCAAGGTGACCGCAGCCTGCGCCGGAACCGCAGCGAGCAGCGCCGGGCCGGCGGCCAGCAGCACCAGGGTCTTGAGGTATAGATTCATCTGCGTTCTCCTGTCGCCAGCCGGCGTGGTAACCATCCAGAACGACCGGACCCGCACTGCTTTCAGGCGGAAATCCTGTCGATCCTTCAATCGTCCGCTGGCGGCGGCTCGCTCGATTAACGGTCTGTTTACCCAGCATATTTGCCTTGGCAAGCCAGGGCGCAGCGCAGCAAAATGGCCGTCCCGTTGCGAGACGATGGTCAGGTGAAATGCTAACGTGGTATCGGGGCGTGTTGCATGAATTCCGCATCGATCATTGCGGAGCCAGAGCGACCTTGTCCCCCTCCCGCTGGCGGGAGGGGTCAGGGGTGGGCCAGTCGGACGAAGTCGGCGGCCTGGGGTGAATGGCCTGACTCACCCACCCCCAACCCCTCCCGCTGGCGGGAGGGGGGGCTATCGCATATTCCCACATTCGTCACCCTGAACTTGTTTCAGGGCCCATCGTGCCGCAAGCCCGGAGCAAGCCGGACAGGGCCAAACCGTCAGGAATTCTCCCGAATACCTCGCTCCGGGTGTTCCGAGACATGGGTCCTGAAACAAGTTCAGGATGACGAACAATGAGAGCTCAGGCGAACATCCGATAGCCCTGCCGCGCAGGCGAGGACCTCCGTCCGGCAAACGCAAGGACCCGCCAAGCCGGATGAGTATTCCGCAAGCCGCAGGGCAGTGCAGCCATGCGGTTGCCGTCACCAGACGTGACAGAACCCAACGCGACAGGGCCGCCGCACCGCTAGGTGCGACGGCCCTGGTTCAGACCCTTGCGGGCCAATTGGTCAGCCGAAACGGACGCGCGTCTGGCTGGTGCCATTGCGCTTGCGCATGGCCAGACCGATCCCGCCGAAGCCGAGCATCATCAGCAGCCACGTTGCCGGTTCGGGAACCGAAGGCGTCCCGTTGGTGAACAGCCGGGCATTGGACAGTCCGGGCAGATTGAGCGTCAGGATGTCGCCACCGTTGTTGACCTTGAAGAACGCCGTGCCACTATAGCCGATACCACCGGCACCAACGGCACCGCCCACGTGAACCGCCAGAACCGAAGTGCCGGTCAGGAGCGTTGCGAAGTTGATTGCATTTCCGCTCAGGCTCGGAAGGGTTTCAAGAATCGGCAGCGTAGCGCCGGTGAAGCTCGTGCCCAGCAGGGCGTTGACGGCTGTGGCCGAGTCGGCCAGGTCCGTCGCGTTTCCGCTGACGAGATTGCCCACATACCAGCCAGAGCAAGCGCTGGCCGTGGGGGAGATGTTGGTGTTTGCGCAATTTGTGGCACCCAGCACCAGAGCCGCAGAGGCCGGGGTCGAGGTTCCAACCAGGCACGCAGCCGCGAGCGCCAGAGCCGATACTCTGCGAGCGATCTTCATGTTCAATCTCCTAAATCCCGCCTGGCGAGAGGACGAATAGAATCGCCAACGCGTGGGACAGAAGCCCGCGTTGCCAGACCGACGATGTACTGCGTGCCCGGCGGCGTTCGCTCAACGCGAGTCGCCTTTATGAATCACTGGTTAACCCGACTTGTTAGGAAATGCAAAACCATTTTGCAGTGCGGCAGTCCGTGAGTCCCGGATCGGGACAATTGCGCGGGAAAAAGCGAAAATTTGCAATGTTGCGCGGCTATGATCGACTGACACAGGGGAAGCCGCGATCCGGCAGGGGTGCTTCGTCTGGCAGAGCGGCCCTATTGCCCGGTCCCGTCGGGCTGGGGACGCGCCTCGGGATTGCCGCCCTGGTTCGAATACAAGGTGCCGGATGCTTCGTCGGCGAGCAGCTTGCCCGCCTGGCTATCGGCCGCGACCGCAGCGCTTGAGGCCGCAGGGTTTCCGGGCAAGGCAAGCTGGCCCTTCGCCTCGTCGGCCAGCAGCCTGGTCAGCGGCGTGTTGTCCGCCGCCAGAAAATCCGTAGCCGTCGCTGCGGGCAGCTCGATTGCTGCTTCGGTTGAACCCAGCGCCAGCTCCTGCGGTTCCCCCTGATAGCGGCTGGAGAAGGCCGCGCGCCTGCCCCAGTAACCGGGCCAGCGGTAAAAGATGTGCGCCCCGACCGTGGCCAGCTTGGTCAGCGAGTCCGCCCAGTAGGGCAAGATCCATACGGTGTGGTAATGGGTTGCGGTGCCGACCGATGGTTCGACCCAGCCGTTCAGCGCCGCTGCGGCGATTCCCGCAGCACGGTCCCATGCCGCGCGTGACGGACGCCGCGCCAGACTGCCGTCGCAGGTGAAGGAGAACTGGCAGCCGGTCTTGCGTTCGGAGCCCTGGTAGACCACTCCGCACACGCTGTGCGGGAAGGCGGGATGGCGCACGCGGTTGAGCACGACCTGCGCCACCCCTCGCTGGCCCTGTACCGTTTCGCTGGCGGCTTCGTAGTAGATCGCCGCAGTCAGACAATCGAGCGCGGTGCCACGTGACAAGACGTCCGACAAGGCCGGTGCCACGAGAAATGGGCTCGCCGCTTCGACCGGCTCGGCTGAAGTCGCGATCGCGGCGTTGGCGGCGACCGCCTGTTCGGCGGTGAGCGGCCGGATGAGATTTTCGGGCAGCGGCGGCGGAGCGGCGGGACCCAGGCGCACGCGCGCCTCCGGTGCCCGCCCACTGTCGTACAGCGCGGCAAGCCCAAGCCCGATCAGTCCGGCTGCCGCGATCCAGATGCACCACGCCAGAACGCGCCGGGCGCGCAAGCCCTTGGCGCTCGGCGAGAATTTGACTGGTCGAAGTTCGGCAGGGCGAATGGCGATGTCCTCGAAGCGCGGAAGCGGTTGGCGTTGGTCCGATTAACCGCCAATGACCGCAGCGGGCCAGCGCGTAAACCTTTTGCGCAGAACCGCCCCAGCTTCGGACACCTCGCGAGCCCCGAAGTATCCGCGATTGCGCCCAGGCAAAGGCATCCGTATATAGCCGGTCTGCGCTTCTGCAGTGCGTTGGAATGTCCCTGATTTCATGACGATGTATGCAACGATCGCCGATACGGCCCCGAAAGGGTCCGGCCATGGCCTGCCCAGCGATAGTCGGCTGGACGTTCCCGGGATCCCGAGCGAGCCTGGGGAATCGTCGGCTCTGCCCGGGCGTTCCGCTGCTGCGCTGTCCTGGGCCGCGCTCATCGCGCTGGTTGCCGGTGCCGTTGCACTGGCGCTGCCGACGATGCTGTTCGTCGCGCAAGAGAGCTGGGGCAGCGAGCAGGGCGCGCATGGCCCGATCGTGCTGTTCACCGGGTTATGGCTGCTTTTTCGCCTATGGCCTGCCGCTAGCCGCCGTATCAGCCGGCCGCAGTTGGGAAGGGTCGTTCTGGCTTTCGCGGTGGTCTTGCCTGCCTTCGTGCTCGCGCGGATCACCCAGATCATCGAACTCGAAGGCTACCTCATGTATGCCACATTGCTGATCGCGCTGTGGAGCGTGATCGGCACCGCAGCATTGCGCGCGTTGTGGTTTCCGCTGTTCTATCTCGCGTTCATCTTTCCGCCACCGGAGTCGATCGTCGCCGCAGTCACGCTGCCGATGAAGATGGAGCTGTCGCGGGTCGCGGTAGGACTGCTGACGCTGCTCGGCTATCCGATCGGGCGGGAAGGGGTGATGATCTATATCGGCCAGTACGAACTCCTGGTTGCCGCTGCGTGCTCGGGGCTCAATTCGATTGTTTCGCTTTCGGCCATCTCGCTGTTCTACATCTACATGCGGCACCAGGCCGAATGGCGCTACGCGGCGTTTCTGGTGCTGTTCATCGTGCCGGTAGCGTTGATCGCCAACTTCGTGCGGGTGCTGATCCTGATCCTGCTGACCTACCATATGGGTGAGGCCGCAGCGCAGGGGTTCCTCCACAATTTTGCCGGGCTGGTGATGTTTGCAGCGGCACTTGTCACGATTTTCGGGCTCGATGCGGTGCTCAAGCCGTTGTGGGACCGGATGCGTCTGCGCATGGCTGGAGCTGGCCGATGACCGATCCGAACGACCTTGGGCCGATGCGCCAGCCGCTCCAGTTCGGACGCCGCCACATGTTGATCGGGGCTGCGATGTTCGCTGCCTCGGGCATCGCGGTCGCGCGAATGCCCAGCGCCTATGCCTCGCCGATCGACAAGAAGCGCTTCCTCGCCTGGATGCCCGATACGGTCGGGCCGTGGAACTTTGTCAGGGCCAGCGGAGTCGTCCTGCCGCCGTCGGACGCCTTGCTCGACCGGACCTACGACAATCTCGTAACCCGGGTTTACGAGGCTCCGAACCACATGGCGATCATGCTGCTGATCGCTTACAACAATACGCAGGACGGCGTGCTGCAGGTTCACCGGCCCGAAGTTTGCTACCCGGTCGGCGGCTTTGCCCTCTCGCCGACAATGCCGGGCAGCCTGGCGCTGCCAGGGCGCAGTCTGCCGATCAACGCGTTCAGCGCGGTCGGACCGGACCGGACCGAGCAGGTGCTCTACTGGACAAGGGTCGGGACCGCATTCCCGCGCACCTGGGCTGAACAGCGCATGGCAGTGGCCGAAGCCAACATCGCCGGGCGCATTCCCGACGGAGCCATGTTGCGTGTCTCGGTAATCGGCGACAGCTTCGCTGTGGCACGGCCCGAGCTCGAACGTTTTTCGCGTGATTTCCTTGCCGCCAGCCCGGAACCGCTAGGGCGCGTGTTGCTCGGACCGAAAGCGTGAACGCACCGGATCGAATACATTGAATCCAGAAACAACAGGGAGTTATTAGTCCATGCGCCGAATCCTGCCGCCTGCGGCCGCTGTCGCCTGCATCCTGGTCCTAGCCGGATGCAGTCGCGAGCCCACCGGACAAGTCGTGGCCGTCGTCGGCGACGATGAAATTACGCTCCAGGAGATCAACGCCGAAATCGGCAACGCGCAATTGCCCAAGAACGTCAACGTCAAGGACGTTCAGCGGCTTGCGCTCGAGCGGATCGTCGAACGCCGGCTGCTCGCCGACGTCGCCCGCGATCAGGAACTCGACAAGAAGCCCGATTTTCTCATTCGCGAGCGCCAGCTCGCCGATGCGCTGCTGGTCCAGCAACTCGGGGAACACGCCGGACGCTCGATCAGGGTCCCGGACGGCGCGGCGCTCGACAAATACGTCGAGGCCCATCCCACGACCTTCGCGAAACGCGAGATTCTCCAGCTCGACCAGATCCGCTTCCAGATGCCTGCCGAACCGGATAAACTGCGCGCGCTGGAGGCAGATCATTCGATGGCAGCGGTCGCGACCAGGCTCCAGCAAATGGGGATCGAGTTCCAGCGCGGCGCCGCCGGGCTCGATACGGCGGTCGTGCCACAGGCCGTTTTCGCCCGGATCGAAGGGCTTCCCGCCGGCGAGCCGTTCGTTATTCCGCAGAACGGGGTCGTCACCGTTTCGGCCATCGTCGGGCGCAGGCCCGCAGCGCTGGTTGGCGAAGCGGCGCGCCCGGTCGCGGTGCAGCTGATCCGCAACGAAGAACTGGCCAAGGGGCTCAAGCAGCGGCTGGACGCCAAGCGGGCGGAAACCGAAATCAAGTATCAGGACGGCTTCGCGCCGCCCAAACCGGGAGCCTCGCCCGCTGCGTCAGCCTCGGCTGCGGCACCCGTTTCGCCAGCGAAGAAGTAGCGCGCCGATACGCATTCCGGGCGCGGGGATCGAGGGCTGGGCGATGCGCATCGGGTTCGCCCTGTCCGGATTCCACCGCCATGATCGCGGTGCCGAAATCGCTTTGCTCGCGGTCGCCGATGCCCTGGCGAGGGGCGGCGACTCGGTGGTGGTGTTCGGATCGGGACGCGAGCGGTCGGGGTGCGCCTATGAATTCCGCCATGTGCCTGCCGCAGGGCGTGAACGGTTCGAGCGGTTTCCGTCGCTGCCATTTTTCCGCAACGAGACGGCGTGGGAAGATGCGAGCTTTGCTGCGGCGCTGCTGACCCGCTATCGCCCCGCCGATTTCGACGTGGTGGTGACCTGTGGGTTCCCGTTCGCCCATTTGGCGCTGCGCCGTCCGGCAATGTCGACGCGGCCAAGGCAGGTATTCGTCACCCAGAACGGCGACTGGCCGGCCGTGTCCGGCGAGTTCGGAGTTTCGCTTGTTCCGCTGCGACGGGCTGGTCTGCACCAATCCCGACTTTTTCGAACGCAATCGTGCCCGCTGGAACTGCGCGCTGATCCCTAACGGGATCGACCCGGCGCGGTTCGGCGGCGCGCATACCGACAGGGCGCAATTCGGCCTGCCGCAGGACTCGCCGGTGGTGCTGATGGTCAGCGCGCTGATCGAAACCAAGCGTGTCCTCGACGGCATCCGCGCAGTCGCACGCCATCCCGCCGCCCACCTCGTCGTGGCCGGCGACGGTCCGTTGCGGGCCGAGGCAGAAGCGCTCGCCAGCCAGTTGCTGCCGGGGCGCTACACCCGCCTGACGCTCGAAGCGGCCCGCATGCCGTTGTTGTATCGCGCTGCCGACGCGTTCCTCCACCTTTCGCTGCTCGAATCGTTCGGCAATGTGTTCGTCGAGGCGATGGCCAGCGGGTTGCCAGTGGTCGGCCACGATACTCCGCGCCTGCGCTGGATCGTTGGCGATGACGAGCCGTTGTGCGATAGCCTTGATCCCGGGGCCCTCGAAGCGGCGCTGTTGCAAGCGCTGGCAAGGGGGCGCAGTTCGTCGCCGGGCCAGGTCGAGCGGTTCACCTGGGAAACGATCGCCGCAGACTATCGCCGGTTCTTCGAGAAACTGGTCAAGGATACCCGCGAGATGCCCCGGTGATGATGACGTTGCTGGCTTGGGGCGTGGCCCTGCCGCCGCTGCTGATGCTTGCCATCTTCACGGTCGAGGTGCTGGCCGGCCTCAAACCGCTGACAGATGAGCTTGGCGCTGCGGTGCCGCCCACCGTCGCTGTGCTCATTCCGGCGCACGACGAGGCAGCCGGGATCGGCATCACGGTCAGCCGACTGCGCAGTGAACTGGCGGAGGGCGACCGCATCCTGGTCGTGGCCGACAATTGCAGCGACGCCACTGCCGATCGCGCGCGGGAAGCGGGCGCGGAAGTCATCGTTCGTGACGATGCCGCTCAGCGCGGCAAGGGCTATGCTCTGTCCTTCGGCCGCGCGCAGCTTGCACTCGATCCGCCCCAGGTGGTTGTGGTGCTCGATGCCGACTGCACCTTGCTTCCCGGCAGCCTCGCCACGCTCGCTGCGGTCGCTGCTGCGGGATACCCGGCGCAGGCGGTGAACCTGCTTTTGCCCGACCTTGCTGCACCGCCACTCGTCCAGATCTCGAACTTTGCATTCGTGGTCAAGAATCTGGTCCGCGGGCGCGCGACCAGCCGTCTCGGCGGGGCGGCGCTGCTCACCGGCACCGGGATGGCGTTCGACTGGAAGACTTTCGCGACCATGCCGCTCGCCAGCGGCGAAATCGTGGAAGATCTGAACCTGGGGCTCGCTTTGCTGCGCGCCGGTATCCGGCCGCGGCTGGTGGAGCAGGCCCAGGTCCGCAGTGCGCCCGCCGGGATCGCCGATTCGCGCAGCCAGCGGCGGCGCTGGGAGCACGGCTTCCTCGCTACCGCGCTACGCCAGTCGCCGGGTTTGCTGTGGACCGGGATCGCCAGCCGTACCCGCCCGTTGTTCGCCCTCGGGGCCCACCTGCTGGTCCCGCCGCTGGCGCTGCTGTTCCTGCTGGCGGGCCTCGCCCTGCTGGCAACCGGTGCCCTGGCGCTGGCGGGGGCGGGCTGGGCTGCGACATGGGCACTGTGCGCCGGCCTGGCCGCCGCAGGCTGCGCCACCTTGCTTGCCTGGCTGCGCGAAGGGCGCGCCTGGCTGGCACCGGCTGCGCTCCTGCGCGCACCGCTCTACGTCCTGTGGAAAGTCCCGCTCTACGCCCGCTTCCTCTTCGCGCCGGAAACCCGCTGGGTTCGGACACGACGCGAGAAAAAGTGATTAACCTTTTGGAAATTAGTAATAATATTACGTCTTGGAAAACGGATCGCGGTACCAGCCCAGCTTCTGCTTGAGCACTGCCCACAGGAACGGCGGTTCGTGGACGACATAGCGATGGAACCGCGCCCGCGGCTCGCGCGCCAGCCGGTAGAGCCATTCGAGACCCCAATCGGTGATCCATTTCGGCGGGCGGGCGAACGTGCCCGAATTCGTAGTCGATCGTCCCGCCCAGCGGCAGCCACAGCCGCACATTCGGCATGCGCTCGCGGTATTTGACGATGAACTTTTCCTGCGCCCCGCCGCCGAGGCCGACCAGGCAGACGGTCGCTCCTGAGGCGTTGACCGCCGCGATCATCCGTTCGATTTCGCCGGGCTTGCGCGCGAAATCGAACGACGGCGAGTCCACCCCGACGATCATCTCGCGTCCGACCTTGGCATTCACCCTTTGCGCGGCGAGTTCGGCAATTCCCGGTTTACCTCCGAGCAGGAAGATCGTCACCGACGGATCGTCCTTGTAATGCATGTAGAATTTGGGGAAATAGTCCGACCCCGAAACCCGTTCGGCCACCGGGGTGCCGAGGAACCGCGCGGCAAGATACATGAACTGGCTGTCGCAGGTGATCAGGTCGAACTGGTCGAGGATGTCATAGAATTCCCTGTCCTGTTGCAGCTTCATGATCATGTCGACATGAAGGGTCAGCATTGCGCCCGAGCGAAAGTTTGCGACGACATCGTCGAGCCGCACGTCGTTGACCCAGGCATTGAGCATTTTCACCCGGCGCATCGGCACTTGAGCCGCGCTGTGCACCGCCGCGCAATCCGCTTCCGCCATCACACGAGTCCTCCCATGTATTTGTCGACGAGGTCGCGGGTATTCACGATGTTCGCCCGCGACGATGCTCCGAACACGATGGCCTCGATGCCGGGAAGCTCGGATATCCAGTGAATCGCCTCATCGGCGGGAATGGCGCCGCTGGCGAATACCGACATCGCGATGGCGCGGACCCGGCCGGATTCGAGCGCACCGACATAGGCGTCGAAACCGCCCGACATGCGAAACCCGATCTTGTTTATATTGGCGCAGATGATCGGCCGTTCGATGCCGTCGCGGTTCAGCGCTTCAAGCAACATCGGCAGGTTCATCGTGATATAGGCGGGCTCGGCGGCGTAACGCTCGCGAATGTGATCGTCGAAGATCCGGAACGCCCCGTTGACCCCCATGCCCAGGATCAGGTCGGTAACGACGTTCTGGATGAAGATGACCGGGGTCGAAGCGCCGGCGAACATCTTCATCTCGGCATCGATCAGCAACTTGCCGATCCCTTCGACATCCTTGCTCGCCAGCGCCTTGCTCCCGGCGACCGCCGCAGCGAGCAGGCCGCCCGACGGCAGAAAATGCCGCAGCGCGCCGATCATGCCCAGCTCGGTCACGGCGTTGGCATACTTGTGGGCATAGGGCATGCAGGGAAAGAACTTGAAATCCGCATAGCGGACCGGGTCGGCCAGCACGCGCGCCACGACATCGGCAAGGCGATCGTGCGTGGTGCACATGAAGGTGTGGATGCCGTGGTCGTAGGCGGTGTCGAGCACGTCCATGATCGCCTCGGTACGCTGGAAACGCATGGTCTGCGCCCGCGCCTTGTCTTCGGACATGTGGTTGACGCCGAAGAACTGGTTGTCGCCGAAAAGCAGCTTGTCCATCGCTCAGCCCCTCGCCTTCTGGGGCACAAACAAGCGCCTGAACCAGCCGGCGCGCGCCACGGCGACCGGTGCGGTCGCCTCCCGCACGATCACGCCGCTCTGGGCGTTCTCCACGATCATCGCCAGTGTCCGGTCGGTTGCCGCAGCGGAGGCGAAATCGTTCTCGGCGGGCCCCGGCTTGCCGTCGCGTACGGCCGAGACGAAGGCGTCGATCTGGGCCGAATACTCTTCACCGCGCAGGTAGAACCATTGGTCCTGCGTCAGTTCGGTGGTGTATTTCACGCTCCAGCCCCTCTCGTAATCGGGTAGCGCGGGATCCGCCTGGCGCAGGAACACCTGGCATTCCTGGCGGTCGGCGGTGATCCTGCCATTGGTCCCTACGATGCTGATCTTGGTCGACATCTTGCGGAAACTTTCGTCCGACCAGTTGACCGCAAGCTGGGCGACCGGTCCGTCGCGCCATTGCAGGGTGGCGCAGACCTGATCGTCGGTCGCATCGGAAAAGATCGGCGTCAGCACCGATCCCGAGACCGCTTCGGGCACGCCGAAGAACCAGTTGAGCAGATTGACCGGATGCGCTGCGTAATCGAACAGGCTGCCACCGCCTTCCGCCTTGTCGGTGCGCCAGGTGCCGCGCTTGCGCCGCAGCACGACCGGCCCGTAGGCCTCGGCCAGTACCTGCGTTATCCGGCCCAGCGCGCCCAATTCGAGCACTCGCTTCATTTCGCGGAACGAGGCGACGTAGCGGTAATGGTATCCGACCTGGCCGATCAGGCGATGCTCGGTCGCCTGGGCGGCGAGAGCCTGGCTGTCCCGCCAGTCAAGACAGAACGGTTTTTCGCAGAACACATGCCAGCGCCGGTCCAGCGCCTGTCGCACCATCGCGGCGTGCGAGCGGGAAGGCGTGGCGATGACGACCGCATCGACGGTGTCATCCGCCAGCAGTTCCGCGTAGCTGCGGCAGACCTTGTTGGATATGTACTTGTCCAATCCGTCCGCCAGAAAACCGGTAGACTGCAGGCGATCGCGGTTACGCCGGGGTGTGCGTTGACGATGGCGAAGTGCGACAGACCCATTTTGCCCATGCCGACGACGGCAACATTCACCTTGTCATTCATGCCGTCACTTTCAGCCTGTCTGCAATTTGGGGACGCCCTGGCACGAAAATCTTACTTATATTGCCAATGCTGTTGCCGGACCTTCGCATTATGCCGGCGAGAAATTTGCCCAACGAACCGATCGCTGCACCTGGAGCACCCTCAAGCAGTTCGACCGGCACCCGGTCAAGCCTTTCATTTTCCTCGATAGCAGAGCGGCAAGGCCGCGAATCGCGGGCAGGGCGAACCACTCATCGCTGAGGCAGCCGTCCGATCAGGCCGCGGGTTACCGGTGCGCCAGGCAACAGGTCAACGCCCAGCATGGAGTTTGCGCGGGCCAAACCCTCGCGTGCATCCAACGCACAACTTTCATCGCGCTGCCGTTCGCAGACGCCGCGATAGGCCAGCCAGCCGCTGACCAGCGCGGGGGCCTTGCGGGTGAGGCGCCGCGCCTCGGCGATCGCCTGGCGGCTGTGGCCGCCTGCCTCGAGCCATGTGCCAAAGGCCTTGCTGAGCGCGGCATCCTGTGGGTTCCGCGCGATTGCGTCGGCGAAGGCGCGACGCACGCCTGCGGGATCACGCTTGCCTTGGTAGGCATGGGCCAAAGCTATCGGAGGGGCGATGCTGTTGGGGCATTCCGCCGCAGCGGTCTGTGCGGCGACGATGGCATCGGGCCAGCGCCGCCCGTTCGCCGCCGCAGCCGAACGCGCGAGCAGCGCATCGCATTGGGTCTTGTCCAGGGCCAGAATGCCCTCGGCTGCAGCCGCACCCGCCGCAGTCTCGCCGCCGGCAATCGCCGCGCGCGTGTCGAGCGAGCGGGCCTGGAACGAACGCGAACCGGAAAGAAGTCCGCGCGCCACGCCCGGCCTCCCGGAGTCGAGATAATAGCGCGCCACTTCCACCCGCGCCGGCTCGTTGGGATTGGTGGCGAAGGTGCCGAGGTCAGCGGCATTGAGCGGATCGCGGTCATATTCGCGCCAGAGCGCGGTAATCTGCCCGGTCTGGGTCGCATCTGGCCGCAAATCGAACAGCGCCGCCCGCAGGATGCTTCGGGCACCGGGGATATCGCCGGTCTTGTAGCGCAAGTTGGCTTCGTCGAGCCGCAGGTCGAGGTCCTTCGGAGTCGAACTTGCCAGAGCGGCGAACTCGGCCAGCATTCCCGGCGCGTTCCCGGCTTCGCGGAACAGTTCGAGCCGGGTCCGCACGACGCCCTCCCGCTGCGCGGCAGCGGGGTCCAGCGCTTGCAGAAAGTCGAGCGCGGCCTTCGGGTTGCCGCTCATGTACAGCGCCCGGGACTTGAGAATCGCACCGCCCTCGTTGGCGGGCGAAACGGCCATGATACGGTCGGCGAATTCGATCGTCGCGGCCGGCCGGTTGCGCACCAGCGAGAGCAATCCCTTGATCAGGAGCGCGTCCGGCTGATTCGGCTGAAGTGCAAGAATGCGGTCGGCGGCGTCTTCGAACTCATTGATGTTCCCGGTGCGCAGGCCCAGCTGGGCGACCCCTTGCAGCGCTTCCCGATTGGTCGCCTCGAGCGCAAGTGCGGCTGCGAACGCGTCGAAAGCAGGGCCGAATCGGCCTGAGGCGATCTCGATCCGGCCCTTGAGCAGTTGCAGCGCGGTCAGGTCGTCCCGCTCCTTGAGCGCGGCGGTGATGGTTTCGCGCGCTGCGTAAACCTGACCGGCATCGAGCTGCTGCTGGGCCTGTGCGCCAAGCCCCGTCGCCCGGCCCGCATCGCCGCCGCAGGCAGCGAGCAGGGCGAGCAAGGCTTGACCAGCGAAGCGTCGCAGGCGAAACAAACGGTTAACAGGCTGGCATCTATACACGGCACGGCTTATAGCCAAGTCGCCGTCCGCGTCGATACCACGGAAAGGGTTTGTGTTAATTCGTCGATTTGTGTCGCTTCTTGCCTTCGCGCTCGTATTTGGTGCGATGAGCCTGCCAGCAATGGCTCAGGACACTACCCAACCTTCGATTGCAGCCCAACCCTCGATTGCGGCCCAGCCTTCGATAGCGGCCGATTTGCAGGCGACGGGCGCGCCTGCGCAGGCTGTGGTGACACCCCCCGTGGATCGCGCTTCTGCCTACCGCATCAATCCTGGCGACGAGCTGGAAATCTACGTATGGGGCGAAGAGCGGCTGCAGCGGACCGTGCGGGTCCTGCCCGATGGCACCATCGGCTTTCCGCTCGCGGGCCAGATACTTGCCAGGGGCTATGAGCCGCGCGAGTTGGAAGCCGTGATCAGCGCCGCGCTCAGGGGCCAGTATCGTGGGCCGGTTCCGGCGGTCACGGTGTCGGTCAGGGTGCCGGCCGGCTTGCAGTTTTCCGTGATGGGCAAGGTCCGCTCGCCGGGAACCTTCACGCCGGGGCGTTACGTCAACGTGCTCGAGGCGTTGAGCATGGCAGGGGGCCCCAGCGAATTTGCCAATCTTGAGAACGTGCTGGTGATTCGCAAGGTCGGCGAGCAACTGACGACATTCAGGGTGCGGGTGGCCTCGCTGTTCAAGACCGGTGCGGGCAGCAGCGACGTCGAGCGCGGCAATATCCGCAAAATCGAAACCGGCGACACCGTGATCGTGCCTTAAGGGAGTGACGGATTTGGCTAACCGCATATTCCCTTTGGCCGGGTGGCTCGGCATTCTGCTGTTCCCGGGATTCGCCTTTGCGCAGGATAGCCTGCCCAATGGGGCCGACGACAGTATCGAAAAAAGCGTCCAGAATGCCCTGGAAAGAAACCGCCCGAACGGATTTCAGATCGATGCCTCGGTCGGCGTCAGCTATGAAGGCAATCCGTTTCTGGTGTCCGGCCAGGACACCGAATCGGGTGCCGGATTCATTCAGTTCGATCCATCGTTTCGGTCGATCGGTGAAACCACGTCCGTTTTCATCGGGGCGAACCTGCGCGCGGAAGAATATTTCCGCTCCTATGACAGAAACCTGTCGGCGCGCCTCGGCCTGGACGTATCGAGCCGGGTTTCGTCGCGGACCACTCTGCGCGGGCGCGTCGCAGGCAGCACTTCGCGCACGAGCGCGCTGGACTTTTTCCCCCTCGCCGGTTCGCTGACACCGACGGTACCGCCGCCGATCGCGCTGCCCGACGTGACTTTCGCGGGCACCGACCGGCGAACCTCCCAGCTCGAGGCAGGTCTCGGCCTCGATCACGATATCACCTCGCGCGACCGGCTTTCGTTCGATCTGGCGGGAAGCATGACCGATTTGTCGCGGACCGATCAGGGCGATTTCCGCTATGGTGCCGCCACGGTCGATTATCGCCGGACCATTTCGGAGCAGACCTCCGGGTCGCTTTCGCTGCGTTTTTCGGTGTTCGACTATCTCGGGCGCACCGCCGATGACGGGATAACCTTCACGCCGACGGCTGGCATCTCCGCCCGGCTGGGCCCCAAGGTGACTTTCGATGCCAGCGGCGGCGCCTCGCTGTCCAGGATAAAGCGGGTCGGAGGCGGCAATCTGTCGCACGTTGCCCCCGCCTTCCGGGCCAAGCTGTGCTACATCGCGGCGGCAGGATCGACCTGTGCGATTGCTTCCCGCGAAAGCCAGCCAACTGCGCTCAGCGGACTTTCGTCGGTGACCAACCTGGCGATGTCGGCTTCCCGGCGGCTGGGTGCGCGCGATGAGTTCAGCGCCCAGGTAAGTTACACGCTCAACAGCCGTCCGCCGGAGTCCACGACCGCCGGATCGAGCGCCGACCTGCTGTCGATTTCGGCTAACTACGTTCATGAATTCAACAGGCGTTTCGCGGGCTTCATTACGCCCAGCTACACGCGCCTGACCGATGAAGGCATTCCGCAGCGCTCAAATCCGGGCGTGCGGATCGGCCTGCGGTATCGTTTCGGAGGTGCCGGATGAACCAGCCGATCGCAGCCGAGGTGGTCGATGAAGGGGGGGATGTCGGTGGCTTCCTCGCCCACTTGCCCGCGATCTTGTGGCAGCGCCGCTACCTGATCCTCGCTCCAGTGGTGATCGGCGCGATCGCAGCGCTCGTTGCAGTTTTCGCGTGGCCACCGGTTTACCGGTCGAGCGCGCTCATGCTGGTGCAGTCGTCGCAATTGCCCAATGAGGTCGTCGGCGGAGCCGGAGGCGAATCGATCGACCGGCGGATCGCCCGGATCAAGGAGCAGGTCACGAGCCGCCCCGATCTGGTCGCGCTGATCGAAGAGCATGGGCTCTACCGCCAGAAGCGCGCGCGCAAGCCATTATCGACCGTCATCACCGACATGCGCAATTCGATCACCTTGACCCCGACCACGGTCAATGTGCCGCTGGGGCAGGCCGAGCAGCGGACCATCGCGTTCGAACTGGCCTACGATTACGATGAGCCTGTGGCAGCGCAAGCGGTGGCGCAGGATCTGATGGAACGGATCGTCGATCTCGATGCCAGCGGCAGCGCCGAGCAGGCCAGCAACACCGTTCAGTTTCTCAGCGACCAGGCCAAGGGCCTCGAGACGCGGATTGCCGAGATTCAGGGCCAGCGGACTGCGATCAGCTCGCGTAACGGCGGGGTGCTGGCAGGCGGCGGCATGATGATGGGCGGCAATAGCGGCAGCTACGATGTTCAGATCGCTGCGCTCCAGCGCGATAATTCGATGATGGTTGGGCAGCGCGATCTGGCCAAGACCTCGGACACGCGCGACCCCGCAGTCGTCTCGGCCGAGGCGGCGCTGGCTGGTGCCCGGGCGGTCTTTTCGGAATCGCATCCCGACGTCATCCTCGCCAAACAGCGGCTTGCCGAATCACGCGAATTTGCCAAGGGCAATTCGCGCAAGATGCCTGTCGATTTGATCGACCAGCAGATCGCCTTCAACAACTCGCAGATCGCAGCGTTGCGCGCGGCCAAGGCGCAGGATCAGGCGCAAGTCTCGTCCAGCCTCAGCGCCCAGGCTCGCGCGCCTCTGGTGCAGCAGCAGCTCGGCCAGCTGGAGCAACAGCTGACCGGCCTGAACGAGCAATACCAGGAAGTCTCCCGGCGCTTGATGGCGGCGAAGGCCGGCGTGCGCGCCGAAGACGAGCAGATGGGCCAGCGCCTGGCCGTCGTCGAACCGCCGGTCGTTCCCGACAAGCCATCCTCGCCGAACCGCGAGCTGCTCGCCGGTATGGGGCTCGGCGGAGGGCTTTTCCTGGGGCTGCTCCTCGCACTCGGGGTCGAAATGCTGTTCCGCCCGATTCGCGATCCGATGGCGCTGGAACGCCTTGTCGGTCGACCCCCGCTCGGTGTGATCCCGGTTATCGGTCCCCGGAAGAAGCCTGACCCAGGGCTGGCGCAGCCGTCTGCCCTTTCTCAGACGGAAGGCACAATGGTGATGGAAGATTTTGACCGGGAGCGCGAACCGATGATTGCCGACCGTGAGTTCGGTGACTGCCGAGTTTGACTGGCCTGCATTCGAGACCCTGACGCAATTCACGCCCGACAGGGAGGTTCTGGAGCAGAACGCGATCGTCGGGTTCGCCAGCCGCGACCTCCGCGCGCGTCCGTTTGCCCTGCTGCGGTCGCAGATACAGCGGCGGCTGACCCGGCACCATGCGCGGCTGATCGGGGTGACTTCGGCGACCCCGGCCGCCGGCAAGTCGTTCGTTGCGCTCAACCTGGCCTCTGCGCTGGCGCGGGTCAATGATGCGCCTGTCTATCTGATCGACCTTGATCTCAGGCGCGGGACTGTCGCTGCCGGGCTGGGGTTCGATTGTGACCATGGCATTTCGGATGTGCTGGCCGGTACCCAGGCCGGCCTTTCCGGCGTGGGCCGCCGCATCGAAGGGACCAACCTGGCCGTCTATCCGACACGCTTGCTCGAAGAAGGCTCTTCGGAACTGCTCTCGGGAGAGAGGTTTGCTAGCCTCGTGGCCGGGCTGCGTGCCCTTCCGCCCGAGACGATCATGGTCTGCGACCTTCCCCCCGTATTCGCTGGCGACGACGCCATGATCACCATCGAAAAACTTGATGGCTATGTTCTGGTGGTCGACAGCGGCCAGACAACCACGCGCCAGGTCACGCAGGCGATCCAGCTGCTCGAGCCGATGCCGTGCCTTGGCACGATCCTCAACCGCTATCGTGGCGGATTTGGAGACGCCTATGGCTATGGCCAGTATTATGGCAACGAGGCCGATAAAACCTGAACCGGCAGCGCCGGTCTGCGAGCCGCAGGCCGCCAGGTTATCGATACCTGTCGCGACGGTCGGACATGGTTCAGATTGACCGTGGCTTGAGCGAACTGCGGATCACCTCCGCAGCCTCGGCAATCGCGCCATGGACTGCCGCAAGGTCGTCCGCGCCGATGCAGTAGGGCGGCATGACATAGACGGTGTTGCCCAGTGGGCGAAGCAGGATGCCGCGTTCGGTGAACCAGGCCTTCAGGCGCGGGCCGATCTCGGCAAGATAGCCTGCATCGCCCGAGGCCGGAAAGTCGGCAGCAATGATCGTGCCGCACTGGCGCGGATTTTCGAGACCTGCGGCTGCCAGCAGGGCCAGCCCTTCCGCCTGCCGCGCCGCCAGCGTGGCGATCCGCTCCATAACCGGTTCGTCGCGCCACACGTCGAGATTGGCGAGCGCGGCGGCGCAGCCGATGGGGTTGGCGGTGTAGCTGGAGGAATGGAAAAACTGCTGCGCGCGGTCGGTCGAATAGTGCGCCTGGTAGATCGCGGGCGAAGCCAGCGTCACCGCCAGCGGCACCGCGCCGCCGGTCAGCCCCTTGGAGAGGCACATGATGTCGGGGACCACGGCTGCCTGTTCGCAGGCGAACAGCGTGCCGGTGCGCCCCCAGCCGGTCATCACTTCGTCGGCGATGAACAACACGCCGTGGCGCGCACAGATCGCCCGCATTTCGGCGAGGACGCGCGGGGCATAGACCAGCATGCCGCCTGCACCCAGCACCAGCGGTTCGACGATGAAGGCGGCGGCATCGCCTGCCTGGCAGGCCGCTTCGAGCGCATCGAGCGTCGCCTGCTCCGAGCCGGCAGCGGGGAAGGGCACCGTCGTCACGTCGAACAGCAGCGCCTGATAGGCGCGGTTGAACACGCCGCGCTCGCCCACTGACATGCCGCCGAAGGTGTCGCCGTGGTAGGAGTGTTGCATGACCACGATGCGGTCGCGCGGTGCGCCGCGATTGGCCCAGTAGCCGAGCGCCATCTTCAGCGCGACCTCGACGGCGGTCGAGCCGCTGTCGGAATAGAACACATGATCGAGCGCCTGATCGCCCTGGCGCGGCGCGATTTCAACCAGTCGCCGGGCAAGGTCCTCAGCGGGTTGGTGGGTCCAGCCGGCGAAAATGATCTGATCGAGCCTTTGCGCCTGTTCCGCGATCGCCGCCATGATGCGCGGGTGGCAATGGCCGTGTGTCGTCACCCACCAGCTCGAGATGGCATCGATGATCCGCTGCCCGTCGGCGGTGTAGAGCTCAGCACCTTCGCCCCGCGTAACCAGCGGAATCGGCTCTTGTAGGCCGTGCTGGGTGAAAGGATGCCAGACGGGCGAGGAGCTGCTCATGCGAAGGCGGCCAGATCGATATTGGCGGCGAAGGCGGCGGTCAGGGTGCCCGCGCTCAGGGGTTCGATCCAGGGCAGGCGACCGAGATGGCGCACCGCGCCCAGCTTGACAATAGCCGCCTCACTCGCCGGATTCGAAGTTCCTGAAAAAACAATGCCATGCACGGCAATCTTGCGCGCGCGCAGAGCTTCGAGCGAGAGCAGCGAATGGTTGATCGTGCCCAGCGATGTGCGCGCCACCAGCACCACCGGCAGCCCCCAGCGGGCGAACTGATCGGCCGAAACGAGATCGTCGCGCAGCGGCACCAGCACCCCGCCCGCGCCTTCGACCACCAAGGGTCCATCGCCTGCGGGCAGCGCCATCCGCGACGGGTCGATCGTCACACCATCGATCCGCGCCGCCTCGTGCGGCGAGCACGGGGTGGTCAGGCGATAGGCTTCGGGCAGGACCTGTGCCCGCCCGCCCGACAGCCGAGCCACAACCTCGCTGTCCGTCTCGTCCTCAAGCCCGGCCTGCACCGGCTTCCAGTAGCGCGCGCCGAGTTGCGCCGCGAGGCCTGCGGCGAACAGGGTCTTGCCGACATCGGTATCGGTTCCGGTGATTGCGAAGCGCGCCATGGCGCGACGCCTTAAGGCAAATTGCGCCCAATTTGAAACAACTGGTTTCCCCGCGTCGGCGGGGACCTCTGGCCGGCAAGCGCGAAGGCCCGTCCGCTTGAGGCCCCCGCCTTCGCGGGGGAAGCCTATTGCTTTTATACTATAATCTCCCCGATCGCCTTGCTCGTCTCCAGGCTCTTGCTCCCCCACTTGTCGAGCGGCACGCCCATCACCTGCTGGAGCGTTAGCCCGACCCGGCTGACCGGAGTTCCGGAACCATCGACATAGATACCGGTCTTCAGCCGCCCGCCCGCGCTGCCCGCAGTCATCATCGGGATATTGTCGATGGTGTGGAACTTGGCGAATTCGGTCTCGGAATGGGCGAAGACCAGCGTGTTGTCGAGCAGCGTGCGGCCCCCTTCCTTCACCGCGTCGAGCGCGGCGACGAACGAGACCCAGGCCTCCATGATCTTGGTCAGGAAATAGGTCGCCTCGGGCTGATAGCCAAGGCGGTTGTCGAGCACTTCCTCGTGGGTCAGCTGGTGATGAGTGATGGTCGAGCCGATGCGGGTGAGCGAGCTCGCGCCGTTGTTGAACATCATGTTGAACACCCGCGTCTGGTCGCAGGCGAGCGCCATGACCAGGAGTTCGGTCATCAGCTTGTGGCTGACCATGACGTTTTCGATCTCGGCGTTGACCGGCAGATCGGCAGCGCTCTTGGGCAGCAGGCAGCTTTGCAGCGGCTCGGGCCTGGTCAGTTCGACGTCGAGCTGGTTTTCGAGGCTGCGCACCGAGGTGAAATACTGGTCGAGCTTGGCTTTGTCCGCCGCGCCCACCGCGCGGTCGAGCGCGGCGCGCTGCTCGGTGACCGAGGAGAGCACGCTGCGCCGTGCCATGACCAGCGGGTCAGGGGTGAAGCTGGCGCTGTTGGGATCCTTGAAACCGGGGCCGAAAATGCGGGTGTAGAGCGCGGCGGCGGAAACCTCGCTGGGGTTGAGATTGCCGCCGCCCCGGCCTGACAGCGAGTTCCTCGGATCGCCCGAGGACGAGGTTTCGAGGCTGCGGAAGCGGGTGCGGGTGCCAATCTGGTCGCCGATGGTGACGTCGAAGCTTTCGCCCGGCAGGCCACGGTCGGCGGTGAGCGCGCGGCCGGTGCGGATCGCCGGCCCGCCTGAAACATGCGGCAGATTGGGCGCGCCATCGAGCGGCACGGTGAAATTGCCGAGTATGTTGATCTTCGCCTGGTAATCCCTGATCGGCGCGAGCTCGGGCTTAAGTTCGTATCCTGGCCCGGCCTTCGCCGGGAACCAGCGGCTGGGATTGACCCCGAGCCCCCAGAACCAGGTGCCGAACCGCACGGGAACCGGCGCGCCGGTGGCGGCAAACGCCTCGCCGTTGGTGTCGAGCATGGCGTCGAGCAGCGGCACGCCGACGGTGACCGCCGCGCCGCCGAGCATGCCCCTGAGGGCGGTCCTGCGGGAAAGATCGAGGCTCATCGCGTTATCTCCTTGGTCCGGCCATGCTGACATGGCTGGCGTTCCTGTCGAGCGGCGCGGCGCGCACTGCCCAACTCTCGGGCATGGTCGCCACCTTGAGGAACAGCGCGCGGATGCCATAGCCGCTGGCGGCGAACTGCCTGTCGAGTTCCTCGACCCACGGCGAGACTTCCTCGCTGCCGAGCCCGGTGGCATATTGCAACGCGCGTGCCGCGACGCACTGGGTGGTGTCGGGGCTGGCCGCGAGCGTCTTGCCGAGCCCGGTTGCGCCCTCGAACAGCGTTCCATCGAGCACGCCGCTCGCATCGATAAGCGCGTCGTTTTCCGAGTTGCGTGCCGCGCCGATGCCGTCGAAGCGTTCGAGGCTGAGGCCGGGCGGGTCGGTGATCTTGTGGCAGCCGGCGCAGACCTCGTCGGTGTTATGCGCGGTCAGGCGGATGCGCGCGGTGGGCATCGCCTTGTTGGCCACATCCTGCACGGCGGTGAAGTTGACGTTGCCTGGCGGATCGGGAACTTGCTGGCACATCAGCAGCTCGCGGATCGCGCGGCCGCGCAGGGTCGGCGAGCTGCGCCCCGAATGCGAATAGAGCGCGAGGAAACCCGCCTGGCCGAGCAGCCCGGCGCGGTCGTCGTCCGCCGCGAAGGTATAGGGTTCCCAGCCCTGAGAATGGCGCACCGGCACCTTGTAGAGCGGGCCGATGGCACGGTTCATCCAGGTGCGCGGGGTGGTGAACAGCTGGCGGTAGTCGCCATTGGCGGACAACAAATGCGCGGTGGCCGTTCGCAGCAATTGCTCGGGCATCGCCTTGGCCACATCCTGGTTGAAATAGGGATAGATGATCGGGTCCTTGGCCAGCGCGTCGAACTTCTCGAACAGCAGCATGTCGCCGAGGAAGGCGCGCAGACCCTGCTCGAAACGCGGGCTGGCGACCATGCGCGCGGCGATCGCATCGAGCTGCGCCTGATCGGTGAGCTTGCCGGCCTGTGCGGCGTTGAGCAGCGCCGCGTTGGGCGTGGAATTCCACAGCACCATGGCGAGGCGGGTGGCGCGCGAATAATTGTCGAGCCGCAGGCCGCCGGGTTGCGCCGGATCGGGCTCGGCCTGTTCGACGACATAGAGGAAATGCGGCGAGACCAGCATCGCCGACAGTGCCAGATCGAGCCCCTTGTGGAACGAGGCAGTGGGACCGGCGGCGTCGTTGGCCAGTTTGACGTAAAACGCTTGCTCCGCCGCTGTCAGCGGGCGGCGATAGAGCAGCCGGCCGAGCGGCGCGAGGGCGCGGGCGGCGCAGGCGGCGTCAGCCTTGGCAGCATCGGCGGGCTGGCAGGGCACGAACTGACTGCGATGGCTCTCGTCGAATACCTGGCCGGCGACCACCCGCGCCATGGCGTCGAATTGCTCAAGCCCGGCGGGCGAAATGCTCGCCTCGCGCGCGCCGCTGGCGATCAGTTCGTGGACCGGTCGCACGATCGGCTCGAAACGCCCGGCGACGCGGATGTCGGGCCCGAATATGTCGGCGATCGCGTTGCGGTATTGCGCCTCGGTCATCCGGCGCATGGCAACGATGCGCGGGGTGGCCGGATCGGCGGCTTGCGCGGCGGCGGCAGTAGCGGGGCGCGAGGCGGGAAGCAGGGCGAGGCCTGCGGCAAGCCCGCCCGCCGCCAGCAGGCCGAGCGCCGCACCGCGCAACGGGCGGCTCGCGCTCATCGTGCAGTGGCCCTTGTCGCTTGCGGCACATCGGTGACGAAGGCGGGGATCGCGGCGACACGTATCGCGCTGGAAACGCCTTCGCACTTGCCCGTCCTGGGATTGCGCAAGCCGTCGGCATAGTGGCGCAAGGTGCGCAGAGCGGCGGCGCAGTCGATGCCCGCGACCAGTGCGGAGCCCGCGCCGCCGATTGCAGGCGAGTGGATCACGTCGAACACCGGGCGATAACCGCCGAGCATGCCCGTCACCGAGCCATCGGGCTGGAAGGCGAGGCGCAATTTCGCGTTGCGGAGATCGTATTTGGTCCGATTGCCGCGAATGTCGCGCGCGCCGCCCTGGCCCCAGGTCTGGGCGAGGACGATGTCCTTGGCGTCGGTTGTCAACACGCCATTGGCGATGCGGCCGTGCAGCACATTGCGGTTGCGCGGGGCCTTGTCGCTGATGGTGAAGCTGGCGCCGGGGAGGAACTTGCCGCTCGCATCGGCCACCGGCCGGTCGGGAGTGTTGGCGTAGATCACCTCGACACTGTCGTCGTTCTGGAGGCTGTCAACGCCGCGCAGCAGGATCGCCTGGGTCCATTCGCCCGAAGCGTGGAACTGGCGCATGCCGATCTCCTGATCGCCGGCGACGCCATCGACCCCGCGCCATTCGAGCATGCAGCCCATGGCGCGGTATTCCTGGTTGTCGATTCCCGCTTCTCCGCTGGGCGTGGAGAAATTTTCATGAGAGCATGTGTCGGCGCTCTCGGCTGTGCCATTCGCGTCGCCATCGAGGTTGAGTCCCCACGAGTGTTTGCTCTGCACGGTGCGGAACATCGGCCGCTCGAACATGTCCGGGTTTGAACAAATGTTTGTGCCATTGGGTCCGAAGGCATCGGATTGCCAGCGCCGGGTCAGCTCGGCTTCGTTTGCCTTGAGTCCGAGCCGGGTGCGCTCTTCTGGTGTCTGCTGGGCCAGAAATGCGTCGCGCAGCTTGGGCGTGGTGCCCTGCGGGCAGGCATCTGCCCCCTGGATCACCGGCTGGATAAAATAGGAAACAACGAAACCCATTTCGCCGTTGGCCGGGGGCGCGGGCAGGGTGCGGTCGGTCGCTTCGCCGCCCACCGAGGGGCCGATCGCCAGCAAGGCGGCGAGCGCGCCAAGCTTCAGGGGCAGGGATTGCGGGATAAAGCGCATCATGGCCGCAGGACCCTTCCGTTTTTGGGAACTGTCAGCGGATCGGCTTCGCTGCTGACATAGACTGGCTTGCCGCGCCAGGCCCACTGCGGGCTGTCACCGGCGAGACTGACGCTCCATTCACCCAGCCCGCCGCCTGCCATCGGCGCGGCAAGCGGGCTCCAGCCAGTGCACGGCGCGGCGCAGCTGCCGGTATAGAGCAGGCGCCCTTCGCGGGTGGCCAGCGCGTAGGAACCATTGGCGTAGAGCGCGGTGACACCGGCCGGGGCGGCGATTTTCGGCACCGGCGGCACGAATTTGAGCGTGTTCCAGGTCTGCGCGCTCTCGCCGTCATGCGCGGCCGAGCCGGGCCGGTCGCCTTTGCGGACGTAGACCATGTGCCAGCCCTTGTAGACCCACTGCGGCCCCTGTGGACCGGCGATCACGGTCCAGTCCGGCGCGCCCTGGGGCGAGACGTAGCCGGCTGGCAGCGGCGGCGGGCCGGGAGGGCGCTGGGTGCCGCCGCGAGGGGGAGGCGGCGCGCCGAGGCCGCGCGGGAAAGCGATGTTGGGCCTGGCGTCGACGGGCGCGAGCAGCGGGACCCAATCGGCGCAGCGGTCGTTGCAGTAAAGCGCGGCATCGGGCGACCAGCGCAGCACTGTTCGCATGTCCATGCCATAAAGCGTGCGCCCGCGCGCGTCGGCATAGACCGGACCCGATGCCGTGCGCCGCACGGCAACCCCGGGGGGATAGTCGCTGGTGGTGGCTGCCGGAACCGGCAGGTCGACCGGCTGGGCCAGCGATGGCTGCGCGGTGAGCAGCACGGCTGCCAGCAGGGGAAGCTGGGGTTTCATGGCCCGGTGCAATCCTCGCTCGGTACGCTTGTCTGTCGCCTTCCCGTTCCCGCCCATCGGGATAGTTCTGATCTTGAATTAGTCAATGCCCGAAACGCCGTTGCTCTCCGTCGGTACCGGCATGCCCGGTCCGGGCTGCATGATCTCGTAAACATTGCCTTCGGGATCGCGGCAATAGGTTGCTCGCATGCGACCGCCGACGAAAGTCTGGAGCCGGCCATGGATCGGCACCCCGGCGGCCTTGAGCTTGTCGTAGGTGGCCTCGATATCGTCGCCGGTCATGCCGACATGGTTGAATTGCATGGAAACTCTCCGGGACGCGGCCTTTGCGACCGTCGCGGCGCATCATGGGCGCAGGCTGCATCGCAAATCAACCCCGGCGATTGCTTGACAGCCCGCCGGGCAGGTTCACAATGCCACGGACAAGAAGCATTCGGGAGAAACAGGATGAGCGGTCTCGACCTCGTCATTCGTGGCGGCACGGTGATCGATGGCACCGGCGCAGAAGGTTACCTGGCAGATGTCGGCATTGCCGGCGGCCGGATCGCCGAAATCGGCCGGATTGCGCCCAATGGCGCGCGGACGATCGACGCCGAAGGGCACATCGTCACCCCCGGATTCATCGACGGCCACACCCATATGGACGCCCAGATGCACTGGGACCATCTCGGGGCGAATTCCTGCTGGCACGGCGTCACCAGCGTGGTGATGGGCAACTGCGGCTTTTCCATCGCGCCGCTGCGCAAGGGAAAACAGGAACTGGTCGCGCGCAGCCTCGAGCGCGCCGAAGACATTTCCGGCGCGGCGATGGCTGCGGGGATCGATTTCTGCTGGGAACATTTTGACCAGTACCTCGATGTCGTCGATGCTCTGCCCAAGGGAATCAACCACGCGGCCTACGTCGGCCACTCGGCGCTGCGCACTTTCGCCATGGGCGAGCGCGCCTTCGAGGAAGAGGCCAGCGTCGAAGATCTCGCGGCGATGCAGGCCGAGCTTGCCCGCGGGCTCGATGCCGGGGCAATGGGCTTTTCCACCTCGCGCAGCGGAGCGCACATGACCTCGGACGACAAGCCGGTCGCCTCGCGGATCGCCGCGCGCGGGGAAGTCGCCGCGCTGGTCGGATCGATGAAGGGCCGCAAAGGCGCGGTGTTCGAGCTGGCGCACGAAATCCTGCTGCCCGGCAATCTCGATGGCGACGTCTACTGGCAATGGCTGAAGGAGATCGCGGTCTCGTCGGGGGTCGCGGTCACCTATGGCGTGCTCGGCCGGTTTGCGCTCGGTCAGCTGGCCTATATCGACGACGTGGCGGCCTCGGGCGGGCGCATGTTCGGCCAGACCCACAGCCGCGGTGTCAGCTCGCTGTTTTCTTTCCGCACGGCCTTCCTGTTCGATTCGCAGCCGGCGTGGAAGGCGTTCCGCTCGCAGCCCCTGGCAGTGCAGAAGGCCGGCCTCGCCGATCCCGCGATGCGTGCCGCGCTGATCGAAGCGGTCGACAATGCGCAATACGGCGCGATCTCGGGCGCGGAAGGCAAGCCGCCGCAGTGGGACGATTACTACTATTTCGACAAGCCGATGCCGCCCTACCGTTCGCTGGCCGAAATGGCGGCAGAGCGCGGCGCGGCGCATCCGCTCGACGTGCTGTTCGACCTCGCCATTGCGACAGACATGCACGCGCTGTTCATGCAATACCTCACCCGGGCCTCCGACGACGAGGCAGTGACGGTGATGCGCCATCCCAGTTCGGTGATGACTTTCTCCGATTCAGGCGCGCATGTCAGCCAGATCGCCGACAGCTCGATCCAGACGCATCTGCTCGCCTATTTCTGCCGCGACAAGCAGCTGCTTTCCCTGCCCGAGGCGATCCACATGATGACCGGGCGCTCAGCGCAGCACTTTGGATTTGCCGGACGCGGAGTGCTGCGCGAGGGTGCGATTGCCGACGTCAACGTGATCGACCCGGCCCGCGTCGGCCCGCGTATGCCGCATGTGGTCCACGACCTGCCGACGGGCGCGCGCCGCTTCGAACAGCGCGCCGACGGCATCAAGGCGACCATCGTCGATGGCACGGTGCTGATCGAGGCGGGGCAGCACACCGGCGCTTTGCCGGGCAAGCTGTTGCGACGCAGAGACTGAGACGATGGTGGCCATGCCGCTTGCCCATCCCCCTTTCAAGGGAGAGGGAACGCGTTTCGGCGAACTCTAGCTCTTGAGCTTCCACCCGCTCCGCAGCAGCACATAGGCCAGCACGCCCAGCGCCAGATTGAACAGTCCCAGCCCGATCGCGCCGTGGAGCACCGCGCCGCCGATATCGCTCTGGCCGATGAAGCCGTAGCGGAAGCCGGAGATGACATAGAAGAACGGGTTGGCGTGGCTGATCGCGCGGAAGATCGGCGAGAGGTTGTCGATGGCGTAGAAGGTTCCCGAGAGCATGGTCATCGGGGTGACGAAGAAGTTCGTGATTGCGGCGTTATGGTCGAATTTCTCCGCCCAGATCGATGAGAGCAGACCGAAAAAGGCGAGGAACACCGAGCCCATCAGCCCGAACCATATGACCGCCCAGGGATGCGCCACGGCGAGGCTGACCCCGGGCCAGAACAGCATGAACAGCGCCAGCGCAAGGCCGACGCAGACTGCGCGGGTCACCGCCGCGCCGGTCATCGCCAGCAACAGTTCGGCCTCGCTGAGCGGCGGCATCAGGTAATCGACAATGGTGCCCTGCATCTTGCCCGAGAGGAACGCGAAGCTGGCGTTCTGGAAGGCGTTCTGCATCATGCCCATGACGATCAGGCCAGGCGCGACGAAAGTGGCGAAGGAAACCCCCAGCACCATGCGCCCGGCCCCGCCCAGCGCCAGGGTGAATATGACCAGTTGTAACAGGGTGGTTGCCGCTGGAGCCCAGATCGTCTGGGTCTGCACCTTGAAGAAGCGGCGCACCTCCTTCATATAGAGCGTCTTGAGCCCGATCCAGTTGACGCGGTGGATCAGCGGCACTCCCTGAACCGGAAAGCTGCGTGGCCCGTGTTCGGCAACATGTGCGGGCATGCGGGGTTGATCGGCCATGGGCTGGCGACTATCGGGTGCGCAGCCGCGTGACAAGCGTGTCGCGCCACGAGAATGGAATTGGCATGAGCTGGACCGACGAACGGATCGAACGACTGACCAAGATGTGGGAAGGCGGCGCGACTGCCAGCCAGATCGCCGACGAGCTCGGCGGGGTCAGCCGCAACGCCGTGATCGGCAAGGCGCACCGGCTGGGGCTGAAGGCACGGCCTTCGCCGGTCAAGCCGAACGACAAGCCCGAGCCGGCACCGCGCGCCGCTTCCGCCGGCACCGCCAGGCCCGCCCCCGAAGCGCCACGCGCCGCGCAGCCTGTGCAGCCTGCACCGCCGCGCCCGGCTGCTCCGCCGCCCGCCGCAGCCCCCGCCACCCCCGGTCAGGCCGCCGCCCCGTCGATCCCGCTCAACCCCGGCCAGCCCGCCAAGCCACAGACGCGCATCGTCTCGGTCGGCCCCGGCGGCTTCCTGCGCCAGGGCCCTGGCGACCAGCAGGCACCGATCCCGCCCGCGCCGCCGCGCCGGCTGGTGCCCGCCAAGCCGAGCTCCGAGATTTCCGGCAAGACCACCCTGCTCGATCTCAACGACCGCATCTGCCGCTGGCCGATGGGCCATCCCGGCGAGGCCGATTTCCACTTCTGCGGCGAAAAGGTGAACCCCGGGTTCCCCTATTGCGTCGAGCATTGCGGCCGCGCCTTCCAGGCGCAGCTGCCCAGGGGTCATCGCCGTCCGCCGCCGCCGCTGCCGTTCGGTGGGCCCAGAGTCCGCTAAACGCGCACGCTAAGCGGCGTTCACTCGTCCGCGACCGCCGCTGCTTGCCGCGGCACCCGGCGGAACAGCAGCCCGCACAGCGCCCCGGCGAAGGTCAGCCCGGCCATCACGCTGATGGTCAGCAGATAGGCGGGCTCGGCGGGGAACTGCGCTCCGCCCATTGGCGCCGGAATCGTCGAGCTGGCGAGCAGCAGCGCGATCATCTGTGCACCCAGCGCGCTGGCGATGCCGCGCACCACCGACATCGAGCCGATCGCCTCGCTGGTGCGGCTTTCGGGCACCGAAGCGACCACGACATTGGGAATCGCCGCCTGCAGGATCGTCGTGCCGAACGATATCACGCACAGGATCAGGACAACGCCGACCAGCGTATCCGGCAGCGACAGCGCCGACAAGCCAGCCGACAGCCGCCATGCTCGCACCGATCATCACCGTGATCCGGTCGCCCAGCCGTTGGGTCATCACCCCCGAGAGCGGTCCGGCGAAGAACGACAGGAAATTCGACGGTAGCTTGGCGAGGCCGGCGATGGTGGCGCTCAGCCCCAGCCCGACCATGGTCCAGGCGGGTGACTGCATGTAGGACGAGAACACATAGATGATCTGCATCGTCCCCATGCCGAGCAGCACGGAGAGGCCGTTGGCCACGGCAAAATTGCGGATCGTGAACAGCCGCAGGTCGATGAACGGCTCGCTCGAGGCAAGGCTGCGGCGACCCCAGAACAGCATGATCAGCAGTCCGAGCCCGAGCAGGCCGAGAACCTGGACGCTGAGCCAGCCGGCTTCTTTCGAGGCGTTGATGGCAAACAGGATTGCGGCGATGCCCGGAACCGGCAGCAGGCCTTCGACCCAGTCGATCGGTTGACTGGTGGGCGTTCCCGGCCGCGCCGGCACCCATCGCAGTACCAGCAGCACCGAGATCGCCAGCAGGATGGCGCTGGCGCCGAACAGCCACTGCCAGTTGAGGTTATCGACGATCACCCCGCCGAGCACCAGGCCCAGCGCCGCGCCCATACCCTGAGAAGTGGTCATGAGCCCGACGCCGACCGGCACCCGGTCCTCGGGCAGCGACTGACGCAGCACGCCGATCGACAGTGGCAGCACCGCCGCCGAAAGACCCTGCAAGGCGCGGCCGAGCAGGATCAGCGCGAAACTGGTGGTGAGCGCGCTCAGCAGCGAGCCGATCAGTGCGACGATCAGCAGCCCGATGATCACCTTTTTCCGCCCGCGAATATCGCCGAAGCGCCCCGCCACCGGCGCGGTCGCCGCCGCGATCAGCAAATGTGCGGTGAGCAGCATTCCGGCTTTCAGCGGGTCGCCGAACTCGCGGATCAGCGTGGGCAGCGCCGCGTAGATCATCGCGCCTTCGAAGGTCACGGTCATCTCGGCGACGAACAGCGCGACGATGATGGCTGCTGGGCGCGGTTGCATGGCTGTTCCTCTCGGCGCGCGCGTTGTCGGCACGGGATCGCTGGCGCTGGCCTAGCCGCCCCTTCCGCCCCTGTGCAAGCATTGACCGGGACAAGGCGGCAAGCTTGCGCCACAATCGCGTCATGACCCGCCGATTCGTCCTCGCCGCCCTGCCGCTGATGCTCGCGCTCACCGCCGCCGCCCCGCCGCGCCGCGCCGCCGCTCCCCCGGCTCCGCTGCCCGACATCGTTCGCGTCGCTATGGTCACCGAGCAGGGCACGATCGAGATCGACCTCGACGCCAGGCGCGCGCCGGTCACCGTGCGCAACTTCGTCCGCTATGCCAGCGAGCGCCGGTTCGATGGCATCGTGTTCTATCGCGCCATGCACCTCGCCTGGGGGGAGCAGCCCAACGGCCTGATCCAGGCCGGCACCCGTGGCGATCGCGCCCGCGAATTGCCGCCGATCGTCCACGAGCCGACCAGCCAGACCGGGGTGCTGCACAAGGCCGGGGCGATCTCGATGGCGCGCTGGGCACCGGGGACGGCAAAGGGGGATTTCTCGATCCTGCTGTCAGACATGCCCGGCCTCGATGCCGATCCGGCATCGGCCAACCCCGAATTGCAAGCGGGTTTTGCCGCCTTCGGCATGGTCTCGTCGGGCATGGATGTGGTGCGCAAGATCTGGGACCAGCCGATTTCGCCGACCGCCGGCGAAGGCGTGATGAAAGGCCAGATGCTGGCGCGCCCGGTGCGCGTGCTCACCGTGCGGCGGGTGGCCATGCCCGTGCCGGCAGCCGCGCCCTGACCTGCCAACTAATCGTTCTTGGCGATCATTGTTTGCATTGTAATCGGTTTTTCCAAACTACGATCTGACTGTAATCATCCCACATCGAACCCGGAGGGGATCGACTGGTTCACCCAGCAAAACGGAGAGACGGATCATGGCCGAGCAGAACGACACTCGCGGGAAATGTCCCGTATCCCACCTGACCACCGCTTTCGGCGCCCCGGTCGTCGATAACCAGAATTCGCTCACCGCCGGTCCGCGCGGGCCGCTGCTGATGCAAGACGTATGGCTGCTCGAAAAGCTTGCCAATCTCAACCGCGAAGTCATCCCGGAGCGGCGGATGCACGCCAAGGGCTCGGGCGCTTTCGGCACCTTCACCGTGACCGGCGACATCACGAAATATACCCGCGCGAAGATGTTCAGCGCGCTGGGCAAGCAGACCGAAATGTTCGCCCGCTTTACCACCGTCGCCGGCGAGCGCGGCGCGGCCGATGCCGAACGCGATATCCGCGGCTTCGCGCTCAAGTTCTACACCGAAGAGGGCAACTGGGACATGGTCGGCAACAACACGCCGGTGTTCTTCCTGCGCGATCCGCGCAAGTTCCCCGATCTCAACAAGGCGGTGAAGCGCGACCCGCGCACCAACATGCGCAGCGCCACCAACAACTGGGACTTCTGGACGCTGCTGCCCGAGGCCTTTCACCAGGTCACCATCGTCATGTCTGATCGCGGCCTGCCGAAGACCTATCGCCACATGCACGGTTTCGGATCGCACACCTACAGCTTCTATAACGCCGCCGGCGAGCGATTCTGGGTCAAGTTCCACTTCCTCACCCAGCAGGGCATCGAGAACCTGAGCGACGCCGAGGCGGCCGAACTGGTCGGCCAGGACCGCGAGAGCCACCAGCGCGACCTCTATGAGGCGATCGATCGCGGCGACTTCCCCAAGTGGAAGATGTGCATCCAGGTGATGCCCGAGGCTGAGGCAGAGACCTATCGCTTCCACCCCTTCGACCTCACCAAGGTATGGTACAAGGCGGACTATCCGCTGATCGAGGTGGGCGAGTTCGTGCTCAACCGCAATCCGGACAATTTCCACCAGGATGTCGAGCAGAGCGCCTTCGCGCCGTCCAATCTCGTTCCCGGCATCGGCGTTTCGCCCGACAAGATGCTGCAATCGCGGCTGTTCGCCTATGCCGATGCGCAGCGCTATCGGCTCGGGGTCAATTTCCACCAGATCCCGGTGAACGCCGCACGCTGCCCGGTGATGAGCAACCACCGCGACGGGACGATGCGGATCGACGGCAATTACGGCGGCCTGCCGCACTACCAGCCGAACAGCTTTGGCCAGTGGCAGGACCAGCCCGATTTCCGCGAACCGCCGCTGAAGATCGATGGCAACGCCGACTTCTGGAACTTTCGCGAGGACGACGACGACTATTTCACTCAGCCGCGCAAGCTGTTCCAGCAGATGAGCCCGGCCCAGCAGCAGGTGCTGTTCGCCAACACGGCGGCGGCGATGGGCGATGCGCCGGTGTTCATCAAGCAGCGCCACATCGACAACTGCACCCGCTGCGATCCCGCCTATGGCACCGGCGTGGCCAGCGCCCTCGGCATGACGGCGACGCCGGCATCGCAACTAGCCCCTGAGCCCGAGCTGGCCGACTGAGCGGAGGCTGCAGCAAGCTCGCCCAAGCCCCTCCTCTTCGGGGGAGGGGTTGGGGTGGGGAATGTCCGTCCGGCACCGCGCCTGGACCGCACTGCCTCACCCCGCTCCAGCCGCCCGTCAGACCCGCCATCACTGCGGTCATGCGAAAACTCATCGCCATCGCCAATGCTTTGCTCAAGACAGATCGGCTGAAGGTCAAATCCCTCGCTTGACCATCACGGAGAGTCTAGCGGCGGGGCGGGGTGGGGCCTTTTGCGCCCATGAAATAGCGCAGATCGAAGCGGATAACTTCGGCACGGCCCTGGTGACTGAACACCGCGTCGGCCCATTTCGGCGGGCCGAGGCCGATGCGGGCATTGCGCGAAAAGCCGACCCCTTCGCGTGGAATGCCGAACATGGCGCGATCGACGTCGCCATTGCCGTTCTCGTCATGGAAGGCCTGCACGGCATATTGCCCGGCCGGGACGTTCTGGACCGTAACAGCGGTGACTCCAGCGCGGGCAGGGGCCTCGCCGTGATGCGCGCAGGTGTCTTCGAGAAAGCGGTTCTGCGGGCAGATATCGACCATGACCACGCCGCGGCTGCTGCGGACATTGCCGACGTTGACCGTCAGCGAGCCGGCTGCGGCGGCTTCGGCCATGGCGAGGGCAAGGAGCATGCTCATGCCCGCGCCTCGGCGACTGCATCGGCCTCGTTCCAGCGCAGCGCTTTGAGCACGCAGGCGACGATGTGGGGGGCGTTGAGGCCGGCTTCGTCGTATTGTTTGTCGGGGGCGTCGTGGTCCTGGAAGCGGTCGGGCAGGCGCAGGGTGCGGATCTTGAGGCCGGCATCGAGCAGCCCCGCATCGCTGGCCAGGGTGAGCACATGCGCGCCGAGCCCGCCGATGCTCGCTTCCTCGACGGTGACCACCACCTCGTGGGCCATCATCAGCTGGCGGATCAGCTCCTCGTCGAGCGGCTTGGCAAAGCGCAGGTCGGCGACCGTGGTCGAAAGCCCTTTGGCCTCGAGGCTGTCGGCGGCTTTCAGCGCTTCGCCCAGCCGCGTGCCGAGGCTGAGCAGCGCCACCTTGCTGCCATGGCGGACAATGCGTCCCTTGCCGATCTCCAGCACCTGCGCCGCTTCGGGCAGGGCCACCCCGGTGCCCTGGCCGCGCGGATAGCGCAGCGCGATCGGCCCGGCGTCGTATTCGGCGGCGGTCTTGGTCATGTGCACCAGTTCGGCCTCGTCGGCGGGGGCCATCACCACCATGTTGGGCAAGGTGGCGAGATAGGTGAGGTCGAAGCTGCCGGCATGGGTCGCGCCGTCGGCACCGACCAGCCCGGCGCGGTCGATGGCGAAGCGCACCGGCAGGCACTGGATCGCGACATCGTGCACCACCTGGTCGAAGGCGCGCTGCAGGAAGGTCGAATAGATCGCGCAGAACGGGCGCAGGCCCTCCGCCGCCAGCCCCGCCGCGAAGGTCACCGCGTGCTGCTCGGCAATGCCGACGTCGAAGCTGCGCTCGGGATGGCGCAGCGCGAACCTGTCCACCCCGGTGCCCGAGGGCATCGCCGCCGTGATCGCGACGATGCGCGGATCATGATCGGCCAATGCCGCCAGCGTCTCGCCGAACACGTTCTGGTATTGCGGCGGGCCGGGCTTGGCCTTGACCTGCTCGCCGGTGATCACGTCGAACCTGGCCACCCCGTGATACTTGTCCGCCGCCGCCTCGGCGGGGGCGTAGCCGTGGCCCTTCCTGGTCACCACATGCACCAGGCACGGCCCCTCGGCCATGTCGCGGACATTCTCCAGCACCGGGATCAGCGCCTCGAGATCGTGCCCGTCGATCGGGCCGACATAGTAGAACCCCAGCTCCTCGAACAGCGTGCCGCCCATCGCCATGCCGCGGGCGAACTCGTCGGCCTTGTGCGCCGCCTGGTGCAAGGGCCCGGGCAGTTTGCGGGCAAACCGCCGCGCGAGATCGCGCAATTACAGAAACGGCCGCGAGGAGACCAGCCGGGCGAGATAGGCCGACAGCCCGCCCACCGGCGGCGCGATCGACATGTCGTTGTCGTTCAAGACCACCACCAGCCGGTTGCCCGCCACCCCGGCATTGTTCATCGCCTCGTAGGCCATCCCCGCCGACATCGCCCCGTCGCCGATCACCGCGATGCCGCGCCCCTGCCGCTGCGCCAGCCTGGCAGCGACGGCAAAGCCCAGCGCGGCGGAGATCGAGGTCGATGAATGCGCCGCGCCGAACGGATCGTAGGGGCTCTCGCTGCGTTTGGTGAACCCCGACAGCCCGCCGGCGCTCCGCAGCGTGCGGATGCGGTCGCGGCGGCCGGTGAGGATCTTGTGCGGATAGGCCTGGTGGCCGACATCCCACACCAGCTTGTCCACCGGCGTGTCGAACACATAGTGCAGGGCCACGGTCAGCTCGACCACCCCCAGCCCCGCCCCCAGATGCCCCCCGGTCACCGACACCGCCGACACCGTCTCGGCGCGCAACTCGTCCGCCAGCTGGCGCAATTGCGAAGGCGCCAGACGGCGAAGCTCCACCGGGGTCGGAACCTGGTCGAGAAGAGGGGTGACGCTCATGGGTCGCGCGCTTTACACAAGCCAAACAATACTGTCGATGAACAAGCGCACCGGTTCCCCCGACGTGCCACCAGGCAGGGTAAGAGCGCTGAAACAGCAATGGGAAAAAGTGAATGTCACGTATTTCCGAACTTCTCGATACGGCGAGGGCGGCAACCGGTCTCGCCGATTTCGGCGACGACGGCTTTCGCAAGGGACTTGAACGGCTGGTCGAATCCGCCGACCGCGAGGCCAATCTCAACGCTGCCGGGCGCGCCATGTTCGACGGGCAGGCGGTGATGCTGCTGATGCGCCGGCTTGAGATCGAGGACTGGTATGCCCGCCACCCCGAAATCAACGAGGAAGCGATTGTCGCCCCCTTGATGGTGCTGGGCCTGCCGCGCACCGGCTCGACCGCGCTGCACTGTCTGCTCGCCGAGGATCCGGCGGTGCGCACTATGCGCAACTGGGAGGCGGTGAGGCCGTGTCCGCCGCCCGAGGCCGCGACCTACGCCAGCGATCCGCGCATCGCGCTGATGGCCGAGCAGATGGCGCGGCGAGACCAGCTGACCCCGCGAATGAAGCAGATGCTGCCTTCCACCGCGACCTCGCCGACCGAAGACCAGCTGACCATGGGCTACGACTTCAAGTCGCAGATATTCCAGGCCTCGTTCCATATCCCGAGCTACATCGCGTGGTTCAACCACGAGGCCGATCTCGTCCCCACTTTCGAATATGTGAAGCGCGTGCTCAAGCTGTTGCAATGGCGTTGCGGGCCCAAGCGCTGGCGGCTCAAGAACCCGACCTATTCAATGTTCATCGGCGCGCTCGACACGGTGTTTCCCGATGCGCGCTATTGCATGACGCACCGCGATGTCGCCAATGTCATCCCTTCGGTCGCCGATCTCTATTTCGAGATGAGCAGGATCAACACCGACACGCCCGACAAGGCGTGGATGGGCGAACTGATGAGCGAGTGCTGCGCAATCGGCATGCGGCGGATGATCGAGTTTCGCGAAGGCGGGCAAGACCACCGCTTTTTCGACATCCACTTCGCAGCCTTCCAGAAGGACCCGTTCCCGGTGCTTGAGCGGCTCTATGCCTTCCTCGGCGAAGAGTTCACTCCCGAGGCGCGCGCGAGGATGCTGGCATGGCGCGAAGATACACCGCGCGACAAGCATGGGCGACACGAATACAATCCGGGTGAATTCGGGCTCGACACCGCGCAACTGCGCGAGCGTTTCCGGTTCTACTCGGAACGCTTCAACGTGCCGCTGGGCAAGGATTGAGCGAGCGAAATCAGGCGCGCGCGCCTCTTTGGAACAGCGGCAGCCGGCACACTTCGTAGCTCGGATCAGCCGCGCCCAGCGCCATCAGGCCGCCGCCGGTGAAGGGGCGCTCAAGCCGCATGTCGTAGGTGACGACTCGCCTGGAAAAGCGCCACTTGCCATCGGCGCAGCGCCGGTAATTGTCGATATAGCGCACGCACAGGAAATCCTCGATCTGTGCGCCCGGGTTGGCGTGATCGGGGAGGACATGGATGGCGAGGGCATAAACCTCGCCATTGGCCTCGTCGCCCTGGATGGCGATCAGGTGGTTGCAGGCGTAGTGGCCCGAATAGGTCATGTAGGGCAGCGAGCCGGCGATGAAATCGCAGTATTTGTCTGCCGGGCCGTCGAAGCTGTCGCCGTGGCTGTCGGTGGCGTCCTCGGTGTAGAGATCGCGCAGCAGTTCGACGTCCTTGCGGTCGATAGCGCGCGAATAGCACAGCACTAGCTCGCGGATCGCCTCGCGGTCGATCAGCTGCTGGATCGCGGGATCACCGTGCATCTCTTGCTCCATCAGTTGCGCGCCACGCCATCCGCTTCGGCGGGATCGGCTCTGTACCGAGCGCGGTCGGATCGTCGGTCGCTTCGATCGCGCCGTAATGGATGTTCATGGTCGCCTCCCGCGTGTCGCGATGGAGAGCGGCTTAGCCTGTTGCGCCAGGTTTTACAACATACCTGTCGGAAAACTAGGCGCTCTCGCGACTAGCTGTTGTTCGGCTTGCGCCGCACGCAGCGCAGTTCGCCCGGTTTGCCCTGGGCGTCGAGCAGGCGCACGAAGCCCTCCGACAGCCGCTTGTAACGCTTGCCGCGATGCGGGCCACCGGTCATGGTCAGTTGTTCGCCGGTGAGCAGATAGCTGCCCATCGCCCCGCCGGCGCGGTAGCTTGAGGCTGTGACGACGGTGAAATCCTCGTCCGGAACCCGCAGCCCAGCTGGCCCGGTAACATCGCCGGGCAGTTCGCAGATATAGTCGCCCGCCGGCAAGGTATCGAGATCGCCCCCCGGTGCGGCGAGGGCCGCGCTTGCCACGGCTGCTGTGGCCAGCGCGGCCAAGGACCAAGATTGCCACGCGGCCCGGCCCGCGCTAAGGGCGCGGCTCTTCGGCACATGGCCCGGAATTCGGCGTTTATCCATCAGAGGCATACCCCATGAAAATCAGCGGCGTGGACATCCGTCCCGGCAACATTCTCGAATACGAGAAGGGTATCTGGAAGGTCGCCAAGACCCAGCACACCCAACCCGGCAAGGGCGGGGCGTTCATGCAGGTCGAAATGAAGAACCTGATCGACGGACGCAAGACCAATGTCCGCTTCCGCAGCCAGGACACCATCGAGCGCGTCCGGCTCGACACCAAGGACTTCCAGTTCCTCTATGTCGATGGCGACGCGCTCGTCTTCATGGACCAGCAAACCTATGACCAAATCAACCTCCCCGCCGACCTCATCGGCGATGCTGCGGCCTTCCTGTCCGACGGTATGGAGGTCACTCTCGAAATGTACGATGAACGGCCGATCTCGGTGGCGCTGCCCGAGCAGGTCGAGGCGACGATCGTCGAGGCCGATGCGGTGGTGAAGGGGCAGACCGCTTCGTCGAGCTACAAGCCGGCGATCCTTGATAACGGCGTGCGCGTGATGGTGCCGCCGCATATCGAGAGCGGCACGCGGATCGTCGTCGATGTTTATGAGCGGACCTACGTCGGCAAGGCGAACTAGGCCCTAGTCATGGCGATTTCCGGCATCATCCGCATCATGGAGAAGGCGGCCCGCAAGGCGGGTCAGCGCCTGCGCCGCGACTTCGGCGAAGTCGAGCATTTGCAGGTCAGCCGCAAGGGCCCGGCCGATTTCGTCTCCAAGGCCGACCGTCAGGCCGAACGCACGATCTACGACGAATTGCTTGCCGCGCGGCCCGACTGGGGCTTCGTGCTCGAGGAAGGCGGGGTCATCGAGGGCGACCCCGACAAACCGCGCTGGATCGTCGATCCGCTCGACGGCACCTCCAACTTCCTCCACGGCATCCCGCATTTCGCCATTTCGATCGCCGCGCAGGAACCGCGGTTCGACGGCACCGGCTGGGGCGATGTCATCGCCGGGCTGGTCTATCAGCCGGTCACTGACGAGAGCTTCTGGGCCGAGAAGAACCGCGGGGCCTGGCAGCAGGACAAGCGCCTGCGCGTGTCGGGCCGGAGGCGGCTCGACGAGAGCCTGATCGCCACCGGCATTCCGTTTGCCGGCGCGGGCAACCCCGCCGAATGGACCGCGATCTACACCGCGCTCGCCCCGCAGGTTGCCGGCATCCGGCGTTTCGGCGCGGCCGCGCTCGATCTCGCCTGGGTGGCGGCGGGGCGTTACGAGGGTTTCTGGGAGAGCGGGCTCCAGCCGTGGGATACCGCCGCTGGCTGCCTGCTGGTGCGCGAGGCCGGTGGCTTCGTCACCGACTGGCGCGGTCGTTCGCTTGCCGTCTGCGACGCGCAGGTACTTGCCGGCAACGATGCGATCCACTCGCGGCTGCACAAGATCGTCGCCGAGGTGCTCAAGGCCTGAGCGCACCATGCCCCGCCCAACCGGCGCCGTGGTTATGGTCCTGAGCGGCTGGCTTGCCAGCCAGCCGAAGGGGGGAGGAGCAGATCGCGTCAATCAGAAGCGGAATGAGACTAACGCACGATCCCGCTGTAGGCGATCCGGCCTGATCCGGCCGTGTCCGCGACGCGCCAGCGTACATGCGTTACATCCTCCGGCGTGGCCAGCCGGTCGCCGAGGCGCAAGGTTCCGAGTTGGCCCCAGCTGCGACCGCCATCGACCGAGACGTCCTCGCCATCCCGCGCGCTGCGCTGATAGGCGATGGCGCGGGGGAGCGGATTGACCAAGGTGAAGCTGCTCGTGGAGCCACCATCGCGGCCCATGCGATGCCAGCTGACCACCGTCACCACCCGGTCGCCGCGGCTGAGCCGGGAAGCGGGCTCGAGGCTGCGGCTGTTATCGGCGCGCAGCCGCTCGACGAACACCGCGCTGTCGAGTGCCACGGGGCTCTGTGCCATGGCTTGCCCCGCGCAGCCAAGGCCGCCGACAAGAGCCATGATTCGCGCTGCAAACTGGAATATCACCGGTCACGTCCCCGAAAGCCACTCCCTGGCGGAGCTTCGCCGGCGGTATGCGCGGGCAGGCCGAAAATTTCGGTTAACAGGGCGGTGAAGCGGGGTATTTCGCATTCGGCGAGCAGCAAGTCCGCCACAATCCGAGCCGGTTGACAGCCTCGGTGCGCTGGCCTAGTGGCGCGGCTCCGCAAGGGATGCGCGGGTGTAGCTCAGTTGGTTAGAGCGCCGGCCTGTCACGCCGGAGGTCGCGGGTTCGAGTCCCGTCACTCGCGCCATATCCCTTGAAAGCGCGGCCTGAACTCAGCCCCAGCGCCCGGTTTCCATCCAGATCAGGAAGCGCCGCAAGGGCAGCAACCAGACGACGCCGAGCAGCACATAGACGGGAAACTGCGCCAGCGCCGGCCAGTCCGAAAGCCACGGCCCCAGCCACACCGCGATGCCAAGCACATAGGCCGCCAGGGCGATTACCAGCGCCAGCACGCCCGCCGGTATCCGCCAGGTCGGTTGCTCGCGCATCAGGGCGCTCCTTCGTAGAACCGGGTCGGCGTAACCACCGCATGCAAGCGCCGGTCGTGCGGATCGGCGGGCAGCGCTTCGGCGATCTGGCAATCCCAGGCCAGGCCGATCGCGGTGGCATCGGGGTGGGCCGCCAGCCAGCGGTCGTAATGCCCGCCGCCCTGGCCCAGCCGGTCCCCTCCTGCGGTGAACCCGGTCAGCGGCACGAACACTGCGCCGGGTGTGACCTCATCGGCATCGGCACCGGGCTGGAGCACGCCAAAAGGACCCGGCTCAAGACCCTGGTCACCGAACGGATCGCGCCATGCGCGAAAGCGCATCGCCGCGCCCCTTCCAGCAAACCAGGGCAGGGCGATCCGGCGGCCATTCTCATACAGCCACCGCGCATAGCCGCGCGTCGGTGCCTCGTCGGGCGTTGCGTGATAGAGGCCGACAAGCGTGCCTTCGGGCACCATGGCGGCAATCGGCGCTGGCGGGCGCAGAAACAACAGCGCCCGGGTGGCGGCGGGCAGCGCGGCGACATGGTCGCGTCGGGCCCGGCGCAGTCTGGCGCGCAGCCAATCCTTGTCTTCCACGCGCGCCTCGAATTGCACAGGGGGGTGACGGGCCCACCATGGGTCGTTGCCGGGAAATCCTCTGACGCGTTCACGTCAGGTGGGAACCATGTGTGCCGGGCCCCTAAGAGACCTTAGTGAACCGGCCAGGGACAGCCCCCATAGGATTGCTTATAGCCTCAGGGATGTTCGAACGGCTCGTGCCGGGCAGATCCCGTCGCGACGCAATCTAGGGACGAACGCGTCAAATCTCAAGCCGGTCGGCGAGATTCTCCAGCCGGTCGGCCAGTTCGTCGAGCCGGATCGCCATCGCGGGCGAGGGACTGGTCGCCGGAGCGGCCCCGGAAGCCGGCTTCGCGCCATGGGCTTCGTGCAGTTCATCGGCCAGCAGCAGCGCGGCGAACAGCAGCATGCGGGTCTCCGCCTGGCCGCCCATGTCGCCCATCGCGGCGAGCTTGCTGTCGATCATCGCGCCGAGCCCGAGCACATGGGTTTCCTCGCCCTCGGCGCAGGCGACGGTGTAGCTGCGGCCGCCGATGGTGAGCGTGACGTTGCTCATTGTCCGCCGATCAGTCCATCAAGTTCGCGCAGCGTTTCGACGACGGCGGCGCGCAGATGCGTGTGCCGCCGCGCGAGTTCGGATGCGTCTGTGTCTGCGGCGGCGCGCGGGCGCGCGGCTGCAGCCTCGATCCGGGCAAGCGCGGCATCGATACGCGTCAGGGCGAACTCGGGCGATTGGCCATCCATGCGCGGCGGCTAGCGCGAAATCGCGTCGGTGCATAGCCTTGGCCGGCATATCTTCCCCAGTTTCGCGCCTCGCCACCGCGCGATTGGCCGTATGGAAGCGGGGGCAAACTTGACGGGGCGCGGCCTCTGCCTAAAGGGAGCGGCATCGAATCGTCCCTTTCCCGCCGATTTCCCGGAGCTTCCCCGATGTCTCTCGATCACGCCCGCCTGGGGCCCATGGCCGACGCCATCCGCGCCCTGTCGATGGACGCGGTGCAGGCGGGGAACAGCGGCCACCCCGGCATGCCGATGGGCATGGCCGACGTTGCGACCGTGCTTTATTCCCGCTTCCTCAAGTTCGATCCCGCCGCGCCGAAATGGCCGGATCGCGACCGTTTCGTGCTCTCGGCGGGGCACGGTTCGATGCTGCTTTACGCGCTGCTGCACCTCACCGGTTACGCAGCGCCGACGCTCGACGACATCCGCAATTTCCGCCAGCTCGGCAGCCCCTGCGCCGGGCATCCCGAGAATTTCGAGCTTGAGGGCGCCGAGTGCACCACTGGTCCCTTGGGCCAGGGCCTGGCCATGGCGGTCGGCATGGCCATGGCCGAGCGGCATCTCAACGCGATCCATGGCGACGCGCTGGTCGATCACCGCACTTTCGTGGTCGCCGGCGACGGCTGCCTGATGGAAGGCATCAACCACGAGGCGATCGGGCTGGCGGGCCACCTGCAGCTCGGCCGGCTGATCGTGCTGTGGGACGACAACCGCATCACCATCGATGGCGGCACCGAACTTTCGACCAGCGAGGATATTCCCGCCCGCTACCGCGCCACTGGCTGGCACACCGAAGCCTGCGATGGCCACGATCCCGCCGATATCGAGCGCGCAATTGCCGCCGCGATTGCCGATGGCCGCCCGTCGCTGGTCGCTTGCCGCACGGTGATCGGCAAGGGCGCGCCCAACAAGCAGGGCAGCCACAGCGTCCACGGTGCACCGCTCGGAGCCGACGAGGTCGCGGCAACGCGCAAGGCCCTCGGCTGGACTTCGCCGGCATTCGAAATCCCCGGCGAAATCCTCGCTGACTGGCATGGGCTCGGCGCGAAGGGTGCCGCGTCTCATGCTGATTGGCAAAAACGGCTCGCTAGCGACTCGCATGGCAAGGATTTCTTGGCACGCATGGCGGGCGATCTTCCGGTGCTAAAGGGCTGGGACGCTTATCGCTCAAGCCTTGTCGAGGACATGCCCAAGCTCGCTACCCGCAAGTCGAGCGAAAACGCGTTGCAGGTGCTCACCGCCGCCATTCCGGCCATGCTTGGCGGTTCGGCCGACCTGACCGGCTCGAACAACACCAAGACCTCCTCGACCGCACCGTTCAGCGCCGCCGACTATGCCGGGCGTTATGTCTATTACGGCATCCGCGAATTCGGCATGGCCGCAGCGATGAACGGCATGGCGCTGCATGGCGGGGTGGTGCCCTATGGCGGCACCTTTCTGGTGTTCTCCGACTATTGCCGCAACGCCATCCGCCTCTCCGCCCTGCAGCAGGCGCGGGTGGTCTATGTGCTGACCCATGACAGTATCGGCCTCGGCGAGGACGGACCGACCCATCAGCCGGTCGAACATGTCGCCTCGCTGCGCGCCATCCCCGGCCTGTGGGTGTTCCGCCCGGCCGACGCGATGGAGACCGCCGAGTGCTGGGAACTGGCGCTGCGGCGCAAGGACGGCCCTTCGGTGCTGGCGCTCAGCCGCCAGAACCTGCCGGCGCTGCGCGAGGACGACGACGAGAACCTGTGCCTGCGCGGGGCCTATCGGCTGATTTCCTCGGAAGCCGAACTGAAGGTGGTGATCCTCGCGACTGGCTCCGAAGTCCAGATCGCCGCCGCAGTCGCCGAAGCGCTCGAAGCCGACGACATCGGCGCGGACGTGGTTTCGATGCCGTGCTGGGAACTGTTCGAGGCGCAGGACGCAGATTACCGCGACTCGCTGATCCCCGACGACGTGCTGGTCGTGTCGATCGAGGCCGGCACCACCATGGGCTGGCACAAATATGTCGGCCGCGACGGGCTCGCCATCGGCATCGACAGCTTCGGCGCATCCGGCACGGACGCTGCCCTGTTCAAGCATTTCGGCTTCACCAAAGAAGCCATTGTTCCACAAATCAAAGCGAAACTAGGCGTCTAGGAGGAGTTTTTATCATGGCGACGAAAGTTGCGATCAACGGTTTCGGGCGCATCGGGCGCAATGTCGCGCGTGCCATCATCGAACGCAGTGACCACGATCTCGAACTGGTTTCGATCAACGATCTTGCTGACGCCCAGGCCAATGCCCGGCTGTTCCAGCGCGATTCGGTGCATGGTCCCTTCAACGGCACGGTCGAAGTCGATGGCAACGACCTGATCGTCAACGGCAAGCGCATCCACGTCACCGCCGAGCGCGATCCCGCCAATCTGCCGCACAAGGCAAATGGCATCGATATCGCGCTCGAATGCACTGGCTTCTTCGCCAGCCGCCCCGGCGGCCAGAAGCATCTCGACGCCGGTGCCAGGCGCGTGCTGATCTCGGCCCCAGCCAAGGACGTCGATCTGATGGTGGTCTTCGGGGTCAATCACGAGAGCCTGACTGCGGCGCATACTATCGTCTCCAACGCCAGCTGCACGACCAATTGCCTCGCGCCCTTCGCCAAGGTGCTCAACGACGCCATCGGCATCGAGCGCGGGCTGATGACGACGATCCATTCCTATACCAACGATCAGAAGATCCTCGACCAGATCCACGAGGATCCGCGCCGTGCCCGCGCCGCCGCCATGTCGATGATCCCGACTACCACCGGTGCAGCCCGCGCGGTCGGCGAAGTGCTGCCCGAACTCAAGGGCAAGCTCGACGGTTCGGCGATCCGCGTGCCGACGCCAAATGTCTCGGTGGTTGACCTGACCTTCCAGCCGAAGCGCGACACGACGGTCGCCGAAGTCAATGCACTGCTCAAGGCGGCCTCCGAGGGCGCGCTCAAGGGCGTACTTGGTTATACCGACGAGCCGCTGGTCTCGATCGACTTCAACCATGACGCCCATTCATCGACCATCGACAGCCTGGAAACCGCCGTACTCGAGGGCAAGCTGGTGCGCGTGCTGTCATGGTATGACAACGAGTGGGGCTTCTCCAACCGCATGGTCGACACGGCCGGGGCGATGGGCAAGCTGCTCTGACCTTCGCCCCTCCCGCTTGCGGGAGGGGAGCGAGACTTACGGAGCGAAGCGAAGTTTGTCGCAGCGGGGCGGGCCTGGCGTCCCAGCGAGGCTTGTCAGCCTCGCGCCCACCCCTAACCCCTCCCGCCTGCGGGAGGGGGATCAAGGAGTTGACGATGACCAAATTCCGCACGCTCGACGATCTCTCTGAAGTCAAAGGCAAGATCGCGCTGGTCCGCGTCGATCTCAACCTGCCGATGCAGGACGGCGCGGTGACTGATGATACCCGCATCCGCGCCGCCCTGCCGACGATCACCGAGCTGGCGGACAAGGGCGCAAAAGTGCTGCTGCTCGCCCATTTTGGCCGCCCCAAGGGCGCGCGCAATTCCGAGCAGTCGCTGAGCATGGTGATCGGCGCGGTCGGCGAAGTGCTGGGCCGCGAAGTCATGTTCTGTCCGGAGATTGCCGGTCCGGTCGTGGCGCAGACTGTCGGCATCCTGCGCCCGGGCGACATCGCCGTGCTGGAGAACACCCGCTTCTGGAAGGGCGAGGAAGCCAACGATCCCGCACTGGCCAAGGCCATCGCGGCGAATGGCGACTTCTACGTCAACGATGCCTTTTCCGCCGCGCACCGCGCCCATGCCACCACCGAGGGCCTCGCGCATATCCTGCCCGCCTATGCCGGCCGCGCGATGCAAGCCGAGCTCGAGGCGCTGGAAAAGGCGCTGGGCCAGCCCGAACGACCGGTTGCTGCCGTGGTCGGCGGGGCCAAGGTGTCCTCCAAGCTTGCTGTGCTCAAACATCTGGTCGGCCAGGTCGATCATCTCATCATCGGCGGCGGCATGGCCAACACGTTCCTGGCCGCCAAGGGTGTCGCGGTCGGCAAGTCACTGTGCGAGCACGAACTAGCCGGCACAGTAACCGAAATTCTCGCGGCGGCGGACAAGGCGGGCTGCACTGTCCACCTGCCCTATGACGTGGCGGTGGCAAAGGAATTCGCCGCCAATCCCGCGAGCTTGCGCATCTGCAACGTCCATGAGGTCGCCACCGACGAGATGATCCTCGATGTCGGTCCCGCTGCGGTCGAGGCGCTGGCCGACGTGCTCAAGACTTGCCGCACCCTGGTGTGGAACGGCCCGCTCGGTGCCTTCGAGACCCCTCCGTTCGATGCCGCGACGGTTGCCCTCGCCAGAACCGCTGCGGCGCTCAGCCGCGAAGGCTCGCTCATATCGGTGGCCGGCGGCGGCGATACCGTCGCGGCGCTCAACCATGCCGGCGCGGCGGGCGATTTCAGCTATGTCTCGACCGCCGGCGGGGCCTTCCTTGAATGGATGGAAGGCCGCGAACTGCCCGGGGTCGCCGCGCTGGCAGTTTGACGCGGCACGGCTGGTCGGACACTCTCGCCCGAACCGCCGGAGCAACCGGTCAACGGCGAGAGGATCGCAGGCACGATGAATAGCCCCCGCACGTCCGTGGCCGCGCCACCGCTGCCGCTCGCAGCCTTGCTCGCGCTGTGCGCGCTGGCCCCGCTCGGTGGCCTCGCGCTCAGCGGCATAGCCCCGGTGATGCCGATGATCGGCGCGGAATTCGCAGCTGTGCCCGGTGCCGACATGTTGGTGCGGCTGATGATGTCCGGTCTCAGCGCGGCGATGATCGCCGGGGCGCTGCTCAGCGGCATGCTGGCAAGCCGCGTCGGCCAGTTGCGTCTGCTGATGGTCGCCCTGGTGCTCTACGCAACGTCCGGTGCGGCGATCTACTTTCTCGACAATCTGCATGTCATGGTCGCCTGCCGCATGCTGCAAGGCGTCGCCAATGCCGCAGCGGGCGTGCTCGCCATGGCGCTGATCACCACCCGGGTGCCGCCCCATGCGCGCGACAAGTGGCTGGGCTTCTATACGCTTGCCGGCACCATCGGGGTGCTGGTGCTGTTCGGCGTGATCGGTGCGCTGGCCGAAAGCGGGTGGCGCACCACTTTCCTGCTGTTCCTGCTTGCCTTGCCGGTGGCCTTGCTGATCGCGCTGACGCTGCCCCGCCAGAGCGGCGAGGAGCGTGTCGCTGCTGCGGCGGCGCAAGCGCGGTCGGCGGGTATTCCCTGGGTCCTCTCCCTGTTCGGCGCGCTGTGCGGGGCGATCGTCACCTCGATTTCGATGTATATGCCCTATCACCTGCGTGATCTCGGCCATGGCTCGCCGCAGACGCTGGCCATGCTGCTGATCGCCGCCACTGCGGTCGCGGGTGTTTCCTCGTTCGGCTTCGGCTGGATCCGCCGCCGGTTTTCGGCCATGCAGGTGTTTCTCGGTGGCTTCGCACTCACCGGCCTGGGCATCGGCCTGCTGGCAGCAGCTTCGGACGTGCCGCTGGCGGCTACCGGCATGCTGATCGAGGGCTTGGGCCTCGGCGCGCTGATGCCCAACATTTTTTCGGCTGCGGCCGCCGCCACGCCGGCAGAGCAGCGCGCGCATATGCTCGGCTTCGTGCGCGCGGGCTTCTATACCGGGCCGTTGCTGTTCCAGCCGGTGCTCGAACTGGTCAATGCGCGTGCCGGGGCGCAGGGCGCGCTGTTCGGCATCGCTCTGGCGTGCATCGCCGGGGCGGCATTTCCTTTTGTGTTCCGCGCCTCGTTCGAGCCGGTCGAGGAGAATGCTTAACATGGTTGAGGCACGGCGTTGGGCGCGCTAGGCGGCGGCCAAGCCGCGCTTAACGACAAACGAGGATCAGCATGAACACTTCCGAAATGACCGCCAGGCTGGCCGCCGGCCAGGGCTTCATCGCCGCGCTCGACCAGTCGGGCGGATCGACGCCCAAGGCGCTCGCCGGCTACGGCGTGACGGAAGCGGCGTGGAACAGCGAAGAGGAGATGTTCGGCCTGATCCATGCCATGCGCAGCCGGATCATCGCTTCGCCGGCCTTCAGCGGCGACAAGGTGGTCGGCGCGATCCTGTTCGAGCGGACGATGGACGGCGAAGTCGGCGGCCAGCCGACCCCGGCGGCATTGATCGCCAAGGGCGTGGTGCCATTCATCAAGATCGACAAGGGGCTGGAGGATGAGGCGGACGGCGTCCAGCTGATGAAGCCGATGCCGGGTCTCGACGCGTTGCTGGCGCGCTCGAAGGCGCTCGGCGTCTATGGCACCAAGGAACGCTCGGTAATCAACTCGGCCAACGCTGCAGGCATTGCCGCGATCATTGCGCAGCAGTTCGAAGTCGGCCGCCAGGTGCTCGCCGCCGGGCTGATGCCGATCCTCGAGCCCGAAGTGAACATCAGGAGCGAAACACGCGAAGCCTGCGACGCGCTCATGCTCGCGGAAATCCTCATGAATCTCGAGGCGATGAGCGAGCCAGTGATGCTCAAGCTCAGCCTGCCGGTCCAGCCGGGCACCTTCGATGCGCTGGTCGATCATCCCAGGGTGCTGCGCGTGGTGGCGCTGTCGGGCGGCTACAAGCGGCCCGAGGCCTGCACCGAGCTGGCCAAGAACCGCGGCATCATCGCCAGCTTCAGCCGCGCGCTGCTCGAAGACCTTCGCGCGGGCATGAGCGAGGCGGAATTCGATGCCTCGCTGGGCCAGGCGATCGACGAGATTTACGCGGGCTCGACCCGCAAGGTCTAAAGTCCGCTGGAAAAGCGGAACCCGAAGCGGTATTCGCGCGGACCGGGCGGGTGCTGGGTCGACTGCGGCGGCGTCACCGCGACCAGTTCGAGTGAGCCGTCGGCGACCCGGATGGGGGAGTTGTTGGTCAGTTCCCTGAACTCGCTGGTGCGACCGGTGCGCACCAGCGCCAGCAGTCGCACTTGCCCCGCCCAGACGCAGCGGGCTTCCATCGGGCAGCGGCTGTCCTCAAGCACCCGCAGCGGCGTCACGCGCGGACTATCAACCCGGACGGTCTGTCCGAGCCGTGCCCAGGCGAGGCCGTCGCTGGCGGGTGCGGCGCGGACGGTTGCGCAGGCGGCAAGCAGGGCCGGCGCGAAGAGCAGAACTGAGTGCTTCATGCGAGGCGAATGCCACATTCACAATGAATGGAATTGAAACAGGTTGCGGGTCCAAGCTTGATGCGAACGCAATGTGCGCATAGAATGACGCTATGAACGATCAGACCCCGATCCGCCGCCGCTTGGTTGACAAGATGCGCGAGGCCGAAGCCGATCCGAAGCTCAGGACAGAGCGCGTTCGTCGGTGGCAGGCCGAGAATGCTGATGCCATTGCATCTTCAAACGAATGGGTCCGAAAGCATGGACTTCCGCTGGCACCCTATCGCAAATAGTGATGGCGCAGTTCGATTATTACGAGCAGCGTGACGGGCCGGGCTATTGGCTCGACTGCCAGACAGAATATATGGAACATTACGAGACGCGTTTTGTCGTGCCTCTCGTCCCAGGAAAGCTTGGGCCGGTTGCTGCGGGCCAGCTCAATCCGATTTTTGATATCATGGGAGAACCGCACGCGATGCTCACTCAATACGCGGGTGTCGTTGCTGCTTCGGAATTGCGGCAACCGGTGGGTTCGCTTGTGAGCCACCGGCATGTGATCACTAATGCGCTCGATTTCCTGATCACAGGCGTCTGACCAAACAGCATGCCAAACTGCCAGCTCTATCTGATCTCACCGCTCGAAGTCCGCGGGGCCTTTCCCGACCGGCTTGCCCGCGCGATCGATGCCCAGGGGCCGGATGCGCCGGTCACCGCTTTCCAGTTCCGGGTAAAAGGCCTCGACGAGCATGCCGCCGCAGCGCTGGCCGAGCCGTTGCAGCGCATCTGCGCGGCGCGCGAGGTGGCCTTCATCGTCAATGATTCGGCGAGTCTGGCCAAGCGCCTGGGTGCCGACGGGGTCCATCTCGGCCAGTCCGACGGCTCGGTCGCTGAAGCGCGCGAGCGTTTGGGGCGGGAGGCGCAGATCGGCGTGACCTGCCATGCCAGCCGCCACCTTGCCATGGACGCGGGCGAGGCAGGGGCGGACTATGTCGCCTTCGGGGCGTTTTTCCCCACCGCGACCAAGCAGGTCGAGCATCGTGCCGAACCGGAAATCCTGCGCTGGTGGCAGGGGCTGTTCGAACTGCCTTGCGTCGCTATCGGCGGCATCACGCCCGCCCATGCCCCGGCGCTGGCTGCGGCCGGGGCCGATTTTCTTGCCGTATCGGGCGCCGTGTGGAGCGGCGACGAGGCGGCGGCTGTGGCCGCTTTCAGCGCGGCTCTGGCACCATCCTGACAAGCCGGGGCGCATCACTGGACCGCCCACCGCGCGCTGTGGACCGAGCGCCGAAGATTGCGGTCAGCCGATTGCGGTCGCTTCGTCCTGCTCGACATGCCGGACATCGCGCAGCATGGCGATGAACAGACGGACTTCGGCGGCTGAGTAGGCAGCGAGGTTGCGGCGCACGATCCGTTCCAGCTCAAGGCGCACGCGCTGGCAGGCAGCCTCGCCGAGCGGGGTCAGCGCGAGTTCACTGCGGCGGCGGTCGCCGCTGCCGGGGCTGGCAGTGACAAGGCCCGCCTCGGTCAGCCGGGCCAGTTCGGCAGTGATCAGGCTGCGCCCGGTTTTCAGCGTTTCGCTGAGTTCAAGCGGATATCGCTTGCCGCCCGAAATCAGGCTGAGGATCCAGGCCCCGCGCGGGCCGAGATCGTATTCACGGGTGACCTCCCGCGTCGCGGCGCGCAGCGGGCGCTGGCCATAGGCGAGGCCCTCGACGACAAGCCCGAGTTCGCTCCAGGCGAGGGCTGCGAGACTGTCGCCGCCGGCAGCAATAGCGTTGCGCAAAGGCCGTGCGGCGGTCAAGCAGCGGGCCTTGTCAGCGCATGGCGGGCCATCAGGTGCGCGCCTTGGCAGCAAAGGAATTGCAGACGGCGGTAGCCTCGACGGTGCCGCCGGTCAGCATCTGGCAGGTGCCGCATCCTGCCTGCGCCCCGGCGGCAAAGAACGCGCAGGCGGCGCAGGCCTTCTTCGGATCGCTCGAAGTCTCGACATAGCCCAGCGAGCGGCGACGGTTGCGCTGGCTGAGCGGCAAGCTGGCGGCATCGTAACAGGCGGCGGCTTGTGCGGTTCGCGCGGCAAGCAGTCCGACCGGGGCCAGCGCGGCGAGCGCGACCAGCTTGCGACGGGTGACAGGCATGGCCTCGGCCTCCGTCGCGCGGCAGTCGCTGCTGCGCGATTTCATCAGATCTTGTCCTCCGCGCGGAACTGGTCGTGGCAGCCCTTGCAGGTCGCGCCGAGGGCCCGCGCGCCGCTGCGCAGGGCATCGGCATTGCCGCTCATCGCGGCGCGCTGGAAGGCTTCGGCCTGGCGGGCAAAGGCATCCTGCGCGGCGCGGAAGCGGGGGCCTTGTGCCCAGATTTCGGGCTTGGCGGCGGTCTTCCACGCCGGATTAGGCCCGGTTCCCGCCGGAAACCATTGATACTGCGCCTGCGCCGCGTTCCTGATCTGGCGCGCGCTCTGCTGGATCAGGATTGTCTGCGGCGCGCCGCCGCGCAGCCCGTCGTTGACGTTCTTGAAGGCGGCACCCAGCTCGCGCAGGCCCGCGATGCGGCTGCGCACGACATCGGTGGGAGCCGCCAGCAATGGCGCGGCAACCAGGCCCAATGCCAGGGCGGCGATGGTCTTGCGATGAACAGTACGCAACATGGGCAACTCCTCATGGTCCCGCTCGGGGAATTTGCAGGCCTGTATTGGTTCCGGCGCTGGATTGGTCAAGCCGCCGGACCGGTCGGTGCCACGCCCCCGCTGTCGGCCTCCTGAACGGGCGCAAACGCCTGGCAGGGTGCGAGGCGGAACAGCGCGATCAACGAATAGTCGGTCAGTGCAGCCAGCAGCAGCGGCCACTGGCGGTGCCACGCCCGCGCGGCGGTCATCTGCCCTGACAGCATCGTCATTCTCGTCCTGAAGACCGGTTCGTGTCCGACAGGGGAACGGGTTCGTAGTGCGGATAGGGGCCAAGGCCGAATACCGAGAGGCCGGCCAACAGCGCCAGCGGAATGGCGGCTGTGACCAGCAGCGAATAGTCGCCGGTGATGTCGAACACGATCCCGGCTATTAGCGGTCCCAGTCCGCCGGCGAGGCCAAGCAAACTCGACACGATCCCGAAGATCTTGCCGAAATGGCGCACCCCGGCGTAGCGCGTGGTGAGGTAGGTTGCGACTTGCAGCGCCCCGCCCGACCCGAGGCCGAGCATCGCCACCGCCAGCGTCAGCACCGGGGCCGAACCGTGTCCTTGCAGCAGGATCGCGTAACCGACTGCGGGGAAGGCGAAGCAGGCGAAAGGAATGAACGGCGTGGTGAAGCGATCAAGCAGCGCGCCGACAATCAGGCGGCTGGCAATCGCGGTGAGGCCCAGCACCGAAGCAATCCCCGCAGCTTCGCCCCGGCTGACGCCGGATGCGGTGAGCAGCGGCACCATGTGGATCAACACTGCCCCGCCGACCAGTGCCTGAAGGAACATGGCAAAGCTGATCCGGATCATCCGGCTGTCGCGACAGGCCTGACCGAGCGTCATTCCGCCGGGGAGCAACGCCGCAGCGGCTGCGACTGGCATGTCGCCGCCGGACAGACGGCTTGCCGCCGTGGCTTTCGCCTGGCGGCTGCGCGCATCGTGAAAAAAGATCAGCACCAGGATAAAGGCAAAGCCGCCCCAGCCGAGGCCCAGCGCGGCATAGGCCATGCGCCAGCCAAAGTCGTCGATCAGCCAGCGCGTCAGCAGCGGCGCGGCAGAGGTCGCCAGGGCGGTGCCGCACAGCGTCAGCGCCAGGGCAAGGCCGCGGCTGGCGGTGAAACTTGCCGAGACGGCACTGTTCCAGACGATCGTGCGAATGCCCAGCGAAGTTACCGAATAGATCGCCCAGGCGAAGAACCAGACAAAGATGGCATCGGACAACAGCGAAAAAGCGGCCAGCGCGAGTGCGCTCAAGGCGACTCCGGGGATCGCGACCCGGCGCGGCCCGAAGCGATCGACCAGTGCGCCGGCGAACGGCGTCAGCGGCGTCGAGACCACTGCGAAGACCAGCATCCCGGCGGAAATCTGCGAGCGGCTCCAACCGAATTCCTGGCTCAGCGGTTCCATGAACAAGCCGAGCGAGGTCGAGATCACCGCGCCCAGCGACAGGCCGATCATGGCCGAGACGACCAGCGCCCAGTTGGCCTGCCATTCCGCGCTGGCCGCCGGCAAAGCTTGCGGCATTCCGGGTGTTTCCGCTCGCATCCTCGTCACAGGACCGTGGTTGCCGGTGCGAAGTCCACCGGATCTGGATCGGACGCTGCAAAGGTGGGATAGGCCCCCAGGCCAACGAAGCACAGCGCGCAGAACAGCGCGGCGGGTATGCCGATGGTCAGCAGCAACGTGTAATTGCCGGTGATATCGTACATGTAGCCGGCAAAGACCGGTCCGATCGAGGTGCCCAGCATCATCGCGCTGCCGATCGTCCCGAACACCTTGCCGAAATTGCGCAGGCCGGCGTAGCGCGAGATGAGGTAAGTGGTAATCTGTAGCCCCGCACCGCCGGAATAGCCGAGCAGCATCACTGCGGCGGTCAGCATGAGCTTGGATCCGCTGGTATAGAGCAGCAGGGTATATCCCGCCGAGGCGAGGGCAAAGCTCAAGAACGGGACGATGCTGCCCTGGAGGCGGTCGAGGATCCAGCCGGTGGCGAGCTTGCCGGCAATTCCGGCGATCCCTCCGGTCGCGGCGACGGCCACCGCATCGCCCCGGGAAAGTCCGGCGGCGGAGAGGATCGGCACGAGATGCACGGCTATCCCCGAGCCGACCAGCGACAGCACGATATTGGCGAGTCCGATGCGCAGCACGCGGCTGTCGCGCACCGCTTCGGGCATGGTCAGCCCAGGCAGCATCGACGATGCCACCGGCGCGCTGCCATCGCGTTTGCCGCGTTCGCGCGCATCGTGAAAGAACAGCAGCACCAGCACCACGCCGAGCCCGCCCCAGCCAAGGCCGATCAGCCAGTAGGCTTGCCGCCAGCCATAGTCGGCGATCAGCCACCCGGCGAGCAGAGGCGACATCTGCCCGACCGCCGTGCCGCTGAGCATCACCGCCAGCGCCAGGCTGCGGCTGGTGGTGAACACGCTGGACACCGCCGTGCTCCAGATCAGCGACTTGGTCGAGAGTGCCGCGAGCGCGAGCATTGACCAGAGTGCGAACCACTGCGCCAGCGAGCCATTGGCGAGGCTCAGTCCGGCGAAGGCGACGGCATGCAGCGCGAGGCCGGGGACCGCCACCCGCCGGGTGCCCACCCGGTCGATCAGCGCGCCGACCAGCGGTCCGCCAATCATCGCGGTGAGCGTGAAGATGGTCAGCCCGGCCGAAATTTCGGCCCGGCTCCAGCCGAACTCCTGCTCCAGCGGGGCGATGAAGGTGCCCAGCGAATAGGTCACCACCGCATAGAACGACATGCCGACCAGGCTGGCGAGCACCAGCGGCCAGTGCATTTTCCATTCGCTTGCGGCGGCGGTTCCCGGTATGGTCATCAGGCGAGCTTCGCGATCACCTCTTCGCCGAACTGCCGCACCAGGTCACACCATTGCGCGCGCGAATCGGTGGTGATGCTGGTGCCCGAAGCGCTGATGCCGAGGCTGCGCAGGTGTTCGAAGCTGTCGATCGCCTCCTGCGCGCTGAACCCCGGGGTGAGCGAGAAGGTCGACGAGCAGATCACCTCGGGCGGCGTTGCGCGGCCGACCTTGACGCAGTGCTCTGCCATATAGGCGATCGCCCCGAGCAGGTCGTCGTCGCCCGAGAGATTGGCGGTGCGCGCGGTGTCGGAGACCATCTTGGGGACAATGAACGGATGCCAGGCATCCCCGAGCTCGACCGTGCGGCGCAGCGCGCGCTTGCTGTTGCCGCCGATCAGCAGCGGCGGGTGCGGTTTCTGCGCCGGAGTCGGCAGCAAGCGGTTGCCCACGGCGGTATAGCCGGTGCCCTCGAAGGCGAAGTCCTCGCCGGTCCAGGCCAGCTTCATCGCCTTGATGTATTCGTCCATCAGATCGTTGCGGCTGTCGAAATCGACCCCCAGCGCTTTGTACTCGGGCTTGAGATAGCCCGCGCCCATGCCGAGCATCACCCGTCCGCCGGAGAAGTGATCGAGCGAGGAGACCGCGCGGGCGGTGATGAAAGGGTTGCGATAGGGCAGCACGATGATGTTGGTCTGGAGCTTGAGCCGGGTGGTCACCGCCGCGACCATCGACAGCATGACGAAGGGATCCTGCGCATAGTGCCCGCCATTGTCGAGCCAGCGGTAGGACGGGATCGGGTGGTCGGTGACCGAGCCCGAGGCAAAGCCCGCCTCCTCGGCCGCATGCGCGCATTCCTTGACCGCCTGCATCGAACAGAATTCTTGCGGAAGGTGGATGTGATCGAACGGGAAGGTGACGCTGAGCGGAAAGGGCATGGCTGTGGTCCTGTAGTTGCATGAAGCCGAATTTGAAACAGATGAAGTTCGTCATTGCGAGCGAAGCGAAGCAATCCAGGGGCGGCGCAAAGGGCACTGGATTGCTTCGCTTCGCTCGCAATGACGAAACAATCGGGCGGTACTCAGTCGGTGACTTCGGGGGGAAGTATCCATTGGTCGTTACTGTCGCGGGTCCAGCCGCTCGAGGCCCAGCTGCCGCCATCGACCGGCAGCACCACGCCAGTGACATAGCTTGCCATGCGCGAGGCGAGGAACACTGCGGCCTGGCCGCATTCCTCATCGATCCCGCAGCGCCCCGCCGGGATGCGGCGGCGGATCGATTCCTGGCCGCTGGGGCTGGGCACGAACCACTTCGAGCGGTCCACCGGCCCGGTGAAATTTCCGCGCACGCCAGGCGTTTCGGTATAGTCGGGCGCGATCGCGTTGACCCGGATGCCGTGCTCGGCCAGTTCCAGCGCCAGGGTGCGCGTCAGGTTGTTGATCCCGGCCTTGCACGCGGCATAGACCGCATAGCCCGGCGCGGCGCGGCTGCCTTCGATGCTGGTGACATTGATGATCGAGCCGCCGCGCCCGCCGGCAATCATCAGCGGAATCGCCGCCTGGGTGGCGGCAAGGTTGCTGACCAGATTGAGGTCGATATGCCGCCGCCAGTTCTTTTCCTGAAGATCGGCGAAATCGCGCCGCGTGACCCCGCCGGCGTTGTTGACCAGAATGTCGAGCCGGCCGAATTTTTCGCCGGTTTCCGCAACTGCCGCCTGCAAGGCCGCGACATCCATGACGTTGACCGGAAAAGTCAGCGCCCTGCGCCCGCGCGCCGCGATCTGCCCGGCGGTTTCCTCGCAGCGCTCGGGGATGACATCGGCCACGGCGACATCGGCGCCCATGTCGGCAAAGCATAGCGCACAGGCCCGCCCGATGCCGCCGCCGCCGCCAGTGACGAAGGCGACCTGGCCGGTCAGGTCGATTGCGCTGGCGTCCATTCGTTCGCTCTCCCTCGTGCCCGGCCTGTCCCGCTATCCGCCGGGTTCGAGCAGATGCGCCGCGTCGGCAAGGTCTTCCGGCACATCGATATCGCGCGCCAGCCCCGGGCTGTGCACTTCCTCGATCCTCAATCCCAGTCGCCCCGCTTCGGCGTTGTGCAGCGCGAAGCTGTCAGGCCCGAAGGCGAAGGTAAACCCCCTGGCTGCGGGAATCGGCAAGGAAAGTGCATTTGTCCCGGTGCCGTGGCGGTCTGGCGCAATCGCAACGGCGTCCGTCGGGGCGAGGGCAAGCAGCTGGACCTCGTGGCTGGTGAGCTGGGGCAGGTCGGCGAAGAGGACGACAAGCCGGTCCGCGCCTAGCCCGGAGCAATGCGCCAGCGCGGATTGAAGCGCCGGATTGAGCCCGCCGCCGGGGTCGGCAAGCAGAGGCACGTCTCCGGGCAAGCCGAGCCGCGACGGGCCGATCAGGGCGATCTGGTCGACGTGGCCGGCACCCTGCGCCGCCGTCACGACATGGCGCAGCATCGCCTCGGCCAGTGCCGCGCGCTGCGCCTCGCCGAGCACCTCGGCAAGCCGCGACTTGGCCTGGCCGGCAGGTTTGACCGGAATGATAAGCCAGCAATTCACCGGTTCGCCTTATGGGATCGCCCAAGGGATTGCCTAAGGTATCGGCGGCGCGCTTGTCAGATTGGTGAAGCGGATCCCCGCGCCATCGGCGGCATAATTCTTGTTCATGTAGATCAGGATCGAAGTCAGCGCCTCGGCCGCCGCTGAATTGGCCAGCGCGCCGCCGGCCAGCCCGCGCAGCCCCATGTCGCTGACCAGCCCGACCACGGTCTTGCGCGCCTCGACGTCGTCGCTGAACACCAGCACGTCGCATTCGACCTTGTGCGTGCTGTCGAGGATGTGCGCGGCGACATTGTGGAAGGCGCTGACGAAGCGGATGTCCGGGCCGAGATGCTGGCGCGCCTCAAGCGCGGCGCAGCCGGCGGCGGGAAGCTGCACCCGCATCACCTTGGGCGGCATCAGCGGCACGGTGGTATCAACGACAATCGCGCTGCCGACATGCGGCGCGATCTGCTTGAGCGTCGCTTCCTGGTTTTCGTAGGGCACGGTGACGATCACCACGTCCTTGCCCTGGGCGACATCGGTGTTGCTCCCGAAACCCAATTCGATGCCGACCACTTCCGCCATCAATTCCCCGGCAATGGCCTGCGCCTTGTCCGCCGCGCGACTGCCGATGGTGACGCTGTGGCCGCCCTGCGCGAGCCGGCGGGCGATGCCCTTGCCGAGATTGCCGGTTCCGCCAACTACCGCGATCGACGCCATAACTGCTCCTCTCTTTCCGTCAAACCTGGATTGCCTGATTTGCCTTCTGTCGATAGCGGCGGAGGCGGGCGAGGCAACCGGTTTTGTCGCGGCCCGGCGAATTCAAGCGAGGGGACCAACGGGCACATGCCGGAACTGACCATCGTACCGCTCGCCGGAATGCCGCTGTTCGCCAGCGGCATGTCGGTCGCGGGCGAAATTCACGCGGCCTGCGCGCGCATGGGGCTAAGCCTCGGTGAAGGCGACGCAGTCGTTGTCGCGCAGAAGATCGTCTCCAAGGCCGAAGGCAGGCTGGTCCGGCTTGCCGACGTTGTCGCAGGCGAGCCAGCGCGCGACCTCGCGGCCAGCACCGGGCGCGAGCCGGCCATGGCGCAGCTCATCCTCGACGAGAGCAGCGCCATACTCCGCGCCACGCCTGCCGCGATCATCGCCCGGCAGAACAGCGGGCATGTCCTCGCCAATGCCGGGATCGACGCATCGAATGTCGCGGGCGACGCCGTGCTGCTGTGGCCGGTCGATCCCGATGCCAGCGCCCGCGCGATCCGCGACGAACTGGCCCGCCTTACCGGACACCGCCCGGCGGTGGTCATCGCCGACAGCCTCGGCCGCGCCTGGCGCGTCGGCACGGTCGGCGCGGCGATCGGCTGCGCCGGGTTGATCGTGCTCGACGACCGGCGGGGCCGGGGGCAGGATCTGTTCGGCCGCACCTTGCAGGCCACCGTGATCGCCGTGGCTGATGCCGTCGCCGCCATGGCGGTGCTGGCGATGGGCGAGGGCGCGGAAGGCACCCCTGCCGCGCTGGTGCGCGGCTGCGGGCATTGGCTCACCGCCGGGGACGGCCCGGGCGCGGCGAGCGGGCTGCGCCCGCTGGCGGAGGACATGTTCCGTTGAGCGGCCACATTCTCGCGCTTTCCGGCGGGGTCGGCGGGGCCAAGCTCGCCGCCGGTCTCGCCGCTGTCCTGCCGCCGGAACGCCTGACGGTCGCGGTCAATACCGGCGACGATTTGGAGCATCTCGGCCTGACGATCTGCCCCGACATCGACTCGGTGGCCTATGCCATGGCAGGTCTCAACGACGAGACGCGGGGCTGGGGCATCGCCGGCGAGACCTGGCAAGCAATGGAGCGGCTCGCCGCGCTCGGCGAGGAGACCTGGTTCGCACTCGGCGATCGCGACATGGCGATGCACCTCGCCCGCAGCTGGCGGCTGCGTGGCGGCGCGAGTCTGTCGGCGGTCACCGCGCGGTTGACCCAGGCGCTCGGCATCGCCCATGCCGTGGTGCCGATGAGCGATATGCCGGTTCGCACACAGCTTGAAACCGATGCGGGCTGGCTGGATTTCCAGCACTATTTCGTGCGCGAGCAATGCCGCCCGGTGGCACGCACCATCCGCTTCGAGGGCACGCCCGGTGCCAAGCCATCGCCGGGGCTGGCGCAAGCCCTGGCCCGCGATGATCTCGCCGCCGTCATCCTGTGTCCGTCCAATCCCTTCCTCAGCGTCGATCCGCTCCTCAGCGTGGATGGTGTCCGCGAGGCGCTGGCCGCGCGCAAAGCCCCTCTTGTCGCGGTCTCGCCGCTGGTTGGCGGCAAGGCGGTCAAGGGCCCGCTTGCCAAGTTGCTCGGCGAGCTGGGCCAGGCCTGCGACAACCGCGCCATCGCATCACATTACGCGGGGCTCATCGACCACCTGCTGATCGATCATTGCGATGCCGCCGACGCAGAGGGCTTGCGCGAAATGGGAGTTTCGGTAACGATAACGGCAACAGTCATGTGCACAGCCGAAGACCGCAAAGGGCTGGCGCGCGAAGCACTGTCGGCGGCCGGTATTGAAACAGGTTGAGACATGGCTCCTGCTGACAATGCACTGATTTCCCGATTGCTGACGTCCCCGCTGGACGCTTTGCTGGCCGAGGCTTGCGCGCGGCGCGATGCGCGCGGGGGCGGGCAGGCTCCGGCGCGGATGACCTATTCGCCCAAGGTGTTCATTCCGCTGACACGGCTTTGCGCCGACGTTTGCCACTATTGCACCTTCGCCACCACGCCCTCGCGGCTGCACGCGCCCTACCTGACGCCGGAAGAGGTGCTGGAGATCGCCCGCGCCGGCGCGGGGGCGGGTTGCAAGGAGGCGCTGTTCACGCTCGGTGACGCGCCCGAGCGGCGCTATGCGGCAGCGCAGGAGTGGCTCGCGGAGCGCGGCTTTGCCCGCACGATCGACTATGTCCGCCACTGCGCCGAACTGGTGCTGACCGAAACCGGCCTGTTGCCCCACGTCAACGCCGGGGTGCTGGGCGAGGACGATTACCGCCTGCTCCGCCCCTTTGCCGCTTCGGCCGGGCTGATGCTGGAGAGCACCTCCGAACGGCTGCTCGAAAAGGGCGGCGCGCATCATGGCTCGCCCGACAAGGTTCCCGCCGTCCGCCTGGCCTCATTGGAAGCCGCAGGACGCGCGCGCGTGCCGATGACCAGCGGCATTTTGATCGGCATCGGCGAAACGCCGCAAGAGCGCATCGAATCGCTACTGGCGCTGCGCGATGTTCATGCCCGCCACGGCCACTTGCAGGAAGTCATCGTCCAGAATTTCTGCCCCAAGCCCGGGACGAAAATGTCGGGAGCGCCCGAGGCGAGCGAGGCCGATTTCCTGCGCGTCGTCGCCGCCGCGCGGATCGTGCTGCCCGATGAGGTCTCGGTCCAGGCCCCGCCCAATCTCAACGGCGAGCGGCTCGAAGAATTGATCGGCGCGGGCATTGACGACTGGGGCGGTATCTCGCCGGTCACGCTCGACCATGTCAATCCCGAAGCGCCGTGGCCGGAGATCGCCCTGCTCAAGGAAATCTGCGCCTGGGCAGGCCGCCCGCTGGTCGAGCGTCTGACCATCTATCCGCGCTTTGTTGCCACCGACGATACAAGCTGGATCGATTCGAAGCTGCGCCCGCATGTGCTCAAGCTGGCGGATTCGGAAGGGCTGGCGCGCGACAGTCTGTGGAGCCCTGGTGTCGCCGACCATGCCCCCGGAAGCCCTGCCGCGCCGCTCGGTCGTTGCCATTCGGGCCCGGTGGCCAGCCGGCTGCACCGCATCCTCGATCGTGCTGCCGACGGTCACGAACTCTCGATCGCGGAAATCTCGGCGCTGTTTGCCACGCGTGGAGCCCAGGCGCAGGCAGTGGTGGAAGCCGCCGACGCCCTGCGCCGCGCGGTCAATGGCGAGACGGTGACCTATGTGGTCAACCGCAACATCAACTACACCAACATCTGCACCCACCATTGCTCGTTCTGCGCCTTTTCCAAGACCAGCAGCAAGGCCGGGTTCCGCGACAAGCCCTACAACCTCGACCTCGCGGAAATCGCCGAACGGGCGCGCGAGGCTGTCGCCAAACGGGCGACCGAGGTGTGTCTGCAAGGCGGCATCCACCCGAGCTACACCGGCGAAACCTATTCGAGCATCGTGCGCGCAGTGAAGGATGCCTGCCCGGAGCTGCATGTCCACGCGTTTTCGCCGCTGGAGATTGCGCAGGGCGCGCAGACCCTTGGCATGACAGCGCGGGACTATCTGAAACGCCTGAAAGACGACGGGCTGGGCTCGCTGCCGGGAACCTCGGCCGAAATCCTCCACGACGATATCCGCAGCGTGATCTGCCCCGACAAGCAGACCGCCAGTGAATGGCTCGGCGTAGTGCGCGACGCCCATCTGGCCGGCATCCCGACCACCTCGACGATCATGTATGGCCACATCGAGCGCCCCGAACATTGGGCGCATCACCTGCTGGCGCTGCGGCGGCTTCAGGGCGAGACCGGCGGCTTCACCGAATTCGTGCCGCTGCCCTACGTTCACATGGAATCGCCGATGTATCGCCGCGGCCAGTCGCGCAAAGGGCCGACCTGGCGCGAGGCGCTGATGATGCATGCCGTGGCGCGGATTGTCCTCCACACGCGGATAAGCTCGATCCAGTGCTCGTGGGTCAAGCTCGGACTCGACGGCGCGGCGGCGACGCTGTCGGCGGGCGCGAACGATCTCGGCGGGGTCTTGATGAACGAAAGCATCAGCCGCGCGGCGGGTGCCGCGCACGGGCAGGAACTGACAGTCGATAACATCATTGCGACTGCGGCGCTCGCCGGTAGGCCGGTGCGGCAGCGGACCACACTTTACCGGATGCTCGACGGGGCCGAGGCTGAGCTGGTCTAACTCAATCCTCCCCGAGCAAACTCGGCGGAGGATACTCCACGGCTACGGCCAGCATGATCCAGCCGCCGTCGACGTGGATAACCTGGCCGGTGATCCATTTGCCGGCTTCCGAGCACAGCAAAACCGCCGCGCCGACCAGTTCCTCGGGCTCGCCGCGCGGATGGATGGCGCAGGCCATCTTCAGGTGCTGGATGAACGGCGAATCGTCGGGCACCAGCATCTTGCCGGCGTCGGACTTGACATTGCCCGGCGCGATCGCGTTGCAGGTGATGCCGTCCTTGCCCCACTGCTTGGCGAGGCTGGTGGTCAGGCCGACCAGCGCGATCTTGGTGATGCCGTAAAGACTGGTTGCCGGGAATGCACCGCCGCTGGTCTGGTTGATGATCCGCCCGCCGACCCGCGCGCGCACGCATCGACGGGACGACCGCGCGGGCGCAGAGCAACGGACCGGTGGTGTTGACTGCGAAGGCCTTGTTCCATGCGGCGATGGGGACGGTATCGATGCTGTCGTAGCTGATGTCGACCATCAGCGCGGCGTTGTTGATCAGGATATCGACGCCGCCAAAGGCCTTGGTCGCTGCCGCCGCCATGGCCAGCGTCGAGGCCTCGTCGGAGACATCGACCTGAGCTGCCACTGCCTTGCCGCCGGCCGCAACGATCTCGTCGGCGACGCGCTGTGCACCATCGCCGTTGAGATCGGCGACGACCACCGAGGCCCCGGCATTGCTTAGCCCGAAGGCATAGGCGCGGCCGATCGAATTGCCGCGCCCGCCGGCTCCGGTGACGATCGCGACTTTGCCGTCGAGGCGGAACTGATCGAGGGTGAAGGTCATCGCGTCATCCTTTGGTCGCAGCTGAGAGGAACGGTTCGGCTGTCGCGCGCAGCACTTCCGCGCCGCCATTGCCGGGCAGCACTGCCTTGAGCAGTCCGACGTCCTTGACCAGCAAGGGCGCGCCGTGGGCGAAGGCGGTGGGGGAGGGCAGGCGGGCGAATATCTCGAAGCCGTAGCTGCGTCCGCTCGATTGGCCGACCAGCTCGCCGAAGGCCCTGGCGTCGATCCCCATTGCCGTTGCCGCCTCGCAGGCCGCCATGGCGAGGCCCATGTTGGCCGCCAGCAGGGCGTTGTTGACGATCTTGGCCCGCTGCCCCGCGCCCGGCTTCCCGAGCAGCACGATCAGCTTGCCGAAGGTCTCGAACACCGGCCGTGCCGCTGCGAACTGATCGGGTTGCGCGCCGCACATGACGGTCAGCGTCCCGGCCTCGGCAGCAGGCTGGCCGCCGCTGACCGGGGCATCGATCAGGCCGATGCCGCGCGCAGCGCATTCCCGGTCGAGCCGGGCGCAGCTTTCGGGCAGGATGGTCGAGTGAATGGCGATGCGGCTGCCCGGTTTCAGGAACGGGATCAGGTCGGCGCAGATTTCGTCGACATCGGCATCGTTGACCACGCAAACTCCGACATGGTCGCAGAGCCTTGCCAGTTCGATCACGCTGGGGGCACTGCTGGCGCCTTTGGCCTCGTAGGCGGCAAGCACTTCGGGCCGGCGCGCCCAGACGACGAGGTCCATGCCGGCATCGACGATGCGATGCGCCATCGGGCCGCCCTGGCTGCCGAGGCCGATAAAGCCCACTGTGAGACGAGTGGAGCTCATCCGGCGGTGATCCCGGCGTCGATCGAGATGCAGGCACCGTGGTAGGAGCGCCCGGCAGGCGAGGCGAGCAGCGCGATCAGATCGGCCACGTCATCCACTTCGACCAGTCCGCGCAGGCCGGAATAGCGGGCGACAAGGTCCATCTCGGCATTTTCGGGAAAGGTCATGCTGGTGCCGATATTGGTCATCATGCCGCCCGGCGCGACCGCGTTGATGCGGATCGGTTTCCTGGCGAATTCCATCGCCATCGCCTTGGTCATGTTCATCAGCCCAGCCTTGCTGGCGCAGTAGGCGGCGGCATAGGCCTCGCCGATGAAGGCGGCCGACGAGGCGCAGTTGACGATTGCGCCACCACCTTCGCTCTCGAGGAGATGCGGGATCGCCGCCTGGCTGAGGAACCACGGTGCGTTGAGGTTGATCGCGATGGTCTGGAGATAGTGCTCGCGAGGCATCTCGGGGGTGTGCGCCATGCGGATGATGCCGGCGATGTTGCACAGCGCATCGAGCCGGCCAAAGCGCGCCACTGCCGCCGCCACCGCGCCAATGCAGGCGTCGGGATCGGCGAGATCGGCGGGATGGAGAAGTGCGGCGGCATTGCCGAGCTTGCTCGCGGTTTCTTCCAGCCCGGCCAGGTTGACATCGACCAGTGCGAGGCTCGCACCAGCTTCCGCCAGCTTGCGCGCGGTGGCGCGGCCGAGGCCTGATGCCGCGCCGGTCACCAGCGCGGCCCTGCCGGTCATGTCGATTGCGAGTGCCATAGTCTCTGATCTCTCCGTCTGCAAAAGCTCCTCCCCCGGATGGGAGGGTAACCTCACCCGTTCCACGGCAGGCCGGCTTCGACCTTCTTTGCCATTTCGGAAACAATACCTTGCACCAGCGAAGCCTTGGGCCAGCCGGCGTGGAGGCCGTAGTGGAGCACGAATTCCTGCAACTCGTCCGCCGTGCAGTTGCCGCTCGCCATGGCGGCGTGGAAATGGCTCTTGATCGGTACTTCGGCTGCGCTTTCAGCGACCCCCACCAGCGTCATGAACCGGCGCGAGCGCTGGTCGAGGCCGCGACGGCACCACATCTCGCCGAACACGAAATTGTTGATCGCTTCGAGAAACGGACTGGCCGATGGCCCGCCGGGGAAGGTCATCGTCTGGGTGAATTCCTCCATGCCCTGCGCCGTTCGTACCTCGGGATCCCAGGCTTCGGCCCGGATCGGCGGGCTGTCGGCGGGCGGCAGGCCAAGCTTCTGCGCCGCGCGGCTGACCGCCTTGTCGATTGCCTCGCCGCGTCCCCAGCCGCCGTAAACCGCCATGTGCAGCGCGCCTTCGCGCAGCTCGGCGAGGCTGAGCAGCCCTGATTGCAGCGCGCCTGCGACATAGCGGTCGAAAATGTCGGGCGCAGTGGCGGTCATCGCGCAGCCGGCAATCGAGATCAGATAGCGCGCGCGGCGCTCGAGTCCCGGGCGGTTCCACACTTCCGCCATGACGAAATCGCGAATGCTCGCTTCGAGCGGCGATGACGGAGCGGCTGCGCTGCCGGTCACTTCGGCCTGCAGCGCCGCGCCTCGGCCTGAGCGTTCGATAGGGTCGAGCAATTCCGCCACGGTCAGGCCTCCGGTCCCTTGAGCGACATCCAGATATTCTTGGGTTGCATGAATTCGTTGAGCCCCTCGATGCCGCCGAGCCGCCCGTGGCCGCTCTTTTTCCAGCCGCCGAACGGGCAATTGGGCTGCATCGCCTCGCCCGAGCCGTTGACGTGGATCATGCCCGCCTGAAGCTGGCCGGTGACATGATGCGCACGGCGCAGGTTCTGGGTGTGGACATAAGCCCCAAGCCCGTATTCGGTAGCCGTTGGCGAGCGCGATGGCTTCTTCCTCGGTGTCGAACGGCGTCACCACCAGCACCGGGCCGAATACTTCGTTCTGCGCGATGTGGCTGGCATTGGGCACATCGGCGAGGACCGTGACCGGCAGGAAGTAGCCCGGGGCGTGATCGCCGCCCATGCGCTGGCCGCCGGCGATCACGCGCCCGCCCTCGTTCACCCCGCCCTCGACCATGCCGAGAATGCGGCTCAGCGCGCCTTCCGAGATCACCGGGCCGAGCATGGTCGCCGGGTCCATCGGATCGCCGGGCGCGATGTGATTGGCGGTGGCGGCGAGCATCTGGCAAAACTGGTCGTAGATACCGCGCTGGACGAGCAGCCGGGTGCCGTTGACGCAGCCCTGGCCATTGGCCGATACCGCGCCCGAAACGCCGCATTTGGTCGCGCTGGCGAGGTCGGCATCGTCGAACACGATCACCGCCGACTTGCCGCCGAGTTCGAGCCCGACCGGCTTGAGCGACTGCGCGGCGCTGGCCAGCACCTTCTTCGCCGTCGCGCCCGAGCCGATGAATTCGATCTTGTCGATGCCGGGATGCGCGACCATCGCCTCGCCGACATCGGCCGCGCCGGTGACGAGGTTGACCACGCCCGGTGGAAAGCCCGCCTCCAGGATCAGCTCGACCAGCTTCATCGCGCTGTAAGGCGCGAGGTCAGGGGATTTGAGCACGACGCAATTGCCGGTGGCGAGCGCCGGGGCCAAGACCATGGTGGCGGCAAACAACGGCCCGTTCCACGGGATGATCGCCCCGACCACGCCATAGGGCTCGTATGTCACATAGTCGTGCGCCGGGGCACCCCACATCGGCACGGTGCGGCCGTGGATCTTGTCGGCCCAGCCGCCGAAATAGCGGAACTTCTGCGCCGCGTCGTAGCCCATGAACGGGGCGTAGGCTGAGATCGAGCCGTTCTCGGCGATCAGGCTGGGGGCGAATTCAGCGCTCCTGGCCTCGAACAGCGCGGCGAGCTTGAACATCAGGTTGCGTCGCTGGTCGCCGGGCAGCGCGCGCCAGCCGGGGAAGGCGGCGCGGGCCGCCATGACCGCACGATCGACATCCTGGGCATTGGCCATGGCGATCTCGCGGGTAACCCGGCCGTTACCGGGATAGACATGCGGCATCACCGCGCCGCTGCCGCGCTCCTCGCGGGCATCGCCGATGATGATCGGATAGCGGGGAAGTGCGGCCAGGTCGGGGGCTTGGAAGCTCATATGGTCCTCTCTATTCATTATTGCTCTGCGTCACCCCGGGCTTGACCCGGGGTCCAGCTTGCTTTCAACACCACTGCCAGAAAATAGCGTGATCCCCGGTCAAGCCCGGGATGACGGGAATGATCGGGGAGGGGCACTTCATCACATCGCCCTGATCTGATCCCAGGCGGCATCGGTCATCCAGGTGTATTCGAGATAGTGCCCCAGCGTCGAACGGGCGTCGAGATAGGCGAATTTGAGATTGTCGCCGCCCATGTCGCGCCACATCACCAGCGGCAGGTCCTGCGCCTTCGCCCGCGCGCAAAAATCCTCCCAGCTGCCTTCGATGCGCATGCAGATCTGGTGAAAGCGGATCGGCGCGCCGTTCGCCGGCGCATTGGCATAGATGCCAAGCGGGTCGGTGACCGGCTGGATCAGCTCGTACTGCACGTCGCCGATCCAGATGAAGGCGAGGCGCAGCCTGTTGATCACTTCGCCCTGCGGTGAATCGACCGGTTGATCGACCTCGATGACATGCGGCTCATGCGTCATCCCGCGCCCGCGAAACTGGGCGATGCCCTCTTCGAGATTGTCGCAGATATAGCCGAGCTGGTAGAACCGGCCCTCGATCATCGTTGCTCTCCTCTCAGCGCGTCACTAGCAAAAGCTGGGTCTCGTCATTGCGAGCGCAGCGAAGCAATCCAGTGGTTCTCGCAACGTCCTGGATTGCTTCGGGCTACGCCCTCGCAATGACGAAGCAGCAAATCACAATCCTTCGAGCTCGACATCGTAGCGCGACAGGTAGCGCTCGAACATCGGCTCAAGCTTCGCCTTGGTCAGCCCGTATTGTGCCAACTTGTACTCGTGCTTGCCGAACTTGTTCTGCGGGTTGTCATCGACCCACGCCTGGATGCCGGCCTCGGCCTCTGGTGTCCAGGCATCGCCGAGCGCGGCATAGACCTTGCGCACCGTCGCCATGGGGTCCTCGACCATGTCGGAATACTGCACGTCGATGATGCGGTCTTCGCCGAACCTGTCGCGGAAATCCATGATCCGGTTGGCGTGCTCGGCGGCCTGCCAGCTGTAGTTCTTGCCCAGCCAGTCGTTGTCGATAAAGCCCATGTGGCGCATGTGGTTCATCGAGATGATCGAGCACAGCGATCCGGTGGCGACGAAGGGATCGCGGTGGGTCCAGATCACCCGGGCGTCGGGATAGACCTTGAACAGATATTCGAGGTAGAGCGCATGGCTCGGCTTCTTGACGTTCCATGTGCCCGGCGCATCGGCCTGGAGAACTTGCAGGAATTTCTTGTGATATTCATAGCTTGAGGTCATGTCGCAGGAGAAGATGAACTCCTTGTAATGCGGCAGCACGCCCTTGCTCTCGATCATCAGCGTCTTGAAATCGTGGCACATGAAGAAGACGCATTCGTTCGGATAGATCGCCGAACCGCGGTAGATCCGGAACATCTCCGGGTTGCTCGCCTTGAGCCTGTTTTCCTGCTCGAGGATCGCCAGCGCGCGCGGATCGGTCTTGAGGGTCGCGCTGGTTGCCGGCGGCACCGGGTTGTCGATCTCCCAGGTCAGCGGCGAGCGGCGGGCGGGATCGGCGGCCAGCAGGTTCGACATCAGCGTCGTGCCGGTGCGCGGCACGCCCATGACAAAGACCGGGCGCTCGATCGGCCGGTCGAGAAGTTCGGGGCGCTGGCGCAGATAGTCGGTGACCAGCAGCCGGTTTTTCAGCCAGTGGAGGATGTCGTTCCGGCAGGCATCGACGCCCGACTGCGGATGGATGCCGCGCGCGGTGCCGGCGTTGAAGTCGTGGACGAGGACTTCGAGGCCCTCGCGATAGGATTCGGTGTCGAACTGCGTCAGCCCGGTTGCCTTCTGCGCCTGTTCGACCAGTGCATCGACCACCATGATTTCAGGCATATTGCTCGTTCCTTTCCCACCTGCGGGCGGCGGTTGAACGCTGCCTCGTTGCCGCGCAGTTGCGGGCAAGCAACCGCGCTTGGCAATGCGCATCATGCGCGCAGGATAGCCAGACTATCGAGATCGGGCCAATACCCGACGAGGCGCGTTCAGGCGGCCTGCAAGCCGCGCGTCTGGCGCTGGCGGAACTGGCTCGGGCTGATGCCGACCGCGCGGCGGAAAGCATAGGTAAAGCTCGAGGGCGAGGCAAAGCCCATCGTGAAGGCGATGGTCTTGACGCTCTCGCCATCGACCAGAAAGCGCTTGGCGCGCTCCATCCGGCGCTGCTCGACATAGTCGCCGATCGAGCAGCCCCGGCTGACCTTGAAGCCGCGCGTGAGCTGGCGGATCGAGAGATTGCACAGCCCGGCCAGCCCGGCGAGCGATGGTGCCGACGGATCGCTGCTCAGCCGCTCGTCGATCAGCCTGAGCCGCCAGCCCGCAAGCCCGCCGGTGGCGGGTTGCTCGTCGCGTTCGAGATAGAATCGCGCGAGCTCGATCGCCAGTTCGCCGCCCAGGTGTGCGAACATCGCCTCACGGGCGAGGCCGGGATACCGCACTTCCTCGGTCAGGCGAAACAGCAGCGCGCGGATGCGGGCATTGGCGATGTCGAGCGTCGCGGCGAGTTTTGCATCGGTCCATTGCGGTTCCCCGCCGACAATCGCAGTGATCGCCGCAGGCGCGAGGCGGCAGACAATCGACAGCTGCCGCCCGCTGTCACCGCGGAACTGCAACTGCTCGCCGGGTGGCACCATGAAGATGTCGCCCAGTCGCTCGAACCGGTTGAGACCCCAGCGGGCGCGATAGCAGGCTCTGGCATGGAGCGGGCGCGGGGTGAGGCACATGTTGATCTGATAGACCGGCTCGGCGGTCATCAGCGCGTCGGTCGGCACCGGGATGTTGAACCGCACGAGATGCGCCGAGAGCTGCGAACCGGTGAACTCGGCATCGACGGCAACTGTCGGGAGGGGAGACAGGATCGGAGGCCCCGGGCTATCGGGGGCCGGGGTAGCTGTGACCACTGCATTGTGTCCCTGACTGCACGATATGGCCAGATTTCTACAGGGACCAAGCTTGCGGCGCAAGCTGCTTGGGCCAAACATTGCAGGCGGACATGCAGCGCGACCGACAGCGCTGCGCCGCTCTTGGGAAATCGGAGGATTGCATGGCGAAACGCCTGTTCGACTGCACTGGCAAGGTTACGATGGTCACCGGCGGCAATGGCGGGATCGGTTTCGGTTTCGCCATGGGCTGCGCCAAGATGGGCGGCGACATCGCCATCTGGGCGCGCAACGAGGAGAAAAATGCAGCGGCCAAGGCGGAATTGCTCGCAGCGGGTGCGGGCCGGGTGGAGACCTATGTGGTCGATGTCTCGACCGAGCAGGCAATTGTCGATGGCTATGGCAAGCTGATGAAGGATTTCGGCCGGCTCGATTGCGTGTTTGCCAATTCGGGCGCTTCGCCGCGATACAATTCTGTATTCGACATGCCCAGCGAGCACTGGTTCGAATTCCAGAAGGTCGCGCTGCACGGTGCCTTTTTCACCCTGCGCGAAGGTGCGCGACTGATGAAGGCGCGTGCCGAGGCTGGCGAACCGGGCGGCAGCCTGGTCGCCTGCGGCTCGCTGTCGCTGTTCCAGGGCCTGCCGGGCAAGATGGAATATGCCGCCTCCAAATGCGGCACTGGCGCGGTGATCCGTGCGCTGGCGGTCGAACTGGGTCAATACGCCATCCGCGCCAACATGGTCGCGCCCGGGCTGATCATCACCCCGATGATGGGCGACCGCGAAGGACCGGGGGCCAAATATCTCGAAGGCACCTACGGCCCGCAGACGCCGCTCAAGCGCACCGGCTATCCCGAGGACTTCGAAGGTATCGGTGCCTACCTGTGCAGCGATGCCAGCTCGTTCATGACCGGCGAGACGGTGATCATCGACGGCGGTTACATGGTCCGGCCCTGAGGCGGACCGACGGGAGAATTGCGATGAAGGTGCTCAACATCCACGAAGTGAACGACGTCCGGCTCGACGATTACGTGCTGCCGGAGGCCGGCCCCAAGGATGTCGTCGTCAAGATGAAGGCGGTCGGCATCTGCGGCAGCGACCTGTCCTACATCAAATGGGGCGGCATCATGCGCGCCCCCGGCGGCGTGACCCCGATTGGTCACGAAGGCGCGGGCGAGGTGCTTGAGGTCGGCAGCGAGGTCGAGGGCATCAAGCGCGGCGACGCGGTGATCATCAACCCGATGAACACGCCGAGCAATGTTGGCAGCGGCGGCCCGGAAGGCGCTTTCGTCGATCAGTTGCTGGTGCGCGAGGCGCGGCTCGGCGATTCGATCCTGCCGATCCCCGAGGGCATTCCCTACGAGGTCGCCGCGATGTGCGAGCCGCTGGCGGTGGCGATGCACGGGGTCAACCGCATGGAGGTAAAGCCGGGCGACAAGGTCGTGGTGTTCGGTTGCGGCCCGATCGGGCTTGGCATGATCCTGTGGCTGGTCGATCGCGGCGTGACCGATGTCGTCGCGCTCGATCTCGCCGAGGAGCGCCTCGAACGTGCCCGCGCGCTGGGCGCGCGGGTCGCGCTCGATCCGACCAAGGTTGATCTCAAGGCGGAACTCGGCAAGCTGCATGGCACCGAAATGTGCATGTACAAGCAAGCGGTCGGCACCGATGCCTATATCGATGCCGCCGGCGCGCCCAATATCCTGGCGCAAGTGGTCGGCATGGCGAAATTCCACGCGCGCCTGGTGATCACCGCTGCCTATCACCAGTCGCTCGAACTGCCAGCGGGCGCGATGCTGACCAGCGAAATGACGATTACCACGGCGGTCGGATATCCCACCGAGATGCCGCATGTGATTGCCGCCATGCTGCGGCTGAAGGACAAGATTCAGTCGCTGATCAGCCACCGGGTGCCGTTTGGCGAGGTGCTCGACGGACTCAGGCTCGCTGCCCGGCCGGATTCGGCCAAGGTCATGGTCCATTTCGCGGAGGCCGGCGCGTGAGCGAGGCTCGGGAAATAGCGCCGCCACTCGTCAGTCTGGTGCGCGCCGGCGATGCGCAGACCGAAGCGGTGGCGATCACGCCCTACGTGTTCATGGCCTCCGACATTTCGAACGCCTACCTGGTGACCACATCGGACGGCGATGTCATGGTCAACACCGGTTTCAACGCCAATGCCGACCGCAATGTCGCGCTGCTCGAGCCGCACCGCACCGGCCCACTCAAATATATCGTTCTCACCCAGAGCCATGCCGACCACTTCGGCGGCGTGCCGGAATTCAGCGACCCCGAAACAAGGGTTATTGGCGGGCCCGAATTCAACGAGGCGCTGGCCGACATGATGGGCTTGCAGGCCTTCTTCGGCCCGCGCACCCGCAAGCTGTGGGGCACCACGCTCGCGCAAGACGGGCTGCCCAAGCCGCAGCCGCATGTGGTGCCCGATATCCTCGTCGAACCGGCGGGACTGACGCTTGAGGTCGGCAATCGCAACTTCGAGCTGATCCATGCCCCCGAAGGCGAGACGGTCGACAATATCCTCGTCTGGATGCCCGGGGAAAAGATCGTCTTCACCGGCAACACCTTTGGCCCGGTGTGGCTTTCCATGCCGTTCCTCAACACGCTGCGCGGCGACAAGCCGCGCCGGGTGGCGACCTATCTCAAGTCGCTGGCCAAGGTGCGCAGTCTCGGGGCCGAGATCCTGATCACCGGCCACGGCGCGCCGATTATCGGCAAGGACCGAATCCGCGAGGACCTCGACCGGATCGAAGCCGCAGTGACCTATGTGCGCGACTACACGCTCGACGGAATGAAGGCCGGCAAGACCGTCGATACACTGGTCCGCGAATTTGCCTTCCCCGGCAATGTCGCGATCGGCGATTTCCACGGCAAGGCAAGCTGGGCGGTGAAATCGATCTGGCGCGAATATGCCGGCTGGTTCCACTACGAGGACGGCACCACCGCGCTCTATGGCGTACCGCGCACCTCGGTCGATGCCGACATCGCCGAACTGGCGGGCGGGGCGGGGGCACTGGCTGCGCGGGCGAAGGCCCACGTCGATGCCGGGCGGCCTCTGGAAGCGATCCACCTCGTTGACATCGCGCTGGGTGCCGAACCGGGTAACCGCGCGGCATTGGCGGTCAAGAAGCAGGCCAGCGAGGCACTGCTCGAAACGAGCGGCGGCAAGAACCTCAGCGAGACCATGTGGCTGCGTTCCGAGATCGCCGAGATTGACCGGAAGCTTGGCACCTGACCGACTTTACGCTCCCCAACTTTGTCTTGTTTGCCCCGCGCCTTCCGCTCTGACAGGGCAGCTTGCAAGGTTTTCCAGCGGGTTCCCGAATGGGAGGGGCGCAGGCCTGATTTGTTGTCTAGTTGCAGCCAGAACTGCTGGAGAGTTTCGAATGCAAAACGCCCGTCCCACCAGGACTCTGACCCACCTTGAACGGCTCGAGGCCGAGGCGATCCACATCATGCGCGAGGTGGTGGCGGAAGCCGAAAAGCCGGTGCTGATGTATTCGGTCGGCAAGGACAGCGCGGTGATGCTGCATCTGGCGCGCAAGGCGTTTTATCCCTCGCCGCCGCCGTTCCCGCTGCTCCACGTCGATACCACCTGGAAGTTCCAGGAGATGTACAAGCTGCGCGACATCATGGCGAAAGAGAGCGGCATGGAATTGCTGGTCTATCAGAACCCCGAAGCCGTCGAGAATAAGATCAATCCGTTCGACCACGGTCCCTTGCACACCGATATGTGGAAAACCGAAGGGTTGAAACAGGCGCTCGATCTCTACGGCTTTGACGCGGCATTCGGCGGCGCGCGGCGCGACGAGGAAAAGAGCCGCGCCAAGGAGCGCATCTTCTCGTTCCGCTCTGCCAGCCACGGCTGGGATCCCAAGAACCAGCGCCCCGAGCTGTGGAACCTTTACAACGCCCGCAAGAAAAAGGGGGAGTCGATCCGCGTCTTCCCGATCTCGAACTGGACCGAGCTCGATGTCTGGCAATATATCCACCTCAACGCCATTCCGATTGTCCCGCTCTATTTCGCGGCAAAGCGCCCGACGGTTGAGCGCGACGGCATGTTGCTGATGGTCGATGATGACCGTTTCCCGCTGCTGCCTGGCGAAGTTCCGGTCGAACGTTCGATCCGCTTCCGCACGCTGGGCTGCTATCCGCTGACCGGCGCGGTGGAGAGCACGGCTGCGACCTTGCCCGAGATCATCCAGGAGACCCTGCTGACCACCACATCCGAGCGTCAGGGCCGCGCCATCGACAAGGATGCGGGCGGGGCCGGGATGGAGAAAAAGAAGCAGGAGGGGTATTTCTGATGGCCACGACCACTCAGGACGAAGCGGTCTACGTCACCGAGGCGCTCATCGCCGAGGACATCGACGCCTATCTCGACCAGCACCAGCACAAGACCATGCTGCGTTTCATCACCTGCGGATCGGTGGATGACGGCAAGTCGACGCTGATCGGGCGTTTGCTCTATGATTCCAAGATGATCTTCGAGGACCAGCTCGACGCGCTGACGGCGGATTCCAAGAAGGTTGGCACGCAAGGCCAGGAAATCGACTTCGCGCTGCTGGTCGATGGCCTCGCGGCCGAGCGCGAGCAGGGCATCACCATCGATGTCGCCTACCGCTTCTTCAACACCGAGAAGCGCAAATTCATCGTCGCCGATTGCCCGGGGCACGAGCAATATACCCGCAACATGGTCACCGGTGCCTCGACCGCCGATCTCGCCTGCATCCTGATCGATGCGCGCAAGGGTGTGCTGGTGCAGACGCGGCGGCATTCGTATCTGTGCCACCTGATCGGCATCAAGAACCTGGTGCTCGCGGTCAACAAGATGGACCTGGTCGATTATGACCAGAAGGTGTTCGACGACATCGTCGCCGATTATGCGCTCTTCGCCCAATCGATCGGCATCGAGAGCTTCACCGCCATGCCGATATCCGGCTTCAAGGGCGACAATATCACCGGGCCTTCAGCGAACACGCCGTGGTACACCGGGCCGAACCTGGTCGAACATCTGGAAACGGTCGAGGTCAATTCGGCGCGCGATGCCTCGCTGCCGTTCCGTATGCCGGTCCAGTGGGTCAATCGGCCCAACCTCGATTTTCGCGGCTTTTCCGGCCTGATTGCCAGTGGCAGCGTCAAGCCGGGCGATGCCATCCGCGTGCTGCCCTCGGGTAAGACCAGCACGGTTTCCAAAATCGTCACCCTCGGCAACGAGCTTGATCAGGCGGTCGCTGGGCAATCGGTCACCATCTGCTTTGCCGACGAGGTCGATTGTTCGCGCGGCGACGTGATTGCACTGACCGACAATCCGCCGCAGGCCGCCGACCAGTTCGCAAGCACCATCGTCTGGCTGAACGACGATCCGTTGCAGGTCGGGCGCGCCTATTGGCTGAAGCTGGGCACGCAGACGGTTTCGGCGACGGTCCACGAGCCGAAATATACCGTTAACGTCAACACGATGGAACACATTGCGGCCAAGACGCTTGAGCTGAACGCCATAGGTGTTGCCGAGATCGTCACCGACAAGCCTATCGTCTTCGAGCCCTATGCCGACAACCGCGCGCTGGGCGGATTCATCCTGATCGACAAGATGACCAATGGCACGGTCGCCGCCGGCATGCTCAACTTCTCTCTGCGCCGCTCGCAAAACGTCCACTGGCAGGCGCTCGACATATCCCGCGAAGCCCATTCCAGCCTCAAGAACCAGAAGCCCGCCGTGCTGTGGTTCACCGGGCTTTCGGGTTCGGGCAAATCAACCATTGCCAATCTGGTCGAGAAGAAGCTGCACCGGATGAACCGGCACACCTTCCTTCTCGACGGCGACAACGTGCGTCACGGGCTCAACAAGGATCTCGGCTTCACCGAGGCCGACCGCATCGAGAACATCCGCCGCGTTGGCGAGGTCGCCAAGCTGATGACCGATGGTGGGCTGATCGTGATCACCGCATTCATCAGCCCGTTCAAGGCCGACCGCGAGATGGTGCGCGCGATGCTGCCCGAGGGTGAGTTCGTCGAGGTGTTCATCGACACCCCGCTGGCCGTTGCCGAGGAGCGCGACGTCAAGGGGCTCTACAAGAAGGCGCGTTCGGGCGAGCTCAAGAACTTCACCGGCATCGATAGCCCCTATGAAAAACCAGCCAATCCCGAACTGCGCATCGACACCACCAGCATGACGGCCGAACAGGCCGCCACGCTGATCGTCGATACCCTGCTGGGCGATCTTTGAACCAATTCCAACCAAACCCGCTCGTGTCGAGCCCTTCGACAAGCTCGGGATAAACTTCGATCCATAGGATCGAAGTCGAGACACGGTGAGCAAGGGTGCCTCGACTTCGCTCGACACGAACGGATATTGTGAATGAGAATGTCTGACGCCGAACTCGCCGCGCATCTCGCCGAAGTCGCCGGCCGCTTGCTGATCGAGGTGCGCGCCTCGGGCATGCTCAGCCTCAAGGCGCTGGGCAATGCGGGGGACGCCACCGCCAACCAGTTCCTTGTCCATGCGCTGCGCGAACAGCGGCCCGATGACGGGCTGTTGTCCGAGGAGGAGAAGGATAATTCCGAGCGCCTGGCAAAGTCGCGCGTGTGGATCGTCGATCCGGTTGATGGCACCCGCGAATACAGCGAAGAACGCACTGACTGGGCGGTGCATGTCGCGCTGGCCATCGACGGCGTCGCCAGCATCGGTGCGGTGGCTCTGCCGGGGCTGGGGCTGGTGCTGCGCAGCGATAAACCGATGGCCGTTCCGCCGGCTCCGGAGAATTTGCGCATGGTCATCAGCCGCACCCGTCCGGCGCGCGAGGCGACCGAGGTCGCCAAAAGGCTCGGCGCCGATCTGGTGCCGATGGGCAGCGCCGGCGCGAAGGCCATGGCGATCGTGCGCGGCGAGGCGGATATCTACCTCCATTCCGGCGGGCAATACGAATGGGACAGCTGCGCGCCGGTCGCCGTGGCGTTGGCGCATGGCCTGCATTGCAGCCGCATCGACGGCAGCCCGCTGATCTACAACCAGGCCGACGTCTCCCTGCCCGACCTGCTGATCTGCCGGCAGGAACACGCCGCGCGGGTGCTGGAGGAAGTGGCCGCGCTGCCCGCCTGATCTCGGCGTTTGCCCGCGCCGCTCAGCCTTCCGCAGCTATGCCGTATCGATCAATATAGGGAGCGAAGTCCGCGCGGATCTGCGCTGCACTCAAGCCAAATTGCTCGGCCGTGTAACGATGGGAGCCATGCGCGCCGCTGCGATTGCGGACATGCCATTCCTTCATCAGGGCGAGCGCCTGCGGACGCAGCTCTTTGCCCAGGAACGTATAGACTTTCTCAAGCGTGCCAAACGGATCGGCGACGAAGTCCTTATGATGTACGTCGAGGAAGCGCTCCTCGCCAATTCGCGCCCTTGCCGCCATGGCGCGCTCCGTGCCGATGCGCAGATGTTCGGCATGCCGTCTGCCGAACTCCTCCGGATCAGGCCTTGCGCCTGCCGGTTGCAGCGCGATCAGCAGGCTGATGGCCGACGGGATGGCCTTTGCCGGATCGCGGTGGGTGATGATTGTCCGCATATCGGGATAGGCGGAAAATACGGCATCAAGATGAAAGTTATGCGCCGGAGCCTTGAACAGCCATGTGCCGGGTCCGCGCCGGGATTGCAGAAGCGCTATCACCCGGCGGTGCCAGGCGAATGCCGGTCGCAAGTCCGCCTCGCGCCACCAGGCATGATAACCGAAGATCGGCAGGGTAAGTTGCTGCGCATGGAAAGCCATGCCCAGCACCTCCACGTCCTCTTCCGTGGCGTTCGGATCGGACAGGTGCATAGCTGCAAATTCGGGCTGCTCGGCGATGAGCCGGGCCACCTCTGCTTCGGCTGCCAGTCGGCGGGGATCGCTGGCTTCTTCGGCCAGGATCGGCGGCGGACAAGGCTTGTTCTGCTCCCAGCTACGCAAGGGGCGGAAGCTGTCGTCCAGCGACAGGATGTTGGTCAGAGCGGTGGTGCCAGTGCGCGGCAAGCCGGTGATCGAGGTGGGACAGCCAATCTTCACCTGGGCCGTTTCCGGATGCAGCCGATACCACTCTTCCACTTCGAGCCGGTTCGTCAGTCTGCGCTTGATCTGATCCATGACGCGGTGCGCTGCAGAGTCATCCAGCTGCGCTTCGTTTTGAAGACCGTCGAGCAATCTCGCCAGGCCTTCGCGATAGCTCTCTTCGCCGAACTCGTTCAGGCCAGCCGATTGCCGGACTTGCGCCAGAAGGCTGTCGATAGCCGGATATTCGAAGGCTGAGGTCATGGCTCTACTCTGAAGTTATGGACTGGGACCCTGCTGACAGGGAGCGGACTGTCACGACTGGTCGACATACTCGCCGCCCGAGGGGTATTCGGGCTTGAGCGATCGTTCGAGCAAGCCGCCGCCTGTCTCGCCGTCGAAACGGAAGCGGGCTGCCGACCGGCTCAGTTGCGGCCCGCTGGCCGGAATGTTGACCAGCGGCGCATAGGAATCCACACCGATCTCCAGCCGCTGGCCGCCGACCAGCAGTTCGAGCGTGTATTGCTCGGTACCGGAAACGCCGCTGAAGTAGGGAAACCTGATGACCCTGGCGTCATGATAGCGATTTCCCATCGAAATAGTGTCCATAGAGAAACCCGACTTCGCCCTTGGGTTCGACCTGATAGGACAGGAGGTGGAAGCCGCGCCCGCTGGGAAACAGCGCCGTAGCCCAGGTGTGGCCGACCGCGCCGCTCTCATAGATGCTCGCGGAATTGCAGCGGTGCGAGCGCATGCCGAGTGCATCGAGCTGGAACGAACGCGCACCGATCCGTATTGGCCCTGATATCCGGCAGAGCTGTTCATAGCGCAATGCAGTGCGCGGCACGGTTCCCGATGACGCTACGGTGCCGCGGTCGCCCTGCGTGCCCTGCTCGATGGGCGGACTGACGATATCGACCGACAGGTCCATCATGCTGAGTTGGGGTTGCTGTCCATCCCCCACCGCGCTGGCAGTGGCAACACCCGTGCTGCGCTTCAGCAGTCCAAGATAATCAATCTTCAGGTGTTTGAAGGGTTCGGTGAAAGTGAGGAAAGCATTGCCGGCTGCCACGCCATTGTCATGATTGCCGTGCCCTTCGCTATGGCCGATATAGGTTTCGCCATCGACGAAGGCGATCACCGTGGCCATGAACTCGGGGAAGGGCTTGCCGCCGCCGTTCTTGCCCGATGCAAACCAGACATTGAGCCCGATGCCCTGTGCCGGGTCATAGACCCAGTGGTTATAGGTTTCGCTGGTATAGGCTCCGGCTGTTTCCGGCTGGAGCGGATACTCGTCCGACGTGGCAAATTCCTGCTTGGATTCAAACTTTTCCATTTCGCTCCCTCTCCAGGCGATCACCAGTTTCGGCATCAACGATACCAGCCGAATCGGCAGGCATCACCTCCCGAACGGGAGTGTCGATGCGCCTTGTTTTCATAAACCGGGCAGACTGGTATCGCCGCTTTTGACTGGTCTGACTTGCGGCTACCTGTAATCCGGTCTGCTTCCGGGGCAAACCGGCAGGAATTGGAGAGGAAGCACGATGGAGCAGGCACGGCGGCTGGCAGGGAAGGTGGCGCTCGTCACCGGCGGGGCCCAAGGCATCGGCGAGGGAATCGCGCGCGTCTTCGCCGAACACGGCGCAACGGTCATCATTGCCGATATCCAGTCCCAACGGGGACAGAGCCTCGCGGAGGAGCTCGGGCCGTCGGCGCAATTCGTCCAGCTGGACGTCTGTGACGAGGCAGGCTGGCAGCGCGCCATCGCCGCAGTCATGCAGCGGCATCGGCGGCTGGATATCCTCGTCAACAATGCCGGGAGCGGGATTGCCGGGCCGATCGAGAAAACCGCCCTAGCCGATCACCGTCGCATCGTCGATCTCAACCTCGATGCCGTATGGCTTGGCATCCGCAGCGCAGTCCCGGCGATGTCCGCCTCCGGTGGCGGCTCGATCATCAATATTTCCTCGATCGACGGGCTGGTGGGGGTGACGAACCTGTCGAGCTATGTCGCCACGAAATTCGCGGTTACCGGCATGACCCGGTCGCTGGCGATCGAACTTGGCGATCGCGGCATCCGCGTCAACTCCATCCATCCCGGCATCATCGAGACACCGCTGGTCGGTCCGGCCGGGTCACCAGCCAGAACGCGGCTCGATCAGGCCATCGCGCGCCAGCCGATCCGGCGCATGGGACAGCCGCGCGAGATCGGATATGCGGCGCTGTTCTTCGCCTCGGACGAAAGCGCCTATTGCACGGGATCGTCGCTTGTCGTCGATGGCGGGCACATTGCCGGGCCCTTTCGCGACCCCGCCGGGTGACGGGCTACGAGATTGAAATCACGCTGGCCAGGATAATGCGGACAAGATCGGCCTGACCGCGCGCGCCGGTCTTTGAGTAGATTCGCTTGCTGTAATTTCTTGCCGTCTCGATCGTCAGGCCGACATCGCCAGCGCCTTCGGTAATTGTCCTGCCCTGGCTGAGCGCCAGCGCCAGCCGGGCCTCGCTGCCCGTGAGTCCGAACAATTGCTCGAGTTGACCGAGGCGATCCGCGCTGGTCACGCCGACGCCATGCACATAGCCAACGGCGACCGGGGTCGCCGCGCCGGACAGGGAACGATGCCCGATCGGCCTGACCAGCATATCCAGCCAGGGTTCGTCGATGAGGTGGATCGCACGCGGGCTTTGCCCCCCGTCTTTGCCATAAGCGCGCAGGATTTCCGCCAGATCGTATTTGGCCGACCGCCGCAGCGGGAAGGGCCGGCCTACCACGCAGGATCGCAGCTCTGGCGTATGGCGTATCACCGATTCCATGCCTGGATCGATCTCGATGATGCGGGCTTCGGCATCGAACGTCAGCCAGCCGAAATTCAGGCGCTGGACAACTTCACTGGCGATATCGGCACGCATGCGCTCATGCTCCAGATCCGCCAGGATTCGTGCGGCACAACTCAGGTGTGGGGCGATACGGGATAGCAAATCGCCGGTGTGCGATGTATAACGCTCTTCAGAACAGCCAATGGATATCCAGCAGGTTCCGCCCTTGGGCACGACAACCCTCATGACGACAGCATGGGTCAGATCGTTTTCTGTCAGATACTGGATGTATTCACTGTTCTTTTCGTCATTAAAATCCAGAATTTCATGCAGCTGATAGGGTCGGTTGGTGTCGAGAGATGAGTAGGGCAGCGACAGTTTCCTGACAATCTCTGTCGGGTTACCTCTATCCACGCGGGCCTGATTACTCGTTCCCGTTTTCATGACCTTGATGTCGTCATACCTTGCATCCGCCCTCTGGAATGTCAGGCTGGCATAATTCGCTTGCGTGAATGTCCGGAATCTCTCCAGAAACGATCCCCAGTAGGGACTTTCGAAGACGCCGGCATAGAGGGAGGCAATGATCCCGTCCATTTCGCTGTTCGATTTGTCCGGTTTCTTCATTGATTTCCAGCCATTTGACCCGTTGCCAAAAGCAACTGCCTGCCGACTGCCGATAGACTGCGGGAGGCAAACCACCATGCCAGACATTGTCCGAAGAATCTCCATCGCGCACCTCCCACGTGGGAGGTGCGCCAAGCGGGACATTGCACCACACATCCACCAGCTTTGGATGAAGGGCGCGTGACGCAAGCGCAATGTCGGCGACAAGAATGCAGGAGTGGAGAGGATGAGCCAACGGAATGCATGGCCACAAGACGGCTCTCCGCCGCCTCGCCGGCGGGCCGCGATGAAGCTCGGTGTCATTCTCGATGGTGCCGGGACGACTGCCGAAGCCTGGCGCCGCCAGGACGTACAGCCGGATGCCAGCATCGATATCCAATGGTACATCACCCAGGCCCGGAAAGCGGAAGGTGCGCTTCTGGACTTCATTTTCATCGCCGATACGCTGTTCATCACGGAAAATTCGGCGCCGCACCTGCTCAACCGGCTGGAGCCCATGACGCTTCTCTCGGCAGTGGCTTGCAGCACTTCTCGCATAGGACTCGTCGCAACCGTTTCCACCATGTTTGCCGAACCCTTTACCGTTGCCCGGCAGATGGCCTCGCTCGATCTGATCAGCCGGGGACGTGCCGCCTGGAACATCGTCACCAGCGCAGTGCCTGCCGCTTCGCTCAATCACAGCCGCCCGGCAGACTACGGGATGAAGGACCGCTATCGTCAGGCGGCCGAGCATGTCAGCCGTGTGCAAGGGATTGTGGGACAGTTGGGAACCGGATGCTTTTGTCTATGACAAGGCCAGTGGCTGCTATTTCGACAAGGCCAGGCTGCACCGCCTGAACTTTGCCGGTTCCTATTTTCAGTCCGCAGGGCCGCTCAACATCCAGTGCTCGCGGCAAGGGCACCCTGTGCTGTTCCAGGCAGGGGCTTCGGGTGAGGGGCGCGATCTGGCAGCGCGCTTTGCCGATGCGATCTTCGCGCTGGCTTCCAACCCCGGCGAGGCGCAGGCCTATGCGGACGATGTCAGGTCCCGTGCGACCGGATTCGGGCGCAGCCGCGACGATCTGGTCTTCATGCCCCGGATATCGCCGATTGTCGCCGCGACGCCGGGCGAGGTCGAAGAGCTTTACCGCGAAACGACACGGCAAGTGGACATCGCCGATGCCCTGGGCGCCGCTTGGCCTGTTTTTCGGCGGCCATGACTTCACCCGACTACGCCCTCGAGCGCGCCGTTCCCCGACCTCGATACCGCATCGGCAGAGGCACCCGACCGGACCAAAGGTGCCGACCGCCTCTCTTACATCGAAACGACCAGCCCGGCGGAATTCCTGCGCAATGTCAGGCAGCGCGGCCTGACGCTGGAAGAGGCCGCGCTGGAATTCATGACCCCGCGAACCGAATTCGTCGGCACGCCCGAAATGGTCGTCGATGCGGCGGAACGCTGGTTCCTGAAGGGTGCCGCCGATGGCTTCATCATCCGCGGGGGGGATTTCGACGCATTCTCCCGCCTGTGCATCCCGCTGTTGCAGGAACGCGGACTTTTCAGAGAGCGCTATGAAGCCGAAACGCTTCGCGGCAATCTCGGCTTGCCGCCGACAGTGAATCGCTACGCTGCGGCGCGCGCTGACGCGGTAACAGGAGAGTGTTCCATGAGCCATGATAATGTCTTGGCCTTCGGGCCGGCAGCGCATTTCTATGAATGCCCGCGCTGGCACGCGGGGCGCTGGTGGGCATCGGACATGCGCGGGGGCACGGTCTATAGTTTTTCAGGCGAAGGCGAGGCCCGGATCGAGCTGGAAATCGACGATCGGCCAGGTGGCATCGGCTGGACGGCGGCTGGCGAGCTTCTGGTCGTATCGATGGAAGCAAAGGCGTTGCTGGTGCGCGAGAAAGGCGGTCGCGGCATCGCGCGGCGGATCGAGCTGGGGCATCTTTCGGGCGGCATAGTGGGATTTTTCAATGACATGGCGGTCAGGCCCCATGGTCAGGTCTACATCGGTTTCGATGCCTATCCCTTCGAGACGATGATCTTGGGATGATCGTGCTGGTTGAACCATCCGGCGAAGCCCGGATCGTTGCCGAGAAACTGGCGTTTCCCAATGGCCTGGTCTTCACGCCGGATGGCGCCACGCTGGTCGCCGCCGAGACGATGAAGCCGCGACTTTCGGCTTTCATGCTACAGCCCGATGGCTCGCTGGGGCCGCGCGCGGATTGGGGCTTGCTTGAGCCCAAGGTGGACCAACGCGCCTGCCGGGAGCCGGCGCTGACTGGCACGGGCACCTCGCTCGACGGCTGCGCCATGGATGCGCAGGGCTACATCTGGGCCGCAGACGTGCAGTCCGGCTGCCTCAGGATTGCGCCCGGCGGCGCAATCGTCGATGCCGTATTCCTGCCCGACGGTCTGCGCGCCTTCGCCTGCGCGCTCGGCGGGCCGGATGGCCGCACGCTGATGATCTGCGGCGCGGACGACAATTTCGCCGATCGCACCAGCCGCAAGGAGGCCCGGCTCTTCGCGACGCGGGTGGCGATTGGCGCAGCAAAAGGAGCAGGCGCATGAGCGGCGAGACGCGATCTCCGATCGATGCCACGGCGACCCACCGCAAGATGCACATGGACGTCGCTGGCGAACTGGCCGGGCAGCACGCGGCGCGGCTGGACGATTTGCGCAGCGGCGCGGCGTGGGACGAATTCTGCGATGCCATTCGCGCCGTGGGCAAGGGCATGCTCGCCTCCGAGTTCGCCCAGAGCGACCTCGAGCGCGCGGAAGGCTATCGCTATGTCATGGGCCTGCTGACCATGCGGCTCCAGCGCCTGCTCTATCGCAGCGGGCCGGAACAGCCGGCCTTCAACCGCCTGATGGACGATGTGCTCAAGTTCGGTCTCGACAATCCGGACGGGGTGAATTCCAAGACCACCGAAATCCGCGATGACCTGACCTACCGGCTCTATGGCCGCGATGGCGGGGAGCGCTATGTCGAATTCGTCGTCTCCGGCGAGCGCGGCACGCTGTCCAACCATTTCCTCGACCAGTTCCAGATCAGCGACGACGGGACATTCGAAATTGCCTTCTGCCGCGAGCCGCAGCCGGGCAACTGGATACCGATGCCCGAAGGCGCGCTCAGCCTGCTGGTGCGGCAAATCCAGTATGACTGGGATGCCGAGGGCTACACCGAGATCCATATCGAACAGCCCGGCGTGGAGGGCGTGCCGGAATGCCTGAAAGTGCCCGAGCCGGCGGCAGTGGCGGCTGAATTGCGCGCGCTCGCCAAGACCTTCGTCGCGGAATTCGGCTTCTGGCAGGACTATACCCGCGCTTTCCGGCGCGAGGGCGACAATGTCATTCCCCGCGACCAGCCGCTGGCCTTTTCCGGCCACAGCACAGTGCGCGCCGCGCCCAAGGGCTTCTTCGTGCTGGAACCCGATGAGGCGATGCTGCTCGAATTCGACGATCCGGGTGGCCTGTTCTGGAGCGTCGCGCTGGGCGACACCTGGTTCCGCAGCTTCGATCCCTCGCACCACCAGATGAGCCTCAACGGCGCGCAGGCGCGGCGCGACGCCGACGGGCTCTACCGCATGGTGATCGCCCACCAGGACCCGGGCATCGCCAACTGGCTGGACACGGTGGGGCACCGGCGGGGCAACATCACCTTCCGCTATGTGCGCACCGAACGCCGCCCCGAGGCGCGCCTGACGGTTGGTCCGCTTGCCGAGATCCTCGCCGCGCTTCCCGCCGGGACCGCGCATGTCACGCCTGAAGAGCGGGCAGAAATCATTGCTCGCCGCAAGCGCGCCTATTCGCGGCGCTATGCCGAACCCTACACCACCCGCTGGAGCCGCTTCCCATGACGATTGCATCGCCAGAGACCCTGATCGAACGCGCCGCCAGCGCAACTGGCCTCCACGATTTCGGCGCGGAAGGCTGGCGCGAGGGGCTGGGCAAGCTCGTCGCCACGATGTCGGAGCGTGACTTCGGCGAGGTGGCACGGGCGCAGGATCGAGGCGCGGCTGGAAGGCGTGCTGACCTCGCGGCTGCGGATCGAGGACTGGATTGCCCGGCATCCCGAATCGCGCGATGGCAAGCGTCGATCGCCCGGTGTTCATCATCGGCCTGCCGCGCACCGGCACGACCGCGCTCCAGGCATTTCTGGCGACTGATCCGCAATGGCGCTTCCTGCGCGGCTGGGAAGCGGCCGAGCCGGTTCCGCCGCCCGATCTGGCCACCGAGGCGAGCGATCCGCGCATGCTGGCCGAGCGCGCTGCGCTGCACGGCGCAGGCGGCCTTGGCCAGAACGTGCATATCCAGGAGGCCGGCGGGCCGGTCGACGACGCGGCGCTGCTGCGGCTCGATTTCCGCAACCAGGAACTCGGCTGGCCCGCCTGGTCCTATACCCGCTGGTGGCGGACCTGCGACATGACGAGCGCCTATGCCTATCACGCGCGGGCGCTGAAACTGCTGCAAAGCCGTCGCCCGCCCAGCCGCTGGCTGGTCAAGGCCCCGTGGCACAATTTCCATGTCGATGCGCTGATCCGGCAGTATCCCGATGCGGTGATCGTGATGTGTCACCGCGATCCGGCAAAGGTCATTCCTTCGGTGGCCAGCGTGGTCAGCCAGACGCACCGCGGCCTGCTGTCCGGCGACGCCGCCTCGCCGCAGGAAATCGGTGCCTTCGTGCTGGAGCACCTGACAGTCAGCATCGGCAGGGTCATGGACTATCGCCGCGCCCACGGCGACGCGCATTTCATCGATGTGAAGCATGCCGACTTCAACGCCGATCCGTTCGGCACTGTCGATCGGCTCTATGCCCGGCTGGGGACGACATTGTCCGCTGCGGGCCGCGCCGAAATGGAGGCGTGGCTCCAGCGCAACCGCACAGGGCGCGCATGGCGAGCATCGCTACAGCGCCGAAGAGTTCGGGCTGACGCGCTGAAGGCATCCGCGCGCAGTTTGGCGACTATCTGGCCAGCTACGAGCTCTGACCTCGCCAGCTGGCGCAGCAATCTGAAAAAGGGAATCTGGCAATGGATATGGGCTTGAAGGACGCCAAGGTCGTCCTGATCGGAGCGTCGCGCGGGATAGGCCGGGCGGCAGCGCGTTGCTTCGCCGCCGAAGGCGCAAGGCTCGCGCTGGTCGCGCGCAGCCTCAAGGGACTGGAAAAAACCGCCGGACAGTGCGCCGAGGCCGGAAGCCCCGAGGTGCTGACTTTCGCCGCCGACATGTCCAGCAGCGAGCAGATCGATGCGGCGTTCGCGGCGATCGGCAAGCAGTGGCAGAGCGTCAACGTGCTGGTGAACAATGCGGCCAACTCGATCGGCACGCATGGCGCGTTCGAGAGTTTTGCCGACGAGGCCGTCTATAGCGAGGCCTACAACCGCATCACGCTGGGCTATGTGCGCACGACGCGGGCAGCTTTGCCGCTGATGAAGGCGGCGCAGTGGGGCCGGATCGTCAACATCTCGACGACCTCGACTTCCGGTGCATCGCCGATGCTGCACATCTACAACATGACCAAGGCTGCGGTCGTGTCGATGAGCCACGCCAATGCCAAGGAATTCGCGCCGCTGGGCATTTCGGTCAATGTCCTTTCGCCAGGGACGATCATGGTCGAAGGCGGCAACTGGGGCGAGGTGATGAACGGCTATTTCAAGGAAGCCGGCCTCGACCCCACCAACCCCTACGATGTGCTCAAGCTGGGCAACCTGAAATTTGGCAGCGGCGGCGGCGATACCGCATGGATGGGCCGGGCAGGGCTGGTCGACGAATATGGCAAGGCGATTGCCTGGCTGGGCTCGCAGGCCAACAGCTACATGACCGGGGCCAACGTCAACATCGATGGCGGCAGCAACTTCTGATCGGAGGGCCGCACCCGTCCCAAAGGAGCTTTTGACGTCAATTTTGACAAACTCCCGTTTGGGAGACGCGGCGGCAGCCCATTCCCCTCAAGAAGCGCGAAATGCTGAAGAGGGGAGTAGGACATGAACAGGATCAATGAACTGCGTGCGTGCCTGATGATTGGAGTGGCCGCAGCCGCTTGCACGGTTTCATCGGGACAGGCGCTTGCACAGGCCGCTGGCGAAAGCGGCGAGGGCAGGCTTGAGGAAATCGTGGTGACCGCGCAGAAGCGCGAGCAGAATGTCCAGGACATTCCCATCGCGGTGACGGCGATCAGCCAGGGCCAGATCGCCGCGAACCGGATTAACACCGTTCAGGATCTGAGCGGCCTGGCGCCGAACATGACGGTGCGCCCGGCATCGGGCGGTCTGGGCACGCCCGCGTTTTCGATGCGCGGTGCCATCAGCTATGGCACGGTTCCCGGCTCCGACAAGGAAGTCGGCATCTATCTCGACGGTGTCTATCTCAGCGGATCGAAGGCTTCGATCTTCGATATTCCGGATATCGAACGCATCGAAGTGCTGCGCGGACCTCAGGGCACCCTGTTCGGGCGGAATGCCACCGCAGGCGCAGTAAGCTTCACGACGCGCGATCCGAAGGGCGAATTCGGCGTCACGCTGGAAGCCACTGTCGGCAATTATGCCCAGCGCCGTTACCGCGCCAGCGTCGACTTGCCGGCATGGGGGCCGTTCAGCGCCTATGTCAGCTTCGTCCATTCGGAGCGCCGGGGGGATATCAAGAACCTTGGTGCTGGCACTGTCTGGGACCGGACCGGGCCGGACAGTGATCTTGGCGTTCTGGTTTCACCGGAATACCTCGGCGACCGCGATGTCAATTCGCTGTTCGTCGCAGTCAAATTCGAACCCAGCGACAACTTCAGCACGGTCTACAAGTTCGACCGCACTGTCGACCACTTCACCCCCGAAGGCATGCCGCTGATTGCCTACGACGGGACAGCTGGCGCAACCGGGGCGACGCTGGATGCACTATTCAAGAACTCTCCCAATCAGTTCGTCTCGGGTTTGGCGCAGCGGCCTACAGTCGCGAACAACTCCTGGGTCGTTCCGGGCGTTCAGCGCAATTCCGGGCACAGCCTGACCAGCGAGCTGCGCCTTTCCGACAGCATTTCGCTCAAGAATATCGCGGCCTACCGGAAGTCCTATGTGTTTGGCGCCTCGCAGATCGGCGGCATGGGCGGATTGGTCATCACCCCCGGCGCAGTTGCGGCTGTCCCCAGCCTTGCGCCCTTGCTGGGCAATCGCTTCGTGGACATTGCGACCCACCGGGTGGTGACCAGCGAGCAATGGAGCGAGGAACTCCAGCTGAACTACAACTCGCGCCTGCTGACCCTTACGCTTGGCGGCATCTACTTCCATTCCAAGGATCGCGAAGGCGGGCCGCCCTTCATGCGCGGCACATTTTCCTTCTTCTCGGCCATTCCGGCCAGCGGTCAGCTGCCGCTTGGGCGCAGAGGCCGTGGCGTTCAACAAGGCAACATCGCTGGCCGCCTATGGCCAGGCCGAAGTCCACGTTACACCGCAAATCGATCTGGTCGGCGGCATCCGCATCACCAACGACAAGAAGTCCGGCACATTCTACAGCGGCGGCACCTTCGTTCCGTCCACTCCTGGCTCGCGCACATCAGGGACCATCACTGGCCAGACCGTCACTTCGTTCACCTACAACAATTCCAGGCCCTCGTTCTCCCTTGGGGTAAACTACAAGCCGACTGACGACATCCTGCTCTATGCCAAATATTCCGACGCCTTCGTTTCCGGCGGGTCGATCGGCGGGGTCGACTGGCTGCCTGAAACGGCAAAATCGTGGGAGGCGGGCGCGAAAGCCACGCTCCTCGATCGCCGGCTTCGCGCCAACCTTGCCCTTTTTTCGGTGACTTACGACCATGTCCAGCTGGCCAACAGCGGCAGGAATGTGGGCCGGCCCGATCTGGGAACCGTGGTCATCGACTTGCAGGCGCAGAGCAAGGTCAAGGGTTTCGAGCTCGAAGTCACCGCGCTTCCGGTCGATGGCCTCACGCTCGGTGCCAATGTCGGCCATAATCAGGTGAAATATGTCGGGACGATCAACCCGATTGTCATAGCATCGGTCGGCTTGCCTGCCGGATCGACGGACTTTCAGCCGACACTGATTCCAAGCTGGAATGGCAGCCTCTCCGCCCAGTATGAAACGCGGCCCCTGTTCGATGAGGCGCGCCTGAACTTCCGCGTCGATGCCAACTGGCGTTCACGGCAGCGCACGGATTCCAATCCGGACGTCAACCTGCCGATATTCCAGGGCGCGGAATTCTCGCCCGCAAGCTGGATCGTCAATGCACGCATCGCGCTGACCGGCATCAAGCTGGGCATGGCAGACGGCACGATCGCCCTGTGGGCCCGCAACCTGAACGACAACAAGTCCACGCAGTTTCCGTCTTTCACCCGGCCCCTGCTGTTTGCTTCCAGCTTCCAGCAGGCCCGGACGTTCGGGGTTGACCTGAAACTGAGCATGTAAGCAAGATGGGGTCGCAATCTCCTGCGGCGGGGCGGCAGTCGGGAACTGGCCGGTGCAACGATACGATGACGCTTCGCTTCACCGGCCGAGCCTAAGTCTTCCCGCCGCAGGAATGCGATCGGCTTGGCCGGACCGAGAGAGGAAGCACGATGTACTATGGTTGGCGCGTCGTCTTCTTCACCGCAGTGATATTCGGACTGGTTGTCGGCTCCACCTACAGCGCATTCGGCCTCTTCGTCCTGCCGGTCGCGGCTGATCTCAACCTGTCCCGCGCCGAAGTGAACACCGCGCTGATCCTGCTGAACGCGGGAAGCGCAGTGCTCGCCCCCGTGGTCGGCAGGATGCTGGACCGCATGCCGGCGCGGCGCATCATGTTTGCCTGTGCGCTGCTGTTCGGCCTCAGCCTCGGCATCCTGTCGGTCTCGACGTCGATCTGGCTGAGTGCGGTGGTCATCGTCGGCATGCTGGCCGTTGCGCTGCAAGGCGCAGGCACGCTGACCACCACCGTCCTGCTGGCCAGATGGTTCACCATCCACCGCGCGCGGGCCATGCTGCTGTCTGCCATGGGCAGTTCGCTCGGGGGCATTGCGATTGCACCCGCGATCGGCTGGCTGATCGAGACGCAGGGGTGGCGATCAGCCCTGCAGGTGATGGGCGCTGTCGTCACGGTGACCTTGCTGGCGATAACCTTTGCGATCCGCGAGCGGCCTGATCCCGGGAACTCGAAGGAGCTGCCGCGCAGGAGTCGGCGAAGGGAGCCAATCAGGCTGTGGCAGCATTGACCAAGCAGTACCGGAGAAGGTCTCCACCATATTGAAAATGAAGCAATTCTGGATAATTGGCATCAGCACTTCAACTGCCTTGGCCATTGTGCAGGCCATCACGATTTCGATGGTTCCGCTGGCCGTGCAGGCAGGCATGTCGCCGATGCAGGCTGCCCGCCTGATCTCGGTGACGGCCGCTGCTGCGGTGGCCACCAAGATTGTGCTCGCAATCGTGGCGGACCGGCTCGAACGCGTCCACTTGCTGGCCGGTCTGTTCGCGCTGGGAATTGCCGTCAACCTGCTGCTTCTGCTTGCAACCGGGCAGGCCGTGCTGTTCGGCTGCGCCGCCATGCTGGGCATTGCCAGCAGCGCGATTTCGCCGACTTTCTATGCCCTGCTGGCCGACCGGTTCGATCTTGCCATCCTTCGGCACCGTGCGCGGCCTGATGGCGACGATGATTGCGGTGGTCGGCGCAGTATCGATGCGGGCTTCAGGCGAAGTCTATGACCGCTTCGGCAACTATGACTATCTGTTCGGCGGATTCATGGTTCTGGGCCTGCTGACCGTGGGACTGATCCTGCTTGCCGGCAGAACAGGGAAGACGTCCGCCGTCTGATGTGAGCTAAATATTGTGGGAGAGCAGCATGATGAATGTGGTAGCTACACCAGTTTCAGAACTCGTCCGGGCCAAGCCCCTGGCCGCTGTTGCAGCGGCGGTATTGTTGATGAACCCGGCGCTTTCAGCGGCGAAGCAAAGTTCCGAATTCGTGCCAGGCAGGATCGGCTCGACCCTCGGTTCGGCTGACCAGATTGCCCGGGATCGGCTTGCCGTCAGGCTCTACGCAAGCGCGCCGGTTCAGGCCGCGATCCGCGCGCTCGAAGCGCTCTATGCCAGCGATGCCAACGCGCAATTGCCCGATGCCCGAACGACGCTGCGGCGGGCGGCGCAGGCCACGGCGATGGCGCAGGTTGTCGGCGTGGTGAACAAGGATACGGACCGGCCTTCCACTTATTGGTCGGTAACGGCGCCGCATTCGTGGGGCCGGGTAAAGGTGCCGCTCTCAGGCCTGATGCTCGACAACCCCGACAATATCTACCGCAACATCCCCATCGACGGCGCGGCAAGCTATGAAATTCGCGGCCGGGTCATCGGGACCGCCCCGGCCCAGCAGACCTTCATCTTCTACGAGGCGCAAACCGGCGTAACGAAGAACCAGACAGTCCGGACGCAGCAGGAGGAAAACGGCATGGTGACCCTCGGCCAGCTGCCGCTTGCCGCTGATGGTTCCTTTACGATCACGCTCGACAGCACGCCGGCAAACGGCAGGGTGAACCATCTCCAGATCAATCCCGCAGCTCACGATAGCGCTCTGCTAGTCAGGGACACCCTCGACGATTGGTCGCGCGAAAATCCGGTGCAACTATCGATCCGCAGAACAGCGGGACCGCCGCTCCGTCCGGCAAAGACCGAGGCGGAACTGGCGCAGCGCGCTGCGGAACTCACTGCCACGGCCGGTCCCTATTGGCTGGCCTGGGGTCACAAGGTGTTCTTCAGCCGGCCAACCAACACCTACACCCACATCGTCTCCCGCGTATCGGGCTGGGGCTATATCAAATGCGGCCACTACAACCTGGAGGACGACGAAGCGCTCGTCATCAGGATCGATCGCAAGCAGGCCGCCTCGCTGGGCTTTCAGCTGTCAGATGTATGGGGGCAGGGCCAGTCGATGAATTTCATCGCGCGAACCGGCAGTCTCAACGGTTCCCAGTCCCGGGCCAATGCTGATGGTACCTATACTTACGCGATTTCGGTAAGCGATCCCGGGGTTGCGAACTGGCTGGATCCGGACGGTCTGCATGCCGGCACCTTCTGCACCCGCTGGCAGAACCTGCCAGCAGGATTGACCACGGATGATGCCGTGCAACACATCGGCGTCGTCAAACTCGCCGATCTCAAGCACCATTTCCCCGAGCAAGCGGACTGGATCACTCCAGCGGGACGAAACGCGCAGCGCCGCGAGCGCATGGAGAATTACCGCAGAAGGCTTGGAGGCTGACCGAGGACAAATAGCGTGTGCGATGCGGAGGTCCTGCCTTTCCAGCGCTATCAGAGGATAACCAGAAATGAAGGCGCAATTCGTGGCGCCAGATGGCGGTATGAAAGCCAAGGTTAGGTTAACAGGAAAGATGGTTGAACGCACTTGGCCTCGACCAAGAGCGTTACTGACAGACCCGCTGATTGTCCGGGGCGTTGCGGGCCCTCCCGCAGAAGGTGGGTGTGGAGGAGACCGCTTGCGGGCTCCGACCAGGGAGGATACTTCCTCCCAATGCAAGTGGGGAGTTTATGTTTATCCAATTATATTATCTATGAAAGGCCCAATAGGCTTCGATAAGAGCCGTTCATGGCCGATGATCCGAAGAGGGCATAGCCACGACAAGATGATGGTATCGGTGAGTTCCGGACCCCCTGGAGACAAGGCACAGGCTCATTTTCGTAGCGGTCCTCGGCATATGTGCGGCCAACCAGCCAGAAATGGAGCGCCCCCCAAAGAGCGAAAGCAAGCGCCACCATCAGTCCGGCCCGAAGACCGGCAGAACCGATTTCTGCGCATCCCGCGGTGGCTGGATTGGCTGTGCATAGCTGCAAGGTCAAACCGGCTTCGGCTGCCAACTGTGCAGAATAATAGTCGGCAACTGCTCCCACCAGGGCGGCCCAAAGCCAAATCCGACCAGCGTCAGGACAAGCATCATGATTGCAGATGCTGTCGCCCGAACGCGAGGCTCGGCCACTTGCTGTGCGACGGCGAACATTGGCGCATTGTGCAGAAACTGAAAGATGGATGCGACGAAAAAGACAACGCAAGCCAACAGATAGGACGTCTGAAAAAAGGCTATCAGGAAAAGCGGCACCGCCAGCAACAGCCCGGTTGCGGGAAGCCAGGCGATGACGCGCGGATAGCTATATTGCAGCTTGTCGCTCAGATAGCCGCCGACGAAGATTCCGGCTGCGACGCCAAATCCGAACACGATGCCAAAAGCGAAACTCGCGTCGCCGATATCCATTCCGTATCGGCGCACAATATAGGAAACGAAGAAATTGGTCAGTGAGGCCCCGAAAATCGCGAGCAGCGCGCCGCCGGTAATAGCGTGCCAATAAGAGCGTTTCGCACCAAGTGACTTGAGCGCTGCGCCAAAACCGGGCGTCTCCAGTTGCTCGTCTGCGCGACCCGGATCTTTGACGGTCAGCTTGAGCAGAAGTGCGGCCGTGACGCCCGGTCCGCCCAGGATCAGGAACATCGTGCGCCAGTCGAACTTCTGCGCCAGCCATCCGCCGCCAAAGGCTGCAAACAAAATGCCGATGGGCATTGCCAGCCCGAAAATGGCAAGCGCGGATGCCCGGTTCTTGCTGGGAAAATAGTCGGAGATTGCCGAATGGGATGCCGGAACGCAGGCTGCCTCGCCAATGCCGACAAACATCCGTGCAACAAGCAGATGTACGAAGCCGGTGGCAAGGCCGCATGCCGCTGTCGCCGCGCTCCACACTGCCGCCCCAGTCGCCACGATCGTGATCCGGTTCCGGCTTTCGGCCAGTCGAGCGATCGGGATCGTGCAAAGCACATAGAGGACGACAAATGCAGGTCCGCCCAGCAATCCAAGCTGGAAGTCGGACAGGTGAGTTCAACTCGCACCTGTTCCTGAACCAGCGAGAGCAAAATGCGGTCGATGACTTCGAATACATAGATCAGCAGCATCGCGCCCAGCGCAAAGGAACGATAATTGGACGTCCCAAAATCCTCCATGTGGTTGACCTCTCCGTAGGCCGTGATCCTGCCTTCTCTCCTCTACTCCATTCCCGGCCAGCTGGCTTTGCTGCTCTGCTGCTTGGAAAAGCGGGGCTTACGCACTTTTTCCAGTTTGCTGGCCGGTTCGAATTTCAAAAAATCTCACACTGCGAAAATACTTCCTAGCATGATTTGCTCCTTTGTGAAACCACTTTGATACGCCAGGTATAATTCGGCCTGAGCCGCGGCGGGAATGCCGGCAGGGCCACGGAGGCATGCGTAATCAGCGCTCTTGTCGTCCATGGGCATTTCCTGCCTAGACACCCGGCATTCCGCAGACTTTGCAATCTCATATCAGAGGGAAATGCGCGTAAAATGGTACAGGATAGCGGTTATTGCAGGCGACGGTATTGGCCGGGAAGTGATGCCCGAAGGGATGCGGGTGCTCGATGCCGCTGCCGCTCAGTCAGGCTTTGCCATCGATTGGAAAATATTCGATTGGAGGGGTGAAACCTATCATGCGACCGGCACCATGATGCCAGGTGATGGCATAGATCGCCTGTCGCAGCATGACGCAATCTATCTGGGGGCTGTCGGGTTTCCCGGTGTTCCTGATCATATCTCATTATGGGGCCTGCTGATCCCCATCCGGCGTGAATTTGACCAATATGTGGATCTGCGTCCCGTCCGCCTGTTGCCAGGGGTCAAGTCGCCACTCTCAGGGATGGAGCCGGGTGACATCGATTTCTGGGTCGTCCGGGAAAATAGCGAAGGGGAATATTCGCAGATTGGCGGGCGGCAAGGAAGCGGGAAAAACGAATTGGTCATCCAGACATCGGTATTCACCCGCCGTGGAACCGACCGCATCATTCGCTACGCCTT
>CAVZRM010000002.1:0-1013533 GCA_963777795.1 uncultured Alphaproteobacteria bacterium
ATGCGATCGACCGGCGCCTGCTTGGCGAATTGCAGGACGAGGGCCGGATGACCAATGTCGAGCTCGCCCAGCGCGTCGGTCTCACCGCGCCGCCATGTCTGCGGCGGGTGCGTGCGCTCGAGGACGCCGGGGTGATTCGCGGCTACCACGCCGATCTCGATGCCGCGCGGCTGGGCTATGCGATCATGGTCTACGCGATGGTCAGCCTCAAGAGCCAGGCCGAGGACGCGCTGCGCCAGTTCGAGGAGCACATGCGCAGCCTGCCCGAGGTGCGCGAGTGCCACATGCTCAATGGCGAGATCGATTTCATCCTGAAGATCGTCAGCAAGGACCTGCAGGGCTTCCAGGAATTCCTCACCAGCAAACTGACACCTGCGCCCAATGTGGCGAGCATCAAAACCTCGCTGACGATCCGCACGGCGAAGCAGCTGCCGGGGGTGCCGCTGGAATAGCGGCTAAGGATACAGCGGCAGCTTGTGCTCGTCGATAATCCTGCCGAAGGCCTCGCTGACGCTTGCCCTGTCTATCAGATCGACCTTCCACGGCAGCAGCGATTCGTCGAACGCCTCCGCCAGTTTGCCCATCAGGCCAAGGTCCAGCCGCGTGTCGCCTTCGAGCGAGAGGTCGAGGTCGGCCCAGCGCTTGGTGGTGCCGCGCGCGCGGCTGCCGAAAACACAGACGCGCATGCCCGGCGGGAGGTGATGAGTGAGGATATCGACAACGATCGCCCGCTCTGCCGGTGTCATTGTCACTTCGCTCATCGCGACATCAGGGTTTGCAACCGCTCGGGCAGTTGACGGACTTCCTCAAGGAATGCCGGGATGTCTTTTGCAACTTCAAGCGCTTTGACCAGATCATAGGTATGCGACGTCAAGTTGCGCATATCGCGGAACCGGTGCCACGCCGGCCAATCGCCTTTGAGCAGCGCTTGCTCATCGGCAGTGCGGATCAGCGTAGGGAAGCTCATCCGGTCGATTTCTTCGGGAACGGCGGACGTCGCCGCGAGCGCCCGGCGCAGCGATTTGTGGGCGAGATCATAAGTGAATTCAAAGCGCTGGATCAGGCCGTCGCGGATCTGCAGGTCTGTGGTGTCGCGTTCGTAGCGCACAAGGCCTTCGCCCAACCGGGCGACGGCGTTTTCAAGCGAGGAGAAATCGAGCGTCATGGCCGGACTTGTGCCACTGCGAACCCGCTTAGCGCAAGCCGGGAGCTAAAGTCCCGCCGCTGCCTCCAACGCCAGCAGGTAGCTCCGCGCTCCGAACCCCGCGACGCTGCCCTTGGCCGCCATACCGACATAGGAATGCCGCCGGAACGCCTCGCGTGCATGCGGGTTGGAGAGGTGAACCTCGATCACCGGCACCGTGATCGACTTGATCGCGTCGTGCAGCGCCAGGCTGGTATGGGTCAGCGCGCCGGCGTTGAGCAGCACTGCATGCGCGCCCTTGCTCTGTGCCTCGTGCAGCCAGTCGACGAGGTGGCCCTCGTGGTTCGACTGGCGCGTATCGACCGCCAGGCCCAGCGCCTGTGCGCGGTCCTCGAGCATTCCGGCGATGTCGTCGAGCGTGTCGTGCCCGTAGATCTCGGGCTCGCGGCTGCCGAGCAGGTTGAGATTGGGTCCGTTGAGAACGTAAACGAGCGGACTGGCCATGCGGAACTCCTGCGGCGCGGAAAATCCGCACACTTAGCCGGTGCGACGGCGCAGGCAAGCCGGGGCGGCGCGAAGGGTCAGGCGGGCGGGGCGGGTTCGCCGTTGTCGGGTACCGGCCGGTCGGCGTCGGGATCGGGGCCGGAGGTCTCGGGTTCCGGCGCTTTCTCGCTTTCGGCGGTGCCGACATAGGACGCCGATCGCGCGGCGGCTTCTTCGGCGGCGCGCTGCGCGGTTTCGGCGCGTGTGGCGGCGGCCTCGGCGCGCGCGAGCTTGGCATCGACGGTTTCCTTGTCAGCCGGGGCGCAGGCACCGAGCGACAGCGCCAGGGCGAGGCCGGACAGGCTGGTTGCGGACAAACGAAGGTGCACCGGGAAACTCCTCGAACTCGCCGGAAACTCCGGTTTGCATGAACTCTTACCGGCAAACCCCTTCGCTAGGGTTAATCGCGCGCTCCGCACCCTCAGCGGTCGCTGCCGGCGATCTTGCCCCATTGCCGCGCGGCAGTGTAGCCGAGGTAGCCCGCACCGAACAGGGCATAGAGCTGCTCGGGAAAGGCGGCGAGATAATCGCGGATGCCCAGTGCGATGCGCGCGGCGACATCGGGCCGGAAGGCAGCGATCACGCCGACCGGCAACGCGGCGAGGATCATGACATACATGACATAAAGGAAGCCGGGACGGGCGCGGACGATGAAGCGGTCGGGTTCGGCGGATGGCATGGTCATTGCGGGATCCTTTTGGGGAGGGTCAGCCGAGCCGGTAATAGGCAGCGAGCCGGTCGAGCGCGAGGCCGAGCACGAGCTTGCCGCTGCGCACTGGCCAGGCCAGCGCCCGTTCGGCGTGGGCCAGGCTTTCCCCGGCACAGACCACCCGCCACAACACATCGACCAGCCCTGGTCCTGCCGCCGCCACCGCGCCGTCGAAGCGGGCCTTGGCGGCGATCTGGCGCTCGCTGGCGGTGAGGCCGCGGTCTCCCGATCCGGCAACCCGCACCGCATCCCAGCGCATGGTCATGGCGGGCGAAAGCTGGGCACGCTCCCAATCGGCGCGCAGCCGTTCGCCGGCATCGAACTGGCGGTCAGACAGGTGACCGCGCGCATGCAGCCAGGTCAGCGGCGATTCGGCGAGATTGACCGTGACACTGCGCCCGCCGCGTTGTGCCGCGCGGCGCGTCGGGCCTTCGCTGGTCAATTCGCGTTCAGCTAGCTGGCGCTGCATCGGGGCTTCCTCTCGCTGGTGGCCGGATGATTCTCTGCTTGCCAAATTGTCTGGACTGTAGGAAAGAAAAAACCGATTTGGTTATTGAGAGAGGGGCTGCATGATCAACCGCATCCGCGATATCCGCCGCGAGAAAGGCATGACACTGGCCGACGTCGCCGCGCGCTGTTCGCCGCCGACCACCGCGCAGACCATCGGCCGGCTCGAAACCGGCATGCGCAACCTCTCGCTCGGCTGGATGAACAAGATCGCCGCCGCGCTGGCGGTCGAACCGGAACTGCTGCTGCGCGGCGATGAAAGCCCGCAACCGCGGCTCGTGGCACGGCTGGGCGAGGGCGGGGCCGAGGCGCTGTCTGCCCCACGCGATGCGGTGCTGCCGACTGCACTGGGCGGGGCCAAAGAAACGGGCGGGGGCGCGCTGATGGCGATGGCGATCGAGGCGAGCGCCGGGGAATACCGCGCCGGCGACCAGGTATGGCTGCGCCAGACCGCGCCCGAACACTACGCCCGGCTGCTCAACCGCGACGTCCTCGCGCCGCGTCCGGGCGGGCGCTTCGCGTTCGGCCGGATGATCGACCGCGACGAAGGGCGCGTCGCCCTGCTGCCGCCCGGTGCGGGCAGCAAGCAGGTGGTGGTCGAAAGCCCGCCGTGGCTGGCACTCGCCGAGATGCTGGTACGCAGGCTCTGAACGCGATGCTGCGGGTCCTCTCAATCAGCACGCTGTTTCCCAGCGCGGCTCGGCCCGGCTTTGGCCTGTTCGTCGCGCGGCAGGCCGAGGCGCTGGCCAGGCGCGGCGATGTCGAACTGGTGGTGGTGCATCCCGTGGCGATTGCTCCACCGCCTTTCCACAGACTTTTCAACAAGCCGGAGGAACTGGCGCTGGGACCGTCTGCGCACGACTGGGGTGTCGAGGTCCACTATCCGCGCTATCCCTATATCCCCCGGATCGGGGTCCGCTGGAACGCCAGGCTGATCGCCCGCGCGGTGCTGCCGCTGGCCCTGCGGCTGCATGCGGAGCGGCAATTCGATGTGGTCGATGCCCAGTTCTTCTTTCCCGACGGCCCCGCCGCCGCCCGCATTGCCCGCGCGCTCGGCCTGCCGCTGTCGATCAAGGCGCGCGGGTCGGACATTATCTTGTGGGGCCATCGCCCATTCGCCCGGCGGCAGATGCTGGCGGCAGCGGAGCAGGCGGCAGGGCTGCTCGCGGTTTCCGAAGCCCTGAAGCGCGATATGGCGTTGCTCGGCATGGATGCGGCGAAGATCGCGGTGCACTACACCGGGCTCGATCACGCGCTATTCCGTCCGGCACCCCGCGCCGAGGCGCGCGCCGCCATGGCCCAGCTGGTCCCCGGGGACGGTCCATTGCTGGCGACGGTGGGCAATCTGATAACCGCAAAGGGGCAGGATCTGGTGATTGCGGCTGTCGCGCAATTGCCCGGTGCGCGGCTGGTCCTGGCCGGAAAGGGTCCGGAGGAAGGCCGCCTGCGCGCCCTGGCAGTTCAGGCAGGAGTCGCCGACCGCGTGCACTTCGCCGGCAGCGTCAAGCCCGGGCAACTGGCGGTCCTGCTCGCCGCCGCCGACGTCATGGTGCTGACCTCCGAGCGCGAGGGCCTGGCCAATGCCTGGGTGGAGGCGCTGGCCTGCGGCGCGCCGCTGGTGATCAGCGATGTCGGCGGTGCGCGCGAAGTGCTGCGCGATGACAGCGCCGGGCGGATTGTCGAACGCAATGCTGCGGCGATTGCGACGGGTGTGCGTGAAGTGCTCGCGGCCCCGCCCGCGCAAGACGCCGTAGCGGCCCACGCCGCCCGCTTCAGCTGGGAGGATAATGCCGCGCAGCTGGCGGCGCATTTTCGCCGGATTGCGGGGATGAATTGACAGCTAACCCCGCTCGCGCGCCAGCTTTTCCTGGCGGTCCATCTCGGTCTCGACCGGAACGAAGCTCTTCGAGGTGACCTTCAGCCAGATCAGGATCGGCGCGGCCATGTAGACCGAGCTGTAGGTGCCGACGAAGATGCCCAGCGTGATCGCGGCGGTGAAGCCGAAGATCACATCGGGCCCGAGCAGCAGCAGCGCCAGCAGCGTGATCAGCATCGACCCCGAAGTGACGATGGTACGCGACAATGTCTCGTTGACCGACAAGTCGAGCAGTTCGGGCATCGGCATGCGGCGGAATTTCTTCAGGTTCTCGCGGATGCGGTCGTAGACGACGATGGTATCGTTGAGCGAATAGCCGATCAGGGTGAGCAGAGCGGCGACGATGTTGAGGTCGAACTCCATCTGGGTGACCGCGAACAGGCCCAGCGTCAGCGTCACGTCGTGGATCAGGCTGAACAGTGCGCCGACGCCGAACTGCCATTCGAAGCGCACCCAGATGTAGATCGAGATCGCCACCATCGCCGCGAGCAGCGCCTGCATCCCGGTGCTGAACAGTTCGCCCGAAACCTTGCCGGAGACCGAATCGACGCCGTCGATGCGGGCATCGGCATGGGTCGCCTTGATCGTCTCCGTGATCCGGCTCGACATCGCCTCGGACAACCCGGGATCCTGCTCCGCCCCTGCAGGCAGCTTCATGCGGATCGAGACCTGGTTTTCCTTGCCGAACGTCTGGATCGTCGGCTCGCCGTAACCGAGCTTGCCGACAGTTTCTCGCAGTTCCGCGACCGGGGCCGCCGCCGATTGCTCGAAGGTGACGCGGATCATCTGGCCGCCGATGAAGTCGACCCCGAGATTGAGCCCGCGCGTGACCACCAGCGTGATCGAGGCGGCCATCAGCAGCAGGCTGATGACATAGAACGGCACCCGCCAGCGCAGGAAGCGGATGTTGGTGTTGTCGGGGACGAGCTTGAGCAGTTTCATCGCACCGGTCCTCAGATAGTCAGATCGCTGGGCCGCGCGCGCCGCACCCAGTTCGCTACCCACATCCGGGTGAGCGTCACGGCGGTGAACACCGAGGTGACGATACCGATCATCAGCACCACGGCAAAGCCGCGGATCGGCCCGGAGCCGAACAGGAACATCAGCGTCGCGGCGATGACATTGGTGATGTTGGCATCGAAGATCGCGCGGCTGGCTTCCTTGTAGCCCATCTCGAGTGCCTGGATGACACGGCGGCCGCGCGCGCGTTCCTCGCGGATGCGCTCGTTGATCAGCACATTGGCATCGACCGCCGCACCGATGGTCAGCACGAAGCCGGCGATGCCCGGAAGCGTCAGCGTGGTGTTGGCCACCGCCATGACGCCGAGGATCATCAGCACGTTAAGCACCAGCGCGATGCAGGCATAGACGCCGAAGCGGCCGTATGTGACCATGATGAAGGTCATCAGCGCGATCGTGCCGACCAGCATGGCGATCATGCCCTTGCGGATCGAATCGGCACCGAGATCGGGGCCGACCGAGCGTTCCTCGACCACCTTGAGATCGACCGGCAAGGCACCCGAGCGCAGCGAGATCGCCAGCTGGTTGGCGCTGTCGACCGAGAAGCCGCCGGAAATCTGGGCATTGCCGCCCAGGATCGGCTCGTTGATGTTGGGCGCGGAGAGCACCTTGCCGTCGAGGATGATGGCGAAGGGGCGGTTGGTGTTTTCAGTGGTCAGCTTGGCGAACTTGGCACCGCCTTGCTGGTCGAAGGTGATCGAGACCACCGGTTCGTTGGTCTTCTGGTCATAGGTCTGCTGGGCGTTGGTCAGCTGGTCGCCCTTGATCCCGCCGAGCCGCTTGACCGCGATCGCCACGACGCCGCCGTTTTTCCCGGGGTCGGCAAAAGGAACGATCTGGCTGCCCGGCGGAGCGATGCCCTGGGCGACGTCGGAGGGCAGCGCGGTGGTATCGACCAGCTTGAATTCGAGCTTGGCGGTCTGGCCGAGCAGGTTCTTGAGTGCTTGCGGATCCTTGAGCCCGGGCACCTGGACGACGATGCGCTGATCGCCCTGGCGGATGATCGTCGGTTCGCGCGTGCCCAGCGCGTCAATGCGCTTGCGCACGACTTCGGTGGCGGTCTCCATTGCCTGGCTGACCGCGAGGTCGATCCCCGCCCTGGTCGGCGTGAGCACGAAGCGCGAGCCGTCTTCGACCTGAATGTCCCAGTCGCGCTGGCCGGTCAGCCCCGCGCCGGTGGTGAGCGGCAGTATCTGCTCGCGCGCGGCATCGACCTTGGCGGGGTCGGCGAGCATGAAGCTCAGCCGGCCGTCCTTGCCCGAGATATCGCCGATGCATGATGGCAGGGGTCGCCAGCTTCATGCGGCTGCGGACGCTCTCCTCCATGGTCTCGAGCCGCTGGCGGGTGACCTGCGCGGTGTCGGCCTCAAGCAGGATGTGGCTGCCGCCGGCCAGGTCGAGCCCGAGGTTGATCACCGGTTCGGGCAGGAAATCGGGCCAGCGGGCGTTGGCCAGCGAGAACAGCGAGGGCAGGGCCGCCGCCACCGCAGCCAGGGTCAGCAGCCAGTACCAGGCCTGCTTCCAGCGGGGAAAATCGAGCATCTTTGGTCAGTCCTGCCCAGTCGAAGCGCAGCGGGCCGGCTCAGTCATTGGCCGGCTTGGTGCCGGTCGGCGAGAGCACGTCGGCAATGGTCGACTTGACCGCCTTGACCTTGATATTGGGGGCCAGTTCGATCTCGGCATAGTCGTCGTCGACCTTGATCACCTTGCCGACGAACCCGCCGCCGGTGAGCACCTGGTCGCCCTTCTTGATCCCGCCGATCTTCGCCTGTTGCTCTTTCTGCCGCCGCATCTGCGGACGCAGGATGAGGAACCAGAAGATCACCGCCATAGCCACCAGCGGCAGGAACTGCATCCAGGCGGGCGGCGCGCCGGCATCGGCGGCGGAGGCGAGGAGGGCGAGAATTGAGCTGTTCATCGAGCTGTTCATGGGGGCTTTTCGTCTTTCGCGGCGACGTTCTTATCCGGCCTGACCGGACTGGCCCGGGCGGTTAGCAGCAATGCAGGGCGATAGCAACGCGGCCTTCCAAAGCCACACGCCGAGCGGGGATTGGCCTTGCTATCGCTCACCGGCCTGCCTATAGGCCGCCGCCTCGGTCGGGACGTAGCGCAGCCTGGTAGCGCATCACACTGGGGGTGTGGGGGTCGGAGGTTCGAATCCTCTCGTCCCGACCAATTTTCCGCTGACCGGCCTGCGGCCTCAGCCTTCCACCAGTTCTGCCAGTTCCAGCCAGCGCTCCTCGGCGGCGTCCTTTTCGCTGCGGGCCAGTTCGACGGCCTTGGTCAGCGCCGCGAAGCTTGCCGGGTCGCGAGCGTAGAGCGATGCGTCGTGCAACGCTGCCTCGTCGCGGGCGATGGCGGCCTGGAGCGCTTCGATCCGCGCCGGCAGCAGATCGTAGTCGCGCTGGTCCTTGAAGGTCAGCTTCACTTTCCCGTCCCGCTTGCGGGAGCCATCGGATGTGGGGGACTTTTCCGGGCTTCCAGCAACCGGCCCATCCCTGGTGCCTCCCGCAGGCGGGAGGGGGGCTTTTCTGGCCGGCGCGACCCGCTGTTGCCGCTTCGCCTCCCAGTCGGCATAGCCGCCCGCGACGATATCGACCCTGCCCGAGCCGTCGAGGCCCAGCGTCACGGTCACCGTGCGGTCGAGGAAGTCGCGGTCGTGGCTGACGATCAGCACCGTGCCCTCGTAGTCGGCGATCACTTCCTGCAGCAGGTCGAGCGTTTCGAGATCGAGGTCGTTGGTCGGCTCGTCGAGTACCAGCAGATTGGATTTGCGGGCGAATTCGCGCGCCAGCAACAGCCGCGAGCGCTCGCCGCCCGAGAGCGTGCCGATCCTGGCATCGACCAGGTCGGGCGCGAACAGGAAGTCCTTGAGGTAGCCCTGGACGTGTTTGCGCACCCCGCGCACATCGACCCAGTCGCCGCCCTCGGCGAGAATGTCGCGCACGCGCTTTTCGGGCGACATCAGGCTGCGCTGCTGGTCGATCACCGTGCCGTGCAGGGTCTTGGCCAAGGTCACGCTGCCCTCGTCGGGTTCCAGTTCGCCGGTGAGCAGCTTGAGCAGCGTGGTCTTGCCCGAACCATTGGCCCCGACCACGCCGATGCGGTCGCCGCGCTGGATGCGCAGGGTGAAGTCGCGGATGATTTTGCGCTCGCCAAATGTCTTCGAGACCTTCTCGGCGACAATCACCGACTTGGTGCGCACTTCGTCGCTGGACAGCTTGAGCTTGGCCGCGCCTTGCGGGCTCAGCATCGCCGCGCGCTGGGCACGCATTTCCCAGAGCTTTTCGAGCCGGCCCTGGTTGCGCTTGCGCCGCGCGGTGACCCCGCGCTCAAGCCAGTGCGCTTCGAGTTTCAACTTCGCGTCGAGCTTGTCGGCGGCGCGCGCTTCCTCGGCATAAACCTGCTCTTCCCAGGCCTCGTAACCGCCGAAACCGACTTCCTTGCGGCGCAGCGATCCCCGGTCGAGCCACAGCGTCGCCCGGGTCAGCCGGGTGAGGAAGGTGCGGTCGTGGCTGATGACGATGAAGGCACCGCTAAAGCGCGAGAGCCAGCTTTCCAGCCAGTCGATCGCGGCGAGGTCGAGATGGTTGGTCGGCTCGTCGAGCAGCAACAGGTCGGGCTCGGAGGCGAGCGCGCGGCACAGCGCGGCCCGCCGCCGCTCGCCGCCACTGGCGCTTTCGGCATCGCGGGAAAGATCGATGCCCAGCTGGCCGGCGATCGCCTCGACCTCGTGGCGCGGCGGGGCATCGGGCGCGTGGAGCGCGAAATCCATCAGCGTCGCATAGCCGGTGAAGAACGGATCCTGTTCGAGCACGACGATTTTGGTGCCCGGCTGGACCGAACGCTTGCCCTTGTCCGCCTCGATCTGTGCGGCGATGAGGCGCAGCAGCGTGGTCTTGCCCGCGCCATTGCGGCCGATCAGCGCCAGCCGGTCGCGCGGGGCGATATGAAGGTCGAGGCCCTGGAACAGCCAGCCCGATCCCTGGATCAGGCCAAGTTCTTCCCAGCTGAGGATCGGTGCGGCTGCCATGCTGCGGCGCACCTAAGGGGCGCGGCGGACGATGACAAGGTGGCCGCCCCGCGCTGCCCCCACATTCACCCCTTGTTCAAACCTCCGGCCCTAGCCACAGGGGCACAATGAAGCAGTTCGCCGCCCTTTTCGCGATTTCGCTTGGCCTCGTCCTGCCGGCGCTCACCGTTTTCGCCCAGAACACCGGCGAGCAGACCCAGGTGCGCAAGGAAATGCGCGCCGGCAATGTCCGTTCGCTGCGCGAGATCGAGCAGCGCGTGCTGCCGACCATGCCCGGCATGCAGTATCTCGGCCCCGAATACGATCCCGCCGCGATGGCCTACCGGCTCAAGTTCATCCGCGACGGGCGGGTGGTCTTCGTCGATGTCGATGCGCGTTCGGGCACCGTGCTCGATCAGAAGCGCTGAGGCCGCCTTGCTTGACGGTGGCTGGTGCAGGCCCCATGTGGCGGGGCGCGGCAATTGGGGCGGCAAAGGGAACATCACGCAATGCGCATCCTGATCGTCGAGGATGAACCGACCCTCGGCAAACAGCTCAAGTCCACGCTCGAACAGAACGGCTATGCCGTCGATCTGTCGGTCGATGGCGAAGACGGGCATTTCCTCGGTTCGACCGAGGAATACGACGCGGTGATCCTCGATCTCGGCCTGCCCGAAATCGACGGGCTGACCGTGCTCGGCATGTGGCGGCGCGAGGGGCGCAAGTTCCCGGTGCTGGTGCTCACCGCGCGCGACAGCTGGTCCGACAAGGTCGCCGGGCTCGATGCCGGCGCGGACGACTATCTCGCCAAGCCGTTCCAGACCGAGGAACTTATCGCCCGGCTGCGCGCGCTGATCCGCCGCGCCTCGGGCAACACCTCGTCCGAACTGACCGCCGGCGACGTGCGGCTCGATACCCGCTCGGGCCGGGTGACGCGCGACGGCGAGCCGGTCAAGCTGACCGCGCAGGAATACAAGCTCTTGTCCTACCTGCTCCACCACAAGGGAAAGGTGGTCAGCCGCACCGAGCTGATCGAACATATCTACGATCAGGATTTCGACCGCGATTCCAATACGATCGAGGTCTTCGTCACGCGCATCCGCAAGAAACTGGGTGCCGATGTCATCACCACCATCCGTGGCCTCGGCTACAGCCTCGACGATCCCGCCGCCGGCACCCGCGGCTGAGGCTGGATGATGGCGGATGGCGCGACCGCTTCCCCCTCCCCTTAAGGGGAGGGGATGGGGGTGGGGGCTGTCCGGATGACGCGGTGACTGGGGACAGACCCCACCCCAACCCCTCCCCTGAAGGGGAGGGGCTTCAGGCTGCCGCCGAAGTGCCGCCACGGACCGCCAATACCGGATCGCTAGCCACCCGCATCATGCTGATCGCGGCGGGCTGGATCACCTTCCTGCTGTTTGCCGGCGGCTTCGCGCTCGACCGCACGCTCACCGCCCTGATCACACGCAATTTCGACGAACAGCTCGGCTTCATGCTCACCGGCATGGTCGGCTCGGCCGAAATCGGCCCCGATGGCGAAGTGTTCTTCAATCGCCCGCTCGGCGACCAGCGCTTTCTCGAACCCAACAGCGGCCTCTACTGGCTGATCCGCGCCCAGGGGCACGAGGATTTTGCCTCGCGCTCGTTGTGGGACGGCAATCTCGACATTCGCGGCGGCCATTTCGACGTCCAGCCGCACGTCTTCGACAGCAACCAGCGCGCGAAAGAGCCACTGCGCATCATGGAGCGCTCGATCATTCTGCCGGGCAGCGACACCCAGTGGAAGTTCGCGGTCGCAGCCAGTCGCGAGGAGCTCGATACCCAGATCACCCGCACCCGCTCGATCCTCGCCTACAGCTTCATCGTGCTCGGCCTCGGGCTGTTCCTGATGGCGGGCTTGCAGACCTGGTATGGCCTTGGCCCGCTGCGCCGCGTGCGCCGGGCGATCAAGCTGATGCGCACCACCGGCACCAACCGGGTGACCGAGCCGCTGCCGCTCGAAGTCCAGCCGATGGTGGAGGAACTCAACGCGCTGCTCGCCCATACCGAGCGCCAGGCCGAGGAGGCGCGCACCCACGCCGGCAATCTCGCCCATGCGCTCAAGACGCCGCTGACCGTGGTGATGAATGCCGCCACCGCCAAGGCACCCGACCTGGCCGACACGGTGATCCGCGAGGCGGCGGTGATGCGCCGCCAGGTCGATCACCACCTGGCGCGGGCGCGGGCCGTGGGGCGGCGTGCGGTCGGCTTGTCGCGCGCCTCGGTGTGGGACAGCGTCGAGGCGGTGCTGCGCGCGGTGACCCGGCTCTACGAACATGCCCGCTTCGATCTCGACGGTGACCGCACGGCGCTGGTGGCGATCGAGCGGCAGGACCTCGACGAAATCCTCGGCAATCTCATCGAGAACGCTGCGAAATATGGCGGCGGCAGCGTCTTCGTCACCGTAAGCCAGGGCGACGAGCCCGGCTGGTGCGAAATCTGGGTGGAAGACGATGGCACCGGCATCCCTGCGGAAGAGCGCCCCCGCATCTTCGATCGCGGCGCGCGGCTCGATACCGGCAAGCCGGGCACGGGGCTGGGCCTCGCCATCGTCCGCGATGTCGCGGAAATCTATGGCGGAACGGTGGAACTGGGCGAAAGCGAGGACCTGGGCGGGCTGCTGGTCAGGCTGCGGCTGCCAAGGGCGGCGCGGTGAGCGCAATATGCCGCTAAATCAGATGGTTAAAATGGCTCCCCGAGTAGGATTCGAACCTACGGCCAAGTGATTAACAGTCACCTACTCTACCGCTGAGCTATCGGGGAGCAACCCGCCCAAGTTTCTTCAGGCGGGCAGGGGTGCGCCTATACCAGCGCGCAAGGCTTTTGCAAGCGCCCTGAAAGACGAGAGCGGCATGCGTTGATTCTGTCCCAGACCCGCTCATGCTGAGCTTGTCGAAGCACCGGGCTGTTACGGTGAGGTCGCCGGAGCACGAGGGTCCTTCGACAAGCTCAGGATGAGCGGAATTTTGACAGTCCGATCAGGATTGCTTCTGCCTGAATCAACGCCAATCTATCGTGCCGCCATGCTCGCGCGCGGGGCTCACACCTGGAACTGCTCAGCAAAGATGCGCTCGTCGAGGCTGCTGCCGGGGTCGAACAGCAGGGTCAGCTGCAGTTCGCGCGCGATGGCAATGCGCACTTTCGCGATGTCGCGCACTTCCTTCTGGTCGGCGACGGCGGCGACCGGGCGCTTTTCCGGTTCGAGCACGCGGAATTCGACCTCGGCCTTGTCAGGCAGGATCGCGCCCCGCCAGCGGCGCGGGCGGAACGGGCTGATCGGGGTGAGCGCCAGCATGCTGCATCCCAGCGGCAGGATCGGGCCGTTGGCCGAAAGGTTGTAGGCGCTCGAGCCCGCCGGCGTTGCCACCAGCACGCCGTCGCAAGCGAGCTCGGCCATGCGCAGCTTGCCATTGACCCTTACCTCGAGCTTGGCGGTCTGGCGGGTCTCGCGCAGCAGCGAAACCTCGTTGATCGCATAGTAGCTGAAATCTTCGCCGCCATTTGTGGTGGCGGTCATCTGCAACGGGGCGACGGCAATCGGTCGCGCGCGAGCAACCCGCTCGCCGATCGTGCGGCTGCTTTTGGGCGTGTTCATCAGGAAGCCGACCGTGCCGTGATTGAGACCGTAGACCGGCAGCAGGCTGTTCACATCGAGCATGTGATGGAGCACATGCAGCATGTAGCCGTCGCCGCCGAGCACGACCAGGGCCTCGGCATGCTCCGGCGCGACCCAGTCGTGCGCATCGGTAAGCGCGGCGGCGGCCACGGCGGCGCGGGCGTCGTCCGAGGCGGCGAGGGCGAGGCGCAGGGGCTTGGGCATGGCATGCGCCTGATATGGCGGCGTTGATGCTTTGGCAAAGCCTTTGGTTTAGAGCAGGCATGATGAGCGAGGCCATGTCCGGCGAATTGAACGACCAGCGCGACGCAGTGACCGGCCTGCCGGGGATCGCGGCGGTGCGCGCGCGGCTCGAGCAATGGAACGGGCAGGTCCGGGGAGACGGCGAAACCCCGCGACTGCATGCGCTGCTGCTGGGCCTCAGGCGCTTCGATACGGTCAACCTTGCCTATGGCCAGGCCGCTGGCGATGCCGCGCTGGCGGCAGTGGCGACGCGGCTGACGCGCTTCGCGGCGCGCGAGCTCGAAGGCGAGTGGCTGGCGGCGCGCGCCGGTGGCAGCAACTTCCTGCTGATCGCCAACGAAACCTGCAGCCGCCAGCGCTGGCAGCTGTTTGCAGGGCAACTTGCCGACCTGGCGGCGCGGCCAATCCCGATTCCGGGAGCGGTGATGCGGCTGTCGCCGCGCGCGGCGCTGTTGCGCGGGGTCGGCGGAGAGGGGGCCGAATCGGTGCTCGACAGGCTGAGCCAGTCGCTCGCCAACATGGGCCGTCAGCACGGGCGGCGGCTGGCCTGGGCCGATGGCGAGACCACCCGGCCCGGTCGCACCGCGGCGCAGCTTGAGGCCGACTTGCTGCATGCGCTCGATGCCGGCGAGATCGAGGTCGTGTTCCAGCCGCAGTTCGCGCTGCCGCAAGACACGCTTTACGGGGCCGAGGCTCTGGCCCGCTGGAACCATCCACGCATCGGCCGGATCGGTGCCGGCGCGCTGTTCGCGGTCGCCGAGCGCGCGGATCACATTGTCCCGCTGTCGCGCCATATCGCGCGGGCAGCGCTGGAAAGCGCGCGTCCGTGGGGCGACAAGTTGCGGATGTCGCTCAATGTCACGCCCTTCGAGCTCGCCTCGGAAAGCTATGCCGCCGAATTGCAGGCGATCATCGCCGAGAGCGGTTTTCCCGCGCACCAGCTGACCCTCGAAGTCACCGAGCAGGCGCTGGTCGCCGACATCCAGATCGCCGCGCGCACACTTGGCCAGCTCAGCGAAGCGGGCGTGCGCGTCGGGCTCGACGACTTCGGCGCGGGGTTCTGCAACTTCCGCTACCTCAAGCTGCTGCCGTTGCATTACCTCAAGCTCGATCGCTCGATGGTCGATGGGATCACCGCCGACAGCCGCGACCTCGCGGTGTTCCGGGCGATTCTGGCCATGGCCAAGGCGCTGGGGCTGGAGGTGATCGCCGAGGGGATCGAGAGCGAGCCGCAGCGCGCGCTGATTGCCGCCGAAGGCTGCGACTATTACCAGGGCTTCCTGCGCGCCAAGCCGCTCTCAGCCCTGGCCTTTGCCGCGCTGGCGGCGCGGGTCGGATAGGCTGGGCACCGCTTCCTCCTCGCCCTCGATGCAGGGCTATCGCATATTCCCACATTCGTCACCCTGAACTTGTTTCAGGGCCCATCGTGCCGCAAGCCCGGAGCAAGCAGAATAGGCGAAAACCGCGCGGTTTTCTGCCAGAAACTACGCTCCGGGTGTTCCGAGAAATGGGTCCTGAAACAAGTTCAGGATGACGAACAATGAGAGCTGAGGTGAATATGCGATAGCCCTGCCCTCGATGGGGGAGGGTTACGGAGGCTTGGCCACGCAGTGGCTTAGCCGCAGTTGGGTGGGGGTGCGCTCGCCACGCGACGCGGTGTCGGCGGCGAGATCACCCCCATCCAACTCCGCCTAGTTTCGCTGCCGTTCAACAAGGCTGCGTATCCGTCCGCCATCAAGGGGGAAGCAGTCGGTCATCGCGTTCTCAACAGCCGCCCGCCTTCCGGGCGATGGCGCTTAGCCCCTTGGTGAGCTGGTAAAGCCCGTTGAGCCGCGCCTTGGGATCGGCCCAGACGCGGGTGATGACGATCTTGTTGTCGGGCCTTAGCCGGATCGTGCCTTCGAGCCGCTGGGCATAGGCGATCAGCCCGGCAGGATCGGGAAAGCTGTCGTTGTGGAAGCTGACCAGCGAGCCTTTCGCGCCGACGTCGATCTTGGCGACATGCGCGGCGATGGCCTGGTGCTTGATCTCGATCAGCCTGACGAGATTGGCCGTGGCTTGCGGCAGCGGTCCGAAGCGGTCGATCATTTCGGCGGCCATCGCCTCGATCTCGGCAGGATCCTTCGCGTCGTTGAGCCGCCGGTAGAGCGCCATGCGCACCGCAAGGTCTGGGACATAGTCCTCGGGAATCATGATCGGGGCATCGACGGTGATCTGCGGGCTGAGCGCGGAAATATCGCGCTCCAGCCCGGCATCGCCCGCCTTGGCGGCGAGGATCGCGTCTTCGAGCATCGACTGGTAAAGCTCGAAACCGACCTCGCGAATATGCCCCGACTGTTCGTCGCCAAGCAGATTGCCCGCGCCGCGAATGTCGAGATCGTGGCTGGCGAGCTGGAAGCCGGCACCCAGCGAATCGAGGTCGCCGAGCACTTTCAGCCGTTTCTGCGCGACGTCGGACAGCGCGGTGTCGGCGGGCGTGGTCAGGTAGGCATAGGCGCGCAGTTTCGAGCGGCCGACGCGCCCGCGCAACTGATAGAGCTGGGCGAGACCGAAGCGGTCGGCACGGTGGATGATGATGGTGTTGGCCGAGGGGATGTCGAGCCCGCTTTCGACAATGGTGGTCGAGAGCAGCACGTCGTATCGGCCCTCGTAGAAGGCGCTCATCCGCTCCTCGACCTCGCCGGGCGACATCTGGCCGTGGGCGCTGACCGCCTTGATCTCGGGCACGGTCTTGCGCAGCCATTCCTCCAACTCGGGCATGTCGGCGATGCGCGGGACGACGATGAAGCACTGGCCGCCGCGATGATGCTCACGCAGCAAGGCCTCGCGCATCACCATGTCGTCCCATTCCATCACATAGGTGCGCACCGCGAGGCGGTCGACCGGCGGGGTCTGGATGGTGGACAGCTCGCGCAGGCCGGACATGGCCATCTGGAGCGTGCGCGGGATCGGCGTCGCGGTCAGCGTCAGCACATGGACGTCGGCGCGCAGCTGCTTGAGCTTTTCCTTGTGGGTGACCCCGAAGTGCTGCTCTTCATCAACAATAACAAGCCCAAGCCGCTTGAACTTGACCGTCTTTGACAGGATGGCGTGGGTGCCGATGACAACGTCCATGGTGCCCTGGGTCAGCCCCTCGCGGGTGGCTTTTGCCTCGCTTTCGGGCACCAGTCGCGACAGACGGCCGACATTGAGCGGAAAGCCGGCGAAGCGCTGGACGAAGCCCTTGTGGTGCTGGCGCGCGAGCAGGGTGGTCGGCGCGACCAGCGCCACCTGCTGCCCGGCCATGGCGGCGACAAAAGCCGCGCGCAAGGCGACCTCGGTCTTGCCGAAGCCGACATCGCCGCAGACCAGGCGGTCCATCGGCTTGCCCTCGCCAAGATCGGCGAGCACCTGCTCGATGGCGCGCTCCTGGTCCTCGGTCTCTTCCCACGGGAAGCCCTCGGAAAACTGATTGTAGGCAGCCTGTTCGGGCAGCAGCACCGGAGCGTGGCGCAGCGCCCTTGCCGCAGCCGTGCGCAGCAATTCGTGGGCAATCTCGCGGATGCGCTCTTTGAGTCTCGCCCGCCGACGTTGCCACGCCTCGCCGCCCAGACGGTCGAGCGCGACCGCCTCGTTGCCGCTACCGAAGCGCGAGAGCACGTCGATGTTCTCGACCGGAATGTAGAGCTTGTCGCCGCCGGCATAGCTCAGCATCACGCAGTCGTGCGGGCTCTTGCCGACCTGGATCGATTGCAGGCCCTCATACCGCCCGATGCCGTGCTCCATGTGGACGACAAGATCGCCCGGGGTGAGCGCGGACAATTCGGCAAGGAAGGCGTCGGCATCCTTCCTGCGCTTCTTGCGCCGCACCAGCCGGTCGCCGAGGATGTCCTGCTCGGTGACCAGTTCGATCTCGGAACTGGAAAAGCCGGTTTCGAGCGGGAGCACCAGCGCTGCGGGTAGGCCCCTGGCAGCAAGGCCCAACGCCTCCTGCCAGGTTTCGGCCAGTGCCGGGGCGGGAGCCATGGCCTCGCCGAGGATCGAAACGATGCGCGCGCGGCTGCCGGCCGAATAGGCGGCGATGATCGCCTTGCGGCCCGATCTGGCGACGTCATGAAGGTGCTTCGCCGCCGCCTCGTAGACGTTCTCGCCCGAGCCACTTGATCCTCTGGCCCGCTCGGGCGTGAAATCGCGCGCGCCGGCAAAGCCGAAGTCGATGATGCTGGCGCTTTCGGGCTGGGCGAACTGGTCGCTGCGGTGAACCGGCCAGCCGGCAAGCTGCTCGTCCAGTTCCTCGCGGGCGAGATAGAGCGCGGCGGGATCGAGCGGGCGATAGCTGCCCGCGCTTTTGCCGGAGGTTTCGCTGCGGGTGGCGAAATAGTCGGCGATGTCGGTCAGCCGTTCTTCGGCAGCGCCCAGAGCGCCGCTGTCGATGACGATCAGGTCGCCGGCAGCGAGATGGTCGAACAGCGAGACCATGCGCTCCTCGAACAGCGGCAGCCAGTGCTCCATCCCCGCCAGCCGCCGCCCGTCGCTGACCGCCTGATAGAGCGGGTCGGCGGTGGCATTGGCACCAAATTGCTCGCGATAGCGGCTGCGGAAGCGCTTGACGCTGTCCTCGTCGAGCAAGGCCTCGCTGGCCGGGAGCAGCAGGTGTTCGCTCACACTACCGGTCGAGCGCTGCGAATTGGGATCGAACAGCCGCAAGGATTTCCAGCTCGTCGCCGAAGAAATCGAGCCGCAGGCCCTGTTCGAGCCCCGAGGGGAAAATGTCGAAGATCGAGCCGCGTACCGCGAATTCGCCGGCATCGGCGACGGTATCGGTGCGCGAATAGCCCTGGCGCTGGAGCAGGCCGATCAGGCTCTCACGGGAAATCTCCATGCCAGTCTTGAGCTGGCGCACCAATTCGCGGATGCGGAACGGGCTGAGCACGCGCTGGGTGAGCGCGTTGATCGTGGTGACCAGCAGCTGCGGGGCCTGGTGCGCAGCCTGCAACCGGTGCAGCGCCGCCAGCCGCCGCGCGCTGACCGACAGCGCCGGGCTGGCACGGTCATAGGGCAGGCAGTCCCAGGCGGGGAATTCGATGACTTCGAGTTCGGGGGCGAAGTATGCAGCGGCTTCGGAGACGGCGCGCATCGCGGCATCGTCGGGGGCGATGAAAATGGCGCGAGTTTTCGCGGCGCGGGCAAGGTCGGCGAGGACAAGAGGCTGCGCCCCGCGGGCGAGCGCGGCGAGGGTGAGCGGGGTTTTGGCCGAGAGGATGCGGTTGAAGTCGGGCATGGGAAGGGGAGGCCCTAGCTTTGGATGGGGCCTGTGTCGAACCCCACGCGCTGCTATCGCAACTGAACCAAACCCATCCTAACTTTCTTCGTCATCCTGAACTTGTTTCAGGACCCATTTCGCCGCAAACTCAGGTCCATGCGGCAAGAGCGAAACCCCTGCGTCTACATCCTTGCGAGCAAACACTACGGCACGTTATACATCGGCGTAACATCCGACCTGGTTGGCCGGATGTGGCAACACCGCAACAACGCCGCTCCCGGCTTCACATCGCGCTACGCTGTCCATCGCCTCATCCATTTCGAGATGTTCGGCGACATGGAGCGCGCGATTGCCCGCGAGAAGCAGCTCAAGAATTGGCACCGGCAGTGGAAGATCAACCTAATCAACGAGGCCAACCCGCATTGGGCTGACCTTGCCGTGGGGCTGGGCCTGCCACCGCTTGCTCCGGACAAACCGGGAAATGGGTCCTGAAACAAGTTCAGGATGACGATGATGGGAAGGATTGGAGAAATGAGAGAGTGTGCAACCGGGAGGAGGATCAGTTGAGCGGCACGGGAGCAATCAGGCATATGGCGCTGTTCTGGCTTCATAATCCCGAATCCAAGCAGGATCGCACCCTGCTCGCCGAAGGGCTCGAAACCTTGCGCGCGATCCCGCAGGTGCGCAGCCTGCACATCGGCATGGCAGCCGCGACCGAGGGCCGCGATGTCGTCGATCACTCCTATCAAGTCTCCGAATCGATGACCTTTGACAGCCTTGCCGACCAGGCCAAGTATCAGGTCCATCCGCTGCATCAGGCGTTTATTGCCCGCTGCGGTCACCTGTGGGCGCGGGTGCTGGTTTACGACATCGCCGATTTCGCCTGAGCGGGGCTCAGCGCGGAATCTCGACGTAGTCGAGCTGGCGCATCAGTTGCATTTGCGGCCCGGCATATTCGTCCGGCAGGCCTGCAAAGTTCCCAGCGCCCAGGCCATGACATCATGGTCGTCCTCCTCGATCAGCGCTTCGAACCAGGCGAGGTCAGCTTCGCCCCAGTCTGCCGAATAGCGGTCGAAGAACCCTCCGATCATATAGTCGGCCTCGCGGGTGCCGCGATGCCAGGCGCGGAATTTGGCTCGGGCGAGGCGGTTGGGGGCGATCATTGGGAGGCGGGTATCTCACCGGGGCGGTTGGGGCAATCGCATTTGAAGAAGGGGGTTCGCGCAGAGGCGCAGAGGAAGCAGAGGCGCAAAGGTGTAGCGTTTGCGGCGAAGCCGCTTTCAATCTCATAGATCGCGTTCAGTGTGACCGTCAGATTGAACAGCCTGCGGCGCGGCTTGAGTCTCTGCGCCTCTACTTCCTTCTCCGCGCCTCTGCGTGAACCAAAAATGGGACAAGGTTTGAGCAAGCTGCAAGCCTCGCTATAGCCCCCCCATGCGCCCCGAACGCCTCAACCCGCTGTTCGTCGAAACGGCCAGCCTCAAGGGCGTCGGCCCCAATATCGCGCGACCGCTCGAACGCCTCGGCCTCACCCGGGTCAAGGACCTCGCTTACCACCTGCCCGACCGCTTCGTTCAGCGCCGCGCGGTCGCCGATCTCGACGAGGCTACGGTCGGCGAGAACATCATCGTTGCGCTGACCCCGCTCGAATACCGCACCAGCCAGGGGCGCGGGCCGATGCGGGTGCTGGCTGCCGATGCGCCGGGCAATGTCTGCGCGGTGACCTATTTTGGGCGCAATTCCGGCTGGGGCAGGAAGCAGCTGCCCTTGGGCGAGAAGCGCTGGGTGGCCGGACGGCTGGACCGCTATGGCGACATGCTCCAGATCGTCCACCCGGACCATGTCAGCGACGACAGCGCCGCCCTGCTGGGTCAGTTGACCGAGCCGGTCTATCCACTGTCCGAAGGGCTCACCCAGGGCCGGATTGCGGCGCTGGTGGCGCAGGCACTGGCAGGGCTGCCCGAGCTGACCGAATGGATCGAACCGGGGCTGCTCGACAAGATGCAATGGCCGCAGTGGCTCGATGCCCTCGCTTTGGCCCACAAGGGCGAGCACGAGGCGGCGCGCGACCGATTGGCCTATGACGAGCTGCTGGCGAACAGCCTCGCGCTGATGCTGGTGCGCAACGCCAACCGCGCGCGCACCGGCACGCCCTTGCAAGGCGACGGCAGTCTGCGCGCCAAGCTGCATCTCCCCTTCGCGCTCACCGGGGCCCAGCGGCGCTCGATTGGCGAAATCGATGGCGATCTCGCGCAGGGCGCGCCGATGCTGCGGCTGCTGCAGGGCGATGTCGGCTCGGGCAAGACAGTGGTGGCGCTGGAAGCAATGCTGATCGCGGTCGAGGCCGGGGCGCAGGCGGCCTTGCTCGCGCCCACCGAAATCCTCGCGCGTCAGCATTTCGCGACGCTGAGCCGGATGCTGGCGGGGACCGGAGTCGAAATCGCGCTGTTCACCGGGCGTGACAAGGGCAAGGCGCGCGAGTCGATCCTGATGGGGTTGATCGATGGATCGATCCAGATCGTCGTCGGCACCCATGCGATTTTTCAGGACACGGTGGCCTACAACAACCTCGCGCTCGCAGTGATCGACGAACAGCACCGCTTCGGCGTCGGCCAGCGCCTGATGCTGACGCAAAAAGGGATAAAGCGCACGCCGCATTGCCTGGCGATGACCGCCACTCCGATCCCGCGCTCGCTGACACTGGCGCAGTATGGCGAGATGGATGTGTCGCGGCTCGACGAGATGCCGCCGGGCCGCCAGCCGATCGACACCCGCGTCGTCGCGGTGGAGCGGATGGGCGATGTCGTGGCGGCCGTGGCGCGGCATCTGGACAGCGGGCAACAGGCCTACTGGGTGTGCCCGATGGTCCGCGAGAGCGAGGCAGACGACACCGCCGCCGCCGAGGCGCGCCATGTCGAGCTGAAGGCGCGGTTTGGCGACACGGTCGCGCTGGTCCACGGCCAGTTGCGCCCCGAGGCCAAGGACGCTGCCATGGAACGCTTCGTGCGCGGCGAAGCGCGGCTGCTGGTCGCCACCACGGTGATCGAGGTCGGGGTCGATGTGCCACAAGCGACCTTGATGGTGATCGAACAGGCCGAGCGCTTCGGTCTCGCCCAGTTGCACCAGTTGCGCGGGCGGGTCGGACGGGGCGAGGGCAAGAGCACCTGCCTGCTGCTGCGCGGGGCCGAGCTCTCCGAAACCGCGCGCGAGCGGCTGGCGCTGATGCGCGAGACGCAGGACGGCTTCCGCCTCGCCGAGGAAGACCTGCGGCTGCGCGGCGGCGGCGAGTTGCTCGGCACCCGGCAATCGGGAGACACGCCGTTTCGAATCGCCAGCCTCGAGCAGATCGCCCGGCTGCTTACCTTGGCACACGACGACGCGCGGCTGCTGATCGAGCGGGATGGCGGCCTCACCGGCGAACGCGGCGAGGCTGCGCGGTTGTTGCTCTACCTGTTCGAGCGCGACTGGGGCGTGCAGTTGCTTCGCGGCGGCTGATGGAGCGGTTGCGGCAGCTGATAGTGCGCCTGCGGCAATGGGCGCGGACGCTCAAGCGCGAGATCGTCCTGCTGTGGCTCGCCGCGCGTGATCCGCGAACGCCGCTCGCGGCCAAGCTGCTGGCGGGCTGTGTCGCCGCCTATGCGCTCAGCCCGATCGACCTGATCCCCGATTTCGTGCCGGTGCTCGGCCTGCTCGACGATCTGCTGCTGGTGCCGGCGGGCATCTGGCTGGCCTTGCGGCTGATCCCCGCGGGCTTGCGCAGCGAACTGCGGCGCGCGGCGGAGCGGACAGCTTGGCCGGGGCCGGCGCGCAGGGCGGCAACGGTCATGATCGCGGTGTGGATTATCCTGGCGGCGGCGATGGGCCTGGCGCTGCTGCGATAGGCTGACGCCGCCAGCCCGCGCGCCGGATCATGCGGCTCGTCGCCGGGCACGGTGGTGCGTTGGAGCAGGTGGCCCGAGCCCTCGGCACAGGAATGCTCGTGCCACCTGAATCGCATGGCGCTAGCCTCGGGCATGCCCGGATTTTCCCTTTGCGTAATCGGCGAGCGATACTAGGCACGGCAGGTATCGGCAGCCCGGAACATTTTCATGACCGACGAATCGCGCGTACTTGCCTTGGAGGGCGTCCACAATTTCCGCGATTTCGGTGGCTATGTGGTTGCCGGGGGCGGGCGGCTGAAGCGTGGCTTGCTGTGGCGTTCGGGCCAGCATCACGGTGCTACCGAAGGCGATCTCGAGCGGATCGCCGCGCTGGGCCTCGCGGATATTTTCGACCTGCGTTCGTCGCGCGAGCGCGAAACCCATCCCTGCCGCCGCCCGGAGGGACTCGCCGCGCGAATCTTTTGCAGCGATGACCCGACTACCATCGCCGCGCCCCACCTTGCCGTCGCCGCGACGACCGGACAGCGCGATGCCGCCACGACCCGCGAGGGCATGCGGCGCAATTACGGGTCAATCGCCTTCCGGCCCGAACTGATCGCGATGATGCGGCACCACCTGGCTGTGCTGGCCGAGGGACGCGGGCCAAGCCTGATCAACTGCATGGCCGGCAAGGACCGCACCGGCATCGCCGTCGCCATGGCGCAACTGGCAGCAGGCGTGCACCGCGACGATGTTCTGGCCGACTATGTGCTGACCAACAGCGCCGGCGATGTCGAGGCACGCATCGCGGCGGGGGCGGAGACCATCCGCGCCGTGGCGCGGCAGATGGACCCCGCAATTCTGCGGGTGATCATGGGGGTGGAGCCCGAATACCTCGAAGCGGCCTTCGCCATGGTTGCCGAGAAGCATGGTTCGATTGATGGTTACCTGCGCGATGTGCTCGGCGTGGACGATAGTTTGCGCGCGCGGCTCCGCCAGGCGCTGGTCGAGGGATAGACTGATCTCGCGCAAAGCCACGAAGATGCCGGTCAAGCCAGAGGCTTGCCAAATTTCGCACGGGTAGCGATCGCCAAACCGATCCTGCGAAGACGGCTCTGCCGCTGGAGCAACGCCTTTGTGGCTTTGTGGCTTTGGGCGAAATCGATCACAAAAACGCCCGTAAATCGGCAACAAAGCGCTCGAACTGGTCGTGATGGAGCCAGTGCCCGGCTTTCTCATACTCGATCACCTGGCCACGCCGGAAATGTGCCGCGCGGCCATCGGCCTCGGGGTTCGAGGCCCAACTGTCGGCACCATAGAGCAGCAGCACCGGGCAGGCGATCGCCTCCCACAGAGCGACGATGGTCGGATAGGAAATGTCCACCGGTGCCCAGACGTTGAGGTAGTTGTCGAACTTCCAGCTCCAGGTGCCGTCCTCGTTGCGGCTGATGCCGTGGATGGTGAGGTGGCGCGCCTGGGCGTCGGAGAGGAAGCCGTTTTCCTCCTTCATCCGTGAAAAGGCGTCCTCGATGCTGGCATAGCGGCGCGGCATGCGCCCGGCGGCCTTGCGCTTGTCCTCGATCCATTTGCGATAGCGGTCGGTGACCGCGACCGCTTCCATTTTGGCGCGGACCGTCGGCGAGGGGCCGAGTCCCTCGATATTGACCAGCTTGCGCACGCGGTCGGGGTATAGTCCGGTGAAGCGTGTGGCGATGTTGCCGCCGAGCGAATGGGCGACGATGGTCACCTGGTCATGGCCGAGCGTGTGAACCAGCTGGGCGAAATCGTAGGCGAAGGCGGCGTCGGAATAGTTGCCGTCGGGCGACCACGCGCTGTCGCCGTGGCCGCGCAGGTCGGGCGCGATGACATGCCAGTCATGGCGCAGCTCCTCGGCCACCCAGTCCCAGCTGCGGCAATGGTCGCGCCCGCCGTGCTGGAGGATCAGCGGCGGCGCGTCCGGGTTGCCCCAGTCGACATAGTGGAGTCGCAGGCGCTGGGAGATGAAGCTGTGCGAGGCGGGTCCGGCGAGGGGCATTGCTGTCGTCATGCCGCGTCACTTGCTATGCCCGCGCGGCAAGGTCAATTGCTGGGGACTAAAGCCAAACTCGCTGGAAATGCGCGTGCGCGCTGCTATCTGGCACGTCATGACCACGCACACCACCAGGATGCTCATCGTCGGTTCCGGCCCGGCCGGGCTCTCCGCCGCGATCTATGGGGCCCGCGCCGGCTTGCAGCCGATCGTCGTCCAGGGGCTCCAGCCCGGCGGGCAATTGACCATCACCACCGATGTCGAGAACTATCCCGGCTTCCGCGACGTCATCCAGGGGCCCTGGCTGATGCAGGAAATGCAGGCCCAGGCCGAACACGTCGGCACGCGGATGCTGTGGGATACGATCACCTCGGTCGATCTCTCCGGCCCGCCGTTTCGCGCCATCGGCGACAGCGGCGACATTTACGAAGGCGAGACGCTGGTCATCGCCACCGGCGCGCAGGCGAAGTGGCTCGGCGTTCCCGGCGAGCAGGAACTGGGCGGCAAGGGCGTCTCCGCCTGCGCCACCTGCGACGGGTTCTTCTTTCGCGGCAAGAAAGTGGTGGTCATCGGCGGCGGCAATACTGCGGTCGAGGAAGCGTTGTACCTCACCAACCATTCGCCCGAAGTGACGCTGATCCACCGGCGCGATAGCTTGCGCTCGGAGAAGATTTTGCAGGACCGGCTGTTCGCCAATCCTAAGATTTCCGTGGTCTGGAACAAGAAAGTCGACCGCTTTGTCGGCGATCCGCTGGCGGGCGGGCTGAATGGTGTGGCGCTGACCGATACGGTGACCGGCGAGCAGTCTGAAATCGCCACCGACGGCGCGTTTGTCGCCATCGGCCATGCCCCGGCGACCGAACTGTTCAAGGGCCAGCTGGCGATGGACGAGAGCGGCTATCTGCTGGTCGAACCCGGCACGCCCAAGACCGGGGTGGCGGGGGTGTTCGCATGCGGCGATGTCATGGACCACGTCTATCGGCAAGCGGTGACAGCGGCGGGCACCGGCTGCATGGCCGCGCTCGATGCCGAGCGGTTCCTGGCCGAGCGGGCGTTTGCCGTGGTGGGGGAGAAGGTTTCGGGCTAACCGCGCTAGCTTTGTAAGAATTCCAGCACCTGCGCCTCCAGCCACTCGCGCGCCTCCGCCTCGACGAAGCTGTGCGTCGCATCGGCGCACATGCGGATGCGCGGATCGTCCTTCTTCCAGGCCGCAAGGAACGCCTGCCCGGTGCGGTCGCGCGCCGCGACGAGCAGCGTCGCCGGCCCGGCGAACCGCGCCAGCCCCGCCGCCATGTCCTGGGCGAGGCCGGTTGGCGGCGGGGCAGGGCGGAGTGCGCCGATCAGGCTGCGGAAAAGGGTGCCGAAGCCGACCCCGCCGGTGAGCAGCCGCCGAATCGCCGCCGGATCGCCCAGGCGCCTGGCATAGTGCCCGCGCAGGGCTTCGGGCGGCGGGGCGGCGGCATCGTCCTCGATGGTCCAGGGATTGGCGAGCACCAGGCCGTCACAGCCCGCGCCGCAGCTGAGCATCAGCGCGCTCGCCGCGTCGCAATTACCCATGGCGACGATGCGGACGACATGGGGGCACGCGGCGCGAAAGGCGGCCAGCGCGGCGGCGATGTCGGGTGCACTGGTGCGGAAGTCGCCGGGCGGGCCGTCGCTGTCGCCGATGCCGCGCCGGTCGAAGCGGAACACCGGGAACCCTGCGGCGGCGATCCGTGCCGCCATCAGCGCTTGACCGTTCCACGCGCCGGAACGGACTTCATTGCCGCCGGTGACGATCAGCAGCCCGGTCGCGGCTTCACCGGCCTCAAGCGTTGCCGCCAGCGTCGCGCCCTCGCAGGCGAAAGTCAGCTGCCGACGCCTCATGCCTTGATCCCGATGGCCAGGATCGCCGCGAGGGCATCGGCCTGGTGGCGGTCCTCGCCGGGTTCGGCGCGCAGCCACAGCCCCGCGCCGCCGAGCATGTCCTGCCCGATTTCGGAAACGACAGCTGATACCGGCGGTGTCGCCGACTGGAACTGGCGGAGAAATTCTGCTCCGAACCGGTAGCCGGCGAGTTCGAGCCCGCGTTCCAGGCCCTCGGCGAGCAATCCCTCCTGGCTCTCGTCGCGCCCGGCCTCGCGAGCGGACAGAATCCGCGCGCGCAGCAACTGGCGCAGCATGGTTGCCCCCTTGACCGGGGCATAGGCCCAACCCGGCAGCCCGGCGGGCAAGAACAGTGCGCCGCCGCGTATTCCCAGCACATGGCTGGCCTGGAAATGCGTCGCCGCCGCTGCCATCGCCGCGCGCCAGGTTTCGGGCTTCTGGTTGGCCAGCGGTTGAAGGCTCTCGTTGCTGCCGGGCAGGTCGGGAAGGAAGCAATCGACCCCGGCTTTGTCCAGCCGGCGCATTACCTCGACCGTGAAACGGCGCATGCGGTTCGATTCCTCGAACAGTGCGGGCACCACCAGCAGCCGCCAGCGGCGCAGGTCGTCGAACACCAGCGCCTGTTCGTCGCCGTTGGCATCCCCGCCAGCACGACTGGGCCAGCAGACGAATTTCACCTAGGCGTCCCCGTCGCGCTTCGCCGTGGCAAAGGCGAGCAGCGAACCGTAGTTTTCGAGCAGTTCGCCGTCGATCTCGTCATCCTCGATGACGATGTCGAGCCGGTCCTCCATTTCGGTGAGCAAACCCGCGACCGCCATGGAATCGAGTTCCGGCAAGTGGCCGAACAGCCCGGTATCGCCAGTGAATTCGGCCGCCTGTCCCGGTTTGAGCCCGAGCACGTCGGTAAGGATCTTGCGAAGCAGGCGGTCTGTGGTCTGGCGCATGACGATCCCGTTATGAGGCCCATTGCGGCTGGTGCGGCGGTCGCGCGCGCTCTAGCCATGCTTGCCGCGCCGGGCAAGGTGGCAGACGAAGGCGCGGGCGATTGCGGCCCAGTTGGCGGGATGGCGCGCACGAAACATGTCGAGCCGGAAGCGCGGGCGCACCTGCTCCATCCAGTCGCGCTTGTAGCTGTCGTTGCCGGTGCCGAAGTCGATCATTGCCACCCGGTCGCGGTCGATGGCATGGGCGAACATCGCGGCGGAGAGCACCGAGCCAGGGGACAACGGGCGCGCTTCTTCGAGATGGGCGAGCTTGTGGATATAGGCGGCTTCGCCTTCGACGGTCCACAATTGCGCCGCCACCGCCCGGCCATCGGCGCGGGCGACACCGAGCCGCAATCGCCCGGCTGCGCCTTCCGCGACGGCGAATTCGCGCAGGAACGCGGGCGAGCCTTCGGCGGGTTTCCAGCTCCTGGCATAGATCGCTTCGTATTCGTCCCAGATGGCGGCATCGAAGTGGTCGATGACCCGGCAGTCGAGCTTGCCCGACTTTCGCTTGAGCGTGGTGCGCAAAGCGCCTGGACGGCCTTCGAGATATTCCGCGAAGTTCCTCGCATTGAGATAGAGGATATGATTGCTGTCGCAAAGCTCTGAAAAGACGAGCCACCCGGCATGACGAAATGCCACTGCCAGGGTTTCGGCGCTGCCATCTTCGCCGGGCAGCCCGGTCAGCGTCAGGCGGCGCGTGCGGTTCGGCAGATCGCTGGCGATCGCCAAAAGCAACGATGCGGTGTCGGCACCGGGCGTCATCACCGGGCGGACATGGAAGCTGTACCAGTTGCCCAGCGCCTGCATCCGCCCGCCGTCGAGCTTGAGCGGCAAAACAGCGCGGTCGTCACCATCCGAGGCAACCGCCAGCAGCGGGTCGATGCCGCAGTGGCTGACCAGCCCCTGCCACCAGGCCAGCCGGTCGAACGGCGTATTGCCGGTTTCCACCCCGAGCAGCCGGGCAAGCTCCTCGTCGGATTGCATTTCCTTAAGGTCGGCGTGATATGTGACTGCGATCACCGCTACTCAAATCCCTGCTGGAGTCCCAAGATCTTGCGCGCCGAACCCAACACCACGATCCGGCCGCTCGATCATCTCGTGTCACGGGGTGCGGATGCCGACCCGGCGCTCTTGCTGCGCGGCGAGACGCTTAGCTTTCAAGCCTTAAGATCGCGTATCGCACGGCTGGCGGGCTGGCTCCGCGCAAAGGTTCCCGAGCAAGGCGCACGGGTTGCGACCTGGGTGGCCAAGGGCGAGCTCGCCTGCCTGATGCCGCTCGCCGCCGCCCGCGCGGGGCTGGTGCATGTGCCGGTCAATCCGTTGCTCAAGCGCGCGCAGGTCGCGCATATCCTCGCAGACAGTGGCGCGGCCATGCTGATCGCGACGCCGGCGCGGCTGGCCACGCTGGAAGCGGGCGATGCGCCCCAAGGCTGCGGGCTGACCGGCGAGGGCGACGTTCTGATTGCGGCGAAGCAAGCGGTCGAACTGCCGCCTTCCGCCGCCGATCCGGCAGACCTCGCCGCGATCCTTTACACCAGCGGCTCGACCGGTCGGCCCAAGGGGGTGATGCTCAGCCATGCCAACCTGTGGCTGGGGGCGGAAAGCGTCGCGTGCTATCTCGGGCTTGCATAGCGACGACCGCGTGCTCGCGGTGCTGCCGCTGTCGTTCGACTATGGCCAGAACCAGCTGCTCTCGGCCTGGTATGCCGGGGCCAGCGCCGCGCCGCTCGACTATCTCACCCCGCGCGACGTGGTGAAGGCGATCGAGCGCTTTGGCATTACCACTTTGGCGGCAGTGCCGCCGCTGTGGGTGCAACTGGCCGAGCTGGACTGGCCCGGGGCCGCTACTGCCTCGATCCGGCGGCTGACCAACAGCGGCGGCGCGCTGACCCCCGATCTGGTGCGCCGCCTGCGCGGGCTGTTCCCGGCCGCGCGGCTGTTTGCGATGTATGGCCTGACCGAAGCGTTTCGTTCGACCTATCTCGACCCCGCGCTGATCGACAGCCACCCCGGTTCGATCGGCGCAGCGATCCCGCATGCCGAAGTGCTGGTGATCGGGGACGACGGGCGGGTGACGGCGGACGGCGAGGAAGGCGAGCTGGTCCATTGCGGACCGCTGGTGGCGCAGGGTTACTGGCGCGATGCGGCGCGCACGGCGGAACGCTTCCGGCCCGCGCCCGCTGCCTCGCGCTATGGCGGTATCGCTGTGTGGTCGGGCGACCGGGTAAGGCGCGACGCCGAAGGGCTGCTCACCTTTGCCGGGCGGCGCGATGCGATGATCAAGTCGGCAGGCAACCGCATCAGCCCGCAGGAGATCGAGGAGGCGGCGCTGGCGACCGGGCTGGTGGCCGAAGCGGTGGCGCTGGGGATCGCCGACGAGCGGCTGGGACAGGCGGTCCACCTGATCGTTCGGGCTGCGCCTGGAGTATCACAAGCGGCGGAAGAACTGCCGCGCAAGCTAATGCAGGAATTGCCGAATTTCATGCAGCCCAAACATATTCACTGGCGCGAGGCGATGCCGATCGGGCCCAACGGCAAGATTGACCGCACCGGCCTGCAACAGGAACTTGCCGCATGAAGCCGCTCGGTCCGATTCCGCCCGGCTTTGGCACGTTCGCTGGTGAACTGGCGATCGACGGCATCGCTGCGAGTGCGCTGGTCGAACAGGCCGGGGGCACGCCGCTGTTTGTCTATTCGGGTGCCATGATCCGCCGCCGGATCGCCGATTTGCGCGCCGCGATGCCGAAGCGGGTCGCCTTGCATTATGCTGTCAAGGCAAATCCATATGAGCCAGCCCTCAAGTTGTTTGACACACTGGTGGACGGTTTCGACATCGCTTCGGGCGGTGAGCTCGCTCTGCTCCGCGCGGCGGGCATCGATCCCGCTCGCGTCAGCTTTGCCGGGCCGGGCAAGCGCGATGCCGAACTCGAAGCGGCGATTGCTGCTGGCGTAACGCTCAATCTCGAATCCGAGAGTGAGGCGGAACGGGCGCTGGTGATCGGCGAGCGCCTTGGCGTGGTCCCGCGCCTCGCCATCCGGGTCAATCCGGCGTTCGATCTCAAGGGCTCGGGGATGAAAATGGGCGGCGGTGCCAAGCCGTTCGGGCTCGATGCCGAGCGGGTTCCGGCGCTGGCCCGGCGGGTGATAGCGGCGGGCGCAGAGTGGCGCGGGCTTCCACATTTTTGCCGGCAGCCAGGCGCTCGATGCCGCCGCCATCGCCGAAACCCAGGCGCAGACGCTCGAACTCGCCGCGCAGCTTGCCGAGGCCAGCGGCGCAGCCCTGCCGCATTGCAATCTCGGCGGCGGCTTTGGCATACCCTATTTTCCGGGCGACGAACCGCTCGACATCGCCCTTATCGGCGAGCGTCTCGGGGAGCGGCTGGAAAACCTTCCGCCGGTGCTGGCCGACACCGGATTTTGCCTTGAACTCGGCCGCTATCTGATTGGTGAAGCAGGGGTTTACCTAACCCGTATCGTTGATCGCAAGGTCAGTCACGGCGAGGTCTTCCTGGTCACCGACGGCGGCCTCCACCACCAACTTGCTGCCTCGGGCAATTTCGGCACGGTGGTGCGCCGCAACTATCCTGCCGCGATCGCCAGCCGCTTCGCGGCTCCGGTCGAGGAGGAGGCCTCGGTGGTCGGCTGCCTGTGCACCCCGCTCGACCGGCTTGCCGACAAGGCCGGGTTCCCGCGCGCCGAAGCCGGCGATCTCGTCGCCATCTTCTGCGCCGGAGCCTATGGTGCCAGCGCCAGCCCTGCGGCCTTTCTCGGCCAGGGCCCGGCGCGCGAAATGCTGGTTTAAGCAGCATTGTCCAGCCTGTCCCCGATTGGGACAAGGCTCAGAAAATCCCCGCAATTCCGCGATTGTCCGTCAAGGCTAACGCAATGTTCACCCTTTTTGCCGATAGCGGGGGCGAACTGTCAGGCCTGCATCCGGCGCATTCGCACCGGCCATGCGGGTCCGACGACGCAAGGGACATGCCGCATGCCGTTCGACCGCCTTTCCCGCCTGCTTGCCGGCAGTGCCCCCTGTGCGGTGATTGTCGGGGCCAGCCTGGCGCTGGCCGGCTGCGCCGGTTCGAGCACCGGGCCGCAACTGCCGCCCGCCTCGTTCGTGGCGATGCAGGAAGGGCCGGGCGAGGAATATGTCATCGGCCCGCTCGATGAGCTGACGGTGTTCGTCTGGCGCAACCCGGAATTGGGCGCGAGCGTGCAGGTGCGGCCCGACGGGCGCATCACCACGCCGTTGATCACCGACATGCCCGCCGTCGGCAAAACCCCCTCGATGCTCGCCGAGGATCTCAAGCTCCAGCTGTCGCAATATATCCAGGACCCGCTGGTTTCGGTGATCGTCAACAAGTTTGCCGGCACCTTCAGCCAGCAGGTCCGCGTCGTCGGTGCCACCGGCAAGCCGGCCTCGCTGCCCTATCGTGCCAACATGACGCTGCTCGACGCGATGATCGCGGTGGGCGGGCTCTCGGAATATGCCGCCGGCAACCGCGCCCGGCTGATCCGCTTCGACAAGGAGCAGGGCCAGCAGAAGGAATTCGCGCTGCGGCTGGGCGACCTGCTGCGCAAAGGCGACAGCCGGGCCAACGTCATGCTGATGCCCGGCGACGTCATCATCATCCCCGAAAGCATGTTCTGAGCGCGGCGAGGCACACGACCCCATGAATTCGATCTACGACGAGCTGCGCGCAGCCATCCACAGCGTCTGGAACCGGCGCTGGCTGGCGCTTGCCGTCGCCTGGGCGGTCTGCCTGCTCGGCTGGCTGGTGGTTGCCATGGTACCCAACAGTTATGAATCGCGCGCGCGTATCTTCGTCCAGCTCGACGATGCGCTGGCCGAGCAGATCGGCATCGGGCTCAACGACCGGCGCCGCGACATCGACCGGGTGCAGCAGACGCTGACCAGTGCGACCAATCTCGAAAAGGTGGTGCGCTCGACACGGCTGGGCAACGATATCGCCAGCCCCAAGCAAATGGAAGCGACCGTGCTGGGCCTGGCCAAGACGATCAAGGTAGTCAGCCAGCAGGACAACATGTTCGAGATTACCGCAACCGCCCGCGAAGGCGCGCTGTCCGAAGCGGAGAACGCCAAGCTGGCGCAGGAAATCGTGCAGAAGATGATCGACATCTTCCGCGAGGAGAACATGGCCGGCGGGCGCGGCGAGATGACCGAGACGCTCGACTTCATGAACCAGCAGCTGGCCGATCGCCAGAAGGAACTCGAGGCGGCCGAGGCGCGCCGCTCGGCGTTCGAGGCGCAGAATCCCGAAATGGTCCAGGGCGGCGCTGCCGCGCAGACCCGGCTCGAAACCGCGCGCTCTGAACTGCGCGGCATTGACGGCGACCTCGCTGCGGCGCAGGCGGCTCTCGCTGCGATCAACGGCCAGCTTGCTGGCACGCCGCAGACCCTCGCCGCCAGCGGCCCGGCCGGCGGCCCGCGCGGCGCACTGGCGCAGGCCACCGCCGAGCTTTCGGGCATGCGCGCACGCGGTCTCACCGACAATCACCCCGATGTCATCGCGCTCAAGAACCAGGTCGCCGCGCTGCGCGGTCAGGTCCAGGCCGATGGTCCGGGCAACAGCGGCGGGGTGCCCAATCCAGCTTACTCCTCGCTCGAATCGATCAAGGCCGAGCGGGGGGCCAATGTCCAGTCGCTGCTCTCGCGACGCGCCTCGCTCCAGAGCGAAGTCGCCGGGCTGACCTCGAGCCGGATCAGCAATCCCCAGATCGCCGCCGAAGCCCAGCGCATCTCGCGCGATTACGACGTGCTCAAGCAGCAGTACGACAAGTTGCTCCAGGACCGCGAACAGCTGCGCTTGCGCGGTCAGGTGCAGACCGAGCGTTCTTCGATCAAGTTCCAGGTGGTCGATCCGCCGACGACGCCGCGCGCTCCTGCCGCGCCCAACCGGCCGTTCCTGCTGTTCGGCGTGCTGGTGGCGGGGATTGGCGCGGGCGTGGGCGCGGCCTTTGCCATTGGCCAGCTGCGCTCGACCTTCTCGACCACGGCCAAGCTCGAGGCGGCCATTGGCCTGCCAGTGCTCGGCGCAATCACTGAAACGCTCAACGCCGCAGGGCGCGAGCTGCGCCGCCGCCGCCAGCGGCAATTCTACGCCGGGACGGCAGCCCTCGGCGCGATTTTCGTGGCCTTGCTGGTAGTCGAATTCATCCAGGTCCGGATGGTGGCGTGAGGGACGATGCGATGAGCGAACACAGCAAATTTCCGCCCGTTCCGGGGCCTCACGTTTCGGGACCGGGCGACGAAGCGGCCGGCGACAGCTCGATCGAGCGCGCCGTCCAGTCGTTCGATTGGCGCAAGCTGATGCCGCCGCCGGTGCCGCAAGGACTGCCCGAGGCAACCGCGCGCCTGGCCGAAGCTGCGAAGAAGCCGGGGCTGGCCTCGCTCGCCGAGGGGATGGCGGCGCTCGCCGCGCCGGGTGCGCCGGCCGTGGCCGTGCCGATGCCTGAAGCAACTCCCGCAGCGGACAGCGCTCCGGTGGTGTTCCCGCCGCGTGAGAGCCGCCGCAGTCCTGCCGAATTCCCCGCCGAATTCCCCCCCGAATTCAGGGCGCACCGCCACCCCATCGACCGCGAACATTTGCGCGACCAGGGCATGATCGTGCCCGAAGGCAGCGTAACCGGGCTGCTCGAAGAGTTCCGCATCGTCAAGCGCCATGTGCTCGCCCAAGCCGCCGCTCTGCGCGCGGTCGAAGGTGCGTCCGACAAGGCACAGCGGGTGCTGATCTGCTCGCCGCTGCCCGGTGAGGGAAAGACCTATTGCGCGGTCAACCTGGCGCTGTCGATCGCGGCGGAAAAGGAAAGCGAAGTCCTGCTGGTCGATGCCGATTTCGCCAAGCCTTCCGTGTTGAGCGTGCTGGGTCTGCCGGGCGGCCCCGGGCTGATGGATGCGCTCGCCGATCCGGCGCTCGATGTCGCCGATCTGGTGGTCGGCACCGATATTCCCGGCCTGTGGGTACTCCCGGCCGGCAACGCCACCAATTCCGACAGCGAATTCCTCAATTCCTCGCGCACCGCCGCCGTGCTGGCGCGGCTGACCGAGGGCGCGCCGCACCGCATGGTGATCTTCGATTCGCCGCCCGCGCTCGCCGCTTCGCCGGCCGCTGAACTGGCCCGCTATACCGGCCAGGCGCTGGTCATCGCGCGGGCCGACCGCACCGGGCAGGGCGCGCTGGAAGACGCGATCTCGCTGCTCTCCGCCTGCCCCAACATCCAGCTCTTGCTCAACGCCGCCAATTTCAGCCCGAGCGGACGCCGCTTCGGTTCTTATTACGGATACAAGGGATGACCTTCATGCCGCACTCCCCCAGAATATGGGCAGGCCTTGCTGCCCTGGCCGTCGGCCTCGCGCCGATGGCCGCCGGCGGGCAGACGCTCGGATACGACAATGTCGACCAGTCCGACGGTGCCGCGCAGGGCGGCGGTTCCGCGTCGTCGAACGTAGGCAACCGCGGGTCGCGCCGGGGCGGACGCAACGGGTCCTATGTCGCCCCCTATATCGAGGCACAGCAGGTGGTTACCGCCGAGCTGTCGCCGGGCAGCGAGGTGCTGACCTACAGCCTGGTCGCCGCCGGCATCGATACGACCATCGCCGGACGCAACAACGCGCTGTCCGCCTCGCTGCGCTATGAGCGGCGCATCGGTTATGGCCAGTCGGGCAGCGGCGACACGATCAGCGGGCTGGTCCGCGGCTATGCCTCGATCGTGCCGCAGACGCTGCGGATCGACGCCGGCGTGCTTGCCGCGCGCACCCGCATCGAAAGCAGTGGTGCGGCGGTGCTTGCCCCGCTGGGAGAGGATTCGGCGACCACGCAGCTCTATTCGGCCTACGCCGGCCCGACGCTGACCGGCGAACTGGGCGACGCGCGGGTCGATGCGCATTACCGTATCGGCTACACCAAGGTCGAAACCCCCGACGCGGTGACAGGCGTTCCCGGACAGGCCCCGCTCGACATCTTCGACGAAAGCGTGGCGCACGACGCCGGCATCCACATCGGCACACGTGCGGGCGAGGTTCTGCCAGTCGGGATCGGCGCGGGCGCCGGCTATTACCGCGAGGATATCTCCAATCTCGATCAGAGGGTGGAGGACATGCACGCGCGTCTCGATCTGAGCCTGCCGGTCTCACGCGACCTCGCGCTGGTCGGCGGGGTCGGCTACGAAGATGTCGAGATTTCCAGCCGCGACGCGCTGCGCGATGCCCAGGGCATTCCGGTCACCGCCAGTGGCCGCTTCCTCACTGACACCAGCGCGCCGCGCACCATCGCCTATCAGGCCGATGGCTTGATCTGGGATGCCGGGGTGATCTGGCGGCCAAGCCGCCGCACCCAGCTCGAAGCCCATGTCGGTCGCCGCTATGGCACCATCAGCTACTTCGGTTCGTTTTCCTATGCACCCAATGAGCGCAGCGCGTTCAACGTCGCGGTTTACGATAATATCTCCGGTTTCGGCGGCCAGGTGAACCGTGCGCTGGCCGATCTGCCGGCCGAATTCACGGCAAACCGCAACCCCTTGACCGGCGATCTCGGCGGCTGCGTCGCCGCGCTCGAAAAGGGCAATTGCCTCTCGGGCGTGCTCGGCTCGGTGCGCTCAGCGACCTTCCGCGCGCGCGGTGTCGCGGCGAGCTACAACCTCGATCTCGGCCGCATCAGTGCCGGGATCGGCGCAGGCTACGACCGCCGCAAGTTCATCGCCGCACCGGGAACGGTGCTCGCGGTGGCCAACGGCGTGATCGACGAGAACTACTGGCTGGCAGCCTATCTCAACGGGCGGATTGATCGCGATTCGCGCTATTCGCTCAATCTCTATGCCAACTGGTTCCAAAGCGGATCGGCCTTGGTTGGCGATGCCACCGCTTTGGGCGCAACGCTTGCCTACTACCGCAACCTCACCGATCGCCTGACTGCGACGGCGGCGCTGGGTATCGACGGGATCAGCCGGAGCGAACCGCTGGAAGACCAGTGGCAGGCCTCGGCGCTCGTTGGCCTGCGCTACAATTTTTAAGCTCAAGGGGGCTGACTTATGTTCGATGATTTCTACGGTCTCAAGGGACGGCCTTTCCAGCTCACGCCGGATCCGGCATTCTATTTCGAGAGCCTGACGCACCGCAAGGCGCTGTCCTACCTCGGCTATGGCCTGGCGCAGGGCGAGGGCTTCGTGGTGATCACCGGCGAGGTCGGGGCGGGCAAATCGACGCTGGTCGCGCATCTGATGTCGACCATCGACCCGGCGCGGCTGACAGCCGCCCAGGTGGTGACCAGCAAGCTCGACGGCGAGGAACTGATCCATGTCGTCGCGCAGGCTTTCGGGCTGCTGGTGCAGGGGCACGACAAGGCCTCGGCCCTGGGCGCGATCGAGAGCTTTCTGCACGAGGAAGCGCGCGCCGGGCGGCGCTGCCTGCTAATCGTCGATAAATCGCAGAACCTGTCCATCGGCGCGCTCGAAGAGCTGCGCATGCTGTCGAACTTCCAGCTTGGCTCGCATCCGCTGCTCCAGACGCTGCTGCTTGGCCAGCCCGAATTCCGCGAGACTCTGCACGAACATCCGGAGCTCGAACAGCTGCGCCAGCGGGTGATCGCCGCGCATCACCTCGATGCGATGGAATCGACCGAGGTCCAGCCCTATATCGAGCACCGCATGAAATGCGTCGGCTGGGAGGGCAATCCCGCTTTCGATCAGCGAGTATTCACCGAGATCTACACAGCGTCTGGCGGCGTGCCCCGGCGGATCAACCAGATCGCCAACCGGCTGCTGCTGCTGGGCGCGGTCGACAAGCGCACGCGGATCGACGCCGGCATGCTCAGCCAGGTGTTGTCCGAGCTGACCGAGGACGGCACCCTGTCGCTTCATCGCCAGGCGCAGAAGTCCGTGCCTGCTCCCGCACCGGTGGCCGCTCCCGCACCGCAGCCCGAAGCGACCGGCGCGAGCAAAGTCGAATTGGCCGAGTTCGCTGCCTATGCCCAGATCGAGAGCGCGCTCGCCCAACGCGATGCGCAGATCGCGGAATTGCAGCACGCCGTTCTCGAACTGGCCAGTGCCAGCGAAGCGCCGGCCATCGAGCCGCAACCGGCGAGCGACGGCCGGCTCGACGATGTGCTCGACCGCCTGGCTACGCTCGAAAGCCGCATGCTCGAGCAGGACCGCACCATCCGCCACACGCTGACCATGCTGATCGAATGGATCGAAGCCGGCGACGGCCAGCGCGCCGCCGCCTGACACCCTGGGTTAACCGGATCACCGGAGTAATGTTCGCTTGGACCTCGTGCTGCCCACCAATGGCCTGTCGGTCGACGTCGAGGACTGGTTCCAGGTCGGTGCCTTCGAGACGGTCATAGACCGTCAGGACTGGGACGGTCTCGCCGACCGGGTGGAGAGCAATTGCGCCGCCATTCTCGACCTGTTCGCCGAGGCCGATGTCCACGCGACCTTTTTCACGCTCGGCTGGGTGGCGCAGCGCCATCCCGCGCTGATGCGGCGGATCGTCGCCGGGGGGCACGAACTCGCCAGCCACGGCTGGGACCACGAGCGCGTGTTCCGCATGGACAGCAAGAGCTTTGCCGAAGACCTCGCGAAGAGCCGCAAGGCGATCGAGGATGCGGCCGGGGTGACGGTATCGGGCTATCGCGCGCCAAGCTTTTCAATCGACCAGCGCACGCCGTGGGCCTACATGATCCTGGCTGAACAGGGTTTCGCCTACAGCTCCAGCGTCGCCCCCGTCGCGCACGACCACTATGGCTGGCGCGATGCCCCGCGTTTCGCCTTCAAGCCTTTGCCGTGGTCGGACCTGGTCGAAATTCCGGTGACCACCGCGATGTTCGCCGGCCGGCGAATGGCGGCGGGGGGCGGGGGCTTCTTCCGCGTGCTGCCATATGGCTTCTCGCGCTGGGCGATCCGCCAGGTCAACCGCCGCGACGGACGCCCGGCGGTGTTCTATTTCCACCCCTGGGAGATCGATCCCGGCCAGCCGCGGGTCGATGCCGCGCCGCTTAAGTCGAAGCTGCGCCATTACACCAATCTCGACGCCATGGCCGGCAAGCTGCGCCAGCTGGTGCTCGATTTCCGCTGGGGGCGGATGGACGTGCTCGCCGCGCGCGAAGCGCTGCGCGCCGGGCCGCTCGCAGCATGAACGCGCCGTTTCTGCGCCATCGCGCGATGTGCCGCTTGGCCGCGCTCGGCGAGCCCGACGAGTGCGCGCGGATCGAGGCCTTCCTCGCCGCGCATCCCGAAGCAACGCCGTTCCACCGCCCGGCCTGGCTTCAGGCAGTGGCCGAGGGCACAGGCAACGCTGCCCTGGCACTGGTTGCCGAGCGCGGCGACGAAACGGTGGCCTATCTGCCGCTCAACGCGATCCATTCGCCGATCTTCGGGCGGCTGCTGGCCTCGAGCGGCTTTGCCGTCGGTGGCGGGTTGCTGTTGCAAGACGGCGAAGACCCCGCGCCGCTGCTGGCTGCGGCCGAAGAACTGGCACAGCGTCTGTCGATCCCGGCGATCGAGCTGCGCGGCGGGGCTCTGCCGCAGGACCGCGCCGGCTGGCAGGTCAAGACCGAATCGCACTGCGGCTTCATCGCTCCGCTGGGCCCCGACGACGAGGCGCAATTGCTTGGCATCCCGCGCAAGCAGCGCGCCGAGGTCCGCAAAGGGCTCGACCTGCCGCTTGAAATCACGGTCGGCACATCGGCTGCCGATCGCGCCGCGCACTACGGCGTCTATGCGACAAGCGTTCGCAATCTCGGCACGCCGGTGTTCCCGCGCGCGCTGTTCGATGCCGTGCTCGACCGCTTCGGCGACGATGCGGACATTCTCACCGTGCGCCACGAGGGCAGGGCGGTCGCCAGCGTACTCTCGCTCTACCATCGCGGCCGCACTGTCATGCCTTATTGGGGCGGCGGCGTGTGGGACGCGCGGCGGCTGCGTGCCAACGACCGGATGTATTACGAGCTGATGCTCCACGCCCGGCGGCGCGGTTGCACCCATTTCGACTTCGGCCGTTCCAAGACCGGCAGCGGTCCATACGATTTCAAGCGCAACTGGGGCTTCGTGCCCGAGCCGCTGAGCTATGCCTGCTGGACCGCGCCGGGCACCGCCCCGCGCGATGCCGATCCGGCCAGTGCCAAACACGCGCTGCAGATCGCCCTGTGGCGCAAGCTGCCGCTGGGCCTCGCCAACCGGCTCGGTCCGTGGATTGCGCGGGGGCTCGGCTGATGAGCGAGATCCTGTTCCTGGCGCACCGCATCCCGTTTCCGCCCGATCGCGGTGACAAGATTCGCTCGCATCACGTGGTCAAGCGCCTGGCGCGGATTGCCCCGATCCATGTCGCGACCTTCGCCGACGACGAAAGCGACATGGCCGAGGAGGTCGAACTGGCCGCCATGGCTCGCAGTTACAAGCTGGTGCGCCGCAGCAAGCCGCTGCTGCTCGCCGGCGTGCAGGCGCTTGCCGCGCGGCAGCCGGTCAGCCTGACCGCCTTCTACGACGCGGGGCTGGCCGCCTATGTCGAGGCGGTGCTGGCCAACCACCCGATCTCGATGATCTATGTCTTCTCCGGCCAGATGGGGCAGTATGTGCCCGGGCACTTCACCGGCCGGGTCATCGCCGACTTCGTCGATGCCGATTCCGCCAAGTTCGAGGCCTATGCGCAGAAAAAGCGGGGCGTGGCCCGCTGGATCGACGCGCGCGAGGCGCAGATGCTGCGCGACGAGGAAGCCAGGCTGGCGATGCGGGCCGATGTCAGCCTGCTGATTTCGACTGCCGAAGCGGGCATCTTCGCTTCGCGGCTGTCGCCTGCCGAACGCGAAGGTGCCGATATCCGCGTGCTGCCCAACGGCATCGACAGCGCGCTGTTCGATCCCGCCACGGTGGAGGCCGATCCCCGGCTGCGTGCCTATCCCTATCCCCGGCTGATCTTCACCGGCCAGATGGACTATGCCCCCAATGTCGAGGCGGCGCTGCGGGCGGCAACGCGGATCATGCCACTGATCCGCGCCAAATTCCCCGATGCCAGCCTTCATATCGTCGGACGCCGGCCGGCCCCCGAAGTGATCGAGCTGCATGAGGTCGGCGGTTGCAATGTCTGGGGCCGGGTCGATGACATGCGCTGCTGGCTCAAGGGCGCGGACTTGGCGCTGGTGCCGCTCGATATCGCCCGCGGGGTGCAGAACAAGGTGCTTGAGGCCATGGCCATGGCGCTGCCGGTGGTGCTCACCCCCGGCGCGGCCACCGGTATCGGTGCCAGTGACGGCCGGCACCTGGCGACAGCCGAGAGCGACGAGGGCCTCGCCGAGGCGGCGATCGCCCTGCTGCGCGATCCGCGCCGCGCCCGCATTACGGGGCTCGCCGCGCGGCGGTTCGTCAGCGAGGAGGCAAGCTGGCAAGCCGCGCTGGCGCCGCTGGCGGAGATTGCCGGCTGGACCCGCCGCGCCGCGCGCAATGCGGCCTGAGAGCCTCGGCGCGCCGCTGCCACGGTTGCGGTTGCGTTCGAATCTGCCTGCGGCGTGGCACCGGCCGCTGGTCCGGCTCGGGCTGGCCTGGCTGGGCCTGATGGCGCTGTTTCACGCCGACTGGGCGGCCATGGCGGCGCAGTGGTGGGACATCTCGACCTACAACCACATCCTGCTGATCCCGCCGATCCTGGCGTGGCTGGTCTCGCAACGACTGGCGGGTCTCGCGCGGCTGGAACCAGGCGACTGGTGGCCGGGGCTGCTGCTGTTCGCCGGCGCGGCCCTGGTCTGGGTGTCGGGAGCATTCGCTGGCCTTGCCATCATCCGCCAGGTGGGCGCGGTCGCCATGCTGATCGCGGCGCTGCTGGCGCTATTGGGTCCGAGAGTCGGCTGGGGCCTCGCCTTTCCGCTGGGCTACATGGGCATGCTGGTGCCCTTCGGCGAGGAACTGGTCCCGCCCTTGCAGATGGTCACTGCGGCGATGACCGTGGCGCTGGTCCACCTGAGCGGTATTCCCGCGACCATCGACGGAGTGTTCATCGATACCCCCGCCGGGCTTTTCGAGGTGGCCGAGGCCTGTTCGGGGGTCAAGTTCCTGATCGCCATGCTGGCCTTCGGGCTGCTCGCCGCGCATGTTTGCTTCCTGTCGTGGCGGCGGCGCGCGGCGTTCATGGCGCTGGCGATCGCGGTGCCGGTGCTGGCCAACGGCCTGCGCGCCTGGGGGACAATCTTCGCCGCGCAATATGTCGGCGTCGAGCGCGCCGCGGGCTTCGATCACATCGTCTATGGCTGGGTGTTCTTCGGCCTAGTGATCGCCGCGACGCTGGCGATTGCCTGGCGCTTCTTCGACCGCCCGCCGGGCGATGCGATGATCGATGCCAATGCGATTGCCGCTTCGCCTGTGCTGGCCCGGCTGGCTGCCTTGCTGGTCCGCCCCGCGCGCACGCTGGCCGGACTCGCCCTGCTGGCGCTGGCAGCGACGTTCTGGGCTGCTGCCGCCGAACGGCTCTCCGCTAACCTGCCGGCGCAAATCCACCTGCCCGAAGTGCCCGGCTGGCAGCGCATCGACTATGCCCCGCGCGCCTGGTGGGAACCGCGCGCCGGCGGGGCCGAACACCGCCTGCTCGGCCGCTACGCCGACGTCAAAGGGCGGCAGGTCGATGTCTTTCTCGCGGTCTATTCAGCGCAAGGCACGGGCCGCCGCGCTTCGGGCTTCGGCGAGGGCGCGCTGCGTCCCGCCAGCGGCTGGGCCTGGCTCAAGCCGGGGCCGGCCATGGCCGGGGGCAAGAGCGACCGCCTGCTCGGCCCGGGCCGGGTCGAGCGGCTGGCAGTCACCTCCTACCGCACCGGCGATCTGGTCACTGGCAGCGCGCCGCGCCTCGGCCTCGCCAACATGGCCGACCGCCTGCTGCTGCGCGCCCGTCCGACGGCAATGCTGATCGTTTCCGCCGAGGAAAGGCAAGGCCAACCTGCCGCCGAGGCGATCGCAACTTTCCGGCAATCCACCGGTGGGCTCGGGCCGTGGATGGACCGAGCGACCGCGCTCCGCTAACCGGCACTCGCTTATGTGCGGAATTGCCGGGATATTTCACTTTGCCACGCCCAAGCCGGTCGATCCCGCCAGGATCGAGCGGATGTGCGATGCAATCGCCCATCGCGGGCCCGATGGCTACGGCGTGTGGACCGCACCCGGTGTCGGGCTCGGCCACCGCCGATTGTCGATCATCGACTTGGCCGGCTCGCCCCAGCCTATGGCATCGAGCGATGGCCGGGCGATGCTGGTGTTCAACGGCGAGATCTATAATTATCGCGAGCTGCGCGCCGAATTGCGCGAGCTGGGCGCGCAGTTCCATACCGATGGTGACAGCGAGGTGATCCTTGCCGCCTGGCAGCGCTGGGGTCCGGACTGCGTCACCCGCCTCCACGGCATGTTCGCTTTCGCGATCTACGATCTTGGCCAGCGCACCCTGTTCCTCGCGCGCGACCGGCTGGGGGTGAAGCCGCTGTTCATGGCCCCCCTGAGCAATGGCAGCCTGATCTTCGGCTCGGAACTGAAAGCGCTGACCGCGCATCCCTTGCTGCGCCGCGAGCTCGATCCGCTCGCGGTCGAGGACTATCTCGCCTGGGGCTACGTTCCCGACACGCGCTCGATCCTCAAGGGAGTCAGCAAACTTCCCGCCGGTCATTCGCTGCTGCTGCGCCACGATGCGCCGATGCCGCCACCGCGGCAGTGGTGGGATGTCTCCTTTGCCGAACGCCGCAAGGGCAAGCCCGCCGATCTCGAAGCCGAACTGCTGCACCTGCTGCGCGATGCTGTGACCTCGCGGATGGTTGCCGACGTGCCGCTGGGCGCGTTCCTGTCCGGCGGGGTGGACAGCTCGAGCGTGGTCGCGCTGATGTCAGAGACCAGTGCCAGCCCGGTCAAGACCTGCTCGATCGGGTTCGATGTCGCCGCCCTGGACGAGAGCGATTATGCGCGGGCCGTGGCGCAACGCTTCGCCACCGATCACCACGCCCGCACGGTCTCGCCCGACGATTTCGAGTATGTCGATGATCTCGCCGGGATGTTCGACGAGCCGTTCGCCGATGCCTCTGCGCTGCCGACCTGGCGGGTCTGCCAATTGGCGCGCGAGAGCGTTACGGTGGCGCTGTCGGGTGACGGTGCCGACGAAGCCTTCGCCGGCTATCGCCGCCATGTCTTCCTGCACGGCGAAAATCGCGTGCGCGGGATCATGCCGCATGGCCTCAGGCGACCGGTGTTCGGTGCGCTCGGCTCGCTCTACCCCAAGGCCGACTGGGCACCGCAGAAGCTGCGCGCCAAGACCACGCTGCTGGCGCTCGGCGCGAGCAGCGAAGCGGCCTACGCCGATGCGCTGTCGGTCACCGGCGGGGCAGCGCGCGATGCCCTCTATACGCCCGATTTCCAGCGCCTGCGCGGCGAATACCGGGCCGAGCAGGCCTTGCTCGACGTCATGCACAAGGCACCGGCGCGATCTGGCCTCGACCGCGCGCAGTATGCCGATCTCAAGTTCTGGCTGCCCGGCGACATTCTCACCAAGGTTGATCGTGCCAGCATGGCGGTCAGCCTCGAAGCGCGCGAGCCCCTGCTCGATCACCGGCTGATCGAATTCGCCGCCGGCCTGCCCGAGGGCCTGCGGGTGCGCGGCGGGCAGGGCAAGTGGCTGCTCAAGCGCACCATGCGGCGCTATCTTCCCGACAACATCCTGTTCCGCCCCAAGCAGGGCTTCGTCACCCCGATTGCACAATGGTTGCGCGGACCGCTGGCGGGCACGGCGCGCGGCATCAGCGACAGCGCCGCGCTGGCCCGCACCGGCTGGTTCGACAAGCCCCGGCTGCGCGCGCTGGCCGAATTGCACATCGCAGGGCGCAGCGACCATTCGCGTCTGCTCTGGCAACTGCTGATGCTCGACCGGTCGCTGGCACGGCTTGGCCTCGCTTGATGACAACTGGTCGGACCCGTGACTGGCAGAAGCCGGACGTGGATTAACTAAACTCCTTATTTAACCTCGTGTCCTGGGGGCTTTGTCACAAGAAATGACGGCGTCGAATCCGCAACGCCGAAGCAGCCTGAAAAGTGCGGTTAGTGGTTAGGGGAAGTCCTTATCTTTGGCCGAGTTTGCAACTTGCTGATCCTTTTGGAGACTCGATTCGTCGCATCATGGCCAAAAATCCATTGCCAAGAATGCAAATCGTATCCTAGCTACCCGCGAAGCCGAGAAAAAAACGCCAAAGGGCACCTGCGGCAGGTCGCAAAAATGGGGGTTACGTATGGATCTGCTGTCGGGCGATCTTGACAGGCGGAGTGCGGATGGGGCGACGGGTGACAGCCCGGCTATTGCGCTCAACGCCGATGATGAAACACTGTTGCGCGAATCCGCTGCGCGGCTTGCACTGCCGGAGCGGCTGTTCTCGCTTTCGGAACTCGATGTTCTTTACGATTGCGAACAGCGCGCGCTCTGGACCTTCATGCGCCCCCGCGAGCGCCCCAGCTTCACCCCGCCGATGCTGGCCGATTTCGAGCAGTGGCAAGGCCTGATCGCCGGGAACTTCGGACCCGGGCGCACGCCGCTCGATTTCCTCGTGCTCGGAAGCCGCGCGCCCGGCGTGTTCTGCTTCGGCGGCGATTTGCAGCTGTTTGCCGAACTGATCCGTTCAGGCGACCGCGATGGCCTCGCCAACTACGGCCGGCGCTGCGTCGAAATCCTCGACCGCAACATCCGCGCGCTCGACCTGCCGCTGGTCACCATCGGACTGGTCCAGGGCAAGGCGCTGGGCGGCGGGTTCGAGGCGCTGCTGTCGTTCGATTTCATCATTGCCGAGCGCGGGTCGAGCTTCGGGCTGCCCGAAGTGATGTTCGGCCTGTTCCCCGGGATGGGCGCGCATCCGCTGCTGTCGCGCAAGCTGGGCACGGCGATGGCCGACCGCCTGATCCTCTCCGACGAGAGTTACAGCGCCGAGCAGATGTATGAACTGGGCATTGTCCATGCGCTGGCTGAACCGGGCGAGGGCATCGCCGCAGTGCGCGGCTTCCTGGCGCGCTCGAACCGCCGCCTTGCCGGGTTGGTCGCGGCGCGCAAGGCGATGCGGATTTCCGCGCCGGTGCCGATGGAAGAATTCTATGCGATTGTCGATCTATGGGCCGATGCCGCGCTTCAGCTCGGCGAAAAGGATCTCAAGCTGATGCAGCGGCTGGCCTCGGCGCAGGAACGCCTCGCCAAGGCCAGCTGAAGCTCCACCCGCTCAGACCGAATCGACCATCACCACTTCGGCGTCGTCGAGCGCCTCAAGCGTGATCGCGCTTTCGCCGGTGATCGCCACGCCATCGCGCGGCTGCGCTGCGACGCCATTGACCTTGATCCGCCCGCTCGCGGCCACCAGGTAGAGGTGGCGCGCCGGGTCGCTGGCATAGCGCGCGCTCTGGCCGGCGGCGAGGTTGGCGGCGAGCACCCGGGCATCGCTGCGCAGCGGCAAAGCGTCGTCGCCATCGGGATCGCCGCTCGCGACCACCTCCCAGCGACCCGAGCGCTCGCCGCGCGGAAACGTGCGCTGGCCCCACGAGGGCGCTTCGCCGCTGCGGCTGGGCCGGATCCAGATCTGGAACAGCGTCGTTGCCTCGTCCTCGCGGTTGTGCTCGGCATGGACGATACCGGTGCCCGCGCTCATCACCTGGACGTCGCCCGCCGCCGTGCGGCCCGCGTTGCCCAGGCTGTCGCGATGGCTGATCGCGCCGGTCCGCACGAAAGTGACAATTTCCATGTCGTTGTGGGGATGGGCGTCGAAGCCGGTGCGGGCGGCGATGGTGTCGTCGTTCCACACCCGGATCGCGCCCCAGCCCATGCGGGCGGGATCGTGATAGGCGGCGAAACTGAAATGGTGGCGGGCGTCGAGCCAGCCGTGATCCGCTTGGCCAAGGCCAGCGAAGGGACGCACTTCGATCATGGGAGTTATCCACCTCGGCGGGGTGTTGCCGCCGGAATGGGAACAAGATGGGACGCCGTCGCGCTATTTCAAGCCTCGCCGTGGCCTTCGGCGAGGTAGTCGTCGCTCTGCATTTCCTTGAGGCGGCTGATCGTGCGTTCGAATTCGAAGCGACCGTCTCCCGCCTCGTAGAGGTCCTCGGCGAGGGCATTGGCGGTGGCGAACAGCTTGACCCTGTGCTCGTAGAGCGCGTCGATCAGGGTGACGAAGCGCGCCGCCTCGTTGCGGTTTTCCGGGCCCATGCGCGGGATGCCGACGAGGATCACGGTGTGATAGGTCTGTGCAATGGCAAGGTAGTCCGCCGCGCCGCGCGCCTCGCCGCACAACTTGCGGAAGCTGAACACGGCGACGCCCTTGAGCGTCTTGGGGACTTGCAGCATGCGTCCGCCGCCAACATCGAGCTCGACCGAGGGAACGTGCTCGTAATCCTCGGGCGAATAGTCGGTGAGACGGAAAAAGGCCTCGCGCACCTGCGCGGTGGCGGGATCGCCCCAGGGGATGTGCCAGGTGGCCAGCCCGCCGAGCCGCTGGAGCCGGTAATCGACCGGGCCGTTCAGCGGCAGCACATCGAGATCGCGCTCGATCAGCGCGATGAACGGCAGGAAATGCTCGCGGTTGAGCCCGTCCTTGTAGAGTGCGCCGGGCGCGCGGTTGGAGGTGGTGACGACGGTGACGCCTTCGTCGCGGATCAGCGCGGTGAACAGCCGGCTCATGATCATCGCATCGGCCGAATTGTTGACCACCATTTCGTCGAAGGCGAGGCATCTGAGATTGCGCGCCAGCGCGGTGGCGACCGGCGGTATCGGATCGCCCGCTTCTTTCTCGCGTTCCCGGCGCAGCCGCGCGTGGACTTCGATCATGAAGGCGTGGAAATGGACCCGGCGTTTCTCCCCGATCTTCAGGCTGTCGTGAAACAGGTCCATCAGCATCGACTTGCCGCGCCCGACCCCGCCCCACAGATAAAGCCCGCGCGGGTTTTCGGGCTTCTTGCCGAACAGCTTGCCGAGCACGCCCTTGCCCGCCTGCGCCGCTTCCAGTGCACGCTGGAGCTGTTCGAGCCGCTCGGCGGCCTGCGCCTGTTCGGGATCGGGACGCAATTCGCCCGAGGCAACCAGCGCTTCATACCGGGCGATCAGGCCGGTCATGGCTGCGAGGGCCTGCGCACGGTGGCGGTGAACGAGGCGACAATGTCGTTGTCCTGCATCACCAGCCCGCGCAGGAAGGCCATCCGGCGAGTTTCGCGCAGCAATTCGACGACCGCATCGAGCGACCGCGAAGCATCGCCCGCCGCAATGAACTGGGTGGCAAGATCGATCGTCATCGATCGCCCGGCATCCATCCCGCGCAGCACATACATCGCCGCGAACAGCGCGACATCGATCAGCGACAGCGTGATCGCGCCATGGACGTTGCCGGCCGAGTTGGTGTGCAGCGGCACCTGCGGCACCATCCGCACCCGGCCCTTGCCATCGGCATCGGCGCGGACCAGCAGTTTGCCCAGCACGCCGTTGTTGAAGCGCGCGGCATCATTGATCCGCCAGTCGTGCCAGCCGGGATAGTCCGGATCGGGCTCGCAGACGAAGTTGGTCAGGGGCGGGGCGTCGGCCATGGCCAGGCCTTTCGACCTAGACGTGCCGTTCGACCTGCATCTTCTTGATCTCGGCAATCGCCCGCGCCGGGCTGAGCCCCTTGGGGCAGACGTTGGCGCAGTTCATGATAGTGTGGCAGCGATAGAGCCGGAAGGGGTCTTCGAGTTCGTCGAGCCGTTCGCCGGTCATCTCGTCGCGGCTGTCGGCCAGCCAGCGATAGGCCTGGAGCAGGATCGCCGGGCCGAGGAACTTGTCCGAATTCCACCAATAGGAGGGGCAAGAGGTCGAGCAGCAGGCGCACAGGATGCACTCGTAGAGCCCGTCGAGCTTCTCGCGCTGTTCGGGCGATTGCAGGCGTTCCTTGCCCGAGGGCGTGGTGCTGACAGTTTGCAGCCAGGGCCGGATCGAGGCATATTGCGCATAGAAATGCGTGAAATCGGGGACGAGGTCCTTGATCACTTCCATATGCGGCAAGGGCGTGATGCGGATATCGCCCTTCAAGTCCTCGATCGCGGTGGTGCAGGCAAGGCCGTTGCGGCCGTTGATGTTCATCGAGCACGAGCCGCAGATGCCCTCGCGGCACGAGCGGCGGAAGGTCAGGCTGGGATCGGCCTCCGACTTGATCTTGATCAGCGCATCGAGAACCATTGGTCCGCACTGGTCGAGATCGAGCTCATAGCTGTCATAGCGCGGATTTTCGCCGCTGTCGGGGTCGTAGCGATAGACCGTGAAGGTCTTGGGCCTAACAGCGCCGGCTGACTGAAAGCGGCGGCCCTTGCCGTTGATCTTGCTGTTCGCGGGGAGAGTGAAGGTCGCCATGATGCCCTGTCCGTCGGAATGCACTGGGCCTTCCCTCTAGCGATTGTGCGCGGCGGGGCAAGGGGTGGCAAGGGCTTTCCCAATTCGCTTGACTTGCCTGCCAATGTGTCATGCATTCTCCCCGGGATCGCGCCCCGCTACGGAGGTTTTGCCATGCGCACCGCACCTTTACTGTTTGCCCTGACCGCGCTTGCAGCGACGCTCGCTCCCGGCGTACTTTCGGCCAAGAGCCAGCCCGGCGTCCACACGCCGGCGCGCGGCTCGACCGAACGCCAGGCGATCCTCGATGCGATCAGGCCGCGCGCGGTGGCCGATCTCGGTGCGCCGCTCGAATTCGTGGTGCGCACCCTGCGGGTTTCCGGCGATCATGCCTTCGCCGGGCTGGAGCCGCAGCGCCCAGGGGGCGGGCGGATCGTGCCGCGCAACACGCCGTTGGGCCGCCGGTTGCTGCGCGACGAGGGCAGTCTCGACCTGTTCGACTGCTGCCACACCGAGGTCTTGCTCAAGCGCACCCGGGGGGTGTGGCGGATCGAAGAGATCGGTATCGGCGCGACCGATGTCTGGTACGAAGAGCTGTGCCGCAGCCGGCCGAAGGGACTGTGCCCTTCGACGTATAGCGAGTGACGGCAGCCTCGCCGGCAGAGGATGTCCGCTTGAGAGAGGCCAGCGATGCAATTTCCCAAGCCGCTATTTGTCACCGGAGACTCGATCGATCCCGACTTTGCCGAGCCCTTCGTCGAGCTTGACGAGGAGCGCACCGATCCGGTGCCGCATCGCTATGTCCATGGCGGCTTCACGGGAACCAACGCGAGGTTTTCGTTCTACTTTCCGCCCAAGGAGCACTATCGCGGTCGCTTCTTCCACAACACCTATCCGATGGCGACGAGCGCGGACATCGGCCCGTTTCCCATCGCATTCGACGTGGCGACCGGCGATCTCGGTTTCACCATCGACAGCGGCGCTGCCTACGTCCAGACCAACAACGGCGGCTCGTTCCGCATGGCCGGGGTCGATCCGGCGATCGCCGCCTACCGGGTCAATGCCGCCGCAGCAAAATATGCGCGGGCCATGGCGCGCGAGGTCTATGGCGAGCACCGGGCTTACGGCTACCTGTTCGGCGGCAGCGGCGGGGCCTATCAGACGATGGGCGCGGCGCAGAATACCAGCGGCGTGTGGGACGGTTTCCTGCCTTTCGTGCCCGGCTGCAACCATGCCATTCCGTCGATGTTCACCGCGCGGATGCATGCGCTGCGGGTGCTGCGCCAGCGCGGCAAGCTGGCGGGGATTGCCGACGCCGTCGATGTCGGCGGCAGCGGCGATCCCTATGCGGGGCTCGACGCGGAGGAAGCCGCAGCGTTCCGCGAGGTCTCGCTGATGGGCTTTCCGCCGCGCGGCTGGTATGCCTACGAGACGCTCGACAGCGGCTATTTCGGCAATATTTCGGGCATGATGCCGGCGATGGATCCGGGCTATGTCGATGACTTCTGGTCGCAGCCCGGCTACCTTGGCGGCGATCCGGCCAGTTCGATCCATCACCACCGCCATGCCTTCGAGGCCGAGGTAACCATGGCCAGCGAAGGCTTGCCGCGCCGGCTGGGCCTGTCGGACGTGGGTGAGGGCGATCTCACCGACGCGCACCTCGTCGTGCTGACCGGCGAGGCGGCTGGCGCGACGTTGCCGGTCTGGCATTCCGAGGACACCACGGTTACGCTGATTGCCGCCGCCGATCCGGTTGCCGCCATGGCGGTATTGCCGGGCGACCGGGTGCGGATCGACAATTCGTGGCCGCTGGCGCTGCAAACCTATCACCGCCACCAGGTGCCGGCCGAGCCGGGCTACTCCGGCTGGGACCAGTTCCGCGATGCCGGCGGCAAGCCGCGCTATCCCCAGCGCCCCGTGCAGATCGGCCCGACCGGCACCGCCAACGCAGCCGGCGACGTGATCGACGGGCGCATCTGCGGCAAGGTGCTGGCGCTCGCCTGCCTGATGGATATCGACAGCTTCCCGTGGCAGGCCGACTGGTATCGCAATCTGGTCAAAGGCGGCGATGGGCGCGGATTTTGCCGAAAATTTCGCGCTCTATTTCATCGACAACGCCCACCACGAAAACCCGATGACCCCGCTCGCGCGCACCCATGTGATTGGCTACGGCGGCGCGCTGCAACAGGCGCTGCGTGATCTTGCGGCCTGGGTGGAAGCAGGGCAAGCGCCCGCTGGAGACGGCTTACCGGGTTGAGGATTCGCAAGTGCTGCTCCCGGCACCGGCGGCGGTGCGCAAGGGAATCCAGCCGGTGATAGCGCTGACGGCAAATGGCGGCTTGCGTGCGGAGATTCTCGCGGGCGATACGGTGGCCTTGTCGGCGAGGTCGAAGCGCCGCCGGGGGCGGGCAAGATCGTCGCCGCCGAGTGGGATTTCGAAGGGACTGGTGACTTCGTCGATGTGACCGAGATCGGCGAACCGCAGGAGACAATCGTGCTTGCCGCCGAGCATGCCTATGACCGGCCCGGGACCCATTTTGCCGTGCTGCGTGCGACCGTGCAGCGCGAGGGCGATCCGGTGAGCGCCTATGGCCGGGTGCAAAACCTGTCGCGGGTGCGGATCGTGGTGGGTTAAGCACGCCCGTCAGGGCTGGATCGCTTGCGCTTCCCCTCAGAGGGGAAGGCTATCGACTATCGGCTTCGCAGCCAGAGCGGCCTGCGTGCGCCCCCTCCCGCTGGCGGGAGGGGTTAGGGGTGGGTAAGTCGGTCGAATTCGGCAGCATTGCGTTCATGTCAAACTCACCCACCGCCCAACCCCTCCCGCTGGCGGGAGGGGAGGCGTGCAATACCGTCCGTGCGTTACGTCAGCGCGCCGCCCCGGCAATCAAACGCTCGGCATCGATATCCAGCAACAGCCGTTCGCGCCGCAGCGCCTCGGTCACTGCGCGCACTTGCGCCGCGCGCGCGTCAGGCGATGCATAACGTTCGGCCAGCGACAGCCGCAAGTCGCCGGCGCGCGCTGCGGCGTCGGCGGCGAAGGGGAGGTAGCTGCCTGCCAGCAGGCACAGGTCGCCCTCGCCAAAACCCGTCTTGCGCAGGTTCCAGCCGAGCCAGGTGCCCTTGGGCGCGGCGACATCAGGCAGGCGGATGCCGGCCATATCGTTGCCGTCGGGATCGATCGCGGGGACGAAGACCGGCCAGGCCGGTTTGCCTGCCGGGGCTTCGGGACGGTTCTGCACTTTCGCCCAGACCAGCCCCGCTGCGGGCACCGACGGCCCGCGCAGCGCATCGACCGGCACCAGTTCGCCTTTGGCGAGGCTCGGCCAGCGGTTGGCGGGCGGCTCGGTCCCGGCTGCGGCCCAGTCGATCATCGCCATCAGCAGCGCGCGCACCACCGGGCTATAGTTGAGCGCGTTGGCGGGATAGCGGCAGGCCGGCAGCACCATCCCGGGCGCATGCGCGCCGCCGGCGATCATGTAGGCGCGGACATTGGCGGGCAGCGGCACGTCGCGGCCTGTGCCGCCGGTGCCGACCAGCGAGGAGCCCGCCTGCCAGAATTCGGCGCTGGTATCGATGTGGAACAGACGCGGGCAGGTGCGCGTCGATGAGCAGGACTTGAGCACACCGTCACGCTTGCCGGTCACCGGGTCGGTCAGTGTTGCATAGGTGAACGGGAAGGTGAAGCCAGGGACGCCGTGGTCCTCGTGCTGTCGCGAGAAGCGTCCCGGCTCGGCGAAGCGGAAATTGGTGAAGGTCTGCCGGGCACCGGGGATAAACGGGATGACGCCATCGAACACCCGCCGGCCGGCGAGGTCGCGGTTGAACCCCTGCCACAGGAAATCGCGCAGGTAGCGACCCGATTGCGAGCCGCCGAACGCCACGGCGGTGTCATAGTGCTTGGCCGGCGCGCCGATATCGGCGAGGGGATTGCCCTCGGCGACCGGGGCGCGGCGCAGCCAGGCAATGAAATCACGCGTGGCGGCAAAGCCCAGGCCCATGACTTTCGGGTCCTTGGCCGCATAGGTGAAGCTGTAGATCGCTCCGGCATCGACGCCGGTGGGGCGCTGAATCTCGATCTTGCGGTCATCGACGAAGCGCCAAGAACCGCTGGGCAGATTGATTGGCGGGTCGCTGGCCAGCTGGCGGACCGTGAGCCGCGCGGTCTCTTGCTGGTCGAGCGTTTCGGCAGGATAGGGCAGGGCAATGGTGGTGCCGGTCGGGCTGTCGAAGATGGCCTCGGTCGAAACCGTGCCGGTCGCCGGAATCAGACCGTTGGTCGCCACCGGAAAGCGTGCGCCGATCAGGCTCTTCGCGGCGATGTCACCCTGCCAGCCGCTGGCAACCAGCGTGAAGCCGGCGTTTTGCAGCAGTCCGTCGCCAGCATCGGCGGGATTCGTCCCGCCGCCCATCATCATCGGCATCAGCCGCATACCGCGATTGACCACCTCGTAGATCATGATCCGCCGGGCCTTTGACGGATCGATCGGGCGCAGGATGGCGAAGTCGATAGCATATTCGACCAGGCCGTCGCGCGCGCGGGGGGCACGCTCAAGATCGACGATGCCGCGATTGGCGCGGGCGTGTGGATCGATGCGCATGTGGGCGACGCCGGTTATCGTTTCATAGGCTCCCCGCGCGCCGAATATGCGACCGTTGTAAGCCGGCACGCGCGCAGTGATTTCAAGTCGGACTTGCGGCGCGGGCGCATCGGCCTGGCGCGCCGGTGGCACAGCCAGCGCGGCAACAGCCAGCACGAATTGGCGAAACTTGGTCATGTCACTCTCCCGGTTCCCGGCATGATCGCAATTCTGGCGGCGATTGCAAATCCCTCTTGTCCGCTGGTGAAGCGGGAGTAAACTTTGCACTGAGCCAGAAAGGACCAAGCCATGACCGGTCGAGGCCACCGCGACATTTTCGCTAAGGACATTGTCTGGGCGCAGGGCTCCAGCCCCGGAATCCGGTATGCCCGTTATCCCATGGACGAGCGCGACACCTCTGCGCCACTCGTCGTCCTGACAAAGTTTGCGCCTGGCGAGGTCGTCACACCCCACACGCACGGGACCAATTACTTCGAATATGTCGTCAAGGGCGAACAGACCGTAGGAAAAACCCGCTTCGGGCCAGGCGACATCCGCTTCGCCAAGGCAGGAACCGGCTATGGTCCGATCACCGCAGGACCCCGGGGTTGCATGGTGGTGATCGTATTCCAGAATGCGAGCGGGGCGAACACCATTCCCATCGGCATGGCCAAGGCGCTGGCGGTCGCGGAGGCCATCGCCGACGCGGACTTCTGATTTCCTGCCCGCATGCCCTGCTGACAAGCGCGGATTTGCCTGCCATCACGGTTCCCGAGCCAAATCGCACAGGTGAGGGAACTGGATGGTCAAGCAGCGGGCAGGGACGACTGGCGTCATCACCGGCGGCATGGCGGCGGGGATTTAGCGCATGCTCAAGGGCAACATAGCGCCGCAACAGGCGCGCGACGCGGCGAGCGGCTATCCACCGCCGCATGACGAAAAGCTCAAGGGCCGCAAGACCTGGCCGCTCACCCGGCAGTGGCAACTGACCCAGTTCGGCGTCAACATGGTCGAGCTGCCACCTGGTGCCTGGTCGACCAATCGCCACTGGCATCGCAACAACGACGAGCTGGTCGTGGTCGTCTCGGGCGAACTGGTCGCGGTGACCGATGCGGGCGAGGAAGTGCTGCACGCCGGCGACTGTATCGGCTTCAAGGCCGGCGTGGCCAATGCGCACCACTTGCAGAACCGCAGCGACCAGCCGGCGGTCTATTACGACATCGGCGGGCGCGACGCCTGGGATGTCTCGACCTTTCCCGATATCGGCCTTGAGGCCTACACCCACCAGGAACTCCGTTTCCGCGCTATCCGCACGCAACCCGCATCGAAGGATCCGACACCATGACCGCTCCCGTCATCCGCCCCGACGTCCAGGCCTACCTCGACCTGCTCAAGGCCAATCCACGCCCGCGCATGAATGACGCACTGGTCGCGATGATGCGCCAGATTCCGCCCGAGATGGCCGCCGAGATGATCGCGCTGCTCGACCTTCCGGTCGGCGAACTCGGCGAGGATCGCGACCTGACCATGCCCGGCCCGGGCGGTGCCATCGCGCTCAGGCTGTTCGATCCGCGCCAAACTCGCGATCCCGGCCCGGTGGTGGTGTTCTATCATGGCGGCGGCTTTGTCGCGGGGTCGATCCTCACCCATGCTGCCCTCGCGGCGGAAATCGCGCGCGGGCTCGATCTGCCGGTGGTCTCGGTGGAATACCGGCTCGCGCCGGAGAACCCCTGGCCCGCCGGGCTCGACGATGCCGAGGCTGCGGCGCGCTGGGTGGCGGAGAACGGCGCGGCGCTGGGGCGCGAGTTCACCAGCCTGATCCTGTGCGGCGACAGCGCCGGCGGTACGCTGACGGTGGTTACCGCGCTGGCACTGCGCGACAGGCCGGCGGCACTGCCGGTGCTGATGCAGTGGCCGATCTATCCCAAAGTCGATGCCACGAAGGTCTATCCCTCCGATAGGCTGTTCACCGACGGCTATGCACTCGATGGCGAGGATATCGCCTACTTCGAGAAGGCCTACGCCTCCGATCATCGCCATTGGCGCGCCTCGCCGATCCAACTCGACCAGGCCGGCCTGCCGCCGACCTTCATCGTCACCGCCGAACTCGATCCCTTGCGCGACAATGGCCGCGCCTATGCGGCGAAATGCATCGAGGCCGGGGTGCAGGTGACCTATCGCGAGGCCAGGGGCACGATCCACGGCTTTGCCTGCTACCGCAAGGCAATCCCGTCGGCGCAGCAGGATCTGACGGACTATCTGGCGATCGCGCGCGAAATGATCCGCGTGGCCTGAGGAACCGATTGTTCCGCTTCTTCGACCTCGCGATCGAGTTCGAACAGCGAAGCCTGGTCGTCGCCGTCGAGCGGCAAGCGAAGATCGGCGAGCAATTGTTCGATTTCGCGGCGGGCGAAAGCCTTGACCCGCGCCAGTTTGGGAATGCGCTTGAGGTCGATGTGGGTCAGCCCGAACAGGAACAGCTCGCGATAGGCAACGCGGTCGCCCAGACCTTCGCCAAGGCGGAATCCGGCGGGCTCGGCCAGGCTGGACAAGGCATCCCTGGCCAGGGCCTCATTGTTGCTGCCGGCGCGGCGATAACGGTTGGGCAGCACCAGCCAGTCGAGGTCGGCCATGCGGATGTTGCGCCGTGCCTCGCGCAGCGCGCGAACCAGCCGGGCGAAATGCCCAAGCCGGATCAGCCGCAGGTTGTGGCCATCGAACTGGCCGATCAGGTCGAGATCGGCGAAGGAGCAGTTGACCGGAGTCACCAGGGTATCGGCCATGGCGATGGCGCGCCGCGCGATCGGCGAATCGTTGCCGGCAACATCGAGCACGATGTAATCGCAGTCCGAAGCGATCCGCGCGATTTCCTGGTGGAGGTAGCCGCCGCTGGGATGCGACAGCGCGACATGGCGCGGTGTGGGCAGCCAGGTCTTGAGCAGGCGGCAGGTGGCGTCGCGGTTGGTCAGTGCGCGCGACAGGGTCGCCTGGGTATAGTCGAGATCGATGCAGGCGACCTTCTTGCCGGCATCGGCAAGCGCAACGGCGGCATGGAAAGCGAGGGTCGACTTGCCCACGCCGCCCTTCGCGTTGGCAAAAACGATCGTGTGGCCATGGTGGCGTGGCCGCGAGGCAACGTCGCGCAGCACGACCGAGGGATGCTCGCCGCCCACGCCCCACGTGTCCGAAGGCCGCTCTGCCTCGGGCTTCGCCCCGTCGAGAAATCTTGGCGTGAACGGTCATCGACCAACTGCCCCCGGTTTGCCTGCCACCCGACTCGGTAACTGGCCGCATAAACATAACGGTTCATCGGGGGTAAGATCAATTTCTTTAGGCAATTTTCTTGACTTAGCGCGTCGATGCCAAACGGCCAGCAGTGCAATTCGCGCTCATACCGGCGGTCCGAACGGATAACCTGTCATCTACACGCAGGCGGGGGCCTCGGGCCGCTGGCCGGACGATGGCATTGGCCGGCCCGAGGTCCCCGCCTTCGCGAGGAAACATGCAACTCCGTATCAAGGGGGCTTTCGGCTACAGCCCGCCCTTCGCCGGTGGCGCACCGCCCTGGCCCCTGGCCGCCGCCATCGCCGCTGCCGCCTTGGCGGGGTCAAAGGGCGGCCGCAGCCCCAGCACTTCGCGCGACCGCGCCCGGATGTAGGCGTGGAGCTGGCGCAGCTGCTGGTCGTTGAAGCGCGTTTGCGCGGGCATGCCCCTGGCCGGATTGCCCGCCTTGACATATTGGGTGAAGGTATCGAGCCGCAGCGCGATGGCGCTCTCGCGCAGGTCAGGCCCGGGCGAGCCCGCGCCCTCCATGCCCGCGCCATGGCATGCCATGCAGGCGAGCGACATCATGCGCCCGGCCATGACATCGCCCTCGTCGAGCTTGAGACCGGGATCATCGAGGGCCGCAACCTTCATGTCGCGCGGCGGCGCGGGCTCCAGTTTCGCCGTGCCGCCAAGCGCGAAGGTGAGGATGCGGCGCGGCTGCGCGCCGTATTTCCAGCCGACATTGAGCACCCGGCTCATCGCCGCCGACGTTCCGCCCCAGCCAACCAGCACCGAGACATACTGCTTGCCGCCGTGGCTGAAGCTCATCGGCGCGGCGACGATGCCGAGCCCCGCGTCGAAACCCCACAGCTCCTTGCCGCTGGCCGCATCATAGGCATTGAACAGGCCATTGGCCCCGCCCTGGAACACGAGGCCGCCGGCAGTGGTCAGCGTGCCGCCGTTCCACACCTCGTCGCGGGTGACTTTCCACACTTCCTGCTGCTTCACCGGGTCCCAGGCGACGAGGTAGCCCTTGCCGTCGCCTGGCTGCTTGACAATCGGCTTGACCACCAGCCCCATGATGTTGACCGCTTCCTCGGTCTGATCGGCGGGATCGCGCGAGAACAATGCACCGACCTGATGGGTCGGAATATAGACCAGCCCGGTCTTCGGGTTATAGCTCATCGCCTGCCAGTTGTGCCCGCCGATGGTCCCGGGCCAGATTTCGGTCCTGCCCTTTTCGTAGCGGATATCGGCGTTTTCGATGGGGCGGCCGGTGGTCATGTCGATGCCCTTGGCCCAGTTCTGGTAGGTGGTCGCCTTCGGTTCGTTGAGCAGCTTGCCGGTGGCGCGGTCGAGCACATAGAAGAAGCCGTTGGTCGGCGCGTGCATCAGCACTTTCTTCGGCCCGCCTGCGAGATCGAGCGTCGCCAGGACCATGTTGGGTGCCGCCTTGTAGTCCCATGCGTCGCGCGGGTTTTCCTGGTAATGCCACAGGTATTTGCCGGTCTCCGCATCGAGCGCGACGATGCTGGCAACATAGAGGTTGTCGCCGCCCTTGGGGTCGCGCTTTTCGGGATCGTAGGGCCCGGCATTGCCGACGCCGAGATAGATGCGGTTGGCCTCGGCATCGAAGGTCATCCCGTTCCACACCGTGCCGCCGCCGCCAACGTTTTTCCAGAAATCGGGGCTCCAGGTCCTGGCAGCGGCTTCCATGGCCGGGTCGCCGGCATTCTGCTCGGGCGAGCCGGGCACGGTAAAGAAGCGCCACAGCAGTTTGCCAGTCGCGGCATCGAAAGCGGTGACGAAGCCGCGCGCGCCGGCGTCGCCGCCGGCGTTGCCGATGATCACCTTGCCATTCATCGTGCGCGGCGCGCCCGAAGAGTTGGTGAACATGAAAGCCGGATCGTCGGGGATCGATTCCGCCGACCAGATGACCTTGCCGGTCCTGGCGTCGAGCGCATTGATCCGCCCATCCATCTCGACGGTGAAGATGCGGCCGTTCTCGAAGGCGATGCCGCGATTTCCGCCGAAGTTGAACTTGTCCGGGCGGCGCTTCCAGGTTTCCGGATCGAACTTCCACAGCTGCCTTCCGGTCACCGCATCGACGGCATAGACCTCGGCATAGCCGCCAGCGAAATAGAGCGTGCCATCGATCGCCAGCGGGGTCGATTCGAGCGTAACCTCATCGGGCAGGTCCATCGACCAGGCGAGGCCAAGCTTGTCGACATTGGCCGGGGTCAGCTCGGCAAGCCGGCTGTAGCCCGCCTCGTCGGCGGCACCCTGCGGCGCGGTCCAGTTGGCCTCGGTGCCGACGCCGGCATCAGGCTGGGGCGTCAGGCCCGAGCCGCAACCCGCCAGCAGCAAAGCCGCCGCCGCCATGCCGCATGAAATCCCGCGCATTGTGCTCTCCCCAAACCAGCGCTGCGACGCTTGCCGGCGCGTTGAAGCGCGCGCCGCCGGCAAAGGCAAGCCCCGATCAAGTGCAGGCGCGATTACCTGCGTTTTCGACCGCGACAAAGGCGATCGCCTGGCCGGGCACGGACAGGCTGCCCGCAACCGGTTCGCCCGCGAACCCGGTCAGCGAACCGTCGGCGGCCAGCCCGGGTTCGCTCCCGTTGATCGCGACCACCTTGCTGTCGAGCGTGGCGGCGGTCATCGTCCATGCCGTGGCTGCGCCCCCGAGCGCAACCGTGAGCGCGCTCTCGCCGGTGTTGATCGCGGCGAGGCCGACCCCGCCGCGCCGCCCGGCGAGGCAATGCGCGTAAAGCCGCAACTGCGGCGCGGGCGAGGGGGGGCTTGCCAGCACTGTCGTCCCCATCGTCCGCTTCCACAAGACCGCCGCCCAGTAGTTGGGGCGGGGCAGGCCGGTGTCCTGATCGATCAGGCCATAGTCCGATGCACCCAGCGTATTGTGCGCGACGACAGCCACGCCCTTTTGCGCCAATGCACCGAGCTGGTTGACATAGCGGAAGCTGTCGCGGAACCACGACGCCCAGGGACTGCCGCCGCAGGCCGCCTGCGCGGTTTCGTTGAGCCATAGCGGCTTGCCCGGTTCGAACCGGTCGCGCAGGTTGGCGTAAAATTCGTAGTCGGTGACGGTGAGCGCGAGGAATTCGGGCGAGAGCGCCTTTTCCGGCACGCCCATCGGCATCGGCCCGCAGCGCAACGAAACCGTGCCGTAGTGGTGGTAGGAGACGATATCGAGACTGCCGGGGTTCTGGCCCATCAGATCTTCCGAGGTCAGCGCGCCCGGTCCGCCATTGCCCGAGTTCGTGCTTGAGCATGGTGCCCTCGGCGGTGCCCCCGGCTCCGGTCAGTTTCAGGTCCGGCGCGGCGCGGCGCGCCCAGCTGCGGAAGATGCGGAAATCGCGACCGAAATCGGCGGCGGAGTAGCCTGCGGAAAATGCCCCGTGCTGCGGCATGGTCGGCTCGTTGAACAGTTCGGCACCATAGATCTCGCCACCTGCCGCGCGGGTGAGATCGAGCAGGCGCTGGGCTTGATCGGGGTTCCAGCTGCCATCGGCATTGCGCGCGCCGGCGCTGGCGGGAAAGCTGGTGACGATCCTGGCATCGACCGCATGCGCGAAGTCCACCACGCCGCGCCACTGCGCGCGGGTGAGCACCTGGTTGAAGCCGGCGGGCGGCGCGGTGACATTCTCGCCCTCTGTGGGCAGATAGGTGCTGTTGGCCCAGGTTCCCGAAACGCGGATGTAGGCCGGGCCGAGGTGGCGGGCCAGCGAGCGCAGGCGCGGACTGGCAAGATCGGCTGGCGGACGCATGCGATAGCGCTCGCCCGGCGGGCCGCCGAACGGGGCCCAGAAGCGCCCGCCGGTCACTTCAACCATCTCGACATTATAGGACTGGTAGCGCGCATCGACCTGGCCGACTGCGGGCAGCGCGGAAAGCCCGCCAGCCTCGCGTGGCACCGTCGAGCAGGCGGCCAGAGCGAGCGGGGCTAGGCCCGCGATCAGCAGTTTTCGCATGGTCTTTTCCTCTCTCACCAGTTCCACATCGTGCCGTCTTCGAGCCGCGCAACCGGCAGGTAGGCGCGCTTGTAGGGATATTTCGCTGCCAACGCCTCGTCGATATCGATGCCGTGGCCCGGTGTTTCGCCGCAGATCAGGTGGCCGGCCTCGAAGCGGTAGTCATGCGGGAACACCGCGTCGGTCTCGTCGGTGTGGCGCATATATTCCTGGATCCCGAAATTGGGCACCCAGGTGTCGAAATGCAGCGCGCAGCCCATGGTGACGGGCGAGAGGTCGGTCGCGCCGTGGCAGCCAGTGCGCACCTGATACAAGGCGGCGAGATCGGCGATGCGGCGCAAGTGGGTGATGCCGCCCGCGCCGACGACGGTGGCACGGATATAGTCGATCAACTGGTTCTGGATCAGGTCCTTGGCGTCCCACACGGTGTTGAAAATCTCGCCCACCGCCAGCGGGGTCGTGGTGTGCTGGCGGACATGGCGGAAGGCCTCCTGGTTTTCCGCCGGGGTGCAATCCTCCAGCCAGAACAGCCGGTAAGGCTCAAGCGCCTTGCCCAGCTGCGCCGCCTCGTTGGGGGTGTAGCGGTGGTGGCCGTCGTGCAGCAGGTGGTGCTCGAAGCCATAGGTCTCGCGCAGCTTTTCGAACAGTTTGGGCACATGGGTCAGCGACTTGTGGGTGTCCCAACCGGTCATGCTGGGCAGGTCGGCGTCGGCCGGCTCGTAATAGAGCTTGCCGCGCCCGACCCCGTAGGCGTCCTTGATTCCCGGCACTCCGGTCTGCGCGCGGATCGCCTGGTAGCCCATATCGATGTAGTGGCCCACGGCATCGACCGTCTCGGCGATGTCCGCGCCGTTGGCATGGCCATAGACCATCACCCGATCACGGCTGCGCCCGCCGAGCAGCTGGTAGAGCGGCATGCCCGCCATCTTGGCCTTGATGTCCCACAGCGCCATATCGACTGCGGCGATCGCGCGCATGGTCACCGGGCCGCGCCGCCAGTAGGCCCCGCGATAGAGATACTGCCACACATCCTCGATGCGGCGCGGGTCCATGCCGATCAGGCAGGGGATCACATGTTCGTCGAGATAGGCGACGACCGCCAGCTCGCGCCCGTTGAGCGTGGCATCGCCAATCCCGTAGACCCCCTGGTCGGTCTCGATCTTGAGCGTGACGAAATTGCGCCCCGGCGAGGTGACGATGGTGCGGGCGGCGGTGATCTTCATGGTCGCGATCGGTCCCTGTTGATGACGAGCGCCGCGCGATTTGACGCGGGCACTGCAAGCTGTCAGTCTTGCTTCCTTATTGGTCTGACCAGTGGATGGCAAGATGAACGACATTCCCGGGCGGACGAATGACCGGCTGTACAAGGATCTTGCGCGCAAGCTGACCGCCGAGCTGGTCTCGGGGGTCTATCCGGTCGGCAGCCGCTTGCCCGCCGAGCGCGAACTGGCGGTCACCCACGAGGTCAGCCGGCCGACGGTGCGCGAGGCGATCATCGCCATGGAAGTGCAGGGGCTGGTCGAGGTGCGCGTCGGCTCGGGGGCCTGGGTCGTCCGCCATCCCGGCGACAGCGACATTCCCGCCGGGTTCGACATGAGCGCCTTCGAGCTGACCGAGGCGCGGCTGCTGATCGAGGGGGAGACCGCCGCGCTCGCCGCGACGCAGATCAGCGATGCGGAAGTGGCCGAGATCGAGGCGCTGATCGACGGTATTGCCCGCGAAAACCTCGACCCCAGGGGCAACGAGCGCGCCGACCGGGCGTTTCACCTCGCCATCGCCCGCGCCTCGCGCAACAGCGGCCTGATCGGCGCGGTGACCACGCTGTGGGACTTGCGCGACAGTTCCGCCGAAGCCGCGCTGCTCCACGAGAAGGCGCGCACCGCCAATGTCCGCCCGGTGATCGCCGAACACACCGCGATCCTCGACGCCCTGCGCGCCCGCGATCCCGCCGCCGCCCGCAGCGCCATGCGCACTCATCTCACCGCCGTGATCGACAGCCTGCTGTTCGCTACCGAGGAGCGCGCAGTCGAAGCGGCGCGCAGCGATGCGCGGGAAAAGCGCGAGCGCTATTTGCGGGCGAAGTCCTGACATTTGCAAACTGGTATGGCCAATTTGTCACAGTCGGTAACAATATCTCAAATTCGCGACATTGATCGTCGCAATGGCTGAAACGCGCCGCTAGTGTCCCTGATTGAAGACAACGCGCTGACCCTGCCAAACCAGGGTAGCGCCAAAATTACCGGACCGGTCAGACCGGTCGCCATCTGGGAGGAACCAAACCATGCGCAAATTCCGCTGTCTCGCCATCGCCAGTGTCAGTCTGCTGGCCATCGCCATGCCCGCCTATGCCCAGGATGTTGCCGCCGCTGAGGGCGAGGCGAACGATGAGGACATTGTTGTTGTCGGCACATCGCTGCGCAAGGTTGCGCCCGCCGGTGCGCAAGAATTCACCGTCACGGCGCAGGCGATCGAAGGCAAGAGCGTGCAGAGCACCAGCCAGTTGCTCGCCACCATTCCGCAGCTCAGTTCCTTCGGCAATTTGCAGACGGTTAACGCCGGCGGTTCACGCCTCACCGTCAACCGCGTCAACCTGCGCAACCTGCCGCAGGGCATCGGCGGCAGCTCGCCGACCCTGGTGCTGATGGACGGCCACCGCATGGTTGGCGCGGGCGTGGTGCAGTCGTATCCCGATCCCGACGTCATCCCGCCGCTGCTGATCGAGCGGGTCGACGTGCTGACCGACGGCGGCTCGGCGATTTACGGTTCCGACGCCATGGGCGGCGTGATCAACTTCACCACCAAGAGGAATTTCGACGGCATCCAGATCGGCGCGCGGCAGAGCTTTGCCGATGCCTATTCGGCCACCGACGTCAATTTTGCCGCGGGCAAGTCATGGGAAACCGGTTCAGCCTACATCGCCTACAACTTCGCTCGCCACGATGATGTGTTCGGTGCCGACCGTGACTACATCAAGGACATCAACTGGACGACCGGCCTGCCGAACGGCCTGGGCTGCAGCCCGGCCAATGTGACCGTCGGCGGCGTGCTCTATGCTGTGGTTGGCGGCAACAGCCTCTCGGCGGGCAACGCAAATCGGTGCGACCGCTCGGATGTGGGCGCGTTCTACCCCGAGGAAACGCGCCATTCGGTGATGGCCGGTTTCCGTCAAGACCTGACTGACTCGATCGAAATCGACGTCAAAGGTTACTATTCAAACCGCGAGAATGCGAACAGAGCAGGTCCGCTGGAAGGCGTGGCCACTGTGCTGGGTGCCAATGTTCCGGCCAACCCTGGTTTTCCGCCATTTGTTCCCGCCACACCGGCGCAATCGGCCAACCCGAACTATATCAGCATCGGTGGCGGTAGCACGGCGACCCAGACGCTCAATTTCGATTTTGGGCCAGTCGGCGGCAATCAGACGATCCGCACCAAGCTGTGGTCGTGGGGCATCACGCCGACCATCACCTGGAAGATTGGTGGCGACTGGCAGATGAAGGCTTTCTACAACCACGGTGAAAGCAAGACGACTTCGAACAACCCTTCAAGAAACGACGTACTGCTGGGGGCCGGAGTTGCTGCGGGAACGATCAATCCTTACAATATCGCTCGCTCGAACCCGGCTGCAATCGCCCAGGTTCTCGACTGGGTAGAATATGGCATTGGCAAGTCCAAACTTAGCAATGCCAAGGTAACTTTCGATGGTCCGCTGGTGAACCTACCCGGCGGCGAACTCCGTGTTGCGGTCGGCGGTGAATATCTCAAAGAGAGTTTTGCGGGCACCGTCACCACCGACACTGCGGCGAATGTCTTGCTTCGTTCGCTGAATTCAGCCAGTCGCAATGTGAAGGCAGCCTTTGCCGAGGCAGCCGTACCGGTAATTGGCCCAGAAATGAACTGGCCGATCCACAGCCTCAATCTTTCGGCTTCGGTGCGGTATGACAAGTACAGCGATTTCGGTTCGAACTGGGCACCGAACTTGGGTGTGTCGCTCAAGCCGGTCGAATGGCTGAACCTGCGCGCCCGCTGGAACAAGTCGTTCCAGGCACCCAGCGTTGTCAACCTGTCGAACGCGGCATTTCCGAATGTCGGCGTGAACCAGGGTTTCATCGTTGCTGCCGTGCCGCAGCTTCGCAACCCGGCCGTGCCGCACAATGGTGGACCGCTGGTTGCCGTGCAGGGAACGGTATCGCCGCTGAGCCCGCAGCGTGCGAAAAACTATAACCTTGGCTTCGATATCAGCCCGCCCTTCATCGAAGGGCTCGATCTGCACATGACCTATTTTAACATCGACTATCGCGGCACGATCGGTACGCCCGCGCTAGGATTCGGCGAGTTCTATACCATCCCGGGCTACCAAAGCCTGTTCATCATGCTGCCGACCAATGCGCAGATCGGGACGTTCCTGGCAGGTACCGGGGCAACGCCAGCGCAAATCGCCAATGCCCTTGCCCAGATACCGGGCAACAACGCCTATGTCGTCGCTGATGTCCGCGCTCGCAACCTTGGCGTCACCAAGACCAATGGTTTCGATTTTTCCGCCAATTATCGCACCAACGTCTCGTTCGGCACGGTCTACGCCAATTTCAACGGCACTTTGTTAAATCATTCGATCACGGCGGCCGATGGCACCAACTTCACGGTTGAACAGGCCGGGCTGGATGGGGCTGCTTTCAATTCGACCTTGACGCTCGGCACCACGGTCGGCGAAAACTTTCGCGGACAAGTCACCTGGAACCACAGATCGGGTTTCAGGCTCTTGGCACCGGCGGGGCTGGGTCAGACCACTATTGGCACATTCGACACCTTTGACCTGTTCATGGCCTATGACGTGAAGCGCGACGGCCTGCCGCCGATCAATCTCTCGCTGGGTGTTACCAACATGCTCAATACCAGCCCCCCGATCTTCAGAGGAAGGCAGGCTGGCGGTCAAGCTGGTTTTCATAACGGCTCGACGCTGGGCCGGGTGTTCCAGCTGGGTGCCGGCGTGAAGTTCTGATCCTCCGGAAGTTTCGCCCCCGTGCCATGCAGGAGGGGCGAAACCGGAGCATGGGCCTGCCGCTTGCGGCGGGCCCTTTTTTTAGCTCAGGCGAGGCCGTAGCGGGCCAGCGCGAGTTCGGCTTGCAGATGCAGCACCGCGCTGCCCGGCTTGAGCCGGAGCATGGGGACGGGCAGGCCGAGCATCGCCACTGTCCTGGCAATCTCGACAAAGCGCGGGGCTTGCTCGTCGAGCAGCAGCACCAGCGTCACCGGCGCGGCCTCGCAGACCGCGAAAGGCAGCAGACCGAGCCCGCGCACTTCGAGCAGTCCGCGCGTTTCGGGATGGGGGTGGGCGATCAGCCGCCCGGCAGTCACCTCCAGCATCAGGGAGTCGTCGCCAATCAACGTGGCCCCGCGATCGATCAGGGCGAGTGCCAGACTCGATTTGCCCGCGCCCGGCGGGCCCTCGATCAGCAGTGCGCCGGCCGCCGATGGCGACGCAGGTGGCTTGATGCGGCTCCATCATTCCTCGCTCCAGGCGGGCAGGCTGAGCGCCAGGCAGGCCCCGCCGCCCGGCGTTGCGCGCGCGGTCAGGCTGCCGTCGTGGGCCAGGGCGATGGTCCGCGCGATGGCGAGGCCGAGGCCGCTGTGCTGGCCGAACTGCTCGTCCGCCGGGCGCAGCGAGTGGAACCGTTCGAACACCTTCTCGCGCGCTTCGGGCGGAATGCCCGGGCCTTCGTCGCTGACCGTGAGGACAATTGTTTCGGCCTCATCGGTTTCCTCGCGGCTGAGGTCGAGCGCGATTTCCCCTGCGGGCGGCGAGAAGGAGACGGCGTTGTCGAGCAGGTTCTCGAGCACCCGCTCGAGCTTGGGGGCGTCGCCGGGAACCAGCCATGGCCCGCTGCCGTGACAGACGATGCCGAGCCGGACATCGCGATTGACGCTGCGCTGGCGCCGCGCCTCGGCGAGCGCGGAGATGAGCGCGAAGAGATCGACCGGTTCGAAGGTGGTGCGGCTCAGTTCGGCATCGATGCGGCTGGCGTCGGCGATTTCGGTGACGAGGCGGTCGATCCGCTTGACGTCGTGGGCGGCGATTCCGGCGAGCTGGCGGCGCAGGTCGGGTTGCTCGACCTTGTCGAGCGATTCGAGCGCACTGCGCAAGCTCGCCAGCGGGTTCTTGAGCTCGTGCGCGACATCGGCGGCGAAGCTTTCCACCGCGTCGATGCGGCTGCGCAGCGCGGTGGTCATGTCGGAGATGGCGCGTGCCAGCATGCCGATCTCGTCGCGCCGCTCGGGCAACCGCGGCACCACCACCGCGCGGTCGCGCCCCAGCCGCACGCGCACGGCGGCGCGCACCAGCAAGCGCATCGGCTGGACGATGGTGCGGGCGAGGAACAAGGAGAGCAGCACCGAGATGATCAGCGCCGCGCCGACGACGATGGCCAATGTCTGCCGGGCATCGCGCACGTTCTCGGTGATGTCGGTGGCGTTGCGCGTGGTCAGCAGCACCTGGCCCAGCGCCCCCACCGGGGTGGCGGCGCTAATAACCGGCGTGCGATCGGGAGCCATGCGCTGGCGGATCGCGGTGATCCCGCCGGCGCGGGCCTCGGCGATCTCGGGCCAGGCATCGGCGGTCTGCTTCGCGGGCTCGAAATAGTCGGGCACCGGGGCTGCCCCGAGCAGGACGTCCATGCCCCGGTCGAGCGATCGCGCGGCGTGCTGATACCACGGCTCGCCGGCCGGATCGGCGAAGCTGAACGCGGGATCGGCAAGCGTGAAGCTGTCGGCGATCAGGCTGCCGTCGCGGCCGAACAGCCGCAGCCGCAGCCGCTGGGCGGTGCCGACCCGCTCGATCAGCGCGCGGCGCTGGGCGCGGTTGCTCACCGCCAGGGCGCTCGCGGCGATCTCGGCCTCCGAACGCGCCAGCAGGTAGCGCTCGGCGAACAGGCGGTTGCGGTAGGAATCGAGGTAGAACAGGCTGCCCGCCAGCAGGCCGAGCGCGATGATGTTGACCGCGAGGATGCGCGAGGTGAGCGATACCCCCAGGCTCCAGCGCAGGCGCGCCAGCCGGCCGGCAAAGCGGAACGCGCCGCGCGCCATCAGTCGCCCGCGAACGAATAGCCTGCGCCGTAGAGCGTATCGATGGCGGCGAACTCCGCATCGACCGCGCGGAATTTGCGGCGCAGGCGCTTGATGTGGCTGTCGATGGTGCGGTCATCGACGAAGATGTCGTCGCTGTAGGCCGCGTCCATCAGCTGGTTGCGGCTCTTGACCACGCCGGGGCGGCTGGCGAGCGCCTCGAGAATGAGGAACTCGGTGACAGTGAGCGAGACGGACCTGCCGTCCCACAGGACCGCATGGCGCGCCGGATCCATGCTCAACCGCCCGCGCTGGATCGGTTCGGGCAAGGGTTCGTCCTGCGCCGCGCCGGTGCCGGTGCCGACCAGTTCGGCGCGGCGCAGGATGGCGCGGATGCGCGCGACCAGCAGGCGCTGGCTGAACGGCTTGGCGATATAGTCATCCGCGCCCAGCGCCAGCCCCAGCGCCTCGTCGGGCTCCTCGTCCTTCGAGGTGAGGAAGATTACCGGCAGCGCAGTCTTCTCGCGCAGCCGCTGGAGCAGTTCGAGCCCGTCCATGCGTGGCATCTTGATATCGAAGATGGCGAGGTCGGGGGGATTTTCGAGCAAAGCCTTCAGCGCCGTCTGCCCGTCGGCATAAATGCGCGTGTCGAAGCCTTCGGCCTGCAAGGCGATCGAGACCGTGGTCAGGATGTTGCGGTCGTCATCGACGAGCGCGATCGTCTGGCGGGCGGACGCGCCGGGCGCGGCAATCTGGACGGGCGGTTCGGCCATGTGCGGCTGGGGTTAGCGGTTCGCGACGGCCAAGACAACGCGGCACCTTTTTGCTTGCCAGCGCCGCGCGCGCGGGCATGGTGCACGCCTTTCTAATGGGAGTCGCGGGTCATGGGTTTGTTCGATGGTGTATCGCAGTCGCTGCAGGAGCAGGCTGCCGAGACGATTGCCGCTAAAATGGGACTCGACCCGTCGCTGGCCAGGATTGCGATCGGGGCGCTGACCAAGAACCATCCGATTCCGGGCGACACCGTTCAGCAAAGCGCGCAGGAAACCGGGATACCCGGCGATATTCTCGGCCAGATCGTCAGCCAGATCGGCGGCGAGGGCGGGCTTGGCGCGCTGGTCGGTGCCCTGGGCGGCGCGGCGGGCGGCGCGGACGCGCAGGGCCAGGCCCCGCAAGCCGCACCCGCAGGCGGGCTGGGCGGGATTTTGTCGGGCCTCGGCGGGCTGGGCGGCGTCGCCGCGATGCTCGACCGCGACGGCGACGGCAATCCGCTCAACGATCTGGCGGGCCTGCTCGGCAGGAAGTGAGCGTGCTGAATCGCATTCCTCCGCTTTGAGGGCGGGGGAATCGCCTGTTCAGCTTTGTCCCTGTGGCTGGAGATCAATCCTCGACGTGCTCGGCGAGGACCGTCAGCCCCTTGTCGCCGACTTCGGCAAAGCCGCCGCGGATCTGCACTTCCTCGGGCGCGGCACCGGCGGTCTTGTAGATCGACAGCGCACCGTCGCGCACCGTCGACATCAGCGGCGCATGGCCTTCGAGCACACCGAAATCACCCTCCCCGCCGGGGACGACGACCATGTAGACCTCCTCCGAGCGGACGAGGCGGGCGGGCGTGACGAGTTCGAAGTGCAATGCCATTTCAATTCCTTCCCCCTCCTCTTCAGGGGAGGGGCAGTGAGACTTGGCCTTGCGGAGCAAGGTCTAGTCGCAGCGGGGTGGGGCGGTGCGTCCACGACAGACCCCACCCCAACCCCTCCCCTGAAGGGGAGGGGCTAGCGTAAATGTCAGGCCTCCTCGGCCAGCTTCTTGGCCTTCTCGACCGCCTCGTCGATGCCGCCGACCATGTAGAATGCGGCTTCGGGCAAGTGGTCGTATTCGCCATCGACCACTGCCTTGAACGACTTCACGGTGTCTTCGACCTGGACGAACTTGCCCGAGATGCCGGTGAACACCTCGGCGACGTGGAACGGCTGGCTGAGGAACTTCTGGATCTTGCGCGCGCGCATGACGGTCAGCTTATCTTCTTCGGAGAGCTCGTCCATGCCCAGGATCGCGATGATGTCCTGCAGGCTCTTGTACTTCTGCAAGGTTTCCTGAACGCGTCGGGCAGTATCGTAGTGATCCTGGCCGACGACAGCCGGGGTCAACACGCGGCTGGTCGAATCGAGCGGATCGACCGCCGGGTAGATGCCCAGTTCCGAAATCGCGCGGTTCAGTGTCGTGGTCGCGTCCAGGTGGGCGAAAGAGGCTGCCGGTGCCGGATCGGTGAGATCGTCCGCTGGCACGTAGATCGCCTGCACCGAGGTGATCGAGCCCTTGTTGGTCGAGGTGATGCGCTCCTGCAACTGGCCCATGTCGGTGGCCAGCGTTGGCTGATAGCCCACCGCCGAGGGAATGCGGCCGAGCAGCGCCGACACTTCCGAGCCCGCCTGGGTGAAGCGGAAGATGTTGTCGACGAAGAACAGCACGTCCTGGCCTTCCTGGTCGCGGAAGTATTCGGCCATGGTCAGGCCCGACAGGGCGACGCGGGCGCGGGCCCCGGGAGGCTCGTTCATCTGGCCGAACACCAGCGCCACCTTGGAGCCTTCGGAAATGGCGTTGCCATCCGCATCGCTGGCGATGACCCCGGCTTCGAGGAATTCGTGATAGAGGTCGTTGCCTTCGCGGGTGCGCTCACCCACGCCGGCAAACACCGAGACGCCGCCGTGGCCCTTGGCGATGTTGTTGATCAGTTCCTGGATCAGCACGGTCTTGCCGACGCCGGCACCGCCGAACAGGCCGATCTTGCCGCCGCGCGCATAGGGGGCGAGCAGATCGATGACCTTGATGCCGGTGACCAGGATCGCCGCTTCGGTCGATTGATCGACGAACAGCGGGGCCTCGGCGTGGATCGGCGCGAACATGTCGCTGCCGACCGGGCCGCGCTCGTCGATCGGTTCGCCGATGACGTTGAGGATGCGTCCCAGCGTCTTGGGGCCGACCGGCACGGTGATCTGCGCGCCGGTGACTCTTGACCGGCTGGCCGCGGGTCAGGCCGTCGGTCGAATCCATGGCGATGGTGCGCACGGTGTTCTCGCCGAGATGCTGGGCAACTTCCAGCACCAGCCGGTTGCCGTTGTTATCGGTTTCCAGTGCGGTGAGAATTGCTGGCAGTTCGCCAGTGAAACTGACATCGACGACGGCGCCGATGACCTGGCTGATCTTGCCGCCGGTCTGCATGTTGGGGTTGCTCGTGGTCTTGGCTGCGGTGGCCATGGTTTCTTCCTTGCTCATTTATCGTAAGCCAGCGTGCTGGCAGGTTTTCAGTTCGTAATCCCAACGGCCACCGCCATCGAGAAAGCTATCAATCTCAAACCACTTGCCTTGCCGTAACCAGACAAGACCTGTGGCAATCAGGATCAGCGCGAAAAGTGCCAGTCCTCTGAAATTACTAAAATTACTAATGGATCCTCATTGCAGCACCCACTCGCCATTGTGCGTGATGATCTCGTCGTACATCGCACTAGGGCACATATCGGGTTCTTCGTTTGGCCAAGAAACCGCGCCATGGGAAATGCCGACTTGCGCAAAATAGGCGGGATCGCGAAGCTTCGCCCATACATTTCGCAAGTAGCTCTCGGCGAAGCGCACCTTGCCTTTAACCCCGTCCTCGAACTCGACCGACAATGTCAGGGGCCCAGCCACTTCGACCTTGACCACATCCCAAATTGGATCGCCGACGCAGACAATCTCGTCATCATCTAGCTCGGGCGCGAGTTGTTCCAGACCTGCATCAACAAATCGCGGTTCAATTCCATCCATCGCTGCACCTTCCGCACGGAGCGCTTGTCCAAGCGGCCTTTTAGCATATCGCCGGTTCTCATGTCGAACTTTGCTCGCCGACCACCAAACCATACGTGAAAGAGTGGCGGCGGGTGATCGTCGGTGTAAATCTCGATCCTGATCCCGTCGATGTAGATAACCGTAGGCATTCACTAGAGCGCCTCCGCACCGGCGATAATCTCGATCAGTTCAGTGGTGATCGCGGCCTGGCGGCTGCGGTTGTACTGGATGGTGAGGGCACTGATCAGTTCGCCGGCGTTGCGCGTTGCGTTGTCCATCGCGGTCATCGACGCGCCCTGTTCGCTGGCTTCGCGTTCGAGCAGTGCGCCGAACAGTTGGGTGCGGACATAGCGCGGCAGCAGCGCGTCGAGGATTTCCTCCTCGCCCGGCTCGTATTCGACCACGGCATCGCTGCCGGCGGTGGTGGCGGGGGCGGGGACCGGGATCAGCTGCGCGGTGGTCGGGTCCTGTGCCAGCGCCGATTTGAACACCGGGTGGACGAGGTGGGCGACGTCGAATTTGCCGGCCTCGAACATGGCCATCAGGTCAGCGGCGATCGCTTCGGCCTCGGTGAAACCGGGCGTGCGCACAGTCGAGGTGTCGAACTGGCGGGCGATCTGCTTGTCGTAGTCACGCTTGATCGGCGCGCGGCCCTTCTTGCCGACGAGGTAGAAGGCGACGTCCTTGCCCTCTGCAGTCAGGGCGCGGGCCTGGGCTTTGGCTTCCTTGACGAGGTTGGAGTTGAGCCCGCCGCACAGCCCCTTGTCAGTGTTGACCACGACCAGCAGGTGGCGCTTGTCGCTGCCGTTGCCGGCGAGCAGTTTGGGCGCGGCATCGCCACTGACCTTGCCGGCGAGCGAGGCCATCACTGCGGTCAGCCGAGAGGCATAGGGCCGCGCGGCCTCGGCTGCGGCCTGCGCCTTGCGCAGCTTGGCGGCGGCGACCATCTGCTTGGCCTTGGTGATCTTCTGGGTCGATTTGACCGAGTTGATCCGCCCTTTGAGTTCCTTGAGACTGGCCATCGTGCTTTCCCTGGCGGCCGGGCCAATAAATAGGGACAGTCCCTATTTATCGATCTCCCGCCTGAACCGGAATAAATAGGGACTGTCCCTATTTATCGACGTTACGCATAAACCTTGCCGAATGCCGCTAGTGCGTCGACCAGCCTGGCTTTGGCGTCGTCGCCGAGGTCCTTGGTCGAGCGGATGTCGCCGAGCAGCGCGGCGTGTTCCGCGCGCATCCAGCTAAGCAGCTTGGCCTCGTAATCCACCACCTTGTCGGTCGGGATACTGTCAAGGTAGCCCTGGGTGCCGGCGAAGATCGATACGGTCTGCTCCTCGAACGGCAAGGGCGAGAACTGTGCCTGCTTGAGCAGCTCGGTGAGCCGCGCGCCGCGATTGAGCAGCTTCTGGGTCGAGGCGTCGAGGTCCGAGCCAAACTGCGCGAATGCCGCCATTTCGCGGTATTGCGCCAGCTCGAGCTTGATCGAGCCCGAGACTTTCTTCATCGCCTTGGTCTGCGCGGCGGAACCGACGCGGCTGACCGACAGGCCGACGTTGATCGCCGGGCGCACGCCCTGGTAGAACAGCCCGGTCTCGAGGAAGATCTGGCCGTCGGTGATCGAGATGACGTTGGTCGGGATATAGGCCGAAACGTCGCCGGCCTGGGTCTCGATGATCGGCAGCGCGGTGAGCGAACCGCCGCCGTTGTCGTCGTTCATCTTGGCGGCGCGTTCGAGCAGACGCGAGTGCAGATAGAACACGTCACCCGGATAGGCTTCGCGGCCTGGCGGGCGGCGCAGCAGCAGCGACATCTGGCGATAGGCGACCGCCTGCTTGGACAAGTCGTCATAGACGATGACCGCGTGCATGCCGTTGTCGCGGAAAGAATTCGCCCATGGTGACGCCGGTGTAGGGCGCGAGATATTGCAGCGGGGCGGGCTCGGAGGCAGTCGCGGCGACGACGATGGAATATTCCATCGCGCCGTTCTCTTCGAGCTGGCGGACGATCTGCGCGACGGTCGAGCGCTTCTGGCCGACCGCGACATAGATGCAGTAAAGCTTCTTCTATCTCGTCGTCGCCGGCGTTGATTTCCTTCTGGTTGATGAAGGTATCGATGGCGACGGCGGTCTTGCCGGTCTGGCGGTCGCCGATGATCAGCTCGCGCTGGCCGCGGCCGATGGGGACCAACGCGTCGATCGCCTTGAGCCCGGTCTGCACTGGCTCATTGACCGACTTGCGCGGGATGATTCCCGGCGCCTTGACCTCGACGCGCATGCGCTTGTCGGCGACGATCGGACCCTTGCCGTCGATCGGATTGCCGAGCCCATCGACCACGCGGCCGAGCAGGCCCTTGCCGACCGGCACGTCGACGATGGTGCCGGTGCGCTTGACCTGGTCGCCTTCCCTGATCGCGGCGTCGGAGCCGAAGATGACGACGCCGACGTTGTCGCTCTCGAGGTTGAGCGCCATGCCCTTCACCCCGTTGGAGAATTCGACCATCTCGCCGGCCTGGACATTGTCGAGCCCGTGGATGCGGGCGATGCCGTCACCGACCGAGAGCACCGAACCGACTTCGGTGACCTGGGCCTCGGTGCCGAAATTGGCGATCTGGTCCTTGATGACCTTCGAGATTTCTGCGGCGCGGATTTCCATTGGTGCTAAGCCTTTCAGCCTTTCATCGCTTGCGCGAGGGAATTGAGACGGGTGCGGATGGAGGAGTCGATCTGGCGGCTGCCGATCCTGACGACGAGGCCGCCGAGCAGCTCGGGATCGACCGAGCTCCTGATCTTGACGTCTCGCCCCTCGCGCGCCTTGAGCTTGTCGGCGAGCGCGGCGATCTGGCTTTCGCCCAGCGGATGGGCGCTGGTCACTTCGGCGGTGACTTCGCCGCGCGCGGCGGCGGCGATCTGGGCGAAGGCGTGCACGATTCGCGGCAAGGCCGAAAGGCGGCCGTTGGCGGCGAGCACGCCGAGGAACTTGCTGGTCAGCGGCGAGAGATCCAGCACGCCGGCCACGCTGTCGATGACCTTGGCGGCGGCCTCGCGGGTGACGCGGGGGTTGCGAATCAGCGCAGCGAGATCGGGCGTCTGGGCAATGGCTTCGCCGAGTTTGTCGAGATCGGATTCGACCGCAGTGACGAAGCCCTGCTCACTGGCCAGTTCGTAAAGCGCTGAAGCGTAGCGCCCTTGCAAACTCGCGGTAATGCCGCCGGAATGATCCACGCGCGTCGGTTCCCTCGTTTGACCGGATGGTTGGTCGTCATCCGGCAGGGCAAAGCCGCGCGTAAAAGCGCAGTGCCGCCGGACGGGGGCGCGCCTAGCAACGATTGTGACGCGATGCAAGGCGAGGGTTGGGCGATTGTGTTAGGGGGAGTGGGAGGCCGCCTTTGTCTGATATCCCCAACATTGAGCGCAAGCTTCGGGAAGCATTGAAGGTCGGCGCGCGGTAGGGACTTGCCAGCCACGGAGTCCCCGCCATGATCGTACCCGCCATGCTCGATACACCGACCGACGACGATGACCGCTGGCGCATCGCGCTGGCCAGGGACCGGCGCTTCGATGGCCAGTTCGTCACCGGGGTCCATTCGACCGGGATCTATTGCCGTCCATCCTGCCCGGCGCGCGCGCCGAAGCGGGAGAACGTGCGCTTCTATGCCACACCGGCCGAGGCCGAGGCGGCGGGCCTGCGTCCGTGCAAGCGCTGTTCGCCCGGGACCGTCAGCCGCGACGAACGCGCGGTGCTCGATGCCATTGCCGCGATCAAGGCGGCGGGGCAGCCGCTGGCGCTGGCCGGTCTCGCTGCCGATGCCGGCTATTCGGCGGCGCATTTCCAGCGGCTGTTCACCCGCGCCACCGGCCTGTCACCCGCAGCCTATGCCCGGGCGCTCAGGATGGAGCGCGCCGCCGATGCGCTGAGCGCGGGCGGACGGGTGACCGATGCGGTGTACGATGCCGGCTTTTCCGGACCATCGCGTTTCTATGCGGCGAGTGCGGAGCGACTGGGCATGAAGCCATCGGCCTGGGCGAATGGCGGCGCGGGGGTGACGATCCGCTGGGCGGTGGTCGCCACCAGTCTCGGCGCAATGCTGGTCGCGGCGAGCGACAAGGGTGTGTGCCGCCTGTCGTTCAACGAAGGGGTCGAGGCGCTGGCACAGCGTTTCCCCCGCGCCGAATTGGTCGAGGGCGGCGCGGACTTCGCCGCGTTGCTAGGCGATGTCGTAGCCTCGGTCGAAAATCCCGCTGCGATGCGCGACGTGCCGCTCGATGTGCAAGGCACCGCCTTTCAAGAGGCGGTCTGGCAGCAATTGCGCCGCATTCCGCCCGGCGAGACGCGCAGCTATGCCGCAATCGCCGCTGCCGCCGGCAAGCCGCAAGCGGTGCGCGCGGCGGGTTCGGCCAACGGCGCGAACCCTGTCGCGGTGCTGGTCCCGTGCCACCGGGTGATCCGCTCGGACGGCAGCCTGGGCGGCTATGCCTACGGGCTGGCAATCAAGCAGGCGCTGCTGGAACGGGAGGGGCTTTCGCGCGGCGGCAAGCCGGAGTAGCCTTGTTGCGCATTCACAGCGGAGTTCACCATGCCCACCCAACTTCCCGCCGGCGCACCGGCCACAATCGGCGAGGCCTTCGCCCACATCAACGCCCTGACATCACCGAGCGTTGATGATCTCAAGGTGATGGTGCTGCTCGAAGCTGCCGGGCTCGACCTCTATCGCGGCATGATGCCCGGCACGGACAATGCGGAAGTGGCCGCCCTGCTCGAACACAACGGCCGCGAGGAAATGGCCCATGCCCACCGCGTTTCGAAGGCGATCAAGGCGATCAGCGGCGAGGACTTCCCGCCGCCCGAAGCGGCTAACAATCCTTATCTGGCCACGCCGTTCCCGGGCATGGCGGTGACCGCCGATGGCTTGCGCGGCCTGTCACAGGGCGAATTTGCCGGGGAGGGCCTGTATGAGCGCTGGGCCGAGAACAGCGACAATGCCGAGGCAGCGCGGCTGTTTCGCCTGAACGGCGGCGAGGAGCGCGATCATGGCGAGCGGCTGCTCAAGGCGGCGGCATTGCTGGAGGGGTGAGGGGGTGTCGGGATCTCGATGCTTGGCACTTCAATCTGGTGAGCAATAGCCCCGGTCTCTCGCCCTTCAGCGAAGGCGAGGGCTTCGTTCAGGCCTTCATTGATCCTGTCATAAGCTTCGCACATTTGCAGGCTATGCCTCCATGTACATTGGATACTCGTCGAAGGTCTGCCCGTAGAGTTCGCGACCGGTAGCCTTCTTGTTCCGTCCACCCCATTGCTTGAAGAAAAAGGCAACATTGTCTCGTCGGCAAGTCAAATGAAGTTCATCGACCCATTCTGGCTCGATTGGCCGCGATCTTGGTCCGGATTCTCCGCCTACAATTGCCCAATGGATTTTCGACAAATCCACTTTGCCAATGGGGCCAATCAATGGCTCGAACGAAACAAACAATGTCATTCCGTCGATCTTCGCCAAACTTTCAATTCGATCAACAACTTCACTGCTCTCTACGGAGGTTCCGATCCATACGTGATTGAGCTTCCAGAGCATCCCGACGCTAAACATTGCCGCCATCCGCTCGGGGCGTTTGGTCAAGATCTGAAAATGGTGTTGCGGACATGCTGCCATTACATCCCAAACTTCCTTGATGAACCAATCAGGCACATCGCAATGAAACAGGTCCGCCATCGAGTTGACAAAGATGCGCTTGCCTTTGCGCCATTCTAGTGGCGCAGAAAGGCTTGAATTCGTCGATATTCACGCGACCGGTCCAAACGTAGCGGTTACCACTCTTACGCGTCGTGCCCTTGTATTTGTGATGTCCCATTGCTTGCAGCCGCGCCGCCATCCTCATGGCGTAGCAATTTGTGCAACCAGCAGATGCCAGCGTGCAACCTGCAACTGGGTTCCAGGTAACGTCGGTCCATTCGATTTCGGAGGGGCCTGACACGGCTAAGCGGTCCTTAATATGTGGTTCGCAATGCGGAGTGCGATACCAAAGGCCGCTGGACTAGGATTTGCACATGCAAACATCAACGAATATTCATGGAGCTTGCCTTTTCCAAGTGGCAAATAGGTTTCTGCCACCCTTCCACCAAAAGCTTCTTTCAGGTGATCCCGGAACATTTCCGAAAACTGCTTGGCCTTTGCAATTTTCTCCAATCGTTCGTCTATTTGGCCGAACAGGTCCGTTCCCAAGTCGATCTTGCGAACGGCCAAATCTCGCCAAGCATTTGAACCCCAAAGTTAGTCGATCCTATCAGCGCTCGCCAAGAACTCACCGTTATCTTTGATTTGGCAACTCATTCCATGGACCGGGACGAGATACCATAGGTCGACCTTTCCAGTCGCGGCCAACCTCGCAACGGTCTCCCATCTCACGGCCAAGCCGAATGGATCGAGAAACACGACTGCCCTGACCATTTTTTGTTGATCAAGCCAATCGCAGAATTTGGCAATTTGCTCATTGGCATCACCTGATCTGGCTGAAGCTCGATGCCCGTTGGGATGTCCATCTATGACCATTCGCAGCGATGCGACATTGGCCTCATCGAAATCAATGAAAAGGTATCGATCAAAGGGTGGTTCGATGTTCAAAGCTCGAATTGGCGATCCTTCAACGATTTCGCGTGTATCAAAAAGACCAGATTCGAGCGAGTTATCCCTGCTTGCTGCTGTCGATGCCCCCGAGCCGGCGAACCCATCTACGTAATGAAGCTCGAACGAATTCTTCTTCATGACATTGACATAGGCTGCGAGATATTTGGCAACCACGTCGAGCTTGCGTTCCGTATGTGAGCCACCAAAATTCTGAATTTTTGAAGTCATATCTCACCTCTATCGGAACAATAAGGGAACAGAATTGGTATGACAAGCGAAAATTGGCCGATCGCCCCCCCTCACACAAAACTATACGGATCAATATCCACCCCAACCCGCACCCCTTGCGCAAACCGCAGCGGGTCTAGCCAAGCCCGGATCACCTTCTGCAACTCGCTCGACCGCCGCGCGTTCACCAAAAGCCGGTAGCGATAGCGCCCGCGCAGCAGCGACATCGGCGCAGGTGCGGGGCCGTGGATGGCTATGTCGGGGAGGCGGGGCCTTGCTCCGCCGATGGCGCGGGCGGCTTCGCGGGCTTCGGCTTCGTCTTCGGATGAGACGATAATCGCCGCCCAGCGGCCGAACGGCGGCGCGCCGGCATCGCGGCGGGCTTCGGCCTCGGCGGCGTAGAAGGCGTCGCGGTCGCCGGCAGCCAGAGCGGCGATGACGGCGGCCTTGGGCGCGCGGGTCTGGATCAGCACCTGGCCCGGCTTCGCCCCGCGACCGGCGCGGCCCGAAACTTGCGCGATCTGCTGGTAGGTGCGCTCGCCGGCGCGCAGGTCGCCGCCTTCGAGGCCGAGATCGGCATCGACCACGCCGACCAGCGTCAGTTCGGGGAAGTGATAGCCCTTGGTGACCAATTGCGTGCCGATGATCACGTCGATCAGCCCGCCTTCGGCCTGCGCGACAAAATCTCCGATGCGTTCGGGGGTGTTGAGCGTGTCCGAGGTGACCATGGCCACCCGCGCTTCGGGCAGCAGCTCGGCCACCTCGTCGGCAATCCGTTCCACCCCGGGTCCGCAGGCTACCAGGCAATCCTGCGTGGCGCATTCGGGGCAGGCATCGGGGACGGGCACATCATGGCCGCAATGGTGGCAGGCGAGGCGCTGCGAGAAGCGGTGTTCGACCAGCCAGGCGGTGCAATTGGGGCACTGGAAGCGGTAGCCGCAGTGGCGGCACAGGGTCAGCGGCGCATAACCGCGGCGATTGAGGAACAGCAGCGATTGTTCGCGCTTGGCCAGCCGGTCGCGCATTTCGGCCAGCAACCGCGGGGCCAGCCAGCGGCCGCGCTCGGGCTCCTCGTTGCACAGGTTGACGATGGAAATCTCGGGCAGGCTGCGCCCCGCCGAAGCGGGCGGGAAGATCGATCTTGCGATAGACCCCGGCCTCGGCGAGTTGCAGCAATTCGAGCGCCGGGGTGGCGCTGGCGAGCACCACCGGCACTTTCTCGAATCGCGCACGGATCACCGCGACATCGCGCGCGTTGTAGCGCACCCCGTCGTCCTGCTTGAACGAGACCTCATGCGCCTCATCGACGACGATCAGCCCGAGCCGGGCGAACGGCAGGAATAGCGCCGAGCGCGCGCCGACGACGACCTGCGCCTCACCGCTGGAGACAGCCCGCCAGGCCCGCCGCCGCTCGCTGGCCTTGACCGAGCTATGCCACAGCACCGGCGGCACCCCGAAGCGCGCCTCGAAGCGGCGCAGGAAGTTTTCGGTCAGCGCGATTTCGGGCAACATGACGAGCACCTGGCGGTCCCTGCGCAGGGCTTCGGCAATGCCCTCGAAATAGCATTCGGTCTTGCCCGAACCGGTGACGCCGTCGAGCAGGAAGGGCGCAAATCCGGCCTCGCGAACGGCCCCGGCGAAAATCCCGGCCGCGTCTTGCTGGTCGGCGGTAAGGGCGGGCACGGCGAAATCGGCGCGGGCGCGCGGGTAGGGGCGGTCGAGGTCGACTGTGATCGCTTCGAGGATCCCGGCACTGGCCATGCCGCGCAGCACGCCGTCGGAAACGCCAGCGATTGCAGCAAGTTCGCGAATTGTCGCCTGTTCGCCGGCGAGTGCATCGATCGCGGCGGCGCGCTGGGGTGTCAGGCGCGTAGAAATGCCCTTCCCCTTCAGGGGAGGGGATGGGGTGGGGGCTGTCGTTTTGGGCTGCGCTATCCGGACGGCCCCCACCCCCGGCCCCTCCCCTGAAGGGGAGGGGGGATTACCGCTCAGTCGGTACTCGGTCACCGTGCTACCGCCCTTCAGCGCCGCGCTCGACGACAGCGCCATGCGCGCCACCGACTGCACCGGCGCGCAGTAATAGTCGGCGGTCCATTCGATCAGCCGGCGCAAGGCGGCGGACAGCGGCGGCACCGGCAGCACGCCAAGCAGCGGGCGCAGTTTGCTGTCGGGCACCGCGTTAGTGGCGAGGCGGTCCGGTTCCCAGACGATCCCGACGATCTGGCGCGGCCCTAGCGGGGCCGATACCACCGCGCCGATTTTGATCGTCATGCCTGGTGGAACACGATAGTCCAGCACGCCAAGCACGGCGTTGAATACGAGAAGTCGGACGCGGGTCATTCCGCCGTCCATATGGGGGCCTCGGTGCCGGGACGTCACCCGGGCCCATTCGGGAAGGAGTGGATAATGGTCGCAATGCATTCTACTGTCACGGCGCGCCGGGGGTTTCTCGCTGGGGCCAGCGCCGCCGGGCTGCTGGCCCTGCCGGGCTGTTCCTCGCTGGGCGGATTGAGCCTGATCGACGCGATCCGGCGGCTGCTTGATCGCTCGACCCGTGGCGCGCTGGCACGGCTGGTCGCCCCGGGCGGGTTCTATGACAACGAACTGGCGCGGCTCGACTTGCCCGAGGTGTTCGGCAGCCGGGGCAATGTGCTGCAATCGATCCTCACCTCGGCGGTGTTCAAGGGCCGCCTGCAACGCAGCCTCAACCGCGTCGCCGAGCGCGGTGCGCGCCGTGCCGCGCCGATCCTGGCCGATACCGTGCGCACCATTGGCGTCGATAATGCGCTGGCGCTGCTGCGCGGCGGGCCGACTGCGGCGACCGGGTTCCTGCGCCAGGCGATGGCCGGCAGTCTGGTCGAGGCGATGGTGCCCGAACTGGGCGACGGGCTACGCATTGCCGATGATCCCGTGGTCGGCCAGGCGATCGCGGCGCTCACCGGGATCGATGTGCCCGGCGTCGCCCGCTCGCTGTCGGTGCGCGTCGACGAGGCGATCTGGGGCGAGGTCGGCCGCGAGGAAGCGGCGATCCGCGCCAATCCGGAAAGCACCAACGATGCCGTGCTGATTGCGGCGCTGAGAACTATGTAGCTATCCCAGCGACGGTCCGATCCGCACCAGCGGCTTTTGCGGAATGCCATCGGCGACCACTGCCTTGAGCGCGGCGAAGCAGCGCGGATCGAGCGCACTGCCGACTTCGCCGGCCATGATGTCGAGCGCGCGCGAGACCGGCATGGCCGCGCGGTAGGGGCGGTCGGCGGTGAGCGCGTCGAAAACGTCGGCAACCGAGATGATGCGGGTTTCGAGCGCGATCATGCTGGCATCGAGGCCGAGCGGATAGCCCTTGCCGTCCAGCCGCTCATGGTGCGAACCGGCGATCATCGCCATGGCGGAGAACGCCCCGACCCGGCTCAGGATGTCGCTGGTGAGCGATGCGTGGTGGCGCATTTCGACCCATTCGCCCGCGTCCAGCGCGCCCGGTTTTTCGAGGATGCGGCTGCTGACGCCGAGCTTGCCGACGTCGTGGAGCATCGCCGAGCGGCTGAGCGCGCGGCGCGCAAGGTCGTCGAGGCCGAGCTGCGCGGCGACGGCATCGGCGATCGTGCCCACCCGCTCGCTGTGGCCGCCGGTGAACGGGCTCTTGGCGTCGATCACCTGGCCGAAGGCCATGGCGATGTCGTCGAGGTAGTCATCATCGACGGTCACCCGCTGATGCTCTGGTTCGAGCCTGACAAGATCGGCGGCAAGATCAAACGAGACCAGCGCAGTCCAGAAATCCCCATTGGCGCTGAGCCCAAGGAAAATGCGCGCGAGCGACGGATCGATCCAGCCGCCGCTGCGGCGCGCCACTTCGTCGCGCGCTGCCTTGCCGCCGGCTGCCATGAAAAAGACGTCTGCCAGCTGGGCCAGCAGGGCGATGCGCGAAGCCAGCGGAATTGCGCTGCCCGCAACGCCGTGGGGCAGGCCTGACCCGTCCCAGTGCTCGTCGAGTCCGGCAATCGCGGCGGCGACGCCTTCGGAAAAGCGCAAGCGGCGGGCGATATCGGCCCCGCGCATGCAGCGGGTGTCGATCAGGCCAACCATGATCGGGCCGGCATTGGCGAGCAGGTTTTCAACCACGGCACCGCGACCGCCTTCAGCCAGAGTGGCCTGCGCCCCGGCTTCGGCGACAATGAAAGCGCCGAAATCCTCGGCTGCGGGGCCGATCAGCTTGAAATCATGCTTGAGCATGCGATCGTTGCCGGCAAACAGCTGCGCCACCCGCGCAGCATTCGAGCTGCACCCCAGATCCTTGAGCAAGACCGCATAATAGAGTTCTTGCAGGTCGTCGCGCGGCAGGCCGATCGCCTGGCCCAGCTGCATCGCGATCCAGCAGGCGCGCAGGCTGTGCCCGGCGGGCTGGCCTTCGGTGAGATCGAGTGCAAACGAGAGTGCGCCCAGCACTTCGGCTTGCGAAAGGCCGGAGCCGCTGGCGGCGTGCTGGAAATCGGTGGTGGGATGCATGCGCACGTTCGCGCTCCTCGCTGGCGACGTGCACAGCCTGACGCAGAGGCCCTAGTATAAGGTTAACCGCGCAATCGGGATGCCGTCCGGGCAAGGGCTGGAGTCATCTGTGCGATACGCGCTCGGGCAAGTGGGCTATGGTCGCCGTTCCGCGAGTCCGCGCAGCGGGATTGACCAGGCGCGGCAATGTCAGTATTCTTTATTTCGATGTAACGTTCGCCATTGTGAATTTTGCAGCATAACACTACGGGAGACTGGAGATGAGCGAAGCCGATCCGCTATTTGGCAGCGCGACCAAGGAAGACTGGACCTGGGGTCCGATATTCGATGCCGATGTCCACATCGATCCGCCGCATGACATGTGGAAGGACTATCTCCCGGAGTCGCAGAAGGCCAAGGCACCGGTGATCGAGTACGGCGAAGAGTGCGACTATATCTGCTTCGAGGGCAACCGCCGCCCGGTGATGATGATCAACAACCAGGCCGGCCGCGAAGGCAAGAATTTCAAGATGATGGGCCGCCTCGCGGACCAGCGGAACACCTATGACCCCGCCAAGCGCCTCGCCGACATGGACCTCGACGGCATCGATCAGGCAATCTGCTTCGGCGGCGGCCCGCTCGGCTCTTTCGACAATGATCTCTATATCGCCAGCTTCGAGGCCTACAGCAGCTGGGTGATGGACTGGGCGTCGAACGCGCCGCACCGCCTGTTCCCGGTCGGCCATGCGCCGATGCGCGATATCGACGAGACCATCGCCCATGTGAAGCGCCTCGCCAAGATGGGCTTCCGTATGGTCCAGCTGCCCGCCTTCCCGCAGAATCCCGATGCCTGGAAGACCTCGTCGGAAATCAAGAACATGAAATCCGGCCAGGTTGCGGCGCAGACCGGCGACCCGCTGGGCGCGCTGCAATATTACCAGCCCGAGTTCGACCGGCTGTGGAAAGTGCTGTGCGACGAGGGCATGGTCATCACCTTCCACCTTGGCGGCCGGGTGCCCAGGTTCGGCGACAAGCGGCATTTCCTGCCCGACATGCCGATGTCGAAGACCGCGATGGCCGAGCCGATCGGCATCTTCATCTTCAACGGCATTTTCGAGCGCTTCCCCGAACTGCGCATCGGCTCGATGGAAAGCGGCGTGGGCTGGTTCGCCTGGTTCACCGAATATACCACCCGCACCTGGGAAAAACAGCGCTACTGGACCGAGAGCGTGATCGACAAGCCGCCGAGCTATTACATGGACCACAACGTCTGGGGCTCGTTCATCCAGGACCGCGCCGGCATCATCCAGCGCGATCTGCCGGGCGGCAAGAACATCATGTGGTCATCGGACTATCCGCATTCGGAGACGACTTTCCCGAACTCGCACGCGATCATTCGCCGCGATTTCGCCGGTGTGCCCGAGGCGGATATCCGCGATATCATCTGCAACAATGCGAAAAAGCTGCTGCGGATAAGCTGACGCGATTTTATCGGTTTTTTGGTCGCTCTAAACCAGCCCCAGCTTGGCCAGCTCGCTGACCAGCCGGCCGGGCAGGACATCGCCGCCGTCCTCCACTTCGCCACCCACATCGGCGGGCGCGGCGTCGTCGGCGAGGTAGCGCCAGCCCTGATGGGCGCGCCTGGCGCGGGGGTGAACGGGGATCAGGCGGGGTTCGAGGCGGATTGACCATTTGCCGTCAGGGCGCTGGTCGAAGCCGAGCAACGGCGAGCGGCCGACGATTGCGTGCTGGTGGATCCAGTAGAGTGAGCCCCCCGCCATCTCGGCATGGCGCTTGGGCAGGTAGCGGGTGGTGAGCTGCGCCTCCGCGCCCTGGCTTTGCAGCCAGTCGCGCAGGGTGGCGACGCTTTCGCTGCCATAGGCGATCTTGGTGAGGTGGAGCGGCATCACACCAGCCCGCTGGCCACCGCCAGCCCGAGGAAGGCGAAAAAGCCCATCGAATCGGTGACCATGGTGACGAACACCGAGGAGGCGACCGCAGGGTCCTGATCGAGCCGGTCGAGCGCCACCGGCACCAGCAGCCCGGCGAAGCCTGCGGTGACGATGTTGATCACCACCGCGCTGGCGATCACCGCGCCGAGCTGCGCATTGCCGAAGACCAGCCAGGTCGCCCCGCCGATCAGCACGGCGATGGTCACGCCATTGAGCAGGGCGACCCGCATTTCGCGGGCGAGGATGCGCGCCGTGTTGGTCCGCGTCAGCTGGTTGGTGGCGAGCGCGCGCACCGTCACCGCCATGGTCTGTGTGCCGGCATTGCCGCCGATCGAGGCGACCATCGGCATCAGCGCGGCAAGCGCCACCAGTTTCTCGATGGCCGCGCCGAAGCTCGCGATGATCAGCGTGCCGAGCAGCGCGGTGACCAGGTTCGCCGCCAGCCAGCGCACCCGGCTGACATAGGTCTCGCGGATCGGCTCGTTGATGTCGCCGTCGCCCGCGCCCGACAGCAGCAGCACGTCCTCGCCGGCTTCTTCCTGGATGATGTGGACAATGTCATCGACGGTGATCTGGCCAACCAGCCGCCCGCCGTCATCGATCACCGCGGCGGAAATCAGCGCGTATTTCTGGAAGCGCAGCGCCACTTCCTCCTGGTCCATCATCACCGGGATCAGCGTCTGGTCGCGCTTCATCACGTCGCTCAGCGCGACCGGGCGGGGGCTGCGCAGGATCCACGACAGCGCGCAGCTGCCCACCGGACGATGCGACGGGTCGACAATGAACACTTCCCAGAATTCGGTGGCGAGCCCGGGATTGTCGCGGAGGAAATCGATCAGGTCGCCGACCGTCAGGTGCTCGGGGAAAGCGACGAAATCGCGGCTCATCAGCCGCCCGGCGGTCTCTTCGGGATAGGACAGCGCGGTCTCGATCGCGGCGCGATCCGCCGGCTCCATCTCGGCGAGGACGGCCAGCTGGTCGTCCGCGTCGAGATCCTCGATCATCGCGACGGCGTCGTCGGTGTCGAGCAGTTCGGCGATGTCGGCGACCTTGTCGGCGGACAGTTCCTCGACGAACAGCTCGCGGACGTGGTCGTTGAGTTCGGCGATGACCTCGACGCCCATCAGGTCGCTGATGGCGCGGGCCAGCGCGCGCCGCTCGTCGCGGTCGATCAGCTCGAACAGGTCGGCGATGTCGGCGGGGTGGAGCGGCTCGACCAGGTCGTAGACGATGTCGGTCTCGCCCGCGTCAAGCGCCTCCTGGACGCGGCGGACATATTCGGGCTTGAGCCGGTTTTCCTCGTCGAAACGGTCGCTCTCGCGCACCTCGCGGGCCGGCGGGCGGGCAGTCGGCCCGGCAGGCGAGGCGGCCTCGGCGAGCAGGCTGCGGTCGGGATCGTCGGAATTCATCGGCGCCGGTCTAAGCGGCACGCAAACAATTGCAACCGCGCGGCGGCGCGGCGCGTGACATTGCCGCGATTGCCCCTATATCGGCGCGCGAACTTCACAAGAATTCCCCAGGAGATACCTATGTCAGACAAGCTCACGCTCACCCTGGAAACCGGCGACGTCGTCATCAACCTGCGCCCGGACCTCGCGCCCGGGCACGTCGCCCACATCACCGAACTGGTGAACGAGGGCTTCTACGACGGGCTCAGCTTCCACCGCGTGATCCCCGGTTTCATGGCGCAGGGGGGCTGCCCCAACGGCACTGGCATGGGCGGTTCGCAGAGGCCCGATCTCAAGGCCGAATTCAACGCCGAACCGCATGTTCGCGGGGTCTGCTCGATGGCGCGTTCGAGCAGTCCAAACTCGGCCAACAGCCAGTTCTTCATCTGCTTCGACGACGCCAGTTTCCTCGACAGGCAATACACTGTCTGGGGCGTGGTCGAGAGCGGCATGGAACATGTCGATGCGCTGCCCAAGGGCGAGCCGCCGCGCGAACCGGGCAAGATCGTCAAGGCGACGGTGGGCTGAGGCGCGTTAAGGAAGAGCAAGCCTGCATCAATTACGCCCCTCCCTTTGCGGGAGAGGGAAGCGAGAGCTTTCTGCTTCAGCAGCGCAAGTCTTTACTGCGGTGGAATCAAACGCGGAGGATTTGCTGGCGAGCGGATTTGTGAGTCTAGCATGTCCAGCTCCTCCCCCAAGATTTCCCGAACCCGCGCCTCGCCGGGAAAAAGCTCCGCCATCCAGCGCTCTTCGACGGCGCGCAGTATGCGCGCTACTTGCGGCCCGGCCTTGACCCCGCGCGCGACGATCTTCGCCGCCTTTGAGCGGGAAGGCGGGCATGGTCCAGTTCTTGAGCGGGGCGGTGTCCGCGGCCGGTGAGGAGGAGGCGGTCGAGGGCCTGGTCGAGGCCGAGGCGGTAAGCGAGGGTTCGGGCAATCAACTCCCCGTCCCCTTCAGGGGAGGGGGCCGGGGGGTGGGGGCTGTCAGGCTTGCGAAGTGCTTGACTGACAGCCCCCACCCCAACCCCTCCCCTGAAGGGGAGGGGCTTTAGGTCGCGCCCGGCCGCGCTCATCAGCCGCTTCCTCTGCGCGCCCGACAGCCTGAACCGCGCAGCCACGCTCTCGGCCACCGGCGCTTCGGCCGGCAGCAGCGCGGCGAGCCTGCGCAAGGCATGGGCCGGCACATTCTGCCGCAGTTCTTCCGCCACCAGCGCGGCAAACCCATCGACCAACGCTTCGGGCAGCACCACCGCCAGCACCCCCAGCTGCGCCATCCGCATCACCGTCGGCGCGGGGTCGGGCAGGGCGAGGAGGTTCATCATCTCCATGCCGATCCGTTCGCGCGACAAGCCTTTGAGCATAGCGGCAAGTTCCGTGCAGGCCTGTTCCAAATCTGCATCAGCCGGTTGTGAGCCAAACCTCGCCTGAAACCTGAAGTAACGCAGGATACGCAAGTGATCCTCGCGGATGCGCTCGCGGGCGTCGCCGATGAAGCGCACGCGCCGCGCCGCCAGATCCTCCAGTCCGCCGAACCAGTCGCTGATTTCGCCGCTGGCCGGATCGGCATAAAGCGCATTGATGGTGAAATCGCGCCGCGCAGCATCCTCGCGCCAGTCCTCGGCGAACGTGACAGTGGCGCGGCGGCCATCGGTGCTGACGTCATGCCGCAGCGTGGTGATCTCGACCGGGCCCTCGCGCAGGATCGCGGTCATCGTGCCGTGCGCGATGCCGGTAGGGGCGTGGCCGATTTTCGCTGCGTCGAGCCGGGCGCATGACTTCGCCCGGGGGCAACGGCGTCGCCAGGTCGATGTCTTTCACCGCCAGCCCGAGCAGCGTATCGCGCACCGCGCCGCCGACATAGCGCGCATTGCCCGGCCCCAGCGCCGCGACCAATCTGGCGAGATCCTTGCGTTGGTTCCAGGGGGCGGGGGGCAGGGTGGCGATCATGGCGTGTGCAAGACCATGCCATGGAATTGGTTTCGCGCAGAGGCGCAGAGGAAGCAGAGCGCGCGGAGTGGTCTCGCCTGCGGCAAAGCCGCTTTTCTGCGCAGTCCGGGCAGTCTGCCAAAACCTCGCGAGTTCAAACAATGCCAGCGGCGCAGTACATCCCTCTGCGGCCTCTGCCTCCTCTGCGCCTCTGCGTGAAGCGAACTTCTACCCATGCCAGTTAAGCCTACGCGAGAGATTGACGATCAAGGCGGCTGTAATTCCCCAGATATTGTGTTCCTGCCAGATGATCTCGTTGTAGGCGCGCATCGCGCCCTCCCATTCGACCCATTGCTGGTTGTGATTGGCGGCATCGAAAATGAAGCCGGCCGGTGCCTCGAACCACTGCGCAACTTCGACCGGGTTGGGACGGATATCGATGTCCGGCGGCACCACCGCCAGCACCGGGGTGATCTCGAAGCCCGAATGGGTCTTGTAAACATCGCTGGTGCCGATGACACGCACGGCGCGAGGATCAATGCCGAGCTCCTCGTGGGCTTCGCGCAGCGCTGCGTCGATCGGGTTCTCGCCGGGGTCGATGCCGCCGCCGGGGAAGGCGATCTGGCCCGGGTGCGAGCGCATGGTCGATGGACGGTGGAGCAGCAGCACCCCCGGATCGGCGCGGTCGGTCAGCGCCACGAGCACGGCGGCGGGGCGGAACCGGGAGATGCCTTCGAGCCGCTGGTCGCCGAACAGCTCGGGCGGCTCGCCATTGTGGCCCGCTGCGTAGAGTCGGCCGAGGTGGTCGAACAGTGCCGTCATCGCGGCTCCAGCGCAAATTCGACGCCCTGGCTGGTCACCGTCAAGGCGTCATTTTCCAGCGCGATTTCCGCGAGTTGTGCCCAGGTGCTGCGGTTGAGCCGGGCTTCGGTGCCGTGATACGCCGCGAGATAGATCGCCGGCGCATCGCTGGTGCCGCGCGCGGCGATCGGATGATCGGGCCCAGCCACCACGAAGTCGTCGGTGTTAAGCCGGAAGGCCAGCGCCCGATTGCCCCACGCGCCCTCCTGCTTGACGTCGACCGCGACAAAGGCCGCGTCATCGACCGTGATCGACAGCCGCTCGTGCGGAGTAACCAGCCAGTGCTGGCCGGCTTCGTCGCGCGACAGCAGGCTGGCAAAGGCGCGGATCATCGCCGGACGGGCGATCTCGCCGCCCTGATGATACCAGCGCCCGTCGGCGGCGATGCGCATCTCGCTGTCGCCGGTGTGCGAGGGGCTCCACTGGTCGAGCGGCGGCAATTTGCGCGCCGCCGCCAGCCGCGCGATTTCGGCAAGCGACAGGGCGGCGAGTTCGGGCGGCGGATCGTAGGGCATCGGCGTTGCGATGCCAGATGCGTCTAGCTACGCCAAGGCCCGAGCGTGCCCTGCTTGGGCAGAACTGCCGGATTGGCGCAGCGCGCCAGCAGGCGGCGCGGGTCATAGGGACCGGGCAGCGACCAGCCGCCAGTTGGCTCGGCGGTAAAGCCCCAGAAGCGGCCGTAATATTCGGGATCGCCGATCATCACCTGCGGCAGGGGTGCCTCGGGGCTGAGCGCGGCGATGCTGGCGCTCATCAACGCTTTGCCATAGCCCAGGTTCTGAAGCTCCGGCAGCACGGCGACCGGGCCGACCATGATGAGCGGAACCGCGCCACCGCCTTCCGGCACATGCAGCGCCACCGGCCAGCACTGGATGGTGCCCGCCAGCCGGTCGGCCTCGTCGAGCAGCGCGAAGGACAGTGCCGGCAGCCAGTCGGTGCCGGCGCGCACCTTGTAGGCGGTGCGGGTGTGCCGCTCGGGCTCGAAGGCGCGGTCGAGCAGCGCTTCGACGAGCGCGGGGTCGATGCTGTCGAGGGGAACGATGTTCGGCATGGGCCGCGCGCCGATAGGCAGGCTGCGCGCGCTTGTCGATGACTATTGCGCAGTCAGCGCGGAGTCAGGCGCAACAGACGGCCACCCGCGCCGTCCTCGAGCACAAACAGCGCACCGTCGTCGCGCTCGGCGATGGTGCGGATCCGCGCTTCGAGGTTGTAGCGCTCGACCTCGCGGGCGCGGGTGCCGTCGAAAGCCACGCGGACCAGCCCTTGCGCGCCCAGCGCGGCGATCAGCGCCTGACCGCGCCACGCGGGGAAAGCAGTGCAGGTGCAGACGATGAAATCGCCCGGCGCGATCACCGGGTTCCAGCTGGCCGCCGGCGCGGCAAGGTCGGGGCGGGTGGCGTGGCGCGGGATCGCGCGGCCGTCGTAGTGATTGCCCTGCGAGACCAGTGGCCAGCCATAGTTGCGGCCCGGCGTGACGAGGTTGAGCTCGTCACCGCCGGCAGGGCCGTGTTCGAGGTCCCACAATTGCCCCGCGCGGTCGAACTTCAGCCCGAGCACATTGCGGTGGCCAAGGCTCCACACCTGCGCCGCGATGCCGCCCCGCGCGGCGAAGGGATTGCCCGGCGCGGGACGGCCGTCGGGCAGCAGGCGCACGACTTTGCCGAGATTGCCGGTCATATCCTGCGCCGGGGCCATCTTCTGCCGGTCGCCCGAGGCGATGAACAGGTGGCGGCCGTCGGGGGCAAAGGCCAAGCGGTGAGCATAGTGGCCGCGCCCGGTGACCTTGGGCTGCTGCCGCCACACCACTTCGAGCGCATCGAGCCGGGGCGCATCGCCCCGAACCAGCCGCGCCCGCGCCACCGCCGCCCCTGCTGTCCCGCCCGGCCCGGCCTCGGCCCAGCTCAGGTAGACCAGGCCGCTTTGCGCAAAGTCCGGGGCCAGCACGACATCGCCGAGCCCGCCCTGGCCGGCGTGGACCACGGCAGGCACCCCAGCGACATCGCGCGGGCTGCCGCCGTCTTCCCACAGCTTCATCTTGCCGCCGCGCTCGGTGACCAGCGCCTGGCGGGTGCCGGGCAGGAAGGCGATTCCCCAAGGCTCGTCAAAGCGCGCCACCTCCGATGCGACGAACGGGTTCCTTTCCGCATAGGCGGGCGCGCTGCTATCCCCGGCTCTCACGGCGTTCCACGTTGCGAGGCTGGCGGTGCCAAGCAATAGTGCGAGCAGGATCGGACGTAACGGCATGGCGGGAGCAATCATGGACGAGGCGCTGCTGCTTGCCAAGGCCGGCGCGCGTGGTTTCACGATTGGCGTCGATGAGGCCGGGCGCGGTCCGCTGGCGGGGCCGGTGGTGGCGGGCGCGGTGTTGCTTGGCGACGATTTTCCTGCCGGTCTCGACGATTCAAAAAAGCTGTCGCCGCGCAGCAGGGCGCTGCTGGAAGCGGAAATCAAGTCGAGTTGCGGCTGGGCGGTGGGCGTGGTCGATGTCGCCACCATCGACCGGATCAACATCTTCCAGGCGACCATGCTGGCGATGACCCGCGCCGTGGCGGCATTGTGTAAGGTGCTGGGTGCCGAACCGGGCATGGTCCTGATCGACGGCAACCAGGTGCCGCACCGGCATTGCGCCGACTGGCGCTGGCCGGCGCGAGCGATTGTCGGTGGCGACGGGCTGGAGCCGGCGATTTCCGCCGCCTCGATCCTGGCCAAGGAGCACCGCGACCGCCTGATGCGCGAACTCGCGGCGCTCCATCCGCATTACGGCTGGGAACGCAACATGGGCTATGCCACGCGCGAACATCTCGAAGCGCTCCGCCGCCACGGGCCGGCCCCCTGCCACCGCCGCAGTTTCGCACCGGTGGCGCAGTTGGAGTTGCTGTGAGGTCGGGATTCACCGAGGCCCAGGTCCAGCGCGAGGTCCCGGTGGCGATAATCCGAATCGATCCCGCGCTGGTGCCTGGCTGACGAAAATATTGCCGGCGAGTCCTCTTCGTCACACTACCACATATCGAGTCCTCGCGGCGCTGCGGGACTCCAGATGCTGTGGTGGACCCGTTGTGTTCTGGCGGCGGTGACGCTCTGTTAACCATAAGCTGCGAGGATCGCCCGCGAGTTAGCGCTTGACGCCAACTCCGCGAGGACTCACCCTGTGGACAAGTCGGGGGGCAATGGCGGGAAAATGGTTCAGGCAATGCTGAAGGATCGGGCGCGTCCGCGCGCCGATGTAGTCGCGCGTTCAGCACATGATTTGCCTCTTGGGCAGATACTTGATGGCGATTGCGTGGAAGCGATGCGAGGTCTTCCCGCCGCCTCGGTGGATATGGTCTTCGCCGATCCTCCCTATAATCTCCAGCTCGGCGGCGATCTCGCCCGGCCCGACGGCAGCCATGTCGATGCGGTAACCGACCACTGGGACCAGTTCGACAGTTTCGCCGCCTACGACCTGTTCACCCGCGCCTGGCTGACCGAAGCGCGCCGGGTGCTCAAGCCCAATGGATCGCTCTGGGTGATCGGCTCCTACCACAACATCTTCCGCGTCGGCGCGATGATGCAGGACATGGGATTCTGGATTCTCAACGATATCGTCTGGCGCAAGGCCAATCCGATGCCCAATTTCAAGGGCACCCGCTTCACCAATGCCCACGAGACGCTGATCTGGGCGGGGATGGGCGAGAAGGCGAAATACACCTTCAACTATCGCGCGATGAAGACGCTCAACGACGAATTGCAGATGCGCAGCGACTGGGTGCTGCCGATCTGCGGCGGGCCCGAACGCATCCGCAAGGACGGCGTCAAGGCGCATCCGACACAGAAACCCGAGGCGCTGCTCTATCGCGTGATGCTGGCGACCACCAACCCGGGCGATGTCGTGCTCGATCCGTTCTTCGGCACCGGCACCACCGGCGCGGTCGCCAGGCGGCTGGGGCGGCAGTGGATCGGCTGCGAACGTGAGCCGGCCTACCGCACCGTCGCGCGGGAACGCATCGAGCTGGCCCTGCCGCTCGACGAAAGCGCGCTGGCGACGATGCAGAGCGCCAGGGCCGCGCCCAAGGTGGCCTTCGGCACGCTGGTCGAAACCGGCTTGATTGCGCCGGGAGCGACACTGACCGACAAGAAACGCAAACTCGATGCCCAGGTGCGCGCCGACGGCTCGCTGCTGAGCGGGGCGGAGAGCGGTTCGATCCACAGTCTTGGTGCAAAACTGCAAGGCGCGCCGTCGTGCAACGGCTGGAGTTTCTGGCACATCGAACATGGCGGGGAACTGAAGCCGATCGACGCGATACGCCAACTCTACCTGCTGGCGACCGAGCCGTGAGACTTCTCGCGCGGCAATCGATCTGCTAGGGGTTTTGCCATGACCGACAAAGTCGAAAACCTGTTGCTTGAGCATCTCAAGAAGATCCAGGCCGAACAGGCCGCTGCGCGCGATCGCGATCGCGAATTGATGACGCGGCTTAGCCAGATCGAGACCTCGATAGCCCGGATTGGCCGCGACAACTCCCATGCCTTTGCCGAACAGATCGAAGACCGTCACGCGCTCGATGCGCTGAAGGATCGGGTGGAGCGGATCGAGCGACGTCTAGAGATCGGAAGTTAGCTTGCCGGCCAATTGTCCGATGTCGCAGTGACTCAGCTCTACATCCGCCCCATAGCCCTTGCCGACAGTCCGCAGAGCGAGGAGGGCGAGGCGCTGCGCCTTGCCGGCGGGCTGACTTATGCGAGCCGCTTCGCCGTGATCCGCCGCGAGGGCGGCAAGGTGGTCGCGCGCGAGCGCTATGCCGCGCGCGAACTGGAAGCGGCGCTGGGCGGCCTGCCCGACGATGCGGCAATGCAATGGCAGGCGCTGCAGGCCGCCCACGCTCCGCTCCAGCTCGGCGCGCGCACCATCCGGCTCGATCAGCCGCAGGTCATGGGCATCCTCAACATGACCCCCGACAGCTTTTCCGACGGCGGCCAGTTCCTCGACGATCCCGAAGTCGCCCATAGCCACGCAGCGGCGATGCTCGAGGCCGGGGCGGCGCTGATCGACGTCGGCGGAGAATCGACCCGGCCTGGCGCGGCGGCGGTGTGGGAAGGCGACGAGCTCAAGCGCGTGGTACCCGCGATCGAACGACTGGCCGCCTCGGGCGCGGCGATCAGCGTCGATACGCGGCGCGCGGCTGTCATGGAGGCGGCGCTGGCGGCGGGCGCGCATCTGGTCAACGACGTTTCCGCATTGCGCCATGATCCTCGCAGTCTCGAACTGGCGGCGCGGGCGCAAGTACCGGTGGTGCTGATGCACGCTCCGGGAGATGCAGACGACCTGCATGGCGATGCCAGTTACGGTGATGTCGTGCTCGACGTGTTCGACTGGCTGCGCGCGCGGCGCGATGCGGCGCTGGCGGCGGGAATAGCGCGCGCGAGCATCGTGCTCGATCCCGGCATTGGCTTTGGCAAGTCGGTCGCCGACAATCTCGCATTGCTCAATGCGCTGCCTCTGTTCCACGCGCTGGGGCAGCCCTTGCTGGTCGGTGCCAGCCGCAAGCGGATGATCGGTGCGCTGTCGAACGAAGCGCCCGCGCACCGGCGGCTGGGCGGCAGCCTGGCACTGGCGATGAAGGCGCTGGACGCCGGAGTACAGCTGCTGCGGGTCCACGATGTTGCCGAGACGGTGCAAGCGGTACACGTCTGGCGGGGCCTGCGCGATGCCGCGCTCACCGATTTCGCGCAGTTGCCGCGCGGATAAACCAGTCATGCAGCATCCACACAGGTGCGCTCACCCGGGCAATCGAGGGTGAAGGGGAGGGCGCGGTCGCGGGTGCCACGCGCATGGGGGCGATCATGGTAATCAGGCCTCTGCCGGTTCCGGCTGGCCGAGGATGTGGTGGGCATTGCCGAGCCGCTCGTCAGTGCGCTCGATGATCCGGCGGATGCCCTCGCGGATCGAGACCTTGCTGGGGCCGAGCAGGCGTTTCATCTTGGTGGTATCCCCCCAGATCGGCCAGGAGCGGCCGTTCTCGGCGAAGATCGGCTCCTTGCCGAGCATCTCGCCGGCAATGCGGCAATAGTCCTGCGTGGTCACTGCCTCCGAGCCGCCGACATTGACCACCTCGCAGCCGACCTTGGCAATCCCCGCCGCGGCAATGGTCTTTTCGACATAGTCGTCCTCATACAGCGGGGTGTGCATGTTGCGCACCCCGGGATAGACACTCACCGGCAGCCCCTTGGCCACCTGATCGACGCGCTGGGTGACCGCGCCGCCGCGCGGCCCGTAGAACGAGAAGATGCGCACCACGGTGACCGGCAACTGGTAGTCCTCGCTGAGATGCCGGAGCAGGTACTCCGCGCCGATCTTGCTCGCCGCGTAGTTCTCGCCGCCGGCATGGAGCCCGTAGGGATCGTCCTCGCGTAGCGGCCGCTCGCCCTGGTATTCGTAAAGCGAGCCGGTGCTGCCCTGGACGAAAGCTTCGCAGTCGCGATAGCACCGCGCGAGGCGGCCGGTGGCGCCCAGATTGACGTCGTAGGCCATGTTGCCGAAACTGGGCGGCAGCACCGCGTAGTTGATCACTACATCGACCGATGCCGGCAGCGCCGAAAGGTCCTCCTCGGCCAGATCGAAAGCCACTGCCTGCGCGCCCGCTGCCTCGACCAGCCGCTTCTGCTCGGGGTCAGTATAGCGCGCGACGGCAAAGACCTCGTTGGCTTTGGCCAGCTCGGCGGCAACCGGGAAGGCGACGAGGCCGCTTGCCCCGGTCACCAGCACCCGCTTTCCGGACAGTCCAGCCATATCCTGCTCCACTCAGTGTCTTGTCAGGCGGCGAATGTGCCGCAAGCGGCGGGCAGCGACAAGGGCTGCCGGGTTCCGGAAATCCGGTCTGCGCTTGCGCCCGATCGTGCTTGCACATGTACCAGGCGTTGCTGTCTGGGGAAAACGGATCGCATCGCCCCGGATACGACACCGTTTACCGTTGCTTCACCCTTTGGGCCTTTTCCTGTGCGTCCCTGCCGGGATAGCGCCCAAAGCGTCCAGGCCAGGGGTGGTCCTCGCAGTCGTATTTCGCTGTCTGCGCGAGGCAAACAAGGAGAAAACCCAATGTCAGTTTCGATCAAGCGGGCCGCCGTCGGTGCGGCCTTTGCCTTCGGCGCTCTCGCCGCGGCTACCTCTGCCTCGGCGCAGGCGGTGAGCGATCCCGCAGTCGTCCAGCCCAGCGCCGTTGCCCCGGTGGCGGCGGAGACCACCGCCTATCCCGCGACAACCGCCTATCCGGCCGCCACGGTTGCGCCGTCGCCCTACAGCGCCGGTCCGCCGCCGATGTCCGGCGCGGTTGCCGGCACCACCGCCGCCGACCGTGATGGCGATGGCATCGTCGATGGCTACTACACCTCCGACGGCTTCTATCATCCCTATGTCGCGCCGCAGCCGGCACCTGCGCCGACCTACCTGTCGCGCCGGGGAGAGCGGGGCTGATCGTTTAGCGGCGGGGAACGCGTGTCATGCGCCTCTCCCGCCAGCTGATCGCAGGTTTGCTGATCGGGGCAGTGCCGGCGTCGCTCGCAGGAGCGGCGCCGGGCCCTGTTTCACGCCCCCCCCGCGCGACCGTGCGCCCGCCCGCCCGCCCGGTGCAGCCCGCCCGCCCAGTGCAGCCGGCAGTATCAATTCCCGCACCTCCGAGACCGCAGCCGCCGCCGCGTCCCTTGCCGCTGCTGCCAGGCGCGATCACCGCGCCCGCTGACGCCATCGCCGCGCAAATCCGGCGTCAGGCCGGCGGCAGGCTCAAGCCGGTCTACGCCGCGCGCAATTTCGCGCCGCTGTGGGCTGCTTCGGGCAATATCGGTCATGAAGCCGGGGTGCTGATCGCTTTTCTCACCAGCGCGGAGCTCGATGGCCTGCGCCCTTCGAATTACAAGATTGACGACCTCCACAAGGCGATCGAGGACGCCCGCTCGGGCGATCCGCGCAAGATTGCGCGGGCCGAGGTGCGGCTCTCGCGCGCATTTTCGCGCTATGCGATGGATCTGCGCAAGCTGCCCAGGCGCGACGACACCGGCATGGTCTATGCCGATCCGGCGCTGCGCCCGCAGAAGCCGCGCGAGGAAGCCGCCTTGCGCGGCGGGGCGCTGGCCACCTCGTTCCCCGCCTATGTCTCGGGCATGGCCTGGATGAACCCGCACTACCTGCGCATGCGCACCCTGCTGTGGCAGGCGCGGGCGCAGGGCAGGGACGAGGATTTCGTCCGCCGGGTGACGCTCAATCTCGAACGCGCCCGGGCCTTGCCGGGGCCGTGGACACATCACGTGCTGGTCGATGCCGCCAGCGGGCGGCTGTGGTTCTACCAGGCCGGCCGCCAGCGTGGCACGATGAAAGTGGTGGTGGGCAAGCGCGAATCGCCGACGCCGATGCTCGCGGGCATGCTCCACCATGCCATCGTCAATCCCTACTGGAACGTGCCGGTCGATCTCGCCCAGACCCTCACTGCGCCCAAGATACTCGCAGGGCGAACGCTAGGGTCGATGAACATGGAAGCGCTGTCGGACTGGACCGAGACCGCGCGGGTGCTCGATCCAGCGACGATCGACTGGAGGGCGGTTGCGGCCGGCACGCGCGAACTGCGCCTGCGCCAGCTGCCGGGGCCGTTCAATTCGATGGGCAAGGTCAAATTCCTGTTCCCCAACGAGCTCGGCATCTATCTGCACGATACGCCCGAGCGCGAGCTGCTGACCAAGCCCGAGCGGCATTTCTCCAATGGCTGCATACGGCTGGAAGACGCGGCTATGATGGCGCACTGGCTGCTCGGCAGGCCGCTCGGTACCTATGCCTCGGCCAGGCCCGAACAGGTGGTGCCGTTGCCGCTGCCGGTGCCGGTCTACATCACCTATTTCACCGCCACCGAAGGTGCCGACGGCGGCGTCGCTTTTCTCAACGATACCTATGGCCGCGACGGCGCGCCGGCAGTCGCGGCGCGCTGAACCAGGGCGACCGAAACTTGCCATTGCGATCCGCCCGGTTCTTCGTCATCTGACGAGCAGGCTATCGGGCTATCGGGCCGGCGGCAAGGCGCGAACCGCGTGTTCATCGACAATCCGCGCCGTCACTTCGAGGGCGCGGCGGAGAGGTTCGCTGCGCGCCGATAGCAGGAGTATTCCGCATGCCTGACAAGAGAGCCGTCGCCATTGTCACCGGAGCCAGCCGGGGGGCAGGGCAGGGCATTGCCCATGCGCTCGGCCAGCATGGCTGCACTGTCTATGTCACCGGCCGCACGCTCAACCCGGGCGACCACGCGCTCGACGGCACCATCGGCGCGACTGCCGCGATGGTCACTGCGGCGGGGGGCGAGGGCATCGCGGTCAAGTGCGATCACTCCGATCCCGATGACGTCAAAGCTTTCTTTGCCAGCGTCATCGCAGAACAGGGCCGGATCGACATTCTCGTCAACAATGCCGCAGCGGTCTATGACGAACTGTCGATGCCCGGCGGTTTCTGGGAACGGCCACTCAAGCTGGGCGACATGATCGATGTCGGCATCCGTTCGAGCTTCGATGCCAGCTGGTATGCCGCACAAGCCATGGTGGCGCAGGACGATGGGCTGATCCTGTTCACCTCGGGCGCGGGAGCGGAACACTATGTGTTCAGCCCGGCCTACGGCGCGCACAAGGCGGCGATGGACAAGATGGCCTTCGACATGGGGATGGAGTTTGACCATGCCGGGAAGAACGTCGCCGCCGTCTCGGTGTGGATGGGCGCGGTGATGACCGAGCGTCTGCGGCTGGTGATCGATTCCGATCCCGCGAAGTTTGGCGCTCTGGAGGCCGGGTCCGAAGAGCCAGAATTCACCGGCCATCTCGCCTGGGCACTCTACACCGACCCGCAGCGTGCCGAGCGCAACGGCGAGACCTTTATCGGTGCCGAACTGGCGCGCGACTATGCCATAACCTGTGCCGGCGGCCGCCATCCGCCTTCGTATCGCGATACCTATGGTGTTTCGCCGCACGGGTTTTCGCGCATTGCCCCGGTGCGGGCGGGGTGATGGCGGCGGACGGCTTGACTTGCAAGGCTGGCAGGCGCTGGTAACAGTTGCCTGTGAACCAGACAACTGACGGTAACTGCCATGTTCGAACGCATCGATTGTTCACCCAAGGTCGGCAGCGAAATCCGCATGGACCGCGCCGATTTCCTCGCCGGCACCCACGCGACGGAGATCGAGCATCTGCTGGTCGAGCGCAGCGCGCTGGTTTTTCGCGGGCTGTTCCTGACCGACGAGGAGCAGCGCCAGTTCGCCGCGACCATCGGCGAGATCACCCTCCAGGGCGAGGAGGGCGTCTCGAAAATCTCGATGGACCCGGCGGTCTCGACCGTCGCCGACTATACCCGCGGCGCGTTCTACTGGCACATCGACGGGGCCAACGATCCGGTCCCCGCCAAGGCGACCATGCTCACCGCGAAAGTGCTGGCCGACGAGGGCGGCGACACGCTGATCGCCAACACCTATGCCGCCTATGACAACCTGCCCCAGGCCGACAAGGCGGCGCTCGAAGGCGTCACGGTGCGCCATGCACTCGAAGCCTCGCAGCGGCTGGTCAACAACCAGCCCACTGTCGCCGAACTTACCCGCTGGCGCACCCGCCCCTCGCGCAGCCATCCGCTGGTCTGGCATCACCATTCGGGGCGCAGCTCGCTGCTGCTCGGCGCGACCGCGCTCTATGCCGAGAACCTGAGCCGCGAGGACGGCGACATGCTGCTGTGCCGGATGCAGGAATGGGCGACGCAGGACGAATACGTCTATCGCCACAAGTGGCAGCTGGGCGATTTCCTGCTGTGGGACAACACCGGCACCATGCACCGCGCGGACTGGTATGCGCTCGACAGCGACCGGCTGATGCACCGTACGACGCTGGAGGGCGAAGAGCCGGTTTCGTGATCGAAAATAGGGGACTGTCCCTATTTTCGGTGCTCATCGGGCCAAGCTGCTCCACAAGTTACGCAGCCAATGGCCGATGCGGGCGAGCAGCGAAGCCGCGCGCGGGGCTGGTGCGGCGGCCAGGCCCAGGCTGGCCTCGATCCGCTGCTTGAGCTGACCGGCGAAGGCAGCCGCGAACTTGGGCAGCAGCGGCCCGCCCATCGCTTCCCACATCGGTGCCATCGGCCCGCCGCCCTCGACGCGGACGTGCAGCGTCACTGCGGTGGCGTCCGGCCCCTGCGCAGCCGCGCGGTAGGAGCCGCCGCCCGAAACCGGATCGCCCTCCAGCCTGAACGAGAAAGTCACGCGCTCGGGCCCCGCCCATTCGTCGACCTTGACCTTGACCTTGACCGTGCGCACCAGCCCGCCGACGCCGACCTTGAGCACCCAGCGCGAATTGTCCTCGTCGGCAATCTCGCAGTTCTGGTAGCCCGGCATGATTTCTGCCCAGCGCTCGACGTCTTTGGCATAGACCCAGACCATGTCGATCGGCGCGGCGATGACCACGCCCTGTTCGGTCTGGATCATCGCTTCGACTCCCAGCAGCCAGCGGCGCTCATTCGCCGACGCCGTCTTCGTTGGCCATCCAGTGGACGAAGCGGTGCAGCGGATACATTGCGTCGTGCGGATTGCCGATCGCGCTGGGGCCGGCCTCGCCGAGGCGCACGACCCGCTGGACGCCGCAGCTGGCAAGCTTGTCGCGCAGTTCGGCCATGCGTTCGAACGGATAGACGCCGACCGTCTGCGTCGCCACGGTGACCCATTTCATCGCCTCGTCGAGCGACTTGACGCAGACCACATTGGAGGTCTTGCGCAGCGGGTGGAAATCGACTGGCTCGTCCGAGCGGATCGCCACGCCGCGCCCGTCGCTCTTGCCGAACACCGCATAGTCGTCGTCCATCATCCGCAGCGTGTCGATCTGCTCCTTGAGCTCCATGTCGAGCGGGCGCGGTTCGTCGAGGTCGGTGGGCTTGGGCGCGCGCAGCGCCTCGGCATGCAGCTTGCAGTAGCGGTCGGCGTCGTCGGCGTCGGCCTCGATGAAAGTGAAGCGGCTGGAAACGCAGGCTTCCTGCCCCAGCATGTCGACGTCGCTGGCGTTGAGCGCGGCGACCCGCGCCATCGTTTCCGCGTCGGCGAAGGCTTCCTTGCCGACCATCGAGATCGAGGTCTTGGGGTCGAAGCTGACCAGATGCAGGCCGGGCCCGATGTATTTCATCACGTTGTCGATGGCATCGCCGCCGCCCCAGGCGACCACCTTGTCAAAATATTGCGGGCGATAGACGATCCGCTCGACCGCTTCGTCGCCGCCGCGCCAGTAGATTGCCGACATCGACCGGACCAGCGGGTGGTCGGGGTCGACATCGGCCATGGTTCGCAGGAAGGCGACAGTCGAGAAAGGATCGGCCGAGGCCATCTTGAACAGGTTGACCGCCTTGACCAGCGCGCCCTGGCGCGATCGACTTGATGCCGATGCCCGGCGAATTGCCCGGCAGCACATGGATCAGCCGCGGGGCGAAGGCGCGGATGAAGCTGCGGCGGCCCTGGTGGTCGTTATGCGGTATCCATTCGTCGAGCGCCCTGGGATTGGGGAAGTTCTGTTCGACAACTTCCCTCAGCACCTTCCTGTCGAGATAGGCGACCGCGCCCTTCATCTGCTGGTCGATCATCGCGCGCGATTGCAGGCTGACCTTGGCCATGCGATCGACGCAGGCCTCGATATAGGGATTCTTGCCGTCGATCATGCGCTGGCCGCTCTCGACCAGGAAGTCGATGATTTCGGCGAGCGGCACATTGAGCAGCGGCGGCACCTCGCTGCGCGGGTGGATCGCGGCGTTGAGATCGAGCCTGGGCACGGCAAAATCGACGCCGAGGTCGCGGCTGCGCTGGATCGAATCGCTGCCTTCAATCAGCTTGCCGCGCACGAAAAACGGGGCAGAATCGGCTTCAGCGGTGGCGGGCGAGGGGGGATTGCTGAGCTCGGTCAGGGTATTCATGGGCTTCCTCCGTCCGGTCTGCCCGATGTTCCGGGCAATTAATGGCTACTCGACCGTTTCATTAATCGAGATTCGGTCGCGCGGCAAGCTGCATTTTGCGCGACATTTTGATTGCGCAGGTCTACCTGTCTGATAGACATTGTGCAGCGGCCCTTCCGCCGTGCAGCCGGAGTGCATCCATGCGTCGCTTGGCACAGTCCTTCGCTCCCGCTTTCGCCATGGTTATCGCGCTCGCGGGCTGTTCGCAGCAGCCGCAGAAGTCCGGCGAACAGGTTACCACGATGGACGTGCGCGAAGAAGCGGCCCGTGCCGCGCGCGGCGACATGGCCGGCGGTGCGCCTGCAATGGGCCCGCCGGCGATCGCGCCCCAGGCAGCACCGGGCGTCGCCTTCAACTATCGCTACGCATTCGTTCTGCCCAGCCCGTCGATCTCGGCGGTGCAGGAACAGCATGCCGCCGCCTGCGAAAAACTCGGGATCGCGCAATGCCGCATCACCGGCATGCGCTACACGTTGCTCGACGAAGACCAGGTGCGCGCCGAGCTGTCGTTCAAGCTCGCCCCCGAGCTGGCCCGCGCCTTCGGCAAGCAGGGCATCGCCGCAATCGAGGCAGCCAAAGGCAAGCTTGTCGATGCGGCGATCGAAGGTCAGGACGTGGGAACGCAAATCAGTGCCTCGCAGCGCCGCAGCGCCGATACCAGGGGCGAACTGGCGCGGATCGAAGCGCGCCTTGCCGCCGGCGGGCTCGGCGATGCCGAACGCACCGAGCTGACCCAGCAGGCTGAGCGCCTGCGCGCACAGCTCAATGCCGAGCGCGACACCCGCAGCGCTGGCGAGGAGATGCTCGCCAATACACCGATGACCTACAGCTATACTGGCGACGAGAGCTTCACCCTCGGCGGCAATCCGGTCGGCGACGCGGCGGAGGGGGCATGGAACAGCCTGACGACGATGATCGCCTTCGTGCTGATGGCGCTCGGCGTGACGCTGCCGTGGCTGGTGCTGCTGGTGCTCGGACTGTTGGTGTGGCGCTCGCACGCGGGGCTTTGGCTGCGCGCGAAATTGCGCGGCAGACCTAAAGCACAGGATCCCGTGCCGCCTGCCGGATAGGCATTGCAGGCCAAGATGGCGCTGCTAGGCTGGCAGGGGCAAGCAAGGGAGAGCCGAAGCCATGCCGGATGTGCAGCCGATTTTCTGCGATCACGAGGGTGTCCGACTGAAAGGCTGGGTGGCGCGGCCGGCGGGCGCGGGGCCGTTTCCGGCGGTGCTGGTGATGCACAGCGCGCTCGGCATCCGCCACATGACGCACGACATTGCGGGCAAGCTGGCCGAACTTGGCTACCTCGCGGTCGCCACCGACATGTATGGCGAGCACGCTGATCTCAGCGCGCCCGAGAAGGCTGGGGCCTATTACGCGGCGCTGTTCCAGACCCCCGATCTGCTGCGCGCACGCACCGCGCTGTGGTTCGATACGGTCGCCGCCATGGCCGATGCCGACGCCGCGCGGATGGCCGCGATCGGCTATTGCTTCGGCGGCAAATGCGTCCTTGAGCTGGCGCGCAGCGGGCGCGAGGTGAAGGCGGCGGTGAGCTATCATGGGCTGCTGACGACGCATGCCCCTGCCGGACCCGGCCAAATCAAGGGCGAGGTCGTGGCCTGGTGCGGCGCGCTCGATCCGTTCGGCCCGGCCGAGGAAACCCGGGGCTTCCGCGCCGAAATGGAAGCGGCGGGGGCAAGCTGGCAGATCACCGAATTCGGCAAGGTGATGCATGGCTTTACCGACCCCAGGGGCGAGGGCGGCATGCCAGGGATCGAATACAATCTTATCGCCGACAAGGTTTCGTGGGCGGGAACCCTGGCGCTGCTCGGAGTGGTGCTGGCCTGACCGCGTTCAGCCCACCCCCAGCAAGGCATGGCTGCCATGCCGCGCTACCGCCGCGCCGAGGCGCTGGTTGAACTGGACGATGATCGGCGGATCGACCCGGCGGGTGATCGCCCACAGGTAATAGCCATAGATCACGCTCTCGCGGTATTGCCGCCAGGCTTCCTCGTCGTCGGGCATGGCACGGCCAGCGGCGCGCATCATCCCGAGATAGACGCCGAGCAGCCGCCGCTCCTCGCGCTCGGCCAGTTCGACCGGCAGCACGGCGCAGAGGTGATAGGCGACATCGAGCGCCCAGCCGCCACGCTGGAGCAATTGCCAGTCGATCAGGCCCGCGCCTTCCCCATCTTGATTGGCCGGCATGCGGAAGATGTTGCCCGCGTGGCTGTCGCCATGGACGAGGAACTGCGGCCGGGCAATGTCCGCTTCGGCGAGCGCGCGCATGCCGGCGATCAGCAGGTCGGCGCGGCGGACATCTGCGGGCAGGCCTTCGGCGCGCGGGCCGTCCATCAATTCCTGGAGCACTGCGGCGGGCATATGGGTCATGTGCGCCAGATCGGCGACGCGCTGGCGGATCCACGGCGCGCCGTCGAGAAACACGCTGCCCTGATGCAGTGCGGCGAGTTGCGCCAGGCTGAGCACGGCGTCATCGGCGTCAAACGGCTCCAGCGCCGAACAGAACCGCGCGCCGGCAGCGATCAGGTCGCGCATCACGATCACGCCCTGCTGGCTCTCGCGGTCTGCCACCGCTACCAGGCATTCAGGCACGCGAACCCCCACTGTCGGCGCGACCTTGGCATAAAAATCGCCTTCGAGCACACAGGTCATGCCGCCGATGCGCCCGGCCTCGTCGGTGTCGAGCAGGCCCTTCAGGCAAAAGCCCTGCCGGCCCTGGCCCTCGACCTCGGCGGTGAAGCGCAGCTTGGTGGCGACGGTCTTGATATTCTCGACCAGTTCGACGCCGCTGACTTTGGTCCCCAGCGCCATGCTCAGCCATGCCGGATCGAGCGCGCGTTCGGTGGTCAGCGGCACTTCGATGTTCACTTCGCGTGCGGCCCGGTTGGCTACCGCCTTTGCCCTTGCTTCCGCCACCCATGCTCTCCCGTCGGTGAGGCGAGTCCGGCCTTGACCTGATTCGCCATTTCGTTTCATGCGTCACAATAGAGAACAGTCGGAGAGAATCATGGGTATTTCGCACGAAGCCAACAGGCCGCTCGAAGGGATCAAGGTTGTCGAAGTCGCCATGTGGGCCTTCGTTCCGGCCTGCGGCGGCATGCTGTCCGACCTCGGCGCCGAAGTCGTCAAGGTCGAGCCGCCGAGCGGCGATCCGCTGCGCGGGCTTCAGATTGGTGGCATGGGCGGAGATGCCAGCAGAATCGACTTCAGCTGGGAAAGCTACAACCGCGGCAAGCGCTCGATCACGCTCGACCTCAAGACCGAAGCCGGGCGCGAAGTGCTGATGAAGCTGGTGGCGGACGCCGACGTGTTCATCACCAACCTGCTGCCGCCCGCACGCCGCGCAATGGGGATCGACGCGGATAGCATTCGCGCGCGCTTCCCCGGCATCATTTATGCCAGCGGCAGCGGATCGGGTCCAAACGGTCCGGAGAACGAGAAGGGCGGCTATGACGCGATCTCATTCTGGGCGCGCGGTTCGATCTCGGGGACGATGACCGAGGATGGCGCGACGCGCCCGGTGGGGCCGCCGGGTCCGGCGTTCGGGGATACGGCCTCGGGCGCAATGCTGTCGGGTGCGATCTGTGCGGCGCTGGTCAAGCGGCTGCGAACCGGCGAGGGTAGCACCGTCGATGTTTCGCTGCTGGGCACCGCGATGTGGTCGATGCAGCGCCTCATCTGCCAGTCGACGGCGGACGGCGTGCTGCGCTTCCCGCGCCCCGCCGACCCCCGGCCGTTCAACGTGCTGGTGTCCAACTATCGCACCAGCGACGGGCGCTTCCTCGCGCTGTGCATGCTGCAGGCGGACAAATACTGGGGCAATTTCTGCGAGGTGGCCGGACGCCCCGATCTTGCCAGCGATCCGCGCTATGCCGATTCCGCCGCGCGCCGGGACCATGCCGATGCCTGCTACGCGGAGGTCAAGGCGCTGTTTGCCAGCAAGACGCTGGCCGAATGGCGCGCCATTCTTGCCCGCCAGGACGGCCAGTGGGATGTGGTCCAGGAAGTCGGCGAAATGCATGCCGATCCGCAGGTGCAGGCCAATGCCTACCTTCAGCGCGCCGACTATGGCGACGGCACGACAATCCCGATGGTCGGCCTGCCGATGCTGTTCGACGGCCAGGCCATGCCCGCGCGCCGCTCGCCCGATCTCGGGGCGGATAGCGATGCGGTGCTGGCGAGCCTGGGCTATGACGAGGATGCGATCATCGATCTCAAGGTGCAGGGCGTGGTGTTTTGACCGCTCCCGCCCGCAAGCTGCCCGCGCTCACCCGCGACACCGAGCCCTACTGGACCGGCGGGCGCGGCGGGCAATTGCTGATCCAGCGCTGCACGTCTTGCGGTCTCTACCAGCACCCGCCGCTGCCGCTGTGTTCGGCCTGCCGCACCGAGACCGTCGCGCCCGCAGCGGTTTCCGGGCGCGGCCGGATCAGGACTTTCACGGTCAACCACCAGGCCTGGCTGCCCGGGCTCGACGAGCCCTTCGTCATCGCCGCGATCGAGCTCGACGAGCAGCCGGAGCTCTATGTCTACAGCAACGTCCTCGCCCCGCCTGCGGCGGTGAGCAGCGGCCTGCGGGTGCATGCCATTTTCGAGCACCACGAGGATGTCTGGCTGCCGATGTTCGTGCCGGGGGAGGGCAGCGATGCCGTCGTCTGAACCGCTCCCCGAGCACAAGGTCTGCATCACCGGCATCGGCCAGACCCCCGGCCAGGCGGCCCTCCGGTCGCACCGCGCAGCAACTCACGCTCGACGCCTGCCTTGCCGCGATTGCCGATGCCAGCATCGCGGTCGATGCGGTCGACGGTCTGATTTGCCATCCCGCCAAGACCAGCGAGGGCGGCGGCATCTCGCCGGTGGGCACGGTCGAGACGATGATGGCGCTTGGCATCCGCCCCGTGTGGACCAATCCCTCGAGCCACGAGGGGCCGGGGCACATGGCGGCGTTGTTCCAGGGGATCATGGCCGTGGCCACCGGGCTGTGCCACCACGTGCTGTGCTTCCGCACTGTTGCCCAGGCGAGCGCGCGGCTCACCTCGCGCGCCTCGACCCTGCTCACCGGCAGCCGCGAGCGGGTCGAGCCCGGCAACAACGCCTTCTTCGTGCCCTGCCACGCGCATTCTCCGGTCAATCTCTGGGCGCTGTATGCGCAGGCCTACTTCGACAAATACGGCGCGACCGAGGAGCAGCTCGGCTGGGTGGCGGTGAACGGGCGGCGGCATGCGCAGCACAATCCCAACGCGATCTATCGCGGCAGGGACCTGACGATTGACGACTATCTTGCCGCGCGGATGATCTCGACGCCGTTGCGCCTGTTCGATTGCGACAGCCACATCGACGGCTCGACCGCGATCCTGCTTTCGGCCAAGGATGCTGCCCGCGACTTCAGGAAATCCGCCGATCCACATCGCGGCGATGGGCATGGCGATGGGAACGCTGGGCGAGGGGCTCAACACCGGCGATTTCACCATGACTCCGGCCGAGAAATGCGGCGATATGTTGTGGAACCGGACCGATATGACGCCGGGCGACGTCGATTGCGCGCAAATCTACGACGGCTTTTCGATCCATGTGCCGATCTGGATGGAAGCCGTGCGATTGTGCGGGCGCGGCGAGGCGCTGGCCTTCATCGTCGGCGGACGCAACACGGCGATCGACGGCACGCTGCCGCTCAACACCGGCGGCGGGCAATTGTCCGCCGGGCGTTTCCACGGCTTCGGCCACACCCACGAGGCCGCCACGCAGCTGTGGGGCCGGGGTGGCGGGCGGCAGGTGACCGGCGCGAAAACCGCGCTCGCGGTCAACGGCGGCTATGGCTACGGCGCGCTGCTGCTGCGAACCGACGGATAGATAAACAGGGACTGTCCCTGTTTATGGGCTCATTCTGGGAGACTCTCTTCGGGTGACGGGGGACGCAACTATTTTGTCTGCGCAACCCGCCCCCTTGACCCGCCCCCCCAACCTCGCGAAAGCACCGGGCAACAGAGGAGTCTTCCCGTGCCGCACATCTTCGACAAGTCGCGCCTGCCCTCGCGTTACGTCTCGGTCGGCCCCGAGCGCGCGCCGCAGCGGTCCTATTACTATGCCATGGGGATGACCGAGGAAGAGATCGCGCGGCCGTTCGTGGCGGTGGTTTCCGCCGGCAACGATTCCGCGCCGTGCAACACCACGCTCGATTTTCAGGCGGACATCTGCCGGGGCGGGGTGGAGCAAGGCGGCGGCACGCCGCGCCGGTTCAACACGATCACCGTCACCGACGGCATCGCCATGGGCCATCAGGGGATGAAAAGCTCGCTGGTCAGCCGCGAGGTGATCGCCGATTCGATCGAGCTGTCGATGCGCGGGCATTGCTACGATGCGATTGTCGGCTTTGCCGGTTGCGACAAGAGCCTGCCCGGCATGATGATGGCGATGCTGCGGCTCAATGTGCCGTCGATTTTCGTCTATGGTGGCTCGATCCTGCCCGGGCGCTATCAGGGCCGCGATCTGACGGTGCAGGACGTGTTCGAAGTGGTCGGGCGCTATTCGGCCGGGGCCTGTCCGCTTGAGCGAGCTCACCGCGATCGAGAAGGCGGCTTGCCCGGGCCACGGCGCCTGCGGCGGGCAGTTCACTGCCAACACCATGGCCTGCGTTGGTGAGGCAATCGGACTTTCCCTGCCAAATAGCAATATGGCCCCAGCTCCTTACAAATCGCGTGAGGAAGTGGCGGTCGCTGCGGGCAAGCAAGTGATGGAGCTATTGAAGCTCAACCTGCGCCCGCGCGACATCTGCACCCGCGCCGCCTTCGAGAACGCCGCTCGCGTCGTTGCGGCGACCGGCGGCTCGACCAACGGCGCGCTGCATCTGCCCGCCATGGCCAATGAATGCGGCATCGAATTCGACCTGTTCGACGTCGCCGAAATCTTCAAGTCGACGCCCTACATTGCCGACCTCAAGCCCGGCGGCAAATATGTCGCGAAGGACATGCACGATGCCGGCGGGGTCTACATGACGATGAAGACGCTGCTCGATGGCGGCTTCCTCGATGGCAATCCGATGACCGTCACCGGCAAGACGCTCGGCGAAAATCTCGACGAGATTACCTGGAACCCGGACCAGAAGGTGATCTACGACGTGAAGACGCCGATCACCCCGACCGGCGGGGTTGTCGGCTTGCGCGGGTCGATGGCACCCGACGGGGCGATTGTGAAGGTGGCGGGGATGCACCGGCTGCAATTTCGCGGGCCGGCGCAGGTTTTCGAGTGCGAGGAAGATTGCTTCGCCGCCGTGGAAGCGCGGCAAATCAACGAGGGCAGCGTCGTCGTCATCCGCAACGAAGGGCCCAAGGGCGGGCCGGGCATGCGCGAGATGCTGGCGACGACGGCGGCGCTCTATGGCCAGGGCATGGGCGAGAAGGTCGCGCTGATCACCGACGGGCGCTTTTCCGGCGCGACGCGTGGCTTCTGCATCGGCCATGTCGGCCCGGAGGCCGCCGAGGGCGGGCCGATCGGGCTGCTCAGGAATGGCGACATGATCGCCATCGACGCCGTGAACGGCACCATCGAGCTTGAGGTGTCCGAAACCGAGCTGGCCGAGCGCCGCAAAGCATGGAAGCCTCGCGGCAACGATTACAATTCGGGCGCATTGTGGCGCTATGCGCGCAATGTCGGCCCGGCCTGGCAGGGCGCGGTCACCCATCCCGGTGCCAAGGCGGAAACCCATGTCTTTGCGGATATCTAGCGCGGTCTTGCTGCTGACGGCGCTCGCGGCCTGCTCGTCCCAATCCACGCCTTCAGGCGAGGCGGCGACGACATCTGCATCAACGGCAGCGGGCGGGGGCAGCGCGGCAGGCCTGGCCGCAAGCGTGCCCTGCGCGCTCGCCGCCGCGCGCGAATACAAGGCCAGTTGCAGTGTCGAGCGTTCGAGCAGCGACGGCAGGACCGTGCTCACCCTGCGCCACCCCGATGGCGGTTTCCGCCGGGTGATCGAGCTCGACGGCGGCAGGCGCTTCGCCGCTGCCGACGGTGCCCATGAGGTCGCGCAGCAGGCCAATGGCCAGGAAATCGAAGTCACAATCGCCGACGACCATTATTTGCTCCCCGCCCCCGGCGCTGCCGGCCAGTGACCAGAACCCGTGACCAGATCCTCACCGTCGCGCAGATGCGCGGCGCGGAAGGAGTGCTGATCGCGGCAGGAGTTTCGGTCGATGCGCTGATGCAGCGCGCCGGACGCGGTGCGGCGGACTATATCTGGCGGATGGCGGCGCACCGGACGGTGACCGTGCTGTGCGGTCCGGGCAACAATGGCGGCGACGGTTATGTCGTCGCCGAGGCCATCCGGACGCGCGGCGGACAGGTGGCGGTGGCGGCCGCCGCCGAGCCGAAAACCGAAGCCGCACGCACCGCCCGGTCGCTCTATCGCGGCGAGGTGTTCGGCTCCGATGCCGATCCTCAGGGAGACCTGTTGGTCGATTGCCTGTTCGGCAGCGGACTGACGCGGCCCCTGACGGAGGTCCACGCGGCGCTGCTGGGACGCTTGTCGAAGAGCCATCGCCAGCGGGTGGCGATCGATCTGCCAAGCGGGTTCGATGCGGACACTGGCATCACGTTCAATCCCGGTCTGCCGGCCTTTGACCTGACGATTGCGCTGGGTGCGTGGAAGCCCGCGCATTTCCTGATGCCCGCCAGCGCGGCGATGGGCGCGCTGCGGCTGGTCGATATTGGGGCCGATGCAGTCGCGGGCGCGGCACAGCTGGTGTCGCAACCGCGACTCGCTTCCCCTGCCGCTGATGCCCACAAATACCGGCGCGGGTTGCTGGCGGTGGTTGGCGGGTCAATGCCTGGCGCGGCCTTGCTCGCCTGCATGGCGGCGCAGCATGGGGGCGCGGGTTATGTGAAGCTTTTCGCCGAAGCCCAGCCCGCCGGGGCTCCCGATCTGGTCGTCGATGGCGCGCCGCTGGCCGAAGCCCTGGGTGACAGCCGGATTGCGGCGCTGTTGGCCGGGCCGGGGCTGGGCCGCCACGCCGGCAGCCGCGAACGACTGGTGACGGCGCTCGCTGCGGGCAAACCCGCCGTGCTCGATGCCGATGCCCTGATCCTGCTCGCGCCGAGGCTGCTCGCCGAGCACTCCGCCCCGCTGATCGCCACGCCGCACGAAGGCGAACTCGCTGCGCTGGAGCATGCCTTTGGCTGCGACGGCTCCGGCGCAAAGCCCCAGCGTGCCCTGGCGCTGGCTGCGGCTAGCGGCATGGTGGTGGTCGCCAAGGGGCCGGACACGGTGATTGCCGCGCCCGATGGCCGCACAGCCATGGCCGCGCGCGCATCCAGCTGGCTTTCGGTGGCGGGGACTGGTGACGTGCTTGCGGGGACTATCGCCAGTCGGCTGGCCAGCGGTGCCGAGGTGTTCGAGGCGGCATGCGAGGGGGTCTGGCTGCACGGCGAGGCGGCGCGGCTGGCAGGGCCGGTGATGACCGCCAGCGGCCTTGCCGCAGCGATCCAGCCTGCTTTTGCGGCCTGCCTGTGAGCAGGGCCCACCGCCAGCCCCTCCCGCAGGCGGGAGGGGTGCGAGACTGGGTGACCCCGGACCCGATCCGGGGGAGACTAGTCGCAGCGGGGTGGGTTTGATGGCCAGCGAAGAAATCCTCCGCATCGCCGCCAAGGGCGATGGTGTCACCGCCGGCGGACGCTTCGTCGCCGGCGCGGCACCGGGCGACGTGCTGCAAACCGATGGCACGCTGGTGCACGGCCCCCACCATGCCGCGCCCGCCTGCCGTCATTTCGGCACCTGTGGTGGCTGCCAGTTGCAACAGCTCGACGAGGCCTCGCTGGCTACCTTTGTCGCCGAGCGTGTCGCCAATGCGGCGACCGGGCAGGGGCTGGAGCCCGGCCTGATTGCCCCACCGCATATTTCGCCGCCGGCAAGCCGTCGCCGGGCCGCGATGCGCGCCGAGAGCAGGGGCGGACGTATCGCGCTCGGTTTCCGCGAGGGACGCTCGCACAAAATTGCCGATCTCGCCGAATGCCCGGTGTTGTTGCCCGCACTGGCCGCGCTGATCGGCCCGGTGCGCAAGCTGCTCGCAAGAATGGGCGGCAAGATAGCCGCCGATGTCGAACTTGCAGCCGTCGAGCAGGGCGTCGATCTTGCCATCAAGGGGCTTGCCGTCGAGGGGCTCGCCGCGACGGAAGCGATGCTCGATTTCGCCCGCGACCAGGGCCTCGCTCGGATGACGCTCAATCAGGGCTACGGACCCGAGGCGCTGTGGGAGCCCGAACCGGTGACCGTGTTGCTGGGCGGAGTGAGCGTCGGGTTTCCGCCGGGTGCCTTTCTCCAGGCGACGGCTGACGGCGAGGCGACGCTGGTCGCGGCGGCATGCGAATGGCTGGCCGGGGCACCGACGGTGGCCGACCTGTTTTCCGGGCTCGGCACTTTCGCCTTCGCGCTCGCCGGGCCGGCGAAAGTGCTTGCCGTCGAGGCGGCGCGCGATGTGCATCTGGCGTGCAAGGCGGCAGCGGGCCGGACGCAGCGGCCGGTCCACGCCTCGCACCGCGACCTGTTCCGCAACCCGCTTGAGACCGCCGAGCTCAACCGCTTTGACGCCGTGCTGCTCGATCCGCCGCGCGCCGGCGCGCGCGAGCAGGTGGCGCAGCTCGCCGCGAGCAAGGTGGCGCGCGTGGCTTATGTCAGTTGCAACCCGTCAAGCTGGTCGCGCGACGCCGCCACGCTGGTGGCGGGCGGCTATGCCCTCGCGGAATTGCGCCCGGTCGGCCAGTTCCGCTGGTCAACCCATGTCGAGCTGGCCAGCCTGTTCGTGCGCTAATTCCTCCCCGAGCTTGCTCGGGGAGGTGGCAGCCGCGTAGCGGCTGACGGAGGGGAAACGCGACTTCCCCCTCCACCACCGCCTGCGGCGGTGGTCCCCCTCCCCGAGCAAGCTCGGGGAGGATGTCACCTTACAATACAACCAGCGCGGCGCGCACCACCAGCGCCATCTGGCACAGGCTGGCGAGCGCAAACAGGGCGAAGCGGAGCCCTACTTTGTTGACCGTTGCCTGCACCAGCGAGTGCACCACCCGCAAGGCAACATAGGCCCAGGCGATCTGCGCGTTCAGCCCGTCGCCCTCGCCGACAATCGCGAGCACGATCGATACTGCATAAAACACTGTCGGTGCTTCATGCAGATGGTTGTAATTATGCGCTTTCCACTGGACCGTCGGCGGCAGGATATCGTCGAGCGAGGTGGCCGGATCGCGCATCAGCTCGTCGAAATCGACCTTGGCCGCACCCAGCGCCGGGATCCGCGTGGCATACATCCACAGCCACATCACCATGGTCCACGCCGCCAGCGCGACGACCGGCTGGACTATCTGCATTCCGCTCATGCCATTTCCCCCGTGCTTGCCAATTCCGCGCCAAAACTGCGGGGGCAGGGGGCCAGAGTCGAATCGAGGCGTCAATCGGCCCCCGCGCGGCTGCGGTTGTGCTGTCACACGGGGGGCTTATATGCGCGGACTGACTGCGAAGGAGATGCGCGTTGAGCAAGGTTCTGGTGATCGGTGCGGGCGGGGTAAGCTCGGTGGCGGTGCACAAAATGGCGATGAATAGCGCCATTTTCAGCCATATCAGCCTCGCCAGCCGGACCCTGTCGAAATGCGATGCCATCGCCGAATCGATCAGGGCGCGCACCGGGGTGACGGTCGATACCTATGTGATCGACGCCGAGGACATTCCCGCGCTTTCCGCGCTGATCCGCAGGATCGGCCCCAAACTGGTGGTCAATCTGGCGCTGCCCTATCAGGATCTGGCGATCATGGAGGCCTGCCTCCAGACCGGGGTGCATTACCTCGACACCGCCAATTACGAGCCGCGCCACGAGGCGAAGTTCGAATATCGCTGGCAGTGGGATTTGCACGAGCGTTTCACGCGAAAAGGGCCTGATGGCGCTGCTGGGCAGTGGCTTCGATCCCGGCGTGACCAGCGTTTTTGCGATGTGGCTCAAGAAGCACAAGCTGCGCACCATTCGCACGCTCGATATCCTTGATTGCAACGGCGGCGATCATGGCCAGGCTTTTGCGACAAATTTCAACCCGGAGATCAACATCCGCGAAGTGACCGCCCCGGCGCGGCACTGGAACAAGGGCGAGTGGGTTGAAACGCCCGGCCTGACCATCCGTGAAAATTTTGATTTCGAGGGCGTAGGCCCGAAGAATATGTATTTGATGTATCACGAAGAACTGGAAAGCCTCGCCAAATTCATCCCCGAACTGGAGCGCGCGCGCTTCTGGATGACCTTCGGCGACAGCTACATCAATCACCTGACCGTGCTGGGCAATGTCGGCATGATCGGCATCGAGCCGATCGAGTATCAGGGCCAGCAGATCGTCCCCCTGCAATTCCTCGCCGCCGTGCTGCCCAAGCCCGAAACACTGGGCGCGACGACCAAGGGCAAGACCAACATCGGCGATATTGCGACCGGCGAGGCTTTGGACGGGTCAGGCGAAAAGACCTTCTACATCTCGAACATCTGCGACCACGAGGACGCCTATGCCGAGACCGGCAATCAGGCGATTTCCTATACCACCGGCGTGCCCGCGATGATCGGCGCGGCGATGGTGCTGACCGGGGCGTGGGCCGGGGAGGGGGTGTTCAACATGGAGGAGTTCGATCCGGATCCCTTCATGGACATGCTGAATGCGCACGGTTTGCCGTGGACGGTGAAGGAACTGGCGGGGCCGTTGGAGTTTTAGGATATGCTGAACCGCTATTTGCTTATCGGTCTTCGACTGAATTGCTTGCCGGAAATGGAGGCACCGATGGAAGCGAACGTTCACCTGCGGATGCTTCCACGCCTGCAGAACTCAGGCAGCAGAACAGTCCAAACTTCGGAAGGTCTCGCGATATAGGTAAAGCGTGCACAGACTCCGATCAATGCGAGGAGATGTGCTTCATTAGAGTGGATAATCTGCCGAAATCCGGGAGGGCCACGGGAAAGTGTTCGGGAGGTATGTCACACTGGGGCACCGAAATAATTGAAGTCAAGAGCGGCAGGGCCGTTGGCCGTGCCGCAATCGTGATGTGAAGGAAACTATAGCCGGAGACCCAGGCGCTTTCGCCGATTTCGACATCTGTGTGATGTTCGGGTTCTCGCAGAGACGCAGAGGAAGCAAAGACCGCAGGGGGTTTTGATTGACGCGAATTGATGAAATCAGCGCATTTGTGGTCGATGAAGCTGTCCGCATCCATCGCGAGCTTGGCCCGGGATTGTTAGAATCGGTTTATGAAACTGTCCTTGCTGGACGACTTTCGGCGAGGGGACTGAAGGCTGCTCGGCAAGTGCCGGTGCCATTGGAATTTGATGGGCATTTCTTCGATGCCGCGTTCAGGACCGATATCCTTGTTGAAGATGGTCTCATTCTGGAAACAAGGATGTTGAACAGTTGAGCAAAGCGCATGCCGGCAATTGCTGACATATCTGCGCTTGCTAAGCAACCCGTCGGGTTGCACCGAACTTCGCCGGCTGTCAATGACTACAAGCCGGAATAATCTGTGCTTCTGCAAAAATGGAGAGGACCGCTAGGCGACTTGCATGGAAACCAGAGCCGGAGACCCGGGCGCATTCGCCCATTTCGACCTCCACCGGGTCGATAGCCCATCCTTCGTGGTGGACGCCGCAAAGCTGCGCGCCAATCTTGCGATCCTCGCCGATGTCCGCGACCGCGCCGGGATCAGGATGCTGTCCGCGCTCAAGGCGTTTTCGATGTGGTCGGTCGCGCCGCTGATCGGGGAGTATCTCGACGGGGTCTGCACCTCCGGCCTGTGGGAAGCACGGCTGGCCAGTGAATTCTACGACGGCGAGATTGCCACCTATTCGGCCGCCTACAAGCCCGACGACCTTGATGAAGTGCTGCGCCTGTCCGATCATGTGATTTTCAACTCGCCGATGCAGATCGGGCGCTGTTCGGCGATCATCGATGCGGCGCGGGCGCGGGGGGATAGTTTCGATATTGGTCTACGGATCAATCCTTTGCATCCCGAAGGCGAAGTGCCGCGTTATGATCCTTGCGCGCCGCATTCGCGGCTCGGGTTTCCGATCGACCAGTTGACGGCAGAGCATATGGAACTGGTCGATGGCCTGCACATGCACACGCTGTGCGAACAGGATTTCGAACCTCTGCGCCGCACCTGGGAAGCCGCCTTCGACCACCTTGAGCCCTATTTCGGCCAGTTCAAATGGCTCAATCTCGGCGGCGGGCATCACATCACCCGGGCAGACTACCAGCGCGACGCGCTGGTGCAGTTCCTGCTCGATTTGCAGGAAGATACCGGGGCCGAAATCTATCTCGAGCCCGGCGAGGCGGTCGCGCTCGATGCCGGCATTCTGGTCGGCACGATCCTCGACTGCCACGACAACGGCATGCCGGTGGCGATTACCGACATTTCCGCAACCTGCCACATGCCCGATGTCATCGAGGCGCCCTACCGCCCGGCGCTGCTCGGGGAACGGCCAGGCGAAGACATGTTTCCCCGCTTCGGCGGGGACCTCGGGCCTGAGGCCCCCGCCTTCGCGGGGGTACACGGCGTACCAGACTTGACTCGCCTCGGCGGCCCCTCGTGCCTCGCCGGCGATGTCATCGGCGACTACCGCCTGCCGGTGCCCGCTGAACCGGGCCAGCGCATCGCCTTTCTCGATCAGGCGCATTATTCGATGGTCAAGACCACCACCTTCAACGGCGTGCCGCTGCCCTCGATCTGGCTGTGGGACAGCTCAAGCGATTCGCTCGAATGCGTGCGCAGCTTTGGCTACGAGGACTTCCGCGATCGTCTCGGCTAGCCGCGGCATTCGTGCGTTTCCGCCATCCCCCCGGGCCGGGGTCCATTTTCACTTGCAGTTCATCGCCGCCCGTTTATAGGCACCCCCCGCAGCCCCATGGGGACTTCCAAACCGCAAGGCTGCTTTGTTGAAACTACGTTTGGGGGTCCCTTGAATTGCACATCCATCCTGACGCACCGGCTGTAGTCCGCGCTCTCGCGCCGGACGAACCTGTCATCCTCAATCGCCCGCATGCAGCGGCGCGCGCGGCCCGCTTCTTTGCCGAGAAGTTTCCGGGCACGTCGCTCTATGCGGTGAAGGCCAACCCATCGCCGGTGCTGCTGCGGGTGCTGTGGGAAGCCGGGATCACCCATTACGACGTCGCCTCGATCGCCGAGGTGCGGCTGGTGCGCCAAGTGCTGCCCGATGCCGTGCTGTGCTTCATGCACCCGGTGAAGACCGCGAGCGCGATTGCCGAGGCCTACTCGCTGCATGGCGTGCGCACCTTCAGCCTCGATAGCCAGGAAGAACTCGACAAGATCGTCGCTGCCACCGCGCAAGCAGACGGTTCGCCGGCGAGCGATCTGCGCCTGTGCGTGCGCTTGCGGGTATCCTCGGAATATGCCGAGCTGAGCCTCGCTTCCAAGTTCGGGATCGATCTCGCCGATGCCGCGCCGCTGCTGCAGGCGACGCGGCAGGTTTCGGACTGGCTCGGCATCTGCTTCCACGTCGGCAGCCAGGCGATGACCCCGTTCGCTTATGTGCAAGCGCTCGAGCGGGTGCGCGCGGCGATTGTCGATGCTGCGGTCACGGTTGATATTGTCGATGTCGGTGGCGGCTTCCCGTCGATCTATCCGGGCATGGAGCCGCCGCCGCTGGAGGACTATTTCGGCGCGATCCACCGCGCGGCGGAATCGCTGCCGGTGTCATACTCATCCGAGCTGTGGTGCGAGCCTGGTCGGGCGCTGTGCGCGGAATACAATTCGCTGATCGTCAAGGTCGAGAAGCGTCGGGGCCGCGAGCTCTACATCAACGACGGGGCCTATGGCGCGCTGTTCGATGCGGCGCATGTCGGCTGGCGTTTTCCGGTCCGCGCCTTGCGTGAATGCGCGTCCGAGACACTGGTGCCCTACAGCTTCTTCGGTCCAACCTGCGACGACATGGACCACATGGATGGTCCGTTCGAGCTTCCGGCGGACGTCGGCCCTGGCGACTATATCGAGATCGGCATGCTCGGTGCCTATGGCGCTGCGATGCGCACTGCATTCAACGGTTTCGGCGAGAGCGTTCCGGTCGAAGTGACTGACGAGCCGATGGCGAGCCAGTACCTCGGCACGCGGCGGGTGCGCCTGCCCGACAATGTGGTGCAATTGCGCTGAAGTGTGGGGGGACGCCAGCGCGTCCCCCCAATTTTCTTATTTCACAACCACTTCGACCCGACGAGCCGCTTCGGCTGGAACCTTGACGTGTCGGTGGTCTGCTCGGGCTTGACCAGCGCTACCGAGGTTTGCGGAATGCCGCCCGCGACCAGCGCTGCGGCAACCGCCTGGGCGCGATTCTTGGCCAGTTCGGCATTGGCGGCGGCATTGCCGCTGGCGTCGTTGTAGCCGGAAATCGCCAGGCTCGTGCCCGAATGAGCGGCGAGGTAGTCTTTGAGGCCGGCGGCGGCAGCGGGGAAGGCCGGGGCCAGCGCCGTCTTGCCGGTGTCGAAGTAGACCTTCACCACCGGCTTGCCGTCGCGCATCTCCGAAGTGACGCCAGCGCCCGTGGGGATGGCGACGCTGCCTTCCGCCGGGGCCGAGACCAGCGCAGCGGGTGTGGCTGCGCCAGACTCCGTCGCGCTGGCGGCGGCCTCGGTGGCGGGAGCAGCGGCGCTGCTGTCGGCGGCGGCATCTTGCCCGCCGCGGAAGAACAGCCACCAGATCAGGAAGGCCGCGAGCAGCGCCAGCAGCAGCCACAACAGCCAGGCCCAGCTGGTCTCTTCGTCCTGGGCCACAGCGGCAGCGGGCGCATCGGCGAGACGCCGCGCGGCCAGGGCCGGCGCCGAGGCAGCAGATGCGGCCGAGCCGGCGGCCATGGCTGCTCCTGCGCCCAATGCTCCGGCCACGCCGGCGGAGGCCTGTGCAGGCGGCGGCGGAGGGGGCGACGGTGCTGCTGCAACGGGGGCGGCATCGCCCGCGCCAGTCATGCCGGCCAGCCCGAGCGCGGCGGCACCGGCTCCCGCAGCGGCGACGGCACCGCCGTCACCCGCAAGCTTCGCGCTGCCCGCCTTGGCGAACAGGTGGAGGCTGTCGAAGGCCTCGGACAGCAGGTAATAGACGGTGACGCGGTTCTTGGTGCGATCGGCCTTCATCCGCTCGCCGACTGCGGCGATGGCCTTGTCGAGCACTTCGTCGGCCTGGGAAAGACCCAGCTTCTTCTTGAGAAAATTCTCGCGAACCCGGTCGGTCTCCTTGGCGTCGCTGAACGAGACCAGCGATGAATCGACCTTCTGCAAGGCGATGCCGCAATAGCGCACGATCCCCGCAATAATTCCTTCGTCGGCGTCCGGCACATATTTGCGGACGTCCGCAGCCCAATCTTCAGCCATGTCGCACTCCCCTTCCGATGCAGCGTCCCGTGCTGCGATGCAGGCTCCCGTGATTGGAACCGCGCGAAACCATAACCGATTGCAACCGGCGCGATAGGGGGAATTTCCGCTTCGCCTTCAAGGCGTGCCGGGACTGGCATCGCTGCGGGCATCGCGGCGGGCGTAGACCTCGAAGCGCTCGGTGCCGACCGGGCTCTGGCCGACGATCCGGTAATCCTTGGCCAGCTCGGCGTCGAGCAGCGCACGCGAGGCAGGGCGGGTGTCGTCGTCGGGTGCGGTGCTCTTGACCACCACGCTCGGCCGCGTGGCGAAGATGCGGCGCAGTTCGGCGAGCTGATCGACGCCGAGCGAATATTGATAGCGTTTCCCGGTCAGGTGCTCTGGGAAAATATACCGCGAGGGCAGGCAACTGGGCATGAGATAATACAGGATCGGGAGACCTTCGTTCACATAAATGCATCCCTGCCGAAGATGCGGCCGCATTAGCGCGGTCATTCGTGACACCTCCTGCGCAGTGCCGGGATCCGGCAACTGGACCAGTGCGCGGCCGATCCCGCCGGCAAGTCCCAGGCCGACAACCACGGCAATGGCATGCCGCGATCTGGCGAGACAATCAAAAGCAAGCGCGGCGACCACGCCAAAAGGCACCAGCAGCGGCAGCACGTAGAAATCGAACCAGACGCCATAGATCAGGAATCCGCCAAGGCTTGCGCCAGCCCAGGCGAGGATCCAGCGCGCTTCGCGGACGCCCGGTTCGTCGCCGTTTCGCCAATGCCGCGCGGCAATCCAAGCGCAGACCAGGAAGGGCGATATTCCGGCAGTCAGCCCGGCGAGGCGGGCAAACGCGGCAGGCAGGGACGGATCGTGGTCTCCGAAGATGGACAGGAAGTTGGCTTCGACGAACTCGGTGCCGCGGCCCAAAGCAAAGTACACGCCGCAAACTGCCAGGGTCGGGGCAAGCGCGCAAGCGACCCAGGCGATTGCACAAGCGCCCGTCCGGATCGGCGAGCGGCCCCGCATCCATTCCGCCCAAAGCAGGGTCAGGCCAAAGTAGATACCCTCGAAAATCACCGTATACTTGACCTGGATGGCCAGTCCGGTCAGCAGCATGACCCCGCAACCCCGCCAGACGAGGCTGCGATCGTCCGTCCGGGCGATCACCGCAAGGGTCAGGGCAGCCGCAGCCGTCATTGGCAGATTGTAGAAGATCGACGCTTGCCCTCCCATGCCGCTGAAGACCGTCAGCCACGCCGGATAGGCTGCGGCTCCGGCCAGTGCGGCGGTGAAGGAGGTCAGCCGCCGGGCGATTGCGAAAAGCAGGCTGCTCGTGGCGACTATCGAGATGACTGCCAGCAGTTGATAGCCGATCACCGGATCGGCAAAGGCCAAGCAGGCAAAGCTGTATATCAGGAACAAGCCGACGGGCTTGCGGTCCCAGATATCGACATACAGCAGATCGCCGCGGAGCAGCCGGTCGCCAATGGTGAGATAGAACTGTTCATCAATGCCGATGACCGGATTGCCGAACGTCCATGCGCGCGTGGCCAGGGTCAGGGCCAGCAAAATCAGACTTGCCCAGAATGTTTCCGGAAAAAAATCGCGACGTAACCGGTACATGATTGACCAGAAGCCGATCTAGGCCGCCTTCTTCATCTCCAGCCGGTCCCAGATCTCGACCAGCGCCTGGGTCAGGTCGCGCATCATCGCCTCATTGTGCGCCGGGCCGGGGGTGAAGCGCAGGCGCTCGGTGCCGCGCGGCACAGTGGGATAATTGATCGGCTGCACATAGACGCCGTATTCGGCGAGCAGGATGTCGCTGATCTGCTTGGCGCGCACCGGGTCGCCGATCATCAGCGGCACGATATGAGTGACCGAGGGCATCACTGGCAGCCCGGCCTCGGCGAACAGGCGCTTGAGCGTTGCGGCGGCGGCCTGCTGGCCTTCGCGCTCGACGCTGGATGCCTTGAGGTGTTTCACAGATGCCAGCACGCCCGCGACCAGCACCGGCGAGAGCGAGGTGGTGAAGATGAAGCCCGGCGCGTAGCTGCGGATCACGTCGATGATCCGGGCATCGGCTGCGACATAGCCGCCCATCACCCCGAACGCCTTGCCCAGCGTGCCTTCGATGATGGTTATGCGATCGGCCGCCTCGTCGCGCTCAGAGATGCCGCCGCCGCGGGCCCCGTACATGCCGACGGCATGGACCTCGTCGATATAGGTCAGCGCGTTGTAGGTATCGGCAAGGTCGCAGATCGCGTGGATCGGGGCGACATCGCCGTCCATCGAATAGACGCTTTCGAAGGCGATCAGCTTGGGCACCTCGGGATCGGCTTCGGCCAGCAACTGCTCGAGATGTTCGAGATCGTTATGCCGCCAGACCTTTTTCTCGCAACCTGAATTGCGGATGCCGGCGATCATGCTGGCGTGGTTCAATTCGTCGGAAAAGACCACGCAGCCGGGCAGCACCTTGGCCAGCGTGGACAGCGTGGCGTCGTTCGAGACATAGCCCGAGGTGAACAGCAACGCGCCGTCCTTGCCATGCAGGTCGGCCAGCTCGCGCTCCAGCTCGACATGATAATGCGTGTTGCCGCCGATGTTGCGCGTGCCGCCCGAGCCCGCGCCGACATCGTGTAGTGCCTCTTCCATCGCCGCGATCACCTTGGGATGCTGGCCCATGGCGAGATAGTCGTTGGAACACCACACGGTGATCGGCTTTGGGCCGTTGTGCCCGGCAAAGCAGCGCGCGTTGGGATAGGCTCCCTTGTTGCGCAGGATATCAATGAAGACGCGGTAGCGCCCTTCCGAGTGCAGCCGTTCGATCGCCTGTTCGAAAATATGGTCGTAGTTCACGCGTGTCACCGGAAGAAGGCCGTTCGGGCGCGCCATAGCGGAAGCCCTGCATCATGGCCAGCACCGAGTTTTACAAAGTCGCGATGCGCTCCAGCCCGTAAAGGGCGAATAAATCGGCGAGTTCGGCAGATGCCGCGTCGTGCCCGGTCAGCAGCGCGAAATCCGCACCCGAACGCGCGAAGGCCTGCCCTGCCGTAAGAAAGGCAATGCGCCGGGCGATGCCGGCCGCGCCATGGACGAAGGCGACCCCGGGGCCGAACGCCTGCGCCAGTTCCGCTTCGACCAGCGGGAAATGCGTGCAGGCGAGCACCACCGTGTCGATGGCCTGGCCCCCCGGCATGGACCTCAGCCCTTGTGCTGCACGGGCGATCACTTGCCGGTCGACCGGCGTTCCGCGCAGCTTGGCTTCGGCGGCCATGACCAGCTCGGGCGCGGCGAAGCGCAGCAGCATCTTGCCAGCGGCGAATTCGGCTTCGAGCCGGTCGACATAGCCCTGACGGATCGTCGCCTCGGTGCCGAGCAGGCCGATGATGCCGCTGCGGGTCATCGCTGCGGCAGGCTTGATCGCCGGGACCGTGCCGACGATGGGAATTTGCAGCACGTCGCGCACCATGCCGAGCGCGATGGTCGAGGCGGTGTTGCAGGCGATGCAGACAAGGCGCGGGCGGTAGCGCTCGGCCATGCGGCCCAGGAGACCGCAGACCCGCGCCGCGATCTCGGCTTCGCTCTTGCCGCCATAGGGCAGCCCGGCATTGTCGGCGGCATAGATCACCGGGGCTTGCGGCAGCAGGGTGCGCAGTTCGGCAAGCACTGTGAGCCCGCCGACACCCGAATCGAACAGCAGGATGGGGGCATCAGCGTCCATTAATTGCCCCACTCCCGTCTGCCCTGAGCTTGTCACCGGTTGGCCTCTACTTTTCCGAGGTCCGAAATGGAAGAACAGGCCTTCGACAAGCTCAGGCTAGACGGTTATGGGAAAACATGGATCAATTTCTTTCGCTCGCATCGGGATATCTGCTGGGCTCGATTCCCTTCGGGCTGATCCTCACCCGGCTGACCGGGGCGGGCGATCTGCGCAGCATCGGCTCGGGCAATATCGGCGCGACCAATGTACTGCGCACCGGGCGCAAGGGGCTGGCGGCGGCGACCTTGCTGCTCGATATGGCCAAGGGGCTGCTCGCGGTGCTCCTGGCAGCGCATTGGTGGCCGTCAGGTGTCGCACTGGCTGCCCTTGGTGCCATGCTCGGCCATTGCTTTCCGGTCTGGCTGCGTTTCAAGGGCGGCAAGGGGGTGGCGACCATGATGGGCGTCGCGCTCGGCCTCGCCTGGCCGGCGGGCGCGGTCTATGCCGGCGTGTGGCTCGGCATGCTGGCGCTGACGCGGATATCCTCGCTTGCCGGGATAAGCGCGGCGGCCAGCGCGCCGCTCGCTGCTCTGGCGGTCGGGCGCGGTGAACTGGTGCCGGTGCTGGCCGCGCTTGCGGCCCTGGTGCTGGTGCTGCACCGCGCCAATATCGCCCGGCTGCTGGCGGGAACCGAACCCAGGATCGGTGCGAAACCGTGACGCTTTTGCAGGACGAAGCCTTCGCCCGCATCCGCCTGTTGCGTTCGCCCAACGTCGGCCCGGTGAGCTACTCCCAGCTGCTGCGCCGCTTCGGCGATGCGGCAGCCGCACTGGCGGCCTTGCCCGATCTTGCCGCGCGCGGCGGCGCGCCCTACCGGCCCGCGCCCGAAGCGCGCATTGCCGACGAGATCGCACGGGTGCGCAAGGCCGGCGCGCGCTACCTGTTTCACGATTCGCCCGATTATCCGGTGCCGCTCGGCACCACCGAGAGCGCGCCGCCGATCCTGATTGCGCGCGGCGATCCGGCCATCGCAGTTCGCCCGGCGGTGGCGATCGTCGGCGCGCGCAACGCTTCGGCCGCCGCGATCAAGCTGGCGCGCAGCTTTGCCGCCGCTCTCGCCGAGGCAGGCCTCGCCGTGGTCTCGGGGCTGGCGCGCGGCATCGATGGGGCAGCGCACCGGGGCGCGCTCGCCACCGGGCCGGGCGGCGGCGGCACGATCGGAGTGATCGCCAGCGGCATCGACATTGCCTATCCCCCCGAACATGCTGCCCTGCAGGAACAGATCGCTGCCGAGGGCCTGTTGCTCACCGAATTCGCGCCGGGCACCGAACCGATCGCGCGGCATTTCCCCGCGCGCAACCGCATCATCGCCGGACTGGCGGCAGGCACGCTGGTGGTCGAGGCCGCGCCCAAATCGGGCTCGCTGATCACCGCGCGGCTAGCGGGCGAGGCTGGGCGCGAGGTCATGGCGGTGCCCGGCTCGCCGCTCGATGCGCGCTCGCACGGCTGCAACCAGCTGATCCGCGACGGCGCGGTGCTGGTCCAGTCGCCCGTAGACGTGATCGAGTTGCTCTCCGCCTTTGACGGCACGCCCGGTCAAACTTTTGGCAATGGAGCCTTTGGGCACTCACGCTTTCGCGAGCCGCTGCCCGCATGGCAAGCCGAAGACGACGAACTGGCCGATGATCCCGCAGAACTCGCCGAACTGCTGACTACGGCACCCGTGGCGATCGACGAACTCATCCGTCAGAGTGGCGACGGCGCCGCAGCGGTGCAACTCGCCTTGCTCGAAATGGAACTGGCGGGCCGGCTGGTGCGCCACTCGGGTGGGCGGGTGTCGCTGGGGGGCTAACGGCAGGCCGGAGTCCGGTCAGCGGGCACGCACAGCACGGTCGCATCGAGCACTTGCCGGCCCCAGGCGAGATCCGCTGGTGTCGGCACACCGCGCCAGGCGACCTGCCTGACGTGGATGTCGCTGGGTCCGGCAATGGCGAGCATGATGAAGCTCTCCGGGCTCCCGCGCGCCGAACGCGGGCAATCGAGCTGGAAGCGCACCGCGTCGCGGCCCGACACCTTGAGGCTGTCGAGCGGCGAGCTCCGCGCGCCGGGGCAGGCACGCGGAACGGCGGCGAGCACGTTGCGCGCATATTGCGCCGGGGTCGCATCGCGGGCGAGACCGCCGAAGCGCTGGGTGGTGACCATGCGGGTCCACGCCTGAACGCTCTCGCCGCGCGGCACTTCCTCGCGGATCGACTGGCTGGCATTGCTTGCGGAGTGGCCGGTGACGAAGCCGGGCACGGCAGGAGCGACGAGGCGTTCGGGTTTGGGCTGGGCGCTGGCAGTTGCCGGAAGTGCCAGCAGCATCAGCAACATCGTCAGCTTGCCCATCGCCATACCTCCCATGCCTGTTTCGCGGTGCACCTTGACGCAATGCCAAGCAACCCGCCACCCTCGCGCGTACACACACGTAAGGGGCAACCGCGAACGCCATGCAGCTCGTCATCGTCGAATCGCCGGCCAAGGCCAAGACCATCGAGAAATATCTCGGCGCGGGCTACAAGGTCCTCGCTTCCTACGGCCACATCCGCGACCTGCCGCCCAAGGACGGCTCGGTGCGCCCCGATGAAGACTTCGCGATGGACTGGGAACTCTATGGCGACAAGGCCAGCCGGGTCAAAGCGATCACCGATGCCGCCAAAGGTGCCGACCGCCTGATCCTCGCCACCGACCCCGACCGCGAGGGCGAGGCGATCAGCTGGCATGTCCGCGAACTGCTCGCCAAGCGCAAGGCGCTGCCCAAGGACGTGCAGCGGGTCACGTTCAACGCCATCACCAAGGCGACCGTCACCGAGGCGATGAAGCATCCGCGCGAACTCGACCAGGATCTGATCGACGCCTATCTTGCCCGCCGCGCGCTCGACTACCTGTTCGGCTTCACGCTTTCGCCGGTGCTGTGGCGCAAGCTTCCCGGCGCGAAGAGCGCGGGGCGGGTGCAATCAGTGGCGCTGCGGCTGATCTGCGAGCGCGAGCGCGAGATCGAGGTATTCCGCCCGCAGGAATACTGGTCGGTGGTCGCCCGCATGGAAATGAAGGGCACCGAGTTCGACGCGCGGCTGGTCAAATTCGAAGGCGCGAAACTGGAAAAGCTCAGTCTCGGCGAGGCCGGCATTGCCCAGCGCGCGAAAGCGGCAGTCGAAGGCGCGGTGTTCCGCGTCGAAGAGGTCGATACGCGCCCGGTCAAGCGTCACCCCTATGCGCCGTTCACGACATCAACCGTGCAGCAGGAGGCCGCGCGAAAGCTCGGATTTTCGGCCAGCCACACGATGCGCGTGGCGCAGAACCTCTACGAGGCCGGCGCGATCACCTATATGCGTACCGATGGCGTGCAGATGGATTCGAGCGCAATCTCGGACGCCCGCCGGGCGATCAGCGAACGCTTCGACGGACACTATCTGCCAGAGCAGCCGCGCATCTATCAAACCAAGGCGAAGAATGCCCAGGAAGCGCACGAGGCGATCCGCCCGGTCGATTTTTCAAAGGATCACTATGGCAGCGGCGATGAGGCGCGGCTTTATGATCTGATTTTCAAGCGTGCGATGGCCAGCCAGATGGCATCGGCAAATCTGGAGCGCACCTCGGTCAGCCTGACCGATGCAACTGGCAAGACGGAACTGCGCGCCACCGGCCAGGTGATCAAGTTCCCCGGCTTCCTGGCAGTTTACGAGGAAGGCCGCGACAACAAGCCCGACAGCGGCGACGAGGACGAGAGCGGGCTGCTCCCCGCCATGGCCAAGGGCGATACCCCGGCGAAAAAGCAGGTCGATGCCGGCCAGCACTTCACCCAGCCGCCCCCGCGCTATTCCGAGGCGAGCCTGGTCAAGCGGCTCGAGGAACTGGGTATCGGGCGTCCCTCGACCTACGCCGCGACCTTGCAGGTGCTCAAGGACCGCAACTATGTCCGCACCGAGAAAAACCGTTTCTTCGCAGAGGAATCGGGACGGCTTCTCACAGCATTTCTCGAACGTTTCTTCCCGCGCTATGTCGGCTACGATTTCACCGCCGGGATGGAGGACGAACTCGACGAGGTCTCAGGCGGGCGCGCGGCGTGGAAGGCGGTGCTCGATGCCTTCTGGAAGGACTTCAAGCCCAAGAGCGACGAGGTCATGGAGCGCAAGCCTTCGGAAGTCACCGAGGCGCTCGACGAGTTTCTGTCGGACTATCTGTTTCCACCGGCCGACGATGGATCGGACCCGCGGGTCTGCCCGAAATGCGGCCCGGAAGGGCGCAGCGGAGGGCGGCTGGCGCTGCGCGGCGGGCGCTATGGTGCCTTCGTTGCCTGTTCGAACTATCCCGAGTGCAAGTTCACCCGCAAGTTCGCCCAGCCCGGCGGCAATGGTGAGGAGGGCGAGGACAACGAGCTCGGCAAACATCCCGAGAACGGCGAGAGCATTACGCGGCGCGTCGGGCGCTTCGGCCCCTATATACAGCTCGGCGAGGGCAAGGAGGCCAAGCGCAGTTCGATCCCCAAGGACATCCCCGAACTCGATCTCGACTGGGCGGTGCGGCTGCTCGCCTTGCCGCGCGGGATTGGCGATCATCCCGAAACCCAGCTACCGATCACAGCAAGTATAGGGCGTTACGGGCCATACCTCTCGCATAATGGCAAGTATGCCAAGCTGCGCTCGACCGCCGAGGTGTTCGATACCGGCATGAACGCGGCGGTCGCCAAGCTCGCCGATGCGGCCAACGGCGGCGGTCGTGGTAACCGCGCCGCCGCCGAGCCGCTCAAGACCTTCGGGCCCCATCCGACTTCGGGCGGCGAGATCAAGCTGATGGCGGGGCGCTACGGTCCCTACGTCACCGACGGCACGACCAACGCCACCCTGCCGCGCGGCACCGAGCCCGAGGCGCTGACCGCAGAAGCTGCCGTGGTGCTGATCGACGAGAAGGCGGCGAAAGGTCCGGTCAAGGGCAAGGGGCGCAAGAAGGCTCCGGCGAAGAAGAAGCCACCGGCGAAGAAGGCCCAAGCGTGAGCGAACCATTCACCCGCCACCGCCAGCCGTGGACCTCCGCCGAACTGGCGACGCTGCGCACGCTCGCCGCCAAGGGCATGGGGCTCAAAGCTATCGCCAAGGCGCTCAAGCGCAGCGAGGAATCGACCAGGGACCGGGCCAAGGCGGACGGCATCGCCATCGCGAAATTGCGCTAGGCGCGCGCCCGCAGCTGCTCCATAGTGGGCGCAAAGTTGCGGGAGAGAATGCGATGAATCAGGACCTGTTGGGCCTCACGGGCAAGCACGCCATCGTCTGGGGCGGCGGTTTCGGCATGGGCGAGCGCACCGCGATCCGCCTCAGCGAGGCCGGCGCGCGGGTCGCAGTGCTCGATCTTGAGCAGGGCCGCGCCGACATTGTCGCAGGCGCAATCGAAGCGGCGGGCGGCACGGCGATTGCCCTTCAGGCAGACGCCACCAGCGAGGCCAGTGTCGAAGCGGCGCATGCGGCGGCCGAAGCGGAATTCGGCCCGGTCGATGTCATGGCGACGGTGATCGGCCTTGGCGTGTGGGACCAGGTGGTCGATATGAGCCTGGAAAAGTTCAACCAGTCGATCCTGCTCAACCTCACCTCGTTCTTCCTCCCCGCACGCGCCGCCGGGCGCTCGCTGCTCAAGCATGGCAAGCCCGGCGCGATCGCCTGCGTCACTTCGGTCAGCGGGCTGACTTCGGCACCCAATCACGCCGGCTACGGCGCGGCCAAGGCGGGCATGATCAACCTGGTGCGCACCATGGCCGACGAGTGGGGCCCCTATGGCATCCGGGTCAACGCCGCGATGCCCGGCAGCGCCGCCACCCCGCGTCTGACCCTCAATGAAGAGGGGCTGGCAAAGTTCAACGCGGTGATGAAAAACAAGATCCCTCTGGGCCGCGCTGCCACGCCCGACGAACTGGCCAAAGCGATCCTGTTTCTGCTATCCGACCTTGCCAGCTACGTCTCCGGGCACAACCTCCATGTCGATGGCGGCTGGACGAGCACTTTCCTTATGCAGGCAGTGGGCGAGGGTGGGCCGAACCAGGGATCGGTGGTGCGCTGGCCGCAATGAGGCGCACTTGCCTGCGGATTGCCCGCGTGCAAATCTGACGACCACCAACCGGACCGGGAGAGAGACATGCCGAACAAGGGAGCCATTCTGCGCGCGCTGATCGACAAGGGCGAGCATTTCGTCTGCGGCGACACCTATTCGGCGATCACCGGGCGCATTTGCGAATATGTCGGCTTTCCGGCGGCCTATCTCGGCGGCCACGCGTGCAGCGCGTTCCACTATGCCGTGCCCGATAACGGCGTCTACAGCCAGGTCGAGCAGATCGAGCAAGCCAGCCGCATCGCCAATGTCATGAACATCCCGCTGATCGCCGATGCCGATACGCTGGGCGAAACCGTCGCCGACGCCTACCATTTCACTCGCCGCTATATCCAGCAGGGCATTGCCGGTTTCCACGTCGAAGATGAGCGCAATCCCAAGCATTCCAAGCACGTCAACGGCTTGTGGTCGATCGCTGACCAGCAGGCGCGGATCGACGCGGCGCGGCGGGCGCAACGCGATTCGGGGCAGGACTTCGTCATCATCGCGCGCTGCGACGAGCTTTACCCCAGCGAGGCCGGCGGCGGCGGCGGCGGCTCGATGGAGGAAGCGGTCAAACGCGGGCATGCCTACTACGAGGCAGGGGCCGACGTGGTGTTTTTCCCGCCCCGGCCCGATCCGGTGCCCGAGCTGGTCAAGGCGTTCGGTTCGAAGATCCCGGTTGCCACCATGGGCTTTTCCGTGCCGGGCGCGCGCTTTAACATGGCGACCGGCGGCTGGGTGACGGCGGCGGCGAACCATCTCAAGATGATGCGCGAGCTGAAGGAAGGCGGGCAGGTGCTCAGCGCCAACTACAACTTCCCGGAGAAATACGAGTTGATCGACCATCCGCTCCACGACGGATTGATCGAGCAATGGGCGGAGAAGACCGGCAGGCAATCGCGGCCCAACCACGCGCCCTAGGGGCAAACTATGGATACCTCGTCAGATGCTTTAACCCCCTCTGGTCATCCCCGCGCCGGCGGGCGGCAAGTGGTGAGGTGAGCCCGGGAACCAATCCCCCGCCCGGTGCGTTACCGGTCGGACAAAATTGCCCACGGAGACTGCCATGAAAACGATCCTTCGCGCCGCCCCCATCTGCCGCACTTGCCGCCGCAGCCCTCATGCTGACCACGGCGGCGCTTGCCCAGCAGCCCGAGGGCGGGCGCAAGATTGCGACGACGCTCAACGGCGCGAGCGAAGTTCCCGGGCCGGGCGATGCCGACGGCACCGGCATGTTCGAAGCCCGCGTCAATCCCGGGCAAGGGCAGGTGTGCTACACGCTGACCGCCGCAATGATCGATGCCGCGACCATGGCGCACATCCATCGCGGAGCGGCCGGAGCCGCCGGGCCGGTGGTGGTGGGACTGACCGCGCCGGCCAATGGCAGTAGCGAAGCCTGCGCCACGGTCACCCGCGACCTCGCCATGGAACTAATCCAGACGCCGGAAGCGTTCTACGTCAATGTCCACAATGCGGCGTTCCCGGCCGGGGCGGTGCGGGGACAGCTCGCCAAGGGCAGCTGAGCCAACCGCGCCTGAGCCGCGCTACCGCTCAGAGCGGATCGAATTCCAGGTGCAGGTGCTTCATCGCCCTGAGGATGTAGGTCGGCTCGTAGTGGAAGCGGCGGTCGTTGTCCGGTCCGTGGTGCTCCTCGGCTAGCCGGATATTGCCCATCCGCGCCAGCAGCCGCTCGATGCTGACCGCGACCTCGCGGCGGGCGAGCGGCGCGCCGATGCAGGTGTGTGCGCCGCGGCCGAAGGCGAGGTGTTCCTTGATCCGGGGGCGGTTCATGTCGAACGCCCCGGGATCGGCGAAACGCGCCGGATCGCGGTTGGCGGCCATGTGGCTGAGCAGGATGGTGGTGCCGGCCTTGATCTCGACCCCGCCGACGCGGGTAGTCTTGACGCAGAGCCGTCCGCCGCTTTTCACCGAACCGTCGAAACGGAGCAGTTCCTCGATGAAATCAGCGATGCGTCTGGGCTCGTCGCGCAGCTCCTGCTGGATATCGGGGCGCGTGGCGATGACGCGGAAGGCGTTGGCAAGCAAGCGGTTGGTGGTGTCCTGCCCGGCACCGAACAGGAACGCGCCGAGGCTGGTAACATCGACCAGAGTCGGCTTGGAGCCATCGGGAAAGCGGGCCAGCGCCAGTTCGGTGAGAATGTCGTCGTTCAGCCTGCCGCCGGCCAGCAGCTTGCGGACGAAGCGGGGGAGCGGGGAATTGAGCAGGCGGCGGCGGGCCATGTAGCCGAAGATCTGCTTGCCGACCTGGGCGAAAGGGCTGTTGGCCATGTCTTCGGGCTTCGCGCCGATTTCGGCGGGGATGGTATCCTTGAGCAGGTCGCGGAAGCGCCTGCGGCCATCCTCGGGGATACCGAGCAGATCGGCGATGACCAGCGTCGCATAGGGTCCGCCGAACTGGCCGACGAGTTCGACCCGGCCACCGGCGGCGAACTCGTCGATCAGCGTGTCGGCCGTGGCGCGCAGACCAGGCTCAAGCGCCTTGAGCCGGCTCGGCGTGAACAGGGTCGAGATGACCGAGCGCAGATTGAGGTGACGCTCGCCGCTTTCCGAGACGATCTGGGTGGCAAAGGTGAAGTTCGCTCGCTCCTGTTCGACCCGGTCGGCGATATCGTCGCCCTCCGGCTCGAACGGCATGCCGGGGATCGGCCCGTTGGCGGAATTGATGCTGGAGAAATGCTCGGTGTCGAGCATGATCGCCACGGTTTCCTCATAGCCGGTGACCGCCATGACATTGCGGTGCGGCAGCCGGGTGACGCGGCCTTGCTCGCGCAGGAAGTCGAAGTAGGCGTGCGGATCATCGACCAGCGAGGTGTCGGTGTAGAAGTCGGCCTTGGCATAATCGGTCGCTGAATTGGTCACGGTGCTCTCCCGGGCGGCTCGGCCACGGCGGTTTATGATCCACTCTATATCACAGATCAAGCAGCATCGCAGCTGCTGGCTGGGGCGGCAGGATTCGAACCTGCGAATGGCGGCATCAAAAGCCGCTGCCTTACCACTTGGCGACGCCCCACCAGCGTGCGGGCGCTTAGCGGCAGTTGTTCGGGAAGGGAAGGGGCCTAGGCGTTAAGGCCGCCGTTGATGCTGATCACCTGCCCGGTGATCTTCGCCGCGCCCGGCCCGCACAGGAACACGGTCATCGGCGCGATGTCCTCGGCATGGGGCAGGCCGAGCCCGGCGCGCTTTTCCGCCGTCGCCATGCGCTCGGTACCCATATTCGCGGCGACCGCGCTGCCAGCGACGTAGCTTGGGCTGATGCAGTGGACGCGAATATGATCGCGCGCCGCCTCGACCGCGAGATTGCGCACGAATCCGATCGTCGCTGCGCGCGCCGCGCCGATAATGGTCTGGCGCGGCGCGGCGAACTTGCCGGCGTCGGAAATGAAGGCGACCAGAGTGCCGCCCTGCTGCGCGAGGTGGGGATAGGCGGCGTGGGCGAGGCGCTCGAACCAGGCGGCGGAAAGGTCGAGGAATGCGCCGTAGTGCGCCGGGCCGGTGTCCTTGAACAGGCCAGTGAGCCGCGCACCGGCGGGGCCGGTGGAGAGGCAATCGACCACCGCGTCGAGGCGGCCGAACTTCGCCACCGCCTGGCCGACAATGCTTGCAGCGGCATCGTCGCCGTGGGCTTCGCAGGCAATGGTTTCGGCGCGGGCTGCGCTGGCAACCTCGCCAGCCAGCGCCGCCAGCTTGTCCGCGCTGCGCCCCTGCAGGGCGAGGTGCCACCCCTGGGCTGCTGCCTCACGCGCGACTGCACCGCCGATCGAGCCGCTGGCTCCGGTCACCAGCATGACGGGGCGGTCAGCCATGCCGGTCAGTCATACTGGTCCGCCGCCTGCGAATCGTCGGCGAGATCGGAAAACCGGGTGATCCGGGGCTCGAAGCGCAGACGTACCTTGCCGGTGGCGCCGTGGCGCTGCTTGGCGACGATCAGTTCGGCGAGGCCATAGACCCGCTCCATGTCCTCACTGCCATTTGTCGTGCAACTCGTGGGTCTTGGCGTCGTCGCCATCGACCGGCTGCTTGGGCTCGCGCGAGGCGACATAATAGTCCTCGCGGAAAACGAACCAGACCATGTCGGCGTCCTGCTCGATCGAGCCCGATTCGCGCAGGTCCGAGAGCATCGGGCGCTTGTCCTCGCGGCTCTCGACCGCGCGGCTGAGCTGGGAAAGCGCGATCACCGGCACGCCCAGTTCCTTGGCGAGGGTCTTGAGGCCGCGGCTGATCTCGGAAATTTCGTTGACCCGGTTGTCGCTGGCGCGGCCCGTCCCTTGCAGCAGCTGGAGATAGTCGACGACAATCAGCCCGATATCGTGCCGCCGCTTCAGCCGCCGGGCGCGGGCGCGCAGCGCGGCGATGGACAGCGCCGGGGTGTCGTCGATATACAGCGGCAGTTCGGCCAGCGTCTGGCTGGCGAATGACAGCTTCTGGAAGTCCTCGCGGCTGATCTTGCCCATGCGCAGCGCTTGCTGAACTGATCCCTGACTGTTCGGCAAGGATGCGGGTGGCGAGCTGGTCGGCGCTCATTTCGAGGCTGAAGAAGGCGATTGCCGCGCCGACCGACTTGTCGGGCGCGATGCCGTCGGCACGGTCGCGCAGCAGGCGGTTGGCGGCGTTGAAGGCGATGTTGGTGGCGAGCGAGGTCTTGCCCATGCCCGGGCCGACCGGCGAGGATGATGAGGTCGCTGTCGTGCAGCCCGCCGATCTTCTCGTTGATCGAGGTGAGGCCGGTGGTCTTGCCCGAGATGTGGCCGCCCGAATTGAGCGCCTTTTCGATCGCGGTGATCGCGGTGCGGGTGGCAAGGCTGAAGCTCTGCGCCTCGCTCTGCGCGCCCGCGCCTTCGGCCACGGCATAGAGCGCGGCTTCGGCCTGCTTCGATCTGTTCGAGCGGGGCGACGATCTCGGACGTGTCGAGCGCACCTTCTACGAGATTGCGCCCGACGCTGACCAGTTCGCGCAGCAGCGCCAGTTCATAGATCTGCTCGGCCAGTTCGCGCGGCGCGAGCAGGCCCTGTCCGTCGGCGGTGAGGCGGGCGAGATAGGTCAGCGCCGCCCAGCTCCTTCAGCGCCTCGTCGGCCTCGAAATAGGGGCGCAGCGTGACCGGGCGTGACCACGGCCTTGCGGTCAAGCAATTGCAGCACGCCGCTCGTAGATGCGGGCGTGGACGGGCTCGAAGAAGTGCACCGGGGCAAGCTGCACCGGCAGTTCCTCGATCACCCGGTTGTCGATCAGCACCGCGCCGAGGAACGCGGCCTCGGCCTCGACATTGGCGGGCAGCGGCGCGGGCTACCGGTTCGACCGGGCGGAGGAGGAGGGCTTCTTCGGGCATGGCGCGCAGCCTATGCGCGTTTCCCCGTTCGCGCGGGCAAGCGCGCTGGCCGGCTCCGCGGCCTGTGGATAGTGGGGACTGGCGCCTGTTCCGCCTTGCCGCCGGAACGTGCGCATTTGCGAAGGCTGCGCCCGCCATGGCCGATCCGCGCATCATCCACATCGAACTCGACGAGGCGACGATCCTGTGGCGCAACGCCGATATCGAGCAGGAACGGCGGATCGCGATCTTCGACCTGATCGAGGAAAACAGCTTCAAGCCGCTGCGCGCCTTCGCGGCCGGGCACGAAGGGCCCCTACCGGCTGCGGCTGTCGGTCCAGGACGGTCGGCTGGCGATGGAAGTGTCGAGCGAGAACGGGCGATCTGCTCGAACTTGCTGGTGCTCGGCGCTCGGCCGCTTCCGCCGCCCGATCCGCGAATATTTCGCGATCTGCGATACCTATTACCAGGCGATCCGCAAGGCGACCGCCAGCGAGATCGAAACCATCGACATGGCCCGGCGCGGGGTCCACAACGAGGCGGCGGAATTGCTGCTCGAGCGGCTGGACGGAAAGGTGGAAACCGACTTCGCCACCGTACGCCGGCTCTTTACCCTGATCTGCGTCCTCCATATCAGGGGCTGAGGGAAAACGGGGCGCATCACGTCATGGCGAGAAGAACGAACGAGCAGCCGCACCCGGTTGCGCTGGCTGGGGGCAGTGCTGCTGCTGGCCATTGTCGCCGGCGCTGGCGGGCTGGTGGCACCTGCGCCACTGGCAGCCCGAGCGCGCGGCCTATCCGGTGCAGGGCGTGGAAGTCGGCGCGGCGGATGGCGCGGTGGACTGGCGCGCGGTCAAGGCGATCGGCGCCGATTTCGCCTATCTCGATGCCAGCGCCAGCGCCTTCGCCCGCGATCCGGCCTTCGCCCGCAACCTCGAGGAAGCGCGCGCCGCCAAGCTGCAGGTCGGCGCGGTGCACCGCTACGATCCCTGCCAGCCTGCCGAGCGCCAGGCGGCCAATTTCGTCACCGTGGTGCCGCGCGAGGCGGCGCTGCTGCCGCCGGCGGTCGAGCTTGATATGCTGGCCGAAGAATTGCCCGGTCAAGGTCGGCGACGCCAAGGCTCGAGAGCGAGCTGATGACCTTCCTCAACGAGGTCGAGACCCATACCGGCAAGGCGGTGCTGCTCAAGCTCTCGCGCCGATTCGAGAGCCGCTATCGCATCGCCCATGCCATCGACCGCAACCTGTGGCTGGCGCGCGACCGCTTCAGCCCGATTATGCCGGGCGGCCGTGGACGCTGTGGACCGCCAACAGCGCGCTGGAGAACGAGGCCGGCCGCGGGGCCGCTGCGCTGGGTGGTGGTGCAGCCGTGACGCCGTCACGCGACAGCCTTGCTCGATCTTGCACGCGCGGGCCTCCGCGCATCGCCTATGCGCCCTATTCGCGGTTCCACGTCGGCGCGGCGCTGGCCTTTGCCGACGGCGCGGTGATCACTGGCGGCGGGCAATGTCGAGAATGCCAGCTATGGCCTGTCGCTCTGCGCCGAAACCGTGGCCGTCGGCCTCGGCGCTGGCAGGGCGGGCGGCGAGGCGGACTTGTCGCCGTGGCGGTGATCGGCGGACCGCCGGGGCCGGACGGGCAGGCGCTGGCAGGGCCCGGGCCGGTGACGCCGTGCGGGCGCTGCCGCCAGGTGCTGTCACGAACTTGCCGGTGCTGGGCGGGACTGACCCGGTGGTCTGGGGCGACGGCGGCTGTTCGGCGCGGCTTTCCGAGCTTTCTGCCCCATGCCTTCGGTCCGGATACTTTTGGCGAAGGCCACAAGGGGTAACGCGACATAAGGGTTTGCCCGGTAGTGCACGCCGCTGTGAAGTCGGCAGGACGGGCAGATGATCAGGACCAAGACCACATTCATTGTCGGCGCCGGTGCCAGCTGCGAGCTGCAAATGCCCAGCGGCCCAGAGCTGATCGCTCGCATCGCCCAGTCGCTCGATTTCGAGCGCTACGGGGCCGAGCTGCAGACCCGCGATCGGCGCTGCTGCTGCAATATCTCGGCAAGGCGGCATCGGCTGCCGGCGATGGCGATGGCGAAGGTGACGGCGACGTGGCGATGCATGCCGCCGCCAGCCGCATCCGCACCGCCGCCAAGCTCGGCGGGTCGATCGATGCAATCCTCGAACAGCATAATTCCGATCCGTTGATCCTCACTGTGCCGGCAAGCTCGCCATTGTCGCATTTCATCAGTCAGGCCGAGGCGAAGTCGATCCTGCGCCGTCACCCCGCGCCTCGAGGGCGACCTGCCGCTCCAGGGCACCGAGAACTGGCTCTTCCAGCTCGCCAGCCTGGTCACTTCGGGCGTGCCGCGCAGCCGGGCCGAGCGCTGCCTCGACGATCTGGCGATCATCTGCTTCAACTACGACCGCTCGATCGAGCATTTCCTGCCGCATGCCTTCGTCATGGCCTTCGGCATGACCTTGCAGGAAGCCCAGCGGCTGATCGCGGCGAAGCTCAACGTGCTGCGACCCTATGGCTCGATCGGACGCTTGCCGTGGCAGGCCGGCGAAGCGCCGGATAGCGAATGGGGAACCGAAAACCCGTGGAACATCGATCATCTCGCGCAGCAGATCAGGACGCTCTCCGAACAGGCCAGCAACCGCCCGCTGATCATGGCAATGCACAGCGCCGTCGCCGCGGCCAAGCGGCTGGTGTTGCTCGGCTTCGGTTTCCAGCCGCAGAACATCGACCTGCTGTTCGATCGCGGCCTGTCGCACCAGCCCGAAGTGCTGATGACGCTTCACGGCATGGCCCCGACCAACCGCAACGCGGTGACCAAGACGATCAAGCGCAAGACCGGGCTCGAGCGCGACGACCAGCTGATGATCCTGACCGCCCGCGCCTTCGAGATGATGCGCGACTATTCGATGCTGCTCGAGAGCTGAGGCGGCCGTTCAGCCGCACAACTCCAGCCACTCGGCCAGTGCCGCCAGGCAGTCGCGCCCCAGCATCTTGCTGCGTTCCGGGCTCCAGCCCTGCTCGGGGCAGGGCAGGGGATCGTGGTCCTTGAACGGCATTTCCAGCGTCATGCTCACCGCTCCGAAGCGTTCGGCGATCTGGCTGGTGGCCATCGCCAGGTTGCCCTTGCCGGGCCGGGCGATCGGATAGCCCCGTTCGGTCTGGAAATCGGGGGTGCGGCGGTCGAGGATAGACTTGTAGCGCTGGAAGCCCTCCAGCTGTTCGGGTTTGAGCGAGGGGATGCCCTCGAAGCCCGCCAGGAACACCGCCGGGATTGCTTCGTCGCCGTGGACATCCATGGCGAAATCGACGCCGCTGGCATCCATCGCATTGCGAATCGCCAGCACTTCGGGTGAGCGCTCGGCACTGGGTGCGGCCCATTCGCGGTTGAGGTTGACCCCGGCGGCATTGGTGCGCAGGTGGCCGCAGCGTCGAGCCATCGGGGTTGCAGTTGGGCACCAGGTGCAGCCGGCATTTGCCCCGCAGCACGCGGCCCACCGGATCGGCGGGATCGGTCAGGCAGGCGAGCGCTCCTTCCATCCACCATTCGGCCATGGTCTCGCCGGGATGCTGGCGCGCGATCAGCCAGACCTGGGCCGGGCCTTCGCCCATGTCGAGGCAATCGATCGGCTGGCCGTCGAGGCTGCGGCCGAGGCAGCGGTAGTCGACGCCGTCGCAACAGCTGCGCCTCGGCGATCAGGTCGTGGTGCCGCTCCATCGAATAGGGCGCGAAATAGGCGAACCAGGCCAGGTCGCTCGCGGGCGGTGGCGGATGGTCAGGGTGCCGCCGTCGGCCGCCTCGTCCCATGTGCTGGCGGCGCGGGTCCACACTTGGCGGTCTTGCGAGACGCAGGCCCGATAGTCTTTCCAGCCGCCGGGATAAGCGGCGGCGGCCAGGCCGGTCAGCCGCAGCACCAGTTCGCGGCCCCTGCAACCTGAAACGCGGAAGTGGAACCACTGGAAGAAATCGGAGTGCCGGTCCTTGCGAATCGCCAGCCTCGCCTCGCTGCCGGCGATGGACAGGACTTCGATATTGCCGGAATCGAACGCGGCGGTGATTTCGATATCGCTCATTTCACCTGGATAGTTTCGCCCGAGGCTCCCGGAAAGCCCGCGAACAGTGCTTCGGCCAGTTTCGCCGCGCCAAGTTGGGTGGTTGCAAGCGGCGAAGTGGCGCGCACCGCGAAGCTCGCCTTGCCCTCCCACAGCGCCTTGCCGCTGGCGCGGTCGCGGATGGTGACGCCGAGCAGGGTCTCGACCTGTTCGGGCGGTGGGCCGGACAGGTCGAGCCCGATGCCCAATCCGACGCCCGAGCCATAGGATCCCGTCGATCCGCCAACTCCGACCGAAACCGGCCCGCGCGCCCGGTCCGGTCGCCAGGTCTGCCGCTCGATGCGGACCACGGCGATTTGCCGAGAAGAACTGCCCGCCGCCTGCTCGCTATAGCCGAGCAGCACCAGTTGCCGCGCGACGGCGCTGGCATAGCTGCGGAATTCAAGGCTGCTTCCGTCCTGCCCGGCGGCGGGCTCGACGGTGATCGCGCCGCGCCCCAGCGTGGCCAGATCCGGCACGTGGAAGCGGGTGACCTCGACCGGGCCGACCGGCGCGACGCAGCCGGCCAGCGCCGAGCAGGCGAGAGCGGCTGCGGCAAGGGGCAGGCGTTTCATCCGATTTGTCTCCCGCCAGTTCAGCCCGTGCTTGGCCCGCAAGCGGCAATCTTGCAAGCACTGCGCGGATGTTAACCGGCCCGCGACCCGACAGGGTGTTGACTTCGCCGCCATGCCTGCCTAACGGCCCGGCTTCAGTTTTCGCGGCAGAGTCTCATGTTCTTGGGCCGAACCGAGGGTATCATGAAAATTCGCAACAGCCTGAAGTCGCTCAAGGACCGCCACCGGGACAACCGCGTGATCCGCCGCCGTGGCCGGACCTATGTGATCAACAAGACCAACCGCCGCTTCAAGGCGCGCCAGGGCTGATTGCGTCGTCCCGGACGCGATCCGGGACCGGTGGCGGGGCAATGCCACGTCTCGTCAACACACCAGCGGTCCCGGGTCAGGCCCGGGATGACGGTCGCCTTGAGGCGGTCGTTTTCGATATCGGCCGGGTGCTGGTCGAGTGGGACCTGCGCTACCTGTTTCGCAAGTTGATCGCCGATCCGGACGAGCTCGAATGGTTCGTCGCGACGGTGGTCACCGAACAATGGCATTTCCAGCACGATGCCGGTCGCCCGCTCGCCGGGATGGTGGCGGAGCGGATCGCCCTGTTTCCCGCCTATGCCGCGCAGATCGAGGCCTATGCGACGCGGTTCAACGAGACCATACCCGGGCCGGTTCCCGGCAGCCTGGAATTGCTTGATGCGCTTGACGCGCAAGGCATGCCGCTGTTCGCCATCACCAATTTTGGTGCCGAGTTCTGGGCGCAGTTCCGCCCGACCATGGCTGCGTTCGATTGCTTCCGCGATATCGTCGTCTCGGGTGCCGAAAAGATTGCCAAGCCCGATCCGGCGCTATTTGCCCTGGCGGCGCGGCGCTTCGGCCATATGCCCGAGGCTATGCTGTTCATCGATGACAACGCGGCCAATATCGCTGCCGCGCAGGCCCTCGGCTGGCAGGTGCATCATTTCACCGATGCGGCGAGCCTGGCCGAGGACCTGCGCGCGCGGGGATTGCTGCCCTAGTCCGCGCTGTTGCAGCGCGCGAGCTGTTCGGCGCTGAGTTCGCCCTGCGGGGTGGCGAAACGCGCCACGGGGCCGAATTTGCGCGACACCTTGCCGCACACGGCAATGGCCCGGGCACCGTCGGCCGGAGCCGAGCAGCGCTCGCCTTCACAGCGCCACATCGCCCCGTCGATGATCTCGCGCCGCGCTTCGGCGAGCGGCGTAGCCAGCGCGACTGAATAGGCACCGGTTGCTGCGTCGGCAGTGGAGGCGGAAAAACTGGCAATGGTTCCCGTAAACGCCAGTGCTGCGGCGATGAGTGCGCGCGGAAGCGTCCGCGCAAATGCGGTGGTCATGGGTGGTCTCCTTGGGTCTGGTGCTTCGCTCGCGAGCCTTCCCTGGGGAGATCGACTCGAATTACGTTGCGAATCGATACCTATATAAGTACATTTCTCTTTGCAACTGAAAATGTATTTTTCCGGCGACGCTCTCTGCCGGAATGTCTAGCATGGTGACGGATGGAGAAATTGCGCGACAATCTGGAGGAATGCGGCCTGCCGCGCGCGCTTGAGGTGATGGGCGATCGCTGGTCGTTCATGATCCTGCGCGCCGCGTTCAACGGCATCGTCCATTACGAGGATTTCCTTGAGGCGCTGGGAATTGCCCGCAATATCCTCGCCAATCGCCTCGCGCGGCTGGTCGAGGAGGGGATCATGCAGCGCGAAACCTGCGCCCACGACCGCCGCAAGGTCGAATACCGGCTGACCGGAAAGGGCGTTGATCTGCTCCCCGCGCTGCTGGCGCTGCGCCAATGGGGCGAGAAATACGGAATCGGGGTGCCGTCCAACCCGGTGCTCGCCGACCGGCGCGACAACCTCGCGATTGCTCCGATCCGCATCCACGCCGCCGATGGCCGCGAGATCGGCTGGCACGAGCTGCAATGGCGCTTTCGCAGCGAATTGGGCAAGCCCGGCGAAGAATGCTGCGACTAGCGCAGGTGTGTGTTTTGCGGCAGACTATGATCCACAGTGGCCCGCAACACACTGAGCCACGCGGGATGAGGAGCTGACCGATGCAAATGCTCACCGAGCTCGACCTGCCGTTTCTGCCGATGGCCACCGAGGAATTCGCGCGCGATCCCTTTGCCTTCATCGCCGAGGCGCGTGCCAAGCATCCGTGGATCGCGAAGTGCGAGGCGGGCTACTGCGTGTTCGACTATTCGGCGATCAACGAAATCCACCGCATGGACGACAAGCTGCGCCCCAGCTTTGACGGCATTGTCGAGCAGATGGAGGCGGGAGGCACGCCGTGGGGGCGCTTTTTCAACGAACAGCTGATCGCACTGCCAGCCGACCAGCACCGCTTCATCCGCGACACCTTCGCCGCCAAGTTCACCCCGCGCTTCGCCAACCAGCTGCGCCCGATGATGGTCGATACCATCAGCAAGCTGATCGACCAGTGGGCACCCAGGGGGCGGATCGACTTCGAGGAGTTCGCCTCGCGCTTTCCGATCTCGGTGATGTTCGGCCTGGTCGGCGCGCCGCTGGACGCGATCGAGGACCTGCGCGACGACCTCGAGGCCATCGGCCTTGCCACCTCGATGCAGAAGGAGCGGGTGCCGCGGATCAACGAGGGCTTCGTGCGGCTCGAGGCCTTCGTCGAGAGGATCGTCGCCGAACGCCGTGCCTGCCCACGCGCCGATGGCATCGAGGATCTGCTCGAAATGCTGATCGAGGCCGGTGACTCGGGCGGGATTGCCCATCGCCAGCTGATCGACCTGATCATGTTCTTCTTCATCGCCGGCTACGACACCTCGAAGAACGTACTCACCTTCACCATGAAGACGCTGCTCGACTATCCGGAGGTCTACCAGCGCTGCGCCGGGGACCACGACTATTGCCGCAAGGTGATCGAGGAAGCGCTGCGCTTCTTCAATCCGGGGACCACCTTTCGCTTCATCGACAAGGACCTGGAATATCGCGGCGTGCTGCTGCCCAGGGACACCATGCTGTTTTTCCCGCTGAGCATATCGGGCCGCGACGCGGTGGCTTTCCCGGACGGCAACCGGTTCGATCCCGAGCGCAAGATCGATCCCGCCAGACGTCACATCGCCTTCGGCCTCGGCAAGCACATGTGCCTCGGCCAGTATATCGCCCGCGCGCAGTTGCAGGAGGCGCTCCACCAGATCGCCCAGCGTTTCCAGCGGCCGAAACTGGCCGGCAGCTATGGATGGCGGCCGTTCTATGGCACCTGGGGGCTGAAGGGCCTGCCGATCGAATTCATCCCGGGCGAGGCGAGGTAGGGCATTGCTCCGGGCTGCGCGCGCAAGGACGGTCCCCGACCTGCTGAGCGGTCTCGGTCTGCGCCCGGCAGACTGGCGCAAGGCGGCCCTGGCGGTGGCTGTCAGTATCGCCTTCGTCACAGCCTGGATCGCTCTGGTCGATGGGGTGCTGTACCGGCAAAGTCTGCCGACCGACTATGTGGCGCACTACACCGGCCCGCTGACACCGCGGATGTTCGCCGCCTGCCTGGCGGCGGCGCTCGACGAAGTGAAATTCCGCCTGCTGCTGATGACCGCGCTGGTCATGCTGTTCGCCTGGTGGCGCGGGCGGTTGACCCCCGCGTGGATCGTCGCCGCCATCGTCATCGCGCAATTCGTCAATGTCGGCGGCATCGTGCTCGCCGCGCCGCTCTATGGCGCGCTGCGCTTCTGGCTGGTCGGCTGCGTCTGGGGCTGGCTCTACTGGCGCCACGGCTGGCTGGCGGCGCTGGCGGGGCATGGGGCGTGCCATCTGCTGCTCGATCCGGTGTTGCTGGTGGTGCTGCGGGGGTAGTGAAGGTGTGCCCCTCCCCCTTGATGGGGGAGGGTTACGGAGGCTTGGCCACGAAGTGGCTTAGCCGCAGTAGGGTGGGGGTGCGCTCTCCGCGCAGCGCTGCCTGTGGGGCAAGATCACCCCCTTCCAACTCCGCCTAACCCCTTTCTGGGGTAAGGCTCCGTATCCTTCCCCCATCAAGAGGGAAGGGGAGCAAGGCCTTAACCCGGAATCTGCCGCGTCCTGTGGTTAGTCAGCGGGCGGATGTAGCTGACGTCGTCCTTGCTTCGCGCGGCGATCCCGTTTTCGAGAATGCCGGGCACATCGGCGAAGGGAATGTCCATCGTCGGCAGGATGCCCGACCACTCGATGGCGTTGTGGCGCATGGCGATGCGCCATTCGCCCTGCCCGGATTCATTGGCGCGCCGCTCAAGCCGGTCGACATAGCGCCCGCCGGCGATCCAGTTGCTGTCGTCGCGGTTGCGCGCGGCGAAGATGTAGTAGGTTTCGCTGTGCGCCGTATCTCCGTCGAGAGCGATGGAGACGTTGAGCAGGCTGTGGTGGTGCGCGATCTGGCCGGCATCGTGCATCGGGATCGCCCAGTCCCAGCATTCTTGCGGAGTGCCGACGAACGGCCCGGCGGCTATGGTTCCGTCGGCCCAGAAGGCCGAGAGGTAGATGTCGCGGTCGAAGCGGTCCATGCCCCGGCTGAACCGGGTGAGGCATTCGTGGATCTCCTGCTTGTCGAGCAGCGCGTCGATCCGGGCGAGTTTTTCGGGCGAAATGCTCATGCGCGCTGTCCTTCCGCCTTCGCTCAGACCGGCTGCCAGATCGGCCCGCCGCGGCTGTCGCGCGCCGACGGGATGACGCGGCCGTCGATATCGGTGATGCCGTATTCCATCGCCACTTCGGTGGTGATGAAGGTTCCGCCCGAGCGCTGCATGATCTCCGGATCGGCGGCGAGCGCCGCGATCACGCGGCCGGGATGCTCAACCGAGCTGCCGGTCATGCTGGTGATCGATGTGGTCATCTTTTCCTTCGACTGGGCGAGGTTGTAGTGCGCCTTCTCGGTCAGCGTCAGCCCCTGCCACAGCGACAGCGAGGCGACATTGTGCGGCTTGAGTTCGATCGCCATGTCACGCGCCATCCGATCGACCGCAGTCTTGGCAGTGCCGAAGACCACGCCAAAGGTATAGGTGACGCCGACGAAGCCCGAGATGGCAACGATCAGTCCCGACTGCTGCGGCACCATCAGCGGTGCGGCGTGCCAGGCGGCGATGAAGCTGGAGCGCACGCCGACCTGCCACATTTCCAGATTGGACAGCGGCTTTTCCCAGAACGGCTTGGGCTCGATCAGGTCGTCGGACAGGGTGAAGGCGTTGTTGACCAGGATGTCGAGCTTGCCCTCGTCGCGGCGCACCTGATCGAACAGCGCGGCGACCTGCTCGTCGTTGCCATGATCGCAGGCGACCGCGATGCCCTTTCCGCCACGCTCGGTGCACAGTGCCGCTGTTTCGCCGACCGTGCCGGGGAGGTAATATTCCCCCGGGGTGACGCTGCGCCCGGTGACATAGACTGTCGCGCCCTGCCCGGCGAGCACTAGCGCGATGCCCTTGCCGATGCCGCGGCTGGCCCCGGTGACAACAGCAACCTTGCCTGATAGCGCAGCCATGTTTCCTCTCCGCCTTGCCGATTCTTGTTGCTGCGGGACTACACTGTGCGGATACGAAGGCAAGTTGTGGGCCTGCCTTTCGGCAGCCGCATCCGGGAGAGTCGCATGGCCGGCAAACTGACTTTCGGATACCTCTACGATTTCCGCAATCCGCCTCAGTGGCCCCGCTCGTTCGAAGCGCTTTACGCCGAGACGCTGGACTTCGCCGCATGGACCGAGAGCCTCGGCTTCACCGGGGCCTGGGTGCCCGAGCATCACCTGGCCGAGGATGGCTACATGCCTTCGCCGCTGGTGACGCTCGGAGCCATCGCCGCGCGCACCAGGACGATGCGGCTGGGCACCGCCGTGGCGCTCGCTCCGCTCTACCATCCGGTGCGCTTTGCCCAGGACTGCGCGGTTCTCGATGTGCTTTCGCAGGGCCGGCTCGATCTGGCGCTCGCCATCGGCTATCGGCGGCGCGAGACTGCGGCCTACGGCGTCGAATTCGGCAAGCGCGGGCGGCGCTTCGATGAATTCCTCGCCATTGTAACCCGGCTGTGGGCCGGCGAGACGCTCGATCACGAGGGCGAGTTTTTCCGCTTCGCCGGTGCCCGGCTGATGCCGCCGGCACCGCGCGGTCGCATCCCGCTGTTTATTGGCGGCTTCGTGCCCAAGGCGATGGAGCGCGTGGCGCATTATGCCGACGGCTATTTCGGCAATGTCGAGGCAGTGCCGCTCTACCTCGAAGCGCTGGCGGCGGCGGGCAAGGACGTCGCGGCGGCCAGAGTGCGTGTTCCCGAACTGATGACCATGGTCGCGCGCGATCCCCAAGCGGCCATGGCCGAGCTTGCCCCGCACATGCACCATGTCAACAACAGCTATGGCGAATGGGCGGCGGAGGACCGGGCGCTGGGCGTCGCAGAAGAAAGATCGATGAGTGAGATGGGGCTCGACGCATTCAAAGAATCTGGCATATTGCGCATCTATACACCTGAAAAGGCAGTGGAACTGTTCAAGGGCATGGCCGCGAAAATGCCGATCGAGCATATCATGCTGGCCGTACCCCCGGGCCTGCCGACGGCACGGTTTCAACCCTATGCGGAACTGTTTGCAAACGAGGTGATCCCGGCGTTCACTTGACGATGGCGATAGTCAGAACGCTTGCATTCGCATCCGCACTGGGCTGGTATCGCGGCGATGCCCGCAGACCTTCGCAAAGCCACATCGCCGCAATCGGTGACCCGGGTGATCCGCCTGCTCGAAGCGCTTTGCGCCAGCGCCGCGCCGCTATCGCTGGCCGATCTGGCGCGTGCGCTCGATACCCCCAAAAGCAGCCTCGCCGCGCTGCTGCGCGGGCTTGCTGTGGAGCATTTCGTCGTCGCCAGCGAAGGCGTGTGGCGATTGGGACCGGGTGCTTTCGGGCTGGGAAGCGCGCTGGTCGAGGCGCGCCGCCGCTGGCCGACCCCCGATCTGGTGCGCGGGGCGCTGCGCCAGCTGACGGCACGCACCGGCGAGACTGCGCTTTATGCGGTGCGCGACGGCGATGGTGAAACGATCACTTATGTCGATGTTGTCGAGAGCGCGAACTCGGTGCGTTTTGCCGCTTCACCGGGGGATCGGCGTCCGCTCTATGCAACGGCGGCGGGCAGGGCGCTGCTCGCCGCCGGCGACGAAGCATCGCTGCGGCGGTATCTGGAGAACCTGCGTCCCGAAGCGCTGACCGGAGAGACCGAAACCGCCCGCCCGCGTCTGGCGGAGGCAATCGCCGAGGCGCGTGTGGCTGGTGTGGCGCAGACGGTCGATCAGGCCGCAGACGGTGTGACCGGGACCGCCGCTGTGATTCGCGACGCGGCAGGCAATGTGCTCGGCGCGCTGGTCGCCGCCGCGCCCAGTTCACGATCGCAGGGCCGCCGCATCGCGCTCGCCGAAATGGTGCTGGCCGAGGCCGAGGGGCTGTCGCGCAGCCTTGGCTACCGCGCGCCGCATTGGTAGGATCGGAAGGGCAATGACCCCAAGAGCATGACGGACGCCCAGTATCTTGCCGGTCGGCTGTTGCTGGCCATGCCCGGAATGGGCGATCCGCGCTTCGACCACGCGGCGATTGCGCTATGCGTGCATGACGAGAACGGGGCCTTTGGGCTCGATGTGGCCACGATCCGCGAAGGCGTGCGCCTGCATGCGCTGCTTGAAGAGCTCGATATCGATCCCGGTCTCGCCCCCGATTGCCCGGTGCTGCATGGCGGCCCGGTCGAGCCGGGGCGCGGCTTCGTGCTGCATTCGTCCGACTGGGGCGGAGACGAATCGCTCGCCGTGGAGCCGCTCGGCAAGCTCTCGGCTTCGCTCGACGTGTTGCGCGCGATCGCCGAGGGACGGGGGCCGAGCCGCTGGCTGATCGCGCTGGGCTATGCCGGCTGGGGTCCAGGCCAGCTCGATAGCGAAATGCGCCGACACGGCTGGTATGCCGCCGAAGGGCGCAGTGCGATCCTGTTCGATACGCCGGTTGAACGGCGCTGGACGGCGGCCTGGAGGGCGGAAGGTATCGATCCGGCGCTGCTGGCGAGCGAAACCGGGAGGGCATGATGCGCAAATTGTTGGAGCGCTTGCCGCGACCGCGCACCGTCAGGGCGATGTTGACCAATTGCCTCGGCATCGCGCTTGCAAACGATCCCCAACCGGGGAACTGCTGAAAGCGCTGCGCCAGTATACCGGAGAGGACGAGGATGGCACTCGATTACGACAACCTGCAACCGCTGATCGGCAGCCAGGTCCACGCCGATGCCGCGACCTTGCTCGGTGGCGAACATGGCGCGCAGATCCGCGACCTGCTGGTCGAGCGCGGCGTGCTGGTGTTCCGCGATGTCCACTTCGACGATGCCGAACTCAAGGCCTTTGCCGCCACCGTCAGCCCGATCGACGACCAGGACGAGCTCGGCATTTTCAAGGTGACGATGGATGAGAAGTTCAACCCGCTGGCGCTGATCCTCTATGGCACGCGCGCCTGGCACATGGACCGGCTCGACACGCCCCTGCCGCCGCTGGGCACGCTGCTCACTCCGGCGGTGCTCTCACCCGAGGGCGGCGAGACTGAGTTCGCCAACACCTATGCCGCCTATGAGGCGCTGCCGGACGACGACAAAGCCCTGATCGACGGCCTCGAAGTCGAGCACACCACGGTGGCGCAGTTCCGCAAGGTCGAGCTTCCCGCCGGGATCAACCCGTTCGGCGGCAATGAGCATTTCTCCACCGGACGGGTCCATCCGCTGGTCTGGCGGCATGGCTCGGGCCGCAAGTCGCTGGTGCTGGGCTGGACTGCTGCGAAGGTCGTCGGCATGGACCAGGCGGAAGGCGACGCGCTGATCGCGCGGCTGATCCAGCATGCCGAACAGCCCCGGTTCACCTATCGCCATAGCTGGCGGATGGGCGATGTCGTGATGTGGGACAACACCGGCACGATGCACCGGGTGACTCCGTTCGATGTCGAGTCCGGTCGCCGCCTGCACCGGGTGACGCTGAAAGGCCGCGAGCCAGTCGTCGCGGCCTGATCGCGGCATTGCACGGGGCAGCCGGCGGCGATACCCAAGCGAACGCGAAAACCGTTTCGTGTGAAAGAGGATCGCCGATGGCCCAGACCCCGCCGCGCTATGTCGCGCCCCTCGCCAGGCTTGCCGAAGGCTGGACGCTCGCGCGGCTGACCCCGCCGAGCCGGCTCTATGGTGCCAACGGCATGCGCACCGGCAAGGACGGGCGCATCTACGTGGCGCAGGTCTGCGGCAGCCAGGTCAGCGCGATCGACCCGGTGAGCGGCGCGATTGAAACGATCAGCCCGATCGGCGGCGGCATAGTCGGCCCCGACGATCTCGCCTTCGATTCGGCCGGCAATCTCTATTGCACCGAAATAACCTCCGACCGGCTCTCCGTGCTGCATCCGGATGGCACCACCCGCGTGCTCAACGGCGATGTCCCGATCGCCAACCCGGTCACCGTCCACCAGGACCGTGTGATCGCCGGGGAGCTGCGCATGGGCGGCAATATCCGCGAGTTCGACCGCTCGACCGGCGAATCGCGGGTGATCCTCGCCGACGTGCCGATGCCCAATGCCTTCGAGGTCGGCCCCGACGGCAAGCTCTATTTCCCTGCGCAGGCGGCCAACGAAATCTGGCGGGTCAGCCTCGACGGCGGCGCTCCCGAAGTGGTGGCGAAAGACCTTGGAATTCCCGATTCGGTGAAGTTCGACGCCCACGGCTTCATCATCTCGACGCAGGTCGGCAGTGGCCAGGTGCTGCGCATCGATCCGCGCAACGGCAGCCGCGAAGTGCTTGCCGATATCGCCCCCGGTCTGGACAATTGCGTTTTCGTCGGAGAGCGCCTTTTCGCCTCGCATATCACTGGCGGCATTTTCGAGCTGCTGGGCGGCGGCAAGTGGAAGCCGTTCATCGAGGCGGGCTTCCAGTGGCCGATGGGGCTTGCGGTGAATCAGACGGGGACGGTTTTCGTGGCCGACGGCATGTTTGCCTATGCCATCCCGCCCGGCGGCGAGCGCCGGTTGGTCGGCACGCTGTTCGGCGGCATGTATCCCGGCTTCCTGCGCGGCATGGTGTCTGCCGGGGGCGACGACTTGCTGGTCACCACCGCCAACGGCACCGTTGCACGCTGGACGCCGGGCCATGAGCCCGAACTGCTCGCCAGCGGCTTCGACCGGCTGATGGGTGTTGCTCCCGCGCCAGGCGGGGGCGCGGTCTTCGCCGACTATGATTCGGGCCGCGTCATGCTGGCCGAAAATGGCGAGGTGCGCGAACTGGCGGGCGGGCTCGATCAGCCGACGGGCGTTGCGGTCGCGGTGGATGGCGCGGTCTGTGTCGCCGAGAGCGGGGCAGGGCGGGTGGCGAAGATCGCCGCCGGCAAGCCGGAGACCGTGATCGACGGCCTGGGTGAGCCGCAGGGCTTAGCCATTGCCGGCGGCAAGCTGTTCGTGCTCGACGTTGCCGCCAAGCACGTCGTCGAGTGCGACCTTTCGGACGGCGCGCGGCGCACCATCGCCGCGCAGTTGCCGGTCGGCGCACCGCCGGGGATCGTCGTCAAGCCGCTCGGCGGGGTGGGCGACATGTGCGGGCCGATGACGTCCTTCGCCGGGCTCGCCGCTGGCGCTGATGGCAAACTCTATGTTTCGGGCGATGCCGAGGGCAGCGTGCTGATGCTGCGTCCGGGCTAGCCCGTCTCGCCGCCCAGCTGCCCGGTCACAGTCCGCGCCGCATCGACCAGTGCGGCCTGCAATTCGGGCAGCGACTTCTTGAGCGCGCTGCCGATGCCGATCGAGACGAGCGCGTGGCTCGGGCGTCCGCTGCCCTTCCATACCGGCGCGGCCAACACGGTGACGCCGGCAATGTAGTTGCCTTCGTCCACGCCGAAGCCGTGAATGCGGGTCTGCTCCACCTGCGCCTGCCATTCGGCAAAGCTCGGCGGATCGTCCCAGCGCAGCTTGGCGAAGCGCGCTTCGAGATCGGCCTCCGCGTAGCTGCCGAAGGCAGCGATGCAGCGCCCTGTAGCACTGATCAGCGCCGGAAAGCGGCTGCCGACCTGGACCGAGAGTTGAAAGCCGCCCGCCTGTGCGGCGGCGACGGTGACGATATGGTCGAGGCCAACAATCTGCACGCCGAGCATGGTCACGCCGAAGTGCTGCGCCAGCCGGTCGAGCGCGGGTTGGGCGAGATCGGGGAACTGGTTGCGCCGCAGCCATTGGCGGGCCAGCGTCAGCACCCCGGCTTCGAGCGCATAGCGTTTGGTTGCGGGATCGAATGACAGCAGCTCCTCGGCGACCAGGGCGCGGCAGACATAGAGGCAGGTGCTGGGATTGAGCCCGAGTTCGCGAGCTATGATGCCGAGCGGCAGGGGTGCATCGCTCTTGCCGACCAGGCGCAACACAGCGGCGGCGCGGCTGATCGCGGGGGCTTTGCTGTCCTTGACAGTGGAAGGAGCAGTGGCGTCATGCATTCTGCATATTGAATAGCATTCTATATTTGCAATATCAAGCGATTTCGGGCATAGGCTGCGAGATGATCGGCACACCGGCGATTCGGTGGCCCAGTTCCAACGATTTTCCGGTGAGACGATGCCCAGGCTGACCGACTATACTAGCTATGCCGACGCCACCGCGCATGCCAGCGGCGATGCGCTGTGGGAGCTGTTCGACGGAGATCGCGACCATCTCAACATCGCGCACGAATGCATTACCCGCCATGCCGACGGCTCGGGCCGCGCGGCGGTGCGCATCGCCCATGCGGATGGTTCGGACGAAGAGCTGAGCTTCGACACCATCGCGGCGGGCGCGGCGCGTTTCGCTCACTGGCTCGATGCCGAGGGCGTCAAGCCGGGCGAGCGGATCGCCTTCATGCTCGAACCTTCATTGGCGTTTTACGTCTGCCTGTTTGGCGCCATGCAGACCGGCGCGATTTCGGTGCCCTTGTTCACCCTGTTCGGCCCCGATGCGCTGCGCTTGCGGGTGGGCGATTGCAACCCGGCGATCCTGGTGACCAATGCCGAAAAGGCGGAACTGGCGCGATCCGTTGAAGGCCCGAGGGTGATCGTTGCCGACGATGCTTTCCTCACGACCATCTCGCATTTCCCCGACAGCTATACCCCGAGGACAAAAGCCAACGATATGGCGGTCTTCCAGTATACTTCCGGCACGACGCGCGAACTTCCCGAGGCGGTCAAGCATTCGCACCGCACCCTGGTGACGCTGATGTTCGCCGCGCTTTACGGCACTGGCATTCGGCCTGGAGACGAGTTCTTCTGCCCGTCCTCACCGGCCTGGGGGCATGGGCTGTGGCACGGCACGCTCGCCCCGCTGGGCATGGGCGTGACCACCGGCACCTTTGCCGGGCGCTTCGATCCGGTGCGGCTGATGCAGGCGCTCAGCGGCTACAGGATCACCAACATGTCCGCCGCCGCGACGCACTACCGGATGATGAAAAACAGCGGGAAGGCGCAGGATTTCCCCTTCCACTTCGACAAGCTGTCCTACACCGGCGAGCCGATCGATCCGGCGACGCTCGACTTCATCGCCGCGTACTTCAAGGTTCCCGCCTGCTCGATGTATGGCACCACCGAGATCGGCGTGGTGCTGGTCAATTTTCCCGGCGCGAGCGATTTCACGGTCAAGCCCGGCTCGCTCGGCAAGGCGGTTCCCGGCCAGAGGCTCGAAGTGCAGCGCGCCGATGGCAGCGCCTGCGATCCCGGCGAAACCGGCGACCTGATGCTGTGGCGGCGCGGGGCGTGGGAAACCACCAAGGACCTCGCGAAGATCGACGCGGACGGCTATTTCTATCACTGCGGCCGCGCCGATGACGTGATCATTTCGGCCGGCTGGACAATGAGCGCGGTTGAGATCGAAAACACCCTGCTCAAGCATCCCGATGTCCAGGAATGCGCAGTGATCGGCGCGCCGGACGCGACACGCGGGCTGGTGGTCAAGGCCTTCGTCGTCACCGGCCGCGCCGCCAGCGACGACTTTGTCAAGGAATTGCAGGACTTCACGCGGGAACGTCTTGCCCAGCATGAATTCCCGCGGATTGTCGAATTTACCGCGGAACTTCCCAAGACCCCGGCGGGCAAGGTGCACAGGAAAGTGCTGCGCGACCGCGAGGTGGCGAAGGCGACGTCGGAATGAGTTTGCCCCTCCTCTTCAGGGGAGGGGCAGTGAGACTTGGGCTTGCGTAGCAAGTCCTAGTCGCAGCGGGGTGGGGGCTGGCCGCAAACGCAGCGTTTGCCGGACAACCCCCACCCCAACCCCTCCCCTCAAGGGGAGGGGCTTTGAGCTTCACATTCAGGAGAACGAAAAATGTCCACCAACAAATTTCCCAAGATCACCGAAGCGGGTCTCGACGACCTGCGCAGCCGCATCGGCGTCAAGATCGAAAACACGGTCGAACCGTGGAACTACGAAGCGACCCGCGACGCGATCCGTCACTATGCCCACGGCATCGGTGACGACAACCGCCTGTGGTGCGATCCGGACTATGCGGCCAAGACCAGGTATGGTTCGCTGGTCGCTTTGCCCAGCTTCCTGTTCACCACCAGCCGGCTGATCTCGGGCTATTGCGGCGGGCTTTCAGGGGTCCACGCGATGTGGGCCGGGGCCGACTGGACCTGGCACAAGCCGGTGCTGCGCAACGATGTGATCACCACCGAGGCCCACCTCAAGGACCTGGTCGAGCACCAGACCAAGTTTGCCGGGCGCTCGTTCCAGCAGATCTACCACGTCGATTTCTACAACCAGCATGGCGATCAGGTCGCCGAGGCCGATAGCTGGGTGTTCCGCACTGACCGCGACGAAGCGCGCGAGCGCGGCACCAAGTACACTGAAGCGCGCGGCCGGGTGGAGCCCTTCACCGAGGAGCAGTTGCAGGAATATTCCGACCTCTATGCCGGCGAGGAAGTCCGCGGCGCGACACCGCGCTATTGGGAAGACGTGGCGGTCGGCGACACCCTGCCGCGCATGGTGAAGGGGCCGATGACGGTCACTGGCTTCATCTGCTACGCGCAGGGCTGGGGCGGGCTCTATATCCGCGCCAACAAGCTGGCGTGGAAGATGCAGCAGGCGCACCCCGGGCTCGGCATCAAGAACCGCTTCAACGTGCCCGACTGCCCCGAGCGCGTCCACTGGGACGAGGCCTTCGCGCTCGAAGTCGGCGCACCGGGTGCCTATGATTACGGCCCGGAGCGCAATTCCTGGCTGACCCACGCCATGACCAACTGGATCGGCGACGATGGTTTCCTGCACAAGACCGGCTGCCAGATCCGCCGCCACAATCCCGATGGCGACGTGCTGTTCATCGACGGCACGGTGACGCGCAAGTTCGAGGAGAATGGCAAGAAGTACGTCGAGGTCGAACAGAAGGCGACCACGCATCGCGGCGAGCTTTCGGCGTTCGGCACCTCGGTGGCCGAATTGCCGATCAAGGGTTGAGCGGCCTCGCCCCTCCCCTGTAGGGGAGGGGCTTGCTACGGGAGGCCCATGACCGAACCAGCCTCATACCCCGGCCCGCTCGCGGGCCTGCGCGTGCTCGATTTCACGCGCGTGCTCGCTGGCCCTGCCGCGAGTCTGGCGCTAGCCGACATGGGTGCCGAAGTGATCAAGATCGAGCCGCCGGGGGCCGGCGACGAGACGCGCGGCTTTCCGCCGATCAAGGATGGCGAGAGCCACTATTACCTCGCGGTCAATCGCGGCAAGAAGAGCATCGTCATCGATCTCAAGAGCGCCGATGGCGTCGCGCTGGCGAAAGACCTCGCGGTGCGATGCGACATCGTCGTCGAGAATTACCGGCCCGGGGTGATGGACAAGCTCGGCATCGGCTACGAAGTGCTCGCCGCGATCAACCCGCAACTGATCTATTGCGCGATCTCGGGCTATGGCCAGACTGGCCCGCTCAAGGACAATCCCAGCTTCGATATCGTGCTCCAGGCCATGTCGGGCGCGCTCGCCATGAACGGCGAGCCCCAAGGCCTGCCGACCAAGCTCGGCATCCCGCTGGGCGACCTGGTTGGCGGGATCAATGGCCCGATCGCCATTCTCTCGGCGCTGTATGAGCGGACGCGCACCGGGCGCGGACGCTATATCGATGTCAGCCTGATGGACGGCCTGATCGGCCTGCTCGGCTACATTGCGCAACTCGCCTTCTTCACCGGCGCGGATCCGGTGCGGCAGGGCTCGCAGCATGCCAATCTGGTGCCCTATGGGATATTCCCGGCGAAGGACGGCTCGATCGTCATTGCCTGCCTGACCGCAGGCTTCTGGTCGCGCATATGCGATTCGATCGGTCGTCCCGAACTCGCCGCCGACCCGCGCTACGACAGCCTCGAAAAACGCCGCGATGCGCGCGCCGAAGTCAACGAGATCGTTTCGGCTTTCACCCGCACGCGGGGCGTGGAGGAACTGGTCGGCATTTTCACCGCATTCGAAGTGCCACACGCGCCGATCCTGGGGGTCATTGAGGCTCTGAACCAGCCGCAGACCAAAGCGCGCGGCATGGTGCTCAAGGTCGAACACCAGGCGCTGGGGCGCATTCCGATTGTCGGGCGACCGGTCACGTTCGAGGGTCAGGACCCGCCAAGCGCGCCGCCAGTGCTCGGTCAGGATACCGATGCGGTGCTGCGCGACATTCTCGATCTGCCCGAAGACCGCATCGCCGCGCTGCGTGCGGCGAAGGTTATCGCGTAGCGCGCACGACACCCTCGGGCAGGCCCAGTCTCGGCGCACCGCGACCTTCCATGAATTCGGCCAGGTTGCGGTGCAGGTTGATCACCTTTTGCTCCTGATGCGGATTGGGCATTGTGCCGCGGAAGCCGCTGCTCTTCATGCCCTTCTGGACGAACTCCATGTTCGAGAAGTCCTGCGCCAGCACCGACCCCCAGTTCTCGCCGGTGGGCAAGGCATGGACCCATTCGGTTGCGGGCTCTTCGCCGGGCGGAAAGCGTTCGAGTGCATAGCTCTCGAACACGCACTTGCCGGGATCGTCACCAAACGGACGCACCCGGTAACACAGCGCGAAAGTCTCGCCGTGGAGGATGTTCTGGTTGGGGAAGATGCCCCAGGCGAGGCCCGATTCGCTCTTGATCGCTGGCGGAACTTCAGGCCAGATCACCCCGCGCGCGGCGTCGTCCGCCTTGGCGCTTTTCAGCCAGTGGGCGATGATTTCGCCGGGCGTCGCGGTTTCGGGCAGCTCGTCGACCAGCCGGCTGGCGGCATTGACCAACGTTTCGGTCGAGGCGGAAAAGTTGACCGTCTCATAGTTCTCGCGGATCAGCTCGTAAGTTGAAACGCGGGCATCATCGCCTTTGCCGGCGCGCGTTGTGCCCGCGCTTTCGGCCATCTTGAAGTTGTCGTTGCGGGTGTCGTAGCTCGACAGCGAATGCAGACCATACTGCTTTGAAAGCGCGTAGTAATCACCATAGGCGAGCAACTGCGTATGCGTTCCGGCGACGTGATAGGGTTCAAGGAAAGCCTCGATCGCTGTCTTCCAGTTGCACGGATAGATCGCCCACTGCCGCCACTTGTAATGCATGCCGGCAAGGTCGAAGTGACCCAGAATCTCGCCGCAGCGGCCCATCCATTCGGTCAGGCTGATGCAGTCCGGGTCCATGTTGATGTAGATATAGCCCTGCCAGGTATCGACCTTGACGTCGGACAGGCAGGTATTCTCCGCCGTCAGCCCGCCGTTCCAGTCGTCCTTGTCAAGGATGTAGGTGTTCTGGCCGTCAAGATCGAAAGTCCAGCCGTGGAAGCCGCAGACGAAGTTCTGCCGCGCATTGCCGCGTACCGAATGGACCCCGTCGGGCACCGAGACGAGCTGGCGGCCGCGATGCGGACAGACGTTATGGAATGCCCTGAGCGTGCCATCGTGCTTGCGCAGCACGACGATCAATTCGTCGGCGACATTGTAGGTCAGCCAGTCACCCGGATCGGGCAGATCGGTCTCGCGTTCGACCATCTGCCAGATCTTCGGCCACAGCAGCTTCTTTTCCGCCTGGAGATACTCGCGGCTGAGGAAGGCTTCGGAGCCATAGGAGACCAGCCGCTCGCGCGCCATGTCCTCGGCCGAAATGTTGCCGCTGGTGAGTTTGGTCAGCTCGTTCATCGCCTTCTCCCGCAGTGCTCGATTGGGCCGCGCGATGATTCCCCATCGCGGGCCGCAGTTCAACTGTTCAGCGCAGCTCCATGCCAGCCAGGTTGCCTTCCGCCCGCCAGTCGCCAAGCAGTTTCATGAAGGCGTTCCAGCCCGGTCCGTAAGAGCGGAACAGCTGCCACGGCGCGTCCTTCTGGCCTTCGTTGGAGAAATAGCTGGGGGTGCATTCAGCCTGGAAGGCGGTGGTATCGAACTCGACCTGCTTGAAATGGTCGATGTAACCTTGCTGGCCTTCTTCGGTAACCTCGACCGATTTCGCGCCGCGGCGCATGGTTTCGCCAATGATCCACGCGGCATGCTCGCCCTGGCGGCCGAACTGCTCGGTCACCGAGCCGTTGAGCCCGCCCTGGATGTAGCCGATGAAGAACATGTTGGGGAAACCGTGGGTCGCGCTGCCATGCAGCGTCGCCGGACCCTCGCGCCACTTGTCGTATAGCGAAACCCCGCCGCGCCCGGAGACCGCCTCGAAACCCCAGCGCTTTTCCAGCTCGCTCGAAACTTCGAAGCCCGAGGCGAAGATGATGCAATCGACCTCGTAGTCGATACCCTGCTGGCGGAAGCCGGTCTCTGTGATTTGCTCAAGGCCCTGAGTCTCCGAGGTATCGACCAGCGTCACATTCGGCTGGTTGAAGCAGGCATAGAAGGTGTCGCTGGACAAGGGCCGCTTGCACAGGAAGCGGTAATAGGCCTTCATCCTTTCGGCGAGTTCGGGATCCTTGATGGTTTCATCGACGCGGCGGCGGAAGCGCTCCATCACCTGATAATCCACCACCTCGCGCCGTTCCATGAATTGCTCGGGGGTGAGCTGCGGCCAGCTTTCGGCGGCCAGTTCGGCGAACAGGTTGCGGTTGAGCTCGGTCCAGAAGTCGCAGACCAGATCGGTCTCGCCGGGCAACGGGGCCTCCTGCGCGAAGCGCTGGAAGTTGGCGATGCGCTCCTGCTGCCAGCCCGGCTCGAGGCTCTCGATCCACTGGGGGTCAGTGGGCGGATTGGGGCGTTCGTCAATGCACGACGGCGTGCGCTGCACGACATAGAGGTGCTTGGCGTATTGCGCCAGGAACGGCACTGCCTGGATCGCGGTGGCACCAGTGCCGACGATGGCGACGCGCTTGTCCCTGAGCTTGTCGAGCGCCGGGTTGTCGCAGGAACCGCCGGTATAGCCGTATTCCCAGCGCGAAGTGTGGAACATCTTGCCCTTGAACTTGGCGATGCCGTTGATCCCGGGCAGCTTGGGCATGTTGAGCACACCGCAGCCCATGATAACATGCCGCGCGCGGATTTCGTCGCCGCGGTCGGTCGAGATGATCCAGCGCTGGCTCGCCTCATCCCAGACCAGTCGGGTGATAAGGGTGTGGAACAGTCCCTTGTCAGCAAAGCCGAATTTCTCTGCGATCAGGCGGACATAGCCCATGATCTCGGGCCCCGGCGCGAAGCGGCGCGAGGGCATGAAACCGGTCTGCTCGAGCAGCGGCAAGTAGCAATAGCTCTCATTGTCGCACTGGATGCCGGGATAGCGGTTCCAGTACCATACCCCGCCGAAATCGCCGGCATGGTCGATATTGCGAAAATTGGTCACGCCCTGCTGGGTGAGATGGTAGCCGGCCATGGTGCCGCCGAAGCCGGCACCGAGGATCGCCACGTCGAGTTCCTCGATGATCGGATCGCGCGCGGCTACGGGCATGTGCGGATCGTGGTTGTAAAGATCGTGAAGGTCGCCCGGCCCGTCGTTGATATATTGCGCGCCGGCCTTGGGATTGAGCCGCTTGTCGCGCTCGGCATAGTATTTCGCGCGCAGCGCCGGGATATCGATTTCGGACGCTGGGGGGGTGTGGCTCACGTGGCAATCCATAAATCTCTCCAATCGAATCGTTTTGTGCCGGATATAGCTAATCAACAGTGTTGTCTATTATCTTTGCCACGGCTGTTCGGCCCTTGGCTCCGGGCAGTGAAGGCGGACTGAAGGCGGTGTCCTCTGCGTTCCGACGGACTGTCTAGGTGACGCGGCATCGCAACGGAACGGGAAAAGCGCCGGGGCGGTTTGGCAAGCTCGCGCTCGTGTGCTTACTCGGGCGGCGAGCAGCAATGGCACGAGAGGATCTGGGTGCATGACGGAGATCAGCGGCAAGGCGGCAGTCGTCACCGGCGGTGGCAGCGGCATCGGCATGGGGCTGGCCGAGGAACTGGCACGGCAGGGGGCAAGCGTCGCTGTTGCCGACATCCTGCTGGAAAATGCCGAAAAGGTTGCCGCTGCCATCAACGCCGCCGGCGGCACGGCGGTGGCGCTGCAATGCGACGTCTGCGACCGCGCTTCAATCAGTGCCATGCGCGATGCGGCGACGGCGGCGCTCGGCCCGGTCCAGCTGGTCTTCGCCAATGCCGGGGCAACCTCGTTCGATCCCCTGATGGAGATGTCGGATGCGGACGTCGACTGGATCCTCACGGTCAATCTCCACGGGGTGATGAACACCACCCGCGCCTTCCTTCCCGGCATGATCGCGGCGGGCGGCGGGCATGTCTGTGCCACCGCCTCGATGGCCGGGCTGCTGCCCGGCTGGATTCCGGTGCACGTGCCCTATTCGGCGGCGAAGATGGGGATCATCGGCATGATGATGAACCTCGCGCTGGAGCTGAAGCCGCACGACGTATTCACCACCAGCTACTGCCCGGGCGGCGTGGCAACGGGAATGAAGGAAAACAACGCGCGCTATCGCCCGGCGCAATTCGGCGGGCCGGGCGAGGGCGAGGTCCATGTCGGCGAGGTCAACGACGAGCAAACCAGCCTCGCGTTCTTCCACCCCGACGCGATCGCGCCAATGGTGCTCGATGCGGTCAAACACAACCGCGCCTTCGTCTTCGACCACCCCGAACAGCGCGCCCTGTTTCGCGAAACCTATGCTGCTGTGGTTGAAGCCTGTTACGATGCGAGCGACGCCTGGGAAGCCGAGCATGGCCGGCCGAGCGCAAATCCCCACGGAGCGAAGCTGCTGAGTGCGGGTTGAAGCAATGGCAGGGCAATTTTGCGTTGAACGCCTGGAGCAACTAAAGGTCTCGCCATGAGCATCAAGATCAGCACCCGTGTCGATGGCCCAGTCGCCGAGATCTGCTTTTCAAAGCCTCCTTTCAACTATGCGTGTCCCGAGCTGCTTTCCGGGCTGGCGGACGCACTGGAAGCGATCGATGCCGATGCCGGGCTTCGCTGCTCGGTGCTCGTCGCAGAGGGGAAGGCGTTTTGTGCCGGTGCTGATCTCGCCGGTGACGAAAGCATTGCGCAGGGCGAAGGTATGGCTGCCATCGCCCTGCTCTACCAGCAAGCCAAACGCCTGTTTCGCCGCAGGAAGCCGATGATTGCAGCGGTGCATGGTGCTGCAATCGGTGCGGGCCTGGGCCTCGCCTTGACCGCCGATTTCAGAGTGGCGGGGCCTGGCGCGCAATTCTCCAGCAACTTTGTTCGGCTCGGCTTCCACCCCGGTTTCGGATTGACCTGCACTTTGCCGCGCCTGATCGGCGTTCAGCGGGCAAGCTGGATGATGTTGTCGGCGGAACGGTTGAAACCGGAAAGTGCGCTGGCGATCGGGCTTGTCGATAGGCTGGCGGGCGAAGGCGAGGAAGCCGGGCTTGCCCATGAAATGGCGCGGGTAATCGCTGGCAACGCGCCACTTGCGCTCGCTGCGGTGCGTGCCACCATGCAAGGCAGGCTCGCGGACGACGTCGCCGCCGCTCTGGAGCATGAACATGCCCAGCAGGCGATCTTGATGCCGACTGCCGACTACGCCGAGGGGGTCGCCTCGGTATTCGAGCGGCGCGAGGCGCATTTCACCGGATGCTAGACCAGATTGCAGGAAAATGGAGAATCATTCGTCATTGCTTCGCTTCGCTAGCAATGACGAACAAGTGCCACAGATCAAACGCATCCCGCTGGCCGCGCCTGTGATGAGAATCCGGCGGCCATCCAATTTATCGCTCATCGCACGGGCTGGCCGGTGCCCTGCGTATCGTCGATCATGTGTCGCTCTCGCATGACAAACCCGCTGTATCCCGCGTTTGCCACCTCGGCACATCGCGTGGAATAGGCATCGAATCCGCCGGCGTAGACCAGGAAGCGGCGGGGCTTGCCGGGAACATTATCACCCATGTACCATGAGCGGGCGAGGGGATAGAGCGTGCGTGCACCCACGGCCTGCACCTCATCCGACCAGGCCGCCTCGGCTTGGCGGTCTGGCTCGATTGCAGCAATCGCGGTATTCAGCAGATGCGCGATGCAATCGGCGATCCAGTCGACATGGTGTTCGATCGTCACCAGCATGTTGACCAGCACCGAGGGACTGCCTGGCCCGTTGATCGCGAACAGGTTGGGAAAGCCTGCCATCATCAGTCCGAGGTAAGTGACAGGGCCTTCGCGCCAGTGCTCGCGAAGGGGCAGGCTATCACGCCCGACGATGTTCATTGCCATCAGCGAGCCGGTCATGGCGTCGAAACCGGTGGCAAAGACGATAAGGTCGGCAGGGTACTCGCGCCCGGCAACCTGCACGCCCTGCGTTGTGATCCGCTCGATCGGATGGTCGCGGATGTCCACCAGCTCGACATTGTCGCGGTTGAAGGTCGCGAAGTAGTCGGTGTCGAGGCAGAGGCGTTTGGCCGCGAACGGATAGTCGTTCGGGGTAAGAAGCGATGCCGTTTTCGGATCATCGACGATCTCGTCGATTTTCGATGCCACGAAATCGGCCGCGATCCTGTTGGCCGGCAACTCGGCAAGCAGGTCGCGGTACAGCACCTGCAATCCGGCCCCGCCGAACGCCCAGGCCTGCTCGAACCCCTTGGCCCGCTCGGCTTCGGGCACTTCGTGCACCGAAAGCCCCGTTGCGACTCGTGACTGGATGCCGCCTTTGGTCAGCTTGTTGCGCCCGACATGCGCCACATAGTCGGCCCGCACTCTGGCTTCGTAGTTCGGGTCGATCGGCGCATTGCGAGCTGGCAGGGTGTAATTGGGCGTGCGCTGGAAAACCGTCAGATGGGCGGCTTCCTGGGCAATCAGTGGAATCGACTGGATGCCGGAGGAACCGGTGCCGATTACCGCCACGCGCTTGCCAGCCAGTTCGACTGGATCGCTCGGCCAGAGCGAGGTCTGCACCCATTGTCCGGTGAAATCTTCCAGGCCCGGAAAATCGGGAGCTTTCGGCTCGGACAGGCACCCGCTGGCGGCGATGACGAACCGCGCGGTGACCCGGTGCCCGCGATCGGTTTCGACGATCCAGCGCTCGGCGGCCTCATCGAACCGGGCCGAGACCACCCGCGTGTCGAATGCTATGTCGCGGCGCAGGTCGAACCGCTGTGCGACATGATCGATGTAGCTGAGGATTTCGGGCTGGGTTGCGTAGCGTTCGCTCCAGCGCCATTCGTCGAGCAGCTCGGGTGAGAACGAATAGCAGTAATCAAGGCTCTCCACATCGCAGCGCGCGCCGGGATAGCGATTGAAGTACCATACGCCGCCGACATCGGGTCCAGCCTCGAAGCCGGTCAGCGTCAGGCCCAGCGCGCGCAACCGGTAGTGCGCGTATAGCCCGCTGAAGCCGGCTCCGACGATGATGACGTCGGTTTCAGAAGGGATTGGCGACTGTTCCATGGGGGGCGTCCGACTAGCGCGCCGCTTTGGGTGCGGTTTCGAACACCATGGTCTTGGCTTCGAGATAGGGGTGAAGCCCCTCGACGCCGCCTTCGCGGCCGATGCCGGACTGCTTGAAGCCGCCGAAGGCTATGCCGAAGTCGTTCTTGAAGCCGTTGTGGCCCACCGTGCCCGCGCGCAGCCGACGGCCGACCGCATAGGCGCGTTCGGGATCGTCGGTGAACACGCTGCTGTTCAGGCCGTAGATCGTGTCGTTGGCGATATCGATCGCCTGTTCTTCGCTTGCAGCCGGGATGACGCTCAGCACCGGGCCGAATATTTCTTCGCGCGCGATCGTCGAACAGTTGTCGACGTTGCCGAAGACGGTCGGCTCGATGAAATAGCCGCGGTTGAGATGGCTGGGACGCCCGCCGCCGGTGGCAAGCTGCGCGCCTTCGGCTTTCGCCTGCGCAATCAGCCCTTCGACCCGGTCGCGTTGTCGTGCCATCGCCAGCGGCCCCATCTGGCTCGCCGCGTCGAACGGATCGCCGACCGTGATGCCCCCGAAGGCGGCGGCGAGCGCTTCGACGAAATCGTCATGCCGCTTGTCGCTGATGATGATGCGCGTGAGCGACGAGCAGACCTGACCGGTCATCAGCGGGGCGGTGCGCGCGATCGAAGCGGCCGCCTTGCCGATATCATAATCGTCCAGGATTACCGCCGGCGACTTGCCGCCGAGTTCGAGGGTGACGCGGGCAATCCGTTCACCGCAGATCGAAGCGATCTTGCGGCCCGCCGCGGTCGATCCGGTGAAGCTGACCTTGTCGATGCCCGGATTGCGCACCAGCATTTCGGACACTTCGCGCTCGGCGGTCAGCACGTTGACCACGCCGGCAGGCAGGCCCACTTCTTCGCAAATCTCGGCCATGAAGTAAGGTGATGCCGGGGCTTCGGGCGAGGCCTTGATGATGACCGTGCAACCCGCGATCAGCGCCGCCGCGACCTTGTAGGCCATCAGCGAATGCGGCGCGTTCCATGGGATGATCGCCGCGACGACGCCGACCGGTTCGCGCACGAGGAGGGCGGGGAGGCCCATCGAGGAGGTGTGCTTTTCCTCCCAGGCAAAGGTGTCGCCAAGACCGGCATAATAGCGGAACACCTCGGCGACGGCCTTGGCGGAGTGGACGCCCATCGCACGCAGCACGCCCAATTCCATCGCCCAGGTGTCGGCCAGTTTCTCGCCGCGCAATTCCCATGCATCGGCGATCTTGCGCAGCCACACACCGCGTTCGGCAGGGGACATCCGTGGCCATGGGCCGCTGTCGAAGGCCGTGCGTGCGGCATTGACCGCGCGTTCGATATCAGGTGCCTGTGCTTCGGCTACGGTCAGGAACACCTCTTCGGTCGCACTGTCGACCACGCCAAATGTGGATGAAGAGGATGGCTCGACCCATTCGCCGCCGATAAACAAGGCGCGGGGATTGAGGACATGGCCGGGGCGGGTCGCGGTAATCGTCATGAGAGGTTTCCTGATGGATGAACGTTGAAAGGCCGAAGGGCGCGCTCAGTGATCGAACACAATCACGCTGCGTGCCGTTTCGCCGGCGATGAGTTGCTCGTAGCCGCGGTTGATGTCTTCCAGCGCGATCCGCTGCGAGATCAGCGGATCGAGGGTGAGCCGGCCATCGAGATAGAGCTGGGCATAGGCCGGGATTACCCGCTGGAACGGCACCGAACCCATCAGCGAGCCGACGACACGCAATTCGCGCGTAATCATCGCCAGCGCCGGAGCCGAAAAATCGGATCCCATCTTGGGCAGGCCGACCAGGACGAGCGTGCCGCGCTTGCGCAGCATCAGCGCTGCCTGCCGCTGGACGGCGGGCAGGCCGATCACTTCGAACGCATAGTCCGCGCCCCCGCCGGTCAGTTCCAGCACCCGCTCGATCGCGCCTTCGCCGCCTTCCACGGTGTCGGTCGCACCGAAGCTGCGGGCAAGCTCGAGCTTGGCCGGGTTGAGGTCGACCGCGATGATCCGCGCTGCGCCGACCAGCCGTGCGCCCTGCACGACGTTGAGGCCAACGCCCCCGCAGCCCAGGACCACGACAGTGCTGCCGGGCGCTACCTGCGCGCCATCTGTCACCGAGCCGATGCCGGTCAGCACGGCGCAGCCCAGCACCGCTGCGACATCGAGCGGCATGCCTTCGGGCAGTTTCGAGATGGCGCTTTGATGAACCAGGACTTCTTCGGCAAACCCGCCCAGATTGCAGAACTGCTGGATCACATTGCCGTTCTGCCGGATCGGTGAATTGGTTTCGAGCGCGGGTCGGACAGGCTTGTCGCTGCACAGGTGATTGTGACCGTCCTGGCATTCGCCGCAATGTCCGCAGAAGATCGAGGTGCAGGTTACCACCCGGTCGCCCGGTGCAATGCCGCGCACATCGCTGCCGACCGCCTCGACAATGCCGGAGGCCTCATGGCCCAGCACGATGGGGAAGGCCGAGCCCAGATCGCCCGAGATCACGTGATAGTCGCTGTGGCAGAGCCCGCTGCCAGCAACGCGGATACGGACTTCCTCGGGGCGCGGGCCATCGAGCTCGACCGTTTCGATCGTCATCGGCGCGCGCGCGGCGCGCAGAATTGCAGCTTTCATCGGCTTTCCTTCAGGTCATTCGGTCAGGCGGGAACGGTTTCTACAGGTGCTTCCTGCATGCCCCGCACAAGCTTTCCGGGCAGTGTGCCCGTGGGCAGGTCGTTGCGGGTGATGATCTGGCCCGAGACCAGCATGTAGCGGTACCCGGTCGCGCGCTGATCCAGCCGCCGACCGCCACCGGGCAGATCATCGACGATTTCGGCACCGTGCAGCGTCAGGCGTTTGAGGTCGATGACGTTGATGTCGGCCTTGTAGCCGGGCGCGATCAGGCCGCGATCCCTGAGGCCAGCGAGCGCAGCAGGATGCGACGTCATACGGCGCACGGCGTCTGCGACCGTGAGCTTGCGACCCTTGCGGTCGCGCGCCCAGTGCGTGAGCACGAACGATGGATAGCTGGAATCGCAGATCAGACCGTAATGGGCACCACCATCGCCGAGGCCCATTACAGAATAGGGATCATCGAAAAACGCGAACAAGTGGTCGAGACTGTCGCTGGGCCAGTTGCCGAAGGCGACATAGAGCATGCTCTTGCCATCGTTCTCGAGCAGGAGATCGTAAGCGACTTCATCCGGAGCGCGCCCCTCCCGCGCGGCCCGGTCGGCGATGCTCGAACCGGGCTCGGGCTCGTAGCACGGCGGCTCGCCAAGCTTGAACATGACGTCGTACTGCCGGGTCATCGCGGTCAGCGGCAGCAGCGCTTCGTCCGGGTTGTCGGCGAGTATGCGCGCCTTCACCTCGGGCTTGCGCAGTTCGACCACCCGCTCTGCGAGCGGAAGGTGGGCCAGCGCCTTGTAGGCCGGGGTGTTGACGAACGGATTGCTGGTGAGGTCGAAGCTGGCCATCATGCCGACGGGCCGGGGGAAGTACTGCGGATGGATCGTGGCACCGCCCTTCGCATTGTGTTCCTGGCTCAATCGCAGCAATTCTCGCCAGAAATGCGGGTTGTTCTTGCGGCCGGGAACAATGGTGAAGGTGATCGGCAGCCCCACCGCCTCGCTGACCCCCTTCATCAGGCTGAATTCCTGCTCGGGCGTCAGCCCGGTCATGCCCAGTTCGGGGATCATCTGGATCAGGCAGCCGCCCGCATCCTTCACCGCTTGGGCAGCGGCAACAATCTCGGGCTCACCGGCATCGAAACTCGGGATATATTCGCCGTCACTGCGCCGATCCACGGCTGTTCGCGAGGTTGCAAAACCAAGTGCGCCGGCCTTGACCGCTTCGCGGATCAGTTCGCTCATCTGCGCAAGGTCGGTTTCGGTCGGCTCTTCGCGGTTCGCGCCGCGAGCGCCCATGACATGGACCCGGACGGGTGAATGCGGCGCGAACACGCCGATGTCGATATCGCGCGGTTTTGATGCCAGCACGTCCAGGAACTCGGGAAATGTTTCCCAGTCCCAGGTAAGACCCTCCTTCATCACCACGCCGGGGATGTCCTCGACACCCTCCATCGTGGCGCAAAGCAGCTCGCGATCGCCTGGCCGGCAGGGCGCGAACCCGACGCCGCAATTTCCCAGGACGACCGTGGTCACGCCGTGCGACGACGAAGGGTTCATCCGCTGCGACCATACCGCCTGGCCGTCATAATGGGTGTGCAGGTCGATGAAGCCCGGCGTTACGAGCAGACCGCTGGCGTCGATTTCCTCGCGAGCCGACCCATCGACCTTGCCGACGGTCCTGATGACGCCGTCGGCTATGGCGATATCGGCCTGCCTGGGTTCGGCGCCGGTTCCGTCCGCAACGAGGCCGCTGCGGATGATGAAGTCATAGTGAGCCGTCATTGCGGTTCTCCTCTTCCAAGGTCACTGGCCAGCTACCGGGCCATCGTAGCTGTTGCATCGGCGCGTTCCAGCGAGCGCAGTATGCTTTCAATGATCGGCGGATAGGGATCGAGGCCCCTCGCGCGACCATCCGCGATGGACAGGGCCTTGGCCACGTCCGCTTCACCATCATGGCCTGGCAGCACGTACAGGCGGCCCGAGGCGACGGCGTCGAATGTCTGGACCGCGACCTCGCCCGGTCCCATCGCGTGACCGCTGGCGACATGGTTGCGCATCATCTGCTCCATCGCGCGCACCGTGCGATGTTTGAAGCGCTCGCCTTCCGACAGAGCCAGCCCGGCAGGACTAGCCTTTTCGGGTGACATGATGTCGGTCTGGATGATCGTCGGCATGGCGATGGTCACGCCGATGGTGTCGATGCCTTCGGCTGCCAGATCGAGGTACAGCGCTTCGGTGAGGGCCAGCGCGGCGTGCTTGCTCGTCGAATAGGATGTGTAGCCCGGATAAACCGTGATCGCCGCCGCCGATGCGATGGTGACAACGTGGCACGGATCGCCCTGGGCGATCATGCGGGGAACGAAGGCGCGGATGCCATGCGCCACGCTCTTCACGTTGAGGTCGATGATCCAGTCAAGCTGTGCCTCGGGCGTTTCCCAGGCAAGGCTGGCGACGAAGGCTCCGGCGTTGTTGACCAGCAGGTTGACCTTGCCGAAGCGTTCGACCGTCGCCGCAGCGAGCGCCTCCACATCGGCGCTGCTGGTGACGTCGGTTCGAACGGCCAGTACGGGGCCACCCATGGCGACCAGCGCCTGGCGCGCTTCTTCCAGGGCGTCCGGGCGGATATCGGAAATGGCGACCGCCATGCCGCGCCGCACCGCTTCCTGCGCGAGCGCGAAACCGATCCCGCCCGCCGCGCCGGTAATAGCGGCTACTGAGCCCGTGAATTCCATGTCAGTTCACCGGTGCCATGGCAGGTGCGAAACTGAATCCGCTGTAGCCGTCGGCGACGATGCGATCAACGCGTTCGACGTAGCGGTCGAGCCCGCCAATATACATCAGGAAGACGCGCGGCTTGCCTGGCACGTTGGCCCCCATGTACCAGCTGTCAGCCTTGGTATAGAGTGTCTTTTCCGCCATGTCGGCGACCTCGTGCGCCCAGGTAACCTGCGCCGTTTCGTCTGCATCGACGCGGGCGAGGCCATTCTTTTCCATATAGGCAATGCAGTCGACGATCCAGTCGACATGGTGCTCGATGGTCTGCAGCATGTTGGCCAGGACCGAGGGGCTCGACGGGCCGTTGACGGTGAACAGGTTGGGGAAACCCGAGACCATCAGACCAAGGTAGCTCTGCGGGCCCTGCGCCCATGCGTCCTTGAGCGTGACCCCTCCCGCACCGGTGAGATTAAGCGCGAACAGCGGCCCGGTGACCGCATCGAATCCGGTTGCGAAGACGATCAGGTCGAACGGATATTCGCGCGTCGTTGTCTGGATTCCGGCCGGGGTGATCCGCTCGATCGGGGTCTCGCGGATGTCGACCAGATCGACATTATCGCGGTTGAAGGTCGCATAGTAATTGGTGTCGAGGCACAGGCGCTTGGTGCCGAACGGGAAGGTCGTGGGCAGCAGCTTTTCGGCCAGTGCCGGGTCCTTGACCGCGCCCCGAATCTTTTCGTGGACGAAGGCTGCGGCAGCAGCGTTGGAATCGGGATTGCTGCTGGTATCGTTGAATACCGACTGCAGGGCGAATGTGCCGAAATTCCAGGCTTCCTCGAACTTGGCCCGGCGCTGTTCCTCGGAGACGGACATGGCCGATACGCCGGTATTGATGCGCGGCGGCACGCCGCCCTTGGTCATGCGGTTGCGCTTGTGGTGCGCGACGTAGTCGGCCCGCACTTCGGCCTCGTATGCCGGATCGATCTGGCCGTTGTGCGCCGGCACGCTGTAATTGGGCGTGCGCTGGAACACCGTCAATTGCGCGGCTTCCTGCGCCAGCAGCGGAATGCACTGGATGCCCGACGATCCGGTGCCGATCACCGCGACCCGCTTTCCAGCGACATCGACGGGTTGCTTCGGCCAGTTTCCAGTCTGGACCCAGCGACCGGAGAAGGTCTCGATACCTTCGATCTCCGGAGCCTTGGGCACGGAAAGTCCGCCCACTGCCGTCAGCAGATAGCGACAGCGGATCTTGTCGCCGTGATCGGTTTCCACCACCCACTGGTTCGCCGCCTCGTCAAACTTGGCGACAATGACCTTGGTCGCGAACTGATAGTCCCGGCGCAGCTCAAATCGGTCTGCAACGAAGTTGGCGTATTGCAATATTTCCGGTTGCGTCGCGAATCGTTCGCTCCACTTCCACTCGTCGAGCAATTCAGGCGCGAAGGAATAGGAATAATCGAGGCTTTCCACATCGCAGCGCGCGCCCGGATAGCAGTTCCAGTACCAGGTGCCGCCGACATCGGGTGCGCCTTCGAAGCCGAATGCGGTGAGGCCGAGCTCACGCAACTTGAAATGGGCGTAGAGCCCGGCAAAGCCGGCACCCACGACGACGACATCGACGTCTTGCGGGACGTTGCGTTCCACTATTTCGACCTCCCATTTACAAAATCAAGAAAGCTGTCGGCCAGAACCTCGATCATCATCGGGTTGGCAGCGACGCCTTCGGTGGTGGCGGCATGGTTGCTCTGGTCCAGTATGGTGTAGAGCAGGAGCCATGCGGCGACCCGTCGCTTCTCGTCCTCGGGGCGATCCGGGTTGACGTCGAAGGCAGGAATTGTCTTTCCCAGCGCTCCGACCATGTCGAAGATGTAGGGCCTGACCTGCTCGGAGAAATTGGCATCGACGACGTTGGCCTGGCTCAGGACCCGAACAATCCCGCGCATTTCACGGTTGAGTTCGAAGAAGTCGGCAAGCCATTGGACGACGGTCGCGCGGTCGCGAAAATCGCGTGAACCGATCTCCACCAGTCGCGGACCGGCGATTTCACCGGCGCGCTGAAATAGCTCGAGTGCGACCGCAGCCTTGGTCGCAAAGTGGCGATAGAAGGTGACCCGGCTGACCCCGGCCGCGCTCGTGATGTCCTCGACCGAAACGGCGGCATACCCTTGCTCGCAGTACAGGTCGGTGGCGGCGAGCAACAGGCTGTCACGGTTCGTCTGCTTGCGCTGGCCATTATAGGCATGGAGGCCCGCCAGCTTGGGATCGGCAACCGGTACCCTTTGGGCACTTGCGATATTCAATCTGGCTCTCCCTGCTCGCGCCGTTGCCAATCGGCAAGCGCGAAATCAGCGTGTGAAACACGATGTATCACGTGAACGGCGTAACGTAAACCATCTACTTCGCCGCGCGTCTTCCATCACCCACGCAGGGTTTCAAAAGCCGTGCGGATTTCATCAACGAACATGGCGGGCTGCTCGAAGGCGGCGAAGTGCCCGCCGCGTGGCGGTTCGCCCCAGTGGATGAGGTTGGGATATTTGCGCTCGGCCCACGCACGCGACGGACGGATTATTTCACCTGGAAAAATGCTGCAACCTGTGGGCAGATCGGTCGGGTTGGCGGCAAAATCACGGTGGCTTTCCCAGTAGAGCCGGGCAGAGGACGCTGCGTTGCCGGGCAACCAGTAGAGCATGATGTTGTCCAGGATGTCGTCGTAGCTGAGCACCGACAGCGGATTGCCGCCGCTGTCGGTCCATTCGGCCAGCTTGTCGAAGATCCAGGTCGCTTGTCCGGCAGGCAAATCGGTCAAGCCATAGCCGAGAGTCTGGGGCCGTGTTCGCTGGATTGCCGCGTAGCCCTGGCCCTCCAGATTGAAACGCTGAAGATCGGCCAGGACCAGCTTCTCCTTGTCGGACAGCGATGCCAGGTCTTCGGGCGCTGGCGTCGCAATGACGAAATTGAGATGGATGGCAGCAAGTTCCGGCAGCCGGATTTCCGCCATGGCGCTGGTCACGGCCGAGCCCCAGTCGCCGCCCTGGGCAACGAAGCGGTCGTATCCCAGTCGCCGCATCAGCGTGATCCAGGCCGCTGCGATCCGCTGGACCGACCAGCCGGCTTCAGACGGGCGATCCGAGAATCCGTAGCCGGGAAGGCTCGGGACAACGACATGGAAAGCGTCCGCAGCTTTGCCGCCATGTGCGGCAGGGTCGCTGAGTGGTCCGATGACTTTCAGGAATTCGACGACCGAACCTGGCCAGCCGTGCGTCATGATCAGCGGGATCGCATCCGGTTCCGGCGAGCGCACGTGCAGGAAGTGGATGCCAAGTCCGTCAATTGAGGTGCGAAACTGGCCAAGCGCGTTGAGTCGCGCCTCGCACCGCCGCCAATCGTAGGAGTCACGCCAATAGGCGCACAGGTCCTGGGCATCACCAAGCAGAACACCTTGCCCTGCGTCCGTGACCGTTTCACGCTCGGGCCACCGGGTTCGCCCCAGCCGAACGCGGAGATCGGCCAGGTCTTCTTCGGCAACCGATAGCCAGAAGGGTTCAATCGCACTCGTCAAGCCGCTTCTCCCGGGTTGCTGACAGGGAAGCATCTTTACCGGCCATCCAACAGCTGATACAAGGTGTGTCACAAGATGCAGAGCTGTGCAAGCCGGCGCTTTCTGGCGGTCTTGGCAAATTCTGCTGATGGAAGATGGAGAAGATGGGCCGATGAGCGATCTGGTGGTGAGGAAGCTCCCGTTCAAATTCGACGATGTCGCCTTCGATTGGCATCCCGGCAATCAGCCGTTCGCAATGATGATGAACGCCGTCACCGTTCAGGTGATCGGCTTCGAGCACTACATGTGCAAGGCGATGCGCGACGCGGAAAAGTTCATCACCGACCCAGCCATCCTTGCCGAAGCGCGGGCGTTCAATGCGCAGGAAATGGTCCACTCTCAGGCGCACAAGAAGCACCTCAAGGCCCTGCTGGAGCGCTATCCCGGTTTGCAGCAAGTGCTCGACGGCAGCCTTGCGCGCTATGACGAGATCTACAAGAGCGAAGATCTGCACTTCCATCTCGCCTATGCAGCGAATATCGAAGCCACATTCACGCCGCTGTTCGGCACGATCATCGAGCACCGCGAGGCACTGTTCGGCGGCGGCGATCCGCGCATCGCGGCCCTGATGCTCTGGCACTTCTGCGAGGAGATCGAGCACCGCAGCTCGGCACTGATGATCTACAACCACGTCGTCGGCAGTCGCTTTTATCGCATGAAGCAGCTCCCCAAGGTTCTGCGCCACATCAAGAACGACGTGACGGAGATCCACGCCGGTTTCGCCAGGCATGTGCCGGATGCGCCAACTTGCGGTACCAAGGGTGCCTTCAGCCGCATTCCGAAGTGGCCAATGCGCAAGATGATCCTGGGCATCGTCAAATCGCAAATGCCGTGGCACAATCCGGCGCGTGGACACGTCCCGGCTTATTATGGCGCATGGCGCAATCGGTATGAAAGCGGCAAAGACATGACGGTGGAGCACGTATTGTCCGGTCAGGCGGTTCCTGCCTGAATTGTTGATGACGTAATGCGAAAGTTGGCGCAGCCTGCATCGCTCCGCAAGGCTGCACCCACTCAAGAAAGCACAGGGGAGAGACGATGAGCCGCCACCTGGTTGACCCCGAGCTTGTTGCGGGCATCGATGGACCATTGACGCAATCGCTCAGCAACGAATCGCTGGCGCAGTACCGAACGATGCTTGAGCAAATGGTAGCGGCGATCCCCAAGCCCACGTCGGACGCGCTGCGCAACGTTCAGCTGGATGAGCGGCATATTCCCGGCCCGCCTGGATCCCCCGATGTTCATGTGCTGGTCTACGCGCCCGGCAATCGCACCCCCGCAAGTCACACTGGGGCCTTGCTGCCCGCAATCTTGCACATCCATGGGGGCGGCATGGTCAGCGGAAGTGCGGAGATGAGCGATCCCAACAGCCGATCCTATGCCGTCGAAATGAACTGCCTCGTCGTATCGGTAAACTACCGGCTGGCGCCGGAGACACGGTTTTCCGGGCCGGTCGAGGATTGCTACGCGGCGCTGCTCTGGCTGCACGGTGCGGCAGGTGACCTGGGGATCGATCCCGCCCGGATCATGGTTGCCGGCGAAAGCGCGGGTGCCGGTCTCGCCGCCGCCGTGTGCCTGCTGGCGCGCGATCGCGGGCAGGCAATGCCGTGCTTCCAGTTTCTCGCCGAGCCGATGCTCGATCACCGCAGCGTGGACAGCGATCACCCGCACACGGGGCATTTCGGCTGGACGCGAGAGCATAATCGCTTTGGCTGGGATTCGCTGCTGGGCGAGATCGATCGCGATGCCGTCTCGCCTTACGCGTCGCCCGCAATGGCAGACGACCTGTCCCGCTTGCCCGCCACCTACATCCATATAGGCGCTATCGACCTGTTTCTTGAAGAGTCGCTCGACTATGCGCGGCGGCTCACTCGCGCCGGCGTGGCCGTGGAACTGCATGTCTGGCCTGGCGCATACCATGCCTTCGGAGCATACGACGCGCACGTATCGCGTGAGGCCCGCCGCGTAGCGCGCACGGCGATCAAGCGGGCACTGCACGGGGGTGCGGCATGAGCAAGGTTATACGGATCGGCGCTGCCACCGCGTTCTTCAATGACAGCCGCATGGGCATTGCCCAGCTTCTCGCGAAGGGCGAACGGCTGGACTACATCATCTTCGACTTCCTTGCCAAATCCGTAATGGGTGGCCTGGGCCGCGGGATGGCAACTGGCACCGGACCCGGCTTTGCAAGCGATTTTGTCGAAGGCTACATCGCGCCTCACTTGCCGACGCTGCTGGAGCGGCGCACCCGGATCGTGGCCAATGCCGGCGGCCTCAATCCTTCCGCCTGCGCCGGAGCCATACGTGCTGCCGCCGAAAAGGCCGGGTTGAAAGTCCGTGTCGGCGTGGTCGAAGGCGACAACCTGACCGCGCAGGCTACTGCCCTGGTCGATAGCGCGACATCCGACATGTTCGACGGCTCGTCCGTTCTCGAAAAAGTTCAGGCCGCCGATCGGCTCAACAGTTTGGTCGCCTATACCGGGGCGTTCCCGATCGCAGCGGCGCTGGTTGCCGGGGCGGATATCGTCGTCACCGGCCGCGCTGTCGACAGCGCCTTGGCGCTGGGCGCGCTGATCCACGAATTCGGCTGGGGAGCGGACGATTTCGACCTGCTCGCCGCAGGCACTCTGGCGGGTCACCTGCTTGAGTGTTCGGCGCAGGTCACCGGCGGCACATTCACCGACTGGCGCGATGTGCCGGACTGGGCCGGGATCGGCATGCCGATCGGCGAATGTCGCGCCGATGGCGGCTTGGTCATCACCAAACCCGACGGCACCGGCGGACTGGTCTCCATCGGTACTGTCTCCGAGCAACTGCTCTACGAAGTCAGCGATCCCCAGCGCTATTATGTCGCGGATGTGATCTGCGATTTTACCGAAGTGAAACTCGCGACTGTCGGGCCGAACCGAGTTGACGTGACAGGTGCCCGGGGCCTTGGCCGCACAGATACCTACAAGGCCAGCCTGACCTACGATGCCGGCTGGCGCGCCAGCGCAACCTTGCCGATCATCGGCCTGGAGGCTGCGGCAAAGGCACGGCGGACAGGCGAGGAGTTGTTCACCCGCGCCAGCACCATGCTGCGCGCGAGCCAGTTGCCGCCCTTCGACCGGACGCGCTGCGATGTGTTCGGGGGCGAGGGCAGTGGCTCGGCCACGGCCATCTGCCGGATCGTCGCCGACCACCCCGATCAGGAGGGTGCCCAGTTGCTGGTGCGCGAACAGGGATCTGCCATCAGTCACATGTCTGTGGGCACGAGCCTGGGCCTGGCGTCTTCGGTCAGGCCGGTGCAGCGCATCACCGGTTTCCTCATTCCGAAGTCCGCAGTATCGCAGCAGGTGACGATCGACGGACAGCCGGTGCCATTCGCGGTGCCGACCGAGGCCCGCGCGGCAGCAGGCGAGATCATTGCTCCGCCCGTGCCAGCACCGGCGCAGGATGCGGAAGCGGCGCTGACCGTGCCTCTGATCAGGCTGGCCTGGGCGAGGAGCGGCGACAAGGGCAACCTGTTCAACGTCGCGGTGATTGCGCGAGAGGCGGCATTCCTGCCCTACATCGCCGCCGCGCTGACCCCGCAGAGTGTGGGCGAGCATTATGGCCGGGTTCTTGGCCAGGACGGCGCGCTTGGGGTGGAGCAGTTCAGCGTTCCCGGCTTGTCCGCGCTCAACTTTGTGGTGATGAACTCCATGGAGGGGGGTGTCCTTGCATCGACCTGGATCGATCCGGTGGCCAAGGGCATGGCGCAGTTGCTGCTCGACTATCCGGTTCCGGTCAGCCCTGCCTTGCACAAGCTGCTTTCGGCCTGAAGCAGGCGAATACGCGACTGGCTGGCCAGACCGTGAAAGGACGCAAGATGTATTATGGTTGGCGCATCGTCTTCTTCACCGCCGTGATTTTTGGGCTGATTGTCGGCTCCACATACAGCGCATTCGGGCTCTTCGTCATACCGGTCGCGACCGATCTGAATCTGTCCCGCGCCGAAATGAACACCGCGCTCATCCTGCTGAACGTGGGAAGCGCGCTGCTCGCCCCGGTTGTCGGCAGGATGCTGGACCGCATGCCCGCGCGGCGCATCATGTTTGTGTGCTCGCTCCTGTTCGGGCTGAGCATGGGCATCCTTTCGATCTCGACTTCGATCTGGCTGAGTGCGGCAGTCATCGTGCTCATGCTGGCCGTCGCGCTGCAAGGTTCTGGCACGCTTACCGTAACTGTCCTGCTGGCCAGATGGTTCACCACCCACAGGGCACGGGCCATGCTGCTTTCAGCCATGGGCGGCTCGCTTGGCAGCATCGTGATTGCCCCCGCAGTCGGCTGGCTGATCGAGCAGGAGGGGTGGCGATTTACCTTGCAGGCGATGGGTGCCGCCATCACGACTATCTTGCTGGCGATAACGTTCGCGATCCGCGAGCGGCCCGATCCCGGCGAGGTCGAAGGTTCCGTCCCGCATGGCCCTGCCACGGCGAGCGGGCTTGCGCCCCCGGCCCAAACGCCACCGGCCCCGGCAGCACCGGCAAAGGTCTCCGCTATCCTGAAGATGCCGAAGTTCTGGATCATCGGCATCAGTGCTTCAACCGCATTGGCAATCATCCAGGCCATCACGATTTCGATGGTGCCGCTTGCCGTGCAGTCAGGAATGACGCCGATGCAGGCCGCCAGCCTGATTTCGGTCACCGGCGCCGCTGCGGTCATCAGCAAGCTCGTGCTCGCGGTCGTGGCGGACCGGTTCGATCGAGTCCATCTTCTGGCGGGGCTGTTCGCCCTTGGAATTGTCGTGAACCTGCTACTTCTGCTGGGGAGCGGACAGATCGTCCTGTTCGGTTGCGCGATCATGCTGGGAGTGGCCAGCAGCGCCATAGCGCCCACATTCTATGCACTGCTTGCCGATACCTTCGATCTTGCTTCCTTTGGCACTGTGCGGGGTCTGATGGCGACCATGATCGCGGTCATCGGTGCGGTTGCCATGCGGGTGTCCGGGGAAGTCTATGACCGCTTCGGCAACTATGACTACTTGTTTTACGCATTCATGGTGCTTGGTTTGCTGGCTGTGGTTCTGATCCTTCAGACCCGCAGGACAAGGCAAGCGAGCGCAGCCTGAAGCAGGTACACTGTCACGGGAGAGCGGGAGGAAAATGCGGTGACAAGGACAATGCGGTGGCCGTGCACTCAATTAACTTCCCCGCCCCGGCCTGGCATCCCGGCCAGCCCGCACCAGCGGCTGCGTGGTCGATCAACCGCCTGGTATCCGATCAAACCGCGCGACGCCTTCTGGAACGAGGTGGAACGGCTGCTTGTCGCACAGGAAGATCGCGGCGTCGGGTCCGCCATATTCAGCCGGATCGTCGAGACTGCCTACCTTGAGCACGACCGAGGGAAAATCCGGCAGGCGGGTTATCAGGTGCGTGCCGCAATTGCCGCAGAACTCCCGGGTCACCGGTCGTGCGATGTCGGACCGGGTGAAGTTGGCTGGCTTGCCCTTCGTGTAGCGGAACGCGATCGCTGGCATCATCATGAAATAATTGGGACCGCCACCGGTGATGTATTGGCATTCGCGGCAATGGCACTGGGCCTTCATCGCCGGCTCGCCGCCCGCGCTGTAGCGCACCGCGCCGCAGTAGCATCCGCCTTCGAGCATCATCATCGTCCTTCTCCTTCGCCTGCGCGCGGGCCATCCAATCAAGATGGTATTTGCGTCTGAACCGGATCAGAGTGATGCACTGGAATGCAGCGCGCAAGAAGCGCGGTTGTCGCACGCATACGGTATGGGAGATGCAGGATGCCTGACGCAATGGTGGCCGAACGGCCGATCAGGGAATTGTCCAGAAACCTCAAGATTATCGACGTCGACACGCATATCAGCGAGCCGTTCGATCTGTGGACTGCACGCGCACCGGCCAGGTTCAAGGACCGCGTGCCGCAGATGAAGAAGCTGGACGATCGGCTTGTCTGGACCATCGACGGCGACCGCTCGATGGGCGTTGGCTCGGCTTCGAGCGTGGTTTATGCCGATGGCCGCAAGGCCGACGGCGTCGAGTTTTCGCAGTGGCTGGTCAACGAGGTCCACCCCGGTTGCTCGCGCGTGAAAGAGCGGCTCGAAGTGATGGATACAAGCGGCATCTGGGCGCAGGTCATCTATCCCAACGTCATCGGGTTTGCCGGGCAAGGACGCGCGCCGGCGGGCACCAAGCTGCAGCCGGTCGATCCTGAGTTGCGGTTGATCACGACCCAGATCTACAATGACGCGATGGCTGAAATGCAGGCCGAGTCCAATGGCAGGCTGCTGCCGATGGCGGTGCTGCCCTGGTGGCATATCGACCTGGCGCTGGCCGAGGCCGAACGCTGCGCCGCCATGGGCATGAAAGGCATCAACATCAATTCTGACCCGCAGCTCCACGGCATGGAGGACCTCTCGGGCGACTATTGGACCCCGCTGTGGGACCTGTGCAGCGACAAGGGCTTGCCGGTGAATTTCCACATCGGAGCCAGTGATAGCTCGATGAGCTGGTACGGCGAGAGCCCGTGGCCGTCGCTCAATCCCGGCAAGAAGCTGACGATTGGCGGAACGATGATGTTCTTCAGCAATGCCAAGGTGATCGCCAACCTGATCGTCTCGGGCTTGCTCGAGCGGTTTCCCAGATTGAAATTCGTCTCGGTGGAAAGCGGCATCGGCTGGATACCCTTCCTGCTCGAAGCGCTGGAATATGGCTTGCGCGAAAATGGCACCGAAGGGCGCGGCGGCCTGTCGATGACGCCGCTCGAATACTTCCGCCGCCAGGTCTATGGCTGCTTCTGGTTCGAGAGCCGCGACATCAGCCATTCGATCCGGCAGCTCGGCATCGACAACTGCATGTTCGAATCCGACTTTCCGCATCCCACCTGCCTCTACCCCGATCCCCTTGAGCAGGCGGAGCAGGGACTGGCCGGGCTGACCGATGAAGAGCGCCGCAAAGTGCTGAGCGGCAACGCGGCAAGGGTTTACAACCTCGATCTCTGATTCGGTTGGGAGATCCTTGTCTTGATGGAAGTTCAGATGCTCACACGCGAACAATTGCTGGACCAGCTGCCATCGGGCCAGGCGGATTGGGACACCGTCGCCCGATTGCTTCTGGAACGCTACAGCTGCCGTGCTTTCCGCTCCGATCCGGTTCCGCGTGCGGTTTTGGAGGACGTATTCGCCGCCGCGCAATTCTCGGCGAACTGGTGCAACGCGCAGGCCTGGCAGGTCATCGTGACCGAAGGCGAGGCCACCGAGCGCTTTCGCGAAGCGATGTTTGCCAAGGCCCACGATACGCAGGCGGGATCGACCCCCGATATTCCCTTCCCGCTGCGTTACGGGGGGGTCTTCGGGGAGCGCCGCAAGCAGGCGGGAGTGGCGCTCTACCAGAGCATCGGCATAGTCCGCGAGGATCGCGACGGCGCAGCGCGGCAGATGCTCGAGAACTATCGATTGTTCGGTGCCCCGCATGTGCTGATCCTGACGACCGAAGCTGAGCTCGGAACCTATGGCGCTGTCGATTGCGGCATCTACCTCGGCAATCTGCTGATGCTCCTGCAGAGCCATGGCATTGCCAGCATTGCCCAGGGCGCGCTTCCGCGATTTTCGCCGCTCATCCGCGAGTTCTTCGGCATTCCCGGGAATCGCCAGATCCTGTGCGGCGTTTCTTTCGGCTACGCTGACGAGGCGCACCCCGTAAATCACTTCCGCACCACCCGCTCCGCGACCGAGGCAGTGGTCGCTTGGGTCAGCCGATAGGCACCGCCGGCATGTGGGATGACGGCACCATCTGGGAAGGAGCCCGCCGGGGCGAGCTGCTGCTCAAAGTCTGCCGGAACTGCGCCGAGACCTGCCATCCGCCGCTGCCGATGTGCCCGCACTGCCAGTCGCTGGAATGGGTCAACCATACCGCGACGGGTCAGGCGAGGTTGAAGTCGTGGCTGGTTTCAATTCGGCCGGACCGGTCGGAGGAAGTGCCGCGCATCGTCATCGTCGCCGAATTGCAGGAGGGGTGCGCGCTCGTTTCCAATCTGATCGGCGCATCGCTGGCGGAGCTGCGCGAGGACATGCCGCTCGAGCTTTGCTTCGACAGCGCGCAAGATGTCGTTCTGCCGCTATTTCGTCCCTCGGCTGTCCGATGACGCGCGGGCGGAGGGCGGTCATAGCGGGTATCGGCGAAACCGAATATTCGCGCGAATCCGGGCGCAGCGAATTGCAGCTCGCCGCCGAGGCCAGTCTTGCCGCCGTCCGCGATGCCGGCATCGCGGCGCGTGATGTCGATGGGCTGGTCACTTACACGATGGATAGCAGCGATGAGCTGGAGCTCCAGCGCTGCCTCGGCATTCCGCTGCTGCGCTGGACCGGTCGCGCGCCGTTCGGTGGCCTGGGCTGCACCGCCAGCGTCCAGATCGCCGCAGCTGCTGTCAGCGCCGGGTTTGCCGACGCGGTGATTGTTTATCGCGCGCTCAATGGCCGCTCGGGACGTCGCTACGGCACGCCGGAATCAAGCATGGCGGTCGGTTCCGGCGGACAACTGCACTATGCCATGGGCTTCGATACCGGTGCCAAGAGTTATGCCGCCGAGGTTCAGGGCTATTTGCGCCGCCATGACGTTTCCAGCGAGGACCTGGGTCGCTACGTTGTCGCGACCCGCGCGCTCGCGGCGACAAATCCGCGCGCGATGTATTACGGCAAGCCACTCAGTCTCGGTGAGCATCAATCCTCGCGCTGGATCGTCGAGCCGTGGTTGCGGCGCTGGGACTGCTGCCTGGAGAGCGATGGCGGAGCTGCCCTGCTGGTGATGTGCGAGGATGCAGCGCGCGCGCTTGGCAAGCCGACCGTGGCGATTGCAGCCGCAGCGCAGGCGCATGGCATCGGCCGGCGGATCGCTTACGATGTCTACCGGAGCCCCGAGGAGATCGCCGCTCAGACTGACGCGCTGATCTCCGAGATCGTGCGGCAATCGGACGTCCATCCGCGCGACGCCGACGTCGCGCTGATCTACGATGCCTTCTCGCCGGCCGTACTGCTCGCGCTGGAGGAATTCGGCATATGCGGCGCAGGTGAGGCGAAGCACTTTATCGCCGCCGGCGAAACGGCACCAAACGGGGCAATGCCAGTCAATCCAAACGGCGGTCTGATCGGCGAAGCCTATCTGCATGGCGTCAACAACATCATCGAAGCCGTGCGGCAATTGCGCGGCGATGCCGCGAACCAGGTTTCGCGAGCGCGCACGGCGCTGGTGACCGGCGGCGGCGCACTGATCCTGGCGCGCGACTAGGAAGGCCCCGGCATGGACGATAAAATGCCCGCACCGCTGCTCATCGATCAGATCAGGCGGCATGCCCAAACCGTGCCTGACGCGCTGGCGGTCCGCGCGCCGGGAGGTGAGCGCACCATGGCGGCGCTCGCCCAGCGCGCCGAACGGATTGCCGCACGCCTGCGCGAAGCGGGGTGTCGCCCCGGCGACCGCGTGGCCGCGCTCGGTCGTCCCTCGCTGGCCTGGGTTGACGTCATGTTCGGCGCGATGTTCGCTCGCTGCGGTTTCGCGCCGTTGTCGACCTCGCTGACTGTGAGCGAGCGGCACGCGTTGCTGACGGACGCCGGACCGCGGCTGGTTTTCGCTGACGCGGAGTTTGCCGGGCAGGGGGGCTGCCCCGAAGGCAATACCGTGCTGCTCGAACTCGCTCGACCCGTGGATCGCCGCCGGCAGGGGGGCTGGCGAACCCGCAGTCCCTGACGGCGACGACCTGTTCTCGATCATCTACAGCTCCGGCACCACTGGCGTGCCCAAGGGTATCGCTCATAGCGCCCATGCGCGGGCAGCGTTCATCCACGCTCGTCCGCGGCCGGGCTTCGGACCGGGCCGGACCGGCTATGTCTCGACCGCGCTCTGCACCAACTTCAGTTTTCTCGGGATGATTACCCCACTCTATTGGGGCGCGGCAGTCTCAATGCCGGAACGGTTCTCGGCCGAAAACTTCCTGGCCGCCTGTGAGGCCGAACAGATCACCGACGTCTCGCTTGTGCCGGTGCAGGTGAAGCGGGTGCTTGAGCATCCCGGTTTCGATCCATCGCGGATCGCGAGCCTGCAATTTACCATGATCTCCGGCTCGCCGATCGACCGGGCGGTCAAGGAGCGCCTGATCGCGGTTTGGCCCGGCCGGATCTTAGATTCCTATGGCACGACCGAAACCGGCGGGATCGCTACGCTCGATCTGAAGGCCTTTCCCGGCAAGCTCGATACGGTGGGGAGGATCATGGACGGCGTCGAGCTGGTCATCCTGGACGAGGATGGCCGGCAGCTCGCCGCAGGCGAAATCGGCGAAATCGCCGCAGCCACTCCCATGCCGATGGACGGCTATTTCAACCGCGACGAGTTGACCGCGCAATCAACCTGGCGCGACGCTGCCGGTCGGCGCTTCATCCGCACCGGGGACACGGGTTTCATCGGCGAGGACCGCTTTCTGCGAATCACCGGACGGTCGAAGGACATGATCATCTCGGGCGGGCTCAATATTTTCGCCAGCGACATAGAGGCCGTGCTTGGCGACCATCCTGCGGTTGCGGAGGCAGCGGTCATCGCCATTCCCGACGATCGCTGGGGTGAAAGCCCCTATGCGATCGTGGCGCTGCGCGAGGGTCTCGCGGCAACCACGGAAGAACTGATGGACTGGATGCGTGCGCGGCTGGCGCGGACGTCCTGGCCGGCGGGCCTCGAAACGGTGCCCGCCTTGCCGCGCAACGAGATGGGCAAGGTGCTGAAGCGGGTGCTGCGCGAGCCCTTTTGGCGTGATCGGGGCCGTGATATTGCCTAGCTGGAAAACAGAAATGATGAATTTGTATGACAAGCCATCTGCACTGGACGGACCGCTGAGGCGGCTTGGCCGGATCACGGGTCGGGTTGCAGGTGAAGTGGCTGGTTACTTCGCAGGTCGCCGATGACCCCGAATGGAAAGGTTTCCAAGGTGGCCGTGGAGCAGTTGTTTGCCGAGACGCTCGGAAGGACGGAGAATGGTTGATATGAATGCGGTCGAACAGGCCGGAAACGGCACCTTGGAACGCGGTGATCTGCTCGGCAGCTGGCAACTCGTCCGCGTGGAACTGACAGGTGAGGATGCGGCAAGCGGGCCAGCGCCGTTTGGTGATCGTCCGCAAGGTATCCTGCATTACCTGCCGGATGGACGCATGGCCGTTATGATCCAGAGTTCCGATCGCGCGCCGATTCCAGGTGGCCGCCGGGGTGGTTCGGATGCGGAATGGCGGCAGGCAGCGCGCAGCTTCACCGCCTATGCGGGGACCTTCTCAATTCTTCCCGGACGGATTGTTCATCATGTCGAGATGAACAGTTTTCCGAACGACCAAGGCTTGGACTATGCCCGTATTGCACGTCTCGAGAAACAGTGTCTGCTGCTGGAAACCCCGCCGGAACTTCCGACCGACCAGCGACAAATGCGCCTCGTCTGGAAACGATGCTCTGGTGCCTGAATTGAGCTCATGCATAGTGACGTCGGAATTCTCGCGGCGGGTTCCAGCCTTTCGGTGGCGAGCATCATGATATTGATGATGGATAACTCCCGGCTTCATGGCCGCAACAGGATCCGGCCGAGCGAGTGGCCGGATTCGCCATGGGCATGGGCCGCAGCTGCCTCGATCACTTGGTGCCGGCCATATCGACGACCAGTTCGGCCTCGTTGCCGCCAGTCAGTTTGCGAGTGCGCTGTCCGATATCCTCGCTTGAATAGTCGATGCCGTGGTCCATCCCCAGAATTGCGAGCCGCTCAAGCCGCTCCGGGCCATAGGCGCTGACGGGTAACGCGAGGGATATCCAAGACGTGACGATCACCGAAGAGAGATATGCGAGCGTTGCCGCCGCGTTTCGCTCTGGCGCGAAAAGCTACGGCGCCTTTGGCGCTCCGCTGTATTCTGCCCTTTGCTTGGCCGGAGCGGAGGACCGGGAAATCGTCGAACTGGCCACCCATGCCCAGCCTGGTGCCCAGCCCGTGTTTCACCTGCTGACAGCGGTTCACTACCTTGTCCTGGGCAATCCCGACGATCCGCTCGCGCGTTATTTTCCCACGCTGGCCGCAGAGCCGCTGCCCGCGCAGGAGGCATGGCCGGACTTCAAGCTTTTCTGCCGAACCCGGCGCGGCGAAATCCTGGAGACACTGGCGAACACCACCGTGCAAACCACCTTCGCAGATCGCTGCGCCACGATCCTGGCTCCCATCGCCTGGGTGGCGAACGCTGCCGGGGAGCCGTTGCACCTGATCGAGATCGGCTGCAGCGCCGGCGTCCTGCTGACGTTCGACCGCTACGCTTACGAGTTCGAGGGGCGCGCGCGCTTCGGCGCTGCGGACGCACCGCTGACATTCTCCTCGTCGATCAAGGGTGATCCGCCGCTTCGCATTCCGCGGATCGCCAGCCGCACCGGCCTTGACTTGCGACCGCTCGATGCGCGAAAGCCGGAGGAACGCCGCTGGCTGATCGCACAGATATTCCCGGAGTATCTTCACCAGCGCGAGCAACTGGACGTCGCTCTCGATGCCGTAGCGGAAACCGACATTCGCATGGTCAAGGGCGACGCGCTCGAGACGCTTCCCGGCCTGCTTACCGAGATGGACGATCCCATTTGCGTCTTCCACTCGGTCTGCCTGTCCTATTGGACCGAGCAGGCAAGGGCGGAACTGGACGCCATGCTGGCGCGCGCTTCCGGCAACGGCCGCACAATCCATCGAGTTCGGCAGCGAGCCCTCCGCGCGTTTCAGCGCGTGGAACAAGGGACATGATCGCACCCAGGACGAAAAGCCGCCCGCTTCCGGCGAAATCACGATAGCGCGATACGCTGGAGGTGAGATGGATAACCAGATCGTGGCGACCAACGGAGTCGGTCGGCCTATCGAATGGACCGGCTGGACCGACAGCCTGTCTGACTTCCAGACTCGGCGCTAGCAGGCCTCGTTCCAGCCATGGCACCGGACGCATTCTTGAACTAACAACCTACCCTGCAGGCGTCGTCCGTGATCGACGCAGCAAGGCGCGGATCGTCAAGGAAGCCAATCGCCTTCTTGAGCTGCATGAGGGGCAGTCGGACAATTTCATGCGCCGGCTGGAACTGCTGGAAGCAGCCTGACCTTCTCTCGAACGTCAAAATGGCGCTCTCACTTCCGAACTGGTGCCAACTGATTATGGTCGCAAGAAGCTGCATCAACTCTGGAAGTCGATTGATCAGTCAGACCCGTTCCAGCAGCAGCGAGATGCCCTGGCCGACTCCGACGCACATGGTGGCAAAGCCGTAGCGTCCTCCATTCCGCGTCAATTCTTCGGTCACGGTCATGGCGAGGCGCGCGCAGGACATGCCGAGCTGATGGGCACCCTGGTTCTGGTCGTCACGATGGCAACATGGGCTATGGCTTGTGCTCGCCCAACTCTTGCCCTTCGTGAACATAAGCCGGTGCTTCGATCAGCACGAAGACAACCCTGGCAAAGTCTGATTCACTGGGATTGCGCCATTTGTGATTGGTGCCCCGCTGGACGATGACTGAATGAGGGCCGACGATGGTCTTGACCCCGTCTTCCAGCTCCAGTTCGATCTCGCCTTCGAGCACGATGCCGTAATCAATGCTGTTCGTACGGTGCATCGGCGAGGTGCCGCCAGGCAGGAAATCGACGATGCGGATCACCGACCCTTGGTTGATTGTGAGGCCTGCGTCCCGCGCTCGTCCGTCGATTTCGTCATTATTGTCAGCGGGCACTGTCGCCGTCGTCCACAGCAGGGCGAATTCCGCGCCGCCTATTGCGATCGGCTCGCTTGGGAAAAAGTCATCTGACTTGATAACAGCGCGGCCCAATGGATTGTGGCCGGTTACGACGCGGCGGACGGGTGGAAATGGATTGCTCATGCCTTCACGACTTTCTGTTCGATCATGCCAAAAAGCACGCCGCCATCCAAACCGCGTGCCTCCATGCGAACTGTATCGCCGAACACCATGAACGCGGTTTTTGGGGCCCCTTCATCCAGCAGTTCAATCGCGCGTCGCTCGGCGATGCAGGAAGAGCCAATCGTGCGATAGTCCGGGTTGGAGACTGTGCCCGAGCCAATGATGGTTCCCGCCGGCAGGCTGCGTGTCCGCGCGGCATGAGCGATCAATTCGTGGAAACCGAACTGCATGGCGTCGCCATTGGCCGCGCCGAAACGCGTGCCGTTCCAGTCCACCAGCAGATCAAGGCACACCCGCCCGTCCCGCCAGGCTTGCCCCAGCTCATCCGGCGTGACGGCAAAGGGGGCAACGCTGCAAGCCGGCTTGGCCTGAACCCAGCCGAAGCCAGTTTTCATTTCGACCGGCGCCAGCGTTCGCAGCGACCAGTCGTTGATCTGGACGATCAGCTTGATGTGCGCCATGGCCGCCCCTGCGGTCACGCCCATCGGCACCGCATCGACGATCACCCCGAATTCGCCTTCAAAATCGATCCCGAGCGCCTCGTCGGTCATGGGGATATCATCGTGGGGGCCATAAAATTTGTCGGACAGGCCCTGATACATCAGCGGCCTGTCGGTTGGAATCGGATCGAGCCCGAAGGCAATCGTCATCAATTCGCCGTGGCTGGCAAATGCCGAACCATCGAGCCATTGCCATGACCGGGGCAAAGGAGCGCTGACCATGCCGGGTGCAAGGGGCGATCCTTCACCAGCTGCCAGGCGGCTCGCCACCGGTTCCAGGTCGGCGGCGACGGACGGCCAATTTTCCAGTGCGGTCTGCAATGTCGATGCGGCCTGGCTGGCTGGCAGGTATCGCGCACCGTCGGGTGAGACGACTACCAGCCTGCCGTCACGGGTGCCGTCTCGGATCGTTGCAAGCTTCATGGGACTTCACCTTCTAGGAGAGCGTCGAAAGAGCTGTTTGGACCATGTTTGCGAGATCGCGGTCAGCCACGAACCCCAGTGCTTCGGCAAGGGGCGTTGACAGGGCGGGCTGGCGTCCGAACGCAATGTCTATGGCGCTGACGGGATCATAAGCAACCAGCTCTGCCGGAGCGCCGGTGGCTGCCAGCAGAGCCCCGACAAGGTCCTCCATCGAGACACGCCGCGCAGGCAAGGTGAGCGCCCCGTCTGCGTCAATGGTCAGCGCGTGCGCCAGGTTCCGCGCGGTCTGGGTGACGGACATCAGCCACATCGTCGCCTCTGCGGACACGGGCAGCGTTATCGATTCCCTGCAATTCAACGCATGGAACACGTCGCTCATGAAAGCTGATTTCATTCCAGATGGGGCACGCGGCCTTGCGACGATCCCCGGCAGGCGTAGCGACAGGGCAGAGATCGCGCCGCGCCGTGATTGTGTAGCAAGCCATTGCTCTATCATCGCCTTGTGCGCGCCATAGAGCATGCGCGGTGCAAGCGGAGTTCTGATCGTCCACCAAAGGCGGCAGCGGATCGCCGAAGACGGCAATACTGCTGGCAAAGAGAAAGCGGGGCCGCTGGCCAGCCTGCGCCGCAGCATCCACCAGCGCCATTGTCGCATCGATATTGACCCGCTTCGCCGCCAAAGGGTCTAGCTCGGTCGCACCGCCCGGCACGGTGGCGAGATGGACCACAGCATCGCAACCGCCCGCAAAGGCGCGCTCGAGCGTTGCGGGGTCGCACAGGTCGCCTTCGATGCCGGGCTGTCCGTCCAGCCGGTTGTCGATCAGAACCAGATCATGATGCCCAGCCAGTTCGCTGACCAAAGCCCGACCAACGAACCCGCCGCTGCCTGTGATGATGATCCGCATCGCCGTTCAGTTCGCTTCGGAAATGCGCGACATCAGCGGGCTTCGGCCTTGAGCATGGCCTGAATTTTCCGCCGCACGCGGGTGCCGCCGACATCGATGCCCAGCGACAGTGGCTGGGCCTCCCAGAAATCCTGGCCTTCGAGGTTTTCATAGGCGGCCTTGATGATCGGCTTGTCCTCTTCGTCGAAGGCCTGGGCAAACAGGGCACGCAGAAAGGTATCGAACTCGGTCAATTCGAGGTCATGGTAACGCGTCGTTGCCCAGAAATAGTGGGTTGTCGTCGCGCTCGACGGGGTCAGGATATGGGCCTGCTGGGCGATCACCCCGGTGTCGCGCGCGGCTCCCGCAGGGCAGGCACCGATCTCAAGGTGCATCGATGCGGGCGCGTTCCAGCGCATGTCCAGCCAGTGATCGGTGATCAGATCGGGCGGATAGACGCCGACTGTGTGCGGCGGGGCTTTGACCCCAGGCATCCACCAGTTGGAGCGCAGCGTGTTGCCCTCGTCCCTGATCTCATGACTGCCGCCGAAGATCACGCCGTTGCCAGCAAAGCTGCCCTTGTGGACGAATTCGATGTGGCTGAGGTCCATCAGATTATCGATGCCGAACTCGTAGGGTGCTTCCAGCAGGGTGTAGCCGCGCACGACGCGGGTGAAGGCGTTGTCTTCCACCATCGAGAAATCGGGAATGGTCGCAGGGTTGGCCTCGGCACGCGCACCGCCCCAAAGCCAGATCATGCCATGCTTTTCGTGCACCATCCACGCGTCAACTTTGGCCGCTGCCGGGATGGTTTCGGAGAAGGGATTGCGCAGGCATTGGCCGGTGCCGTCATAGGTCAGGCCGTGATAAGGGCAGACAACGGTGTCGCCCTGTTTCACGCCCAGGCTGAGCGGCGCAAAGCGGTGCGGGCAGCGATCAGCCAGCGCGGCCACGCCGTCCTGCGTGCGGAACAGCACGAGGTTCCGGTCGAACATGCGCCGCGCGAGCAGCCCGTCGCCCAGCTCCTCGGACCAGCCGGCCATGTACCAGGTGTTCTTGAGATAGTCGGCCATGCCTCGATCCTTAGCCAGCAGCCAGTTCGACCGGCAGCGAGGCCAGTGCATGGAGCGTATTGTTGAGGCGGCGTACCGGTTCGCCCGCCAGCCGGATGTCGCGAACACGCGGGATCAGCGCCTTGAGCAGGGCCTCGGCTTCCATCCGCGCGACCATCTGGCCAAGGCATTGGTGGATACCAAAACCGAAGCCGACATGGCCGCTGGCCGAGCGGGTGATGTCGAAATCCCCGGCGCGCTCCCAATGGCGCGGATCGCGGTTGGCTGCGGCAAGGAACAGGATGACCTTTGATCCTTCCGGAAGCGTTCCGCCATCGACCGCCACATCGCGCGAGGTTGTGCGGAAAAAAGTCTGCACGGTTCCATCCCAGCGCAGGCTTTCTTCGAAGGCCTTTTTGGCGAGGCTGGGGTCAGCGCGCAGCATGGCCCATTGGTCCGGGTGCTGCGCGAAGGCATGGATCATGTTGCCAATACCGTTGACCGTGGTGTCGAGCCCCGCCGTCAGAAAGGAACGGACGAGGCGCTCTGCCTCGGCAGGCGTGCAATCGCCGCGATCTGCTGCATCAAAAACCTGCGCGCCCCAGCCGCCGGGCACGAGGTTTTCGCGCTTGCAGCTTTCCATCACGGCGGCAGTCGCGGCGGCGGCATTGGCCATCGCTTCTTCGAACAGGCGGTTGCGCGGGCCAAAGCCATTGAACGCGGTGGTGCCATAGGGGATGAGGTGCTCGCGCCCTTCCGCGCGGATGCCGATCAGATCGGGGAAGACCGACAGCGGAAAGGCCTCCCCCAGATCGACCACCGCATCAATTTGCTGGTCAAGCAAGCCATCAACCAAAGCCTCTGCCTTGGTGCACCAACCGGGCATGACAGCCTTGAGACTGGAGAGCGAGGCCACCTTGTTCATCAACCCTCTTGTCCGGTCATGGATCGGGGGATCGACTTCGAGAAGGAGGGAAGGCGGGCGCCAGGGCTCTTCCGTTGCGAAATCAGCCATCCCAACGCCGCGGCTGGAGACGAATGTTTCCCAGTCCTTCAGGCTGGCGGAAACTTCGGCATAGCGCGCCATGGCGTAGCACCGCACCGGTTCAAGCCAGACCACCGGTCCAGTATCGCGCAAGGCATCGTGATGCGCGTAAGGATCGGCGAGAAACGCTTCATCGAACGGATCAAGATCAAGTTGGGCAATGGTCATGGCCGCAGTTCTTCATCTTCAAAGATCGCGACAGCGCGGGTCCAGCCCGCCGAGGCACCTTTGATCTTGCAGGGAAAGCAACTGACAGTGAAGCCGTGCGGGGGCAACGCTTCGAGATTGTGGAGCTTTTCAAGGTGGCAATAGCCGATCTCGCGCCCGGCCTTGTGCCCTTCCCAGATCAGCGATGTATCACCGGTTTCCGCAACCTTCCTGGCAGTGTGGCTGAACGGCGCGTCCCAGCTCCACGCATCGGTCCCGGTCACGCGCACGCCGCGCGACGTGAGATACATGGTGGCCTCAAAGCCCATCCCGCAGCCCCGGTCGACAAAGTCGGGGTCGCCGACGGCCATGCCCGCCGCCGTATTGACCAGAACGATATCAAGCGGTTGGAGAATATGCCCGATCCGCGCCAATTCGGTCTCGACGTCTGCCGCCGTCACCACATAGCCATCGGCAAAATGGCGGAAGTCGAGCTTGACCCCAGGCCGGAAGCACCAATCGAGGGGGACTTCGTCAATCGTCAAGGCGGGCTTGCCGCCATCCTGCGTCGGGTGAAAATGCCATGGTGCATCGAGATGCGTGCCATTGTGTGTCGAAAGCACAACCTTCTCCGCTGCGGCGAAACCTTCGCCACCGGGCACTTGTTCGGCACTGACACCGGGGAAGAAATGGCCCATTTCAGCCATGGTCTCGCGGTGCGAGGCATATTCGATCCTGGGCATCATGAACGGCGGATCGGTGATCACATCGTTTTCGAGCATGATCGAAATATCGATAAATCGCCGGCTCATGGCATTTGTCCGGCAAGCGTCTCGGCAAACCAATCCGCAATAAAGTCGCGCCCAAACGCTATGTTGTCCGCGCCGACATGTTCCACGCCACCTTCGCGTGGGGCGAATATCATTAGTTCTGCCTTGGGTCTGTTCGTCAGCTGGGCATAGGCCTGATGGGCATATTCAACACCGATCTGCCGGTCGTTGGCACCATGCGTGACGAGAAACGGCACCTTGATCCTGTCCATGTGACCATTCAGGTTCATATCCACCGTCTTTGCAGGGAAATCGTCCATGTCGGAGGCACCAAACACCCACATGACGTGCGCCCAGTAAGCCATACCGCCGCCTGGAGACGTCAACACTTGCGGGGCGCTGTTGATCTTCGCCCCGGAAGTCGCCACCCGATCATGCAACGCATCAATAGCCGCACGATTGTCTGCCGCAAGGGCAATCACATCGATGCGCCTGTTCCCTGCATTGCGCAGCCGCACCACATGATGCTCGGGCGCGCCCTTTGCCTTGAAATAGGCCATACCCTCGTCCGAAGGCACAGGGTCCAGGCCCAATTCTTCCGCATAGAAGCCGTATTCGCCATCATCCTCCAGCGCCTCTGCGACGACGCCAAGCCGCACATCGGCCCCAGCCACTTTGGCGCGCGCGCCCAGCTCAGCGTGCAGCGCCCGCCGCCCGATGCCATAAACTGCCCAGCCCGGATCCTTTTCGATGATGGTGTTGCCGTGGCCATCACGGCCCAGTGCAATGGCAGAGGTCAGGCCGCCAATTCCGCCGCCGACTATCATCATGTTCTGGCATTTCACGTCCGGATTCTCCCCATCTGCATCAGCCCCAAGCCGAGTCCGCGCCTGCGCTTGAAAGCAAGGCTCACCGTGCGGGCGTAAGACACGGGTGAACAACCAGCCGCGAAAAGCCCGGTGAAGATCATCGAGCCGAGGTAGGCGATCGGCACCCAGGTAAGTGTCGCCAACACAATAGATCCTGCGGCCAGGAACAGAGGACCTAGGAGAGCAAATCCGATTTGCCAAATCTGTTGTTTCGATCATTATTGAGCAATTCAACGAATGGAGAGGGCTTTGCGTTTCCACGGTCTGGACCTGAACCTGCTCGTCGCCTTCGAAGTGTTGATGGAAGAACGCAGCGTTCGCCGGGCAGCCGAGCGGCTGCATCTGAGCCAGCCTGCGACCAGTTCGGCGCTGGCCCGTCTGCGCACTTTCTTCGCCGACCCGATTATGGTCGTCCAGGGCAGGCGGATGTATTCGACGCCCTATGCTGACTCCTTGCTGCCACACGTCCGGGAATGCCTGCAGACTGCCAGCACCCTGATTACGATGTCCAGCGGGTTCGACCCTGCCCATTCGGTGCGGAATTTTCGCATCGCGACGTCAGACTACCTGGTAACGGCTCTGATTGCGCCCTTGATGCGCAGGCTAGCGATGATCGCCCCGAACATCTGCTTCGAGTTCACCTTGCCCGACGCTGGCGCGCTGATGAAGCTCGATCGCGGCGATGTCGATCTGATGATCACGCCGTCGCAGTTCGGCAGCGACAACTGCCTTTCGCTGACGCTGTTCGAGGAAGATCACGTCGTCGTGGGGTGCCGCAACAATCCCATCTTCGATAGCCCGATGTCCGAACAGGCGTTCTTCGAGGCGGGCCATATTGCTGTCGCGATGGGAGCTGATCGGGTCCCTGCCTATGCCGATAGGCAGCTCACGGTAATGGGCAGGGTCAGGCGCATCGAACTGATCGTTGCCTCGTTCACAGTCCTTCCGTGGCTCGTCATAGGAACTCGCCGCCTGGCGCTGATGCACAAGCGCCTTGCCGACGAGATGGGCCGCCATCTTGCAATCGCGCAAGCGCCGCTGCCGTTCGATCTGCCGCTGATGATCGAGACAATCCAGTACCATCGGTCTCGCGCTGGCGACGAGGGGCTTGCGTGGCTGGTCGGGGAACTCAAGCGCGAAGCCGCACTGATCGATCTGTAGAACGAACTACAATCAATCCAAACATTAGATTTTACAGATACCTTGTTCTGCGACTATCTTCGTCGAAACTCTGGCGCGTCGCGGGATAGATCAGAGGAAATTGCGCAAGCATGCAGCCGGAGCGGACTGATCCGGCCATAGAAACCTGGATTGAGGCGATCGGAAGGAATCAAGGTGGCGACCAACTTGCAATCACCCCGCGAAGACTGGCAGCCACCGACGCCGCCGGAAAGCCGCAACTATCCCCTCAACTGCTGGTGGGTGGCCGGTTTCTCGTCTGAGATCGGTCGCGACCTGCTGGGCCGCTGGCTGCTCGATACGCCGGTGCTGCTGTATCGCACCGAAGATGGCCGCGCCGTGGCGATCGAGAACCGCTGCTCGCACCGATCCGCGCCGCTGTCGCTCGGCTGCCTCAAGGGCGACAACGTCCAGTGCGGCTATCATGGTTTCACCTTCGCGCCCGACGGTGCCTGCGTGAAGGTTCCTTCCACCGATGCGCCATTGCCGTCCGCGCGCATCCGCGCCTTCCCGGTAATCGAGCAGGCACCGTTCGTCTGGGTCTATCTCGGCGATCCGTCACGCATCGACGATGAGCCGCCCCCGCACCGGCTCGAATGGGTCGATAACGACGCTTTCGGGTTCGTCACCGGGCGAATGGATGTGTCCGCCAACTACATGCTGCTCAAAGAGAACGTCCTCGACTTGACTCACTTTGGCTTTGTCCACGCCACCTCCTTCGGGATAACCGACTGGGTGAATCCGCCCAGGCTGGTGATGAACGGCGACTGCCCCGGATATCATCAGGATTTCGTGCTCAGCCCGCTGCCGCCTATTTTCGCGGAGCCGCTCGGTCTGCCTTCCGGCACTCCGTTCAATCGCGCCAATTACGGCTCGTTTGTATCGCCCGCGCTGCAGATCGCTGCGGTGGATTTCACCGACCCGCAATCCGGCGAAATCGTCTGCCGGTTTCGCGTCAGCCACGCCACGACTCCGATTGACGCGACGAGCATGTATTATTTCTACATCATCGGCCGCGACTTCGGCAATTCGCCGGAGGAAATGCAGGGGCTGTTGCGCGCATCGGAGATCGGCTTCGCCGAGGACGAAGAAATGATCGAAGCGGTGCAAGCGACAATGACGCGGGATCCGCGCGGCTCTGCGGCCCCGGAGGTCAGCGTCAAGGCCGATGCGCCCGGGATCCAGGCCCGCCGCGCGGTGCAGCGCTGGATGGAGCGGGAAACGAAATGACACTTGCGCTCAAACAGGCAACGCGGATCATCGGCGAGGCTTTGGACTAAGGCGCACGCCGCGAATTTTTCCCTCTGTGCGTGTCCGAAGTTGCTATCAGCGCGATCATGGAGCCACCCGCGTGATCGCAAGCGCAAGGTTCGCCGCGATCTGGCGGATGTGTTCTGCACTTCTGAAGAAGGGGTTCGCGGTCGCCGCGCCAAGGACTGGAACCTCGTCGACGACATCGCGCCCAAAGGGCGCTGGGCAAAAGCCGTCCGCGCGCGGGCCGACGCGCTCGCTGCTCAGATTTCGCGCCCGGTCAGCGGCGAAGGCGTCAAACTACGCCGCTGTCCCGCACGATCAACGATTCCGGCTATCACTACCCCAACGTGGATGTGACCTTCGACCGCGCGCGCGGGTTCGTGACGATCACCGTCAAGGCTCCGACCGACGCGCCGCCTGCCGATGGTCTTGCCTGTCTGGCGCAGGGTACTGCCTTCTGGCCGCCGCTTCGTTGAACTGGGCGTGGCGGTCGATGCCAAAGAAATCGCCGAGGTGTCACGTCCATTGAAGGAGTGGGTCGCCGTCCCGCCCGCCGCCTGACAGTCAGCTAGCAACAGGAACCAGATTATGAGCGAACAAGCCGAACGCGTGCTCAGCGAAGTGGCCGCGCTGCCCGCCTGATCCGGACCTTGAACTATGGCGCAAATGTCACACTCCGGCAAAAAACGGTGAAGCACTCGGTTCGGGCATGCTCGTTTCGTTTGGCTTGCCCGCCGATTTTGCTAAACGCCTGTTCAGCGCCAGGCTGGAAGGCCTGACTCGCAGCAGTGCCAGGCACTGCCGTGGGTGCGATCCAAAGAGCGGGTGCCGTCAGCACCCGCCATAACAGGGGGAATGTTCATGATCAGATTTCGCAGTCTCGCCATTGCCGGCGTCAGCCTGCTGTCGCTTGCCACGCCGGCCTTCGCGCAGGATGCTGCCGCCGAGGATGATGCTGAGAACAGCAAGGACATCGTCGTTACCGGCACGCTGATCCGCGGTACCGGCCCTGGAAGTTCGCAGGCGCTGGCAATTACAGCGGAGGATGCAAAGGCCACAGGCGCAGCGACAACCGCGCAACTCCTCGCGACCATGCCGCAGTCTGGCTTCTTCGCGACTTTGCCGGTCGTGCTCGGCAATAATTCCTTTCAGAAGAGCGCCAACCGGCCGACGCTTCGCAACCTTGACGGAGGTAACAACGGATCGAATCCGACGCTGCTGCTTCTCGACGGTCACCGCTTGCCCGGCATGGGCGTTCTGTCGAATTCTCCCGACCTTGACGCCATTCCGGCTGGGGCGATCCAGCGGGTCGATATTGTGCCCGATGGCGGCTCGTCGATCTACGGTGCCGACGCGGTCGGGGGTGTGATCAACCTGATCACCCGCAAGAGCGCCGATGGTATCGACCTCAGCGCCCGTTATGGCTTCGCCGACGATTATTACACCACTGATGTCAATGCGACCGTCGGCCAGAGCTGGGGCGGCGTTTCCGCATATGTTTCCTACAATTTCGCCAAGCATGATTCGATCTATGGCCGCGATCGCGACTTCGTTCAGCGCCGGGACTGGGTGAACAACATCCTGCAGGATACAAACTGCACGCCGGCCAATATCCGGGTCGGCACTTCGACCTATTCCAGCGGGACTTCGCCAGCCGGCTTCGGCAACCGCTGCGATCGCAGCGACGACCAGACTTTCTATCCCGCCGAGACGCGCCACTCTGTGCTAGGCAGCGTGACTGTCGATAACGGAGGACCGTTCTCGTTCAACGTCAAGGCCTGGTATACCAATCGCGTCAATGAGGGCTTTGGTCAGCCGTTTGCCGGAAGCATCAACCTTGCCTCCACCAATCCGTTCTACGTTCCGGTCACGGTTCTGGCACCTGCGACCCCGACCGAGACGGTGCTGTTCAGCTTCGGATCGGCGATTTCTCCCACCCAGCACGCCAGACTCGACACTTGGGGCATCACGCCCGCGATCAAGTACGACATCGGCGGTGGCTGGCAGGTCAATGCGCTGATTAATTTCGGTCAGGGCACAACCGAGGTCAACAACCAGGCGATCAACAATGGTCTTTTCGGAGGCCTCGCAACGGCAGGAACATTCAATCCGTTCAATGTCGGAGCGGCTTCCAACGCGACCGCCTTGGCCTCACTTCGGGACTTTTTCGTTTACGGCAAGAGCATCAACAAGCTGACCAATGGCCGCATCGTCGCCGACGGTCCCTTGTTCGCCTTGCCCGGCGGCGATGTGAAGTTCGCCATCGGTGCCGAATTCTCGCACGAGCAGTTCGATCTCAGGTTCACGCCGAGCGCCGGCCTGACCAGCGCGGCAATCGCAGCTTCACCGTTACCGCACGCATCTCGTTCCACGCGGTCGGTGTTCGGTGAGTTGTCCATACCTCTTGTCGGTGGTGGCAATGGCGGAATTCAGGCGCTGTCTCTGTCGCTTTCGGGCCGCTACGATCACTACAACGACATTGGGAGCACCTTCAATCCCAAGATCGGGGTGATTTTCGAGCCTGTCGAAGGTCTGAAACTCCGTGGCAACTGGGGCAAGGCGTTCCAGTCGCCCGGCCTCTCGGACACGGCAATCGCGCAGCCTGCCAGCATCACCGATTTCGGCGCGCTGGGCTTGGGTGTCCGCTTCGCCAATCCGGCAGTGCCCACTCAGGTGGGCCAGACACAGATCGCGATTGGCGGTGGCGGTCCGAGCCTGAGGCCGCAGAAGGCGCAAACCTGGTCACTCGGCCTCGATTTCAAGCCAACTGCTCTTCCCGGACTGAACGTCAGCCTGACTTACTATAACGTGAGCTTCAAGGACCGGATCGCCATTCCGTCGATCTTTGCATCTGACTTCTATTCTGCCTACCCGTCAGGCTTCCCTTCAACCGGTGGCTTCTACATCCAGGGCACGGCGGCTAGCCCGCTGACCGAAGCGCAGATTGTCGCAGCTGGTGCTTTGGGTGGACCGACTGGCCCAGCCGCAGTTGCTCGATATGTTGGCGCTAACTATGTCGCGGGCACAGTCAACAATATCCTGTTCTCGGGTAAGGCCAACCTCGCTACCGTCAAGACCAGCGGCATCGACTATGCCATCAGCTTCGATCAGGAAACGGGATTTGGCTCGGTTTTCGCCAACTTCAGTGGCGAATATGTGCTGACCCGCGATGAGCAGGCGACTTCGGCCTCGGCGGCCATCAACCGCAACGGGATCGATTTCCCCAAATACCGTGGGTCATTCACCCTGGGTGCGAATGTCGGTAATTTGCTGGCTCAGGCTACGCTTACTCACTCGGGAGCCTATAACGTTGGCCCCCTTGCTTCGGCTCTAAATCAGGCTTCTATCGGAGCATTCGATAGCGTTGGGCTATACTTCAAGTATGACGTCAACGGTTCCGGATTGAGCAAGGACCTTTCGTTCACGCTCAATGTCGATAATTTGCTCAATAAGGCTCCGCCGCTCTATCGCGGAACCTTTAGCAGCAACTCGGAGGGATATGGCATTGGTACACCGATTGGCCGGCTGATCACATTTGGCGTCTCGAAGAAGTTCTGATTTTATATTGTTATATCCAGGCGGCCGGAGCTAACCCTCCGGCCGTTTTCGTTTGGGGCTGGTCAAACGCTCCATAATAGGCAACAGTGCTGTTCATTATGCCGCCGCCCTCCCGCAGACCCCGAGACCCCGAGGCGACCCGCGAGGCGATCCTTGATGCGGCGCAGCGCATGCTCGCGCGCAGCGGACCCGAAGGCGTCAGCCTGTCCGAAGTGGCGCGGCTTGCCGGAGTCAATCGCGGCACCGCCTACCAGCATTTCGAAACCCGCGAAGGGCTGATCGAGGCGACCGTCGCCTGGGCCTCGGACAAGCTGTTTCGTGCCGCTTTCGGCGATCCCGAGGCAATCGGCGAGCGGCGGGTGGAGGAGGTCGATGTCGCGGCGATGACCGACCGGCTGACCACGTTCGCCATGGCCAATCCCGAGCTGTGCCGGGTCTGGCTGCTCCAGGTGCTCGCCTCGCCCAATCCCGCCGACGACCGCTTCCTCGGCGAATATATCGGTTCGCTCAAACGCTTCGCGGCGACCGGGATGGCCGAGCCCGGGGTCGATGCCGAAGTGCTGTCGGTGCTGATGCTGGCGGGCGTGTTCCTGTGGCCGGTCTGGGCGAGCAGCCGTTCGGGCGACGCGGCCGAACGCGCCGGCCTGGGCGATCGCTTCGCGCGCGAGGTGTTGCGGCTGTCGCTCTACGGTTCGATGCGCGCCGACGCCTTTCCCGGCATAGCCGCCCGGCTCGATGATAGCGCCGCCCGGCTCGAAGAAAGCGCCGCCAGGCTCCCGTCCGGCTAGCCATTTCGCTTGCAGGCAGGGGCGCGCATGCGCCATTGCCGGTCCCACGTTCGACCCGGCAACAAGCCGGGCGCGAGACAGCCCAATCAGGAGAAGATTGCCATGTTCACCGCCATCCTTATCGAGAAGACCGACAGCGGCCAGTCGTGCGCACTCAAGCAGCTCGACGAGAGCCAGCTGCCCGAAGGCGATGTCACCATCGACGTCCAGTATTCGACGATCAACTACAAGGACGGCCTTGCCATCACTGGCTCGGGCCCGGTGGTGCGGCGCTGGCCGATGGTGCCGGGCATCGATCTCGTCGGCACGGTGAGCGAGAGCACCTATGGCGAGTTCAAGCCGGGCGACACCGTGCTGCTCAACGGCTGGGGCGTCGGCGAAGTCCACTGGGGCGGGCTCGCCACCAAGGCGCGCCTCAACGGCGACTGGCTGATCAAGTTGCCCGCCGGGTTCAGCGGCAAGGAAGCCATGGCGATCGGCACTGCGGGCTACACCGCCTCGCTTTCGGTCGATGCGCTGGTCAAGGCGGGGGTCAAGCCGGCGGACGGCAAAGTCCTTGTCACCGGCACCCCCGGCGGGGTCGGCTCGGTAGCCACCGCGCTGCTGGCGAAGGCCGGTTACACAGTGGTTGCTTCCTACGGCGAGGAAAGCGAGCAGGAATACCTGACCAAGCTCGGTGCCAGCGAATTCATCCACCGCGACGAGCTGTCGGGCCCGGGCAAGCCGTTGCAGAAGGAGCTGTGGGCGGGCGTTATCGATTCGGTCGGCAGCCACACGCTGGTCAATGCTGTCGCGCAGACCGCCTATCGCGGCTTCGTCACCGCCTGCGGCCTGGCCCAGGGTGCCGATTTCCCGGCGACGGTGATGCCGTTCATTCTGCGCGGCGATTTCGCTGCTCGGCATCAATTCGGTGATGTGCCCCAAGGGACCGCGCATGGCCGCCTGGGACCGGCTCGACCGCGATCTCGACCGCTCGCTGATCGGATTGATCGGCCATGAAACCAACCTCGCCGGTGCGATCCAGGCCGGGCATGATATCGTCGCCGGCAAGATCAGGGGCCGCGTGCTGGTCGATGTGAACGGGTGAGCCTGGCAAGAAGACCGGTCCTGCCCATTTCGTCACCCTGAAACAAGTTAAGGGTGACGGGTTTGGGTAGTTCGGGAGAGAACAAAATGGCAGATGCCGGCACGAACGAAGGCCCGCAGCTGGACCTCAGCGATGTCGATCACCGGGTCGGGCAACTGGTCGGCGGCGGGCAGCTCTATGAGCCCTGCGCCAAGAGCGACATCCGCCGCTGGGTGATGGCGATGGACTATGTCAATCCGCTGCACTGGGACCAGGAATTCGCCAGGACGACGAAATTCGGCGAAATCGTCGCGCCGCAGTCGATCGCCGTCGCGCTCGACTATGGCCACGGCTGCCAGCCCGCCTGCGTCGGCCATATCCCGGGCAGCCACCTGATCTTCGGCGGCGAGGAGTGGTGGTGGTATGGCACCCCGGTGCGCCCCGGCGACAAGCTGTTCCAGGAGCGGCGCTTTCATGACTACAAGGTCACCGACACCAAGTTCGCCGGGCCGACCATGTTCAGCCGCGGCGATACTACTCACCGCAACCAGAACGGCGCGCTGATCGCCAAGGCGCGGTCGACCGCGATCCGCTATCTCGCCGCCGAGGCCGAGCGGCTCGGCATGTACGATGCCACGGTTGGCGCGCCCAGGCGCTGGACCCGCGCCGAGATCAAGGAGATCTACGCGATCCGCCACCAGTGGCTGCTGTCCAACCGCGAAGGCAAATCGCCGCACTGGGAGGAGGTCTCGGTCGGCGACAAGCTGCCGCAGCGCGTCATCGGCCCGCATTCGATCGCCAGCTTCACCACCGAATACCGCGCCTTCCTGTTCAACATCTGGGGCACCTTCCACTGGACTGCCCCCGCAGGCGTCGCTGATCCGTGGATCAACCAGGATCCGGGCTGGCTCCCCGAGTTCGCCTTCGACGAGGACCTCGCCAATATCGATCCGCGCGCGCGCGACGGGCTTTATGTCGGGCCGTCGCGCGGGCATATCGACGACAGCTATGCCAGCGAGGTCGGCATGAGCCGCGCCTATGGCTATGGCGCGACGATGGCCGCGTGGAATACCGACTACCTCGCCTTCTGGGCCGGGCACGACGGCATGGTGCGCCACGCCAAATCGGACTTCCGCACCCCGGCATTCGAGGGCGATGTCACCTACTTCGACGGCGAAGTGATCGACAAGATCGAGCATTCGCAATGGGGCTTTCCAGTCGTGCAGGTGAAGGTCAGGCTGTCCGACCAGAACGGCAAGACGGTAGTCAGCTCGCTCAACGAAGTCGAACTGCCCTACTAGGATTCGCAAGCGGAGAGGCTGGCACAATGCAAGGATCGCCTGGACTGGACGAGGGCCTGTCCATCTCGCGCGGCATCCCGCTGGCGGAGGAGCCGGGCGTCGGCGCGCTGACGCTGGGCGGCTACATTCGCGAAGTGGCCGAACGCTTCGGCCCGCGCGAGGCGGCGGTGATCCACCTCGACGGCGCTGCGCTTCGCTGGAGCTATGACGACCTTCTTGCCCGCTCGCTGGAGGTGGCGCGCGCGCTGGTGGCCTGCGGGGTCGCCAAGGGAACGCGCGTCGGCGTGCTGATGACCAACCGGCTCGAATTCCTCGCGGGCGTGTTCGGCGCGGCGCTGGCGGGCGGCGTGGCGACGACGATCAGCACCTTCTTCACGGCGAGCGAACTCGACGAAGTGCTGCGCATCTCGTCGTGCTCGGTGCTGCTGCTCGAACGCCAGGTGCTCAAGAAGGATTTCGCCGCGATGCTCGGCGAGCTTGAGCCGCAACTGGCCAGCGCCGCGCCGGGGGAGCTGGCTTCGCTGCGCTATCCCTACCTGCGCCATGTCGCCATGATCGACAGTGACGCCGGTGAAGGCGCGATCGAGGGCTGGGGTCCGTTCCTCGCGCGCGGCAAGGGCATAACCGACGAGATCATCGCCGCCAGGGGCGCGGCGGTGTCGCCCGCCGATCTCGGCCTGTTCAAGTTTTCCTCGGGCTCGACTGGCAAGGTCAAGGGCATCCTCAGCGCCCACCGCGCGGTGTGCCTGCAATTGTGGCGCTGGAAGCGCTGGTACAACATCCAGCAGCCGCCGCGCACCTGGTCGGCCAACGGCTTCTTCTGGTCGGGCAATTTCGCCATGGCGCTGGGCGGCACGCTGTCGGCGGGCGGCAGTCTCGTCCTCCAGCGCTGGTTCGACGCCGAAGAAGCGCTGGAGCTGATGGAGGCGGAGAAGGTCACCATGCTGCTTGCCTGGCCGCACCAGTGGGCGCAGCTCGAAGCCGCGCCGAACTACCCGACCGCCGATCTTTCGGCGTTGCACTATATCGACTGCACCACGCCGATTTCGCGTCATCCCAGCGTTGCGACCGACTGGCGCGAACCGGCGCAGGCCTATGGCAATACCGAGACTTTCACGCTGATCACGGTCTATCCCTCGGGCACGCCCGGCGACGTCGCCGGGCAAGAGCCACGGCATTCCGACGGCGGGCTCGACGGTGAAAATCGTCGATCCGCTGACCGGGACGACGATGCCGCTGGGCGAGCGCGGCGAGATCGCCGTCAAGGGGCCGACGCTGATGCTCGGCTATGCCGGCATTCCGCTCGACCAGTCGCTCGACGAGGACGGATTCCTGCGCTGCGGCGATGGCGGCTATATCGACGCCGAGGGCCGGCTGTTCTGGGAAGGCCGGCTCAACGACATCATCAAGACTGGCGGGGCCAATGTCTCGCCGCTGGAAATCGACGCGGTGATCCGCGAATGTCCGGGGGTCAAACTCTCGCAGACGGTCGGCGTGCCCGACGAGCTGCTCGGCGAGATGGTCGTCGGCTGCATCGTGCCGCATGCCGGCAGGAGCCTCGACGAGGAGACGATCAAGGCCTTCGCCAAGCAGAAGCTCGCCAGCTACAAGGTACCGCGCCGGGTGCTGTTCTTTGCCGAGGACGAATTGAAGACCACCGGCAGCGCGAAGATCAAGACCGCCGACCTGCGCAAGCTGGCGGCGGAGCGGCTGGCGGCGGAAGGTTGAACCCATTGCTCGTCATCGCGAGCTTAGCGAAGCAACCCAGGGCGGTTTGGGCGGCTCTGAGTTGCTTCGCTAAGCTCGCAATGACGAAGTGTTTTTTGAATTGAAGGGATTGGTCGATGAATAACGCAAATTTCGCCGACTGGCTGGCGATCTGCGCGGTCAAGGCGGCCTATTGCCGGCTGCTCGACACCAAGGACTGGCAAGGCTGGGCACAGCTGTTCGCCGAGGATGTCGAAGTCGACGTGCGTGACAGCGGCGGCTCGCTGGAGCACGGACGCGACGCCTTCGTCGCCTCGGTGCGCGTCTCGATCGAAACCACCAAAACCTGTCACCAGGTGCATTCGCCCGAAATCGTCATCGACGGCGATACGGCCACGGCGGTCTGGGCGATGCAGGACCGGCTGATCTGGGAAGATGGCCGCACGATGACCGGCTTTGGCCACTATCACGAGACCTATGTGAAGCAGGACGGTCGCTGGCTGATCGCCCGTCAGAAGCTCACCCGGCTGATCATGGAGGCGTGAAGAGCCCTCGCCTGCATGGGGCGGGCAGCCGCACATAATGGCTGGATTATAGTAAGCATTGCTATTATATTGCGTCGCGATGGAAGAGAATAATTCGGCACCTTGCTGGCCCAGGTTTCGCGCTTGTTGCGCCGCAGTTTCGACGAGCGCGCGCGCGGCATCGGCGTGACCCGTCCGCAATGGCAGGTGCTCAGCCTGCTCAAGATCGCACGCCGGCAGCAACCAGGGTGCACTCGCGGAAATCCTGGAAGTCGAGCCGATCACGCTCGGTCGGATGATCGACCGCTTGCAGGAGGCGGGCCTGGTCGAGCGGCGCGCCGATCCCGCCGACCGGCGCGCCTGGCGGATATTCTTCACCGGCAAGGGCGAGGCACTGATCGAAAAACTGCACCCGTTCGGTCGCGACACGCTCGAGGCCGCGCTCGAAGGCATCGACGAGGCCGAACGCGCGCAGTTCATGGCGACACTTGGCCGGGTGCGCACCAATCTCTCGCGCAAGGTACCGGTGGAACTTGCCGCCAATGGCTGAGAGCGATCCCCGGTTCGAGCCGCCGCTCACCGAAGTCAAGGCACCGCCGCGCAGGAGGGCCGCGCGCCTGCGCCGCATCGCACTGATGTTGTCGCTGCCGCTGCTGCTGATCGCCGGTGCGGTCGCCTATTACAAGGCGACCGAAAATATCGTTTCCACCGACAATGCCTATGTCCAGCAGGACAAGGTCTCGGTCAGCGCGCAGGTGACCGGCGAGATCACCGAGGTGCTGGTGCGCGAAAACCAGCAGGTCAAGGCCGGCGACTTGCTGTTCCGCATCGATCCCGAGCCGATGCGGATTGCCATTGCCCAGGCCGACGCCGCGATCGCCGCTGCGCAGGTCAGGGTGATCGGCATGGAAACCGAGCTGGCGACGACCGGAGTCGATATCACCGGAGCGAGCGAGGATGTCGGATTCTACGAGCAGGAATATCGCCGCCAGTCCGAACTGATGGACCGCGGCTTCACCACCCGGGCGCGGCTCCAGGCGGCCGACACGCGCTGACGATGCGCGCAGTAAGCTCGCAAGGCCCAGGCCGATGCCGCCAAGGCGCGCGCCGCGCTGGCCACCGGTTCGGTGGCACCAGGGGTCAACCCTGCGCTGCTCTCCGCCCAGGCGCAACGGCGCAAGGCTTTGCTTGAACTGTCGCGCACCGAAGTGCATGCGCCGGTCGATGGCACCGTCAGCCAGGCGGACCGTCTGCAGATCGGCCAGATGATCACCACCGGGCTTCCTGCGGTCACCATTGTGGTCAGCGAGCGCAGCTGGGTCGAAGCCAATTTCAAGGAAACCGATCTTGCCCGCATGCGCGTCGGACAGCCCGCTAAGCTGACCTTCGATGCCTATCCCGATATCGAGGTGAAGGGCCATGTCGCCAGTATCGGTGCGGGAACCGGATCGGAATTTTCCGTCCTGCCCGCTCAGAACGCCACGGGCAACTGGGTCAAGGTGACCCAGCGAGTGCCGGTCCGCATTGCCATCGATGGCAAACCCTCGCGGCAGTTGCTTGCCGGGCTATCGACCCATGTCAGCATCGATACCAGCAAGTAGCGCTGCGGCGCAGTCGCTGGTTGACCATGATCGGCCAAGCCTGGAGACCCGCAATCGCCCGCTGGTGATGTTCGGCATGATCTGCGTCACATTGTGCCAGATTTTTCGACGCCACCATTGCCAATGTCGCGCTTCCGCACATGCGGGCACAGCTCGGCGCATCGCCAGATCAGATCAGCTGGGTGCTGACCAGTTTCATCATTGCGCAAGCGATAGCCACGCCGATCACCGGCTGGCTTTCGGACCGGATCGGATCGCGCAATCTGTTTCTGGGTGCGACAGCCTTGTTCCTGCTGGCCTCGGCGGCCTGCGGCGCGGCGAATTCCCTTACCGCAATGATCGTTTTCCGCGTTCTTCAGGGCATTGCCGCAGCGTTCATCTCGCCGATGGCGCAAACCACGATGTTCGACATCACCAAGCCCAGCAAACAGGGCATGGCGATGGCGACCTACGGCATGATGATCATGGTTGCGCCGATAACCGGTCCGGCGCTGGGCGGCATCCTGACCGAATACCTGAACTGGCGCTGGATATTCTACGTCAACCTGCCGCTGGGAATTCCCGCCTTTGCGATCCTGTGGTTCCTGCTGCCCTCGCCGGCCGATCGAACGGCGCAAGCTCGACATGTTCGGCTTTGCGATGATCGCTCTCGGCTTGTCGCGATGCAGCTGGCGCTGGATCGCGGGCAGCACAAGGACTGGCTGGAAAGCTGGGAGATTATCATCGAGGTGATTATCGCCATTTCCGCAGCCTGGATATTCATCGTCCACACCCGCAGCACGCCCCATCCACTTTTCCGCCGCGAACTGTTCAGCAACACGCCGTTCCTCTTCGGGCTGTCGTTCATGATCGTGCTGGGGATTTCGGTGGTCGGGCTGTCGGCGGTCCTGCCGATGCTGTTCCAGTCGATTTATGGCTATTCGGTGGTCGACAGCGGCGTGATGCTGGCACCGCGCGGGCTGGGGGTCATGATAATGTCGTTCGCCAGCGGGTACGTCATCCGCTACATTGATTTTCGCTGGGCAATCGCGGCAGGCTACCTGATTTCGGCCTATGGCATGTGGATCATGACTGGCTGGTCTCTGGAGATCGAGCAAACGAGCATTTACCTGCCCATTTTCATCCAGGGCGTTGGCATGGGAATGATCTTTTCGCCGATGCAGCTGATGACGTTTTCGACACTTGAGCCGCAGGTCCGTCCCGACGGAGCGAGTTTGTTCTCGCTTGCGCGCAGCCTCGGGGGCTCGCTCGGCATTTCGATCATCGTCACAACATGTCGCGATCACAGCAGATCAATCACGCAGAAATCGGCGCACATGTGACGAATTCTTCAATTCCCGGTTTTGACTGGACAGGCATCATTGAACGCTGGGCGGTGCCGGGGCGGGAGTGATGGCCATGATCGACGGCGAAGTGAACCGCCAGGCGATGATGGTTGCGTTCCTGAACAGCTTCATGATGATTGCCGTCATGATGGCCTTGCTGGCCCCACTGCCGTTTCATGCTCAAGCGGGCCAGGCCGCCCGGGGCAGATCACATGCCGCACCTGCCAGACTGATCGAACCATCGCTGCTAGCGTTCGCAAAAGCTACTTGCCCGCCGTTCGGATTTCTGTGATCGCTCGGGGCCTGGGGGATAATCGAAGAGGTATCCGTGGGCAGAGACGATCGTGATTACCGGCGCGGGCGTTGGCCTTGGCCGCGCCCTGGCGCGGCGCTTTGCGTGCGAGGGCGAAACGCTTGTGCTGCTTGGGCGCACACTCTCGAAGGTGCAGGCGCTGGCGGACGAGCTGGGTGCGCCGCATTTCGCCGTAGAATGCGATGTCGGCCAGCCAGGATTCAGTCCGCGCCGCCTTTGCCGAGATTGCCAAGCGGCACCCCAGGATCGACGTGTTGATCAACAACGCTGCGGTCTATGAGCCGTTCTTCGTAAAGGACGCAACCGACGACCAGATCCTCGGCCCGCTCCTGACCAATCTGGCCGGCCCCATTTTCACCTGCCGCGCCGCCATCCCGATGATGGACCGCGGGGCTGCCATCATCAACGTCAGCAGCGAATCGGTCGGCCTCGAGTTTCCGATGCTCTCGCTCTACCAAAGCACGAAGGCGGGCATGGAACGCTTCAGCCAGTCGCTTTCCCGTGAACTTGAAGCGCGAGGGTATCCGCGTCACGGTTGCCCGCGCCGGGCCGATGTACGAGGAAGGCAAGGTCCCGGCGCCATGGAACCCGGAAGCGGCCATGCAATTCATGACTCTGTGCAAGGAAGCCGGCATCGACATGATGAAGCGGCCGATCTCGAATGTTGCCTCGGTTACCGACGTCTTCCGCGCACTGATCGACATGCCCGCCGATGTCCGGCTTACCACATGTTTCCATCGAAGGACGCCATCCATGACCACTCTTCCCGAAGCAAGCTCTATATCGACGGCAAGCTGTGCGGTGCCGCCAATGGTGCCACGTTCGACGTGATCGATCCGTGGACGGGCGAAGTCGCGGGCAAGGCTGCTGACGGCGGCGAGGCTGAAGTCAATGTGGCAATTGCAGCCGCGCGCAAGGCATTCGACACCACCGACTGGTCCACCAACCACGAAAAGCGCCTGAGCCTGGTCAAGAAGCTGCGCGAGCTGTTCGAGGCCAATCGCGACCGGCTTGTCAGAACTCGCCGTCCATGAAGCCGGCGCCGCGCGCGGTGCAGTCAACATGGCTCACGTCGACATGGCGCTCGATGGCTGGGACGAATATCTCAAGGTCTTTCCGCAAGTTAAGTGGGAAAAAGACTACGGCACCAAGGAAGGCTACGGCCGCAACCACCAGCGCGTAGCGGTCTATGAAGCGGTCGGCGTCGTCGCGGCGATCACGCCGTGGAACGTGCCGCTCTATGTCAACATCGGCAAGGTCGTTGCGGCATTGCTCGCCGGCTGCACCGTGATCCTCAAGCCGGCTCCGGACACGCCGGGCATGGGATCGATCTTCGGTGAACTGGCCGACCAGGCCGGTTTCCCGCCGGGCACGATGCAAGTCGTGTTCGGCAAGGACCCGGCGCTGGCGGGCGAAATGCTGGTCAAGGACCCGCGTGTCGATCTCATTTCGTTCACCGGCTCAACCGGGGTCGGCAAGCGCATCATGGAACAGGGCGCGGCAACGCTGAAGCGGGTGTTCCTCGAACTCGGCGGCAAGTCGGCCAAGATCGTGCTCGACGACGCCCCCAACTTCGCCATGGAAGTGGCGACCACCATGCTGGTGTTCCATGCCGGCCAGGGCTGCGCAGTGCAGAGCCGTCTGCTGGTGCCCCGGAGCCGCTACGAGGAAGCCAAGGCAATCCTCAAGGGAGCCTATACGCCAGTACGGCGACAACTGGGGCGATATCGACAATCCGGCGCAGATCATGGGGCCGGTGATTTCGAAGCGCCAGCAGGACCGGGTGATGAGTTATATCGAGCTCGGTCAGAAAGAAGGCGCGACGCTGCTGCATGGCGGCAGTGCCCGGCCCGACAAAAGTCCGGATGGCGGCGGCGGCGGCTATTTCATCGAACCGACAGTGTTTGTCGATGTCGATAACACCATGCGCATCGCCCAGGAGGAGATCTTCGGGCCAGTGCTGGTGGTGATCCCCTTCGACGACGACGAGGACGCGATCCGCATCGCCAACGAAAGCTCCTATGGCCTGTCGGGCGGTGTCAGCTCGGGCGATTTCGACCGCGCGATGAAGGTCGCCCGGCGGGTTCGCACCGGCTCGATGAGCGTCAACGGCGGCATGTGCATTGCCGGCGACATTCCTTTCGGTGGCTACAAGGCCAGCGGCATCGGTCGCGAATGGGGGCTGGAGGGGATCGAGGAGTATCTCGAAACCAAGATGGTCGCTTATCCGGCAGCGGCGGCGGCCTGAGCGGAGATGGCGGCGGGGTCTATGCCTGTTCAGCTTGAAGAGTTTGCGGACGACGGCGTCAGCCGCAACCTCAATGGCCAGAAACTTGGCCGCAAGGGGCGGGATACCCGCGCGCGGATCATCGCTGCGGCGGCCGAACTTGTGGCGCAGGACAGCGATACCGCAGCGTCGCCGGGGCCGACGACGCTGAGTGCCGTCGCGCGCAAGGCGGGGTTGGGGATGACCTCGCTCTACCTCTATTTCAACGACCTTACCGAGCTGCTCATCGCGGTGCTCGAACCCGTCACGGAAGCAGCCGAGGAGGCCTTCATCTCGCAGTTGCGCAGTCGCTGGCCCGACGACGAGCTGGCCGCGCGCTGCCGCGATTTCACCGCAGCCTACCACGCCTACTGGCTCAGGCATTCTCGCCTGCTGCACCTGCGCAATTCGATGGCCGATGCCCACGACCGGCGGATGATGGAACAGCGCGTCGCCGCCGCGCAGCCGCTGATCCGGCTGCTCGCGGCACAGATGGATAGCGATCTCCCGGCGCTGGAATCGCCACCGGTGGCCATGGCCTCGATGCTGATGACCGGGCTGGAACGCGCCGCCACGGTGTGGACCGACACGGTGCTCCACCGCCTGTTCGACAGCCCGGCGTTCAGCGATCTGGAGCGCTTCATCGGGCCGACCTCGCGGCTGCTCGAACTGGGCATCAGGGACGGGCGTGACCAGGCGCGGGCAGGGGGATAGATTCAGACTTCAGCATTGGAGCGAATTGCGTTCGATCTGAAACACCCGGTTGCCCCGCGCTGGTGAGGGAGCAAAGCAATGTCGCCGATGTGGTTTCAGTTTGCGCCGCAGTGCGCCAGCGTCGGTGCGATAGACCTCCAAACAACAACGGCGCCCCCGGATGGGAGCGCCGCTGGTGATCGGTCGGGCGAGTCCTACTGGCCGAACCTGTACTTCAGGCGGAAGCCCCACATGCGCGGTTCGCCGATGATGTGCGAGTTGAAGCCGGCGGTCGCCTGGACATTGACGTGAAGATAGGTCTTTTCGTTGGTCACATTGGTGACGAAGAACGCGGCATCGACCGGCAGGCCCGCCATATTCTCCCAGTTGACGTTGAGGTTGAACACCTTCGAACCCGGGAGGACGCCAAATTCGGTGGCATAGGTCACCGGCTTGGCCGCATTGCAAGCCAAGGTGTTGGGTGAATTGACCGTCAAGCCAGCAAGGCAGGTCGATTTGTCAAGCACGGCGGGATCGGTGACGGTGCGATACTTGCTCGAATAGACGAATGTGCCGCCGACCGTGATCTTGCCAAGCGATTCATCGAGCGGAAGCGTGTAGCTGGCGCTCAACACCAGCTTGTGCGGCTGGGCGTTGGGGATGGGCGTGCCGATGGGAAGCGGGCGAATGTCCGCCGGCGGGGCAGTGAACAGCGGATTGCGCGCCAGAACGAAGGCGGCAACGTCGGTGATCTCGAGAAGCTTGGTGTTGAGATAGGCGTAGGACGCCTCAAGCTTGAAACCCTTGAATGGCGAGACTCCCGCCTCGATCTCGAAGCCCGACATCCGCGACTTGCCGGCATTGATCACCGCCGTGGTCTGTGGGCAGACCGTGCTCGGGTTGCACTGGATACCGATTTGCAACTGCTGGTCGCGGAAATTGTTGAGATAGGCCGAGGCATTGAGATAGCCGGGAATCGAACCGCGCCAGCTGGTCTTGGCACCGATTTCGTAGGTATCGACCTTTTCCTTGTCGTAGGTTTGGACTTGATCGAGACCGAACGGGATGACGCCGCCCTGGCGATAGCCGCGCGAGTATTTTGCGTAGAGCAGGATATCGTCGGTCGGCTTGTAGTCGATGCCCAGCAGCCAGGTCGGTGCCGAACTCTTCTTGGTGATGTTCTGGAGGCAGCGGTTCGCCACGTCCTGTGCAGCAAAGTAGGGGTTACCAGCCGAGCCGGGGGTGCCGAAGGCAACGTCGTTCGCGCAGAAACCGCTGCCGTTCGCAAACGTCGGATTGGCGAGCGTCGGTACCGATATTGGCCTGCCATTGTAGGCGGTGTTGTTGACCAAGGCTGGACCGCTGAGGTAGCGCAACTGGGTTACATTGAACAGGCTCTGCATCGTATCCCAGGTATAGCGAATGCCTGCGGTGAGTTTCAGCTGGTCGGTAAGGCTGTAGATTCCCTGGAAATAGAGCGCCTTGTCGCGAAAGTTGGTCCTGGTCGAGGAGTATCCGAAGCGACCGAGCGAAGTCGGGAAAGTTGGAGTCACCCCGATCAGACACTGGGTGGCGGCATCGACCTGAATGGCGCCGACCGCGAGCGCGCCGGTGAAGGGCGCGCAAGGCGTCTGCGTCGGGGCGAATGTGCCCGATGCGCCCAGCGGCTTGCTGGTTTCCAGATAGAATCCGCCCTGCCAGTTGAAGCGGTCGCCATGACCCTGCAACTGCAATTCGTAAACGAATGATGATTCGGCGTTGGTGCCCCCCAATCCACCCGGCAAGGCGCGGGACTGGGCGAGATTCTGGCGAATCTGGAGTGGGTTGGTTGCCGCGCCGATGGTTGCCGCGCCGTTGCCCGGCAAGACCAGGCCGAACAGGTCGAGCGCCAAATCTCCCTTGTATTCGGCATAGCTCAGGATGTTCTTGACGGTGAGGTAGTCGCTCACGTTCCAAGTCATGGCATTGATGAACTGGAAGGTTTCGGCTTCCGAGCGCGAGTCGTGCACGGCATTGGTGACACACCAAAAATTGCCACCGCAGGCCGCGTTCTCGTAATTGAGCTGATTTTGCGCAATGGCGTTGCTGGTCGTAATCAGCCCGGTTACCGTCTGTCCCAGGTCACCGCAGGTGTTGGTGGTCGAAACGCCGGTGATCCCGGAGAGCGGTTCGCGGCAGAATCCTTGGGTGAGCTTGGGGATGACGCCGGTGCTCTTCGAATGCGACCAGCTGGCGATGGTGTAGTTTTCGATATCGGGGGTGAGATCGAGCACCAGGCTGGCGCGCGCCGCCCAGTAATCGACGCTGCCGCCGGCATCGCCATAGGGGCCGAAGCCGACCGTGCCGGCGTTCTGGAGATAGCCGTCGCGGTTCTGGTGATCGACACCGAAGCGCATGCGGATGGTATCGGACAGCGGGATGTTCAACACGCCCTGCGCGCGGAACATGTCGTAATTGCCGGCGCTGGCCTCGATATAGCCCTCGAGCTGGTCGGTCGGCTTTTTGGGCACCAGCAGCACCGCGCCGCCGGTCGAGTTGCGGCCCTGCAGCGTGCCTTGCGGACCCTTGAGCACCTGGACGCTGGAAAGGTCGAACAGATTGCCCGGTCCTGCACCGTCGCCGCCCTGGTTCGCGCCCGAACCGCGCGGGGCGACGACATCGGCGAAATAGGTGCCGACGGTGGCGGTGGTGCGCTGCTCCTGGGCGAAGCCGCGGATGGTCCAGGTGGTGTTGTCCGAACCGAAGCGGTTGTTGGTGGTCAGGCCAGGGGTGTAGGTCGCGATGTCCTTGGCCGAGGAGATATTGTTGTTGGCCAGCGACTTCTCGCTGAGCACGGTGATCGAGATCGGCACGTCCTGAAGCCGTTCCTCGACGCGGCGGGCGGAGACGATGATGTCGTTGCCCAGGCCGTTATCGTCGGAAGCGCCGTCAGTCTCCTGCGCGAAGGCGGGCATGCCATAGGCCAGACCCAGTGCCGTAGCGGCGAAATACGCGCTCTTCTTGACCATGCTCATGTTCGCAATTTCCCCTCAAGGCCGGCTTCGCTCCGGCGCATCCAGATGCCTATCGACGCTCGCTGAGCGCGGACATTGCATGGGGGCTATGGGGGAAAACCCTTAGGCGGAAGTAAAAAGCAGCGAGAGGGCATTTTTTGGTCAGGGTTGTTGCGTCTGAACAACAGTTCAGCGGATCAGGGCTCCTCGATCACCTCGATCACCCGTTCGGGGCAGGCGCGCGCGCCGCGCCGGGCCAGCGCTTCCTGGCCGACGGGCACGGCGAAGCCCTGGCTGGCGATATAGCCTTCCTCGTCGAGCTGGTAGAGTTCGGGTGCGATCGCCCAGCAGCGCGCGTTGCCGGTGCAGCGGGCCTTGTCGATGCGGATTTTCATCGGTTTCTCCTGATCGATCGCGCGGACCGGGATCCTTGCCGATTGCCGTAGCCCGGCGGGGCGCGGACTGCTAGCCATGCCGGCGATGACCGAGATCGTTTCCGACGCCCGAGCCATCGATAGCAGACCGGGCTTTCGCCGGCGCGTCGTCGTTTCGGCGCGCGCTGGCGCGGTGGCGGCGATGCTCGAGGACGATATCCATTGCCTGTCGGTAACGCTGCGCCACGACGGCGAACGGGTCACCGCCATCGAGCCGCTGTTCGAACGCGCGCCGTGGACCACCTGTCCGGGCGCGCTCGCCAAGCTGATCGAGACCTTCGCCGGAGCCAAGCTCGCCGACGTCACCGCGCGGCGCGACAAGAAGCAGAACTGCACCCATCTGCACGACATGGCGGTGCTCGCCGCCGCTCATGCCGCAGATCACGGCGAGACGGTGTTCGATATCGTCGCCACCGACCCGGTCGATGGCCAACGCAGCCTCGAGCTGCGCCGCAACGGCGAGCCGATGCTGTGCTGGCGTGAAGTGCAGGGCATGCTCGCCGCGCCCGCTGCGATCGCCGGCAGGACGCTGCTTACGCTGCGCGACTGGATCGGCGGGCTTGCCGGCGCTGAGCAGGAGGCGGCGCGGCTGCTGCAATGGGCGTCGATTGTCGCGCGCGGGCGCACCATGCCCATGGCCCGGCAAGCGAAGGCCAGCGACATTCCGCCCAATTGCTACACCTTCCAGCCCGAGCGCGCGGTGCATGCCCGGCTCGTCGGCGCGCGGCGCGATTTCAGCAGCGGCGAAGCCAGGCCGCTGGCCGGGTTCGGCGAGGGCGTGCTGGCGGGGCTTTAGCCTATCCGTGATGGGCAAGCCATGGATTCTGCCCAGAGCCGGTTGGCTTTGGGCATCACGGATACTCTAGCGTTAGCAGGGGAGGGGCCGAGCTGATCGAGCGGGCGCGTCAGGAGGCGTAGGCGCGCAAGGGCGGGGAATCGTCGATGCGGGGGCGGCAAGCCTGGAGCAGCAGGCTCAGTTCGGCATTATGCAGCGCGGCATCGAAGCGCAGTCCGACAAAGCCGTCGCCTGCCCAGCGCACTTTCGCCTTGATTGCCCCGAAGTCGTTGATCCGCACCGATACCGGTTGGTCGATGGCAAAGTCGCCGCTGCCCACCAGCGACAGCCGGCAGCCATCGAGCGAAAGTTCCACCAGCAAGCCCTGGCATGAGCGCGCGCCATCGCGCGCGATCCGCACCTGACGGCGGACGGCAAAGCGCTGGTGCTTGCGTATGGTGAGGATTGTCATTGCCTCGAATCCTGTTTGCCGCACAGAGCGGATAGGCAGATAAAACCACACCCGCCTTTCCAAAAGGTTCATAAAGCAGGCGAGCGATGGCAGAATTGCACCAATCTCTTGCCAGCCGGTGCACAGACGGTCAGGCATGCGCGGCCAACAGGGAGACGCACGGGATGTTTGCGCCATCGGGCATGGAGGGCAAGGTCGCGCTGGTGACCGGTGCCGGCGCGGGGCTGGGGCAGGCGAGCGCGATCCGGCTGGCCGAGGCCGGTGCCGATGTCGCTGTGGTCGATATATCCGGAGATGGGCTTGCGGCGACGGCAGCGGCGATTGCCGGGCTTGGCCGAACGGCGCTGGTGCTGGCGCTGGACCTCGCGCAGCGCCACAATTGCCGCGCGGCGGTTGCGCGCACGGTCGAACGGTTCGGCCGGCTCGATGCCCTGTGCAACATCGCCGGGGTCATGCTGCCGGGTGCCACCACCGAGATCACCGATGCCGAGTGGGATCTGACCATGAAGGTCAACCTCGAAGCACCGTTCTTCGCCATCCGCGCCGCCTTGCCGCATTTGCTCGTCGCCGAAGGCGCGATCGTCAATGTCACCAGCTGCGCCGCGTTTCAGGGCCAGGCCTATTTCGCCGCCTACTGCGCGACCAAATCGGGGCTGACCAACATGACCAAGGCGCTGGCGATGGAATACATGCACGCCCCGATCCGGATCAACGCGGTCGCGCCGGGCGGCATGATGACCGGGCTGACCCACGGCATGGGCCGGATCATGCACCTCGATACCTCGCTGATCGGCCGGATCGGCTCGGCCCGGCCCGAATTGTGCTCCATCGAGGACGTCGCCGAATGCGTCGCCTTCCTCGCCAGCCCAGCGGCGCGCGGCTATCACGGGGCCTGTATCCAGATCGATGCCGGGGTTACGGCGGGGTAGGGCCTTCGCACAATCGTTTCGAAGCCAAGCGCGACCTGCTCCCCCTCCCGCTGGCGGGAGGGGTTAGGGGTGGGCCAGTCGGTCGAATTCGGCAGCCTTGAGTCGAATCTCAGAACTCACCCACCCCCAACCCCTCCCGCTGGCGGGAGGGGGGAAGAAGGGCGCATCCGTAATGCCGACGCTCTAGGGCCGCCCCACACTGACATATTCGAACCCCGCCGTGCGCAGTTCGGCGGGGTCGTAGATATTGCGCAGGTCGATCAGCAGCGGCCGGCGCGCGATCTGGCGGATGCGGTCAAGGTCGAGCGCGCGGAAGGCATCCCATTCGGTGACGATGACCACCGCGTCTGCGCCGTCGATGGCGCTGTAGGCGTCGGGCTTCATCGCCACGCGCGGCAGCATCGGACCTGCCAGCGCCATGCCCTCGGGATCATAGGCGGTCACTTCGATCCCGGCGTCGGCCAGCGTCTGGGCGATTGCCAGCGAGGGTGCGTCGCGCATGTCGTCGGTGTTGGGCTTGAAGGTCAGGCCCGAGCAGGGCGACCCGCTTGCCGCGCGCGTCGCCGCCGGGCCCCGCCAGCGCCTCGATCACCTTGCGGCCCATGGCGCGCTTGCGCTGTTCGTTGACCTTGGCGACCGCCTCGACGATGCGCAGCGGGCTGTCGTGGTCTTCGGCGGTCTTGAGCAGGGCGAGCGTGTCCTTGGGAAAGCAGCTGCCGCCATAGCCCGGCCCGGCGTGGAGGAACTTCGGTCCGATCCGGCCATCGAGGCCGATCCCGCGCGCGACATCCTGGACGTTCGCCCCGGTCTTTTCGCACAGGTCGGCGATCTCGTTGATGAAAGTGATCTTGGTCGCGAGGAAGGCGTTGGCGGCATATTTGATCAGCTCGGCGCTGCGCCGGCTGGTGAACTGGATCGGCGAGCTGTTGAGGAACAGCGGGCGATAGACTTCGCGCATGACATCGCGCGCCCATTCGTCGTCGCTGCCGATGACGATGCGGTCGGGCCGCTTGAAGTCGCCGATCGCCGCGCCTTCGCGCAGGAATTCGGGGTTGGAGGCGACGGCGAAGCGCGCGGTGGTTGCCGACTTCGGCGAGGATGCGCTCGACTTCGTCGCCGGTGCCGACCGGCACGGTCGACTTGGTGACGATGACCGCCGGATGGGCGAGGTGCGCGCCGACTTCGGCTGCCACGGCATGGACGAAGGAAAGGTCGGCATGGCCGTCGCCGCGCCGCGAGGGCGTCCCCACGGCAATGAAGATGGCGCTGGCCCCGGCGATCCCTTCGGCGAGATCGGTGGTGAACTGAAGGCGGCCCGATGCGGCGTTGCGGCGCACCAGTTCCTCAAGCCCGGGCTCGTAAATCGGCATCTCGCCCGAGTTGAGCCGGTCGATCTTGGCCGGGTCCTTGTCGATGCACACGACATCGTGGCCGAAATCGGCAAAGCAGGCACCCGAAACCAGCCCGACATAGCCCGAGCCCACCATTGCAATTTTCACGCGCTACCCCTTCACGGTTCGCCCAATTCGAAGCTGGCGACCTCGTCGTCGTCATCGGTCGTCAGCAGCCAGCGTGCCTGGCCTTCAAGCGCCAGCGCCGTCAAGCGCCCACTGGCATAGGCACCGGTGTCGATCCCGATACGATTGCGGCGGACCTCCGGCAATTCATAGATCGTATGGCCGTGAACCACGACATAACCGTGGTCGGCGGTGCTGCTCAGGAACGGCTCGCGGATCCAGCGCAGGTCGTGGCGCTTCTGCTGCTCGACCGGCACGCCTGGCGCAATCCCGGCGTGGACGAACAGGTAATCGCCGATGACGATCCAGTCCTCGAAGTTTCGGATGAAGGCGAGGTCCGCTGCGGGCACCACCGCACGCATCAGCGCCTGGGCATCGTCCAGTGTCGCGTGGTTCCACTGCGCGGCGTCGAGCGGATAGGACAGCATGGTCTCGCGCCCGCCGAACCGCAGGAAGTGGCGCAGGGTCTCGACGTCATCGAAGCTGCGCAGGAACATTTCCTCGTGGTTGCCACACAGGCTGCGCACCCGGCGGCGGCGCGCGAGCGCGCGCGCAGCGGCGACGACCCCGGCGCTATCGGGGCCGCGATCGACCAGATCGCCCAGCAGCACGATGGTCGTATCGGCGGGAGCGCGCGCTGCATCGTCGGCTTCGATGGCGGCGACCAGTGCGTCGAACAGGTCGCACCGGCCGTGGATATCGCCGACGGCATAGACCCGCTGACCCGGCGGAACGGCGGGCATCGGCTTTGCGCTGGGCGGCCGGAAATGCTTGCGAATGACGTTGAACATGAGGTCAGGCTGGGGCGCGATATAGGGCGCTGGCCGCGCCGTCACAAGCTGCGGGGCAGCAAACGGCCACCGTTGCAAGAAATCCACACCTTTCACGCGATTCAAAATCAAGCCGATTTTTCTCTTGTGCAATGCAGCAAAGATGAGCAGACCGGTGTGGCTATCGCGAGATTCCGCCCATAACGAGGCGCACCGTGAGCGCGCAGGTGGGACGAGGCAGTAATAACCGTGAGGGAAAAACTATGCTTACGTCCATACGCGGCCTTCTGGCTGCAACGCTTCTTGCCGGCACCGGTCTGGCTTCCGTTCCGGCCTGGGCCGACGAGACCGACGAACCTGCCGAGTTCACCATCACCGGCAATGTCGCGCTGGTAACCGACTACCGCTTCCGCGGCCTGTCGTTCACTGCCGGCGATCCGGCAATCCAGGGCGGGATCAACGTCAACCACAAGAGCGGCTTCTATGTTGGCACCTGGGGTTCGAACCTCGAGGATTCGCCGGTTTACGGCAGCATGGAACTCGACCTGTTCGGCGGCTGGACCGGCCAGGTTGCGCCGGGCCTGACCGCCGATGTCGGCTTGCTCTACTATGCCTATCCCAACGGCAAGGTCGGCAAAGCCGAATATTTCGAGCCCTATGCCTCGATCTCGACCACCTTCGGCCCGGCCAGCGCCAAGCTGGGCGTCGCCTATGCCTGGTCGCAGGACGCGCTCGGCGGTGATGACAACGTCTACATCTTCACCGATCTCGGCGTCGGCATCCCCAACACGCCGGTCTCTCTCTCTGCCCACCTCGGCTATGCCGACGGCGTGCAGTCGCCCAAGCTGCTCACCGGCGCGGGCACCGGCGGCGGGCTCGACTATTCGGTCGGGGCGACGCTCGCGATTACCAAGAACCTGTCGATCGGCGCGAGCTATGTCGGCGTCGAAGGCAATTCGATCGACGACTTCTCGAACGATGCCGTGGTCGGCACCCTGAAGCTTTCGTTCTAAAGCAACGTCTCGCAGGGGAACGGGAGGCCCGCTCCGGCAAACGCCGGGGCGGGCCTCTTCCTGTTCAGCGCAGATAAAAATCGATCGTGGTGACCACGCGGACGCGCTTGTAGGGCGAATCCATGCCGCCGCCGCCGCCGCCTTCGCCATCTGCCCCGCTGTCGCCATCGCGCGGGGCGATCGAGAAATAGCCTTGGCTGGCGCTCTTGATCGAACCCACCGAAGTGCCGCTGTCCTTGGCGAACTGCTCGGCCGAAGCGCGCGCGTCACGAGTCGCCTGGGCGATCATCGGCGGCTTGAGCGCGTTGAGCCCGGTGAAGCGGTAGGTCATCCCCGAGCCGTCCTCCAGAACAACCCCGCGCCGCACCAGTTCGAATTGCTTGCGCGCGGCATCCTGCGCCCGCTTGATGTCGTTCGAGCGCAGCACCATGGTCTGGCGCACGGTCACTTCGGGCACGCCCTGGTTATTGTATTGTGAGACGTTGACCCCGGCGGGCTGCAAGGCGTCGGCGGGAAAACCGAGTTCGCGGAAGAATCCCCTGATCGCCGCATTGTCAGAATCGGACTCGGCCTGGGCGGTGGCGAGATCGCCGGCCTTGGCCGAATAGGCGAGCGTCCAGGTGGCGAGATCGGCGGTGACATCGCGCTCGGCGAGGCCGCGCACAGTGACCGAACGGTCTGCCTCGCGCGCGCGGACGAGGCCATTGCCAAGCAGGTATCCGCCGACGACCAGGCCCAGCGTGATCACCCCGGCCGAGGCGATCCAGCGGCGAGTCTCGGCATCGCGCAGGAAAGCGCGGAAATCGGATCGGGCTTCGGTCATGGCAGGGCCTCCCTGGTGGAGTGGAGAAGAGTGCGCCCGCAAAGCTTTCTCTACGATGAACCGTGCATCATATACGATAAAGTGAGTTTGAGGCGATCCGCAGCACGGTAAAGCCCAGCACGGCCGAAATCAGCGATCCCGCCAGCACGCCCAGCTTGGCCTGCTCGACGATCGCAGGCGCTGCCGGGAAAGCCAGCGCGGCGATGAACAGGCTCATGGTGAAACCGATGCCGCAGAGCAGCGCCATTCCCCACAGCTGCGTCCAGCTGGCGTCGTCCGGCTTGCTCGCGAAGCCGAGGCGGCAGGCGAGCCGGATCGCGCCGAAGATGCCGGCCTGCTTGCCCAGCACCAGCCCGGCGGCAATCGCGAGCGGCAGCGGCGCGACAAGTCCGCCGATCCCGCCCGCAAGTTCGGCTCCGGCATTGGCGAGGCCGAACAGTGGCAGGATGAAATAGGCGTTCCACGCCACCAGCGCGTGTTCCATGCGCAGCAGCAGGCTGTCGCCGCCCCTGCCGATCCCGAGCGGGATGAACAGCGCCGCAGCGACCCCGGCGACCGTGGCGTGGATTCCCGAATGCAGGGTGCACAGCCAGGCGAGCGACGCCAGTGCTGCATAGATCCAGCCGTTGCCCCTGCCGCTGCGATTGAGCGCGGCCATGGCGGCGAGGCTGGCGAGCGCGCCCGCGAGCCACAGCGGATCGATGCTCGCAGTATAGAACAGCGCGATGATCGCCACCGCGCCGATATCGTCGACGATCGCCACGGTGAGCAGCAGCAGCCGCAGCGAAGGCGGCGCGCGGCGGCCGAGCAGCGCCAGCACGCCGATGGCGAAGGCGATGTCGGTGGCGGCGGGAATCGCCCAGCCGTTGCGCAAATCCGCATTTCCGCCGGCGACGGCAAGGTAGATCGCAGCGGGCACCGCCATTCCGGCAATCGCCGCAAGTACCGGCAAGCGGCGTTTGGCCGGGCTCGACAACTCGCCGTCGAGCATCTCGCGCTTGATCTCCAGCCCGACGGCAAAGAAGAACAGCGCCATCGCCGCGTCGTTGATCCACAGGTGCAGGCTCGCCAGCTTGGGCACCGGACTCCACGGCAGCGACCCGTGCAGCGCGGCGTGATAGAAATGCGCTGCCGGGGAATTGGCCAGCACCAGCGCCAACGCCGCCGCGCCCATCAGCAGCAGCCCCGAACCCGCTTCCCCGCCTGCCGCGCGGCGCAAGGCATTGGCGATGCGGTTGGCCAGACGGCGGCGTTGCGGCACAGGCACAGTGCTCCAGTTTCGGACAGTCGCTTCTATGCCAAACCTAAGCCATTGCAAATCCGCGCGAAACCAATAGGTCTGGCCGGGGCGGAAGCTATTGGGGGGCTAAGCTGAATTGTGCCGGACGGGGCGTTGACAGGGCTGGAATGGCTGCTGCGTGGCATGCTGACGGCAGAGCACGAGCTGCTGCTTTTTGCGGCATTCTGGTTCGTTATCAGTGCGATAGATGAGGCTGCGGTCGATTTTTCGTGGCTCTGGTTGCGGCTCGGCGGCAAGGCCGGGGCGGGGCAGGTACCCGTCGGCCTCGCCGATTCTCCACTGCTCGGCCGCGCCGCGATCCTGGTCCCCGCGTGGCACGAGGAATCGGTGATCGGCGACATGATCGGGCATATGCTGCGCGCGTGGTGCCAGCGCGATTTCGTGCTTTACGTCGGCTGCTATCGCAACGATCCGGCAACGGTGGCCGCCGCCGCAGCAGCAGCCGGCGGCGATCCCCGGGTGCGGCTGGTGGTCACCCAAATGGATGGGCCAACGACCAAGGCCGATTGCCTCAATCGGCTCTATGCCGCGCTGCGCGCCGACGAGGCACGATCGGGCGTGCAGTTCCGCAATGTCGTGATGCACGATGCGGAAGACATGGTGCATCCCGCTGCGCTTGCCGTGATCGACCGCGCGCTCGCTGAGGTCGATTTCGTCCAGTTGCCGGTCCGCCCCGAACCGCAGCACGATTCGATCTGGATCGCCGGGCACTATTCCGACGAATTTACCGAGGCCCATGCCAAAAGCCTGGTGGTGCGCGATGCGCTGGGCGCGGCGATCCCTGCCGCCGGGGTCGGCTGCGGCTTTTCACGCGAGGCGCTGGCCAGCCTCGCCCGGCTGCGCATGGCGGCAGGCGAGGCGGGGCCGTTTGCCGCCGAATGCCTGACAGAGGACTACGAGCTTGGCTTGCTGATCGCGCGCAACGGCGGCCGCAGCCGGTTCCTGCGCATGCGCGACGAGGACGGTCACCTGGTCGCGACGCGCAGCTATTTCCCCGCCACGCTGGAAACCTCGGTGCGCCAGAAAGCGCGCTGGATCCACGGCATCGCTCTGCAGGGCTGGGAGCGGCTCGGCTGGAACGGGCGGCCGGTCGAGATCTGGATGGCGCTGCGCGACCGGCGCGGGCCGCTCACCGCTGTGGTCCTTGCCGCCGCCTATCTGTTGCTGGTGATCGAGGGTCTGCTCGGCGCAGCGCGGCTGGCGGGCTGGGTCGACTGGCTCGCGCCGACGCCGCTGCTGCGCTTCATGATTGCCGCCGCGATGGTCAGCTTCGTCTGGCGCTGCGGCATGCGCTTCGCCTTCACCGCGCGCGAATACGGGCTGTTCGAGGGGCTGATTGCCATCCCGCGGATTTTCGTCGCCAATGTCATCGCGATCATGGCCGGCCGCCGCGCGTTGTTTGCCTATATCCGCAGCCTTGGCGGAGCCGAAGTCAGTTGGGACAAGACCCGCCACGGCGCGCACCCCGCCGCTGCGCCGGCACAGGCACCGACCCGGCCAGCCAGGGCATGATGCTCGGCTACTCCCGGCGCGGCCAGCCGCTTATCGCTCTCGCGCTGATCATTGGCGGCTGGGTTTCGGCGCGTGCCGTAATGTGGGAACCGGACGCGGCGCTGCGCGTCGGGCCGATCGCCGTTTTAGACACGTCCGTCGCCCCCGTTCTCGTCTCACTGGCGAACCGCGCACCGCAGACCAGGTTCGATGCCGGCATCGCACGGCCGGGTCTGCTGGGCCTTTCCCGCAGCGATGCGCCGGTTGCATCTGGCGAAACCCCTGTTGCCGGCGGCGCGCCTCCCTCGCTGCCGCTCGCCACAACCGAGGCAGAGCCTCGCCCCGCCGCTCCGCAATCGTTGGGGCCACAGCCGCAATTCCGTGGGGAAGGCCTGGCGCGGCCGTTGGATCCATTGCCGCCGCCTCCGGTCTTCGCGCCGGTCCCCGCCGGCGTCGCCGCCGGACACCAGCTCCTGTGGATGGCTTCGCTGGCGCATGTGCCGATGCCTGCCGCGCTGGCCGGCCTGCCGCAATTCGCTGCGGCAAGCACGCCGACCCCGTTCTTCCCCGCCGGGCAGGTGCCGCTTTCGCGCGCCCGGCGCTGGTCGGCGGACGGCTGGGTGCTGTGGCGGCGCGGCAGCGCCGGTGCCCCTGCCGGCGGTCTGCTGACCCCCAGCTATGGTGCCAGCCAGGCCGGGGTGGTGCTGCGCTACCGCCTCGCGCCCGGCAGTGGCCACCGCCCCGCCGCCTACCTGCGCGCCACCGCCGCGCTCAACGGCTCGAACGAACGCGAGGCCGCGCTCGGGCTTTCGGCCCGGCCATTCGGCGAAGTGCCGGTGTCGCTTGCCGCCGAGGCGCGCTTCACTTCCACGCCGGGCAGCACCATGGTTCGCCCTGCCGCTTTCGCGGTCACCGAACTGCCGCCCTTCGCGCTGCCGCTGGGCCTGCGCGGCGAGGCCTATGGCCAGGCGGGCTTTGTCGGCGGGCGCTTCGCCACGGCCTTCGCCGACGGCCAGCTGCGTGTCGATCGTCGCCTGACCGGCCTCGGCAAGGGCGATGTCAGGCTGGGCGGCGGTATCTGGGGCGGCATCCAGAAGGGTGCCTCACGGATCGATGCCGGACCGTCGCTGACGCTCGGGCAGCCGCTCGGCGGCCCCGCCTCGCTGCGCCTCGCCGCCGATTGGCGCTTTCGTGTCGCCGGCAAGGCTTCGCCCGGCTCGGGTCCGGCAGTGACGCTGTCCGCAGGTTTCTGAGGCTTCAACGCTTCCTTCGACCGCGCCGCTGGGCTAGGCGGTGGCCAAGAGCCTGTCCTGGTAGGGTGGAAGCATCGTGATTGCGCTGGGAAGCTTGCTGGCCAGGAGTGACGCGCAGTGCGGGCCGGTTGCCCCGTGCCAGCGGCACGACGCCGTCCAGCAAGCTTCCCAGCGCAACCCCTCCGGGGCGGGCCGATTTTGGCCCATCGCTACGTTGCTCGTCGGTCACGATGGGGCCGCATTGCTCCCTCCTCGCGCCTTGCGCTGGGCCAAAATCGGCTCCGTCCCGATGCCTCCACCCTACCAGGACAGGCTCTAGGATGGACGTTTACCTGCCCATCGCCAATTTGTCGGTCAACGGCCTGTTCATCGTCCTTCTGGGCGCTCTGACCGGCGTCCTGTCGGGCATGTTCGGGGTTGGCGGCGGCTTTCTGACGACACCCTTGCTGATCTTCTATGGCGTCCCCCCCGCCGTCGCGGCGGCCTCATCGGCCAGCCAGGTCACCGGGGCGAGTGTCTCGGGCGTCTTTGCCCATCACCGCCGCGGCGGCGTTGATCGTCAGATCGGCGCGGTGATGGTCGCCGGCGGCATTGTCGGCACTGGCATCGGCGCGCTGCTGTTTCGCCTGCTGACCCAGCTCGGCCAGATCGATACGGTGATCAACATCCTCTATGTGCTGATGCTCGGCGGCATCGGGCTGATCATGGCGCGCGAAAGCCTGGAGGCAGTGCAGGCGCAGCGCAGCGGCAATCCGGTCAAGGCCCGCAAGCGCCGCCACCATCCGCTGGTCGCCAGCCTGCCGTTGCGCTGGCGCTTCTATCGCTCGGGGCTCTACATCTCGCCGCTTGCGCCGCTGTTGCTGGGCGTGCTTACCGGTGTGCTGACCATGCTGATGGGCATCGGCGGTGGTTTTGTGCTGGTGCCTGCCATGCTCTATATCCTCGGCATGAGCGCCAGCGTGGTGGTCGGCACCTCGCTGTTCCAGATCCTGTTCGTCACCATGGCGACGACGATGATGCACGCGCTGACCACCAAGGCGGTCGATATCGTACTTGCCGTGCTGCTACTGATCGGCTCGGTAACCGGCGCGCAGATCGGTGCGCATTTCGCCCAGAAGGCGCGGCCCGAATATCTGCGGCTGGCCCTGGCGGCGATCGTCCTGCTGGTGGCTCTGCAGCTCGCGCTGGGGCTGGGATACCAGCCCGATGAAATCTTCACGGTGACGCCGCGATGAACGGGGGGGCGATGAAAGGGCTGTTCGCTCTTGCCGCCGCGCTGCTGCTGATTGGCGCGCGCGATCCCATCCTGGTGCCCGAGGTGTCGCAGCACGAAGTGCAGGTGCGGCAGGGCTTCACCGGGGCCGAGCTGCTGCTGTTCGGCGCGATCCTCACGCCCGAGGGCACCCGCGCCGGGCAGGACTACGATATCGTCGTTGTGCTCAAGGGGCCGACCAGACCGGTGGTGCTGCGCGAAAAGCGCAAGATCGCCGGCATCTGGATCAATGCCGCAAGCACCGAACTTCATTCGGTGCCGAGCTATTTTGCCGTCTCCTCGACAAGGCCGATCGCCCGGATTGTCGATGGCAAGACAGCCGCGATCTACGAATTGGGGCTGCCTTGGCTGCAATTGTCACCCACCGGAGCGATCGATCCCAAGGCCCTGCAGGGCTTTGCCGCCGGACTGGTCGACCTGATGACCCGAAAGGGCTTTTACCGGCAGGACGAGGCTGGGGTAAAAGTCAGCGAACAGGTGCTCTACCAGGCGCGGATCGCCCTACCGTCGAGTGTCGCGACCGGGCGCTATACGGCTGAAACCTTTGCAATTTCACGTGGCCGCGTGGTGGCCTCGGCGATCAGCGAGGTTGAAGTGCGCAAGCTCGGCTTCGAAGGCGCGATCGCCCAGTTCGCAATCGATCATGCCTTTATCTACGGCCTGATGGCGGTGGCCGTTTCGGTGCTCATGGGCTGGCTTGCTGGCCGCGTATTTGCGCTGGTTTAGGCCGAAATTAACATGTCAGGGCTAGGAATTGCGCCACATTTCGCAATGAGGAACGGCGTGCCCGCAATGTCCGACATGAGCAGACACCAATTCGATCGTGCGCAACCCGCCGCCATCGATGACCTGGCCGCGACCGGCAACGCGCCCGCGATCGACTATGGCAGCGATCCGATCGGCATCGTCCTCGAAATCTCCGGTGCCGGTGCGCAGATCGCCATCGACCTGCAGCGGCTCAACGAATGCGCCACCAGCACCGATCCCACGGTTTCACTCGCCGGACAAGTTGGCAGCCAGGTCAAGATCCAGATCGGGCGCAGCTGGCTGCTGGCGACGCTGCGCAACCAGAAGCAGGATTCGAAGACCCCTGGCGGCATCCTCGCCACGGTCGACTTCCTCGGCGAAGGTGACGAGGAGCGGCTGACCGGACGGCTGCACGGCTTCCAGCGCGGTGTCACCCGCTATCCGATCCCCGGCGCGCTGGTCTATACCACCACGACGCCCGACCTGCGCCAGGTCTATGCCAGCGACGGGCGCAGCGCGATCCAGTTCGGTACGGTCTACCCGACCAACGACATCCGCGCCGGGCTCTATATCGACGCCATGCTCGGCAAGCACTTCGCGCTGCTCGGCTCGACCGGCACCGGCAAGTCGACCAGCGCCGCGCTGATCCTCCACCGTATCTGCGAGGCCGCGCCAGAGGGTCATATCATCATGATCGACCCGCACGGCGAATATGCCTCGGCGTTCCGCGACACCGGGCTGATCCTCGACGTCAGCAACCTGCAAATGCCCTATTGGCTGATGAACTTCGAGGAACACTGCGAGATAATCCTCACGTCGTCTGGTTCAAACCGGATGGAAGATACGGAAATACTTTCCAAATGCCTGCAAATGGCACGCCAGAAGAGCCGCCTGGCGGAAAGCTTCGGCAAGGTCTCTGTCGATACGCCGATCCCTTATCTGCTGACCGACATGACGACCATCCTGCAGAACGAGATGGGCAAGCTCGACAAGTCGACGACCACCGCGCCCTACATGCGGATAAAGAGCAAGCTAGACGAGTTGAAGAGCGATCCGCGCTACCAGTTCATGTTTTCGGGCATGCTGGTCGGCGATACCATGGCGGAATTCATCGCCAAGATCTTCCGCATGCCCGCGCGCGGCAAGCCGATCTCGATCATCGACGTCTCGGGGGTGCCGTCCGAAGTCACCTCGACTGTGGTCGCGGTGCTCAGCCGGCTGGTGTTCGACTATGCCATCTGGGCGCGCGAGGAAAAGACCCGGCCGATCCTGCTGGTCTGCGAAGAGGCGCACCGCTATGTGCCCAACGAGAAGAACGCCGACGGCTCCTCGGTCGGCAAAATCCTCTCGCGCATCGCCAAGGAAGGCCGCAAATATGGCGTTGCCCTGGGGCTGATCACCCAGCGGCCCTCCGATCTTGCCGAGGGCGTGCTCTCGCAGTGCGGCACGATCATCTCGATGCGGCTCAACAACGAGCGCGACCAGGCCTTCGTCAAGGCGGCCATGCCCGAAGGCGCGCGCGGATTTCTCGAATTCGATCCCGGCGCTGCGCAATCGCGAATGCATCGTTTGCGGCGAGGGCGTTTCGGTGCCGGTGCGGGTCAAATTCGACGAGCTCGAGGAATTCAAGCGACCGTCATCCGAAGACCCGTCATTCTCCGAGCTGTGGAACCGCGCGGGCGGCGAAGAGGAGATGGTCCAGCGCACCGTCCAGCGCTGGCGCGCCCACGGCCGCTAACCACCGGTCTACAAGCCTTCCGCCGGCATCGGGTTTACACGCGGGCGACTGCCCTTGCGCCAGCCGCCGTGCCAGTAATAGGCGACGGACAGGATCGCCGAGGCCGTGCCGCTGGACATGAATGCCGTCCAGATCGCATCTGCGCCGAAGCGCGGATAGAGCGCGAAACCCACGGCCATCCGCACCAGGATTACCGAAAACACAAGGATGACGAAGGGCACGACCACCGCGCCGTTGGCGCGCACGACCGAAGTCATCACCATCGAGATGCCCATCGGCACGAAGGTCCAGCCGATCAGCAGGTTTATGTGTTCGCCAATGTCGATCGCCGGGCTGCCCTGCGGCAGGAACAGACCGAGCAGGAAATGGTCGGCGAGCAGCATGGCGACGACCAGCACCCCGGTCATCGCGATATTCGCCCCGACCCCGGCACGCGTCAGCTGGCCGATGCGGTCCCAGCGCCCCGCACCGATATTCTGCGCCGCCATCGCGCTGACCGCGCTGGCCACGGCGAAGGCGGGCATCTGGATATAGCTCCAGATCTGGTTGGTCGCGTTGTAGGCGGCGACGGTTTCGACCCCTTCGCGGTTGATCAGCCCCATCATCACCAGCCCTGAGACCGACATGATTATCATCGACAGGCCCATCGGCAGCCCGATGGTCAGGACCGGCTTGAGGTGCGCCCAATCGGGCCACAGCAGCCGCAATTCCGGTCCGCGCAGGCGGATCGGCTGGTCGAGCATGTATATCCGCACGACCATGAACACCAGGCAGGCGAAATTGGCCAACGCACCTGCCCATGCGGCCCCGGCCAGCCCCAGCGCCGGAACCGGGCCCAGTCCGAGGATGAAAATCGGGTTGAGCACCAGCGACAGCACCAGATTGAGCACCGCGCTCCACAGCGGGGTCACCGCGTCGCCGACCCCGCGCATCGCCGATTGCAGCAGCACGGTGAGGAAGACAAACGGCACCCCGACGAAGACCACCTCGAGGAACGAGGCGGCATGATGGAAAGCCGCAGCCGGGGTCGCCAGCAGGTGCAGGATCGGCGGCACCAGCAGGTGGCCGAACAGCGCAATGATCAGGCTGGCGATGATGAAGGTCCCGGTGGTCGCGCCGATCGTGCGCCGCACTTCGGCAATGTCGCGCCGCCCCATCGCCTGGCCGATCATGATCGTCGCCGCCATGGCGAGCCCGAACACGCTCGAGAAGATCAGGAACATCACCATGGTCGAGATGCCGGCGGCGGCAAAGGCGTTCTCGCCGAGGAACTTGCCGACGTAGATCGCGCTGATCGATCCGTTGAGCGATTGCAGCACGGTGGAGCCCAGCGTCGGCAGCGCGAACAGCAGCAGGGTCTTGCCCACCGGCCCCTGGGTCAGATCGCCGCGCATCGGCCCCAGCCGGGCGGTTTCGGCAGCAAAATCGGTTTCGTCGATGAGGGGCGTTTCGGTCACGTTCCTCTCGTGTCGCCGTAGAGGTGGATATGCAAGCGATCGGAATAATTAAATTCATGTTCCGAACAAAGCGCCGCGAGCCAGCGCCCGCGCGCGCGCAGGGTCTCGCTGTCGCGGCCTTCGGGCATCAGCCAGATGCGGCTGGCGGGGATGGCGTGGGCCGCTTGCAGCGCCAGCACCTCGGCGATGTCTCCCGGCGCGGCGATGACGAATTTGAACGCGGCGCGCGGATCGGCGGCCCAGTGCGCGAGGCGTTCGGGGACCAGCGCCAGCGCGGCGGGATTGCCGCTGTGCGCGAGCTTGGGGCTGACGTTGTACTGGTGGACCAGCGCGTCGAAGGCGGGCGGCGGGGGAACTGTGCCGTTGGTTTCGACCTCGATGTGCATCGCGGGGAGCAGCGCCGGCATCCGGGCGAGGGCCGGGGCCTGGAGCAGCGGCTCACCGCCGGTGATCACCAGCCGGTGCTGGCCGAGCGCGGCGACCCGCGCGGCGGCCTCGGCTTCGGAGAGGGAGACCTGATTGGCTTTGCGGTCGAAGGCGGCGAAATCCCAGGTATAGGCGGTGTCGCACCACGACGCAGGCGAGGTTGCAGCGCGACAGGCGGATGAAGGCGCAGGGCCTGCCAGCGGAGGGGCCTTCGCCTTGCAGCGAGGCGAAGATCTCGGGCTCGCCGGGGGTCGTGGCGGCGAGGGTCAGCGGCATTGCGACACCCTCAGCGCGCGGCCTTCGACAAGCTCAGGCTGAGCGGGGTATATGCTTGGGTCATTTTCCGAGACCCGCTCAGGCTGAGCCTGTCGAAGCCCAAGCACCAACATCACCCCAGCCGCGCCAGCGCCGCCGCCAGCCGCTCGGCCTCGGCGGCATGTTGCGCGTGATCGGCGCGGGCCTTGTCCACCGCCTCGGGCTTGGCCTTTTCGACGAAGGACGGGTTGGAAAGGCGGCCTTCGAGCGATTTGGCTTCCTTGGTGGAGAGCTTCGAGTGCTTTGGCGAGGCGGGCCTTTTCGGCGGCGATGTCGATGATGCCTTCCAGCGGGAGCAAATACAGTTCGCTATCCACCACTCATTTGGAATTGGTTCTTGGCTCTAGATATAACTTGCACATTTGTCGGCTATGTGAGCAGGAGTCTGCCGGTTTTCAACTCAATTGGAGGTGTTGACGAGAGAAGAGGTAGTCAATGCGTCGCAAGTCGATAAAGATAGGGGCCGTTTCTCCCGATCTTTCCGAGCAGCTTGATATCTGACGAATTGGCATGGAGGCTGAGGAACGTGCCTTGAGGAATATTTAGCTCAACCTTGGCAGCGCGAATTGCGCTAACAGACTCGATTACCCATTCGATCTCGCGCTTGGCCTCCGCATCGACCTCCGCCCCAGGCTCCGGCCATTTTGCCGTAATCAGCGGATAGTTTGCCCGGTCCCCCAGCGCCCCCCACAGCTCCTCGGTAACAAACGGCATGAACGGGTGCAGCATCACCAGAATCTGGTCGATCACCCAGCCGGCGACCCTTCGCGTTTCTTCAAGCCCCTCCCCTTCAGGGGAGGGGTTGGGGTGGGGGATGTCGGTTAGATCGCTGCCATCCGGACCGCCCCCACCCCCATCCCCTCCCCTGAAGGGGAGGGGGGGCAATGATCCCCTTGATCAATTCGATATACCAGTCGCAGAACTGGTCCCAGACGAAGTGGTAGATCGCGTTGGCCGCCGCGTCGAAGCGCAGGTCGGCCAGTGCCTTGTCGAGCGCGTCGAGCGTCTCGACCACCTCGCCGATGATCCACTTGTTCACCGCCAAGCTGGCCTCAGGTGCAGCGATGCTGGTTGAGGCCCCGATCCCGTTCGCCTGGCAGAACCGCGCGGCGTTCCACAGCTTTGTCGCGAAGTTGCGATAGCCTTCGACGCGGCTCTTATCCATCTTGACGTCGCGGCCCTGGCTTTCCATCGCCGCCATGAAAAAGCGCAGCGCATCGGCACCGTATTCGTCGATCAGCAGCAGCGGATCGACGACATTGCCCTTGCTCTTGGACATCTTCTGCCCGTCGGCGGCGCGGACCAGGCCGTGCAGGTAGAGCCGCTTCCACGGCACCTGGCCGTCCATGAAATGCATCCCCTGCATCGCCATCCGCGCGCACCAGAAGAACAGGATGTCGAAGCCGGAGATGAGCAGATCGTTCGGGATAATGGCGCTGCACCAGATTCCCCTCCCGCAGGCGGGAGGGGTTAGGGGTGGGTGCTTCGGAACCGGGCGGGTCATCGCCGACTGACCCACCCCCGGCCCCTCCCGCCTGCGGGAGGGGGGAAGAGTCCGGCCACCCCAGCGTGGCGAAGGGCCAGAGCGCGGAGGAGAACCAGGTGTCGAGGACGTCGTTGTCGCGGTAGAGATCAGCATCACTTGGGGATCGGAGAATGGCAAGTCCTTGCCAAATCCAGAGTCGACTACTGAGACATTGATTCGTCGGATCAAGAATTCGATCCGTTTGATGTCACATCCATATGACTGATAGTAAGACAGCGCTCCTGCAGCCGCTTCCTTCTCAGCAATGCGACAACGACAGCTGGTGTCTCAGTCATGTTCAACTATGCGCTCTTGTCATCGTGATATTTGCGCTCGGCCCATACCAGGCCGGAATCCGGTGCCCCCACCACAAGCTGGCGGGACACACACCAGGGCTGGATATTCTCCATCCAGTTGAACCACGTCTTCTCCCAAGTCTTCGGCACGATCTCGATCCGCCCGTCGCGCACCGCCTGCATCGGCGGCTGCGCCAGCGTTGCCGCATCGACATACCACTGGTCGGTCAGCCACGGTTCGATCACCACGCCGCCGCGGTCGCCGAAAGGGGTCTGGATGGTGCGCGGTTCGGCGTCGTGTCGCTCCGCGCCGTCCTTGGTCTTCGCCATATGCGGCACGAGGCAGCCCTACCGCTTCATCTCGGCTCGACGATCACTGTCGCGCCGCGAAGCGGTCGAGCCCGACGATACTCGTCCGGGATCAGCCCGTCCGCCGTCTGCACCACCTGCGCTTCGGCATCGAACATGTTGAGCATCTCGCCGGGCTTGAACCCGGCGCGCTTGCCAACCTCGAAGTCGTTGAAATCATGCCCCGGGGTGATCTTGACCGCGCCGCTGCCCAGTTCCGGATCGGCATGTTCGTCGGCCACCACCTTGAGCCGCCGTCCGGTGATCGGTTGGAGAATGTCCTTGCCGATCACGCTGCGATAGCGCGGATCGTCCGCGTTCACCGCCACCGCCATATCCGCCAGCATCGTTTCGGGCCGCGTCGTCGCAACCACAATGTGGTCTGAGCCGTCATCCAGCTTCACCCCGTCCGCCAGCGGATAGCGGAAGTGCCAGAAGCTCCCCTTGATCTCGCGTGTTTCCACCTCGAGGTCGGAAATCGCGGTCTTGCAGCTTGGGGTCCCAGTTGACCAGCCGCTTGTCGCGGTAGATCAGCCCCTGGTTATACAGATCGACAAACACCTTGGTCACCGCGCGGGTGAATTCCGGCGACATGGTGAACTGCTCTCTTGACCAGTCCATCGAGCAGCCAAGACGCCGCAGCTGGCCGGTGATTGTCCCGCCGCTTTCCGCCTTCCAATCCCATACCTTGGCGATGAAAGCCTCGCGGCTGTAATTCGTCCGCTTGTCCCCCGCCGCCTCGAGCTGGCGCTCGACCACCATCTGCGTCGCGATCCCGGCGTGATCGGTGCCGACCACCCACAGCGCATCCTTGCCGCGCAGGCGTTCATACCGCACGACGATGTCCTGCAAGGTATTATCCAGCGCATGACCGATATGCAGCGAGCCGGTGACGTTGGGCGGCGGGTTGACCAGGGTGAAGGGCACGGCATCGGGCCGCGCGGGCCGGAACAGGCCGTTCTCCTCCCAATGGGCATACCACTTCGCCTCGATCGCGGCGGGGTCGAAGGTCTTGTCCAGGCTGGTTGCGGTCATGGCCGGAACGAGCGCTTTGCCAGTGGCGGGGCAGGCGCGGCGCAACCGCTGCGGCGCTTCCGACGCGGGCTATCGTCGTGGCCCATCACTCGCCGCTCTGCGCGACCAATCTTGTGAACCTCCGCGACTTGCCGCCCCGCGCATTCTGATGCGCGACTGGGCCGATTACGTGCTGGAGACGGGGGAAGGGGGCGCGACCGTGGTGGCGCTGCGCGGTCCCTTGCGGGTCTCCTCGCTCGGCGACATCGACCGCCGGCTGGACGCGCTGGCCGAACCAGTCAGCACGGTCGATCTGTCCGGCGTCACCGATATCGACACCGCCGGTGCCTGGCTCGCCTGGCGATTCTCGCGCGACTGGAGCGCGCCGATTTCGGGCGCGAGCGACAAGGCGCAGCGGCTGATCGCGGCGGTCAGCCTGGCGCGCGGCGACGGCGAGCAACGCACGGAGCGCCCGGGGACGGTGTTCCGGGTCAGCGAATGGCTGGGATCGCACATCATCGGTGCGTGGCATGGATCGCTCCGGGTGCTCGGCTTTCTCGGGGCGGTGATCGCCTCGCTGGGTACGCTTATCGCTCATCCCGGCCGGTTCCGCATCAAGGCGCTGGTCCACCAGATGGAGCTTGTCGGGGTCACCGCGATCGGCATCATCGGGCTGATGACCTTTCTGGTCGGCATCACCATCGCCCAGGTCGCCGCCGAACAGCTGGCGCAATATGGTGCCGAGAGCCTGACGGTGAATCTCACCGGACGCCTTGCCTTGCGCGAACTCGGCATCCTGATGACCGCGATCATGGTCGCCGGCCGCTCGGGCTCGGCCTTCGCGGCACAGATCGGCACGATGAAGCTGACCGAGGAAGTCGATGCCATGCGCACCATCGGAGTCTCGCCGATGGAAGCGCTGGTCGTGCCGCGCGTGCTCGCGGCGATGCTGATGCTGCCGCTGCTCGGCTTTTTCGCCGCGCTCTGCGCCATTGTCGGCGGCGCGGTGATCTCCGCGCTCCAGCTCGGCATTCCCTTCTTCACTTTCCTCAATCGCATCCAGGAAGTGGTGCCGATCCATGATTTCTATGTCGGCATGATCAAGGCACCGGTGTTCGGCCTGATCATCGGCGTCGCCGGCTGCTACAACGGCATGCAGGTCAAATCGAACTCCGAGGAAGTCGGCCTGCGCACGACGATGTCGGTGGTCGCGGCGATCTTCGCGGTGATCGTGCTCGATGCCTTCTTCGCGGTGTTCTTCAGCGAGGTGGGCTGGGGATGAGCACGATCGACCAGGCCGACTATCCCATCGTCGTCGAAGGGTTGCAGAACAGTTTCGGCGAACACCTGATCCACGAAAATCTGTCGCTCAAGGTGCGGCGCGGCGAGATTCTCGGCGTGGTCGGCGGGTCGGGCACCGGCAAATCGGTGCTCATGCGTTCGATCATCGGGCTGCAAGTGCCCGATGCCGGCGCGATCCACGTTTTCGATCGCTCGATCATCGACCCTTCTGAGCAGGACGATATCGACATCCGCTCGCGCTGGGGGGTGCTGTTCCAGGGCGGGGCGCTGTTCTCGACGCTGACGGTCGAGGAAAACATCGAAGTGCCGCTGCGCCAGTTCTACCCCGAAATCGGCCACAAGCTGCGCAAGCAGATCGCCCGTTTCAAGGTCAAGCTTTCCGGCCTGCCAGAGGACGCCGCCTTCAAGTATCCCGCCGAGCTTTCGGGCGGCATGAAGAAGCGCGCCGGGCTCGCGCGCGCGCTGGCGCTCGATCCTGAATTGCTGTTCCTTGATGAGCCGACCGCCGGGCTCGATCCGATCGGCGCGGCGGCGTTCGACCAGCTCACCCGCGAATTGCAGGAGACGCTGGGGCTGACGGTGTTCCTGATCACCCACGATCTCGATACGCTCTACGAAATCTGCGACCGGGTCGCCGTGCTCGCCGACAGGCGGGTGATCGCGGTGGGCACGATTGCCGAGCTGCTGGCGCTCGATCACCCGTGGATCCAGGAATATTTCAACGGCCCGCGCGGCCGCGCGGCGAAGCTGTCAACCGATCGCGCCGCGAAACGCGGCAGGGCGGTGGACATTCCCGCCGGGACGCGGGCATAAGGCGCGGCGATGGAAACCAAGGCCAATCATGTCTTTGTCGGCGCGGTGACGCTGGCCTTGTTCGCCGGGCTGGCCGCCTTCTTCGTCTGGATTTCCAGGCTCAACGAGGGCGAGCTCAAGCGCTACGACATCTTTTTCAACCAGTCGGTCAATGGCCTCGCCAAGGGCGCGCAAGTGACCTTGTCGGGCGTGCCGGTCGGCAAGATCGACACCATCGAGCTGTGGCCGCGCGACCCCAGTTTCGTGCGCGTGCGGATCAGCGTCGCCCGGGGGGTGCCGATCCTGGTGGGGACCACGGCGACCATGCAGTCGAGCTTCACCGGCAACGCCGATATCCTGCTCGAGGGCGCGGTCAAGGGAGCGCCGCCGATTGTCTGTCCAGAGGACAACCCGATGTCGCTGTGCCCCGAGGGCGTGCCGGTGATCCCCACCAAGCGCGGCGGGCTGGGCGCGATCCTCAACTCTGCGCCGATCCTGCTCGACCGGCTGGCGACGCTGTCTGACCGGCTCAACACCGTGCTGTCGGAAGAGAACCAGGCCGCGTTCAAGGGCATTCTCGCCAATACCGACAAGCTCACCGGCGAGCTGGCCACGGCCTCGCCCGAGATGAAAAAGATGCTGGCGGAGCTGCAAGGCACGCTGAACCAGGCAACCACCACGCTCGCCAGTTTCGACAAGGTGGCGGGATCGGCTGACCGACTGTTGGGTGACAATCCCGATTCGCTGGCGCGCGAGCTGCGCGGCACGCTGCGTTCGGCCAAGACCGCAGCAGACGCCTTGCAGGCGACGCTGGGGGAGGCGACGCCTGCCGCACAGCGGCTCACCACCTCGACCCTGCCCGAAGCCGAAGCGGCCTTGCGCGACCTGCGCTCCGCCACCCGCGCCTTGCGCAATCTCACCGAAAAGGTCGACGATCAGGGTGCCGGGGCGCTGACCGGGGGCACCAGGCTGCCGGACTTCAAGCCATGATCGCGGCGACAAAAGGGGGCATGGCAGTGCGCTGGATACGAAACGGAGCGACGTCGGCCGGTCTGGCAATCCTGCTCGCTGGTTGCATCAGCCTCGGCGGCAAGGCACCCAAGGTGCTGGCCGGGCTGACCGCCGAACAAAGCCCTGCGGCTGGTGCCATGATCGGCGGGCCGACCGCCGAGGCGCTGGTCGTGCTTGACCCCGAAGCGGGCCGCAAGCTCGACGTGCTGCGTATTCCCGTCCAGATCGACGACGCGCGGATCGCCTATCTCACCGATGTCACCTGGGTCGAGCGCCCGGCGCGGCTGTTCCGCCAGCTGCTCGCCGAGACCATCCGCGCGCGCGGCAAGCGGCTGGTGCTTGAAGGCGGCGACGAGGGCCTGACCAGCAAGACGACGCTGTCGGGCCGCCTCGTCGAAATGGGCTACGACGCCCGGAGCCAGTCAGTGGTGGTGCGCTACGACGCATTGCGCGCCGACGGCAAGGGTGCAGTGGAAGCGCGGCGGTTCGAGGCAGTGGTGCCCGGCGTTGCGGCAACCGCAGAAGCCGTCGCCCCGGCGCTCAACCGCGCGGCGAACCAGGTTGCGCGGCAGGTGGCGGACTGGGTGGGGTGAACAACAAGTTGGCAAGGTGCCGTTGAATCAGAGCACTTTGTGGAGCAATACGGCGTTTCGCCGGACCATATTTTCGGTCGACGCCGGCGGCAAAGGATGGTATCAATAGGTATTACCTTTTGAAAGGCCAAACTATGGCTGTCTCGGTGAAAATAGATGATTCACTCAAGGGCCGTGTTCAGCACCTCGCTGCTGCGCGGCAGCGCTCGCCGCACTGGATCATGCGCGAAGCCATCGCCCGTTATGTCGAACAGGAAGAGGCGCGCGAAAATGTGAAGCAGGCGGCGATTGCGGCATGGGATGGCTATCAGCAGACCGGCCTGCACGTGATCTTCGAGGAAGCCGACGCCTGGCTGGCAGTGCTTGAGAGCGGCAAGCTGGCCGAACCGCCCAAATGCCATCCCTGAAATGGACTCCGCAGGCGCTGGCCGATGTTCAGCGTTTGCACCGGTTCCTGGCAGACAAAAACCCCGAAGCAGCCGTCCACGCAGTGCAAACCATCCGTGCAGGCGTCAAAATTCTCGCCGAGCAGCCGCGCATCGGCCATCCTGCCGAAGACATGGACTCCGAATTCCGCGAGTGGCTGATCCCCTTCGGCCAGAGCGGATATCTGGTGCTTTATCGCATTGATGCGGGAGCCGTTGTGCTGCTGGCGGTGCGTCATGGGCGGGAAGCGGGATATGGAGAGTAGGTGCGGTGATGAGGCGAGGCAGGTAACGGGGCCGGGTGGGTTAACAGCTGGGGCACTTGCCCTTTGGCGTACGCTCGCTGGAACATGATTTTTTCTCTGGGCCAGCCCAACCATGGCGCGGTTCGCCGTGGATGCCTGGCGGACTCTCATAGTTCAGCCACGTTCGCCAACCCCGCAAACCGCATCGCCGCTGAAAACTCTGCCAATCGCCGCGCGCGCAGCGCTTTGGCGTCGGCGTCCCAGCCCCATAGCTCGGCCTGCCAGTCTTCCTCCAGATTGGCGGCGGCCCACAGCATTTCGGCGTCCGCTCCCGGCGCAATCGCCGCCAGCGCGACGACCAGTGAGGCGGCGAGGCTGGCGAGGGTTTGCAGCGCGGCGAGGGTGAAAGCGCTTTCTGCTGCCAGCACCGTCCCAAGCCGCGCCAGGGTCGCAGGCGGCTGCGGCTGGTGGATCACGCCGGCGACGCGGACGAAATGCACGTCCCAGCGGCGTTCGGCGGCCTCGAGCAGCGGTTCCCAGACTTCGCGCTGGCGGGTGTGCAGCGGCTCGTCGGGCTCGGCGCGGTAACACAGCGTGTCGGTCTCGGCGAAATGCAGCATGCGCGTGATGGCCGTGGCGCGGTCGGGCGCGACGACATCGAGCGCATAGTCGGCAAGGTCGCGATAACGCAATGCTGCGGGATCGATTTCCTCGCCCTGCGCCGCCCATTCCGCTGCCATGGCCTCGGCCAGCGCGTGGGTAGGGACGATCTGCGGCTGGCCGCCCGCCGTCTTGATCGCCCGCCCGTCCAGCAGCACGCGCCAGCCGTCCCCTTCTTCGGCAATCGAGACGGCCTGGTAGAACCGCTTCATTTGTCGGGCGAGCGCCAGCGGCGGGCGAGCAGGCGCGGCATCAGGAACACGTCGGTCAGGCCGACCAGCACGATGACGTAACCCACCAGTGGCGGCAGGTCGATCTTGCCGCCGCTGATCAGCACGCCGAGCAGCACCAGCGCGACGCCGCTCAGCCGCACCAGTTGGATCGCCAGGAAACGCTTCTTTTCGAGCGGCGTGGGCTCGGGCGCGCCCGACAGGTCGTGGTTCATGACAGCAGATACTCCTCAAGCTGTTGCGGGTCGGCGGCGACGGCTTCCGCTCCCGCCGCCAGCAGTTCAATGCGCTCGTGATAGCCCCAGTCGACGCCGATGGCGCGCACCCCGGCGGATCTTGCCATGGCCATGTCGAATGCGGTGTCGCCGATCATTACCGCTTCGCCCGCATCCGCGCCCGCTGCGCACAGTGCGGCTTCGAGCATCGCCGGGTGAGGCTTCGAGGGATGGTCGTCGGCGGTCTGCAAGGTGATGAAATGGGCCGAGAGGCCATGCATGGCGAGGCAATGGTCGAGCCCGCGCCGCGACATGCCGGTGGCCACGCCCAGCTGCCAGCCGGCCTGGCGCAGCGCGCCGAGCAACGGGGCAATGCCGGCGAACAGCGGCTGCTGCAATTCGCCGCTCTGCCGCGCGGCGCGGAAGGCGTGCTTGTAGGCTTCGGCGAGCGCCAGATGGCGCGCCTCTTCGGCATCGGGCAGCAGCCGCGCGATGGCCATGGGCAGACTGAGCCCGACTGCGCGGCGTACCTGGTTGCGCGGAGGCAGCGGCAGGGCAAATTCGGCAAAGGCCGCCTCCATCGCCGCGCAGATGCTCGCCTGCCCGTCGATCAGCGTGCCGTCGCAATCGAAGACCGCGAGCCTGGGCATCAGCGCTTCGGCTTGCCCGCCGCCGGTTTGGCCGGCTTGCCCGCAGACTTGCCCGCCGGTCCGCGTTCGCCGCTCTTGCGGATGCGGCGCTCGCCGCGGCGCTCCTTGCGGTAGGTCTTGGCATGGGCCTTGGCCGCTGCCTTCTTCGCCTCGCGCAGCGGCGGCTTGGGCGCATCGGGGAGCGCCGCGCCGAGTTCTTCGTCAAAGCCCAACTGCGCCATGCTGGCGGCAAAGTGGTCGGGCAAGGGGGCGACGACATCGAGCGGCGCGCCGTCGGGATGGTCGATGATCAGGCGGCGGGCATGGAGATGCATCTTGCGGCTGATGCTGCCGGTGAGGAAAGCGTCTGGCCCGCCATATTTGCCATCGCCGACGATGGGATGGCCGATTGCCGCCATGTGCACGCGCAACTGGTGGGTGCGGCCGGTGAGCGGTTGCAGCTCGACCCAGGCGGCGCGATTTCCGGCGCGGTCGAGCACGCGGTAGCGGGTGCGTGCGCTCTGCCCCTCTCCGCTCTCGTCGACCATCATCTTCTCGCCGCCGCTGCCCGGCTGCTTGGCAAGTGGCAATTCGATCAGGCCATCGTCGATATCGGGCACGCCCGCCACCAGCGCCCAGTAGATCTTGCGCGCCGAACGGGTGGAAAAGCGCTTGGAGAAATAGGCGGCGGTGCCCGGAGTGCGAGCAATCAGCAGAACGCCGGAGGTATCCTTGTCGAGCCGGTGGACCAGGCGCGGGCGCGGGCCGTCTCCTGCGAAGGCATCGAGCAGTCCGTCGACATGTTCCCTGGTGCCGCTGCCGCCTTGCGTCGCGAGCCCCGGCGGCTTGTTGAGCACGATCGCGGCGCGGTCCTGCGTCAGCACCATCGCCTCGGCCTGTGCGACCTGCGCTTCGCTCAGCACTTTGCGCACCGGCCCCGCCTTGCGTTCGGGCGCGATGCCGCCCGGTGGAACGCGCAAAACCTGGCCCGCCGCGATGCGATCATCGACCCCGGCGCGCTTGCCGTCGAGCCGGATCTGCCCGGTGCGCGCCCAGCGGCTGACCATGGCGAAGCCGACCTCGGGCAGATGGCGCTTGAACCAGCGGTCGAGCCGCACCCCGTCGTCGTCCGGCTGGACGGTAAACTGGCGGACGTGATCGGCTGGCGCGCTCACCTTGCCCCCCGCATCAGGGCGAGGCCGGTGAGCAGGCCGAGCACGCCGCCGGCCAGCGACAGCCCTGCGTAGAGCGCCGCCAGACCGATCGCCCCGCGCTGGGCCAGCGTGACGATCTCCAGGCTGAAGGCGGAAAAGGTGGTGAAGCCGCCGAGCACGCCGACGCCGACCAGCAGCCGCAGCGAATCGGACCCGCCCTCGCGGGCCAGCCATCCGGCGAGCAGACCCATGGCGAAACTGCCGGCGAGGTTGACCGCCAGCGTGGCATAGGGAAACGCTGCCGATCCGATCAGCCGCCCCGCCGCGTAGCGCAGCCACGCGCCCAGACCGCCGCCAAGGGCAACATAGAGCGATGCGGCAAGGAAGGAGGGCGGGTTCATCATCGCGCCATTAGACGCAGGATGGCCGATAGGAAAGCACCACCTCGGCGCTTGCCCCACCTCGGCGCTTGCCATCCCCTCCCGGCTTTGCTAGCGGCCCGAATGTTCCAGCCGGTCCCTCGCGGATTCGGCCCGTTTTGCGTTTTCTTGAGGCAATTCCCCGCAATCAGTTGCGGGGTTCTGGCCTTATGCTGTGAGGTATTGTTTTTTATGCAAATTATGGTCCGCGATAACAATGTCGACCAGGCCCTGCGCGCGCTCAAGAAGAAGCTGCAGCGCGAGGGCGTCTATCGCGAGATGAAGTTGCGCCGGCACTACGAGAAGCCCAGCGAAAAGCGCGCCCGCGAAAAGGCGGCGGCAGTGCGCCGTGCGCGCAAGATGGAGCGCAAGCGGGCAGAGCGCGACGGCGTCAAGTAGCGCCGCCAGTAACGTGAGCCAAAGTGCGTCATCCCGGACTTGATCCGGGACCGCTGGCCGCTTAGGTCACGAGGGCGCGGCAATCCCGCGCCCTTTTCTTGTCCGAAGCAGGCCTCATGCCTTTCCTAACCAGGATCCAACCATGACCGAGATCACCCGCGTTCCCCTCCAGCCGATCGCCAAGGGATCGCTCGGCAAGCTGTGGCTGGGCGTCGCCGCCGTCGCGCTGGCCGCCGGCGGGATTGCCTGGGCGTCGCTGCCGGTGTCGGTCGATGTCCAGACGCTGACCGCCGGCCAGGGTGCCTCGCCGACGCTCGAGGATGTCGCACTGATCAAATACAAGGGCACACTGCCCAACGGCAAGGTGTTCGACCAGCAGGAACAGGCGGTGTTTCCGCTCCAGGGCGTGGTTCCAGGTTTCACCAAGGCGCTGATGCAGATGCAGCGCGGCGGCAAGTACAAGGTGCAGATTCCCGCCGAACTTGCCTATGGCGACAAGCAGGCCGGCGACATTCCACCCAACACCGACCTGACCTTTGATATCGAACTGATCGATTTCAAGAGCCGCGCCGAGATCGAGGAGCAGCAGCGCATGATGCAGCAGCTCCAGCAGATGCAGGGCGGCTCCGGTGGCCCTGGCGGCGGGCCTGGTGGTCCGGGAGGGGCGCCTCCGGGCATGCCGCCCGGAATGCCGCAGGGAATGCCGCAGGGAATGCCGCAGGGCGCTCCGCCGCAGCAGCCATAGGACGCAGTGCATGTCTGTCGATACCGCAACCGTGGCGAAGATCGCCGCGCTCGCGCGCCTCAAGGTAAGCGAGGCGGAGCTGGCTGCGATGGTCCCCGAACTCAACGGCATCCTCGCCTGGGTCGAGCAGCTCGGTGAGGTCGATGTGACCGGCGTCGAGCCGATGACCGCCGTGATCGAGAACCACCTGCGCTTGCGCGCGGACGTGATCGACGCCGATCCGCTGACCGGCGGCGGCAAGCGCGATGCCGTGCTGGCCAATGCCCCGGCGGCCGAGCACGGCTTCTTCGGCGTGCCCAAGGTGATCGAGTGATGAACCGGCGTTGGATAAATGGGGACAGTCCCTATTTAACCCCCAAGTGCGTTCGGAAACGCGAGCAACACCCCCGGTTAAATAGGGACTGTCCCCAATTATTCATGACCGAACTCACCGATCTCACTGTCTCCGCGATCCGCGCGGGCGTCGCTTCGGGCGACTTCACCGCTGTCGAAGTGGCCGAGGCCTTCAATGCCAATGTCGCTGCCGCCACCGCGCTCAACGCCTTCATCGTCGCCACGCCCGAGAAGGCACTCGACGCCGCCGCCCGGGTCGATGCGATGCGCGCCGCCGGCAAGGTGCTCGGCAAGCTTGCCGGCGTGCCAATCGGGATGAAGGATCTGTTCTGCACCAGGGGCGTTCAGACCACGGCGGCAAGCCATATCCTCGAGGGCTTCACCCCCGAGTACGAGAGCACGGTCAGCCAGAAGCTGTGGGATGCGGGCGCGGGGATGCTCGGCAAGCTCAACCTCGACCAGTTCGCTATGGGCTCGTCGAACGAGACCAGCTATTTCGGCAATGTCATCTCGCCGTGGCGGCGAAACGACGGCGGTAACGCCGCGCTTGCCCCTGGCGGTTCCTCGGGCGGCAGTTCGGCGGCGATCGCCGCGCGGCTGTGCCCGGCGGCGACGGGCACCGACACCGGCGGCTCGATCCGGCAGCCGGCGGCGTTCACCGGCATTTCCGGGATCAAGCCGACCTATGGCCGCTGCTCGCGCTGGGGCATTGTCGCCTTCGCCAGCTCGCTCGACCAGGCCGGGCCGATGGCGCGCGACGTGCGCGATTGTGCGATCATGCTCGAGGTGATGGCCGGGTTCGATGCCAAGGACGCGACCAGTCTCGACCTGCCGGTGCCGGCATGGGAAGCCGGTCTTGCGGGCGATCTCAGAGGAAAAACGGTCGGCATTCCGCGCGAATACCGGCTCGACGGCATGGACGACGAAGTCGCCGCGAGCTGGGATCAGGGCGTGGCCTGGCTGAAGGACGCCGGGGCCGAAGTCGTCGATATCAGCCTGCCGCACACGAAATACGCGCTGCCCTGCTATTACATCATCGCTCCCGCCGAAGCCTCGTCCAACCTCGCGCGTTACGACGGCGTGCGCTATGGGCTGCGCGACTTGCCCGATGGCGCAGGTTTGCAGGACATGTATGCCGCCACCCGCGCGGCGGGCTTCGGGGCCGAGGTCAAGCGCCGCATCCTGATCGGCACTTATGTGCTTTCGGCGGGATTTTATGATGCCTATTATACGCAGGCACAGAAGGTTAGGACGCTTATCTCGCGCGATTTCACCGAGGCGTTCAAGCACTGCGACGTGATCCTCGCACCGACTGCCCCGAGCGCTGCCTTCGCGTTGGGTGAGAAGAGCGCCGATCCGCTGGAAATGTATCTCAACGACGTGTTCTCGGTGCCCGCATCACTGGCGGGCCTGCCGGCAATGTCGGTGCCGGCCGGGCTCAACCGCGAAGGACTGCCGCTGGGCTTGCAGCTGATCGGGCGGCCGTTCGACGAGCAGGGCGTTCTGAACGCGGGGTTGGCGATCGAGGCGCGGGCGGGGTTCAGCGCGCGGGCGGAGCGGTGGTGGTGAGGTCCGAAATCGACACCGCTTACCAGCCTTGACGGTATTACCCGAAAATCGTAATACCTTGCCATGTCGATCCAGCACAGGCTTACCTCCAAGGCACAGGTGACCATCCCCAAGGATGTCCGCATCGAGCTGGGTATCAAGCCCGGCGATCTGCTGCGTTTCGACCGCGAACCCAATGGCAAGATCACGATTGCCAAGGGTGATGAGCCGGCAATCGAAACCCGCGAACAGCGCATAGCGCGCATTCGGGCCGCACTTGAAAGTGCGCGCGGCACGATCGACCTTGGCGGGATGACCACCAATGAATACATGCGCTGGCTGCGCGGCGATTGGGAGCCATGATCCTCGTAGATTCGAACGTCCTTATCGACGTATTTGATGATGATCCGGACTGGTGCGCGTGGTCGATTGACCAGCTGACGATGCTGGCTGATCAAGATCGGTTGGTAGTAAATCAGATTGCCTTTGCCGAGGTCGCTCCCAGAATGGGACCGCTGCCAGAATTCGAGGCCCGGCTTGCTGCATTCGAAATTGCATACGAACCGATTTCCGCTGGTGCTGCTTTCATGGCAGGTGCAGCTTTCCTGAACTTTCGCTTGCGCAGTACGGTCGCAAAGATGGTTCTCCCTGACTTCTACATCGGCGGTCACGCACAGGTTGCCGAAGCCCGTATCCTCACCCGCGATCCCCGCTTCTACCGCGCCTATTTCCCCACCGTTCCCTTGATCACCCCCGGGACCAAAGAACCATGACTGACACCCCCTACCGCGTCCACGGCACTACCGGCGAATGGGAGGTCGTGATCGGCCTCGAGGTCCATGCGCAGGTGACCAGCAAGAGCAAACTGTTCTCCGGCGCGGCCACCGCGTTTGGCGCGGAGCCCAATGCGCAGGTGTCGCTGGTCGATGCGGCGATGCCCGGCATGCTGCCAGTGCCCAACCGCGAGTGCATCCGCCAGGCAGTGCGCACCGGCATGGCGATCGACGCGCCGATCAACAAATGGTCGCGTTTCGACCGCAAGAACTACTTCTACGCGGATCTGCCGCAGGGCTACCAGATCAGCCAGCTCTATCACCCGCTGGTCGGCGAGGGGCACTTGGAGATTTCGCCCGACGACAAGCACCCCGAAATGACCAAGACCATCGGCATCGAGCGGATCCATGTCGAGCAGGATGCCGGCAAGCTGATGCACGACCAGCACCCGACGATGAGCTATGTCGATCTCAACCGTTCGGGCGTCGCGCTGATGGAAATCGTCAGCCGCCCTGATATGCGTTCCCCTGCTGAAGCAGGGGCTTATGTGCGCAAGTTGCGGTCGATCCTGCGCTATGTCGGCTCGTGCGACGGCAACATGGAGGAAGGCTCGATGCGCGCTGACGTCAATGTTTCGGTGAGGAAGCCGGGCGATGAATTCGGCACCCGCACCGAGACCAAGAACGTCAATTCGGTGCGCTTCGTCATGGCCGTGATCGAGAGCGAAGCGCGCCGCCAGGTCGATCTGATCGAGGACGGCGGCATGGTGGTGCAGGAAACCCGGCTCTACGATCCCGATCGCAACGAGACGCGCAGCATGCGCAGCAAGGAAGACGCGCACGACTATCGCTACTTTCCCGATCCCGACCTGCTGCCGCTCGAACTCGACGAGGCGTTCCTCGCCGAGTGCCGCGCGAGCCTGCCCGAACTGCCCGACGCCAAGCGCGCGCGCTATGCTGCGGTGCTCGGGCTTTCGCCCTACAACGCCGACATCCTCACTGCCGAGGTGGAAACGGCGCGGTGGTTCGAGCGGCTGGTCGCGGCCAGCGCCGAGCGGCAGAACAAGCCCGATGCCGAGGTCGCCAAACAAGCGGCGAACTGGCTGACCTCGGAACTGTTCGGCGCGCTCAACCGGCTTGGCAAAAGTCTTGAGGATAGCCCGGTAAGTCCTTCGCAAGCCGCCGAATTGCTGGCCCTGGTTGGCGATGGCACGATTTCGGGGACGATCGCCAAGCAGGTGTTCGAAAGGATGCTCGAGAGCGGCGACGGCGCGGCGGCGATTGTCGAGCGCGAAGGGCTCAAGCAGACCTCGGATAGCGGCGCGATCGACGCGGCAGTGGCAAAGGTGCTGGCGGACAATGCCGACAAGGTCGAACAATATCGCGGCGGCAAGGAAGCGCTGTTCGGCTTTTTCGTCGGCCAGACGATGAAGGCCATGCAGGGCAAGGCCAACCCGCAGGTGGTCAACGAGGCGGTGAAGATGGGGCTGGGGGGATAGCGCCGGTTCCGGCGCTCGATCTTCAATCCCGCCTGCGGCGCATGAGCGCTTCGAGCGCCTGGCACCTTCAAACGGTCTGAATTCCATATTTCTGGTGAGCCGGGGGCTAGACCTTGCCCAGAAAATGCTGCACATGTTAACTAATCCGATTCGGAGCATGCAATGAAGGCAGATGTGGTGATCGCAGGCGCCGGCCCGGTGGGCTTAAGCCTGGCGCTTGAGCTCTCCAATCACGGGGTCAGGTCGATTGTGATCGAGCGCAAGTCGAAGAACGCGCCGACGACCGTCCGGTGCAACCACGTCTCGTCGCGCAGCATGGAGTTTTTCCGCAAGAACGGCCTGGCCAATGCCGTGCGCGGTGCCGGACTGCCTTCGGACTATGCGCAAGACATCTCCTACCGAACGACGACATCGGGCAGGGAGCTCTCGCGCATCAAGATCGTCGCAAGTGGCGAGCGGTTCACAGCCAAGGATTCCGGCGTAGACGCCCACTGGCCTACTGCGGAGCCGCCGCAGCGTGTGAATCAGATATATCTCGAGCCACTGATGATTGAGGCTGTGCTGGCGCGGGACGAGATCACCGTGCTGTTCGAGCACGAACTGACCGGATTTGCGCAAACTGCCGACAAGGTGGCAGCATCGGTCCGGGCGAAAGATGGCACCCAATTGCAGATCGAGGCCAGCTTCCTCGCCGGCTGCGACGGCGGCAACTCAATGGTCAGGCAGTCCATCGGGGGCGAATTCCACGGCGATGCGGTTATCCAGCGGGTGCAATCGACCTATTTGCGCGCACCGGGCCTGATCGCGCAGATGCAGGTCGATCCTTGCTGGTGCATGTTTTCGCTTAACCCGCGCCGCAGCGGCAATATCTATTCGATCGATGGCAAGGAACTATGGCTCGTTCACAACTACCTTCGTGACGATGAGCCAGGCTTCAACTCGGTCGACCGCGATCAATGCATCCGCGACATATTCGGTGTCGGCGCAGACTTCGAATATGAAGCGCTGAATATCGAGGACTGGTACGGGCGGCGGCTGGTTGTCGATAAGCTGCGCGAGGGACGTGTCTTCCTGGCTGGCGATTCGGCCCATTTGTGGGTGCCCTATGCGGGTTACGGCATGAATGCGGGGATTGCCGATGCAATCGATCTCGGCTGGATTCTGGCCGGTTCGGTCAATGGCTGGGGCGGGCCGAGGTTGCTCGACGCCTATGTTGCCGAGCGCGGACCGATTACCGATCAGGTCAGCCGTTTTGCCATGGATCATTGCGTCAAGATGGCTGCCCAACGCAGTGCGGTGCCGGACGATATCGAGGACAATACACCCGAAGGCGAGCAATCCCGGGCAAGAATGGGCCAGGAAACCTATCAGCTCAATATCCAGCAATATGCCGCGGCCGGTCTGAATTACGGCTATTATTACGATCAATCGCCGACCATCGTCTATGATGGTGAGACGCCTCCCGATTACTCAATGTCGGAGTATCGGCCATCCACCGTGCCGGGTTGCCGGGTAGCGCATTTCCACTTGCCGGACGGAACGTCGCTCTACGACAACTTCGGGCCGGCTTTCACCCTGTTGCGTTGCAAGGCAGGCGAGGATGCCGCCGGGTTTGTTGCTGCGGCAGAGGCGGTAGGCATGCCGCTGAAGGTCCTCGACATCGCCCCTCCTCCGGAGGTCGCCAGTCTCTATTGTCACCCGCTTCTGCTTGTACGGCCCGACCAGCACGTCGCCTGGCGTGGAACTGCCGCCTCGGTCGACCCGGCGCACATCATCGACTCGGTACGCGGTGCGGGAGGTTAGCCATGGCCCATCTGTTTGTCGAAATGTCGGATACGGTCGCCCGCAGCATCGATGCTGACGGGCTCTGCAATGCGTTGCATCAAGCCATGGTCGAAACCGGCATTTTCCCGCTAGCGGGCATCAGGGTGCGCGCCTACCGCGCCGAGGCTTGCGCCATGGCTGACAAGCATCCCGGCAACGGCTTTGTCGCCCTGACCTTGTCCGTTGGCCATGGGCGCACCAAGGCCGATTTGGCCGCCGCTGGAGACAATATCTTCGCCGCCGCCAAGCAGCATTTGAGCGATTGGCTGGGCAGTCAGTATTTCGGTCTTTCGCTCGAAATCCGGGAAATTGATCCAGACCTGACGTGGAAAGCCAATACAATTCGACCGCGTCTTTCGGCGGAAAACGGATCGGAGGGAAGGGCATGAGCAAGTTTGAAGCCAACCAGATGCAGCTTGAACAGCATCTCCGCCGCTTTCGCGAACACGGAGTTCAGAACCATATTGCCGGAACCAGCGTCCCTGCGGGTTCCGGCGCGACATTCGCCAACACCACGCCGGTGGACAATTCGCATCTTGCCGATGTGGCCAAGAGTGATGCTGCCGATGTCGATGCCGCAGTGAAGGCGGCGCAGGAGGCTTTTCCAGCGTGGCGTGCCATGGATGGCGCGAAACGCCGCAAAATCCTCCACCAGATTGCCGACGCCATCGAGCAGCGAGCTGAGGAAATTTCGCTGGTTGAATCGATCGATACCGGTCAGGCCATCCGCTTCATGGCGAAAGCGGCGGTGCGTGGTGCAGAGAATTTCCGCTTTTTTGCAGACAAGGCGGTCGAAGCTCAGGACGGCAAGGCTTTGCGCAACGCCACGCAATTGAATTACACCTCCCGCCGCCCGATCGGGCCTGTCGCGGTGATCACGCCGTGGAATACGCCGTTCATGCTATCGACGTGGAAGATTGCACCGGCGCTGGCGGCTGGATGCACCGTAGTCCACAAGCCGGCAGAATTCTCGCCGATGACGGCCAAGCTCTTGATCGAGATTGCCGAACAGGCAGGTCTGCCGCCGGGCGTGCTCAATCTGGTAAACGGCTTTGGCGAAACGGCAGGCAAGGCGCTGACCGAACATCCAGGCATCAAGGCGGTTGCTTTCGTCGGTGAAGGCCGGACCGGGTCGATGATCATGTCCCAGGGGGCATCGACACTGAAGCGCGTCCATTTCGAACTCGGCGGCAAAAATCCTTGTATCATTTTCGATGATGCGGACCTTGACCGCGCAGTCGATGCAGCCGTGTTCATGATCTACTCGCTCAATGGCGAGCGCTGCACCTCATCTTCGCGCCTTCTGGTCCAGGATACGATCTACGACGAAGTCGTCAAACGCGTGGCAGACGCGGCCAACCGGATAAAGGTTGGCCATCCGCTTGACCCCGATACGGTGGTTGGTCCGCTGATTCACAAGGTCCATGAGGAGAAGGTGCTTTCCTATTTCGAGATTGCGCGAGACGAAGGTGCGCAAATTCTGGCGGGCGGTGAAAAGGTCGGTGACACTGGCTGCTTTGTCAGGCCGACGCTGTTCGCAGGGGCACGCAATGATATGCGGATCGCGCAGGAGGAAATTTTCGGTCCCGTCCTGACAGCTATTCCCTTCAAGGATGAGGATGATGCCGTCGCTATCGCCAATGACGTGGAATATGGTCTGGCCGCTTATCTCTGGACCAGCGATCTTCACCGGGCGCTGACCGTCTCTGATCGCCTCGAGGCCGGCATGATCTGGGTCAATTCGGATAATGACCGCCATCTCCCCGCGCCGTTCGGCGGCGTGAAGGCGTCGGGAATTGGTCGTGATGGCGGGGATTGGTCGTTCGATTTCTATATGGAGACGGTCAATGTCTGTCTGCCGACGGTTATCCGGAATCCAGCCAAGCTCGCCAAATAGGGCGGTGCGGGCTACTTGCGATATGAAGGAAGCAGGAAATGGGTGAACTGGCCTTTGCCGCGAAGGTAACCCACGTCCCCACGATGATCATGTCCGAGCAGGAGGGGCCATTGAAGGGCTGTCGCCAGCAGGCAATCGATGGTCATCGCGAGATAGGACGGCGCATGCGCGCGCTTGGTGTTGATACGGTGGTGGTCGCGGACGTTCATTGGCTGGTCAACTCAGGCTATCACATCAACGCCAAGTCCCGCTTCAAAGGCATCTACGCCTCGAACGAGTTTCCGCAATTCATCAATCATCTGGAATACGATGTGCCGGGCAATCCCGAGCTTGGAAACCTGATCGCCAAAATCGCCACCGAAAAAGGCTCCTATACGCTTTCGCATCAGGTCGAGGCGCTCGAACTGGAATACGGAACCCTCGTGCCGATGCACTTCATGAACCCGGAAGGCGATCTGAAGGTGGTTTCGGTCGCCGGCTGGTGCACCTCGCACAGCATGCAATCTTCGCGCTGGGTCGGGGAAGCCATTCGCGAAGCCGCCGAAGCGTCTGATTGCAAGGTGGCGCTGCTGGCTTCGGGATCGCTCAGCCACCGGATGTGGCCGACCGAAACCTATGCCGAAAACGACGGCACGTTCAACATCTCCAAGGAGTTCAATCGCCAGGTCGATCTCATGGTGCTCGAGATGTGGAAGCGCGGCGATATCGAGACTTTCCTCAAGATTCTCCCCGAATATGCCCAGCATTGCGACGGCGAAGGCCTGATGCACGACACGATCATGCTTTTCGCCGCGCTGGGCTGGGACAAATACAAGGGCAAGGGCGAAGTGATCGGCGAGTATTTTCCAAGCTCGGGCACGGGCCAAGTCAACGTCGTTTTCGAGGTAATGTCATGAGTGATCCTTCATCGATTGACCGTGACAGGTTCGCGGCGTTTCTCGCCGACGGAAAAGAGCGCTTCGGCCTCTTCACTGACGATGGCATGATCGACCTGACCGATGCATGTGGCGACCGTTACAGGAACTTGCTCGATGTCGTGCGCGCCGACGGTTTGGCCGAGCTCTCGGCGGCAGCCCGGACACGCTCTCCGGCCTATCCCGAAGGATCGTTCGAATGGCGCATTCCGATACCCAATCCGGGCAAGATCCTGTGTATCGGCGTCAATTATCCCGACCGGAACGAGGAGTATAAGGACGATCAGGCGGCTCCATCCAAGCCATCGATCTTCATCCGCTTTGCGAGCAGCTTTACCGGCCACGAACGGCCTTTGATTCGACCGCCCGAGAGCGAACAACTCGACTATGAGGGCGAGATCGCCATTGTGATTGGCAAAGGGGGGCGCCGGATTTCCCGCGATGACGCCTATGATCATATTGCCGCGCTGACCCTTTGCAATGAAGGCACGATCCGCGATTGGGTGAGGCACGCCAAGTTCAATGTCACGCAAGGCAAGAACTGGGACAAGAGCGGTGCGATGGGGCCGTGGATCGTGCCGTTCACCGATGCCGCGCAACTGGATGATGTCGCGCTCGAAACCCGCGTCAATGGCGAGGTACGCCAGCAAGACCGCACCCGGCGGATGATCTTCGATTTCCGCTATATCGTGAACTACGTTTCAACCTTTGCCACGCTTGAGCCTGGCGATGTGATCGTTTGCGGAACGCCAACGGGGGCAGGTGCCCGGTTTGATCCGCCGATCTGGCTCAAACCTGGCGATGTTGTCGAAATCGAGGCGGAAGGCATCGGTATCCTGCGCAACACTATCGAGGACGAGCAATGACTCCGCAGGACCACGAAGCAGCAGCGGGCGCGCTGTTCAAGGCAGAGCAGGATCGCCAGCAGATCGGTCTGCTTTCCTTGCGCTATGCGGGCATGGACATGGATGATGCCTATGCCGTCCAGTCTGCGCTGGTCGCGTTGAAGCAGGCGGCCGGGCGCAAAGTCATCGGCTGGAAGATCGGCCTGACGTCGAAGGCGATGCAGTATGCGCTCGGCATCGACATCCCTGACAGCGGCGTCCTGTTTGACGATATGCAATTTGTCCATGGGGCGATCGTGCCCGCTGGCCGTTTCATCCAGCCAAGGATCGAAGCCGAAATCGCATTCAAGGTGCACAGCAGCCTGCAGGGCGATGTGACCCGGGATGACGTTCTGGCGGCAACCGAGTTCGTTGCGCCGTCGATCGAAATTCTCGACACGCGCATCTTGCGGGCAGACCCTGAAACGGGGCGGGCACGCAATGTTTGCGATACGATCGGCGACAATGCAGCCAATGCCGGGATCGTGCTGGGGCCGCAGCGGCATGCACCAGCGGATTTCGATCTGCGCTGGGTCGGTTCCATTGTCACGCGCAATGGCGAAGTCGAAGAAACAGGCTTGGGAGCCGGTGTGCTGGATGATCCGGTTGCTGGGATAGTCTGGCTTGTCCGGCGTCTCGCGCAATATGGGCAACGGGTGGAAGCTGGCCAGATTGTCTTGTCGGGATCGTTCATCAGGCCCGTCGAATGCCCGTCCGGATCGCAAATCCGGGCCGACTTCGGACCGTTCGGGCACGTGGAAGTGGGATTTGGGTGAGCCAATGCAAATTCAGCACAACAGCTTCAAGCAGTCGCTATCCGAAGGAAAGCAATTGCTTGGTCTATGGGTCGGCCTGGGCGACGACAGTGTCGCCGAACTGTGCGCGCACGCGGGGTTTGATTGGCTGCTGATCGATGGCGAGCACGGCCCCAACGACCTGCGGAGCATCCTCTCCCAGTTGCGCGCAGTGCAGGGCAGTGCAACGAATGCGGTGGTGCGCCTCGCATCGGATGACCGGGTAGCGATCAAGCAGCATCTCGATATCGGAGCGCAAACCCTCCTCATCCCGATGATCGAAAGCGCGCAGCAGGCGCGTGAAGTGGTGCGGTCATGCCGCTATGCCCCGGCAGGCGTGCGCGGCATTGGCGCAGCGCTGGCGCGGGCCTCCCGCTATGGCCGCGTCGGGGATTATATCCACCGCGCCGCAGACGAAATTTGCATCCTTCTTCAGGTGGAAACGGTCAAAGGGATTGCGGCGCTCGACGCAATTCTCGAGGTTGAAGGCGTCGATGGCGTGTTCGTCGGGCCATCCGATCTCGCGGCCGATATGGGCCTGCCCGGCAAACCCGGAAGCGACGAAGTCCAGAAAGTTGTGGTCGATGCCCTGACAAGGATCGGAGCCAGCAAAAAGGCGTCTGGAATCCTGACTTCAGACATATCGCTTGCCTTGCAGTATCAGGCCATGGGCGTCGGCTTTCTGGCGGTTGGTTCCGATGTCGGCGTGCTGGTCGCGGGGCTCAAGCAGCTGCGCGAGAGGTTCCATTAGGCATCGCATGCAGCAGATGAAGAGCCTGACCGGAAAAGTTGCGTGGATCACCGGCGCGGGCACCGGCATTGGCGCGGCTTCGGCCACTGCCCTTGCCGATGCTGGCGCGCATATTGTGCTGTCGGGGCGCCGCAAGCAGCCGCTCGATCAGGTTGTTGAAACCATCGTGAGCGCCGGAGGCACCGCCGAAGCCGCTCCGCTCGACGTGGCGGACGCCGCTGCCACGCGGGCGATTGCCGATGATATCATGGCGCGCCTTGGCGGGGTCGATATCTTTTTCGCCAATGCCGGGCAGAATATCCGCAATCGCACGACCAGAGAATTGACCCCTGAAAGCTTTGACCAGGTGATCGACATCAACCTCAAAGGGGTGATGTACGGCATCCTGGCGGTGCTGCCGCACATGCGGCGCAAAGGCGCGGGGACGATCATCATCAACTCATCGTGGGCCGGACGTTTCCCCTCGGGCCGCAGCGGCAGTGCCTATAGTGCGGCCAAACATGCGCTCACTGCGCTCAGCCATTCGATCAACATGGAGAATGGCATGGACGGCATTCGCTGTTGCCTGCTGATGCCGGGCGGCACCAATACGCCGATCCTGCAAGCGCGGCCGAACCCGCCCTCGGCGGAGCGTCTGGCCACTCTGCTCCAGCCCGAAGACCTTGGTGCTTTGGTGCGCTACATCGCCGAAACGCCGCCGCATGTGTGTTTCAACGAGATTGTGATTGCGCCAACGAAAAATCCGACGATCGCCATTTGAGAGTGAGGAACTCGCCGATCAAAAATCGTCCGGTCGCGTAATCACCTCAGTGCCGCCATCGGCAAAGAACACCTGGCCGACGATGTAATTGCCCTCGAAGGTCAGCAGAAACTCCATCACTTCGGCCAAGGCATCGGCTTCGGCGAAATCATCGACTGCTATGGGAGAGCCGCCCCGGATTGCTTCGGCCTGTTCGGGGTCGGCCAATGCCTTGGTGATCATTGGTGTTTTGACCGTGCCGGGGGCGACGATATTGAGCAGCTTGCCCGAACCACCCCATTGCGGCTTGACCGACGTGGTGCGCGCCCAGTGTGTCAAGGCCCGCTTCGAGGCTGGATAGGCTTGCAGCATGCCGCAGCGATTGGCCATTTCAACCGCCGCTGGTTCATCGCCTGACAGGCACAGCCGCTCCAGCTCCAGTATCTCGGGGCTGGTAATCAGCACGGCGGTGGACGCGACCGCCACGCACCGCGCACCCGCCCCGCGCAGCAGCGGATGGAGCCCCTCAAGCGCCGCAATGGTTCCGAAATAGTTGACCGAGACCACCAGCCCAGGCCGCTCGAAGTCGGCGACGCCAGCTGAGGTCAGCACGCCATCAATGCCATCGGGCGCAAGCGCACGCACCTGTTCCACCATGTCCTTGCGGCCTTGCGCGGTGCCCAGATCGACAGTGATGTCAGCACCGTTCAGATCGACGCCGACAACCCGGTGGCCCTTGGCCTTCAACCGGGCGGCGGTTGCCTCGCCCATCCCCGAGCTTGACCCGGTGATGATAATCGTGCGGCTCATGACTTTGCCTCGTTTCGAATGGATTGCGTCAGAATCTGTCCGGTCGTTTGAGCACTTCGGTGCCGCCATCGAGATAGAAAACCTGGCCGACGATGTAATTGCCTTCGAAATTGAGCAGGAAATCGACCAGCTCAGCGGCGACAGGCGCGTCGGCATAGTCATTCACGGCAATCGGCGAATTCGCCTTGAGAATTGCGGCAGATTCGGGGTTCGCCAGGGTGCGGGTCACCATCGGAGTTCTGACCACTCCGGGGGCAATAATGTTCAGCAATATGCCCGAACCGGCCCACTCCGGCTTGATGGCCGTCTTCCGGGCCCAGCGCGTCAGAGCGCGCTTGCTGCCGGGATAGGCATTCATCGTGCCGTATTTTTCAGCCAGTGCCACGGCCTCTGCTTCGCGCCCCTCAACGCACAGCTCTTCCAGTTCCAGGATTTCGTCGCTGGACACCAGGATAGCGCAGGAGGCCACCGCCAGGCAGCGCGCTCCGGGACCGCGCAACAGCGGATGCAGGCCTTCAAACGTGGCGAGTGAACCGAAGTAGTTGACCGCGATTACCAGTCCGGGAGCATTATAGTCCGACGTGCCCGCCGATGCGAAGATCCCGTCAATCCCGTCTGGCGCGCGCGCGCGCACCTGATCGACAATATCCTTTCGGCCTTGAGCCGTTGCCAGATCGACATTGATGTCCGAGCCGCGCAGATCGACGCCGATCACCGTGTGGCCCTTGGCTTTGAGCCGATTGGCCGCTGCTTCCCCAAGACCGGATGCGGCCCCGGTGACGACGAATGTGCGTTGCATGCTGGCTCCTCTTCAAGTGTTTTCAATCGTTCAGGCCGTGTGACGTGCAGCCGAACACGTGAGCGGATTGCTCGCCCCTTCAGGCTATCGGGATTCCAGATCTGGCTGTGGGTTTAAGGCTGGATTTCATCAAAGAATTCTCATATAGCGGTAATTGATTGACCTGTCTAGCCTCTCCCAAGCCACCCTTTTCGAGCGCACAGACCATGAAGACTTATGCAATTGCCACAATCCCCGGTGACGGCATCGGCAAGGAAGTCGTCCCCGCCGGTCGGCAGGTGCTGGAAGCGCTGGCGCGGTCGAGCAACCATCTGCAATTCAGCTTTGAAAACTTCGATTGGGGCGGCGACCATTACCGCGAACATGGCATGATGATGCCTGACGATGGGCTGGATTCCCTGCGCGAAAAAGATGCGATCCTGTTCGGCTCTGCCGGCGATCCGCATATTCCTGATCACATCACCTTGTGGGGCTTGCGCCTGAAGATCTGCCAGGGCTTCGATCAATATGCCAATGTGCGGCCAACCCGCATCCTGCCAGGCATAGATGGCCCGCTCAAGCGCTGCGGCCCAGATGACCTGAACTGGGTGATTGTGCGCGAAAATTCCGAAGGCGAATATGCGGGCGTGGGCGGGCGGGTGCATCAGGGCTTTGCGATCGAAGTGGCGACCGATGTATCGGTGATGACCCGCGTCGGGGTCGAACGCATCATTCGATACGCCTTCCGCCTGGCCCAATCCCGCCCGCGCAAGCTGCTGACAGTCATCACCAAGAGCAATGCCCAGCGCCATGCCATGGTGATGTGGGACGAGATCGCGGTCGAGATAGCCAACGAGTTCCCGGACGTTTCCTGGGACAAGGAACTGGTCGATGCCGCCACCGCCCGCATGGTCAACCACCCGGCCACGCTGGACACCATTGTCGCGACCAACCTGCACGCCGACATCCTGAGCGACCTGGCAGCGGCGCTGGCCGGCAGCCTGGGGATTGCGCCGACAGGCAATATCGACCCCGAGCGCCGCTACCCGTCGATGTTCGAGCCGATCCACGGTTCGGCTTTCGACATCATGGGCAAGGGGCTGGCCAATCCGGTGGGGACTTTCTGGTCGGTGGTGATGATGCTCGAACATTTCGGTGAGGCCGCCGCCGCTGAACAGGTGATGCGGGCCATCGAGCAAATCACTGCGAATCCGGCGCTGCACACCGGCGATCTTGGCGGCAAAGCCACTACGGACCAGGTCACCCAGGCGATGTGTGCGCTGGTTTCGGTCAAGAGTCCGCTCTAAAAATTGCGATGAATGGGACAGGAAGTGACAATGGATTCGACGACGTCCAACGATCTGGAACTTGGCTTCGATCCGTCCGAACTCCGCGAAAAATACGCGGCCGAACGGGCCAAGCGGGTGCGCGCCGACGGCAAGGAGCAGTATCGCAAGATTGCCGGTCAATTCAGTGATTTCGCGAGAGACCCTCATGTCGAAGCCATCATTGACCGGGCCCCTTTGCACGATGCGGTCGATGTTCTTCTGATTGGCGGCGGATTCTCCGGCCTGATGACCGGCGCGCTGTTGCGCAAGGGTGGCGTTGAAAGCATCCGCATTGTCGAGCGCGGCGGCGATGTCGGCGGCACCTGGTACTGGAATCGCTATCCAGGCGCGGCCTGCGACATTGACAGCTATATCTACATGCCGCTGCTAGAAGACATTGGCGACATGCCATCGCGCAAATACCCGCCTGCGCCCGAACTGCTGGAACACGCCCGCAAGATAGCGCGGAAATACGATCTCTACCGCGATGCCGTGTTCCAGACCGCGATCACCGATATGCAGTGGGACGAGAAGTCCGAGCGCTGGAGGGTCTACACCAATCGCGATGACGTCATGACCGCCAGGTATGTCGTGATGGGGCTGGGGCCTTTGGCGCAACCAAAGCTTCCGGGCATCCCTGGCATCGAGACGTTCAAGGGCAAGGCCTTCCACACCAGCCGGTGGGACTATGATTATACCGGCGGCTCGTCATACGGCGGCCTGGTGAAACTGGCCGACAAACGCGTTGGCGTTATCGGGACCGGCGCAACGGCCATTCAATGTGTCCCGCATCTGGCCGATGGCTCCAAACAGCTCTTTGTATTTCAACGAACGCCTTCGTCGGTCGATATCCGGGCGGACCGCGAAACCGATCCCGGGTGGTGGGCTTCGCTCCCGCCCGGTTGGCAGCACGAGCGCATGCTTAACTTCACCAATCTTGTGAATGGAACGGCACAAGATATTGATCTTGTTGATGACGGATGGACCCACAATTTCATCGATGCACGTGACGCAGACATCGAGGGCGTTGATCCCGCGCAAATGGCAAATTTTCGCAAGATGGAAAACATCCGTCAGCGGGTCAGCCAGGTCGTCAACGATCCGAAGAATGCCGAAGCCCTGAAGCCGTGGTACAACTATTTTTGCAAGCGTCCCTGCTTCAGCGATACCTACCTGCAATCCTTCAACCAGCCGAATGTCCATCTGGTCGATACCGACGGCAAGGGCGTCGAGCGGATCGATGAAGCCGGCGTCTGGGCGGGCGGCGTTCATCATGATCTGGATTGCATCGTCTTCTCCACCGGGTTCGAAGTTGGCACGGGCTTCCTCGCGCGGTCTGGTTTCGATGTCACCGGCAAGGGCGGCGTGACCATTTCCCGGCACTGGGAAGGCGGCATGCGGACGCACCATGGCATGATGCTGAACGGCTTCCCCAACTGCTTCATGATCGGCGGCATCGATCATGTCGGCCTCAATGCCAATCATGTGCACATGCTTGATGAGCAGACTGCCTATGTCGCCGATGTCATCCTCAATGCCAGTGATGGCCTGAGCCGGACGTTCGAAATCTCGCGGGACGCCGAACAGGAATATATCGACAAGATCATATACCTTTCCGCCCGCAATCCGATGGCCCCACAGAATGCGAGCTTTCAGCAGGAATGCACCCCTGGCTTTTACAATAACGAGGGCAACCTCGATGCCGTGCCGGTGCAGAACGGTCCCTATGGCGGCGGGCCAATGGCTTACTTTGCCGAGCTCCAGTCGTGGCGCAAGGCTGGCGGGTTTCCCGGCCTGATGACCCACAAGGCTCCCTGACTACCCTTTCATGGAAAGTTGATCCGATGTCCGACAAACCACTGGCCGGCAAAACGGCATTCATAACCGGTTCCGGTCGCGGCCTTGGCCGTGCCTTTGCCGAGCGGCTGGCCGGCATGGGGGCTAACGTTGCCCTTCACGACCTGTCCTGGACCGCTTCGTCGGAATATGGCGAAGCTGCCGACCTTGGCGTGGTGCGCGATGAGGTGGCACAGAAATACGGCGTGCGCGTTGCCGCTGTTACCGGCAATATCGGAGACCGGGTGGCCGTGCCCAGGATGCGCGAAGATATCGAGCGTGAGCTTGGGCCAGTCGACATACTGGTCAACTGTGCAGGCGGTGACATTGCGGCAGCAGGCGGCAAGCCGGATCCCAACACCGCGCTCGACATCAAAATGGAGGATGTTGAGGCGCTGATCGCCAGCAACCTGATGGGCACCATCCTGATGTGCAAGACCTTCGTTCCGGGCATGCGGGAGCGGCGCACTGGCACTGTTATCAACATTACCTCGGTCGCGGCGCACAAGGGCAGTGCCAGAGCGGCGATGTATGGCACGCTGAAGGCTGCGATCGTGCACTATACGCGCTGCCTGGCCGACGAGCTCCAGTCGTGCAACGTGCGCGTCAATGCCTTGAGCCCCGGCATGGTCAAGACCGCCCGCTTCACCTCCACCCGGGTCGTGAATCAAGCCAAGATGGAGGCCACCGACACCCTGGACCGCTATGCCGAGCCTGACGAGATTGCCGATGCGGTGGCCTTTCTGGCTGGCCCCGACAGCCGCTTCGTCCATGGACAGGTGCTGCGCGTCGATGGCGGCATGACGCTGTCTCCCGGTTGATCACCGGATGGTCAGTAGGATGCCAGTCCGCCGGTCAGGTCGAACACCGCACCCGAGCAGAAAGAGCAGTCCGGGCTGGCCATGAAGCCGATCATCGCCGCGCATTCCTCCACCGTGCCCATGCGGCCCTGGGGTGCCATGTTCGCCAGCATCTCGCGCACTGGCGGCGGCAAGTTCCTGGTCATCGGCGTGTCGATGGCGCCGGGGGAGAAGGTGTTGGCCCTGATGTTGGTCAAGGCCAGTTCCTGTCCCAGTGATTTGGTGAAGGCGATGACACCCGCCTTGGACGCGGCGTAGGCCGAAAGTCTGGGCTTGGGCTCCTTTCCGGCCAGCGACGCGACCGTCACGATGCGTCCGTAGTTTCGTTCGATCATTCCTGCGAGCACGGCACGGCAACACAGGAAAGTGCCGTTCAGGTTGATGTCCATCACCTGCTGCCATTCGGCGAAGCCGACGTCCTGGACCAGATTGAGCGGGGCATTGATGCCCGCCGACGTAACCAGCACGTCGATCTTACCAAAGGCTGACAGCGTCGCAGCCAAGGCAGCTGCAACCAACTCTTCCGAGGTCACGTCTGTCTGGATGCCCAACACGCCATGTCCCAATGCCGCCGCCGCGCTCTCTGCATCACTGCGTGACCAAATCACCACTTGCGCGCTGTCGGCGGCCATCTGCTCGGAAACGCCCAGGCCGATACCTTTCGAGCCGCCAGTGACCACGACGACCTGCCCTGCAAATTTTCCCTTGGCCATTCAATTCTCCGGCAATCAGGCGGTCAGTTCGTAAACCGACGGACGGAATTGCGAGTTCTCCTCGCGGAAAATATGGGGAAAGTCCGGCCAGATCACCGTCAGGCGACCGGAACGTTCATCAACGTACCAGGAGCGGCAACCGCCATCGAGCCACACCGTGCCTTCGGCCACTTCATGGATATGATCCATGAACTGCTCTTCGGCTTCGGCCTTGGCTTCAAACACCGCGAGCTGGTTCTCCTCAAGATATTCAAGCGCACTGATCACATAGTCGACCTGCGCCTCGATGATGTAGACTGCCGAATTGCTCCCCAAGCCGGTATTCGGCCCGTAAATAATGAACAGGTTAGGATAGCCAGCGACCGCAATGGCATCGAGCGCCTGCATGCCGTTGTCCCAATGCTCGTCCAGGCTGATGCCGGCGTCATTGAAGATACGGGTGGTGAATGGCATGCGGACCGCTTCGAACCCGGTCGCAAACACCAGTGCATCCAGGTCATAGCCTTCGCCGCCGGTGCCAAAGGCCTTGCTTCCTTCGATACGGGCCAGCGCACTGGCTTCAACCCTGACGTTGGGCGAGGCTACCGCCGGGTAATAGGCGCTCGAACTCAGGCGGCGCTTGCAGCCGATTTCATAGTTTGGAATCAACTTCTTGCGCAGCTCGGGGTCCGACACCTGGTTTTCCATGTGCGCCATGGCCACCTTCCTGGCGTCTTCGATATATTTGGGCACCATCCGCCGCTGGGCATATTGCTCTTCGCCGAACCAGAATATCCACGCGCGCAGATGATCGTGGACGTCAGGATTGCGTTCGAAAGTGCGCTTCTCCGCTTCGGTGTAGGCGTGGTCGTTGCGCATGTTCATGTAAGGCGCGGAACGCTGGAACACGACCAGCTCGGACGCGATTTTCTGCATTTCGGGCACGATCTGGATCGCCGATGCCCCTGAACCGACCACGCCGATGCGCTTGCCGTTCAGATCGACAGAGTGATCCCACCGGGCCGAATGAAAGACATGCCCGGGGAAACTGTCGAGCCCCTCGATGTCGGGCATGAACTCATCAGCCAGATGGCCCGCGCCCGTCAGAAGGAACCTGGCATGGTAGGTATCATTGTTGGTTGTGACGACCCAGTGTCTGGCCTTGGCGTCCCACCGGCTCTCGATCATGTCGGTGTTGAAGCGGATGAAGGGAATGATGCCCTCTTCTTCGGCACATTCGCGCAGATATTCCTGGATCTCGCCGCCGGGCGACTGGATCTTGCTCCAATCGGGCTTCGTGCGGAAGCTGAAGGAGTAGAAGTGCGATGGCACATCACAGGCGATGCCCGGGTAATTGTTGTCATACCAGACCCCGCCCACATCGGCGCGGCGTTCGAGGACGATAAAGTCTTCCTGGCCTGCTTTTCGCAGTTTGATGGCAGTGCCCAGCCCGGTGAAGCCAGCGCCGATGATGAGAATTTTTGTGCTGACGATCATGTTCCATTGTCACTTATGGCTTGGGGGCGGGGACGATCTTGCCGACCGGATAGCATTCCGGGTCGTTGCAGAAGCGATTGATATGGTAGAACAGTTCTGCTGGCCGCTCATGAACTACGGCATGTCCCGTGGCAATTTCGGTGTAACTGGCGTTCTCGATCGTACCGAACATAGCCTTGGAATGATGTTTCGGGCAGGAGAAATCTTCCGAAAGTCCCACAACCAATGTCTTCGCCTTGATTTCTCCGCACTCTGCCAGAACGTCTATGCGCGTATTGAGGTCCACCTGCTTCGCCAGAAATGGCGTGATGTTCATCTTCGCTGTCCCAGCCAGCATTTCTTCCAAAGTGCTTGATCTCATGTGAAACGGCGAGAATGCATTGAAGGTCATGAAGTTTTTGACCAAGGGCGAGCCGTCTTTGTACAGGGACGTCCAGATGTAGCCGCGCAGCTTCTGGTGTGTGTCGGTCTTCATGTAGCCGGCTACGAGAATCAGGTTTGCAACCTTGTCGCCAAGTGCATGCGCAGTCTTGGCGGCGATCGGCGAACCCATCGAATATCCCAGCAGAGTTACAGGGCTGTCCGGGACTTCCGCGTTGATGACGGCGCTGACCTGAGCCACGAACTGCTCCAGCTCGATCCGGTCGGTCATTGGGTCGGCCAGATTGATTCCGATCACACGCTGGCGGAACGCCATCATCGGAAACATGAATCCGAAATGGCTGTCGATGCTGCCAGCGGTGCCGTGAACCAGAACCAGTGGCAGGCGATCATTGACTGGGCCACTGGTGCGATAGGATACGTCGACGCCATCGACCACAATTGTCTTGTCAATCGCTTGATTTTTCATTTCCGAAACAGCCTCTCAGGCAGATCAATACTGCGGATAAGGTTGGCCAAGCATGCTCTCGCGAAACCAGCGCTGGCCAGTTTCGTTGTACGCCCAGTAATTCAGTGTTTCGTATTGGCGCCTGGTGTCAAATGCGGACTGGCCGGGAAATAGGTGGAAGGTCTCTGACATCAGGCATGACCAATGAACCGTCGGCCATATCCGGCGCAGGGCAAGCTCACCATACCGCTCCAAAAGAGCGCGATTGCCATATTGCAGCAAGGCCAGAATGGCTTCGCTCAAGAGGCGCACGTCGCCGACGGCGAGGTTTAGGCCCTTGGCACCGCTGGGCGGCACGATGTGGCAGGCATCGCCTGCCAGTGCGAGGCGGCCATGCACGAGTTTTTCGCAGACAAAGGCGCGCAACCGCGCAACGGCCTTGTCGATGATGGGGCCGCGGTTGAGTGTCTTTGCGTGCTGGTTTGTCAGGCGCAGGTCCAGCTCATCCCAGATTTGCTCGTCGGTCATCGAAGCCATGTCGAATTCGGGCTCAACCTGCAAATAGAGGCGGCTGATGCCTGGTCCACGATAGGAACTTACAGCCAGACCCTTCTCTGTGTGGCCAAAGCCACGCGTTTCAACGTTCGACTCGGCTTCGGCAAGAATGCCAAACCAGGAGAACGGAAATTCCTTGTAGAAGGAGTGAGCGTCCGCGTCGGGTATCTGCTTGCGCGATACCCCGTGAAAGCCATCACAACCGGCGATGAAATCGCAGCGCAACTCCTGCCGTTCCCCATCCTTGATGAAATGGATGACAGGTGCGTTTTCGATGTCCGTGATCGCTTCGACTTCTGCATCGAACAGGAGAGGGAGATTTGCGCCCTCGCGAAGACCGACCAGGTCTTCGACAATTCTGTTCTGCCCGTAGGTTGTAAGGCGACGCCCGCCGTCACCGACCATCGGGATGGCATGACGCCTGCCAGCCCAGAAGAGCTTCATGTCCTCGTGCGGACTGCCCTCGCGATTGAGCCGATCAGCCACGCCATACTCGCGCAACGTGTCAACTGTGCCCTGTTCCAGGACACCCGCCCGAATCCGGGCAAGCACATAGTGCCGGCTCCTCTGTTCCAGGATGACTGTATCGATCCCGTGTTGCTGAAGGATCCGGCCAAGAAGCAAGCCCGCAGGACCGGCACCGATAATCCCAACCTGCGTCTTCATAAAAGTTTCCTTGCGAAGCGGCCCGCATGGCGAAAGACCGTTCGCTGACCGGTCAGCCGCCGAAAACGCCCCGACGGATGCCTATATCCGGTCCGTGTACAGGGGCTTGGATGCCAAGTGCTTTTTCATCGGCTTAATGTCAAGAATTATCACTATTTGAGCATTTTTCCACACTTGCGCGACCTGGGACGACGAGAAGCTTCAGGGGGCTGGAGTGATCGAAAGCCCCTCGAAAAGGCCTGTCTCGCGCCATTCGCGCAACTCCTGGATGTAGGGAATTGGTCCGAGCCCATAAGCCCCATTCTGGACGGCGACGCGGCGCGGTTGTCCCTCGTTGTTGTAATAGCCGGGCGTGCATTCGTCCTGGAAGTCGGTGTTCTGGGACCCGATGCTGTTTTGGGTCGCGATGTGGATGATTCTTTGAACCCAGGCCTCCTCGCCCTCAGGCGTTGCCTCGATGGTGTTGGTACAATCGCCACTGCACGCCTTGATCAGTTGTCCAAGGTAGGTGGAATGGTTGGTGAGCGAGTGGGCAAAATTTGCCGTCCGCGCAGCCTGCTCCAGCCCCCCGATATGGAAATAGTTCGGGAAGCCATGGATGTGGATCCCGTGCATGGTGCGGACACCATCGCTCCAATGTTCATCAAGCGTTTTCCCACCCCGCCCGCGCAGGGAAAAGCCGGTGCGCGACTGGTGGCTTGTGCCGACCTCGAAGCCGGTCGAAAAGACGATGCAATCGACCTCATAATGCGTGTCACCGACCCAGAAACCGGTTTCATCCACGCGCTCCATGCCTCTGCCATCGGTGTTGACGAGCGTGACATTGTCGCGGTTGAATGTCGGCAGATATTCATCGTGGAAGCACGGGCGTTTGCAGAAGAAATTGTACCAGGGCTTCAGCCCTTCTGCCACTTCGGCATTTCCCACGGTTTCATCGACTCTGGCGCGGGCAAATTCCATCTTCCGGAAATTGGCCAGTTGGCTTGCCGAGAATTCGCCATCGGCATCGGCATCGCTCGCATCGAAGAACGACTGGGTCCATTCGTCATTGACCAGATCGACTTCGACTTCACCGCCATGAAATGCCGTCGTAAAGTTGACCATGCGCTCCTGCTGCCAACCAGGCTTGAGATTTTCGAACCATTCGCGATCGGTCGGCCGGTCCCCGCGGAAATGGATGGAAGACGGCGTCCGCTGCACCACGTAAAGATGCTTCGCATCCCTGCCGAGGTGCGGCACGCACTGGATCGCCGTGGCACCGGTCCCGACAATGGCGACCTTTTGGTCTGCAAGCTTGGTCAGGTTGCCGGAGCAGTCCCCGCCGGTATAGGCATAGTCCCAGCGGCTGGTGTGGAATGTATGCCCCTTGAAGGTTTCGATCCCCGGGATACCCGGCAGTTTCGGCTCTGCCATGGACCCCGTGCAGGTCACCAGATAGCGCGCGACGACTTCATCACCGCGATCGGTCTTGACGATCCACCTTTGCGCTTCCTCATGCCAGGCAATGTCCGTTGCACAAGTCTGCAAAAGGGCATCGCGATAGAGATCAAATTTGCGGGCGATCTTTTTTGTGTGTTCCCAGATTTCCGGCGCAGTGGCGTATTTGCGCTGGGGCATGCCGCCGATCTCTTCGAGCAGGGGCATGTAGATGTACGATTCCACATCGCAAGCCGCGCCCGGATAGCGGTTCCAGTACCAGGTGCCGCCGATATCGGAACCACGCTCGATTATGCAGATGTTCTTGACGCCATTGCGACGCAGTTCGGCACCGCACAGCAGGCCGCCATATCCGCCGCCGACAATCGCGAAGTCCATCTCCTTCTTCACCGGATCGCGCGTGAAGTCCGGGTCGGCATTCGGATCCTGGTACAGCTTCTCGAACCTGCCGCGAAGCTTCACATAGTTCCCGCGACTTTCAACGCGCACGCGCTTCTCGCGCTCGTCGAGATATTTTTTGCGAAGCGCCGCCGGATCAAACTGGAGCTTCTTTACGTTCGATGCTGCCGTTTCCGTCATTTCCCAAACCTCATCTCGAGACTGCGTCATGTCAGCCAAGCCGATTGCCGGCATATCTGGCTTGCTAGCCCTTTCAGCGGGCAGCGTCAATTCTCATCTGGAGAGAATATTTAGTATGCGAGTTCCAGTCTCCTGGCGCTCCGGCTTGGGCAAGCGGGCGAGCTGCAGAGGGGCCGACACAATCTTGTCGCGCAGACGGCGGAGTGGGCTCTTCATAATAAAATATTCTCTTAAAATGAGAATTGACGCAGTTCCATTGCTGCCATATCCTGTGCCAATGACGGGGCTGGCTTGCTGTCGGTGCCAGGCTGGTTCCGGGAAGAGGGCGGGTTTCAATGCCATATGATTACATCATCGTGGGGGCGGGATCGGCGGGTTCGGTCCTGGCTGCGCGGCTGTCCGAGAACCCGGCTGTTGCCGTCCTCCTGATCGAAGCCGGGCCGAGAGATGCAAACCCCTGGATTCATGTGCCGATCGGTGTGGCCAAGACCATCCGCAACAAGTCGGTCAACTGGCTTTACAGCACCCAGCCTGATAGCGCGACTTCGAACCGGGCCATTCCGCTGCCGCGCGGCAAAGTGCTCGGCGGTTCGAGTTCGATCAATGGCCATGTCGTTACCCGAGGACAGCCCGAAGACTATGATGCCTGGGCCGCGCAAGGCAATCCCGGCTGGGATTTCGAGAGCCTGCTGCCCTATTTCCAGAAGCTGGAGAATGCGACCGGATTCGATGATCCGGCGCGCGGCCATGGCGGGCCGATGACTGTCAAACGCAGCCAGGGTCTGGATGAATTGACCAAACTGATGATCAATGCGGCGGGCGAATGCGGCATCCCGTTCAATGCCGATCCGAACGGCCGGAATGTCGAGGGGATCGGCATGGTGCAACGCGCGATCAGGGGCGGACGCCGCGTCAGCACCGCGCGCGGCTATCTCAAGCCGGCACGCGGCCGCGCCAATCTAACAGTTGTCTGCAATGCGCAGGCGCGTCGTATCCTGTTCGAAGGTCGCCGCGCGGTTGGCGTCGAATATGGCGTGGGCGATCAGGTCAAGAGCGCGATGGCTGGCCGGGAGGTGATCCTGTCAGCCGGAGCGATTGGCTCGCCGCAATTGCTTGAGCTGTCCGGGGTAGGGCAGGCGCAGCGGCTGAAAGACCTCGGGATCGATGTCGTGCATGATCTGCCCGGCGTGGGCGAGAATCTGCACGATCACTTCCTCGCGCGCGGTGCGTGGGAGCTGACCAGGCCGATCTCGATGAACGAGCGATCAAGCGGCTGGCCGCTGGTCAAGGAAGTGTTCAAATATATCTTCACGCGCGAAGGCTTCCTGGCCAATGCCGTGACCCACATGGTCATATTCACCCGGTCATCGCCGGATGTCCCGCGCCCCGACCTCGAAGTGATGCTCACGCCGTTTACGGCAGTCAAAGCGACCGATTTCAAGTCGCTCGACAAAACCCCCGGCATCTTCATGTCCTGCGTAGCCTTGCAACCGCGCAGCCGGGGGCATGTCCATATCCAGTCGAATGACGTGCGTGACTATCCGGTCATAGCGCCCAACTATCTGCACGATGAGGCCGACCAGAAGGTTACCGTCGCGGGCCTCAAGCTGATCCGCGCCCTCGCCAAAAGCCGGGCGTTCGACGATTATCGCGGCGATGAATTATGGCCCGCCAGTGACAAGCAAAGCGATGCGGAATTGCTGCAATATGCCCGCGACGGCGGCCTTACCATCCATCATGTTGTCGGTTCATGCCGCATGGGGCCCGATGACAGCAACGGCACAAATGTCGTCGGTTCCGATCTTCGCGTTTACGGGCTGGACGGACTGCGCGTCGTCGATGCCTCGATCATGCCATCGATCATATCGGGCCACACCAATTTTCCGACCATCGCCATTGCCGAAAAGGCTGCGGACATGATCAAGTCGGTATCCAATCACTAGTCGGACTGTGCAGGAGGATTTGGTGGGTCAGGGTTTGGGAATGGTCACCGGAGGCAGGGCGTCGCTTTCCAGCCCGTCGGCGGCCGTTTTCAACTGGTCGAGCAATTCCAGCAGGTCGGCCATTTTTTTGGTCGAGAAGCGCAGTTCTATGGCCCGGTATATGGCCTCCGACTTGTCCGCCATTTGTGAGTAGATCCCAGTGCCAGCTCGCGTCAGCCTGACCGACCGCCTCCTGCCGTCATCATCGTGCGCGGGTTCAATAAGGCCGCGCTCGATCAGCGAATTGAGAATGCGCGTCATCGATGATGGCAGGACGACACATTTGTCGGCCAGCTCGGTCGCGGGGAGCGTGTCGTTTTCGGCAAGTGCCCGGATGACCCGCCATTGTTGCAGGGTCAGCCCCAGCGAATCCACATGTGGCTTGAATCTGCGCATCGTTGCCTCGCGCGCACGCAGCAGCGCGATGGGCAGGGCCTGGTCAATGCCGCGAAGGCCTTTCGTCATGCTCACACAATCCCTTGAAACTGGCCTTTGAAACCCAATCCGCACTGAGGAAATGACTATGTCCGAAACGACCCATGCCAGCAATGCCGAGGATAATCTGATCCGGCCCGTCTCTATGGTCATCGATGGCCGGAAAATCGCGTCCGGGCACAGTTTTGTCGTCGTCGATCCGGCAACCGGCAGGCCCTTTGCGCAATGCCCGCTCGCCGAAGATCATTTAGTGGATGAGGCGGTCGCGGCCGCGCGCACGGCATTCCGATCCTGGTCAGCCACACCCATCGAAGAGCGGGCTGCGCTGCTGGACCGCGTTGCCGATGCGATGGAGGCGCGAAAGCCGGAGATTGCGCAATTGCTCTCCCGCGAGCAGGGCAAGCCCGCGAATACGGCAGCGCTTGGCGAGGTGAGCGGCGCGATCAGCTGGATCAGGGCGACGGCCAAGCTGCGCCCGCTCGTCGAGGTGCTGAAAGATGACGAAACGGGGCGCATCGAAGTTCGCCGCAAGCCGCTGGGCGTCGTCGCTTCCATCACCCCATGGAATTTTCCGATCCTGATCGCGATCTGGCACATCATTCCCGCAATCCTCGGCGGCAATACGGTGGTGCTGAAACCGTCTTCGGGAACGCCGCTCAGCACCTTGCTGATGGTCGAAGTGGCCAACGAGCATCTGCCTGCGGGCGTGCTGAACAGTGTCGCCGGGCCGGGAAGGCTCGGCGCGCAACTGGCGGGCCATCCCGGGGTGGACAAGATCGTGTTCACCGGCTCGACGCCCACAGGCCGCGACATCATGAAGCGGGGGGCGGACAATCTCAAACGATTGACGCTGGAACTTGGCGGCAATGATGCCGCCATCGTGCTCGCCGATGCCGATGTCGAGGCGACCGCCAAGAAAGTGTTTCTCAAGGCGTTCGGCAACAGCGGCCAAGTCTGCGCGGCGATCAAGCGGCTCTATGTGCACGACAGCATCCACGACGCGCTGGCCGGGAAACTGGCGGAGATGGCGAAGGCAGCAGTCGTCGGCCCCGGCGATGATCCGGCAACGCAATATGGCCCGGTGCAGAATGGCAAGCAACTGGCCTATCTCAGGGAACTGGCCGAGGATGCCGTGGCGAGGGGCGGGCGGTTCCTGGCGGGCGGCTTGCCCGCCGCCGATCAGCAAGGCTTTTACTTCCCGCTCTCGGTCATGGTGGATGTGGCGGACGGCATGGGAATCGTCGACGACGAACAATTCGGCCCGATCCTGCCGATCATCCGCTTCCACGATGCCAACGAAGCGGTGCGACTGGCCAATGCCAATGAGCTGGGGCTGGGCGGTTCGGTCTGGTCAAGCGACACGGCAGAGGCAAGCCGGCTGGCCGCCATGCTGGAATGCGGCAGCGCCTGGGTGAACGATCATTCCACGATCTCGCCCGATGTCCCGTTTGGCGGGGCGAAGCAATCAGGAATCGGCGCGGAATTCGGATTGCACGGGATTTACGAATATATGCAGATGCAGACGTTGCGTTTGCCGCCTGCTGGTTAGGGTGGGTGTCGCTGGGGGATTTGATGCCGGTTTAGCCTTGGGCGATGCGGTGCGATGCGATACCGGAATGACAGGTTTGTTGGGGGTTGCGGACTGTCGGGTTTTGAAGCGCTATTGGCGATGAGTTGCCGTTTCGGGCGATGAACCCATCCACCCGCTCCTGCGGACATTTCAGTCGTTCGGTGCCCCGTCCCCGGCACCATTAGCGGGCAGACCGCTTCAGCTACGTGCATGCACACTTGCTCACCAAGCGCGACATTGCCTTCGATGTTGGTCAGCGTCGAATTCCACCTCGTCATGTTTGGAAGATCGACCAGCAACTGCCAAATGCGCTCGGGAGGAGCAGCAATGTCGGTCGTGACCGAACATGCGAGCCGGAATGTGCTGCGCGATTTTTGTGCTGAAATCATCCGACATTCTTGGCCCGAGTCCGATTATTTTTGGGAGCGTGTTCGAGCTCGGCCAGCCCCAGAAGCTCAAGCAGCGGCGATACATAATTGGCAAACCGGCCTCGATAGCCTTTTCGCAGTCCGTAGTAGCCTTGCACTGGATTTGCCTCATCGCGCGCCCATGCCTCTAGCGTGCCCTCCTTGACCGGCTTTCCCTCGTCGGCGTTGCCAAGCGGCACCCAGTCGCCATGCGCGAGCAACATTGCGTGCGCGTCTTCGATGCATCTGAGTTGATACGACAAGCGGGTAATGCCAACCTGGACCACCAGCGCGGGCGGAGAGGCCGCCTCATCCTTCCAGGCTTGATAATCCGATGTAAGCGACGGAGTTCTTGAGTATCCAGGGATCGTCCTGGCTCCCGGTGCCGTATGAAACGCCGTTCATTCCAATTTCCTTTCCAGCTATGCGCTTGATCGCGGATGCCCGCTTGCAGTTTGTCGGGTAGTTAGCCTATCTAATAAGACATCTTCTGTCATATTTGAAAAACCGATGCGTGCTGCTCGATTGTTGCGGATCTTACTGTTGCTTCAGAACCGGGGGCGAATGAACAGCGCCGATCTGGCCGGAGAACTAGAAGTATCCCGCCGCACAATCTTGCGTGACGTCGATGCGATGACCGAAGCGGGATTGCCTATTGTCGTCCATCAGGGAAACCGGGGCGGAATCGAGCTTGGCTTCAACTACCGCACACGCCTGACCGGCCTGGCCGCCGACGAGGCTGAGGCCCTTGGCGTCATCCTTGCTAGGGTCAGGACCTATTAAAAGGCTTGCATGATGGGCTGAGGGTTGATTCAATGGCGGCACCAGGGAGGTGCTGTTTATGGACGATCTGTTTATGCTGAGCGAGGCGCAGATGCGCCGGATTGCGCCGTATTTTCCGCTATCGCACGGTATTCCGCGGGTTGATGACCGGCTAATCGTGTCGGCGATCGTCTTCGTCATCAAGAACGGCCTGCGGTGGCGTGATGCCCCCCGAACTTACGGGCCGCACAAGACGATCTACAACCGCTTCATCCGCTGGAGCCGCCTTGGTGTGTTCAACCGTATCTTTGTCGAACTGGCTGGAAAGGCCGGAGAGCCTGACCGGATCATGATCGACGCCACGCATCTGAAGGCGCACCGGACGGCGGCAAGCCTCTTAAAAGGGGGGCTCTTCCCAGATGTATCGGGCGCACCAAGGGCGGCTTGAACTCAAAGCTGCATGCGGTGTGCGACGGTGAAGGCCGCCCCATCGTGATGATGCTCACCGAGGGCCAGATGAGCGACCACAAGGGCGCTGTTCTGCTGTTTGACGCATTGCCCAACGCCAAGGAACTGCTGGGCGACAAGGGCTATGACAGCGACTGGTTCCGCGCCGCGCTGACAGCGCGCGGCATCACCCCTTGCATCCCGCCAAAATCCAATCGCAAGGTGCAATATCACTACGACAAAGCGGTCTACAAAAAGCGCCACCTGGTCGAGAACCTGTTCGCCAAAATCAAAGACTGGAGACGCATCCACACCCGCTATGACCGCTGCGCCCACACCTTCATGTCCGCCATCGCAATCGCTGCAACCGTCATCTTCTGGTTGTGATCAATAGAGTCCTGACCCTAGACCCATGCCAGAACTGTCCGCGCTCGGAATGGAAGACGCGGCGCGACAGGCCATAGTTAAACTTATAAAGTCGTTCCCCGATGTTGTGCGTTCGCATGTGTCCCGTGCACAACAGCAGTTTTCGGTAGGCACCGATAGAGAACGGCAAGAGGAAGATGTCCGTGTCGCTGCCATGGCAATTGCAGTTCGCAAATCGCAAGTTGTGCGCCTTATGGCGACGTTGAAGCAGCCCAGAATAATACACCCCATTCGATTGCAATGCCTTGAAGGCGGTTGGAGCGTCATCGATGCATCGGCACCTGATGCTGCGATCCCGAAGGAAGACTGGGGAAACATCAATATCTCAGCGCAAACGTTCCCGACCTAGCTTCCACAATCGAGCTGCGTGGCCAAATGTCCGCTACATTGCCAATTTTCGGCAGATGTCTGCCGCCTTAGTTCGGAACCTGATTGTCACAAGTCCACGCACAAGGCGTCATCCGTCGAGCCGTGAACGAACGGCAAGTTTTGAAGACCTCGACCCTTCAATCGAACGACGGAAACCTTGTCGTTTGCGGACATACCTACATCCGCCCACCGCAATCACACATGCACAATGGACCCAACATCCATCCCCCGCTCCCCCTCGATCCGCCCCAGCCCATAATCCCCCGCAATCGTCGTGCGCTCCATCCAGCGTTGCTCCTCTGGCACACAGCCAGCGGCGCTGTGCAGCATGCGCCAGTTGTCCCACAGCACCATCTCGCCGATCTGCCAGGCGTGCCAATAGGCCAATCGCGGATCGGTGGCGTATTCCATGACCTCGTGGAGCAGGGCGTCGCTTTCCGCTTCGGGCATCCCGGCAATGCCCTGCAGAAACCATGGGGACACATTGAGCATGTTGCGGCCGGTCTCGGCCTGTTCATAGACCATCGGATGGAGCACGCGCGGGTAGCTCTTGCTTTTCGAGGCGATGGCCGCCCTGGTCTCGTGCAGCACCTTCACACTGCCCGCGCGCCCAAACTTCTGGTGTTCCGGGTTGCGATCGAACTGGTAAATCGCATCGAGGCCCTCAAGCCGGGTCTTCAGGTGCTGGGGCAGGGCATCATAGGTGGCAATTTTATCGATGTAACCCGTTTCGCCATCGCTCTTAGGCAGGGCCAGCGGACGCAGAATGCCGCCGTGGTTGATCTGGTCGACATAGATCAGGTCCGAATGCCAGGGCAGCCAGGCGGCCAGCTGCTTGCCATCCACCTCGACGATGTAGGGGTCTTCGGGATCATGCTTGACGGTGAAGATTTCCTGTCGCGCCGGATCGATGCGCAGCGGGTGGACGAGCAGCGGGCCGAACACGCGGCTGATGTCCACATGCGCCTTCTCGCCCTCCAGCCCCCGGAATATCAGCAAGCCATCCAGCGCCCAGTGATGGCGCAGGCGCGCCTGAACGGCCTTATCGGCGATGTCCTCGGCGCGAAGTCCGATGATTTCGACACCGTAGGGCAAAGCCTTGTCGATGGGCCGGACTTCAAACGAATTTGCCATCATCAATCCCGCCAGCTGCGGTCGATCTTGTCGATCTGGCGGATCATGGCGTCGAATTCGATCTGTCCGCGCCCGCCGCTGACGCGCATTTTCGGCGTGTCGCGGTGGTGAGTCTCGATAACGTCCTGCGGAACGAACACTGGCTTGCCCATCGACAGTGTCGCGAGTTGAACCTCGCAGGCGCGCTGAAGCAGGAAGAAGATGTGAAACGCCTCTGGCAAGGTCTTGCCCAGAACCACCGGACCATGGTTGCGCAACATGATCACCTGGTGATCGCCGCGATTTTTGAGCAGGCGTTCGCCCTCTTCCCCGCGCACGGTAATGCCTTCGAAATCATGCCAGCCCATCTGTCCGGCAAACGACACCGCGTAGAAATTGATCGGCAGCAAGCCCTCTTCAAGCGAGCACACCGCCATTGTCGCCGTCGTGTGGACATGAATGATGGCGTGGGCATCGGGGACATTGTTGTGAAACAGCGAGTGCTGCACCAGGCCGGCGGGGTTGATGTGCCAGGGGTTGTCGGCATCGACCTTGTTGCCGTCTTTGTCGACCTTGATCAGCGATGATGCCGTTATTTCGCTATAATGCATGCCGAATGGATTGATCAGGTAGGACCCTTCCTCGTCCGGCACGCGCAACGTAATGTGGTTGTAGATCATCTCATCCCAGCCGCGCATCGCGAAAATCCGGTAACAGGCGGCCAGCTCTTGCCGCGCCTGCCATTCGGCTTCGCTGTATTTCGCCTTGCGCAGGATCTGGGTTGCCATGAGGTCTCACTCCTGAAATTTGTCCCTGGCCCGCCTCGCGAGTCTGAATTTTGCTGAACCGGCCAATCATCAGACATCTGATGTTATTGCCTGCGAACGGCTGCCAGTCAAGCTCGGGGGCGAATGCGCTTCAAAGTTCGCGTCACTGGGTCAGCATAGCGTCTTTGGTTGACGACGCTATGGCGAAAATGGCAGACATCTTCCTAAATCTGCAAAGATCGATGCTGCCGGAGATGCCAATGGATGCTGCCCAAAATCAGTTGCTGACCCAGGTCGGGCCGGGCACGCCGATGGGGGAGGTCTTGCGCCGACATTGGTTTCCGATTGCCGGAACCAGCGAGTTCGAGACCGATCGCATCAAGCCGGTGCGTTTCCTGGGGGAGGATCTCGTCCTCTACCGCGATCTCAGCGGCAACTATGGTCTGGTTGACCGGCAGTGCGCCCACCGCCGTGCCGATCTTTCCTATGGTTTCGTCGAGGAATGCGGGCTGAGGTGCAGCTATCACGGCTGGGCTTTCAGCGAGACCGGGCAGTGCGTGTCGATGCCGTTCGAGGACACGGTCGCCCCCAAGGCCAGGTACAAGGACAAGATCAGGATAAAGGCCTATCCCGTGCTCGATCATGCCGGCTTGCTGTGGGCCTATATGGGGCCGCTTCCTGTGCCGGAACTGCCCGATTGGGAGCCGTTCAACTGGGCCAATGGCTTCACCCAGATCGTGATATCGGAAGTGCCTTGCAACTGGTTGCAGGCACAGGAAAATTCCATCGATCCCATCCATTTCGAATGGATGCACATGAATTGGGGACGTCGGCAGGAGGACGAGAATGCCGAGCATGGCCCGCGTCATCTGGAGATCGCGTTCGACGAATTCGAACATGGCCTGGTCTACCGCCGCCGCCGTGAAGACCTCTCTGACCAGCATCCGATGTGGACTATTGGCCGCGTGTGCCTTTGGCCGAACGGATTTTACCTGGGCGACCATTTCGAGTGGCGCATACCGATTGACGATGAGACCATGCTGAGCATCGGCTGGATGTTCAATCGTGTGCCGCGCGAAAGCGAACCCTATGTTCAGCAAGCGATCCCGACCTGGCGCGCGCCCATCATCGATCCTGACACCGGCCGCTGGTACAGCCAGCATGTCATGAACCAGGATTTCGTGGCCTGGGCCGGGCAAGGGCGCATTGCCGATCGCACCAGGGAAAAGCTAGGGCTGAGCGATCGCGGGATTCAACTGCTGCGCAGGCGGCTGCTCGACGATATAGCGGCGGTCGAGCGCGGCGAGGATCCCAAAGGCATCATTCGCGATCCGGCAAAGGCAAGGAACATCGAACTGCCTGCCGCAGAGCGGGACATGATGATCAACGGTGCGTCGATGGAGGAATTTCTCACGCATCCCTTTTTCGCGCATCACATGCACGAGTTCCTGTTTCAGGCGGGCCAGCCAAAGGAGGTGTGGACGCAGTTCTGCGACGCGATGGGCATCGACCCGGATCGCGAGGCTTTGCCGCAGCCGGTGACGTCTCGCTTCGGTGTCGCGCTTCAGCCAAACCCGGATCAAGCAACAGTCTGATCGGGTGACATTCGGCACCGATCATATATCAGGTTGCCTTATATCAAAAAGCTGGTAGCCACTGCTGTTGCAAGGGAGAGGCCACGTGAACCTGAGCTTTTCTGAAGAGGAACTGGCATTTGCCGGGGAAGTGCGCGCTTTCGTCCGCGCGAACCTCGATCCGGTGACGAGAGCAACGGTCTTGAATGGCAAACTGCCCTCGCGGAGCCAACGTGTGACCTGGCAGCAGGCGCTTGTTGGACAAGGCTGGGGAGCACCGGCCTGGCCGGTCGAACATGGCGGTCCCGGCTGGACTGTCGTGCAACGCCACCTTTACGACGAAGTGCTGACCGAGGAGGGCGCGCCCGGTGCGCCGGTATTTGGCATGGGCATGCTCGCGCCGGTCCTCATGAAGTTCGGATCGGACGAGCAGCGGCGCAGTCTGATCCCGCGGATACTGAATATCGACGACCTGTGGTGCCAGGGCTTTTCAGAGCCCGAGGCGGGGTCCGACCTCGCAGCCCTGAAAACGCGGGCTGTCCTCGACGGTGACGAGTGGGTCATCAACGGACAGAAGATCTGGACGACGCTGGCGCATATCGCGGACAAAATGTTCTGTCTGGTGCGCACCAGCGACGAAGCGAAAAAGCAACTGGGCCTGTCGATCCTGCTGATCGACATGAACACGCCCGGGGTAGAGGTGCGTCCGATCATCCTCATTGACGGCGAACACGAGGTCAACGAAGTCTTTCTCAATGACGTCCGCATTCCCAGGGCCAACATCATAGGCGAGGCGGGGCAGGGGTGGACGCAGGCGAAGTATCTGTTGTCGCACGAGCGGACCGGAATTGCCCGCATTGGCCAGTCACGACGCGAAATTCGCCGCCTCAAAGGCATCGCCAGCCGCGAGCCGACCCCGAGCGGGATGCTGATCGACGACCTGGCGTTTCGCCGCCGGATAGCCGGGATCGAGATTCGCCTGACCGGGCTGGAGCTCACCACGCTGCGGATGCTTGCGGCGCTGAAGGCGGGGGCTGGCCCCGGCACCGAAGCAAACCTGCTCAAGATCAAGGGATCGGAGATTCAGCAGGATATTTCCGAGCTGATGATGGATGCGGTCGGAGACTATGCTTTCGCCAGCGATCCGCATGGCTGGGGCGACGGTTGCAATGACGAGCCGATAGGCCCGCCCGAAGCCGGGCCGTTGGCTGGCATCTATTTCAACACGCGCAAGGTATCGATCTACGGTGGATCGAACGAGATACAGCGCAACATCCTAGCAAAAGCTGCCCTCGGGCTCTGACAGGAATACGGGAACGCCAGGATGGACTTCACGCTGACTGAAACGCAGACGATGCTGGGCGATGTGGTTGATCGCTTTCTGGCGGATCGCTTTGATTTCGCCACCCGGCAGAAGCAGATGCGCGCCGGTGTTTCTCAAGATCGCGAACTCTGGACGGGCCTTGCCGGGCTGGGTTTGATGGGAATTGCCATAGACAGCACCCTTGGGGGCAGCGGCATGGGTTTCGAAGAGCTGGCGGTGGTGCTCGAACGCTTCGGCGGGTCGCTTGTGACCGAGCCCTATGTGCCGACTGTCGTGCTGGCGGCTGGCCTGCTCCAGTCACTCGGATCGGTCGAGCAACAGCGGCAGTGGCTGCCCAGGATTGCGGACGGTTCGCTTCGCGCTGCGCTTGCTCATGGCGAGAGGCAGGCCCGCGAAACCGTGGAGTGGGTAACAGCCACAGCGCGCAGGACCACGGCTGGATGGCAGCTCGATGGTGCCAAGATGGTGGTGCCAGGCGGCGATGTCGCCGATCTGTTCCTGGTGTCGGCGCGAACCCGGGGCCAATCGGGTGATCGCGATGGAATTTCCCTGTTCGCCGTGCCGCGCGAGCAGGTGGCTGCTAATGTGCGCGGCTATAAGCTTTACGACGGTTCGGGGGCTTGCGAGCTTGTCCTCGATGGAACGATGCTTCCCGCTGATGCATTGCTGGGCGGGGCAGGCGATGCACTCGAGGCCATTGAAGCAGCATATGATCGCGGTGCCGCTGCCGTGTCGATGGAGGCGTTGGGGGCGATGAAGCGGCTGCGCGATCTGACGCTCGACTATATCAAGACCCGCCGCCAGTTCGACCAGCCCCTCGGCAGCCATCAGGTGCTGCAACACCGGATGGTCGATTTGCACATGGCAGTGGAAATCGCGGAATCGATGGCCTTGTCGGCTGTGCTTGCCGTTCCCGACGCCCCCGATGAACGCAAGGCCAGGATATCGGCTGCCAAAGTAGCCATCGGCCAGGCCGCCCGCGAGGTTGGACAATCGGCTATCCAGCTTCATGGCGGCATCGCGCTGACCGATGAATATGCAGCCGGACATTATTTCAAGAAATTGACGCTTGTCGAACGGCAATTTGGCCGCGTGGACTATCATCTCGAGCGCTATGCAGGGTTGATGAAGGCCTGATTCACTCAACAATAATCAGCGCGTCTAGCGCCATTGGTGGCTTGCCAGCGGGATAGGCAACCAGTGGGTTGACGTCGATCTCGGCGATCTCCGGATGTGCCAGGAGAAGGTGCCCAATCTGCGCCACCACCCTGGCCACGGCGGCCTTGTCGATCTGCGCCGACCCCCGCGCCCCTTCGAGCAGGCCACTGGCCTGCAATTTGCCGAGTTCCTCGACGATGTGCGCTTCAGGCATGTCGGCGGGAACCAGGCGGACATCTTTCAACGTTTCGATCCAGATTCCGCCAAGGCCGAACAGAACGACCGGCCCCCAGTCCGGATCGCGCCGACCGCCGACGACCAGTTCCAGTCCCTTTGTGGCCATCGTCTCGACCAGGTAACCGTCGATTTGGGCGTCTGGACGCACTACTGCGACGCGCTCGGCCATTGTCGCACAGGCTTCGCGCAGTGTCGCCTCATCGACCAGCCCCACAACCACGCCGCCGATCTCGGTCTTGTGCATGAGGTGTGGCGATTGCACCTTGAGGACGACCGGAAAGCCAATGCGCTGCGCCAGTGCCACCGCCTCATCAGGGGTCGAGACCAGCCCCCCCTCCGGCACCGCAAGACCGGCTTTGCGCAGCAGCTGTTTGCCGAGATACTCAGGCAATGCGCCCGCGCCTGAGATCGGGGCGCTTGCCGGGAGAGCCACTGGCCGGCGCTCCGCTGCCTGGGCCTTCAGCGTCGCAAAGCGCGCCGAATGGGCGAACATGCGCAGCGCGCGTTCGGGTGAGCGATAGAACGGGATATTGTTGTCCTGCATCATCGCGGCGACCCCGGGATCGACCGGGGCGTCGCCCAGCACGACATAGGCCTTGGGCTTGTCGCTGGCATTCAACGAAGGCAGGCAGGCTTCTGCCTTGATCTTCCCGACCTCGGGTGAACCCGGCATGATCGCCACCAGAACACCGCTGCTCCCTGCGTCGCCGGCCATCACGGCGGACGCTTCGGTGTAGAGCGGCATGTCTTTCAGCCCTTGCGCGGTAATGTCGAGAGGGTTGCTTGCTTCGGCGAAGCCAGGCAGCCGCTCGCGCAGCCTGCGAATGGTATCGCAGCTCAGATTCGGCAGATCGAGGCCGATCCGTTCGGCAAAATCGAGCGCCAGCCCTCGCAGTGCGCCGGAATCGGTGATCACTGAGGGGCCGGTCGGCTGGCCAACCGGAAAGCGGGTGAAGAACTCGGCTGCATCGAGAAATTCTTCGAGCGTTTCGACGAGGATGACTGCCTCGCTTTCGACCATCGCCCGCATCACTGCAAAATCGCCGGTCAAAGCGCCGGTGTGCGAGGCAGCCGAATCCCGCGCGCGCTCACTCTGTCCTGGATGGAGCAGGATCACTGGCTTGCCGTTCATGCGAGCGCGACGGGCGAGAGCCAGGAAGTCACGCGGTCGCCGCAGCTGTTCGGCAAAGACCGCGATGGCCCGCGTGCGAGGGTCATCGACGATATGCGCCATGAAATCCTCTACGCTTGTCACGGCCTCATTGCCGGTGGCAACCGCATAGGTCACGCCGTAGCGGCGCACCTTTGCGGACAGGCGCAGGCTGCCCATCATCGCACCGCTCTGTGCCAGGATCGCTACCGAAGGCCGCTCGCCAAGCAAGTCGGGGCCGTTCGGCCCGAAGGCAAGGACATTGCCATCGACATAGTTGGACAGGCCCAGCGTGTTCGGGCCAAGCACGGCAATATCGGCTTCGCGTGCAATCGCGGCGAGCCTGGCTTGCGCGGCGATGCCTTCCTCGCCCGCTTCGGCGAAGCCGGCCGCATAGACCACCGCGCCGCCTATCCCCCGGCGAGCGCAGGCTTCGATTGCCGGGATGATCGCCTTGGCAGGCAGCGCGATGATCGCCGCATCGATACCGTGCGGAAGTTCGTCGATGGTCTGGACACAATCCCTGCCGCCAACCGAAGTGCTCGTCCTGCTGACAAGGTGGACTTCGCCGGGAAATTGCAAGGCATCGATGTTGTTCAGCGATCGACCGCCCATCGATGCTTCGTCCTCGGAAACGCCGACAATCACCACCGATTTCGGACGAAGCAGCCGCCCGACAGCTTGGAAGGAAACGCGGGATGCCTCGTCAGTCATCGCGGCGGTAGGTCTGAAGCCCCGGCCGAATGGTCTTCTCGTCGAGGAATTGCGACATGCCCTTCTTTCTGCCCTGCTCGGGATCCTGCTCGGCGGTCTGCGCGGCCCTGGCGGCAGTATAGTCCTCGGCGAGATCCCAATCCATCGAGCCGATCCGCTTGAACGTGTTCTTCGCCTGGCGCAGGACCGTGGGGTTCTTGGCAAGCAGCACTTTGGCAAGTTCGCGGGTGCGGTCGCGCAACTGCGCGAGCGGGACCAACTCGTTCACCAGACCCGTCTCACGCGCAACCACACCATTGAACGGTTCGCCGGTCATGATGTAATACAGCGCTGCCTTGTGGTTCATGGCTTCGGAGAGCGCCTTGGTGACGTTGCCTCCAGGGATAATGCCCCAGTTGATCTCTGAAACGCCGAAAGTCGCCTCGTTCGCCGCAATCGCAAGATCACACGCTACCAGAGGCGTGAATGCGCCCCCGAAGCACCAGCCATTGACCATGGCGATTGTCGGCTTGGGATAATGGCGCAGCTTGCGCCATTGCCATTCGCCAGCGGCGCGGCGAATGCGTGTCTTGACCGCAGCCGAGGAGGCGTCTGTTTCGCGAAAATATTCCTTCAGGTCCATCCCGGCCGTCCAGGAATCGCCTGCGCCGGTCAGGACAACGACGCCGACACTGTCATCGACCTCAAGCTCGTCGAGCACTTCGAGCATTTCACGGTTCAGGGTTGGGTTCATGGCATTGCGCTTGTCGGGGCGGTTCATGGTAACCCAGGCAATGCCGTCATCGCGTTCCACAAGGACAGTCTCGTAGCTGCCGCTTTGCCGACCTGCATTTTCTCCGCTATTTGCCGTCGTCATGCCACTCTCCTCGAAGGGTAAAATTGCCAATGTCAGAGAATCCTTATATAAGGGAGCCGAACATGTCTATCGATGATTTCATCGGCTCCCGCCCGCGTCGTATCGGCCATGCACTCAGACATATGCATATCGGTCCATTCTGCGGGCATCTTGCGCAAAATGCCGCCATGACGGCCTATTGCGATGAGGCTTACTCCGTCTTGCGTACGGTGAATGGCCGGTCTATCAGACATCTGCGCAATGAAGCAAATCATCTGCAAGTTCCGGGCGAAGGAGAGGCACTTTGATAATCGACTGCCATGGACATGTCAGTGCTCCGGCCGAGCTCTGGGCCTACAAGGCAAGCGTTCTGTCCCACCGCGGCAGCCACGGTCGCGGCAAGGTCAATGTCAGCGACGATGACATCCGCCGGGCCGCGAACAAGGTCGAGATGGCACCATTCGGGCATCTCGACATGCTTCACAAGCACGGCACGGACAGGCAACTGATCTCGCCCAGGCCTTTCCAGATGATGTCGAGCTTCGAGCCCGGAAGAGTCGTGCACTGGTTCATCGAAGAGACCAACAACATCATCTATCGCCAGATGCAGCTCTTTCCGGAAACATTCTTCGGTGTATGCGGCCTCCCGCAGGTTGCCGGCGAGCCGATTGAAAATGTGCTTCCCGAACTCGAGCGTTGCATCGGACTTGGTTTCAAGGGCTGCCTGCTCAACCCCGATCCCTATGAAAATACCGGAACCCACCCGCCGGGGCTCGGCGAGCGGTACTGGTATCCGCTTTACGAAAAGCTGTGCGAACTCGACGTTCCGGCGCATATCCACGCGACGGGATCCCGATCGGATCGCGAGCCCTATTCCCTGCACTTCATCAACGAAGAGACGACGGCGGTTTTCAACCTCGTCAATTCCAGTGTGTTGACCGACTTTCCCAAACTCAAGATCGTCGTCAGTCACGGCGGCGGGGCGATGCCCTACCAGTTGGGCCGGTTCGAAGCGAATTCGATCCGTCCCGGCGCAACCGAGCGGTTCTCCGACGGCATGCGCAAACTCTACTATGATACGGTCCTCTACACCGAAGGAGCGCTGCGCCTGCTGATCGAGACGGTTGGTCCCGAACAGTGCCTGTTCGGGTCCGAATGCCCCGGCGTCGGCTCCAAGGTTGCCGGTGCCGAAGGCCAGACGATGGACAATATCGCTCCGATCATCGCCGGATTTGATTGGCTCAGCGATGCGCAGAAGAAGATGATCTTCGAGGACAACGCCCGGCGGGTGTTCCGGCTCGACGTTTGAACTGGAGAACGTGTCATGGCTGAAGTCGTTCTCGGGATGTGGACCACCCACGGTCCGACCCTCTCGACCACGCCCGAGGAGTGGCTGCTGCGATTGCCGGCCGATCATGCCAACAAGCAGCATTGGTTTCGCACCGGCCGCCATGACTTCGGAACGCTGGTGGCGATGCGAAGCCATGAGGGGTTCGCTGAACAGAGTTCGCTTGCCGAGCGGACCAAGCGACACGGCGCTTGCCAGGTTGCCATCAGTCGGATGGCCGATATTTTTGCCGAGGTCCGCCCTGACGTGGCCGTCATTTTCGGCAATGACCAGCAGGAGCTTTTCAACGAAGCCCTGATGCCGGCGTTCACCATATTCAATGGCGAGAAGGTCTGGAACGAACCGTCCTCCGCCGAGCAGGCAGCACGTCATCCGCCAGGGATTCACGCAGCGGAAGCGGGGCACAAGCCCCCGGTCTTTACCGAGTATCCCGGCCATCCGGAGCTTGCCAACACCCTGATTGCCGATCTTGTTTCACATGGTTTCGACATCACCCGCGCGAACCAGTTGCCGCGCCTGCAAGACCATTGGCACAGCGGGATCGGCCATGCGTTCGGCTTTGTCTATCGCCAGATCATGCGCGACCAGGTGGTTCCGCATGTTCCGATCATCACCAACACATTCTTCCCGCCGAACCAGCCTACTGCGCGCCGCTGCTTCGAGATGGGCCGCGCTGTCGGTCGCGCCTTGAGCGCCTGGAAATCGGATGCGCGGATTGCCGTGTTCGGATCCGGCGGCATGTCCCATTTTGTCATCGACGAACACTTCGACCGCACAATCTTCGCAGCGCTGGCGGCGAGAGATGCCGAGGCCCTTTGCGGGATCGGGGAGGATTGGCTTCAATCCGGCACGAGTGAGTTGAAGAATTGGATTGCGGCTGCGGGCCTGCTGTTTGACACGCAATTGACAGGGGATGTTATCGACTATCAGCCCTGTTACCGTTCGGAGGCAGGGACGGGGACGGCGAACGGCTTCGTTTCGTGGCGATAGAAGCAGACCGGAGAGCAACCTTGGACTATCCCGCACCCACACTTTTCATCGGCGGTGAATGGCGCGCATCGAGCGATGGTGCGACGATCCCCGTGCGCAACCCTGCCACCCAGGAAGTCATTGCCGCGCTGCCGGTCGCGACCCGCGCCGATCTCGATGAGGCCCTGGCAGCAGCCGATGCCGGCTTCAGAACCTGGCGGTCGGTCAGTGCCTATGACCGCGCCAAGATCCTCCATAAGGCGGCCCAACTCATGCGGGAGCGCGCGCCCCGGATCGGAGCCATTGCGACGACAGAACAGGGCAAGCTCATCAGCGAGTCGACAGCAGAGGCGTTCGCCTGTGCCGACATCTTCGACTGGTATGCCGAGGAAGCCCGACGGGCCTATGGGCGGATCATCCCATCCAAACACCCGGGCGTGCGCCACATGGTGTTCAAGGAACCGATTGGCCCGGTCGCCGCATTCTCACCCTGGAATTTTCCAACGACCATCCCGTCACGCAAGCTTGCCGCCGCACTGGCTGCGGGCTGTTCGGTAATCATCAAGCCCGCAGAAGAGACGCCCAACAGCTGCCTCGAACTGGCGCGGGCGCTCGATGATGCAGGCCTGCCGAAAGGCGTGTTGAACGTCGTGTTCGGCGTTCCGGCTGACATTTCCGAATATCTCATCGCCTCCCCCGTCATCCGCAAGATCACCTTCACCGGCTCGACCGCCGTGGGCAAGCATCTCGGAGAACTGGCGGCGCGGGTGATGAAGCCTACGACAATGGAACTGGGTGGTCACGCGCCAGTCATCCTGTTCGAGGATGCCGATCTCGACAAGGCGGTAAAAATGCTGTCGGCCGGCAAATACCGCAACGCAGGGCAAATCTGCATCGCGCCCACGCGCTTCTTTGTCCACGACAGCATCCATGATGCCTTCGTTGTCAAATTTGCCGAGGAGGCTCGCAGACTGAAGCTTGGAAATGGCCTTGATCGGGACACCACAATGGGTCCGCTGGCCAATCCGCGGCGATTGATCGCGATGCATGAGATGACCGAAAACGCCGTCGCACACGGCGCGCGGCTGACGGCGGGCGGCAGTGCGGGAGCTGGTGCGGGGAACTTCTGGCAGCCGACCCTATTGGCCGATGTGCCCGACGCCGCCAGGATCATGAACGAGGAACCCTTCGGACCGGTCGCTGTCACCCAGCGGTTCGAGCACTTCGAGGATGCCGTTACGCAGGCAAATCGTCTGCCCTATGGCCTGGCTGCCTATGCCTGGACCCGCTCCTCGCGAACCGCCGCCGACATTGGTGATGCGATCGAGGCCGGGATGATCGGCATCAATTTTGTCGGTCTGACGGGGCCGGAGACGCCTTTTGGAGGCGTCAAGGAAAGCGGCCACGGCTCGGAGGGCGGAAGCGAAGGGCTCGATGCCTATCTCCTGCACAAGTATGTGGCGCACGGATAAAGATTCCCGGCACTGTCAGCATTTTGACAACGGCTCAAAGGCCATCGCCGCCGCCGGTAGAGAGCAAACAGCAGACGTCTGCGTTTCTTCTTGACACGGACAATGCGGGTGTCAGACATATCGATCCTAAGCTTATTGCGCGGCAATGAAGCGAGCAGGAGAGGATCGACATGCGTTCCAACTGGACCCGATTGCTCGGATCGTCAGCACTCATCTCGATTGCCGTGGTAGGCACCGAGGTGCGTGCCCAATCGGCATCACCCGGTGATGATGCCGTCAATCCTCCGGTAGCAACAGCGGCTCGGGAATCGCCGCCGGCAGAGGCCCGCAACGAGGACTCGGGCGCAACCATTATCGTGACGGGAACACGCGTCGGGAGTGGCTTCACGGCACCTACCCCGACCAAGGTTCTCGGGGCCGAACTGCTCAATGAGCGCGCCTTGTCCAACGTTGGTGAATTCCTCAACGAGGTCCCCTCTTTCCGTCCGAGCCAGACTGCCCAGTCGAACACGCAGAATTCGCGGAGCAGCGGCCAGAACTTCGCCGATCTCCGCGCCTTGGGCAGTATCCGCACGCTGACCTTGGTAAACTCCCGGCGCTTCGTGCCTTCGACGCCGACCGGTCAGGTCGATCTCAACCTCATTCCGACATCACTCATCAGCCGGATCGACGTGGTGACCGGCGGTGCGTCGGCGGCTTACGGCTCCGATGCCGTAGCCGGTGTGGTCAACCTCATTCTCGATACCAAGCTCAAAGGCTTCAAGACCGACGTTTCATATGGCGTGTCGCAGGAAGGTGACGCGGAGGAAAAGAAGCTGGCACTGGCCTATGGAACATCCTTCGGGGGCGATCGCGGACATGTTGTCATTGGCGGGGAATATGTCACTTCGTCGGGTGTCGACAATTTCTTCGAGAGGGATTGGGGGCGCAGGCAATCCGAGCTCGTATCCTATGTCGGCACGCGACCTGCCGGGGCACCTTCACGCTTCTATGTCGACGGCGTTCAGGCGCTCAACTATGCCTACGGCGGTGTGATCCTCGGCAACAATGCCGATACCACTGCGGCGAATGGCGTTGATGTTCTGCGCGGCATCCAGTTCGGCCCGGGCGGCACTGTCATTCCGTTCCCATACGGCACGATAGTCGGGACCTCGGCGATAGACTTTACCGGCGGCAACCCCGGTTTGTATGCGCGCAACAGCCACCAGCTCGTCATTCCGGTCTCGCGCCGGGTGGCCATGTTCTCTCTCGATTATGAGCTTTCCGACGGCCTGACGTTCTTCGCTGAAGGAAATTATGGGCGTTCCACGTCGCGCATGAAATCTCCATCGGTACGCGACACCACGGCAACCGCCGCGCTTATTCTGAGGGCCAACGCTTTCCTTCCTGCGCAAATCGCCGCCCTGATGGACGCAAACGGGATCGCCTCGTTTGGGCTGGGGCGGCAATATAACGATTTTGGCGCAGTTCGTGTGACCAGCGAAAACGAGACCAAGCGGATCGTGGCCGGTTTCAAGGGTGAGTTGGGCGGCAATTGGTCGTATGACGCCTACTTCCAGTATGGTCATAATGCCTATGATCTGACCTACCGGGGGCTGCGCATTGAGCAGAATTTCCGCTTCGCGCTGGATTCGATCCTGCTGAATGGTCAGGCAGTGTGTCGCGACACGACTGCCCGCGCGCAAGGCTGCGTCCCGATCAACATTTTCGGAGAGGGCTCGCCCAGTCAGGCTGCCATCGCTTACGTCAATGGTACCGCCACGCTGAATATCGCAACCGACCAACAGGTCGCCGCCGCCAACCTTCAGGGCGAACCTTTTTCAACCTGGGCCGGACCGGTCGGCGTCGCTTTCGGTGTGGAATATCGCAAGGAGAAGGCAGAAGCCCTGGCCGATCCGATCTCCAATGCTGGCGGCTTCAACTATGGCAACGCTCGCGCTTTCAAAGGTGAGTTCACGGTTAAGGAAGCCTATGCCGAGGCCACCGTGCCTTTGGCGCGTGATGGTGCGCTTTTGCACAAGCTCGATCTGAATGGCGCGGTACGTCTGACAGACTACAGCACGACCGGCGGCGTTACGACCTGGAAATTTGGCGCAACCTGGGAGCCGGTTGCGGGTGTTCTCGTGCGCGCGAGCCGCTCACGCGATATCCGCGCACCGAACATCAGCGATCTGTTCGCCGTCTCGACAGCCCGCGCGACGCTGACCAACCCCTTCAATGGGGTCAGCGGGCAGATTACGGTCGTATCGGAACCCAGTCCGACCCTGGCACCCGAAAAAGCCGACACGACGACGGTCGGAGTTGTCTTCACTCCAGGCTTTGTCCCCGGTCTCAATATCTCCGTCGATTATTACAACATCACCATCAACGGTGCGATAGCGACCTTCCAGCCGCAGCAGTTGCTGGATGGTTGTTTCGCCGAGGTAACGGCAGGAGCGGCAGGCTATAACTGCAGCTTCCTCACCCGGACAGGCACAGGAACCAGCACGGCGATCAGCTCGATCAGTGCCCAGCTCTTGAACATCTCCCAGTTGAAGACAAGCGGGGTCGATTTCGATGTAACCTATCGCTTCCCGCTTGGTGGCGGCCAGCTCACCACGCGCCTGTCTGGCAACTACGCGGCCCACCTGATCTCGGATGATGGCCAGGGCGTGAAGCGAACCTACAATGCGGCAGGGGTGATCACCACCGTTGGCAGCATTGTTGATCGCGCCGGTCAATTGGGCGGCTTCACTGGCGGTGCCAATGTCGGCGCAACCTCCATTCCGCGCTGGTCTTTGAACGGGCAGATAACTTACGCTGTCGGTGCCCTGACGACGACGGTTGCCGGGCGTTACTTTTCCAGTGGCACGCTTGACAACACCTTGGTCGGCCCAGGCGATGCGGACTATAACGCGGCATCACCGATTTCGATCGGCAGCAATCGCGTCAAAGGTGGCTTCTACCTGAACCTCTCCGCAGCGTATAACATCATCGACGACGGCAAGCGCAAGATCCAGCTCTACGGGTTGATCAACAATCTGCTGAACCGCGCGCCTTCATTCCCTCTGACAGCCGTATCTGGCATGTTTGACCGCATCGGTCGTTCTTTCAAGGTCGGGGTGCGGGCAGATTTCTGACCTATTCGCAAATGACATTGAGCAGCACCTGACGGTGGTCATTGCGGACGATCTCGAGTCCCCGGCGGATGGTGGCTGAAAGCTCCGTAGGGCTGGTCACACGGATGCCGACGCCGCCGGATGCTTCCACATAGCTCTCGAAATTCGGGATCGGTCGAAGGTCACTCAGCGGGGAGTGGCCATTGCTGCGCGAGGCATGGCCATCGGGATAGATCGACGTTGTCGATCGATGAACCGCATCCCAGCGCGCGTTGTTGCACAGGATCGTGAGGAGCGGCGCATTGTGCATCGCCGAGGCGTGATGGCATGCGGCAGGATTGGCGAACATGTAGGAGCCATCGCCTAGCGTCGCGACAATCGTCCGGTTGGGTGCTGCCATTGCCGCCCCGATCGCGGCGGGCAAGCCCCAGCCGAGCCCGGCGGCAGGGGAATGCATGAAGAAAGAGCCCGCTCGATTGACGTCGCAGATTTCGCGATCGACCCAATACTCGTTGACCAGGATCACCTGCTCGTCGAGCACCTCGTTGAGGCACAGATTGAGCCAGTCCTTGGTCAGTTTCGGCTCGGCGATGATCGGCGCTAGCCGCCGCTCCCGGCGCACGTGTCGCTCTTCGGCCAGTTTTGCAACTGCCGCCTTTCGGGATTGGCTCGCCGATGGGTTGGACTCAGCCTCTGCAAGTGCGGCTTCAAGTGCAGGCAAGAGCGTTGCTGTCGATGCCGTGATCGACAAGTCGCTGCGAAAACTCCTGATCGGATAGTCCTGGAACAGAGGATCGACCCCGATATGGACGATACGCGTCGAGGGTTCAGGCTCGCGGGTTTCCGGCAGCCAGGGGACTTCGCTCTCCAGCACGATCAGCAAATCGGCCTGGCCGAGGGTCGGATGGACATTCTGGCCCAGATGAAAGGGATGATCGGCACGCGCGCAGACGTAGCGCGATTTGGCCTCGACAATGCCGATGCCATATCGTTCGCAGAGTTTGCCGAGTGGCTCGACAGTCGCGGGATCGCGACCGCTGCCGGAAGTCACCAGCACAGGGCACTGCGCCTGGGCAATCATGCCTGCCAAAGCGGCGATCCCGGCGGGATCGGGCGAGGGGGGCAAAGGCACGGTAACCGCTGCGGCTTGCACCGTTGCCGGCTCCGTCGCTTCTGCCAGCACCTCGCGCGGCAAAGTGAGATAAACCGGACCCGCCGGGGCAGCGGCGGTGATCGACAGAGCTCGGTCCAGAACATCTTCGACGTTCCGCCCGCTGCGCAGCTCATAGTCCCACTTGACCACCTCGCGGAGCATTCCTGCCTGGTCGTACATTTCCTGCGCCCAGTGGATTGCTCCGGTTCGGGCACCCAGCGGCCCCTTTTCATATAGCGGGGTCCGCCCAGCGATGAAGAGCATCGGAATTTCGTCGCGCTTGGCATTCATCACGCCGCACACCGCGTTCGCTGCACCAACGCTGACGTGCACCATCACCGCCTGCGCCTTGCCGGTGATCATGGTGTGGCCGTGGGCCATGCCGACAACGAGATTCTCGTGCGTGCCGATAACCGGCTTTGGAAATTCGAGGCCTGAAAGGTGCTGTCGGGCATAGGCTTCGGCAATCGGTGCTGAATCGGTGCCCGCGTTGACAAAAAAACAGTCGATGCCTTTCAGTTTCAGCAGGGCCAGAAAAGTCTCCGCGACCGAAACGGAGGTTGGCTCGGCCTGATGATGGCTCGCGACGCCGCTGCTGCTCATGACCCCAAGCCTTCTCTTGATTTCAGCGCCAGTAGATCGGCGGACAGTTCGGCAATCGTTCGGCTTCCGGTAAGGCCCATTGTCCGGCGCAGCTCGGTCTTCAAGATGTCTAGCGCAAGTTCGACGCCAGGCTGTCCGGCTGCGGCAAGGCCATAGAGCGGCGCGCGGCCGAGGAGCACGGCATTTGCGCCCAGAGCCAGTGCCTTGGCAACGTCCGTGCCGCGCCGGATTCCGCTGTCGAGAAAAATTGTTCCGCGCCCGCCGATCGCCGAGACGACGTCGGGCAAAACGTCGATTGTCGCAGCGGAGCTGTCGAGGCTGCGGCCACCATGATTGGAAACAACGACACCGTCTGCGCCGATCGCCAGCGCCTTTTCCGCATCATCGCCGCGCATGATGCCCTTGACGATGAACTTGCCTTGCCAGCGGTCTCGCAGGCCTTGGACCTCGTCCCAATCCAGCGTATCGTTGACGAAACTCGCGCGGCGGGTGGGCGCGCGGGTGATTACGCCTTTCAATTCCGGTGGCAGGTTTGCCTGGCGCGGAAGCCCGCCGTTGAGCATATAGCGGCCCATCACGCCAAGGGCCCATCTGGGGTGGCGGACGATGTCCAGCAAGCTCCTTCGACCGACCTTGAATGGCAATCCGAACCCCATGCGCCGCATGAATTCGCGATTGGGGGGAACCGCCATGTCCGCCGTGATGAACAGCGTATCGCAGCCTGCTGCCCATGCCCGGTCAACCGCAGCTTGTGACAGCTTGCGATCTTCCCAAAGATAGAGCTGAAACCACAGCCGCCCACCGACGCGGGCTATTTCTTCCACGTCCATGCTGCTGGCCGTGGAAATCGTGAACGGTATGCCGGCTGCTGCCGCTGCCCTGGCAAGCGCCTCGTCACCGCGATACCAGAACATCGCATTGCCGCCGGTCGGGGCGATTGCCATCGGGGCGCTCATCCCTGTGCCCAGCAGATCGGTCGAGATGTCGATATTGGACACTCCCCGCAAGACGCGAGGCCGGAGTTTGATACCCTGAAACGCCGTCCGGTTAGCCGCTGTGCAGACATCATCCTCGACGCCGCGCTCAAGGAAAGCATAGACACCCGCTGCCAGCCGCTTCTGGGCCGCCTGCCTCAGTTCTTCGATATTCAAGGCCTGCAAGCTCATCGCATTTTGCGTCCGTAGAGATATTTACCCGCTGAAGGGATTGCGTCGCCGTCCACCGGAACTTCGATCAGGACCGGCCCATCGATTTGCCTGGCGGCGGCTAGCGCCTGGCGCAATTCCTCTGGCCCGTCTGCGCGCACGCCTGCCACGCCGAACGCTTTGGCCAGCATGACAAAATCGGGGTTATGGAGGTCTGAGGCAATCACCCGTCCGCCATACAAGGACTTCTGAATGCGCCGGACATTGCCGAAGTGGCCGTCATTGAACACGATAGCGATCAACGGGATGTTGTGCTGCACGGCGGTGGCCAGCTCGGGCATGGTGAACATGAACCCGCCATCGCCATTGACGGAAATCACGCGTCGCGGCGCTGCCCCGACCTGCGCTCCAAGCGCGGTCGCAAAGCCATAACCCAGCGTGCCCTGATAGCTCGAGGTGACATAGGTTCCGGGCGAGAGGACCGGCAGCGCGAAGCGGGCCGCGTAGCCCATCTGGGTCATTTCATCGACGAAGACGTCGTCTTCTGCCATTGCCTCCCGAATTACATCCAGATAGGCAATTTGAGCTTTGAATTCACTAGCAAAATGTATTTCGAACTCGGTTCGAATCGCTGCGATGTCCAGGCCCGGTGTCCGGGGTGCGTCAATCAAGCGGGACAGTGCTGCGTCAAGCTGCAACGCACCCTCTTTCGCATCGGCAACGATCGCAACGTCCGGTGCGACGACGCGGTGCATCTCGGCGTCGTCAAGATCAATCCGGATGACCTTCAGCCCGTCGTCGTGGCCCCATTCGCGCAGCAGTTGCAGCCTTGTCCCGATGCCGATCACCAGATCGAACTCTCGGCCAATGCGGATGAAGTGCAGCACCTGCAAGAGCCAGCGGATCGTCGCTGCGAACCACCCCGCGCCCCATTGCACGGCTGACGATGGGCGCGCCGATCCGCGCGGCGAGTTGATGTATTGCCGCACCTGCTTCGAGAGCGCCGCTGCCGACGACGATCACGGGTCGCTCCGCCTTCGCGATAATTGCAGCCGCGCGCTCGATCAGGGCAGGGGGCACTGCGGGTTTCTGGAGTGGTGGACGCCCTGCTGGATAGGCGGGCGCTCCGACTTGCGCGAGAATATCGGGCGGAATTTCCAGGGCAACCGGGCGGGGGCGTCCAGACAGGAGCTCCACGAAGGCTTCATCAAGCAGCCGTGGAATCTCGCTCACGTCGTTGGCACGGGCATACCACTTCGTGAGACCGCGCAGCAGTCCTGACTGATCCTCGATGTCATGCAACAGGCCCTGACGCTGGCCGATGAAAGTGCTGGGCACGGTGCTGGTTAGGCACAGCACACGGGCATTGCAGGCAAAGGCAGTCGCCAGTGCTGCTCCCGCATTCAGCAGCCCCGGACCAGGGACAACGGCACAGACGCCGGGCTTACCCGTTACCTGCGCGTAGCCAAACGCCATGTAGGCTGCACCCTGCTCGTGGCGGGCATGAAGCACACGCAAGGTGCCATCCCGCTGAAGCCCGTCGAACAGGGCATCGAGCTGGATGCCTGGCAAGCCGAACACCGTGTCGACACCCCAGCGCCTCAGCCCGGCGACGATCGCATCGCCCCCGGTCATGGTCGCGCCGGTCACAACAACGGCCCAGTCCGGAAACCGTTGCGCGCATAGGGGTATGCTGACGCCATCCGGCCAGTCATCGTCTGCATGTGTCCTCCTACGTCCGCTGTGATGGCCTATCGGCACAGCGTAAGGCAAATCAATCAGACATCATACTAGTTCTGCGGGCGCGATCAAGCTGCGGGCGCTCTTCCTCTGGCGATCTCGATATGAGTCTAGTTGCCGGTGATCGGCGCGCGCGTCACACCGTTGAATCGGTGAACGAACTTTTCGAGCAACGCCAAGAATTGCTCAGCTTCGTCCGGCTCGAAAGCTGACAGTGCGATTTCCTGCGCGCGGGCGGCTGGGTCGCGCAAGCTCTCGAGCTTTCGCTCCCCGCGCGCCGTCAGCACAATGATCTTGCGGCGATGATCGCTTGTATCCTCGACGCGAACGATCAATCCCTCGACCTCCAGCTTCTTGATGACAAGACCTGTGGTGGAACGGTCCAGCCCGACCTTCTTGGACAAGCCGATCTGATCCAGCCCTTCGCAGGATTGGAGGATAACCAGAATGCCATATTGGGTCGTCGTTGTGGCAAGGTGCTTGCCGGCCTCTTCCATGAACAGCGAGACCGAGATCTGATGAGCGCGCCGCAGCAGGAAGCCAGGACGTTTGTAAAGCGCTTCGATCCCTTTTTCGGGTTGGTATTCGTGCGATGAAGCGGCCAGATTTTTCACTTCGTTACTTAGGCAGATAGATGCGGCGGCTGCAAGTCCTTCACGTTGGGAAGGGGGCGCTGGATGCGGCATTGCGCTACTCTGCGTCCGGCTGGCGCGAAGGTGCCGCATTGGCGAAAGCCGGAAGCGCCATTGCTTCATCATAGATGCGCTGGATCTGCGGATAGGGGGCGAGATCAAGCTTGAAGTTCCCGGCATTCACCACTTGTGGCACCAGGCAGATATCCGCGAGAGTGGGGGCGTCTCCATGCATGAAGCGTCCCGTCTGCGGCTCTTCCAGCCGCGCCTCAATCGCAGCGAAGCCGATGGCGATCCAATGATTGAACCACCGCTCGACCGAAGACTCATCCTGGCCGAGTTCGCTCCGCAGATAGTTGAGGACCCGAAGGTTATCGATGGGATGGATATCACAGGCCACCGCTTGTGCCAGAGAACGCACACGTGCCCTGCCGAGGGCGTCAATCGGGAGCAGTAAAGGCCCGGGTATTGTCTCGTCGAGATACTCGATGATCGCCATCGACTGGGTCAGCACCGCGCCCTTCGTTTCCAGCGCCGGCACGAGCCCCTGCGAATTGAGCGCCAGATATTCGGGTGCCTGCTGCTCTCCTTTCCGCAAGTGATGGTAGACGCTCTGGGCTTCCATCCCCTTCAACGCGAGCGCTATCCGCACGCGAAACGCGGCCGAGGAGCGATAATAGCCGTGCAGGACCGGGTTCATCGGGCGACATCTGCCAGGCTGAAACCCGCTACGCGCTTGTAGTCGTCCGACATGGCGCGCAGCTGCTCCTGACTGATGTACTTGGCAAGATCGTCGAAGGGCTTGTCGCCGGTGAGTTCCTCAACGCGAATATTGATGAAATCGGGTGGATTGGACCGGTTGGTCCTTACGATGGCAGCGGTGGTCTCGCGACGGAGATTTTCGTAGTCGGCTAGCGCCTGGGGAAGGGGTGCGCTGGCCAGACTGTCTGCCAGGGTGCGCACATCGATCAGCGCCTGGGCCGAACCGTTCGAGCCGCGTGGATACATGGGATGGGCAGCGTCGCCCGCCAGCGTTACGCGCCCGAACGTCCATTGATCGATGGGGTCCTTGTCAACCATCGGATACTCGAAAATGACCTCTGCTGTCTCAATCATGGCGGGCACATCGAGCCAGTCAAAATGCCAGCCTGCGTACATTGGCAGGACGTTTGAAGCGTCTGTCTTGCGATTCCAGTCGTTTGGTGTGGTAAGCGAAGTTTCTATCTCCGCGACCCAGTTGACGAACTGATCTCCGCTGCCATCGATATTGTCAGCGATCGGATAAATGACGATCTTCCCGGTCCGGATTGACCCCACCCGAAGGTAGGTCCGGCCATCGAGGATCGGTTTCATCCTCGTCATGCCCCGCCAGGTGTTGATGCCGGTATAGCGGACAGTCTCGCCCGGATAAAATTGGGCGCGCAGTGCCGAATTGACTCCATCGCAGGCTATCACGGCGGGTGCCGTGACTGCGGGCAATGTTGCCCCTTCGTCATTGACGAACATCAAGGTGACGGCGTCCCCGGTTTGGGTGGTGCCAATGCAGCGATGATCGACCACTACGGCGTCCGGCCCGATCCGCTCAAGAACGGCGCGATAGAGCATCATGTGGAGCTTGCCGCGGTGAACCCCATACTCCGGAAACGGGTAGCCCGCAGTAACGCCCCGCGGTTCGTCGTAAATGCGCTGACCAAAGCGGTTAAAGAATGCGCTTGTCAGATTTTCGACACCAAGCTTGGCCGCCTCTTCGCCGAGACCAAGGCCATTCAGCTCCCGAACGGCATGGGGTAGCAGGGTTATGCCAACGCCTAGCTCGCGCAATTCGGGCGCGCCTTCATACACACGTGAGGCGATGCCGCGGGCGTGCAGATTTAGCGCCAGCGCGAGCCCGGCAATGCCGCCACCCACGATTGCGATTGGCGAGCCGGTTGCCTTCATTGCGTTACCGCGATGTCGATATCGCCCACGCCGTCTATGTGGCCCTTGACTACGTCACCCGGGACAACCGCGCCCACGCCTTCGGGAGTGCCGGTAAAGATGAGATCACCAGGCTGGAGCTCCATATAGCCCGACAAATATGAAACGACCTCCGCGACGCTCCAGATGAGCTTCGCAAGGTTGCTCTCCTGTTTGCGCGCGCCATTCACCTCCAGCCAGATCAAACCTTCCGCAGGATCGAAGCGATTGGCAGGCATGAGCGCCGAGCAGGGGGCTGAATGATCAAAGCCTTTGCCCATATCCCACGGGCGGCCCGCCTTGCGAGCTTCGATCTGGACGTCACGCCGCGTGAGATCGATGCCGACCGCGAATCCGAACACGTGATCGAGCGCATGGTCGCGTGGGATATCGCGCCCGCCAGTCCCGATCGCGGCGACGAGCTCGATTTCGTAATGGAAATCCGCTGTCTTTGGCGGGTAGGGGACATCTCCCCCTTCGGCGACGAGAGCGTCGGCGGGCTTCATGAAGAAAAACGGCGGCTCACGGTCGGGGTCGAACCCCATCTCGCGGGCATGCTCGGCGTAGTTCCGACCGACGCAATAGATGCGGCGAACCGGGAACAGCGTGTCTGTTCCGACAATCGGCAAAGTTGCCAGTGCAGGGGCAGGAACGGCATATTGCATCGCGGAATCCTCAATTTTTCGGCATCAGGTCAGAATGCGCTGCTCTCGCCACAGGCCCAGCTTCTCCTGCGCCGAACGATCGGAGAAGCTGAACAGCACAGCGTCTCCCGCCGCGCGGTGGGTCACTTCTGCCCAACTCGGAACGACGAAGGTATCGCGGGCCTTCCACCGGAAGATCTGACCGGCGATGACGCTTTCACCGTCGCCTTCAACCACAGAGAAGACGGTGCCGTCGGTGGCGCGGTAGGGCTGGGTGATGAAGCCGGCGGGAAGCCATTGCATGAACGCTGCCATCGTTGGGGTTACATGGCCGCCATGAGCCGGGTTGACGTAGCGCAACTTATGCCCGTGGCATGCATCCGGCGCGTCGCACTCGGCCATCGCATGGAGCGTTTCCAGCGACCGCGCATAGGGATAGTTGAAGACCGGCGAGCTTTGCGTTTCTGGTTGCCAGTCGACCGGGGCGAGGTTGTTGCCAAACCGGCGATCGCTGTCACCGGTTGGGCGCACGACGACTTGTGTCTCCGCATTTCCGGTTTCCGAAAAGCTGGCATCGAAGAACGCGACTGTGGGGATGTCCAGCGCGTCGAGCCAGACCATGGGCGTTTCAGTGTCGTTGCCATGATCGTGCCAATGCCAGGCGGGCGTCAGCACCAGGTCGCCCGGATGCATCAGCGTCCGCTCGCCATTGACGGTCGTATAGGCATTCGCGCCCTCGATAATGAAGCGCAAAGCGTTCTGCGTATGGCGGTGCGCCGGAGCCACATCGCCCGGCAAGACCAATTGGAGTTCCTGCATAAAGCGTGCGCGTGATCGCTGATCCGCCGGGGATGCCGGGATTCTCCAGGATCAGCACGCGTCGTTCAGCTTCGCGCGCGGTGATCAGCTTGCCCGCTTCCAGCAATAGCGGCCTGGCCATTTCGTCATATTGCCAAAGGTGCGGAAGCGCGGGCGAAGTCGGCTGTGAGAGCACCAATGCATGCAGGTTCTCCCATAGTGGCGTCATGCTATGCTGGCCAATGCGGGCATAGAATTCCTGCCGCAATGCGAGCGTCTCTGCATCGGCCATCCATCCGCTCCGCGAGGCATCATCAGACGTCTTCATAGTTGTGTGGGATGGGTGAATTGGCATTTGTTGTCAACTCGCCAGCCCGCCGCAGTCAGGCGGAAGCTTGCGACAGGGCTGGCGCGGGCGACGCAACCGGTGCAATTCGGCGGAGGCGATGGCGTAGCAGCAGCACCGAAACGAGCATTGCGACACCGAAGATGCCGTTGAACAGTGCGAAGCTGCTCGCCAAGGCAGCGGTGCCGCTGAACATGTTCTGCGAGCCGAAACCGACCAGAAATGGCCCCAGCGCTTGTCCGAGCAGGCTGACAAACAGGAAGTAGATGGCAGTGACCCGACCCATCAGCCGCACTGGCGTGATCTGACCCAGTGTCGTCGCGCCCACCGAATAGGAGGTGCCAAGGAAGAATGACGATAATCCGACCATTACCAATCCCACGGTCAGTGAGGGCGCTACGCCGATCCCGACCATGCCGATGGCGGCACCAACGGTGGCGATCAGGCCATAGTTGCGGATGTCGCCGCCGCGCACTGTCAGCCAATTGAGCACAAAGCCGCTGAACAGGAGCCCGCCCAATCCGCACGCGAGCACCATGCTGCCCATCATCGGCCCGACTTCCTGCGGTGAGAGTCCCCAGGCGCGGCCAAGCAACGAGGGCACCCAAGCGGTCTTGGCAAAATTCGACATTGCGCCAAAGGTGACAAACAGGATGAGCGGCAAGAAGATGGCAAGGTGCTCGCGCATGTGGCGCAATGCCGCGCTCAGACCTTCCAGGATGCCCTCGGCGTGCTGTTGCTCGTCGCTCTGGACCGGAGGGCGGTCAGGCTGAGGGGCCAGGAGGAGCAGGAGGCTGAGCGGCAGGCCGAACAAGCCGGTCAGGATCAAAGTGCATTGCCAGGGTTGCAGCGATCCCAACAGCAGCCAGGTGCTGAACGCGCCGTCGGACGCCAAGCCCAGAATATAGCCGCCAATCAGCAGAGACGTTGCCCCGCCGACGAGCGGTGCCATCGCGTAGAGGCTGAACGCAAGGCCCCGAGAGCGTGTCGGCACGCCATCTCGGATGAGCGAAAAGGCAGCTGGTGCAATCACCGATTCTGCGATCCCCACCCCGGCGCGGCCGATGAAAAGCTGCTCGATTGAAGTCGCGGTTCCGCAGACAATGGTCATGAGCGCCCAAAGAATTGAAGCTCCCATGATGATCTTGCGGCGATCATACCGATCAACGAAGTGGCCGGCCGGAATTGCGAAAATTGCATAGAACAGGGCGAATCCGAGGCCCAGCAAGAGGCCCATCTGCAAATCGCTGGCGCCCAGGTCCTGTTTGATCGGCTCGACCAGAAGCGCCAGAACAACCCGGTCTATGAATGCATAGGTGTTGATCAGCAGCAGCGCGATGACCAGCAACCAAAAACGCGGCGAGCCATTGGTTTCGCTGCCATGGTCAATCGGAGTCATCGTCGCGATTCTCTCATCCCAGAGCATTTTTCGGCTTCGGCCCTGGCTTTGGAGACTGTCCTGCGGGAGTTGGCCTGTCAAATATAATCAGACGTATGCCCGATTTATTGCCATATTGAGATGACGTCAGACGGGCCAAGCTTTCCGGCGCGCGTGGTCCGACTCCGCCCCTGCAATCGGAGCTTCTGTGGCGAGCACCGCCAGGGCGAGATAATTTGCCTCATCTGGATACTGATTGCAGCAGCGTCGTTCGCGCTGCCAGGAGCTTGCGCTGGCCTGCCTCGGAGATGCGATCCTCGTCCCAGACGGCATCGACGACGAATTTCATCTCTACCGCGCGGCCACCCGCAACGGCATCCACCGCCTGGCGGATGTCGAGCATGATCTGCCCGGCAAATGCACACGACGGATCATCCAGGAACAGTTCGATCTCCAGCCTGTCGTCGAACACCTCGATATTGCGGTACATGCCGAGTTCGCCGATGGTGATGCGACTGCCGTTGAACAGCCCGCATGGATCAACCACCGTGTGCAGCGCCGCCACCACAGCGTCTTTGATGTTTGTCGCTGAGTCACCCACGATCATGGCGCTTTCTGCTGCGCATAACTGAGCGCGCGGTAGTGCGACCACAGCTCGTGGTCGGTGCCCTCGGCTTTCTGGCGCCTGTCCCAATAGTCGCCTGCAACGGTCTTGCTGAACGCGGGGATATCCTTGCCGTGCAGCTTCATGAAGTTGCCGCCGAGCAGCTTCTGCTTAATTTCCGGTGTGACCTCCGGATACCCGTAATTCTGGCGAAGGTCCTCGGGCATCTCGAAGTTGATGATCGCGTCGAACACCGGGCGCGAATGGACCAGGGCCATGCCGCTGGCGATCATGATGCGGTCGGCAGCGTTGTGGCCGGTCATCAGGAATTTGCCCAGGAAGTGGGCAAACCGGCGCGGCTGGGAGAGCAGCAGACTGTTCGCGCCTTCGAGATTGACATAGGTGTTGTCGGGGAAGGACTGAAGGATGAGCACCGTCTCTTCAACGAAGGCCATGCCCGCATGCATGATCACGAACCGCATTTCGGGGTAACGCCCGGCGGCGCTGGGCACGTCGGCAAGATCAAACGCGCGCACATCAACAGGCCCGAAAGGGATCGCCTTGTGGGTCGCAATGATGTCGTAGCCCAGTTCGAGCGAGCGCTCGATGAAGGGAAACCCGAACGTGGGATCATCGAGTGAAATGCGACGCGTGGTGCCGTTTCCGTCGTAATAGGCCGGGTAGATCTTGATCGCATCCGCGCCATTGTCACGGTTGCGTGCCAGATCGTCCAGCGCCTGTTTGCCGTCCAGGGGGTTGACGCCGCCATAATAGACCACGCGGTTCGGTTCGCGCTTTTTCCATTCGACGCCCTTGTGGTCGGCGGAATGGCCGTCATGCCACAGGTCGCGAATGGCCGTACCGTGATAGCTGATGATGTCGCAGCCCGATTCCAGGAACGCGGCTTCTTCGAGTTCGGCAATCTGCCAATCGTGGCGGAATTCATCTTGCGTGAGCCACCATTTCGGATTGGGCTGCAATCCGTGGTGGGCACCGAACCCGCCTTCGGCAGCGTAGCGGGCCTCAGGGATGCGCCAGTTTGGTTCGGACCAGTTGTAGCCGTGCACAACCCCGTCTGCGATGAAATAGTTGCCTAGCAAGGCGAATCCTCCCTGATGTGGTTCCGTTGATTGACGTGCGCTACGCCCCATGGCCGTCCGACCAGCCCCGGGAGACTGAAGCGCGGCAATGATCCAACTTCGCTCCGCGCAATTTCGCACATATAGACAGACGTCTGAATGCATGGCAATGCTCCAGGCAGTGGAGGCTCCCTTGAACCCCGTCGTTGTCGCATCATTTGCCAACAGATCCCATGCCCGGGCTATCGCAACTCTGGAGGCAGCCGGATGCACGGTGCGTGAGTTGCCCACGGGAATGCGTGCCTGGACCGCGGATTTGATTGATGACTACGCGCCATCTGCTGACGCGTGGGTTGGCACATTTTCGGGGCTGGGCCTGCCGCGGCAAGTGCTCGAGCAAGCGACGCGGACCCGCCTCGTGGTGTCGCCGATCATCGGCACCGAATTTATCGACGTCGCAAGCGCAACCGAGTTGGGAATCCTTGTTGCCAACGGGGCAACGGCAGAAAATTTCGATGGCATGGCGGAAGCAGGCGTCATGCTGATTGCCGCCTTGCGCAAACAACTGATGCTCAAGGCAGCGACCCTGGCGGAGGGGGGCTGGAGACCCTCCCGGCCAGGTTCAATGGTATCGGGTGCGACGATCGGCCTGATCGGGCTGGGCAGGATCGGACGCGGGGTTGCAAGAAGGCTGCACGGTTGGGATGCGGAAGTGCTGGCCCATGATCCGCATGTGGCAAAGGAAGCCGCAGCAGAACCAGGTGTGCCGATGGTTCAGCTCCTTGAACTGCTCGAACGGTCCGACGTCGTGGTGTTGCTGGTTCCGCTGACCGATGCGACCCGGAACATCATTGATGAAGCGGCCATCGCGCGCATGAAACCCGGTGCACAGCTCGTCAACCTCGGGCGCGGTGGCTGCGTCGATGAAGCGGCGCTTCTCGTCGCGCTCGACGATGGCCGCCTTTCCGGCGCAGCGCTCGATGTCTGGCAGGTCGAGCCCTTGCCTGTTGACCATCCGTTAAGGCACCATCCCAGGGTCATCGCGACGGGCCACGTTATCGGCCATTCGGAGGAACTCTACGCGCGGATTCCCGGCGTGGCGGCGGAAAACGTCCTGCGCGGGCTGCGCGGCGAAGTACCACTGCATGTTCGAAATCCTGACGTGCTTGCGGCGTGGCTCCGGCGTATGGCTGCGCTGGCGGAGCAGAAAGGAGAGCAGGGGTGAGTTTGATCGCTCCGTCGCCGGCGCTGACCCGCGCGGACCTGTCCGGGCTGCTCGACGATCGCGCCGATAAAGGTGTATTCCGCGTCAATCGCCGGGTCTTCACTGATCGGCGGATATTCGAACTCGAAATGCAGCATCTGTTCGAGTCCGGCTGGGTTTTTCTGGGCCTCGCGTCGCAGGTGCCAAATCGCCATGACTATTTTGCAACGCGCATCGGGCGTGTTCCCGTCATGGTATCGCGCGGCGCAGATGATGAACTGCATGCGTTCGTCAACTCCTGTCCGCACAAAGGGGCCCGCGTTTGCCAGTTGCAGAAAGGCAACGCGCGGATGCACGTGTGCCCTTATCACAACTGGTCGTTTGACAGTTCCGGGCGGAACAAGGCCATCAAGGACAGATCGGGCGGTCGCTACGCTGCGGCATTCGACCAGATGAGCCATGATCTGGCACCTGTCGCCCGGCTGGGCAATTATCGCGGATTCCTGTTCGGCAGCCTGACTCCCGATGTGCCCGGCATCGAAGACTATCTGGGCGAAGCGCGGCACCTCCTCGATCTTATTGCCGACCAGAGTTCGCAGGGGATCGAACTCGTCCCCGGCACGGTCACTTTCACTTTTGATGCGAACTGGAAGCTGCAATTGGAGAACTGCTCTGACCAGTATCACTTCACCTCGGTACATCCGTCCTATCTGACGCTCCTGGACCGCCGGGCGGAAGGGCGATGGACCGGTGCGACCCGCAACGTCTTCGATCCAAGCAGCGATCGCGACGAAGGCGAGGCCCTGGGAGGCTCCTATACCTTCGACAATGGCCACGTGCTAAACTGGCGCAGGGCAGGTGCCCCCGATGCGCTGCCGCTGTTCGAAACGACGGAGGAACTCACCGAGAGAGTGGGTGTTGCCCGGCGGAACTGGATGTTTCGTTCGCGCAATCTGACGATATTTCCCAACGTGCAGTTTGCCGAAAATGCGTCGAGCCAGCTTCGCATAATCCAGCCGATTTCAGTCAACCGCACGGAGATGCGGACCTTCTGCATAGCGCCCATTGGCGAAAGCGCTGAAGCCCGGCGTATCCGCATCCGGCAATATGAGGATTTCTTCAATCCGAGCGGACTGGCGACGCCCGACGATGCCGTGGCCTACGAGGCCTGCCAGGAAGGCTTTGCTGCCGGACAGATGCCATGGCTTCAGGGCTATTCGCGCGGCTTGGCCAGCGAATATGGCGGAACCAATGTCTACGCCGAGGAGATCGGCATGACGCCGGCGCATGCTGCCCTCGGAGATCCCTCGCTGGGCGATGAGACCATTTTTCATGCCTATTATCGCACCTGGCTCGAACGGCTCTCGAAAGCCTTGCCGGAAGCCAGCGCATGAGCAGGTTCAGCCAGGCAGCGGCCGAGAGGATCATCCATTCGGAAGGCCTGTATCTCGATCAGCGCCGCTGGGATGACTGGCTCGCGCTCTATGCCGAAGATGCCGTCTATTGGGTGCCCGCCTGGACGGATGAGAACGAGCCCACCTCCGATCCGGACAGCGAGATATCGCTGATATACTATGACAGCCGGTCAGGTCTGGCCGACCGGGTGTGGCGGCTGAACAGCGGCCTGTCGGTCGCCAGCACGCCGCTGCGCCGCACCGCGCATATGACCAGCGGCATTCTGTTCGAGCCAGGCAATGACGCGGCCGAAGCAAGTGCGACTGCGGCCTTCGCGGTCCATTGCTTCGATCCCAAGCGGCGGACGGCGCACACGTTTTTCGGTCGCTACGAATACCGCTTTGGACTGCGCGATGGCGACTGGAAGATAACCCGCAAAGTGACTATGCTGGCCAATGACCAGATCCCGACCATAGCAGACTTCTACCTCCTGTGAGGGCATCCAGTCATGGCAGAGCTCAATCCTGGAACCGCTTCCGAACAGGCCGATCAGCTCGAAGAGCGGATGACGCGCGAGCTTGATGCCATGATCGTCAAGTCCGTGCTTTATGTGTCGGGCGACATCGATCCGGCCTCCCCGCGAGGCCCGCCCACCGAGGCCGAGCGCGCGGGTCGGCATTTCCTCATGCAGGCAGATCCGCGTCTGCAAAAGATGCCCGAAAAGCCCAGCCTGATTGACTTTTTCCGCTATCGGTTCGGACCGGCTGCGCATCTGCTGCAAAGCGCGCGACTGGCGATGAAGGAAGGCTTGCCCGAGAAGACAGTGATGGCCTGTCTGCTCCACGACATTGCCGTGTTCGGATTCATCAGGGCCGATCACGGCTATTGGGGGGCCCAACTGATTGAGCCATACGTCGAAGCGGAAGTGAGCTGGGCCGTGCGCGCGCATCAGGCACTGCGCTTCTATCCGGACGAGTCGGTGGGGTATGCATATCCCGAGGCCTATGTGCGGATGTTCGGTGCCGACTATCGCCCCGATCCCTATATCGACCGTGACTATCAAGAGGCCCGCAACCACCGCTGGTACATGACGGCGCGGCTGGTGACGCTGAATGACTTCTACGCATTCGACCCGAACGTAACGGTCGATATTGCGGAGTTTACCGACATCATCGGCCGGAATTTCCGCCAGCCGGCAGAAGGGCTCGGGATGGACAATTCCCCTTCGAGCCACATGTGGCGCACGATTATTGCCCCCACCAAATTTCTCTGAGCAGAGGCCTCGAGTCAAAGCTGCCTATATCAAGTAGCGGTGGTCGGGCAGTTCGATCGAGACATGCGCCTCCTGCCCGATTTCGCCAACTGCGGTGACCGGCTTGTTGATTTCCTCGTTCCTGTGCTCGATTTCATCCTGGGTTCGCGGATGCAGGAAGGCAATCGAAGGCTCAATCATGGAGAGGTTCATGGCAACGAAGGGGCGCATCGTTTCTTCGTATTTCGCAAAGGCCTCGGTGTGGTTTTCAGCTTTCAGGAGTTCTACGGCCAGCACATAAGCGCCCACCATGGCCAAACTCCCGCCTTGTCCGGTAAAGAACGAGGGGCCGTAAGCGGCATCTCCGACAAGTGCGACGCGACCCTGTGACCATTTTTCAAGATCAGCATAGGTTGTTCCGTCGTAGAAAAGGTCATCGGCCTTTTCCATGTGCTTGAGCAGGTTTGGAATTTCCCATCCATAGCCGGCAAACTTCTCGTGGAAGAGCTTGCGCACATCCTGATCGGTCCGCATCCTTTCATAGGGCGGATCGTCGGTCAAAAATTCCAGGAAGGCATTGGCCCCCGACCGCTCGCTGGTCGAAAAGACCACAGCTGCCATGCCCGGGATGTTCCAGGAAACATTCTCGTTCCACACGCCGAGATAGTTCGGGATCGAGAACCCGATGTAGCAATATCCCAGATACTTGAGGCAGGCTGCAGCGGGGTCGATGGTCAGCTTGCGGGTTTGAGAATTGATCCCGTCTGCGCCGAAAACGAGATCGAAATCCCGCGTTTCTCCGCTGCTGAAGGTGACATGCACCTTGTCCCGGTCCTGTCCAATTCCAGCGATGGATTCATTGTAGATGAACTCAACCCCATCACCGATGGCATCCAGCACGGTCTCCATGAGCGCGGTGCGCGGCACTTCCAGGTCGCGCCCCACCACGCCGCCGCTCACCGCCTGGGGCCGGATGACGCCCGCAGTCTTTCCATCCCCGTCCACAAAGGTGACCTTCTCGACGTTGACATGCGATTCTGCCAGTCGGGGGACAATGCCCATGCGCAGGACAACCTCCATCGCAGGCCCTCGCAAATCGACGGCATAGCCGCCCTTTCGCGGGCCAGACGCACGTTCCACGACGGTGACGTCATAGCCAAACCTGTCGAGCCAGAAGGCAAGGGAAGGGCCAGCGATACTCGCTCCGACAATCAGGACCTTGCCGCGATCCCTGTTCATGATCGTCGCTTTTCCCATTTTCTCTTCTCCCAGGACGATCAGTTTCGAGCACGTGAGCCCATAGGCTTCGCGACAGCCGCCGCACAAATCAAGCGAGAACCGCAGGTCGATGACGGATACGATTAGGGTCTGCCATGGATAGCGCAATTTGGGTGACTTGAACCACCACCGGGAACGCGGCCTGTTCGAGAGTGTCATTTGGTGGCGGCGCCTGTTCAGCGGTTTTCAGGTGGTCGCCAAAGTGGCCCCCGGAATTGTCTGAATGCAGGCGAGCAATGGTGCCCGGGGACGGAATCGAACCGCCGACACCATGATTTTCAGTCATGTGCTCTACCAACTGAGCTACCCGGGCATCGCTGCTGCGACCTACCGTGGCGGCAGGGCGAGCGAATGGAAGCGCGCCTATGACGAAGCGGCACGAGCTTGGCAAGCCGGAATCAGTCCTCGTCAAACGCATCGGCGGCGGGATCGGGCGCGGCGGTCGGGCCGGGCAGGGCATAGCCGTCGTCGAGCCATTTGACGAGGTCGCGGTCGCGGCAGCGGGTCGAACAGAACGGCGCGTGATCGGGCTGGCGCGGCTTGCCGCAGATCGGGCATTTGCGGGTGGCGGAGCGGGTCATGGCGAGATCGCCTGCGCGAAGCCGCCGTCGAGTGCAAGCGCGGGATCGTCGTGCCAGCGGATCGCCCGCCCGCTGCGCCGCGCGAGCTCTGCCTGCCATGCGGGGCGCATCGCCGCGCGAACGGCGGGATGCGCGCCAAGCAGCAAGGCACCGGGCTGCGCCACGCGTTCGGCCCGGCGCAGCAGCACCCGCGCCGCCGCGCCCGGTCGATCGGCGGCGACGCGCTGGACCAGCGAGGGCTGATCGAGCCGGGCGACGAGCTGCACGAAACCGAACCCGTTCATCGCCGTGCGCTCGTGCGGCCAGTCGCCAAGTGCCATGGCGAGCGCATCATCGACCGCGCGGCGATCGGCCTTCCCGGCCAGCGTCGGAAAATCGATGCCGACTGATCCGGCGATGCCCAGGCGGGCGATGGCGGCGGCAATCGCCGGCGCGGCGGCGAGGGCAAGCTCGCGCGGCGGCAGGTCGCCGTCGATGTCGATCACGGTCATCGCCGGGGTCGGGCTGACGATCAGCCGGCCCCCGGCGAATGGTGCTTCGCCCGACCAGGCTTCGGCGAACAGCTCGTCCCAGTCGCAGTCGGGGAACTGGCGGACAGGCTTCACAGCCTGCCCGGCGCGGCGCAGCACTTCGGCGAGCGCCGGCGCGGGGCAGGGCGCGGCCTCGCTCGGCCGGCGCCTGGGCCAACTTGTTGCGTCCGGCCTCGGCGATGGCGGTGCGGGTCACGATCGCCCGCAGCGCCGCCCCTTCGCAGGCACCCTGCGGCAGGCCATCGACGAGCGCTTCCTCGCCGCTGGCGAAGCGCAGCCTGCCGCGCGGCGATCCGGCACGGCGCGCGACCAGCAATGCGTCCTCGACCTGGCCGGGTGCCAAGGTGCCCGGCCAGTCGAGCAGCGCGGCGGCGATGGTGCCGCCGTCGAGCCGGATCGCGCGATGCTCGCCGATGCCTTCCTCGATCAACCAGTCAGCCAAGCGCGAAGCCTGCCGCCTTGAGCAGCGCCCGGGTTTCGAACAGCGGCAGTCCGACGACGCCCGAGTGGCTGCCCGCAATCCACGCGACCAGTCCCTCGGCGCTGCCCTGGATGGCATAGCCCCCGGCCTTGCCGCGCCATTCGCCTCCGGCAAGATAAGCGTCGATTTCATGGGGCGAAAGCGGCTTGAAGCGGACGATGGTTTCCGACAGGCGCTCGCGCAAACTGCCGTCGGGGGCCTTGAGCGCGACGGCGGAGAGCACGCGATGCCGCCTGCCCGAGAGCAGCGTCAGGCATTCGCGCGCGCTGGCTTCGTCCTCGGCCTTGGGCAGCACGCGGCGGCCGAGCGCGACGACGGTATCGCCGGCGAGCACATGCGCGCCGCCGCCCGCCACTGCCAGCGCCTTCTCGCGCGCCATGCGCCGGGCATAGTCGCGCGGCAGTTCGGCCTTGTGCGGGCACTCGTCGATATCGGCGGCCACGACCGCTTGCGGGGTCAGACCCAGCCGGGCCAGCAGTTCGAGCCGGCGCGGGCTGGCGGAGGCGAGGATCAGGCTGGGGTCAGCCACGCGCGCGGTTTAGCCGAACTGGCCGGGACCGCCGCGACCGGGCATGAAGCGATAGGTGATGCGGCCCTTGGTCAGATCGTAAGGCGTCAGTTCGACGAGGACCTCGTCGCCGACGAGGACGCGGATGCGGTTCTTGCGCATCTTGCCGGCGGTGTGTCCGAGAATTTCGTGATCGTTTTCCAGCCGCACCCGGAACATGGCGTTGGGCAACAGCTCGACCACCTGGCCGCGCATTTCGAGCAGTTCTTCTTTCGCCATGCGCGCGTGTGTTCCGTCATTTGTCTAGCGTGTTCGCGCCGCGCCATAGCGGCGGGCGGGGCAAAAGGGAAGCCTTGGCGGGCATGGGCGCAATCGACGGAACATTTCGCCCCTGCGACATCTTGTTACCCGAAGTTACCCGATGCTGCCTTGCCAATGCGGGCAGCATGCCGCAGGTGCGGCGGGGGAACGGTAGCGGGATTATTCGACGTGTCGCCAGTACCGAAGTTTCCCGGGGCGACAACGCTTTGCGCCCTGCCGCTGGTTTTCGCTGCCCTGCCTGTCATGGCGCAGCAGGTGCCTGCCGAGGAAGACGAAGAAGAACAGATCGGCTTCAGTTCCGCGCGCAACGAAATTCTCGTGGTGGCGACGCGGCTGGTCGATCAGGTCGATGCCCCGCAGGCCCCGGTGCAGGTGCTCGACGAGGCGGACATCTCGTCCTACGGCGCGGGGTCGCTGGCCGATCTGGTCGCATCGGTGGCACCGCAGACCGGCAGCGGACGCGGGCGTGGCGGTGGTTTTCCGGTGATGCTGATTAACGGCCAGCGCGTCTCCAGCTTCCGCGAAATGCGCGACCTGCCGCCCGAGGCGATCCGCCGCATGGAGATCCTGCCCGAGGAAGTGGCGCTGCGTTATGGTTTTCCGCCCAACCAGCGAGTGATCAACTTCATCCTCAAGGACAATTTCTCGAGCCGCTCGGCAGCGGTCGAATACAATGTGCCGACGCGCGGCGGCTTTGCCGAGTCCGAACTCGAAGCCTCGTTGCTGACGATCAACGGCAAGAGCCGCTTCAATCTTGCCGCCAAAGCCGAGGACAGTTCTATGCTGACCGAGGCCGAGCGCGGTGTGCGGCAGTCGGCCTCGAATATCCCCACGGTCTCGACCGATCCCGACCCCGCGCTCTACCGCAGCCTGATCGACGACAGCCGCGAACTGTCGCTCAACGGCACCTGGTCGCGCGGGCTCGGCGAGGGGCGCGGTGCGGGGCAGATTTCGATCAACGCCGCCTTTACCCGCAGCGATTCGCGCAGCCTGTTCGGGCTCGACACGGTGCTGCTCGCAGCACCGGGCGGCGCGACAGCGCAGCGCAGCCTGGCCGGCGAACTTACCCGCACCGGCTCGGCCAATGCGCTTCAGGGCGGCGTGACCCTCAACCAGCCCATCGGTAACTGGAGGCTGACCGCGACGGTCGATGCCAGCTACAGCGATACCCGGACCCAGATCGACCGCCGCGGCGATGCTTCGGCACTGGTCGCGGCAGCGGCAGCGGGGACCCTGCCTGTCACCGGCGCACTTCCGGCGCTGACGCCCGCCGGGTTCGACCGGGCGCGGACCAAGGACACCGCGGTGACCTCGCTGGTCACCATGGTTGGCTCGCCACTGCGGCTCCCTGCGGGCGATGCGAGCCTGACGGTCAAGGCCGGGTTCGCCTATTCGGCCTCGGACAACACCGACACCAGCTCGACGGTTGGGCGCACGCGGCTGAACCGGGGCGATCTCTCGGCCGGGGTCAATCTCGGCTCTGCCGCTGACCAGCCGCAAGGAAGGCGTGCTTGGCGGGATTGGCGACATCACGCTCAATCTCAGCGGCGGGCTCAATCGCCTGTCGGACTTTGGCACGCTGACCGACTGGAGCGTGGGCATGACCTGGGCCCCGACCGAGAAGCTCGGGCTGCAGGCGAGCTATATCGTCAACCAGGCAGCGCCTTCGCTCAACCAGCTCGGCAATCCGCAGATCCTCGGCTTCAACGTGCCGGTCTACGATTTCATGCGCGGCGAAACGACGCTGGTCACGGTGATCGCCGGCGGCAACCGCGCGCTGCTGCGCGAGACCCAGCGCGATCTCAAGCTTTCCGCGAACTGGGAAATTCCCGGGCTGAAAAACAGCAACCTGCTGGTCGAGTATTTCCGCAATCGTTCGAACGACGTCACCCAATCGTTCCCGCTGTTGACCCCGGAAATCGAAGCGGCCTTTCCTGGCCGGGTGACCCGCGATGCTTCCGGGCGGCTGGTGTCGATCGACCGCCGCCCGGTGACTTTCGCCGAAACCACCGGATCGCGACTGCGCTGGGGCTTCAATATCGCCGGCCCGCTCGGCAAGCCGCTGCCCCAGGGAGCGGGCGGCGCGCGCGGCGGGATTCCCGGCATGGCGGGCATACCGCCGGGCGGGCGTCCGCCGGGCACCGGGCCGCGCGGCCCGGGTGGACCTGGCGGAGGCGGCATGGGCCGGGGCGGCATGGGCGCGATGCGGGGCATGATGGGCGGCGGCGGCAACGGCCAGGGCCGCTGGAACCTGTCGCTCTACCACACCTATCGCTTCGACGAGGCGGTGCGGGTTGCCGACGCCGGGCCGCTGCTCGATCTGCTGAATGGCGATGCTCTGACTGCCGGCGGCGTGGCGCGCCACGGGCTCGAGGCCGAGGGCGGCTTCTTCTATCGCGGGCTCGGGCTGCGCTTCTGGGGCAACTGGACCGCGCCGGTCAACGTGCGCTCCAGCGGCGCGCCGGGAACAGGCGATCTGCGCTTCGGCAGCCTGTTCAAGCTCAACATGCGGCTGTTCGTCAACTTCGACCAGAAGCCGAAGATCGTCGAGTCCGTGCCGTTCCTCAAGGGCGTGCGGCTCGCTTTCAGCTTCGACAATGTGCTGGATGCACGCCAGCGGGTGACTGACGGCAGCGGCGCGGTGCCGATCTCGTATCAGCCGGACTATCGCGATCCAAAGGGGCGCGTGGTCGGCATCGATTTCCGCAAGAACTTCTGATTCCGTCGTGGCTTTCGCCAGCGCGACGGATGACCTATCTCACCGGCGATGGCCCGCAATTCCGTTCCCCCTGACCGGCAAAGTTCCGACCGCTTCAACGAGGAGCGGGCGTCCTACACGCTGAAGGGCAGCGGCGAGCCAGACATCGAGGCGGGGGTCGCCGCGATCCGTGAGACGCTGGCGACACTCAAGCCCCGGCCCGGGGTCTATCGCATGTGCGACGCGCGCGGCGACGTGCTCTATGTCGGCAAGGCGCGGGCGCTGCGCAACCGGGTGGCGAACTACACCCAGGTCGAACGGCTGCCGCAGCGGTTGCGGCGCATGGTCGCCCAGACACGCAGCCTGACCATCGTCACCACCAATTCGGAAGCCGAGGCGCTGCTGCTCGAGGCGCAGCTGATCAAGCGCTATCGCCCGCCTTACAATGTGCTGCTGCGCGACGACAAGAGCTTCCCGTTCATCCTGCTGCGCGCCGACCACGCGTTCCCGCGCATCATGAAGCATCGCGGCGCGCGGCGTGCCAAAGGCGACTATTACGGACCGTTCGCCAGCGCCGGATCGGTCAACACCACGATCAATGCGTTGCAGAAACTGTTCCTGCTAAGAAGTTGCACTGACAGCTTTTTTTCCCGGAGAGACCGGCCCTGCCTGCTCTACCAGATCAAGCGCTGCTCGGCTCCGTGTGTCGGGCGCATCGACGAAGCGGACTATGCCGGGCTGGTCGGCGAGGCGAAGGAATTTCTCGGCGGCAAGAGTTCCGCCGTGCAGGCGCGGATCGCCAGCCAGATGGACGAGGCCGCTGCCACGCTCGACTTCGAACGCGCCGCCATGCTGCGCGACCGGCTGCGCGCGGCCAGCTTCATCCAGGGCAGCCAGGCGGTCAACGCCGAGGGCCTCGGCAATGCCGATGTCTTCGCCGTGGCGGCCAAGGGCGGGAATCTGGCGGTGCAGGCCTTCTTCATCCGCGGCGGGCAGAACTGGGGTCACCACGCCTTTTTCCCCAGCCACACCGAGGGGCTCGACGAGGCCGAGGTGCTCACCAGCTTCCTCGCGCAGTTCTATGAGGATGTGCCGCCGGCGCGGGTGATCCTTGTCGATCGCGCGCTGCCCGAGGCGGACCTGCTGGCCGAGGCGCTGCACGGCAAGGCCGGGGGCAGGGTGGAGATTTCGGTGCCCCAGCGCGGCGACCGGCGGCGGCTGATCGAACAGGCACATCGCAATGCCGTCGAGGCGCTCGAGCGGCGCATGGCCGAAAGCGGCACCAAAGCAAGGCTCAACCGCGAGCTTGCGGAATTCCTCGAACTGGCCGAGCCGCCACAGCGCATCGAGATCTACGACAACAGCCATATCCAGGGCACCAATGCCCTCGGCGCGATGGTCGTTGCCGGGCCGGACGGATTCCTCAAGGGGCAATATCGCAAATGGAACATCAAGACCGCGCGCAGCGATGACGACTTCGGCATGATGCGCGAGGTGATGCAGCGCAGATTTCGGACGCCTGCTAAATCCTCCCCGAAACGGGGAGGTGGCGCGAAGCGACGGAGGGGTTCCACCTCTCCCCGAACACAGCGTTAGTGGCGAGGCGGGCCTCCTCCACCTTCCTGCGGATGGTCCCCCTCCCCGTTCCGGGGAGGATTTGGAGCGCGACGGCATATGGCCCGATCTGGTGCTGATCGACGGCGGCAAGGGCCAGATGTCGGCGGTGAGGGATGCGCTCGAGGAAATGGGGATCGAGGACCTGCCGCTGATTGCCGTCGCCAAAGGCCCGCACCACGGTCGTGACGGGCGCGAGGTGTTCCACTTTGCCGACGGGCGCGAGAAGATGCTGCCGGTCAACTCGCCCTTGCTGTTCCACCTCCAGCGCCTGCGCGACGAGGTCCACCGCTTTGCCATCGGCGCGCACCGCGACAAGCGCAGCCGCGCGATCACCGCGAGCCCGCTCGACGAAGTCCCCGGCATCGGCCCGGCGAGGAAGCGCGCGCTGCTGCTGCACTTCGGCACGGCGAGCCGCGTGCGCACCGCCGGTCTCGAGGATTTGCAACGCGCGCCCGGCGTTTCGGCGGCAGTGGCGCAAACCGTCTATGACTTCTATCATCCCGGCGGTTGAGCAATCGGCGAGCGAGGACTTCACTGCATGAGTGGCAAACAAACAGGCGGCTGGACGATGGAGAACGTCGGCTTTGCCGTGCTTTTGCTGGTCGTCTCGCTGACCTTTGCCTGGCTGATGACGCCCTATTTCGGCGCGATCCTGTGGGGCCTTGTCGCTGCGATCATCTTCGCTCCGCTCTACCGCTGGTTGACGGTGCGGCTGGGCGGGCGCGAAGGGCTGGCAGCGACTCTGACGCTGCTGTTGATCGTGGCGCTGGTCATCGTCCCGGCGGTCCTGCTGGGGGTCAGCCTGGTGCAGCAGGCGGCCGGCCTCTATGCGCAGGTGCAGACCGGCAAGATCGATTTTGCAGCAATCCTGGGCAACCTGACCGACGCACTGCCTGCTCCGCTCACCCGGCTTGCCGACGAATACGATTTCATGGATGCCGACCGGCTGCGCGCGCTGATCGGCTCTGGGCTGTCAAGCGGCCTCAGGAGCGTCGCCACCCAGGCGCTGACCGTGGGCCAGGGCGCGCTGAGCTTTCTCGCGGCGCTGGGCGTGATGCTCTACCTCACCTGGTTTCTGCTGCGCGACGGCGATAGCCTCGGGGCGCGATTTCGCCAGGCTATGCCGCTGCGTCCCGACGTGCGCGACGGGCTGATCGACAAGTTCCTGCGCGTGGTGCGCGCGATCATGAAGGGAACAGTGCTGGTCGCGATATTGCAGGGCGTGGTCGGCGGGCTGATCTTCTGGTTTCTCGGCATTGAGGCGGCCCTGCTGTGGGGACTGCTGATGGGCTTCTTCTCGCTGGTTCCGGCGGTGGGCACGGGGATCATCTGGGTGCCGGTTGCCTTCTATCTGCTGGTGACGGGATCGGTCTGGGAAGGCGCGGTGCTGGTGTTCTGCGGCATCTTCATCATCGGCATGATCGACAATCTGCTGCGGCCTATCCTGGTCGGCAAGGACACCAAACTGCCCGATTTTGTCGTGCTGATCGCGACTGTCGCCGGATTGGAACTTTTCGGCCTCAGTGGCTTCATCATTGGCCCGATTATCGCCGCACTGTTCATCGCGGTCTGGGACATCGTCACCGAAATGCGCGGGCTGATCCCCGCTGGACAATCATCATAGGAGATATTTCATGTCATCCAGTCCGTGGAGCCACACCCGCAGCGCCGGCATCGCCGACGATATCGATTTCGAGATCAAGGGGCAGGAGCTGCAATTCCTCGAAATCGAGCTCGATCCCGGCGAAAGCGCGGTGGCCGAGGCCGGGGCGATGGTGTGGAAAGACGGCACCATCGCCATGTCCACCGTGTTCGGCGACGGGCGCGGCGCGGAGGGCGGCTTCATGGGCAAGCTGCTGGGTGCAGGCAAGCGGCTGGTCACTGGCGAAAGCCTGTTCACCACGGTGTTCACCCATCAGGGGCAGGGCAAGGCGCGCGTCGCCTTTTCGGCACCGATCCCCGGCGCGATCCTGCCGATCAAGCTGAGCGACATGGGCGGCACGCTGATCTGCCAGAAAGACAGCTTCCTCGCCGCCGCGCGCGGGGTCTCGATCGGCGTACAGTTTCAGCGCAAGATGCTCACCGGGCTGTTCGGTGGCGAGGGCTTCATCATGCAGAAGCTCGAAGGCGACGGCTGGGTGTTCGTGCAGATGGGCGGCACCATCGTCGAGCGCACACTGGCTGCGGGCGAGGAACTGCATGTCGATACCGGTTGCCTTGCCGCCTACACCCCGAGCGTCGATTTCGACATCATGACCGCAGGCGGGGTGCGCTCGATGCTGTTCGGCGGCGAGGGCATGTTTTTCGCGCGGCTGCGCGGCCCGGGCAGGGTGTGGATCCAGTCGCTGCCCTTCGCGCGGCTCGCCGGGCGGATGCTCGCCGCCTCAGGCAGCAGAGGCGGGCAGAACCGGGGCGAAGGCTCTGTACTGGGCGGACTCGGCAATCTGCTCGACGGGGACTAGGCGGGGAGCAAGGCAAAACATCCCGGCTTGGCTCCCCCGCGAAGGCGGGGGCCTCATGCCGCTGGGCAAGCCGTCGCGTTTTCCCGCCTGAGGCCCCCGCCTTCGCGGGGGAACAAGGGGTTTCAAATCAAACACAACTTGCTCTAACCAGAGCCGCGCAGCTTCCTCAGCAACCGCCAGCCGAGCGCCTTGGCGCGGTTGCGCGCGGGCCAGCGGTCGGGTTTGCGGGGATTCAGGCCGATGCGGCGCAGCGCGGCGTTGAAGGCGCGGGCGTCGGCTTCGGCGAAGCTCCATTCCGAGCGCCAGGTAATCGACAGCGAGACCGAGGGCGCGGGGCCGTTGCGCACGAAATGCGGGGCCATCACCGGCACATAGAGCGCCTCGCCCGGCGCGAGCGGCCATTCGCGGCCGCCGGCCAGCATTCCGTCGTGCCAGGCAAGCTCGCGCGCGCCGCCGGTGTGGTAGGTCTCGTGAACTTCGTCGGCGGCATAGGCTGCGTCGCCGGCGGGGAACTGGGTCATCGCCTTGGTGCCGCGCAGTTGCAGCAGGACATTGTGCTCGGGGTCGAAGTGATAGGGCGTCACCGCGCCCGGCGAGGAGATGAAGACATAGGCCTGGGTGTGCAGCATGCGCCCGGTCCGGGCCGCGATGGCGGGTTGCAATTCGTCAAGCAGCGCGGCCAGCAGCGCGGCATAATCCGGAATCTGCTCGATATTCTTGAGCACCGCCCAGCTGCCGCTCTCGCCGATCCGGCGGATGGTTTCGCCGATCGCCAGCCCGGTCGCGCCGGGTTTGCCGGAAACGCCGATCGGCACGTCGCCGCGATTGTATTCGATCGAAGCGGGCGGCAGCGCTTCGGCGAGCCGGGCCAAGGCCTCGAGTTCGAGCAGCGGATGGGCACCGAGGCCATGCGCCAGCTTGTGCGGTATCTCGGGATAGCTGGCCGAAAACGCAGCCACTGCATCGGCTGAAAAAACGCTCATGCCGCCACGCCGGTGGGTTTGCGGCCCAGCTCCAGCTTGAGCAGCCGCGCGAAGGCGGCGCGGCGCAGCTTGCCGCCGATGGCGATGGAAATCCGCCCCAGCGCGCGGCGCTCGCGCCAGATGTGGTCGATCATCGGATGGTCCTGCGCGGCGCAGCTGTCGGTCCAGGCGATGTCCGCCCGGTCGAGCATCAGCAGGTTCTCGCATTGCAGCAGGACGCCGGGCGAAAAGCGGGCATAGGCCTCGTCGTAGGTGGTCTTGTAGCTGAAGGCGGCGGGCGGGCAGATGAACTGGGCCAGCATGGCGATGGGGCGCTCGTCGAGTGAAAGCGTCAGCCGTTCGAGCCGGCCTTGCGCGGCGGCCCCGGCGAGCCCTTCGCGAAATAGCGCATCGGTCGCGCCGGCTTGGGCCAGCGCCGATCCGGACTTGCCCTTCCAGCCGGCGGCTTCCAGCGCGAGGAAGTGCTCGGTCCATTCCGGCAGCCCGGCGTCGTCGCTCTGGCGCTGGAAGTTGACTTTGCCCGCCTCGCCGAGCCGAGTCAGCTGGCGGCGCAATTCCTTGCGCTTCTTGCCCGACAGCGCGGCGGTGAAATGGGCCTCGGGGGTCTGGCCAGCAACGAGCAGCGCACGTTCCTCGCGGTGAACCAGCCCCGCTGTGCGGCGCTGTTCGGCCAGCACTTCGGTCAGCGCGCCATGTAGCGGCCCGGCGAGCGGCAGCGACGACAGATGCAGGAACAGCGCATGGCCGGGCTGGGCATCGGCCCAGGCCAGCAGCGCCCGCCAGAACGCGTGCTCGAAACCGGGGGCGACCAGCGGCGCGCCGAGGAAGGCGTTGGGGTGGGTCCAGCCGGCCAGATGCGGCAGGCGGCGGCCGTAATACCGCGGTGCGGCGGTGACCGGAATCATGCCGGCGAGCACCTCTGCGGTCTCAAACAGCAGCATCTGCACGCCTTCGCCCGGATCGAGCCCGCGCAGCGCCGGCAGCAGGTACCAGCTCTCCAGAAAGGGATTGGGCTCGACCGCGGATCGCGCCAGCGCGTTCCAGGCCTGGAGGATGCTCGGCGCTTCGCAGCACGGCCAGTCGAGCGCGCGGACATCGAGCACCTGTGCGGCGGCCATCGGCACAGGCGCGCCTGACGCCTCTGGATAATCGCGCGGGATTGCGCTGCTCGCCACGCTGTTAACCTTTGCCACTGGCGCAAACGCGCGCCGCAGCGGAGGTCTAGCAGGCGGGACTCAACGAAATGCTAACGATGTTGCGCCGCTGCCATCAGCCGGCGAAGCGCTCACGTAGCGCCAGCAGGGCCAGAGCCGCCGTGGCTGCCTCGCCGCCCTTGTCTTTCTGCGCGGGGTCGGCGCGGACCAGGGCTTGCGCTTCGTTCTCGACCGTGAGGATGCCGTTGCCGATGGCCAGGCCATCCATGGTCAAGCGCCATGAGGCCGCGCGCGCTTTCGCCGGCAACGATCTCGAAGTGGTAGGTCTCGCCGCGGATGACCACGCCAATCGCGACATAGCCGGCATAGTCGCCCGACTGGTCAGCGAGCGCGATGGCACCGGGAATTTCGAGCGCGCCGGGCACGGTGATGACCTCTGACTTGTGCCCCGCAGCCTTGATTGCGGCATTGGCCCCGGCCACCAGCAGGTCGTTGAGATGGTCGTAGAAGCGGGCTTCGATGATGAGGAATTTGGCCATTCAGTTTACTCCCCAGGAATGCCATTTACGACAAGCGTGCCGCCTTGGTAACGGGAATCGCTGCTGACGTCGCGCACCGTCCACGCCGGATCGGGCAGATTCCGCAGTTCGGCTTCGTCAGTCATTTCGATCTCGGCCAACTCCAGCCCGGCGAGAGCTCCTTCGAAACGATCAAGGCTGAAATCGTGCCCGTTCTCGCGCACCAGAAACCTGCGTTTCTGGATTATATGGGAAGGCAGCGCGGCAAACACATCATATTCGGCATCGGTCAGATATGCGGTGACAATCGGCCGCGCGAGCGGATCGCCGCACTCGTATTTTCTGGTGAGCTTGAATGAAGGCAGGCTTTCTGCGCAGGCCATCCGGCGCAAACGGAGTCTGGTGCCAGCAATGTAGTGGTCGGTTATAGTGATTGGGTCGGTTGCCTCGACCATTGCACTCTTGGCCGGGTCTACAAGCCAGCGGCGTTCGCGTTCCAGGTGCGCGTACTTCGGGGATCGGGCTTCATCTTCGGAAGAACGCATCCTTTTGGCGATAAAAGGAACAATTTCCGGCAATTGGCCTTCCAGCGACAGTGCACGCATTGAATCCTCCATCCAACCTCAGCCCGCCTTGCGCTGCTCCTGTTCAACTACCCGCCGCAGGGCCGCGTTGATCTGGGTTTGATAGCCGCGTTTGCCGTCTTGCTGGGCCTTGAACCAGGCGATGACATCGGCATCAAGGCGCAGTGTCACCTGACGTTTTACCGGACGATAGAGCTGCCGGTCGCGGAAGCGGGTGGCGTTGGTCCAGAATTCTTCTGGCAGGGGCGGGATATCCGATACGTCTATGTCCTCGTCGCTGATCGCGGCGATGCGTGCCAGTTCCGCGCGCTGTTCAGCGGTAAGCGGCGGCGGATTATTGATGTCAAAATCAGAGGTTACGAGCTTGTTCTTCATAGCGTTTTCTTTCATGCCGCTGGGCAGAGCGGGCCGATATGATGCGAATGACCTCAACATCGGTTTCATCGCGCAGGGTGTGAGCGACGACCAGGAGTGTCATGCCGCCAACCATTCCAGTGGTTCGCCAGCGATATTCGCCACCTTCGATACGGTCCTGATCGAGGATGGCAAAGGGATCGGCAAAGGCAAACCGTGCCAATTCAAACGAAACGCCGTGCTTGCGCAAATTGGCCTCTGCCTTGGCAGCATCCCATTCGAAGCGGATGTTTGCGATCATCTGTAGTTACAATTATGACATTATAACTGAGTTGTCAATACTTCTCCAGCTCATGCCTTGGCGTTCGAACTATCCGCCAGCCATTGGGGCACCAAAGCCCCGCTCAATCGATCCGCCGCTCGCCGACGATGGACAGGCCATAGCCCTCCAGCGCGACCAGCGTGTGGTGGGTGTTGGTCAGCAGGATCATGTCGTGGATCCCGAGTTCCGCCAGAATCTGCGCACCGACGCCATAGTCGCGCAATTCCTCCAGCGGCGGTTCTGCCCCGGCGCGGACAGAGGTCTTGATCTCGATGGTGCGCGACATCATCCGCTGCATCGGGCGATTGATCACCACGATGACGCCCGCGCCCTGCTCGCCGATTATTTCCATCGAACGGTGCAGCAGTTCCGAGCGCTCGCTTACTTCGCCGTAAATGTCGAAAAACACCGACAGCGTGTGCATGCGCACCAGCGTGGGTTCGCTGCCATCCGGGCGGCCCTTGACCAGTGCCATGGTCTCGTCGCCGGTCGCCTTGTTGTAGAAGGAGCAGGCCCTCCAGTCGCCGCCCCAGCGGCTGGTGAAGGTGATCTCGGCCTTCTTTTCGACCAGCCGGTCGTGCTTGCGGCGATAGGCGATCAGGTCGCGGATGGTGCCGATCTTGAGGTCGTGCAGCCGCGCGAATCCGACCAGATCGTCGAGCCGGGCCATGGTGCCGTCGTCGCGCATGATCTCGCAGATCACGCCCGAAGGATTGAGCCCGGCGAGCCGCGAGATGTCGCAAGCCGCCTCGGTGTGCCCGGCGCGGACCAGCACCCCGCCGTCGCGGGCGCGCAGCGGGAAGACATGGCCGGGGGTAACGATGTCGTCCTTGCCCTTGGAGCCGTCGATCGCCACCGAGACGGTGCGCGCGCGGTCGGCGGCGGAAATGCCGGTGGTGACCCCTTCGCGCGCCTCGATCGAGGTGGTGAAGGCGGTCTCGTGGCGGGTGCCGTTGTGGCGGCTCATCAGGTCGAGCCCGAGCTGCTCGATGCGCGCGCTGGTCAAGGTCAGGCAGATCAGGCCGCGCCCGTGGGTGGCCATGAAATTGATCGCGTCGGGCGTCGCCATCTGCGCCGGGATAATCAGATCGCCCTCGTTCTCGCGGTCCTCGTCATCGACCAGGACATACATGCGCCCGTTGCGCGCCTCGTCGATGATCTCCTCGATCGGCACCAGCACCGGACGGTCGTCGTTGGCGAAGAGAAAGCGCTCAAGCTTGGTCAGCGTCTCCGACGTGGGGTTCCAGCCGGGCTCGGTGCAATCGCGCAGGGTGTTGGCATGGAGGCCGGCGGCGCGGGCGAGGCCGGCCTTGGTCAACCCGCCGTCGCTGACGAGGCTGCGGACTTTCTCGATAGTCGATGTGCTCATGCAAATCAGATATCACATCATAATGTGAAGGCCAAGCGCAACGTCACATTGGCGTCCGATCCTCACGCGATTGCCGCCTGTTTGCGCGCCGAGCGCCAGCGGCCCGGCAGACTGGCCAGAAGCGCAGCGCAGACGCCGCCGGCCAACGCGGCGAGCATGCCGGTCCAGTAGCCGAAGCCGAGCATTTCCATGCCTTGCAGGATCGGCATCTGCACCGCGAACAAGGGGAAGGAGAGCTGGCCGAACAGCCCGGCCACGGTGTGAAACCGCGTCAGCCGCAAGCCGCCGGCGATCATCATCGGGCAGGCGATCACAGTGAAGGCATAGTCGAACCACCAGCTGGTCCAGCCTAAGCCACCAGCCGCCGGCGAGGATCACCGGCATCGCCGGGATCGCCAGCCAGCCCGGCACCGGCAGCGGCGTCTGGCCCGCCACCAGCGCCCCAGCGCCACGCCGATGAGATAGGCGAACAGGATGCGCGGCAGCCCCGCCAGCATGATTCGGGCCGCGCGCCCACATCGAAGATTGCCCCAGGCCATGCCGATCGCCGCCACCACCGGAGCCAGCGCGGCAATGCCCAGCCAGATCGTCCGCTCCCGCAAGTGGCGCAGCACCAGAACATGCAGCAGATTGGCGACGAGTTCGAAGAAGATCGTCCAGGCGGGAATGTTGAGCGGAAACAGCTCGCGCCGCACCGGGAACGGCAGCAGCAGCAGGTTGGCACCGCCGCGCCAAGAAACTGGCCCAGCCCGCTGGTGCGCAGGAACAGGCGCGGCAAACCGATCGCGCTGCCCAGGGCCATGGTTGGCCACAGCCGCCAGTAGCGCTTGGTCATGAAGGCCAATGGCGCGAAGTCGCGGCCCATCCGCGCTTCCTGGGCATAGGCCATGAGGAAGCCGGAGAGCATGAGGAAGAATTCGACCGCGAGATAGCCCTTGCCGAACACCGGCTTGCCGCCGAACACCGCGCGGGTGTGAAGCAACAGGATGCAGATCGCGGCGACCCCGCGCAGCGCCTCGAGGCCGGGGAGGCGGGGGCTGCTGCGAGGCGGGGGCGGGGTCTCCATCGCGGTGCACCCTAGCCGCTCATCATCCGGGAATTAAGTCCCTAATGCCGGTGGTCAGCCATGTGCCGCAAGGGGCCTTGCCGCTGCTTGCGCGCCTGTCTGCATGGCCAGATACCACGCCAGGCCCAGGCACAGCGCTAATCCTGAAAGCATGCCCAGCCCGAGAGCCTTCGACCACAGCAGGATCGGCAGGTTGACGGCATAGAGCGGAAAGGAAATCAGCCCGATCCAGCGCAAAGTCGCGCTGGAGCCGCGCCAGGCCAGACCCCCGGCCATCAGCAGCGGGCAGACCAGCAGGGAAAAGGCAATGTCATAGGCCCACGGCACGGCCAGCAGCGCCGGCACCAGCAGCACCAGCGGCGGCATGGCGGCAAAGGCCAGACCCGGGTTGACCGGGAGTGTCGGCCGGTCGCGCCACCAGCGCCACAGCATGATGCCGATGCAGTAGGGCAACAGTGCGCGGGCAAATCCCAGATGCGTGCTGGCCGTATCGGCTCCCACCGTCAGGCCGCCAAAGCTGGCGGCAATCCAGCACACCAGCGGCACCAGGCACAGGCAAAGCAGCGCAAGCATGCGGGACGGCATGCGCCACAGGATGAGGCCGTGGAGCAGGTTGGCAAACAGTTCGGCCGCGATCGACCAGGCGGCGATATTGACCGGATAGAGCGCGCCCTCGCCAAAGCTGGGGATGAGCAGAATATTGGGCGCGGCGATTTTCAGCGTCGCCAGCGGATCGCCGAGCTGGAACGCGACAATCGGCGTACCGAGCAGTGCGCCCACCGCCATGAACGGCCATAATTTGCGATAGCGCGCGACCATGAACCGGCGGGTGCCGAAGCCCTGTGCGAGCCGCTGCTCGTAGGTGCGGGCCATGACATAGCCACTCAGCATGAAGAAGAAATCGACCGCGAGATAGCCTCTGCCGATCAGGTTCCATTCGGGATGGAGCAAGCCGACGGCATGGTAGCCGAGCACACTGAGCGCAGCGATCCCGCGCAGGCCATCGAGACCCTCAAGCCTCTCGCGTCCAGTCGCCCGGAAAGCATCGGCAGCCCGGTGGGGCGCGGGCGAGGCGTTAGCGCTCATGCCCGCGCCTATAGCGCCCATTGACTTGTCTTTCGGTTAACCCTGAACGGGCTTTGCGCGATCAGCCTTGCTGCTTCGCCGCGCCGCCCATCATTCTGCTGATGTCCACCTGGCCGGTGACCAGCCCGCCCATGAACCCGCCATCGACTGGCAGCACCACGCCGTTGACCACGCCGGCGGCATCGCTGCAGATCAGCACCAGCGGTCCGGCCTGCTCGGCAGGCGTGGTGTAGCGGCCGAGCGGCTCGGCGGCGGCATCGACGATGTCCTTGCCCGCAGTCGCGTGGAAGGTCGCCATCATCGGCGTCTGGGTCGGCGAGGGCAGCGAGCAATTGATGCGGATGCCGCGCTTGATCAGCTGCGCGCCCATGAACTGGGTCCAGACAATCACCGCTTCCTTGGAGAAGGCATAGCCTTCCGCCACCTGGTCCATATGCGCCTCGGCCCAGTCGACCGCGCCCTGGTAGCCCTGGGTCATCAGCAACTCCATGTGGGTGGGGATACGCTGGCTCCAGCCGAGGCCCCCGGTCGACGAGATCGAAACAATCGCGCTCCCCTGGCCCATCAGCGGGATGATGCAATCGGTCAGATGACGGGTGCCGACGAAGTTGACCTTGAAGGTATCCATCGGCGGGAAGGCACCGCCGCCGGCCAGGCCAGCGCAATTGAACAGCGCGTCGATCTTGCCACCGATGGCCTTGACCCCGGCCTCGATCGTCGCGGGTTCGCGCAGGTCGATCTGGTTGAACGAGGCGAGGGGGAGCGCGCTGGGCTTGAAATCGAGGCCATGCACTTCAGCGCCGAGATCGAGCAGAATCTTGGCGGTCGCCTCGCCCATGCCGGAAAAACAGCCGCTGACGACGACGCGCTTGCCTTTGTAACCCAGAATGTCGCTCATTGGTAAAATCCTCTCGATGATCCTCACGCCGTGGCACCTTGTCCGGTGCCGCAGCCTGGCGTTCACTCTCGCACTGGGATCGAAAAGGCAAGCGGCGAGGAAGCCATGGTGTCCCGCGCCGAGGCGGCACGGCGGGCAGCGCGAGGGATTCGGCAAGTGCAGCGGCGGCTGATAGTCTCGCGCCAAAGCAGAGGATGGCGAGGCGATGCAGACACGGCTGAGGCGCCCGGGCGGTTCACAAGCCTGGTATGGCTGGTGGGGCTAGATCGAATCTGGCAGGACGATCTTTCCGAATACGTGTTGGCAAGGGCGACTTGCAGCCCAATGGATGAGGACTTTAATCTCGTGAGCACCGACACAAGCACTGCGCCCGGCCCGGTAGCGGCGACGACCTTCCCGCAGCTGATCCGCGCCGCCGCCGCCGCCTATGGCGACGATCCGGCGATTGTGCTCAAGGCCGACTCCATTCCCGACGATGCCGCCAGCTTCGGCGAGCTCGACGCGCGCTCGGCGCAGCTCGCCAAGGGCCTGATCGCGCGCGGCGTCGGCAAGGGGCATCGCATTGGTTTCATCTATGGCAACAGCCCGCAATTCGCGGTGATCCTCGCGGCGATTGCCCGCATCGGCGCGATTGCCGTGCCGATTTCGACGCTGATCAAGTCGAACGAGCTGGTGCGCGTGCTGCGCCAGTCCGATGTTGGCGGCCTGATCGTCCAGCGCAGCCTCTTGCGGCATGATTATGCCGAGCGGCTGTGCGAGGCGATGCCGGGTCTGCGCGAACAGACCAGCCCCGACCTGCGACTACCCGAAGCGCCCTATCTGCGCTGGATCGTCTCGGGCGGCGATGGATTGCCCTCGGGAATCGCCGATCTGGCCTGGCTGACCGATGCCGCCGCGACAGTCGGCGACGACCTGCTCGTCGCGGTCGAAAGCGAAGTCCATCCCACCGACCAGATGATCGAGATCTACACCTCGGGTTCGATGGCGCTGCCCAAGGGGGTCAAGCATTGCCACGGCCCGGCGATGTTCCGCGCGCAATACTTGACGCGCATGACCAATGTGACGCGCGGCAAGGAAATCAGCGCCTTCCTGCCGATGTTCTGGATCGGCGGACTTATGATGTACCTGCTGCCCGGTTGGGCCGGTGGCGCGGTGACCATGTGCACCGAGGGCACCTCGACCAGCAACCGCATGGCCATGGGCAGCGTTATGGCCGAGGACGACATGGCGGCGATGAAGCAGCAGCCGCCCTTCTGGGGCCTCGGCATGACCGAAACGCTCGGCCCCTATACCTTTGGCGACGAAGTCCGCGCCAAGGGCTTCCCGCTCTGCGCGCCGATGGACCACATCGCCGACCGCTACGAAGTGCGCATCGCCGACGAAAACGACAATCCCGTCGCCGAGGGCGAGCGCGGCGAGATGCAGGTGCGCGGCTACGCGCTGTCGCCCGGGCTCCACAAGGTCGAGCGCGACGCATATTACACGCCCGACGGCTACTACCATACCGGCGACATGTGCCTCGTCGAGGGCAGCCGCATCCTCTTCGTCGGCCGCGACGGCGACATGATAAAGACCGCCAGCTCGAACGTCTCGCCCGCCGAGGTCGAGATGGAGCTGCAATCGTTGCCAGCGGTGCATGTCGCCTATGTCGTCGGCCTGCCCGACCAGGAGCGCGGCCAGCTGGTCGTCGCCGGCGTGATCCCGCGCGAGGGCGAAAGCCTGGACTTCGCGGCAATCGAGGCCGAATTGCGCGGGCGACTTTCAGGCTTCAAGGTTCCACGCGCTTTCGTCGAACTGGCGCATGCCGACGTGCCGATGCTCCACAGCAACAAGGTCTCGCGGCGGCAGATCGAGAAACTTCTCGCGGAAGACTCGGCCGCGAGATTTGATCGCGCGGCAAAAATGCGCTTAGAGTTCGCTCCCCCCTTGCTGCGGCAGGGGGCCGACCAGGAGATTCGCCATGAAACTGCTTCGCTGGGCCGCCGCCGGAGCGTCCGCCTATGTCGTCTACAAGTATTCGATCGGCAAGAAGGCCGTTGGCGAAGTTGTTTTCGATTCTCCCGATCGCGCGCTGGCCGATCTCAGCGAAGGCGGCACGGTGAAGAAAGCTGCCAAACCTGCGCGCGCCAAACCAGCCAAGGCACCGCGGGCCAAGGCGACTGCGAAGTAGCCTCGCATTAATTCTGATCTGACGCTTTGCCTCGGGCTGGCCCAAGAACTGAGCAAGGTCGGCGCTGTCGCTTCGCCTGGGTGACTAGCTTGGGGAACCGGATCGTGCCATCATCCGACCGATTTTTGCGAGCGGCGAGAGGGCCTCGGCCATGGCAGAGAGCATATTTGCGCAAGCGCCCGGCGCGGACGGACTGCATCGCACCTTCTGCCGGCTGTGCGAGGCGCAGTGCGGGCTGATCGCCGAGGTGACGAGCGGCGTGATCGGCAAAGTCGGGCCTGACCGCGACCATCCGGTGTCGGAAGGGCACCTCTGCATCAAGGGTCCGGCCATGGCGTCGGTCACCCACGATCCCGACCGCGTGCTCACCCCGCTGCGCCGCATCGGCGGACCGGGAGAGTTCGAACCGGTGAGCTGGGACGAGGCGCTCGACGATATCGCCGCGCGGCTGCGCCCGGTGATGGCGCGCGATGCCGAAGGGATCGGGCTGTTCAAGGGCAACCCGGCTTCCTTCGCCACGCTGCGCGCGCTCTACGGCGCGCAATTCCTCAGGGCGCTGGGCGGCAACAAGAGCTTCAGCTCGCTGCATATCGATACCGGCGCGAAGAATCTGGCGCAGGAACTGGTCTTCGGCGGTGCGGCGGACTGGACTTTCCCCGACCTCGAGGACTGCGATTTCCTGATTATCCTCGGCGGCAATCCGCTGGTTTCGCACATGTCGCTGGTTGCCGAACCGCGCGTACTCCCCAAGCTGGCGGCGATCCATGCGCGCGGTGCAGTGGTGGTGGTCGATCCGCGCCGCACGGAGACCGCGCAGCGCTTCGAGCACCTGCCGATCCGTCCGGACAGCGACGCCTGGTTGCTGGCGGCGATGCTCAACCACATTTTCGCACGGGGGCTGGAAAGGCGCGCCCTGCTCGAGGCGCGCACCACTGGCTGGGAAGATCTGCGCGCGGCGGTGCAGCCAATCACGCCCGAGCGTGCGGCGGCGCGCTGCGGGGCACCGGCCGAGGCGATCCGCGACCTCGCGACCCGCTTCGCCGAGGCGCGCACGGCTGCCTGCTATGGCCGGGTGGGCACCAATCGCGGGCGCTTCCCGACGCTGGTCAATCTGCTGATCGAATCGCTCAATGTCGTCACCGGTCGCTTCGGCGAGCCAGGGGGGTGGATCAGCGGCGTTTCGCCGCTCGCGGCTCAGCCGGCATCCCCGCCGGTGCTCGCCCCCTATGGCGCGGCGCGGTCGCGCATCGGCGACATTCCGCTGGTGCTGGGCCAATCGCCCGGCGGCGCGCTGGCGGCTGAGATCGTCACGCCGGGCAAGGGGCAATTGCGCGCGCTGTTTGTCGAGAGCGGCAACCCGGTGCATTCCTATCCCGCCGGCAACGAGCTGGCCGAGGCGCTGGAACAACTGGACCTGTTTGTCGCCATCGACCTCTACATCAACGAGACCGCGCGCCATGCGCACTACATTCTCCCGGCGACAACCTTTTTCGAGCGCGACGATTTCACCGACTACTGGGTGCGCAACGCGCCACGGCCGTGCGGTGCAATATTCCCCGCCGTGATCGCGCCTCGCGGTGAGGCGCGGCTCGAATACGATATCTACAATGCGATCCTCGAACGGGTCGGACTGCCGGCTGTGCCCGCCGCGCCGGACGACGGCTCGGACCTGTCGCCCTTGATGCGAACGGCCGATGCGATGCTGCGCGGCGGCGTCCATGGCGACCACCATGGCGCGCGGCCCGAGGGCCTGTCGATCGCGCGGCTGCGGCGCGAGTTCCCTTCGGGGGTCCGGATCGGCGAACGGGCCGATGCCGCTGCATCCTGGCAGCGGGTGTGGACCGAGGAGGGCAAGGTGCGCCTGTGGCACGCGGTCACCGCCGGCGAATTTGCCCGGCTTCTGGCAGACGTTTCGGGCGCGACCGACGGCCAACTGCTGCTGTTCGGTCGCCGCAAGCTCGCCTCGCTGAACAGCTGGATGCACAATGTCGAGCGGCTGGTGCGCAGCGAGAAACCAACGCTGCTGATCCACCCCGGCGATGCGCGGGCGCGCAACATCGGCGACGGGCAGATGGTCGAGATTGCCAGCAAGGCGGGCCGCATCGCGGTCGAGGCTGAAATTTCCGAGGATGTCGTGCCCGGCTCGGTCAATTATCCGCACGGCTGGGGGCACGAGGGCGGCTGGCGGCGCGCCAAACGTCTGCCCGGTGCGAATGTGAACCTCATCGCTTCGTCGCGGCCCGAGGACTGGGAGCAGGTCTCGGGCATGGTCCACGTCGATGGCATTGCCGTGACCGTCGCGCCGTTGGGTTAGGGCGGCTAGACCATGTGCATCGGCGGCGGGCAGGGGCTGACCGCCGTGTTCGAGCGGGCTTGAGCGGGTGAACCGCTCCATACCGCCATCGACCGCAGGGCAAGCGGCGCGATTGAAACACGGGGCAGGGAGAAGCTGAAAATGCCAAGGTCGATCAACTGCCGCCGCGCGAGCCACATCAATATCATCGTCGAGAGCCTTGCGGCGACCGTTGCGCATTGGGAAGACATGTTTGGCGGCAAACGGGTGCTCGATATGCCGGGTCCCGATTGGCACGCCTGCCTGATCGAGCTGGGCGGGTTCATTGCCGAACTTTTCGAACCGAAGAACTGGCTGCTCAACAGCCGCACCGGGCCGCACTATCTCGGCATGGAATACGAAGCCGATCTGGCCGAGGCGCGCGCCGCCACCGCCGACCATTCCATTCGCATCGTGCGCGACATCGATGTCGCCTTCCACACCGATCCTGCCGACAGCTTCGGCGTCGCATACGAATGGTTCGATGGCTCGTTCTACGATCCGGCGACGCCGCTCCTCAAAGTCCCGCTCACCACGCCGGACGAGCTGGCAGCGCATCCCCTCTGCTATACCGGGCTGGTGGGATACACCCATGCCGTCGCCGATCTCGCCGCCGCCTCGGACTTTGTCGAGAGCTACCTTGGCGGAGAGTTCGTCTACAAGAAGCAGCGCGCGGGTCTGGGCGCGCAGGCCCTCGGCTACAGGATCGCCAACGACTTTTGCGAGCTGGTCAGCCCGGCAGGTGAGGGCGCATTGATGCAGGAGATGTTGCGGACCGGACAGGGCATCCGCTCGATGGTCCTGGGGGTCAGGGATGTCGCGGCGGCGCGCGGCTATCTCGAAGGGCGGGGCCTGCGCGTCATCGCCGGCACCGCGCCGGGCGCGATTGCCGTCGATCCGCGCGACAACCATGGCATCCTGCTAGAATTCGCCGGATAGGCGTGAGGAGCGCCTGGCTGACGATATCCTGCGTGAGGTGCCCGGCGGCATCCTGCTCCCCGCGCTCAACCTGCCTCAGAAGCGCAACGCGATGTCAGCGGCGCGCCGCGTCCAGTTGCTCGTGGAAAAAGTCGAAGGTTGCCTCGATCGCCTGAAGTGAGGCCCGGCGGGTTTCCTGCTGGGTTTTGCCGATGAAGCTGTGATCGATGCCTGGCAAGCTGATTGCGCGCACCGCTACGCCAGCCTGGCGCATCGCGGCTTCGGCAGCGCGCGATTGCCCAATGGGGACTTCTCGGTCGTTCTCCCCATGGATCAGCAGGACCGGCGGATCCCCGGCGTCGATATGGCTCAGCGGGCTTGCCGCACGCATGGCCGATGCTGTGCAGGGAGTGCCGTCGCAGCCCAGCAGGCGCTGTTCCGGCGAACCGGTCTCGGCAATACGCGGCATGGTGGCGAAATCGAAAATGCCATACCAACTGACGGCGGCCTGGACGCAGGCATCGTTCGCCGCTGCTGGGTCGAGCGCGGTGTCGCGGCAGGTCAGCGCGGTGAGCGCCGCCAGATGCCCGCCGGCTGACCCGCCCCACAGGCCAATGCGCGCGGGATCAATGCGGTATCGCGCGGCGTGGGTGCGCAGGAATCGCAAGGCTGCATTGACGTCGCGCAGCTGCGCCGGAAAGCGCGCCTCGCCCGAAAGGCGATATTCGATGCTGGCAACGGTGAAGCCTTCGGCGGCCAGACCGGCCAGGACACGCGGAAAGTCGCCGAATGCGGCGGATCGGCGGTTGCTGCCTCCCAGCCAGGAACCACCATGGATGTAGAGCACCAGCGGCAGCGTACTGCTTCCCCCGGGCACATAAATATCGAGCACTTGCGGACGAAAACCGGCTTGCGTCTGGTAGCTGACGTCGCGCCAGACCTTGACTCCGCGAGGAAAGGCTAAGGGCGCTTGCGGGAACCGGTCCTGAAGGATCGGTGACGCCTCGACTGGAAAGTCGCGCTGGGCGCGGTCGGGGGCGGCCTGAGCGCCTGCGGCGGCCAGCAATGGTGCGGCGAGGGCCGGAAGCAGAAAGGCAGTGTGTCGCATGGTTCAGTCCACTTTGTAAAAGCGGATGCGCACAGCGCGCGCGCCGCCGGGGAGGGCGATGGGATCGAGCGTGCCGATGAAGGTTGTCTGGCCGAGCCACTGGTATTTGCCGAGCGGCGGCTCGAACAGCGGATGGGTGCGCACCGGCGCGGCCGGGTTCGCCGCGCGGCAGCTCACCGCCGTATTGACGACATTGATCACCGCGCCGTCATCGGTGCGCAGCATGTAGTCGGCCTTGATCTGGCGGCAGCCGTCGGCGCGGAGCAGCTGCCAGTCCCAACTGCCGCCCAGGATGGTGCCCTTGAGGCCCGAGCCGGCAAAGGTCCCGCCGGTGATCGGCACGATGTTGCGCATCCCCAGAGCGGTCCTGCCCACCGGAATATCCGGACCAAGAGTGACGATCTCCTCGAAGGCGAATTCGAGCGCAGGCGGCGGCGGTTCGGCTGTCGCAGTGGCGGTGAGCAGCAGCAGGCTGGCGAGGGCAGGCATCGGCGGCTCCGTCAGTCGAGGAATTCGGGCTTGTGGCGTGCCTGTGCGGCCTCGTTCATCCTGCCGGTGGCGACCCTACCACCGGCGCACCATTGACAAAAGCAAAAAAGGAAGGAACTAGTTCGTATCATAAATCAGCTGAGAGGGCGTGGGCACTGATCGCGAGACGGGAGCAGCCAGGAAGCCTAAGGATTGCGCGCCGCTGCGCAAGCCGCAGCGTCGTGTCCCATCTGCCGGAGTGCCAGCGTTGACCAAAGCCGAAAAGCCCCCGCGCCGTTCGCATGCCGAAGCCCGCGAGCAGGCCATCGCCCAGATTGTCGATATCGCGACACGGGAATTCGTCGAAAAGGGCCTTGCCGGCGCGCGCATCGACGAGATTGCCGGTAAGGCGACCAAGCGCAAGATCTACTACTACTTCGAGGGCAAGGAAGAGCTTTACCGCGCTGTGCTCGAACGCGCCTACCGCCAGGTGCGCGCCAGCGAAAACACGGTCGATATCGTCTCGGGAACTGCCATCGACGCGCTGCGCCGGCTGATCGAACACGGCGTGCGCTATCACTCCGAACATCCCGAGCTGGTGCGGCTGGTGATGAACGAGAACATCCATTTTGCCGAACATCTCAAACAAATCGGCAACCTTCCGCAAGACAACCGCAAGGCGATTGATCTGCTGATCCCGCTCATCGCGCGCGGCGAGGCGGAGGGATCGTTCCGCAAGGATATCGATCCGGTCGAACTGCACCTGAACATGACCGCGCTGAGTTTCTACAACGTCTCCAACCAGCATACCTTCGCGCACAATTTCGGGATCGACATGACCAGCCCGGAAGCGGTCGAGCGACGGGCGGGCCAGGTGGCAGACATCATTATTGCCTGGGTCACGCGCAAGGACTGAGCGCGCCATCATAGAGGGTGCGGGGACGCATCGAGGGGGAAGAGGGACATGGTTGCCAGCATCGCCGCCGCGCCGCAACACGGCGCAGACACCTGGACGCGCCGTTCGCTGGCGATCCTATGCCCTGTGCTTTGCGATCAACATGGCCGACGGGGTCGATGTCACCATCCTCTCGTTCATTGCCCCGCGGCTCCAGCAGGACTGGGCGATCGGCTCGGACGTGATGGGCAACCTGTTCAGCGCCGGGCTGCTCGGCATGGCGATCGGCGGGATGCTGATCGCACCCCAGGCCGACCGGTATGGCCGCCGCCGGGTAATCCTGATCGCGCTGGTGCTGATGTCGGTTGGCATGATCGCCAGCGGCTATGCGGCGACGGTCTCGCAACTGTTCGCGCTGCGCGTGGTGGTTGGCGCGGGCATCGGCACGGTGCTCGCCTCGATGGCGGCGCTGGTCTCCGAAAGCGCGCCGCCCCGGCACGCCAGCCTGGCCGTGGGACTGGTCCAGGCCGGCTATCCCTTCGCGGCGGTGTTCACCGGATTGGGCGTGGCGCGGCTGCTGCCGATTTATGGCTGGCAGGTGTTGCTGACCGGGGCCGGGGCGTTGACCGTCCTGCTGTTTCCGCTGGCATGGAAGCTGCTGGCCGACAGTTCGCCGACTGCGCAGGCGGACGCTGGGGCGCAGGCAGGGGCACCTGCAACGGGCAATCGCGTCGGCGCGCTGTTCGCGCCCGAATTCCGGCTGCGCACCATGGCGCTATGGGGTGCGGTGTTCTTCGGGCTGATGGTGCTCTATTTCATCGTCAGCTGGATCACCAAGCTGTCGATCGAGGCAGGGCTGTCGGAAACCGACGGCATCTATGCGGGCTCGCTGTACAATTTCGGAGCCTTCCTTGGCACGGTGGCGATGAGTGTGCTTGCGGTCCGCGTGCCGCTCGGCAAGCTGGTTCCCGCGATGCTCTGTTGTGCCGCCGTGGCGATGCTGGTGTTCGGCTCGGTGACGATGCCGGTTGCTGCCACGCTGGGGGTCGCCTTCCTGATCGGTGTGCTGCTGCAAGGCGGCTACAACGGCGTCTGGCCGCTCGCCGCCTCGGTCTATCCCCGTGCGTTTCGCGCCACCGGCATCGGCTGGGCGATCGGCGTGGGGCGCAGCGGTGCCATATTGGGTCCGCTGCTCGGCGGCCATCTGATGGCGGCGAAGGTGTCGCTGCCGGTGTTGTTCGCCGCCTACTGCGTGCCGCTGCTCGCCTGCGCTGCCTGCGCCATGGCCGTGCACAGATTTTCCGCGCGCGCTCACTCGGCTTAATTGACAGGGACTAGTTCGTAACATAAATATGGGCAGGGAGCTGGCGAAAGCGCCGGCGCAGGGAGGACAGATTCATGCGTAAGATTGGCTCACGCCTTGCGATTTCCGCGTCTTTGGCGGCAGTTTCGGTATTTCTGGCCAGCCCGGCGGTGGCGCAAAGCGATTCGCCGGACGCCGAAGAGGGGGCATCCGACGCCGCTGACATCGTCGTCACCGGCTCGCTGATCCAGCGACCCAACAACACTTCGGTCAGCCCGATTGTCTCGATCAGCGATGCCGCGATCCGCGAGAGTGGCAAGGCCAGCCTGGTCGATGCGCTGAACCAGCTGCCCGGCTTCACCATCGGCGGCAACGAGACGACTGGCGGACAGGGAACCGGCGCGCGGGCGTCGATCAATCTCCACGGCCTCGGCACCAACCGCAATCTGGTCCTGCTTGACGGTCGCCGCCTGCCGGTTTCGGACATTCGCGGCAACGTCGATATCAATATCCTGCCCGATGCGATCATCGGCGGGGTTGATGCGATCACCGGCGGTGCCTCGGCGGTCTATGGCTCGGACGCGATGTCGGGCGTGGTCAACTTCAAGTCGATCCGGTCGCTCGACGGCTTCGTCGTCGATGCGCAGACCACGATCAGCGAAAAGGGCGACGCCTTCAAGGTCAAGGGCTCGGTTGCCTTCGGTTCCAGCTTCGCCGACGATCGCGGTCGTGTCGTCGCCGCTTTCTCCTATGCCAAGCAGGATCCGCTCAACGGCAGCCAGCGCTCGTTCTTCTTCGACAAGACGCCTTCGGGCTTCATCGGCACCGGCGTGTATGTTCCGGTCGCCGCCAATGCGCCCGATGCGACAGTGCTGACCACATTGTTCAATGGCTATGGCATTGCCGGCGCGCGCGCGCCGCTGGCCTCGAACCTCGGTTTCAACACCGATGGCTCGCTGTTCACCCAGACCGGGGCGCTCAATTACAAGGGCCCGAACGGAACCAATGGCTACGCCGTGGTCGGCGGCAACGTCCGCATGCCGGTGGGCCAGCAGATCGATTACATCAACGGGCTCAATCGCAAGACCGCCTTCCTCAAGGCCGATTACGCCCTGACGCCGGACCTGACGCTCTATGGCCAGTTCATGTTCGTCGATCTGTCCACATCGACGGCCAGCGGCGGCAGTCTGACGCAGTTTCCGACCACGACGGTGATCCCGGTCACCAACCCGTTCATCCCGTCCGACTTGCGCACCATCCTCGCCTCGCGGCCCAATGCGGCCGCAGCGTTCAACTGGAACGCGCGCTATGTCGGCGTGCCCTACAAGGGCTGGGACGAAAGCTATCAGGTCCAGCAATATCTCGCGGGCCTGAAGGGCGCGATCACCGATGGCTGGAGCTTCGACGGCTTCGTTGCCTACGATCAGTCGGTGCACAATTCGATCATGCACCATGCCGTGCTCAAGAGCCGGGTGCAGACCCTGCTCAACGCGCCGGACGGCGGCAGGTCGATCTGCGCGGGCGGGTTCAATCCGTTCGGCGATACCAATGCCCGCTCGCTCTCGGCCGCCTGCCAGGCCTATATCACCAAGGATGCGATCAGCCGCGAAGAGCTGAGCCAGACCCAGGCCCAGTTGCAGGTCAACGGCAAGCTGTTCGATCTCGGTGCCGGTCCGGCGCAGATTGCATTGGTCGCCGGTTATCGACGCAACACCTATGCATCCTCGCCCGATTCCGACGTGACGCCGAATTCAGGTTTCGCGCCAGGTGCCAATGTCGAAGGGTTTGCCTTCCAGCTGCCGGTTTCCAGGAAGGTGGTCAGCGTGAAGGAATTCGCCGCGCAGGTCGATGTGCCGCTGATCAGCGACAAGCCTTTCGCGCGCGAGCTGGGGATTGGCGCTGCAGTCCGTGTATCGGACTATTCGGTAACCGGAAGCGTCACCAGCTTCGAGGCTGACATGCGCTGGCGGCCGGTCGATAATCTGCTGTTCCGTGGCAGCTACCAGCGCGCGGTGCGCGCGCCGAACATCGCCGAGCTGTTCTCGCCGCCGCAAAATGCGCAGCTCCAGCTCGGCACCCCGCCGGCTTCGCTGGGCGATCCGTGCGATTCGCGCTCGACCGCACGCACCGGTGCCAATGCCGCGCAGGTTGCGGCGCTGTGCGTTGCCCAGGGCATTCCCGCCGCCCAGATCGGCAGCTATCAGTTCCTGACCACGGCCACCGGATCGACCATCGCGGGCAGCACCTCGATAACCCCGGAAAAGGCAAACACCTTCAACTTCGGGTTCGTGTTCAACGCGCCCCGCAGTGACGGCCTGCTCGGCGATTTCTCGTTTTCTGTCGATTATTACAACATCAGCATCAGGAACGTGATCTCGCCGGTGCCGGGGGCAACCGTGTTGTCAGGCTGCTACAACCTCGACGGCACCAATTCGTCCTATGCGCTGAGCAATGCCAACTGCGCGCTGATAACGCGCAGCGCAGCCACCGGGCAGCTTGAAAACGTCAACACGCCGTTCCGGAATCTCGGCGCGCTGAAGACCGACGGGATCGAAATGCAGCTGCACTGGGGCGTCCCCGCGCCGTTCCTCGGCCAGAGCGGCAAGCTCTATGTCGATACCGCAGTCGGCTACCTTAACAACTACAAGGTCCAGCTGCTGCCCGGAGCCGCATTCCTCAACTTCACCGGGGTCAGCAACGGCAGCGTGGTCGATCCCGGCACCGTGCCGCCGCGCGTGACCCCGCGCTGGAAGGCGCTGACCACGTTCGGCTATCGCTCCGACAGGGTGACCGCGGGCCTGCGCTGGAAATACCAGAACGCGCTGGACGACATCAGCCGGGTCAACACCCCGACCAATGTTGCGGTGGGTGTGCCTGCCTATGCGACCTGGGATCTGTTCGGCTCGGTCAAGATCAACTCGCGTTTCGAACTGCGGGGCGGCGTCACCAACCTGTTCAATCGGGGTCTGCCGATCGTCAACAGCAGCCAGAACCTGCACCGACACCGCGCAGTATGACCTGATCGGACGTTCGTTCTACGTTGGCTTCAAGGCCAGCTTCTGATGCCAATGCCATGCCGGCGCTGTGTGGACAGCGCCGGCACATTCGGGTTGAACTAGCTCATGTTTCGTTCGGGCCTCATCGGACGCGCCATCCTGGCTTCGCGCTCGCCCTGGCTGCACGAACAGGAAGCGCGGGCACAGGGGATCGAGCTCGGCTACGAGCTGTTCGATTTCACCGCGCGCGGGCTCGATGATGCCGAGCTTGGCCCGCTGCTGCATCGCCTCGCCGGCAAGGGCTATTGCGGCGTCAACATCACCTATCCGTTCAAGCAGGCGGTGATCCCGCTGCTCGACGAATTGGCGGACAGCGCCGAAGTGGTCGGCGCGGTCAACACCGTCGAAATGCGCGGGCGGCGGCTGATCGGTCACAACACCGACATGACCGGCTTCCGCGACAGCCTGAGCGAAGGCCTGCCGGGCCGGTCGCTCGGCCACGTGCTGCAACTGGGCGCAGGCGGCGCGGGCTCGGCGGTGGCCAACGCGCTGCTCTCGCTGGGCACCGGCCTGCTCGAGATTTCCGATATCGATCTTGCTCGCGCCGAGGAACTCGTCGGCCGCCTCGGCGAGCGATACGGCAAGGAGCGCGCAATCGCCAGCAGCGCGGCCCGACTGGATACCGGCTCCATCGATGGCATCGTCAACGCCTCGCCGATGGGCATGGCGGCCAATCCCGCGCCGCCGATTGCGCCCGACATGCTCGCGCCGCGCCACTGGGTGGCCGACATCGTCTATTTTCCCCTCGAGACCCAACTGCTCAACCAGGCGCGCGCGCGCGGCTGCCGGGTGCTCGATGGCAGCGGCATGGTCGTCTCGCAGGCGGCGCTGGCCTTCGAAATTTTCACCGGGTGCACGGCCGACCGTGGCCGCATGCGCGAAAGCTTCATCGCGGATTGACGGTGGAAGACGCCCGTTCGATTGTTGACAATCCAGCGGCGAAGGATGTAAGGCCTTACACCGGGCCTGCGCGAAGAAGCGCGCGGTGCGGAGAATTTGCAGGGGGGTTTGCATGGTGGCGCGTCGTTTTCTTCGGCTCTCGGGTTCGATTCTCGCGGTGCAGCTGGCTTTTGTGGCCGCGCCGGCGTGGTCGCAGGATGCATCCGCCACCGACGATGCCATCGACAAGGGCGAGATTGTGGTCACCGGCACCAGCCTGCGCGGAGCGCCGCCGGTCGGCTCGTCGCTGATCCAGGTCGGACGTGCGGAAATCGACGCTTCGCCCGCTGTGACCACCACCCAGCTGGTGCGCGAAGTGCCGCAGATCTTCAACTTCGGCGTCACCGATTCGGCGCGCAACCAGTCGGGCGGCGCGGGCAATATCGTCTATGGCAACTCGATCAACATCCGCGGCCTCGGGCCCTTCGCCACGCTGACCCTGATCAACGGTCGCCGGCCGGTGGCGCAGGGCACGCTGGGTGCCAGCGTCGATCCCGGCAACATCCCGGCGATCGCGCTTGAGCGAGTGGAAATCATCGCCGACGGCGCTTCGGCGGTCTATGGTTCGGACGCGGTGGCGGGGGTCGCAAACCTCATTCTGCGTCGCCGCTACGAAGGCATCGGTGCCGATGTGCAATATGGCTGGGGTGCCGACAACAAGGAGTTCACCGCCAACGCGATTGTCGGCCAGGACTGGGGCAGCGGATACTTCACCCTCGCTGGCCAGCACAGCTATCGCAGCGCGCTGTCGGGCCTCGATCGCGACTTCTACAATTCGGACCTGCGCGCTCGGGGCGGCGCGGATTACCGGGTGACCCAGTGTTTTCCGGGCAACCTCCAGATCGCCAATGCCGGCGTGACGACCAATTATGCCATCCCCGCCGGCGGTGCGACCTCGGCCAATCTGGTGGCTGGCACGACCAACCGTTGCGACAACATCAAGTCCACCGACATCCTGCCCGAGCAGGAAACCAACAGCGTCAGCCTGACATTCGACCAGGATATCACCGACAGGTTGCACCTTTTCATCGATGGCCTGTGGGCGCGGCGCGACGGGTTTCGCAAGTCCGCCGTGGTCACCCAGAACCTCGTCGTGCCCTCGACCAACGCGTTCTTCGTGGCCCCGGCCGGGGTCGACTCCGCCGTTATGCCCGGCAACCGTGGCGGGCGTTCCGGCGGGTACGCGCTGCGAAACCGTGCAGTACAGCTTCTCGGGCGTCTATGGCCCCTATTCGACAACCGCGATCCGTTCCGAAGTGTGGCAGCTCACCGGCGGGCTCGACTTCGCCATCTCGCCGGCGTGGAACGCCAACGCCTATATCACCTATGGCCGGAACAAGGACCATGCCTTCTCGGTCGGCAATGCGGTCGATGCAGCCAATCTCGCCGCCGCACTGCGCAGCAGCGACCCGGCGACTGCCTTCAATCCCTTTGGCACGGCCGGCGGCAACAGCGCATCCGTGCTCGCCGGGATATTTGACAACCTGACCGACACCGACGGCAAGACCCGCTTTCTCGATGCAGGGATCAAGTTCGACGGCACGCTGTTCGCCATGCCCGGCGGCAAGGCGAAACTGGCGGTAGGCGGCGAAATCCACGATTTCAAACTGCGCACCGGCCAGATTCGAGGCCGCGCCGGGGCACAGACCGGCACTGACACGCCGCTCGGCCGCACGGTCAGGTCGGCCTATGCCGAATTGCTCGTGCCGCTGTTCGGCCCGGAAAACGCGGTTGCGGGCATTCACAGCCTGATGCTCAACATCGCCGGCCGCATCGATGACTACAGCGATGTCGGCTCGACGACCAACCCCAAGTTCGGCATCACCTGGCAGCCGGTCGAAGACCTCAAGGTCCACGCCAGCTACGGCACCAGTTTCCGCGCTCCGCTGCTGACCAATATCTTCAGCGCCGGCGGCAGCAACCTGTTCATCCAGAACTATTTCGACCCGACCGCCAATGGCGGCGCGGGCGCGACGGTTCAGGGCGTCGCGGTTTCCGGCGGCAACCTCAATCTCAAGCCGGAGACCGCCAAGACCTGGTCGCTGGGGCTCGAATACAGCCCGCAGGCGCTGCCGGGAGCGCAGTTCAACCTCAACTATTTCGACATCAAATACGAAAACCAGATCGTCTCCTATCTGTCGAACCTCAATGTGCTGCGCTCCGAATCGCTGTTCTCGCCGGTGATCCTGCGCGGCGCGGCGGCGCAGGCGATGATCGCTTCGCTGGTTCCGGGCCGGGTGATCAACGGCGGGTCTCTGGCCCAGGCACTGGCGGCAAACGTCTTCGTCGAAGGGCGGACCAACAATCAGGGCACAACCATAGCGCGCGGGCTCGATTTCGGGCTGTCGGTGCCGTTCGATCTGGCGAATGCCGGCACCCTGCGGGTCTCGCTGCGTGGCACCCGGTTCTTCACCTACAAGATCGCCTTCACCGCCGGCGGCGCGATCACCGAGCAGCTCAACAATATCGATTATATCCTCAAATTCCGCGGCCGCGCCGCGCTGCAATACCGGACCGGGCCGTTCGACGCGAACCTCTATGTCAACTACTCGAACGCCTACAACAACACCTTCTCGACGCTGGCCCCGCGGATCGGCGCAAACACCACGGTCGATCTTACCGCCTCTTATGACTTCGGCGAGCAATTGGGCTTTGCCAAGCGCTTCCAGCTCGGGCTCAGCGTGCTCAACCTGTTCGACAAGGACCCGCCGTTCGCCGACATCGCGCCGACCAACAATGGTGGCGGTGGTTTCGACCCGACGGTGTCGAGCCCGGTGGGCCGGGTGGTTTCGGTCTCGCTGCGCAGCAAGTTCTGATCGTGAGGGGCCGGGAGGCCGCCCGCTCAGGCAGTCTCCCGCGCGACGATACGGAACCCGACGTCGATCCGCCGCTCGCCCAGTGGCAACCCGGCGGCGCGGCGGCGCAGCACACCAACCGCCTCGCGCGCGATCCGTGCCCCGTCGATATCGACCGAGGTGATCGACGGGTGCATGTCTTCGGCCAGCAGGGTGTTGCCGAAGCCGATCACCGCCATGTCCATCGGCACCCGCAGACCCCGACGACTGCGCGGCGATGATGATGCCCTGCGCCAGCAAGTCGGAGGTGCAGATCACCGCGTCGGGCAGTTCGGCCATTGCGCGCATCGCCTCCAGACAGCGCCCGGCATCGCCCATGCGCCCGGGGGTATCGACCAGCAATTCGCCCGGCGCGGCATCGCCGCCGGCGGTCCATTCGGCCAGGAAGCCATCGCGGCGCATCTGCGCGCGCGGTCCGTCGGCGGTGACCAGGAACGGTCGCGCATGGCCGCGGTTGCGCAAGTAGCGCGCCAGATCCTCGCCGATGGCGCGGTGCGAGAAGCCGATGGCGACATCGACCGGCTCTTGCGGCAGATCCCAGATCTCGATCACCGTGGTGCCCGAGCGGCGCAGCATGGCGCGGGTCGCCGCATCGACCGCGCTGGTGATGACGATCGCCTCGACCCGCCGGGCCAGCGCGGCGCGGACCAGCTCGCCGGTGCGTTCCTGCGGCAGGCCGGTGAGCCCGAGCAGCGCGACATAGCCCGAAGCGGACAGCTCGCCGACCATCGCCTCGATGATATCGGTGAAGATCGAGCCGGAAAGCTGCGGGATCAGCACCGCGACCAGCCGCGAACGGTTCGAGGCAAGCCCGCCTGCCAGCAAGTTGGGAATATAGCCCAGCCGCTCGACGACGTCGCGAATCCGCTCCGCCGTCGCCGCCGCGACGATGCCGGGCGAATTGAAATAGCGCGACACCGTCGCTGTCGATACACCCGCCGCACTGGCAACATCGTCGAGCGTGATCGAAGCGGAGTTTTCGGCCATCGCGGGACACTAGCCGAAGGCCGGTGTGGCTGCAAGCGGGGCTCGAAGCGATGCAGGACAATGCGCCGATTTCTGGGCATGGCCATGCTGGCGCTCGCCGCCGTTTCGCCGCCGCCTGTCCGCGCCCGAGCAGGTGCTCCCCGGCGGCGCGCAATGGACCGCCGACATGCCGGCGCAGTGGAACGGGACGCTGCTGCTGTGGTCGCGCGGCTATGCGAACCGCGCCGGATCGCCCGAGAGCGCCCCGCGCGAGCTCAAGGCGGCGCTGCTGGCGCAGGGCTATGCTCTGGCCGGTTCGGACTATGGCAGCGGCGGCTGGGCCCTGGAACAGGCGGTGCCGGCGCAGATAGCGACGATTGCCGCCTTTGCCGCGCGCCACGGCCAGCCGCGCCGGATCATCGCCTGGGGCAATTCGATGGGCGGGCTGGTGACCACCGCGCTGGCCGAACAGGCCCGGCGCGGCATCGACGGCGGAATTGCCATGTGCGCCTCGATCGGCGGATCGCTGGGCATGATGAACATGGCGCTCGACGGGGCGCAGGCGTTTCGCGCGCTCGTCGCGCCCGATGCCGGGATTGCGCTGGTCGGCATCGCCGACGACCGCGCCAACGGCGCGAAGGTTGCCGAGGCACTGGATCTGGCGCTCAAGACGCCCGAAGGCCGCGCGCGCGTCGCGCTTGCAGGCGTGCTCGCCGGCATTCCCGGCTGGACCAGCCGCGATCGGGCCGCTCCGGCCGACGAGGATGCCGAGGCGCAGGTCGATGAAATCGGCCGCGCCTTCGTCATGGGCGTGTTCCTGCCGCGTGGCGATCAGGAAAGCCGCGCCGGGCTGGGCTATTCGTGGACCACCGGGATCGACTATCGCCGGCAACTGGCGCGTTCGGGCAGGGCGAGCTTCGTCGCAGGCGCTCTATCGCCAGGCCGGGCTGTCGCTCGACGCCGATCTGGCGCGGTTGAACGCTGCGCCGCGCATAGCCCGCTCGCGCAACGGCAGTTGACTATATGGAGCGCAATTACACGCCCAGCGCCCGACCGCGCGTGCCCTTGCTGGCGGTGCAGGCGGTCGGCGACGGCGCTGACATCGCCCTCGCTGCAACAGGGCTATGCCGAGGCGGCGGGCCGGCGCAATTTCGCCAGCCTGTGGCTGCGCCAGGCGGGCCATTGCGGCTTCTCCGGGCCGCAGATGCTGGCCTCGCTGCGCTATCTTGAGGCCCGGCTCGACAGGGGTCGCTGGGGCGCGCGTCCGCCGCTTTTCGTCGCCCATCGCGCCGCGCCGATGCTGCGCGCGTGTTTCCGCAGCAAGGCCTGCAATAATATCTCGGCGAAATTGTTGACAATCCCCGTGCGACTGGCCGATTGTGCGCGGGTATGATGGAGGCAAGCAACAACCTCGGGCGGCGCGATGCGGTTTCGGCGCAGTCGGTCTGCCGACTGGCTGCGCGACGGCATTCGCCGCAGCCGCTTCGTCCCCGGCCAGCGACTGGTTGAGGCCGATATCACCCAGGCGACCGGGGCCAGCCGCTCGAAGGTGCGCGAGGCGTTGCAACGGCTTGAGAGCGAAGGGCTGGTGCTGATCGAGGAGTTCAAGGGCGCCTCGGTGCGGCGGGTCACACTGGAGGAAGTGCGCCAGATCTATCGTGCGCGGATCGCGCTGGAGGGCATATCGGCGCGCGATTTCGCCGAACGCGCCTCGCCGGGGCAGCGGGCGCAACTGGCCGGCTTGATGGCCGAGCTGGAAAGCGCCGTGGCCGAAGCCGCGCACGACCGCTTCAACCGGCTCAACGCCGACTGGCACGGACTGATCATCGAAGGCTCGGGCAACGAGCTGGTCGCGGGCATCCTGGTCGCGGCTCAACATCCCGATCCAGCGCATGCTGTTCGAAAGCCTCTACAGCCACGAGCGGCTGAAATCGGCCAATGCTGGGCCACCACGAGGTGACCGCTGCGATCCTCGCGGGCGATGGCGAGGGTGCCGAAGCGGCGCTGCGCCGCCACATCGACGATGGCTTCGCCACGCTGGCAACGATCGACAGCGAATTCAATGCGACCGTGCCCGAGGCGGGGTGAGGGCGGGACAGGCCCGCCCTCGATCCTTCAGAACTTCTTGCGGATCTCGAACGACACCATCCGGCCCAGCACGCTGGCATTGGCCGAATCGAAGATCTGGCTGTTGGCCACCCGCGCGAAGGGCGGATCGCGGTCGAACAGGTTCTGCGCCGAGACCGACAGGCTGAGATCCCTGAGCAGGACACTCTCCGACGGGAAGGTGTAGGTCACCGTCGCATCGACGGTGAAGTTCGATGCGATCGCCTCGTCCTGGATCGCCGGGGCGACCGGGGCGGGGCTCAGCTGGTTGTTGGGCACCACGCCGACCGCGCGATAGGCATTGGAATAGTTGTAGAAGGTGTTGATGCTCCAGCCGCCGGTGCGCAGTCCGATCTGTCCGCGGGCCTTGAATTTCAGCGGGAAGTTGACGTTGTTGACCCGGTCCACGACAATTCCGCCGCGGATCGCCTGGAACTTGTAGCTGAACACGCGGGTGCCGTTGATGCCCAGGGTCCAGTCGCCCACGCCGCTGGGGAACTGATAGCTCGCCTGGAAATCGAGGCCCTTCATCTGGATGCGCCCGGTGTTGACCTTGCGGCCATCGGCAATGGCATAGATATTCGGCACGCCGCCCACGAACAGCGGGAAGAGGTCCGGTGTGCGATAGAGCCCCGAGGTGATCTTGGAAACGACGATATCGTTCAATTGCTGAGCCGTCGGATTGACGATCAGCAGGTGCGCCAGATTGGGATCGGCGAACACCGCCGCGCCATTGCCCGGCGTGTCGATCACGTCCTTGTAGTCGATATCGAAATAGTTGAGCGCGACGAACAGCCCGGGCGCGGCGTCGGGCTTGATCTCCGCGCCGAACGACCAGGTTGTCGCCTTCTCAGGGCCGACATCGGCATTGCCGCCGAGCAGGGTCAAGACGTTGCGCCCCGCGCCGGCCAGTACCGTGCTGGCGCTCAGCGATGGCGTCGAGAAGGGATCGTTGTCTGACAGCGTGGGCGCGCGGAACGACTTGCCGAAGCTGCCGCGCAGCGTCAGTCCCGAGACCGGCACCCATTTGATGCCGACCTTGGGATTGGTGGTGCTGCCGAAGTCGCTGTAATGGTCATAGCGGCCCGCCAGGTTGAGTTCGAGCGCCTGCACGCCGCCCATGGCGTTGCCATCGCCGACCAGCGGCACGATCATTTCGGCGAACAGCGACTTGACCGAGCGGCCCTGGCCGAAATCGGCGGTGGGCAGAATGTCGGCGAGGGTTGGCCGGCCGGTTCCGGCATTGGAGACGTTGTATGCGCGCAACTTCTCTTCGAGATACTGGCCACCGACGGCGACCTTGATGTCGCCGCCGCCGATCGTCGCCAGGGTGCCATCGATCTTGCCGCTGACGATGTGCGCGTCGTACCAGATCTTGAAATTGGTGAAGCCGAGCACGCTTTGCAGCGCTGCCCGGTTGCTTGCCGAACCGCCCGAGCCATAGGGATTGAGGCAGATTGCCGGATTGGTGCAGGCCAGCGCCAGCAGATATTGCGTGGCGTTAAGCTCGTTGGTGCGGTGCACTTCGGCGTAGTTGTGGTTGTAGGCATACCACACATCGGCGTTCCAGTTGTCCGAGATCGCGAACTCGAGCCCGGTGGAGAGCTGGAGGCCTTCCTCGGTCGACTTTGCCAGGCGGCCGTCACCGATGTCGTTGAACACGGCATATTCGACATTCTGCGTGGTTGTGCTGCGCCCGGCGATCACAACGAAATTGGGATTGGTACTCGGCACGGCTTGCGCCGCAGTGACCGGCGGGCCGGTGTAATATTCGCCCTTGCGACGATAGTAAAAGGCTTCGGCCCAGACGGTGAGCGAATCCGAAAGATCCTGCCGGACCGTGCCGAGCAGGTTCAGGCGCTTGTTGGCTGGGATCGCCGTCTGGAACGTATAAGTCTGGAGCCGGTTGGCTGTGGCCGAAAGCCGGGCCTCGGTGACACCGATGCCGCTGCCTGCGGGCAGGCCGAAGCGGGTCGTGCCAAACACGATGTTGCCCGGCGCACCGCCGAAGGTGCAATTGTTGGTGCCGCCGATCAGCGCCTGGTCGCAGCGGAAGAAATCGGGCCGGTCCGACTGGAGCAACTGGTCGTTCCAGGTATATTCGGCGGCAATCATCGCGCGGCCGCTTTCCCAGCGCTTGCCGGCGACCAGGCTCAGGGCCTTCGAGCTGTAATCGTCGGCAAAGCCATAGCGGCCGCGCGCCTCGATGCCATCGACGTCGGTGCGCAGGATCAGGTTGGCGACGCCCGCCACTGCGTCCGAGCCATAGGTCGCCGAAGCACCGTCGGCGACGACGTCGATGCGCGCCAGCGCAATCGCCGGGATCGAGCCGGGATCGAACAGCTGGCCGCCGAACCCGCCGACCGGCAGGCGGCGACCGTTGAGCAGGGTCAGGGTCGCCTGGATGCCGAGGCCGCGGATGTTGAGCGCATTGGCGCGGCTGATGTTGAGGTTGGCGTTGTTGGCGGCGGTGTTGGTCGAGGCTTCGCCGGTGCCGATGCCCGAGATCTGCGGGATCGAGCGCAGGATGTCGGTGGTGGTGAGCAGGCCGGTCTTCTGGATATCGGCGGCGTTGAGCGAAATGATCGACGAGCCGACCGGGGCGACGCCGCGCAGGATGGTGCCGGTGACGATGATCGTCTCGCCGTCCGCATCTTCGGCGGCGGCTGCTTCGCGCGAATCCTGCGCGCACGCGGCCTGCGGCAGCGCTGCAGCAGCAAGCGCGAAAGCGCTTACAGAGGCAAGACGGCAAACTGTATGTGTAATGGTCATGGAAACGACTCCTCCCCAGTTTGGCCTTTCCTATCGTCTTGCCTGAACCGGGGCAAGATTGTCTGGCATATTGTTGACAATATCCGCATGGAGGTGTGGTTTGCCGGCCACACCATGAACTGTCGGCGCTCACCCTGCCGGTGGTGCCTCAGTGCAAATGACCAGTCCGTTCTGTTGCGCGGTGTAGCGCGCGTTGAGCCCGGCCTCTTCGGTGATCGCGGTTACATAGACCAACCATCGATCCCATTCTGCGGTACCCGGCGCGAGGGGATGCGGCACCGAATCGTCATCGATCCGGCACGGTTGCAGCGCGACTGCCGGAGCGCCGCTTCCGGTGAAATCGAGCCAGGCAATCAGCGAGTGGCGGGTCTCGGGCGGGGTCTGGTATTGCGCCTGCGGCTGCCATCCGCCGGACAGGCTCTGGAGGTGGGCGAACGAGGCATGGTCGCGGATCGTTTCGTCGAATGCGGCGGGCTGTTCGATGGCGAAGTTGCCGAGGCTGTAGAACACCGGTTTGCCGGCGATGAATTCCACGCCCTTGAGCAGGTGCGGATGGTGCCCGAGGATGGCGTCGGCCCCCGCCGCGATGACGGCGCGGGCCACTTCTCGCTGGTAGTCGGCCAGGCTCGCACGGACGAAGTGGATGCCCCAGTGCAGCGAAACCAGCACCACATCGGCCTGCGCGCGGGCTGCCTCGACGTCTTCGCACAACGCGGCAAGATCGGCGCGGTCGGCAAAGGTGAGCACGCGCGGCGGGGTGCCGGGCTGGTCGTGTTCGATCTGCTCATAATGGGTATGCGCGCGCATCGGCGCGCAGCCCGGGCGCTTGAGGTCCGCCGCATAGCCCGCCGGCAGGATCGAGCTGCGGGCCAGCACTGCCACCCGCTTGCCTGCGCGCTCGATCATCGCAGGGCGGCGGGCCTCGGCGAGGTCTGCGCCTGCACCTGCCGTGGCAATCCCCGCCGCGCCGAGGTGCACCAGCGTGTCGGCCAGCGCCAGCGCGCCGAAATCGAGCACATGATTGCCAGCCAGCGACATCACATCGAATCCCGCGTCCCGCAGCACCGGCGCGACATCCGGCGTTGTGCGCATCGCCAGCCGGGCCTGCGGCGACGGTGTGCCATGAACCGAAACCGGGCACTCCATCTGGCCGAAGCACAGATCCGCCGTGCGCAGCGCGGCAGCGCTGGCGGCGAAGATCGTCGCCGGATCGCCGCGCCGCGGGGCGACATCGCCGACTGCACACATTCGCATTGGTCTCCTCCTCCCTTGCCACTCCTCCCCCGCAAGGGGCGAGGAGTCCTGACTGCCAAAGTCGTGCCAGGATTGGTCCCAAATTCTTCCGGACGGGTTCAGCGGTTTGCCGCAATCCACCCGTCGATTTTCGCCTCGAGCACCGGCAGCGGCAAGGCACCTGAACCCAGCACCTGCTCGTGGAAGGCGCGGATATCGAACTTCGCGCCCAGCGCGCCCTCCGCATTCTTGCGCAGCCGCTGGATCGTCAGCGCGCCGATCTTGTAGCTCAGCGCCTGCGCGGGGTTGGCTATGTAGCGTTCGACCTCGGCGGTCGCATCGGTGCGGCCCATGCCGGAGTTGGCCAGCATGTAGCCGATTGCTTCCTCGCGGCTCCAGCCCCTGGCGTGAATGCCGGTATCGACCACCAGCCGCATCGCCCGCAGCATCTCGTCGTCGAGTGTGCCCCAGTGCTGCATCGGGTCCGTGTAGAGCCCCATCTCGAAGCCCAGAGTCTCGGCATAGAGCGCCCAGCCTTCGACAAAGGCGTTGTTGCCGTCGAAACGCTGGAAGTCGGGCAGGCGGGTGTCTTCCTGGGCGAGGCTGATCTGGAAGTGATGGCCGGGCGCGCCTTCGTGGAGATAAAGCGTGGTCATGCCGGACAGGAAGCGGCTGGGCAGGTCGTAGGTGTTGTAGAAGAACACGCCGGGCCGCGAGCCGTCGGGCGCGCCCTGGTTGTAGCTGGCACCAGCCTCGAAGCGCTCGCGATAGGCGGGGTAGGGCTCGATCAGCAGCGGGGTTTTGGGCACGCGGGCAAAGTAGCGCGGGATCTGCGCATCGACCGCGCGGGCGGTCGCGGCGAAACCCTGCGCCAGTTCGTCGCGCGATCTGGGATGGAAGCGCGGGTCGCTGCGGATCGTATCGAAGCTCTCGCGCAAGCTGCCGCGCAGGCCGAGTTCGCGGCGAACCCGGTTCATTTCGGTCTGGATGCGCGTGACTTCGGCGAGGCCCAGCCGGTGGACCTCCTCGGGATCGAGCTTGAGCGTGGTCTCCCGCTCGATCAGCCGCCGGTAGAGCCCGCTGCCGCCCTTCATCGCCGAAAGCCCGGGCGCATCGCGGGCGGCGGGCAGGTATTCCTCGGCGAGGAACTGGCGCAGGCGGCGGTAGGCGGGCAGGATACGCATGCCGGCGACGCGCAGGAAAGCATCGCGCAGCGGCGGCTGGCTGACGGCGGGTATGCTGGCGGGGAAGGCGAGCACCGGCGAAACGAACGGCGACTGATCGACCGGCTGGGCCAGCAACGCATCGATCTGGACGATCATGTTGCGCACGGTGAGCTTCGATTCAACGATGTCGCTGGCCATGCCCTGGCGAAAGCGCAGCACGGCATTGTCGAGCACCTGCGCAAAGGCCTCGTCAAGCACCAGCGCGGTGCGGTAGTCCGCTTCGCCGCCATAGGCCAGCGCGCCACCTTGCGCCATCAGCGTCGGGAATTCGACATGCAATCCGCCGAAATGGGTGAGTGGGCGGACTGCGGTGAGCACCCGCAGATCGGGGGCGAGCCAGTCCGCCCGCTGGCGCTTGGCGTCGCGGAACACATCATAGCTGATCCGCCGCTCCGCGCTCAGCGCCGCGCGGTCGATGCGGTCGAGGGCGCGCAGGCTGGACCGGGCCGAGGCGAGCCGGCGGCGGTCGAGCCCGTCGGTGAACAGCTGTGCGAACACGGCGGGATCGGCCTTGCGCCCGCGATAGATCGCGGCAAGCGGATCGAGCTGGTCCTCGCGCCGGGCGTCGTCGGCGAACAGGCGTTCAAGGCGCGTATCCTCGCCGGGCTGCTGCGCGATGGCCGCGAGTGGCAGCAGCGCCGCGAAGGCGGCCAGCACCAGACGGAGAAACCTCACGACCATCGCCGCGTGCGGAACCATTTGGTGATCACGTATTTGGTGCCGCGCACCACCGGCAGGCCGGCGTGGAGCACGTCCGGGTTGGGCCGCCCATCAGGCAGCATGTTGTTCCACATCAACAGGGTGCCGGCCTGCGGCGGGAAGGCAATGCCGAGTTGGGGAAACTCGGTCGCGCCGCCCTCCTCGACCGTGTTGAGCCAGGCCATGGCCGTCCAGCTGCGCTGGCCGCCGTGGCGGACTTCCGATGGCCAGTAGTCGGCGGCGGTGTCGAAGGCGTCGTAGTGCGCGCGGAATTCCTGACCCGGCGCATAGCGCTGGCCCTGGAAGGTCTCGCTCCAGCGCTGGTCGATCCCCATCAGGTCGCAGATGCGCCGCTCGATCATCCGCACGAAGCTGCTTTCGGGATCGACGTCGCCCGAATAGCTGGTGCGATAGCCATTCTCACCGCCGCTGGGATAGACCGGCGAGGGCTGCGCAACCGCGTCGATCAGCGCCATCAGGCTGGCGCATTCCGGGGGGCTCAGGAAATTGGCGAGCGTGAAGATGTCGGCGCGGCCGTCGGGGAGGTGGTAGACCGCCGGATCGCCGAGGAGCCGCGCACGCACGGCAGCGCCGAGCCGGGCAAGCGCTGGCTGATCGGCGATCGAGGGCTTGGTCTGGGTCTTGGCTGGCATCGCAGTGTGCCTATCGCAAGCGCCGCTGCGAGCAAGTCAAAAGCCAATCCGGCCCGGTGCAACGGAGCCCCCGCGATTGCTCGCGAGGGCTCCTGCGCCGGTCCACTCACCGGCTAAAGCGGAAATGGCCTACCAGAAGAAGTCGTGGATCACATCGACAACCTCGCCCGAATAGATATCGACCAGCACGGCGTCATCATAATACCGGATCCAGCGATAGGGGCCATAGACCTCGGGCAAGCGATACTGCCAGGGATCGTCGATCCAGTAATTGTTGCTGTAAAACAGCGAGTTGAGATAGAGACCGATGCTCAACCGGCTGTAGCCGTGGTTGCGATAGGGCGAATAATACCGCCCGGCACGGAAGATGTCGCGGTGCTGGTTGCGATAGCCCGACCAGTTGTAGCGGTTGTCACGCCGCCAGTCGCGGTCCCAGCGCCGGTTGTCGCCTTGCCAGCTGCGATTGCCATAGCCGCTGCGGTTGTTGTCGTTGCGCCAGGCGTTGTTGCCGCGCCAGTTGCGGTTGCCATCGTTGCGATAGCGGTCGTTGCCGCTCCAGCGATTGCCATCCTGGCGATAGGTGTTGCTGCCATTGCGACCGCGCCAGTCCTGCCCGCGCTGGGCCTGTTCGCGCTGGACCTGCCCGCGCCACTCGCCACGCGGTTGCTGGACCTGACTATCGCCGCGCCAGGTCTGGCGCGAGGTCTGCCGATCGCCGCCCTGCCAGCTTCGGCTCTGTTGCGGGGCCTGAGCCTGCGGGACTTGCTGGGCATTGCCGCCCCAGCGCGCGCCGCCGCCGGACTGGCCGCCGGACTGCCCGTCACCGCGCATGCGACCGCGCCATTCGCCGCTGCTGCCATTTCCGCCCCGGCCCTGCCAGTTGCCGGCGGAGCGTCCGCCCCCGCCTTGCTGGCCCTGCGGTGCCTGCTGCGCGACCTGAGGCGCGGCTTGTGGTGCGGCCTCGCTACGGCGGGCAGCCCAGCCGCCACCCTGGCCGCCGCCACCACCGCGCCCGCTCCAGTTTGATTGCGCCTGCGGTGCGGGCTGCGGTGCCTGCTGTGCGGCTTGCGGTGCCGCTTCGCTGCGCGCGCGACCTTGCCAGCCGCCGCCATCGCCTGTCGCACCGCCGCCGCGCCACCCGGCACCATTGCCACCGCCGCCGTCTCGCCAGCCGCCACGCCCGCCGGGCCCGCGCCCTTCGGCCTGCGCCAGCACGACCCCGGCCGAGCTCGCACCATCCGTGCCGCTAGCCTGCGCAGAGGCCGCCATCGGCACACCAAACAGCGCCATTGCCACGGCCAGCGCCGCCATTCCGCTCGATTTCAACAGAGTACCTCCGGCCATGGCCGCTCTCCATCCCAATGCGCCGCACAGCTTGGCGGCGACGTTGGCGTAAGCCGTAGGCCTGTGGCGCTGTCGGCAGGGTGAATGGCGGGGTGGGGCTGTTGTTCAGGTTCGGGGGGAGACGCGGGGATTTGACCGTGCGCTTCGACATGATAGACTAGGCATCATGAGCCTTCTCGAGAAATTGACGTCGCCGCATCCGGCCAGGTTGTCGGTTCATGACTTCCTTGTGCTCGACCGTTCGGGTGCATTCGACTCGTACGCCAAAACGGAGCTCATCAACGGAAAAATTTATGTCGTGAACGCACAATATAGCGAACACATGAAAGCGAAAGTCCATCTGCTGCGCCGCCTTGCCGATGCCTGTGATGCACTGGGTGGCGGGCTGGAGGCATGGTCGGAGGGCTCGGTCGAGATGGCCCCCGCGAGCATGCCCGAACCGGATATTTTCATCACCACGGCCACGCCGGTGTCAGGACCGGTAGACAAGGGCTCCGTCGCGCTGATCGTCGAGATTTCCGATACCACGGCCAAATACGACCTCGGCCAGAAGGCGAGGCTCTATGCGAGTGCCGGCGTGCCCGAATATTGGGTGGTCGATCTGGCGGCGGGCAGGCTGCACCAGATGTGGTCGCCGGGCGTGAAGGGCTATGCCGAGCGACGCGAAGTTGTGCTGGGCGAGCGGGTGGAGGCGGTGACGATTGAGGGGCTGGGGGTGGAGACGAGGGGGCTGGGCTGATCTTCGCACAGACCTGCGCACACTTGATTGATCGAAAATGGATATGGTTGCGCGCGATGGGATTGTTGGTGCCCATCTACCAGCCTAGTTTCAAGCTCCCTGAGCCACAACTCTCAGGAAGTAGGCCCACCTGCCGACCGTAATGTCGCGCTTGCGCGGATACCCGGTTTGTCGTGGTGGCGGGTGGGCTGAAAGCAATACGGAGCTAGATTTGGCGCAGCGTTCCGTCATGCCTGGCTTGACAAGGTGTGCGTCATGCGTTATATGACACAGCATGGAAATCGCCAGTATCCGGCACAAGGCGTTGCGGCGGCTACTGCTAGAAGGGCAAGCAAAAGGGCTGATCGAGCCGCTGCGGCTGCTGGATATGGCCACCTTCATCGCCGCGACTGCCGATTTCGAAGGGCTTGCGGTTCCGCCCAACTACGGATTCCATGCCCTGACCGGGAATCGCAAAGGCACCTTTGCGATGACAGTGACGCGCAACTGGCGGCTGACGTTTATCAAGCACGACGATCACACCATCGCCGAACTCGATCTGGAGGATTATCACTGATGGCTATCACCTTGCACCCTTCGGTTTTTGTCCATCCGGGACCTTGGCTGCGGCGGACTTACGTCGATCACTACGCGCTGACCGTGACGCAGGTTTCCGCAGACCTCGGGGTCAGTCGGCAGAACATGAGCATGTTCCTTAACGGCCACGCCGCTCTCTCGGCCATGATGGCACTGCGGTTTGAGAAGGCCTTCGGGATTTCGGCGGACACACTGATGCGGATGCAGGCCGCCTATGACATCGCGCAAGCCCGGCTGCGCACGGGGGAGATGGGGCTGGAGCGCGTGAAAAAAGTGGCTTGATGGGGTGAGTGGTTCAAGTGCCTCGGGTCTGAGGGTAGGTATCAGACCGAGTTGGGCGGGGTGTTGCGGCGGTATTTGGTGGGGGCGGGGCGGTGAGGTGAATTGTTTCGCGAGTTTGCGTACACACTTGCCAGTTCTTTGTTCACGTCTTGGTGTTATTGTTTGACCCTGAGAAATGGGAACTCAAATGGCATTCACAGATCAGCAAATCCCGCGATACAATATTGCCATTGCCGCGATGATAACTGTTTTGGTGCAAGGCATCGTTACCATCCTGCTGTTGCAGGGCCTGGTTGTCATGCCTCGGTTCCCACTGACGCCGTCTAAGCCCTGGCCGATGTCAACTATTGCTCTTGTCCATGTACGCTACCCGCACCCTCCCCCGTCCCCACCGCGCAAGCCTGACCCCCGACCAACCCACTGGGTCGAAGTCCGACCGTCCAACTCTCCTTCGCTGTGGCTTTCACTGCGAGACTATCCCGGGCGCAGCTTGCGCGAAGGCAGCCAGGGTAGAGTGCGGTTTTTGCTCGAAGTTGACCACTCCGGCAGGGTTGAGTCTTGCGCTATTAGAATGTCGAGTGGTTTCCCAGATTTGGATGAGGCGACCTGTCATCACGTCATCCGTCGCGCTCGCTTCGAACCACCAGTAGGAGTAGATGGAAAGCCAGCTTCGGGCCGCTATTCAAATACAGTCCGATGGATCATCCCGAACCAACCCTAAATGGACTTTTGCTCTCTATTCCACTTCACCGCATTAATTTCTTACAAGCCAACTGCGTAGGTCGATCATCCGCTACTCCAACGCCGCAATTCAAATCCCCACAGCCTTGCGCAGCGCCGCATTGATCCGCGACTGCCAGCCCGCCCCGCTCGCGCGGAACTTTTCGAGCAGGTCGGCGTCGAGGCGCAGGGTTACCTGCTTCTTGGGTTCGTCCCGCTCAGGCGGGCGACCGAAGACTGGAATAGTGAACGGCGAGGTGCGAACAACAGCGCCATTCTTGCCGATATAGCCGGTGGCAGGTTTGATGACCTTGCGACCGCGGTTGATCTGCGCAATTTCTCCCATCTCCTTCGTGGCGATAGGGGCGTCGTCAGGGTCTTTCCAATCCGACATCTTCGATTTCCTCATTATGCACCCGCCGCATTGAGATGATGCGTCTGGCGTCATTTCTTTCGGTCCAGACGACCGCTACTGCAAATTCGTCGAGCCAGCCGAAAGTGACCCATCGATCCTCGCCATAGTCGAATCTTAGGTCGGGCAAGGTCTTGAACGAAGGCCCACCGAAAACCAGCGGAGCGTCCAGAAAATCGAGACCGCGCTCGGCAAGCGTGATTGCGCGCTTGTCTGGATCGAACTCGACCTTCATTGCATTATGTAACTACATAAGTCCAGATTGTCAAGACGCGCGGCAGGTTCACCGCGTCAACTTCTTGTACGCCAACCTAGTCGGCCGATCCGCCGCATCGCCCAGCCTGCGCCGCTTGTCCTCCTCATAAGCCTCGAAGTTCCCCTCGAACCATTCGACGTGGCTATTGCCTTCGAACGCCAGAATATGCGTCGCCAGCCGGTCGAGGAAGAAGCGGTCATGCGAAATCACCACCGCGCATCCCGCGAAATTCTCGATGGCATCTTCCAGCGCCCGCAGCGTTTCCACGTCGAGATCGTTGGTCGGCTCGTCCAGCAGCAGCACATTGCCGCCGGTCTTGAGCATCTTGGCGATGTGGACGCGGTTGCGCTCGCCGCCAGACAGCTTGCCGACGTTCTTCTGCTGGTCCTGCCCCTTGAAGTTGAATGCGCCGACATAGGCCCGGGTCGACATGTCCTGCTTGTTGACCTGCATGTAATCGAGCCCGTCGGAGATTTCCTCCCAGACGTTTTTGCTCGGATCGAGGTGATCGCGGCTCTGGTCGACATAGCCGAGGCGCACGGTCTCGCCGATGTCGAGGCTGCCGCTATCCGGCTGCTCCTGCCCGGTGATCAGCTTGAACAGCGTCGATTTGCCCGCGCCATTGGGGCCGATGATGCCGACGATGCCGCCCGGGGGCAGCAGGAACGAGAGGTCCTCGAACAATAGCTTGTCGCCGTAAGCCTTGGTCAGCCCCTTGGCCTCGATCACCTTGCCGCCGAGCCGCTCGGGCACCTGGATGACGATCTGCGCCTTGGTGACGATGCGCTTCTCGCTGTTCTCGACCAGTTGGTCGAACGCCTTGATCCGCGCCTTGCTCTTGGTCTGGCGGCCCTTGGTGCCGGCCCTGATCCATTCGAGCTCTTCCTTGATCGCCTTCTGTCGGCCCGAATCCTCGCGTTCTTCCTGTTCGAGCCGCTTGGTCTTTTTCTCAAGGTAGGTCGAATAGTTGCCCTCGTAGGGGAAGTATTTGCCGCGATCGAGCTCAAGGATCCAGCCGACGACATTGTCGAGGAAATAGCGGTCGTGGGTGATCATCAGCACCGCACCGGCATAGTCCTTGAGGTGGTTTTCCAGCCATTCGACCGATTCCGCATCAAGGTGGTTGGTCGGCTCGTCGAGCAGCAGGATATCGGGCTTCTGGATCAGCAGGCGGGTGAGCGCGACGCGGCGCTTCTCGCCGCCCGACAGGTTTTCGACCGACATGTCGCCCGGCGGGCAGCGCAGCGCTTCCATGGCGATCTCGAGCTGGTTGTCGAGCGTCCAGCCATCGACCGCGTCGATCTTTTCCTGAAGCTCGCCCATTTCTGTGCCGAGCGCGTCGAAGTCCGCCCCGTCCTCGCCCATCTCGATACCGATCTGGTTGAAGCGTTCGACCAGATCGGCAATTTCGCGCGCGCCGTCCTTGACGTTTTCGAGGACGGTCTTCTTGGCGTTAAGCTGCGGCTCCTGCTCGAGATAGCCCACGGTGATGTTCTCGCCCGGCCAGGCTTCGCCGGTGTAATCGGTGTCGATCCCGGCCATGATCTTGACCAGCGTCGATTTGCCCGCGCCGTTGGGGCCGACGATGCCGATCTTTGCACCCTGGTAGAATTGCAGGCTGATGTTCGACAGGACCGGCTTGGGGGCACCGGGGAAGGTCTTGGTCATGCCTTTCATGACATAGGCATATTGCGCGGCCACTGGGGTCTCTCCGGGGTTTGGCGAAGGGGGAAGTTGCGCGGGCCTCTACAGGGGCCAGCGGGGCGCTGCAAGCCGGGGCTAGCTTCCAGCCAGGATCATCGCCGCCGCCTTTTCGCCGACCATGATCGAGGGCGCGTTGGTGTTGGCCGCCGGCATCACCGGCATGATCGAGGCATCGGCCACCCGCAGCCCCGCGATCCCGCGCACCTTGAGCGTGGGATCGACCACCGAGTCCTGATCCCCGCCCATGCGGCAGGTGCCCACCGGGTGATAGCCGATGCCGCATTCGCCCCGCAGGCGCTGCTCCCATTCGGCGTCGGTCGCGGGCAGCGGATCGGGCGACAGGCATGCCGTGACGTAGCGGGCGAGGGCGGGGGTGCGGAAGATTTCCTGCACCTGCCTGACCCCGGCGATCAGCGCGGTGACGTCGCCGGGATCGCCCAGCAGCCGGTGGTCGATTACCGCCTTGTCTTGCGGCGCGGCGCTGCGCAGGCGGACCTCGCCCCGGCTCTTCGGCTTGGCGACATTGGTATAGACGACGACGGCAGGCTGGCGATGCGGCTTGCGGCTCACCGGGTCCGTTGCCATCAGGCCGAACGACAGTTTGATGTCGGGTTCGGCAAGCTCGGGGCGCGAGCGCAAGTAGGCCATGGCCTCCACCGGGATCAAGGTCATCAGCCCGCGATTGGCGAAAACGTATTTCAGGAACTCGCGCGCCATGCCCAGCGGGGTCATGAGATTGTTCCACGTCGGCGTGTTGACCCCGAAGATCGAATGATAGCTGGCGTGCTCCTGCAAGTTCTGGCCGACGGCAGGGCAATCGCGCGCCACCGCAATGCCGAGCGCCTGCAACTGCGCGACCGGTCCCACGCCCGAGCGCATCAGCACGGCGGGCGAGGAAAGCGAACCAGCCGAGACGATCACTTCGCGCGCGGCGGATACTGTCTGTTCGCGCCCGTCGCGCAGATAGCGCACCCCGGTGGCGCGGCCATTCTCGATCAGCACCTTGTCGACCGTGGCCCCGGTTACGACCTGCAGGTTGGGTCGGCCCTGCGCGGCCTTGAGGAAGGTTCGCGCGGTGCTGGCGCGCTGGCCATTGGCCTGGGTCGTCAGCATGGTGAAGGCCCCATCGACATCGCCGGCGCAATAATCGGGAACCTTGCGCAGGCCATACTGGCTGCACGCTTCGACAAAGACCTCGGCGAGCGGGTGGCTGAGGCGCGGGCGGCTGACCCCGAGCAAGCCCATCGTCCCGTGCGTCTGGTCTGGCGGGCCGTCATAGGCTTCGGACTTGCGGAACAGCGGCAGGACATCGTCCCAGCTCCAGCCGGTGCAGCCTGCTGCCGCCCAGTCGTCGTAGTCCGCGCGGTCGCCGCGGATGTAGATCATGCCGTTGACCGAGGAGCCGCCGCCGAGCAGCCGCCCGGTGCTCCAGAAGCCCTGCCGTCCGTTCAGCGAAGGGTCGGGCTCGGTGATATGGCACCAGTCGGTTTCGGGCTTGCCAAGCATCTTGAGCCCGCCCGCCGGCAGCCGGTTCATGAACCCGTCAGCCGTGCCCCCCGCTTCGAGCAGCACGACCCGGCTGGCCGGATCCTCCGACAGCCGGTTGGCCAGTACGCAGCCCGCGCTGCCGCCACCGATTATGACGAACTCGGCTTGATCAGCCATGGTCTTACACCTGCCAACGTATCAAGAATATCTGTCACCCCCGCCTGCGCGGGGGTGACTTGCGCTCATCGTGTGGCTCAGACGAGGTTGAACACGTCCTTGACAAGGAAAATCAACAAGATCGCGCCGAGTATTGAGAAGACAAATCCAGCGGGTCTGATCGCCGTTCCGGGGGTCTTGTCAAACATCGAGCCGATGAAACCGGCAACGAACGAACCGGCGATGCCCAGGACAATGCTGATGATCCAGCCCATTTCGACGGCACCGGGATAAAAGAAGCGGGCGAGAATGCCGACGATCAGGCCAACCACGGCCATGCTGACATACTTCATAATGTCGTGCTCCCAAATTGCGGATATATTCCTGCGAAGTCGGCAGCTTTGCCGCGACCGAGGCAAAGCTGCACCAATTCAGCCGCTTGGGCAAGGCTCACGGTTGCTGCGCCTTTTCCGCCTCGGGCAGAACCAGAATTTCAACCGCCTTGTCTGCACCCAGATACCGCCGCGCCAGGTTCTGGATATCAGCTGCGGTCAGCGCCAGCAGCCGTGCCTTGGCCTTGAGGTAGCGGACTATGCGCTCAGGCTCGCCCTGGGCTCGGGCGGTGAGCGCCAGCCAGCCGCGATTGCTCTTGAGCGCATTGTCCTGCGCTTCGACCAGCGGCTGGCGCGCGCGCTGCAATTCGTCGTCCCCGATCGGCGCATTGCCCAGCCGCGTCATGGTCTCGGCAATCGCGGCGCGGGCGGCATCGACCTCGCCGACACTCACCGAGGCCGCCGCGCCGAACACGCCATAGCCGGTCCAGGTGTGCGAGGGATTGCTGTTGGCCGAGGGCGAGTAGGCCTTGCCGAGTTTCTCGCGCAGCACTTCGGTCAGCTCGATCCGGACCACGCGTTCGAGCAGCGCGAGGCCGATGGTCTCGACCGGATCGCTGTCATCGCGGGTCTTCCAGGTCAGCCGCAGCAGCGCCTGGTCGGCGGGGCCGGTGTGGCGGATGATGCGTGGCGCGAGATTGGCGGTGAACGGCCGCTCGCGCTGTTCCGGGTAGGGGCGGAAGGCGGTTTCGCGCGGCGGCAATGCGCCAAGCGTGCGCCCGACCAGAGCAATTGCCTGCTCCTCGTCGATGTCGCCGGCGATGCCCAGTTCGAGCGCGCCACGGGCCAGCCGGTCGGCAATATCGGCCTTGAGCTTGTCAAAGGTGAGGGTGCGGTAGTCCTCGACTTTTTGCAGAGTGAAGCGCGGGTCGTTGTCAGCCAGGATGCCGCCTATGGCGTTGCTCAATGCCGCTTGCGGCGTGGCGCGCAATTGGGCGAAGAAGTTGTTGACCGATTGGCGGTAGCGCAGCTGGCCTTCGGCGCGGTAGCCGGGATCGCTGAGCAGCGCGGCGAGCAGTTGGAGCTGTAACTCAAGATCGCGCGGCGTGGTCTGGCCGCTGGCGACGAACGTCTCGGCCTGACTGTCGAAATTGAACCCGAAGGTGCGCCCCGCGAGGATCGATTGCAGCTCGTCCTGGCTGTGCTTGCCGAGGCCGCCGGCGGTGAGCGACGAGGCCATCTCGGTGGCCATCGGGTTGGCGCGGGTGTTGAGCATGTCGCCGCCATCGAGCGCGAGCTGGACGCTGACCCGGTCCTTGTCGAGCTCGGTGCGCTTGAGATTGAGCGCAACGCCATTGGCGAAGCGCAGGGTGCGGATGCCGAGCGCGGGTTCGCGGGTGTCGCCGATCACCGTGCCGGGTGGGCCGAACGCGGTGTAGGCAAAGGCTTCGGCCGCTGTGCCGCGCTCGCGCAGCAGCGGACGGCGCATGGCTTCGTCCCACGCGGCGCGGATCGCGGCGGTGCCGCCTTCGACCTCGCGCCGGCCTTGCAGGCGCAGCAGCGGGTTGACCAGGGGGACCGCCTCGGCGGTGAGCGCGGCAAGCGCCCGTTTGGCCACGATGCGCGGGGCGAAAGCCTCGAACCGGGCGAGCGCGGCTTGCGGCTCGGCCGGCACGGTGTCGTCGCGCAGCAGGGCGAAGACCGCGTTGACCAATGCGCCGTGGCTGCGGGTCGTGGCGGACGCAGCTTCGTTGACCAGCGCGGTGCGGATGTTGGCGACCTGTTCGGCGACTTCGCCGGGGGCAAAGCCGAAGCGCAATGCGCGGCGGTATTCGACGGCTGCCGCAATCAATCCGCGCCGCCACCTGCCGTCGACCGTATCGACCACAAGGTTAGTGGTACGCCCGGCCTTGAACACCTCGCCGGTGCCGAACCCGGCATCGCGGAACGGCGGATCGCCGAGCCGCGAGAGGCGCTGGAGCCGGCGGTTGATTATGCCATAGCCGATCTGGCGCAGCAGGTTTTCCTGGCGCTGGGCGATGGTATCGGGCTCGTCGCGCCAGGGCGCATGGCGCGAGGCCATGGTGCGTTCGGACAGGGCGGGATCGATATGGGTGGCGGTATCGCCCTGCCGCGCTGGCTCGACCGGCCCCGCCGATGGCTGCGGCGGCGCGGTGCTTGCCTGCCAGTCGCCGAAGCGCTCGCGGATCGCGGTTTCCACCGTGTCTGCCGGAAAATCGCCGATCACCACCAGCGTGGTCTTTGCCGGGACATAGGCGCGGTGCCAGAAGGCCTTGAGGCGCTCGGCGCTGGCACCTTCGAGCGTTTCGGGCGTACCGATCGGCAATCGCCTGGTGTAGCGCGCGGCAGGGTTGAGGAAGGCGATCTGGGCTTCGAGATTGCGCAATTGCCACGAGTTGCGGTCACGCATTTCGGCGAGCACGACGCCGCGTTCGCGTTCGACGGCTTGCGGATCGAAGGTCAGCTCGCTCGCAGTTTCGCGCATCAGCATCAGCGCGGTGCCGAGCAGCGCGGGATCGTTGCGCGGCAGGTCGAGCATGTAGGTGGTGTGGTCGAAGCCAGTCTGGGCGTTGGTGTCGGCCCCGAAGGCGAGGCCCTCGCGTTCGAGCAGGCGGACCATCTCGCCCTCGGGCACGCGGGCCGAGCCGTTGAATGCCATGTGCTCGACGAAATGGGCGAAGCCGCGCTCGCTGTCGTCCTCGTCGAGCGAGCCGGCGGCGATTTCCATGCGCACCAGCGCGGTGCCTTTGGGGGTGGCGTTCTGGCGGATGACATAGCGCATGCCGTTCCCCAGCCGGCCGAAGCGGAAAGCGGGATCGACCGGCACGTCGCTGGCTTCGAAGGTCCAGACCGGCCTTTCGCGCTGGGGCGCTGCCGCAGCACTGGCGAGGCGCTCGGCCTGCGGGGCGCAGGCGGAGAGGGCGGCGATTGCAAGGAGAAACGGGAGGAGACGGCGCATTCGGTTCAAGGTGGCGGGATTTCAGGATTGGGGCAAGCTTCGCGTGCGTGCTTCGACAAGCTCAGCATGAGCGGACTTTTGTGCTTTGGTTCAGCTCAACCCCCGCCCACCTGAGCCTGTCGAAGGGTTGCCTTGAGCTTGCCGGAGGGATTATTTCCCCCGCAACTTCCGATGCTTCGACAGGTCGAAGACCTCGCTCGTCGCCTCATCCTCCTGCAGCAGCCCGAGCCGGCGCGCGACTTCCTGATAGGCTTCCGATTCCCCGCCCAGGTCCCGCCGGAAGCGGTCCTTGTCGAGCTTTTCGCCGGTGGTCATGTCCCACAGGCGGCAGCCGTCGGGGCTGATCTCGTCGGCCAGGATGACGCGGCTGTAGTCGCCATCCCAGATGCGGCCGAATTCGAGCTTGAAGTCGATCAGCCGGATGTTGATCGCGGCGAACATGCCCGAGAGGAAATCGTTGACCCGGATGGCCATCGCCGAGATGTCCTGCATCTCCTCGTTCGAGGCCCAGCCGAAGCAGGCGATGTGTTCCTCGGCGACCATCGGATCTTCGAGGGCATCGTCCTTGAAATAGTATTCGATCAGCGTGTGCGGCAGCGCCTCGCCCTCGGGAATGCCGAGCCGCTTGCTGATCGAGCCGGCGGCGACATTGCGCACCACCACTTCGATCGGCACGATCTCGACCTGGCGCACCAGCTGCTCGCGCATGTTGAGCCGGCGGATGAAATGGGTCGGAATGCCGATGTGGCTCAGCCGCGTGAAGACATATTCGCTGATCCGATTGTTGATCACGCCCTTGCCCTGGATCGTGCCCTTCTTCTGGGCATTGAAGGCGGTCGCGTCGTCCTTGAAATACTGGATGATCGTGCCGGGCTCGGGGCCTTCATACAGGATCTTGGCCTTGCCTTCGTAGATCTGGCGACGTCGGGACATGAGCTTCCTCGGGGTATAAACGGCAAACCCCGGCATTGCAGCTCGTGCGGAGACGACTGCGCGGCCGGGGCGTCGAACGACGCTATAGGTCGAGTGGCGCAAAAAAGCAAACTGGCGCGGGGGCATCGCGCGGCCTATCGTCAGGGACTTGCAGGGAGAGCGCAATGCAGGCTGAGATCGCAGAATTCATCCGTTCCGAAACCGGACGGACCTATGTATCGGACTGGCTGCTGGTCGATCAGGCGATGATAGACAGCTTCGCCGACAGCACGCGCGACTGGAATTTCCTGCATGTCGATGCGGAAGCGGCGGGCAAGACCGAGTTTGGCGGCACCATCGCCCACGGCTTCCTGGTGCTCTCGCTGCTCGCACCGTTGCGCAGTGCGACGACGCGGCCGCCTTTCCCGCATCTGCGGCTGGGGGTGAATTACGGGGTCGAAAAGCTGCGCTGGGTGCAGCCGGTGCGCTCGGGCACGCGGATCAGGGCGCACTTCCATGTCGTCGCCGTGGTCGAGACCGCGCCCGGGCGCTACCGCGAGGAACTGGAGGTCACGGTCGAGCGCGAGGGGCTTGAGCGTCCCGCTTTGGTGGCGCGCTGGCTGACGATGTACATGAGCTGAGCCGCAGCCGTTGCCATAAGCGGGGCTTGCACGCGCGGGGGCTTGGGCTAACAGCCGGGCAACAAGTGGAGAGGCACAATGCGCGACTATCTCAAGTTCTATATCGACGGGCAGTGGGTCGATCCGGTCGAGACCAAAACCGGCGAAGTGATCAATCCGGCCACTGAGCAGGTCGCGGGCCGCATATCGCTGGGCTCGGTCGCCGATATCGACAAGGCGGTGGCCGCCGCGCGGCGCGCCTTCGCCACCTGGTCGCTGACCACGCGCGAGGAACGGCTCGAGTTGCTGCTCGCGATCCAGGCCGAGTATGCCCGGCGGCAGGCCGAGCTCGGCGAGGCCATCCTCGAGGAGATGGGCGCGCCCACGGCGCTGGCCAACGGTTTCCACGTCGGGTTGGGTGCGGGGCACCTGCAGACCGCGATCGAGGTGTTGCGCGAGTTCAGGTTCGAGGAGCCCAGAGGCGCGACCCTGATGGTCAAGGAACCGATCGGCGTCTGCGGGCTGATCACGCCGTGGAACTGGCCGATGAACCAGACCTGCGTCAAGATTTTCCCGGCGCTGGCGACCGGCAACACGATGGTGCTCAAGCCGCCGCAACTTGCGCCGTTCTCGGCGCACATCCTCGCCGAAATTCTCCACGCGGCGGGGGTTCCGGCGGGCGTGTTCAACATGGTGCAGGGCTCGGGCGCGGTGCTTGGCACGGCGCTGACGACGCATCCCGACGTTGACATGATCTCGTTCACCGGATCCGAAGGGGTCGGCGTGCAGATTTCGAAGGACGCAGCCGAAACGGTCAAGCGGGTCGGGCTCGAGCTCGGCGGCAAGAGCGCCTATATCGTGCTCGACGATGCCGCGATGGCCGAAAAGGTCGCCGGCGCGACGATCGGCATGATGGGCAACTCAGGCCAGACGTGCAGCGCCGGATCGCGGTTGCTGGTGCCCAGTGCCCGCATCGACGAGGCGAAAGCGGCCGCGCGCAATGCTGCGGAAAGCGTCTCGGTGGGTGATCCCAAGGGCAATTTCGCCATGGGCCCGGTGGTCTCCAAGGGCCAGTACAACATCATCCAGGACTACATCCGGAAGGGCCTCGACGAGGGGGCCGAACTGATCGCCGGCGGTCTGGGCCGGCCCGAGGGGCTGGACAAGGGCTGGTTTGTCAAGCCGACGGTCTTCCTCACCAGCAACGATACGAGCATCGCCCGCGAGGAAATCTTCGGCCCGGTGCTGTGCATGATCGGCTACGACAGTATCGATCACGCGGTCGAACTGGCCAACGATTTCGAACTTCGGCCTTGCCGGCTATGTCGATGGCGCGGATCTTGAAACCTGCCGCGCGATCGGTCGCCGGCTGCGCGCCGGCTGGATCAGCCTCAACGGCGGCTTCGATTTCCACGCGGCCTTCGGCGGCTACAAGCGCAGCGGCAACGGCCGCGAATGGGGCGAGGCGGGCTTCCACGAATATGTCGAGACCAAGTCGCTGCTGGGTTATGCGCCGGTCTGACTCGGCCTTGAAATTGGCCCACCCCTAACCCCTCCCGCCTGCGGGAGGGGGACCGCGTAAGATTGGATTCCAATCGTCAGTGCAGCATGCGGACCCTGCTCCCCTCCCGCAGGCGGGAGGGGTTGGGGGTGGGCAAGTGATTTACAACTGCCCCAGCATATGTTCGGCAGAGCTCACCTTGAACTCGCCGGGTGCCTCGATATTGAGCTGCTCGACCTGGCCATCGTTGATCACCATCGAGAAGCGCTGGCCACGATGGCCAAGCCCGCCGCCGGTGAGGTCGAGCTCAAGCCCGACCGCCTTGGCAAAGTCGCCATTGCCGTCGGCCAGCATGGTGATGTCCTTGGAACCGCTGGCCATGTTCCACGCGCCCATAACAAAGGCATCGTTGACTGCGGTGCAGGCGATTTCGTCGATACCCTTGGCCTTGAGCTCGCCGGCTTTTTCGACAAATCCTGGCAGGTGCTTGGCTGAACAGGTCGGGGTGAAGGCACCCGGCACCGAAAACAGCGCGACCCGCCTGCCCTTGAAATAGTCGCCGGTTTGTACCGCTTCGGCACCGGCTTCGCCGGCTTTCATCAGCTTCACATCGGGGAGTGCTTCTCCAGCCTTGATCGTCATGTGGCATCCTTTCCTGAACAGGTTCGCATCGCCCGCCGATATAGGCGGGTGTTGCCACGCCGCAACGGGGCATGGTGAATTTTGCTTTACCGCGCCGCTTCAATAATTCGTAAACGGCTTGGACCGAATGTTGGCCTTGCGGGATTGGGCTCGCACGGAGACTGACACATGACACAGCATGGGGGCGCGGCAAAAACCGCCGGGCGCAAGCATTTCACCAGAGTTCTCGGACTGGCCGCCGCCGCTGCGGTTTCGCTGGCCGCCGTGGCTCCGGCGCAGGCCGCAACCTCGCTGGGCAACGCGGAAAAATTGCGCCGGCTCGACATCATGCTGATGGTCACCAGTCTGCGCTGCCGCGCCACTGCCGACAATTTCCAGGCCGAATATGGGCAGTTCACCACCAGCCATCTCGGCACACTCAACCGGGCGAGCGCCGAACTTCGCGCCGATCTCGCCAGCCGCCATGGCGCGGTCGGCTCGGCCCGCGCGCTCGACCGGATCAGCACGGTGATGGCCAATGCCTATGGCCAGGGCCATCCCTGGCTCAGTTGCCGCGAACTCAAGATGGTGGCGAGCGATCTTTCCCGGGTGCGCGGACAGGCCACGCTGATCGAAGCGGCGGACCAGTTGCTGGCCGAGCGCGGGGGCGCGGGCCTGGCCTATTCCCGCCGCTGATCGCAGAATCATATAAAGACTTCTTTATATTTGCCTCCAACCCTCCCGGAGGCTAAGGGCGACGCTTGTCCCGGCGTCGCCCTTTCTGCGTGAGCAGCATCAGCGGCGGTGCCTCAAGCCCGTGTTTCAGGAGTATTGTTCAAGTGGCCACCGTGATCGAAAAAGCCCCGGACTATGTGATCGCCGACATCGGCCTCGCCGATTTCGGGCGCGCCGAGATCGCCATTGCCGAGACCGAAATGCCCGGCCTGATGGCGCTGCGCACGGAATTCGGCGCGTCGCAACCGCTCAAGGGCGCGCGGATCACCGGCTCGCTGCACATGACGATCCAGACCGCAGTGCTGATCGAGACGCTCGTTGCGCTGGGCGCGGACATCCGCTGGGCGACCTGCAACATCTTCTCGACGCAGGACCACGCCGCCGCCGCGATTGCCGCTACGGGTATCCCGGTGTTCGCGATCAAGGGCGAGAGCCTGGCCGATTACTGGGACTATGTCGGCTCGATCTTCGACTGGGATCGATGGCACTGGTGCGCACCACCAACATGATCCTCGACGATGGCGGCGATGCCACCATGTTCGCGCTGTGGGGCGCGCGGGTCGAAGCGGGCGAGGCGCTGTTCGAGCCTTCCAATGCCGAGGAGATCGAATTCGTCCGCGCGCTGAATGCCTATCTCAAGGCCAAGCCCGGCTATCTCACCCGCTCGGTGCAGGCGATCAAGGGCGTTTCCGAAGAGACCACCACCGGCGTCCACCGGCTTTACCAGATCGCCAAGGAAGGCAAGCTGCCGTTCCCGGCGATCAACGTGAACGACAGCGTCACCAAGTCGAAGTTCGACAATCTCTATGGCTGCAAGGAAAGCCTGGTCGATGCCATCCGCCGCGCCACCGACGTCATGCTCGCCGGCAAGGTCGCCTGCGTTGCCGGCTTCGGCGATGTCGGCAAGGGCTCGGCCGCCTCGCTGCGCCAGGGCGGCGCGCGGGTGATGGTCACCGAAGTCGATCCGATCTGCGCGCTGCAGGCCGCAATGGAGGGCTACGAAGTGGTCACCATGGAAGAGGCAGTGACGCGCTGCGATATTTTCGTCACCGCCACCGGCAACGAGGACGTGATCACCGCCGAGCACATGAAGGCGATGAAGAACATGGCCATCGTCTGCAACATCGGCCACTTCGACAGCGAGATCCAGATCGCGGCGCTGGGCAACTACACCTGGAACGAAGTCAAGCCGGGCACCGATCTCGTCACCTTCCCCGATGGCAAGCAGATCATCATGCTGGCCAAGGGCCGGCTGGTGAACCTGGGCTGCGCCACCGGGCACCCCAGCTTCGTGATGAGTTCGAGCTTCACCAACCAGGTGCTGGCGCAGATCGAACTGTTCACCCGGAACGACCAATACAACAACGACGTCTATGTCCTGCCCAAGCACCTCGACGAAAAAGTCGCCGCGCTGCATCTCGACAAGCTCGGGGTCAAGCTGACCAAGCTGACCAAGCGCCAGGCGGACTACATCGGCGTGCCCGAGCAGGGGCCGTTCAAGGCGGATCACTACCGCTATTGAACTCAATGGGTGGCCCAGCCAGCTTAATCGGCGTGCAAAGCCAGCGGGTGACCGCGCAAATCGTCGTCGCGGGTTAGAAGCCGTCCGTTCATTTCCTGGGCGATGGTGAGCAGCAAGTTGTCGAACGGGTCTCCGTGCCTCAAGGCGGTTTTCAGCTCGACCGAAGCATGTTCCGCAGTAAGAGGCATCACGGCAACATTCATTTCACGGATAGCCAACAGCAGATCGCGCGGATGAACGGGTCCCTTGCGCTCACCCGAGCGGAAGAGTTGTAGCCACTTGATTTCGCATCTCCCAAATCGAGACTGCGGACACCACGATCTCATTGTCAGGCTCAAGAATGATCGCAAGCTCTGTGGATCGCAACCGCCTGTTGTCGGTAGCGAGCCAGACCGCGATATGCGTGTCGAGCAGAATCACTCGGGTTCAAGTCCAAGCACCTGGCGGCTGAAAGCAGGGTCATCGAATTCCGGAGGCCAAAGATCGACCGAACCCGGCACCCAACCAGTGCTCTTCAGGTAGGCTTCCCCGGCCGCAAGGTTGATCCGATTCTTGACCTTGCGCGGCGGGCCGAGCTCGGCAACAACCTTGCCATGTTTGGTGATGGTTACGGTTTCGCCGCGCTCGGCGGCGGCGATCGCGGCTGAAAACTTGGCCTTGCCCTCTCGAACCGACATTTCCACTGCTTGAACTCCTTGGCCTGAGACTATCATTGGTCACCCGTGACTACAAGTAGTCACAGCTTCCGGTCATCCCATGCATGACAGAGTCCACGGATAGTCGCTGTCCAGGCCATTGTAATCCCCCGCCGCCCCGCATAGCGAAGGCGCGATGATCCTCTCCCAGACTGCGCTGGTTCTGATCGGTCTGCTGCTCGCCGCCTGGACACTGGCGGCGGGCTGGGCGATCGTGGCCGTGCGCGGCAAGGAACGGCGCATCCAGACCGAGCGGCAGGAAACCCGGCGGCTGGCGAAAATGGCCGACAAATCGCCGGCCTTGCCCTTGCTGGTGCGGGTCGACGGGCGGATCGAGGCACCCGAAAGGCTGGCGGGATGGCTGGGGCTGGACAAGGTGCCCCAGTTTCTGACCGAGCTCGACGGCGGCAGTGTCGGCGGAGGCGGGGTCGATGGGAAGGGCGGAGGCCTTGCGCCCGAACAGCTCGCCGAGCTGGCCGAAGCCGTCCGCCGGACCCAGAAGACCGCCGCGCCGTTCCGCATGGTGGCGACCCCGCGCGGTTCGAAACGCAGCCTGGCCTTGCGCGGCCATCTCGCCGATCCGCAGGTGTCGCCTGGCGGCGCGGCGATGGTCTGGGTGTTCGATTTTTCCGACAGCGAGAGCGAACTGGTCAAGCTGCGCGCTGAAGCCGCGCGCGCGCGGGGCGATTTCGCCGCGCTGGTGGCGCTGATCGAGGCCGCGCCGATGCCGATGTGGTTTCGCGGGCCCGACGGCCGCCTGCGGCTGGTCAACTCGGCCTATGTCGCTGCGGTCGGGGCGGCCAGCGCCGAAGCCGCAGTGGCCGAAGGAGCCGAACTGATCGAGCCGGCCGACGGGCTCAGTGCAGCCGAAGTCGCACTCAAGGCGGCAGCGCAGGGCCAGCTGGCCGAGCGCGCGGTGATGGCCACCATCGGCGGCGCGCGGCGCATGCTCAAGGTCAGCGACCTGCCGCTCGGTGACGAAGGCATTGCCGGTTACGCGGTCGATATCGAGGACATGGAAGAGCTCGCCCGCGCCTTCCGCGCCTTCCGCGAGGCGCAGCGCTCGATGCTCGACCAGCTTTCCGCCGGGGTTGCCCAGTTCGATGCGCGGCGGCGGCTGAGCTTTTCCAACCAGCCGTTCCAGCGCCTGTTCGGGCTGGAGACCGCCGAGCTGGCCGATCATCCCGGCTTCGACCGGCTGCTCGACGCCATGCGCGTTGCCGGGCGCACGCCCGAGGTGCGCGACTTTCCCGCGTGGCGGCGCGAGCGGGGCGACTGGTTCGCCGCCAGCGAACCGCAGGAGGAAGCCTGGGCGCTGGGCGATAGCACGCATTTGCGCCTTGTCGCGCAGCCCTTGCCCGATGGCGGACTGCTGCTGATCGCCGAGGACCGCACCGAGCAACTCCAGATTTCCGCCACCCGCGACACGCTGCTGCGCACCCGCACCGCGACCTTCGACAGCCTGTTCGAATCGCTCGCTGTCTTTGCGCCCGATGGGCGGATGCAACTGTGGAACCGCCGTTTTGCCAAGGACTGGGGGCTCGACAGCGATTTCCTCGACACGCACCCGCATATCGAAGCCCTGCTCGAACGCATCGCGGCCCGCCTCAAGCGGCCACCGCTGGCCAAGGCGGTCGGCGATTCGGTGCGCGGCGCGACGCTCGAGCGGCGCCAGAGTGGCGGCCGCGCCGCGCTCGCCGACGGGCGCTTCCTGCGCTACACCGGCGTGCCGCTGCCCGATGGCAACGGCTTGCTCGCCGTGCTCGACATCACCGACTCGCACAAGGCCGAAGCGGCGCTCAAGGAGCGTAATGCCGCGCTGATCGAGGCCGATGCGATCAAGACGCGGTTCCTCGCCAACATGAGCTACGAATTCCGCACGCCGCTGACCTCGATCGGCGGCTTTGCCGAATTGTTGCAAGCCGGGCTCGGCGGCGCGCTCGACACACAGGGGCAGGGATACGTCGCCGATATCCTGACCTCGGTCGCGCGGCTGGGCGAACAGATCGAAAGCGTGCTCGATCTGGCGCAGAGCGAGGCGGGGCTGCTGCCTCTGGCCAAGGACGACATCGAGCTGTTCCCTTTCGTCACGACAGTGGTCGAGGAACGCGCCCAGCGGTTGCGCGAGGGCGGCCTCTCGCTCGACCTGCGCGGCGACAAGAGCGCCGGGCGGATCACCGGCGACCGCCGCCGGCTGGCGCGTGCGGTCGGCCATCTGCTCGACAACGCGATCGCCGCCACGCCGCGCGGCGGGCGGGTGCTGGTCGATCTTGCCCGGGTCAAGAAGCGCGCGCGGCTGGCGATTTCGGATAACGGCCCGGGCATGGACGGCGCCGCGCTCGCCCGCGCACTCGGCGGGCTCAAGGCCGGGTCAGACGGCAAGACCGTCGAGCGCCGTCAGGGCATCGGCCTGCCACTCGCCCGCCAGCTGATCGAGGCGCATGGCGGCAGTCTCGAGCTGCTTTCCGAGCCGGGGCAGGGCACGGCGGCAATTGTCGAGCTGCCGTGAAGCTGGATCTGCCCGATCTCGCCGCGATGGCGCGGTTTGGCGGGGCAATCGCGGCAGCGCTGCGCAGCGGCGATGTCGTCGCGCTGTCGGGCGGGTTGGGGGCGGGCAAGACCACCCTGGCGCGCGCGATCCTTGCCGGTCTGGGCCATGCGGGCGAGGTGCCTTCGCCCACCTTCGCGATTGTCGAGCTTTACGATCCCCCGGGAGTCCGCGTGGGCGTGGTCCATGCCGACTTCTATCGCTTGGAACGCCCGCAGGAAGCAGCGGCGCTCGGACTCGACGATTACCGAGATGGCCGCGCGCTGATTGCCGAGTGGCCGGAGCACGCCGGAGGGTTCGAAGATGAACCGGCGTGCCTGTCGATCACCTTCGAGGTTTTGCCGGAAACCTCCGGATCGGGGCGGATCGCCATTGTCGAAGCGGGCGCGGATTGGCTAGGGCGCATGCCATGTCGGTGAATGCTTCCCTCGATCTGCCCGAAGGCCTCGACGCCTTCCTCGCCAGTGCCGGCTGGACCGGCGCGAAGATCGAGCCGCTGGCGGGCGACGCCTCGTTCCGGCGCTATTTTCGGGTGCGGCACGGCGAGCGCAGCGCCATGCTGATGGACGCGCCGCCGCCCAACGAGGACCCTGCACCGTTCCTGCGCGCCGCCAAATGGCTCGACGCCAACGGCATGCGCGCGCCGCATATCCTTGCCGAGGATCCGCTGCGTGGCCTCGTCCTGCTCGAGGATTTCGGCGAGGCGCGGATGCGTGACTATCTCGACCAGTGGCCCGACGACGAGCGCGAAGTTTATAGCGCCGCAGTCGAGGCGCTGGCCGAACTGCACCGCTTGCCGCCCGGACCCTTCCTCGACTACTCGATGAGCGAATACCTGCGCGAGGCGCGGCTGTTCACCGAGTGGTATTGCACCGCGCAGAACCTCTATGTCGATGCTGCCGGCTTTACCGCTGCCTGGGAAGCTGTCCTGGGCCAGCTATTGCCGCGCCAGCGCCCCGGGGTCACCGTGCTGCGCGACTATCATGCCGAGAATATCATGCTGCTCGACGGACTTGAAAGGCAAGGGCTGCTCGATTTCCAGGATGCGCTGAACGGACATCCCGCCTATGATCTCGTCTCGCTGCTGCAAGATGCCCGCCGCGATGTATCGCCCCAGCTTGAGGCGGAAATGTTCGCCCACTACCTCAAGACCAGCGGCGCGGCCCAAGACAACTTCCTCGCCGACTATGCGACGCTCGGTGCCCAGCGCAACACCAAGATCGTCGGCATTTTCGTGCGGCTGTGGCGGCGCGACGGCAAGGCGCGCTATCTCGATCTGATCCCGCGCGTCTGGGAACTGCTCGAGCGCGATCTCAGCCACGCCGCGCTGGCCCCGGTGGCGGCGTGGTTCGATGCCAACATTCCCGCCGAACTGCGCAGCGCGGGCGGGGGCGGTTTCGCGGCATGAGTCTGCTTTCATGAGTCGGGCGCGATTGGCCAGCGACAGCGCCATGGTCATGGCCGCGGGCCTCGGCAAGCGCATGCGGCCGCTGACCGAGACCAGCCCCAAGCCGCTGGTGCGCGTCGCCGGCAAGCCGCTGATCGACCATAGCCTCGACGCGCTGGCTGCGGCCGGTGTGGCGCGCGCGGTGGTCAATGTGCATTACCTGGCTGACCAGCTTGAAGCGCATCTCGCGCGCCGGCAGGGGCTGCCGGCGATCACCGTTTCTGACGAACGCGCACTGCTGCTCGAAACCGGCGGCGGCATGGTGCGCGCGCTGCCGCATCTGCCCGACCCGTTTTTCTGCCTCAACAGCGACAACATCTGGCGCGACGGGCCGCAGGATACGTTCCGCGCGCTGAGCGAAGCCTGGCACGCCGACGTGATGGACGCGCTGCTACTGCTGGTGCCGCACGAGCGCGCGGGCAACTATGCCGGGCTCGGTGATTTCCAGCTTGACGCGGGGGCGCGCATCAGCCGGCGCGGGGCGGTTGGGCGCGCGCCATTCATCTACACCGGCATCCAGATTATCGCGCACCGGCTGCTGCGCGATGCGCCGGATGGACCGTTTTCGACCAATCTGCTGTGGCAACGCGCGATCGACGAGGGCCGCCTTTGCGGTCTGGTCCATGCCGGCGACTGGTTCGAGGTCGGCGATCCGGGGGCCATCGCGCCAACCGAGGCAGCGCTGGCGCGTGGCTGAGCGGCCCAAATGACGGACAGGGGGCCCAATCTCTACGCCATCGCCGCCCATCGCGGCTTCGCCGATGCACTGGTCGCCGGGCTGATCCCGCGTTACGCCGAGCCCGATTTCGGCCTTGCCCGGCTCACCCTGCTGCTGCCCAGCGCGCGCGCGGCGCGCACCGTGACCGAGGCCTTTGTCCGGCTGTCGCAGGGCGGCATGCTGCTGCCGCGCATGGCCATCGTCGGCGATCTCGATCTCGACGAGAGCCTGGGTACCCTGTTCGACACGCTTGGTGCAGGCGGTGATATTCCGCCGGCCGCCGATCCCATGCGGCGGTGGCTTCGGATCGGCGACTTTCTGGCGCGGATCGAGGGCGAAAGCGCGAGTGCGGCGGCCCGGCTGCGCCGCGCGTTCGATATCGGGCGGACCATGGACCGGCTGCTGGTCGAAGGCATCGGCCCCGAAGATTTGCGCGGCGAGCAGGTTACGGGACTGGTCGGCGATCTGGCCGAGCACTGGCAGCGCGCCGGCGCACTGTTTGCCGAGGTGCAACTGTTGTGGTTGGCCGAACTGGCCGCACGCTGCGAACTCGATGCCCCCGCGCGGCGCAACCGGCTGTTCGAGCATGCCGCGCGGCGCTGGAAAGGCGCTGCGCCCGCGCATCCGGTTGTCGCCGCCGGGGTGACTAGCGCCTCGCCGGCCCTGGCGCGGCTGCTCAGGGTGGTGGCAGACCTGCCGCAGGGCGCAGTGATCCTGCCCGACCTCGATCTCGCGCTCGATGGCGCGGTGTGGGATGCACTAGGCACGGCGGGCCAGCCAGAAGCTCCGGACGACCCGCCTTTCGCGCGTGGCGACCAGGTTACCCATCCGCAATATCACCTCAAGGTGCTGCTCAACCGCATGGGCGTGGCGCGGGGCGAAGTGCGCCCCTGGCACCGGGCCGGGCTTGGCGCAGCCCCGCCGGCGCGCAGCCGGGCGATCTCCAACCTGTTTCTGCCTCCCGCCGCCTCGGCGCGCTGGGCGGAATTGCCTGCCGAACAGCGCCGGCTGGCGGGCGTGCGGCTGATGGAGAGCGGCCATCCCGGTGAGGAAGCGCAGGCCATTGCCGTGCTGATGCGCGAGGCGCTGGAAGTGCCCGAACGCCGCGTCGCACTGGTCACTCCTGACCGGGGACTGGCGGCGCGGGTGGTCGCGCATTTGCAGCGCTGGGGGATCGCGGCCGATGACACCGCCGGTCAACCGTTGCCGCAGACCGCTGCTGGCCGGCTGGTGCTGCTGCTCGCCGAAGTGCTTGCCGAAGACGCCGCGCCGGTGCCGCTGATGGCCTTGCTCGGCCATCCGCTGGCGCGCGCGGGCGAGGCGCGCCCGCGCTGGCTGGAACAGGCGCGGCGCTTCGATCTAGCCTTGCGCGGGCCGCGCCCGGCACCGGGGCTGGAGCCGCTGCGGGCGCTGGCGGAAGCGCACAAGCTCGGCGACTGGTGGGCGGAGGCCGAGGCCGTGCTCGCGCCTTTGGTGGCTTTGCCCGGTGATGTGCCGCTGGCCCTGTTGATCGATGCGCTGGTGACAGCCGCCGAGGCGCTGTGCGGCGAGGGGCAGTGGGGCCAGGCCGATGGCCGCGCGCTGGCGGCGTTTCTCGAAGAGCTGCGCGCGGCGGCGTGGGCAACCGGCAGCCGGCTCGACCCGCGCGAGCTTCACGCCATGCTGCATGACGCGATGGACCGTGTGACGGTGCGCCCGCCATGGGGCGGCCATCCGCGCATCGCCATCTACGGACTGCTCGAAGCGCGCATGGCGCGGGCCGATCTGGTCATCTGCGGCGGGCTGGTCGAGGGTGTCTGGCCGGCCAGTCCTGCGCCCGATCCGCTGCTGCCGCCCGCCGTGCTGCGCGCGCTCGGGGTGCCCGGCGCGGACTTTCGCATCGGCCTTGCCGCGCATGACCTCGCCGCCGCGCTCGGTGCGCCCGAAGTGGTGCTGAGCTGGGCGCGCCGCGACGACTCCGCGCCCGTGATCCCGTCACGATTCGTGTTGCGGATCAAGGCTATGCTCGGCGATCAGATAAATCGACATGAGGAAACCGAAGCGCTGCGGCTGGCGCGCGCCATTGACCTTGCCGATCCCGCCGAGCGATATCCGCGACCGCGCCCCATGCCCAGCGCCGAACAGCGGCTGGTCGATATTTCCGCCACCGGGCTCGACCGTTTGCGCAGCGATCCCTACCAGTTTTATGCCAGCGCCATCCTCCGCCTGTCGCGGCTTGACGGGCTCGATGCCGCCCCGAGCCATGCCTGGCAAGGCACGGCGGCGCACGAAATCCTCGACCGGTGGCACAAGCAGGGCGGCAAGCCGGGCACGTTGCTGGCGATCGCCGCCGAGGCGCTGGATGCGATGAACGCCCATCCGCTGATGCGCGGACTGTGGCGCCCGCGGTTGTTCAAGGCGCTGGAGTGGATCGACCGGACCGTCGCAGCATTGGCGCAGGAGGGGCGCACGGTGCTCGACAGCGAGGCCAGGGGTTCGATGCAGTTCGCCGGCATCCGCATCCACGGCCGCGCCGACCGCATCGACCGGCTCGCCGACGGCAGCCTGGCGATCATCGACTACAAGACGGGCACGCCGCCTTCGCGCGCGATGGTCGCGCAAGGCTATTCGCTGCAACTCGGCCTGATCGGGCTGATCGCGGCGGACGGCGGCTTCAAGGGCGCGGCGGGCATGCCGCAGGAGTTCGAATACTGGTCGCTGGCGCGCGACAAGAAGGACGGGTTTGGCTACGTCGCCAGCCCGTTCAAGACCGCGCGCGCCGAGGGCATCGAGAAGGAGGCATTCCTCGATGTCACCGGGAACTATCTGGGTGAGGCGATTGCCCGCTGGATCACCGGTAGCGATCCGTTCACCGCGCGGCTGAACCTCGACGTGCCGGTTTACAACGATTTCGACCAGCTTATGCGGCTCGACGAGTGGCTGCCGCGGTTGACCCCCGAGGAGGCCAACGAGGCATGAGCGCGCCGCAACCGCTGCACGGCAACCAGCGCCGCGCGGTCGAGCCCGAGCGCACCGTCTGGCTCTCCGCCTCGGCGGGGACCGGCAAGACGCAGGTGCTCTCGTCGCGCGTGCTGCGGCTGCTGCTCCAGCCCGGGGTCGATCCGTCGCAGATCCTCTGCCTGACTTTCACCAAGGCCGGGGCGACCGAAATGGCGGCGCGAATCAACGAACGGCTGGCACGCTGGGTGCGGCTCGACGATCCCCGGCTGGCAGCGGAACTTCAGGCGATCGGCGCGGATTTTGGCGAGGCGTCGCTGGCGCGTGCGCGCACGCTGTTCGCCAGCGTGCTCGATTGCCCGGGTGGCGGCCTGCGCATCGATACCATCCATGCCTTTGCGCAGTGGTTGCTCGCCGCGTTCCCCTTCGAGGCCAATCTGGTTCCCGGCACCCGGCCGATGGAGGACCGCGACCGGGTATTGCTCCAGCGCCAGGTGCTCGCCGACCTGCTGGTCGAGGCGGAAAGCGAACCGCTCGGCGATCCGCAACTGCTCGATGCGCTGGCCGCGCTCAGCCTCGACATGGGCCCCGATGCAGCGCTGGCCTGGTTGCTGCGCTGCGCCGGCGCGCGCGAGGCGTGGTTCGGGCCGGGCAGCTGGCAGGAGCCGATGCGCCCGCATGTCGAGCGGTTGCTCGGTCTGCCGCCCGACCTCGACGAAAGCCGGCTGGCGCTACTCTGCGGCGACGAGGCCTTCGATGTCGAGGCGCTGCGCTGCTGCCTGTCGGCATACCGGCAGTGGAAGGCGAAGACCGGCGAGCAGGCCGTTGCGCTTATCGGGAAATGGCTTTCGGCGGAGCCGACACAACGCCTCGCCCAATTCGACGAGCTGTTCAAAGTCCTGTTCACCCAGAAGGAGACGGTTCGCGACACGCGGTTCGTTCAGAAATTCGAAGAGGCCTTCGAACTGGCAGGGCAAAGCGTCCTCGCCAGCATGCTGGCGATCCGCGACCTGCGCTGCCTGATCGCGCTCGCTGACCGGCTTGTCCCCGCCTTCCGCCTCGGCCGCGCCTTTGCGCTGGCCTGGGACGCGGCCAAGGCGCGCGAGGGACTGATCGATTTCGACGACCAGATCCGCACCGTCGCCGACCTGCTCACCCGCTCGGGCTATGCCCAGTGGATCGGCTACAAGCTCGACCGGCGGTTCGATCATATCCTTGTCGATGAGGCACAGGACACCAATGCCGCGCAGTGGCGCATCATCGATGCGCTGACCCAGGAATTCTTCACCGGCATCGGCCAGCGCGGCGAGATCCTGCGCACGCTGTTCGTGGTTGGCGACTACAAGCAGGCGATCTTTCGCTTCCAGGGCACCAGCCCGGAGAATTTTCGGCTGGCCTCCGAGCGGGTGAGTGCGGCAATGCGAGCCGGTGCCGAAAACGCCGCCGCGCTGCGCGGCAATTTTCGCGCTCAGGATCTGGAAGAACTCGATCTCGACCGCTCGTTCCGCACCGGTCAGCCAGTGCTCGATTTCGTCGATCGCGCCATGGCACAGCTCGGCCATGTCCGTTTCGGACTTCCCGGACCGCCGGATCCCCATGTCGGCGAACAGCGCCCGGGTTATGTCGCTCTGTGGCGGCCGGTCGGGCTGGTCGGCGAAACCGATGACGGGGAAGACGAGGAGGGCGAAGGCGCGGAAGGCTGGCTGTCCAAACCCGACCGCGACATGGCTGACCGCATCGCCCGCCAGGTCCGGCATTGGATGCAGGACGGTTTCCCGCTCCACAAGGGCGGCGCGCGGCGGGCCGGGCCGGGCGATGTCATGGTGCTGGTGCGCAAACGCCGCGATCTTGCCGGGCTGATCGTCGCGCGGCTGCATGCGCACGGCGTGCCGGTGGCGGGAGTCGACCGGTTGCGGCTCGGCGCGCCGCTGGCGGTGCGCGACCTCGTCGCCGCGCTGCGCTTCGCCGCGCAGCCGCTCGATGATCTCAACCTCGCCGCGCTGCTGGTCTCGCCGCTGATCGGCTGGAGCCAGGAGAAATTGCTCGAACACGGCTACCGCGCGAAAGGCGCGCATCTGTGGGATCACCTGCGCAGGCTGTCGCATACCGACGTCGCCGCAGCGCGCGAACGGCTCGATGCGCTGCTCGCCAAGGCCGACTTCGATCCGCCGCAGGCCTTGCTCCACTGGCTGCTCACCGGCCCGTGGCAGGGTCGCAAGGCGCTGGTCGCGCGGCTGGGCACCGAGGCCAGCGATCCGATCGACGAACTGCTCAACGCCGCGCATGCCTATGCCATGGCCGCGACCCCGAGCCTCGCCGGTTTCCTCGCCTGGTTCGATGCCGGAGAGGGTGAGCTGAAGCGCGAGGCTGACGGTGCGCGGGGACAAGTGCGGGTGATGACGGTGCACGGTGCCAAGGGCTTGCAGGCCCCGATCGTCATCCTCGCCGACGCCACCGGCGACCCCAAGGCGCGGGGCGGCGGCGAGCCGCTGGACCTCGCCGATCCGGCCAACGCGGAGCGCAAGCTGCCGCTGCCCGGCCTGCGCAAGGAAGAGCGCGCCGGGCGGATCGCGGCGGCGCAGGCAGCGGCGGAGCTGGAGCAGGATCAGGAGCACTGGCGGCTGCTCTACGTGGCGATGACCCGCGCCGAGGAAGCGCTGTTCATCGGCGGCGCGCTGGGCCAGCGCGACAAGGAGCCGGCGGCGGGAAGCTGGTATGCCGAGCTGCGCGCGATGTTCGGCAGCGAAGACTGGACCGGCGATGACGATATCTGGGGCGCACGGCTCGAATGGGGCGATCCGCCGGCTGCGGTCCCTGCCGACACTGGACCCGTCCAACTGCCGCTCCCCGGGCCGTTACCGCGCTGGCTCCATGCCGCCGCCGGCGACGAACCGCGCCCGCCGCGACCGCTTGCGCCCTCGTCGCTCGGCGAGGAAAACGCCAACGATCCGCCGCATGGTTCCGGAATGGCTGCGGCGGCGCGGCGCGGGGTGCTGATCCACCGGCTGCTCGAACGCTTGCCCGAATTGCCCTACGCCGAACGGGCAACAGCCGGTGTGCGCTGGCTGGCCCGCAACGCGGAGGATCTGCGACTCGGCAGCGCGAGACGAACTGCTGGCTACCGCCCTGGCAGTCCTCGCTCAGCCCGATTGGGCCGACCTGTTCGCCCCGGAGGCGCTCGCCGAAGTACCGATTGCCGCAGTGGTCGGCGATCGCGTGGTGGCCGGCACGATCGACCGGCTGCTGATCGAACCGGGGCGCATCAGGTTGATCGACTACAAGACCGCGCGCCGTCCGCCCGTTGCCATCGCGGAAGTTCCGCGCGCCACGCTGCGCCAGATGGCCGCCTATGTCGCCGCGCTGCAAGCGACCTATCCCGGGCGCACGATCGAGGCGGCGCTCCTCTACACCCAGACCCCGCAACTCATCGCGCTCGACGCCGCCGTGCTCGATCCGCTCAAGCGGGAATTGCAAGCCGCGCAGTAATGCTTTTGCGAGCGCCCGTTGCCATCGCGCTGCGCGCCCCTAAATTGGCCCGCAAGCCTCACAGGAGAAATTTCATGGCCACCAAGACCGTCACCGACGCCAGCTTTGCTGCCGATGTCCTCCAGTCCGACGTGCCGGTGCTGGTCGATTTCTGGGCCGACTGGTGCGGTCCGTGCAAGATGATCGCCCCCGCGCTCGAGGAAATCAGCGAGGAACTGGCTGGCAAGGTGACCATCGCCAAGGTCGATATCACCGAGAACACCGATATCGCGGCGCAAATGGGGGTGCAGTCGATCCCGCTGATGGTGCTGTTCAAGGGCGGCAAGCCGGTAGCGCAGAAGCTCGGTGCCGCACCCAAGAGCCAGCTCAAGGGGTGGCTGGAGGGGGAGCTTTAGGAACCCTTGCCCAATGGTTTCCCGTTCGTGTCGAGCCAAGTCGAGACACCACTCGGCTGTGTCTCGCCTTCGCTCGACACGAACGGATTTGGTTCAGATGCCTTCCATTTTCTTCGCCAGCTCATCCCACAGTTGCGGCGTCGCCGCGCCGAGCAGCCCGGTCCGCCCGGCCTCGTCCGACCCGGTAGGGTGAGCCGTCGGGCCGTGCTGCCTTGCCGCCGGCCTCGTTGAGCAGCAGCACGCCCGCCGCGTGATCCCAGGCGTGGGTGCGCTCGAACACCGAGATGTCGTTCACCCCGAGAGCGAGGCGCGGCCATTGCTCGGCGGCGCAGCGCGGAATATCGACCAGGCGGTAATGCGGCGCGATGTGGGCGGTGAGCGCCGCGCGCCTGGCGGGATCGGCGAAGATCAGCGAGATCGCGGCCACCGGCGGTTCCAGGCCCGTCGCGCGCGCCACGATGCGCTCGCCATCAACATAGGCACCCTCGCCGCGCGCCGCGTGGCAGAAGCGGCCAGACAGCGGATCGTAAATCCAGCCCGCAACTGTCTCGCCCGCCTCGCTCAGCGCCACCAGCACCCCGAAAGGCGGCTTTCCTTTGGCGAAATTGTTGGTGCCGTCGAGCGGATCGACGATCCAGCACAGCGCATCGCCCAGCCGGTCGAGCAGCGCGGGATCGGCATGCGCCGCTTCCTCTCCGACAATCGTCCGGCTTCGGGCAACAGCTTCGCCAGACCCTCGGCGAGGATCGCTTCGCTTTCGATATCGGCAATGGTGACGGCATCGTCCGCCGCCTTGGCCTGAATTTCGTGCGCGGCGAGCCTCTGCCAGCGCGGCAGGATGGCGCGCGTCGCGGCCTCGCGCATCAGCGCGTGGACTTGCGCGCTGTGCAGGCGCATGCTCGCTCAACGTCCGATAATCCGCGTTGATCGAGATGTAGCCATGCGTCAGGTCGCAGGTCCACACTGTGGCGCGGCCTTGGCCCAGCCCCAGATCGACCCCGATGCTGATCTCCTGCCCCTTGAGGTGCGCGGCTATCGGCGCTTCGTCATAACTGTCAGCGGCAGGCCGGCGTGCGCCACCATTTGCCGCCGAAGCGGATCGCCAAGTGTCGCGATCCGCTGGTTCGCCGGCTTTGCCCACCGCCATGACGACGCGGCCCCAGTTGGCGTCCTCGCCGGCGATCGCGGTCTTGACCAGCGGCGAATTGGCCACCGCCAGGCCGATCCGCCGCGCGCTGTCATCACTCACCGCGCCGGTAACCTCGATGGCAATGAACTTCTGCGCGCCTTCGCCGTCGCGCACGACGAGGTGGGCCAGTTGCCGGCAGACATCTTCCAGCGCGGCGGCAAAGGCATCGGCACCCGCGTTGTCGAACGAGGCCAGCGGGGCATTGCCTGCCTTGCCCGTGGCAAAGACGAGCACTGTGTCGCTGGTCGAGGTGTCGCTATCGACGGTGATACAGCTGAATGTCCTGCCGTTCGCCGCCGACAGCAATTGCTGGAGAAAGGCCGGTTCCACCGCTGCGTCGGTGAACACATAGCCCAGCATCGTCGCCATGTCGGGCGCGATCATGCCGCTGCCCTTGATGATCGCGCCGAGCGTCACCGTGCGGCCATCGACCACTGCCGTGGCGAGTGCGCCCTTGGGGAAGGTGTCGGTGGTGCCGATGGTGCGCGCGGCCTCTTCCCACGAGCAGGGCGCGGCGGCGAGCGCGGCCTCCACCCCCGCGCGCGCCTTGTCCTTGGGCAGGGGCACGCCGATCACGCCGGTGGAGGAGACGAACACCTCGCTTGGCCCGCAGCCGAGGTGCGCGGAAACCTGCGCCATGATCTGCTCGACCGCCTCGCGCCCGCGATAGCCGGTAAAGGCGTTGGAATTGCCGGCATTGACTACCAGCGCCCGCGCCCGTCCGGCCTTGACCGCCTCGCGGCCCATTTCGACCTCGGTCGAGCAGCACACGTTCCGGGTGAACACGCCGGCCACGGCGGTGCCCTCGGCCAGTTCGACGTAGGTGAGGTCGCAACGTCCCCAGTCCTTGTAGCCGGCGCGCGCGACGCGCGGGGTGACGCCGGCGATCGCGGGCAAGGCAGGGAAGGGCGAGGCGAGGGGGGAGATGGCTTCGGACATGGCCCCAGCGCCTTAGGTTCCGCGCGGCCAGTCGTCCATGATCGATGTGCAGGCTGGACGAGCGCCCTGCCAATCCCTATCTAGCCCGGCGAATGACCCGCTTCCTGCTCACCTTGCTGGCGCTGCTCACGGGCCTCGCCGCGCAAACCGCGCCCGCCGAGGCGCGGGTGAGCGGCGTCGCGGCGGTTGCGGCGGAACTGGCGGGTGGCGGCGAGCGTCAGGTCGCGGCTGCCCGGTTGGCCGACCGGCCAGCGGTTGGGCAGCAGCGGCGCGCCCGGGCGGCAGCGCTCCGGTCGTTGCCAACCAGCGTGGTTATCCCCGCGCTATTTGTCGGCATTGACCGCGCGCGCGAATAGCGCCGCCCGCGAATTTTCGCCATTCTTTGCGGATCGGCAGCCGGCGCGGGGGTGCCGCGCAATGCCGCATTCGATCTCCAGTTTCAGCAGGAATTCCACTATGTTCGGGGCAATTGCCAAAGCCGTGTTCGGCTCATCCAACGATCGTTACGTCAAGTCGCTCGACAAGATCGTGCGCCAGATCGCCGATTTCGAGCCGGCGCTCGAAGCGCTGAGCGACGCCGAACTGACCGGCCAGACCGCCAGGTTCCGCGCCCTGCTCGCCGAGGGCACCGAACTCGACGACCTGCTGCCCGAAGCCTTCGCCACCGTGCGCGAGGCCAGCAAGCGCGTGCTCGGCATGCGGCATTTCGATGTGCAGATGATCGGCGGCGTAGTGCTCCATCGCGGCGAGATCGCCGAAATGAAGACCGGCGAGGGCAAGACCCTGGTGGCGACATTGGCGGTCTATCTCAACGCGCTCGAGGGCAAAGGCGTCCATGTTGTCACGGTCAACGACTATCTCGCCCGCCGCGACGCCGACTGGATGGGGCAGATCTACACCTTCCTTGGCCTCACCGTCGGGGTCATCGTGCCCAACCTCAACGAATTCGAGCGGCGCGAGGCCTATGAGGCCGACATCACCTATGCCACCAACAACGAGCTCGGCTTCGACTATCTGCGCGACAACATGAAGCACGAGCGCAACCAGATGGTCCACCGCCCGTTCAACTTCGGCATCGTCGATGAGGTCAACTCGATCCTGATCGACGAGGCGCGCACTCCGCTGATCATATCCGGGCCAACCGACGACAAGTCCGAGCAGTATATTTCGGTCGATGCGATCGTCAAGCAACTGGTGCCCGAGGACTACGACGCCGACGAGAAGACGAAGAATATCACGCTTACCGAAGACGGCGTCGAGAAGGCCGAGCGCATCCTCGAGACCGCCGGGCTGCTGATCGGATCGAACCTTTACGATGTCGAGAACACCCAGGTGGTCCACCACCTCGACCAGGCGCTGAAAGCTGTGGTCATGTTCAAGCGCGATACCGACTATATCATCAAGGACGGCAAGGCGGTGATCATTGACGAGTTCACCGGCCGCATGATGGAGGGTCGGCGCTGGTCGAACGGGCTGCACCAGGCGGTCGAGGCCAAGGAAGGGTTGGACATCGAGCCCGAGAACCAGACCATGGCCTCGATCACCTTCCAGAACTATTTCCGCATGTATCCCAAGCTCTCCGGCATGACCGGCACGGCGGCGACCGAAGCCGCCGAATTCTTCGACATCTACAAGATGAATGTCGTCTCGATCCCGACCAACGTGCCGGTGCTGCGGATCGACGAGGAAGACGAGTTCTACAAGAACACGCTCGACAAGTTCGCTGCCATCGCCAAGCGAATCAAGCTGCAGAACGAGCTTGGCCAGCCGGTGCTGGTCGGCACGGTGTCGATCGAGAAGAGCGAGCTGCTTTCCGAATTTCTCGAGAAGGAAGGGGTCAGGCACAATGTGCTCAACGCCCGCTTCCACGAGATGGAGGCGCACATCGTGGCGCAGGCGGGCCGGCTTGGCGCGGTGACCATCGCCACCAACATGGCCGGGCGCGGCACTGACATCAAGCTCGGCGGCAACCTCGAATTCCGCATCGAGGATGAATTGAAGGACATGCCCGAAGGCGCGGAGCGCGAGGCAGCGATCGCGCGCATGGCGGCAGAGATCGAGGCCGAAAAGCAGGCGGTGCTCGACGCCGGCGGGTTGTTCGTGCTTGGCACCGAGCGCCACGAGAGCCGCCGCATCGACAACCAGCTGCGCGGCCGCTCGGGCCGGCAAGGCGATCCGGGGCTGTCGCGCTTCTACCTGTGCCTCGAAGACGATTTGCTGCGCATCTTCGGACCCGACACGCTGTTCTCCAAGATGATGAATTCGAACCTTGCCGATGGTGAGGCAATCGGCTCGAAGTGGCTGTCAAAAGCCATTGAAACAGCTCAGAAGAAGGTCGAAGCGCGCAATTACGACGTGCGCAAGCAGGTGGTCGAATACGACGACGTGATGAACGACCAGCGCAAGGTGATCTACGAGCAGCGCGCCGACATAATGGACGCAGACGCGGTCGATGATGTCGTTGTCGATATGCGCCATGATACGGTCAACGCCATGGTCGGCGACGCTTGCCCGCCCGGCTCCTATCCCGAACAGTGGGACCTCGACGGGCTGCGTGCGCGGGCTGCCGATGTCGTGGGTATCGACGTGCCGGTCGCCGAGTGGCTGGCCGAGGACGGCCTTGAGCCCGACACCATCGCCGAACGCATCATCGCGCTCGCCGACACCAAGGTCGATGGGTTGCGCTCGGGCAACGATCCCGATGTCTGGCGGCATGTCGAAAAGAGCGTGCTGCTGGAACGGCTCGACCACTACTGGAAAGAGCATCTGGCAACGCTCGACGCGCTGCGCCAGGTGGTGTTCCTGCGCGCCTATGCGCAAAAGACGCCGATCAACGAATACAAGCAGGAAGCCTTCGGCCTGTTCGAACGCATGCTCGATTCGATCCGCGAGGACGTCACCCGCATCCTTGCGACCAGCGAACTGTCGATGCAGGCCCAGCCTGAAATGGCGCTGCCCGACCTGCCCGATTTCCTCTCCGGCCATATCGATGCCTTCAGCATCGAGGACGACACCCGCACGGTCACTCCCGGCGCGATGGCAATGCTCGGCTCGCTGGCGAGCGAGACCGGTGCGGCTGGATCGGCGCGCGCTGGAGCGGGGGGGGATCCCTATGCCGCCATGGGCCTGTCGCGCAATGCGCCGTGCCCCTGTGGCTCGGGCGAGAAATACAAGCACTGCCACGGCGCGATAAGCTAGGCGCGGTCGCGGCCGAACGGGGGAAACGGCGATGGACTGGCTGCCATTCGGCTTTTTCGGCACCGCGCTGCTCTATGCGTCGGTCGGGTTCGGCGGCGGTTCGACCTACAACGCGCTGCTGGCGCTGGCGGGCACCGATTTCCGAACGCTGCCGATCATCTCGCTGTCGTGCAACATCCTGGTCGTCAGCGGCAGTTCGATCCGCTTCGCGCGCGCCGGGCAAGTCCCCTGGCGCGGCGCGCTGATGCTGGCGCTGATCGCGGCACCGATGGCCTTTCTCGGCGGGATCACGCCGATCCGGGAGAAGGCGTTTCTGCTGACGCTGGGCGCGAGCCTGGTATTTGCCGGCCTGGCGCTGCTGCTGCCCCGCGCGCCTGAGCGCGAGGCGATGCCGGCCCCGCTGGCGCGCTGGATGCCGCTGGCGGCTGCGCCGCTCGGCTATCTCGCGGGATTGGTCGGCATCGGCGGAGGTATTTTTCTGGCTCCACTGCTTCACCTCACCCGCTGGAACACCGCGCGCAGCATCGCCGCGACCACCAGCCTGTTCATCCTGATCAATTCGCTGACCGGGCTGGCAGGGCACTTGCTCAAGGCCGGGCCGGGCCGGTTTGGCGAGGCGCTGGGCTCTGCCGCGCCGCTGCTGATTGCCGTCGTGCTCGGCGGGCAACTCGGCAGCCTGATGGCGCAGCGCATTCTGCCCGAGAATGTCATACGTTGGCTGACGGCAGCGCTGACCATCTGGGCGGGCAGCCAGTTGCTGCTGCGGTGAGCGAGAAGCGCTGACCAGCCGCCGCAGGTCAGGCCCGTTGCGCGATCTCGTCTGCGCCCGGCAGCAGAACCCCATAGGCCATGGCCTTGGCGATCATGTGGGCGCGATTGCGCGCGCGGATCTTGTGCCGCAGGTTCTCGATGTGGCGTTCGACCGTGCGCGGGGCAATGCCCAGCTCCTTGGCCATCTCCTTGTTCGATTGCCCCGTTGCCACGCAGTGTAACACCTCGTGCTCGCGCGCCGTCAAGACCGGGACATCCTGTTCCCGGTTGAACTCGTTCATGCTGTAACCCATTGCTTAGCGTCCCTTACGGCCCACGCCAAGCAATGCGGCGGGACAGCAAGCCTCAATCTACGGCCAGCCCGCGCAAGGCCAAATCGCAATCTCCGACCTGTCGCGTTTTGACACAGCCGACACACGAGTCCGTACCAAGTCTGGACTTTGGCAGGATTGGGTATTTCACCCAAGGGAAAACCACACAGTGGATTTACTAGGGGTTCAAGCCAAGGGATCGATAGAATGGCATATCGCGCTCGACGCGACATAAACCCCGCCCAAGAAGCCGCTATTGGCCTGGTCGCACTCTCAAGAGGAACCTGGGCATGGCATTCACTGATATGATGAACCGCATAAGGCACGCCGCGCCATGAGCCGCCGTAATATCGAACGCGCCGAATTCCCAGAGCGCAACCCGACCTGTCGGCTGTGAAGAGAGCAACCATGCCGCTCCTGCGCCCGCTGCTGTTCTTTGCCACCGTTCTTGCGGTGATGGCGGCAATCGGTCTCGCGCCGGCGCATGCCCGCGCTGATAGTGCGCCCAGCGGTCTCGAAGCACCGCACAACCGGGGCGACCGGGCATTGGACAAGTGATGGGGCCACCCGCATAGACTTGACTATCGGCACGAACCCTGCTGCCCAAGCGGGTGCGGTCGGTGGTGTCGGCGCAGCCAACCCAATGCGCGGCGCCGGCTTCCGATCGCGGTTCAATCCGAGGGATAATCATGAGACTTCGAGCTTCGCTTGCCCTGTTGCTGGGCGCATTCGCTGCGACCGGCCCCGCACTGGCTGCCTCCAGCGCCGGTGAATTCGCCGCCAAGGGCCCGGGGCGCGTGCCTTGCTCGGCCTATGTCGATGCCCGCACCCGCAATTTGCCCGCAGTGGCGCAATTCATATCCTACATCGAGGGCTATATCACTGCGGCCAACCGCTATGAGCCCAACACCTACGACCTCGCGCCCTGGCACACACCGGGCGAGTTCGCGGCGATCCTCGACCAGCACTGCAAGGCCAATGGCCAGGACACGCTGGCTGTGGCGTCGCTCAAGCTGGCGACGGCGCTCAATCCCATCCGTATGACCGAAAGCTCGCCGCTGATCGAAGTGCGCGACGGCACCAATGTCGCGGTGATCTATGAATCAGTGCTGCGGCGCGTGCAGGACGAATTGAAGCGCAAGGGGCTGTTCACCCCGGCACCGGACGGCAAATTCTCGCCGGCGACCAAGGCTGCGCTACTGGCGTTCCAGACCCGGTCGAAGCTGCCCGCCACGGGCGTGCCGGATACAGCGACCGTCTGGACGCTGCTCAATCCCTGAGGCACGTCCGGTTGAGGTTGCGCGGGCTCCGCAAATGTGCTGTTCAGATGTTCAGCACATATGCGTAGCCGAGGATGCCCGCGATGAGTATCAGCTTCGAACCGATCAAGCCGCTGGTCGGCAGCCGTGTCCATGTCGATAAGGCCAATCTCTGCGACCCGGCCGTCATTGCGCAAATCCGCGCGCAGCTCGAGCTGCGCGGGGTGCTGGTGTTTCCGCAGATCAACGTCAGCGACGCCGAACAGCTCGCCTTCACCGAGGCGCTGGGCGAGGTCGCCAATTTCACCAAGCGCGTGCCCGGCTCGGACGTCTCGGCGTCGGACGTCTACAAGATCACGCTCGACAAGAAGATCAACCCCGAACCGGACTATGTGCTCGGTACCTTCTTCTGGCATATCGACGGGCTGCTGCTCGATATTCCGCTGCCCAAGGCGACCGTGCTTTCGGCGCGCCAGCTTTCCGATAGTGGCGGGGCGACCGAATTCGCCAATCTCTACGCCGCCTACGATCGCCTGTCCGCAGCGGAAAAGGCCGAAGTCGCCGATATGCAGGCGATCCACACCATCGAGGCGGCAGTGCGGCCGGTATTCGGCAACACCCCGCCCGAGCGCGCCGCGCACTATCTCACCATGGCCCCGCCGATGGAGCACCCGCTGGTCTGGACCCATGCCGACGGGCGCAAGTCGCTGTTGCTCGGCACCCATGCCGACGGGGTTGTCGGCATGCCCGGCCCGCATGGCCGCGCCTATCTGTGGCGGCTGGGCCAGTGGGCCTCGCAGCCCGATTTCGTGCTCAGCCACAACTGGCAGGTCGGCGACCTGGTGATCTGGGACAACGAGGGGCTGATGCACCGCGTCGTGCCCTATACCGACGAGGGCCGGGTGATGCACCGCACCTCGATCGCCGGCAGCCAGAAGCCGGGCCGCCCCGCACCGCAGGAAGCGATGGCAACGATGCTCCAGCCGGTTGGCTAGGCCCCGTTCGCTGCTTGCTCATGATGGCGGATCACTTCGTCGATCACGAAGCGGATGAACTTTTCCCCAAAGTCGGGGTCGAGATGCGCGACGGCGGCCAAAGCCCGCAGCCGCGCGATCTGCCGTTCCTCGCGCGCGGGATCGGAGGGCGGGAGCTGGCGCTCGGCCTTGTAGGCTCCCACCGCCTTGGTGATGCGGAAGCGTTCGGCAAGCATGTGGATCAGCGCGGCATCGATGTTGTCAATGCTGGCGCGGTAGCTCGCGAGAGTGGGATCGGGGCCATGTTCGGGAACAGTGTCGCTCATCGCGCCCGGCTAGCATGACCCATGCGCTTGACCAATAGTGCAGCGCCAGTGCCTGCTTTGCACTTGCCTTCCGCGCGCCGCGCTTTCAAGGCGGGATCGCCATGACCGCCGAAATCGTCTCGCTTCGCCCGCGCGCCACCGAAGCCTCGCTGACTCCGATGCTGGCGCTGACCGCCGCCGGCATGAACAGCGTCAACGCTGTGATCCTTGAACGCATGCAGAGCGAGATTCCGCTGATTCCATCGCTGGCCGGACACCTGATTTCCGGCGGCGGCAAGCGGCTGCGCCCGATGCTGACCATCGCTGGCGCGGCACTGTGCGACTATCACGGGGCGCGGCATCACAAGCTCGCCGCCGCAGTAGAATTCATCCACACCGCGACCCTGCTCCACGACGATGTCGTCGATGGCTCTGACCTCAGGCGCGGCAGGGAAACCGCCAACATCGTGTTCGGCAACCCCGCCACTGTGCTGGTCGGCGATTTCCTGTTCAGCCGTGCCTTCGAGCTGATGGTCGAGGACGGCAGCCTCAAGGTGCTCAAGATCCTCAGCCACGCTTCGGCCGTGATCGCCGAGGGCGAGGTCGACCAGCTCACCGCCCAGCGGCATATCGAGACCAGCGAAGAGCGCTATCTCTCGATCATCGGTGCCAAGACCGCAGCGCTGTTTGCCGCCGCCTGCCGCATATCCGCCGTTGTCGCCGAACGCAGCGAAGCGGAAGAGCGCGCGCTTGAGGACTATGGCCGCAACCTCGGCATCGCCTTCCAGCTGGTCGATGATGCCATCGATTATGATTCGGATGCCGCTGAAATGGGCAAGGGCCGGGGCGACGATTTCCGCGATGGCAAGATGACCCTGCCGGTGATCCTCGCCTATGCGCGCGGCAGCGCCGACGAGCGCCAGTTCTGGCAGGACGCCATTGCCGGTTTCCTTGCTGGCGATGATGACCTGGCCCATGCCGTCATGCTCATCAACCGCCACCATGCGGTGAGCGCCACCCGCGACCGTGCGCGCCACTATGCTGCCCGCGCGATTGACGCGATTGCCGGATTCCCAGCGGGCGAAGCACGCAGCGCCATGGCCGAGGCGGCGGAATTCGCGGTGACGCGCCGCTACTGATCGCAGCGCGCCTATTCCCGCAGCGACAGGCGCCCTTGCGAGAAGGCAGCGCGGCAATCGGTGGCATCGTGCTTGATGTCGGAATCGAGCAACGGCGTGTCGGTCATGCCCGCGCCGGTGAAGCGCTTGTCGTCGCACTCGCCGTCGCGCGCATATTTGCCGGCGTCGTCGCCCCACATGATGTGATTCACTCCGCTGGCGGCATAGCTGCCCGCAGGTGAAGGTTCCGCAGAAGCCAGCGTCAGCCGTTTCTGGTTGAACGCGGCGCGGCAATCGGTGGCATCGTGGCGGACGTCGGAATCGAGCAGCGGGGTGTCGGTCATGCCGGGGCCGGCGAAGCGTTTGTCGTCGCATTCGCCGTCCCTGGCGAACTGGCTGGCATCGTCGCCGAAATCGGTGCCCGCAGCCATGGCTTCGGGGCTGGCCAGCATGGCCGGGGCATTGCGCCCGCCCGACATCGGAGCAGACCCGGATGCCGGAACAGATAGCGCCTGCTGGGGCTTGGCCTGCCCGCTGTCGCTGGTGCCGTCCGACATCTGACCGCATCCGGCAAGCGCCAGAATGGCCATTGTCGCCAGACCCAAATTGCCCGTCGAAACCATCGGAGGTTCCCTTCGCTGCCGGTGTCGTGGAGCCAGGAGCATAGACCGTCGCGGCGGCGGGGCAAGAGTTTGCGCTTGATCCTTGGCTGCGCCGCAACCAAGCACAGGCAATGACACCAGCAACGCCCTTGCCGATTGCCGCCGTGCTGCCCGGCCTGCTGGCTGCCCTGCGGGAGCGGAGCAGCGCGGTGCTGATCGCGCCGCCGGGCGCGGGCAAGACCACTGCGGTGGCACCGGCGCTGCTTGGCGAGGCCTGGTGCACCGGTCTGGTGATCCTGCTCTCGCCGCGCCGCGTCGCCGCGCGCGCTGCCGCCGAGCGCATGGCCGAAATGCTCGGCGAGCGGGCGGGCGAGACCATCGGCTATCTCACCCGGCTCGACAGCAAGCGCAGCGCGAAGACCCGGGTGCTGGTGATGACCGAGGCGATCTTCGTGGCGACGATCCTTGCCGATCCCGAGCTTGCCGGGGTCAGCGCTGTGCTGTTCGACGAGGCGCACGAGCGCCATCTCGACAGCGATCTCGGCCTCGCGCTGGCCATCGAAAGCCAGCAGGTGTTGAGCGAGGATCTGCGCCTGCTGGTGATGTCAGCGACCATCGACGGCACCCGCTTTGCCGCTTTGCTGGGCGACGCGCCGGTGATCGAAAGCGCGGGCAAGGCCTATCCGCTTGGCATCCGCTGGCTGGGAGCGCGGCCCGAACTGCGGCTGGAGGACGCCTTGGCCACCGCGATCCAGACGGCATGGCGCGAGGAAGCGGGCGATATCCTCGCCTTTCTTCCCGGCGTCGGCGAAATCGAGCGGACGCGCGAGCGGCTGTCCGAGCGGCTTGCGGAGGCAGTGGTGCTGCCGCTGCATGGCCAGTGCGAGCCCGCCGCGCAGCGCACCGCGATCAGGCGCGATGCCGGGGGCCGGCGGCGGGTGGTGCTGGCGACTGCCATCGCTGAGACCTCGCTGACGCTCGACGGCGTCTCGGTGGTGGTCGATGCCGGGCTTTCGCGCCGCGCCGAATTCGACAAGGCGGCGGGGGTGACGCGGCTGGTCACCCACCGCGCCAGCCAGGCAGCTGCCGCCCAGCGGGCCGGGCGCGCCGCACGGCAAGGGCCCGGGTTCGCCTACCGGCTGTGGGAAGAGGCGGCGCATGCCGGTCGCGCCGAATTCGACCCGCCGGAAATGCTCACCTCCGATCTCGCCCCGCTGCTGCTCAGCCTGGCGCAATGGGGCGCGGGCGACGGCGCGGCTCTGGCCTGGCTCGACCCGCCACCGCCCGCAGCGTTGCGCGCAGCACGGGGCAAACTCGCCTCACTGGGCGCGCTCGACGAGGCGGGAGGAATCACCGCGCATGGCCGGGCCATGGCGGCGCTGCCGATGGCACCGCCACTGGCGCACATGCTGCTCTATGCTGCACAGCATGGCGCGGCGGACCGGGCGGCGAAGATCGCGTTGCTGCTGCAGGAGCGAGGCCTCGGCGGTCGCAGCGACGATCTCGCGCAGCGGCTGGAGCGGTGGGATGCGGAGCGATCGGTGCGGGCCGAGGCGTCGCGGAAACTGGCCATGGGCTGGGCACGGTTGGCGGGCGGCCTTCGACAAGCTCAGGCTGAGCGGGGCTCTGGATTGCCCCGGAATACAACAGCCGCTCAGCCTGAGCCTGTCGAAGGCCAAGCACCATCCCTCGCCATCCTCCTCGCCGAAGCCTTCCCCGACAATCTCGCCAAGCGCCGCGATGCCAGCGGCGAAAGCTGGCTGGCAGCAGGGGGCAGGGGGCTCATCCTTGATCCCGCATCGCCGCTGGCGCGGGCCGAATGGCTGGCGGTGGGCGAGGCACAGGGGCAGGCGAAGGGCGCGCGCATTACCGGGGCCATCGCCTTGACCGAGGCCGAAGTCCTGCGCTGGCTGGCGCACCGGATCGACAGGCACAGCAGCTTGCGCTGGATCGCCGAGGAACGGCGCGTCGAGGCATTGCTGGAGCAGCGGCTGGGCGCAGTGACGATTTCGCGCGGCCCCGATCCGGCACCCGATGCCGGGGCGATCAGGGCAATTCTTGTCGAGCGGCTGCGCGAGGCGGGACTTGCCCTGTTGCCGCTTTCCTCTGCCGGTCTGGCGCTGCTCAAACGGGCGCGCTTCGCGGGAATTGAAGCGCTGTCGGAGGCGGCACTGCTGGCCGATGCCGGCGAGTGGCTTGCACCCCTGTTCGCGCGCCGGCTCGATGCGCTTGATCGCGGTGCCCTGCATCAGGCCTTGCTGAACCGGATAACCTTTGACGAGCGCCAGCGCCTCGATCGCCTCGCGCCGCCGCAATTCACCAGCCCGGCGGGCACCCAGCACGCGATCGACTATGACGACGAGGGCGGGCCATCGGTCGAACTGCGGGTGCAGGCGCTGTTCGGGCTCGATGCCCACCCCACATTCGGCCAGCCCCCGCAGGCCCTGCTGCTCAAGCTGACTTCGCCCGGCGGCAAGCCGATCCAGACCACGCGCGACCTGCCCGGGTTCTGGCGCGGCTCGTGGCGCGAGGTTGTGCGCGAGATGAAGGGGCGCTATCCCCGCCACCGCTGGCCCGATGCGCCATGGACCGAAGACCCCAGCCTGAAAACCAAGAATGCCTTCGAAGCCTCACGCAAGTAACTCCCCTCCCGCAGGCGGGAGGGGTTGGGGGAGGGCCTGTTAGGTAGGCACCCGCAAACAGCCCCACCCCTAGCCCCTCCCGCCTGCGGGAGGGGGATTGATTTTGACGGCGATTGGGAGGAAACGCACGAGCCATGACCGCACGCATCTATCAGCGCCCGAAAAACGCCATGCAATCAGGCAAGGCGCTCCTCGACCAGTGGATCCTCGAATTCGCCCCCGCCGAGGCGCGCCGTGCCGATCCGCTGATGGGCTGGACCGGATCGGGCGACACCCAGGCGCAGGTGGTGCTGACTTTCGCCAGCGCGGCGGAAGCCGAGGCCTATGCCGCGCGCCACGGCATCGCCGCGCGGGTCCAGGCGACCCCGCCGAAGCGGCTCAAATTGCAGACCTACGCCGACAATTTCCGGTAGTCCCGCCGAACTGAAGAGTGTTCGATAAATCCACGTCATGCTGAACTTGTTTCAGCATCCATCGTGCCGCTTGTCCGGCGCTCCTTTCCGAAGCGCAGCTGCGCGGTTTGCGTGCGCCGCAGGGTCCCGGTCCGATAGGAGAAATAGGCCCTGAAACAAGTTCAGGGTGACGAATTTTCAGATACGAGTTCAGAGCCAGTTGTCTGGCGCGGCTCGAATAGTCTCAACCTACTGCCGCAGTTCCAGCCGGCCAGCCTCGAAGGCGGCGCGGCAGTCGGTGGCGTCGTGCGAAATGTCGGAATCGAGCAAGGGCGTGGTGGTCATGCCGGCACCCGAGAAGCGCTTGTCATCGCACTCGCCGTCCTTGGCATATTTGCTGGTATCGTTGCCCCACTGGATGCGGCTGCTATCCCGCCGCGCGGGAGTGGTTGATGCGACCGGCGCGCCGTTGCGGTGCCCGCCCAGATAGCGCAGCCGGTTCTGGTTGAACGCGGCGCGGCAATCAGTGGCGTCGTGGAGGATGTCGCTGTCGATCAGCAGCGTGTCGGTCATGCCGGGGCCATCGAAGCGCATGTCGTCGCACTCGCCGTCCTTGGCGAAGCGCCCCGCGTCGTCGCCGAAATTGGGGGTGTCGGCCAAAGCCGGGACCGGCATGGCGGCGACCAGCAGCGCGGCGGCGGCAGCGAAATGTGTGACGAACTTGCCCATGTGAAATCCCCCTGTGGATCGATGACCCACTCTCGCAAATTCATTGTTGCGTTTCAATGAACGCCTGCCGAAGCGCTTGCGATTTCCCCGGGCAAGCGCCATAGGCGCGCCCGGGAGTTGGTCGGGCGCTTGCGTCCGCCAACTTGGTCAGGTCCGGAAGGAAGCAGCCACAACGGGTTGCGGCGGGTCGGCCGGCTCCTTTTTCTCAAGTCCCGGCCTTCATGCGAGAGCGCGCCTCATTGCGCGAACCGGTCGCGGGTGCGGTGCCAGCGACCTTGCCCAGCCCGAACTGTGGCATGTTGGCGTAGATCGTCTCGTGGCCGCCGGCATCGACGCAATAGGTTTCGTGAAAGATGCCGACCGTGCCGTCGCTGCCCACGGCCTTGTTGAACGCCGTCCAGGCGGGCCAGTGCAGGCGCTCGCGATCGCGCGCGTAGGCCTCGAGGCTGGCGAAATCGCGCCAGTATTGCAGCAGCAGGACGGTGCGGGGAAATTGCAGCATCTGTTCCGCGCCAAGGAAACCGCTGTCCGGATCGCGCGACAGTTCCGTGACCATCGGTCCCATGGCGCGGGCAACCGGCAACCACTTGCCGGGCCGCCAGAAGCGGTTGATCCTCAAGCCGATGATGAAAATGACCAGCGGCCCCTGGTGGGCTGCGGTCAGGCGAGCGGAAATCACGGCAGGCATCGGCATATTCCAAACGCTTCGGTTGGGGGATGCATCATAGTGACAGGCGGCGCGGCATTCGACAATCGCGCGGCCACGCCGTAACAAGCCGCGATGGGCGATTCACCTGACATTTTCGGCGAACAGGCGGACGACGAGGCGAGTGACGGCGAAGCGCTTCCCAGCGCCGCCGAGCTCGAGGCGGCGGGGCAATCCGCGCTGTTCGGCAGCGCGCCCGCGCCGCCTCCGCCGCTCGCCACAGTCGCCCCCACACCTGCTCAGCCCTATCGCGTGCTCGCCCGCAAATACCGCCCGCAGACCTTCGCCCAGCTGATCGGCCAGGAGGCGATGGTGCAGACGCTGGCCAATGCCATCCGGCGCGAGCGGCTGGCGCATGCCTTCCTGATGACCGGGGTGCGCGGGGTCGGCAAGACCTCGACCGCGCGGCTTATTGCCAAGGCGCTCAACTGCATCGGTTCCGACGGGCAGGGCGGGCCGACGATCGATCCCTGCGGGGTCTGCGAGCCCTGCGTTGCCATCGCCGAGGGCCGGCACATCGATGTCATCGAGATGGACGCCGCCAGCCACACCGGGGTCGATGACGTGCGCGAGATCATCGAGGCGGTGCGCTATGCGGCGGTTTCGGCGCGTTACAAGATTTACATCATCGACGAAGTCCACATGCTCTCGCGCAATGCTTTCAATGCCTTGCTCAAGACGCTCGAGGAGCCGCCGCCGCATGTGAAATTCCTCTTCGCCACCACCGAGGCCGACAAGCTGCCGGTGACGGTGCTCTCGCGCTGCCAGCGTTTCGACTTGCGGCGCATCGCCGCGCCGGTGCTGGCCACGCATTTCGGCACGATCTGCGCGGCCGAGGAGGTTGCCGCCGAACCGGAAGGCCTCGCAATGATCGCTGCCGCCGCCGAAGGCTCGGTGCGCGACGGGCTGTCAATCCTCGATCAGGCGATTGCCCACTCTGAATTGTCGGGGGCGGATTCGGGCGGGAAGGGCCGGGTGACTGCCGCGCAAGTGCAAGAGATGCTCGGCCTCGCTGACAAGAGCGTTCAGCGCCGCCTCTATGCCGCCATGCTGGCGGGCGAGGGGGCGGAGCTGCTGGCCACGGTGGCGCAGCAGTTCGCGCTCGGAGTCGAGCCGCTGGCGCTGCTGCGCGGGGCGATGGAGCTGACCCACCGCGCGGCGGTTGCCCAGTTGGGGCAGGGCGCGGGCGATGCCGTTTCCGCCGAAGAGCGCGAGGCGATTGAGGGCTGGGCCAAGGGGCTGTCCGCTGGCCAGCTTCACCGGCTGTGGCAGCTGCTGCTCAAGGGCTACGACGAAGTGCGCACGGCTCCCGATCCGCTGGTTGCGGCGCAGATGGCGCTGCTCAGGGTGATGCACGCCGCCGACATGCCCGATCCGGGCACTCTGGCGAAAAAGCTCGAGGAACTCGCCGCGCGGCCTGCCGCCGCACCGTCGATCCAGACTGCCTCTGCTGCCCCGCCTGCCGCCGCCGATGCAACGCCGCCGTGGGAATCGCTGGTCGATGCGGTCGACCGCAGCGGTCAGTTGCGCATCGGCCAGATCATGCGCGACTGGGTGCGGGTGGTGTCGCTGGGAGCGGACGAGCTCAGCTTCAGTCTGGTTCCGGGCTATCCGGGCGATCCCTCGCCGGAATTGCGCGACGGACTGCTCAAGACGACCGGGGCGCGCTGGCAGGTCGCGCTGGCCGCGCAGGAAGGCGCACCGTCGCTGCGCGAACTGGCCGACGCGCGCGATAGGCTGGCCGCCGATGCCATGCGCCGCGACCCGCTGGTCGAGGCCGCCTTTGCGGCTTTCCCGCAAGCAGAATTTGTCAAGGAAGAGGATGTCGTCCCGCTCGGCCGGGATGAGCGCCAATGGAGACGCAATTCATGAAATCGATGGAAGAGATGATCAAGGCCGCGCAAGCTGCTGCCGAGACCATCAGCAAGCAGATGGCAGAGACCCAGGGCAAGCTCGACGGGATCGAGGTCGAGGGTGCCTCGGGCGGCGGACTGGTGAAAATCCGCTGTTCGGCCAAGGGCCGGGTGATCGGCGTCGCCATCGACGACAGCCTGATGGCGCTCGCGGAAAAGCCGATCCTCGAAGACCTGGTCGCCGCCGCGTTCAACGATGCACGCGCCAAGGCCGATCAGGTCGCTGGCGAGGAAATGGCCAGGGCCCAGCAGGGCATGGGCTTGCCGCCGGGGTTCAAGCTGCCGTTCTGAGAGGGGCGGTCACAGCAGGTTCACCCCGACCTTGCCGAAGAAGGCGTGGCTTTCCATGCAGCGGTAGGCGTCGGCGATGCGCTCGAGATCGAACACCACATCGACCACCGGCCTGATGCGATGCGCGACAATGAACCGCGTCATCGCCTCGTGCTGGTCGCGGTTGCCCACCGCGATCGGGGCAAGGGTGACCTTGGGGTTTGCCCGCGTCCAGCTGAAGTCCGATCCCAGCATGCCGATCGCCGAAAGCTGTCCATCGTCCGCCAGCAGCGCGGCATTGGCGTCGTACTGCACGGCACCGACGGTATCGATGACATTGGCGATCTTCGCCCCACCGAGCGCCTTGCGGATCGACCCGGCCCAATCGGGATCGGTGCGATAGTTGACTGTCAGGTCCGCGCCGAGGCTGCGCGCGCGGGCGAGCTTGGCGTCGGACGAGGAAGTGATCGCCACCGATGCACCCATCGCCTTGGCCAGTTGCAGCGCGGCGAGGCTGACCCCGCCGGTGCCGTGCGCGAGCACCCAGTCGCCGGGCGCGGTGGAACGGAAGCCGGTGAGCGCTGACCATGCGGTCAGGCCCGCGCAGGCCAGCGTCGCCGCCTCGAGATCGCCGAGTTCGTCGGGCACGGCAGCGAGGCTTTCGGCAGGAAACACCGCGTAGTGCCGCGCCACCCCGTCGACATTGCCGCCGAGCATGCGCCCGCCCATGCCGCTGTGTGGACCGGAATGCCAGTCGAGATCGAAGATCGGCGTCACCCGGTCGCCCGGCCTGACCCGCGCCTCCCCGTCGCCCACCGCCGCCACCGCGCCCGCGCCGCACGATAGCGGGATCAGCTCGGGCTCTTTGGCGATGCCGGGGATCAACCCCTTGGCCATGATCAGATCGCGGAAGTTGAGCGTCGCCGCATGCAGCCGCACCAGCGCCTCGCCCGGGCCCGGCCGGGGAACCGGTGCGTCGATCACCCGCAGCGTGTCAATGCCCTTGCCGCTTTGCAGCGTAGCAACCTTGGCCATGTGTCTCTCCCGTTCGCTTTTGCCGTCGCCCTAGTGACGATTTGTGCCTGATTCAAACTTTTGGCTTCCCCGCGTAGGCGGGGACCTGGGGCGGTCAAACGCGACGGCCCGCCCAGCTGCACGAGGCCCCCGCCTTCGCGGGGGAGCAAAGATGGTTCCGAACTCGCACCTAAACCCATCGCGCGCGCGATGGGAAGGGGCGGGGTGCTTGCCAGCCCGGTGTGCCGGTGCAAGCATGTTCGCGAGGGAGAGACATTTGGCCGAGCCCGCCCCATCGATTGCCCATGGCATCGCGCTCGGCGACGAGCCGGGCATCGGCGCGCTGACCATCGGCGGCTATTTGCGTGAAGTGGCGGCTCGGTATGGCGCGGCCGAGGCGCTGGTGCTGCACGAGGGCGGGCGGCGGATCAGCTGGAGCTATGACGACCTCCTCGCGCGCGCGCTGGATTTTGCCCGCGCGCTGATTTCTGCGGGCGCGGGGCGCGATACGCGGGTCGGCATCCTGATGACCAACCGGCCCGAATTCCTGGCGGCCTTGTTCGGCACCGCGCTGGCCGGCGGCGTTCCGGTGGCGCTGAGCACATTCTCGACGCGCACCGAACTCGATCATCTGCTCCGGGCATCGCAGGTCTCGCTGCTGCTATACGAACCGCAAGTGCTCAAGCAGGATTTCGCCGCAATGCTGCGCGCGCTCGAGCCGCGCATTGCCGGGGAGGGGCGCGAAGAGCTGGTCTCGGAGACTTTCCCCTACCTGCGCAAGCTCGTGGCACTGGACGCATGGGACGCCTTCCTCGCCAGCGGTGCGGCGATCTCCGAGCGACAGGTGCTGGCCCGGGCCGACTCGGTCTGCCCTGCCGATCCGGGCGGCATCTTCTTTTCCTCGGGCACCACCAGCCTGCCCAAGGGCATCGCCCACGCGCAGCGCGCCTTCGCCATCCAGTGGTGGCGCTGGCCGCGGGTCTTCGCCATGCGCGAGCCGGTGCGCAGCTGGACCAGCAATGGCTTCTTCTGGTCGGGCAATGTCTCGATGGTGGTCGGCGCGGCGCTGTCGACCGGGGGCGCGGTGGTGCTCCAGCCGTGGTTCGATGCCGAGGAGGCACTGCGGCTGATCGCGGCGGAGCGCGTCGCCTTCATCAACGGCCGCCCACACCAGTGGGCGCGGTTGCACGAGGCGGAGGGCTGGGCCAATGTCGATCTTTCCAGTCTCAAATACATCCCGCGCGGCGAACTGATCTGGGAGCACCCGACGGTGAACACCGGCTGGCAGGTACCGATGTCGTTCGGCACCACCGAAACCATGACCATCTGCACCTCGTTCGAGGCCGATGCGACGGGCGATTTTTTTGCCGGTTCGATGGGGCAGCCGCTGCCCGGCAATGCCATCAAGATCGTCGATCCGCTGACCGGCAAGCCGGTGCCGCTGGGGACGCGCGGCGAATTCTGCGTCAAGGGGCCGACCATGATGACGGGCTACCTTGGCAAGCCGCCCGAACTGACATTCGACGCCGAGGGGTTCTTCTGCACCGGCGACGGCGGGCGGATCGATGCCGAGGGGCGGTTCTTCTGGGAGGGGCGGCTGACCGACATGATCAAGACCGGCGGGGCCAATGTCTCGCCGCTCGAAGTTGATGATGTCATTGTCCGCTTCCCGGGGGTCAAGCGCACCCAGACAGTGGGCGTACCCGACGATCTGCTCGGCGAAATGGTGGTGAGCTGCATCGTGCCGGTGGATGGCGCGGCGCTGACGGAAAGCGAAATCCAGGCCTTTGTCCGGTGCGAGGTCGCCAGCTTCAAGGTGCCGCGCCGGGTGCTGTTCTTCTCAGACGAGGACTATGCCGTCACCGGCAACGAGAAGGTCAAGGCCTCAGTGGTCCGCGATCTGGCGGCGGCGCGGCTGGAGGCGGAGTAGGGCCTGAGCCCGCGCCCGCAGGCCACCGGTCGCGTAGCAAGTGGTCAGGCGTATTGCGCCATTGCCTGCCGTCCCGCCGCTTCGCGCCAGTGGTCGCCGCTGCCCGAGAGTTGCAGATTGAGCATCGCCCGCTTCATGAACAGGTGACACTGGTGTTCTTCGGTGAGGCCGATGCCGCCATGCAACTGGATCGCTTCCTCGGCGACGCGGGCGTAGACGTCGCTCGCCAGGGCCTTGGTCACACCGAGGTCGGCGATGCTGGCCGCGCTCTCGCCGGCGCGCTGCAACAGTAGCGCTTCGGCGGCGGCGATCTCGGTCTTGAGGTCAGCGCAGCGGTGTTTCAGCGCCTGGAACATGGCGAGCGGGCGATCAAACTGCCGCCGCGTCTTGAGGTATTCGACCGTCATTTCGAGACATGCGCTGGCCCCGCCGAGCGAGTCGGCGGCAATGGCGATCTGGGCGAGCGGGGAAATCCGGTCGTGGAGCGCATTGGCGGCATCGCCTTCGGCCACCAGCAGCGCGGGATCGGGCACGTAGCCGGCGAGTTCCAGATCGAACAGGCGGCGGCTTTCGTCCCACACCGCGCGCTCGTTGAGTGCGACTCCCGGCGCATCGGTGGGGATCAGCAGATAGCGCCCGGCCATCCCGGCGAGCACATGGCCCGCCATGTCGGCCTCGAAAAATCCCGACAGCCGCCCGGTGAGTGCGCCGCCCGCCAGGTCCACCGCGCCCGGCAGCAGGTTGAGCGGCACATAAGTGCCGCCGCAGATGCGCTCGATCCAGCCATCGCGGTCGGCGAGGCTGTCCGAACCGGCAATGCCCTCAAGTGCCAGCAGGGCCGGGATCAGCGGCGCGGTCGCGAGCACGCGGCCCAGTTCGAAATGGATCGCCACGGCGGCATCGCGGCCGAGACCGAGCCCGCCCTGCTTTTCCGGCAGCGCGATCATCAGCCAGCCCTGCTCGGCGGCGTGTTGCCACGCCGCGTCGCGCGGGCTGGCCAGGGTGCCGGCGGGGAAGGCTTTTTGCGCGGCGTCGCGCAGTTCGTAAAGTTCGATCACGCCGCCCACCCCGCTAAATAGTGACAGTCCCTATTTAATTTGCCACTTAAATGGGGACTGTCCCTATTTATGCCATTTATCACGCGCTCCACCCCTTCGGTTCGCGCTGCATGTCGAGCATGCGCTCGGCGATGATGTTGCGCTGCACTTCCTCGCTGCCCGCCGCGATGGTCCAGGCGTAGGAGTTCATGAAGTCGGCCATCCAGTTGCCGGTGTTGAGATCGCCATAGGTGATGGCGTGGCGGTATTGTTCGTCGATGCCGCCGAGCCGCAAGCCGAGCAACGTGTATTCGCGCAGCACCCGGCTGTAGGTGTTCTTGACGATCGAGGCGTCGCCGACGCGTTCGATGCCGTTCATCCGGTTGAGCAGGAAGCGGTCGGCAATCGCGCAGGCGCTGTCACAGCGCGCCACGAGCTGGCCGAAATCGCGCAGCACACCGCGATCCTCTTCGCGGCCCGCCGTGCGGATCAGCCCGGCCATGCGTGACAGCGCGCCGCGCATGCGGTAAGTCAGCTCCATCAGGGTCAGGCCCCGCTCGGCCGAGAGCGTCGCCTGGGTCACCGCCCAGCCGGCGTTCTCCTCGCCGATCCTTTGCGAGATGGGCACTTCGACATCGTCGAGGAAGATCTCGCAATATTCCTGGTCGCCCTGGATCTGGTTGATCGGGCGCACGCTGACTCCCCTGGCCTGCATGTCCATCAGCAGGAATGTGATCCCCGCCTGCTTGGGTCCGTCGCTGGCGGTACGCACCAGCAGCATGCACATGTCGGCATATTGCGCCATGGTCGACCAGACCTTCTGGCCATTGACCACGTAGACGTCGCCACCGGGGCGCGAGACACGTTCCGCCTTGCATTTGAGCGAGGCGAGGTCAGAGCCGGCACCGGGCTCGGAAAAGCCCTGACACCAGGTCTCGCCTTCGAGAATGGCGGGAAGGTAGCGCGCCTTCTGCTCGGCGCTGCCGCATTCCATCAGCGTCGAGGCGGCGTGGTAGGTCGAGACGAACGACAGCAGCAGCCGCGGGCAATCGGCGCGGGCCAGCTCTTCGTAGAACACTTTCTGCTCGGCAAGCGAGCGTCCGCCGCCCGGCCATTCGGCGGGCCAGTGCGGCACGGCATAGCCGCCCTTGACCAGCGTGGCGAACCAGTCGCGCTGGGCCTGGGCGAATTCGCCATGCGACATGTGGCGGTAGGCTTCGCGCCAGTCCCTGGGGGCATGGGCATCGAGCCAGCCGCGCACTTCGGCGCGGAGGGCATCCAGGTCCGTGTCTTCGCTCATGTATGTTTCATGCACTGGGGACCTTGGCGCGTCTAGACCGCTACCTCGATCACATCCCCCGCAACCCGCACTTCGAACGTCTCGATCGGCATGGTCGCGGGCGGGTTCATTGCCGCGCCGGTCTCAAGGTCGAAGCGCGCGCCGTGGACCGGGCAGGCGATCCAGCCGTTCTTCATGCGGCCGTCGGCAAGTGCCTCGTAGGCGTGGCTGCACATGTTGCGCACCGCATAGATGTGGTCGCGGGTGTGGCACAGCAGAATCGACTGGCCGTTGAGTTCGACCAGCTTCTTCGCTCCGGCGGGCACCTCGTCGATCATGGCTGCCGCGACAAAGCTCTTTTCGGACATGTGCGTCATTCCATCGTGTCAAGTGCGGCGGGCTTTAGGCAGCGCAGGTTCGCGATGCAATCGGCACTTGCAGGCCTGCGCGCGCCACCGCACATAGCGCAGCGAATATGGGGAGAGTGCCGGTGGCGGATAACCAAACCTTCGATGTCGTGGTGGTCGGCTCGGGCGCGGCGGGGGCAATGGCGGCGCTGCAGGGCCGCCGATCTCGGGCTCAAGGTGCTGATCGTCGAAAAGGCGCAGAAATTCGGCGGCACCTCGGCGGTTTCGGGCGGGGTGATGTGGATTCCCAACCACCGGCTGGGCGGCGATTCCGGGGATAGCCGCGAACAGGCCCTCGAATACCTCGATTCGATCATCACCAAGCCGGTCGACCGCGCCCGGCTGGAGGCTTTCGTCGATACCGCGCCAGCGATGTTGCACTATCTCAAGAGCACCGGGGTCGAAGTGGTCGGCGCGGCCTGGCCGGACTACGAGCCGCAAAGGCCCGGCGCGCGCTCGGACCGTTCAGTGATCGCGCCGATCTTCGACGGACGCGAACTGGGCGACCAGCGCTATGCACTGATGCGCGAGCAGTTCAACCGGTTCAAACTGTTCGGCCGCTATTCGCTCGATCTCTCCGAGATGTTTCCGCTGATGATGCAGCAGAAGGGCTGGCGCCAGGTCGCCGCCAAGGTCATCGCCCGCTACTGGGCCGACCGCTCGACCCGGGGCATTTCGCGGCGCGACCGCCGCTTCGTCCAGGGGGCGGCGCTGATGGGGCGGGTCTACAGCCAGGTGTTCAAGCGCGGGGTCGAACTGGTGCTCGATACCAGGTTCGAGAAACTGGAGGTCGATGGCAGCGGCAAGGTCACCGGCATCGAGGTGAGCAAGTTCGGCCTGCATTCGACCATTGATGCGCGCCACGGCGTGGTGCTCGCCGCCGGCGGGTTCGAATGGAACCAGCAGCTGCGCGACCGCTTTTTCCCCTTCCCCGGGCTGACCCGCCATTCCTCGACACCCGAAGACGCCAATCGCGGCGAGGCGCTGATTGCGGCGGAAGCGATCGGTGCGGCGACCGAGCATACCGAGGAGGCGTGGTTCATCCCGACGATGACCCTGCCAATGCCGGGTTCATCGAATTTCCACGAAATCCACCAGGCCGCTTTCGATGTCGGGCGGCCGTGGTCGGTCTGCGTCAACCGCAACGGCGTGCGTTTCGTCGACGAGGCCTGCGGCTATGACCAGTTCGGCCAGGGCATGATCCGCGATCATGCCGAGACCGGCGCAAACCTGCCGTGCTGGCATGTTTTCGACACCAAGTTCCGCCGCAAGTTCAGTTCGGGCGGGCTGATGCCGCTGGCGCATACCCCCGAGCGCAAGGTGCCCGCAGACTGGTGGGACCATTACGTATTCCGCGCCAACACGATCGCGGAACTGGCCGGCAAGATCGGCGTGCCGGCCAAGGCGCTGACGGAAACCGTCGCGAAAAACAACGACTATGCCAAGACCGGGGTCGACCCCGAATTCGGCAAGGGGATGAATATCTACGACCAGTTCTTCGGCGACCCGACAGTGACGCCCAACCCCAACATCGGCCCGATCGACACCGCGCCCTTCTATGCCGTGCCGATCAATGCCGGCGATCTTGGCACCAAGGGCGGGCTCAGGTGCGACGCGCGCAGCCGCGTGCTCGATGGCGCGGGCCAGCCGATTGCCGGGCTCTATGCCGCTGGCAACCAGGCAGCGACGCCGTTCGGCAATGTCTATCCGGGGGCAGGCGCGACTATCGGGCCAGCGATGACATTTGGCTATATCGCGGCGAACGATATCGCCGAACGATCGGGGAATCAGCGGGGGTGAAAGCGATATCCTCCCCGAGCTTGCTCGGGGAGGTGGCAGACGCGAAGCGGCTGACGGAGGGGTGCGCCGCGCCCCTCCACCACCGCCTGCGGCGGCGGTCCCCCTCCCCGAGCAAGCTCTGGGAGGAATTGAAGGAAGAAGGAAGATAGAGGTCATGCAAGGCAAGGTAGCAATCGTCACCGGCGCAGCGGGCGGCATCGGCGAGGGGATCGTCCGCAAGCTAAGCGAAAAGGGCGTCAAGGTGGTTGGCACCGGGCGCAGCGAGGCCAAGCTTCAGGCGCTGAAGGACAAGCTGGGCGCGGGCATGGCGTTTTCCTTCGTTGCCGTCGATGCGACGTCCGCCGATGCGCCCAAACGGATCGTCGATCATGCGCTGGCGACCTTCGGGCGGCTCGACATTGTCGTCAACAACGCCGGTTCGTTCAATTTCGGCCCGGTCCACGAGACCACCGACGATATGCTCGACGAAGTGCTGGCGATCTCGCTGCGCGCGCCGTTCCGGCTGTGCCGCGAGGCCCTGCCGCATCTCGGCGCGGGGGCCTCGATGCTGTTCATCGGCTCGACCTGGGGGATCTACGGCACCCCCGGCGGCGGGGCCTACAGCGCGGTGAAAGCCGCGCAGATCGGCCTGGTGCAGACCATGGCAGCGGAATACGGCGCGAAGGGTATCCGCTCAAACTACATCGCGCCGACCGTGGTGCGCACCGAGATGACCGACGCCTATTGGGACCTCGATTTCTTCAAGCGCACCAATTTCGAACTGACCCCGGCTGACCGGCAGTGCACCGTCCAGGACGTCGCCAACACCGTCGCCTTCCTGGCTTCCGACGAGGCCGGCATGATCAACGGCCAGACCATCGCGGTTGATGGCGGCATCTCGACCACGCGCTATGTTGCGCCCGAGGCAGTCTTTGCGGAGCGCAAGTAGGTGGACTTCCGGTGGAACGACGAACAGCAGGCTTTCCGCCGCAAGCTCGAGCACTTCCTAGCCGCCGAACTTCCCGATGACTGGGAAGAGTTCTCCAGGCATGGCCCCGCTTCGCCGGCGCTGACCCTCTTTGCCCGCACCTTCTGCCGCAAGCTCGCCGAGCAAGGCATGCTGTTTCCGCACTGGCCGAAGGACATCGGCGGCGAGGGGCTGGGGCCGTGGGAACAGCAAATCCTCGCCGAGGTGATGTGGGAATGGGGCGAACCGCGCGGCGGCCAATACATGAACGTCAACTGGATCGGCCCGACCCTGGTGCGCTATGGCACCGAGGCGCAGAAAGCGCGCTATCTGCCGCAGATTGCAAGCGGGGAGATGCTGTGGTGCCAGGGCTTTTCCGAACCCAATTCAGGCAGCGACCTCGCCAGCTTGCGCACCCACGCCGAGCTGGAGGGGGACCATTACAAGGTCAACGGCCAGAAGATATGGACCTCCTATGCCGGCCTCGCCGACACCTGCTTCCTGCTCACCCGCACCAGCGACGACCGGAAGCGCGGCATCACCATCCTGCTGGTGCCGATGGACACGCCGGGCATCGAGGTGCGCCAGATCCCCAGCCTGATCGGCGAGGGTGACATCCATGAGGTGTTTTTCGACGATGTGAAGGTGCCGGTCGGCCAGCGTTTCGGCGAGGAAGGCCAGGCCTGGGAAATCATCTCCTATTCGCTGACCAACGAGCGCCTGGGCATTCCGCGCTATCATCTGGCGCGCAAGGCGCTCGACCGCGCGGTGGGGATGCTCAAGCAAGCAGGCGATTTTACCAGCGATACCACCAAGGCCGAGGCTGCGCGCTGCGCCGCGCTGTGCGAGGCAGCACGCACCGCGATCTACGCCATCGTCCAGAAGCGGGTCGATGGCATGGCGGTCGGCCCGGAGAGCTCGTCGGCGCGCTTCGCCACGGTCATGGCCGAGCGCGCGGTGGCGGAATTTGTCGTCGAATATGTGCCCGAGGCGCTGGCCGGCGGCTCTGCCTACCTCCAGATGCACCACCAGCGCGGCATCGTCGCGGGGATCGCTTCGGGCGCAGCGGAGATCCAGCTCAACATCATTGCGTCGGACGTGTTGCAGCTGCCGCGGGAGGCCAGGTGATGGAACAAGCCGAGCGACAATCTCCCCTCCCCTCCAGGGGAGAGGCTGGGGGTGGCGGCTGTGCAGAGCCAACCGACAGCCCCCACCCCAACCCCTCCCCTGGAGGGGAGGGGCTTTCTTGCCGCGTGAAATTGGGGTTCGGGTCATGCAATTAACGCTCACCGAGGACCAGACCCAGATCCTCGAATTCATCGACAGCCTCGCCCGCCCCTATGCCAGCGTGCCGATGCACGACACGTCCTTCGCCCTGACCAGCGAGGCGCTCGATGCCGAACTGGCTGAGGGCGGGTTTCTCGATGTCATGGCCATGCCCGAACTCGGCCCGGTCACGGCAGCGCTGGTGGTCGAGCGGCTGGCGCGATTGCCTTTTGCAGTCGAGGCGGCCGCTTCGGCGCTTGTGCGGCAGTTGGTCGATCCCGAACTGCCGCGCCCGGTGTGCCTGGTCGAGGAAGGCCAGCTACGCCGCCCGGTGCGCTTCTTGCGCGAGGGAGCGAGCGTGGTTGTCGTCGGCCAGTCGGGCGTGCGCAGCTTCACCGCGACGGCAGACCACATCCGCAGCGCCGGAGATGAAGTGCTGTTCGCCTATCCGATGGCCTACCTAACGGGAATTCCCGCCGATGCGCGCCGCCATGACGTCTCGCCCGATGAGCTGCGCCGCGCCTGGCGCGTGGCGCTCGCCGCCGAGGCCGCCGGGCTGCTCGCTGCCGGGCTGCAATCGGTCGTCACCTATGTCTCGGAGCGCAAGCAGTTCGGCCGCCCGATCGCCACCTTCCAGGCGCTGCGGCATCGGCTTGCTGAGGCCCAGGTGCTGACTAACGGGGTGTACTGGCTGGCGCTGCGCGCGGCGGGCACTGGCGATTCCGGCGACGCGGCGCTGGCGGCCTTGCATGCGCAGGAAGCGGCCAAACGCGTCGGCTACGACTTCCACCAATTCCTCGGCGCGATGGGCATGACGCTCGAACACCCGCTGCACCTGTGGACCTATCGCCTGAAGGCACTGACCGGCGAGCTGGGCGGACGGGGCGCGAATGCGGTGGCGGCGGCCGAGGCGATCTGGGGGTAGCACAAATCCTCCCCGCCACGGGGAGGATTTTCAATCGAGCTCGACCATTCCGCCGAGCTTGGGCCCGCCGCCGACCGTCAGCGTTTCGCCGGTGATGAACGAGGCGGCATCGCTGGCCATGAACACGATCGCCTGCGCGGCTTCCGCCATCTCGCCGTAGCGCCTCAGGCCGAAAGCGTTCTTCGCCACGTTCGCTGCATCGAAGCCGCTCTTTTCCCAGCGCTCACGTGCCTTCTCGGTCGCGATCATGCCGCAGGCGATGCAGTTGACCCGCACGCCGTAACCGCCCCATTCCGACGAGGCGACTCGGGTGAACATCTGCAAACCGGCCTTGGCGGCGGAATAGGCGGCGACGCCGCCGGTGCCGTTGACCCCGGCGAGCGAGGAGATGTTCACCACACAGCCCTTGGTGGCCTTGAGATGCGGCAGCGCGGCCTGGCTGACATACATTGCCGACGACAGGTTGAGCTGGACGTCGCGGTCCCATTTGGCGAGATCTATTGTCGCCAGGGGGACGTGGCCATGCGCGCCCCCGGCGTTGTTGACCAGGATATCAATGCGGCCGAATTCAGCGACAACCGCCTCGATCAGGGCCCTAACCGAATCAGGATTGCGCACGTCGGCCGGCACGGCGAGCGCACGGCGGCCGGTCTCGCGGATGCGTTCGCAGGCTTCCTCGAGCTTTTCGGCCCGCCGTCCGCAGATCGCCACGTCCGCGCCGCGTCTGGCCAGCAGGATTGCGGTGGCGCGGCCGATGCCGGTGCCCGCGCCGGTGACCAGGGCCACCCGGCCGGCAAGGTCAAACTCGGTCAGCATCCTCATCTCCTGCATAGAGCATTGCGGGTTATCCGCTTGTCCGGATGGTATCCACTATCTAGTCTGGCCGCAAACCAAACGGGAGACGACGGGATGATAGGCCAGGACCTGCTCGATCTGGGCGGACAAGTGGCCATGGTGACCGGCGCGGGGCAGGGTGCCGGGCGCGGCATCGCGCTCGAACTGGCGCGGCACAATGCCGGCGGGGTGGTGGTCAACGACTATGTTGCGGACCGCGCCGAGGCGGTGGTCGCCGAGATCCGGGCGATGGGGGGCAAGGCCGAAGCCGCTCCGTTCGACGTCGGCGATCTCGCTGCGATCAAGGCGGCGCTCGCCATGGCGCAGGACCGGCTCGGCGCGGTCACCTTGCTGGTCAACAATGCCGGCATGGCCGGGCCCAGCCAGCAGATGCGGCTCGGCCCGGTGTTCTGGGAGGAAGACCCGGCCGACTGGGACAAGTACCTCCGCACCAATCTTTTTGGCGTGTTCAACTGCTGCCGCGCGGCGATCCCGGCGATGGTTGCGGCGGGCAGAGGCCGCATTGTCACCATCGTCAGCGATTCGGGCCGAGTCGGCGAACCGCGCCAGGCGGTCTATTCGGCGGCTAAGGCCGGGGCGGCGGGCTTCGTGCGCTCGATCGCCAAGGAACTGGGGCGCTACGGAGTGACCAGCAATGCCATCGCGCTGTCCTCGCTGATGCCGCCGTTGGGTGAGGAGGAGCTGGCCGAATTCATGGCGACCGATCAGGCCAGGGCGCAAATGGCGCGTTATGTCATCCGCCGCTACGGCAAGCCCGAAGACGTCGCCGCACTGGTCACCTTCCTGTGTTCGGACGCCGCCTCGTGGATCACCGGCCAGACCTACCCGCTCAACGGCGGTTACAGCATGGCGATTTGAGCGATAGCGGTTGACGAATCTCCCCGGGCAGGGGAGCTTGGCGCTAATCAGAGATTTTCCGGAGAACAAGATGCCGTCACCCGCGTTTCACGCACCCGAGACCATTGAAGCGGCGATCGCGCTGCTGAGTGCCGACCAGTCGGCAAGGGTATTGGCAGGAGGCACCGACCTGATTGTGCAGATGCGTTCGCAGCGCATCGCGCCCTCGGCCATAGTCGATCTCAAGCGCATCGCCGGGATGAGCGGCATTCGCGAGGCGGGCGGCACTTTCGTCATCGGCGCGGCGACGCCGTGCACGGCGCTGATGGACCATGCCGGCCTTGCCGCTGCCTGGCCCGGCGTGGTCGAGGCGGCCAACCTGATTGGCTCGGTACAGGTGCGCAACCGCGCGACCATGGCCGGCAACCTGTGCAACGCCTCGCCGGCGGCGGACAGCGTTCCCGCGCTGGTCGCTGCAGGGGCGACGTGCCTCGTCGCCGGACCGGGCGGCACGCGCGAGGTCGCGGTCGAAGCGGTAACCACTGGCCCCGCCAAGACTTCGCTGGCGTCAGGCGAATTCGTCGTCGAAATCCGTCTGTCGGCGCGCCCCGCTAATGGCGGCGACGCTTATCTGCGTTCGATCCCGCGCACCGAGATGGACATTGCCGTGGTCGGCGCGGGGGCGGCGCTGGTGCTCGATGCTTCGGGAACCTGCACCGCCGCGCGCATCGCGCTGGGGGCGGTCGCGCCGACGGTACTGCTGGTCGAAGCAGCCGGTGCTGCGCTGGTCGGCAGCCGGTTCGAGGCGGCGGCGCTCGAAAGCATGGCCGAGGCGGTGCGCGCGGCCTGCAATCCGATCGACGACAAGCGCGGCACGGCGGCCTATCGCACCGCCATGGCGGGCATCCTGGCGCGGCGCGTCATCGCAATTGCCCGCGCGCGGGCGGGAGACTCAAAGTGAGCAAGCTGTTCGTCACTGCCACGGTCAATGGCGATTCAACCGAATTCCTGTGCGATCCCGCCGCGACGCTGCTCGATGTGCTGCGCGGCGAGCTGGGTTTGACCGGCACCAAGGAAGGCTGCGGCTCCGGCGATTGCGGGGCCTGCACCGTGGTGCTCGACGGGCAGATGGTCTGCGCCTGCCTGGTGCTCGCCGCCGAGGCCGAAGGGCGGCAGGTGTCCACCATCGAGGCGGTCGCGGAAGGGAGCGAGTTGCACCCGGTGCAGCGCCAGTTCCTCGAACACGGCGCGCTGCAATGCGGCTTCTGCACTCCGGGCTTCATCGTCGCGGCCAAGGCACTGCTCGACCATCACCCCGATCCCAGCGAGAGCGAAGTGCGCTACTGGCTGGCGGGCAACTTGTGCCGCTGCACTGGCTACGACAAGATCGTCCGCGCCGTGCTCGCTGCGGCGGCAGAATTGCGCCAAGAGAGGATACCGGCATGAACGCGCCACTCGAAACCCGCACCTACCGCTATGTCGGCACTCGCCCGGTGCGGCCCGACGGAATCGAAAAAGTCACCGGCAAGGCGATCTATGGCACCGACCATGTCGCTGCCGGCATGCTCCACGGCGCGATGCTGCGCAGCCCGCATGCCCATGCGCGCATCCGCTCGATCGACACCCGCAAGGCCGAGGCGCTGGCGGGGGTCAAGGCAGTGGTCACTGGCGCGGATTTCCCGACCATGGCCTCGCTCGAAGTGGCCATGGGCGAGAGTTCGGGCAATATCGTGCATGTCTCGCGCAACTGCATGGCGCACGGCAAGGTGCTCTACGAGGGCCACGCCGTCGCCGCCATCGCCGCGACCAGCCAGGCGATCGCCGAGGAAGCCGCGTGGCTGATCGCGGTCGACTACGAGGTGCTGGCCCACGTCCTCGATATCGACAGCGCACTCGCCGCTGATGCGCCGCTGCTGCACGATGACATCGTCACCAAGGGGCTGGAGCCGGCCTCTGACAAGCCCTCCAACTCGCCATTGCGCTATGCGACCGGCAGCGGCGATCCGCAGGCGGCGCTGGCCAGGGCGGCACAGCTCGTCTCGGGCCGCTTCACCACCCAGCCGGTCCACCAGGGCTATATCGAACCGCACGCCTGCGTCGCCAGCTGGAGCGCCGACGGCCAGGCGCAGGTCTGGTGTTCGAGCCAGGGCGCGTTCTCGATCCGCTCGGTCACCGCCGGCGTGCTCGGCATCGCCCACGCCGATCTGCGCGTCTATCCGCTCGAAATCGGCGGCGGCTTCGGCGGCAAGACGATTGCCTATCTCGAGCCCGTCGCCCTGCTGCTGTCGCGCAAGGCGGGACGTCCGGTGCGCCTGGCGATGAGCCGCAGCGAAGTGTTCCGCGCATCGGGGCCGGCACCTGGCGGCCAGATCGACATCGAGATGGGCGCGCTGGCCGATGGCACGATCAGCGGCGTGACAATCGAGTTCAAGTATCTCGGCGGCGCCTTTCCCGGCGCGGATGTGATTCCCGGCGCGATGAGCGCGCTGGCGCACTATGCCATTGCCGACACCAGCACCATCGGCTGGGAAGTGATGTGCAACATGCCCTCGACCCACGCCTATCGCGCGCCCGGCGCGCCGCAGCTTACCTTCGCAGTCGAAAGCTGCATCGACGAGCTGGCCCAGCGGCTCGGGCTCGATCCCATCGACATGCGGCTCAAGAACGCCGCGCGCCCTGGCGACAAGACCGCGATGGGCACTACCATCGGCGAAATCGGCTATGTCGAATGCCTCGAAGCGGCGAAAGCGCATCCGCACTGGTCCGCCCCGCTCGGTCCCAACCAGGGCCGCGGCGTCGCCGGTGGCACCTGGGGCAATTACGGCGGGCCATCGACCGCGACGGTCAGCCTGGCCGAGGATGGCTCGGTGCTGGTCACCACCGGCAGCCCGGATATCGGCGGCAGCCGCGCTGCAATGGCGATCATGGCGGCGGAAACACTTCAGGTGCCTTATGAGAAAATCCGCGTAACCATCGCTGATACATCATCTATCGGCTATTCGATGGTCACCGGAGGCAGCCGCACCACTTTCGCTACCGGCAAAGCGGTGTTCGAGGCCTGCGAGGCGGTCGTCGCCGATTTGCGGGGTCGCGCGGCGGCAATGTGGAACGTGCCGGTCGAGCAGACCGAATGGCGCAATGGCGCAGTGGTCTGCCGCGCGGAGGGCAAGGCAGACCAGTCGCTATCGATGGGCGCGATCGCCGCCAGGGCAGGGTTCGCCAAGGGGCCGATTTCGGCGGAGTTGTCGATCAATGCGCAAGGGTATCTTCCCGGTTTCGGCGTGCATATCTGCGACACCGAAGTCGATCCCGAGACCGGGCAGGTCAGTGTCGTGCGTTACACCGCCGTCCAGGACGTCGGCACGGCGATCCATCCGGATTATGTTGAAGGCCAGATGCAGGGCGGCGCGGCACAGGGCATCGGCTGGGCGCTCAACGAGGGCTATGTGTTCGACAAGGCCGGACGCATGGATAACCCCGGCTTCCTCGACTATCGCATGCCGGTCTGCTCGGACCTGCCGATGATCGACACGGTAATGGTCGAAAAGCCCAATCCGGCGCATCCCTATGGCGTCAAGGGGGTCGGTGAAGTGCCGATCGTGCCTCCCCTTGCGGCGGTGGCCAATGCTGTCAGCCGCGCCATCGGCATCCGCATGCGCGACCTGCCGTTGTCGCCCGACCGGATCTGGGCGGAGGTGCAGGCGAAGCGTTAGCCGCGCGCCGCATGGCTGTCATCCTCTCGATCATGGTGCTTGCCGCGCTGCTGCTGCTGGCGGGCGCGGTCTATCTGCTGCGGCGCGGCGGCGCGCGCCGACAGGCACTGCTGATGCTGGCGCTGGTCGCGGTGATCGCCGCCAATGTCGCGATTATCGCCGTACCAGGCGGCGACAGTGCGCCGCCGGCGGCGCAATAACTACTTGATCGGGCAGTCCGGCGAGAGGCGCATGTCGAGATAGTTGTCGACCGAATGCATCATGTCGTCGATTTCGTTCTCGAAGAAGTGGTTGGCGCGTGCGATTTCGTCGTGGTGGATGGTGATGTGGCGCTGGGTGCGCAACTTGTCGACCAGCTTCTGCACCGCACCGGGGGTGACCACCGTATCCGACGCGCCCTGGACGACGATGCCCGAGGCGGGGCAGGGGGCAAGGAAGCTGAAATCGTACATGTTGGCCGGCGGGGCGATCGAGATGAAGCCGCGGATTTCCGGGCGGCGCATCAGCAACTGCATGCCGATCAGCGCGCCGAAGCTGTAGCCGGCGATCCAGGTGGTCTGCGCCTCGGCGTGGATCGATTGCACCCAGTCGAGCGCGGCGGCGGCATCCGACAATTCGCCGATGCCGTTGTCGAAGCTGCCCTGGCTGCGCCCGACCCCGCGGAAATTGAAGCGCAACACGGCGAAGCCGCGCTGGACGAAGGTCTTGTACATCGCCTGGGTGATGCGGTCGTTCATCGTGCCGCCGGCCTGCGGGTGCGGATGCAGGATCATCGCCACCGGCGCGCGCGGGCGAGGCCCCGGCTGGAAGCGGCCTTCGAGTCGGCCTTCGGGCCCGGGAAAGATCACTGACGGCATGAGGCATAACCTGTGGTGTGGTCCCCCCGCGCGCGGCGTGCCCGATCGGTCCTGCCGGTCCGCATGGGGGGTATCAATGGAAGCGGTGCGCTATATAGAAACGAAGTCCCGAAAAGCAACGATTTCACGCATGAGCCCCGACGCCGTCTATCTCGACCATGCCGCCACCAGCCCGCTGCGCCCCGAAGCCAGGGCGGCGATGGCGGACGGCTTCGCGCTGTGGGCCAATCCCTCGAGCCCGCATGGCCCGGGCCGGGCGGCCCGCGCCGCGCTGGAGCAGGCGCGCGAGCGGGTGGCCGAGGCGCTCAGGTGGGACGGCGAAGTGATCTTCACTTCGGGGGCGAGCGAGGCGGCCGAACTGGCGCTGGGCCGGGCCAATGCGCGCGAACGGTTGGTCAGCGCGGTCGAGCACGACGCGGTTCTCGCCGCCGCGCCCGGCGCGCCGCGCCTGCCGGTGCTCGCCGACGGGGCGGTCGATCAGGCGGCGCTGGAAGAGGCACTGGCCAAGGCGAGCCATCCGCTGGTGGCGATCCAGTGGTTCAATTCCGAGACCGGCAACCAGCAGAATCTGGGCGATTTGGTCGATTGCGTTCACGATGCCGGCGGGCTGATCCTGGCCGATTGCGCGCAGAGCGCGGGCAAATATCCGCTGCCGCACGAAGTCGACATGGCGATCGTCGCCGCGCACAAGTTCGGCGGGCCGGTCGGCGTCGGCGCGCTGCTGGTGCGCGAATTCGGGATGCTCGTGCCGCAAGGAGGACAGGAACGCGGCTATCGCCGGGGGACCGAGAACCTGCCCGGCATTCTCGGCATGGCGGCAGCGCTCGAGGCCTGCGGCAATCCCCGTTACAGTCACTACGTGTCGCACGAAGCCTATGATGCGACGATGCACTTTGCCGAGGAAGTCCGCAACGCTGGAGGGGTATGGCTGGGTGACCGCCTCGATGCCCCCACGGCCTATATCCACTCGCTCGCCATGCCCGGCCTCTCTGCCAGCGCGCAACTGATGCGCTTCGATCTGGCGCGCATCGCGGTGAGCCAGGGCAGTGCCTGTTCGTCGGGCAGCATGCGGCGCAGCAAAGTGCTCGCCGCGATGGGGGTCGATGACGATCTGGCCGGGCGAACAATTCGCATCAGCCTTGGCTGGACCACGACGGCTGCCGAAATCGAGCGGTTCGCCGAGGTCTGGCTGTCGATGGCGGCACAGGCCCGGTCGTCGCAAGTGGGGGCCGCGTGATCTATCTCGACCACCAGGCGACCACGCCGCTCGCCCCGGAGGCGCTGGAGGCGATGCTGCCGTGGCTGTCGGGCCCCGAGGCACCCGATGGTTTTGGGGGCTACGCCAATCCGCATTCCGCCCACAAGCCCGGACGCGCCGCCGCCGCCGCTGTTGCCGTGGCGCGCGATCAGGTCTCCGCTTTGCTGCCTCCGGGTGGCAAGGTGGTGTTCACCAGCGGCGCGACCGAGGCGATCAGTCTGGCGATCCTCGGCAGTGCCAGGGGCAGCGCCCGGGACGGCCCCAGTGGCGGCTCAGGTGGCGGGATTGCCCATTCGGCGATCGAGCACGCTGCGGTGATCGAAACCGCGCTGGCCAGCGGCGCGCCGGTCCAGATCCTGCCGGTCGGACCCGCAGGGCTGGTCGATCCAGAAGTGCCATTCGCGCCCGGGACCAGGCTGGTCGCGGTGATGCAGGTCAACAACGAGATCGGCACGATCCAGCCGGTAGACCAGCTTGCCGCCCGCGCGTGCGCTGCAGGTGCGCTGTTCCTGTGCGACGCGGTGCAAGGCGCGGGCAAACTCGCCGCGCCGGAGAATGCGGACCTGATCGCGGTTTCCGCCCACAAGCTCTATGGGCCCAAAGGCATCGGCGCGCTGTGGGTGAGGGACGGGGTCGAGCTTGCCCCGCTGATCCACGGCGGCGGGCAGGAAGGCGGATTGCGTGCGGGCACCCTCAGCCCTGCGCTCTGCGCCGGCTTCGGTGCGGCGGCGGCTTTGACGAGGTCGCGGATGGAAGCCGACTTCGCGCACCTCTCCGGACTTTCCGCCCTGGCGCGCTCGATCCTGGCGCGCTGGACGCTCAACGGCAGCGTGACGGCGCGCTGGCCGGGCAATCTCAACCTGCGCCTGGACGGTCTCGATGTGCCCCGGCTGATGGGTGAATGCCGCGAACTCGCCTTTTCGGCCGGTTCGGCCTGCGGCAGCGGCAGTGGCAAGCCCAGCCACGTGCTCGCCGCGCTCGGGCTCGATGCCCGCGCCGCGCGCGGTTCGATTCGCTTGGGATTCGGGCGCTATTCGACTAGAGTGAACGTGGAGGAGGCGTGCCGCACCATCGAGAATGCGGCGGCGTCTCAAGGAGTTCTAGTCTTGGTCAAGGTCAGTTTCGTGACGGTCGATGGCGTCCGCGTCGCGACCGGGGGCGTGCAGGGACAATCGCTGTTGGCCGTCGCCCAGGCCGCCGGGATGCCGCTGGAGGGAACCTGCGAGGGTCAGATGGCCTGCTCGACCTGCCACGTCGTTGTCGCGCCCGAATGGTTCGACAAGCTGCCCCAGGCCTCTCCCGAAGAGGAAGACATGCTCGACCTCGCCGCCGGGGTAGCGCGCACCAGCCGGCTTTCTTGCCAGATATTGCTGGCGGCGGAGCTGGACGGGATCGAAGTGAGGATTCCGGGGGAAAGCCACGATATGCAACGGCGATGAGCGTGGCGGACAGGCAGACTGACTGCTAGCAGACCTTCTCCATTCCGTTCGCTCGACACGAACGGATGTCTGTAAGAGACCAATGACCACGACCGACACCACAGAGCCCGATCCCTTCGACGCGATCGTCGATGCGCCGTTCGACAGTGCGCTGTCCGAGCGCTATCTGGTCTATGCGCTCTCGACGATCACCGCGCGGTCGCTGCCCGATCTGCGCGACGGGCTGAAGCCGGTGCACCGCCGCCTGCTGTGGGCGATGCGGCTGCTGAAGCTCGATCCCGGCCAGGCCTTCAAGAAGAGCGCGCGCGTCGTCGGCGATGTCATCGGCAAGTATCACCCGCACGGCGACCAGTCGGTCTACGATGCCATGGTCCGCCTCGCGCAGGACTTTTCGCTGCGCTATCCGCTGGTCGAGGGGCAGGGGAACTTCGGCAATATCGACGGGGATAACCCCGCCGCCTACCGCTATACCGAGGCGCGGCTGACCAAAACCGCGATCCAGCTGATGGCCGGGCTCGACGAGGGCACGGTCGATTACCATCCGACCTACAACGGCGAGGATGAGGAGCCGGAGATATTTCCCGGCCTGTTCCCCAATCTGCTGGCCAATGGCGCCATGGGCATTGCCGTCGGCATGGCGACCTCGATCCCCAGCCACAACGCCGCCGAGGTGATCGACGCGGCGCTGCTGCTGATCGACAATCCCCATGCCGAGCACGCCGAGCTGATGCAACTGTTCCACGGCCCGGACTTCGCCACCGGCGGGGTTGTCGTCGACAGTCCGGCGGCGATATCGGCGGCTTACGAGTGCGGCAAGGGTGCCTTCCGCGTCCGCGCCCGCTATCTCGCGCCCGAGAGCAAGGACGCCGAAGATCGCGACGCTGGGATCGAGCGGCTGGGCAACGGCCAGTGGCAGCTGGTGGTCTCCGAAATCCCCTACATGGTGCAGAAGGGCAAGCTGATCGAACAGCTGGCCGGGCTGATCAACGACAAGAAGATCCCGATCCTCGAGGACGTCCGCGACGAGAGCGATGCGGCGATCCGCATCGTGCTGACGCCGAAGAGCCGCAATGTCGATCCCGGCCTCCTGAAGGAATCGCTCTACCGGATGAGCGACCTCGAAAGCCGCTTCAGCCTCAATCTCAACGTGCTCGACGAGAATCGCACACCGGGCGTGCTCAGCCTCAAACTGTTGCTTCAGGAATGGATCCGGAGCCAGATCGACATCCTGCTGCGCCGCAGCCAGCACCGGCTCGACAAGATCGCGGCGCGGCTCGAGCTGGTCGAAGGCTACATCATTGCCTACCTCAACCTCGACCGGATCATTGCCATCATCCGCACCGAGGACGAGCCCAAGCCGGTGATGATCGCCGAATTCGCACTCACCGACCGTCAGGCCGAAGCGATCCTCAACATGCGGCTGCGCTCCTTGCGCAAGCTCGAGGAAATGGAGTTGCGGCAGGAACGCGAAGCGCTGATCGCCGAGGCCGACGAATTGCAGAAGCTGCTCGACAGTCCGGCCCGCCAGCGCACCCGGCTCAAGCGCGATCTTGCCAATTTGCGCAAGGACTATGTCGAAGACACCGTACTTGGCCGCCGCCGCACCACCATCGCCGAAGCCGCGCCGGCACGCGAATTCAGCATGGATGCGATGATCGAGAAAGCACCGGTGACGGTGATCGTCTCGGCTAAAGGCTGGGCGCGCGGTGCCAGCGGGCATCTGGCACTCGGCCAGAATCACAAGGGGGGCGAGTTCAAGTTCAAGGAGGGCGACGGCCCGGCCTGGGCGCTCCACGCGCAGACCACTGACAAGCTGCTGATCGCGCTGGATAACGGTCGGTTCTACACCCTGGGGGCCGACAAGCTCCCCGGCGCGCGCGGTTTCGGCGAGCCGATCCGCACCATGCTCGATATTGACGCCGGGGCAGAGATCGTCGCGCTACTGGTCCACCGGCCCGGCGCGCAATTGCTGCTGGCGTCGAGCGCGGGGCGCGGCTTTGCCGCCGAGGCGGGCGAACTTCTGGCGGAGACGCGCAAAGGCCGGAGTGTGATGACCGTCAAGGCGGGGGTCAAGCTCGCCGTGGTGCGCGAAATCCCAGCCGAACACGATCACATCGCCGTGGTGGGCGACAACCGCAAGCTGGTGGTGTTCAGCCTCGAGGAACTGCCGGTGCTGGCCAAAGGCCAGGGCGTGACGCTCCAGCGCTACCGTGACGGCGGACTGGCCGATGCGGTGACGCTGAAGCTGGAGGACGGCCTGTCTTGGCGGATGGGCGGCGACAGCGGGCGGGTGCGCACCGAGAGCGACATGCGCATGTGGAAGGTCGCGCGCGGTGCTGCCGGGCGATTGCCGCCGACGGGGTTTCCCCGGGATGGGCGGTTTTGAGGGCGGCGGCAGGTTAGGCAAGGGGGGCGGATATTGCTGGGCTGTCTCGGTGAAATGAGACTGCTAAACCACCTGGCCCCCGTATTGCCCGTAATATTCGAGAATCCGCCGCCAATCGTCGTCGCTGCTGGCACCGCCGAATTCGCGCAGCTCGTCCTTGTCGTAATAGGGCGCGCCGGCCAGCGCGGCGCTGTCGAACGGAACGATATAGCCAGCGCGATCGGGATCATAGTCGAGCGCTGACCAGGGCAGGGGGTGGAACTTCTTGCCGATGCCGAGGAAGCCGCCGAACGACATGATCGCGCAGACGACCTGGCCCGCCCGCCGGTCGATCGACAGGTCGTCGATATGGCCGATGCGCTCGCCCGCCCGGTTGAACACGGGGGTATGTTCGACCCGGCTGGCAAGGATCAAGCGATGATCCTTCGCCTCGCCTGCCGGCGCGGGCGCGAAGAACAGCACCGTCTCTTCCACAGCGAGCGGCTTGCCGGCCGGCCGACCGGAGCCGATCCGCTCGCGAGCGGACGCGGACTCCTCTGGCGTGGCATCGCGGAGGTGCAATTCCGCATCGCCGGTCCAGACCGGCTGCCCGCCCCATTCGAGGCCAAGCAGGCCATCGCGGAACCACGGATCGTCCAGTTTCTCTTGCGCGCCCGACCGCGTTTCGGCGCAAATGCAGGCGATTGCCCGCCCCGCGACTTCCACAGTGAAGATGTTCATGGAAACCTCCTCAATCCAGGAGAGGCCCATCTTACGCTTCGGGAGGCTCGATCCCAAGTAAAATTCTTTGCCGGGTGGGGGAGGGTATATCCGGATTCACCCAGCTTGCATCACAGCCCGGCTTTCAGGATCCAGTCGTGAAAAATGCGCACCGGGCGGCTTTCGAGGTCGCGCGGACGGCAGATGAACCAGTAACTGTAGGGGCTCTCGACATCGACATCGAACAGCCTCGCCAGCCGGTCGTCCTGGGCGCGGTGGTAGTGGTCGTCATGCATGATGGCGATGCCGAGGCCTTGCGCCGCAGCCTCGAGAATAAGCTGGCCCGAATCGAAATGGTCGATCGCGGCAGGTTGCAGCTTGCTTAGCCCCATCGCCGCCTTCCACGCATCGAAACTGTCGGGCAGGTTGTCGTGGATCAGGAAGGTCTGCTTGGCCAGCAAGGCCGGATCGGGTGTTGCGCCCAATTCCGCTGCAAGCTTTTTCGAGGTGAAGGAGTAAACCCGGTTGCGGTCGAGCCGCACCGAATGCAGCGAGGCCTCCGGATCGCGCGACAGGATCACCGCAGCGTCGAGCGTGTCGCCGACACGCTCGGACAGGTTGCGGCCGGTGTCGATATCGATGTGCAGCCGCGGGTGGAGCTGGCGCAGTTCGAGCAGGCGCGGGAACAGCCGCTGCTCGCCGAACAGCGATGGCACGCCAAGGTGCAGCCGCAGCACCGAGTCACTTTCAACCTGCGATTCAACCGCCAGCGCCAGCTCGTCGAGCCTGGGCGAGACCGCGTCGTAGAACGCCTGGCCTTCCTCGGTCAGCCGCATCGCCTGGTGCTGGCGCGTGAACAGGCGCTTGCCGGTGAAGTCTTCCAGCGTGCCGATACGGCGCGACAGCGCCGAGGGGCTGAGGCCGAGCTCGGTGGCGGCGGCCTTGGCCGAACCGAGCCGGACGATGCGCACGAAGGCCTCGAGCGAACGCAAGGGGGGAAGCCGGCGGACGGACATCGGGCTCAGTCCTCGCCTTCGCCGGACAGGACAGGGGGATGCAGCCGCAGCCGCGAAACCCGCCGCTCGTTGCCCTCGGTCACTTCGATCCGCCAGCCGCTGCTATGGTTCAGCATGGCACCGGGCGGCGGCACTTGCCCGGCTAGCACGAAGGCGAGCCCGCCGAGTGTATCAACCGCTTCCTCGACCTCGGCGAGGCGCGCGTCGATCTGCTCTGCGACATCGTCGAGTTCGGCACGGGCGTCGGCTTCCCAAACCCCGTCGTCGCGGCGCGTAAACAGTTCTTCAGGGGCGTCGTCGTGCTCGTCCTCGATCTCGCCGACGATTTCCTCGACCAGGTCCTCGATGGTGATGATCCCGTCGGTGCCCGAATATTCATCGACCACCACTGCGAGGTGCGTGCGGCTGGCGCGCATGTCGGCGAGCACGTCGAGCGCGCCGCGCGCCTGGGGGACGAACAGCGGCTGACGCATCAGCACCTTCCAGTCCTTGGGCGGCGGCTTGCTATTGGCGAGAAAGGGAAACACGTCCTTGATCAGCACCATGCCGACCACCTCGTCGAGCGTTTCGCCGTAAACGGGAAGCCGGCTGTGGCCGTGTTCGGCGAAAGCGGCGATGACTTCGTCCCAGCTTGCCGAGGCCGGCAGCGCGACGATGGCGCTGCGCGGAATGGCGACATCGTCGGCGTCGTGCTCGCTGAAATGCAGCAGATTGCGCAGCATCTGGCGCTCAAGCGGAGAGAGGTCGCCGCTGGCGGTTGTCGAACTGCCCAATTCGTCCTCATGATCGTCGATCGCTTCCTCAAGCTGCGCGCGGAGGCTCTGCTCCCCGTCGCTGCGCAGGAAGAAGCGGCGGAGCGCCCGCCACAGCGAGCCACTACTGTCCGCTTCTCCCGAAACGGGGCCATGCTCGGCCATCGGTGCTGTCGTACCCCCTTATTGAATTTGTGCAGTGCAATATGGATCGGCGATGCCCATCAGCGCAAGCGCCTTTATTTCGAGAGCTTCCATAGCCTCGGCGTCTGCGGACGACAATTCGTGATCGAGGCCGGCGAGGTGGAGCAGGCCGTGGACGACAAGGTGGGCGGCGTGGTGTTCGAGCGGAACGGCCTTTTCCGCCGCCTCGCGGGCGCAGGTTTCGTGGGCGAGGGCAATATCGCCCAGCAGGATTGGCGGGCCTTCGCAGGGCAGCGCGGCGAGTTCGGCGGCATCGAGCATCGGAAAAGAGAGCACGTTGGTCGGCTTGTCCTTGCCGCGCCATTCGCGGTTGAGCGCGTGAACTTCGGCATCGGAAGTGAACAGCAGGCTGGCGGAGAGGCGCGGATTGGCGAGTGCGGGCACCAGGCCGGCAAGCGCACCGCCGGCGCGATCGGCCAAGGCCGGCCAATCGAGGCCCGGCGGCCAGGGCGTTTCGATTTCCGCTTCGAGGTCCATGGCACGCGGCTAGGGCAGCGCGCCGGCTTCGACAAGGTCAGCGTGAGCAGGAGGCGGTTGGAAGGCCTGAAAGCCGCTCATCCAGGACCTGTCGCCGGCCCCTCGTAGGCCTCGACGATCCGTCCGACGATGGGATGGCGCACGACATCGGCCGAGGTGAACCGCGTCACCGCAATCCCGTCCACGCCTTCCAGCCGGTCGACTGCGTCTTTCAAGCCGCTCATCGCGTCGCCGCCGGGGATATCGACCTGGCGGGGGTCGCCGCAGACCACCATGCGGCTGTTCTGGCCAAAGCGGGTAAGAAACATCTTCATCTGCGCCGGCGTGGTGTTCTGCGCCTCGTCGAGGATGACGAAGGCGTCGGCCAGCGTGCGTCCGCGCATGAAGGCGATCGGCGCGATCTCGATCTCGCCTGAGGCAATGCGCCGCTCGACCTGTTCGGGCGGCATGCAGTCATAGAGCGCATCGTAGAGCGGGCGCAGGTAGGGATCGACTTTTTCTTTCATGTCGCCGGGCAGAAAACCGAGCCGCTCGCCCGCTTCCACCGCCGGGCGCGAGAGAATCAGCCGCTGCACCGAGCCCGCCATCAGCTGGCTTACCGCCTGCGCCACCGCGACATAAGTCTTGCCGGTGCCCGCCGGGCCGAGTGCGAAAATAATGTCCTCGCGGGCGAGCGCCTGCATATATTCGATCTGCATTGCCGAGCGCGGCACGATGGTTTTCTTGCGGGTGCGGATCATCACCGCCGGTGCCTCGTGCCCGCCGGTGATGATGCCTTCGAGCGTCGGCTCGTTCGACATGGCGATCAGCGAGTCGACCGCGCCGGTATCGAGGTCCTGGCCCTGCAACAGGCGTTGATGCATGCCGCGCAGCACGTCGCGCGCGCGAGCCACTTCGTCCTCGCCGCCTTCGATCTGGATGCGGTTGCCGCGTGCGCCAATATAGACGCCAAGGCGGTTTTCGATGAGGACAAGATTGGCGTCGAACTGTCCGAACAAGGCCCCCAGCACCGCCGGCTCATCGAATTCAAGCTCAGCGCGGGCGCGGCGTGCTGCGTCCTTCTGGCGGGTTTCGGGGCGGAACTGCGCCACATTCTGGGCGCGGGCTGGCTTGCGGGACATGCGCTCCTTTCGATGCAATCCGGCGGAAGCGGGATTCGCAGGTGAAGATATGCCTCCGATCATTACAGACAAGCGTCAGCCGCTTCGCCACTGTGGAATTCCGCGCGGCGTGGGCGATTTGCAACAGGGGCAGAACAAAATCGCGGTTGGTGCGTTTCCCTTTCCGACGGATGCAAATCCGCACCTTTATCTGTGGGTCACCGCAGCAAAATGCAGGAGTTACCAATGCGTAGAATGATTATTGCGGCGCTCGCCGCGACAGCGCTTGTGCCGGGCATGGCCAGCGCCCAGGGCATGGGCGAGATACGCCGCGGGCAGGCGGAAGTGCGGCAGGGCGAACGCGAGGTCCAGCGCGACATGGCGCGCGGTGACTATCGTGAGGCGCGCGAGGACCGCCGCGAGGTTCGCGAAGACCGCCGCGAGCTCCGCGAAGACTGGCGCACCTATCGCGAGCGCAACCGCGAAGTGTTCCGCGGCGGGCGCTACCAGGGGCCGCGCGGCTACCGCTATCGCCCGGTGACCATCGGCTTCACCTTCCAGCCACATTATTATTCGAGCCGCTACTGGATCGACAACCCGATGCGCTACCGGCTTGAGCCGGCCGGTCGCTGGCAGCGCTGGATCCGCTATGGCAACGATGCCGTGCTGATCAACAGCCGCAACGGTCGCGTACTCAGGGTTTACCGGGACTTCTTCTGGTAAGCACCACCGGAAAAAACCAGCCTACGAACGGCGTCAGCCTTGATCGGCTGGTGCCGTTCTGCGTTTCTCGGGGTGCCACGGCGGAAGGTCATAACCGTGGCATACTCGATTCGCTAAAGTAGGTAGTCAGGCGACATTGGGTCGATCTTTGTAGGCGAATCACGTCTGAGTGAAATTTCTGATCCATTGGGCAACCTGGAATTAACCAAAAACCTTGGTCCTTAATCGTCGCAAGAACGGCGGATCAACAATGCTTTCTGCGTCCTAGTGGCCATTCAGTCGCGCTCACCCCGCAAAATTCAGTATAGGATTTGTTAGGAAATTCGCCGCAGTGGCTCGCTTCAGTTGAACGGTTGATGCCTGTGAACAGGCGTTCTGAGAAGCGAGTTTGGAAATCAGCATGAAACGATACTCCGTTGCCCTTGCTGCCAGTCTGTTGGCAGCCAACGCGATTCCGGCGCAAGCGGCCGAATTCATTGTGGACGGGACCTTCGCCGGCGGGCTGGCGAGTTGGACCCCCTATACCACGACCAACGGAACGGCGACGCCGGTTGCCGCAAGCTATAATGTCACGGGGCTCGGCATTCAGACTGCTGCTCAGCTTCGCGCAGGTGTCGTTGTTTTCAGTTTTGGCAATCCGGCACAGGGCGGCGGCCTCTACCAGACGGCCACCATCGCCAATGCCGGGCTGTATCAATTCAAAGTCGACTTTGCCTCCGAGGGAACGAGCAATTCATCGGGAGGAATATTCTCGCTGCTGGTGAACGACGTTTCAGTGACAAGCTTCGATACCGGAAGCATCAACGGCATCGAACGCGGAAATTTGACCTATCAGGCCAATTTCCTGCCCGGCACATACAAGCTCTCGCTCCAGGTGGCTCGACCGTTCACCCCCTCCACGCTTGGCCGGCAGTATTTTACCAATGCCAGCTTCGCATCGGTTCCCGAACCGATGACCTGGGCGCTCTTGCTGCTCGGTTTCGGCATGATTGGCGCTACCCTGCGCAAGCAGCCGAAAGTGCGGGTGCGGTTCGTCTGACCACGGCGGAGGCGGGTCAGATGATTCCCGCAAGCGAATTCGGCCCCGCCTGAACAAGCTCCACAGCGACAATATCCCCGATCGCGCAATCGCCCGCGAAGTGCACTGATTGCAGCCAGGGCGACTTGCCGAGCCATTGCCCGGGACGCCGGCCGAGGCGTTCGACGAGCACGTCGCAGCGCTTGCCCAGGCTGGCCTGGTTGAACGCCAGGCTCTCGCGCTGGAGCGCGGCCTGAAGGCGCTGGAGCCGTTCGTCCATCACTTCCGGCGCGACCTGGCCAGCCATTGTCGCAGCTGGCGTGCCGGGGCGGGGGCTGTACTTGAAGCTGAACGCCTGGGCGTAGCCGACCGCTGCGACGATCTTGAGCGTCTCTTCGAATTCCGCGTCGGTTTCACCGGGAAAGCCGACGATGAAATCGCCCGACAGCGCGATATCGGGACGTGCGGCACGAACCCGGTCGAGCAGCCGCAGATAGCTCTCCGCCGAGTGGCTGCGGTTCATCGCCTTGAGCACCCGGTCGCTACCCGATTGCACCGGCAGGTGGAGGAACGGCATCAGCTTGTCGACCTCGGCGTGCGCAGCGATCAGGCCTTCGGTCATGTCGGCGGGGTGGCTGGTCATATAGCGGATGCGAGCCAGTTCCGGCAGCGCGGCGAGCGCTCGGATCAGCCCGTCGAGGCCCAGGGCGCGGCCCTGCGGGTCCTCACCGGACCAGGCGTTGACGTTCTGGCCGAGCAGCGTGATTTCCTTGGCCCCGGCCTCCAGTAGCCTCTCGGCTTCGCTCAGCAGGTCATCGAAAGGACGTGATATTTCCGCGCCGCGCGTATAGGGCACGACGCAGTAGCTGCAGAACTTGTCGCAGCCTTCCTGAACAGTGAGGAAGGCTGAAGCGCCGGACTTGCGGCGGCGGGGCAGCGCGGCGAACTTGGTCGCGGCGGGCATGTCGGTGTCGGCGACGCGCTTGCCTTGGAGCGCCTCGCCCAGCAACGCCGGCAGCCGGTGGTAGGCCTGCGGTCCGACGACGATGCGCACCGAGGGTGCGCGCGCCATGATTTCTTCGCCCTCGGCCTGAGCGACGCAGCCGGCGACCGCGATCAGCGGCGAGGTGCCATCGCCGCGCTTGAGCCGGCCGATGTCGGAATAGACCTTTTCGGCGGCCCGTTCGCGGATGTGGCAGGTGTTGAGCACGACCAGATCGGCCTCCGCGCCGTCGCGCGCGGCGGACAGCCCTTGCTCGGCCAGCAGTTCGCTCATGCGCTCGCCGTCGTAGACGTTCATCTGGCAGCCGAAATTCTTGATCCGGAAGGTCGCGGGGAGCGGAGCGGGGGGCATGTCTTGGGCCGTTAGGCGAATTGGCAGGGGTTTTGAAGAGGAGATTGGTTCGCGCGGAGACGCGGAGACGCGGAGAAGGAAGCAACAAGGGGTTTCGCGCAGAGGCGCAGAGGAAGCAAAGGATGCAGAGGAGTTCTGCTTGCGGCGAAGCCGCTCTGGCTTCATCGCGATCCAAACGTTCCAGCAGCGGTCAAGTGCCTGCGGCACCTTTTCCCTCTTAGCGCCCTCTGCTTCCTCTGCGCCTCTGCGCGAAACCCTTCTCGCTGCTTTTGCCTTCTCCGCGCCTCCGCGCCTCCGCGCGAACCAATCTGTTCCCTTGGCCACCCAAACCCGCTAACCGCGCCGCCATGTCCGAGACCCAGACCCTTTACGCCGCGTTCGCCGGCCACCTCGATGCCGCACTCGATGCTCTTGAACATGCCGGGACCCTGCCCGCCGGGCTCAACCGCACCGCGATCAACGTCGAGCCGCCGCGCGATCCGGCGCACGGCGATCTAGCGACCAACGCCGCGATGGTTCTGGCCAAGCCTGCGGGCACCAACCCGCGCGCGCTGGCTGAGGCGCTGGTGGCAGAGCTGACCAAGCTGCCGCAAGTGACCAGCGCCGAAATCGCCGGACCGGGTTTCATCAACTTGCGCCTCGCCGCCGCCGTCTGGCTCGGCGAATTGCGCGCGCTCGCCGCGCTGGGTTCCGGCTATGGCCGCTCTGCCATGGGCGGCGGCACGACGGTCAACATCGAATATGTTTCGGCCAACCCCACCGGGCCGATGCACATGGGCCATTGCCGCGGCGCGGTGGTCGGCGACGCGCTGGCCAGTCTGCTCGAATTCGCCGGGCACACGGTGATCCGCGAATACTACGTCAACGACGCCGGCGGGCAGGTCGATGTGCTCGCCCGCTCGGCGCACCTGCGCTACCGCGAGGCGCTCGGCGAAGCCATTGGGGAGATTCCCGAAGGGCTTTACCCCGGCGACTATCTGGTTCCGGTGGGCGCAGCGCTGGCGCAGGAATTCGGCGACCGCTACGTCACCGCGCCCGAGAGCGAGTGGCTCGTTTCCTTCCGCACCCGCGCGGTCCCGGCAATGCTCGAGATGATCCGCGCCGACCTCGCCCTGCTCGGTATTCGCCACGACCTGTTCTCGTCGGAGGCCGAGCTTCAGGCCAAGGGCAAGCCCGCCGAGGCCGAAGCGTGGCTGCGCGCGCGCGACCTGGTTTACGATGGCGAGCTGGAAGCCCCCAAGGGCAAGGTACTCGACGACTGGGAGCCGGTCGCGCTGCCGCTGTTCCGCTCGACCCGGTTCGGCGACGACCAGGACCGGCCAATCCGCAAGAGTGACGGCTCGTGGACCTATTTCGGGGCCGATCTCGCCTATCACTTCCAGAAGGCGCAAAACGCCGACGCCCTGGTCGACATCTGGGGCGCGGACCATGCCGGCACCGTCAAGCGGATCAAGGCCGCAGTGGCGGCGATGACCGGGGAAGACGGCGCCGCCACGCCGTTCGAGGTCAAGCTCGTCCAGATGGTGCAACTGCTGCGGAGCGGCGAGCCGGTAAAAATGTCCAAGCGATCCGGTAACTTCGTGACCCTGGCCGATGTCGTGCGCGAAGTCGGCAAGGATGTCGTGCGCTTCACCATGCTGACCCGCAAGCCCGAGGCGCAGATGGATTTCGACTTCGCCAGGGTGGTCGAGGCATCGAAGGACAATCCGGTGTTCTATGTGCAATATGCCCATGCCCGGATCTGCTCGACCTTGCGCAAGGCGGCGGCGGAGGGGCTGGGGCCGTCGGCCGACCATCTCGACCTGCTCGGTGCAGAAGAGCTCGATCTGGTCAGATTAGCCGCGCAGTTCCCGCGCCTCATCGAAGCCGCCGCTGTAGCGCGCGAGCCGCACCGCGTCGCATTTTTCCTCGGCGATCTGGCCGCCGCCTTCCACGCCTACTGGAATTTGGGCAATGATCGCCCGGAAAAGCGGTTCATAGTGGCACACAATGCCGAACTGACTGGCGCGCGGCTCTATCTTGCGTCACAAATCGGGAATCTGGTGCGCGGCGGGCTGGCGCTGCTCGGTGTCGAAGCAGTGGAGGTAATGTGAAGATGGCAGGCTCGGACGACAAAAATCGCGAAGGTGAGGACTCGCCGGAGTTTTCGCCGCCGGGGGATTACGAGCATGACGGCGAGAGTGCCGGTGAGCCGCTCGAAACCGAACGGCTGGCGCTCGACGAGGACAACGAGCGGTTGCCATGGCTCGATAGCGACGATGAGGGCGACGGCGAAGTAGCCGACGGCGGGCGCATTCTCGGCCTCGTGCTGCTCGGCCTGATCGCGCTGGCGGTGATCGTCGGCGGCATCTGGTGGTCAACCAACCGCAAGCCCGATGCCGCGCTGGTCGCCGATGGCAGCACTATTGCCGCCCCGCCCGGCGACTACAAGCAAGCCCCCAAGGATCCTGGCGGCAAGACCTTCGAGGGCACCGGCAACACCGCCTTCGCCGTTTCCGAAGGACAGAACCGTCCGGCCAAACTGGGCGAGAGCACCGCGCTGCCGCCGGTCACGTCCGTGGCCAAACCGGGCTTCGATATTGGGTCGGCCGTCGCCGAATCGATGGTGCCGCCTCCCGTGGTCAAAGCCGGGACGCCGCCGGTCGCTGCCGCCAAGGCCGGTCCGCTTGCAGCAGCTCCGCCCAAGGCCGCCGCTCTGCCCAAGGCCGCTGCGCCGCCAGCCGCACCCAAGGCTGCACCGCCTCCCGTCAGCGGCGGTCCGGTGGTGCAGGTCGGGGCCTATTCGTCGCGCACCTCGGCCGAAGCGGCCTGGGGCCGGTTGTCGCAGCAATATTCCGCGCTGTCGGGCGTGCGGCACCAGGTGGTCGAGGGCACTGCCGATATCGGCACGGTGTTCCGCCTCCAGGCGCTGCCCGGCGACGGCGCTGCAGCGCAATCGCTCTGCGGTCGGCTGAAGTCGGCGGGTCTGGCCTGCCAGGTCAAGTAGCTTTCCACATTCCAGCGGGAGCGTGCGGTTGCTAAAGCCGCGCGTTCCTGCGACTTCTGGCGCATGACGCCCGCAATTTTCGGCCTGTCCGGCCTGGCTTTGACCGCCGACGAGCGCGCCTTCTTCAAGGACGCCGATCCGGCGGGATATATCGTTTTTGCCCGCAACATCGAGGATCGCCGGCAACTGCGCGCGCTCACCGATGAACTCAGGGCGATCCACGGTCGCGAAAAGCTGCTGATCACCGTCGATCAGGAAGGTGGGCGGGTGGTGCGCCTGAAGCCGCCGCTGTGGCCGTCCTATCCGGCGGCCATGGCATTCGACCAGCTCTACGATACGGCTCCGGCGAGTGCGATCGAAGCAGCGCGCGCCAATGCCGAAGCGCTCGGGCTGGACCTGATCGATGTCGGCATAACCTGCACGCATGCGCCGGTGCTCGATGTCCGCCAGCCCGGCGCGCACGATATTATCGGTGATCGGGCCCTGGGAGCGGAACCGATGCGGGTTGCCGCTCTGGGCCGCGCAATCCTCGATGGCCTGGCCCGCGCCGGAGTGGCCGGGACGATCAAGCACATGCCGGGCAATGGCCGCACCTCGACCGATACGCACCTTGAACTGCCCAGAGTCAACGCCAGCGAAGACGAGCTGGAGATCGATCTCGCGCCGTTCCGCGCACTCAATACCGCGCCGATCGGCATGACCGGACATTTGCTGTTTCCCCTGTGGGACAGCGAGAATCCATCGACGCAATCGCCCTTCGTGATCGGCGAAGTGATCCGCAAGCGAATCGGCTTCGACGGGCTGCTGTTGACCGACGATCTTGATATGGAAGCACTTTCCGGCACCGTGCCCGAACGTGCCGCCCGCGCGCTTGCAGCGGGCTGCGATATCGCGCTCAATTGCTGGGCGAAAATGGACGACATGCTGGGTATTGCCGGGTGCCTGCCCGCGATGCCGGAGAAGACCGCCATCCGGCTCCAGCGCGCCCTCGCCGGCACCCGGCTGGATGGCGCGCGCGGCGACCAGGCAGCGCTGCTTGCCAAGCGCGACGTGCTGCTGGCGCTGCTGCCCGACCGGGCGGGGGCGCAGGCATGACCATGGAAATTCTCACCGACCCGGTGCCGCTCCCGCTCACCGAAGACTGGGACGGCCCCGCCGCCGCCGCGACCGAGGATGCGGCGCTCTATCTCGAGCTCGACGGCTGGGAAGGTCCGCTCGACCTGCTGCTCGATCTCGCCCGGCGGCAAAAGGTCGATCTGCGACGGATATCGATCCTCGACCTGGTCGACCAGTATATCGGCTATATCGAGCGCGCCGAGGCGATGCGACTCGAACTCGCTGCCGACTATTTGGTGATGGCCGCCTGGCTCGCCTATCTCAAGTCGGCGCTGCTGCTGCCGCGCGAGGAACAGGAGGACCCGAGCCCCGAAGAGCTGGCCATGCGCCTGCACCTGCGGCTCCAGCGGCTCGGCGCGATGCGCGAGGCGGCGGCGCGGCTGATGGCGCGCGACCGGCTGGGGCGCGACGTCTTCGCGCGCGGCGCGCCCGAGGGGCTGCGCATTGATCGCAAGAACCGCTGGCAATGCGACTGGTTCGCGCTGGTCCAGGCCTACGGCCAGGTCAAGGCGCGCACCCAGCCAGTGGTCCACATGGTTCGCGACCGCATGGTGATGACGCTTGATTCGGCGCTGGCGCGGGTCTCGTCGATGCTCGGGATCAATCTCGACTGGATGGAACTGCAAGATTTTCTCCCGCCGCATCAGGGCGAGGAATGGGCGGATTCGCGGTTGCGGCGTTCGGCGCTGGCTTCGAGCTTCGTCGCCGCGCTTGAGCTGGCGCGACAGGGCAGAGCCGAGCTGGCGCAAGAGTCGGTGTTCGGGCCGCTGCTGCTGCGACAGGTGCGGGCATGATACCACACGACGACCTCACCCGCGCGGTCGAGGCGACGCTGTTCGCCGCAGATGCGCCGATGACCGCCGAGGCGATTTCGGCGCATCTCGGCGGCGCGGAGGTGCGCGGTGCGCTCGCCGAACTGGCCGGGCATTACGCGGGGCGCGGCGTGCATCTGGTCGAACGCGGCCAGCGCTGGCATTTCGAAACCGCGCCCGATCTCGCGCACCTGCTGCGCCGCGAGCGCGAGGAGCTGCGCCGCCTGTCGCGCGCCGCCACCGAAGTGCTGGCGATTGTTGCCTATCACGAGCCGGTCAGCCGCGCCGAGGTCGAGGCGATCCGCGGCGTTCAGACCGCCAAAGGCACGCTTGATGTGCTGCTCGAAGCCGGCTGGGTGCGCGTCGCCGGCCGGCGCGAGGTGCCCGGCCGCCCGGTGATCTACGCCACCACCCCCGCATTCCTCGCCCACTTTGGCTTGGCTTCGCGCAAGGACCTGCCGGGCATCGACGAACTGCGCGCGGCGGGACTGCTCGACCCGGTCGAGGACGCGCTGGAGGCGGCGATGGGCGAAAATGCGCCGGATGCCGCCGGGGATTCCCAAGCCGCACTGGCAAGTGGCAGGGAAAGCGCCTAGATAGGGCTCAATCCGGAGCCGCCGCGCTCCGCCAATCTTCGGAGTTTGACACCATGGGTGGTTTTTCGCTGTGGCACTGGCTGATTGTGCTGCTGGTCGTGCTGATCCTGTTCGGGCGCGGCCGGGTTTCAGAGATCATGGGTGATTTCGGCAAGGGAATCAAAAGCTTCAAGCAGGGTTTGAATGACGAGGACAAAGCCGCGACTGCGCCCCCGCCGCAGGCCCAGATCCCCGTCGTCCCCGCCGCCGATCCCAGCCCCGCGGCCTCCGCGACCGACACGACCAAGACCGGCCAGTAACGGGTCGCTTGGCCCATGTTTGACATCGGTGCCTCAGAATTGCTGCTGGTCGTCGTGGTCGCGATTGTCGTCATCGGCCCCAAGGATCTGCCGCTGGCACTTCGCTCCGCCGGGCGCTGGATCGCCAAGATACGCAAGGTTTCCGGCCATTTCCGCTCGGGTCTGGAAACCATGATCCGCGAGGCGGAACTCGAGGACATGGAAAAGTCCTGGCGCGAGCAGAACGCGGCGATCATGCAGGCGCATCCTGAAGCCCTGCCGGATTACGCGCCTGCTCCCGAACCGGCATCCGCCGAAGCTGCGCTCGCTGCGCCGCCTGCTGCGGGCAAGGCCGAAGCGCTGGTACGCGAGGCAATCGCCCGCGAGGCGCTGTCCGGCGACGCCGAACCGCAGCTCCCGCTGCCGCCGCCCTGAACAGACTGGCTCCATGCTCAAGATCGATGACATCGACGACACGCAGGCCCCCTTGCTCGATCACCTGGTCGAGCTGCGCTCCCGGCTGTTGCGCTGCGTGCTCGCGCTGGGCGCGGCCTTTGCCGTGTGCATGTATTTCGCCAGCGACATTTTCGGCTTCCTGGTCCGCCCGCTGACCGAGGCATTTCCGCCGGGGCAGGGCCGGCTGATCTACACCAAGCTCTACGAGGCCTTTTTCGTCAATGTGAAGGTGGCACTGTTCGCTGCTTTCTTCGTCTGCTTCCCGATCCTCGCCAACCAGCTATGGGCCTTTGTTGCGCCAGGCCTCTATGCCAAGGAAAAGCGCGCGTTCCTGCCCTTCCTGCTGGCAACTCCGATCCTGTTCACCAGCGGCGCGGCGCTTGCCTATTACGTCGTGATGCCCACTGCCTTCCACTGGTTCCTCGGATTCGAGGGCGAGCGTGGCGGGCTCAAGCTCGAAGCGCTGCCCGGCACCGGCGACTACCTGACGCTGGTGATGCAGTTCATCCTCGCCTTCGGGATCAGCTTCCTGCTGCCGGTGCTGCTGCTGCTGCTCAACCGCGCCGGTATCGTCAGCCGTCAGCAGCTGGTGGCGGCGCGGCGCTATGCGGTTGTCGGAATATTCATCGTCGCCGCCGTGGTCACCCCGCCCGATGTCGTCTCGCAGCTGATGCTGGCGGTGCCGCTGCTGATGCTGTTCGAGGGCACGCTGCTGTTCATGCGCTTTACCGAGAACCGCGAAAAGAAGCGCGCGGCGGCCGAGGAGGTTGTCGCAGAACCGCCAGAGGCTACCTGACGGCGGCGTCCTGCGCCTGCCACACCAGCCGCCCGCCGATCCACGTCTGGAGCACCCGCAGCCCGCGCAGTTGCGACGGTGCGGCGAGCAGCGGGTCGCGATCGACCAGCAGGAAATCGGCGCGCTGGCCCACCGCGATGCGCCCGATACGACCCTCGGCGAACAGGGCCCAGGCGGCACCCATGGTCTGCGCGGCGAGGGCGTCGCTGCGCCGCAGCGTGCCGGCCAGCGCGGCGAATGGATCGGGCGGAACCGCCGCTGCACCCGAACCGAAGCTGGTACGCACCTTGGCCGCGATCAAGGTTTCGAGCGGGGCGGCGGAGAGCGCCGGCGGCAGCAGATCGAGCACAGCGCCGTTCTGGTTGAGCCGGGGCAGTTCAGCGGTGCCGGGCATGGCGTCCATCTCGATCCGCCAGCGCCGCTCGCCCTTGTAGGTCTCGCCAAGCTCGGCGATGGCGTCGAGCAGCGCTGGCAACGACGCGGGATCGCGGACGACGACAGCCGCCTGAAACCCGTCGATCGCCGCCCGGCTGAGCAGGTTCTTGAGCTGGATCGTCGGTTCGGACGGGCGGGCTGGCGGGCGGACGGCAGTTCTGGCTGGCGCAGCGAGCGGGGACGGCGCTGCGCCAAAGCCGATGCGCACTCCATTGAGCCGCAGCCGGTCGTCATAGAGCCACGGCGTCGGCCCCGGTCCGCCGATCAGCGCCATCGCCTCGACATCGCGCGCGTAGCACACGATCCGCAAATGCAGCCTGCCGAGATCGCCGGCGCGGCGGTAGGTTTGCCAGTCCTCGATGCCCGTGCCCATATCTACGACAGTGGTAATACCGCGTTCGAGCAAGACCTTCTGCGCTTCGACCAGCGCGCGGTCGCGGTCTTCGGGGCGGGGGCGGGCACCGGGGCTCTCGGGCGGGATGCGCGCGAAACCCAGCGCCATCAGCGCGACATGCGAATCGATCAGGCCCGGCATCAGCACGCGGCCCTTGCCGTCGAGGCGGTAGTCGGCGCGCGCTGGTCGCCGGTCGCCGCGCTGGAACAGCTGTTCGATGCGGCCATGGTCGTCGATCAGCAGCGCGGCGAAGCGCTGCACCGAGCCATCGGCGGCGAGGGTCAGCCCATCGACATTATCGACCAGCACGTCGGCGTGGGCGGGAGTGGTCAGGGCGAGGAGCATTGGAGCGAGAATCCTCCCCTCATGGAGGAGGGCTTTCGCATACGCGTGGCGAAGCCAGGGCGACCTGGTCCCCCTCCCGCTGGCGGGAGGGGTTAGGGGTGGGCCAGTCGGTCGAATTCGGCAGCTTCGGGTCAATTTCAAACTCACCCACCCCCAACCCCTCCCGCTGGCGGGAGGGGGGAAGCAAGGCAGCTTCGCCATATTCGATAGCCCTCCCCAATGGGGGAGAAATACGCCTGCCTTCACTTCGCGCCCCGCCGGGGCAGCCTGCGGATCAGTGCACTGGTGTCCTGCCGGCCGCCGCCCAGCGCCTGGACATCGGCATAGAGCTGGTTGACCAGCGCGGTGATCGGCAGCGAGACGCCGATGCCGCGGCCTTCGTCCATGGCGAGGCCGAGGTCCTTGCGCATCCAGTCGATAGCAAAGCCGAAATCGAATTCGTCGCGGGTCATCGATTGCCAGCGGTTGTCCATCTGCCAGCTCTGCGCCGCGCCGCCCGAGATCGCCTCGTAGACCCGGTCCATGTCGAGATGCTCGGACTGGGCGAAACGCACCGCCTCGGCGAGGCCCGCAACGATGCCGGCGATACAGATCTGGTTGACCATCTTGGCGGTTTGTCCCGCGCCCGCCTTGCCGACATGGACGATGCGGGCGGTATAGCCGGCCATGATCGGCCGTGCCGCTTCGATCGCCTCCGGCCTGCCGCCGCACATCACGGTGAGCGTGCCCTTTTCCGCGCCGATCTGCGATCCGGTCATCGGCGCGTCGATGCAATGGACCTGCTTGTCGCGCGCCTCGACGGCGATCTGGCGGGCGATGCGCGCCGAAACGGTGGTGTGGTCGATGAAGGTGCCGCCCGCCCGCAGGGTGGCGAAGACGCCCTGCGGGCCGAGCACGACGTCGGCGAGGTCGTCGTCGTTGCCGACGCAAGTGAGCACGACATCGGCACCCGCAGCAGCATCGGCGGGGCTTTTCGCAACCCGCGCGGCAAGCCCGGGATTGGCCTCCTGCCACGCCTCCAGCCGTCCGGGCGAGCGGTTGAAAATAGTCAGCCGGTGGCCCGCCGCGCCGATATGCCGCGCGATCGGCCCGCCCATCACGCCCAGACCCAGGAAGGCTACGTTTCTGCTTTCGCTCATCGCCCCTCTCTAGCCGATTGGCGGCCTGCCGCCAGCCCTCAGTCAGCCGCCTGGGCCTGCCGGGTTTGCTTTGGCTTGGCGATGGGCTATCGATTCTCCGGCATGCAGATTCTCCGCAATTCCCGCTTCCAGTCGATGATGCGCGTCCTGTTCTGGCTGGCACTGATTTTCGCCGTGGCCATGGCGGTGATGCCCACGCCGCCGGCGATGCCGCTTGAGCGGATGGGCGACAAGTTCGCGCACATGACCGCCTTCGCAGCCCTCGCCGGGCTGGCAGCGCTTGGCTTTCCGGCGGCGAACCGCTGGCTGGTGGCCGAGCGGCTGTCGTTCCTCGGTGCGCTGATCGAGGTGACCCAATCGATCCCGCAGCTCCAGCGCGATTGCGACATTGCCGACTGGGGCGCTGATACGCTGGCGATTGTCGTGGTCACCGTGATTGTCGGCCTGATCCTCGGCCCCGCGCGCGAGCAGGTGCGCGAGGAGGCTTAGCGGTTCCCATGCTCTGCGCTTTCAGTTAGGGCGCGCCGATGCACAAGCCCGCTACTGCAACGCCCAGCGCCACCGCGCTGCTGACCGCCAAGGATGTCCGTGCCGCCGCTGCGCGGATTGCCGGCGCGGTGGTGCGCACACCAACCTTGCGCAGCGAGACGCTGAGCGCGCTCACCGGGGCGGACATCTGGCTCAAGTTCGAGAACCTGCAATTCACCGCCGCCTACAAGGAGCGCGGTGCGCTCAATGCCATGCTGCTGCTCGGCGGCGAGAAGTGCAATCGCGGAGTCATCGCCGCTTCGGCGGGCAACCACGCGCAGGGGCTGTCCTATCACGGTCGCCGGCTGGGGGTTCCCGTCACCATCGTCATGCCGCGCACCACGCCGACGGTGAAGGTGATGCAGACCGAAAGCGTCGGCGGCACGGTTGTGCTGGAAGGCGACAGCTATGACGAGGCCTATGCCCATGCGCGCATGCTCGAGGGCGAACTCGAGCTCACCTTCGTGCACCCGTTCGACGATCCCCATGTCGCCGCAGGGCAGGGCACGGTGGCGCTCGAAATGCTTGAGGACGCGCCCGAGATCGATACCCTGGCGATTCCCGTGGGCGGCGGCGGACTGGCTTCGGGCATGGGCACGATCGCCCGCGCCATCCGGCCCGATGTGCGGCTGATCGGTGTCGAGGCGGCGCTCTACCCGTCGATGTTCAACCTGCTCAAGGGCGAGAGCCGCCCGGTCGGCGGCGACACCCTGGCCGAGGGCATTGCCGTGTTTGAGCCGGGGCACTTCACTTCGGCGGTGCTCGGCGAGTTGCTCGACGATTTCGTGCTGGTCGGCGAACACCAGATCGAGAGCGCGGTGGCCATGCTGCTGCAGATCGAGAAGACCGTGGTCGAAGGCGCGGGCGCGGCGGGGCTGGCGGCGGTGCTCGCCTATCCGGAGCTTTTCCGTGGCCGCAAGGTCGGCGTGGTGCTCTCGGGCGGCAATATCGACACGCGGCTGCTCGCCAATGTGCTGCTGCGTGACCTCGCCCGCTCGGGGCGGCTGGCGCGGCTGCGGCTGGTGCTTCAGGACCGCCCGGGCTCGCTGTTGCGCGTGGCGCAGGTTTTCTATCGCTACAATGTCAACATCATCGAGATCGTCCACCAGCGGGTGTTCACTCATCTGCCGGCAAAGGGCCTGGCCACCGAGATCGAATGCGAGGCGCGCGACAGCGATCAACTCGATGCGCTGGTCGCGGCGCTCAGGTCGGAGGGATTTGAGGTCAGCCAGGTCGAACTCGGCTGATCGGCATTGCATTGTCCTCGGGCGAGACGCCCGGCGCGGCAACTGTGCAAAATAAGACTTCGTTTACCCTGTTTCTTGGTTAAAACGCTTTCAACGCTTGGGGCACGCAGGCATAGCTCTTTGCGCGTCGAATCCCTTGCGCATGAAGACAGGAACCCATTCGGTCGTGACGGCACCCGTTCGCTTTCCCCGGTTCTTTGTGACCAGCCTGGCACCGTGCCCATATCTGCCGGGGCGCAGCGAGCGCAAGGTGTTCACCGAACTGCGCGGGCCGCATGCCGATGCGCTCAACGATGCGCTCGGCCGCATCGGCTTCCGTCGCAGCCAGACGGTGGCCTATCGCCCGTCGTGCCTCGATTGTTCGGCCTGCGTTTCGGTGCGCGTGGCGGCGAAGGAATTCCAGCCTTCAGCCACCCAACGCAAAAACCTCAAGCGCAATTCCGATCTCGAAGTCACCATGTGCCGCCCGTGGTCGACGGTCGAGCAGTTCGAATTGCTCCAGCGCTATCTCGGCATGCGCCACCCCGGAGGCGGCATGGCCTCGATGGACGAGGTCGATTTTTCCGACATGGTGGAACATACGCCAGTCACCAGCTTTGTCGTCGAGTACCGCGAGCCTTCGCGCGACGGAGTCACGCCCGGCCGCCTGGTCGGTGCCTGCCTTACAGACAAGCAGGGCGACGGTCTGTCGATGATCTACAGTTTCTACGATCCCGATCACGAGGCGCGCACCGGGCTTGGCAATTTCATCATCCTCGATCACATCACGCGCGCGACGGAATCGGGCCTGGCTTACGTTTATCTGGGCTATTGGGTCGAAGGTTCAGCCCGGATGCAGTATAAGGTGCGCTATCGTCCGCTCGAACGTCTCACCCGCACTGGCTGGGAACGGATCGGAGCCGCCGAGCATGACCGCCTCATCAGTGCCGCTGCCACGGTCCGGCGCGATGCGCTGCCCTTGCCTGCCGGTCTCGGCAAGGATGGCGTGCCCGGCGGGCAGGAGCAATACCGCCACGGCGACTAGCCGCGCAATGCCGGCGCTGCGGCACAGGCCGGCCCTCGGCGCGATCCTCGCCTTGCTGGCCGCGCCCGCGCTGGCCCAGCCGCGCGACAGCGACGCCGAGCTTAAGGCGCTGATCCCCGACACGGCGGTCGAAAACCCCGAAATCTGGGCCAAGGTGCCCGCGCCCGCAGCCGGCCCGCAGCCGGACGCCGCCGTGATCGATCCCGCTTCTCCGCTGGCGCAGGACAGCCAGTTCCGCCTGCTTTGGCCCGACGACGATTTCGCGCTGCCCGAGCTGGTGTCGCTCGAACCCGATCCCGACATCGCCGAGGCGCTCAAGGTTGACGGCCTGGCCCCGCTGCCCGAGCGCGTCGAGGGCGATGAAGTGCGCGTCTCGCCGCAACTGGTGCTGGCCTTTCCCGCCGACCCCGCCAGCTTTCCGGTGCGCCAGGCCTTCGTCGAGCGCTTCGCCGCGCTCTCGACCGTCGAGCGGCTGTCGGGCGACAGCGCCGACAACGCCGCCCAGCTCGCCGCGCGGGCGCGCAGCGACGGCAATCTGCTGCGCCGCATGCTGCGCATCTACGGCTATTACGATGGCGAAGTGATCCAGACGATCAGCAGCATCGAGCTGGGCGAGGTCGCCGCCGCCCGCCTGCCCTCGGTGCGCTTCGACGTCTCGCCGGGGCCGCGTTATCGCTTCGGGATGATCGTGCTTGACGATCTGCCGACCTCCGGGTCCGGCTATCCCGCGCTGCGCCAGGCCCATGGCATCATGCGCGGCGACCCGCTGGAGAGCGACCGCATCGTCGCCGCGCGCGCCAGTCTCGATATGGCGCTGGGCGAGAGCGGCTATGCCTTCGCCAGACTCGGCGAACCCGATCTGCTGGTCGATCATCGCCGCGAGGAGGGCGATCTCACCCAGCCGGTGACCGCCGGCGGGCGCTACCGGACGGCAGGCGTGGTCAGCAGCCTGCCCGAATTCCTGCCCGGCGACCACCTTCAGGACATCGCCCGGTTCAAGCCAGGTGATCTTTACAAGCGCAGTGAAGTGGAAGACCTGCGCCGGGCGATCATTGCCACCGGGCTGGTCTCCAGCGTCGTCATCACTCCGCGCGAAAGCAAGCCCCCGCAAGGCGAGGTGCCCGGCGACGTATTGCTCGACATTGCGCTGGCCAAGGCCCCGCTGCGCACCATTGCCGGGGCGATCGGCTACGATTCGGGCGAGGGCTTCCGCGTGGAGGCGAGCTGGGAGCACCGCAACCTGTTCCCGCCCGAAGGCCTGCTGCGCGTGCGCGGCGTCGCGGGAACCAAAGAGCAGCTCGCCGGGGTCACCTTCCGGCGCAACAATTTCCACGGTCGCGACCAGGTGCTCACGCTCGATCTCTATGCCAATTCGGTCAAGCGCGATGCCTATGTGGCCAAGACCGTCGCCTTCAGCGCGACCTATGAGAAACTGACGACACTGATTTTCCAGAAGCCGTGGGTGTGGTCGGTCGGGCTGGAGGCGGTGGCGACCAACGAGCGCGAGCGCGACGTTGCGGGCGTCACCACCACCACACCGCAAACCTACTACATCGCCGCGCTGCCGCTGCGCGGCGCGCTCGACACCACCGACAACCTGCTCGATCCCACCCGCGGCTTCCGCGCCGCGTTGCGCGCTTCGCCCGAGCTGTCGTGGAGCGCCGGGCGCAAGGCGGGCTATGTCCGCGTTCAGGCAGACGCCAGTGCCTACCTGCCGCTGGGCAAGCGCGCGGTGCTCGCCGGCAGGGTGCGGCTGGGTTCGATCCCTGGCGCGGGCCTCGACGACATCGCCCCTTCGCGGCGGTTCTATGCCGGCGGTGGCGGCTCGGTGCGAGGCTATGGCTATCAGGAGATCGGTCCGCGCGATTCGCTTGGCGCGCTCAGCGGCGGGCGCTCGCTCAGCGAGTTCTCGATCGAGGCGCGGGTCAGGACCGGGCTGTTCGGCGGTGGGCTGTCGCTGGTGCCGTTCCTTGACGCAGGTACGGTGGATACGGGCGTCACCCCGCGCTTTTCCGGCTTGCGCTTTGGCGCGGGTCTGGGGCTGCGTTACCAGACCGGGTTCGGGCCGATCCGGCTCGATGTGGCAACGCCGCTGGGCCGGAGGCCGGGGGAGAGCCCGGTCGCGGTCTATGTCGCTCTGGGGCAGGCGTTCTGATGGCCGGGGTCACGCCGCTGCCCGATCCCCAACCGGCACCTGAAGCCGAGACAGCGCCCGCGCGCAGCCGCTGGCGGCATGTGCTGCGCATCCTCGCCTTCCCGATTGTCCTCGCCGGGCTGGCGGCGATTGCCTTGCTGCTGCTCGACACGCCGTTCGGCCACCGCTTCCTGGTCGATCGCATTGCCAGCTTCGCGCCGCCCTCGGGGCTCCAGATTCGCATCGGTCGCATCGAAGGCTCGATCTATGGCAAGGCCCGGCTGCGCGATGTCAGCCTGGCCGATCCGCAGGGGGTCTTCGCGCGGGTGCCCGAGGCCAGCCTCGACTGGCGGCCGTTCAACTGGATCCGCTCGGGGCTCGACCTTCGCGAGCTGGTGCTGCGGCGCGGCACCTTGCTCCGCCTGCCACGGCTGCGCCCCGGCGATCCCGACGCGCCGGTGTTGCCGCAGTTCGACATTCGCATCGACCGGCTTGAGGTCGAACGGCTGACCCTGGCCAAGGAGGTGTTCGGCGAGGAAAGGCGGATCGACCTCTCCGGTCGCGCCGACATCCGCGCCTGCCGCGCGCTGCTGCGGCTCGACGGCAGGCTGGGCGGCGGCGACCGGCTCTACGTGCTGCTCGACGCCGCGCCCGATGCCGACCGCTTCGATGTCAAGCTCGACTATGCCGCGCCCAGCGGCGGGCTGCTGGCGGGCCTCGCCGGATCGCGGGAAGACCTCCGCCTTGCGCTCGGCGGCAAGGGTTCGTGGCGCAAGTGGGACGGCGTGCTGTTCGCCCGCAGCGCCGGGGTGCCGGTGGCCTCGTTGCAACTGACCAACCGCGCAGGGCGCTATCGCGTGCTCGGCATGGCCTGGCCCGGGGAGCGGCTGCGCGGGCTGGCAGCGCGCCTGGCCGGAAGCAGCGTCGCCATCGATGCCGCCGGAACCTTCGCGGCGAACCGGTTCGACGGTGCCGTCAACCTCGTCGGCGAGGGGCTGACGGCACAGGGCAGCGGCGGCATCGATTTCGCGCGCAACCGCTTCGCCACATTCCGGATCGATGCGCTGCTGCGCGAACCCGAGGCGCTGCTCCCCGGTGCCCGGCTCGACGGCGCGGTGCTCGCCGCCACGCTCGATGGTCCGTTCCGCGCGCTGTCGCTCCAGCACCGGCTGACGGTGGCGCGTCTGACCAGCGGTACCACGCATATCGAGGCGCTGACCCAGCAAGGAATGGCACGCTACGATGGCAGCCAGTGGACCGTACCGCTCGACGCCGCCGGCGCGCGCATTGTCACCGGCAACGCGACGATCGATCCCCGGCTGGTGCAGCCGCGCCTGCGCGGGGCGTTGCGGCTGACGGGCACCCAGCTCGCCGGGGACAGCCTGTCGCTCAGCGTGCCGGGCATGGCGGCGCGGCTGTCGCTGCGCGGCGATACTGCGCGCGGCGGCTTCGGCCTCGCCGGCCCCCTCGCGGCGCGCGGGCTGCTGCTGCCCGATCTCGGCAGCGCCGACGCCGAGGGCCGCATTGTCCTGCGCTTCGGCGGCGCGCCGTGGTCGCTCGCTGCGCAGGTCGCCGGCCGCATGGCGCGGGTCGACAATGCGACGCTGACCACGCTGGCGGGTACCGGCATCCGCTTCGGCGGTCGTTTCACGCTGGGCCGCGGCCAGCCGATCCTGTTCGACCAGGCCATGCTGAGCGGCAGCAAGCTGGCGCTGGGGCTCGCCGGGCGGCGGCTTGCCGATGGCCGGGTGACGCTTGCCGGGCGCGGGCGGCAGGCCGACTACGGGCCGTTCACGGTCGAGGCCGACATCGCCGGCCAGGGCCTGCGCGCGGTGCTGGTCTTCGCTGATCCGCTGCCCGCCGCCGGTCTGCGCGACGTGCGCGTGGCGCTGTCGCCCATCCCCGATGGCTTCCGCATCGAGACCCGCGGGCAATCGAGCCTGGGGCCGTTCGAGGGAGTGCTCGGGCTTTTTGCGCGCACCGGCGCGGCGACGCGGATTGCCATCGAGCGGCTCGACGTAGCGAAGACTTCGGTGACTGGCACGCTGACGCTGGGCAAGGGTTCCGCCAGCGGTGCGCTGGCGCTGTCGGGCGGCGGCGTTGCCGGCCGGATCGACCTTGCCCCGCGCGCGGGCGGGCAGGGCTTCGTGATCGCGCTCACCGCCAATGATGCGCGCTTCGGCGGCGAGACTCCGCTGACCATCGCCAGTGCCCGGATCGAGGCGCAGGGCCTGCTGCGCCAGGGGCACAGCAGCGTGTCGGGCAATTTCATGGCGCAGGGAATCGCACGGGGGCAGCTGTTCATCGGCCGCCTCGCGGCCAGTGCGCGGCTGTCCGATGGCAGCGGCCAGGTCACCGCCTCGCTGGCCGGGCGGCGCGGCAGCCGCTTCGAATTGCAGATGCTCGGCGATGTCGCGCCGCAGCGCATCGCGGTGGCGGCGCAGGGACAGTTCGCCGGACAGCGCATCGTGCTGCCGCGCCGTGCAGTGCTGACCCGTGAGGCCGGTGGCTGGCGGCTGGCAGCCAGCCAGATCGACTTTGCCGGCGGGCGGGCGATTGCCTCGGGACTGGTCGGCGTCGAAACCAGCGAACTCCACTTCGCGCTAGCCGACATGCCGCTGTCGCTTGCCGATATCGCCATTGCTGATCTTGGCCTCGGCGGACGGATTTCCGGGCTGGTCGACTATCGCGCCGATCGCCGCGCGCCGCCGACCGGCGAGTTCAAGGTGCGCATCGCCGGGCTGACCCGCTCGGGCCTGGTTCTGACCTCGCGCCCGATCGACCTCGCGCTGACCGGCGCGCTGACTACCGAACGGCTGGAAATGCGCGCCGTCGCCAGCGAGGGCGGGACGGTACGCGGGCGCTTGCAGGGCCGCATCGCCGGGCTGGCGCGTGACGGCGCGCTGGGCTCGCGCATCCAGAACGGCGCTCTGTTCGCCCAGTTGCGCTATGCCGGCCCGGCCGACGCGCTGTGGCGGCTGCTGGCGCTGGAAAGCTTCGATCTCACCGGGCCGCTGTCGGTTGCCGCAGATGTCACCGGCTCGGTCGCCGCGCCCTCGATCCGCGGATCGCTCGCGGGCAATGGCCTGAGCTTGCAGAGCGGCCTCACCGGCACCAGTCTGACCGGTGTGGCGGCACGCGGAAGCTTCGCCGGCTCGCGGCTGGTTCTGAGCAGCCTGTCGGGCCAGACCGCCGGCGGCGGCACGATCGCCGGCAGTGGCACCTTCGATTTCTCGGGACTGGGCGAGCGCGGCCCGGCGATCGACCTGCGCCTTGCCGCACGCAATGCCCGGCTGCTGGCGCGCGACGACATGGGCGCGACGGTCACCGGCCCGCTGCTGGTGCGCTCGGACGGCGCGGGCGGGGTGATTGCCGGGCGGCTGACCATCGACCGGGCGAGCTGGCAACTGGGGCGTGGCGCGGCGGTCGAGCAATTGCCCAATGTCCGCACCCGAGAGATCAACCGCCCGGCCGATGCCGCCGCCCCGCGCGCCGAGGCGGTGCCGTGGCGCTTCCTGATCGATGCCAGCGGGCCGGGCCGGGTCGAGGTGCGCGGGCTCGGGCTCGACAGCGAATGGAGTGCTGACATCCGCCTGCGGGGCACCGCGCTCAATCCGGCAATCGCCGGGCGGGCCGATCTGGTGCGCGGCGGCTACGAGTTCGCCGGCAAGCGCTTCGAGCTCAACCGCGGGCGGATCATGTTCGATGGCAGCGCCCCGCCCGATCCCCGGCTCGATATCCTCGCCGAGGACCAGCAGAGCGGGCTGACCGCGCGCATCGCCATCACCGGCACCGCGCTGCGCCCGCAGGTGGCCTTCTCCTCGACCCCGGCGCTGCCCGAGGAGGAACTGCTCGCGCGGCTGCTGTTCGGCACCTCGATCACCAATATTTCGGCGCCCGAGGCGGTCCAGCTCGGCGCGGCGATTGCCTCGTTGCAGAGCGGCGGCGGGCTCGATCCGATCAACCGGCTGCGCCAGGCGGTCGGGCTCGACCGCTTGCGCATCGTCTCGGCCGACGCCGCGCTGGGGCGCGGGACAGGTATTGCCGCCGGCAAATACATCACCCGGAGGATTTACGCCGAAGTGGTCACCGACGGGCGCGGCTACAACGCCACCCAGCTCGAATTCCGCGTCACCAGCTGGCTGTCGCTACTCTCGGCGATCTCGACTGTGGGGCGCGAGAGCGTCAACGCGCGGATATCGAAAGACTATTGACGAGACCCTTCCGTCTGAAGCCGCGATAAATAGGGACTGTCCCTATTTATCGCGGCTCTGCGCCAAACAAAGAAAAAGCCCGGACCTCGCGGCCCGGGCTGTTTCTTCATAACCGGTCCGGTGAAGGATCAGGCGCTGTAGTACATGTCGAATTCGCACGGTGCCGGGGTGGTTTCCCAGCGCATCACTTCTTCCCAGCGCAGTTCGGCATAGGAATCGATCTGGTCCTTGGTGAACACGCCGCCCTGTAGCAGGAAGTCGTGATCGGCCTCGAGCGAATCGAGCGCCTCGCGCAGCGAACCGCATACCGTGGGCACCTGGGCCAGTTCGGCGGGCGGCAGGTCGTAGAGGTTCTTGTCCATCGCGTCGCCGGGATGGATCTTGTTCTTGATCCCGTCGAGCCCGGCCATCAGCAGCGCTGCATAGCACAGGTAGGGGTTGGCCATCGCGTCGGGGAACCGGATTTCCACGCGCTTGGCCTTTTCGCCCGCGCCATAGGGAATGCGGCACGAAGCCGAGCGATTGCGCGCCGAATAGGCGAGCAGCACCGGGGCCTCATAGCCCGGCACCAGCCGCTTGTAGCTGTTGGTCGTCGGGTTGGTGAAGGCATTGACCGCCTTGGCATGCTTGATCACGCCGCCGATGAAATAGAGGCACATGTCGGAAAGGCCGGCATAGCCGTTGCCGGCGAACAGCGGCTTGCCGCCATCCCAGATCGAGAAGTGGGTGTGCATCCCCGAGCCGTTGTCGGTCTTGATCGGCTTGGGCATGAAGGTTGCGGTCTTGCCATAGGCCTGGGCCACCTGGTGGACGACATACTTGTAGACCTGCATGCGATCGGCGGTCTGGGTCAGCGTGCCGTAGGTCAGGCCGAGCTCGTGCTGGGCGCTGGCGACTTCGTGGTGGTGCTTGTCGCAGGGCAGGCCCATCTCGATCATGGTCGAGACCATCTCGCCGCGGATATCGACACAGCTATCGACCGGGGCGACCGGGAAATAGCCACCCTTGGCGCGCGGACGGTGGGCGAGATTGCCGCCTTCGTATTCGCGGTTGGAATTGGTCGGCAGCTCGATGTCGTCGATCTTGAAACCGTTGCCGTCGTAGCCGTCATAGAAGCGGACATCGTCGAAGATGAAGAATTCGGCTTCCGGGCCGACAAAGACGGTGTCGCCGAAACCGGCCGACTTGACATAGGCTTCGGCGCGCTTGGCGGTCGAGCGCGGGTCGCGCGAATAGAGATCGCCGGTCGAAGGCTCCAGAATGTCGCAGCACACGATCATCATCGGCGTCGCGCTGAACGGATCGATGTAGACCGCGTCGAGATCGGGCTTGAGGATCATGTCGCTCTCGTTGATCGCCTTCCAGCCGGCGATCGACGAGCCGTCGAACATCAGGCCGTCTTCCAGTTCATCCTCGCCGATCAGCGCGGCGACCATGGTGAGGTGCTGCCACTTGCCCTTGGGATCGGTGAAGCGGAGATCGAGCCATTCGATTTCCTCGTCCTTGATGCGCTTCAGAATGTCTTTTGCCTTGGCCATTTTGCTAATGCTCCTGAATGCCCCGCCCGCTGCCGGGAGGGGTTAGGGGGTGGGTCAGTTCGATCGAAGGATGGTCCTGGCCCCGACAGGCCCACCCCCGACCCCTCCCGCAAGCGGGAGGGGAGCAACAGTAGAAAATCAGATGGCGTCGTCGTCGCGTTCCCCGGTCCGGATGCGCACCGCGCTTTCAATGGGAATGACGAAGATCTTGCCATCGCCGATCCGCCCGGTCTGCGCCGCATTGGCAATTGCCTCGACGGTGCGTTCGGCAAGACTGTCGGGAACGACCACCTCGAGCTTCACCTTGGGCAGGAAATCGACGACATATTCCGCACCGCGATAGAGCTCGGTATGGCCCTTCTGGCGACCGAAGCCCTTCGCCTCGGTGACGGTGATGCCCGAGACACCGACCTCGTGAAGCGCTTCCTTCACCTCGTCGAGCTTGAACGGCTTGATGATCGCTTCGATCTTCTTCACGATTTCGGAACCCCCGCACTTGAAGCCGGCCAGGCCCTTGCCGGGCCGGACGTCCAGATGCCTCGCTGACGACCCATCAAGAATCGTGCCAGAGGCGGAAGTGCGGCGTTAGGACAAGCTTGCAGCGCGGAAAAGAGCGGAATTGCAGGAATCATGCGCGAAGGCGCGAAAATCGGGCATTTTCCTGCCTCGCCGCGCGCGTCTGCGTGACCAAAATTCCGGCAGTGCCTGCCCAAAGCTTGGGCATTACAGCCGAAGCCCGGCGGTCTCGTCGAGCCCGGCCATCAGGTTGAGGTTCTGCAAGGCCGCGCCGCTCGCGCCCTTGCCGAGATTGTCGAGCACCGCGACAAGCCGCGCCTGGCCGCCATCGCTCGCGCCGAAAACATGCAGGTCGAGCGCATCGCTTGCGGCCATCGAGCGGCGCAGCAGCAGTTCGTCGGGCGCTTCCTCGCGCACGGTCACCACCTTGCTGCCGGCATAGAAGTCGGCGAGGCAATCGCGCAGCCCATCGACCGGCGCGGCGCGGCGCATCTGCGACAGGTGCAGCGGCACTTCGACAACCATGCCGCGATGCGCCGGGATCACCGCGGGGGCGAACAGCGGCGGATGCGCGAGGCCGACGAGCGCCTGCATCTCGGGCACATGCTTGTGGCCAAGCGCCAGGCCATAGTCGCGAAAGGCGATGTCGCCATCCTCCTCGAACCGCGCGATCAGCGCCTTGCCGCCGCCCGAATAGCCTGAGACCGCGTGGCAGACATAGGGCCAGTCCGCCGGCAGCAGGCCTTTGCGCACCAGCGGGGCGAGCAGCGCGATGAAGCCGGTGGGATAGCAGCCGGGGTTGCTGACCCGCGTCGCCGCCGCGACCCGCTTGCGCCCGACCACTTCGGGAAAGCCATAGGTCCAGCCATCGGCCACCCGGTGCGCCGAGGAGGCGTCGATGATCCGCACCTGGCTGCCCTCGGCGAGCGTCACGGCTTCGCGCGCGGCCTCGTCGGGCAGGCAGAGGATGGCGAAATCGGCGGCGCGATAGGCCGCGCGCCGGGCCTCGGTCTGCTTGCGGCTGGCATCGTCGAGCACGATTAGTTCGAAGTCGGCGCGCCCCGCGAGCCTCTCGACGATCTCGAGCCCGGTGGTGCCGACCGCGCCATCGACGAAGACGGTTGCGCTCACGACGGCGTCTCCAGCCGGTCGAGCGAGACATAGCCGACCGGGCCGTTCTCGTCCCCCTCGCGACATTGGGCCTGGCCCCAGGCCCAGGCTCCGGCAATATCGAGCACAGCAAACACCGTCCCCGCCGCCAGCGATTCCAGGCTCTCGGCATCATCGCGCGCGGCGGCGAGCAGCGGTGCCCCCCCGGCAGCGATCACACGCGGCATCGGCACGGCATAGTGCGGCACGAAATAGTGGCCCGCGAGGCGGATATCGGCGAGATCGCCGCGCACCGGGGTGTGCCTGGGATCACTGATCCGCATCGGCCCGCGCATGGCGAAGCTTTTGCCGTCGAGATTAGCCGGATCGTCCAAGGGTCTGCCCGCAGCGAAGGAAAGTCCCGGCGCTATAGCCGGGTGCGCGGCCAAGGCAAGCCGCAGGCAGGGTTTGAGTCCCATGCGGAACACAGGCAATGCCTCTGTTCCCCCGCCCTTCGGCTTGCTGGCAAGCCAGCCGCTCAGGATGAACTTCCGGCATAAGGCCGGAAGGCGGGGGCCTCGGGCTGCCGGGCGGACGTTGGCGTTTCCACGCCCGAGGCCACCGCCTTCGCAGGGGAACGCGCACTTTCCAAGTTCAACCCAACGACCCTTAAAGCAGCGACAGCTGCCCGCCGGGCGCGGGCTTGCGGAACTGGCTGCAATCGAGAGCCAAGGTCTCGCAGTTCATTCCCAGCCGCCGCACGGCGTGGCGGAAGCGGGTCCGGATCAGGCTGGGCCAGATTCCCTCAGGCTTCATCCGTGTGTGGAACCGGGGATCGTTGTCGCGCCCGCCGCGCATTTCGCGGACGATTCCCATCACCTTGGCGGCGCGGTCGGGGAAGTGGAGGCTGAGCCATTCGCGGAACAGCGGCGCGACCTCGTGCGGCAGGCGCAGCATGATCCAGCTCGCCGAATGCACCCCGCGCGCGGCGGCCGCATCGAGAATGCGCTCGATGAATTCATCGGTGATCGCCGGGATGACGGGGGCGATCGAGACATGCGCGGGAACGCCGGCGACGACCAGTTTTGCGAGCGCCGCCAGCCGCTTGGCCGGCGACGACGCGCGCGGCTCGAGCAGGCCAGAAAGGCGCGGATCGAGGCTGGTGACCGACACGCCGACCGCAACCAGCCGGTGGCGCGCCAGGTCCGCCAGCAGGTCGAGATCGCGCAAGACACGGTCGGACTTGGTGGTGATTGTCACCGGGTGGCGGCATGCGAGGCACAGTTCGAGGATCTGGCGGGTGATGCGATAGCGCGCCTCGATCGGCTGATAGGGATCGGTGTTGGTGCCCATGGCGATCGGGGCGGGGCGATAGGACGGTTTGGCCAGGGTCTCGCGCAGCAAACGCGCGGCATCGGGCTTGGCGAACAGCCTGGTCTCGAAGTCGAGCCCGGGAGAGAGATCGTGGAAAGCATGGGTGGGCCGGGCATAGCAATAGATGCAGCCGTGCTCGCAGCCGCGATAGGCATTGATCGAGCGGTCGAAGGGAATGTCGGGCGACTGGTTGAAGCTCAGGATTGTCTTCGGGTGTTCCTCGGTGACGGTTGTCCGCAGCTTGTCCACAGGGTCGTCCACAAGGTTGCGCACATCAAGCCAATCGCCATCGGCCTCGCGCGCGGCGAGGCCGAAGCGCTGGGGGACCTGCGCCGATGGCGCTCCGCGACCGGGGTTGGAGGCGGGGTGGCGACTCATTGAGTGATGAGAACATAAAATGAACAGTGGGGCAAGCTCCTCTCCCTTCGCGGGAGAGGAGGGGGCGGTCAACGCTCGCGCAAGCGCGGCATCAGTTCGACGAAATTGCACGGCCGGTTGCGGCTATCCAGCTGCTCGCTGAGAATCCCGTCCCAGCCGTCTTTCACAGCACCGTTCGAGCCCGGCAGCGCAAACACATAAGTGCCGCGCGCGACGATGGCGCAGGCGCGCGATTGCACGGTCGAAGTGCCGATGGTCTGGTAGCTGAGCAAGCGGAAAATTTCGCCAAATCCGGGGATGTCGCGCGCTTCGCCGGCTTGCTTGACCCGCTCGAGCGCCTCGGGGGTGACGTCGCGGCCGGTGAGGCCGGTGCCGCCGGTCGTGACGATGCAGTCGATCGCCTTGTCGTCGATCCAGGTGTTCAGCCGGCTGGCGATGACCTGGGCGTCGTCCCTGTCAATGGCGCGCGCGACTAGATTGTGGCCTGCGGCCCTGATCCGGTCGGCGAGGATATCGCCCGAGGTGTCGGTTTCGGAGGTGCGACTGTCGGAAACAGTGAGCAGCGCGATATTGACCGGCTTGAAGGCGCGGCTGGCGTCAATTGCCACGCAGCACCATGCCGTTCGCCGCCACACGCACCCCCTGGGAGCCCGACAGGCCGGGGAAAGTCGGCCACATGCCCTGCGCCAGCGCCGACCGGGTATCCGAAATGCCGCCCGCCTGGCGCTCGTACATCCAGTAATTGCGCATGACGATGTTCACATAGCCGCGCGTTTCCCAATAGGGAATCGATTCGATCCACAGCAGCGGATCGCCCTTGCTCTCGATCTCGACATTCCAGCGGGTGATCGGCGTCAGCCCGGCGTTGTAGGCGGCCATGACCTTGGGCAGCAGGCCCTGGGTGCCCGGATCGTCGCGCAGCATGGCCAAATGGCGCTGGCCAAAGGCGAGGTTGATCTCGGGCTGGTTGAGGTCGCTCGCCGAGCCTGCCACGCCGATCGCCGCAGCATGATCGCGGGCCGCGGCAGGCATGATCTGCATCAGTCCGCGCGCGCCCGCCGGGCTGACCACCGCAGCGCGGAACACCGATTCCTGCAAGGCATGGGCATAGACCAGCGCCGGATCGACCTGCCATCCGCCGACCGGGGTCCACTTCGGCGTGGGGAAGCGCGCGGCGGGTTCGGGCTTGCCGCCATATGGTGCGGAGGAGGCCATCCACAGCTGGGTCGATGGCAGCCCGAGATCGCGCGCGAGCCGCGAAAGCGGCTGGTATTGTGACGGGCTGCCGATCCGGGCCTGATGGCGCAGCACGTCGTCGGCGAGGATATCTTCGCCGATCTGCGACAGCGCGGCGGCGGTGCGCACGTTGCTTTGCCCGCGCAGCGCCTGCCAGTCGGTCTGGGTGAAATCGGGGGCGGTGTGGCTTTCGGGCAATTTCAGGCCGAGCTGTTCCGCCGCCAGCATGCCATAGAGCGTCTCGTCGCGCCCGGCGGCGGCGCGAAGCAACGCGGAAGCCGTTTCCGGCTGGCGGCAGCGCACCAGCGCGCGCGCCTGCCAGTAGCGCGCGGCGGCGAGCAGTTCGGGATTGTCGGCACGCGCGCCTGCCTTGTCGAAGGCTTCTGCCGCCCCGGCGCAATCGTCGAGCCGCCAGGCGGCGAGCCCGGCGGTCCACCACGCCTCGCCGACCCACGGCCCGCTGCCCTGACCGGCGAGCTGGGCGAGGCCATAGGCGCTGGCGTTGTCGTTCTCGATGTAGAAGCTCCAGGCGATGCGCTGGCGCCACTCGGCGCGGGCGGCTTCGCTCAGCTGGAAATCGATTCCGTCGAGCAGCTGGCGTGCGCCCGAGGGATCGTCGGCCTTGATCCTGGCGAGAATCGCACCGGCGAGATTGCCCGGCATGGTGCCGTCGTCGGTCTCGCGCGGGCGAATGCGCTTGGGCAGGCCGGGCAGGCTCATGGTCGGCTGCGGGCCGGGCAGCGCGGGGATCGCTGCCGCGCCGCGCCGCAGTGCCAGCTGGCCGATCTGCTCGGCCTGCGGCAATTCGCTACCCGCTTCGAGCCACTGGCTGAGCTCCCCCAGCTCAATTCGCGGCGAACCGGCGGCGAGGTAGTATTCGGCCCTGGCGCTGGCATGCAGCGGGCCGTCCGCCTTTTGCGCGAACAATTGCTGAACCGAGGCCCAGTCCTTGCGATCAATCGCGGCGAACAGATTGCGGTAGTAGTCGCGCTCTTCCTGGCTGAGCACCGACGGCACCGCCGTGCGGTCGGCGCGGTGGCGGAAATAATCGACTGCGGCACTGCTGGCCCAGGCTGCGGACACGGCCACAGGCGCACCGAGCGCCGCCAGGGCCACGCCAGCGATCATCGCGATCCTTGCCTTGGTCAAATGCATCACGCGCAAATCGAACTCCATCAATTGCGGCTCGGTGGCCAGTCCAGCCAGGCCCGCCACATCGCCGCTTTCCAGCGCGGCCGCTCGCGCAGCAGCGCCAGATCGCGCAGCGCGAGCACCGGCAATGTAGCGCCGCCATGCTCGAATTCGCTGAATGCGGCAGGATTAAGCGCCGGATCGTGGCCCAGCAGCGGCAGGATGTTGCCACCGCAGACAAGCAACCGTCTGGGCGCGGCCAGAGCGACGTGGTGGCGGGCCAGTTCACCGAGCCCGCGCGCGGCGGCCTCGGCCCAGTCGGCATGCGGGGTGTGGCGCGGCAGCACGCTGGCGACATAGACCGCATCCGGTGCAATTCCCGCCGCCGCAAGGAAGCCCGCCAGCAGGCGGCCTTGAGGCCCGGAGAGCAGCACGCCGGCGTCCTCACGCTCGGGCTCGGCGACCAGCACCAGCAGGCTGGCCCCGGCAGCCCCGCGCGGCGGCACCCGCGTGGCCGGCGGGGCGCTGTCGAGCGCGGGGTCGGCCAGCCACCAGGCGCTGAAAGCGGCAAGTTCGGCTGGCCAGCCCGAGCGATCGAGCGCGGGGGGAGCGGGAGGCGCTGGCGCTTGCGCCGGAGCGGCAACCGACGGTGCAGCCGTCTTTGTTGCCTCCTTGGCGGGCGCGATCCAGGCCTGTGCCCCATCGTGCAGATGGCCATCGACGCCCGCATCGCGCCACCAGTCGAGCGCGGCGGCAAGTTGGGCGGTGAGCCTGGAATTTGCCCCATCGGTCATGCTGCGGGTCTTGACCTGCCGCAGCGTAGCAATCAAGGCTGATCTGAGCACTTGTCGCGCCCGGGGACAGAACGGAAAAAGACCATGAGCGAACGCGAATCGATGCCCTATGACGTGGTGATCGTCGGCGGCGGCCCGGCCGGGCTGGCTGCGGCGATCCGGCTCAAGCAGTTAAATGCCGAGCTGGCGGTCTGTATCCTCGAAAAGGGCTCGGAAGTCGGCGCGCATATCCTGTCGGGCGCGGTGGTCGATCCCAAGGCGCTCGATGAGCTGCTGCCCGACTGGCGCGAGCAGGATTGCCCGATGGCGGCAACCCCGGTGACCGACAACTGGCACTGGTATCTGACCAAAAGCGGCAAGATGCCGATTCCGCACCTGCTCATGCCGCCATTCATGTCGAACGACGGCAATTATACCGGCAGCCTGGGCAGCCTGTGCCGCTGGTTGGCGGGCAAGGCGGAAGAGCTGGGCGTGGAGATTTTCCCCGGTTTCCCCGCCGCCGAAATTCTCTACGACGATCAGGGCGCGGTCATCGGCGTCCAGACCGGCGACATGGGGGTCGACCGTGAGGGCCAGCGCAAGGGCGACTATCAGCCAGGCATGAACCTGCTGGCGAAATACACGGTGTTCTGCGAGGGCGCGCGCGGCCATCTGACCAAGCGGCTGAAGGCAAAATACGACCTCGAACGCGATTGCCAGCCACAGAAATACGGCATCGGCATCAAGGAATTGTGGGATATCGATCCCGCCAGGCACGTGCCCGGCCGGGTGCTCCACACCCAGGGCTGGCCGCTCTCGGAAAGCGACAGCGGCGGCGGTGGCTTCCTCTATCACCAGGCCAGCAACCAGGTCGCGCTGGGCTTCGTCGTCACCCTCGATTACGCCAATCCCTATGTCTATCCGTTCGAGGAATTCCAGCGCTGGAAGACCCACCCGGCGATCCGCGCCATCCTCGAAGGCGGCAAGCGCGTCTCCTATGGCGCGCGGGCGATCAACGAGGGCGGCTGGCAGGCGGTGCCGCGTCTCGCTTTCCCCGGCGGGATGCTGGCGGGCTGCTCTGCGGGCTTCGTCAACGTGCCGCGGATCAAGGGCAGCCATACCGCGATGAAGAGCGGCATGCTCGCCGCCGAAGCCATCGCCGCCGCCGTTGGTGCTGGCCGGGGGCAGGACTCGCTAGACGAATACGAAGCCGCCGTGCGCGACAGCTGGATCGCCAGGGAACTGGCGCTGGTGCAGAATTCCGAACCGATCCTCGCCAAGTTCGGCGGCGACCTGCTCGCCACCGGGCTGGCTGGCATCGAGATGTGGACGCGCTATCTCAAGCTGCCACTTGTCAAGCCGATGAAGCACCACACCGACGCCTCGGCAACCCAGCGCTCCGATCTGTTCAGTCCTATCCAGTATCCCAAACCCGACGGCGTGCTGACCTTCGACCGGCTGACTTCGGTGTCGTTTTCCTTCACCAACCACGAGGAAGACCAGCCCTGCCACCTGGTGCTGGCCGATCCCGCCGTGCCGACAACGATCAACCTGCCGCGCTATGCCGGGCCGGAAGCGCGCTATTGCCCGGCGGGGGTCTATGAATTCGTCGGCGAGGGCCTCGACCAGCGCTTGCAGATCAACGCCCAGAATTGCGTGCACTGCAAGACCTGCGATATCAAGGATCCGACCCAGAACATCACCTGGGTGACCCCCGAAGGCGGCGGCGGGCCGAACTATCCGAATATGTGACTAATCCTCCCCGAGCTTGCTCGGGGAGGGGGACCGCCGCGAAGCGGTGGTGGAGGGGTTTCTACCTTGCGCGAGAGTCTGAGCGAGCGGAAATGAAAATTCCCCTCCGTCAGTCCTGCGGACTGCCACCTCCCCGAGACAAGCTCGGAGAGGATTAAATGCACGAAACCGCCTGGGCCAAGATCAACCTCGCGCTCCACGTCCGCCACCGGCGCGAGGACGGCTATCACGAACTCGAAACACTGTTCGCCTTCGTCGGCGAGGGCGATAGGCTTACCGCCTCGCCCGCAGCGCGCGATGTGCTGCATGTGAAAGGCGAGTTTGCGGTCGGGCTCGACGGCACCTCCGGCAACATCGTCTTGGCGGCGCTGGCCGCGCTCAAACATGTCCCAGGCTGGTCGGTGAGCCTCGACAAGCGCTTGCCGGTCGCCGCCGGGCTGGGCGGCGGGTCGGCCGATGCCGGCGCGATTTTCCGCATGGTCGAGCGCTGGGGCGGCCTGCCCGAGGACTGGCGCGCGCGCGCGGCAAAGCTGGGCGCGGACGTGCCCGCCTGCGTTGCCAGCGTGACCTGCATCGGGCGCGGTACCGGCAGCGAGCTGGAGCCGGTCAGGAACGATCTCGCGGGAAGCCCGGTGCTGCTGGTCAACCCGCGGGTGCCGCTGGCGACAGGGCCGGTGTTCAAGGGCTGGGACGGAGTGGATCGTGGGGCCATGCCGGAAGGAAGTGCGCGGCAGATTGCGCTTGGCGGGCGGAACGACCTTGAGGTCCCCGCAATTGCCCTTTGCCCGGCGATTGCCGAGGTGCTGGACGCGCTGGGCAAAACCGGTGCCGTGCTGGTGCGGATGTCGGGCTCGGGGGCGACGTGTTTTGCGCTCTATGAGCGGCAGGACGCCTTGGTCGAGGCAGCGGAATTCATGGCCTCGCAGCATCCTGGGTGGTGGACTCTGGCGGGCAATCTGCGGTGAACTATTCAAGAAAGGATTATTTCGCGCAGAGGCACAGAGATGGTGCGCTCCAGGCGAGGCCCCGCACTGGTTCGGCGATTCTGCCAGAACTCCGGGTTGGAGGAGAATGAATTGGCTGTGGCGCAAGTCATTTCCTCCGCGATCTCTGCGCATCTCTGCGCCTCTGCGCGAAACACATTTCTCGACAGAAGAGGTCTATGACCGACGCCCCCTACCGCATCCTTGGCACCCCCCGCTTCGGAGGCGTTCTGATCGTCGCCGACCACGCTTCGAACCGCGTGCCGAAGGATATCGATCTTGCTATCGACCCAGCCTTGCTCGACCAGCACATCGCGCTCGACATTGGCGTCGCTGCTGTGGCGGCGCGCATGGCGACTCGCCTTGGCGTGGCCGCTTTCCTCGGCAATGTCAGCCGGCTGGTCTGCGACTTCAACCGCGAGGAGCACGCCCCGGCGCTGATCCCCATTGCCAGCGACGGCCATGCCATTCCCGGCAACAGCCTGAGCCACGCCGAACACGAGGCGCGGCTGGCGCGGTTCTATCATCCCTATCACGCCGCTCTCGCCGCGCTGCTGAACGACAAGCCGCCGGCATTGATCCTTTCGTTGCACAGCTTTACACCGCATCTTTCAAGTCAACCTGAAGTCCAGCGCCCTTGGTCTGCCGGCGTGCTCTACAACCACGACGACCGTGCTGCGCGGCTGGCAATCCCGATGCTTGAGGCCGAGGGGCTGATCGTGGGCGACCAGCAGCCCTATTCGGGCCGCCTGCTCAACGCGACGATGAACCGCCACGCCGAGGCCGAAGGGCGACCCTATCTCGGTGTCGAGATCCGGCAGGACGGTATCGCCGACCCGGCGGGGCAGGAAGCGTGGGCCGAGCGGTTGGGGCGGATATGCAATCTGGTTGCCATTGCCTGAATAGCAGGGAGGCTGACTGCCAGCGCTAGCCCGTCAGCACCTTGAACCGTTGGGCCCGTTCCTCCCCGAAGACCACGCGCGATCCCAGTGCGGCTGCCTTTGCAGCGGCGGTATCGAGCCAGTGATCGGCAGAGACCTTGAGAACTTCGTCTTCGGTCCTGCTGGCGGCGTATGTGGCGGCGATCCAGCTCAATGCGGCCACTGCGGCAAGATGAAGAAACGCGGTCGCGCCGCCGTCGGCCTTCGAGGGATTAGCCTTGAGCCAGGCGGCTGCTTTCTCCAGCTCGGCAAGGCAGGCCTTGAAGCGATCATCATCCCAGGATCCGGCGGCGGTGAGGAACGCGCGGAAGCTGCTGTCATCCGCCAACAGGCGGCGATGGGTCAGGTCGAGCGCCTGGATGCCGGTGGCACCTTCGAAGATGGTCAGGACGCGGGCATCGCGCAGGGCTTGTTCCACCGGCCATTCGCTGGTGTAGCCCGCCCCACCGAGCACCTGGATGGCTCCGCCGGCAACGTCGAAGGCCATCTCGCCGCCGGTTGTCTTGACGATAGGCAGCAGCCATGCCGCCAACGCCTCGGCCTCGGCGTCGCCCATCGTGGAGAGATCGTTGGCATTGGCCACCGCGAACAGCAGACCGCGAAGCAGGGTTGGCGCGGCCAGGGCGTCCAGCAGTTGCAGCCGGACATCGGCATGCTGATTGATCGGCAAAGGAACGGGCTTGCCGCCCTGCTTGCGTTCTGCCGCATAGGCCAGGGCGACGTCTGCCGCTGCCGAGGCGATGCCAAGCCCCATCGCCCCGACCGCGAGCCGCATGTTGGCGATCATTACGAACAGCTGCGCGAGGCCACGCCCCGGCTCACCCAGCAGCCAGCCGGTCGCGGCTTCGAAGCCAAGCGCGCATGTGGGCGAGCCATGCAGGCCGAGCTTGTGTTCGATCCTGCGCACCGCGCTGGTGTTCGTGCTGCCATCGGGCAGGCGGGCAGGGACGAGGAACAGGCTGGGGCGCTTTCTGCCATCGGCATCGACGGTTTGCGCCAGAACGGCATGGCCGATCTGGTTGGTCAGATCGTGATCGCCGTAGGAGATCCAGCATTTCTCGCCGGTGACCGACCATGTGCCATCGCCATTCGGCACGGCGTGCGTGCTTGCCCGCGCCAGATCCGAACCTGCGCCGACTTCGGAGACGCATACCGTCGCACCCCATTCGCCTGCGGCGAGCTTCGGCAACCACTCGGCCCGCATGGCTTCGCTGCCAAAGGCGTCGATAAGGCGGAACAGCGAGCGCTGCGGCACGGGAAGCATGCCAAACGCCGGGCAGGCGCGGTCGAACAGTTCCTGCGCAGCAAAGGCGAGGATTGCGGGCAGGCCTTGGCCGCCGTGCTGCTCGGCGGCCTCCAGCGTTGGCCAGCCGGCTTCAACATAGCTTGTCCAGGCCGCCCGATGGCCGGGAGCCGTCACCACGCGGCCATCGACGAGCGAACAGCCGGTCCGGTCCATGGCCAGATTGAGCGGTTCGAGCACGTCCCGCGCGAATTTGTCAGCACCTTCCATCACAGCGGTGCAGGTGTCAGGCGTCGCGGCGGCCCAGGACGCGCAAGCCTGGCGGACATCGGCAATTCGGTATGACAGTTCGATCTGGCGGGCGGTTCGCGCCAGATCAGGTGCCGGATTGGCGGCTCGCATGGTGACGCTCCCTTGAATATTGTCTCGTTCTGTGGCGGACAGACCGGTCAGATGCCCAGCTTCTTGCGCATGATCTTGCCGTAACTGTCGGGAAACAGGCGCGAGAGGCGGAACATGGCCTTCGCGCCGCTGCCGACGAGCAGGCGATTGCGGCCACTCACAAGGCCAGCAACGATTTCTTCGGCGCAATCTGCTGGAAGCGTCGTCATTTGCCTGGCGTTAGCGAGCACCAGTTTCCGTTCAAGTTCGCCTTCATGCATTGCATGCGGGGTATTGGTGGTTATGTTGGTGGCGATCCCGCCGGGATGCACCAGCACCGCGCGCACGCCGGTGCCTTGCAATTCGTCCCACAAAGTCTCGGTCAGGCCGCGCACGGCGAACTTCGACATGGTGTAGGCAACCGAACAGGGCGTTGCGACCAGTCCGAACACGCTGGAGACATTGACGATGCAGCCACTGCGCTGTTCCAGCATGTGCGGCAGGAAGGCCTTGGTGCCATAGACCACGCCCCACATGTTGACCTGGATGACTCTCTCGATTTCCTCGATCGTCACATGTTCGACCGTTGCGAGAACGGATGTGCCGGCATTATTGATAATGTAATCGGCCCGACCAAAATCGCGCATCACCTTGTCGGCGAAGGCGAACACCTGATCGCGCGAGGAAACATCCATCACGGTGCGATCGGCGTGGGTGCTCGCAGGCAGCAGCGCGGCGGTCTCCTCAAGAGCGGCCTCGTTGTAATCGGTCAGCGCGAGCGCTGCACCGCGCGCGGCGAGATTTTGTGCAAGTGCCCGGCCAATGCCCGAGCCTGCGCCGGTGATGGCTACGACTTTGCCTTGAAACTGGGTCATGGGTCTCTCCTGGGGCTAGTCCGGTTCGCCGGTCGCATCGTCTTTGCGATGCCCAAGCCACCGAAAATAAGGCGATCGAACAGCCGATCAGGCAAGAAGCGACCGAGATGCCAGATGGCATCGAGCGGATAGCGCGTGCGCGGACGCGCAGACTGGATCGCATGCAGGACCTTGCGCGTCACCGTTTCGGCGGGCTTGGCCTGTTCCTCGGCCTCGGCGAGCGACGCGTTGAACTGCGCCCATGCCGCTGCGTAGCGCGTGCCGTCGTAGTGGCTGGCCTTCAGATCGGCAGCGGCCTTGGCGAAGATGTCGCTCCGAGTGAAATTGGGCTCGATGGTCGAGACCGATATGCCAAACGGGATCATCTCGCGGCGCAGCCCCTGGGCAAAGGCTTCGACAGCGTGCTTCGACGCGGAATAGGCGGTCATGAAGGGCACGGTCATGATGCCCTGAACCGATCCGATGTTGATGATCCGGCCCGGCACGGCGCGCGGTGCATCGCTCGCACCGAGCAGGGGGAGAAACGCCCGGGTCACGGCGACCAGCCCATGAAAGTTGACCTCCATGACCTGGCGGAACTGCTCGGCAGGCTGATGCAGGAAAGGGCCGCTGGCATTGATGCCGGCGTTGTTGACGAGTGCTGTCAGGCCATTGCCGCCTAGCTGGCGCTCAACTTCGAGTACGGCCTGCGCGATCCCCTCCGGATCGGTGACATCGAACAGCAGCGGGTTGAATTGCCCCTCGCCCGATGAGACGAGAAACTCGGCATCGTCTGCCCGCCGGACACTGCCGAAAACGGTGTATCCGGCCCGGATCAGATCAAGCGCGATGGCCTTGCCAATCCCTGACGACACTCCGGTGACCAGGACCGCGCCGAGACTGGAGCGCAGTGTCGATTGAGCCTCGGGCATGGATCGATCTTCCATTCAGTTCAGGCAATCCGGCGGGGAGCAAACCCCGCCGGATGCCGATTGTCAGAACCGCTTGGTGATCGAGATGCCGTAGCTTTCGCGATCCTTGCCGAAGATCGTGCGCTCGCCGCCGGTTTCATCACCGCCAACCAGATTGATGGTCGCCACCTGCTGGCTGAGCAGGTTGCGGGCAAACAGCAGGACATCGAGACCCAGCCCTTCCGACGAAATCCGATAGGAGAAGTTCAGGTTGTCATAGGCCCTGAGCACGTCCAGCTGCGTGTTATAGATGCGCGCAAAGCTGGATGACTTGCGGTAGTAGTCCGCACGCAGGGTTCCGCTCCAATCATCACTGAAGTCCATCCGGTATTCACCGCCGAATGACACCGTCCATTGCGGTGCATTGGGCAGTTCCCTGCCGTTGAGCTGCACCGGCACGCCAGCGCTGGCACCGGGGAAAGCGAAAGGCCCGGTGCAAAGAGAAGTCATCGCTTCCGATGGAGGTGCACCGGGCCCACCAGCATTGATGGCTGCCTGCAGACCGGCGGCTACGGCAACAGGTACAACACACGATGTGCCAAAGCTGCCCGGATCTATGCTGCGCACCGCGACCAGCGCGGCGTTGCCTTGCGTGCGGTCATGCGAATCGATCGAGGTTCCGTTGCCGATCTTGGTATCAAGATACCCAATCTGCGTATCAAAGCGGAGGCCTCGCACTGGTTCAAACGCCGCCTCAAATTCGAAACCCTTGACCTTCGCATCAACGTTTTCGGTTGAAACCGTCTGGTTTGCGAACTTCGAGATCTGATAGCCCTTGTAGTCGTAATAGAAGCCAGTCAGATTCAACGTCACCCGGCGATCGGCAAGCGTGTTCTTGGTGCCGATTTCGAAGGCGTTGACCAGTTCCGGTTTGAACGAAGGGCTGACCCCGCTGAGCACGGTCGCGCCAGGGTTGAAGCCGCCACCCTTGTAGCCGCGTGCAAACGAGGCATAGACGAGGTTGTCGTCGGTCGGCTTCCAGTCGAGCGTGAAGCGGCCGGTCACTTCCTCGAACCTGACCTTTTGCGGGGTCACGACCGGGAAGCCGCGGCCCGGGGCCAGCAGCAGCACCGGATAGGTGGTCTGTTCCTTGCTGTCGTTGGTGTAGCGCAGGCCGAGTGTCGCCTTCAACTGGTCCGATACCTGGTAATAGGCTTCGCCGAACAGGGCCGCTGCCTTCAGGTGATAGGGGCTGGAATTGTTGTAGTAATTGTGTCCAGTGCCGTCGGGTTCAGCCAACGGATCGATATAGATGCCGGCACCACCAAAATTCTGAGCGATCGCAAACTGGGTGGTCGTGTTGCCCAGCAGAATGATCTCGTTGGTTGCTTTGTAGTCAAGATAGATGCCGCCGACGTTGAAGTTGAACTTGCCATCGAAGTCGGATTGGAGGCGGAGTTCCTGGCTGAACTGCTTGGCGGTCGTCCTGGCCAGCGAGCGGTTCTCGAACCGGTCGGACCGGCCGAGCTGCGGATCGACGAAAATACCGCCCGGGGTCAGCGGCGAATTGTTGAAGCCCAGCGTGGCAATTCCGCCGAATGCCGAACTCGTCAACTGGAACGTGTCCTTGGCATAGGCGCTAAGCGAGGTCAGTGTCAGGTGGTCGCCAAGGCCGATCTGGAGGTCCAGAGACACGAGATCGTTCTTGGCCCGCTGGCTTGGGTCGAACGACAGGTTGATCGTGTGAAGATCGGTGCTCAGCACCTTGCCGGCAAAGGCGTTGAACGGCAAAGTCCCGATCAGCAGGCCGAACAGGCCGGGCAGGGTCTTCGCGCTGGAAGGCATGCCGGTGTTGCGCGGATCATCCACGGCTGTGTTCAGGCAGCCTTGTGACAGCGCAGCCTGGGTGAAGGGATTGGTCGGCACGCCGCCGATTGTGGTCGGCCCGGCGTCAGGCGCGCAGATTACCTTGGCATTGGCACCGGCGGTATCGTTCTGGTCGAAATGCTCCCACATGGCGCGTACCCGGACCTGGTCGGAGGGCTCCCACTGGGCGGTTACGCGGGTGCTCCAGATCTTGCGCGAATCCACCTTGTTGCCGGTGCCGGTGTTGAGGATCGTGCCGTCGCTGTTGATATAGGTTCCGGCCACGCGCACCGCGAAGGTGTCGCTTAGCGGAACATTGAGGTGACCAGAGAGCTTGATCCGGTTGAACCGGGCGTATTCGCCCGTGATTTCGCCGGAGAATTCGTTCTTCGGGGTTGCCGTTATGGTGTTGATGACGCCGCCGGTCGCGTTGCGGCCATAGAGCGTCCCCTGCGGACCGCGCAGCACTTCGATGCGCTCGATGTCATAGAATTCGGCCGAAGCCAGACGATTTTTGGTCAGCGGGATGTTGTTCTGGTGGACGCCGACGCCGGTATCGGCAGAGGCACCCTGGATCTGGGCACCAATGCCGCGGATCTGGAAATTGTATCCGCCAAACGAGGTCGAGCCAGCGCTCACATTGGGAATGGCGATCTGCAGGTCACCTCCGCCGTTCAAGCCGCGTTCTTCCAGGGATTCCGACGAGAATGCCGATACGGCAATCGGCACGTCCTGCAGGTTTTCGCTCTTTTTCTGCGCCGTCACGATGATTTGATTGGTATCGACATCTTCAGCCGCAGCGTCTTGCGCAAATGCAGGAGCAGCCGACACAAACAAAATCGATGCCGAAATCAGCAGCGCAGTCCTAAAATCCCTCGTCATAGTTCCCTCCATTGTATGGTTTAAGTTTTACGTTTGACTTGAATTTATATTTTTCGGCCGGATTGGGTCCAATAGGCTGCCCGGATATCTTTCTTGAGCACCTTGCCGACCGGGCTACGTGGCAGAGATGCTACAAATTCGACGCTCTTGGGTGCCTTGACCGATCCGAGTCGGTCCTTGCAGAGCGCGATGATTTCTGCTGGTTCGGCCGAAGCGCCGGGCTTGAGTTCGACCACGGCCTTGACCGCCTCGCCCCATTTCGCGTCGGGAACGCCGATAACCGCACAATCGAGCACCGAGGCATGCGACCAGATCACTTGCTCGACTTCGCTCGGATAGACATTGAAGCCGCCCGAGACGATCATGTCCTTCTTGCGATCGGTAATGTGCAGGTAGCCCTCGGCGTCGAGGTGGCCAATATCGCCGGTGTGCAGCCAGCCATCGACCAGGGCCTCGGCGGTCTTTTCAGGCTGCTTGTAATAGCCCTTCATGACGATATCGCCGCCAATGCAGATTTCGCCGCTTTCCCCTTGCGGCAGCGGTTGGCCAGAATCGTCCTGGATCGAAATGGCGTTGGTGACGGCAGGCAGGCCGCAGGCGGAAAGGCGGCTATCGGGCGCGATCTTGCCATCGACGAAGTGGTCGCCGGGGCGCAGGAAGGCAATCGATCCAGGGGCCTCGGTCTGCCCGTAGCCTTGATGCATCACCGGACCGAACACCTCGATGGCGCGGCGCAGCTTGTCGATCGACATCGGTGCCGCACCGTACATGATGTAGCGCAGCGAGGAGAAATCGCGGCTTTCGATGCCCGGCATTTCGAGCAACGCGTAGATCACGGTGGGCGGCAGGAAGAGCTCGGTAACCCGCTCGCGCTCGATGGTGTCGAGCAGCGAGATCGGATCGGGCTTGGTCAGGACGACGACCTTGCCGCCGCGCGCCGTCGCCGAAATCGACATGAACCCGGCCGAGTGCGTCATCGGTGCGCCGGCCAGGTTCACGATCGGCTCGCCTGGCGCATAAGGGGTGTTGATCACCCCGTTGACGACGGAAAGGCCGAGGTTCCGGTTGGTCTGCATGACGCCCTTGGGCAGGCCGGTGGTGCCGCCGGTGGGCATGATGGCGATGACGTCATCCTGGGCCGCGTTGATTGCTGGCGGATTGTCATCTGCGGCCTCGATCAGGTCTTCGAGCGAAAGCGCGCCAGCCACTTCGCCGTCGATGCAGACGACCTGCTTGAGGCGGGGGCAGGATGCGCGCAGTTCCAGCACAACCGGGGCGAATGCCTTCTGGAAGAACAGCACATCGACATCGAAGCCATCGATCAGGCTGGCCGATTCCGGCGCGGCATCGCGCGGGTTGAGCGGCACCCAGGCGACGCCGGCCCGCCAGAAGCCAACGACGCAAAGCCATGCCGCCGGATCGTTACCCGCCAGAACCGCGCCGTGATTGCCCTTGCCGATACCGTGCGCCAAGAGGCCGTTGGCGACCCGGCACGAATGCGCGTGAGCCTCGGCAAAGGTCCACTCCCGCTCTGCCATGGCAAAAGCGATGCCTTCCCGGTTGATCAGGGTGCCCCGGTCGAAGAAGTCGATCAATGCCATGGCCCCGCGCCCTCAGCTCTGAGCCGTCAGGATGGCCATCGACGCGGGCAGGTCGAGTTCAACCTCGCGGGTCTGACCCAGCTTGAGATGCCCTGCGATAGCGGCCTGCATTTCCTCGCCGGCGAGACCGGCCCGCATGCCGTCGTTCTCGGCAGCCATCGCGGCGAACAGTGGCTCCACGACAGGACTGAAAGCCTGGCCGAAGACCGCCCGGTGCATCGTGACGACCTCGGGAGAGCGGCGCGCAATGCGGGTCACCAGATCATCGACATAGGTGCCGAGTTCGCCGTCTTCGAGGCAGCGATTGATCAAGCCATAGCGCTCTGCCTCTTCGGCCGTGAAATCGCGGGCGCTGAGGAGCACTTCCAGCCCGCGCGCAGGCCCTGCGGCCAGCGCTGTTCGCGTCGCGCCGCCGCCAGAGGCGAGGAAGCCGACGCTGGCCTCGGGAGCACAGAACAGCGACCTGCGGCTGGCAAAACGCATGTCGAGCGCCAGGATGAACTCCAGGCCGCCGCCCCGGCACCGACCATCCACCTTGGCGATCTTGACCTGCGGCAGGTTCTGCCATGCCAGTCCAAGCGACTGCATGACGTTGATGTCCGGATAGCGACTCGCCTTGCCGGGGTCGTTGAACGAAGGTTCAAGATCTTCGAGATCGAAGTGCGCGATGAAGAAGTCGGGATCGGCGCTGTCCAGCACGACCACCCGGATGTCGCGGTTGTTGATGAGGTAGCCGGTGAGCTGGAACAACTCCTCGACCATCTTGGCGCTCATCAGATTGACCGGCGGGTTGTTGAGCGTGATTTCAAGCACAGCGCCGGTTTCACGCAGGGCAAGGGTCTGGAAGTTCATCGTGGTGTCTCCTGCTGCGGCGCGTTTCAGACGAGGCTCTCGACCTTGATGGCGGCATAGCCATAGCTCTGCAGCGCCCCCATGATCTCGCGGTGGCCGAGCACCTCGCTCGGCGAGGCAAAGCCGACTTTGCGCGGGATTTCCGACACCAGTCGCCGCGCCGCGTAGGCCTGGATCAGCCCGGTGGTGAAATAGCCGCCGGTGGCAATCAGCGTGGACTTGACCATGACATTGTTGCCGGTGCCCAGGCACACATCGATCGAACGATGGACCTGGCGGCGTTCGCGCGGCGGGGTGTCAGGCGTGATCGCCGTCGCCATGCCATCGAGCAGCGGATAGAGCTGTTCGTCCGGGATCCACTGGAGCTGGACCTTGTAGGCGCGCTCCAGTTCCAGTTCCTTCTTGTAGAGCTCCTGGTTCCACATCGCGACGGACATGCGGCAGTTGCGCACGCGCCCGTCACCGGCGAACCACACCGGGTTGGACGTGCCGCCCCACTGCGAGGCCTTCAGAACGCGATTGGAAGGTGTCACAATGTCGCTGGTTTCTATGCCCGGATAGCGGACCAGCTCATTGTCGCGCAGGTGGAAAGATGAATAGCGGACAGCATCAAGGATGGTCTGCGCCGAAGCCACAGTCGGGACAGCCTGCGCCACTTCGGTCATGTCCAGCGAGTCGACCCCGGGTGTTTCCAGGCAATAGCGCGCGCCGATTTCGCTGAGGCCATACATGCACGCGGTCGAAGGAACGAGGGCGAGGCCCGCCTTGGCAAATTCCTTGCCAAACGTATTGCGCAGCTTGAGCACCCAGTGTTGCTCACCGGTCGTATCGAGATAGTGGACCCCGGCGCGCAGGCAGGCTTCCACGACAGGCGTCCCAAACCGCATGAACGGGCCAACCGTGTTGCAGACGACCTTGCGGCCGGAGAACAACTTGGTCAGCTCTTCGACCGTGTTGTCGACGGCCTGAATTTCGTAGCGGGCGTCCTCGATGCCGGGAACGATCTTGAGCGCTTCCTCGATCTTGGCGCGATTGCGACCGGCGGCGATGAACGGCACGCTGAGATCGCGCAGGTGCTCCATCACCATGCGACCGGTGTAACCGCTCGCGCCATAGACAACGACGGGGTAGTCGGCGGATGTCACGGTTGGGGTTTCCTCTTCCAAAATCGGGTGGGCTGGAGCGGCTCAGGCGTGGCCGAAGGTGGTTTCGCGGTGCAGGCGGCTGAGCAGATAACCGTAGTGCATCTGCAACACGTTGTTCTCGCCGTCCTCGATCTGCTGGGCCTGCGCATCGCGCAGCAGCTTTTCGATCGGATAATCGCGGGTCAGTCCGTTGCCGCCGAACAGCGCCATGCATTCCCGCATCACGTTGAGCATCTCGGTGTTGCAGAAGGACTTGCCTGATGCGGTGAAGTAGGGATGGGGCAAGGGCGAGCATTTGGTGTACATCGCCACGTGCCGGGCCATGGCCTTGATCGCCTCCACTTTCATGCCGATGCCGCCTAGGCGGAACTGGGTGAGCTGAAGGTCTGACAGCACCGCGCCGCCTTGCTTGCGTTCGTTTGTGTAGGCGAGCGCCAGTTCGAAGCCGGCGCGAGCCAGACCGGCTGCCAGATGGTTCAAGTTGGTCCCGGCATGTGCCCAGGTCTGCGCGTGCTTGAATTCATAATCGTCGCGCGTGGCGATGGCGAAGCGGCGCGGAACCCGGACATTGTCGAAATATATCTCGCCTTGGGGAAGGGGCCGCTTGCCAAGCTTTTCGAGTGGCTTGCCCTTGGATACGCCCGTGATATCGAGCGGGATAATTGCGTTGCAGCCAAAGGTGTTGCCTTCGGCATCCCAGAAGCCATCGCCATAATCGGCAACGATATCGACCAGCGCCACTTGCGCGACGGCACCGTTCGAGACCCAGGCCGAGCTCTGGCCGTTGAGGATGATCTCATCGGCGACAAACCTGGCTTGCAGATTGCCCTTGTTGCCCTTCGATCCGGCAAAGCGTTCAGCGGCATAGAGGGTGAGGCCATCCGATCCGCGATCAGGCTGCGTCGCACACCAGCAGCCCAGCTTGCCTTCGCACAGGTCGATCAGTTCCTGCTGGCCGCTCATCTTGGCCATCAGCATCGGCATGCCGCCTGCTCCGGCAGAGGTAGCGAGGCCGGCATCACCCCAGGCGAGCTCCTGCACTATCAGGCCTTCGAAGCGCGCGGCAGCTGCCGGCTCCATGCCAATCAGGCCATCAGGACCGAAGCCCATCCGGGATATCTGCGTCTGAAAATCCCAGAACGGCGATCCCGGCGCACAGGCCTGATCCGCCGGAAGCTTGTCGAGCTCGCGGCCAAGCGGTCGCATCACGTCGCGGGCAAAGCGGTGCGATGCATCCTGAGCGGCACGTTCTTCCTCGCTCAGTCCGGCATCAAAGCCGGAAAGTTCGGTCGCGGGCAGTGGCACATGTCCTGGAATCCCGGTACTCACTGGCATTGTTTCAGTCCCCTTCCTTTTGCGTCCGCTTGGCGCGGATCTCACTTTTTCAGAATGTTCACTGTCACCACGGCCTCTTCGACCCCCATCGAGCCACCGCCATTTTCGTGCAGCGCCACGCGTGCGCCTTCGACCTGTCGCGGGCCGGCCTCTCCGCGCAATTGCGTGACGAGTTCATGGAGCTGGCCAAGACCGGTCGCGCCGATGGGATGCCCTTTGGATTCAAGCCCGCCCGACGGATTGACCGGAACCCTGCCACCGATGCTCAGCTCCCCGCGTTCGGCAGCAGCACCCGCGTCACCCATTGGCGTCAGGCGGAGATATTCCACGGCCATGATTTCGCCCATTGCGGTTGCGTCATGGACTTCGACGACCGAGACATCTTCGGGGCCGATGCCCGCCTGTTCATAGGCCATCATGCCAGTCCGGCGGCAGACGGCCTGGTCGAACTCATCTGCCTTGCGCGGGGTGGCGGTCGAAATCGCGGTTGCGGCAATGGTGATCGCACGTTCGCGGCTAGCACCAAGTCGCTTCAGGCCAGCCTCGGTGCAGACGATCACCGCCGCTGCACCATCGGAGATGGGCGAGCACATCGGCATGGTCAGCGGATAGGTGATGGGCGGTGCGGCCAGCACTTCGTCAATCGTGAAGGCCTGGCGATATTGCGAAAGCGGGTTGTGTACCGAGTGTCTATGGTTCTTGGCGGCAATGGCGGCGATCTGCCGTTGTGTCGTGCCGAAGGTCTTCATCCAATACCGGCACATGGCGGCATAGACTGACATGAAGCGGCTATAGGGCCGGTCGGATTCACTGCCTTCGGGAACCTCGACCCCTTCACCCAGTGCCAGCAAGATGCGGGCATTTTCATCCGCGCAAGCGACATCCCATCCCCCTTCGAACAGGGCGATGGAACGCGCCTTGTCGGCGATGTTCATTTTTTCGGCACCAAGTGCTAAGGCGACATCGCAAGCCCCGGCACGCAACGATTGCACGGCAAGCTGGAATCCTGTTGTGCCGGATGCGCACGCATTCTCGATGTTGTAGGCTGGCAGGCCTGTCAGGCCGATCTTGCTCAGGACGACTTGGCCGGGGATAGCGTATTGCCCTTGCAGGGCACCTTGTGTCGCGCCAGAGTAATAGACCTGCTCGATGAGCGCCCGCGTTGCACCTGCGTCGGTCAGCGCGGTATCGAGTGCTTCACTGGCGAGTGATTCGATAGCACGATCGAGATGGCGCCCGAACTGGGTCATCCCGACGCCAACGATGTACAGGTTCGAATCCACGGACGCCCCTCTCCACTCTTCTCGTTGACCAGTGCATAGGGTGAGGGTGCAGCCGATCTAACCACCCTTGAAGGGTGGGGTTCAGGAGCGATCGAGCGACTAAGCTAGGCGAAACAAGAGCGGGCGATTCGGAGAGGTAACGCACCACATGGCAAGTTTTTCGGGCAGCTGATGTCCGGCGCGAACGGCTCTCGCGATCCTGCGCTTCTGCTCAAGGCGATTCCGCCGAGGATCGCGCGCAATTTGCTGGAGCGGGAACGGCTGGGCTTGTCGCGACTGAGCGGTGGAGCCGGCCAGCTGGTCACGGTGGTCGCGCCGACTGGCTTTGGCAAGACATCTCAACTGGCGCAGTGGCGCAAAGAAGCTTTGGCTGGCGGGAGTCTCTGCTTTCTGGCTGACACTGGATGGCCGTGACGAGCCTCTGCGACTGGTCAACGGCCTGGCGCAGTCCGCGCACCAGGCATCGGGACGCTATGGCTTCAGCCGTCCGTTTATCGAAAGTCTGGAACGATTTTCGGACCCGCTGGAGGCAATGACGGCGTGGCTCGCCGAAGCAGCGCGAATCTCGCAAGACATTTTGCTGGTCATTGACGAAGCCGACCGTGCTCCGGAGGTGACCCGCTCGCAATTTCTCCCCTACCTTGCTGGCAATGCTCCCGCCAATCTGAGGATTGCGGTGGGTGCCAGGCCCACGGAACGGATCGGGGCTGATGGCAATCTCGTCGATGCCACCTACACGCGCATGTTCGCGGACGACCTCCGCTTCAAGCCTGAAGAGACGATTTCGGTCTTGTCCGCGGCGTTGGGCAAGGATCACGACGTAGAAGTAGCCCTTCGCTTGCACGAGCTCATCGAAGGTTGGCCGCTTGGAGTGCAACTCGCGATCGCTTCGCTGCGGCGCAATGATGACTTGTCGGGATTCCTGAGTGCGGCAACGGCAGACATTCGCCGGTTTTTTATTGACCGATTGATCGACCGGCAACCAGACGCCGCGAAGCAACTGCTCATCAGGATTTCACCGCTCGATCTGGTCCACCCCGAACTGTGTGTCGCGATCTTCGATGGCGTCGATGTTCGCGAGGAGCTCCGGCGACTGCAAGAGCAAACGCCGCTCCTGTCCCAGGCCGAGGAAGGCGAATGGATGCGTCTTCACCCGATGGCCCGGGAGGTGCTCGACAAGCGCTATCGCCAGATACCCGAGGCGGACAGAAAGGCGATGTCCTCCAGAGCAAGCGACTGGCTGTCGATTGCCGGCCTGTTTGAAGCTGCGGCCGAGCAAGCCCTTGCCGCCGGATTGACCGAACGAGCCTACGATCTTGCGGAAGGTGTCGTGCGGCAGATGTTGACCGATGGCCGGATCGGTGCCGTTCTCGAATGGCATCACCGCCTTCCAGAAGCTGATTTCGTTCGTCACATCGGGTTCTGGTCGCCAGCCGCATGGGCGCTGTCAATGAGTGAGCGCCATGCCGAAGCCTTGCCGCTGCTTGACCGGATCGAGGCGCAACCGGATCTGGGCGTTGAGGACAAGTTCGAAGCATCGCTGATCCGGGCGACAATCGCCGGGTTTTCGGATTCGGGCGACGAAGTTAACCGCGCGCTGCAAAACTGGGCTGAGCCACCGCCTGCTGCACGTCCTCAAGATGTTCCAATCTACTGGATCAGTCGCGGACTGGCTTCGGTGCATGCAGGGCGTCCCGACCGGGCGCGGGTGGACTGGTTGCGCTTCGAGGGGTTCGACAGCTCGGTCATGTATACGCCGATGTCGCAAGGATTCCGCGCGTATGGCGTTGGCTTGAGCCACCTGTGGGAAGGGCGTTGCGGCTTGGCCGAGCAGGTCCTGCGCCCAGCGCTTGCGAAGGCCGAAGCGCACATGGGTCGCCGAAATCTGGTTTCGTGCATGCTGGCCGCCTTGCTTTCCCGGGCACGCTGGGAAGGTGGTAGCACGGACGAGCCTGCAGCTCTGCTGGCGCTTCGGCTCGACGTGCTGGAGCGGCAAGGGCTGCCCGATGCCCTGCTCAGTGCCTACCTCACACTCGCGCGCCTGGCAGAACAGGACGGCAGGCACGATAAGGCGTTCAGCCTGCTCGAAGAGCTGCGCGCGCACGGCGTGACGCGCCGTATGCCGCGACTGCACTTCGCCGCACAATGCGAAATGGTGCGGCAACACGCCAGAGCCGGTCGGGGCGAGACGGCAGGAGCCGTGGCCCGTCAGCTTGCCGCGACATTCGCAGCGCAGCAGGCTGCTTTCCCGAGGGTATTCCTTCCCTGGCTCGAGCTCCAGCTTGAGCTCGCAAAAGTCCACGCTGCTCTAGCACATCAGGGTGCCGATCACATGGCCGATGCGCTTCAGGAAATCGATCGTGCTGCAAGTCTTGCGGCAACACTCAATCTCGGCTGGGAAGCTGTTGAACTGCGCATGCTGCGCAGCCTTGCGCTCGAACGCTGCGGCGATGCGGCTGCCGCCGAGATCAGCAGGGAAGGTCTGAGCCTGGCCGAGATTAACGGGCAATTCCGATTGAGTGCGCACTATGGTGGGGCAGGACGGAACGATCCCGCTGGCAAAGCCGGTTCAATCGCATCGACGCCAATGGAAAGCGCGACTGGCGGAGCGATTCTGACCATCAAGGAGCGGGAGATACTGGGCTTGCTGGCTCAGAACCTGAGCAACAAGGAAATCGCCAACGCCCTCGACCTTTCCGAACAGACCGTCAAATGGCACCTCAAGAACCTGTTTCTGAAGCTCGATGGTGCCAATCGCAAACACACTGTCGCGCGCGCGCGCATGCTCGGTCTGATCTCGGCGTGAGCCTTCGCCAGGCAGCACCATGAAATGCCGGGACCAGACACCGAGGTCGGAGAGGCGCTAGCCGCCTTTGGCCAGCGCGACGATATCGCGCGCCGCGTCGCGGCTGATTTCGGGGCAGGGGAGGATGTAGACCTCGGTGGCATGCACCGTGCCCATGACCACGCGGCAGCGCGCGGGCACATTGGCGCGCAGCAGCAAACGATAGAACGCCACGCCATCGTCGCGCAGCGGATCGCATTCGTTGACTGCGACAACGGTCGGCGGGAAGCCCGCAACATCGGCCGTGCTGGCAAAGCCCGGCCAGGCCAGCGGGTTGCGCTTGTGCAGTTCGTCGATGCCATAGGCGACCGCGCCATAGCCGGAGCGTGCGTCCATCAGGATGCCGGCGTTTTCGTCTGCCGAAGTGCCGGGGCCACCGGGCCATTCGCCGGCGAGATAGGGGCACATGACATAGATGCCCGCGAGCTTCGCCACGTCCCCATCGCGGTTGAGCCTGAGTGCGGTTGCCAATGCCAGATTGCCGCCGCCGCTCTCGCCGCCGACAACGATCCGGGCGGGGTCGATCGCCAGTTCGGCGGCGTGGTCATGGACCCAGCGCAGCCCGGAGACGCAATCATCCAGCCCGGCAGGGAAAGGCGCGACTTCGGCGACCGAGGAGGGATGCAGGCAGTTGCGGAAATCGACCAGCACGGCAACCGCTCCCTGATGCGCGATCATCCGCGCCCAGGCGGCAAAGTTTGCATCGAAGCATGATCCCATCATCATGCCTCCGCCGTGGATGTAATAGACGCAGGCGAAGGGACCAGGCCCCTGAGGCGTGACGATCAGGAGATTGATGCTGTTGCCGCCGGGCTGCGACGGGATGGCGCGGGTTTCGACCGTCAGCCCGGCGCTGGGGACCAGGGCTTCGAACGGTTCGGCGGGAAAGCCCGGCGTTTGAATCAAACCCGCACCCGCGCGGGCCATCGCCAGCAGCGTCTCGCGGTCAGCCACCTCGGGCAGGACCGTGGCGGGCGGCGCACCAGCGAACAGCGCCTTGATGCGTGGATCGATGCGCGGGTCGGTGGTGGCGCGGTTGGTCAAGGTTTGTATCCTCTCGGTGGAGCCGTAAAAAACGCCCGGACTTTGCAGCCCGGGCGTGTTTGTTTCGCCAAAGTCAGGAGAGATCAGAATTCGACGCCGAGATCGATACCGTAAGTGCGCGGCGGTATGTAGTTCAACGAGGTAACAAGGCCGACGGGAAGCGAGCCAATTGCATCCTTGCGATTGGTCAAGTTCTTGCCCCAGACCGCCAGCTCGGCATCCGCACCGCCAATCTTCAGATGCTTGAGGGCGACGCGGCCATTGACCGTTGCATAGGGTTTAATGACAATCGCATTGGCATTGCTGCCATCGGGGAGGAGGCGCTGCGCCGGGTTCGAGTGAAGTTCGACTTGCGACTGGTACAGCGCGTCTAAGCGGAAACTGACTGTCGCATCGTTGAACAGCGGGCGGGTTTCGTAACTGATGTTTGAGCTGACAGTCCATTTGGGCCGGATGGTGGTCTGGTAGAAACCTCCACTCGCCGCAAGCAGAATTGGATTGACGAACGTGTATTTGGTGTCGGTGTAACCGAAGTTGGCACCCAATACGAGACCACGGGTGGGTGCCGCAGTGAGCTCAAGCTCGAAGCCCTTGGCTCTGAGATTACCGGCATCGATCACAAAGGTGCTCAGGCTGTTCGCCAGGTCAAGCCCAAGCGCAGGGCCATAAATCTGCGGTCAGCAAGGTTCTTGCTACAACATCCGAAGGCGGGAAATTCGGCGAGGCCGACTGCTGCAAATGCTTGTAATCAACGTGGAACACGGCGAGATTGGCGCGCAGCTTCCGGTCGAGGAAGTCGAGCTTGGCCCCCAGTTCCCACGACGTGGCAACCTCGGGCTCATAGACAAGTCTCGCCACTTCGCCGCCCGAAACGAAGCTCCTCGACCATTTGGCATAAAACAGGGTATCGTTATTGGGCGTGTAGTTGAGGCCCACCATGAAACTCGGCTTGGTGTTCTTGTAGCTTCCCGGAATGATGGGCTGCGGCGCGGTGCCAATTGTATACCGGAACTGGCTTTCCTTCTTGTCGTTGGTGATCCGCGCACCAGCCATCAATTCGATTTCGGGGGTGATTTTATATTCGATCTGCGCATATGCGGCGAGCGAAGTAGCCTGATTGAAAGTGCGGCCTTCGTTGCCGAGCCGGAATACGCCATTGGCGCCGATAACGTTACCTCCAGTAAGAATTCCCGAAGGGAACGAACTGGTATTCTGCATGCCTTCGGGACCGCCAGACACGTCATCGGACTTGAACCAGATCGCACCTAGCGTCGCGTTCAGTTTCTCCGAGGTATAGTTGACGATCAATTCGTCGCTCCATTGCTTGCTGAGCGACGAGGCCTGCGAGGCAATAAAATTGAATCGCGCACCAGGCACAATTCCAGCGCCTGCTGCAAATCCGGTGATCAGGGCTTGCTGGACGGCGGGAGGAAGGAGCAGGAAGTCTGCCGGTCTATCCGCATAGCCGCCTCGTGACGACGGCGTAGAGAAGACGAAAAAGTTACCATAAGCATTTTGCACTGCAGTGGTTACTGGCAACGAACTGATCCCATCGATCGCCGACGGCGCGAACAGGAATCCTTTGCGAAAAGCAGCGATGTTCTTGACCGTGATATTGTCCGATACGATCCAGGTGGCGGTGAGACTATGGCCTTGGGCGCGGGACTCGCGCGGAATGACCCAGCCGTTGGTAACGATGTCCGGACGCTTGCCGCTCGGTGTGATGTAAAGATTGTTCGTTGCGCCAAACGCAGTCAAAATTGATGTTGCGAATCCCCCTACTCCTGGAACAGCAGCGAGAAAACTCGGATTGTAATTGACGATGCCAGTGCCTTCCGGCGTGCCGTGGTCGTCGTTGCGGTCAAACTTGTAGACCATCTTGAAAGTGTCGCTCGGCTCGAACTTGACCGAGGCGAAATAGGAATGCGAATTGACCGTGCCGAGCCAGCGCGCCGACGTGGTCTTCTTCGCGAATTGCCGGTCGGGCGAAAGGGTGCGATCCCAGACCAGGCCCGCAGCGGCATTTTCGATTTCGCCGCGGCGGTAATTGCGGACATAGCTGAACAGTGCGCTGAACGGGCCGAATTCGGGTGTTTCGATGGTGGCGCGGATGCGGTACTGGTCGAGGTTGCCATAAGTCCCCTCCATTCGCGCGCGCGCCTCGCCTGAGGGTTCGCGGGTGGTGACGTTGATTGCACCGGCGGTGGCGTTGCGACCGAACAGCGTGCCCTGCGGTCCGCGCAGCACTTCCAGCCGCTGGACATCTGGGAGATCGAAAATCGAGCCGCGCGGGTTCGAGAGATAAACGCCGTCGAGATAAATCGAGACCTGCTTGTCGGACCCGGCGACGACGCCGAAACTGACTTGGCCGCGTATCGTGAATGACGGAACTTGGACGCCGCCTGCTGAGGGCCTGACGGTCAGGCCGGGCGCGAGTGCCGAGAGGTCGTTCACCGTGTAAATCCGGTTTGCCTGCAAGGCTTCCTCCGTGATCGCAGTCACCGCGATCGGCACATCCTGCAAGCTCTGTTCGCGCTTCTGCGCGGTGACGATGATATCCTCGAGGCCGATGTTCTCGGCGGCGGCGTCCTGCGCCAGGGCCTGGCCGGGCAGCAGCGCCAGCGAGGCCAGCGCGGTGCAGCATAGCAGGCCGGCGCGGGTCAGTGTCCTGGTGTTCATAGCTTCCTCCCAATGGAATTTTTCAAAGTTTCTGCAGAAGTTTACGCGTCTCGATCCAGCGAAGACGAGCGCTCAGGTGCCGCTCGGGCGCGAAGCGGGGCCGGCGATGGATCGGATAAAATGAGATGCCCGCATTTGCGAATCGGTTGTCCCCTCACGGCTTGATTGGACACTTGTGTAGCGAACCGTCCGCCCGCCGCAATGCAGGCGTTCAGATTCACGCCCAAGCGATGCATTCGGGCAACAGCCTTGCTGCGCAGCATTTTTGCCGGAGCACACGCACCGGTCGCAGCATAATCCGGTTGACCTCGCGCCGCGCAGCCGCTGTGTCGGGGCGCAGCCCAACCACGCCTGCACCTGGAGAACTTGCCGATGAACCGCGTTCCCCGCCGCAAAGTCTTGATCACCGGCGGTGCCGGCGGCATGGGGCGTGCCTGCGCCCGGCTGTTCGGGGCGCAGGACGATCTGGTGCTGACCGACGTTTCCGCCGGGGCGCTGGACCGGTTCGCCGCAGAGCTGCACAGCGATGGCTACACGCTCGCCGTCCATCCCGGCGACATGGCGGACGACGGCCTGATCGCGGCGCTGGTGAACGCGGTGTCCGCCGGAGGCCGCCCGTTTGCCGTGGTCCACACCGCTGGTCTGTCGCCGTCTCTGGGCGACTGGCGCACGATCATGCAGGTCAACCTCGTCGCCACCGAAAAGCTGCTGCGCGCGCTGGAACCGGCCCTGGTGCCGGGCAGTGTCGCGGTGTTGATCGCGTCTTCTGCGGGGCATATGTTTCCCGCCATGCCCGATGTCGAGAGAGTGCTCGCCGAACCGCTCGCGCCGGGGTTCATGGCAACCATCGAGGGAATCATCGAAACGATGGGCGGGGCCAGTTCGCCCGGCGGCATGGGCGGCATTTCCTATTCGCTGAGCAAGGCGGCTGTGCACCGCATCTGCGAGAAGCGCGGCATCGGCTGGGGGCCGAAGGGCGCGCGCATCGCCAGCATTTCGCCGGGCATGATCGCCACGGCGATGGGCAAATCGGAGATCGCCAATACTTCGGGCGCGCAGGCGCTGCTCGATGCGACGCCGGTCGGCCGCGCGGGGACAGCAATGGACATCGCGCTGGCGGCGCAGTTCCTGTGCAGTGACGCGGCAAGCTTCATCACCGGGACCGACCTGCTGGTCGATGGCGGCGGCACGGCGGGGATCAAGGCAGCGATGGGGCGGTGAGGGGCCTGGCACCAGCCCCCGATCAGCCGGCGAAGGGCACTTCCGCCACTCCGGTCTCGCCCGGTTCGAGCGCATAGACCGGCCCGTTGGGCGCGGTTGGCGTCATGAAGCACTGCATCGCGAGTTTGGTCGAGGTGACGTAGAGCGTCCTGAGGTCAGGGCCGCCGAAGGCAGGCTTGGTCGGGTTGGAAAAGGGCAGCTCGACGATGCGGTCAAGCGTGCCATCGGGCCAATAGCGGCGCAGCCGGCCGGCACCGACATTGGCCACCCAGTAGCCGCCTTCGCTATCGACAGTCGCGCCATCGACAAAGCCCTCGCCGTCGACCAGCTGGAGGAAGGTCCGGCGGTTGGAGACAGCGCCGGTGGCCGGGTCGAGATCCCAGGCCTCGACCCGGCGAGTGGGCGCGTCGGCGGTGTACATGGTCCGCCCGTCGGGGCTGAAGGCAAGGCCATTGGCCACCGCGATATGTTCGATAACCGGGGTCAATGTGTCGCCGTCAAGCCGCAACCAGCTGCCACCCTTGGCCTCGCGGTTGGCCGGAAAATCGTGGTCGTAGGCCCCGATCCAGAAGCGGCCCTGGCGATCGCAGTGGCACTCGTGGAGCTTGACCTGCGGCGGCAAGGGCGAGCGTACCCGCAAGGCAAGCGCGGCGGTGGCGGGGTCAAAATCGTACAGTCCGTCAGCCAGCGCCACCAGCAAGCCGCCGTCTGGCTTGTGGACGAAACCGCCGATCCGCTGGGGCATCGGCCAGGCGCGATGTTCGCCGCTGGCGGGCGACCAGCGGTGCAGCTCGGGCGGCTGTTCGCAGTTGATCCACCACAAGGCCTGGTCAAGCGCCGACCAGATCGGCGTCTCGCCGAGAAAATTGTCGGCATCGATGGCTACGGTGACTTCGGTCATATGGTCGGAACTCCCGCTTGTTCGAGCAATCTCGCAATATGGGCGGCGGCGCGGGGCAGCGCCGTTTCCGCGCCTTCCTCGCGGATGCGCGGGCCGATGATCTCAAGGTCCCACCAGCCGCGAAAGCCGCCGGCAACCATGGCGGGAACGATGCGTTCGAACGGGATCGCACCGTCACCCGGCACCGCGCGGCACGGCAGCCTGCGGTCACCATAGGCATAGTCGCTGATCTGGGCGAGCGGCGCGAGCGGGGCGGCCAAGGCGAGCGCGGTGTCGATGTCCGAATCGAACCAGCAGGCGAAGATGTCGATCATCGGTGCAATGCCGGCGCGGCGGGCAATGTCGAGCGTGTCGGTGAGGCGATGGGCGATCGAGGCGTCGGCATAGAGGTGCGAAGTGGGCTCGATGCCGAGCGCAATCCCGCATGCGCGCGCGCGAGCCGCGCAGGGGGCGATGGCTTCGGCGAACATATCGGCAGCGCTTGCCCATTCGAGCCCGCCGCGCCCGCCGGTGGTCATGATGACGCTTTCCGCGCCGATCTCGCCGGCGACGGCGATGGTGCGATCAAGACGTTCGCGCGCGGCCTGCGTCTCCTGGCGGGTGGCAAAACCAAACGACATGTGGCTGAGCGTGGCAACCTTGAGCCCAGCGTCGCGAAGCACGCGTGCCGCCTGCGCCGCGCCGAACCGGTCGATCTCGTCCAGCGTCGGGCTGATCCCGCGTGCGCCGAGCCGCGCGACCAAGTCGGCTTGACGGTCGAATGCCGCTGGGGCCAGGCACAGCGTGTTGATCGAGATTGCCGGGTGCAAGGGTATTATCCCGCGATCGGGGTCGATTGGAAGCCGAGCAGCCGCCACCCTTCCTTGCCCCGCCGCCACACCGTCATCACCCGGTTGTTGAGCTGCTTGGCGACTCCCTCGACCCGCACGTCGGTTGTCATTCGCCCGGTCAGCAGCGCGGCATCGGGGCCGAGCGCGGTGACATGTTCCTCCGACCAGGCGATGCCGGCATAGACGATCCGCCCGGCGGCCATCTTGGCAAGGAAGGCCGGCTTGTCATCGACCGCTCCGGTCGCATGGTGAAACTGGAGCTGCGCATCGAGAATGGCGTCGAGCGCGGCGGGGTCGTTGGCGATCATCGCGGCGCAGCGCTGCTGCTCGGCGGCAAGGATCGCGGGGTCGAAGTGTGCTGCTGTCATGGTTCTTGCTCGCTTGCCCCGTTCGCTGGCCGGCGCACCGGCACAAAATGAGAATGGGCAGGAGCATTGACGAAATGCAGGGATTTGCCAAGCCTCTCCGGGCAGCGCAGTCTGGCCTGGCGAGTCGTCGTCGGGGGAGGGCAGGAGGATTGATCGTGCCGGTTGCATCCGAATCCCTGCTCGACATTGGGCCGCTGTCCGAGGGCCTGCCGTTCGGCGCGACCGTTTCGCGGCTTGCGCTGCATCAGCTCGACGACCCGGCGGTGCGCCGGCTGCTGAACGCTCTGTGGATCGACAAGGGCGTGATCCTGTTTCGCGGCGATGCCAGTGCGCAAATGCATGTCGCGCTCAGCCGCTGCTTCGGCGAGCTGGAGCCGCATCCGTTTCCGGAGGCGGCCGAGCCTGATTTTCCCGAGCTGGTCAGGATCAAATACTACCCCGACGACGGCTCTTGCTACGCAATTGGCGGCGAAGAGCGTGGCGGTTGGCTGCCGTGGCATTCGGATATGATTTACACCGACCGGATCAACCGGGGCGGCATCCTGCGCCCGGTGCAGCTGCCAGAAGACCTCGGCATGACCGGCTTCATTGACCAGATCGCTGCCTGGGAGTGCCTGCCGCAGCAGTTGAAGGACGCGATCGAGGGCAAGCATGTCGTTTATGCGGTCGATATGGATTTCTCGCGCCATGGCTTCGCCCACTCGGGCGATGTCCGCAGCCTGGGCATGGCCAGATCGGGCCTCGCCATTGCGCGGCGGATGTGGACCTATCCGCGCGTCGTTCACCCGGCGGTGTTCGAGCAGGCCGAAACCGGGCGCAAGGTGCTCAATATCTCGCCGGGGTTCGCCGAGGGCATCCTAGAAATGGGCGGGCCGGACGGCGACGCGCTGCTGCGCGAAGTAATCGCGCATTGCACGGATCCGGCAACCGCCTATTTTCATGACTGGCGCGCGGACGACATGGTGCTGTGGGACAACTGGCGGGTGCTGCATTGCGCCACCGGGGTTCCGCCGCAGCAGACCCGGGTCATGCAACGCACGACGATCCGGGGCGACTATGCCTTGGGCCGCAAGCTCGATGGCGCGGCTTCGGCCGATTTCGACGTGTGAGCGCAGCCTCTGCGCGAAGGGATCAGCGCTATTTCGCCTTGCGCGTGCGCGCCGCGCGCACCACCGGCGCATCGAACCGGCCACGGATGAACAGGTCGACCCGGTCTTCGATGTCTATCTCGCAAGGCGGCGCGGTGTCCCAGTTGGAGTAGGTCATGATCGGGTGGCTGCCGAGCACGAGATCGGAGAACAGCTCGGCCGAGCGGGCGTGATCGCCAGGCGGGATCAGTCCGGCGGCCTCGAGGCTGTGGAACAGCTTCTCGTGGTTGCGGCGGAAGCGCGCGAAGATCGAGATGGCGACCGACTTCATGAAATCGGGAAAGCGCGTGCTCTCGGCGATCATCAGCCTCATCAGCCCGATCGACTGCTCGCGATAGGTCACCTGGAAGGCATAGCGCCCGCCGCGCATGAGCGCATCGAACAGGGTATCGCCGGAATGGACTTCCGGGCGCTCGATCGCCTGCCCCGCATCGCGAGCGAATATCACTTCGCGGAAGATCGCCTCCTTGTCGCCGAAGTGCTGATACAGTGTGCGCGTGGCGACGCCCGCACCCTTGGCGATATCGACCAGCGAAGTGGCGGCAAAGCCCTGGGTGACGAAGAGACCGGTCGCGACTTCCATGACCAGCGCCTTGCGGCGCTCGAGTTCGGTCGCCGTCGGTCGACCCGCCTGGTTGAGCGGCTTCTTCTTGCCCTTTGGTTTGGTTCCGGCGGACCGGAGCGACGACCGGGTTCGGGAAAGGTTGCCAGTCGCAAGATTCATTGTGGTGCCTCGTCGAAATGAATCATTGCTAAGACATTATGGCTCAGGAGGGAAACGAAAATCGGTCTGACCGGCTGGTGGATAGCGCATCTCGCTTGACAGCCCGAATGCATTGCCTGGGCCAGATGCACAGAGCACCTTGCATTATCCGCCGTGCGCCCGCCGTCGAGAGCTTTGGCAGAGGTGTCGATCCTGCTTCGTCACGCCCAAACTGGTGCGCGCAATTTTTGGCGATGCGACGAAAGAACGCAATCGCCGCGTTGCATTTTCACAAGGGCGGCAATAGCGCTGCATCAGGCTTTCGGGAAAGGACAAATGCAATGCAGAGACTGGCCGGGCGCATCTGCCTGATTACCGGTGCCTCTTCAGGCTTCGGCGCGCATTTCGCGCGGCTCGCGGCGGGCGAGGGCGCGCGGGTCGTGCTGGGCGCGCGGCGGCAGGAGCGCGTCTCAGGCCTGGCTGGGGACATTGGCGCGGCGGCGCTGGCGGTTGCCATGGACGTGACCGACGAGGCCTCGACCATCGCCGCTTTCGACGCCGCCGAGGCAGCCTTCGGTCCGGTCGATACCGTGATCGCCAATGCCGGCGTTTCGGTCACCGGCCGCGCGATCGAGATCCCGGCCGAGGACCTGCGCATGCTGTTCGACACCAACTTGCTGGGCCTCTACCTCACCGCCCGCGAAGGCGCACGCCGGATGATGGCGGCGGGTTCGCGAGACAGCGGGCGCGGGCGCATCCTGCTGGTCGGCTCGATGGGCGCACACGCGCCGTTTCCCGGTGGCACCGCCTATTGCGCCAGCAAGGCCGGCGTGGCGAGCCTGGGGCGCAACCTGGCGAGCGAATGGGTGCGCCAGGGGATCAACGTCAACGTCATCGAGCCCGGCTTCATCCGGACCGAGCTGGCCGGCGACTGGTTTGACAGCGAAGCCGGCAAGGCGCAGATCGTCGGCTTCCAGCGTCGCCGCTTGCAACCGATCGCAGCGCTCGACGAGCCGGTGGTCTATTTCTGCTCCGACGCCTCGGCGCATACCAGCGGCGCGAGGCTTGCAATCGACGATGGGCAGTCGCTTTGATTTGCCGTCGCGCGATCATTTGACTAGCCAGTGAATTGGCCAGTCCAAATAACCGGGAGAATTGTGCCTTGAAACGCGTTGCCCTTGCTGCCGCCGCCGCGCTCGCGGTGATCGCCCATCCCGCACAGGCCAAGGGCCTGGTCGATTGCCCGCTGCGCGATCAGCCGTTCTCGTCGGCCTCGCCGCTGATCGATATCCTGCTTAGCCCGGCAGCCAGCGCCGCACTCGACAGTGTGCAGCCCGGGATGACCAAATCGATGCCGCCGATCTTCGCCAGCAAGACCCCGCCCAGCTTCGCCGCCATCGTCACCGTGCGCGAGGCGGCCGGCTTGGGCGCGCGTTATGCCCGTCCGGGAACGGCGGCACCGATGCCCGACATGGCGCGCGTCGATGCCGCGCTTGCAGCCGTGCCAGTGACCGATGCCGACCGCGTCGCGCGCTGCGCCCGCTATGACACCGTGGTGCCGCGGATCGTGCTGCCGGCAGGCAGGCCCCGCGTGCTGCTGTTCGAGAAGATCAACGGCTTCAAGGACGTGCCATCGGTCAATGGCGCGCATGCCGCTTTCCTCGCCATGGCCGAACGCAAGGGCTGGGGCATCGTGGTCAGCGACAAGGGCAGCGTGTTCACGCCCTCCGTGCTCGCCCGGTTCGATGTGGTCATCTGGAACAACATCAGCGGCGATGTCCTCACCCTGAGCCAGCGCCGCTCGTTCCAGCGCTGGATGGAGCGGGGCGGCGGTTTTGTCGCGGTTCACGGCTCGGCGGGCGATCCGGCGTACTTCTGGGACTGGTATATCGACACACTGATCGGCGCGCGTTTTGCCGGGCATCCGATGGCACCGCAGTTTCAGGACGCGCGAGTCGTCATCGACGACAAGACCCATCCCGCAGCGGCCGGGCTGCCCGCCGAATGGACGATGAACGACGAGTGGTATTCGTTCAAGACCAGCCCCCGAGCCAGCGGGGCAAGGATCATCGCGACGCTCGATGAATTCCACCTACAAGCCCGACGGCATGGCCGGACAGGATCTGCGCATGGGCAGTGACCACCCGATCGCCTGGAGCAAGTGCGTCGGAAGCGGCCGCAGCTTCTATTCGGCCATCGGCCACCGCCCCGAACGCTATGCCGATGCGGTTTATGTGCAGATGCTCGAACAGGCCGTGGCCTGGGCGGGCAACCGCGCCGCCAGCGATTGCCGGGCGGCGCGGTGAGCCTCGGCGAGAGCGGGTTGACGATTATCGGAACTCAAGTGTCAAAATTCCGCTCATGCTGAGCCTGTCGAAGGACTATAAAGCCCCGGCAACTTCACCGTAAACCGCCTGTGCTTCGACAGGCTCAGCATGAGCGGGTCCGGGTTCAGATATTGCCTCATACCAAAGTGCATTGATTGGAACCTATAAGCCCCTCCCCTTCAGGGGAGGGGTTGGGGTGGGGGCTGTCGGCAGAGCGTTGCGCTTGACCGACAACCCCCACCCCTCCGCCGCTGCGCGGCTCCTCCCCTCCCCTGAAGGGGAGGGGCTTCGATGAGTCAAACTCACCGCAACTTGGTATAACTTGCCCTAATCCCCGGACTGGCCCAGCAGTTCCACCGGCCCGATCAGCCCCGATTTCCGCAAGGGCGCATCGGCCTTGTAGGTCGGCATGGCGGTGTAGGTCACCTTCGCAGCACCGGGCTGGGCGTCGCCGATCAGCCGGTTGACCCACAGGTTGGCGACCCGCACTTCCAGCCGGTTGCGCCCGGACCTGGCCACTGAGCCGATATCGACGCGGTAGGGCGCGTGCCAGGCAGCACCCGCCGGCTTGCCATTGACCGAGACCTCGGCCAGCTCGCGCACGTCGCCAAGATCGATCCACAGCGGCCTGCCCGGCCGCCAGCCGCGCGGCGCGGTGAAATCCTTTGTGTAGGTGGCGATGCCCGAGAAGAACTTGATCCCCGGATCGGCGTGCTCGTCGAGCGGGGCAAGCTGGGGCAGGGTGGCGCTGGCCGGCGCGGCGCGGCCCGGCTGGAACGCCACCGTCCACGGCCCGTCCAGGCGGCCGAGCGAAACCGGCACCAGCTGCTTGATCGCCATGGCGTCGGCTTGCGCGGGCTTGCGGAACACGACGTGGACCGCGTCGTCACCGGCCAGGGTCAGCGGCACTACGGTCTCGCCGTTCTCGATGCGATAGCTGAGCGGCTCGGACTGGCCGGTCTCGGCGCGCCACAGTTCGGGTGCCTTGCCGGTGACGCGGAAGCGCGCCTCGATGGTCTCGCCGCGCTCCTTGCGGTTGACCAGGAAATAGCTGTCGCCGTCCGCGAGCTTGCGGTGAAGGAAAGGGATGTCGGCGCCATCTTGTCCGCCGGTGAAGCGGAAATCGGGGGCGACGCCAATTTCGCGCAGCGCCGATTCGATGTCGCGGGTAGCGATCACCCGGCCGGTGCCCGCCATCATCTGGTTCGTGCCCGGCCACAACCTGGCGACGAGTGCGGCATATTCCGCTTGATCGCCGGCTAGTCCCGGATTGCCTTGCGGGGCTATGCCCACCAGCGTTGCCCCGCCCTCGACCAGCGCGGCCAGCTTGCGCAGCACGGCAAGGCTCATCTTGTGCGACGAGCCGCCGAGATAGAGCGCGCGGTAGCGGGCGCCGCCGGGCGTCACCAGCTCGGCGCCATCGTTGGCCAGCGCGCCGGTCAGGGCATCGGCATTGACGAAATCGAAGGCGTTGGCGCGCGGCGCATCGGCCACCTGCTTGTCGCCGTAGAGCCCGGTCAGCGGGCCTTCCTCGCCATAGAAATAGCCGACATCGGCAAAATTGCGCCCTTGCTGCAGCATCAGCGAATGGCGCGCCATATAATCGACCCACGGCTTGGCCATCTCGGCCCAGCTTTCGTTGCGGTTGAAATACTGGCCGAAAATGAACAGCGACAGCCCGGGAACCTTGTCGTCGCGCGGCACATGCACCGAGGTGTGCACCACCGGGCGGTTGACCCCGGTGACGAATTCGAGATCGATCACCCGCTTGAGATCGCGCGGCGCGTAGTTCCACGGGTTCATCGAGGCAGTCATCGATTCCGCCGCGACCAGGTTCTGCCCATAGATGTGCGCCACCGAAGCCGCGCCCTTGATGTCGGCGAGATAGGTCAGCTTGGGGCCGTCGGCGCGGCGAATGGGTCCACATCGCCGCCATCGGCACGTCGGCATGGCGGCGCATCGCCATGTCGTCGCCGAGCGAGGGGCGGTGATCCTCCAGCGCTTCGCCATAGACAATCAGGCCATTTTCGTGCGCCGCCTTGGCGACCGTGCCGTAGTGCTCGCTGGCCATCAGGTCGGCGAGGGTGCGGCGGTAGTCGAACAGGAACTTGTCGCTGTCTTCGCGGCTGCCGATCAGCACTCCGGTCAGCGCCGGCATCCACGGGGTCGGATCATAGCCGCGCAGGCGCTTGAACTGTTCGACCATCTTGGGCGTCCAGTTGGCCGCGCCGACTTCGATCGAATCGGTGAGGATCGCGCGCACGCCGCGCTGCGCCGAGCAGGCCGCCCGAGGCATCCTTGTACATGCCGATGTAGTGATCGATATAGCGCCGCACCGCCTCGCCATCGAACTTGTCGACCTCGAGCCCGGTGGCTTCGGGCGGGGCGGGGTGGTTGGTGGTGCCGAGCAGCGAATAGCCCAGCCGCAGCACCTTCCAGCGCCCGGCAGGCGGGGTCCAGTCGAGCGTGCCGTCGGGCTGCATGCGGTCGGTCAGATCGATCACGCTGGCAGTCGCTATGCCTCGGGCGCCATCGGCGGGATCGGTCAGCGCATAGTAGTCCTGCGCAATCGAGAAACCGGCCTTGGTCTCATAGCGATCAACCCGCGCTTCACCGAACAGACGGAAATCGCCGACTGTCAGTGGTTTGCTCAGGATGGCCTGACCGGCAGCGGAAAAGAAATCGCTCCCCATCGCCAGCCCGGGGGCCGGAGCGCCCATTTGCAGGCCGATGCCCTTCCTGGGTATGAATTCGACGCGAAAATACCGCGCGCTGGTCGGAGCAAAGGCATAGGTCGCGGTGACCTGAGAGGTTTCGAAATCGGTGACTTTGCGCCATTCGGTGCCATTGTCGCTGGCTTCAAGCCGGGGGGTGTAGAGCGCGCCGACAAACATCATCGCCGCGCCGGGGGCAAACAATGGAAAATGCGCGCGCGGTTACCGGCTTGCCGTAGTCGAGCACCAGAACAGGGTTCGGACCGGCTTGCGTACGGTCGATATCCACTCCGGTGCCAAGATCCGGATCAGCCAGCTTGCCCGCAACCAGCGGGATTGCCCAGTCTATCCTTGACCGCAACCGGCACCAGTTCGGCAGACGCTGCGACTGGAAACGCCAGCACCCGGACGTCGCCATAATGCTCCGGCATCGGCCTTGGGCTTTTCGCCGGCGAACATTTCATCGATGCCGCCGGCCTTGGGCAGTGAGCCAAACGGGCCGGTGGTCGAGGGCGGCGCTGCGAGCTTGCCGCTGAACCGCCTGCCGCCGGTAATCGTCGTCTCGCTCCACACCAGCTTCTTCAGGCCATCCTCGGGCTTGACCCACGGCCCGCCGGTTTCCGACCAGCCGGGCGAGGCGGCAATGGCCAGCTCGAGCCCGAGCCGGTCGGCCTCCTGCGCGGTGAAGCGGAAGGCGTCTTTCCATTCCGGCGTCATGTAGACCAGCCGCTTGTCGACGATCTGCGGGGTATGCAGGTTGGCGTCGAAGTTCTGCACCCCGCCGATGCCGACGCGCTTCATCCAGGCGAGATCCTTGGCGATGCCGTCCTTGGTGATATTGCCGTTCATCCAGTGCCACCAGACGCGCGGCCGGGCGGAATTGGGGGGATCGCGGAATTGCTCCTCCAGGGTGACTTCGGCTGGCACCAGCTGGTTTGCCACGGGCGTTGGGACACGCTGCTGGGCAAGGGCGGGGCAGGCGGTGAGCGCCGTGGCAGCGGCCAGCGCGATGCGCAGTTTCGACAGTCTCAATTTCACTCTCCCAGATTTTTGTGTTCAAACGATGCCGGCACCCAATCCGACCGCCTTGCGCTCCTGCGCTTTCCTCTCGCGCCAGCGGCTTGACCGATAGGTATCGAGCACGTCGATCGCCCCGCCCGGCCTCGATGCGCGCCATGGCGAGGATCGGGGCGACATCGACGGTATAGGCGCGGCGCAGCGCCTGGAAGGCCATCATCGTGTCGTTGGCCTGCTGAGATTCACGCAGTGCCTCACGATCAACCAGCAAGGCCTTGGCATAGCACGACGTTATCGCCTCGGCGGAGGACAGCATGCTTTCGATCGGATCGGTCACATTGTGCGACTGGTCGATCATGTAGGCGGGGTCGAAACCGTCTCGCGGATGCAATTCGGCCTCGACCAGTTCGTTGAACACGAGGAACAGCTGGTGCGGGTTGATGCTGCCTGAATTGAGGTCGTCGTCACCGTATTTGCTGTCGTTAAAATGGAACCCGCCGAGCTTGCCGAAGCGGTGCAGCCGGGCGACGATCTGCTCGATGTTCACATTGGGCGCGTGGTGGCCGAGATCGACCAGGCATTTGGCCTTGGGGCCGAGTTCCTGCGCGGCGAGGATCGAGCTGCCCCAGTCGGAAATGACGGTCGAATAGAATGCGGGCTCGAACATCTTGTGTTCGAGCAGCATGCGCCAGCCATCGGGTAATGCGGCATAGACCTGGGCGGCGGCGTCGAGATAGCGATCAAGGCTGCGGGCAAGGTCCTGCTGGCCGGGGAAGTTGGTGCCGTCGCCGACCCAGACGGTAATGTCGCGCGAACCGAGTTTCTGGCCGATTTCGATGCATTCGATGTTGTGTTCGACTGCCTGCTGACGGGTGGCTTCGAGCGTCGAGGCGAGGCTGCCGGTGGAATATGAATGCGCCTGGCCGGGCTGGTCCTGGAAGGTGTTGGAATTGACCGCATCGAAGCCAAGGCCAAGTTCGGCGGCTTCCTCGCGCAGCGCGGCGTAGTCGCTGACCTTGTCCCACGGGAAATGCGGGCTGACACGCGGGGTGACGCGGCACAGCTGATTGATGACGGCGCAGTCTTCCAGCTTCTCGTGAATGTTGGTCGGCTCGCCGGGGATAGGGAATTTGGCAAACCGCGTGCCGCCCCGGCCTGCACCCCAGCTGGGCACGGCGACCGAAAAGGCGGCGACGCGGTGCTTGATCGCGTCGATTGCGATGCCGCCGCGCGCCAGCTTGCGACCCAGCGAATCGTAGTCCTCGCCAAGCGCCAATGCCTCCCGGGCGTTGGTTTCGGCGATAAGCTCATCGGAAATCGGCAGGTTCATCAATTCCTCTCTTTCTCCCCTCCCCCGAAGGGGAGGGGCTTGTGTCATCTGACGAACGCCTGCGCGTTGCCCGCATCGACATTGATCATGTTGCCGGTCGACTTTGCCGACATGTCCGAGCCGAGGAAATAGACTGCCTCGGCAATGTCCTCAGGCAGAACGTCGCGGCCCAGCATCGAACGCTTGCGGTAATGCTCTTCGAGCTCCGCGCCCGGATCGATGCCGTGGGCCCCGGCGCGTTCGGCGCGCCAGTCGCCGTCCCAGATCTTCGAGCCGCGGATTACCGCGTCGGGATTGACCACGTTGACCCGGATGCCCTCGGGCGCGCCTTCCAGCGCGAGGCAGCGGGCGAGGTGGTTCGCCGCCGCCTTGGCCAGGCATAGGCGCTCGCGCCGACAGCTGCCGCGACCCCGTTCTTCGAGCCGATGAAAACAATCGCGGTGCCGCCTTGCGCCTTCATCCGCTTGAGCAGCGGCCAGGCGGCGCGGCTGGTGAGGAAATAGCCCTGGGCGAGGACGTCGTAGTTCTTGCGCCACAGCTCGACCGTGGTTTCCTCGATCGGCGCGGATGAGGCGATGCCGGCATTGGCGACCAGTATGTCGAGCCCCCCGAATTCGCGCGCGCAGGCATCGAAGGCTGCCTGGACCTGCGCTTCGTCGGTGACATCGCAGACCGCAGTGCGGATCACATCCTTGCCGAACTGCGCGGCAAAGCCGGTGCGTACTGCGTCGAGCGCTGCGCCGTCGCGGTCGGCGAGCATGACGCAGGCCCCTTCGGCCATCAGCCGCGCCGCCGTCGCCGCACCGATCCCGCCGGCACCGCCGGTGACCAGCGCGATGCGGCCCACCAAGGGCCTGGGCGCGGGCATGCGCTGGAGCTTGGCTTCCTCGAGCAGCCAGTATTCGATGTCGAAGGCTTCCTGCTCGTCGAGCGCGATGTAGTCGCCGATGGCTTCGGCACCGCGCATGACGTTGATGGCATTGCCGTAGAATTCACCGGCAAGCCGCGCGGTGGTCTTGTCGGTGGCAAAAGTGATGCGCCCCACGCCGGGCACCAGCACGACGACCGGATTGGCATCGCGCATGGCCGGCGAGTTCGCCCGCTGGCAGCGCTCATAGTAGGCGGCGTAATGGTCGCGGTAGTCGCTGATCGACTCGTCGAGATAGGCACCGTCGGTCAGCCGTGCCGGATCGAGCGTCAGGGGCCGGATCTTGGTGCGGAGGAAATGGTCGGGGCATGAAGTTCCGAGGCCGGAGAGCGTTTCCAGTCTAAGCGAACCGGTGAATTCGAGAGCCTCGGCATCGTCGGACCAATGGCCGACCTTGCGGCGTGCCCCGGTCATGAAACCGCGCAAACGCGGCATCAGGTCTGCGGCAATTGCAGCGCGATCCGGGTTTGGCGCAACCGCCTGGCCGCCGAATGCGGGCCTCTCAGCCAGTCTGGCGTTCAAAAAGGTTGCGGCATCGGCAATCAGCGCCACGGTGTGCTCGTAACAGGCCTTGGCGCTGTCGGCCCAGCAGATGATGCCGTGGCCCGCCAGCATGACACCCTCAAGCCCCGGATTGGCGGCGACAAAATCGCGCAGTTGGACGCCAAGCGTATAGCCCGGCCGCTTCCAGCCGAGCCAGCCGATGCGGCCGCCCCAGATTTCCCGGCAAGCCGCCGGTCCGCCCGACGAGGCCGCGAGCGCGATGATCGCGTCGGGGTGCACATGATCGACATGTGCGAAGGGCAGCAGCGAATGCAGCGGGGTGTCGATGCTGGCTGCGCGGGCATTGAGGTTGAAGGTGCAGTGCGGCAGGTAGCCGACCATGGTGTCGTCGTCGCCGGGGCCATGATAGTGCGCTTCGAGCGCGAGCAGCTTGTCCTGATAGAGCGTGGCGAAGCCATCGAGCTGCATCGAACCGATATCGCCGCCCGAACCCTTGACCCACAGCACTTCGACAGCAGCGCCGGTGAGCGGATCGGTTTCAGTGAGCTTGGCCGAGGTGTTGCCGCCGCCAAAATTGGTGACGGTAAGGTCCGAACCCAGCAGGTTGGAGCGATAGAGCAGCAGCTCTGCGGGGGTCTTGCCTCGCGGCGTCGGCATCGTCCCAGCGGCTGGCGGGAATGGCGAAGGCGGTCGCGGCGGATAGCGGACAGGGTGGATTGCAGATTCATGGCAGCCGGATAACATTTCCGCTTTCGTCGATCAATCCATTTCGCTAGTAAGCAATCAATAGCAATCATGAATGGGGGTTCGCGCTGTCCCGGGGCTTTGCCATTGTCATCGACATCGGGAAGACGCACAGCCGCGCCTCGCTTTATGCGCGCGATGGCCGCCTGCTTGAGCGCAAGGCGCGCGCCAATGCCCAGCCCAACGCGCAGTCGGCCGCCGAGCCGTATCCCCTGCTCGACACCGCCGCGACCGCCGACTGGCTGATCGCCGCACTCGCCGGTTTTGCCGGTCATCCGGTCGAAGTGATTATCCCGGTCGCTCACGGTGCCGCCTTTGCCGGCATCCGCAACGGCGTGCTGGCGATCACGCCGCCCGACTACGAATGGCCGATCCCCGGGGCCATGATGGCCTCCTACCGCACCGGACGCGATGCTTTCGCGGTCACCGGATCGCCTGCCTTCCCGGCTGGGCTCAATCTCGGCAGCCAGCTGCACGCGATCGACGCGCTGTTTCCCGGGGCAATCGCCGAGGCGACACTGCTGCCCTATGCGCAATACTGGGCCTGGCTGCTGTCGGGGGTGGCGGTCAGCGAAGTCACCAGCCTCGGCTGCCATTCCGACCTGTGGTCGCCCGCTGCCGCCTGCTTCTCGCCGATGGCGCGGCGGCGCGGCTGGGCGGAGCGCTTCGCGCCGCTGGCGGTGGCCGGCGATGTCATCGGCACGCTGCTGCCAGAACTCGCCGCGCATACCGGTTTGTCGCCCGATGTGCGGGTTTACGCGGGCCTGCACGATTCCAACGCTGCGCTGCTCGCGGCGCGCGGCTTTGCCGAAGTCGCCGGACGGGAAGCCACGGTGCTATCGACCGGCACCTGGTTTGTCGCAATGAGAACGCCTGGGCGCACCCGCGCGCGGTCGATCTCGCCATGCTTGCCCGAAGCGCGCGACTGCCTGGTCAATGTCGACGCCTGTGGCCAGCCGGTGCCTTCGGCGCGGTTCATGGGCGGGCGCGAGATCGCACTGCTCGGCGCGGTCGATCGACCACGCCGGGACTGCGGGGGTTGCCGAGGTGCTCGCCAGCGGTGCCATGGCACTGCCGACGCTTGCGCCCGGTTGCGGACCCTACCCGGACCATTTCCATCGCTGGATATGCGAACCGGCTCGATCCTGCGCCAGCATTCCGCTGCCGTCGCGCTTTACGCCGCGCTGATGACTGATGCCGCGCTAGGCTTGATCGGCGCATGCGAGCAGCTGGTGATCGAAGGGCGGTTTGCTGCGTCGGACGTGTTCACCCGCGCGCTGGCGGCGCTGCGGCCCGGTATGGCGGTATGGTGCGCCCCCGGCGAGACCGACGCGTCGTTCGGCGCGCTGCGGCTCATCGTGCCCGAGCTTGCCCCGCCCGGAAACCTGCGGCGTATCGACCCGCTGCCCGGTGACCTGGCGGCCTACCGCGCGGCGTGGCGCAAACATTTGGGAGAGATTACATGAGCACCGTTGCACCCGCCGAAAAGGACAATTGGCGCGATACCATCCTGGCGGGACTTGCCAACTACATTGACGCCGGATCGATCGTCGCGGGGGGCGCAGCACTGGCCTTGTGGGAGACCGACTACGCGCTCAGCAAGGACTCGGTCGGGTTCATCGGCGCAATCGGTCCCAACGCCATCGGGGCCGGGATCGGCGCGCTGGTCGGTGGCTGGCTGTGCGACCGGCTGGGCCGCAAGACCATCTATCAGTGGGACATGCTGGTCTATGCGGTGGGCATGGCGCTGCTGGTGTTTGCCATTGCGCCCTGGATGATCTTTGCCGGTTTCGCGATTGTCGGCCTGGCGGTCGGCGCCGACATTCCCGCATCGTGGTCACTGATTGCCGAGCAGGCACCCGACAACCGGCGCGGCAAGCATTCGGGCGTGGCGCAGGTGCTGTGGTATCTCGGCCCGGTGGTGGTGCTGCTGATGAGCCTTGCGCTCACCTCGTTCGGCAGCCTCGGCCCGCGCATCGTTTTCGCGCACTTGCTGGTCATCGCGATCGGGCTGACCGTTCTGCGCTCGAAGATGAGGGAATCGGCGCGTTGGGAAGCATCGCAGCGATCCCCCGTCGCCCGCCCGCCGCTATCGACGCTGTTCAAGGGCAAATATCTCACTTCGATCCTCGGCCTGGTCGGCATGTACGGGTTCTGGAACCTGTGGGCGGGCACCAACGGGTTCTTCTTCCCCTATATCCTCCAGACTGTCGGCGACACCTCGCAGGCCACTGCCGTCTCGATCCAGGCACTGAGCTTCGCGATCGGCATGGCCTCGATCTACTTCGTGTTCATGCGCCTTTCCGACAAGGTGAACCAGCGCGCACTGTTTGCCTGGTCGGCAGTGATCCAGGTGGTCGGCATGGCCTTGCTCGCGGTGTTTCCGCTGACCGTGCCGGTGGCGCTGCTCTACGTCTTCCTGCTCCAGTTCGGCGGCGGCTTCGGCGCGCAGAGCTTCTTCCAGCTGTGGAGCAGCGAGATGTTTCCGACTGCGTTGCGAGCCACCGCGCAGGGACTGTGCTTCGCCGTCGTGCGCATTGCGCTCGGCGTGTTCAGCTTCTTCGTGCCGCTGCTGACCGCGACCGGGTTTACCACGCTCGCCTGGATTCTCACCGGGTTCCTTGTCATCAGCGGGCTGATTGGCCTAGTCTGGGCACCGCGCAACGAAGGCAAGGCTCGAGGTGCTCGATGCCGAGCGACAAGGGGCCTGAAACCATGCACGCAGCCGAGCGCGAGGCGCTGATCCTCAAGGCCCTGGGGCCGACCGGGTTCGTCAGCTATCGCGATCTCGAAGCGCGGCTCGGAGCATCGCCCGCCACGATCCGCCGCGACCTCGCCCGGCTGGAGGACGCCGGGCGCATCGCCCGGGTGCATGGCGGGGCCAAGCTGGCGGAGCAGCCGTTCCAGCTCGCCGGCACCCCGTTCGATCAGTCGATCACCCGCAACCTTGCCGCCAAGCAGGCCATCGGCCGCGCGGCGGCGGCGCTGTGTGAGCCCGGCGAAGGGGTGATGATCGACGGCGGCACGACCACCTTGCAGATGTGCGCCCATCTCGCCGGGCTCGATTTGCAGGTGCTGACCAACTCGCTGCACATCGTCAACGCGCTGCTGCCGCAGCCGGGCACGCGCATCCTGGTGCCTTCGGGGTCGGTGTTCCGCGAACAGAACATCATTCTCGCGCCCGCCGGCGAGGCATCGATGCCGCGCTTCCATGCTCCCAAGCTGTTCATGGGCGCCGCGGCAGTTGGCCCGCAGGGGGTGATGCAGCAGGACGTCATCCTGGTCGCCGCCGAGCGCCGGTTGATTGACTGCGCCGAGCAGGTGGTGCTGCTGGTGGACAGCAGCAAGTTCGCCTCGTCGTCGGGTGCAATCGTCTGCGGGCTCGACGAAGTCGACGTGCTGATTACCGACGCGGGAATTGACCGGACCATGGCAAGGGCGGTCGAGGCTGCCGGCGTGCGGCTGATCGTCGCGAGTTAGGACTTCAATGCCAGAAATAGGAGAGGGCTCTGTGATGGAACATCTCGAACGCCGGGCGCTGTTGACCGGCTTGGCCGGAGCGGCACTGACCGTCGGCCTAGCCGGCGGGACCGCGCTCGCTGCCCAAGTGCCGTTCGGGGCCGCCGGTTTTTCCAGCGCATCGGCAAGCCGATCGGGCTCCAGCTCTACACGCTCGGGGAAGAACCCAGGGCCGATCTCGACGCCACGCTCGCCCGGGTCGCCGCCATCGGCTACCGCGAGATCGAACTCCCTCAGCTTTATGGCAAGACCCCGCGCGAGGTGCGCGCCGCAGCGGACCGGGCGGGCCTGACGATCGGCGCGATCCACCTCGCGGTTTCGACCATGGCGATGCCAGGCAACACCGCGTTGATGCTCGACAGCGAACCGTCCCGCATTGCCGACGATCTTGGCGTGCTGGGCACCCGTGACGCGGTGCTGCCGATCGCGCCGTTCCCGCCCGACATGAAGCTGCGCGCCGGCGAGGATTACAAGGCGATGATTCCCCGCGGCTTTGCCGAAGCCGGGGCCGATCACTGGAAGCGCACTGCCGCCATGCTCAACGCGCGCGGCGCGGCGCTCAAGCCGCTGGGCATCACATTGGGCTATCACAACCACAACATCGAGTTCGCGCCGGTCGGCGACAGCACCGGCTGGGACATCCTGATGCGCGAGACCGATCCTGGCCTGGTCTTCATCGAGGCCGACGTTGGCTGGGTCGCCGCTGCCGGGCTCGATCCGGTGCGCTTCCTGCGCCGCCACGGCGGGCGGGTACGCTGGCTGCATGTCAAGGATCTCAAGCCCGAGGCCGCAGCCAATTTCGCGCTGTCGATGAGCCCTTGCGAAGTTGGCAGCGGCAAGCAGGACTGGGCGCGCATCCTGCCCGCCGCCCGTGCCGCCGGGGTGCAGCACTTCTTCGTCGAGCAGGAACCGCCCTTCGCCATGCCGCGCATCGCGGCTGCGGCGAAGAGTTTCGCCTACCTCGACGCGCTGCGCGCCTGATCGGGCTTGCGTGCAGATCGAATTGGCAGGTACGCAAATATAATCACGCGCTATCGAGCCGTATGCTAGGGCAGCCCGGGGAACAAAGGGGCCGTCCATCCGAGGAGCCGCGTTTGCGCGTCCGCGTCACACTGTTTGCTTTCGCCGGTTTTGCCTTGCAGCAGCCCGCACTTGCCCAGAGCACCGAGGACAACGCGGTCGTCCAGGCCAGCGATGCCTTCGGCCGCGCGGTCGGCAATGAGCGAACCGGGCTCTATTCGAACGAGGAAGTGCGCGGGTTCAACCCGGTCGATGCGGGAAATGCGCGGATCGACGGGCTCTATTTCGACCAGATCGCACCGATTTCGATGCGGATCGTCGATGGCAATACCATCAGGGTCGGCATTTCGGCGCAAGGTTATCCCTTTCCCTCGCCCACCGGGCTGGTCGATTACGCCCTGACGAGGCCGGGCAAGCGCGTCGAAGGTACGTTCGATCTCGACGTCAACCAGTTTGCCGGAGTTGGCGGCGCGCTGGAGGCCAAGTTGCCGATTGCCGGCGAGCGCATCGGCTTTTCCGGCGGCATTGGCGGGCGTTTATTTACCCGCAGCGAGGGTGGCGTCACCAAGGCTGCCAATTTCGGCGGGACGCTCGCCTGGCGGCCATGGACGGGGGCCGAAGTGCTGGCCTTCGCCGCCGGATTCAACAACCTGGGCGAAGAAGCCCGCCCGACCTACTTTCCCGCTGGCAGCGAGTTGCCGCCACAATTGACCCGCCGCGTGCCGACCGGCCAGCCGTGGACCAACCGCCGGTTCAAAGTGCGCAACTATGGCTTGCTGGCCAAGCTTCCGTGGGGTGACTGGCGGCTGGAAGCGGGCCTGTTTCGCGGCACTCGCGACTGGGAATTTGCTTTTTCCGACCTGCTTACCGGTGTCACTGCCGATGGGCGCGCGAGCAACCGCACGGTCATTGCCGACGCCAACAATTTCGAGGGTTCCACCTCGGGAGAGATTCGTCTGATGCGCGGCTTCGGCGGCGGTCCGCTGCACCACGAACTCACCGTCAACCTTCGCGGGCGGATGCGCGATCGCCGCTTCGGCGGCACCACAGCCATCGCGCTGGGGCCGAGCTTCATCGACCGCCCGGATTTGCGCCCGGCACCGGTGATCGTGCTTGGCGAGGAAAACACCGACCAAGTGCGGCAGATCACTCTCGGCGCGGCCTACAAATTTGCCTGGACCGGACGCCTGACGCTCGACCTCAGCCTGGCCAGATCGCATTATCGCAAAACCGTTGATTTCGCCGATCCGGCGCTAACCAGGGGGGTGACGCGGGACCGGCCGTGGCTGTGGAACGCGAGCGGGTCGCTGATCCTCAGCCGCCGGCTGGCGCTCTATGCGGGCTACGTGGCCGGGCAGGAGGAAGTGCTGATTGCGCCGGAGATCGCCAGCAACCGCTCGGAAGCCCCGCCGGCGATCCGCACTAGCCAGTTCGACGCGGGCCTGCGCTTTGCCGTGACGCCCGACCTCTCGCTGGTGGCGGGGGTGTTCTCGGTGACCAAGCCCTATTTCAACCTCGATCCCGCGCGCCGCTATCGCCAGCTCGGCACGATCCGCAATCGCGGCATCGAACTGTCACTGGCAGGCAGGATCCTGCCGGGCCTGTCGCTGGTCGCGGGTACGGTGCTCCTCGACCCGCGCATATCGGGCGAGGGGGTCGCTGGCGGACTGATCGGCCCGCATCCGGTGGGCCAGTATCGCCGCCGCTCGATCCTCAATCTCGACTGGCGGGACAAGCGAGGAGCCGGCCCGCTGTCGCTCGATCTTGCCCTCCAGAGCTTTTCCGCGCGCACCGCCAATGCCGCCAACACGCTTGCCGCGCCGGCCTATGCGACAGTCAACCTCGGCGCGCGCTATCGCTTTGACTTATGGGGCACACGGGCACTGCTGCGGCCTCACGTCGAGAACCTGCTGAACAGCTACGGCTGGCATGTCTCGCCCAGTGGCGGCTTCACCTACATTTCCGATCGCGTTGCCTCGATCCAGCTGATTGTCGATTTTTGAGGACAATCTAGGCTGCGCCCGGAAGCGGTGCCCCCAGCGATAGCCACCAGGTGAACGCGGCCGATATTGCCGCCGCCACCAGCGCGCGCCACAGCGGCGCGATGTCCGGACTTTCGACAGCCCCGGCAAACCGCCGTTTTCCCGTGACCATCGGCGCGATCAGGTTGTCGCGCTTGAACAGCAGATAGTAGAGGATCGCCGCCAGGTGGAGCCCGATCAGCGCCAGCAGCACATTGAACCCCAGATGATGCGCCTCACGCGCGGCATCGGCAGTGTCGTAGGAAACCAGATAGGAAAGAGGGCCCGATTCAAGGCCATCGACATCCTGCGCGAACAGGCCAAGCCCGGTCTGCACCGCGAGCACTGCGAGCAGCGCGACGACGCTGAGTGCGCCGAGCGGGTTGTGCCCGACACTCGGCGCGCCGTCCTGCCCGCGCAGATAGCGCAGCACAGCGCCCGGCCCGCGCACGAACCGGGCAAACCGTGCCGTGCTGCTGCCGGCAAAGCCCCAGATCAGCCGGAACACCACCAGGCCCAGCATGACCAGGCCGATGGTGACATGGGTATCGAGATCGCCCTCCTCGCCGGTCCACCACAACGCCGGGACGAGCAGGACAAAGCTCCAGTGCATCAGCCGGACCGGCAAGTCCCACAGCTTGACCGCAGCCGGTGCAGCGCCCTCGTTCATCAGTCCTTGCCCTTGTAGATGTCGTGGCATCCCTTGCAGGTGCCGCCCAGCGACTGCATCGCGGTGCGGACTGCGTCGATATTGTTGCCGCGGGCTGCCCGCTCCACGCCGCGCGCCGCACTGACGAAGCCGATGTGCTTGGTGCGAAAATCGGGGAACTGAGTCCAGACGATCGGCAAGGCCGCAGTCTTGATCCCGGTTTCCTGGCCGGTGCCGCGAATGAACAGTTGGCCGGTGCGCCGCGCGCTCAGGTGGAGGACACGGGCGCTGGTGCGGATCAGCGCCAGATCGGGCGCGGTCTTGGCCAGTTCGTCACGGATCGCCTTGTTGGAGCGGCCGACCGCCTTGTAGGCATCCTGCCGCGCGGTGATCGTTTCGGCCGGGGTGGCGGCCCAGGCGAGCGAACCGGCCGCGCCGATCGCAACCAGGCCAAGGGCAACGGCAGACAGTCTGTTCATCGTGGAATCTCCCCAAAGTGGCTGAACACAATCGACCATGTCTGTTGCGCAGTGACAAGAGAGACGGGTGTATATCAACCGAATATCGCCAGCGCCCATAAAGTTATGCCGCCACGCGATCACATTCCCGGATCGCCTGGCACCGGATGTGAGCGCGAGCGGCCCGGACCGGGTCGCGCCGGTCGCGCCGGCGCATTGCATTCGGCCGGCAAATCTTATCGCCGGAGGCCGCAAAATTATTCAGCTTTTCCAGTGTGCGCGGCTATCGGGAGGTTTTTTGCCGTGTGCTGTTTTGCCGTGTTCGAGGAGTTGAGTAGATGATTCGTCTGATACACCGCTGGATCAGTTTTCCGCTGATCCTGTTCCTGTTTCTGGTGACGGCGACGGGCGTCGTGCTGCAAGTCGAGGAACTGGGCGAGATCGGCGGGGGCGGAGGCCAGCCGCCCGCGACGTCGGCCATTCCCGCCGATGCCGAACTGGCGGCCCTGGTAACCACGGCGACGGCAGCGGCGCGGAGTTCCAGGGCCGATTTCCCGGCGCAGAACCTGCTTCTCGATTTTTCGGGCGGCAAGCAGAAAGCCCGCTTCGGCATCACCCCGCGCGGCGGCGCTTCGATCGAGGTTGATCTCAGGTCGGGCGCGACCAAGGTCATCGACAAGCCCCGGCCCAGCCTGCACGGCTTCATGGTCCAGCTTCATACCGGTCGCATGTTCGGCCCGATCGGGCTGATTGTGATGGGCGTGGTCAGCCTGATCTTCCTCGTACTGACCGTCACCGGCTTCATCGTCTATCTCGACATGTGGCGGCGGCGCAAAGTGGCGGGAAAGACCGAGCTGTTCTGGAAATAGCCGAAAAAAGGAAATAGCCGGAAAAAGACGATCGCGGCGGGGGCTGTCGGCAAGGATGGCTGCCGATATATAAGTTCCGGTCGCTCTGGCGGCACTAGCCATGGGCCGCAGCCCATGCGCGGACCGGGCTTCGCGCGGTGCTCGCTGGCCACACGAGGCTGCGTGTTTTGCGAGACTCGGCCATCAGGTCTGGCTAAGTGAGACATCATGTCGATCTGGACGCTCAATCTCCGCCACTTGCACGCCATCGCCCAGATCCGCGCGCGCGGCAGCGTCAGCGCCGCCGCCAAGGCCGTCAGCCTCACCCAGCCAGCTATCACCCAGGCGGTTGCCAAGCTCGAGGCCGTGCTCGGGCTGCCGCTGTTCGAACGTTCCGCCGCAGGCATGGCATCAACTCCTGCCGCCGAGCTGTTCGTCCCGCGCATCGAGGCGGCACTGTCCCAGATCGCGTCGTCGCGCGTCACGATGACCCAGATGCGCGCCCTGGTCGCGCTCGCCGACCATGGCAGCTATGCCAGCGCCGAGCACGCCACCGGGCTGTCGCAGCCCTCGCTCCATCGCGCGGTCAACGACCTCGGGGTGGCGCTCCGGCGGCCGTTGGCGCAACGGCGCGGTAAGGGTGTGTCGCTGACCGAAGCCGGTCGCCGGATGGCGCGCGCCTTTCGCCTCGCCCGTGCCGAGCTGGAGGCGGGGCTGTCCGAGATCGAGGGGCTGAAGGGCCGCGAAACCGGGGTGATCGCGATCGGTGCCATGCCGCTGTGCCGGGCCAGGTTGCTCCCTGCGACCATAGCGGCCTTTCATGCCGCGCACCCGGCACTGGCAATCCGCATTGTCGAAGGCAGCCATGGCGAGCTGGTCGAACCCTTGCGCGATGGCGCGCTCGACCTGATGATCGGCGCGCTGCGCGATCCTCCGGTCGGCGGCGACCTGGTGCAAGCGCCGCTGTTCGTCGATTGCCCGGTGGTGATCGGGCGCAAGGACCATCCCCTCAGCGGCGGCACGCCTCAGGCCCGCGAACTGGCTGCCTATCCGTGGATCATGCCCGCGCCCGGCGCGCCGTTGCGCTTGCTGTGGCAGGCCATGTTCGCGCAGGCCGGTATGCCCGCGCCCGCCGTGCCGATCGAATGCGGCTCGGTGATGACCATCCGGCAGATGCTGATGGAAAGCGATTTCCTCACCCTGCTTTCGCCGGATCAGATCAGGGTCGAACTCGAGGCGGGCTGGCTGGTCAGGATCGGCGAGACGCTGCCGTCGCTTCAGCGCACCATCGGCTATACCACCCGGACAGGATGGACACCAACGCGGATGCAACAGGTCTTCGTCGAAGCGCTCACCGTCCAGGCAGGAGTTGCGACGATTCTTTGACTGCCTTCCCGCGCGATGGCTCGGCAGTATTCCGGATGGCCGTCCCCCCGGAGGGTGTTTGATGGCGAAAAACTGGTCGGGGAAAGAGGATTTCGAACCTCCGGCCCCTGCCTCCCGAAGACAGTGCTCTACCAGGCTGAGCTATTCCCCGACCGTTCGCTTGCCCCTGCGAGAGGGGCGAGGCAGGAGCGGGCCTATAGGGGGGCAAGCGCGGGGTGGCAAGTGGGCTTTCGCTTGTTCGGGCGCGGCCCTAAGGTGCGGCCATGGCTACCGCTCCATCGTCTCCCAATTCTGATTCCGGCGTTCACTGGGAATGGCAATATCTCGACCTGATGCGCCGCATCTGGGAGCAAGGCGACGAGCGGGTGGACCGCACCGGGGTCGGCACGCGTTCGGTGTTCGGGGCGGAACTGCGCTTCGACCTGGCGGGCGGCGCGGTACCGCTGCTGTCGACCAAGCGGGTTTACTGGAAGACCGCCGCGCGCGAATTCCTGTGGTTCCTCACCGGCGAGACCAATATCCGCAGCCTCTGCGCGCAGGGAGTTGAAATCTGGACCGACTGGCCGCTCGCGCGCTACCGCCGCGAGACCGGCGACACTGTCGCGCGCGCGGAGTTTTCGGCGCGCATTGTCGCCGACGCGGCCTTCGCCGCGCAGTGGGGCGATCTCGGGCCGGTCTATGGCAAGCAATGGGTCGACTGGCCGGTCTATGAACCTGCCGGAGAGGGCCTGTTCCGCCAGCGCGACGCGGGGGATCAACCAGGTCGCCGAAGTGGTCGAGAGCCTGCGCAACAACCCCGGCAGCCGCCGCCATATTGTCGAAGGCTGGAATGTCGCCGAGCTCGACCAGATGGCCCTGCCGCCGTGCCACAAGACCTATCAGTTCCACGTTGCCGATGGCCGGCTTTCGGGGCTGCTATACCAGCGCAGCTGCGATGTCGCGCTGGGGCTGCCGTTCAACCTGTTCGGCGCGGCGCTGTTCGTTCACCTGCTGGCGCAACAGTGCGATCTCGCACCGGGCGAGCTGGTGTGGATGGGCGGCGATGTCCATCTCTATCGCAACCACGCCGCGCTGGTCGAAGAACAGCTGTCGCGGCGGCCGGCGGGGCAGGCGCGGCTGTCAATCGCGCGGCGACCGGCGAGCATGTTCGACTATGCAATCGGCGATTTTTCAGTCAGTGACTACGCTCCGCAGGCGCATATCGCGGCACCCGTCGCGGTCTAGTTGACACACGCAGGCTGTGTAATAATATAATTCAAGTGTAACATAATATGTCGCCAGCAGGAATGCGATGATGCGAGTGCGAGGATGACCCAGCGGCCCACCGGATCGGCCCGAAGAGGCGGCAATCTCGCCCCGCTCAGCCTGCATGTGCCCGAACCGCCCTATCGTCCTGGTGACAAGGTCGACTATGCCCACCTCGTCATTCCGCCCGCCGGTGTGCAGCCCCGGCCGGACGAGGCTTGCCCGGCCGCCGAAACCCATCCGCTGTGTCTTGACCTGATCCGCGTGCTCGATGACGACGACCGCGCGACCGGTCCGTGGGATCCCAGGCTCGATCCCGAAAGCCTGCGCCGCATGCTGCGCACCATGGCGCTGACCCGCGCCTTCGACGAGCGCATGTTTCGCGGGCAGCGGCAGGGCAAGACCAGCTTCTACATGAAATGCACCGGCGAGGAGGCGGTCTCGGTCGCCTCGGCCTTCGCGCTCGCCGACGACGACATGGTGTTTCCCAGCTATCGCCAGCAGGGCATCCTGATCGCCCGCGGCTATCCGCTGCTCGATATGGTCAACCAGATCTATTCGAACCGCGCCGACCGCCTCAAGGGCCGCCAGTTGCCGGTGATGTATTCCTCGCGCGACCATTCCTTCTTCACCATCTCGGGCAATCTCGCGACGCAGTATCCGCAGGCGGTGGGCTGGGCGATGGCCAGCGCGATTCGGGGCGACACCCGCATCGCTACTGGCTGGATCGGCGAAGGCTCGAGCGCTGAGGGTGACTTCCATGCGGCGATGACCTTCGCGACGGTTTACAACGCGCCGGTGGTGCTCAACCTGGTCAACAACCAGTATGCCATTTCGAGCTATTCGGGCTTTGCCGGGGCCGAGCGCACGACCTTCGCCGCGCGCGCCATCGGCTATGGCATGGCCGGGCTCAGGGTCGATGGCAACGATGCGCTGGCGGTCTATGCGGCGATGCAGTGGGCAGCCAGCCGCGCGCGCGCCGGCTCCGGGCCGACGCTCATCGAGCATTTCACCTACCGCGCCGAGGCCCATTCCACCTCCGACGATCCCGGTGCCTACCGCTCGGCGCAGGAGCGCGCGGAATGGCCGCTGGGCGATCCGGTGATGCGGCTCAAGCGCCACCTCATCGGCTTGGCCGAATGGTCGGACGCGCAGCAGGAGGCGATGGACCGCGAGGTCGCCGATGAAGTGCGCCGTGCCACCAAAGAGGCCGAAAAGAACGGCATCCTCGGCCAGGGCTTGCACCATCCGCTCCAGACGCTGTTCGAGGACGTCTACGAGGAAATGCCCTGGCACCTCGAGGAGCAGGCCGAACAGGCGATCCGCGAGCGCCGGATCAAGTGGCCGGAGAGCGAGGAATGAAGCACTTGGATGATGGTCTGTCGCTTAAGCCCCTCCCCTTCAGGGGAGGGGTTGGGGGTGGGGCCTGTCCGCCCACGCAACGCCGGAAATGGGGCACGATCCCCACCCCAACCCCTCCCCTAAAGGGGAGGGGCTTATGAGCGTCGAGGAAGCCCCGATCAGCCTGCGCGAAGCGCCGACGCGGCGGCTGTCGATGATCGAGGCGATCAGCGAAGCGCTCGACCTGATGCTTGAACGCGATCCCGACGTGGTGATCTTCGGCGAGGATGTCGGATATTTCGGCGGCGTGTTCCGCGCCACGGCGGGCTTGCAGAAGAAACACGGCAAGGCGCGAGTGTTCGATACACCGATCAACGAATGCGGCATCATCGGCGTCGCCGTGGGGATGGGGGCCTATGGTCTGCGCCCGGTGCCCGAGATCCAGTTCGCCGATTATATCTATCCCGGCTTCGACCAGCTGGTCTCCGAGGCGGCGCGGCTGCGCTATCGCTCGGCGGGCGAATTCATCGCGCCGATGACGGTGCGCGCGCCGTTCGGCGGCGGCATCTTTGGCGGGCAGACCCACAGCCAGTCGCCCGAGGCGATCTTCACCCATGTCTCGGGCCTCAAGACCGTGATCCCCTCGACCCCGCACGATGCCAAAGGGCTGCTCATCGCCGCGATCGAGGACAACGATCCGGTGATCTTCCTCGAACCCAAACGCATCTACAACGGCCCGTTCGACGGTTACTACGACCGCCCGGCGCGACCGTGGAACAGCCATCCCGCCAGCCTCGTACCCGAGGGTTACTATTCGATCCCGCTGGGCAAGGCGCGGGTGGTGCGCGAGGGCGGGGCGCTGACCGTGCTCGCCTATGGCACGATGGTCCATGTCGCCGAGGCGGTGCTGGCCGACAAGTGCGTCGATGCCGAAATCATCGACCTGCGCACGCTGTGGCCGCTCGACATCGAGGCTGTGGAAAAGTCTGTGCAAAGGACCGGGCGTTGCCTGGTGATACACGAGGCGACCCGCACCTCGGGATTCGGCGGCGAGCTGGTGGCGCTGGTGCAGGAGCGCTGCTTCTATCACCTCGAAGCCCCGGTCGAGCGCGTCACCGGCTTCGACACGCCCTATCCGCACAGCCTCGAATGGGCCTATTTCCCCGGGCCGATCCGCATCGGCGAAGCGGTCGACCGGCTGATGGCGGGCTGAAGGCATGGGGAGTTATATCTTCCGTTTGCCCGATATCGGCGAAGGCATCGCCGAAGCGGAGATCGTCGCCTGGCATGTCAAGGTCGGTGACGAGATCGGCGAGGACGCGCGGCTCGCCGATGTCATGACCGACAAGGCGACCGTCGAGCTGGAAAGTCCGGTGGCGGGGGTGGTGACCGAGCTGGCGGGGGAGGCGGGAGACCGGCTGGCGATCGGGTCTCCCTTGGTGGTGCTGGAGGTTGAGGGGGAGGGCGAGTCGATGGTCCAAATGCCCTCTCCCCCTCAGGGGAGAGGGTTGGGTGAGGGGGCTATGTCCAATCATTCCGACAGCCCCCTCACCCCGACCCTCTCCCCTGAAGGGGAGAGGGAGAAGGGAAGCACAACCAGCGCCAAAGTCCTTGCATCCCCCGCCGTCCGCGCCCGCGCGCGCAGGCTCGGCATCGATCTGGGGACGGTCCGCGCCGGTTCGGGCGGGCGCATTGGCCACGCCGAGCTCGACGCCTTGCTCATCGGCGCGCGCGCCCATCCGTCGATGCACCTGCGGCGGCCGACCGCCCGGTCGAGCAGGTCCCCGGTGCGGGCGAAACCATCAAGGTGATCGGCCTGCGCCGCCGCATTGCCGAGGCGATGTCGGCCTCCAAGCGCCACATCCCGCATTTCTCCTATGTCGAGGAATGCGACGTCACCCGGCTTGAGGCGCTGCGCGGCGAGTTGAATGAATTGCGTGGCGACCGCCCGAAGCTGACCATGCTCCCGCTGCTGATCCGCGCGATCTGCCGCGCCTTGCCCGATTATCCGATGATCAACGCGCGTTTCGACGACGCGGCGGGCGAGGTGACTCGCTATACCTCGGTGCATCTCGGCGTGGCCACCCGGATCGACGCCGGGCTGGTGGTGCCCGTCATCCGCGAGGCGCAGGCGCTGACCGTCTGGCAGCTGGCTTCAGAAATCTCCCGCCTTGCCGCCGCCGCGCGCCAAGGCTCGGCCAAGCCGGCCGAACTGACCGGATCTACGCTGACGGTGACCTCGCTCGGGCCCCTCGGCGGCATTGCCACCACCCCGGTGATCCATCGCCCTGAAGTGGCGATCATTGGGCCGAACCGCATCGTCGAGCGGCCTGTGTTCGTTGGCGAGCGCATCGAAAAGCGCAAGCTGATGAACCTGTCGATCAGCTGCGACCATCGCGTGGTCGATGGCTGGGATGCGGCGAATTTTGTCCAGGCAGTCAAGCGCCTGCTCGAAGCGCCGCTGGGCCTGCTTGCCTAGGGGCAGCCGTTCAGGGATGCCGGGCACCATCGGCAAGGCCTTGCCGCCGGCAACTGCCGGTTTACCCAATCTTTGCCATTCCCGTGCATTAGGGGCACCCACAAAGCGATTTCGAGGTGAGCTATGGCCATGGGAGCAGGCGCCCAATTATCGGTTACCGACCTGCGCCGGGCGACGCGCCACCCGGTCGATCACCGCGTCATCGCCGAGCACCGGCGGCTCGGCGATATCCATCTGCATGTCGTCAATCTTTCGGCGAACGGCTTCATGGCCACCGAAGCGCCCGGGCTCGGCCGGGGTGAGCGGGTCATCGTGCGCCTGCCGGTGGTCGGCCGGATCGAGGCGCATCTGATCTGGGTGACCGACGGCAAGGCTGGCTTCCAGTTCGAACGGATCATCCGGCTCGACGATTTCATGAAGATCATCGAGGTACTCCAGCTAAACCCCCGGCTGCGCCGCAGCCGCTGACAGACAGAGCAGAGGGCGAACGCAACATCGCCTGGCACCATTGATATATTATATCATTACACGTAGAAGTCGCCCATGGAAATGCGACTTCAACTCACACTCGCCGCATCGATGCTCGCAATGGCCCAGCCCGCCCTTGCACAAGACGCCCAGCCCACCGACACGCGAGCCCACGGCGTGGCGCATGATGGCGAGTCCGACGGCCTGCTCGTCGTTGGCCACCCGCCGACCGATTTCGGCCTGCTATCGACCAGCGCAACAATCGAAGGAGATCAGCTCACGGCTCAGCTGCGCGGACAGATTGGCGAGACGCTGGCAAGGCTGCCTGGCGTTTCGGCAACCTCGTTCGCCCCCGGCGCATCGCGCCCGGTGTTGCGCGGCTTCGATGGCGACCGAATCCGCGTGCTCACTGATGGCATCGGCACGATCGACGCCTCCTCGGTGTCCGCCGATCATGCGGTGGTCTTCGATGCGTTGACGGTCGACGCACATTGACGTGGTGCATGGTCCCGCCGTGCTGCTGTTCGGCGGACAGGCCATTGGCGGCGCGGTCAATGCGCTCGATAAGCGCATCCCGCGCCGGGTCCCCGATTCAGTTTCGCTTGACGCCATCGGCTCCTATGGTTCGGCGGCAGACGAACGCGCGATTGCGGCAGCAATCAACGCGCCGCTGGGAGCCAATCTCGCGATCCAGCTCGATGCCCAGTATCGCAAGAGCAACGATCTGCGCGTCGGCGGCCTCGTCAACTCCGGGCCGCTGCGTGAATTCCTGCTCGACGAGGCGGCCGGACACCGCGCCGAAAGGGAAACAGAAAAAGCCGATGAGTTCGAAGAACTGGCCAGTCAGAGCGGGCGCGTGCCCAATTCCGCCGCGCAAAGCTATACGCTGGGCGGAGGGATCGCGTGGATCGGCTCGGGCGGCAGCCTGGGTGTATCGGTGCAGCAATACGTCACGCTGTATGGCGTGCCGCTTCGCCCCGGTGCCGGCCATGGCCACGACGAGGAAGCGGAAGCGGGCGGGGAACACGCAGATGAACTGGTCTCCATCGACCTGCGCCAGACCCGCATTGACCTGCGCAGTGAAGTGATACTCGGGGGGATGTTCAAGAGCCTGCAATTGCGCGGCGCTTATGGCGACTACCGCCATGTCGAGCTGGAAGGCGATGAGATCGGCACCACCTTCTCGGGCGACGGCGTCGAGGCGCGGCTCGATTTGGTGCAGGCCGACCGCAATGGCTGGCGCGGACGCAGCGGGGTGCAGATTTTCACCCGCAAACTTTTGCTGGTCGGCGCGGAGGCTTTTGTGCCGGACAACACGATCTACCGCTTCGGCCTGTTCACCCTGCAATCGGTCAAGGCTGGCGGGTTCGAGATCGAGGTCGCGGGCCGCTATGAACGGGTGCGGGTCAAATCGGACGCTGCCCTGTTCAACCGCAGTTTCGACCTCTGGTCGGGTGCGCTTGGTCTGTCCTATGCGCTGGGCGAAGGGCTGAAGATCGGCGCGAATTTCATACGCGGCGCGCGCGCGCCTGCGCCAGAGGAGCTGCTCTCCGACGGGTTGCATGTCGCTACCCAGGCTTACGAAGCAGGCGACCCCGCATTCCGCAGCGAGACCAGCGACGGAATGGAGGCCTATCTGCGCTACAAGGGCGAGCGGGCATCGTTTTCGCTTACCGGCTATCTCACCCATTTCGGCAATTTCATTGCGGCACTGCCGACGGGCGGCGAACGAGCCGGCTTCCCGTTATTCGGCTATGCGCAGCTTCCAGCGCGGTTCCATGGCATCGAGGCCAGCGCATCGGTGGAGGCGGCGCGCTGGGGCAGCGGTCGGCCTGACGCTCGACGCCGCGCTCGACTATACCCATGCAAGGCTGCTCGGCGCTGGCCCTGCGCCGCGCATTCCGCCGCTGCGGCTGCGCGGCGGCGCTGAATTGCGCGAGGGCAATCTGCGCCTGCGCGGCGAAATCGAATGGAACGCGGCCCAGAACCGCGTCGCCACTTTCGAAAATCCGGTACCCGGCTTCGCGCTGGTCAACCTGTCGGCCGACTGGCACCCGCAGGGTGAGGATGGCGCGCTGACGCTGCTGCTCTCGGTCGACAACCTGTTCGATGTGGCCGGGCGGCGCGCGGCGAGTGTCACGCGCGATTTCGTGCCCATTGCCGGGCGCGATCTGCGCTTGACTGTGCAACTCGCTTTCTGAGCACAAGGCTTGGCAAGCGGCGGCGGCGCTGCCATGCCGGAGAGGTGACCGAACCCACTTCGCCGCTCCAGATTCCCGACTTTCGCCTTTACTGGCTGTCGCGTTTTGCCTCGGTGGTCGGCACCGTCGGCATGGTCGTGATCATCGGCTATCAGCTTTATGACGTCGCGCGCGGCCAGTATGGCATGTCGATCCAGCAGGCGGCGTTCTACCTCGGGCTGCTGGGGCTGGCGCAGTTCGTGCCGCTGTTCCTATTCACCCCGATTGCCGGCGTCATCGCCGATCGCTACGATCGGCGCAGCGTCGCCGCGCTCGCCACCGCGCTCGACCTGCTGATCGCCCTGTCACTCGCCGTGGCCACCCAGCTCGGCAAGACCAGCCTGCCGGTGCTGTTCGGCCTGGCTGCGCTCCACGGTACGGCGCGGGTGTTCATCGGCCCGGCGTTGAGCGCGGTTGCGCCCAACATCGTGCCCGCCCCGCTGATCCCTCGCGCCATGGCAATGAGCGCGATGTCGTGGCAGGTCGGGGCGATCGGCGGCCCGGCGCTCGCCGGATTGCTCTATGGCTTCGGCCATGCCTTGCCCTACTGGACCGCGAGCGTGCTGCTGGCGATCAGCCTGACCGCGATCCTCAATATCCGCCGCTTGCCCGCGCCCGAGGGCAATCGCGACGAGCACCCGGTGCGCCAGGTGACCGAAGGCTTCCGCTTCGTCTGGAACGAGCGCTTCCTGCTGGGCTGCGTCACGCTCGATCTGTTTGCCGTGCTGCTGGGCGGGGCGACCGCGCTGCTGCCGATTTTCGCGCGCGACATCCTCGGCGTCGGTGCGCAAGGCCTCGGCGTGATGCGCGCTGCCCCGGCGATCGGCGCGGCGGTGGTCTCGCTCTACCTTTCCGCGCGGCCGCTTGCGCACAACGTCGGGATCAAGATGCTGTGGGCGGTGGCCTCGTTCGGCGCGGCCACCGTGCTGTTCGGCCTGTCGCGCAATTTCGCGGCTTCGATGGTGCTGCTCGCGCTCCTCGGCGCAGCGGACATGATCTCGGTGTTCATCCGCACGACGCTGATCCAGCTCAACACGCCCGATGAGGTGCGCGGGCGGGTCTCCGCCATCTCGGGCCTCGCCATATCCGCCTCCAACGAGCTGGGCGAAATGCAGTCGGGCCTCGCCGCAGCCCTGCTTGGTGCAACCGGGGCGGTTGTGTTTGGCGGCGCGGGTGCCATATTCGTCACCATCGCCTGGGCCTGGCTGTTTCCCGAATTGCGGAACGCCCGTACCTTCGCGCCCCAGTATCGTGAGTCGCACCGCCAGAAGGAACCCGCTCCATGAAGGCCGACAGCATCCTCGCCACCATCGGCAACACCCCGCATATCCGCCTCTCCCGGCTGTTTCCTGATTCCGAAGTCTGGGTGAAGTGCGAACGCGCCAACCCTGGCGGCTCGATCAAGGACCGCATCGGCCTGGCGATGATCGAGGCCGCCGAGGCTGATGGCAGCCTCAAGCCCGGCGGCACGATCATCGAGCCGACATCGGGCAACACCGGTATCGGCCTCGCCATGGTTGCCGCAGTCAAGGGCTATCCGCTGGTGCTGGTCATGCCCGAATCGATGTCGCTTGAGCGCCGCCGGCTGATGCTGGCCTACGGCGCGACCTTCGACCTCACGCCCCGCGAGAAGGGCATGAAGGGGGCAATCGAGCGCGCGCGCGAACTGGTCGAGCAGACCCCCGGCGCGTGGATGCCGCAACAATTTGACAACCCCGCCAACATTGCCGTCCACGCAGCCACCACTGCACAGGAAGTGCTTGCCGATTTCGCCGATACGCCGCTCGACGCGGTGATCACCGGGGTCGGCACCGGCGGGCATCTCACCGCCTGCGCCGAAGTGCTCAAGGCCGCCTGGCCGGCGATGAAGGCCTATGCGGTCGAGCCGACGCTGTCGCCGGTGATCTCCGGCGGCCAGCCCGCGCCGCATCCGATCCAGGGCATCGGCGCCGGTTTTATCCCGGCCAACCTCCACACCCAGGCGATCGACGGCGCGATCCAGGTCGATCCCGCCGACGCCAAGCAATGGGCGCGGCGCTGCGCCACCGAAGAAGGCATGCTGGTCGGCATCAGCTCGGGCGCGACCCTGGCGGCGATCGCGCAGAAACTGCCTGACCTGCCCGCAGGATCGCGCGTGCTCGGCTTCAACTACGATACCGGCGAGCGCTATCTCTCGGTGGCGGATTTCCTGCCGGAATGAGCAAGGTGTGCGATGGGGCCTTCGACAAGCTCAGGCTGAGCGGATGTTGAGCTTGAAAAAAAGGTCCGCTCAGGCTGAGCTTGTCGAAGCCCCCACGCTGAGGCTGTGAATCGGATTGCAATGACCACGCTCGACCCCATCCCCTATCGCGACGGCCCCACCGCCCTCACTGGCTGGCTCGCCCGACCGGCGGCAGCCCCGCGCGCAGTCGTTGTGCTGTTCCCGACCATCGCCAACGTCAACCCGGCCATGGAACGCCGTGCAGGGATGCTGGCCGAAGAGGGCTATCTCACCCTGATTGCCGACTTCTACGGCGAGCCGGTCGATAGCTTCGCCGCCGCCGGTCCGCTCGCCCAGGCTCTGCGCACCACGTCCGAAATTTATCGCTCCCGCCTGCGCGCCGCCGTAACGATCTTGCGCGACCATCCCGAGGCGGCCGGGCTGCCGATGGCGGCGATCGGCTTCTGCATGGGCGGCCAGGCGGCGCTGGAAGCGGCCCGCGACGGGGCGGACTTTGCAGCCGTGGTCAGCTTTCATGGCCTGCTCGACACCAAGGCACCTGCCGCAGCCGGAGCCATTCGCGGGCGCATTCTCGTCTGTCATGGCGACGCCGATCCGATGGTCCCGCGCGAGGCGGTGCTCGCCTTCTGGGAGGAAATGGACGGGGCCGGGGCCGACTGGCACTTCCACAGCTACAGCGGCGTGCGGCACGGCTTTACCGACCCCGGCAGCGATTCGCGCGGGCTCGACGCGGTCAAATTCAACGCCAGCGCCGACCGCCAGAGCTGGGCGGCGATGCTGGCGCTGTTCGACGAGGTGTTCGGCTAAAGTCATTCCGCTTGGAATTGACCCAACCTGCCTCTTGCCCCTTCGTCCGTCGATGTCCGCAAGGCGGGCCCCGCAAAAGTTGCCGCCCGGAAGAAGGCCGTGAAGCCAACAACATAAGGTGCGTTGCTTATGTTTGCCGTTGCGTGGTTTGATAGCGGCGCTATAGGCCGTCGCCACGCGGGCGTGGTGGAATTGGTAGACGCGCGGGATTCAAAATCCCGTTCCGCAAGGAGTGTGGGTTCGATCCCCACCGCCCGCACCATCAAACGGAGATATTTTCTCGCCAACGTTGACGTGCTTTTGTACGAAAGCTGCTTACTGGACCATTGTCGGCACGATCTTATCGATCATTATTGTCGTTAAAATTGATCGATAGAAGCGGTGCCCATCGATCATGGGCCTTAACAAAATCAATCGATCTCCCGTGAGCCTGTCTTGACTGTCGGCTGTCAGGCTGAACGATTAACTGGCCTCAGGTCAGACATTCGGTCGGACTGAGCCGCAGGCCTTTCACCAGCACAAGAAGCGAAGCGGTATGCGCAGAGAGCGCTTCCTTTGGGTCTGCGGCATGGGCGATCGAAAGCGCGGCTTCGTTCATCGCGGCGAAGATGAGCAGCGCCAGCGTTTCCGGTGAGCCTCTCTCAATCACGGATTGATCCATCAGCATCCAAAGTGTCTGAATCATGCTCTTTAGCGAACTGGCTTGCAGTTCGCGCCAACGCTCCCATCCGAGAACTGCCGGGCCATCAAGCAGCAGTATACGCTGCGCTTCGCGGCTTTCCGCGCGCAACCGCAAATAGATCTCCATGGCGATCAGGAGCTGGCGCCAGGTATCGCCTGACAGCGGCGCGACCGCTGCGTGGGCGGTTCGGTTCAATTCCTCGTCCATCTGCAAAAATACAGCTTCGAACAGGTCCTTCTTGTCGCCGAAGTGATGGTACAACGCTCCGCGCGTTACCGACGCCAGTGCGACAAGATCATGCGTTCCCGTCTCATGGTAACCCGCCGAACCAAAGCACTGGCGTCCCGCCGCGATCAGCGCCGCGCGCGTGGCTGCGGACTTGACGCGCTGCGTTCCCGGCACGCGGGAGGAAGGCCTGACGGCCATGTTTACAGACACTCTGCATGTTCCTTTCGCCGCTCCCTGTACTCAAAAGGCATGAGTAAACGCAACCTGAGAGGGTTGACGACCCGGCGCGACCGGAATAAAACATGCAGACTGTATGTAAACGATCAAACTGCGAAATCGGCGCATGTGCCGCGATTTTGCGGTCTGGGAGAAAAATCAGTGACTACGGCCCTGGCAAGCAAAGTTCCTGCGATCACCGCCGACATCGAGCAGGCCAAGCGCGACATTGGCGAGCATGGGGTGGCCATCCTGTCGGGTGTGATTTCGCCTGAGGAACACGCCCGGTTGCGCCATGCGGTTTATGCGGAAGCAGAGGCCGACCGCCGGACGGGCCGCGCCGATGATCCGTATTTCGCCGACACCATGCTCGGCAATGCTACCCAGCGCGTGTGGAACCTGCCGAGCCGCCAGCAGCTCTTCTGCGATCTCGCCGTGCATCCGGTGGTCATGGAGATGGTGAAATCGGTGGTCGACGGCGGCATCCGGCTTTCCACCTTCTCCGCCAACATTACCCTGCCCGGCAGCGGCATGATGCATCTCCACGCCGATCAGGGCACCGATCCAATGCCGTGGGGGGAAAAGCCGCATGGTTTGAATTTCATCTGGTGCATGGACGATTTCACGAACGAGACCGGCGCGACCCGCTTCGTTCCGGGCAGCCACAGGCTTAATCGTTCAGCGGCCTCGATGGACGAAATCATGGGCGACACGGTCCCGCTTGAAGCGCCCGCCGGCTCGCTGGTGATGATGGAGAGCCGTGTGTGGCACAAGACCGGCGCGAATGTAACGAAGGACCGCAAGCGCGCCGCGATCCTCGCCTATTACAACATGGATTGCTTCATGCCGAACGAGAACTGGTGGCTCACCATCTCGCCGCTGGTGCGCCATTCCAAGCAGACCGAACTGCTCAAATTGCTTGGCTTTGGCAGCGATTCCCCGCTCGGGCGGGTTTACGGTCGCCCTGCGTTCTGAGACGACTTTGCGAGGCTGTCAGACCACCATCGATCTGACGCCAATGATGTGCCGGGCCACAGGCATGGCCCGTAATACCGGGAGATGAAAATGGCCGACTTGCTGATAATGGGCGGCACCGTTCTCGACGGAGACGGCGGCCCTGCGCGATATGCAGACGTCCGCGTTGCGGGCGGCTTGATCGTCGAGATTGCGCCCGATTTGACTCAGCGTGATGGTGAGAAACTGTTTGACGCACCGGCCTGCTGGTCACGCCAGGCTTCGTCGATGTCCACACCCATTATGACGGTCAGGCGACCTGGGACGAACAGCTCGCGCCCTCCTGCTGGCACGGCGTGACGACGGTGGTCATGGGCAATTGCGGCGTCGGCTTTGCACCGGTTCACCCGAATGAACACCAGCGGCTGATCGACCTGATGGAAGGTGTGGAAGACATTCCCGGCACTGCGCTGACAGAGGGCATGACCTGGGGGTGGGAGAGCTTTCCGCAATATCTCGACAAGCTCGATAGCCGCCGCTGGATGGTCGATGTCGGCACCCATGTCCCGCATTCGGCGGTGCGCCACTATGTGATGGGGGAGCGCGCGGCGACCGGCGATGCGACCAAGGACGAGATCGCGCAAATCTGCATGATCGTGCGCGAAGGTGTGGAAGCGGGCGCGCTGGGTGTTTCGGTTTCGCGGCTGCTCGCGCACCGCGACAACACGGGCGGCGTCGTACCCGGTACCTATACGGAAGAAGCCGAGTTCGAGGCGATAGCCGAGGAGATGGCCAAGCTCGGCACAGGTGTATTCGAAGTTATCCCGCGGGGGATGGATGGCGAAGTCTCCGAAGTCGCCCATGCCGAGATCGACTGGATCGGCAGTATCGCCCAAAAGTCCGGGCGACCGGTGGTGTTCGGCGTGATGCAGACCCACACCGAGCTCGATCGCTGGAAAATGCTGCTCGACCGCTCGGCCGAGTGGCAGGCCAAGGGCGTTCCCGTCTATCCGCAGGTGGGCGCGCGCCCGGCAGGCATCGTCTTTGGCCTGCAGAGCTTCCAGCACACGTTCTCGACCCGGCCCAGCTACTTCGCGATCGTCGACCTGCCGCTGAGGGAACGTGTGGCGGAAATGCGCAAGCCCGAGGTGCGCGCGCGGATACTGGCCGAGCCCAACGGAACCTACCGCCACCCGATGGCGCAGATGCTGCATGAAGACTTCACGCACATGTTCCCGATCGACGAGACGCTCGATCTCGAACCGGGCAAGGAGAACACGGTTGTTGCCAAGGCCGCTGCGCTGGGCATCACGCCCGAAGAGTTCTGCTACGATCACATGCTGGGCAACGACGGGCGCAATCTGATCCAGTACCCCATCACGAACTATTATAATTTCAGCTTGCAGGACGTGCACGACATGTTGATGCACCCGTCGAGCCACTTTGGGTTGGGCGATGGCGGAGCGCATTGCGGGGTGGCCTGCGATGCGGGTACGCCGACGATGATGCTGTCATTCTGGGCGCGGGATCGCAAGCGCGGGCCGAAGATCGAAAGCGGCCGCGCAGTGCGCATGATCACCCGCGATACCGCCGAGCTATACGGTCTTCACGATCGCGGACGGATCGCTCCGGGCTACCGCGCCGACATCAACGTGATCGATCAGGAGCGCTTGAACCTGCTGCTGCCGGAAATCGTGTTCGACCTCCCCACCGGCGCGCGGCGGCTGATGCAGCGCGCGCAGGGCTATGTCGCAACCTTTGTAGCCGGCGAGCAGACCATCGACCATGACACGGCGACCGGCAGACTGCCGGGCCGGTTGATCCGTGGGCCGCAGGTCGCGCAAGCGGCAAAAGTCGAGGCAATGGCATGAGCGATCAGACCGCCATCGCCTTGGTTCGCAAGTTGTGCACCGAATGGCCGATACTGAGCCGCACAGACCTTCACGCGATGCTCACGCCTGATTGCCTCTATATCAACATGCCCATGCCGCAGGGGCGCTGTATCGGGCCGGACCAGACCTACGAACTGCTCGCGGCGTTCGTCGGCGGCTGGACCATCGATATGGAGGTGCTGCACGTCCAGGGCAACACTTCGACTGTGCTGACCGAGCGCCTGGAAACCTTCAAGAGTAAGGTCAGTCCTGCCAAAGTGGTCCAACTTCATGTCATGGGCGCATTCGAGATCAGGGACGGCAAGATCGCGCACTGGCGCGACTATTTTGACTCGAAGGAATTGGCGGCACTGTCATCTTGAGCCTGGACATTATGCGTCAGCATGTGGTCCGAGAATTACGCAATGCACTTTGGTATCAGTCAGCGCTGACCTTGACCACCTGTCTCAGATATCCGGCTTTCGCTGCGACCGTCACCGCAATCGGTTCGGCAAGGTGAATCTTCAGGCTAGCCGCCTGGTTGCCGTCGATCCGGATCGCATAGCTCCCGGGCGGGACCTGTTCGAAAAAGAAGCTGCCATCGCCTTCGGTCCGCGCCCTGGCGACCGGCTTGCCCTGCTCATCGACCAGCAGCAGCCGCAAGCCGGACACCTCGCGCCCGAGGTTGCCATTTTCGCTGAAATAGGCGGTGCCGTCGATTTCGCTCAGTTCCTGCACCGGGAAGCCGGTGACATGGATCCGCCCGGCGCGAGGCACCACCTCGATGCCTTCGCTGACCGGTGCGAGCGCGATGTCGGGCAGCGATTCCCGGATCGCCGTCAGGCTGGCGCGATGGCCATCACCCAGGCTGCTCAGCAGGACGACGCCTTGCGCATCGGTCTTGCCGCTGCGCGAGCCAGCCAGGAAATCGACGTCGGGCAAAGCCTGTTCGCCCCGGTCGAATTGGCGGTTGCCGTTGCTGTCGCGATAGGCCCGCGCGGCAATTGCCCCGCCCGCCGCCAGCCCGGGCTCGGCCACGAAGAATCTGCCGCTCAGCGGATTGCGCCCGAAGCTGAATCCCAGCCGCAGTGCCGCGCTGTAACTCCGGTCGGGCACGCCATAGCTGCCATCGAAAGCGAGCGTGAATTTGCCGAACCGGCGCACGGCGGATAGGCCGAAACTGGTGTGGTCATCGATCAACGTATGGCCGATCGAAGCCCGCACCAGCGTGCGCTCGTCCAGCGCATAGTTGGCCTCGACCGTTCCGCCCTCCAGCCGCAGCTTGGGGAGAATGCCGTAATCCACGCCGGCGCGCAGTTGCAGCCGCGATCCCGACAGCGATGCCAGGTCGAAGCTGCCGCGCAGCTGCGAGCTCGAGCCGAAGCCAAGGCCGGCATTGCTGTCATAGTTCAGCGTGTTGGACAGCATCAACCCGCCCAGCGGCAGCGATCCGCGCAGTGTCGCGTCGGTCTGCGTGCGCCCGTCGGCGAATTCGACCCTGCGGTATTGTCCGTAGAGCGGCAGCATCAGCGGCTGATCGCCCCCGCCGAGCCTGATCGCGGTATTGATGTTCAGTTCCGTTGCGCGGCGCAGCGGATCGGCGATGAATGTCTGCACCTCGTCGGTGAACCCGCCGCTATACTCGGCGTGGGTCAGCGTATAGGTCGCGCCGCCCAGTCTGCCGCCCAGTCCCAACAGCGCCGCCTTTGCGCCGTGGCTCTCATAGCCGAGGTCGAGCCTGACTGCGGTTCCCCCGATGCCGGTCCTCAGCCCTGCTGTGGCGAGCCAGCCTCCGCCGGAGCGGCTTTCGTACCACGCCCCGCCCAACGAAGCTGTCAGCTGTTTTGTGAGGCCGTATTCCAGCAGCGCATTGCCGCGCCAGGCACCGAAGTCGCGCGCCGGGCTGAACGAGGGACCATAGACATTGAACAGGTTGACGTCTTTCTGCGCCGCGCCCAGCGTATAGACGAATTCGCCCTGGTTGAGCCGGCCATCGCCGACGCTCACCCGCCGCACGTCCTCGCGGCGCTGTCCCTGCGGGCCGAAGAACACCAGCCGGAAGACATTGAGACCGTAGTCCACCGTCGTCTTGAGGAACTGGTATTGCCCGTTGACCGGCGTCCGGGTCGAGCCGATCAGCACATTGTTGCGGTAAAGCTCGACTTCGTAGCCTTCGGGCAGTTCGCCGCGCAGATCGATGGTGTCGAACACCGAGGCGCGCTCCAGCGGCGCATTGGTGACGAACGCGCCCCGCCGCTGACCCCGCTCAGGCCGAGGGGAAGCGCGGTCGTCGTCACATCGCCGAGCTGGAATTCGGTCGCACCCAGCGGGCCGAGCAGTCCGCCGTCGGGATCGCGGCGGCCCAGCTCGATGCGCGCGCCCGTGAGGCCGTCGCGCGAACTGGCGCTGGCAAAGGCCCGCGCTGTCATGAAGGCGAAATCCCCGGCAATCCGCAGATCGCCCTCGGCCCTGGTGCCATAGGTGCTGTCGGAAACACCGCGCAGCTCAGCGTCCGCCATCGGGAAGGACAGTGCCCGCCAAGGCGTCTCCTCGCGCGGCCAGCGGCGCGCCTCGCGCCCGGCTGCTCCGGCCAGCCGCGCACGTTCCTCGTCGCGGGCCATGCGCGCTTCGAAGGGAAACGGGACGAGGGTCTTGACGGTGACGGTCTGCGCGCTGAGATCCACCGTGAGGACCAGCGGGAATAGGTCGGAATAGCGATCCGCGCGCAGATAGAGTTCGCCCTCGAACGCCGCCGCATCGCTGCGGAACAGCGACAGTTCCCGGCCATTCACCGTGAGCGTACCCAGCCGAAGGTTGATCGACATGGTCTGCTTCTCGTCGAGGAACCAGCCGCTGGCGTAATGGCCCGCGTCGCTGACCGAAATCGCCAGATCGAGGAAACGGGTCATCGCGCCGAGCGGCAGATAGACCGCCGAACGCGTGCCATAGGCGGTGATCGTATCCGCCAGCTCGCCGCGCGGAGTTTGCACCTGGAGGATGAGTTCGTCGTCGATGGTGAATGCCGGCGCGGGATCGCCCGGCATGCGCGGCGAGGTATCGGCCAGCCGGGCGCGCGGCTGGGCGGCGGGAAGCGCCGCCACTGCGGCCGGGCCAGTGTGCCCGCCGGACAGCGGAACCGCCGTGGTTGTCCGCGAGGCGGCCAGTTCGGCGGGCACCGGCGCAGCGGGCTCGGCTGCGGCGGGCGGGCCGAATGCGGGCCTTGGCATGGCGCTATCGCCGTTTGCCGCAGCGGGCAGTTCGGCGATCGCGAGCCGGCTCGGCCGGCCCTGGTGCGGCGACTCCTGTCGGGTTTGCGATGGGGCCGCACTGCTGCCGAACACCGGTCGGGGCAGGGCGGACCCAGCCCCTTCGCCGTGCGCAGGCGCAACCGGTTTGCCGAACGCGGGTTGCGGCAGGTTCGAGGCCTGCTGCGGCACGTTGTCATTCACCGCCACGGGGAGCGCTGGTGGGGGCGGGAGCGCATGCGGGACTGCCTGCGGTGCCATGGGGTTCACGCTTTGCAATGGCGCGGAAGCCGCAGTCGCCACGCCGGGCGCGGCAGCTGGCGACGGTGCCGGGGGCGAAACCAGCGAGAGCACGGGCCGGGTTGGCGGGGCGGCGGATGTGCTCGTGTCGTCCTCGCGCACTGGTTCCGCAGCACCCTGGCCAACTGCTGCTTGCGGCGCGCCGCCGAAGGCCGGTTGCGGAAGGACGCCAGCCTGTTGCGGTGCAGCCTCGGCTACCGCTTCAGACGGATCTGACGCGTCTGTCGGCACCGCTGGCGGGTTGGCCGTGCTTCCGGCCCGGGCTTTTTCGGGCACACCCTTGCTGTCCGCCGTCGCGCCAAAAGTCGGTTCGGGCAGCGCGAAGGTCTGCGGCGGCGGGCCTCCAGCGGCCGCCTCCGGTGGCGGATCGCTTGCGCCAGGCGCGGGCAGGGATGGGGCAGGTGCCGCTATCGTAATAGCTGCGGAAGGCATCGTCTCGGTCGTTTCCGGCACCTGCGCAGCCGGCTCCGGCATTTCCTGCTCCACCGGCCCATCGACCGGCAACCCTGGCCCAGCGTCAGGTGCAGCGCGAAGCTGGTCTCGGGACGACAATCGCGGCTTGTCAGGCGATGCAGGCCGCCTGGGCCGCTCGCTGCCGATGCCGGCGGCGCGCCGCTCCGGGGCGATCCTGGGCTGATCCTGCGGTCTGGCGTCGAGGGACAGCGCGGCCGCTGCCGGTGTGGCGAGCGCTGCCTCGCGCGTGTCGCCTGTCGGCTCGGCCGGCACCGTCGCGGCAGGCTCTGGGCCAAAGCCGGTCTCTGGCAGCACGATCCTGGTGCGGTCGCCACGCGTCGCTCCGGGTTTGTCCGGATCGTAGTGCTGCTGACTGTCACCGGGCGCGAAGGCATCGCCCTTCAGCAGAAGAGTCGCGCCGATAATGGCCCTGCCCAGCCTGGGCGGACCCGTCGCGTTGCCCCCTTTGCCCGGTTTCACGGCACTATGAAGTCCTGCCTCGCGAGAATTTTGCCGGGTGCAAAGTCATCGTCGGTATAGGTCACGGTGAGCCTGGCACCCCGGGCGGCAAGCCTGGGGTCGGAAGCCGGATCGAGCGGGATCTGAACGGCCCGCTGGTTGACTTCGGTATAGACGCCGATGCCCATGATTTCAGCCACCTTGGTCTTGGTGCCGGTCACCGTGACGACAATATCGCCGAACGCCGATCGGGTTCCGTCGCGGGTGATGGTCAGCGCGATTGCCCGGCCGCCGCCCGGCTGCGAGGTGACCGCAAGATCGCGCAGGCCCGCAGTCAGCGTGGTTTCGCCGACGCGCAGGATGACCGGAATGGAAATGCCGAAGCGCGGAACGATCATGACGCCGATCCCGTTGCCCTGACCGGACTGTGCCGCCTGCTCGATGGTGAAACCACCTGCGGCGGAATCGGGCACGGCAACCGCCGAGAAATGCGTCCGGTACTCGCCCGGGGGCAGGTCGGGCGAGACCCGCGCCATGATGCGTATGGTCTGCGAGCCATGGCTGTCCAGCGTCACACGGCGCGGCGAATAGCGCAGCAAGCCGCTTGCCGGGCGAACACGCCCCTTTGCCGCCGGATCGGTGACCGCGTCGAGACCGACGATCCGCCCGTCCGGGGTCATCATCATGTCGGTGAGGGAAATATCGTAGTCGCTCTGGGCGGCGGCGCGGTTGAACAGGCCGACGCTCGCCACCCGCTGTCGCTGGTCGATCACCACCCGCTTGGGAAAGACATTGACATCGCCCATGCCGCCAACCGAGCCGGGCGGCGGCGTGGCGGGCGCAGGACCTGCCGCAGGACTTGCCGGTTGCGCCAGCGCATGCTGGCCGACGACAGCCGGCAACGCCAGCGCCAGCGCCAGCGCAAATCGACCTGAAATGCGAAGCGGCGGCCCCTGGTGCCGAATGCGAAATCTGATGAGCAAGCCCTGGATCCCGATTTGCCGGTCACGAGGGAACTCTATGTATTCTTGCTTAGAAAGTGGCAATCGGCAGCTAGAAGTAAGTCACAGTTACCGTGTAGGTGCCGGTGTAGTTCCCGGTGGCCTGATTGGCACCAACGTTAAGCGTTGCCCCCACGTTGAGGTCGAAGTGTCCGGTCGCGTCGAGCTGCGCGATGCCCAAAATGATCGTGTTGGAGTTGAACCCGTTCACGGTCATCGTTTGCGCCCCGTTGGAGATCGACATGGTCGCGGGCAAGGCCACCAATACGAAACGGTTTGGGCTGCCGGTAAGCATGAACGAGCCTGGCCCGCGACCGAGTCCGGTCTGGAGGATCGCTGTGTTGCCCGTCACTCCACCGGTCGTCGTAACTGTGCCGTTGTTCGCGACCCTCAAGGTTCCGGCAGATGTCGGCCTGATGAACTCGCCGAACCGCAGAATGTCGATGGGCACGACCGCGCTCGGCACAACCACATTTGCCTGGCTGAAGCCGTTCGTCTGCGCGGGACCGGCAAGGGCCGGGCTTGCTGCCGCCACTGCCGCAATGGCAGCCAGCAAACAGGCTGACATGCGTATCATGGTTCAATTCTTCGAAAGTTGGTCCGGTTGCCGCCGCATGGGCTGCAACCGGACCAGTTAGTCTTCGCGCCAGGTCTTACTGGTAAACGACAGTGGCGTTGTAGCTGCCGGTATAGCTGCCGACCGACTGGCCGGAGGTGACAGTCAGCACGCCGCCGACCGTGAACGAGGCCAGGCCGGCGACCAGAGTGCCAGTCGCAGCCGACGGCGAGGTGGTGAACGCCATGGTGTTGGAACCCGAGGTGACGTTGCCGCCGGTCGTGGTGATGTTGAAGCTGCGCGTGCCGTCACCGGTCACGTTGAACCCATCGGCCGCGTTGACCGAACCCGAAACGAAGCTGACGCCCGAAGCGGTGCCGGCACCAGCGGCAGTCACCGTAACAGTGCCGCCCGTGCTGGCATCGAAGGTGCCGAAGTTCAGCGAAGCGCCAACCACGTGCGCGATTGTGATCGGCGCAATGACGGTTGCCGTGGCCGAACCGGCAGCCGTGGCGGCATGGGCCGCGCCCGACGAAAGTGCCACCAGAGCGGCGGCAAGTACGATCTTCTTCATGTAGATTTCCCCTTGAGCAGATGGCCCCGTAAAGCCCGAAACACCCGATGAAATCGCGCTGGATAGACCGGCCCCCGGGATGCCGGCAGCCGTGCGCGAGAGGAATGTTTACCCGCGAGAGTTAAACACAAGGTTACGCAGTCAAACATAATGGCACGCAGGGTTTCGGAAACCTTCGCGCCGCGCAGTGGTCAGCTATAGGTGACGATGACCTCGACGCTGACGCGATACCGTGCCGGGGCCAGCGCGCTGGGCAAATGCAGGGATCCCCCGAGATCGAAGCTGTCTCGGCCAGCTGCATCGAGCTGGCCCATGGGTCCTGCTCCGGGGCGGCTGGCGGAACGAATGCGCAGGCGCTCGATCGTCAGCACCGGGGCCGGGGACCGCGCTTCGATCGCGTCCCCGGCAAGCGTCAGGCTGTCCGGAGCGGCAATTGCATAAGCGCGATAGGCCTCGCCGGTGACCTCGAAACGCGCCGCGTGCGGTGCCGGGCAGCTCGGCCCGGTGCCGCAGGCCTGCCGCGCGCCGCCGCTGTAGATGGCACCGCCGCCGCCGGGTTCCAGAGTCACCCAACCCGGCGATGCGGCGTCGGCGGCGACAGTGCCGAAATCGAGATCGGCAATCTGCCGCACCGTCACCGGGCCGACCACCACCGCCGCCGCAGCGCCGCTCGCACTTGCTGCCACGTCCCCGGCCAGCGCGGGTGCCGGCAACAGGATCGCAGCGGCCGCCGCCAGACGAAACGGACCGCTCATGGCCGCTCCGACGATATCAGGTTCGCGATCATCGGTAGCGGGATCGTCAGCGCAGCGCCGCCGCTGGCGCGGGTGACGTCGATCCGGGCACCGACCCGGAACGACTTGGAACAGGTCCGCGCGACGCAATTGGCGATTGTGTAGGTGTAGGCCTGCCTGGGCTGCAACACCGGTGCACCGGCCAGATCGCTGGTGAAGGCGGACAGGCTGCCGGTCACGCCAGACTGGCTTACCGGCGATACGGCCCCCAGGATCACCTCGAACAGGATGCTGAGCGGTTTCTGGCTGTTGTTGCCGCGATCATAAGTCACGGTGAACTGGGCTGGGCCGACCGGGGAAGAGGCGATCGGGACAACCGATATGTTGGTTACCGCGCCGCTCGCGGTCACGCTGCGCGAGCCGCTGGCGATGACGACAAAGGTGCCAAGACGCAAAGGAGCGTCTGCGGTAATGGTCAGCGATTTGGGCGCGGCGAGCGCAGGCGATGTCGCACCGACGAGCGCGGCGGCGATCATCCGGGTGATGATGCGCCGCAGTCCTGCCGTTGCGTATGCCGACGCATTCTGCACCATGCCTGCGCGCGCTCCTCGTTGCGGACTTCCCGTGATGTCCGGTCAAGCGGCTATTGCGCCTGCACCGGTCACCGGCAACGGTGTTAAGCTCTTTTTTCCGCAGAAATCCGCAGATTCAGGGCGGATGTGAAGCAGGGGTGACAAGCCGCGCCGCTCCTGCCCCAGTCCGGAACAGCACGGCGCGAGGTCCTTAAGGGCACAAGGTCGATTTCTTCGGGCGGGGGGGGGCGGCGGTCGGGGAGGCAGGAGTCCGCATCGAGCGTGACCATGGCATTCATCTGCGACAAGGAAGTTCGCCTCAGAACGATTTCACTTCATTCGGCAGATCGGGAGTCGGCTCGCGACCGTGCGTTCGATCAACTCAATAGCGCTCGGCCGTTACTTCCAGCTTGCGCAGCGCGTGCATGAAGGCACCGCCACCGCGCATGACATTTCCCGTGACATGCACCCTGATCCGGCGCGCCAGCATTTCCTCCATCAGCACGCGCAGTTGGAGTTCTGCGAGCCGCGCGCCGACGCAGCGATGGATGCCATAGCCAAAGGCCAGATGACGACGGGCATTTTCCCGGTCGACGATCAGCCGGTCGGGCTTGTCGAACTGGCTTTCGTCGAAATTGGCCGAGAGATACCACAGGACGATCTTGTCGCCTTTGGCTATCCGGTGCCCGAACAATTCGGTGTCCTGGGTGGCCGTGCGCCGCATATGGATCGCCGGAGTGACATAGCGGATCACTTCGGGAACGGCGGAAGCGATCAGCGAGGGATCGGCCTCCAGCTTGGCGCGCTCCCCGGGGAAGCGGTCGAGTGCCTCGATGAAGCCCGACATGGTGTTGCGGGTGGTATCGTTGCCGCCGGTCACCAGCAGCATCAGCGTGCCCATGAATTCCTGCGGGCTCAGCGCGCCCAGGCTGTCCGAATGGATCATCATCGACAGCAGATCTTTGCCCGGCGTTGCCGCATTCTTGCGCTCGTCCCACAGTCGCATGAAATAATCGGTCATTTCGCGCGAGGCCTTGACCCGGCCTTCGGAAACATCGGGAATATGCCCGGCCTCAATGGCAGTGATCCAGTCCGACCAGAAACTGAGCAGCTGGCTGTCCTCGCGGGGAAAATCGAACAGGATCGCCAGCATCGAAGTGGTCAGTTCCACCGAGACGCGCGAGACCCAGTCGAATTGTTCGCCTTGCGGCAGTTCGTCGAGCAGCTGGCCGGTGCGGGCGCGGATTTCTGCGGTCAGGCGCAGCATCTCGGCCGGGGTGAAGGCATTGGCGATGGTCCGCCGGCGCGGCGTGTGCTCGGGCCGGTCCATGGCGATGAACATCGGCAGGCTGACATTGTGCGCGACGCCCTTGGGAGCCTCGGCGATGGAGATGCCGCCATGCAGCCAGGACGACGAAAAAATCTCGGGCAGCGATTCGACATACTGGATCGCCTTGTGGGTGCAAACATTCCAGTATTCGCCGACGATCGTTCCGGTCACCTTGTTGACCGGTGCCTCGGCGCGCATCTCGCGGAACACGTCCTGCCAGCGATCTTCGTTGAACAGCTCCATCCGGCCAACATCCCAGCGGTGGCTGGGCGGCGGCACGGCCTGGGGATTTTGCGCCTGCCAACCGTCGATCACTTCCTGCGCGGTCGGTGACATGCGAAAGCTGCGGGGTTTTTCGGCGGAAAGCGTGCTGGGCATCGGCATTCCTTCCATGCGACAGACTGACGCGCCTCGGTTTCAGGCAGGGCCGCGCCCGAATCCCTGGCCCGTGGCTTCAAATGCGCTCGAGCCCTGAATCGGCTGCTGCGGGAAGACGACCCCGTCCGAACCTGTCGCAAGATAGCGGTGCCAGCGGCGCGTGGTGAACAGCCAGCGGCCATCGCGCTTTTCGTAGGTCTCGTAATAATTGCCATAGGTGATTTGCCAGGACGGCTCGCCGTCCGCGCCTTGCGCCACCTGTGCCGCAGTCATTGCCCAGATGGCGCGGGCCTTGGTGGGCGTGTCGAACACGATTTCCGCATCATAAGAGTGATGCATCGTCATCGAGTGGGTTTCGGTCATGATTTTTCGGACATTGCGGATCATCTCTTCCGATGAAGTCCAGGCAACCGGCTGGTCCGCGCCGGGCACGTCGGCATGGTATGACACATGGTCGGGCGCATGCAGCGCCTGGTAAGCGTCCCAGTCATGGGCATCGACATAGCGGTCGCGCCGGGCCTTGAGCTGGCGGAGTTCCTCCAACGCGACGAGCCATTCGAGGTCGGACATCTCTGCGGGGCGGCCTTCACCTGCCATTTCTCTCTCCATCCTTGCCGCCAGGCTGTCCCGTCCGGCTTCTGCGTGGCGCTGCCTGCTTGAGGCGCAGCCTATGAATGCACAGACAACGTGTCAATTGAGCAGAAATCTCTGCGGAGCGTGGCCTCAGCTGACCCAGTGGCAGGATCACCGCAGCTTGGTATCAGGCGGGGGCCGCTTCAGGCGATCCTGATGCTGACCCGGCCTCGATGCATTCGCATTGCCTTGGCGCGAGATCATGTGCACTTGTTCGTCGAAATCCCGTCGCGCTGCCTAGGGAGAGGATCACCATGACGACACGAACCGAGCGCCATCGGCAAATGGCGGAAAAATACCTGATCGAGCATCAGGCGATGACACAGGCCCATATCGAGGGACGGACGCCGACCCTGCCCACAGCGATTCAGACCGGTCCGGTGACTTTCTACATCCCCCAACGCGGCGAAAGCATCATGGAAGGCGGCGCCCATTTTGCCGACAACGCGCTGCCGCTGCGCGAGCTGGAACTCTACTGGAAGCGGATCCCGGACTTCGGCGTCAAGCGCTATGACATCTTCGCCAGCGAGAGCGGGTGGGCGCAGGTGCTCTACTGGGGAGGGACCGGCGAGGATGGAACGGTCTTCAACGCCGAGGAAGTCGATGTCATGAAGACCGACGAGGATTTCCGCGTCACCCGCTTCGAAATCTATTCCGATGCGAAGCAGTGGCGCCAGCTGGTCGCCTATGTCCATCATGCCGATCCCGAGACATGGGTCGACGGCAATTACAATGAACTGATCGGCGCGACCCACTGACCGCCCGCCTTGCATGGCACACCCCATAGCGCCCCCGGCGCACGGCCGCAAAGATTGGCGGCGCAGAGGAGTCATCATGCTTTATCCGGACAGGACCGATATTCCCGATCATGTCCCATCGGGAAGGGTTGTCGACTACGACACGTTTCACGTCGATGCGCCGGATGGTGACTTTGCGGCGGCGATGGTCCGCCTGCGCGAATCCGGCGTGCCCGACCTGTTCTGGACCCAGCGTAACGGCGGCCATTGGGTAGCGACCAAAGGCGATCATGTCCGCCGCATCCTGGAAGATGCGGAATCCTTCTCGAGCCGCGCCATGCGCGTGCCGAAGCAAGCCAATCCGGTGCCGCCGATCATCCCGCTGATGATCGATCCGCCAGATCACGCCCACTACCGCAGGTTGCTGTCGCGCGCGATGACTCCCGGAGCGGTCAAGCGGCTGACAGACCGGGCACGGACCTTGTCGATTGGCCTGATCGACGATCTGGAGCCCCGCGGGGCATGTGAATTCGTCGCCGATTTCGCGCAGCAGATGCCGATCGCCATCTTCATGGGGATGCTCGACCTGCCGGCCCGGGACCGACCGGTGATCATGGGGATCGTCGATCGCATCATCCGTCCGGACGTGCCGGAGACGCGAATCCAGGGCTTCGCCGATCTGGCGGACTACACGATGGCCAAGGTTCGCGAGCGGCGCGCCGGGTCCGGCGATGACCTGGTCAGCGATCTGGCGCGCGCCAGGATCGATGGCCGGGCGCTGCGGGACGACGAGTTGCAGGGGCTCATGTCGGTGCTCTTGCTGGCCGGACTCGATACCGTTGCCTCGATGCTGACGTTCATCACGCGCTTCCTGGCGCACAGCCCCGGCCATCGGCACGAGCTACGCACGCGACCGGCGATCATGACCCAGGCGATCGAGGAGTTCCTGCGGCGCATGGCCATGGTCAATCTTACCCGCGAGGTCACCCGCGACGTCGTGCTGGGCGAAGTGCTGCTCAAGCAAGGCGACCTGATCGTCGCGCCGACCGCGCTGTGCAATTTTCCCGAGAACGGCGACGATTGGCTTGCCGTCGATTTCGGCCGTCCGCGTATCCAGCATGCGACATTCGGTGCGGGCGCGCACTACTGCATGGGATCGAGCCTGGCACGAGCGGAAATCCGGATATTCCTGGAGGAGTGGCTCGCGCGAATCCCTGATTTTGCCATCGCCGAGGGGGCAAAACTGGAAGTCAGGGTCGGGGCAGCCGCGATGATGCCGACCTTGCCGCTGGTGTGGATGCCGCAGCGCCGCGCGGGGTCAGATGCCATTGCCTAACAGGGTTTCGCGCCTGCTTTCCGTTTCCTCGACCACGACAACCCGCATGGCGCTCCGGTCGAGAAACCTGGCCTCGTCCTCGGCGATAATTTTCCCGGTGGATACCATGGACTGGAAATCGTAATTGCGAGCGATTCGCGATTATGTGATCGCTTCTTTCGATTACCTGGCGCGGAAAATTGCTATGGCCTTTGGTGCGCAGCCGTCGCAGAACGGCGGGGCACGCAACGCATGACAAGGAGCAGGATCATGGGACTCGCAGGATCACAGACCGAAGCCAACCTCAAGGCTGCCTTCGCCGGCGAAAGCCAGGCCAATCGCCGCTATCTCTATTTCGCCCAGAAGGCCGACATCGAAGGGCATAACGACGTCGCCGCAGTGTTCCGTTCGACCGCCGAGGGCGAAACCGGGCACGCCCACGGCCACCTCGAATATCTCGAGGAAACCGGCGATCCCGCCACCGGGCTGCCGATCGGCGACACCTCGTTGAACCTCAGGGCGTCGATCGCCGGCGAGACCCACGAATACACCGATATGTATCCGGGCATGGCCAAGACCGCGCGCGACGAAGGCTTCGACGAGATTTCCGACTGGTTCGAAACACTCGCCAAGGCCGAGAAGAGCCACGCCGGCAAGTTCCAGAAGACGCTGGATTCGCTCGACGCGTGAATTCCGCCAAATGCTCCTCGTCAGTGCGAGGAGCGATAGCGACGAAGCAATCCAGGGCGGCGCATGGTGCTCTGGATTGCTTCGCTGCGCTCGCAATGACGAAGGTGGGTTGAAACATGGAAGGCAGCCTCGAAGCGCCCACGCGCCACGCGATTCCGTGGCAGGACGAAGCCTGGTACGACGAGGCCGCGCTTGAGGCCGAGTTGCGCCGGGTCTACGACATCTGCCACGGTTGCCGCCGCTGCTTCAACCTGTGCGACAGTTTTCCCATCCTGTTCGACGCGATCGACGAAAGCCCCAACGAGGAGGTTGCGGACCTCTCCAACGCGCAGCTCAAGGCGGTCGTCGATGCCTGCACGCTGTGCGACATGTGTTTCATGACCAAGTGCCCCTACGTGCCGCCGCACGCCTGGGAGGTCGATTTTCCCCACCTGATGCTGCGCCACCGCGCGGTCGGGCACCGCCAGGGCAAGACCTCACTGGCCGACCGCGAGCTCGCCAGGATGACCCGCAACGGCAGGATCGGCAATGCGCTGGCCGGTGCGGCCAACTGGGCGACCAAGGAGGGCAACGGCCTGACGCGGCCGGTCATGGAAGCACTGCTCGGCATCGATGCCCGCGCGCATGTCCCTCCGTTCATGGATGTCTCGCTGGTCAACCAGGCCGCCGCCCAGGTGCCGCCGCCCAATCCCGATGGTCCCGCCTTCGGCCGCAAGGTGGTGCTCTATGCCGGCTGCCACGACAATTTCAACGACGGCACCCCGGGCGAAGCAGCAATGAAGGTGCTGGCGCATCAGGGGCTCAAGGTCCGGGTCGAGTATCCCGATTGCTGCGGCATGCCCAAGTTCGAAAACGGCGACTTGCCTGCTGTGGCCAGTGCGGCGCAGCGGATTTCGGGTTACTTCGCGCCGCTGATCGCCGACGGCTGGGATGTGGTTCCGCTAACCACCAGCTGCGCGTTGATGCTCAAGTTTGAATGGCCGCTGATCGAGCCCGATAACGCCGACATCGCGCTGCTGGCGAAGCACACCTTTGATGTGTCGGAATATGTCGTGCGCCTGGCGAAGGATTGCGGGCTCGCGCCGATCGCGGCGATGCCCAAGGCAATTGCCGTGCACTTCGCCTGCCATGCCCGCGCGCAGAACATGGGGCCCAAGGCGATGGAAATGCTGCGCCTGATTCCCGAAGCGCGGCCCAGCCTTGCCGAACGTTGCTCGGGCCATGGCGGCAAGTGGGGCCTGTTCAAGGACAATTTCGACCGCGCGATCAAGGTCGGCAAGACCACGGGCAAGACCCTGATGAAGGGCGATCCCGATATCGTCGTCTCCGAATGCCCGCTCGCCGGACCGCATCTGCGTCAGGTGATCGCCGCCAACGGTCAGGAACCACCGCCCCGCATCGGCCATCCGATCGAGGTGATGGCCCAAGCCTACGGACTGTAACGCCTTATGGATTGTAACCGCCATGCCCCGTGACCAGCGCACCATCACTCCGGCCGACCTGATGCCGATCCCCGACTATGAGCTGATCCGCAAGGACAAGAAGCAGGAGGCGATCGCCCGCAAGCAGCTCACTCGCGTCAGTGTCGGCCCCAGCGCCACTGTGCTGTTCGAAACCTGGGATTCGATGTGGCTCCAGATCCAGGAGATGCTGCGCATCGAAAAGGGGGGCGAGGGGCAGATCGCTGACGAGCTGGCGGCCTACGATCCGATGGTGCCCAAGGGCAGCGAACTCACCGCCACGCTGCTGTTCGAAGTCGCCGATCCGGCGCGCCGCGAGGCCTTCCTGCGCTCGATTGGCGGGGTGGAACACCATGTCGCGCTGCATGTCGGGCCGCACATCGTCCGCGCCCGTCCCGAAGGCGATATCGCGCGCACCCGCGAGAGCGACGGCAAGGCCAGCGCCGTCCATTTCTTCCATTTCGACTTTCCCGCCGAAGCCGTGGCAGCATGGCAGCGCGGCGAAGGCAATGCGATGGTAGTGATCGATCACCCCGCTTATGGCCACGCGGCGTTGATCGGTGCGGAAGCCCGGGCTTTTCTCGCGCGCGATTGCTTCGGATAGGCTCGTCGCGAAACGAGCCGGCAATGGGTTAGAAGTCGACTCCGCCCGGTTGATCGCCGGCGGAACGGGCTCGGGAAGCGGCAAGCAGCTGTTCCATTTCCTGCTGCGTTGCCTTACGCGGAGGTTCCGGCTTGCCGGGGCGCAGTTGCCTGCCTGGTCCCCTGGCAGAAGGTGGCCGAGTGGCACCAGCGGGATCACGCTCGAATTGCGCAGGTGCCTGAGCCGCACCAACAGGCGGAGCAGCAAAGGCTGGTGCTTGCGCCGCAGTCTGAACCGGATTGGCGACGCCACCGGTTTCCGCAGGCGCGCTCGGTCCGGAAGCTTCGGCACCCGAACCAGTGTCGAGCCGGGTCCCCCGGGCGATTCTCAGACCGCCGACCTCGCGCACGGGCGCTGGGCCGCCGTTCTTGGCAAAGTTGCCCTTTGCAGGCGCGGTCGTTGGCGCTTGCATGGCCGATTGCTCCGCCTTGCTTTTCTCGCCACTGGCAAAAAGTGCAAGACAGGCGGTTGCCGCCGCTGTCAGCACGGCAAAATGGCGGAGCATGGCCGGGGTAACCGGCAAAGTGGGGGCAGCGCGGCGCATGCGGCAGGCCATAAACCATGCAGGTTAACCCGAAGGCGCGGGTTATGGTTTGCAATTGGTTGACGCGGGCCCTCTCCGGGCAACGGGCTCCGTCCGCCCTGCTTGACAGCGGTTGTAAGCGGTGCCGACAAGCTGCCACAGCGAGCCACGGATTTTCGCTGCTGCGCACTGCAACCTGTCCGATTTGATTGTCAGATTTACCGACAGTTTACAGCTTTGTCCTATGGGTTGCCGATGGCCCTGCAACGGGCCGGTTTTGGCCAAAGACAACGCATGATCCGCCTGTTCAAGCATTACATTCCGCATGCGGTGATCCTGCTGGGGCTGTTCGACATCGCCCTGCTGGTCGGGGCGGCGGAGTTCGCCTGGCGACTGCGCGCCGGCCAGATCGGCACCGGCATCGGTCTGTTCGCCGACCGGTTGTGGCCGCATGCCGGCTTCGCCACGATGATCCTCACGGCGATGATCTCGGTCGGGGTCTATGGCCCGGACTCGCTGCGTTCGATGCGCTATGCCACAGCGCGTCTGCTGGTGGCGATTTCGCTCGGCATCATCGCGCTGGCCTTTGTCGATTTTCTCCTCGGGGCCGCGAATTTCTGGCGCTCGACGCTGGCTTACGCGATGGCGATGACCATTGCCTTCCTGATCCTCAACCGGCTGATAATCGGCGGCATCCTCGGGGCCTCGGCATTTCGCCGGCGGGTGCTGGTGCTCGGCGCGGGCCCGCGCGCGCAGCGGCTCCGCGACCTTGGCGACAAGCCCGAATCGGGTTTCGCCATCGTCGGCTATATCGGCATGAGCGAGAGCCAGCCGGTGGTCGAGGAGGCGATCTCGCGCACCGCGATCCACAATCTCACCCGCTTCGTCGAAAACCTCGGGGTCAGCGAAGTCGTGCTGGCTCTCGAGGAGCGGCGCAATTCGCTGCCGTTGAAGGACCTGCTGCGGATCAAGACCGCCGGGGTCCACGTCAATGATTTTTCCAGCTTCATCGAGCGCGAGACGGGCCGCGTCGATCTCGATACAGTCAACCCCAGCTGGCTGATTTTCTCCGACGGCTTCTCGTCGGGCCGGGCAGTTTCCAGTGTCGCCAAACGCGTGTTCGACATCGCCGCCAGCGCGCTGCTGCTCGCACTGACCGCGCCGGTGATCGTGCTTTTCGCCTTGCTGGTGAAAATCGACAGCAAGGGGCCGGCCTTCTTCCGGCAGACCCGCGTCGGGCTGTTCGGGCAGAACTTCAACGTGATCAAGCTGCGCTCGATGCGCACCGATGCCGAGGTGGCCGGTGCCCAGTTCGCGCAGAAGAACGACCCGCGCGTCACCCGCATCGGTCGCTTTATCCGCAAGGTGCGGATCGACGAACTGCCGCAGACCTGGAGCGTGCTCAAGGGCGAGATGAGCTTCGTCGGGCCCCGGCCCGAGCGGCCCGAATTCGTCGCCGGCCTCGAAGAGCAGTTGCCGTTCTATGCCGAGCGCCACATGGTCAAGCCGGGTATCACCGGGTGGGCGCAGATCAATTATCCCTATGGTGCATCGATCGACGATTCGCGTCACAAGCTCGAATACGATCTCTACTACGCCAAGAACTACACCCCGTTCCTCGATCTCATCATCATCCTCCAGACGCTGCGCGTGGTGCTGTGGCACGAGGGCGCGCGATGACAGGCTCGGGTCTTTCCCTGTCCTGGGCGATTGTCGGCGGGCTCCTCGAACTGGCCGCTGCCGCCGCCGCGATGATCGTCGCGGTCTGGATCGCGGGCCGGCGCGAGCGCTTCGGTGCGGCGGGCACGGCGCTGGTAGCCAGCCTGGCACTCACCGCAGTCTGGAGTTTGACCATCGCCATCGCGCCCTTGGGCAGCAGGCTCCCGGGCCTGTTCGAGGCGCTGAGCAGTCTTGGCTGGCTGCTGGTCGTTTACCGCCTGTTCGCCGGCGACGGGCGCCACGCCAGCCTTGCGCCGATCCGCCCGGTGGTGCTGGCGCTGGCCTTCGTCGAGCTGCTGCATCTCGCGCTGGAACTGGCCGCGCCCGGACTGGCACCTGGTGCGACGGGCACCGGCATTGTGCTGCGCCTCACCCTGGTCCTGCGCCTGCTGGTGACCATGGGCGGTCTGGTCATGGTCCACAATCTCTTCGCCGGTGCCTCGTCGCAGGCGCGCATGGCCTTGCGCTGGCCGGCGCTGGCCCTGGGCACACTATGGGGGTTCGATCTCAATCTCTATACCATCGCCTATCTGGGCAGCGACTGGCCGGTGGAGCTGGCCGCGCTGCGCGGGCTCGGGGTGATCGCGCTCGCCGTGCTGATGGCGATCGGCGCGGCGCAGGGCAGCGAGCTTCTGCGGTTTCGCCCTTCGCGCCACGTTGCCTTCCAGTCGGTCTCGCTGCTGGTCATCGGTGCCTATTTCGCCGCGATGTATGCCGTTGCGCAGTGGCTGACCTATGCCGGTGGCACCTTCGCCGGGCTGATGGAATTCGGCTTCCTGATCACCGCCAGCGTCGCCGCCGTGCTGCTGCTGCCCTCGCGCCGGCTGCGCGGCTGGCTGCGTGTGATGATGGTCAAGCACCTGTTCCAGCACCGCTACGACTACCGCGCCGAATGGCTGCGCTTCACCCGCACCATGGGCAAGGGAGAGCAAGGCGTTGCGCCGCTCGAACAGCGTGCCATCCAGGCCATCGCCGATATTGCCGACAGTCCGGCTGGCGTGCTGCTGGCACCCGGCGATCTCGGCGAGCTGGCACTTGCCGCCCACTGGAACTGGCCTACGTTCGAAGTGCCCGCCGAAGGCTTGCCGGCGGGCGTGTCCGGATTTTTCGCAGCGGGCGGGCGGATTGTCGATCTCGACCAGATGCGTGCCGGCAAGGCAGAAACAGAGGAGGCCCGGATCGTGCCGCAATGGTTGCGCGACGAGCCGCGTGCCTGGGCGCTGATCCCGCTGATTCACTTCGAGCGGCTGATCGGCGTCGTCGTGCTCGCCCGGGCGACGCCGGCGCGACGATTCGACTGGGAAGACTTCGACCTGTTGCGCATCGTCGGGCGGCAACTGGCGAGCTATCTTGCCGAGCACGCCGTCCAGGCGGCGCTGGCCGAGGCCAACCGGTTCGACGACTTCCATCGCCGCATCGCCTTTGTCATGCACGACATCAAGAATCTCGCCAGCCAGCTGAGCCTGCTGGCACGCAACGCCGAACTGCATGCCGACAACCCCGCATTCCGCGCCGACATGCTGGTGACGCTGCGCAATTCGGCGGACAAGCTCAACAACCTCCTGGCCAAGCTGTCGCGCTATGTCGCCGGCAGCGCCTCCGAGAAGCTGGGCGAAGTCGATGCCGGCGAAGTCGCCGCCCAGGTTGCCATGCAGTTCCGCGAACAGCATCCGGTGCTGCTGGCCGAGTGTCAGGATTGCACGGTCTCGGCGAACCGCGAATTGCTCGAGCAGGTGCTGGTCCACCTCGTGCAGAATGCGATCGATGCCAGCACAGGCGATTTGCCGGTGCTGATCGGCGTGACCGGTGACGGCATCAATGCCCGCATCGACGTGATCGATTCGGGTTGCGGCATGTCGCCGGACTTCGTGCGCAGCCGCCTGTTCAAGCCGTTCGATTCCTCCAAACAGGGCGGGTTCGGCATCGGCGCTTTCGAAGCGCGCGAACTGGTGCGGGCGATGCGCGGTCGGCTTGAGGTTGAATTGCGCGAGGGGCTGGGCACGCGCTTCTCGGTCTGCCTGCCGCTGGTCGAGGCGCAGACCATTCTCAGCAGTTTAGCACAAACCGGCGATAGTGCCGGCCGCAAGGTGGCATGATGACACAACTCAGGACGAATTCGGGGCGACCCAAGCTGCTGGTCGTCGAGGACGACGCCGGGCTCCAGGCGCAGCTCAAATGGGCCTATGAGGACTTCGAGGTGATTATCGCCGGCGACCGCGGCCAGGCGCTTGCCGCCCTGCGTGCTGAGGAGCCGGCGGTGGTCACACTCGACCTCGGCCTGCCGCCCGATCCCGACGGCACTAGCGAGGGGTTTGCCGTGCTCGACGAGATCATGGCGATCAAGCCTGATACCAAGGTCATCGTCGCCTCGGGTCACGGCGCGCGGGAGAGCGCGCTGCTGGCCGTCGCCAAGGGGGCCTACGACTTCTACCCGAAGCCGGTCGATATCGACGCGCTCGGCCTGATCGTGCGCCGCGCTTTCCAGCTCCACCGCATCGAACAGGAAAACCGCCAGCTCGCCGCCAAGACTTCGGACGACCGGGTGCTCGGCCGGCTGATCACCGCCGCGCCCGAAATGATCCGGGTCGCGCGCACCATCGAACGGGTGGCCAACACCAAAGTCTCGGTGATGCTGCTCGGTGCAAGTGGCACCGGCAAGGAGCTGCTGGCGCGCGGGCTGCACGAGGCGAGCGACCGCGCGGGCGGGACTTTTGTCGCGATCAACTGCGCGGCGATTCCGGAAAACCTGCTCGAAAGCGAACTGTTCGGCCACGAAAAGGGGGCCTTCACCGGTGCGGTCAAGACCACCGAGGGCAAGATCGAGCAGGCCAATGGCGGGACACTGTTTCTCGACGAGGTCGGAGATATCCCACTGCAATTGCAGGTCAAATTGCTGCGCTTCCTGCAAGAGCGGGTGATCGAGCGGATCGGTTCGCGCCGCTCTATCGCGGTCGATACGCGCATCGTCTGCGCCACCCATCAGGACCTTGAGGCGATGATCGCGGCGGGCACTTTCCGCGAAGACCTGTTCTATCGCCTTGCCGAAATCGTCGTCAAGATCCCCGGCCTCGCCGAACGCCCGGGCGATGCCACGCTGCTGGCCAAGGCCTTCCTCACCCGCTTCGCCAAGGAGATGAACCCCTCGGTCAAGGGCTTCGCCGCCGATGCCCTCGCCGCCATCGATTCGTGGCGCTGGCCGGGTAATGTCCGCGAGCTCGAAAACCGGGTGAAACGCGCGGTAATCATGGCCGACGGCAAGCTGGTCTCCGCCGCCGACCTCGATCTCGCCGGGCCCGGCGAGAACGAGGCCCACGCGCTCAATCTCAAGACCGCGCGCGAGGAATCCGACCGCAGGGTCATCCGCCACGCGCTGGCGCGCAGCGAGGGCAATATCTCCTCGACCGCCAAGCTGCTCGGCATCAGCCGCCCGACGCTTTATGACCTGCTCAAGACCTACGACCTCCATGCCTGACCGCCGCCTCGCGCTTGCCGCCCTGCTGGCGCTGGCCGGGGCAGGGGCAGGGGCAGGGTACGCAGCGCCGCCGAGCGGGGCCGAAGCGCTGATCGCGCAGGCACGCGGCGACCTCGCGCGCGGCGACGGGCTTGCCGCCGAAGTGCGGTTGAAACAGGCGCTCGCTGCTGGTGCGAAGCACGAGGCGGTGGCGGCGCGGATGGGCGAGGCCCTGCTCGATCAAGGCGCACGGGCCAAGGCGCGCGGCTGGCTCGGGCCGGGCAAGTTCACCCCCTCCGAGGCGGCGCATGGCTATCGCATGCTCGGCCGGCTCGAACAGGCCGATGGCAAGCTGGCGGCGGCAGGCCTTGCCTATGACCGGGCAATCGCAATGACGCCCGGGGATCCCCTGCTGTGGGTCGATGTCGGCCGATTGCGCTACGCCGGTGGCGAACATGTGAGTGCGATCGCGGCGGCCGACCATGCCCTCGGCCTCGATCCGCAGAACGTCCGCGCGCTCGAGTTCAAGGGCCAATTTGTCCGCGACCAGTTCGGCCTCGCCGCCGCGCTGCCGTGGTTCGAAGCGGCGCTGGCGCGCGAACCCGGCGATCTGGCGGTGCTGGGTGAATATGCCGCGACACTCGGCGATCTCGGCCGGGCGAAGGACATGCTAACGGTGACCCGCGAGATGCTGGGGCGCGATGGTGGCAACGCCCGCGCGCTCTTGTTGCAAGCGCAGCTCGCCATGCGCGCCGGCGACGCCGGGCTGGCCCGCTCGTTGCTCAACAAGACCGAAGAGCGGCTGAAGGATGTGCCTGCCCGCATGCTGCTCGATGGCCTGATCGAACTGCGCTCGGGCAACAACCTGCTCGCCATCGAGGCCTTCGAACGGCTGGCGGCACGCCAGCCGGCCAATCCCGAAGCCCGCGAACTGCTCGCCCGCGCCTATTATGCCGCCGGCGATTGCAAGACACTGGTCGCACGGCTCGGCGGCTATGCCCAGCGCGGTGATGCCACTTCCGGCTTGCTGACCCTGATGGCGCGCGCCCACGAAGTGCTCGGCCAGCGCGACCGCGCCGCGCCCTTGCTCGAACGCGCCGCGCGCGCGGGCGACCGGCCGTTCGCCGCCGTCACCGAAAATCGCCCGATTGGAGCCTTGCTGGCCGATGGACGCAATGGCGAGGCCGAGGCCCTGGCCGAACAGCAGCGCAAGACCCACTCCGGTGCGGCAACCTTCCAGGCGCAGGCGGGCGACGTCCAGCTTGCCCTGGGACGCGGCGCGGCGGCAGCGGAGCGCTATCGCCTCGCTGCGGCCGTGCGCCTGCCCGAAAGCCTGCTGTTGCGCATGGTCGCCGCGCTGGGGCTGGCAGGGCAGGGCCAAGCGGCGGGCGCTCTCGTCGAAAACTACCTCGCGCAGAATCCGTCGAGCCGCGTGGCGGCACGTCTGGCGGCGGGGCATGCCGCTGCATCGGGTGACTGGGCGCGCGCACGTCAATTGCTTGAATTCGTCCGCGACAGCGGCGGCGCAAACGATGTGCGCCTGCTCGCCGACCTCGCCGTGGCGCGGATGCGCAGCGGCGATGCCGAGGCCGCCGAGGCCGCGGCGCGCGAAGCCTACCGCCTGCAACCCGCCAATGGTGCCGCCGCCAGGGCCTGGGGGCTGGCGCTGCAAGCGCTCAAGCAGCGGCCCGATGATGCCAGGGCACTGCTCGCCAAAGCAAAGCTGGCGGGCGCATAGAGCCTCGACAAGACTGCGCACCTGCGCCACGAAAGCGCCTCACAACAGCGAGAGGCGGCGCATGGCCGGGGCACTGGACGGGATCACCGTAATCGAACTGGCGGGCATCGGCCCCGCGCCCTTTGCCGGCATGATGCTGGCCGATCACGGCGCGCGGGTGATCCGTATCGAACGTCCCGGCCAAGTCACCCGGCTGGGCGATTTCGGCTACCGCGACATCCTGAATCGCAACCGCGAAGTGAGGGTTGTCGATCTCAAGGATCCCGCCGAGCACAAGCAGTTGCGCGAACTGCTGGGCGATGCGGACGCACTGATCGAAGGCTATCGCCCCGGCGTGCTCGAACGGCTCGGTCTCGCTCCCGAAGTCCTGCTGGAGAACAATCCGCGTCTGGTTATCGGCCGCATGACCGGCTGGGGACAGCAGGGCCCCAAGGCCATGCTGGCGGGTCACGATATCAACTACATTGCCCTCTCCGGCGCGCTGCACACCTACGGGCCGAAAGGCGGCAAGCCGGTGATCCCGACCAACACCGTCGGCGATTTCGGCGGCGGCGGGATGATGCTGGCGTTCGGCGTGCTCGCCGGAATCCTCTCGGCCAAGGCTACCGGCAGGGGGCAGGTGATCGACTGCGCCATGGTCGATGGCGCGGCGATCCTCTCGGCGATGACCTATGCCATGCACCATGTCGGCATGTGGCAGGATGTGCGCGGGGTCAACGCGCTCGACGGCGGCGCGCATTTTTATGACACTTACGAGACCGGTGATGGCAAGTGGATCGCGATCGGTTCGATCGAGGCACCGTTCTATGCGCTGCTGCTTGAAAAACTGGGACTTGGCGACGATCCCGGCTTCGCGCAGCAGAACGACCACGACCGGTGGCCCGGGCTGAAGCTCCGCCTCGAAGCGCTGTTCCGCACCAGAACGCGCGACGAATGGTGCGCCCTGATGGAAGACACCGACATCTGCTTTGCTCCGGTGCTCGGCCTCGCCGAAGCGCCCGGGCATCCGCACAACGTCGCGCGCAGCACCTTCGTCGAGATCGACGGCGTTATCCAGCCGGCCCCCGCACCGCGCTTTTCCGGAACCCCCGCGCCGCCGGTACGCATGACGCACCGATAAATAGGGACAGTCCCCATTTATTTCCCATTTATTTCGGCTGATAGGTCTGCTCGATCCCGGGAAAGGTCCGTGCGCGCACTTCCCCGGCATATTGTGCCGCCGCGCCCGAGATCGTCTCGGCAATCGCCTCGTAGCGCTTCACGAAGCGCGGCACCCGTTCGAACATGCCGAGCATGTCCTCGGTGACCAGCACCTGCCCGTCGCACTGCGCCGAAGCGCCGATGCCGATGCTGGGGCAGGCAATCGCGCGGGTGACGTCGATCGCGATCGGCTCGATCACGCCTTCGACCACCACGGCGAAAGCCCCCGCCGCGTCAAGCGCCTTGGCATCGGCGACGATCCGCTCGGCTTCCGCCGCGCTGCGACCGCGCGCGTTGTAGCCGCCAAGCTGGTTGACTGCCTGCGGAGTCAGCCCGACGTGGCCCATCACCGGAATGCCGCGCTGCGACAGGAACGCCACGGTCTCGGCCATGGCCACGCCTCCCTCGAGCTTGACGCCCGCACAGCTGGTCTCCTTAAGCAGCCGTGCCGCGCTGGCGAAGGCCTGCGCCGGGCTTTGCTCGTAACTGCCAAAGGGCATGTCGACGACGACTGCCGCATGATACGAGCCGCGCACCACTGCCGCACCGTGCGCTGCCATCATGTCAAGCGTGACTGGCACGCTGGACGGCAGCCCGTAGATCACCTGGCCAAGACTGTCGCCGACCAGCAGCAGGTCGCAGTGCGCATCGAGCAGCTGCGCCTGCCGCGCGGTGTAGGCGGTCAGCATGACGATGGGTTCGGCGGTGACGCCGTCCACCTTGCGTTTGCGGATCGCCGGAATGGTCAGCCGCTTCATTGGCGCGGGGGTGGGATTGGCGCGGCTGGTGGCGGTGTCGAGCTGGAAGGTGGTGGACATCGCACCGCCTTAGCGGCTGCGGCAAGGACGGGGAAGGCCTGACGGGATTGGGGACGGGGGCGGCCAGCCCCTTGCCAATGCGGGACTTGCCGCTAGCCTCGCCCCTTTCCGCTGGGGAAGGTGGGAGTAAACACATGTTCGGCCGCGTCAAATCGCTCGATGCCATTCTGGCGACAGCGCAGAAGAAATCGCTGCATCGCTCGCTCGGCGCGTTCCAGCTGACCATGCTGGGGGTCGGCGCGATCATCGGCACCGGGATTTTCGTGCTCACCGCCGAAGCCGCGCAGAAGGCAGGGCCGGGCATGCTGCTCAGCTTTGTCATCGCCGGGGTGGTCTGCGCGGTGGCGGCGCTGTGTTATTCCGAAATGGCCTCGATGGTGCCGGTGTCGGGCTCGGCCTATACCTACAGCTACGCGGTGATGGGCGAACTGCTCGCCTGGATGGTCGGCTGGGCGCTTGTGCTCGAATATGCCGTGGCGGCGGGCGCGGTGGCGGTCGGCTGGTCGGGCTATTTCACTGGGATGCTGGCGCATCTTGGCGACTACGCGGGCTTCCTGCCCAATATCGTCATTCCCCACGATCTGGCCAACGGGCCATCGGGTGGCGGCATCATCAATCTGCCGGCGATGATCATCGCCTTGCTGGTCACTGCCCTTCTGGTGATCGGCACCAAAGAAAGCGCGATGTTCAATGCCTGTCTGGTCGTGGTCAAGATCGCCGCACTGACGGTCTTTGTCCTGCTGGCGTTGCCGGTGCTCAATTCGGACAAGTTCATTCCTTTCGCTCCGCTCGGTTTCTCCGGAATTTCTGCGGCGGCAGCCTCGATCTTCTTTGCCTATGTCGGCTTCGATGCGGTTTCGACCGCTGCCGAGGAGACCAAGAATCCGCAGCGCAACATGCCGATCGGGCTGATCGGCAGCCTCGGCATCTGCACGGTTTTTTACCTGCTGGTTGCCTCCGGGGTGATTGGCAGCGTCGGTGCGCAGCCGCTGGTCGATGCGGCGGGCAGGGGCATTGCACCGGGCAGCGCGGAAATGACTGCGGCCTGCGCGGCGCAGCTCAGCGAGGTCGTGGTCTGCTCCAAGGAGGCCTTGGCCTGGACGATGCGTTCGATCGGCTATCCGCAGATCGGCAATCTGATCGGGCTCGCGGCGATCCTCGCCTTGCCGTCTGTCGTGTTGATGATGATGTTCGGCCAGACCCGCATTTTCTTCGTGATGAGCCGCGATGGCTTGCTGCCCGAAGTGCTCTCGTCAGTGCATCCACGCTTCAAGACGCCGCATGTCATTACGATCATCACCGGTGTTTTCGTTGCCCTGTTCGCGGCGTTTTTCCCGGTCGGTGCCTTGGCGGATATTTCCAATTCGGGAACGCTGTTCGCCTTCGCCATGGTGGCGATCGCGGTAATCATGCTGCGCCGGACCGATCCCAATCGGGCAAGGCCATTCCGCACTCCGGCGGTGAACGTGGTCGCGCCGCTCGCGGTGCTGGGGTCGATCTACCTGTTTTTCAGCCTGTCCTGGTACACTCTGGCACTGTTCGCCGGCTGGGCGGTGGTGGGACTGGTGGTCTATTTTCTCTACAGCCGCCATCACAGTCACGTCGGGCGCGGCATTGTCGATGTCCATGAAGACGATCCCGGCATTCCGCCGCAGCCTGTGCCGCCGATGCCGGGAGCTGCGCTTGAGTGACTTTTCCAGGTTAGGATTCAGGAGGGCCGTTCCTTTGGGAGCGGCCCTTTTCTTTTGTGCTGGCGAATCACCGTCGATAAGAACATAGTAGGAACATGAGTGCGATTCCCGTCCCCCTTTCTCATGCTCCTCTTTCCCGTGTTTCCGCATGGCGTCCCGGCCTCGTTGGTGCCGTGCGTCACAGCGAGGTCTTCGCTTCTTCGCACGAGGCAGCGGGGGCGGCGCTGGCACTGGCGCTGGCTATCGATGGAATGGGCGATACGCTGGGCGAGGGGCCGGACGAGCGCCCGTGGCTGTGGGTCCAGGATGCCGCCGCGCTGCGGCTCTCGGGCCGGCCCTATCGCCCCGGCCTGCCACTGGCCTTGCGCCACCGGCTGATCCATGTCGCCGCGAAAAAGTCCGAGGACGCGCTGTTCGCGCTGGAGGAAGGGCTGCGCTGCCGCGACCTGGCTTTCGTCATCGGCGAGATCGCCGGCAATCCCAGGGCGCTGTCGCTGACCGCCTCGCGCCGGCTCGGCCTGGTGGCAGAAAAGCACGGCGTGCCCTTGTGGCTGGTGCGGCTCGATGCCTCGCGCGACCTGTCCTCGGCCAGGCTGCGCTGGCAGGCGCGCGCCGCGCCCTCGCTGCCGCCGCGCTGGAACAGCCATGCACCCGGCGCGCCCGGCTGGCACGCCGAACTGTTCCGCGCCCGCGGGCATCCGCCGGGGGAATGGGTGTTGTCCGATCATGAAGGCAGGCTGGCTACTTTCCCTCTCCCAGAGGGGAGAGGATACGAAGGCTTACCGGCTTTGCCGGTTAGCCGCAGTTGGAGAGGGGGTTCTGCCCTCGATGGGCCGCGCACCCCTCTCCAAGCTCCGCTAGCCGCTGAAGCGGCAAGCTGCGCTATCCTCTCCCCTCAAGGGGAGAGGGAAATTGCGTAAGTTCCAATGCCCCGCCGCATCCTCTCCATCTGGCTCGCGCGCCTCGCCATTGATCGCTGGCGGCTGACGGCGAGCGAAGAGGCCGAAGCCCAACCGCTCGTCCTGATCGCCGAGACCGCGCATGGCCCGCGTATCGCCGCAGTCAATGCTGCGGGGCTGGACGCCGGCGCGCGGGCGGCGATGATGCTCGCTGACGCGCGCGCGCTGTGCCCGGGCCTTGCCACCGCGCCCAGCGATCCGGCCGGCGATCTCGCCTTCCTGGAAGAGCTCGCGGCCTGGGCGCAGCGCTGGGGGCCGTGGAGCGCGATCGACCCGCCCGACGGGCTGCTGGTCGATGTTACCGGCGTGGACCATCTGTTCGGCGGCGAGGCAGCGCTGATCGCCGATGCCCGCGCCGGGCTGGCCCGCCGCAGCCTCACCGCCCGCCTCGCCATCGCGCCGACCGCCGGGTCGGCCTGGGCACTGGCACATTACGGGCAGGAATCCGCCATCTGCCCTCCACTTCCTTCGTCATTGCTTCGCTGCGCTCGCAATGACGATGAGGGGGAAGCAACAGCGCTCGACGAACTGCCCGTCGCGGCGCTGCGGCTCGATGGCGATACCGCGCTGCTGCTGCGCCGCCTCGGCCTCAAGCGGATCGGCGACATTGCCGGGATCGGGCGCGACGCGCTCGCCCGCCGCTTCCGCACCCGCCGCGCGCCCGCCGCCAACCCGCTGGTGCGGCTCGATCAGCTCCTCGGCCGCGTGCCCGAACCGCTGTTGCCGGTGCTGGCGAAAGCGGCCCCACTGGTCCAGCGCCGGTTGGCCGAGCCGATCCGCCACCGCGCGCTGCTTGACCGGGTGCTGGCTGACCTGGCCCAAGCCATGGCGCGCGAACTCGAAGGACAGGCGCTGGGCGCGCGGCGGCTTGAGCTCGGGTTGTGGAAGATCGATGGCGAAGTGCTCGTCCGCCGCCTCGAACTCGCCGCCGCAAGCCGTGATGCCGGCCATATCCTGCGGCTGTTCGCCGGCAAGCTCGACGATATCGACGCCGGTTTCGGCATCGAACTGGTCCGTCTGCGCGCGCCGTGGTGCGAGGGACTGGCTTTGACCCAGGCCGATTTCGAAGCGGCGGCCGAAGCGCATGGCACCAGCCTTGCCGCCTGTATCGACCGGCTGAGCGTGCGGCTGGGGGAGGGGGCAGTGCGCCGGCCGGTGCCCCACGCCAGCCATGTGCCCGAACGCGCCCAGCGCTGGCAGCCGCCGCTCGCGCAAGGCACTGCCAGCCAGGGCGAACTCGCCTTCCACGCCCGCCCGCTGAAACTGCTTGACCGCGCCGAGCCGATCGCGGTGCTTTATGCCACCCCCGACGGCCTGCCGCGCCGCTTCCGCTGGCGGGGCCGCGTCCACGAGGTCGCCCGCGCTGAGGGGCCCGAACGCATTGCCCCCGAATGGTGGCGCGAACGCGCGGGCGCGCGGCTGCGCGACTACTACCGCATCGAGGACGACGCCGGCCGGCGCTACTGGATCTACCGCCTCGGCCTCGCCGGCGATGGGCGCGGCAATGACAGGCAAGGGGGGGCACCCGAGTGGTTCTTGCAGGGGCTGTGCGGTTAGCCATGCCCGAAGCCCCGCTCACCCCTGACCGCCGCCGCATCGAGACCGCCCCTGAACACCTCGCCCCGCCGCCGCACGCGCCCTTCGTCGAGCTGGGGCTCGCCAGCTGCTTTTCCTTCCTGCGCGGGGCTTCCGACGCGGTCGATCTGGTCACCACGGCGCAGGCCCTGGGCTATGATGCGCTGGGTATTGCCGATGCCAACAGCATGGCCGGGGTGGTGCGGCTCCACAGCGAGGCGCAGGTGCTCAAGCTGCGCCCGGTGATCGGCTGCCGCATCGAGACCGTCGAGGGACTCGCCTTCCTCGCCTACCCGGTGGATCGCGCCGCTTACGGTCGCCTGTGCCGGCTGATCTCGGCGGGGCGGATGGCGACGCTGGAGGGCGAATGGCAAGAGAAGGGCGTCTGCGAGATTTCGCTCGCCATGCTGGCGGAGTGGAGTGAGGGGGTGCAGCTGGTGCTGGTGCCGCCCGCCGACCTGGCGGCGGAGTTTACCATTGCGATGGAGAGCAATGTCTTCGAATTTGTTTCGCGCAGAGAGCGCAAAGGTAGCAGAGATCGCAAAGAGGTTGCGAGCGCCGCAGGCGATTCGATCCCATACAGTCTTGCACATAAGGCGCGGCTTTGCCGCGAAGGTAACATCTCTGCGCCCTTTGCTTCCTCTGCGCCTCTGCGCGAAACAACGTCTTTCACCGCCCCGTTCCCCCAACTCCTCCCCCACCTCACGGCGCAACTCCCCACGCTGCGCCATGTCGCCGCCAGCTACCTCTACACCAGCGACGATCTCGCCCGCATCGCCGCGCTCGACGGTCTCGCCAAGGCGCACGGTCTGGCCCTGCTCGCCACCAACGAGGTGCTCTACCACGCCCCCCATCGCCGCCCCTTGCAGGACGTGATGACCGCGATCCGCCACAAGACCACGGTGGCGAAGGCCGGCCATCTGCTCCAGCCCAATGCCGAGCGGCACCTCAAGAGCCCCGCAGAAATGCAGCGCCTGTTCGCGCCCTGGCCGCATGCCATTGCCGCCGCGCGCGAGGTTGCCGATGCCTGCCGGTTCAGCCTCGACGAGCTGCAATACGAATATCCGCAGGAAATCTGCCCCGAAGGGCTTGTCCCGCAGGAGCAGCTCGAGCGGCTGACCTGGCTGGGCGCGGCGGGGCGCTATCCTTCTGGCGTTCCGGAGAGTGTACGCGATACGCTGGCGCGCGAGCTGGCGCTGATCGGCAAGCTCCATCTCGCGCGCTATTTCCTCACCATCAAGGACATCATCGACTTCGCGCGCGGCCAGCAGCCGCCGATCCTCTGCCAGGGGCGCGGCTCTGCGGCCAATTCGGCGGTGTGCTATTGCCTCGAGATCACTGCGGTCGATCCGGCCAGGCACGCGCTGCTGTTCGACCGCTTCATCTCCGAGGAGCGCAAGGAGCCGCCCGACATCGACGTCGATTTCGAGCACGAGCGGCGCGAGGAAGTGATCCAGTATATCTACCGCCGCTACGGCCGCCACCGCGCCGGGCTGTGCGCCACGGTGATCCACTACCGCCCGCGCATGGCAATCCGCGAGGTGGGCAAGGCGATGGGGCTGTCGGAAGACGTGACTGCCGCGCTCGCGCGGACCGTGTGGGGCAGCTACGGCAGCGAGGTCGGGGCCAGGCACGTCGCCGAGACCGGCATGGACATCGCCGATCCGCATCTGCGCCGCGTCCTCGCGCTGACCGAACAGATGATCGGCATGCCGCGCCACCTCTCGCAGCATGTCGGCGGCTTCATCCTCACCCAGGGCCCGCTCACCGAGACCGTCCCGATCGGCAACGGTGCCATGCCCGAGCGCAGCTTCATCGAATGGGACAAGGACGATATCGACGCGCTGGGCATCCTCAAGGTCGATGTGCTGGCACTGGGCATGCTCACCTGCATCCGCAAATGCCTCGACCTGCTGGGCGCGCACCACGGGCAGGCGCTGACCCTGGCGACGGTCCCGCGCGAGGACCCGGCGGTCTACGACATGCTGTGCAAGGGCGATTCGCTGGGCGTGTTCCAGGTCGAGAGCCGCGCGCAGATGAACATGCTGCCGCGCCTGCGCCCGCGCGAATTCTACGATCTGGTCATCGAGGTCGCCATCGTCCGCCCCGGGCCGATCCAGGGCGACATGGTCCACCCCTTCCTCAAGCGGCGGCGCGGTGCCGAGAAAGTGGAAATTCCCGCGCCGGGGCCGGAACACGGCCCGCCCGACGAGCTGACCAGCATCCTCGGGCGCACCCTGGGCGTGCCGATCTTCCAGGAGCAGGCGATGAAGATCGCGCTCGACGCGGCGAAATTTTCCGGCGCAGAGGCCAACCGGCTGCGCAAGGCGATGGCGACCTTCCGCTCGCGCGGCATGGTCGCCGAGCTTGAGGACCTGATGGTCGGCCGCATGGTGGCGCGTGGTTACGATCCCGGCTTCGCAGTGCGCTGCTTCAACCAGATCAAGGGCTTCGGCGAATACGGCTTCCCCGAAAGCCACGCGGCGAGCTTTGCCCATCTGGTCTATGTCTCGTCATGGCTGAAATGCCACTTCCCGGCGGCATTTGCCTGCGCCTTGCTCAATTCGCAGCCGATGGGGTTCTATGCCCCGGCGCAGATCGTGCGCGATGCGAGGGAGCATGGGGTCACGGTGCTGCCGGTGGATGTGAATTGCTCGGGCTGGGACTGCACGCTGGAAGAAATTGGTTCGCGCCCTTCGACTGCCTTGCAGGCGCTCAGGATAAACTGCGTCGCGGAGACACGGAGTGAAGAAGGGTTTCGCGCAGAGATCGCAGAGGAAAGGAAGGGCGCAATGGTGTCGTCCGCGCGGCGAGGTCGCGTCTTCCAGCTCGATCGTGCTCGAAGAAGAGAAGCTTCGCGGCGCTTTTAACCTCTTTGCGTCCTCTGCTTCCTCTGCGATCTCTGCGCGAACCGCCTTCTTCTCCTCTCTGCGTCTCCGCGCCGCAGTTTATCCTGAGCGCCTGCAAGGCAGTCGAAGGGCGCGAACCGAAAATCGCGCTGCGCCTCGGGCTGCGCCAGATCGATGGGTTGCCTGAACATGCCGCCGCGCGGCTTGTTGCCGCGCGGGAAGCGGGCGGAGCGTTCAGCGATGTTGCCAGCCTGCAAGCGCGCAGCGGGCTTTCTCCCGCGCTGATCGAGCGCCTCGCCGCCGCCGATGCCTTCACTTCGCTCGACCTTCCCCGCCGGCAAGCGTTGTGGGACGCGCGCAGCCTGATCGCCGCGCCGGACCTGCCGCTGTTCGCCGCAGTCAAAGCGCGCGGCGAGGGGGCGGAACTGACGCCCACCCGCCTGCCGCAGATGCCGCTCTCCGAAGAAGTCGTCGCCGATTACCAGACCCAGCGGCTGTCGCTGAAAGCCCACCCGCTCGCCTTCCTGCGCGCCTCCCTGGCCGAACGCGGCTTCCGGCGCTGCGCCGAGCTCGCTACGAGCAAACCGCGCGCCATGGTGCAGGTCGCCGGCGTGGTGCTGATCCGCCAGCGGCCGGGCAGCGCCAAGGGGGTGGTGTTCATCACCCTGGAGGACGAGACCGGAGTGGCCAACATCGTCGTCTGGCCGGACCTCAAGGAGCGCTTCCGCAAGGCTGTGATGGGCGGGCGGCTGCTCGAGGTGCGCGGGCGGGTGGAGCGCGACGACGGGGTGATCCATGTCATCGCCGCGCATATCCACGACGCCAGCGCCGATCTCGCGCTGCTGTCGGACGATCCCTTTGCCCCCGCCATGGCGCATGCCGACGAGGTAAACCGCCCGGTGCAGGGCAGCTGGCGCGGCGGCGATGCACCACGCGGGCACCCGCGCAACGCCCGCATCATCCCCAGATCACGCGATTTTCATTGACTACCATAAATAGGGACGGTCCCTATTTAAGCGCCCATTTAAGCGTACGGATCAGCCCTTGCGCGCGATCCGCGCGATCGCCTCCATGCCGGGCAGGGTCAAATTGCCCAAGCGCAGCAGGGTGAAGGGCGAATCGCGCCAGGTGGCGAAGCGCTGGGCCAAACGCGCCTCGTCGCCGATCATCGCGCCGTCGTCGATATAGGCATCGGGCACGGTGGCGGCGGCCTCGTCCTTGTGTCCGGCAAGATAAAGTTCCTGGATGCGCGCCGCCTCCGCGCCGTAGCCACGCTCGACCATGGCGTCGTTGTGGAAATTCTTGCCCGCCGCACCCATGCCGCCGACATAGAGCGCGATATGCGGTTTGATCGCGTCGAGCGCAGCGCGAACATCGTCGGTGAGGATCAGCTGGGTATTGGCGGCGACTTCCAGATCGGCAAGTTTGCGCCCGTCGCCGCGCCGGGCAAGACCTTCCTCGAGCAAGGCCATCTTGGGCGCAGCGTCAGCCGGGGTCACATGCATCGACAGCCAGCCATCGGCGATCTCGCCGGTGAGGCGGACATTGCCGGGGGTCGAGGTGCCCAGCATCACCGGAATATCGGGGTTGCCGTGGAGGATCGACTTGAGCGGCTTGCCCAGCCCGGTCGCGCCTTCGCCGGTGTAGGGCAGGGCGATCTCCTTGCCGGCATAGCTCACCGGCTCCTCGCGCCGCCAGACCTTGCGCATGATACTGACATAATCGCGGATGCGGGTGGCCGGCTTGCCCCACGGCTGGCCATACCAGCCCTCGACGATCTGCGGCCCCGAAACCCCGAGCCCGACGACCATGCGCCCGCGCCCTGCCAGTTCCTCGATGGTCTGCGCGGTCATCGCGCAATTGGCCGGGGTGCGCGCGGCCAGTTGGGCGATGCCGGTGCACAGGCGGATGCGGCGGGTTTGCGCGGCGATGAAAGCCAGCGGGCTGAACACGTCCGAGCCATAGCTTTCGGCGGTCCACACCGAATCGAAGCCCAGTTCCTCGGCGCGCCGGATGAGGTCCATCGGTAGCGCCATCTGCGCGCCGCTGTAACCGAGTTCCAGTCCGAGTTTCATTGGCAAACTCCCATGCTGTCGGCGCTTTCCTTCGAAAAAAGCAGGGGAAGAAAATAGGGAAGAAAATAGGGACTGTCCCTATTTTTCCGCCGGCGACCCGCGACCGCGTCTAGACCGCCTCCAGCGCATAGCCCGCCGAGCGCACCGTGCGCACCGCATCGGGCGCGCCGGGCAGTTCGATGCCCTTGCGCAGGCGGCGGATGTGGACATCGACCGTGCGCATCTCGATGTCGCTGCCGGTGCCCCAGACCGCATCGAGCAGCTGGCCGCGCGAGAACACGCGGCCGGGATGCTCCATGAAAAATTTGAGCAGCCGGAACTCGGTCGGCCCGAGCGCGCAGCGCCTGACCGCGCCGGGTGACACGGTGGGCTGCGGCGTCGAGCGACAGATCGCCGACCACCAGCACCTCGCCGGCCAGTGCCGGGCGGATGCGGCGCATGATCGCGCCGACCCGGGCAATCAGCTCGCGCGGGGAGAACGGCTTGGTGACATAGTCGTCCGCGCCGGTTTCCAGCCCGCGCACGCGGTCGTCCTCTGTTTCGCGCGCGGTGAGCAGGACGATGGGAACGTGTGCGGTTTCCTTGGCGCGGCGCAGGCGGCGGCAGACCTCGATGCCGCTGGTGCCCTCGATCATCCAGTCGAGCACGACCAGATCGGGCACCTGTTCGCTGGCCAGCAGCAGCGCCTCGTCGCCATCGGGGGTGGCGATGACATCGTAGCCTTCGGCCTTGAAGCGGAATTCGAGCAGTTCGGCGAGTGCCGGATCATCCTCGACGAGGAGCAGGCGGGGGGCAGTCATCCGACCGGGGCCGGCTCGTCGCGCTCGGCAAGGTAATTGCCGGTGGCCGCGAAATAGACCATCTCGGCGACATTGGTGGCGTGATCGCCGATCCGTTCGAGATTGCGCGCGACGAACAGCAATTGCGCCGCGCTGCTGATGGTCGAGGGATTCTCCACCATATGACTGACAAGGTTGCGGAAGATCGAGTTGTAGAAGGCATCGACCTTTTCGTCGCGTTCGACAATCTCGATCGCCATGGCCGGATCGCGCGCGGCATAGGCGGTGAGCACGTCGTGGACCATTTCCGCAGCGATCTCGGCCATTGCCGGGATCAGGGTCAGCGGCTCGAAGGTCTTGCGGCCTTCGATCTGGCCGGTGCGCTTGGCGATGTTCTTGGCATAGTCGCCGATCCGTTCGATCACCCCGGCGATCTTGAGCGCGGCGATCACTTCGCGCAGGTCGTCGGCCATCGGCGCGCGCAGCGCGATGACGCGCACCGCCAGCTTGTCGATCTCGGCCTCCAGCGCATCGATCCGCTTGTCGCGGGCGATGACCTGATCGGCCAGATCGAGCGACCCCTTGATCAGCGCTTCCATGCCTTCGCCGATGGCGACTTCGGCGAGCCCGCCCATCTCGGCGATCAGCCCGCGCAGCCGGGTGATGTCTTCGTCGAACGCCTTGACTGTGTGCTCTGCCATGCCGCGATCCCTATCCGTAGCGTCCGGTGATGTAATCCTTGGTCTTCTCCTCGCTGCGGATTGGTGAAGATGTCGGATGTGTCGCCGGTCTCGACAATCTTGCCGAGGTGGAAAAATGCCGTGCGCTGCGAGACGCGCGCGGCCTGCTGCATCGAATGGGTGACGATAACGATGGCATAGCGCTGGCGCAGATCGCCGATCAGCTCTTCGATCCGCGCGGTGGCGATCGGATCGAGCGCCGAACAGGGCTCGTCCATCAGGATCACTTCGGGATCGACCGCGATCGCTCGGGCGATGCACAGCCGCTGTTGCTGGCCGCCCGACAGCGCGGTGCCGCTGTCGGCCAGCCGGTCCTTGACCTCGTCCCACAGGCCGGCACGGCGCAGCGAACGCTCGACGATCGCGTCGAGTTCCGCCTTGCCGGCCGCGATGCCGTGGATCTTCGGGCCATAGGCGATGTTCTCGTAGATCGACTTGGGGAAAGGGTTGGGCTTCTGGAACACCATGCCGACCCGCGCGCGCAGTTGCACCACGTCCATGCCCGGAGCGATAGATATCCTCGCCGTCGAGCAGGATTTCGCCTTCCACCCGCGCGGTGGGGATGGTGTCGTTCATGCGGTTGAGCGTGCGCAGGAAGGTCGACTTGCCGCAACCCGACGGGCCGATGAAGGCGGTCACCAGCTTGTTTTCGATGTCGATCGAAACGTCGTCAATCGCCCGCTTGTCGCCATAGGAGACAGAAACGTTGGTCGCCGTGATCTTGGTGGCCGCAGCCTGGATGGTCGTATCGGCTTTCACCAGCGCCTCTCGAAACGGTTGCGAAGATAGATGGCGAGGCCATTCATCACCAGCAGGAATACCAGCAGTACGATGATCGCAGCCGAAGTGCGCTCGACAAAGCCGCGGCTGACCTCGTCGGACCACAGGAAAATCTGCACCGGCAGGGCACTGGAGGGCGAGGTGAAGCCATCGGGCGGAGTGGCGACGAAGGCGCGCATGCCAATCATCAGCAAAGGTGCGGTCTCGCCGAGCGCGCGGGCCATGCCGATGATGGTGCCGGTGAGAATGCCGGGGAGGGCGAGCGGCAGGACATGGTGGAACACCGTCTGCACCCGGCTCGCGCCGATGGCCAGCGCACCGTCGCGGATCGACGGCGGCACCGCCTTGATCGCATTACGCCCGGAAATGACGATCACCGGCATGGTCATCAGTGCCAGCGTCATCCCGCCGATCAGCGGTGCCGAGCGAAAATTGGGGAACAGCCCGAGGAACACCGCCAGGCCAAGCAGTCCGAAAATGATCGACGGCACTGCGGCAAGATTGTTGATCGAGACTTCGATAATTTCGGTCCAGCGGTTCTTGGGGGCATATTCCTCAAGATAGAGCGCGGCGAGAACGCCGATCGGGAAGGCCAGCGCCAGCGTCACCAGCATGGTCAGGATCGAGCCTTTGAGCGCGCCCCAGATGCCGACCGCCTGCGGGTCGGTGGCGTCGCTGCGCGAGAGGAAGCCGGGATCGAAGCGACTGGACCAGCTTGCCTTCGCGCGCCAGCCGGGCGGCGAGCGGGCGCAGCTCCGCGCGGCCTTCGCCGCGGAGGGCAGCGGCAAGATCGTTGGTCACGGGGAGCGATACTTCGACGGTCTGTCTTGAGCAGCTCGGGATTGCCGGTCAGCCGGGCGGCGACTTCACTCCAGGCTCCGTCGCCGATCTCGGAGGCGGCGACTGCCCCGGCGCTCTTGCGTGGCGGCCATGGCCAGGACTTCGGGCAGGCCTGCTGACTTGAGCAGCTGCGGCGCTTCGGGCGAGGCCAGCTGGCTCGCATCGACCGGCAGCGCGGCAGCAGCGAAATCGACCGGAAAGCGCAGTTCGACCCGCTTGAAGCCGCCGACCGCGTTCGAGGTCATCGTCACGATCAGCAGAGCCAGCACCGCCAGCCGAAAAGACGATCGCGCCGAGGCCGAGCGCGCGGAAGCGGCGCTCGGCGGCGTAGCGCTTCTTCAGCCTTGCGGCGAAGGCCGGATCGCCGAGGCGAATGGCCGAGGTCTTACTCATAGGCTTCGCGGAACCGCTTGACGACGCGCAGCGCGATGAAATTGAGCGCCAGCGTGACCATGAACAGGACGAATCCCAGCGCAAACGCCGAAAGCGTCGCGGGATGATCGAAACTGCCTTCGCCGGTGAGCATGGCGACGATCTGGAAGGTGACCGTGGTCATGCTCTCGAACGGATTTGCCGTCAGCCGCGCCGCAGCCCCTGCCGCCATCACCACGATCATCGTTTCGCCGATCGCCCGGCTGATCGCGAGCATGACGCCGGCGACAATGCCGGGCAGCGCCGCCGGGATCAGCACGCGGCGAATGGTTTCCGAGGTGGTCGCACCCATCGCCAGGCTGCCGTCGCGCATGGCTTGCGGCACGGCGGCAATCGAATCGTCGGCCATCGAGGAGACGAAGGGAATGATCATCACCCCCATCACCAGCCCGGCCGCCATCGCGCTTTCGCTCGATGCGTTGGAAATGCCGATGGCCTGTGCCGCGTCGCGCACTGCCGGGGCAACCGTCAGCGCGGCGAAATACCCATAGACCACGGTGGGCACCCCGGCGAGAATCTCGAGCGACCGGCTTCATCCAGTTGCGCAATGTCGGCGAGGCATATTGCGTCAGGTAGATCGCGCTCATCAGCCCGAGCGGAATGGCGACCACCATGGCGATCACCGCGCCGATATAGATCGTGCCCCAGAACAGCGGGATCGCGCCGTAGTTCTCACCCGCGTTCGGCCCGGGCGTCGCCATCGGATCGGGTCCCCAATGGGTTCCGAACAGGAAATCCGCCGGGTTGATCATCGCAAAGAACCGCACCGTTTCGAACACCAGCGAGGCGAGGATGCCGAAGGTGGTGAGCACCGCGACCAGCGAGGCGAGCAGCAGTCCGGCCATGATCGCGCGCTCGACCTGGGTGCGCGCGGTGAAATCGGGCCGCAGTTCGAGGAAGGCCAGCGCGCCGCCGGCAAAGCCGAGAAGCAAGGTGACGACAACACCGATGGTGCCGTAATAAGCGAGTGCGGCGCGGTAGGGCTCGGCCAGTTGCCTGGCCAGCGGATTGAAGGCCGCAGCCGCCGGGTCGATGCGGCCAGGTTGCGCGCCTCGCGAGACAATCGCGTCGCGCTGGAAGCCGAAGGCGGGCAATTGCGCGGCAACCGGTGATTGCAGCGCCTTCGCCTCGGCAAGTCCGGGCATGACCCCGTCCACACCAGCGCAAACAGCAGCGCCGGCACGACGATCGCCAGCGCGACAAACCAGCCGTGGAACGAGGGCAGCGAATGCAACCGCGCCGGCGCGATCCCGCCGGAACGCCCGCGCCCGCGCCCGCGCCGCCAGCCATCCGATCAAGCCGAGCCCGAAGGCAAGCAGAATGGGTATGACAGGCGACACGGGCGGTTCGGTCCTCGCTGCCGGACTACTTGAGCTGCGCGGGATCGAGCTTGGTCAGCTCGGCGGCAATCCCGGCATTGGCGGCCTGGACGGTGTCGGGTGAAACCACCATGCCGGCCTTGGCCAGCACCCCATCCTTGCCCCACGATGCCGCCCACTGCGCGACATATTCCTTGAGGCCCTTGATCGCGGCCAGATGCGCCGACTTCACGTAGATATAGAGCGGCCGCGCCCCGGGATAAGTGAAATCGGATACCGACTGATAACTGGGGGTGACGCCGTTCATCGTCAGGCCGCTGCAGCTTGTCCATGTTTTCTTCAAGATACGAGAAACCGAAAATGCCCACAGCTTTGGGATTGGATTCCAGCTTCTGGACGATCAGATTGTCGTTTTCGCCCGAATCAACATAGAGGCCATCACCACGCACTTCGGTGCAGATCTTCTCGTGCTGCTCCTTGTCGCTGTCTTTCAGCGCTTTCATCGCCGGATCGCTTTCACAGCCCTTGATCAGGATCAGTTCCTTGAGCGAATCGCGCGTGCCCGAGCTCGAGGGCGGGCCATAGACCAGGATCGGTTCAGCGGGGAGCGATGCATCGACATCCTTCCACGTCTTTGCCGTGTTGGGTTTGCCGAAGGGATTGGCTGCGATCGCCTTGTAAACCATCGCCTGGGTCAAAGGCAGCGAAAGCCCGCCCTTGGCTTCGCCAAGCGTGATGCCGTCAAGCCCGACCTGGATTTCCACCACATCGGTTACGCCGTTCTTGGCGCAATCGTCGTATTCCGATTTCTTCATCCGGCGCGAAGCATTGGCGATGTCGGGAAACTGGCCTCCCACGCCGGCGCAGAACAGCTTGATACCCGCGCCGGTCCCGGTCGATTCGATGATTGGCGAGGCCGTGCCGGCGTTCGACTGCGCGAACCTGTCGGCAACCACCTTGGCGAAGGGATAGACCGTCGATGAGCCGACGGCGCGGACTTGCTCACGCGAGCCGCTCTGGCCGCTGCCGCAGGCCGCGAGGGTAATGGCTAGGGCAGAGGCGGCCGCGATGAACGGAATGCGACTCTTCATGGACTTAACTCCTGGTGGATTTGTCAGGCCGCTCTGGCTGCGGTCCATGACAGGTTTGTGACAATGTGGGAACTGACGTGGGGCGTTAAAAATCGAATTGCGCGCGCATGCCCAGGCTGTCGGCGCTGTAATTGCGCACGGTTCCGGCTGGAACAGCGGCGTTGTCGATCCACAAGTGGCCGTAATTCAGGATGAAGCGGACATAGTCGATCGGCATCCAGACCAGCGATGCGCCGGCGACTTGCTGGCGGCCGCCAACGACCGCGCCGCTGGACAAGTCGAGCCAGTCGTAGCGCAGATTGACCTGCACCGCGCCCAGCCCGCCCTTGCCGACCGGATGCTTCGGCTTGATCCGGTCGTAAACGCCGTTCCTGTAGGCGGTGACGTCGTCGGTCAGCAGCAGGCCGACTTCGGCGAAGCCGCCGTTGAACGTCGGATTGGCGAGGCCCGGACGGAGCGCCGTCAGCCACTGGCTTTCCGCCGTCGCGTGGAACCGGCCGTTGATATAGGCGAATTCCGCGCCGAACGCGCGCTCGCCGCTGGCGCTGAATGCTCCGGTGTCGATCAGCCGGACATCGGTGGTATGAACGAACGGGCGGGCGCGATAGCGGGTCGTGGTCGCGGCATCGTTGAATTCGCGGTAGTGCGCCGAAGCACCGAGATGGAGCTGGCCCTTGCCGAGCTTAGGCATGAAGACGATGCGGCCATCGAGGCCGTAGCTGTTGTTGCGGTCGGCATTGAGATCGGCGGCATTGTCGGTGAACACGCCGGCCTGAACCAGCACCTGCTTGCCGGTGTAGGTGGCGCTGGCCCCGACCCGGCGCTCGAAGCCGAAACCGCTGTTGAACGCGGCGCGCTCCATAAAGCTGGTAAAAAGATCGGAGGTCATGTCCTCCATGCTCTGGAACGGCTTGTGCTGGCCAAGCGTGAAGGTCAGCCGCGGGCTCGCCTTGTAGGTGAGATAGACATCGGTCAGATCGACACTGCTGTTGGCGAAGTCGGCTTCCAGGCGATAGCCGAAGCCACCCGGGAAGGTGCCGTCGAAGCCGAGATAGGCGCGGCGGAATTCGGTGGCCACGCCAAGACTGGCCGAGGCAGCGACCCCGGCGGGCGCATCGACCCCGGCGGTATCGATCTGCAAGCGGCCGCGCGGCTTGAACGACCAGCCGTCCTTGGTAGCCAGGCGGGGCGCACCGTCCCAGGTAATTTCCGTCGCCGGTTTGGCACTGGCCGTTACCGCCTGTGCGACTTGCGCCGGAATCGCCGCTGCTGTGGTGCTGGCCCTGGCTTCTGCTGCTTCGGCCTTGGCGCGCGCATCGCCAAGCTGGCCTTCGAGCGAATCGATCCGCGAGGCCATCTGTTGCATCTGCGCCCGCATCGCCGCCAGTTCCTGCTGGATGGCGGCCTCGCTCGCCGCGCTGGCATGGGCCGGCAGCGCCCAGCCGGCGGAAATTGCCAGCGCCAATGCGGAAGCGCGGATCTGTATGGTCACGTCGAAAACCCCCATGTTACGACTCGATTGCAGTTCGATAACGGCCCTAGGACGCTTGTATGACAGTTGTGCGACACCGGCTGGCCGCCCGTTTTCAACCCAGGCGCGTGCCCGCCGGAATGGCGCGACCGCGCAGCAAGGCAGCGGTATCCATCGCCGGACGACCGGCGCGCTGCACCAAGATCGGCCGGATCGCGCCCGGGTCGCAAGCAATCGCCAGTCCGTCGTCGAGGGTCATGCCGGGCATCCCCTCACCAGCGACCACATCGGCGGCCAGCACGCGGTAGCGCTCGCCGTCGAGCTCGAAGAACGCGCCGGGCGAGGGCGCGAAGGCCCGGATCTGGCGTTCGACCTCGCCAGCGCAGCGGGCAAAATCGAGCCGCGCTTCGGCCTTGTCGATCTTGGCGGCATGCGTGACACCCTCCTCGGGCTGCGCCACCGGAGGATAGGCGGCGAGGTCGGCGAGCACCACGACCATCAGCCGCGCGCCGCATTCGGCAAGCTCGCCGGTCAGCTCCCCGGCAGTCTTGCGCGCCACCGCTGTCGCTTCGGCGAGTAGCATCGGGCCGGTGTCCAGCCCGGCTTCCATTTGCATGACGGTCACCCCGGTCGCGGCATCGCCCGCCAGGATCGCCCGCTGGATCGGTGCCGCGCCGCGCCAGCGCGGCAGCAGCGAGGCATGGACGTTGAGGCAGCCATGGCGCGGCGCGGCGAGCACGCCGCGCGGCAGGATCAGACCATAGGCGGCGACCACCGCGATGTCGGCGGCCAGGGCGGCGAATTCGGCCTGTTCCGTTTCGCCCTTGAGACTGGCGGGATGGCGCACCGCAATTCCCATCGCTTCCGCCGCGCGCTGGACGGGCGAGGGCTGGAGCTGCTTGCCGCGCCCCGCCGGACGGGGCGGCTGGGTGTAGCAGGCGAGGACGTCGTGCCCCGCCGCTACCAGCGCTGCGAGCGTCGGCACGGCGAAATCGGGGGTACCCATGAAAATGATGCGCAAAATCAACTCCCGCTCACCCTGAGCTTGTCGAAGGGGCCGTCCTTACTCTCGACCTTGCAAAAGGGAAGGACGGGGCTTCGACAAGCTCAGCCTGAGCGGTTAGAGAGTGCGCCATGGCATCGCAAGAGATCGACGTGCTGACCTCCGCGCTATCGCGGCTGCCGGGGCTGGGGCCGCGATCGGCGCGGCGCGCGGTGCTGTGGCTGATCAAGCGGCGCGAAACCGCGCTGGTGCAATTGCTCGAGGCGCTCGATGCCGTGCGCGAACGGCTGGTCGAATGCACCACCTGCGGCAATGTCGATACCGCCGATCCCTGCGCGGTCTGCACCGACCCGCGCCGCGACGCCCGCGCGCTGTGCGTGGTCGAGGATGTCGCCGACCTCTGGGCGCTTGATCGCTCGCGGCTGTTCGCCGGGCGCTATCACGTGCTGGGCGGGCGGCTCTCGGCGCTCGACGGGGTGCGGCCCGAAGACCTGACAATCGCCAGGCTGATCGAACGGGTGGCGGCGGGCGGCATCGATGAGGTGGTACTAGCGACCAACGCCACGCTCGAAGGCCAGACCACCGCGCACTACCTGGCCGAGCGGCTCGAGGCATTCCCGGTGCGTATCACCCAGCTTGCCCACGGCATGCCGGTCGGCGGCGAGCTGGACTACCTCGACGAGGGCACCCTGGCGCAGGCTTTGCGCGCGCGCCGCCCGGTGGGTTAGGCCTGCCAACAACCTTAACGGCGTTGCGCGCTCGGGCTTAAGACATTATTCACCATGCCAATCTGTGAAAATCAGGCGCATGCCGGCGGCCCGGTCGCTGCTGCGCTGCCGGAGTTCGAAGTCATGGAGTCGCGCGCTACCCAGTTGTCGGTCTATAACCTGCGCATCATCTTCCTGCTTGCCAATTTCGCCTATCAGCTGGTTCCGCTGTGGCTGATGGCGACGACCGGGCAGGGCTGGCCGATCCTGATCACCTTTGGTTTCTTCTTCGTCTTTGTGCCGCTGTTCGACATGATTTACGGCGATTTTCCCGCGCTGCTCGGCGGCAGGTCCAGCGACCGCTTTTTCCGCGTCATGCTGTTCGCTCAGGCCTTTCTGCATTTTGCCACCTTCGTCAGTGTCATCGCCCTCGCCGCATCGGGCGCGGTGCCGCTGTGGAGCGCGATCCTGGCGGCGGCGGTGATCGGCATGGTCAATGTGCAGTGTCCGGTGGTCGCGCACGAATTCGGCCACAAGACCGGACGGCTGAACCACCAGATGTCGAACTTCATCTGCGCAATGGTCGGCATGGGCTATTTCATGCCGCAACATGTGCTCGGCCACCATATCAAGGTGGCAACACCCGAAGACTCGGCATCGGCGCGGTTCGGCGAGGATGCGGTGACTTTCATCCTCGGCAGCTTCGTTGCGGAAGTGCGCGGCGGGATTGTGCTAGAAGCCGAACGGCTGCGAAAGCGCGGGCTGCCGGTCATCTCGCTGCGGAACGACGTGCTGGTAAGCTATGGCATGGTGCTGGTCATTGCCGCCGCACTGGTCGCCTGGCTGGGCTGGATCGCCTTGCCCTTCATCCTGCTGCACCATTTCTTCGCCTGGTTCACGCTGATGCTCAATGATTACCTCCAGCACTATGGATTGCTTCGGGAAATTCTGCCCAATGGTCGCCGCGAACCGGCGACGGACAGGCATTCGTGGAATACCGACACCCCGCTGTGCAACCTGCTGGTGTTCAACGTCCAGCGCCACAGCCACCACCACGCCCAGCCGATGCTGCCCTACCAGGCGCTCCACGACCGGCCCGACGCGCCGCGGCTGCCGACCGGCTACTTCGGCATGATGCTGATCGCGCTGGTGCCGCCGCTGTGGTTCGCGATCATGGACCCGCGCCTCGTCGCGGTGGCGGGCGGACGGCGTGAGCGGATCAATGTCGGCAAGCGCGGCCTTGCCCGGCTCGACCGGCTGCTGCGCGATTACGACAACGGGCGGGCAGCCGCCGAAAACCGCGGTGCCGCATTGCCCGCTTGACCCGGCTGCGGCAAATTACCAAATGGCGGCCATGGCTATTCGTCCGATCATCGAGATTCCCGATCCGCTGCTCAAGCAGATCTCCGCGCCCGTGGCAGCATTCGACAACGCCTTGCGCCTGCTCGTCGCCGACATGTTCGAGACGATGTACGACGCCCCTGGCATCGGCCTCGCCGCGATCCAGATCGGCGTGCCGCTCCGGGTGCTGGTGATCGACCTCCAGCCCGAGGACGAGGACGCCGAGCCCGAGGCCTGCACCGAGCATGGCGATCATCACCACACCCATCAGCCGCTCCGCAAGGAGCCCCGCATTTTCATCAACCCGGTGCTGTCCGAGCCCTCGGAAGAGGTGACGGTCTATAACGAGGGCTGTCTGTCGGTGCCCGAGATCTACGCCGAGGTCGAACGCCCGGCGAGCATCCGTGCGCAGTGGCAGGACCTCGACGGCAATGCCCACGACGAAGTGATCGAGGGATTGCTTGCAACCGTGCTCCAGCACGAGATGGACCACCTCGAAGGCATCGTGTTTATCGACCGTATCTCGCGGCTGAAGCGCCAGATGGCAATCAAGAAGCTGGAGAAGCTGCGCAAGGCGGCGTAAATCGCTTCAGGCAGGGTTTGCGTGGGCCACGTGGTGCGAATCGTGGTGTGCTTCGCTGTTGAGCACCACCAGCGAAGCACGGCAGGCAGCGGCGCATTCCAGGCATGCCGTTGCGCAGTGCCGGCAATGGGCATGGACCGGGGCGTGGAAATCGCACTCCTCGGCGCAGCGTTCGCAGACTTCGATGCAGGTCGCCAGCAAGGTCCGGATCAGCTGGCGGTCGCCGCCGGTGCGGCGGCTGCCGACGCGATAGGTGGCGGTGCAGACGTCGGCGCAATCGCTGCACAGACGGATGCACTGGCGCATGTCCATGGTCTCGGCCACGCTGGCATCGGCGCAGGAGTTGCAGATTGCCGCACACTCCATCGCCTGCCGTACGGCACGCCCCAGCGACTGATTGTTGGTGCCGGGCGCGACATGCGGATGCGCGGCAAGCATGGTCTCGATCGACATGGCCTCTCTCCTCTTCTGCATTCGCCAACCACCCCGGCGGGGGATTAGTTCCAGGGCGGCTTGCCAGAGGTCCCGGGCTTGGCTAGGTTCGCGCTTCGTTCCAAAAGGACACCTGGCCTTGGACCCGCAACTGGTCGCCGTTCTACTCCTATTTGCCGGGCTTGTCGCGGGCATCGCACTGGGCTGGTTCGCCGGTTCGCGTCCGCTGGCCGAGCTGCGCGCAGCGTTTCCTCGTGCGCGACGGCGAGGCACGCGAGCTCGACGAGAAATTCCGCCGCGCGATTGCCGAACTGGCGGGTGCGAGCGTCAAGGCGGAGCAGGCCGATGCACTTGCGGCGCGGCTCACCGGGATCACCGCCGAACTGGCGACACTCAAGGCCAATGCCGCGCATTTCGACGAGCAGAAGCGCTTGTTGATCGACGCGCAGGAGGCACTCAGCAAGGAATTCGAGGCTGCGGGGGCGAAAGTGCTCGAAGGCGCGCAGGCGGCTTTCCTCAAGCGCGCCGAGGACCGCTTTTCGGAAAGCGAAAAGGCCAGCGCCGAGCGACTCGAAGGGCTGCTCGCGCCAGTGGGCGAGCGGCTCTGGAGTTACGAGGAACAGGTCGGCGCACTTGAGGAAAAGCGGGTCGATGCATTCGGAAATTCGACCGGCCAGATCGAGCTGATGCGCGCCGGGCAGGAGCAGATCCGTGCCGAGGCTGCGCGGCTCGGCAATTAGCTTGCGCAATGCCCCCAAGGCGCGCGGGCGATGGGGTGAGCAGCAGCTGCGCAATGTCCTCGAACAGTGTGGGCTGGCTGAGCACACCGATTTCGTCACCGAACATTCGATCGAGACCGAGGAAGGCAGGTTGCGGCCCGATGCCATGGTCGCCAGTCCCGGGCAGAAAAGCAGCTGGTGATCGATGCAAAAGTTTCGCTCAATTCCTATCAGGCCGCTTTCGAGGCATCGGATGATGCAATCGCGCGACGGCGCTGGTGGCTCATGCCGCGTCGATGCGAACCATGTCCAGCAACTCGGGCGCGAAGAATTATCAGAGCCAGTTTGAGGAAGCACCCGACTATGTTTTGATGTTCGTGCCCGGCGAGCATTTCGTCGCCGCCGCACTCGAGGCAGAGCCCGAGTTGTGGGATTTCGCCTTCCAGCGCCGCGTGTTGCTGGCGACGCCGACGAACCTTGTTGCCATCGCCCGCACTGTGGCCAGGTCTGGTCGCAGGACAGGATTGCGCAAGCGAAGCAGCGAAATCGGGCGCGTGGGCAGCGAACTTTACGACCGGATGGCAAGTTGCGCCGAGCATCTCAAGCGGGTCGGCACGCGGCCTTGATCGTGCGGTCGAACAATTACAACAAGTTCGTCACCAGTTTCGAAGCAGCGTGCTGGTCTCGGCACGGCGCCTGCGACGACAAGCAATCGAGATCGGCAAGCGCGAGATCGAGGATGTGCCGCTGATCGAGGCCGCACCGCGCCATGGCGACGGTGCCGGCCCGGCAGTGGACGGCGGTTCGCTGCTGATCACCGCAGCGGATAACGACGCCGGCGGAGAAGCGGCGTGAAACACGGCACGGCCTTGGCCGGTGCGCTGGTCCTGCTCGCCCAGCCGGCGCAGGCGGGGTTCACCGTTCCGCCCAATCGCCCCGGCACGTATGCCCCGCGCGAGGCATGCTTCATCGCGCCCGGCGCGCGCGCTTTCGCCGCCGCCCTGCGCGGCGCAGTGGCCCGGCGCGATGCCCGCGCGCTGGTCGATCTCGCGTCCGGCGACGTCCGGCTCGATTTCGGCGGCGGTGCGGGCAGGGCAGAGCTCACCAGGCGTCTCGCCGGGCCGGAGCGTGCCCGGCTGTGGATCGAACTGGCGCAAGCGGCAAACAGCGGCTGCGCCATCCAGCAAGGCAGTCTCGTCTTCCCGTGGTTCTTCGCGCAGGACCTGGGCGATGTCGATCCGTTCGAAGCCCTGCTCGCCGTCGGCCCGGCCGTGCCGCTCTATTCGCGGGGCAGCACGCGCGCCCGGCCGATCGCCCGGCTCAACTGGCAACTGGTCATGCCACAGGGCGAAAACGCCGGGAATGGTCCGCTGCGGCGGGTTTCAGTCGTAGGCTCCCGGCTCAAGGGTTTTATCCCCTCGAGCCGGTTGCGTAGCCAGCTTGCCTATCGTCTAGTTGCGTCCCGAACGGGCTCGGGCTGGCGAATCACCGCCTTTGTGGCGGGTGATTAGTGTTACTAGTCTGTGTCAGTTTTCCAGCTGGCGCAAGAGGCTGCGCACGTCGCCGTCCATGTCGGCATCGCGGGTGCGCAGGTCTTCGATCAGACGCACTGCGTGGATCACCGTGGAATGGTCGCGACCGCCGAACTTGCGCCCGATTTCGGGGTAGCTGCGCGGTGTCAGCACCTTGGCGAGATACATCGCCACCTGGCGCGGGCGCACCACGGCGCGGGCACGGCGTTTCGATGACATTTCGGTGCGGTCGACCCGGTAGAACTGGCACACCGTGCGCTGGATCTCGTCGATGGTGATGCGGCGGCGGTTGGCCGAGAGGATGTCGGTGAGTTGCTCCTCGGCGAGCTGGAGCGACACGGCCTGGCCGGTAAGCTGGGCATAGGCAATCAGCTTGTTGAGTCCGCCAACCAGTTCGCGGATGTTGCGGTTGATCGTGCGCGCGAGGAATTCGATGACATCGGCGGGCACTGCGGCCGGCGAGAAGCGTGCCAGGCGGTGTTCGAGGATCGAACGGCGCAATTCGATGTCGGCGGGCTGGATGTCAGCGACAAGCCCCATCGACAGCCGCGAGAGCAGGCGTTGCTCGACCCCGTCGAGCGCCTGCGGCGCGCGGTCGGCGGCGAAAACCAGCCGTTTGCCCTCGGCGAGGAGCGCATCAATCGTGTAGAGCAGTTCCTCCTGCGCCGATGCCTTGCCGATTATGAACTGAATATCGTCGACCAGCAGCAGGTCGAAACCCCTGAGCCGCGACTTGAACTCGATCATCTGGTTCTGGCGCAGTGCCTGGACGAATTCGACCATGAAGCGCTCGGCCGAGCAGTAGAATATGCGGGTGCGCGGGTGTGCGGCAAGATAGGCATGACCAATTGCATGGAGCAGGTGGGTCTTGCCCTGGCCGGTCGCCGCCTTAAGATAGAGGGGCGCGAACTGCGGTTTTTCCATGGCTGCCATGCGCTGCGCGGCATTGGATGCAAGCACGTTCGATGCGCCGGTGACGAAGCTGGTGAAGGTCAGCGACGGATCAAGGCCGATCGAGGCCTGGCCGAGCGTATCCTCGCCGCCGCACACCAGCATGGTGCCATCGACCGCGCCAGTCGCAACATCGTTGGCGGCAAAGCGCGCGCCATTAACCCCGTTGAGCCGCAAGTCGGGCATCTGGCGACGCCCGGGGTGGACCGCGACGCGAACATGGCGGACATCGGGCCGGGCAATTTTCCACGCCAGCGAAAGCCGGTCGGCAAAGCGGTCGGCCACCCAGTTGGCCGAAAACTCGGTGGGCAGAAACAGGTCCAAAGTACCGGTTTCCTTGCAGAATGTACCAAGATGAATGGGCTTGATCCACTGACTGTGCAACTGCTGGCCGAGGTCCTTGCGGAGGCCCTGGCTGATGTCGGCCCAGTCCGCCGCCAGGTCGATTGCCTCCGGATCCTCGTTCATCTGCAACCCGCCCTTGTGACCCTTCGCCGGCGCAATCAGCCTGCGTTCGCCCCCGTCCGATGAAACTGCCACCGGCACACTCCCCTGAATTATGGTGAAACCCTGCCCCTGCGCGGCCGCAACCGCACATACGACGCCTTAGTCGCCCCCCACCCCCCGGTTGGAACGCAAGACCTATAATTGTTCCGCAAACACCCGGATCGTCACCGTCCCGGGCGACGACCGTTCTATGGGCCGATGGTCAGCGAGAGCAAGGCGCGGCCCGTAAAAAAAGTGAAATAATCTCCCTTGACAGGGGGAGGCCCACGGAAATCCGCTGAGACTATTTTAACGCTATGGATTAACCCATTTTTTTGCAATGCAACAAGGCGAATCGCGGCGATTCCATGACCTTGCAGCTGGCGTTGTGCGACGCGCAAAAATTGGACAGACCAGCGCGCGATGGCCACCGGTGTCATGTTCCATTTTCGTGCCGTCTGGCTGACCTGGTGTTCAGCGAATCACCGGCGAATCATCTGTCCGCAGTCAGGGTCGTTCAGAGCGCGGCGACTCGCTTGGTCAGCCGCGACAGCTTGCGCGATGCCGTGTTCTTGTGGAGCACGCCGCGCGCCACGCCGCGCGCCAGCTCCGGCTGGGCGGCACGCAGGGCATCGGCCGCAGCTGACTTGTCGCCGCCTTCGAGCGCGGCCTCGACCTTCTTGACGAAGGTGCGGATGCGGCTGATGCGGTTGCCGTTGATTTCAGCACGGCGCTCGTTGCGGCGGATGCGTTTACGGGCTTGCGGCGTGTTGGCCATGTTCGTCCTTTGTGGGGCCGACCTGCGGCCTGAATGCTGATTTGATTGCCGGAATGACGGGGCAAGCCCGTCGGAAAGCGCGGCCCTTAGCGGCAGGGCGGCGAATCGTCAACCGTGTGTCACTTCTGGCATCTGGCGCACCAGAAGCTGCTGCGCCCGCCCTGGACCAGCCGTTGCACCCGGCCGCCGCACGGGCAGGCCTTGCCTTCGCGGGCGTAGACCCGCCAGCTCGCGGCGAAATAGCCGAGCTCGCCGTTGGGCTGGGCATAGTCGCGGATGGTCGAGCCGCCGGCTTCGATCGATTCGCACAACACCGCCTTGATCGCCGGCACCAGCCGGGCGTGCGCCGCTCGCGGCAGCGATCCGGCCGGACGATCGGGGCGGATCCGGGCGCGGTGGAGTGCCTCGCAGACATAAATGTTACCCAGGCCCGCAACGATCCGCTGATCGAGCAGCAGCGGCTTGATCGGGGCCGAGCGGCCCGCAACGGCGCGAGCAAGGTAGGCCGGGGTCAGACCGTCGCCGAGCGGCTCGGGACCGAGCGCGGCGAACGGCGCGAAGTGGTCGAGCGCCTCGGTCGCAACCAGATCGACCGAGCCGAAGCGCCGCGCATCGTTGAGCGCAAGGATGTGGCCGCGTTCGGTTTCGAGCACGAGGTGGTCGTGCTTGTCCGGCGATTCGGGCTCGATCCGCCAGCGACCCGACATGCCGAGGTGGAACACCATGGTCCGGTCTCGGTCGGTGTGCACCAGCCCGTATTTCGCGCGCCGTCCGAGCCCCGCGATCCGCGCGCCGGTCAGCACCTGGACGAGGTCGGGGGGGAAGGGCCGGCGCAGGTCCGCCCGGTTGACTGCGACACGCGCAATGCGCTGGCCTTCCAGATAGCGGGCAAGCCCGCGCACGGTGGTCTCGACTTCGGGAAGCTCAGGCATGGCGGTCCAATGCGTTGAACAGGACCAGCAAGCTGGCCCTTCGCACGGCACCGGCTCTCTCCCCGGCCCAACCACCCGACAGGATAGGCTATGGGTGGTTGGGCCGGGGAGGGCGGTGCCGCTTCCAGCCGCAAGGCTGGACAAGGTCCATCTAACACCCTTTGCCCGCGCCGCAATTGCTCCTAAAGCCCGCGCGATGAGCGAAACCGTTTCCTTCGGCTATGAAGACATTCCCCCCGAGGACAAGACCGCGCGGGTCGGCGCGGTGTTTTCCCGCGTCGCGCGCAAGTACGATGTGATGAACGACGCCATGTCGGGCGGGCTCCACCGCCTGTGGAAGGACCGCTTCGTGCGCCGGGTCAAGCCGCAGGCGGGCGAGGCGATACTCGACATGGCGGGGGGCACCGGCGACATCGCTTTCCGGCTGGCCGCAGCGGGCGCGGATGTCACCGTCGCCGACATCAACCAGGACATGCTCGACGCCGGCATCGAACGCGCGCTCAAGCGCGGCATCGCCGAAGGATCCGGCACCCTCGTCTGGTCGTGCCAGAATGCCGAACAACTGGCCTTTTCCGACCGCAGCTTCGATGCCTACACCATCGCCTTCGGCATCCGCAATGTCACCCGCATCGACGCCGCGCTGGCGGAGGCGCATCGCGTGCTCAAATACGGCGGGCGCTTTTTCTGCCTCGAGTTCTCGACCACCGAGTGGCCCGGGTTCAAGGAGGCCTATGATCTCTATTCGCACCGATTGGTGCCGAAACTGGGCGAGGCGATTGCCGGGGATGGAGAGAGCTATCGCTATCTCGTCGAATCGATCCGCCGCTTTCCGCCAATGCCGCAATTCGAGGCGATGATCCTCCAGGCCGGCTTCGTGCAGACCCGGGTCGAGCCCCTGCTCGGCGGCCTCGTCGCGATCCATTCGGGTTGGAAGGTCTAAACGCGCGGTGACCACTTCCGCGACGCATCTGCTGCGCCTGCTGGGCTGGGGTCGCACGCTCGCCCGCCACGGCGCGCTGCGCATCGTCGAGGATGGCCACGCCACACCTCCGCCGGTGCGCCGCCTGTTTCGCCTCGCCCGTTTCGCCACTTTCCAGCCTGCCACACCCGACTACAGCCGCGCTTTCCAGGCGATCGGTCCGGCGGCAATCAAGCTGGGGCAGGCGCTGGCGACGCGGCCCGATCTGGTCGGGCATCGATGCAGCGCGCAACCTGCTCGATTTGCAGGACAGCCTGCCGCCGCTGCCGTTCGCACCGATTGCGCGCGAGATCGAAGGCAGTTTCGGGCGGCCGATCGCCGAGCTGTTTGCCGAGATCGATCCCGAACCGGTTGGCGCGGCCTCGATCGCGCAGGTTCACCGCGCGGTGACCGGCGAGGGGCGCAAGGTCGCGGTCAAGGTGCTGCGGCCCGGTATCCGCGCCCGGCTTGCGCGCGACATCGAGACTTACGAATGGGCCGCCGCCCACCTCGAGGGGCTGGGCGGCGAGGCGGCGCGGCTGCGCCCCCGCGCGGTGATCGCCAACTTCAAACGCTGGACCGCCCGCGAACTCGATCTGCGGCGCGAGGCGGCCTCGGCTTCCGAGCTCGCCGAAGCCATGGCCAGCCACGAGGGCTTTCGCGTCCCCGCCATCGACTGGGACCGCAGCAACGGCTCGGTGATGACCATCGACTGGGTCGACGGCATCAAGATTTCCGACCGCGCCGCGCTGATCGCCGCCGGGCACGATCTGCCCGCGCTGGCGCGCCGGCTGGTGCTCGCCTTCCTCACCCAGGCGATCAGCGCGGGCTATTTCCACGCCGACATGCACCAGGGCAACCTGTTCGTCGAAGCCGACGGCACGATCGTCGCGATCGATTTCGGCATCATGGGCCGCATCGACCGCCGCGCGCGCCAGTGGCTCGCCGAAATCCTCTACGGGCTGACCACGGGCAACTACCGCCGGGTCGCTGAAATTCACTTCGAGGCGCAATATGTGCCCGCCTATCACTCGCTCGACGAGTTCGCGACGGCGCTGCGCGCCGTGGGCGAGCCGATGCGCGGCAAGCCGGTGAGCGAGCTGTCGGTCGGGCAGATGCTCGAGGGCCTGTTCGCCATCACCCGCGATTTCGACATGCAGACCCAGCCCCACCTGTTGCTGCTGCAAAAGACCATGGTCATGGTCGAGGGCCTTGCCACCCAGCTCGATCCCGAGATCAACATGTGGGATGTCGCCGGACCCTTCGTGAAGGCCTGGCTGCGCGACGAACTGGGCCCGGAAGCCGCGATTGCCGACCGCCTGCGCACCGATGGCGAAACCCTGCTCAGGCTGCCGGCGCTGATCCGCCGCATAGAGGAACGCTTTCCGCCACGCGGCGGCGCACCCGTTGAGCCACCGTTGCCCGAACTGCCCTTGCTGTGGCAGCGCGAACGGCCAGGCCGGGGAGCCCTGGGCTACATGGTCGCGGCGCTGGCCGGGGCAGGGCTCGTCTGGGGTGCCATGTGGGCCGGATGGCTGGCGTGACCGCGCCGGCCTGGGACCGCTTTGGCCAATGGGGCAGGTTTCCCGCGCGGTTGCTGTTGTTCGCGCTGGCCCTGGTGCTGATGGCCTCGGCACTGGTTCCGATCGATGCGGGCCGCTCGACGGTCAAGACCCGCAACATGGTCGAAGTCCTGATCGATGCCGACGGCGGGCCGGAGCGCAAGCGCGACGACGACCTGGCGCTTTACGACAAGGCGATCGAACGCATCCGTCAGGGCGAGAACTACTACCACTTTATCGTCGAGGAACACCGCAAGGCCCGCTACCCGGTGCGCCCTGGCCTCGCCGTGCGGCTGCCGACCCTGGCCTATCTCAATGCCTGGCTGGGCGAGCCCGGACAGATCGCCGCCGCCATCGCGCTGATGCTCGCGGTGCTGGCGGCCTGGTGGCGGCGACTGGGCGAGGAACCCGGTGCGAAGCGCTACCGGCTGCTGGCGATGGCGATGCTGTTTCTCGGCGCTTCGCTGGGGCTTAACCGCACCTTCTTCGTGCTGCACGAACTGTGGGCGGGAATGCTGCTGGCGCTGTCTTTCGGGCTGCACAGGCCGGGAAAGTTCACCGCTGCACTGCTGGTTGCGGCGCTGGCGTTGGCAATTCGCGAGCATGCGCTGCCTTTTGTGCTGCTGATGGCGGCGATGGCCTATGCGCGCGGCGACCGGCGCGAGGCGCTCGACTGGGGCCTGCTGGCGGCGATTTTCCTCGGCGTGCTTGCTGTCCACCTCAGGATCGTCGCCAACCAGACCCTGCCCAGCGATCCGCTGTCGGCCAGTTGGCTCGAAATGCGCGGGCTGTCGGGATGGCTGTCGAACGTCGTGCTGTCGAGCAACCTGCGCTTTCTGCCACACTGGCTGGCCGGGCCGCTCACCGTGCTGGCCGTGCTCGGCTGGGCGGGCTGGCGCACCGCCGCCGGGGTTTTTGCCACCCTGCTCTACCTTGGTTATGGCTTTGCCTTCATGATCGCCGGGCGCGGCGACAATTTCTACTGGGGCTTCATGGTTGCCCCGGCGCTCTACATGGGGCTGGCCTTCGCGCCGATGGTCTTGCGCGCACTTTGGCGCGCTTCGGCGGTTCGGTAATTGCGTGGTAAGCATGATGAGGGCACAAGCGCGCGCATGACCGGTCCGCGCATCCTGTTGATCGTCGGCGGTGGCATTGCCGCCTACAAGGCCTGCGAGCTCGTTCGCCTGATCCGAAAAGGAGAAGGCGCGGTAAACTGTGTGCTGACGGAAGGCGGCGCGAAGTTCGTCACCCCGCTGGCGCTGGCGGCGCTCAGCGAGAATCCCGTCCACACCACGTTGTGGGATCTCAAGAACGAGGTCGAGATGGGGCATATCCAGCTTTCGCGGCAGGCAGACCTCGTTGTCGTCTGCCCGGCCACCGCCGATCTGCTGGCTAAAATGGCTGCCGGCATCGCCGACGATCTTGCCACCACCTTGCTGCTCGCCACTGACAAGCCGGTGCTCGTGGTGCCGGCGATGAACGTGCGCATGTGGCAGCACGCAGCGACGGTGCGCAATGTCGAGGCACTGCGCGCGAGCGGCGTGGTGGTGGTCGAACCCGACGAGGGCGCGATGGCCTGCGGCGAATTCGGGCCGGGGCGGCTGCCCGAGCCTTATGCGGTGTGGCAGCAGATGGCGCTGATGCTCGGCTTCGACGCCGGTATAGCGGAAGTTCCCGCCCCCGGATTCGCGCTGTGGGACGGCGCGGGTGAAGAAGCGCCCGAATCCGAGGATAGCGGGCTGGGAGGGCTTTCAGCTTCTCTGGTCATGCGAAGCGGCGCGCCCCTGCCGCCGCCTGATCCGGAGGCTGGCGATCTACTTCCCGAGGGCTTGCCCCCGGTGGACGTGCCCGAAGTCGAATTCGCTCCTGGTGGCCCGTTGCTGGCCAGGAAGGGCAAGGCGCGTTCCGCCCCGCCGACCGATGCCGAGGCGATCAATCACCTGGTCTCGCCGCACGGCGATGCCGCTGCACCCGAACCCTTCCCCGAGGAGATGCCACCGCAGGTTGAGGTTGCACCCGGCGCGCTTGCCGAACCACTTGAGGGTCAACCCGATTCGAGGATGATCCCGCGCATCGCCCGCTCTATGGCAAGCACATCCTGATCACCGCCGGGCCGACGCACGAACCGATCGACCCGGTGCGCTACATCGCCAATCGCTCATCGGGCAAACAGGGCTTCGCCATCGCCGCCGCTGCCGCCGCGATGGGCGCACGGGTTACGCTGGTTTCGGGTCCGGTCGCACTGGCTACACCCCCGGGGTCGATCGCGTCGATGTCGAGACCGCACGCGAAATGGCCGAAGCGGTGAAGAAGGCCTTGCCCGCCGATGCCGCAGTGATGGTCGCCGCCGTCGCCGACTGGCGCACCTCCGAATTTTCCGGCGAGAAAATGAAGAAGCGCGGCTCGGCCCCGCCAGCACTGCGGCTGACGGAAAATCCCGACATCCTGGCCACCGTCGCGGGCGGGCGGCATCGCCCCAAGTTGCTGGTCGGCTTCGCGGCCGAGACCGAGAACGTGCTCCAGAACGCCAAGGACAAGCGCAAGCGCAAGGGTGTCGACTGGATCGTTGCCAACGATGTTTCGGGTGACGTGATGGGCGGCGAGACCAACGTGGTCCACATCGTCACTGCCAAGGCGGTCGACAGCCTGCCCGAAATGCCCAAGGACGCAGTGGCGCGCGCACTGGTCGAAAGGATCGCCGATGCCCTCCGTAATTAGCGAATTTGGGCCGGATAGCGTGCCCGTGCCCATCCTGCGCCTGCCACACGGTCTCGGGCTGGACCTGCCGGCCTATGCCACTGCGGGCGCGGCGGGGATGGACGTGCTCGCCGCCGAGGACGTGACCCTGGCCCCCGGTGCGCGGCATGCCGTGGCAACCGGGCTGGCGGTAGCGATCCCGCCGGGATTCGAAATCCAGGTGCGCCCGCGTTCGGGGCTGGCACTGAAACATGGGATCAGCGTGCCCAACACGCCGGGCACGATCGATTCCGACTATCGCGGTGAACTGAAAGTGATCCTGATCAACCACGGCGGCTGACGCATTCGCAGTCCGGCGCGGCGACCGCATCGCCCAGCTGGTGCTCGCGCCGGTGACGCAGGCACCTGGCTCGAAGTCGAGAGCCTCGACGAGACGGCGCGCGGCGAGGGCGGCTTCGGCTCGACCGGCGGGGTTTTCGCGCTGGGGAACTAAGTCCGGCTACCCGCTCTTCTTCGGCGCGCTCGCCATGGCCGGCAGGTTCGAGGTGTCCATGCCATAGCCAAACAGGCGGAAGTTCTGCTGGTGGCACAGGTGGTGGAGCGAGAATGCCTGGTCGATGGCGTTCATCTGGCCCTGGATGTCGAGCGTCTTGTTGACCGCTTCCTTGGCCAGCTTGAGCGCGAAGGCGGGCTTCTTCGCGATCTTCTCCGCCATGGCGAGCGTGAAGCCCTCCAGTTCCTCGGGCTCGACGACATGGTTGACCATGCCCAGCCGCCAGGCTTCCTCGGCGCTCCAGCTATCGGCGGTGAACAGGAATTCCTTGGCCTTGCGCGCGCCCAGCTCCCAGGGATGCGCCAGCCATTCGACGCCCGAGACGCCGAAATCGACCACCGGGTCGGAGAACATGGCGTTGCGCGCGGCGATGATGATGTCGCAGACCCAGGCATAGATCAGCGCGCCGGCGATGCATTTGCCCTGCACCGCGCAGATCGTCGGCTTCGAGAAGTTGCGGATGCGCCGCGCGCTTTCGAGGTAGCCTTCCTTTTCGGAGGCATACCAGCCATGCGCGCCGGGCTCGTTGAAACCCGCTCCAGCCCGAGCTGCGCGGGCTGATGTCCTGCATCTTCTGCTGATATTGCTCGACCGTGTCGGCGATATCGTGCCCGGCGGAGAAATTGCGGCCGTCGGCGGCCAGGATCACGACCTTGACCGCTATCATCGGCCAGCGCGCGGTCGAAGGCCGCATCGATCGCGAAGATCAGCTCGGGGTTGAGCGAATTGTGCTTGTCGGCGCGCGCCAGGACGACGCGGGCGACGCCCGGCGCCGGGGTTCTCGTAACGGACGAGTTGCATCGGTCATGTCAGGCATTGAGCTTGGGCCTTGCAGCGGTTTTCCAGGTCTCCCGGTTAGCCGCCGTCTGCTCCGCGGCCGGCCCACCAGGCTTCGCCCTTGGCGAGGTTGACGAAATTGAAGTGGTCTGTGTGGCGGATTTCGAGCAACTCGACACCTTCGGGGCCGGGCTTGTAGGTATAGGGCACCTCGTCAGGGGATGAAAAAGCTGTCGCGCTCGCCCAGTTCCTCGGTGCCCAGGCTCAGGCTGCCGGCGATGATATAATACAGGCAATCGGCATCGTGGCTGTGCAGCGGCAGGGCATAACCGGGCTTGAACCAGACATGGGTCAGGCTGAACCCGGGGATGTCGACCAGCACCTTGATCTCGTCGCCTTCGAGGTATCCGGCCTCGCGCGCCTTGTCCATGCCGGCACGCTGGACGGGGGTGAACGGCTCGACCGCCATGCAGCCGGCCTCCATCAGGCCGGGCGCATCCTTGGCGCGGAAAATCCGGAACTGCGCGGTATCGTTTTCGGGGTCGGCCATGGTCAGTATCCCTTGCCTTTGCCGATATTGGCGACGTGGGCGGTGGTCAGATCGCGGTAGTGCTGGGTGGTCATGATCGAGCTGTTGACCAGTCGCTCGAGCGATGCCGCCTGATGCGCGGGCAGGTCGTGCGCCAGCTCGATCGCGATCTTGGCCGCACCGACCAGCTCGCCGTCCTGCTTGGCGAGATGCCGGCAGAAAGCCATGACGTCAGCCTCGAAACTCTCGTCCGGGAAGACCTTGTGGACGAGACCGGCAATGCGCGCTTCCTCGGCCATCGAGCGGAATGTTGGCCATGATCATGTAACGCGCCCAGTGCGGCCCGATCAGGCGCACCAGCCGGCTGACGCCGTTGGTCGCGGGCAGCACGCCGAATTTTGCTTCGGGAAAGGCATAACTCGCACTTTGCGCGGCAAGCCGGAAGTCGCATGACAGCGACATTTCGAGGCTGCCACCGACACAGCGGGCATGGTGCGCGACAACAAAGGGCTTCTCGATTCCTTCGATCTCGTCCCAGATCCGGCGCATCGGCAGGCGGCGATGGGCTTCACGCACTTCCGAGCCGGACTGCGGCCATTGCCGCTCGCCGCCATCGCCCTGCTTGAGGTCGGCCCCGGCAGAGAAATAGCGGCCCTTCGAATTGAACAGCATTACCTTGAGCGCCGGCGTGTCGCGGAAACGATGGACCGCCTGCTCGATCAGATCGACCATGGAACTGCTCATCGCATTGAGCTTTTCCGGCCGGTTGAACGTGGCGATCAGGATATTATCGACGACATCGACCAGCAGGTGCGGTTCCTCGCTCATAGGCTTGCTTCCTCTCCGTCCGGTATTGCGGCAATCAGATGTCCCGCCGCCTGGATCATGCCCGTTTTGTCGAGTGCATCGCTCGCGCCCATTCTGGCGCTGCCCGAGGCGGCTTTCAAGCCATCGATGATCGGGCCGGGTTGCTCGCCTTCGAGCTCGTAGTGCGTCATCAGTGTCCACTGCGGCGCATCAAGGTCGTAGACCCGCTGGAAGTCCATGCGAAACAGCTTCGCGCTGACCACGCCGGGCATGCGCGAAACGTCGGGCAAGTGCTGCTCGATATACCAGCGGACAAATTCCTCCTCCTGGCCCGGCTGCGAGCGCGAGAGGACAGTGTATTGAAAGCGGGCCATGGCTCTCCTCGCTGCGGCCTTGTCGCTTGACCGCTTGCATAGCCCTCTGTGCTTGCGCATGAAGGGAATTGCAACACGGCATATGCAATCGGAGCGGCGAAAATGGCGGTGGGCGGGCAAGGAGCGGGCAAGCGCTGGACGAGGCGACCGGAAGGCTCGAACTGGGGCGACTTCGGCGCGGACGACCAGATCGGCCGGCTCAACCTGGTCACCCCGGCGCACCGCGTCCGGGCGGCGGAGGAGGTGCGCGAGGGGCTGGCCTTCTGTCTGTCGCTGCCGCTCGACTGCCCGCGCGTGCAACTCAACCCGCGCCGGTTTCCGCCCGAACTCGCCTTCTCGATGCGCGGCGAGGATCCGGTGGCCAACTATCCCTATGGCCTCGCCTTTCCCGGCATGCGCGAAGTGGTCAACGACGACAAGGCGACGCTCAGTCTGCAATTTTCCACCCAATGGGACGCGCTGTGCCACATGGGCCAGCTGTTCGATGCGACCGGCGAAGGGGACGAGAAGGTCACCTATTACAACGGTTATCGTGCCCACGAGCATGTCTGCGGGCCGTTCGACTACCTGCACGGCCGCGCGGGCATCGACGGGCCGCATGGTGCCTTCGCCCTGGGGATCGAAAAGCTCGCCGAAACCGGCATGCAGACCCGCGGGGTGATGATCGATCTGTTCGCCCATGTCGGACTGGAGCCGGTTCCGGTGGGTTACGAGCGGCTGATGCGCATTCTCGAAGCCGACAGGATCGACGTCGAGCCCGGCGACGCGCTGTGCTTCCGCACCGGCTTCGACCGCGCGCTGCTGGCCCACCATGCCGATCCGGCAGCGGCATTCGACCCGCATCGCTGCTCCGGCCTCGACGGCTTCGACGACCGGTTGCTGCGCTGGATCGATGATTGCGGCGCGGTGGCGCTGGTATCGGACAATGAGGCGGTCGAAACGATGCCCGATTTCGTCCGCGAGACCACGCACGGGATTCGTGTCCCGCTGCACAACCTGTGCCTGTTCAAGCTCGGCATTCCGCTCGGCGAGCTGTTCCTGCTGAGCGACCTTGCCGACTGGCTGCGCGCAAGTGGTCGCAGCCGGTTCCTGTTTACCGCGCCGCCGCTGCGCCTGCCCGGCGCAGTGGGATCGCCGGTGACGGGGGTGGGCACCGTGTAACCAAACGGACTACCGGACCGGCAGAACTCAGTTCCGCGCGGACCGCTTTTCCGGGGCCACGGTAATCCGCACCGTCTCGCCCGAATTGCCCGGGAAGCCGGTGAACATGGCCTCGACGAGGTTTGGCACCAGATATTGCAACCGGTTCGAGGTCGAAGCCGCCTCGGCCTTGCCCTCGAACAGGCGTGCGCCGTCAGCCCGGCGGTCGATCTTCAGCCCGACACCGCTGGTATAGACCGTGTAGCTTTCGTAGCCGTTGTCGAAGAACGGGTCGTTCCAGCCGTAGCCCCAGGCACCATGGCCATAGAAGCCGCGCCCATAGAACCCGCGGCGGCCCCAGCCCGGGCCATACCCATACCACGGACTGAAAAAGGGATCGCGGCCAAAGCCGGTCGAGCGGATGCGTTCGCGGCCTTTGTCGATGCCATAGTCGAAGCGGACCAGCAGGTTCGCACTCGCGGGATCGCCAGTGGGCGTATAGCCGAGCGAAGCCATGCGATCGGTGACGAGGCCGGCATAGCGCGAAAACTCGATACCGCCGGCCAGCGCCGGATCGCCGGCGACCACCGCGAACGTCTGCCCCGAAGGCGCGGGAAGCTGCGACTGGAAGCGCGAAACGTTGGCGTTGAAACCGGTCGCGCAGGCCGAAAGGCCGAGCACCATGACAGCGGCGGCGAGCGGTTTGAGTACGTCGAAAGTCTTATGCCGGGCAATGACCATGGCAAATCTCCACAAAACAAACGGGCCCGCTCGACGCCCCCCGGCGCGGACCCTGCATAATCATGAAGATGGTCTATTCCCGGCACGATGAATAGCCCTTGAATGAGGGTGCACTGAACCGGAACCCGGCTTCAGGTCGGACGCACCAGCCCCAGCGCCGCATAGACCGCCGCAAGCGTCGGTGCGGCCAGCGCACGGGCTTTTTCCGCGCCGGTTCGCAGGATCGCATCGAGCGCGGCTTGGTCCCGGCGCAGTTCGACAAAGCGCGAATTGATCGGGGCCAGCTTTTCGATGAGCAACTCGCCCAGCGCCGGCTTGAATTTGCCGAACCCCTGGCCGCCAAACTCGTGCAGCACGTCAGCCGCGCCGACACCCGCCAGGGCGGCGTAGATGCCAACCAGATTCGCCGCTTCGGGCCTGCCTCCCAGACCGGCGGCTTCGCTGGGAAGCGGCTCGGGATCGGTCCTGGCCTTCTTGATCTTCTGCATGATCGCATCGGCGTCGTCGGTCAGATTGATCCGGCTCATGTCGGACGGATCGGACTTGCTCATCTTGGCGGTGCCATCGCGCAGGCTGAGGATGCGCGCGGCCTCGGCTGAGATGATCGGATCGGGCAGGGTGAACAGCGGGGCGTCCTGGCTGCAAAAGTCGTTGTTGAACTTCTGGGCGATGTCGCGGGCCAGTTCGAGATGCTGCTTCTGATCCTCGCCTACCGGCACATGCGTCGCCTGATAGAGCAGCACATCGGCTGCCTGAAGCACCGGATAGGTGAACAGCGCCACCGATTGCCCTTCGCGGTTCTTGCCGGCCTTGTCCTTCCACTGGGTCATGCGGCCCAGCCAGCCCATGCGGGCGGTGCCCGAGAGCAGCCATTGCAGCTCGGCATGCTGGGGCACCTGCGCCTGGTTGAACAGCACGCAGCGATCCGGATCGAGGCCGCAGGCAACCAGCGTCGCCACCATCTCGCGGGTGCTGGCGGATAGCTCGGCAGGATCGTGCGGTTGGCTGATCGCGTGGAGATCGGCAAGGAAGTAGAGGCTCTGCCCGCCTGCCGCCTCCGCTTCGTGCTGAAAGCGGACATAGTGGCGGATCGCGCCGAGGTAATTGCCGAGGTGGGGCTTGCCGGTGGGCTGGATGCCGGAAACGATGCGCACGGCTATTGCACCTCGATGATATCGTCGTCCGCCGGGCTGCGCGGCGGGGGGCGGCGGCGCAACTGCCCGAGCAGGTCCTTGTCGAGCGCGCCGATCAGCAAAGCGACACCGAAGAACATTGCAAGGCCGAGCCCGACCAGCGCGCTCAGCGACCAGATGCGGTCTATGACATTTCCGCCATATCTGTCCGCCATCAGCGGCAAGGCCCACCACAGCGCAGCGGTCATCGCGGCGGTGGCAATCAGCTGGCGGGCGATCTTGAGGCAAAGCGGCAGGGTAAAGCGAAACCAGCCGCGCCGGTGCAGCATGGCATAGAGCAACAGGCAGTTGAGGCTGGCCGAGGCTGCGGTCGCCGCCGCCAGTCCGACAATGCCGAACCGGCCGATCACGGCGAGGTTGATGCCGACATTGAAGATCAGCGAGGCCAGCGCGATCCACACCGGGGTGCGCATGTCCTCGCGCGCAAAGAAGCCGGGATTGAGAATCTTGACCACAACATAGGCGGGCAGCCCAGCGACCAGCGCGACGACGATATCGGCCATGATCGCGCCATCGCCGGCGGTGAACTTGCCGCCGACGAAGAAGGCGGTGACAAAGGCCGGGGCGCAGACCGCCAGCGCGGCGGCGGCGGGCAGGGTGAGCAGCGTTGCCATCTCGAAGGCGTTTGCCTGCAAGCGCTGCGCCTCGCGCGCATTTCCCCCGTGAATATGGCGTGAGAGCATCGGCAGGATCGCGGTGCCCAGCGCGATACCAACGATGCCCAGCGGCATCTGGTTGAGCCGGTCGGCAAGCTTGAGCAGGGTAAGCGAACCCTGCGGCAGCGAGGTGGCGAAGAAGGTATCGACCAGCTGGCTGATCTGGTAGATTCCCGCGCCGAACGTCGCGGGCAGGATCAGCGCGCCGAGCCGTTTCACTTCGGGCGTCAATTTGGGCAGCCGCAGCCGGAGCCGCACCCCCGCCCGGCGCGTCGCCCAGTGCAGGTAGAGGAACTGTGCGAGCCCCGAGAGCGACACGGCAACGGCCAGGACCAGCACGACAACCGTATCATCGCCGCTCGATCCGCGCAGATGATTGCCGATCAGAATACCCGAAATCAGGAACAGATTGAGCAGCACCGGTGCCAGCGCGCCAGGCCCGAAGCGCGAGCGCGCGTTGAGCAGTCCCGAGAGCATCGCCACCAGGCTGATGAAGAACAGGTAGGGGAAGGTCACCCGGCTGAGCACCACCGAGAGCTCGAACTTGCCGGGCACGCTGGCATATTCGCGCGCCAGCAGCCAGACGATCCCCGGCATGAACACCATCGCCAGCGCACTGAAGGCCAGCAGCACCCACAGGAACACCGACAGCACGTCGCCGGCGAAGGCCTCGGCGGCCTCCTCGTTGCCCGGGCTCGCCTCGTTGCCATGCAGCGCGCGCGAATACATCGGCACGAAGGCAACCGAGAAGGCTCCTTCGGCAAACAGCCGGCGGAAGGTGTTGGGCAGGGTGAAGGCGAGTTGATAGGCGTCCGCCGCCAGACCTGCGCCGAGCACGCGGGCGAGCAGCATGTCGCGGGCGAAACCGAACACGCGGCTGATCGCGGTGAGGCCGCCGATCGTGCCGACGTGGCGGACGAGACTCATCGCTGTTGCGCCTTCAGCTGCGCGATCAGGCGTTGCCGGCCGGTGCGCCCTGTGCCGCTTCCTGCTGCGCCATCAGCTGCTCCATGTAGAGCCCGTTGAAATCGAGCGGCTCGAGCATCAGCGGCGGATAACCGGCATCGCGCACCGCGTCGGCAATGATGCGGCGGGCGAAGGGAAACAGGATGCGGGGCGCTTCGGCAAACGTGAAGGCATGGGCCTGGCCTTCGTCGAGGTTGCGCATGCCGATCAGGCCGCAATAGGCCAGATCGATAATATAGGATGAACCCTTGTCGGTCTTGGCATTGACCGCGATCTTCAGCTCGACCTCGTGGACCTCGTCGGTGATCCGGCGCGCACCGATGTTGAACTGCACGTCCATCTCGGGCGCGTCTTCCCACTGGAAGCTTTCCGGGGCATTGGGATTCTCGACCGAAAGATCCTTGATATATTGCGAAATGATGCCGGCGGCGGGAGCATTGTCCTGGCCATTGGCTTCGCTGGACATATCGAGATTGGAGATGATGTTGCCGTCGTCGGCCATGGCGTGAAGCTTTCTGTTCGGTCTGCACTAGCGGGGTTGGCGGCGCGCCTAGCACCGTGCCGGTCGGGCGGCAATGGTGCTCGCGGTGCGGCGCGCGAGCAGGCCAGCGCCACATTCCGCCGTTATTTTGCCACCATTGCGCCAAGGCAGCGTTGTCCGATTGTAAAGTTTGCCTATCTAGGGTTACACTGTGGCCGAGGTTACAGTGTGACCGTACGCCGCTGCCGGCGGCAAGGATTGGAATTATGGACGTGACCATCCAGATCGTCATTCTGGCGATGATCGCCGCCTTTTTGGGCCTGCGGCTCTATTCGGTGCTCGGTCGCCGCGCCGAGCACGAGGAAGAGCCGATCCGCGGGCGGTTCGACGAGAAGGGGCCGACGCCCGGTCCGGCGCCACTGCCCGCGCCGCGCGCCGCAGGCGCGCCGCCAGTGGCTGAGCCGCTGCGCGAAGCCGGCGGCCTGCCGGCAGGCGTCGAACGCGGCTTGCGCGACATTGCCGCAGCCGACCGCCGGTTTGAAACCCACGCCTTTCTCGAAGGCGCGCGCGGGGCCTATCGCATGGTGCTCGAAGCCTTCTGGCGCGGCGACAAGGACGAACTGGCGCAGTTGTGTGACCGCGACGTGGCCGATGGTTTCGCCGCCGCCATCGACGCGCGCACTGCGGCCGGCGAGACGCTCGACAACCGGCTGATCCGCATCGAGGATACGGTGATCGTCGCGGCGAGCTACCAGGCCCCGCAGGCGCGGGTATCCGTGCGTTTTACCGCCGACATCGCCACCGTGACGCGCGACAAGGACGGTCATGTCGTCGCCGGTTCGCTCGACGATGCGGTCGAATCGCAGGACATCTGGACTTTCAGCCGCAACGTCGGCTCGGCCGAACCCGACTGGCTGCTCGACGAGACCGACGAAGGCTGAACGCATGTCCGGGGGAGGCTTCCGCAGGTTCGCCGCGCTTGCCGCGCTGTTGCTGCTTGCCGCCTGCGGCAAGCTGATCCCCCCGACAATGCCGCGACCGCCGGCAGACACCGCGCTGGGCGCAGGGCTGTTTCGCGGGCCGGACATCGGCTCGCTGCGCATCTCCGCCAGCGACGCCGCCGCCGCGCTGGTCTCGTTCCGCGAAAGCTGCCCGCGCCTGCTCGCGCGCGCCGATGCCAGCCTGCTGACCAATTCCGGCGACTGGAAGCCGGCCTGCGAGGCGGCGAAGGCCTGGCCCGCGGCAGGGGCACCCGGATTTTTCGAACGATTTTTCGAGACCGCACGGATCGGCGACGGCAATGCCTTCGCGACCGGTTACTACGAGCCCGAGATCGCCGGAGTGCGCCGCCGCCTGCCGGGCTACGACGTCCCGGTCTATGGCATGCCGCCCGATCTGGTGCGCGCGAAACCCGGCGACGCGCCTGCGAACAGTTCGGGGCAGCAACCGCTCGGGCGCTATGACGCGAGCGGCACGTTTTCGCCCTATTTCGACCGCACCGCGATCGAGGAAGGGGCGCTGATGGGCAAGAGCCTGGAAATCGCCTGGGCCGAAGATGCGCTCGAATTCTTCTTCCTCCAGGTCCAGGGCTCCGGAAGGCTGCGCGCGCCCGATGGCAGCGTGATGCGCATCGGCTATGCCGGACAGAACGGCTTGCCCTATACCGGCATCGGCAGCGCCATGCGCCAGAAGGGCCTGATCGGCAGCGGGCCGGGGCAGTATTCGGGCTCGATGCAGGGCATCATGCAATATGTCCGCGAGCATCCCGACGAGGGCAGGGCGCTGATGCGCGAGAACCGGAGCTGGGTGTTCTTCCGCGAGACCTTCAGCGATGGCCCGCCGGGCGCTCTCGGCGTGCCGGTGCGCGCGCGATCAAGCGTGGCCGCCGATCCCAAATTCGTGCCGCTGGGCGCGCCGGTCTGGCTGGCGCTCGATCGCAGCGAGGCCAACGGGCTGTGGATTGCGCAGGATACCGGCGGGGCGATCAAGGGGGCCAACCGGTTCGACACGTTCTGGGGCGCAGGTGCCGATGCCCGCACCATCGCTGGCGGGATGAGCGGGCGCGGACGGGCCTTTCTGTTCCTTCCCAAAGGCACGCTCCAGCGCCACGGTCGCCGGTGAAGCGAGGCCTGTCGCGCGAGGAGGCCGCGCTGTGGTCGCGGCTGGCCGGGACTGTCAGACCGATGGCGGGGAAACATCTCCCCCCTCCTCTTCAGGGGAAGGGCCGGGGGTGGGGGCTGTCCGTTCTGCGCGACGTTTCGCCAGGCCTACAGCCCCCACCCCAACCCCTCCCCTAAAGGAGAGGGGCTATGAGGATTTGAGGACCAAACCGCACACGCTCGACGCAAATTGGGACCGCAAACTGGCGCAAGGTGCGCTCGCGCCTGACTTTACCATCGATCTGCACGGGCATTCGCTCTCGGCGGCGCATGTCCGGCTGGATCATGGCCTGGCGCTGGCCCTGGCGCAGGGCGCGCGTCTGGTACTGCTGATCACCGGCAAGCCGCGCCCGGCCGAGGGCAACAGCGGTCGCGGCGAGCGGCGCGGCGCAATCCGCGCCAAATTCATCGAATGGCTGGCCAATGGCTCGCATGGCTCGCGCATCGCCGCGATCCGCCCGGCGCATCCCCGGCACGGCGGGGCGGGGGCGGTTTATGTGGTGTTGCGGAGAGTGCGCTGATTACCCGCATTGCCCCCGGTGGAGCAACTTGTGATCCGCCAGCACCAGCGCCATCATCGCCCCGACCACCGGCGCGCCGCGAATGCCGACGCAGGGATCGTGGCGACCCTTGGTCTGGATGTTTGCGGCTTCGCCGTCCCGCGTGATCGTCTCGACCGGCGTCAGGATCGAACTGGTCGGCTTGAACGCGACGCGCACGACAACTGGCTGCCCGGTCGAAATACCCCCGGCGACCCCGCCTGAATGGTTGGCCATAAAATGGGGACTGTCCCTATTTTCCGAGGGCCGCATGCGGTCGGCGTTTTCCTCGCCGCTCAGCCGCGCTGCGGCAAAACCGTCGCCGATCTCGACAGCCTTGACCGCGTTGATGCCCATCATCGCGGCGGCAAGGTCGGCGTCGAGCTTGCCATAGAGCGGCGCGCCCCAGCCGGCAGGAACCCCACTGGCGACGCATTCGACCACTGCACCGACCGAGGAACCGGCCAGCCGCGCTTCATCGACGATCTTTTCCCAGCGTCTGGCCGCCGCCGGATCGGGGCAGAAGAACGGATTGCGGGCGATCTCGCCCTCGTCGAAATGCGCCGGATCGATGCCATCGCCGCCGATCTCGACGAGATATGCGAGAATGCTCACTTCCGGGATCACCACCCGCGCCACCCCGCCCGCCGCGACCCGCGCTGCTGTTTCGCGCGCCGAGCTGCGCCCGCCGCCGCGATAGTCCCTCAGCCCGTATTTGGCGTCATAGGCATAGTCGGCGTGGCCGGGACGATAGGCCTTGGCGACCTCGGAATAGTCCTTCGAGCGCTGGTCGACATTCTCGATCATCAGGCTGATCGGCGTGCCGGTGGTGCGCCCCTCGAACGTGCCCGACAGGATGCGCACCGCATCGGGCTCCTGCCGCTGGGTGGTGAATTTTGACTGGCCCGGCCGCCGCGCATCGAGGAACGGCTGGATATCAGCCTCGGACAGCGCCAGTCCCGGCGGGCAGCCATCGACGACTGCGCCAAGCGCCGGCCCGTGGCTCTCGCCCCAGGTGGTGAAACGCAGCAGACGGCCGAAAGTGTTGACGCTCATACAGCGGGCTTTGTCGCGAATTTGCGGAAAAGTCTATGGGGCCAGTGTTGTGCGCGGGCTTCGACAGGCTCAGCCTGAGCGGACCTTTCTTGCCGTTCCCCAAAACCCGCTCAGCCTGAGCTTGTCGAAGGCCCCTCGCCAAGGCTAGGACCGGGCCATGTACATGAACGTCTTCCGCAGCAGCAAGCGCGCAGCTTCACAAGGCCCCCTGCATGACCATCACCTTCTACGGCATCCCCAACTGCGACACAGTGAAAAAGGCGCGGGTCTGGCTGGAGGGCAGGGGCATCGCCTATGCCTTCCACGACTACAAGAAGCAGGGTGCCGATCCCGCGAAGCTCACGCAATGGGTTAGCGCTGCTGGTTGGGAAAAGGTGCTCAACCGGGCCGGAACCACTTTCCGCAAGCTGCCCGAAACCGACCGCGAAGACCTCGATGCCGCCAGGGCCGTGGCGCTGATGGCGGCCAATCCCAGTTGCATCAAGCGCCCGGTGGTGGAACATCCGGGCGGACTCCTGGTGGGCTTCAAGGAAGCCGACTGGCAAGCGGCGTTCGGCTGAGCGAGGCTATCGCCCCCGGCCTATCGCAACGCCACGCAAGCGGATATAGGTGCCACCAAATCGGGAGCCAGCCATGGTATCACTGTTCAAGGCCGTGTTTCCTGCCGCTCTGCTGACCTGGGTCATCGCGACGATCATGGGCTCGAACGGTTCGAAAGGCGGGTTCCTGTTCATCCACCACATCTATTTGTCCGTTGGCGGAATCAATTCGATTTACTGGTCTTGGCCGCTATTCATCGCTTCGGCAGGTCTGGCCTTCGCGGTGTTCAAAATGCTGGATTGATGTGCCTGGCGCTGACCATGTAATTGAGGGCGCAATCGGACGACAGGTGCAGCCCCTTGCCGGGCGACCAGGCGATGCCTTGCGGATCGTCCATTTCCAGCCCCGCTTCGGCCAATAGCTCACGCAATTCGTCAGGTGTGACGAAATCCCGCCAGCGATGCGTGCCGCGCGGGATCGCGCCGGTGCGCTCTGCGCCCTCGACCAGCAGCAGCCGCGATCGCACGGTGCGGTTCGGGGTCGAGAGGATCATCAGGCCCCCCCTCGAATCATGGGCGGGAGCCAGCGCGGCGGCGAGCGCGGCGAGGAAGGCCGGCTTGTCGGCGACATGTTCGATCACTTCAAGCGAGGCGACGAAATCAAAGCCCGAAAGTCCCAGCGCGCCGATCTCTCCCGAGCGATAGTCGATCGCCAGCCCCGCGCCCTCAGCATGGAGCCGGGCCGCCGCGATGTTTTCCCCGGCGGCGTCGATCCCGGTGACTGCGGCCCCGAGCCGGGCCAGTGGTTCGCACAACAGCCCCGCGCCGCAGCCGGCATCGAGCGCGCGTTTGCCGGCCAATGGACGCAGCGCGCGGGAATCGCCCTGCCAGTGCGCGTCGATGGCGGCGCGGATGAAGCCGAGCCGCACCGGACCCAGGCGATGCAGCATCGCCGACGAGCCCTTGGGATCCCACCAATCCGCCGCCAGCTTGCCGAAATGGGCGGCTTCTTCGGGCCGGATGGTGACGCGCGTGGTTGCATTAGCCATGATGCCTCCCTAACAGGACCGCCGTTTGGCCTCCAGAGGCCGTTTGCACTATCGGGGGAGTGAATTCCTTGGCCCGCATCGTGATGAAATTTGGCGGCACCTCGATGGCGGGGACCGAGCGCATCCGCCGCGTCGCCGGCATCGTCAAACGCCAGCAGGAAGCCGGCCACGAAGTCGCGGTGGTGGTCTCGGCGATGGCCGGGGAGACCGACCGGCTGGTCAATTTCTGCCGCGAGGCGAACGCGCTCTACGATCCGGCGGAATATGACGTGGTGGTGGCGAGCGGCGAGCAGGTGACTGCGGGACTGCTGGCGATGACCTTGCAGGCGATGGGCTGCAAGGCGCGCAGTTGGCTCGGCTGGCAATTGCCGATCATGACCGACAAGGCCCACGCCAAGGCGCGCATCGGCACGATCGACTGCCCGGACCTGCTGGCATCGATGGCCGCGGGCGAGATCGCGGTGATCCCGGGTTTCCAGGGCCTGACCGGGGACAACCGCGTGACCACGCTGGGGCGTGGCGGCTCGGACACCTCGGCAGTGGCGGTGGCTGCGGCGGTCAAGGCGGATCGCTGCGACATCTACACCGATGTCGATGGGGTATACACCACCGACCCGCGCATCGTCGCCAAGGCGCGCAAGCTCGAGAACGTCACCTACGAGGAAATGCTCGAGCTCGCCTCGGTCGGTTCGAAGGTGCTCCAGACCCGCTCGGTGAGCCTCGCCATGAAGGAGGGGGTACGGGTGCAGGTGCTCTCCAGTTTCATCGACGAGGATGCACCCGCCGCCGATACGCTGCCCGGAACGATGATCGTCAGCGACGAAGAACTCGCCAGAATACAAGAGGACTTGGACATGGAACGCCAGATGATCACCGGCATCGCCGCCGACAAGAACGAGGCGAAAGTCACGCTGACCCGCATCGCCGACCGGCCGGGCGCGGTGGCGGCGATTTTCGGGCCGCTGGCCGCTGCCAACATCAATGTCGACATGATCATCCAGAACGTCGCCAAGGACAAGGGCGAGACCGACGTGACCTTCACCGTCCCCGCCGCCGACCTGGCGCGCACCCAGGCACTGATCGAGGAGAGCAAGGACGCGATCGGCTATTACCGCATGATCGCCGAGGGCAAGGTCGCCAAGATCAGCGTTGTCGGCGTCGGCATGCGCAGCCACGCCGGTGTCGCCGCGACAATGTTCAAGACGCTCGCCGAGCGGGGGATCAACATCCAGGCGATCTCGACCTCGGAAATCAAGGTATCGGTGCTGATCGACGAGGACGAGACCGAACTGGCGGTGCGTGTGCTGCACACCGCCTATGGCATGGACGCGGAGTAGTCACGGAAGGGTAATCCGCTAAAAAATGGCCCGGTTCCCCCGCGCAGGCCGGGGCCTCAGGCCTATTGACGCAAGGTTACGTTTAATTCCCCGAGGCCCCCGCCTGCGCGGGGGAGCAATTTTGATGCGAAGTTATTCCGTCGTCTTGCCGTCGAAGTGCTCGTGCGCAGACTCGGCTTCGGCGCAGGTCTTGTGGACTGTCCCGTCGATGTGCTCGGGCGGACCGTAAATCGTGTAGAGCCTGAGCGGCTTGCTGCCGGTCGCTTTGACGTTGTGCCTCGCACCCTGCGGCACGATAATACCATCGTCGGCCTTGACCTTGTGGCAGACGCCGTCGATCCACACTTCGCCCTTGCCCTTTTCGATGCGGAAGAACTGGTCGCGGTCGTCGTGGACTTCCTCGCCGATCTCGTCCCCCGGCTGGATCGCCATCAGCACCAGTTGCAAGTTGTGGCCGGTGTAGAGCACCTTGCGGAACAGATCGTTGTCTTCGGTCAGCGCTTCGATGTTGTCGACAAAACCCTTCATCACAACCTCCTGGATGGACACCCTGCCGGGCGGAACAAACACCATATAGGGCGACAAGTTTCATCTCTGAAATCGATTAATTTCACGATTCAAATCGAACAAGGCGATTGACAGCCACGACCTGCGGGGACTGGCGCGATGGCATGCACGCCTCTAAGAGGCCGCCGACAGCAAATGCAGCCGAGGGAGGCAACGTGTACAAACGGACCAGGGCGCTGATGCAGCGCGGTGCCCGCTTCCTGGGCAGCGAACATGCGATCCTGTGCGGCGCGATGTCGTGGGTGTCAGAGCGCAATCTCGTAGCAGCAATCAGCAATGCCGGCGGCTTCGGGGTGATCGCCTGCGGGGCGATGACGCCCGCGCTGCTCGATGCCGAGATCGCCGGGACCAAGGCGCTGGCGACGAGGCCGTTCGGCGTCAACCTGATCACCATGCACCCGATGCTGTTCGAACTGATCGAAGTCTGCGCAGCGCACAAGGTCGGCCATGTCGTTCTGGCTGGCGGCATTCCGCCCAAGGGCTCTGTCGAGGCGATCAAGCAGTCCGGCGCGAAAGTCATCTGCTTCGCGCCGACCCTGGCGCTGGGCAAGAAGCTGCTGCGCTCCGGGGCGGACGCGCTGGTGATCGAAGGCAACGAGGCCGGCGGCCACATCGGCCCGGTATCGACCAGTGTACTGGCGCAGGAAATCCTGCCCGAGCTGGCCGACGACAATCTGGTGTTCGTCGCCGGCGGCATTGGCAACGGCGGCATGATCGCGGCCTATCTCGAGATGGGAGCCTGCGGGGTGCAACTGGGCACGCGCTTTGCCTGCGCAGCCGAGTTGATCGCCCATCCGGACTTCAAAAAGGCGTTCTTCCGCGCCAATGCGCGCGACGCGATTGCCTCGGTCCAGGTCGATCCCCGCCTGCCGGTGATTCCGGTGCGCGCGCTCAAGAACAAGGGCACCGAGGAATTCACCGCCAAGCAGGTCGAGGTCGCGCGGATGCTCGACACGGGCACGGTCGACATGGCCGCGGCCCAGCTTGAGATCGAGCACTTCTGGGCCGGCGCGCTGCGCCGCGCGGTGATCGACGGCGACGTCGAGGCGGGCTCGCTGATGGCCGGGCAGTCGGTGGGCATGGTGACCAAGGAGGAACCGGTCGCCGAAATCGTCGCCGTGCTGCTCGACCAATGCGAAACGGCGCTGGCGCGGCGGTGAACCCCGTGAACGACGTCCAGATTCTCACGCTTTCGTGCCGCGACCGACCTGGGATCACCGCGCGGGTGACCTCTTGCCTGTTCGACAAGGGCGGCAATATCATCGAGGCACAGCAGTTCAACGACACCGAGGACGGTGAGTTCTTCATGCGGGTCGCCTTCGATCCCGGGCCGGCTGATCCCGAGGCGATCCGCGCCGGTTTCGCCGGGCTCGCCGCCGAATACGGCATGCACTGGAGCCTGAGAAGCCGCGACAAGCCCCGCAAGGTGTTGCTGCTGGTCAGCAAGTTCGACCATTGCCTCGCCGACTTGCTCTATCGCGTGCGGATCGGCGAGATGGCGATGGATATCGCCGCCATCGTCTGCAATCATCCGCGCGAGGCGCTGGTGCATTCGCCGATCAATGGCATTCCCTTCCATCATCTGCCAGTGTCCAAAGCGACCAAGGCCGACCAGGAGGCGCAAGTGCGCGCGCTGGTCGAGCAGACCGGGGCCGAGCTGGTGGTGCTGGCACGCTACATGCAGATCCTTTCGGACGAGATGGCCGCGTTCCTCTCAGGGCGCTGCATCAACATCCACCACTCGTTCCTGCCGGGTTTCAAGGGGGCCAAGCCCTATCACCAGGCGCACGCGCGCGGGGTCAAGATGATCGGGGCCACCGCGCACTATGTCACCGCCGACCTCGACGAGGGGCCGATCATCCATCAGGATGTCGAGGCGATCACCCACGCCGATTCGCCTGAAGAGCTGGTCCGCAAGGGGCGAGACATCGAGCGGCGGGTGCTCGCCGAAGCCGTGCGGCTGCATCTCGAGGATCGGGTGCTGCTGAATGGCGGCAGAACCGTGGTGTTTCGCAGCTGACGCCGATTGCCGGAGAACAAGGATGACAGTGCAGGGCCTCAATCACGTCAACATCGTCACGGGCGATCTCGCGGCCACTTGCGACTTCTATGAACGGGTGCTCGGCATGGAAGCCAGGCCGATCCCGGTCGTCATTCCCGGATTGGTCGGGCGCTGGATATTCGATGCGGCTGGCGAACCGATCATCCACGTTCAGTCGCACAATCCCGAACGGCACGGCCCGCTGCGCAACGGCCCGACCGGGACCATCGACCACGTCGCATTGGTTTGCTCCGATTTCGCCGGAACGCAGGCGCGCTGCAAGGAGCTGGGCGTTGCGGCCCGCGTCAACGATGGACAGTTCGGTGGCTTGCGGCAGATTTTCGTTACCGATCCCAACGATGTCGTGCTGGAGCTGAACTTTCCGAAAGGTTGATCCGCCGCTTGCCTCCGCCATCCTTGCCAAGACCTCGGGCCGGCGCGCCAGCAGCGAGACCTTGCCGGCCAGGGCAATCGCTTATGAAGCAGAACTCTCATTCATCGTCACCCTGAACTTGTTTCAGGGCCTATTTCTCCGCACGACCGGAGTGCACATTATCAAGCTATCCCAACGGTTTGACTCCTTTCCGGCTGGCTCCGAACGTGCGGCACGATGGGCCCTGAAACAAGTTCAGGGTGACGAATAGGGTGAGGGTTCGTCAAATGCGATTGCCCTGCCATGCCCCCCGCTGCGGCGATCCGTTCCGCCGTTGTCCGGCCGATCCCGCTCAATCCGACCCGACGTTGTCGTGCGCGCATCGAGCCGCTGCCAGCACGCCATGTCTATCGGGTCTGCGCGCATTGCTATCTTCCTCCCACGCTCCGGGAAGGCTACCATTCCCCCGGGGAAGGGCAAAGCCGGAAGGACACTTGCGATGTGCGACGATTTTACCGCCGAGGCCGATGAGGCCGCGCTGGCCAGCCAGTCCGTTTCGCGCCGCCAGTTCGCCGCGCTTGGCGCGATGACCGCGTTGGTTGCCTGCACCGGTGCCACCCGCTCGCCGGCGCTTCGAGAAAGCGTGGTGCGGTTCAATACCCCCGATGGCCAGGCCGACGCCTTCTTCGTCCATCCGGCGCGCGGCAAGCATCCCGGCGTGATCATCTGGCCAGACATCGGCGGTTTGCGTGATTCCTTCAAGGCGATGGCGCGGCGGCTGGCGGCATCGGGCTATGCGGTGCTGGCGATCAACCAGTTTTATCGCAATTCCTCCGCGCCGGTGCTGGCAAACTTTGCCGAGTGGCGCACGCCCGAAGGCCGTGCCAAGCTCGCGCCCATGATCGCGCAGGTCACGCCCGAGGCGACGATGCGCGATGCTGCCGCCTGCGTCGCATTCCTCGACGCGCAGCGCGCCGTCGATATGCGCCGCAAGATTGGCACGCAGGGCTATTGCATGGGCGGCTCGCACGCGCTGCGCTCTGCCGTGGCCGCGCCCGCGCGGATCGGCGCGGCGGCGAGCTTTCACGGCGGCGGCATTGCCAGCGACAAGCCCGACAGCCCGCATCTCCAGCTTGGCCAGAGCCGGGCCTCCTACCTGATCGCCGTCGCGCGCAACGACGATGCCCGCAATGCGGCCGAGAAGGAGAGCTTCCGTGCAGCCGCTTTGGCTGCTGGGCGACCCGCCGAGATCGAGGTCTATGCCGCCGATCACGGCTGGTGCGTGCCCGACTCGCCGGCCTATGACCAGGCCGAGGCGGACCGGGCCTGGGCTCGGCTGCTGGAGCTGTACAAGAAGCTGTAACCGTCATCCCGGGTCATGCCGAGCCTGTCGCAGGGCCCGGACGACGCGACATTTACTTGCCCGCAATCCTCCGGTCGCTACCATGCCGCCTGCGAACGCCGGTAACCTGATCTTCGGGGGGAGTTGAACATGGGCGAGTTTCTGATTGCACTGCTGGTGGTGGTGTTCCTGTTCCTGCTGATGGGCGTGCGCGTCGTGCGGCAGGGCTTTGTCTATACCATCGAGCGGCTGGGCAAATACACGTTGGCGGCGACGCCGGGTTTGCACGTCATCATCCCGTTCATCGACCGGGTCGGTCACAAGGTGAACATGATGGAGCAGGTGCTCGATATCCCGGGGCAGGAAATCATCACCCGCGACAACGCCATGGTCGGGGTCGATGCCATCGTCTTCTTCCAGGTGCTCGATGCCGGCAAGGCGGCCTACGAGGTGTCCAACCTGTACGTCGCGATCATGCAGCTGACCACGACCAATCTGCGCACCGTGATGGGCTCGATGGACCTCGACGAAACGCTGTCGAAGCGCGACGAGATCAACGCCAAGCTGCTGCTCGTGATCGACCATGCGACAAGCCCATGGGGGGTGAAGATCACCCGCATCGAGATCAAGGACATCCGCCCGCCCGCCGACATTTCCAATGCGATGGCCCGGCAGATGAAGGCCGAACGCGAAAAGCGCGCCAACATTCTTGAAGCGGAAGGCTTTCGTGCCGCTGAAATCCTGAAGGCTGAAGGCGAAAAGCAGGGTGCGATCCTCTCGGCCGAGGGCCGCAAGGAAGCCGCCTTCCGCGATGCCGAGGCGCGCGAACGCCTGGCGCAGGCCGAAGCCCAGGCGACGCTGGTGGTTTCCGAAGCCATCGCCACCTCGGGCACCCAGGCGCTCAACTACTTCGTCGCCCAGAAATATACCGAGGCGGTTGCCGCCTTCGCCACGTCGCCCAACGCCAAGACCATCCTGTTCCCGGTCGAGGCCACCCAGCTGATCGGCTCGCTCGGCGGCATCGGCGAACTGGTCAGGGATGCCATTGGCGAGAAGAAGGCCTGAGCCGATGAACAGCCTCGAACCGCACTATGCCTGGCTGGCGATCGGCCTGGCGCTCGCCGCCGCCGAGATGGCGATCCCCGGCGTTTTCCTGATCTGGCTGGCAGGCGCGGCGATCATCACCGGTCTGGTTGCCTGGGTCGCGCCGATCGGACTGCCGTTGCAGATCGTGCTGTTTGCCGTGCTGGCGATCGTCGCGGTGTTCAGCGGGCGGCGCTATCTGCGCTCGAACCCGGTATCCTCCGCCGACCCGATGCTCAACGACCGCGGCGGGCAGCTGCTGGGCGAGCAGGTGGTGGTAACGCACGCCCTTGATGGCGGGTCGGGCAAGGTCAGCCACGGCGACACCGAATGGCTTGCGAGGGGGCCGGATGCAGAGCCGGGCACAAAGATGCGCGTTGCGGGGCATGATGGGGTGGTGCTGCTGGTCGAGCATTTGCAGTGAAGGACACAATCCTTATCTCCAGCAGGACACGCGATCACCCTACCGCAACAACTCCGGCACCACCGAGGGCCGCTTCGCAATAAGCGCGAGCAACACCTGCGCCGGTCCGGTCGGGCGGCGGCGGCCGTGTTCCCAGTTGAGCAACGTCCCCTTGGCAACGCCGATGCTGCGGGCGAATTCGCCTTGCGACAGACCGGTCTCGCGACGGATCGCGGCGACATTGACATCCGGCACTTCGATGCGGTGCAACACCGCGCCGGTGTCCTTGCCCTTGGCATAGGCAATCGCCTCGTTCAGGGCCTCCTTGATGCTTTCGAAGGCTTCGCTCATCACGCCGCCCTTAACGCTCTGATCACCGCCTCGGGATCCTTGTCGATCACTTTGAGGTAGGAGCGCGCCGGCCCCTCCGGATAGCGCCTGCCTTGCTCCCAGTGACGTAGCGTATTGACGTTGAAACCAAAGCGCTGGGCGAAGGCTTCCTGGGTCAGCCCGGTCCTGGCCCGGATGGCGCGGACATCGAGAAGTTTGGGATAGTGGATGCGGTAGGTGCTTGGATCGGCCTCGCCGCGCAGATATTCCAGCATCTGCTCCAGCCCACGCATGATTCCGTCATGGGGTTCGCTCATCGGTTCGGTTCCTTCAAAATGGCGACAGCAGCTGTCACGAATTTTCTGTAGGCGTTGCGCTGCGCATGGCTGATGTTGACTTGCTGGTTCTTGGCATAGGCGTCGAGAAGGAACAGCGGGATGCGTTCGTCGTGATAGTAGTAGATCACCCGCGCTCCTCCGCTCTTGCCCCGGCCCGGCAATGCCCACCGCAGTTTTCGGACACCTCCGGTTCCTGCAATCACATCCCCAGCCAATGGGTTGCGCGCCAAAAAGTCGATCAGTTCCTCGCGTTCCTCGTCGTCCAGCAACTTGCGCGTCGCCGCCACGAATTCCGCCAGTTCGACGACGGCGACGGGAAATTCGGATGGCATGACTTGAGGTAGTCCATTGCACTAGTTCATGTCAAGAGCGGCGAAACTCCTTTGCCGCTTGCTTGCCCGCGCGAGCCATCCCATATTCGCGCCCATGGAGGCCCGAATGACCGAAAAACTCAACCTCACCGAAGCCGAATGGCTCGCCAAGCTCGGCCCGGAAAAATACCACATCCTTCGTGAGGCCGGGACTGAGCGGGCGTTCACCGGCGCGTTGGAAAAGAACAAGGCCGAGGGCATGTATCTATGCGGCGGGTGCGGTGCGCCGCTGTTCTCCTCCGAGACCAAATACAATTCGGGCTCGGGCTGGCCGAGCTATACTGCGCCGGTCGCGGGCGAAGCGGTCGAGGAACTGCGCGATACCGCGCACGGCATGGTGCGCACCGAGGTGCGCTGTGCGAAGTGCGAAGGCCACCTCGGCCACGTCTTCCCGGACGGGCCGGGCGAGAACGGTCTGCGCTATTGCATCAATTCCGCCTCGCTCGATTTCAAGCCCCAGGAATAGCCACTGCAATAGGTGGGGATAGGCGGCCGCGCGCTGTGCCGCCGCTGTTCACCCTGTGTTAGACAAGCGCCATGCACTGCGCGGGTGAGATCACGCCTTCCGGCGAAGGGGCCTGCTGAACCCGATGGCACGAAACGACAATCTGCGCCGCCCCGCGCCGCCCCCGCCACCGCGCTCTGCCCGCAAGCGGGGTCCCTCGCGGTTCGGTCGGTTCGTCCGCCGGCTGTTCGTCTGGGGGCTGTCACTCACGGTGCTCGCGGCGCTGGTGCTCGCGGTCGCCGTCGGGCTCACCGCGCAATCGCTGCCCAGCTTCGAGAAGCTCAGAAACACGCAAGTCGGCGAGCAGATGATCGTTGTGCGCGCGCGCGACGGCAGCGAGCTGGTCAGCCTCGGACCGAGCTATGGCAAGTGGCTGGCTTACCGGGAAATACCCGCGATAATGCGCAATGCCATGGTCTCGGTGGAGGACCGGCGCTTCCGCTCGCACATCGGCGTCGATCCGATCGGCATCGCCCGCGCGGTCTCGGTGCGGGTGACGGGCGGGCGCTGGCGGCAGGGTGCCTCGACGATCTCGCAGCAGCTGGCGCGCAATGTGTTCCTCAACAACAGCAAGACGGTCACCCGCAAGCTGCGCGAGGCGATCCTCGCCATGGCGCTCGAATGGAAGTTCTCGAAGGACCAGATTCTCGAGCTCTATCTCAACAAGGTCTATTTCGGCGGCGGGGCCTATGGTGTCGATTCCGCCGCGCGCAAGTTCTTCGGCCATCCCGGCACCGAAATCTCGCTGCCCGAGGCGGCGATCATCGCTGGGCTGGTCAAGGCCCCCTCGCGCTTTTCGCCGACCGCAGACGCCAAGGCGGCGGTCGAGCGCGCCAAGGTGGTGATGGCAGTGATGCAGGCCAACGGCACGATCGATGCCGACGAGGCCGCCGCAGTCAATCTCGCCAAGGTCCGCTTCGCGCCCGAGTCCGGGCAGAATTCGGTGCGCTACTTCACCGACTGGGCGCTGCCGCAGCTCGATCTGCTGCTTCAGGACAACGAGGGCCCGATCGAGGTGTGGACCACGCTCGACGTCAAACTGCAAGGCGCTGCCGCCAGCGCGATCCACAACAATTCCCCCAAGGGGGCGCAGGGCGCGCTGGTCAGCCTCGACCGTGACGGCGCGGTGCTCGCGCTGGTCGGCGGCACCGACTATGTCACCTCGAACTACAACCGCGCGACCAATGCCGTGCGCCAGCCAGGATCGGCGTGGAAGCTGTTCGTCTATCTCGCTGCGCTCGAAGCCGGGGTCACCCCCAACGACCGCGTGGTCGACGAGCCAGTGACCATCGAGGGCTGGAGTCCGCACAATTCGGGCGGCTCCTATGCCGGCCAGATCGACGTGCGCACCGCCTTCGCCTATTCCAAGAACACTGTCGCCGCCAAGCTCGGCGAGCAGGTCGGCTTCGGGCTGGTAGCCGGCATGGCGCGGCGCTTCGGCATCACCACGCCGGTTAACACGCTGCCCTCGATGGTGCTGGGCACCTCCGACGTCCGCCTGATCGACATGACCCGCGCCTTCGCGGCGGTTTCCGCCAAGGGGGCGTCGATCGAGCCCTATGGCATCTCGAAGGTGACCACCACCGAAGGCAAGGTGCTCTACACGCGCCCGCAAACGCGCGGACAGGTGCTGGTCGCGCCGCATGTCGCAGCTGGAATCACCGACCTGCTGCAGACCGCAGTCGCCACGGGCACGGGCAGGGCGGCGCAGATCGGCCGTCCGGTTGCCGGCAAGACCGGCACCACCAGTTCGAACAAGGATGGCTGGTTCATCGGCTTTTCCAGCGGCATCACCACCGGCGTGTGGATGGGCCGCGACGACGCACGCGCGGTGCCCGGTCTGCAAGGCGGCGCGGCTCCGGCGCGGGCCTTCGCCAGCTTCATGAAAGTCGCGGTTGCCTCGCGCCCGGTCGAGAAGTTCGACACCGAACTGATCCTGCCGAGCTGGCAGATCGAGCCCGACGACGAGGCCTTGATGGCCGATCCGGACAACTATTCCTTCGTCGACGAGCAGGGCAATCTCATCGCGCCGCAGCCCGGCGGCGTGCGCAGCGATCCGGACGATCCGGGGCCGGGCGAATCGATGATCGAGAGCAATGGCGGGCTCGAAGATGCGCAGCCGCCCGCCGCCAATGACGATTTTCTCGATCAGGCGACGGGCAAGCGCAAGGAACCGCAGTAAACCGCAATCAGTCGACCAGCGCGGCGGGGACCTTGCCGCCATTGGCCGCCAGCGCCTGCATGGTCGCCTTGTGCAGCCAGATGTTCATTTCGGCCGACCCGTCGAGATCGCCGGTATAGCCCAGTTCCATCGCCAGCTCCTTGCGATTGGCGAGGCTCGAATCGATATCGAGCAGCTTCATCAGATCGACGATCGACGTGCGCCAGTTGAGATCCTTGCCCGACGCCAGACTGGCGAGGTTGGCCTCGACATCGACCTCGCTGACCGCGAGCGGAGCGGCAGGAGCGGCTGTAGGCGGAGCAACCGCCGGAGCCACGTCGGCAGGCGGAGTTGCCGCCTCGGCCTTGTGTCCGAAAATCGCGTCCTTGATCTTGCTGAAAATCGACATGTCGTTGTTCTCCATGATTGCGCAGGGCACGCCCAGCGGCTTGATGAACCGGCTCCCCCGCGCCGCAACCCGACTAGCACGATCACCAGCAGGCAGATACTCCATTCAGACAGTCCGGCGCAGTGTGACAAGCGGCGACAATCCATTGAATGATTCGGAAAAATCGATATTGTGCGTACAGGTTGCGCGAGGTCCAGGGCGTCCATGTTCCTGGAGGACAGTGGTATCATGCTTGCGGCGCTTCGGCTCAGTGGTGGGATCAATGCGCTGGCGCGACAGCTTGGCGCATCGCCTGTGGATGCATCGGCTGCGGCTGAAGCCCTGTTGCCGTCGCTGCTCGCCGGCTTTCGCAATTTTCCGTCCGGTCAGGCAGTATTGCTAACCCTGTTCGGCGAGTTGGGCGGCAGCGCGCTCGCCTCGGCGGTGATGAGCCACGAAGCCGCCGATCCGGCCCCCGGCAAGGCGATTGTCGATCGGCTCGATCGCCGCCAGGCCTGGTTCTGAAGCGGCCTCCGCCGACGAAATCGGCCAACGCATGCTGCCGCTTCTGGCCATGCTGGCCGCTGGCTACGTCTCGGCGCGCGCCGCAGCCGACCGTCTCGACGCAAACGCGCTTGACCGGTTGCTGCAAGGCGATGCCGCAGTTCCGCCACAGGACGAGGAGCCGGTCTAGGCCGCCCCCTTGCTCTTTGTAGTGCCCCTTCCGCCCTTTGCCGGCCAGTTTTTCGCCGGCGCGACGCGTATCGAGATCGAGGCGGCGAACCTGTTCGGCGTGGTTGCCGCGCTCGACGCCTTGGCCCCCGGTTTCGCCGACGAGGCCGGGCTGCGCGCTGCCTTCGCGGTCAATGGTGCGGTGTGCAACGACTGGTCAGCACCGCTCGCCGCCGGTGCCGAGGTCACCCTGTTCCCGCGCGTGGCGGGAGGGCAGGGGAGACTGCGCGCCCGCATTATGGCGGACAGGGTGTCCGCCGCATAAAATTTCTAATAAGTTGATTTAATTTCAATGTTTTTCAGAGCTGACTGGTCGCTCCCACATTTCTTACCACTTTCGCCGCCCGTCACCCCCTCGATCACCGGATTTTTCCGATTTGCGCCTATCTTAGCTACGCCCGCGTTTAGGGCTACGGATAATTCGGCAATTGCTCGCTTCGGCTCTGCCCCGGTCCCTAATGCCGCCGTATTTTACGGAGAGCCAAGGCAGCATCAAAAACTATTCGCTGTGCATTTCCCCAACTCCAGTCATAGTCATGAATGCGCCGGGGGCGGCGCAACGGAAAAGAGGGGGAATCATGAAATATCTCGTTGTTGGCCTCGCGGCCACAAGCCTTGCTATGCCCGCCTTGGGCGTTCCGGCAATGCCAGTTCCCGCTTCGACACTGCAAAAAGTGACAGCGCCAGCCCCGCCGGTTGCAGAGGTCCCTCCTGCGACCGTCGCCGTTCTGGAACCCGTGGCACAACAAAACGTCATGCGTTCTGGCACTGAAGTCGCGCTTGTCACGCGGGAGGAATTGACAACCAAGCACAAGAAATTGCGCGTCGGCCAGCGTTTTCAAATGGAAGTCGCATCCAACGTCGAGATGAATGGCGTCGTTATCATACCAATTGGCACGCCCGCAGTTGGCGAAGTCACGGATGTTCGCAACAAGGGGATGTGGGGCAAATCTGGTTACATCAATGGTCGTGTCATTTCCCTTCGCTTGGGTGACCGCCAAATCCGCCTTACCGGCACTTTTGATGACAAAGGCACGACGGGAACGGCGGGTGTAGTTGGAGCCGTTGCATTCGTGCCTATTGCCGGTTTTTTCATGACCGGGACAAGCGCCCAAATTCCGACCGGCTCGCCAGTAAAGGCATTCCTCGACGAAGATATTGCCTACAGGACCGTCGCAGTTCAGCCGCAGGTGATCGAAGTTCCGGTTGCTGCGACCGCGACACCGGTGGCTTCCCCTGCGGCTCCTGCCGCAAACCCTCCCGCAACGGTCGCACCGGCAGCGGAGCCTGCCAAGAATTAGGGTGCCCCAGCTTTTGTCTATTTAGGCCTATTTTAGAGACACCCGCGCGCGCGATGTCGGCAGAAAACTGCAAAGCGCGCTGCTTGGCTTCCGCGTCGCACCGAATCTACAGGCGCGCGCGTAATGCGCCAACCGTGCGGCTGGCAGCACCTTAGGGCTTTTGCCCTAGTTGGCAGGGGAACTCAATTCGCCATGCTCCTGCCATAAGGTCGAAGGCTCGCGCGGTGCGCAGTTCTGGGTGAGCATGGATGTATTTCAGGGCCGACGCGATAAGCTTATCGGTCGGTATGCTAGCCGGGACGCAGGCAAATGGCCCATTATCTTGGACGAAGCCGCCAGCTTCAAACATCGTTGAGTTTACTGCATGGACTACAGCCGCCGCCACGGATGTAAGCGTTAGACATTCCTCAGTCCGGGTGCTTCTGGCGGGAGCAACACTCGTGTCACAAGCTCTAAGGTAGGCTTCTGCTGGTCCATCCATCAGCCCGACTGGTTCGCTTTCGCTTGATTGAGCCATTGCGTTAGCGTGCTCAGCTGTGGCCAACCGCACCTCGCCAGAGCGCGCCGCTGTCAGGATTGCGGCCTCCAGCGCCAGCCGCCCCATTGTCTCTTTCGAGCGCAGATCGGCCATGAATGCTGGCATGGCGGCATAAGGCAGGGCAGCATGGTGCTTCACCCGCTCGCGCTGTTTGGGCAATGCCTTGTCGATCACTGCAAGCGCCAAAGGCCCGTCGCGGTATCCCTTGGCGACGGCCCAATCGATCACCGTCACGATACGCTGGCGCAGCCGCCGGGCGGTTTCCGGCTTTGTCAGCCAGATTGCCGCCAGTGCATCGCGCACGGCTGGCGCGTCTACCTGCGAAACGGCAACGTCGCCAAAGGCCGGGAAGGCATAGGTTTCGAGCGTCGAAAGCCACTGCGCCCGATGCTTGACGTTTTTCCATCCGCCCTTGTGCTCGGCATGGACAAGCGCGGCGGCGATGCGGAATGTGGGAATGCCAGCGGCCTTGCGCCGCTCGGCAACAGGATCAATCCCGACTTCGATTTGCGACCGGACTATCGCGGCGCGGTCGCGGGCCAATTTTAGCGGAACCTTGGCGCAACTGCCCAGCCCAAAATCGCGGCGTTTTCCATCTTTTTGGACGCGCACCATCCAACTTTTCGAGCCGGTGCGCCCGATCAACAGAAACAGCCCGTCGCCGTCGCCATATCGTCCTGGCGCAGACTTTGCCTTCACTTCGGTTGCCGTCAACTTGCCCATGAGCCTTGCTCCCACACAATATCCCACACCATAGCGCGGCTGGCAGGGAACGGCAAGGGCCGCGCGGGAACGCCGAAATGGCTATTTATCGCTACTTTAGTAAAGGTTTTGGGCCGGTGGCGAATGGCCGGAAACGGCCCGGTGGCGGACAGGGTGGGATTCGAACCCACGGTGAGCTTGCACCCACGGCGGTTTTCAAGACCGCTGCCTTAAACCACTCGGCCACCTGTCCCGGTGAGGAAATTTGCGGCTAGCCGTCTTGCAATTGCGCCGCAAGCATTGCGCGCAGCCATTTCCAAACAGTCACCGCTGTGCGACAGCAACCGACGATGATTCCCCGCTTTCTCCGTACCCGCCTGTGGCTCGCCTGCGCCGCCATGCTCGCCGTTGCCGCTCCGCCTGCGCTGATTGCGCAGACCAGTGAGGATGACGGTTTCCAGGGCTATCTCCAGCTGCTGTCGGCCCGCGCGCGCCGCGAGGGGGTGAACGAAGCGACGATCCAGCGGATGACCTGGGGGTTGACGCTCAACCCGCGGGTGATTGCGCTCGATCGCGGCCAGCCGGGCATTTCGCCCACACCGCCGCCGGTCGCGCCCTATCTCGCCCAGCACGTCGATAGCCCGCGCATTGCCCGCGGGCGCGACATGTATACGCAGGTTTCCGGCCTGCTGCCGGCAATCCAGGGGCGCTATGGCGTGCCGCCGCAGGTCCTGCTGGCGATCTGGGGGCATGAAACCAATTACGGCAGCTATACCGGCGATTTCGACCTTGCCCGCAGCCTCGCAACTCTGGCCTTCGAGGGGCGGCGGCGACAGCTGTTTGCCGACGAATTCATCGCCCTGCTCAAGATGGCCGACCAAGGCGTGCCGCGCGAGCGGATGAAGGGCAGCTATGCCGGGGCTTTCGGCAATCCGCAGTTCCTGCCCAGCGTCTACCTGCGCACGGCAGTCGATGGCGACGGCAACGGCAGCCGCGACATCTGGTATAGCCGCGCCGATACGCTCGCCTCGATCGCCAACTATTTCCGCGACGCCGGCTGGCGCAGCGGCGAGCCGTGGGGGGTGCGCGCGCTGGTGCCGGGCGGGCTCAATCGCGCCGCCTATACCGGCAAGCTCCAAGCGGCCTCGTGCACCCGGGTCCATGCCCGCCACGGCCAATGGAAAACGGTCGCCGAATGGCGTTCGCTGGGGGTCCATCCGCTGGGCACGATTAACGATACTACGCTTGCCACGCTGTTCGAACCCGACGGGCCGGGCACTGCTGCCTTCCTCTTAACCGGGAATTATAGGGTTATCCTGCAATACAACTGCTCGAATTACTACGCGCTATCCGTGGGGTTGCTAGCAGATGAGATTGCCCGTTAACCATGTGCTGCCGCTGGCGGCGCTGCTCCTGATTGCCGGTTGCAGCGGAGGCGGCGCGAAGCCTGCTCCCTATCCGGTTGCCCCATCGGGCAACGGTCCGGCGTCGGATTATCCGATCGTGGTCGGCGAACCCTTCGCCATCGACGGGACGACCCATACGCCGATTGACAAGCTCAATTACGACATGGTCGGCCATGCGGTTGCGGGCAGCGCAGGCGAGGGGGGCGTGTCGATCGCCCACAAGACGCTGCCCTTGCCGAGCTATGCCGAAATCACCGCGCTCGACAGCGGCAAGACCGTGCTGGTGCGGGTCGAGCGGCGCGGACCGATGAGCAATGACCGGCTGGTCGAGCTTTCGCCCGGCGCTGCAGCCCAGCTCGGGCTGACCGGCACGGACAAGGCCCCAATCCGCATCCGCCGGGTCAATCCGCCCGAAGCCGAGCGCTCGCTGCTGCGCGGCGGCCAGCGCGCGCCCGAGCGGATGGACACGCCGCCCTCGCTGCTTGCCGTGCTCAAGCGCAAGCTCGATCCGCAGATGCCCGTGCCGGTCGCGTCGCCGACGCCGATACCCACCCCAACGCCCAGCGCCTCGCCGAGCCCGGCTGCGACGCCGAAGCCGCGCGCCAAGCCGAGCCCGCGCGCGACGCCGACTCCGCGCGCGACACCCAGCCCGCGCCCGACGCCAACGACCCGCGCCACACCAACGCCCCGCGCCGTGCCAAGCCCGCGACCCACCGCAACCCCGGCACCGCGTCCGACATCGCGCCCTTCGCCAAGGCCCACGCCGACCCCGCGCCCGGCGGCCAGCGCCAGTCCTGCGCCCGCAACTGCCGGCAATCTCGTTGTGCAGGTCGGCTCCTTCGGCAATCCGCGCAACGCCAGCGCAGCCGCTGCCAAGGTCGGCGGCCGCCAGCGTGCCAGCGGTGCCATGTCGCGCGTGTTCATGGGTCCGTTCGCCAACCGCGCCGCCGCCGAAGCCGCGCTGGCGAAGGCGCGGGCGGCAGGCTATAGCGACGCCCGAATCCAGCGCGCGGACTGAGGCTGACTCGCCGCCGCGCCGGAGCTTGTTTCTGGCGCTTGGATCTGGCGGGGGGATGAACACTTGCAGCGGTTCGGACTGGCCGTGCTGGCGCTTACCACCCTGACGGCGGCTGCGCCGCTCCCGCGCTCCCCGCCGCAGGAGGCCGAAGCGATCCCGGTTGTGCTGCTTTACGATGTCGGCGCGGGGCAGATGCTCTATGACAAGCAGGCGCGGTTGCGTTTTGTCCCTGCCTCGATGACCAAGACGATGACCGCCTATGTCGCCTTCGAATTGATTCGCGCGGGCAAGCTGAGCCCCGGACAGACGTTTCGCGTCCGGCCTGAAACCGCCGGCCGCTGGCAAGGCAGCGGCGCGACGATGAACCTGCGCGCGGGCGAGAGCATCAGCGTCGATTTGCTGTTGCGCGGGCTTGCCACGATCTCGGCCAACGACGCGGCCGTCGTGCTCGCCGAGGGCCATGCCGGCAGCGTCGCCGCCTGGTGCGACCTGATGAACGCCGAAGCATCGCGCCTCGGCATGGCCGACAGCCACTTCGCCACCCCCAACGGCTGGCCAGACGAAGGCGCGACCTATGTCAGCGCCGAGCGATCTGGCGAAACTCGGCCAGGCGCTGATCTATCGCCACCCGGCGCTCTATCGCCGCTATTTCGGCCAGAAGAGCTTCGACTGGCCGCGCGCCAGCGGGCGCAATCACGATCCGGTCACCGGCGTGGTTGCGGGAGCCGACGGCATCAAGACCGGGCACACCCGCGAAGCCGGCTACAACTTCCTTGGCTCGGCCGAACGCCTGGGCCGCCGCCTGCTGATGGTGGTCGCCGGTGGCCAGTCCTCCGAGGCCCGCAACGCCGCCTCGCGCGCGTTGCTCGAATGGGGCTTTGCCGCATGGCAGGTTCACCCGCTTTATGCCGCCCGCGACCGGGTGGCCGAAGCGCGCGTGCAGGGCGGCGCGGCGCGGCAGGTCGGCCTGATCGCGCCGCCCTATTCCATCCACGCGGTCATGCCGGGCGGCGATGCGATCGAGCCGGCGCTCAGGGTCATCTACCAGGGACCGCTCGTCGCCCCGATCGCCAGGGGCCAGCAGTCGCCGAACTGGAAATCGCGGGCGGACCGCTGCCACCGGGCCGGGTGCCGCTCTATGCCGCGAGCGATATCGCCGTCGCCGGACCCATCGACCGGCTGGTCAACGGCCTTGCCGGACTGCTGCCATGACCTGCGGGCGCTTCATTGCCCTGGAAGGCGGCGAAGGGGCGGGCAAGTCGACCCAGGCCCGCCTGCTCGCCGATGCCCTGCGCGCGCGCGGGCTAGCGGTGGTGCTGACCCGCGAGCCCGGCGGCACACCGGGCGCCGAGGCGATCCGCACGCTGCTGCTCGGGCTCGAAGGCGAGGGCTGGGGCCCACGCGCCGAGGCATTGCTGTTCGCCGCCGCGCGCGCCGATCATGTCGAACGGCTGATCGGCCCGGCATTGGCGGCGGGCAAATGGGTGATCTGCGATCGCTTCGTCGATTCGAGCCGCGCCTATCAGGGCGGGGCGGGAGGGCTGCGCGATGCCGACATTCTTGCGCTGCACCAGGTGGGCAGCCAAGGCTTGCTGCCCGACCGCACCCTGCTGATCGACGTCCCCGCCGCCGCAGTCGCCGCGCGCCTCGCGCGCCGCGATGCCGGCGAGGCGGACCGCATCGGCGGGCGCGACGCCGCCTACCACGCAGCCGTCGCAGCCGCCTTCGCCCGACTTGCCGCAGACGAGCCGCAGCGCTTTGCCCACATCGACGGCAGCGGCGATCCGCAGGCAACTCATGGCGCGATCATCGCTGCGCTGCGTCCGCTGCTGGAACGGCGCCATGACCCTGGCCGGCCAGGACGCCGCCTGGCGCGAATGGCGCGCGGCGCAAGGCTCGGCGCGGATGCACCACGGCTGGATTCTCGCCGGGATCAAGGGGCTGGGCAAGGGTGCCTTCGCGCGGGCCGCAGCGCGTGAACTGGTCGCCGAACCCGGACTGCCGCAGCCCGCCGGCGAGCATCACCCCGACATCCTCGTGCTCGACCACCTGCCCGCCAACGACGAGGAAGAAAAGAAGCGTGCCGATGGCAAGCCGTGGCAGGCCAAGCGCAACATCACGGTCGATCAGATCCGCCGCATGCAGCAGCGGCTGACCACCCGCCCGACACTGGGCAGCCGCCGCGCAGTGATCGTCGATCCCGCCGACGACATGGAAAAGGGTGCGGTCAACGCGCTGCTCAAGAGCCTTGAGGAGCCGCCGGCGGGGACTTACTTCCTGCTTGTCACCCATCGCCCGGGGCGCTTGCTGGCGACCGTGCGCTCGCGCTGCCTGACACTGCAATTCGCGCCCCTGCCCGATGCCGAGATCGACGCGGTGCTGCGCCGCGATGCGCCCGAGGCCGACCCGGCAGCGCGTGATGCTGCCGTGGCGGCGGCGCGCGGTTCGCCCGGCGCGGCGCTCGATTTTGTCGGGCGAGGGCTGGGCAGATTGCAGGGGCTGATGCAGCGGCTGGTGCGCGAGGGCGACGGCGATCTCGCGCTGCGCGGTGCCCTCGCCGAGGAACTGGGCGCGCGGCCCGACCGCGAGCGCATGGCGGCAACACTCGATCTGGCGCGTGCCATGCTGGCGGCGGAAGTGGGCGCGGCTTCGCGGCAGCAGCAGCAGCGCATCGTCATCGCCCATGCCGCCCTGGCCAAGCTCAGCGCCCAGGCACCGACCTACAACTTCGACACCGGGCTGCTGGCGCTCGAAATTGGCGGGTTGCTGGCCTCGGCTGCACTGCCTAGAGAGACGGGCTAGTTCCCAGCCCAAGAGAAAGCCCGCGCGCCGCAATGGCCGACCCCTATTACATCACCACCGCCATCGCTTATCCCAACGGCAAACCACATATCGGCTTTGCCTACGAGGCGATCGCCGCCGATGCCATCGCGCGGTTTCATCGCATGCAGGGCAGGGACGTGCGGCTGGTCTCGGGCACCGACGAGCACGGCCTCAAAATGGTGCAGACGGCGCGCGCGGCGGGACAGGACACCTTGGCGTTTGCCACCGAGATGTCTGGTTATTTCCGTGAATTGTTCAAGAAACTGAACATTCAGGTTGATATGTTCTGCCGCACCACCGACGAACGCCACAAGGCGGCCAGTGTCGCGCTGTGGCAGGCGCTGGAGGCCTCGGACGATCTCTATCTTGATCGCTACGAAGGCTGGTATTCGGTCCGCGACGAGGCCTTCTACGACGAGAAGGAACTCATCGCCGGGGAAGGAGGCGAAAAGCTCTCGCCGCAGGGCACTCCGGTTGAATGGACGGTCGAGGAAAGCTGGTTTTTCCGTCTGTCGAAATACCGCGACTGGCTGATCGAACTCAATGAAACCCCTGGTTTTCTTGAGCCCGAGAGCCGCCGCAACGAAGTGCTCGCCTTCCTCAAGGGCAACGAACTGCGCGATCTCTCGGTCTCGCGCACCAGTTTCGATTGGGGCGTGCCCGTGCCGGGCAGCCCGGGTCATGTCATGTACGTCTGGGTCGATGCGCTGACGACGTACCTGACCGGCATCGGCTATCCCGACACTTCCGGCGATTTTGCAAGGTTCTGGCCGGCGAACCTCCACCTGATCGGCAAGGACATCGTCCGCTTCCACGCGGTCTACTGGCCGGCATTGCTCAAATCGGCGGGGCTGCCGATGCCGCGCCAGATATTCGGCCACGGTTTCCTGCTGCACCGCGGCGAGAAGATGTCCAAGAGCCTCGGCAACGTCGTCGACCCGCTCGAACTCGCCGACCGCTTCGGCGTCGATGCCCTGCGCTATTTCCTGCTGCGCGAGGTTAGCTTCGGTCAGGACGGGAGTTATTCGGCGGAGGCGATCGTGACGCGCTGCAATGCCGAGCTGGCGAACAGTTTCGGGAACTTGGCCCAGCGGGTTTTGAGTATGATTTTCAAAAACTTGGATGGGAAGATTCGGTCGGATTTAGAACCATGCGATACCGATACGAAGCTGGAAGCGACTGTGCGTGCCAATATCGGAAGCATGGAAACCAGTTTTGGCTATCTGAATTTTTCCGATGGCCTCGATAACTGGATGTTGGCTGTCTTTGCCTGCAATCAATATGTTGACGAGCAGGCACCCTGGGCGCTCCGCAAGACTGATCCCGAGCGGATGGTCTCGGTTCTCATGACCCTTTTCCGCTGCGTTCGCGATCTGGCGATTGCAGTGCGCTGCATCGTACCGGAATCGGCAGACAGGTTGCTCGACCAACTCGGCATCCTCGCCAATGCCCGCGATTTCGCGGCACTCCGCGATGCCGACTGGTTTGTCGATCTCGTCGCAAAGGGCTTCGCGGTGTCGCAGCCCGTGGGGGTTTTTCCCCGCCTCGAACTCCCAGCCGAACAGCCAACCCAATGAATACCCGTCACCCTGAACTTGTTTCAGGGCCCATTGGGCCGTTCAGACCGAACCTCCGTCGGGCAAGCAATCCCTGCCGTCACGCTTCGTCGGCAAAAATTGCCCTGAAGGCACAATGGGTGCTGAAACAAGTTCAGCATGACGATGAAGGAGAGGTGGGGCGGGGATGCTGATCGATTCCCACTGCCACCTCGAATACAAGGGCCTGGTCGAGGACCAGCCGGGCGTGCTGGCTCGCGCCCGCGCGGCAGGGATTGCGGGCTTCCTCAACATCTCCACCCGCCGCAGCGAATGGGACCAGGTGATCGCCACCGCCGCGCGCGAGCCCGATGTCTGGGCCAGCGTCGGCATCCATCCGCACGAGGCCGACGGCCATGCCGATCTCGGCGAAGGCGCTCTGGTCGCGGCCTCGGAACATGCCAAAGTCATCGCCATCGGCGAGACCGGGCTCGATTACTTTTACGAGCATTCCGCAAGAGCCACGCAGCAGGCGCTGTTTCGCAGCCACATCGCCGTCGCCCGCGCCACCGGCCTGCCGCTGATTGTCCACACCCGCGACGCCGAGGCCGACACCGCCGCGATCCTGACCGAGGAAATGGGGAAGGGGGCCTTCCCGGCGCTGATCCATTGCTTCACCGCCTCCGCCGACTTCGCCCGGCAGGTGCTCGATCTCGGGCTGACGATTTCGCTCTCGGGAATCGTCACGTTCAAGAATGCTAAAGACTTACAGGCTATAGCTGCGGAAATACCTGAGGATCACCTGCTGGTCGAAACCGACGCGCCGTTCCTCGCGCCGGTGCCGCATCGCGGGGCGGTGTGCGAGCCGGCCTATACCGCAGACACCGCGCGTTTTGTTGCCGGCCTGCGCGGGGTAACGCCGGAAGCGCTGGCGGAGACGACCACGCGCAATTTCTTCCGCCTGTTCGGCAAGGCGGACCTTGGAGCGCGCGCGTGAAAGCGATCGTGCTGGGCTGCGGCACCTCGACCGGCGTGCCCAGGGTTGGCAATGATTGGGGCGCGTGCGATCCCGCCGAGCCGAAGAACCGGCGCAGCCGCGTATCGATAATCGTCGAGAACGACGCCGGTGCGCGGCTGCTGATCGACACATCGACCGACCTGCGCACGCAATTGCTCGCTTGCGGGATCGACCGGCTCGACGCGGTGTTCTGGACCCACGATCACGCCGACCACTGCCACGGCATCGACGACCTGCGCGTGTTCCGCTACGGGCGCGGCGGCCCGCTGCCAGGCTTTGCCTCGAGCGAGACCGTGCGCCGCTTGCGGCAGCGTTTCGACTATGTTTTCGCCGGACAGTTCGGCTATCCGACCATCGTTGCGCTCGAAACGCTCGACCGGCTCAAGATCTGCGCTGGATTTGGCATTCGATCCTGCGAAATGCCCCACGGCCATACCGTGAGCACCGGATTTCGCTTCGAATGTGACAATAAGTCAATTGTCTATGCAACAGACTTCAGCGAAATTAGCCGCACTATGGTCGAACTGTTTGCCGGCTGCGATATCCTGATCACCGACTGCCTGCGCCGCGAGCCGCATCCCACCCACGCGCATCTCGCCATGGCACTGGAACTGGCCGATGCGGTGCGCGCGAAGCAGACCATTCTGACCCATCTCGACAAGAGCCTGGACTACGCGGCGTTAAGCAGCGAAGTTCCAGCGCATGTTCTGGTCGGCTTCGATGGCATGGAGATTGCGGCATGATGACCATTGGCCTGATCGTCGGCCTGATCACGGTCACCGCCAGTCTGTTCTTTGCCATCCGCGCGCTTGGCTCGCACGGCTTGTCGCTCGAAAACAAGGCCTGGATGGCCGTCGCCTGGGTTCTCGTCATCGCCGTGGTGGCGTTTGTCGCGACTAGATTGGGCCTGTGATCGCCCGTGCGCCCCGCCGGGGAAGCCCTCGTAACTCATCCCTAATTTAACATAATATATATTATCAACCTGAGGCACATGTCAGACCCACTCAACCACCTCCTCGGCATCATGGCCCGGTTGCGCGACCCCGTATCGGGCTGCGAATGGGACCGCGCGCAGGACTTCGCCTCGATCGCGCCATATACCATCGAGGAAGCTTACGAGGTCGCCGACGCCATTGCGCGCGCCGATCTGGCGGGATTGCGCGACGAGCTTGGCGATTTGCTGCTCCAGGTGGTGTTCCACGCGCGCATCGCCGAGGAAGCCGGGCATTTCGCCTTCGCCGATGTCGCTGCGGCGATTGCTGCCAAGCTGGAAGCGCGCCATCCGCACATCTTCGGCCCGCATGACGCTAGCGCAGCCAGCAACGGCGAAACGCAGAACGAGCGCTGGGAACAGCTCAAGGCTGCCGAGCGCCTGGCTAACGGCGCGACCGGCGCGCTCGACGGCATAGCCATCGCCCTTCCCGCGCTGCTGCGCGCCGAAAAACTCCAGAAGCGCGCGGCACGGCAGGGCTTCGACTGGCCCGATACTGCTGGCCCCTCCGACAAGCTGCGCGAGGAAATGGCCGAACTCGACCAGGCTGCACCGGCAGACAGGTTCGAAGAAGCCGGCGATGTGTTGTTCGCTGCGGTCAATCTGGTGCGCGCGCACGGCATTGCTCCCGAAGAGGCGCTGCGCGCCGCCAACGCCAAGTTCGAGCGCCGCTACCGCGCGATGGAAGCGCTGGCGGCGGCGCGGGGCGAAAATTTCGCGGCGCTGCCGCTCGAACAGCAGGAATCCCTGTGGCAGGCGGTCAAGCGCTCAGAGGCGACCGAAACGCCCTAGCTCGCGCGGGGTCAGCATGACCCTGATCCGCCGCAGCGGGCCCTCCTCCCCTTCTCCAGCATCCTCCTCGCCGACGACTTCGCCGTGGGCATGCAGCCAGGCGATGCGCTTGCCCTCGCTGGCGGGCATGACAAATTGGTGGAGCCGGGCATCAGCGGTGAGCAGATGCCCCAGCGTATCGACCAAGCGTTCGCAACCTTCGCCTGTAAGTGCTGATACAGGAATGATAATTTCGTCCGCTCGCGCTTCGCAGGCGTCGTCAAGCTCCCCCGCTCTTTCGGTGCCCAGCAAATCCCACTTGTTCCACACCTCGACAATCGGTGCGCCATCCTCGTCTTCTTCCCCTTTTCCGCCGGTCAGGCCCAGCTCGCCGAGGATGGCAAGCACCTCCTGCTTCTGTCCTTCGCTGTCGGGACTGGCCATGTCGCGGACATGCAGGATGACGTCAGCGGCAGTGACCTCCTCCAGTGTCGCGCGAAACGCGGCGACCAGTTGCGTCGGCAGGTCGGAGATGAAGCCGACCGTGTCCGAGAGGATCGCCTTGTCGAGCCCGGGCAGCCGCACGCTGCGCATGGTCGGGTCGAGCGTAGCGAACAGCATGTCCTGCGCCATGACGTCAGCCCCGGTCAAGCGGTTGAACAGCGTGGATTTTCCGGCGTTGGTATAGCCCACCAGGGCGATCACCGGCCAGGGTGCCTTCTCGCGGCGATCGCGATGCAGTCCGCGGGTGCGGCGGACCTGGTCGAGCTCGCGTCGCAGCCGCGCCATGCGGTCGCGAATCATGCGGCGGTCGGCCTCGATCTGGGTCTCACCCGGCCCGCCAAGAAAGCCGAAGCCCCCGCGCTGGCGCTCGAGATGGGTCCAGCTGCGCACCAGCCGGCCCGCCTGATAGTCGAGATGGGCAAGTTCGACCTGCAAGCGACCCTCGGCGGTCGCCGCGCGTTCGCCGAAGATTTCGAGGATCAGCCCGGTGCGGTCGATCACCTTGCGCTTGAGCGCTTCTTCGAGGTTGCGCTGCTGGATCGCGGTCAGCGCGCCGTCGATCACGACCAGCTCGGCCTCGTGCTGTTCGCAAGCGACGGCAATGTTGCTGACCTGTCCCGCGCCAAACAGTGTCGCAGCACGCGGCGAGCGCACCGGGACGATGGTCGCATCGGCCACTACCAGGCCGATGGCGAGCGCCAGACCGCGCGCCTCGTCCAGCCGGGCCGTGGGCTCGCCTCCGCCCTTCCCCCGCAATTGCGGACACACGATCAAGGCTCGCGCCCCGCGCGCGACCTCACCGGCAAGGTCGTCGGACGCGGTCAGTCTGGCATGTCCGCTTCTTCTTCCTCCCAGTCGCCGGTAAGATCGACTGGCGAGAGCGGCTGGATGGTCGAGACCGCGTGCTTGTAGGCCAGCTGCACATAGCCGTCGCGCTCAAGCAGCATGCAGAACAGATCGTAGGCGGCGACCCGGCCCTGAAGCATGACACCATTTACCAGGAACATGGTCACCTGCACCCCGGCCTTGCGGATCGAGGCGAGGAACACGTCCTGCAACAGGCGCAGCTTCTTGCTGGCCTCGCTGCTCGAATTGAACTGGCGCGCGTCGATCGGCATCGAGGGCATGATGGTCGAAACCGCGTGCTTGTAGACCAGCTGGGATTGGCCGTCGCGGCGCAGCAGGATGGAGAAATTATCGAACCAGGTGACGATCCCCTGCAGCTTGACACCCTTGACCAGGAACATGGTCACCGGCGTCTTGTTCTTGCGAAGCAGGTTGAGGAACTGGTCCTGAAGACTTTGACTTTTCGTGGAATTGGCCTCAGCCAGTTCGGCTTCGGGAGGATTGGCAGTCGTCAGGCGCGGACGCGCGGCAGGCTTGGCTTCGGTCATTGCTTGCTCCGTTGTTTTTGGCGGCCGCTTGTGCGGTCCGCAATCTGGCCGGGCCTTCCCAGGGACCCGACCGGCAATTCCCGGGTTTTAACCATCAAGCGCGCCGGGGTAAACACGCTTGATCGGCATTGGACCTATTCCTCGTCCTCTTCGTCGTCACGCCGCTCGCCCATGCCGAGCAGCTTGAGCTTGCGATGCAAGGCCGAGCGCTCCATGCCGATGAAGCTCGCGGTCTTGGAGATATTACCGGAAAAGCGGCGAATCTGCACCTTGAGATACTCGCGTTCGAAGCTCTCGCGCGCCTCGCGCAGCGGCACCGCCATCAAGGCCGAAAGCCGCGAATCGCTCTGGATGCGTTCGGAAAGGATTTCCGCTGGCAACATGTCGGGCTCGATCGATGCCAACCGCTCGCGCGGGGCGAGGATGATAGTGCGTTCGACGACATTGCGCAGCTGGCGGACGTTGCCCGGCCAGTCATAGGCCTGGAGTGCACCCAGCGCCTCCTGCCCCACTTCGGGTGGCGGAATGCCCTGGTCGCGGGCGTAACGGGCAAAGAAGTGGCCCGCCAGCGCGGGAATGTCATCGCGCCGTTCGGCCAGCGACGGCACGCCGATCGGCACGACATTGAGCCGGTAGAACAGGTCCTCGCGGAAGCGGCCGGCGGCGATCTCTTCCTCGAGATTGCGCGAGGTCGAGGAAACCACGCGGACATCGACGCGGATCTGACGGGTGCCGCCGACGCGCACGAAGGCCTGGTCGGTGAGCACGCGCAGGATGCGCGCCTGGGTCGAGAGCGGCATATCGGCGACTTCGTCAAGATAGAGCGTGCCGCCGTCGGCGCGCTCGAGCAGGCCGGGACGCAACAGGTTGCCATCGGCCTCCTCGCCGAACAGCTCGGCCTCGAAGCGCTCTGGCGTGATCCGCGCGGAGTTGACGCTGACGAAAGCCTTGTCCGCCCGGTTGCTCCAGCTGTGCAGCAGCCGCGCGGCGACTTCCTTGCCGGCACCAGCGGGGCCGGAAATCAGCAGCCGGCTGCCGGTGTTGGCGACGCGCTTCAACGTCGCTCGCACCTGGTTGATCGCCGGGCTGTTGCCGGTGAATTCGTCGGCAGTGGCGAAACCTTCGCGCAGTTGGGCATTCTCCCGGCGCAGTCGCTCGGTTTCGGTAGCGCGCGCGACGAGGTGGAGCAGCTTTTCCGCCTCGAACGGCTTTTCGATGAAATCCACCGCGCCGTGGCCAATCGCGGCCACCGCTGTGTCGATATTGCCGTGGCCTGAAAAGACGATCACCGGCAGTTCGGGCTCGCGCGATTTGATGGCGTCGAGCACTTCAAGCCCGTCCATCGGGCTACCGTGCAGCCAGACGTCGAGCAGCACCAGCGACGGACGCCGCGCATCGACCGCATCGAGCGCCGCCTGGCTATCGCCCGCCGTGCGGCAATCGTAGCCTTCGTCGCTGAGCACGCCCGCGACCAGGTCGCGGATGTCGCGTTCGTCATCGACAATCAGGATGTCGAGCGCCATCGGGCCTCCATTGCATTTTCTCCCATCATTCCGCTGCTTCTGCCCCGCGCCGCCCGGCGAGCGGATCGCAGGCGAAGCGCATGGTCACGCTGGCCCCGCCGCTGGGCAGCGAGGCAAAGGTCATTTCGCCGCCGTGTTCCTCGACAATCTTGTTGACGATGGCGAGGCCGAGCCCGGTGCCCTTCTCGCGGGTCGTCACATAGGGCTCGACGATGCGTTCGCCGTCCTTGGGCAGGCCGATGCCGTTGTCGTTGATGGTGACCAGAATCGCCTCGGCTTCGTGCCGCATGGCAACGGTTACCGCGCCGGTATAGCCCGCCGGCGCGCCCTTGGCCTTGGCGTCGATCGCCTCGACCGCGTTCTTGAGCACGTTGGTCATCGCCTGGCCGAACTGGTGGCGGTCGCAGGCAATAGCGGGAATCTCGCCCGTCGCCTGAAATGCGAAGGCGATGTCCGGGCGCGACACTTCCTGAAGGAACAGCGCCTGCCGCGCGAGATCGACGACATCCTCGCTACGAAAGGCGGGCTTGGGCAGCCGCGCGAAGGAAGAAAATTCATCGACCATTTTCCTGAGGTCGCCGACCTGGCGGATGATGGTATTGGTGAGTTCCTCGAACAGTTCGGGGTTGTCGGAAATCTGCTTGCGATAGCGCCGGCTGAGCCGCTCGGTGGCGAGCTGGATCGGCGTAAGCGGGTTCTTGATTTCGTGCGCAATGCGCCGCGCGACGTCGGACCATGCGGCCTGGCGCTGGTCGAGCAGCTGGCGCGTGATATCCTCGAAAGTGATCACATTGCCCGCACCGCTCTGGCCGATCTTCACCGCCAGCGTCAGCAGCTCGCCGCCCTTGGCATATTGCACGATGCCGCTGGCCAACGCGCTTTCGGCCATGGCGGCGATCTGCGGTGCGACATCGGCGAGGCGCACGCCGAGCGGCCCCGGCCCCGGCCGGTCGAACAGCAGGCGCTGGGCCGAGCTGTTCATGATCAGGATCTGCCCTTCGCGGTTGGTCGAGACGATGCCAGCGGAGACCGATTCGATCACCGCTTCGATCAGCGCCCGGCGGTCGTGGAGCTGCTGGTTGGCGCTGAGCAGCGCCTGGGTCTGCTTTTCGAGCTGCGCTGTCATGCGGTTGAAGGCGCGGTTAAGCAGGCCGATCTCGTCGGCACCGGTGCGGCCTTCGACGCGCATGGCGAAATTGCCGCTGCCCACCCGCCGCGCCGCGTCGACCAGATCGGCAAGCGGTTTGACCTGCCGGTCGGCAATGCGCAGCGCCAGCCAGACAAAAAAGCCGACCAGCGCCAGCGACAGCACGAACAGAGCCAGGTTGAAGCGCAGTTGCAGCAGCCGCGCGCGCTGGGTGAGCACTTCGTAAGCCGTGACGATGTTCTGCGCACGCTGTCCCTGGCTGAAGGCGAGCAGGTCGGACACCCGCGCGGTGTAGAGATAGACGCCCGAACGCCGGTCGATCGGCGTCACCGCCTCGATCTTGTTGGCGCTCGCATTGATTACCACGGCCTCGCCGCCGTCGATGCGCCGCAGCACGTCGGGGGCAATACGCTGGCGGTCGGTGTTGCCGCGCGGATCGACAATTGCGGCGGTGCGCAGCTGGCCGTCCTCGCCCTTCTGGACAATCGCCGATTTATCAAGCCTGCGGTTGACCACCTGGTAGGAATAGAACTCCGCGAAGCGCGGGGCAGCGATCGATTCCTGGCTGAGCACACCGCGCAGATCGCTGGCCATGGCGACTGTTTCCTGGCTGACGTCGCGCTGGGTCTGTTCGTAATACCCGCGCGCCAGTTTGTTGGCGTTTTCCAGCAGGCCGCGCGAGCTGTCGGAGAACCAGAACTCGACGCCCGACTGGAACAGCACCGAAGCGAACAGCGCGACCAGCAGTGTCGGGATCGCCGAGATCATCGAGAACAGGAACACCAGCTGGACATGCATCCGACCCGAACCACCGACGCTCTCCGCCGCGCGGCGCAGGGCGAGGCGCCGCCCCAGCATCACCAGGATGGTTATTGCCGGCACCAGCATGCCGATGAGCAAGGTCGCGGTCAGTTCCGAGGGCAGCAGCTGGCCCTTTTCGGCCTGGGCGGAAAGTGTCCGCCAGGCGACTGCCGTCATCAGCACAAAGCCGACAATCGCGATCCCTTCGACCGTGGCAATGAAATTGGCCCGCCGCGCCGCGACCTGAACGCGCCGCCACCATCGCGGCCAGCGCCGTCTGCCTGATGCGGTTCCAGCCATCATAGTTGCCGCATTACAACACTGCTGTGGCATGACTGCAAGGGAAATTGGATCAGTCGCGCCGGGGAATTGTTGCGGGAACTGTATGCTCCCGCGCCTGCGCCAGGGAACCAAGGCTTGGGCAAGGCAAGGTCAGCCCCGTCGCGCGAAGCCATCGGGGTCGATCGCCAGCTCGCTCAGCCGCTTGCGCAGGGTGTTGCGGTTGATGCCAAGCAATTGCGCGGCGCGTAGCTGGTTGCCGCCAGTGTCGGCGAGCACGGCAGCAAACAACGGGCGCTCGAAAGCGGCGAGCGCCAGGTCATATATCGCGCCGGCCGGCGGGCGGCTCTCGCCCAGCCAGCGCGCGACCGCCAGATCGAGGCTGAGGTACGTGCCATCGCCCCAATTCTCCCGGCCACCATCGGCCGGGCGCAACTGCTCGAGCAGGGGCAGCACCGAAGCCGGATCGATCAGCTCATCGCGCGCCAGCAGCGCCAGCCGGTAGATGAAGTTCCTGAGCTCGCGGACGTTGCCGCGCCAGGGTTGCCGGACGAGCAGCGCGGCGGCCTCATCCGACAGGCGATGGCGCGGCAAGCCCTCGCTGGTTGCCTGTTGCAGGAAGTGGCGGGCCAGGGCTTCGATATCGTCGGGACGTTCGCGCAACGGCGGCAGGCCGATCGGCACGACGTTGATGCGGTAATAGAGGTCCTCGCGGAACTGTCCCGCCGCGATCATCGGTTCGAGGTCGCGGTTGGTGGCGGCAACGATGCGCGCATCGATGCGCACTTCTTCGCGCCCGCCAACGCGGCGGATGGTGCCCGATTGCAAGGCGCGCAGCAGCCGGGTCTGTGCCTGCATCGGCATATCGCCGATCTCGTCGAGGAACAGCGTGCCGCCTTCGGCCTGTTCGAACTTGCCGAGATGGCGCGCCACGGCCCCGGTGAACGCACCCTTTTCGTGGCCGAACAGTTCGCTTTCAATCAGCTCGGCCGGGATCGCGGCGGTGTTGACCGCAACAAAGGGCCCCGAGGCACGGTGGCCGAGCTGGTGGATCGCTTCGGCAACCAGCTCCTTGCCGGTCCCTGATTTGCCCAGGATCAGCACGGTCAGGTCGTTGCGCAAAACGCGAGTGATCATGCGGTAGACCGCCTGCATCGGCGCGCTCCGCCCGACCAGCGGCAGCGCCTGGACCGCCTCGCCGGCATCGCCCGGCTCTCCCGCCGTCTCGCTCTTGCCAACCGCCTGGCGCACGGTCCGCGCCAGTTCGTCGATGTCGAACGGCTTGGGAAAATATTCGAAGGCCCCGATGCCGCTAGCGCGCACCGCCGTATCGAGCGTGTTCTGCGCCGACAGGATGATCACCGGCATGGCCGGGTGCAAGGCGCGCACCGCATCGAGCGTGGCGATGCCGTCGCCGTCGGGCAGGATCACGTCGCTGACCAGGGCCGCGTAGCGCACGGCCTGCAACTGCCGGTCGCGCTCGGCCAGGGTGCCGCAGCGGGTGACTGCGAAGCCCTCCGCCTCAAGCGCGGCGGTGATGACAATGGCGATCGAATTGTCGTCCTCGACCAGCAGGATAGTCATGCCGCCTGCGCCCCCTTGCGGGCTGGAATCCGGCGCTCGTGAGCCAGCGGCAGGTGCAGGCGGAAATGCGTCCAGCCGCCCGTCTCGTCGCGCTCGTGGCTGATTCTGCCGTGCATTTCGCCGACCAGCTTGCGCACCAGTGCCAGCCCCAGCCCCTGCCCGCTTTTCTTGGTGGTGACAAAGGGATCGAAGATGCGTTCGCGCATGGCGGGATCAACGCCCGGGCCGTTGTCCGACACGCGCAGTTCGATCGGCACACGCACCGGCGCGCCACTGCCCGAGGCATGCAGCTGGAGCCCGCTGGCAAAGCGCGTGCGCACCACCACCCGCGCGCGGGGCACGCCCTCACAGGCCTCGCGCGCATTGGCGAGCAGGTTGATCAGCACTTGCACCAGCACATCGTTATTGCCCATCACCGACGGCAGCGAGGGATCGAATTCCTCCTCGATGCGCACCTGCTTGCCGTTCGCGGCACCGAGCACCGCGCTGGCGCGGCGCACTGCCTCGTGCAGATTGCACGGTTCGAGCCGGGCGGTGGTGCGCCGGCTCAGCGTCTGCATCTGGTCGATCAGCTTGGCAATGCGATCAACCTCGTCGGCGATCAGCCGGGTCAGCGCCCGCTCGCTGCTGCCGAGCTTGCGGCCCAGGAGCTGCGCCGCCCCGCGAATTCCGGCGAGCGGGTTCTTGATCTCGTGCGCCAGCACCTCGGGAGCGCGCAACAGAGCATCGTCCGCTCCGCCGGCGTCCTCGCCCATGTCCGCCGCGTTCGAATTGTGGAGCGTGAGCAGCTGCCAGCCCGGAGCATCGACCACCGGCGCGGCGGTGACATCGAGGCGGCGGGTGCCGATGCCGGCAACCGTCACGTCGATCTCGCGCGCCGAAACCGGGGCGTCGCTGTCGGTCAGCCGCTCGGCAAGCCGCGGCTCGCCGAAGCTGAGCACATCGCGCATGCGCCGCCCGGTCAACCGGCGCAGGCTCTGGCCGAGGAACTGCTCGGCTGCCGGGTTGGCCGAGGCGATGGTCTGCCCCGGTGCCAGCAGCAGCACTGCAAGCGGCAGGCTGGCTAGCTGGCGCTGGGCATCGGGCGGCAGGGTCATGCGGCCTGACGCTGAAGGTCGGCGCGGTCGGGGGTGAAGCCAGCGATCAGCGGTGCGTAGAACTCGCCGAGCGCGCTGACCACCGCCGCTGCATCGTCGATGAAGTTGACCCGGTTGCGGAATTCGGCCGATCCGGGCAGGCCCTTCGTGTACCAGCCAAGGTGCTTGCGCGCCATCTTGACCCCGGTTTCCTCGCCATAATGTTCCAGCATGGCTTCGTAGTGTTCGCAGATCAGCGCGAACTGCGCTTCGAGCGAGGGGTCGGGCAGCGCGCCGCCGGTGCGCAGCCAGTGCATGGCCTGACCGAGCAGCCACGGCTTGCCATAGGCCCCGCGCCCGATCATCGCCCCGTCCGCGCCCGACAGCTCGAGCGCGCGGGCCATGTCCGCCAGGGTGCAGATGTCGCCGTTGACGATCACCGGGACTTTGACCGCCTGCTTGACCCGGCGCACGAAGCCCCAATCGGCCTCGCCCTTGTACATCTGATTGCGGGTGCGACCATGCACCGTGATCATCTGCGCCCCGAGATCCTCGGCTATGCGAGCCAGTTCCGGCGCATTGAGGCTGTCGTGGCACCAGCCCATGCGCATCTTGACCGTTACCGGCACGTCTACCGCCCTGACCGTCGCCTCGATCAGCCGCGCGGCCAGCGGCAGGTCGCGCATCAGCGCCGAACCCGCCTCGCCGTTGACTACCTTCTTTACCGGGCAGCCCATGTTGATGTCGATGATCGCCGCGCCCCGATCGGCGTTGAGCTTGGCCGCCTCGGCCATTTCGGCGGGCGAGCAGCCGGCGAGCTGGAGCGACACCGGCTCTTCCACCGCGTGCCACGCCGCCTTCTGCAACGACTGGCGAGTCTCGCGGATCATCGCCGGGCTGGCGATCATCTCGGTGACATTGAGCCCCGAGCCGAAGCGGCGCACCAGCTTGCGGAACGGCATGTCGGTCACCCCGGTCATCGGTGCGAGCACCACCGGGCAGTCGATGACCACCGGGCCAATCGAAATCGGCTTGAGCGTGGGCGGCGGGGGAAGCGGGTTCATGGGTTATGCCTAAAATTTGGGCAGCACATAGGCAATTGCCGCAGGCTCGGCAAGCGGTTACCCGCGCTGGAAGCATGAGCCCGCCCTCCCCCCCTCCCCGCACCGCTGCGCCCACTGTTGCGGCTGTCGTCGTCGCTGCGGGCAAGGGACTGCGCGCCGGGCAGGCGGTCCCGAAACAATTCGCGTCCTGGCGCGGCAAGCCGGTGGTGCGTCATTCAGTCGAGGCACTGGCAGCGGCGGGAATCGCGCCGATCGTGGTGGCAATTCCCCCAGGGGCGGACGCGGTCGCCACCGACGCTCTGTCCGGGATCGCCGGCGTGCGCCTTGTCACCGGCGGTGCGAACCGCCAGGATTCGGTGCGGATCGGGCTCGAAGCGCTCGCCGCCGATGCCCCCGATGCGGTGCTGATCCACGATGCGGCGCGCCCCTTGCTCCCCGCCGCAGTCATTGCGCGCCTGGTGGGCGCTCTCTCCGATCAACCGGCGGCGATCCCGGTGCTGCCCGTGGTCGACAGCCTTGCGCTGGAAGAGGGCGGCATGATGACGGGTGCGGCGAACCGCGAGGCCCTGCGCCGGGTGCAGACCCCGCAAGCGTTCCATTTTTTGGCCATCCTCGCCGCGCATCGTGCCTGGCAAGGCACAACATCGGCGGGCGACGATGCCCAGGTGGCGCAAGCTGCAGGACTGGTCATAGCCATGGTTGCCGGAGACGAAATGTTGCAGAAACTGACTTTCGCGACCGACTTCGCCGCGCCATCGCCGCCGGTGCGCGTGGGCAATGGCTACGACGTTCATCGCCTCGCCCCGGGTGAGGACCTGTGGCTGTGCGGAGTGAAGATCGACCACCCAGTCGGCCTTGCCGGACACAGCGACGCCGATGTCGCAATCCACGCGCTGGTGGATGCGCTGCTCGGCGCAATCGGCGCCGGAGACATCGGGCACCATTTCCCGCCGAGCGATCCGCAATGGCGCGGCGCGCGTTCGGAGCGCTTTCTCGCCCATGCCGCTGCGCTTGTCGGGCAGGCGGGCTATGCGATCGGCAATATTGACCTGACGCTGATCTGCGAAGCGCCCAGGATCGGCCCGCACCGCGAGGCCATGCGCGAAAAGCTGGCCACGGTGCTCGGCATTGACAGTGCCCGCGTTAGCGTCAAGGCGACGACCACCGAGAAGCTCGGCTTCACCGGTCGCGGCGAAGGCATTGCCGCGCAGGCCGTCGCCACACTGATTCTCGAAGGAGCCTAGTTCATGCGCCTTATCGCCGTCCTCGCCACTGCCAGCCTGGCCCTTGCCCCGGTCGCCGCCGGGGCCGCCGATGCGCCATGTCTGACACCGACGGAATTCACCGCGCTGTCGAGTTACGCGCTCCCCAGCATCATCACCGGCACAACCGAACGCTGCAATGGCGCGCTGCCAGCCACTGCCTGGTTGCCGCGCAACGGCACCCAGTTGGCCCAGCGCTATGCCGCGGCCAAGCCCGCCGCCTGGCCCGGTGCCAAGGCCGCGTTCCTCAAGATTGGCGGCAGTTCGACCAACGCTGAAGCGACCAACCTGTTGAAAACCCTGCCCGACACCTCGCTGCAACCGATGTTCGACGCGGTCATCGCCGGGATGATCGGCCAGCAGTTGCCCACCGAGCGCTGCTCCATGGTCGATCGGGTGGTGCGGTTGCTCGCGCCGCTGCCGCCGGAAAACACCGCCGAGCTGATCGCGGTGCTGGTCGGCATCGGGGCCAAGAGCGGCCGCGCCAAGGTCGGCAGCTTCAGCCTCTGCCCCGCCTGATGCCGGAAAATCCGATGAGCGATTACCTGCTGCCCGATGAAATTGCCCGCCTGGCCGCGCGCGTGGTGGCCGAAAACCGCGCTGCGGGGCGCACAGTCGTGCTCGCCGAAAGCTGCACCGGCGGGCTGGTCGCGGCCGCGCTGACCGAGATCGCCGGCTCGTCCGCCGTGCTCGATCGCGGCTTCGTCACCTATTCCAACGAGGCCAAGCGCGAAGTGCTGGCCGTGCCCGAGGACATCCTCGACACCTTCGGCGCAGTCTCGGTCGCAACCGCCTGGGCCATGGCGCAGGGCGCACTCAAGCGCAGCAACGCCGACGTCGCTGTGGCGATCAGCGGCATTGCCGGGCCCGATGGCGGTTCGGCGCTAAAGCCGGTCGGCACGGTCGTTTTCGCCCGGGCAATCCGAGGCCGAGACAGCGACGAGGTCGATGCCGAAGAGCAGCAGTTCGACGGATCGAGCCGGGCCGCAGTCCGGCATCAGGCGACGCTGGTCGCGCTCGAACTGCTGCTGCCATAGAGCGCGGCCGCACGTTCCTCGAATGCGGCGACCATCTTGCGGAAGGCCTTGTCGACATACTGGCCAGCGAGTTTTTCGAACAGCGCATTGCGGAAACTGAAGGTCACCGAGAAATCGATCTCGCAGGCATGGTCGCCCAGCGCGCGGAAATGCCAGACATTGTCGAGATCGCGCATCGGTCCGTCGAGGTAGTGGACGCTGATTTCCCCGGGACGCTGTTTCTCGACTTTCGAGGTGAACTTCTCGCGCAGGCTTTTGAACCCGACCAGCATGTCGGCGATCATCTCGCGCCCGTCGTCAGAGCGCACCCGGGTCGCTGCCACCCACGGCAGGAACTCGGCGTAGCGGGCGACGTCGGCGACGAGATCGAACATCTGTTCGGCACTGTAGGGCAACTGGCGCGTCTCGCGAATCGACGGCATCAGCGCGTTTTCGCCGACCGCATCCGCTCACCCTGAGCTTGTCGAAGGGCGCGCGCGCGCATGGCGCGGAAATCGTCACCCGCGTGATAGCTCGAGCGGGTCAGCGGGCTCGAGGCGACTTGCAGGAAGCCCTTCGCCCGGGCAATCGCGCCATAGGCGTCGAAGGCCTTTGGCGTTACGAATTCCCGGACTTCGGCATGCCTCGGCGTCGGGCGCAGATATTGCCCCATGGTCAGGAAATCGATCCCGGCGCAGCGCATGTCGTCCATCACCTGGTGGACTTCGAGCCGCTCCTCGCCGAGCCCGAGCATGATCCCCGACTTGGTGAATATCGCCGGATCGTGCAGCTTGACCGTTTCCAGCAGCCTGAGCGAAGCATAATAGCGCGCACCGGGGCGGATTGTCGGATAGAGCCGCGGCACGGTTTCGAGGTTGTGGTTGTAGACGTCGGGTCCTGCCGCAACGATCGCCTCGACCGCCTGCTCCATGCGCCCGCGAAAATCGGGGGTGAGGATTTCGATGGTCGTCGCTGGTGTCGCGGCGCGCAGAGCCTCGATCACCTTGACGAACTGCCCCGCGCCGCCATCGGGCAGGTCGTCGCGATCAACCGAGGTGACGACGATGTGCTCCAGCCCCAGCCTTGCCGCAGCCTCCGCGACATGTTCGGGCTCGGCGGCATCGACCTTGCCGGGCATGCCGGTCTTGACGTTGCAGAAGGCGCAGGCGCGGGTGCAGGTGTCGCCCAGGATCATCACCGTTGCGTGCTTCTTGGTCCAGCACTCGCCGATGTTCGGGCAGGCCGCTTCCTCGCAGACCGTGTTGAGGTTCAGCGAGCGCATAAGCTCACGGGTCTCGCCAAAGGCCTTCGAGGTCGGTGCCTTGACGCGGATCCAGTCGGGCTTGCGCTGGCGCTCGACAGGCGGAATGGAAGAGAGATCGTTCATCGCGCCCAGATAGGCGGATCGCGGCGGCCTTGCCAGTGACAATATTCGTTGCCATGTGGCGCGGCATGAACAACCCCGTGACCCCCGAACTCGCCCACCTGATCGAGGGCTACCGCCGCTTCCGCCAGACCGGCTGGGCGCGCGGACGCGAGCGCTGGGAAGAGCTGCGCGCAGCGCAGGAACCGCGCATCATGGTGATTGCCTGCTCCGACAGCCGGGTCGATCCCTCGCAGATCTTCGACGTCGATCCCGGCGAAATCTTCGTCGTGCGCAATGTCGCCGCGCTGGTGCCGCCGTTTGAGACTTCGCCGGGGCATCACGGCGTTTCCGCCGCGCTGGAATTCGCCGTGCAGGTGCTCAAGGTGAAGGAGATCGTGGTCATGGGCCACGGCATGTGCGGCGGCTGCAAGGCCGCGCTGACCCAGGAACTGCATGGAACGGAGCCGGGCGAAGGCGGCTTCATCGCCGACTGGATCGGCTTGCTCGACGCGGCGCGCGCACCGGTAGCGGCATTGCACGGCGTCGAAGGGCGCAAGGCCGAACGGGCGATGGAACTCGCCGGGGTCAGGGTCAGTCTCGCCAACCTGCGCAGCTTCCCCTGCGTGCGCAGCAAGGAGCGCGACGGCGAACTCACGCTGCGCGGAGCCTATTTCGCCATTTCCGATGGCGTGCTGCACGTGCTCGACGAGGCGAGCGGGGTATTCGCACCGGTCAGACTAAGCCAAAAGGACTCGGTTCCCCCGCGAAGGCGGGGGCCTCGGGCGTTGACACGCAACGTCGCGCGAACAGGCCCGAGGCCCCCGCCTCCGCAGGGAAGCCTATCTTTTCTCAGTCAGTTCAAGCCGCCGGTCGCGCCTTTATCGATGCGTAGAGACTCCACAGCTGCGCGACATATTGCCGCGCCCCGGTGACCTTGGCAAAGCTCGCCTGGGCCCCGGCGAAATTACCCTGATCGGCCTGGGCGATGCCCATGCGGGTGTTGAGCCGCGCTGCGTCCGCGCCCGGCTTGTTCAGCGCCAGGGCATAGAGTGCCTCGGCCTTGGCGGCATCGCCATAGGACAGGAAGGCGTCGGCCGCGCCGCTCACCGTGGCCGCAGTCGCGGAGGGCGCACGGGCATCGCGCTCGTAGGACGGGAGCGAAGCCCGGTCTGCGGCAAGGCGACCGCTGGCGATGGTGCGCGCCTCGGCGACGAACTGGTCATTGGCGCGCAGCTTGCCCGCTGCGGTTCCCGCCTCGACCACCTTGAGCACTTCGCCCGGCAGGCGCCGCGGGTCGGCGGCCTGGATGTATTCGATGTAGTCGCGCTCTTCGGCGTAAGAGTTGGTGCGACCCATCAGCCGCATCAGGTCGAGCGTTTCCTGCGCCGGGAACTTGCCGATCTCGCGCACCACCGTGATCGCACCGGCCCAGTTGTCGTTGGTCGGATAGGACTGCACCAGCCCCATGGCGAAAGCGACGGCGGAATCGAGCTGCTGCGCCTTGTAGGCGACGCCAAGCCCGCGGCGATACCAGCCGGCGGGTGCCTTGGTCGGGGTCGCATTGCGCCGGTCGATCGCCTGGCGCAGCACGGTCAGCCCCTGAGGGATCTGGTTGTCGGAAATGTAGGCCTCGGCGAGCAGGCCATCGATGTCGTTTTCCGTGAAGCCGCCGGTGATCGCGGCCTGCAAAGCGGTTCTCGCGGCGGTATAGTCGCGCTGGTCGAAGGCGAACTGGCCGACATAATAGTGCAGGCGCGGCGCATCGGCAGGCGCGACCTTGCCGCTGCCCAGCATCGATTCGAGGCCCCGGCGCTGGACGCGCGAATCCTTGGCGAGGTCGCCCAGCGAAATTGCCAGGTTCCCGGCCATGTAGCGGTCGTCGCCATTGGTTGCGGCGGCAAAGACCGCGTCGAGCTGGCTCTTCTCTGTCGTCAGCAGATTGCCGAGCGCGGCCATCGCGGCATCGACATTGGCCTGCGCCTGGGTGCGCGCTGGCCCGCGCGCTTGCTGGAGCGCGGTCTGTGCGGTGGCGACATTGGCCTTGGCGGCGACCACATCGGGCCGCGCCTTCGCGGCTTCGATCGCCTTGCTGAGATTGACCGCAAGTGGCTGAAAGGTCTTGGACATCGACAGCTTCGGCGCATTCTGGGCCATCGCCGGGTTCGCGACCGAAGCCGCGCCGGCGACCATGCCCAATGCAAGAATGGCGCCCAGCGTCTGGCGCACGATGCGCGCGCCGCGCCGTTGGTTGGGGGTGCGGATCATATTCAGGCCTCCTCAAGTCGGCGGCGCAACACCTGGGGTTCGCCGGCGCATGGTTAACTGCCTCGCCATAGGCCGGGTTTCGCCAGCTTGGCAACCGTGCGCGCGTCTATGGCGCTGCGATTGAACGGCAATTGAACGCGCTTTGCCGCAGCCATTCAGCCGGGTGCCCGAACATGTGGCACACATGTGGAAAAGCAGCGGCGATCCGTGCCAATGGCTCGGCCCGCGCTGGTGTTCCATCAAGCCTTGGCCTAGGGGTTTGAGCTCACCCTTCCCGGCAACTGGACACGAATTTTCCGCGTGAGCGACGACACCGAGATTCTCGACACTCCGCCGCCCGCCGGCGAATATACCCGCGTCGACATCGTCGACGAGATGAAGACCAGCTATCTCGATTACGCGATGAGCGTGATCGTCGCCCGCGCGCTGCCCGATGTGCGCGACGGGCTCGAAGCCGGTGCACCGCCGCATTCTGTTCGCCGCGCAGGAAGGCGGCATGGTCGCCGGGCGGCCCTATCGCAAGTCTGCCAAGATCGTCGGCGACGTCATGGGCAACTATCACCCGCACGGCGACAGCGCGATCTACGACGCGCTGGCGCGGATGACGCAGGACTGGTCGATGCGGCTGCCGCTGATCGACGGCCAGGGCAATTTCGGCTCGATGGACCCCGATCCGCCTGCCTCGATGCGCTACACCGAGGCGCGCCTCGCCCGCGTCGCCAACAGCCTGCTGGACGATCTCGACAAGGACACCGTCGATTTCACCGCCAATTACGACGGGTCACGGCAGGAGCCGACGGTGCTGCCGGCGCGCTATCCCAATCTGCTGGTCAATGGCGCGGGCGGCATCGCCGTCGGCATGGCGACCAACATCCCGCCGCATAACCTCGGCGAAGTGATCGACGGGTGCCTCGCCATGATGGAAAATCCGGCGATCACCACCGAGGAACTGTTCGCGATCATCCCCGGCCCCGACTTCCCGACCGCGCCGATCATTCTTGGCCAGTCGGGAGCGCGCAGTGCCTATACCACCGGACGCGGATCGATCCTGCAGCGCTGCCGCCACGAGATCGAGGAAGGCAGGGGCGACAGGCGCTCGATCGTGCTCACCTCGATCCCCTATCAGGTCGGCAAGAACGGGCTGGTGGAGAAGATCGCCGAGGCCGCCAAGGACAAGCGGATCGAGGGCGTGTCCGACATCCGCGACGAATCGAGCCGGCTGGGCGTGCGCATGGTCATCGACCTCAAGCGCGACGCGACGCCCGAAGTCGTGCTCAACCAGCTGTGGCGGCACACACCTGCCCAGTCGAGCTTCCCGGCCAACATGCTGGCGATCCGCGGCGGTCGGCCGGAAACGCTGACGCTGCGCGATTTCCTCGTCGCCTTCATCGCCTTCCGCGAGGAAGTGATCACCCGGCGCACCAAGTTCGAGCTCAACAAGGCGCGCGACCGGGCGCACATCTTGCTCGGGCTGGTCATCGCGGTGACCAACCTCGACGAGGTGGTGCGGATCATTCGCGGTTCACCCAATCCCGCCGCCGCGCGTGCCGCCTTGCTCGCGCGCCAGTGGCCGATCGGCGACATCGCGCAATATATCGCGCTGGTCGAAGCGATCGAGCCCAGCGCCGAGCAGGAAGGCGGCACCTACCAGCTCTCCGAAGCGCAGGTGAAGGCGATCCTCGATCTGCGGCTGCACCGCCTCACCGCGCTGGGCCGCGACGAGATCGGCGGCGAATTGCAGCTGCTCGCTGATGCCATCGCCGAATATCTCTCGATCCTCGCCGACCGGGTGAAGCTCTACGGGGTGATGCGCGACGAACTGGTCGCGGTGCGCGAGGCCTATGCCACCCCGCGCCTGTCCGAGATCGCGCCCGCCTGGGACGGCATCGAGGACGAGGACCTGATCGAGCGCGACGACATGGTCGTCACCGTCACCATGGACGGCTATATCAAGCGCACACCGCTCTCGACGTTCCGCGCGCAGAATCGCGGCGGCAAGGGCCGCGCCGGCATGGCGACCAAGGACGAGGACGTCGTCTCTTCGATGTTCGTCACCTCGACGCACAACCCGGTGCTGTTCTTCTCGACCGCCGGCAAGGTCTATCGCCTCAAGGTCTGGCGGCTGCCCGAGGGCGGCCCGGCGACACGCGGACGCCCCATCGTCAACCTGCTCCCCGCGCTCGACCAGGGCGAGACCATCGCGGCGGTCCTGCCGCTGCCCGAGGACGAGACGACCTGGGGCGAACTCAACGTCGTCTTTGCCACCGCCAAGGGCAGTGTCCGGCGCAACAGCATGGATGCCTTCGCCAACATCCCGTCAAACGGCAAGTTCGCCATGCGTTTCGAAGACGGCAGCGCCGACCGGTTGATTGGCGTCGCGCTGCTGACCAGCGGCGATGACGTGCTGCTGGCGACGCGCCAGGGCAAGGCGATCCGCTTCGCCGCCGACGACGTCCGGGAATTCCAGAGCCGCACCTCCACCGGGGTGCGCGGCATGACGCTCAAGCGGGACGACGAAGTCATCTCGCTGTCGATCCTCCACCGCGTCGGCACCAGCGCCGAAGAACGCGAGCAGTATCTCAAATTCGCGCCATGGAAGGGCGAGCGCGAAGGCGAATGCGAGCTTGCACCCGAACGGATTGTGGAATTGGCGTCGAAGGAGCAGTTCATCCTCACCGTCTGCGCCAATGGCTATGGCAAATTGTCCTCGGCCTACGAATACCGTCGCACCGGTCGCGGCGGCCAGGGCATCACCAATATCGACAACATCGCCCGCAACGGCCCGGTGGTAGCGAGCTTCGCGGCAGTCCAGGCCGATCAGCTGATGCTGGTCACCGACCAGGCCAAGCTGATCCGCCTGCCGCTCGAAAGCCTGCGCGTGATCGGGCGCGGTTCGGCGGGTGTGCGGCTGTTCAACGTCGCCGACGAGGAACATGTCGTCAGCGCGGTGCGGCTGGCCGATACCGGCGGCGACGAGGAAGACGCGGCGAGCGCCGACGAAGCGTGAGCGAACGGCCGCCTGTTGCTTACAAGGTGCTGACCGGGGAGCAATTCGCCGCCTGGCAGGCCACGGGCCTTTTCGCTGGTGCGCCAGTCGATATCGCCGATGGTTATATTCATCTCTCGACTGCGGACCAACTGGCGGAAACCCTCGAAAAGCATTTCGCCGGACAGGACGGACTGACCATCGCCGAGGTCGACCTTGCCGTCCTTGGCGACACGGTGCGCTGGGAGCCTTCGCGCGGCGGGGCGTTGTTTCCGCATATTTATGGGGCGCTGCCGATGTCGGCGGTAACCGCACACCATCCGCTTGAATGTCGAGCCGATGGTACCATTTCATTGCCCTGATACCCTAAATCGCGCAAGAAACCATTTTCCTACATCGCCGCTGTCTGCAATCATCCCGGCAAGGATGCCTCTTCGCGAGACCCGGCAACTGGTTGGATTGGTGCTCTTGTTGGAAATGTGTCACCCGTAACCCTATAAGGCAAGTTGTTGACGATTATTGATAAATTCTGGAAAAATAAGGGTGACATGGTGTCCGATGTGTAACCCTGTAGCGAGATTGGTTTCGGCAATGGCAGCAGCAGGCTTCCAGGAATCCAGGTTCACCTGAACTTTGACCCATGACATCCACATCATCGGCGGCGGGCTGGCCGGCAGCGAAGCGGCGTGGCAGCTGGCGCGGCGGGGGCTGCGCGTGCGGCTGTCGGAAATGCGCGGCGGCGGGCACGGCACCGAGGCGCACCAGACCGAAGCGCTCGCCGAACTGGTCTGCTCCAACTCCTTCCGCTCCGACGACGACGCAAACAACGCCGTCGGCCTGCTCCACCACGAAATGCGCGCCTGCGGTTCGCTGGTCATGGCGGCGGCGGCCAAGGCGCAGGTGCCCGCCGGATCGGCGCTGGCGGTCGACCGCGATGTGTTTTCCGCCGAAGTCGAGGCGGCGCTCGCCGCGCAGCCGACACTGGAGATCGTGCGCGAGCGGATCGACAGGCTTCCCCGGCGGGCCTGACCATCGTCGCCACTGGTCCGCTCACCGCCGCCGCGCTGGCAGACAGCATCGGCTCGGCGACCGGTGCGGAAAGCCTCGCCTTCTTCGATGCCATCGCCCCCATCGTCCACCGCGAGAGCGTCGACATGGACACCTGCTGGATGGCCTCGCGCTGGGATAAGGGAGAAACCAAGGATTACATCAACTGCCCGATGGACCGCGAGCAATACGCCGCGTTTCACGCCGGGCTGATCGCCGGCGAGAAGACGGTGTTCAAGCAGTGGGAAGCCGATACGCCCTACTTCAACGGCTGCATGCCGATCGAAGTCATGGCCGAGCGCGGTTTCGACACGCTGCGCTTCGGGCCGATGAAGCCGGTGGGGCTGGATAATCCCAGGACGGGGCGCTGGCCGCATGCCGTGGTGCAATTGCGCCAGGACAACAAGCTCGGCACGCTGTGGAACATCGTCGGCTTCCAGACCAAGCTCAAGCATGCCGAGCAGGTCCGCCTGTTCCGCACCATTCCGGGGCTGGAGAACGCCGAATTCGCCCGGCTGGGCGGCCTGCACCGCAACACCTTTCTCAACGCGCCGCTGCTGCTCGACCGGCAGTTGCGGCTGAAGAGCGCGCCGCATATCCGCTTCGCCGGGCAGATCACCGGCTGCGAAGGCTATGTCGAGAGTGCTGCGGTCGGGCTGATGGCAGGGTTGATGGCAGTGGCCGAACTGGGCGGACGTGCCTTTGAGCCCCCTCCCCCGACGACAGCCATGGGGGCGCTGCTGGCGCATATCACCGGCGACGCCGAGGCCGACACCTACCAGCCGATGAACGTCAATTTCGGCCTGTTTCCGCCGCTGCACGATGTGAAGAAAAAGCAGCGCAAACTGGCCTACACCGATCGCGCCAAGCAGGATTTACAGGCCTGGCTCCCCCTCGTCCTCGCCTGACTCTTCAATCTCCGGCACCGCCGCCGGACGCGCCTGCTGCCGGGGCTGGGCCTGCCGTGACGGGGCCTGCCGGACCTGGCGCGGCATCGGCGTGCACCGGCATTCGGGCTGTTGCGCCGGTTTGGGCCGGGTTGCGGCGAATTCCTCGCGGGAAAGCGCATTGTCGCGGTTGCCGTCAGCACCGTGGAAGCGGGTCGAAGTGCGCACCGCCCATTCCTGGAAGGTCAGCAGGTTGTTATGATCGACGTCGAGCTTGCGGAAGGCAGCGGCGCGCGGGGCGAGCATTTCGTTGGCGGTGATGCGCGCATCGCGATCACGGTCGAGCCGGTCGAAGCGGCGCTGTTCGCGGGTGACGGGGTCGGCCTCGGGCGGCGCGGCACCTTGCAGCCCGCCGGCGTCGGCATAGGGCAGTGGCTCGTCGGACGCAGCAGCGGCAGGTGGCCCGGGCGGCGGCGCGCCGCGCTCGGTCGCGGCGCGGCCCTGCCACCAGAACAGCCCCGCGCCCGCCAGCATCAGCGCGGCGATCGCCCCCAAAACAATCCGGTTCACCCCATGCACCCCGTCTAACGTCCGAACAGCCCGATCCGCACCGCCACCAGCGCCGCGCGCGGTGTTGGCCCCGCCGCCGGACTGTCGTGCCAAATCGTTCGCGCGGCAAGCCCGTGCAGCACGGCGAGCGGTCGCAGGCTGCGCGGCAGCCGCGCCGCGCGCCAGTCCTGCGCCCGCGCCAGTTCCAGCGCCGCTGCGCGCTCGCGCGGATCGCCGAGATGCCCGGCAATGTCGTACAGCGCCCAGTTGCGCCCTGTCCGCAGTGCCTCGGCCCTTGCCGCCTCGCTGCCGGCCAGCCCGGCAAGAGCGGTAGCGCGCGCTTCGGCAAGGGCGGCGAAGGCGGACGACGGCAGCGGCGCGGCACCGGTCATGGCTTCCCAGCCCTCGGCCAGCCCGGCAAGCGACTGGCGCGGTCCGGGCCACTCGGCGAGCGCCGCCAGCAGCGGATCGGCCAGACCCGGACCCTGCGGCGCGCCAGCCAGTTGCTCGCGCCACCACGCCAGCCGAAGCTGCGCCAGCATCGGCTCGCGCGCGGCACGCACGATCCCCGCCAGCCGCGCATCGAGCGCGAAAAAGGTGGCCAAGTCCGAGCGCGATCGGGCGGGCGCATAGGCAAGTGCGAGCCGCAGGAGCGGGGGCAGCCCATCAAGTGGTTCGCTTCTCGCCAAAGTCGTACACGTCACGCAATCAGATCGGATCGATCCAGGGTGATGCAATATTGCTTAGAACTCCGTTGCCCACCGTTCCGTGCCCAATCAGCAAATTAACGGAATTTTAGGGCGATCGTCCGATGTTGTCCATGACTGATTCCATCGTCGGTGGACCAGATCAAATGGGGCACAGAGATGAAAATTCGCAAGTGTGAGTCCAATGCATCTGCTCGGCGTTTGCTCAGCGAGCTGGCTTGCAGCACCAGCGGCAATACTCTCGGGATATTCGCGGCGTTCCTGATGCCGCTGCTCATCATGACCGGCGCAGGGGTTGATACCGCGCGGGTGTATGTCGTCAAGGCTCGACTACAACAAGCTTGCGACGCAGGTGCCCTGGCCGGTCGCAAAACCATGACAGCTACAACGGGAACCAGCCTTGATACTACTGCCCAGACTCAGGCTAACTCATTCTTCAACAACAACTTCAAGGCAGGATGGATTGGCACGACGGGAGTAGCATTCACTCCGGCTCGAGCAAATGACGGACAGGTCAACGCAACTGCAACGGCCACTGTCCCGATGACCCTGATGAAGATGTTCGGCAACAACTCCGTTCCCCTAACTGTAACCTGCTCAGCTCGCATGGACATTGGCGACAGCGACATCATGTTCGTTCTCGACCTGACCGGCTCGATGGGCTGCACGCCCGCGAACGTCAACTCCTGCGGAGGCAGGACTTCATACACGCGCCCGGACGGTACAACAGGCTATCATCGAACCGAAGAAACGGGTTCCAAGATACAGGGGCTGCGAGATGCTGTGCTTCTGTTCTACGACACAATCGACGCAAACAAGCCCGCAGCAGCGAATGTACGCTATGGCTTTGTTCCCTACTCAAACGCGGTCAATGTTGGCTATCAGATTCCAAGTACCTACCTGGTTGATAGCCATACCTACGAATCACGACGCCTGGATCCCGGGCCGACAACGGTTACAGGCGGTATACCGTCCGACGTAACCAATGGCTCGTCAACAAGTGCAAACCACACCACTGCTACCAATGCGGCTTGCGATGCCCTTGCCATACGCACTCCGGCGACCCTCTATAACATTGACGGCAGGGCAACGGTCAAAACCAAGGTTTCCTGGGTTTCCGGTGCCAACGGCTGCGTCATCAGAAGCCAACCGGTAAAAGTGAGCTGGCGCTATGAAAGTGTCTCTCTCGATGTGAGCACCTACAAGACCGGAACCGCAGTGACCGACCCGAGCAAGGTCACCGGTGCGACGTCGAAGTGGCAAGGCTGCATTGAGGAGCGTGACACAACCACCGCGTCGTCGTTCAACATCAACAGCCTCCCCGGAGATCTCGATCCGGACCTGATGCCCACGAACGATGCAACAAAATGGCGCCCATTCTGGCCCAATGTTGTGTACTACCGCGGCAACAATACCAGCATAGACAATTCCGGAGGCAGCACCACCGTATATGGCGACACGACAACAACCTCCTTTGCCAGCACATCGAACGCCTCAGATGGACAATATACGAACTTGCTGAGCACTCCCAACGCCCAAGAGTGGGAATATGCCGCCTGCATGAAAGCTGCCCAGCGACTTGCAGTAATGACCCGCACCGAAGTGTCCAACTATGTCAACCATAGCGACTTCAAAGCCCACGGCTGGACCTATCACGATCACGGCATGATCTGGGGCACGCGGTTCATTTCGCCCACCGGGCCGTTTGCAAGCGATACAGCCGCATGGGGCGGCAACAGTCCCCCGAACCGATATATCGTATTCATGTCTGACGGAGCCTTGAACACCAATCCATCGGTTTATGGGCTGTACGGCATGGAGCGCTACTCTGCAAAAATTACGGGAAGCACGGGCCACACCAATGCCAACCAGAATACCCGTCACAACGCTCGCTTTCTCGCAGTATGCAACGCAGCCAAAGCGCGCAACATAACCGTTTTCGTGGTCGCATTTGGCACGGCCATGACGACCGAGATGAACACCTGCGCCACGCCCGGCTTTGCCTACACCGCTGGTGACAATGCCGCGCTTGCAACTGCCTTTGGCCAAATCGCCCTGAAGGTAGCCAAACTGAGGCTGACCCAATGATGCAAGCAAGATTGTCACGAAGCTGGCTATCCAGCGCTCTCCGCGACAGCCGCGGAGCAACGATCGTGGAGTTTGCCTTCGTTGCGCCAGTCCTGACTATGTTCATCATGGGGTCAGGCGATCTGCTTCTCCAAGCCTATGTCACTTCGGTGATCCATGGTGAGGTACAGAGAGCTGGCCGCGACACGACCCTTCAAACCAACTCAACTAGCTCGGCAGCCAACGCAATCGACGTACGGGTGATAGCGGCGGCGAGGCGAATCGCGCCTCACGCGACCTATAGTTCAACGCGCAAGAATTATAACGTATTCTCTAAAGTCGGAAAAATTGAGCCATTCACCGACGCGAATTCTGATGGCATCCGGCAGGTTGGGGAATGCTACTCAGATGTAAATGGTAACAATCAATGGGATGCCGATCAAGGCCTGTCGGGCGTCGGCGGTGCCAGCGATGTTGGTTTGTACACAATTACAGTAACATACAAACACTTTTTTCCTGTTGCGGGCTTATTTGGGAACAACAATGCTGTGATAAAATCGGCAACCGTGTTGATGAATCAACCATATGCGGCACAGACAATTCATACTCCAGCATCGGTCTGCACATGACATACGCCCGAAAGATCAAAGCCCTCAAAGTGGCAAGCAAATCCGTAGAAGGCCTGGGAGCTGATCAGAGAGGATTGGCTCTGGTCGAGTTTGCCGTTGCCTTTCCATTGTTTCTTTCAATGACTCTGTATGGTGTTGAGCTTTCGAACTATGCAATGACCCATCTCAGGTTGAGTCAAATCGCACTAAATCTCGCCGATCATGCTTCGCGGGTGGGGAGCAGCAGCGGACTTTCTTTGCAGCAGATGCGTGAGGTCGACGTCAACGAGGTTCTCGAGGGTGCAAAAGTTCAAGGCCAGTCAATAAATCTCACGACGAATGGCCGAGTTATCCTCTCAAGTCTTGAGAATCAGTCGGGGACGCAGATGATCCATTGGCAACGTTGCCTTGGATTGAAAAGCGGTACGGGATATGATTTCAAACTATGGAACCACCACGGCGGCTGATGGGACGGATGCTACCGCCGCCAACGATGGTACCCCGGCACCTACAGGAATGGGTCCAACGGGAGCAAAGGTTAATGCGCCATCTGGCACCATGATTATGTTTGTTGAAATCAACTATCACTATAAACCGATGTTTGGTTTCCTGTGGGCAGAGTCTCGACTTCACTATGTCGGCTCTTTTTTCGTAAGAGATTCGCGAAATTTTTCACAGATATTCAATCCAACTCCGGTCGAAACTCGGAAAACCTGCAATCTGTATACGTCCTGAGATTGCAGAATGGTCCAATCGGCGCTGGAAATAAGACCCAAATCTAGCACTGGGTTGGTTGAATTTCCCAAAAAATTAACTCTGTTTGTTGGCCAAGGGGTTACGCGCGCGCGCCTATCGTCGTTGCGAAGTAAACCGGAGTTTACGGTTGGCCATGACCGCGCACCACAATCCCAAGGCGAGACCAAACAGGCGCACCCTGCTCGCTGCGCTGGCGCGCGACCAGTCGGGCAACGCCCTGGCAATCGTCGCCGCAGCGATCGTGCCGCTGCTCGCCATGGTCGGCGGCGGCATCGACATGGGGCGCAGCTATCTCGCCGAATCGCGCCTCCAGCAAGCTTGCGACGCAGGCGTGCTGGCAGCGCGCAAGAAGCTGGGCTCAACGATTGCGGTCGACGGATTGGTTCCCGCAGCCGTTGCGACTACGGGTAATAAATTCTTCGATATAAATTATCGTGATGGATCGTACGGCACAAGCAGTCGATCCTTCACGATGACGCTGCAACCAGATTACTCAATCAGCGGCGACGCAAGGGTAGACGTGCCAACTACAGTTATGCAGTTGTTTGCATTTAACAAGATTGCTGTCCATGTCGACTGCGAAGCACGCCTCAATTTCTCCAATACTGATGTGATGATGGTGCTCGATACCACCGGGTCGATGCGTCATACCAATCCGGGCGATACAAAGCCCCGGCTCGACGTTCTCAAGGATGTGGTGAACAACTTTCATGCCCAGCTCGAAGGGAGCAAAGGCCCGGGCATCCGCATCCGCTATGGCTTCGTGCCCTATGCGCTTAACGCCAATGTCGGCGCGCTGCTCCAGGACGCCTGGGTGATCAGCAACTGGACCTACCAGTCGCGCGAAGTTGCCTCCACCTCGACATCGACCTACGACTATACCTACAACGACAACTGGCAATACGTCTCGGGAAGCTACAGCTCGATCACGGAATTGACCTATGCGGCGACCTGGCATGCGCCTGCCAACAAATCCAGCAGCGGCTGGTACAGTTGCGACACGCCGGCTCCGGCGGGCTCCTATGTTCCGAGCAGCGTCATCCTCTCCGAAGTGAGCGTGCCCTATGTCGGCCCCCCTTCAGGCACCAAGCGGACCCGTCGTATCCGGCTCACCGAAAACGGCCTCAACTATTGGGTCGAACTCGATGGCAGCACCTGCAAGGTCCAGCGCGAAACCTACCTCGCCTCGGTGTACGATTATGACGAGATCACCGTTCCGGCCAACGGCACGAACAGCAATTGGCGCTATGCGCCCATTTCGCGGAGTACCGCCAACTGGCGCACCGAATTGAACGGCTGCATCGAGGAGCGCGGAACCTACGAGATCACTGACTACGACAACGTCGATTTTTCACGCGCGCTGGACCTGGACCTCGACACGGTGCCCACTGGTGGAAATCCAGCAATGCAATGGCGTCCGGCCTATCCCGACATTATCTGGGAGCGCGAGCTCGACTGGTACGGCGATGGCTCCTTCTCCGTGCCAGCCGTGATCACGTCCGACGAATGGCTGTTCCACCCGGCCAATCAGGCCCTGCTCGTTGCCTGCCCCGCCCCGGCGCGCAAGCTCGCCGAAATGGACTATCGCAGGTCGCCACCTTTCTCACCACGCTTACGCCAAGCGGCAGCACCTATCATGATATCGGCATGATCTGGGGCGGACGGCTGCTGTCTCCGAACGGCCTGTTTGCTGCCGAAAATGCCGACATCCTCGGCAAGCCGACCAACCGCCACCTTATATTCCTGACCGATGGCCAGACCGAACCGTATGATATTGCCTATGGTGCCTATGGTGTCGAGCCGCTCGACCGCCGGCGCTGGTCGCCTTCCTCGTCGCTGACGCTGACCCAGGTCGTCGAGAAGCGTTTTACTGTCGCCTGCAACGAAGTGAAAAAGCGCAACATCACCGTTTGGGTAATCGGTTTCGGCACGACGATGACCACCATGCTTAAAGACTGCGCCGGTTCTGGCAGATGGTTTCAGGCAAACAACGCCACCCAACTCAATGCGGCATTCGCTAAGATTGCCGCGTCCATGGGCGATCTGAGAATCTCGAAATGATGCTCGAACGATCACTCGCACCTGATGAGTCCGGCGTAGCGACCGTCGAATTTGCCTTGATCGCTCCAGTCATGTTGATGACCCTCTTCGGCCTCTTTGACCTTGGGCATGGCATGTATACCAAGGCAATGATCCAGGGTTCGATCGAAAAAGCCTCGCGCAACTCGACGATCGAAGGAGCCACGACAGGGTCTCTCGACACGAAAGTGACAAGAGTCGTGCGCCAGATTACACCTAACGCCACAATCGCCTTCAACAGGCAGAGTTACTCGAATTTTACCGATGTCGGTCAGCCCGAAGAGTTCACCGATACCGACAGCGATGGTATCTGCAACAATGGCGAGACTTACGAAGACGCCAATGGCAACGCTGTCTGGGATGCCAACCAAGGGCGCACCGGCAATGGCGGTGCCCGGGATGCCGTGCTCTATACGGTGCTGGTGCGATATCCGCGCTATTTCCCGATCGCCCGTTTTGTAGGGCAGTCGAACACAGTGCAGCTGACTTCGACTACGGTGTTGCGCAATCAGCCCTATGGGCTTCAGAACAATGCTCCTGCGACAGGAACTTGCTCATGAACGCCTTGCGCAAGTTGTCCAACAGGCTGACCCGCAATCGTTCGGGCACTGCCGCCACTGAATTTGCCGTGGCCTTGCCGTTGCTCCTTACAGCGGGGCTCTATGGAGCCGAAACCGCCAACCTAGCCTTGGTCAACATGAGAGTCAGCCAGGTTGCCATGCATATAGCCGACAACGCCTCCCGCGTTGGCGATACATCGCAAATAAACAATCGCAGAATTTTTGAATCCGATATCAATGATTTGCTCCTTGGTTCCAACATCCAAGCCACGGGGCTCGATTTCTACGAGCATGGCCGCGCGATCATCAGCAGCTTTGAGGTCTATGATTCAACAGTAAGCTGCCCTGCGGGAGGCTGCACCCAAACAGACGGAGACTTGTTCATTCACTGGCAGCGTGCCAAAGGAAAAAAGGTATGGACATCGTCTTATGGCGCGGAGAATGCGGTTTTGCCCAGCGGGATCGGTCCCACAGGGAATGAGGTTGTCCCCGAACCTGGTGGTGCCGTCATCTTTGTCGAAGTGGCTTATGACTATCAGCCTCTGATTTCGTCTCGATTTTTCGGTCCTACGACGATCACGGCAATCTCGTCATTTATCGTCCGGGACAATCGTGACCTCTCTGGACTCAAACAGCGCAAACCCTATGCACCCGACGCAGTTGCGAGCCCCAGCATCTACGACAGCTATTCGTCTGCAGGTGGCAGCAGTGGTGGTGGCAGCTCCAGCTCCAGCGGTGGCAGCACAAGCTCCAGCGGTGGCAGCACCAGCTCTAGCGGTGGCAGCACCAGCTCCAGTGGTGGCAGCACCAGCTCTAGCGGAGGCAGCAGTGGCGGAGGAAGCAGCGGTGGTGGTGGCGGTAGCCTTTCGGCAGCAGTAGCAGCAGCTATTGCGGCCGTACTTGCAGCCCTGGCAGCGCTCATGGGCAGTTGATGTTTTGGTTCCAGCGCTCAGTTTGACTGGTTGCTTCTAGCGATAGCAGACCTGCTTCACCGCCGCGATGATGCGCGCCACGTCGATCAGCGCGGCTTTCTCGAGATTGGCGGCATAGGGCAGCGGCACATCCTGGTTGCACACCCGCAGCACCGGCGCATCGAGGTGGTCGAAGCCGCGCTCCATGCACAGCGCCGAGACTTCGGCGGCGATCGAGCACACCGGAAAGCCCTCTTCGGCGACCACCAACCGGTTGGTGCGCGACAGGCTTTCGAGGATCGCGCCGTATCGAGCGGGCGCAGAGTGCGCAGGTCAAGCACTTCGGCCTCGATCCCCTCGCCCGCCAGCAGTTCGGCCGCCTCCAGTGCCATGCCGACGCCGATCGAATAGGAGACGATGGTGACATCGCGCCCGGCACGCATGGTCCGCGCCTTGCCGATCGAGACCAGTGTGTCCTCGCCTTCAGGCGGCGCGGCGAAGCTGCGACCGTAGAGCAGTTCGTTTTCGAGGAAGACCACCGGGTCCTCGCTGCGGATCGCCGCCTTGAGCAGCCCCTTGGCGTCGGCCGCATCGTAGGGCGCGATCACCACCAGCCCGGGCACGCTGGCATACCACGGCGCGAAGTTCTGGCTGTGCTGCGCCCCGACCCGCGATGCCGCGCCGTTGGGACCGCGAAACACCACCGGACAGCGCATCTGCCCGCCCGACATGTAATTGGTCTTGGCAGCGGAATTGATGATGTGATCAATCGCCTGCATGGCGAAGTTAAAGGTCATGAATTCGATCACCGGCCTCAACCCGCCCATCGCCGCGCCGGTGCCGATGCCGGCAAAGCCGTATTCGGTGATCGGCGTGTCGATCACCCGCCGCTCGCCGAACTCGTCGAGCAGGCCCTGGGTGACCTTGTAGGCCCCCTGATACTGCGCGACTTCCTCGCCCATGACGAAGACGCGGTCGTCGCGGCGCATTTCCTCGGCCATGGCGTCGCGCAGGGCTTCACGCAGGGTGATGGTATTGCCGCCAGCGTTTGCAACTGGCGCGTCTGGCCCACCCCCGACCCCTCCCGCCTGCGGGAGGGGGGAAGTTGCGCACCTTCGGCAGGCGCTGGGGCGGAAACTTGCGCAACCGGCTCCCCTCCCGCAAGCGGGAGGGGTTGGGGGTGGGCCACAGGTGACTCGTCCCCCTCCCCGGCCATCGTCGCGATCTCGGTGCCGACGGCCACGCCTTCGGTGCCCTCGGCCACCAGCAGCTTGCCGATGGTCCCCTCGTCGACCGCCTCGAATTCCATGGTTGCCTTGTCGGTTTCGATCTCGGCGAGAATGTCGCCCGAACGGACCTCATCGCCTTCCTTGACCAGCCACCGGGCCAGCTTGCCTTCCTTCATCGTCGGCGAGAGCGCCGGCATCTGGATCGCGATGCTCATGCGTAACTCTCCACCAGCACGTCGGTATGCAGTTCGGCCAGATCGGGTTCGGGGGCGTTCTCGGCGAAATCGGCCGAGCCGGCAACCTTGGCGCGGATCTGCTTTTCGAGTTCCTTGAGCCGCTCTTCAGCCACGCCGCGCGCCAGCAATTCGGCTTTTGCCTGGTCGATTGGATCGCGATGCTCACGCACTTCCTGAACTTCCTCGCGGCTGCGGTACTTGGCCGGATCGGACATCGAATGACCCCGATAGCGATAGGTGTTGAGCTCCATCAGCACAGGCCCGTTGCCCTTGCGGACAAAATCGAGCGCCACTTCCGCCGCGCCGCGCACCTCGAGCACGTCCATGCCATTGACCTGCATGCCCGGAATGCGAAAGGCCGTGCCGCGCCGGTAGAAATGGGTCTCGGCCGATGAGCGCTTGACCGCAGTGCCCATGGCATACTGGTTGTTCTCGATGACGAAGACAATCGGCAGCTTCCACAGACTGGCCATGTTGAAGCTCTCGTAGACCTGGCCCTGATTGGCCGCGCCGTCGCCGAAATAGGCGATGCAGACACCGCCGTCGCCGCGATACTTGTGCGCAAAGGCGAGGCCCGCACCCAGCGAGACTTGCGCGCCGACGATGCCATGGCCGCCATAGAAGCGGTGATCGACGCTGAACATGTGCATCGAGCCGCCCTTGCCGCGCGAGATACCCGCCGCGCGACCGGTCAGCTCGGCCATAATGACATTGGGATCGATGCCATAGGCCAGCATGTGGCCATGATCGCGATAGCCGGTGATGACGCTGTCGCGCGCCTGATCGAGAGCCGACTGCAGCCCGACCGCGACGGCTTCCTGGCCGATGTAGAGATGGCAGAAGCCGCCGATCAGCCCGAGCCCGTAAAGCTGGCCGGCGCGCTCCTCGAAGCGGCGGATGAGCAGCATCTGTTCGTAGAGCTCGAGCAGCTCGGCATCGCTCGCGGCATAGGCCCGCTGCGCGTCGTGGGCGGCTTGCAGGCTATGCAGCGCGTAGGCATCTTCGCCGGCCGCATCGTGTTTGGCTGCGGCGGGCTTGCGAGTGGCTTTTGGCAATGCGGGTCCCCGAGAAGGTTGCGAAAACCGCTATAGTCACTCCCCCGGCGCAGCGAAACCGTCCGAGACAAATATTATCGCAGCACTGGCGGTTGTAATGGCTCCGCTCAGTCGAGCAGCATCACCATTTCGTCGGGATGGACGACATTGAGATCCTTGCGCAGCAGTTCGCCGGCAAGATCGGCATCGGCATGACGCGGGTTGAGCAAGGCGACGCGATTGCGCAAATCGTCGCGCTGCTCGGCCAGCGCCTTCACTTCGGCCTGCCGCTGTTCGAGCAAGCGCCGGTTTTCGCTCCAGGAGAGAAGCCCGCTGGGCCCGGCCAGCGCCATGCCGGCCATGACCAGCAGGCAGACGAGCGCCAGCCCTTCGCTGACACTGTGCTTGCGCAATCTGGATTCGGAACGGAATTTCATGATGACCCCTAAGAATCACAAGTGATTCAGCAGTTCAAGGGGCAAACTGAAAAAACACTGCAAATCGTCGCATAAATGCAACTTGCCTGGCAAATATGGTGCGCCCGACAGGATTCGAACCTGTGGCCCCCAGATTAGGAATCTGGTGCTCTATCCTGCTGAGCTACGGGCGCGCGGGCGTTCCTTAGGCAGCGGTCCGGCGAATGGCAATCAGTTCGCCTCTCCGGGCGGCGCAACCGGGAACGGCAACGGCGCAACCTCGATCCCTTCCTCGATCAGATCGCGCGCTTCCTGCGCAGTTGCCTGGCCATGGATCGGCTCGGCTTCACGCTCGCCATAATGTATCGCACGGCTTTCCTCGGCGAACTTGCCGCCGACCCAGCGCGACTGTTCGAGCGCCTTGGCCTGCATCGTCGCCAGCGCCTGCATCATTTTCGCCGCCTCGGGGGGCATGGCCCCCTTGCTGACGGGCTGCGACTTGTCCGGCTTGGGGACGGTCACCTGATTGCCCTTGCGGGCAAGGTTGGGGGCCATCAGCGCCTTGCCGACTTCGCTCGAACCGCATTCCGGACAAGCGACCAGGCCGCGGCGACACTGCGTGGCAAAATCGTCCGACGAGCCGAACCAGCCCTCGAAGCGATGCCCGCCGGCGCGGCATTCCAGATCGAACACAATCATGGCAAATGCCTAGTTGGGAATTTCGCGGCGATTGGCAAGGCTGGGCAATTGCGCGCGAACCTCGGCAATGCGCGCCGGGTCGATCTCGGCGAAGGCCATCCCGGGTTCCTCGCCGCCCATGTCGAGCAGCACCTCGCCCCAGGGATCGACCACCAGGCTGTGGCCGTAGGTGCTCCGGCCGTCGGCATGCCTGCCGACCTGCGCAGCGGCGACGACATAGGCGCTGGCTTCGACCGCGCGGGCGCGCTGGAGCAAGTGCCAGTGCGCCGCGCCGGTGGGCACGGTGAACGCGGCTGGTATTGCGATCAGGTCGCAAGCCTGCCGGCCAAGTGCCTCGTACAGAGCGGGAAAACGAACGTCATAGCAGATCGACAAGCCCAGCCGTCCAGCGGGTGTCTCGACCGTGACGACCGCTTCGCCCGGCGCATAGGCGTTCGAACTCGCGCCAGCTCTCGCCGCTCGCCAGATCGACGTCGAACATGTGGATCTTGTCGTAGCGCGCGACCACGTCGCCGCTGCTGTCGACTACCAGCGCCCGGTTGGCCCAGCGTCCGTCATCGCGCAGCACCGCCAGCGAGCCCAGCGCCACCCAGATCCCCGCGTCCGCCGCTGCTGCCCGCACGGCGGCAAGCACCGGGTCCCGATCCTCGGAGACAATCGCCTGCGCGGCGCGCGCGCGGTCGCGGTCGATCAGGCCAGACATCTCAGGGGTGAACAGCATGCTGGCACCGCCCATGGCTGCTGCGCCCACCGCCGCAACGATCACCGCCGCGTTCGCCTCAGGGTCGATCCCCGAGCACATCTGGAGGACGGCAATGCGGTTCAAGCCCCGAGGCCAAGCATCGCGTCGAGCCTGCCCTGCCGGTCGAGCGCATGGATGTCATCGCTCCCGCCCACGGCCTGGCCATCGATCAGAATCTGCGGAACAGTCATCGCGCCCGGCACGCGGGCGAGCATTTCGGCGCGTCTGTCGCCGCCCATGGTGACGTCGTGTTCCTGGTAGGCGACGCCCTTGCGGTCGAGCAGTGCCTTGGCCGCCACGCAATAGCCGCAGCCCCAGCGGGTATAGATTTCAACTTTCGGCGCAGCCATCGAACCCTCTTTGTCGGGCGAACCCTTGAAACGGACCCGCGCTAACATATCTCCCAATACGTGTCATGCACCGCAAGCCTGTCCGATGCGAAGGCGCAGGGGGCATGATGCAGCCAAGCGGGAGCGCCGGTTCGCCGGGTTCCCATCGACCGAAAATTGCTCACACGAGGATTTTGCCATGAACCGTCTCGATTTTACCCCCTATCGCCGCTCGATGGTCGGCTTCGACCGTATCTTCGACATGCTCGAGAACCAGTCGCGCAACAGCGCCGGCGACAACTTCCCCCCGTTCAACATCGAAAAGCGCGGCGAGGATGCCTATCGCATCACTTTGGCCGTGGCCGGGTTCAAGCCAGCCGATATCGACATCACCGCGCAGCAGAACCTGCTGGTGATCCAGGGCAGGAAGGGCGACGACGCGACCGCGACGATGCTGCATGTCGGCATCGCCCAGCGCGGGTTCGAACGCCGCTTCGAACTGGCTGATTACGTCAAGGTCGCCGATGCCGGGCTGGAGGATGGCCTGCTGACCATCGATCTGGTGCGCGAAGTGCCCGAAGCGATGAAGCCGCGCAAGATCGCCATCGGCAACCGCACATCGCTCGAAGTGGTCGCAAGCGGCGAGGCCAGTAGCCAGGCCGCCTGACCGCCGGTCTTGCGGAGCAATTCGGGGGTGGGCCCGGGACGGCCCACCCCCTCGACGCCACGAATGGCGCCGCATTGCCCGCTGAATGATCGTCCGGGTCGCTGTAGACGATCATCAGCGGAGCAAGCTCGTTGCCCCCCACCCAGCCTGCACCAGATAGTGCAAGCGCGATACGAATGTAAGCCGCGCCATCCTAAGCGCGGGTAAGATTCCGTAGTGTGCTAGTGGATACCAAACGTGGTTAAACTAGTCTCGATTGCTGCAGCGCCGCCTCGATGAACCCGGCGAACAGCGGGTGCGGATCGTAGGGCTTGCTCTTGAGCTCCGGGTGGAACTGCACGCCGACGAACCACGGGTGGTCCGGTCGTTCGACGATCTCGGGCAGTTCGCCATCGGGCGACATGCCGCTGAACACCAGCCCGCTAGCCTCGAGCCGCGCGCGGTAGGCGGTGTTGACCTCCCAGCGATGCCGGTGGCGCTCGGAAATGCGCTTGCCGCCGTAAATCGCCGCCGCGTGGCTGTTGCCCGCGAGCACCGCCTCGTAGGCCCCAAGCCGCATGGTTCCCCCCAGGTTCCCGCCGGCCTCGCGCTTTTGCCGCCCTTCGGCGCTCATCCATTCCTCGATGATGCCGACCACCGGTTCCTCGGTCGGGCCGAATTCGGTCGATGAGGCCTGGGCGATGCCGGCAAGGCTGCGCGCGCCTTCGACGCAGGCCATCTGCATGCCGAAACAGATGCCGAAGAACGGCACCTTGCGCTCGCGCGCGAAACGAATCGCCTGGATCTTGCCCTCCGCGCCGCGTTCGCCGAAAGCCCCGGGGACGAGGATCGCGTGCAGCGGTTCGAGCCGCGCGGCGACGTCGCTTTCCGGTGCCTCGAACAGTTCGGCGTCGATCCACTGGATATTGACCTTGACCCGGTTGGCCATGCCGCCGTGCACCAGCGCCTCGTTCAACGACTTGTAGGCATCGGGCAGGCCGACATATTTGCCGACCACGCCGACGGTGACCTCGCCTTCGGGATTGTGCAGCCGGTCGGTGATATCGTGCCAGCGGCGCAGGTCAGGCGCAAGTCCCGGCGTGATGCCGAAGGCGCGCAGCACCTCGAAATCGAGGTTTTCCGCGTGATATTGCAGCGGCACTTCGTAGATGCTCTTGGCATCGAGCGCGGGGATCACCGCTTCCTTGCGGACATTGCAGAAGGCAGCGATCTTGCCGCGCTCGGCCTCGGGCAGCGGATGTTCGCAGCGGCAGACGAGCACATCCGGCTGGACCCCGAGCGCGGTCAGTTCCTTGACGCTGTGCTGAGTCGGCTTGGTCTTGAGCTCGCCCGCAGCGGCAATGAACGGCACCAGCGTTACATGCACGAAAACCGTCTGGTCTCGCCCCATCTCGTTGCGCAACTGGCAAATCGCCTCGATGAACGGCAGGCTCTCGATGTCCCCCACGGTGCCGCCGATTTCGCACAGCACGAAATCGAGCCCGTCGATCTCGGCCTGGGCGAAGGCCTTGATGGCATCGGTCACGTGCGGGATCACCTGGACGGTCGCGCCGAGATAGTCCCCGCGCCGTTCGCGCGCGATGATCTGCTGGTAGATGCGCCCCGAAGTGACGTTGTCCGATTGCCGCGCGGAAACCCCGGTGAAGCGCTCGTAATGGCCGAGATCGAGATCGGTTTCGGCACCATCGTCGGTGACATAGACTTCGCCGTGCTGGTAGGGGCTCATCGTCCCCGGATCGACGTTGAGATAGGGATCGAACTTGCGGATTCGCACCTTAAATCCGCGCGCCTGGAGCAATGCCGCGAGGCTTGCCGCCATCAGACCCTTGCCAAGCGAGGAGACCACGCCGCCGGTGATGAAAATGAACCGCGCCATGGGAGTCGGGCCTTAACGGCAAGGCGGCGTAAAGCGCAAGCGCGGCCTCGCGCGCTTCACCGGATCAATCCACAGGCGCGAGTGGCCCGTGGTTACTTCTTCGCGGGTGCGCCAAGCGGATCGGCAGGGCCAGGAGCAGGAGCGGCAACCGGAGCGGGGGGCGCATCGGCAGGCGCGGCCTGCGAGCCCGACGCCAGCGGATCGGCGGCTTGCGAGACCGCGGCCGCCGGGGCCGAACGCTGGAGCGAGGTATCGATCTTGCGCCCCGAGGTGGTGCCAACCGCCAGGGCCGCGAGCGCGATGCTCAGCGCCACGAAAGCAACCGCCAGGAAGGCGGTCGCGCGGGTGAGAAAGTTGGCCGCTCCCCGTGCCGACATCAGCCCTGCCGGGCTGCCGCCGACGCCCAGTCCGCCGCCTTCGGAACGCTGCATCAGGATCACGCCGACCAGCGCGGCGGCAATCAGCGCCTGGACGACGGTAAGGAACAGGAACAGGGACATGGAAGTTCGGCCTTCGAAACTGAGGCGGTGCATCTAGGCAAGGTCGCGGCGCGGCGCAAGGGCGGGGTCCAGTCGGCCCCGGGCAATCGCATATGAATCAGAACTATCATTCATCGTCACCCTGAACTTGTTTCAGGGCCCATTTCTCCCACGACCGGAGTGCGCATTGTCAAGCAATCCGAAGGGTTTGGCTCCTTTCCGGCTGGCTCCGAATGTGCGGCACGATGGGCCCTGAAACAAGTTCAGGGTGACGGATAGGGTAAGCGTTCGTCAAATGCGATTGCCTTGCCCGTCAGCCCCGGCGTGGCCGTCCACGGACTAACTATCCTCCGGCAGTCCCGCTGCGCCGATAATCGCGGTGAAGGTCTCGGCGGTCAGGCTCGCCCCGCCAACCAGCGCGCCGCCGACTTCGTCAGCGCCCAGCAGGCCCACCGCGTTCTTGGCATTGACCGAGCCGCCATAAAGGATGCGAACCGCCGCGCCCAACTCGCCATAGTTGGCCGCGAGGCGCGCGCGAATCGCGCGGTGCATCGCGCCAACGTCGGCGACCGAGGCGACCCGCCCGGTGCCGATCGCCCAGACCGGCTCATAGGCAATGCTCAGCTGCCCGGCGGCGCCCTCGCCGCGAGGCAAGGATCCGTCGAGCTGGCCGGCGACCACGGCTTGAGCATCTCCCGAATCGCGCTCGGCCTCGGTCTCGCCGACACAGAGGATCACCGCGAGGCCCGCCGCCATCGCCGCTTCGGCCTTGGCGCGAACCAGGGCGTCGCTTTCATCATGCATGGCGCGGCGTTCGCTATGGCCGACGATGACGAAATCCGCGCCGGCATCGGCGAGCATGGCCGCCGAGATGTCGCCGGTGAATGCCCCGCTGGCCTCGACATGGCAATCCTGCCCGCCGACGCCGATATCCGTCACTGCCTCGCGCATCGCCTGGATCAGCGTCGCTGGCGGGGCAAGCGCTACCTGGACCTGCGGAAAGCGCGCTGCCGCACGATCAATGGCGCGGGCTTCCGCCAGCATGGAGCGGCTGCCATGCATTTTCCAGTTGCCGACAATGTAAGGCAGATTGCTCATTGCTGTTTGCCGGCCGCAGCCGAATCCCTGACCGTGCTTGGGTTTCGCGCGCTGCTAGGCCACCAGCCCCGTGCTTGTCAAAGCCGCGCGTGACGATCGGGGTATGCGAGCGCAAGGCTCCATGCCGTTCCCATGGGCATTGCCGGACGGGGCAATGCTGCCTAAAGCCCCTCGCCAGCCGCAGCCGACCTCCCCGCCGCCGAATCGCAAGTGAAACGACCATGATCCAGTTTATGCGCAAGTTGATTGGCTCGAAGCTCGGCGTTGTGTTCGCTTTGCTGTTCCTCGGGCTGATTGCTCTGGCTTTCGCCGCCGGCGATGTCGCCAACTTCCAGGGCGGGTCGGGCAGCAGCGGCGACCGCGTCGCGACGGTCGGCAAGGAACAGGTCCGCGCCGCCCAGCTCAGCCAGTCGACCACCACCGCGCTGGAAAACCTCAAGCGCGAAGACCCGCGCCTCACCATGCAGGCCTTCATCGCCGAGGGCGGGTTGGAAAAGGTGCTCGACCAGCTGATCAACCGGATCGGCTCCTCCGCTTTCGGGCGCGCGCACGGCATCGTCGCCAGCGACCGGCTGATCGACAGCGAAATCGCCAAAGTCCCGGGCTTCCGCGGGCCCGACGGATCGTTCAGCGACGCCGCCTTCCGCCAGATGCTCCAGCAGCAGGGGATTTCGGAAAAGGCACTGCGCGACGACCTTGCCCAGGGGCTGATCGCGCGCCAGCTGATGACCCCGGCCGAATTCGGCTCGGTGATGCCCCAGGGCCTCGCGCTGCAATATGCCGCGCTGCTGCGCGAAAAACGCACGGGCTCGATCGCCCTGCTACCCTCGGCCGCCTTCGCCCCCAAGAGCCTGCCGACCGACGCCGAGCTTCAGGCGTTCTATGCAAAAATCGCGACCGCTTCATCCGCTCGGAACGGCGTATGCTGCGCTTCGCCACGTTCGGCGATGCCGCGCTCAAGGCCGTGCCCGCGCCCACCGATGCCGAGCTGGCCGCGCGCTACACCGCCAACAAGGCGCAATATAGCGCGCAGGAGAGCCGCCGTCTCACCCAGCTGATCGCGCCCACCGAAGCCGCCGCCCGGGCGATTGCCGCCGAAGTGGCCGCTGGCAAGCGGCTCGAGGCCGTCGCCGGGGCCAAGGGGCTCGCCACCGCCAGTCTCGGTGCCGTGACCAGTGCGGCGCTCACCACGCAGAGTTCGGCGGCGGTCGCCGAAGCCGTGTTCGCCGCCACCAGCGGTGCACTCGCCGCGCCCGCGCGCAGCCCGCTCGGCTGGCATGTCATGCGCATCGACGGCATCGACAAGCGCCCCGAGCGCGCGTTTGACCAGATCAAGGGCGAACTTGCCGCAGGGCTGGCCATCGAGAAGCGCCGCGCCGCGCTGAACGACCTGTCCGCCCGGCTCGAGGAGGAGTTCGAGAACGGCACCAATCTGACCGACGCCGCCAGGGAACTGGGCGTGACGCTCCAGCAAACCCCGGCGCTCACCGCCGACGGCAAGGTCTACGGCGACCCCGCGCGGACCGCGCCGCCGCTGCTCGCCAAGCTGATGCAGACCGCCTTTGCCATGGAGCGCGAGGGCCAGCCCCAGCTCGCCGAAGTCGAGGCGGGCAAGACCTTCGCGATCTTCGATGTGTCGGCGATCACCCCGTCGGCCCCTGCCCCGCTCGCCGAGATCCGCGGCGACGTCACCGCCATGCTCGCGCTTGAGCGCGGTGCGGTCGGTGCCAAGGCGGCGGCTGACAAGGTGCTCGCCCAGGCCAAGCGCGGCACCGACCTTGGCGCGGCGATGGCTTCGCTGGGGGTGCCGTTGCCACCGGTCGACCGTCTCACCATGGGCCGCGAACAGTTGAACGCCGCTAGGCAGCAGGTGCCTCCGCCGCTGGCGCTGATGTTCAGCATGGCGCAGGGCACAACCAAACTGCTCCCCGCGCCGGGCAATCGCGGCTGGTTCGTGGTCAGCCTCAAGCAGATCGTACCCGGCCAGGTGGCGGCCAGTGATCCGGTGATTGCTGCCGCGCAAGGCGAACTCGGCCAGCTGGCCGGCCGCGAATATGGCGAGCAGCTCGCGCGCGCGATCCGTGCCGAACTCGGCGTCAAGCGCGAGCCAGCGGCGGTGCAGGCGCTGCGCACCCAGCTCGCCGGCGGCAATTGAGCGCATTCACGCCCGTGGCCGGCCTGCGACCTGAAAACAGCGAAGCCGCGAGCCTGGCGCTGGCGGCGGGCCGCCCGGCGCTGGTCTGGCGGCGCACGATCGCCGACACCGAGACCCCGGTCGGCGCGGCGATCAAGCTGTTCGAGCCCGAGCGCGGCGATTTCCTGCTCGAATCGGTCGAAGGCGGCGCGGTGCGCGGACGCTACAGCCTGATCGGGCTGGACCCCGACCTGGTGTTTCGCGCGCGCGGCACCGCCTGCGAAATCAACCGCGTCTGGCAGGCTGACCGCGACACGTTTGCCGCGTTGACCGGCGACAGCCTTGCCGAATTGCGCGCGCTGGTCGCCGCCTGCCACATCGAGGTGCCCGCCGCGCTGCCCCCGGCGCTCGCCTGCCTGGTCGGCTATTTCGGCTACGAGACCATCGGCCTGGTCGAAAAACTGCCGCGCGCGCCGCAAAGCGCGCTGGCCTTGCCCGATATGCTGTTCGTGCGCCCGACCGTGATCCTGGTGTTCGACCGGCTGGGCGACGAGCTGTTCTGCATCGCCCCGGTGTGGCCCGACGGCACCAGCCCTGAGCGCCTGCTCGGCCAGGCGCAGGAGCGCATCGACGCCGCGCTCAGCCGCCTCGCCGGCCCTGCTCCCGCCAGCCCGCGCGACGCGCAGCTGCCCGAGCCCGCGCTCGCCCCGGTGATGCCAGCAGCGGAATACAAGGCGATGGCGCTCAAGGCCAAGGACTACATCGCGGCGGGCGACATCTTCCAGGTAGTGCTCGCCCAGCGCTTCACCTGCCCGTTCACCTTGCCGCCATTGGCCCTTTATCGAGCCCTTCGCCGGGTGAACCCCTCGCCCTTCCTCTATTTCCTCGACCTGCCGGGCTTCGCGCTGATCGGCTCGAGCCCCGAAATCCTGGTGCGGGTGCGCGATGGCGAAGTCACCATCCGTCCTATCGCGGGGACGCGCCCGCGCGGGGCCACGCCCGAGGAAGACCGCGCCAACGAAGCGTCGTTGCTCGCTGACCCCAAGGAGCGCGCCGAGCACCTGATGCTGCTCGATCTGGGGCGCAACGATGTCGGCCGGGTGGCCTCGGCGGGCAGCGTGCACGTCACCGAGAGCTATACCGTCGAGCATTACAGCCATGTCATGCACATCGTCTCGAACGTGGTCGGCAAGCTCGATACGGCGAAACACGACGCCATCGACGCGGTCTTCGCCGGCTTTCCGGCGGGAACTGTCTCGGGCGCGCCCAAGGTCCGCGCCTGCGAGATCATCGCCGAACTCGAGCCCGAGACGCGCGGCGCCTATGCCGGCGGCGTCGGCTATTTCGCTCCCGACGGCTCGGTCGACAGCTGCATCGTGCTGCGCACCGCCGTGCTCAAGGACGGGGTGATGCATGTCCAGGCTGGTGCCGGCATCGTCGCCGATTCCGACCCGGACTACGAACAGGCCGAGTGCGAGAACAAGGCCAGGGCACTGTTCGCCGCCGCCCGCGAAGCCGTCAGGGTGGCGGGCGAAGCGGGTTTCGGGCAATAGGGCCGCACCATGATCCTCGTCATCGACAATTACGACAGCTTCACCTGGAACCTGGTGCACTACCTGATGGAGCTGGGCGCCGAGGTTGAGGTGGTGCGCAACGATGCGCTCACACCCGCACAGGCGATTGCCAGCGGCGCGGCGGGCTTCCTGATTTCGCCCGGCCCGTGCACACCCAATGAGGCGGGGATCAGCCTCGATCTGGTCGGGGCCTGTGCCGATGCCGGAAAGCCGCTGCTCGGGGTCTGCCTCGGCCACCAGGCGATCGGGCAGTATTTCGGCGGCAAGGTGGTGCGCGGCGGGCTGATGCACGGCAAGACCTCGCCGGTGAGCCACGATGGCAGCGGGCTGTTCGCCGGTGTGCCCTCGCCGTTCACCGCGACGCGCTATCACTCGCTGATCGTCGTCGAAACGCCGGACGAGCTCGTGGTCAACGCCACGTCGGACGATGCCCATGTCATGGGCTTCCGCCACGCGACTCTCCCTATCCACGGCGTGCAGTTTCACCCCGAAAGCATCGCCACCGAACATGGCCACGCGCTGCTGGCCAATTTCCTCGACATCTGCGGGATCACGACCCGCGCCATCGCATGACCGTCGCCGAAGCCGAGGCGCTGTTCGGGCGCATGCTCGACGGCGGCATGGACGATGCCGCAATCGCCGCAACGCTGATCGAACTGGCGGACAAGGGCGAGACGGCCGAGGACATTGCCGGCGCGGTGCTCGCCATGCGCGCCCGCATGACCCGCATTTCAGCGCCCCCAAATGCCATCGACGTCTGCGGCACTGGCGGCGATGGGCAGCACAGCCTCAATGTCTCGACCGCCGTCGCGCTGGTCGTCGCTGCCTGCGGGGTGCCGGTCGCCAAGCATGGCAACCGCGCCGCCTCAAGCAAGGCGGGCACTGCCGACACCCTGGAAGCGCTGGGCCTCAATCTCGAACGCGCCGGGGCGATGGCCGAGGCGACGCTGCCCGATCTCGGCATCGCCTTCCTGTTCGCGCAGCGCCACCACCCCGCGCTCGGCCGCATCGCCCCGATCCGCAAGGCGCTGGGCCGGCGCACGATCTTCAACCTCACCGGGCCGCTGGCCAATCCTGCCGGGGTGACGCGCCAGCTGATCGGGGTCGCCACCCCCGATCTGGTGCCACTCTATCGCGAGGCGATTGACCTGCTGGGCTGCGATGCGGCGTTGATCGTCTCGGGCGAGGAAGGCCTCGACGAATTGTCGATCGCCGGGCCGAGCCGGGTGGCGGCGATCGGGCTGGCCGGCATGAGCGAGAGCGTTGTTCCCGAGGACGCCGGCCTGCCGCGCCATCCGCTCGCTGCCTTGCGAGGCGGCGAGGCGGACTACAACGCAGCGGCCCTGCGCCGCCTGTTGATGGGCGAAGAGGGTGCCTACCGTGATGCCGTACTGCTCAATGCTGCCGGTGCGCTGATTGTTGCAGGCGAAGTGCAGAACTGGTGCCAGGGCGTCGAAGAGGCCGCCGAGGCGCTCGACAAAGGGCTCGCCAAGGCGCTGCTCGATTGCTGGATCGCGGCTGTAGAATAACATCCCTCGTCATTGCGAGCGAAGCGAAGCATTCAAGGACGGTTTGCGCGGCTCTGGATTGCTTCGCTTCGCTCGCAATGACGAAGTTCTTTTTGATACTACTTCTTTCGCCCCTGATGCCGGATATTCCCGGGTCGGCCGCGTTTTCCCGCCAGATGCGCGCCTTTCTTCTTGAGCGGCAGCGGCCGCCCGCGCGGCTCGACGCCGCCGCCATGCTCCAGCTCGAACTTGAGCGCGCCGGTCAGCGGATTGGCTTCGGCGAGGCGCAGGCGCAGTTTGTCGCCGATGGCATAGCTGGTGCCGCTTTGCTCGCCGGCGAGTACCTGCGCCTTTTCATCGTAGGAAAAACGCTCGGCACCCAAAGTCGAGACCGGCACCAGCCCGTCGCCGCCCAGCCCGACGATGGTGGCGAAGAAGCCGAATTTCTGCACGCCCGTAATCCGCGTCTCGAACACCTCGCCGACCCGCGCCGACAGCCAGGCGGCGACATAGCGGTCGATGGTCTCGCGCTCGGCGGCCATGGCGCGGCGCTCGGCGGCGCTGATCGCCTCACTGACCTTGCCGAGGTCGTCGCGGTCACGGTCTGACAGGCCCGATGTCGGCTTGAGCGGTGCCTTTGGCGCGGGCTGTTCGAGATGGAAGCCATCGACCAGCGCGCGGTGGACCAGCAGGTCGGCATAGCGCCGGATCGGCGAGGTGAAGTGCGCATAGCTGCCCAGTGCCAGTCCGAAATGCCCGGCATGTTGCGCGGTCCGTAATAGGCCTGGGTCTGGCTGCGCAGCACTGCTTCCATGATCAGCGCCTTTTCGGCGTCGTCGGCGACATCCTTGAGCATGCGGTTGAACAGGCCGGGAGTGATGACCTGCCCCAGCGCCAGCTGCATGTCGAATGTTGCCAGGTAATCCTTGAGCGCCACCAGTTTCTCGCGGCCCGGCGGCTCGTGAATGCGATAGACCACCGGCGAGGCCTTGCTCTCCAGCGCCTTGGCCGCCGCAACATTGGCGGCGATCATGAAATCCTCGACGACGCGGTGCGCATCGAGGCTTTCGCGCAGGGCAATCTCGGTGATCCGCCCGGCCTCGTCGAGCTTGACCCGGCGCTCAGGCAGATCGAGCGCCAGCGGATCGCGATCATTGCGGGCGTTGTTCAGCGCTGCCCAACAGGCCCAGAGGTTTTGCAAAACCTTCTCCCCTCCCGCTTGCGGGAGGGGTTGGGGGTGGGCCAGCTGGGCGTGGTTGGGCGACAGGCCCTCCCCTGGCCCCTCCCGCAAGCGGGAGGGGGAAGAATACGCATCGATCCGCGCCTGCGCCTCCTCATAGGCGATCACCTCGGCAATCCGCACCAGCGCCCGGGTGAAGCGCCATTCGGTCACCCGGCCCGCTGCATCGATGTGCAAATGGCAGGCCATCGCCGCGCGGTCCTCGCCGGAACGCAGCGAGCAGACATCGGCGCTGAGCACTTCGGGCAGCATCGGCACGACGCGGTCGGGGAAATAGACCGAATTGCCGCGCAGCCGCGCCTCGCGGTCAACCTCGCCGCCCGGGCGCACATAGAACGACACATCGGCGATGGCGACGAGCGCGCGGAAGCCGCCTTCTCCGTCCGGTTCGGCCCAGATGGCGTCGTCATGGTCGCGCGCATCGACCGGGTCGATGGCTACGATAGGGAGGTGGCGCAGGTCTTCGCGCTTCTCGGCGCTGAGCGGCAATTTCGCCGCGAGCTCGGCTTCGGTCAGCGCCTCCTCGGCAAAGTGGTTGGGAATGCCGTGCTTGTGGATGGCAATCAGACTGAAAGCGCGCGGGGCCAGCGGATCGCCGAGCACTTCAGTGACCCTGACCCCAGAGCGCGGGCCGCGCCCCGCCGGCTCGGCAAGCACCAGCTGGCCGGCTTCGGCACCGGCCAGATCGGCAATCGGCGCGGAATTGCGCACGCGTTTGTCGACCGGTGCCAGCCACGGCTTCCCGGCTCCATCGAACTCGACCACGCCAAGCAGCTGCTCCTCGCGCGCGGGCAGCTTCTTCATCGCGTGCGCGCGCCAGCCAGCGCCCGCTTCCTCGGTGCGGGCGAGCACGCGGTCGCCGACTTTCAGGGCGCTATGCTTGCCCTTTTCGACCATGCGCAGCCGGGGCGGCGGGGTCGCATCGTCGGGTTGCCAACTGTCGGGCACGGCAATCGCCTCACCCTCCTCGATGTGTGTGACCCGCAGCACGGTGACGCGCGGCACCCCGCCCATGCGGTGGAACGCGGTCTTCTTGCCATCGATCAGGCCTTCGTCTGCCATATCGCGCAGCAAGGCCTTGAGCGCGATCTTTTCCTGGCCCTGCAAGCCAAACCCCCGTGCAATTTCGCGCTTGCCGGCGGGCGTGGGGGAACTGGCGATGAAATCGAGTATTTGTTTGGGCGTAGGGAGGCCGGGGAGCGGTTTGGGCAAATCATTAAATCCTAATTCAGGCGAGGCTGAAAATTTTGCGGAGCGAAGCATCAACTTCATCCACATCCTGTTCCGACAACTGACCAGATACGGCTCCGATGTCAGAGCGCTTGGCGGGGCTGATTTTGTCGATCATCAAGGCGCTCGTCTCGCGAAGGCCGTTTTGGGAGTTGGGCTGGAAGACCGGGCGCATAACCATGTCACCGGGAATGTCGCTGGTGAAGGGTGCAATCAAAACCGTCTTTGTGCCCATCCAGAGATCATTCTGAACGATCACTGCGGGGCGAGGCTTGCTGCCAATTCCACTCGCACCTGAAACGACGACTATGGTGCCGCAATTCACCACTTGTAATCCGGCTCGTCATCCCAAATTCCAGCGCTCACAGCTTCGATCCAGCGCTGGACGTTTTCTTCCTCTTCACGCTGCCCGATCATTATGCTTTCTTCACGGATTCGCTGGCAAAGGGCCGGGTCTTCGAGGTCCGGCACCCACACCTGCTTGAGCCGGTAGCCCTTGGCGCGCATCTCGGCGCGGTGCTTGCGCACGCGCGCGGTGCTGCTTGGCTTGATCGGTTCATGCTTGCCCACGGCCGGCGCTCCAATGTTGCTGAAACATAGGCGCGATGGCCCTGACAAGCAAGGCGCTCACGCCACAAACGGTGCCTCGCCAAAGCGGTTTGGCCCCGGCATCGACTTGCGCACGCCCAGCAGAACGACCAGGCCGATCGCCACCCAGGCCAGCATTGGCCCGACCCCGAACGCGCTTTGCATCATGGCGAGACCTGCCATCGGATTGTTATAGTCCATGGTCTGCATCTGCGCCTGCATCGTCGCCATCTGCGACGGCACGCTCGCCATGCTGACCGCCTGGCAGCCCCCGGGAAGCAGCGCCCACCAGCCGGAAAGCCCCGAATCGTGCAGCCGCCGCACGAAGCTTGCCGCCAGACTCAGCAGTATGATCGCGCCAACCGCCAGCCCGACCCACATCATCGCCGGAAACATCCGGCCCATCGAGCCCAGCATCGCCGCCTGCACCGCCGCCTGCGCCTGCGCCGGATCGCCGCCCGACCGGCCTTGCGCGATGCCCTGGTGGATGCCCGTCAAAAAAGATTCGAGCACCACCGGCAGCGAAATGCACATGCTGATTGCGGTGGTAACGATGTAAACGAACAACACATAATACCAGAAGGCCTGCCGGGCATCGCGGCCGGCAAAGGCGAGCAGATTGGACAGGCCATGCCTGATTGCGTCGAGCATCGTTCGTCACTCCTTCCCATCGCCGATCAGTAGGACCTCGCAACAAAGATGCGCTCGACTGCGGGCGAGCCGGTGAACGGGCAGGTCCCGCTCACCGGCTCGCCCGCGATGGGCGTGTTGCGGATGGTCAGCTTGAGCACCTTGAGCCGCGCTACCACAGCGTCGAGTTCCGCGCCGCTGGGCTTCGACCAGCCAAGCTCGACCCAGCCGGGATAGCGATTGCCTTCGGCGAAATGCGCAGCCAGCGCGTCGAAGCTGGCAATGCTGCGCACAATATTGGCGTTGCGGCGTTCAACCGCCTCCTCGTGCAACTCGCGCTGGATGCATTCGAGCTCCTGCGCCGCGGCGCGCACGAAACTGTCGCGCGAAACCGCTCCGAAATCGACCTTGCCATCCTCGCGCCACAGCCGGTGCCGCCGCAGCACCGAGACTTGGCCCCCCGCTGCGTCGCGCCCGCCGATCTCGAGGATCAGCGGCGCGCCCTTCTTGACCCAGCCCCAGCGCTTGGCGGTCGCCTTGCCGGGGCGCTTGTCGAGCAGCACGCGCAGCGGCTCGCCCAGCGCTTGCTGCGTGGCAAGCGCGCAGCGCAGCTCCTCGCAATAGGCGAGCAGTGCAGCATCGCCGTCGTCCTCGCGCAGCATCGGCAGGATGACAATTTGCTGCGGGGCGATGGCGGGCGGCACGCGCAACCCGTCGTCGTCGCCGTGGGTCATGATGACGCCGCCGATAAGGCGCGTGGAAACGCCCCAGCTGGTGGTGTGGCAATGCGCCTGCTTGCCTTCGCGGTCCTGATACTGGATGCCCGCCGCCTCGGCGAAGCCGGTGCCGAGATAGTGCGAGGTGCCTGCTTGCAGCGCCTTGCCGTCCTGCATCATCGCCTCGATGGAGTAAGTCGCAACGGCACCGGGGAAGCGCTCGTTCTCCGGCTTTTCGCCAGCAATAACGGGCATGGCCAGCGCCTCTTCCGAAAAGCTGCGATACATTTCCAGCGCGCGCAGCGTTTCTGCCATGGCGTCGGCCTTGTCCGCGTGCGCGGTGTGGCCTTCCTGCCAGAGGAATTCGCTGGTGCGCAGAAACATGCGGGTGCGCATTTCCCAGCGCACGACATTGGCCCACTGGTTGGTCAGCAGCGGCAGATCGCGCCATGATTGCACCCAGCGCGCCATGGCCGCACCGATCACGGTTTCCGAAGTCGGGCGAACGATCAGCGGTTCTTCGAGCTTAGCCTCGGGATCAGGGACCAGTCCGCCCTTGCCGTCAGCGATCAGCCGGTGGTGCGTGACGACCGCCATTTCCTTGGCGAAGCCTTCGACGTGTTCGGCTTCCTTGGCGAAATAGCTCAAGGGAATGAACAGCGGGAAATAGCAGTTTTCGACCCCGGCGGCCTTGATCCGCGCATCCATCAACGCCTGGATGCGCTCCCAGATGCCATAGCCCCAGGGCCGGATCACCATGCAGCCGCGCACGCCGCTTTCTTCGGCCATCTCGGCCTCGGCGATGACCTCCTGATACCAGGCGGCGAAATCGGCCTCGCGGGTGACGGAGAGGGCGTGGCGGATTTTGGACTGTTAATTCATGGAACAGGGCGTTAGCGGCATCGTCATCTTGGCGAAAGCCTTCCCGAGGCGGCCAGAGGTCCCCGATCATCCTGAGCCCGTCGAAGGGCCGGGACGATGGCTATTTGGCCAGCGCGTCGAGCTTGGTCTGCATTTCCGCCATCTGTGCGCGCAGCGCCGCCAGTTCGTCGCGCGGATCGGCGGGCGCGCCGCCGCTCTCGTCCTTGCTGCCACCAGGCAGGAAGGCCGAGGCCGCAGTGCGAAACATGGCGAGGTTCTGCTGTGCCAGCTTGGCCAGCGGATTCTTGCCCAGGCTATCCTCGAACGCCTTGGACAGCTTCGCCTGGTTGGCGCGGAAATTGGCCATTGACGCTTCAAGATAGTGCGGGATCAGCGACTGCATCGAATTGCCGTACATGCAGATCAGCTCGCGCAGGAAGTTGACCGGCAGCATCTGCTCGCCGCTCGATTCTTCGTCCATGATGATCTGGGTGAGGATCTGGTGGGTGATGTCGGCCCCGCTCTTGGCGTCGAGCACCTTGAAATCGACCCCCTCGCGGGTCATTTTCGCAAGGTGATCCAGCGTGATGTAGCTCGACGACCTGGTGTTGTAGAGCCGCCGGTTGGCATACTTCTTGATGATGACGGTTTCGCCGTTCTTGCCGCTCTGTTCGCTCATCGCTGTTTCCAATCCCGCATCCCTGCGCACGTGTTAGCATGTGCAGCAACGGCAGTGCAACAAAAGCTTGCTGCGCAGCAATAGCATCTCGCTCATCGGGCGAAGCGATCGCCCAGCAGGGTGAGCAATTCGTATTGTGACAGCCCGCTGGCAGCCGACGCGCCGGGCAGATCGTAGTCGATTTCCACCCAGTCGCCGTCGCGCAAGTCCGGCGCGGCGGCGAGGTCGATAACGGTCATGTCCATCGATACCCGGCCGATAACCGGCAGCGCCGCCCCCTGCCAGCGCGCTACGCCCTTGCCCGACCAGCTTCGCAGATAGCCGTCGGCATATCCCAGCGCGATGACCCCGGCGCGCATTGCATGGGATGCGGTGAAGGTCTGGTTGTAACCGATCCCGTCGCCGGCCGCGAGGTCGCGCACCTGCATGACGGCCGCCTTGAGGCGCGCGACCTGGACGATTTCGCTGGCCAGTTCGGCGCGGGGGATACCGCCGTAAAGCGCGAGTCCCGGGCGAGTGAGATCGCCGTGCCAGTCCGCCCCCAGGACGATGCCAGCACTGTTGGCGAGGCTCGCGCGGGCATGCGGCAGGATGCGCCGCGCCTGCTGCCAGCGCGCCAGCTGGAGCGCATTGAAGCCGACGTCCTCGTCCGCCGAAGCGAGGTGCGAGTGCAGAACGTCGATGTCGAGCGCGGCAATCGCGGGATCGCCCAGCGCCGACATGGGAAGACCGAGGCGGTTGATCCCGGTATCGACCATGACATCGCAGCGCCCGCCGCCCGCCGCCTGCCAGCGCGCCGCCTGGTCGAGCGAGTTGATCACCGGGCGCACGCCCGTCGCCTTGGCCCAGTCGGCATCGGCATGGGTCAGCGGGCCGTGCAGCAGCGCGATGGCCCCCGGGGGGACCAGGTCGAGGATGTCGGCAGCCTCGGCCGCATAGGTGACGAAGAAATCGCGGCATCCCGCCTGCCACAGCACCGGCAGCACCGCCCGCGCGCCCAGCCCGTAGCCGTCGGCCTTGACCGCCGCGCCGGCGCTGGCTGCGCCCGACAGCCGGTCGAGCGCGCGCCAGTTGGCGTCCAGCGCCGCACGGTCGAGATCCAGCCTGAGCGCTGGCGGCGGCGGCGGATGCTGCGGCGGGTTCTGGGGTTCAGCCGGCATTGCGGGCGGCGGCGACCTGTTCGAAGCTGCTTTCTTCGAAGTCCCTGGGCGGACCGCCCTTGAGCCCCCACATCGCCACCAGCAGGGCAAACAGTGTCACCCCCCAGGTGTACCACAGCCCCGAATAGGGATTGCCGGTGAGCGCGACAATGACGCCGGAGATGAACGGCAGGAAGCCGCCGAAATAGCCGGTGCCGATATGGTAGGGGATCGACATCGAGGAATAGCGGATGCGCGCCGGGAACATCTCGGTCAGCAGCGCCGCCACCGGGCCATAACTTGCCGCCGACAGCGCCATGATCAGGAGCAGCCCGAGAAACACCGCGAAGGCCGAGCCGAACGAGGGCTTGACCTTGCCGAGATTGTAACCCGCCTCGCCCAGCCACGCTTGCAATTGCTTGCCGCGCGCCACTTTGTCGTCGAAGGCATAGGTCTCCAGCGGCAGCGGCTTGCCGCCGACCGTCACCGACAGCTCGGGTGCCTCGGCGCGGCTGTAGGCAACTCCGACGCTGGAGAGATCGGCAAGCAATTTGGCGCAAGGAGTCTTCTGTTCCGGGGAGAAGATCGAATAGCTGCAATCGGGCCCGGCTATGACCACCGGTGTGCGCCGGTTGGCTTCGGCGAGCCCGGGGTTGGCGTATGATCCGATCGCCCAGAATACCGGAAACAGCAGCAGCAAAGTGAGCGCATAGCCCCAGACGATCGGCTTCTTGCGTCCGATCCGGTCGGAAATCTTGCCCGAGACGATGTAGAGCCCCATGCCGCACAGTGCCGACATCCCGACGATGATCTCGGCCACCGTATCGTCCATGCGCATCGCTGACTTGAGGAAGCTGAGGCCGGAGAACATGGCGTTGTACCACACCACCGTCAGCCCGGCGGCGACGCCGAACAGCGCGATGAACAGGCGCTTCTTGTTGCCGGGATACGTGAAGCTTTCGACGAAGGGATTGCCAGCCAACTCGCCGCTTTCCTTCATTGCCTTGAACACCGGGCTCTCGTTGAGCTTGACCCGCATCCACAGCGAAATCGCCAGCAGGAAAATCGACAGCAGGAACGGCACCCGCCACCCCCAGTCGTTCCAGGTCCCGGCGCTCATCGAAGCCTTGCAGGCGAGCACTACGACCAGGCTGAGCACGAAGCCGCCGACCACGCTGGCCTGGATGAACCCGGTGAAGTAGCCGCGGCGGTCGGGCGGGCTATGCTCGGCAACATAGATCGCCGCGCCGCCATATTCGCCGCCGAGTGCCAGGCCCTGAAGGATGCGCAGCAGGATGACGATGACCGGAGCCGCATAGCCGATGCTCTCGGCCGAAGGCACCATGCCGACGCCGGCTGTGGCCACGCCCATCAGCGAGACCGTGACCAGGAAGGTGTATTTGCGGCCAAGCTTGTCGCCCAGATAGCCGAACAGGATCGCGCCCAGCGGGCGGAAGCCGAAACCGACCGCGAAAACCAGCCAGAACAGCAGCATTTCCAGCGTGGCATTGCCGGTGGGAAAGAACGTCTTCGACAGGATCGCGCCGAGCGCGCCATAGATGAAGAAATCGTACCACTCAAAGATGGTCCCCGCCGACGACGCGGCAATGACCAGGCGAATGTCCGATGCGCTGGGCTCGGCCTGCCCGGCTATGTTGGCCTCTGCCATGAAATGCTCCCCACCTGAACTTGGCGCGCCGAGCCTTAGCCGGGCAAAGCGCCGGTGTGAAGCAGCTCTCGCGCGGCTTGCCAGCCAAGCAGGATCGCGCCGTGTCGCGCGGGATAGGCACGCGCCGGGTCGAGCAGGTCGAGCCCGGCCCAAGCCGGGCGCGGGGCATCGCCGGCAAGCCAGGCGGCGATGGCGGCGGCGGCCGTCTCGATTTCCGCAGCGCCATTGCCCGGTGCCCCTGCGGCAAAGATCGCCGCTGCCGCCTGGCCGATGGCGCAGGCCTGGGCCTTGAGACCGATGCGCGCGATATGGCCCGCACTGTCGAGCGCCAGCCCCAGCGCGAGCGTGCTGCCGCAGCTTTTCGAACGCGCCGAGCCCTTCAGCGGCAACGCCTCGTCCCATGGCCACCGGACGAGGCTGGTGGCACGCGCCAGCACTTCCGGGCTGTAAAGCACCGCCGAGCCAGCCATGTCAGCGTTTCGCCGGTTTGTCGGCCCGGGCCGGTTTGGCCGGATGGCCGACGGCCTTGCGGCGCTCGGCAATCAGCGCGACCAGTTTTTCGCTGCCGGCGTTGACGAAGGGATAGGTGCGCGCCTGGGTGATCCAGCTGGGCCTCCCGCTTGCCCCCCAGGCCAGATCGAAGCCGAGCACCAGTACCGAAAAGGCCAGCACCACCAGGATCAGCCCCTTGACCGAACCGAAACCGAAACCCAGCACCCGGTCGATCGGCCCGAGCAGCGAGGCACGGCTCGATTGGCCCATGCGGTTGGCCAATGCCTTGATCGTCGCGTAGGGTACCAGCAGCAGCAAGGCGAAGGCGAGCACCGAGGCACCTGAAGTGGTGCCGATCAGCGGTTTGAGGAAATCATAGAGCGGCGTGTGCAGGTAATGGATGGCAAAAAGCGCGAAAATCCAGGCACCAAGCGCCAGCACTTCCTGCACGAAACCACGCAGGAATCCAGTGATCGCGCCAGCGCCGACCACGAGCAAAACGGCAATATCGAACCCTGTCATCGCCTTGGGTGGTTACGCTTCGCCCAGAATCCGGTCAACGAGATTTGGCAGCAAGGTTAAGCCCCGGTAGGATTTGCCTTGCTTTGCACTTCCGCCATCAGCCGGACCAAACGCCGTGGCAAAGCCCAATTTGGCCGCCTCGCGCTGGCGGATCGCGGCATGCGCGACGGGTCGGATTTCGCCCGCCAGCGACACCTCGCCGAACCACACTGCGTCAGCGGCGAGCGATTTGCCGGCCAGGGCCGAGACCAGCGCCGCCGCGACGGCGAGGTCTGCCGCCGGATCGGACAGGCGATAGCCGCCGGCGACATTGAGATAGACCTCGGCGCTCGAAAAGTTGAGCCCGCAGCGCGCCTCGAGCACCGCCAGCAACATGGCGAGCCGGCCCGAATCCCAGCCGACCACCGCGCGGCGCGGCGTCGCCCCGCTGGCAAGCCGCACGATCAGCGCCTGGATTTCGACCAGCACCGGGCGTGTGCCCTCGATCGCCGGGAACACCGCGCTCCCCGCCACCGGTTCCTCGCGGCCAGAAAGGAACAGCATCGAGGGATTGGCGACTTCCTGCAGCCCCTCGCCCGCCATGGCGAAAACGCCGATCTCGTCGACCGGCCCGAAGCGGTTCTTGAGGCTGCGGAGAATGCGATACTGGTGGCTGCGCTCGCCTTCGAAGCTCATCACGACGTCGACCATGTGTTCGAGCACGCGCGGGCCCGCGATCGATCCATCCTTGGTGACATGGCCGACCAGGACCAGCGCAGCGCCGCTGTCCTTGGCATAGCGGATCAGCTCGAAAGCCGAGGCGCGGACCTGGCTAACCGTGCCCGGTGCGCCCTCGATCTGGTCGGAATGCATGGTCTGGATCGAATCGATCACCAGCAAGGCCGGGGCCGGCATGGTGCCCAGTGTGGTCAGGATGTCACGCACCGAAGTCGCCGCCGCCAGCCGGATCGGCGCTCCGGCCAGCCCCAGCCGCTCGGCCCGCAGCCGGACCTGGCCGGTTGCCTCCTCGCCGCTGATATAGACCGCCTCGCCTCCGCCCTCGGCAATCCGCGCAGCCGCCTGCAGCAGCAGGGTCGACTTGCCGATTCCCGGATCGCCGCCCATCAACACCGCCGATCCCGGCACCAGCCCGCCGCCCAGTGCACGATCGAATTCGGCCAGCCCGGTCGAACGCCGCACCAGCCGCTCGCCCGGCGCGTCGAGCGGTTCGAAGCGGATCGGGCGGCCGCCGCCGGACAGATCGTGGCGCGCGGAAAACACCGTCTCGGGGGCTTCCTCGCCGAGCGTGTTCCACTCGCCGCAATCGCCGCATTGCCCTTGCCAGCGGAACGAGACCGACCCGCAGGCAGCGCAGACATAACGACGTTTGGGCTTGGCCATAGCCCCGCCTAACAAGAACAGATATAGAACGCAAGGCCTGCCACATCGATAGCAGGGCAATCGCATTTGACGAACCCTAACCATATTCGTCACCCTGAACTTGTTTCAGGGCCCATTTTTCCGCTCGACCGGAGTGCGCATTTCCAAGCGATCGAGGGGTTTGGCTCCTTTCTGGCTGGCTCCGAACGTGCGGCACGATGGGCCCTGAAACAAGTTCAGGGTGACGATGAAGGATAGTTTTGGTTCAAATACGATTGCCCCGCTGCCACTGCGATAGTGACTGGCCAGTTGCCGCGCTCTCTGCCAAGTCGCCGCCATGCGCCAGAAGGAACTCCGCATTGCGCTCGTCTGTTACGGCGGGATCAGCCTGGCGGTCTACATGCACGGTGTCACCAAGGAAGTCTGGCAGCTGGCACGCGCCAGCCGGGGCTTCCTGGCCGGTGACGCCGCTTCGGGCGCGACCGAACGAGTCTATCGCCGGCTGCTCGATCATATCCAGGCCAGCCAGGGGCTGCGCTTGCGGGTGCTGGCCGATGTCGTCGCGGGTGCCAGCGCGGGCGGGATCAACGGGGTGTTCCTTGCCCAGGCGCTGCATTCGGGGCAATCGCTCGAGCCGCTCACCCGGCTGTGGCTCGAACGCGCCGATATCGACGTGCTGCTCGATCCCGACGCCCGACCGTGGTCGCGCTTCGCCAAGTTCTGGGCCAAGCCGCTGGTGCGCTGGGTGCTGACGCGGCCGGGCAATGCCATCTCCGCCAGCGTCGCGCCGGAAACGCGGGCCGAAGTGCGCGCCAAGCTGTCGCGCTTCATCCGCTCGCGCTGGTTCGAGCCGCCGTTCGGCGGGCTCGGCTTCTCGCGCCTGCTCGCCGAGGCGCTCGATGCCATGGCGGCGAGCGATTGCGGCCCGCCACTGCTGCCGCCGGGCCACCCGCTCGACCTGTTCGTCACCGCCACCGATTTCAAAGGCCACCCGGGCCTGGTCCGGCTGCACAGCCCGCCGCTGGTCGAGGAGAGCGAACACCGCCTGTCGATCGGTTTTCGCAGCCCGACGCCGGCGGCGAGCGGTGGGGCCTTTGCCGCCCTGCCCGAACTGGTCTTCGCCGCGCGCGCCACGGCGAGCTTTCCAGGGGCCTTTCCCGCGCTGCAATTTGCCGAGATCGATGCGTTGATGGCCGAGCGCGGCCAGCCCTGGTCCAGCCGCCAGGGCTTCGCAGCGCGGACCATGCCCGAGCATGTCCAGCGCGACGAAATCGCCAGCGTCGCGCTGATCGACGGCTCGGTGCTGGTCAACGCACCCTTTGCCGAGGCGATCCGGGCCCTGCGCGACAAGCCGGCGCAGCGCGAAATCGACCGTCGGCTGGTCTATATCGACCCGCGGCCAGAGCGCGTTGGCGGCTTGCGGCGCAACGATCCGCGCCCGCCGGGGTTCTTCTCGGTGATCTTCGGCTCGCTGTCCTCGATCCCGCGCGAACAACCGGTGCGCGACAACCTCGAAGTGCTGGCGCGCCAGTCGACCGAGACGACGCGGCTGCGCGGCATTGTCGAGGCGCTGCGCCCGGAAATCGAGCAGACCGTGGAAAAGCTGTTCGGCCGCACGCTGTTCTTCGATCGCCCGACGATCAAGCGGCTCGCTGCCTGGCGCGCCAAGGCCCAACAGGCCGCCGCCGAACGCGCTGGCTTCGCCTATGGCGGCTATGCCCAGGTCAAGGTTGCCGGTGTAATCGATACGCTCGCCGCGCTGATTCAGGAGGCCGCGCCCGAGTTGCACGGGGTGACGCCCGAAATCGTCGCGCAGCACATCAAGCTACACCTCGCCGGCAATGGACTTGGCAATCTGGGCGCGGCCAAAGGCGGAGCGACGGCGGCGACGATCGAGTTCCTCACCGCGCACGACCTGCCGTTCCGCATCCGCCGCCTGCGCCTGCTGGCACGGCACCTCTCGGACGACTGGGAGAGCAGCGAGGACATTCCCGCCGCAGCGCGCGAGCAGGCGCGCGAAAGTGTCTACCGCGCGCTGGCAATCTTTTTCGAACGCGATGGGCAGGGCGGGCTCGGCGCGGACTTCGCCGGGCTGGCGGCGCGGGTGTTCGAAGACCCCGGCGCAGTGCTCGCCGGAATTGCCGAGCGCCGCAAATTGCGCGAGGCGGATCTGCTCGCCGAAGCCATGCTGGCGGCCACGCTGGCGGATACCCCGGTGGCGCTGCGCCGGCGCATGCTGTTCGCCTATCTCGGCTTCCCGTTCTATGACACCGTCACCTTGCCGCTGTTGCGCGGCGAGGAACTGACCGAGTTCAACCCGGTCGCGGTCGATCGTATCTCGCCCGAGGACGCCCTCTCGATCCGCACTGGCGGAGCGGCGGAATGCCTGCGCGGCATCGAATTCTACAACTTCGGCGCCTTCTTCAGCCGGGCCTACCGCGAGAATGACTACCTGTGGGGGCGGCTGCACGGGGCCGAGCGGATGATCGACATCGTCGCCTCGGCAGTGCCCGACGCCAGCGCGCTGCCCGCCGGGGACCTGGCGCAGTTCAAGCGCGAGGCGTTCCTGGCGATCCTCGACGAGGAGGAAGGGCGCTTGCTTGCCGACCCGGGGCTGGTGGCGGGGATCCGGGCGGAAGTGCTGGGGACAGATTATACCAAGTTGCGGTGAGTCTGACTCATCGAAGCCCCTCCCCTTCAGGGGAGGGGAGGAGCCGCGCAGCGGCGGAGGGGTGGGGGTTGTCGGTCAAGCGCAACGCTCTGCCGACAGCCCCCACCCCAACCCCTCCCCTGAAGGGGAGGGGCTTATAGGTTCCAATCAATGCACTTTGGTATTAGGCTTTAACAGCCCGGTTCGCCGTCAAATCCGGTATGCGCACCGCCATGCTACGGCCCGGATCGAACGGCAATTCCGCGAAGTCGAACTGGCGATAGAAAGCCCGCACTTCCTCATCTAGCGGATGCGTCATTACCACGCAACAACCGACGCTTTCGGACACACGCAAGACCGTGGTTAGCGCATGCAACAGCAAAGACCTCGCCAGGCCGCGCCGCTGATGGCGCAGATCGACCGCCAGCTGTCCCAGAAGAATTGCAGGAACCGGATCGGGCTGATTGCGCTGCGCTGACCTCGACAGCCAGGCGCGTTCGATTTGCGCGGTTGAGAGACTGGCAAACCCGGCAATCTCGCCATTCGCGTTGCCTTCGATCACACTGATGCGGCTGGCACCCGATTGCTGGTTTCGCCAGCCATGCCGCTGAAACCATTGGTTGAGCACATCGCGACCGCAATCGAAAGAGACGCGATCATCTTCGGCGGCCAGCGGACGCGGCGGAGCTATTCCTCCCATACGGGCCGCGAGGCCAGCAGTTTACGCAAGCCGGGCAATTCCCTGGGCGGCGAATGGACCCAAGCCTCGAATTTCTCCCAATCTTCTGCCGGGATCGTGATTATGCGACGGTCCATCATGTCCATTTCCGCTTCGACCAACGCCTTGCGCCTGACATAGTCGCTGAGTGTGGTGCGCGCCTGCTCGGCGGCGGCTTCGAGAATGGCACGCTCGGAGGCGTTCACGCGGACGCTAAGGACGCCGGGATTGGACTTGGGGGGCATTGCATTCATGGCACACCTCGCACGAGACGTATGACAATAGCATACAGCAAGAGGTCCAGCAATGAAAGTTGGGTGCGGCCGATAGCTCGATCAAACCCAGTTGCCTGACTCTACTCCGTCAGCCCTTCCCAAGCGTCCTTGATCCGGTCGAAAAAGCCCTTCGAGTCCGGCGTTTCCTCGCCGGTCTCGGTGTCCTGCAACTCGCGCAGCAGTTCCTTCTGGCGTGCGGTTAGCTTTGTCGGTGTTTCCACCGCCACCTCGATCACCATATCGCCGACGCCGCGCCCCTGGAGCACCGGCATGCCCGCGCCGCGCTTGCGCAATTGCTTGCCCGACTGGATGCCGGCGGGGATGGCGATGGCATGGCGCGCGCCGTCGAGGCCGGGGATTTCGATCTCGCCGCCCAGTGCCGCCGTGGTAAAAGCGATCGGGACGCGGGTGATGAGGGTCGTCCCGTCGCGCTCGAACACGGCGTGGCGCCGAATGTGGATGAAGATATAGAGGTCGCCCGGCGGCGAGCCGAACGGCCCGGCCTCGCCCTTGCCGGTCAGGCGGATGCGCGTGCCGGTATCGACACCGGGCGGGATCGATACGTCGAGCGCCTGCGGTTGATCGACCCGGCCTTCGCCGCGGCAGTGGCGACAGGGCTTTTCGATCACCTCGCCGCGGCCCTGGCAGGTCGGGCAGGTGCGCTCGACCATGAAGAAGCCTTGCTGCGCGCGCACCTTGCCATGCCCGGCACACAGATTGCAGCGCCGCGCGCCAGTGCCCGGCTCCGCGCCCGCGCCGCCGCAGGGTTCGCACGCTTGCGAGACCTCGATCTCGATCTGCGCCTGCTTGCCGTGGAACGCCTCGTCGAGGCCGATCTCCATGTCGTAGCGCAAATCCGCGCCGCGCCGCGCCTGTTGCCGCCCGCCGCCGAAAGCGCCGCCGAAAAAGCTCTCGAAAATGTCGCCGAGGTCGGAAAAGCCCGCCCCGCCACCTTGCCCGCCGCCAAATCCACCTGGGCCGCCGTTTTCGAAGGCAGCGTGGCCGAACTGGTCGTAGGCAGCGCGCTTCTGCGGGTCCTTCAGGCAATCATAGGCCTGGCTGATCGACTTGAACTTCGATTCCGATTCGGCGCAGCCCGGGTTCTTGTCGGGATGAAAGCGCATGGCAAGCCGCCGGTACGACGACTTGAGCGTCGCTTCATCGGCGCTGCGCTCGACTTCGAGCAGTTCGTAGAAATCGGCTTGTGCCGCCATAATTTCGTCCCTCTAGCCCCTCCCCTTCAGGGGAGGGGTTGGGGTGGGGCCTGTCCGATCCAGGCAAATCTCCTCAATGGGACAAGCCCCACCCCCGGCCCCTCCCCTGAAGGGGAGGGGAGCCCCTATCAATTCTTGCCTTCATCGACTTCAGAGAATTCGGCATCGACCACGCCGTCATCTGCATCCGGCGCGGCTGCTCCGCCCGGAGAGGCTGCGGCGGCCTGTTCCTTCTCGTAGATCGCCTGACCCATTTTCATCGCCGCTTCGGTCAGCGCCTGGGTCTTGGCCTTCATCGCGTCGAGATCGCCGCTTTCGACCGCCGCGCGGGCTTCAGCGAGTGCCGACTCGATCTCGCCCTTGAGGGCTGCGTCGATCTTGTCGCCGTTTTCTTCGAGCTGGCGCTCGGTGGCATGGATCAGGCTGTCCGCATTGTTGCGGGTCTCCGCCTCCTCGCGCCGCTTCTTGTCTTCGTCGGCGAATTTCTCGGCGTCGCGCACCATCTGGTCGATATCCGCGTCCGACAGCCCGCCCGAGGCCTGGATCTTGATCTGCTGTTCCTTGCCGGTGCCCTTGTCCTTGGCGGTGACGTGGACGATGCCATTGGCGTCGATGTCGAAGATCACCTCGATCTGCGGCACCCCGCGCCGCGCCGGCGGGATGCCGACAAGGTCGAACTGGCCGAGCAGCTTGTTGTCCGCCGCCATCTCGCGCTCGCCCTGGAAGACGCGGATCGTGACCGCCTGCTGGTTGTCCTCGGCGGTCGAATAGACCTGGCTCTTCTTGGTCGGGATCGTTGTGTTGCGATCGATCATGCGGGTGAACACGCCGCCCAGCGTCTCGATGCCGAGACTCAGCGGGGTGACGTCGAGCAGCAGCACGTCCTTGACGTCGCCCTGCAGCACGCCCGCCTGGATCGCCGCACCCATGGCGACGACTTCATCGGGGTTGACCCCGGTGTGCGGTTCCTTGCCGAAGAATTCCTTCACCACTTCGCGCACCCGCGGCATGCGGGTCATGCCGCCGACAAGGATCACGTCGTCGATCTGCGCGGCGGTGACACCGGCATCGGCCAGCGCCTTCTTGCACGGCTCCAGCGTCCGCTGGATCAGTTCGGCAACCATCTTTTCAAGGTCGGAACGCGTCACCGTCTCCACCAGATGCAGCGGCGTGGTGCTGCCGCCTTCCATTCGCGCGGTGATGAACGGCAGGTTGATCTCGGTCGTCGCGGTCGACGACAGCTCGATCTTGGCCTTTTCAGCGGCCTCCTTGAGACGCTGAAGCGCGAGCTTGTCGGTCTTCAGGTCCATGTTTTCCTTGGCCTTGAACTTGTCGGCCAGCCATTCGACCAGCTTCGAATCGAAGTCCTCGCCGCCCAGGAAGGTGTCGCCGTTGGTCGACTTAACCTCGAACACGCCGTCGCCGATCTCAAGCACCGAGACATCGAAGGTGCCGCCACCAAGGTCATAGACCGCGATGGTCTTGCCCTCGTTCTTCTCCAGGCCATAGGCGAGCGCCGCAGCGGTCGGCTCGTTGATGATGCGCAGCACTTCGAGGCCGGCGATCTGGCCGGCGTCCTTGGTCGCCTGGCGCTGGGCGTCGTTGAAATAGGCGGGCACCGTGATCACTGCCTGGGTGACGGTCTCGCCGAGATAGCTTTCGGCGGTTTCCTTCATCTTCTGCAGAATGAAGGCGCTGATCTGCGAGGGGCTGTAATCTTCGCCGCCGGCGCGAACCCAGGCGTCGCCGTTCTTGCCCTTGACGATCGGATAGGGGACCAGCTCGGTGTCCTTCTTGGTCACCGGATCGTCGAAGCGGCGGCCGATCAGGCGCTTCACCGCGAAAATCGTGTTGTCGCCGTTGGTCACTGCCTGGCGCTTGGCCGGCTGCCCGATCAGCCGCTCGCCGTCCTTGGCAAAGGCGACGATCGACGGCGTGGTGCGCGCGCCTTCCGCGTTCTCGATCACCTTGGGCTTGCCGCCATCCATGACAGCCACGCAGGAGTTGGTCGTTCCGAGGTCGATACCGATAACTTTAGCCATTATTCCCCGTTCCTTAGGTCTGATGTTGACACCGCGCGGTGCATCCCCCGTCAGGCGGCAGGACGGCTCGGCGGCTCCGAAAGTGAGCGCGATATAGGAGCGGTTTTGCTTGGCACAAGGGCGTCGGCGGATTAGCCATGCGCGCACCGAGCGAACCATCGCAGCGAAGGACACATGCCTTGAGAACAGCCCTTGCCCTGACCGCCCCCCTTGCCCTGGCCCTGCCCCTCGCGCTGGGTGCCTGCCAGCAAGCCAAGGAGCCTGCCGCGCCGGCACAGACCGAGGCTGCGCCCGAAGCCAAGCCAGGGATTGCGCTGGCCGGGGCACGGCTGGTGCTGCCCGCCCTCGCGGGCAACCCCGGTGCCGCCTATTTCCAGATCGACAACCGCGCCGGGGCCAACACCGTGATCGGCGTGATCGCCATCGACGGCGCAGGCAAGACCGAAGTCCATCAGATGGTCGGCGACGCCATGTCCCCGGTCGATCAGGTCGAAATCGCTGCGGGAACCAGCATCCGGTTCGAGCCCGGCCAGTTGCATGTCATGGTCTTCGACCTTGCAAACAAGCTCAAGGCGGGCGGCACCACCGAGCTGACAGTCACCTTTGCCGACGGTGACAAGGTTTCGGCCCCGATGAAGATCGAGGCCATGGGTGGCGGCATGGAAGGCATGGACCACTGAGCACTGCCAGCTTCGGCGATGCCTGCCCCGCCGGCGGCGAACGCGGGCTGACTGCGGGCGAAGTGGCGCTGGTCCGCTCGGTGTTCGGTTCTGCCATCGAGACCGCCCCGGTGCGCATCCGGCGGCAGCGCTGGTTCCCGTTCCAGCCGCGCCACGTGGTGATGGCGCCCTGCGGCCACGTCCACTTCCACCCGCTTTCCGGCGACTACTGCGACGATTTTGCCGCTGCCGATCTCGCCCGGCAAGGCCTGTTCATTCACGAGATGACCCATGTCTGGCAGGCACAGTCGCGCGGCTGGTGGTACCTGCCGCTGCACCGCCCGTTCTCGCGGCGTTATGACTATGCCCTGAAGCCCGGCTGGCCGCTTGAACGCTATGGCATCGAGCAGCAGGCCGAGATTGTCCGGCATGCCTTCCTGCTGCGCCACGGCGCGAAACTGGCCGGGGCGAGCGATCCGGCGGCTTATGAGATGCTGGTCCGGTTCGGGATCTCAGCCGTACCCGGCTTTCGGGCGATGCAGGATTTTCCGCAACCATGCCTTGACTGGTTCGACCACTTCGATCTGGGCGAACAGTTCCGCCTCGTTGCGCGCATTGACATGCACCCGCCCGATAAAGCCGCCGCCCTGGCCATGATTGTCGCCGCCCACCTCGGCGATATGGGCATAGCCAAGTCGCCGCGCGATCTGCGCGGTGTCGCCATTGTGGTGTCCGAACGGATAGGCGAAATGATCGCTGAACACGCCCTGAGCTTCCAGCATGGCGCGCGCTTCGCCGATCTCGCGGCTCTGTTCCGCCTCACTGATTCGGGCCATATTGGGATGGCTCACTGTATGATTGCCAAAGGTCATGCGCTGCGCCTGCATGGCGCGGACCTGATCCCAGTCGAGATATAACGCGCATTGCTGTGCCAGCACGGCCGGATCGTCTCCGGCCAGACCGCGCAGTTCCTCCAGCAGCGCCGAAATCTTCACCACGTCGAAATTTGCCCGCGCTGCGCTGATGATATCGCCGGGCGAACTATCCGTTGCGAGATCCAGCTTCGCACAGGCCAGGCGGATGGCAGACGGCCCCAGGTCATGCAGGTAATGGTTCAGTTCGTTCACCCAAACCATTGCCCGATTGCCGACGACGCCCGTAATCAAATAGCATACCGACGGCACGTCGAAACGCTGCATCAACGGCAGAGCATGATCGTGAACCGAAGCATAGCCATCGTCGAATGCAATCGCCAAACTGCGCGGCGGTCGCTCCGCAGCAACAATATCGTGCATGTCCAGTACGGTATAATGCCTGGTGACAAACCGCAGGTGGCGCTCGAAAACTGCGGGGGAAACGGTGGAATCAAGCCCGCGGACGCCGGTGTGCTCTTGCTCGGCAATGTCGTGGTAAAGCAGGATTTTTGCGTTGGAACGGCCAAGCCACATGACCGGCCGGAACAGCCCGATGCGATACAGCAATACGCCTATCGTCATGAGCACACGGTTGAGCAATGTTCAATCTTCCAGCGGCACTTGAGTTTTCAGATAGTCACGCAGCAAGCCGGCTTTGAGCAGGCGGGCTACTTTTCGTTCCGCCGCCAATGTCCTTTCGACACTGCGGTATTCGCGCCCGGCAGCCAGGTCCTGCTTCTTGGGGTTCGAACACCCCCGATATTCGTCGCGCGCCGCCTGGATCAGCAATGGCAGCCCAGCCCTGACCGCTTTGGCGAACAGGATGTCGACCGAATCGTCCGCTGCGATCAGCGGTCGCGCTGTCGCCAGGATGTCGCCCGAATCTATCCCGGGATCCACCCGGTGAACTGTCACCCCGACATACTCCGGCTCGGCATTGTGCAACGGCCAGAAGATCGTGTCCGACCCGCGATAGATCGGCGACAGCCCGGTGTGCATGTTGATCATCGAAATGCCCGCCTTGTCGATCACTGCCTTGCGGATAATCAAGGTGCCATAGGTCACGATGATGTCCGGCTTCAATTCGTCGAGCAGCGCGAGGCATTGGGCACCGTTGTGCGCGGGCACATGGCGTATCAGGTCTGACGCCGGCATCGCTTCGCCGCCGCCATCCGGAAAGAGAACCGAACGGAAGGCGGTTTCGCGCTGCGCTGCCCGGCCCGCGATCTTGTGAGCAATGCGAACCGCCACCCGGGAAGCCAGCTGCCGCAACGAGTATCGCTTCCACAAAAGCGCAATCCGTTTGCCGAGCGAGCGCTTGATTCCGGTGGCGATGATGATCGCCGCGAGATTGTCGGGCATCGCCCGCACAAAACCGTGCGCCACATAGCGATGCTGCACCTCGCCGTTTGGCGTGTGCGCAATGAGCAAGACAACTTTCATGGTCGCGAATGCCACCCCTGTCCGAGCACCTGGTCAAACGCAGGGGAGTGCCGTTCCGCGAACTGCCCTGCTGCCCGAGGCCTCACTCCGCCTTCTTCGCCACCGCCACCATCGCCGGGCGCAGCAGGCGGTCTTTTATCATGTATCCGGCCTGCATTTCCTGGACGATGGTCCCGGGTTCGGCATCGACCGAGGGAATTTCGATCATCGCCTGGTGCTGGTTGGGATCGAGCGGCAGGCCGGTGGCAGCGATGCGGACGATGCCGTGCGCGGCAAAGACCTTGTCGATCTCGCGCGCGGTCGCCTCGATGCCGGCAACCAGCCCCTTGAGCTTCTCATCCTCGCGCAATTCGGCTGGAACGGCTTCGAGCGCGCGCGAAAGATTGTCGGAAACCGACAGGATATCGCGCGCGAAACCGGTCGCGGCATAGGCGCGCGCATCCGCCACATCCTTTTCGAGCCGGCGGCGCACGTTCTGTGTTTCGGCCTTGGCGTAGAGTACGTCCTGCCTGGCGGTTTCGAGATCGCCGCGCAGCTGCGCCAATGCGTCCTCAAGGCCGGCACCGGCATCGTTCTTCTCAAGCAGTTCCTCGGGAACGCCATCCAATTCCTTGATAACCGCAGGATCGTCCTGCGGCTTGGTCGTGTCAGTCATATTGAAATTGTATCCCGCTAACCTATCAGCTTGCCCAGGCTCTGGGCGGTGAAATCCACCATGGGGACTAGCCGCGCATAATTCAACCGCGTCGGACCGATCACCCCGACCACGCCGACCACCTTGCCGTCGCGGTCGCGATAGGGCGAGGCGATCACCGAGGAGCCAGACAGCGCGAACAGCCGGTTCTCCGAACCGATGAAAATCCGCGTCGCCTCGCCTTCGCGGGCAAGATCGAGCAATTCGGCGACCGACTGCTTGTTTTCAAGATCGTCGAGCAGCATGCGCACCCGCTCGATGTCGGTCAGTGCGGTCTCGTCGAGCAGGTTGGAGGCCCCGCGCACAATCAGCACCGGCCGCCGCGCGGCGTCCTCGCTCCACACCGCCAGGCCGCGCTCGACCAGATCGCTGCTGGCGGTATCGAGCGCGGAACGCCCCGAAGCGATTTCGGCGCGCATCGCCAGGGCCGCTTCGGCGAGCGTGCGCCCGGCGAGATGCGCGGTGATGTAGTTCGAGGCCTCCTCCAGCGCGCCCGGCGGCAGGCCCTCGGGCAGCGCGACGACTCGGTTTTCCACTGCGCCGTCCTGCCCGACAAGGATCGCCAGCGCCTGTCCCGGCGACAGCGGCACCAGGCTGAGCTGGACCAGACGCGGGTCGCGGCGCGGCACCATGACCACGCCCGCCCCCGCCGAAAGGTCCGAGAGCAAGGCGCTGGTCGCCGCCAGCGCGGCTTCGACCGGCCCCGGCTCGCCCAGTCGCCGCTCGATCGCCGCGCGCTCCTGCGCGCTTGGCTCGGCCACCTGCATGATGCCATCGACGAACAGGCGCAGGCCGGCTTCGGTCGGCAGCCGCCCGGCGCTGGTATGCGGCGCGGCAAGCAGGCCGAGCATCTCGAGATCGTGCAGCACCGAACGGATCGAAGCCGACGACAGGTTCACCCCGCCCGCCGAGGCCAGCGTTTTCGAGCCCAGCGCCTGGCCTGAGGTCAGGTAGCCTTCCACCACCAGCCGGAAGATTTCGCGGGCGCGGCTGCCCAGTTCGGTGATCGGCGGCGTGGTCATCTCGCGGGCAATGTAACGGCTGGGCTTGCAGCCTCAAGCCCATTGCGCCAATAGCCCGCCACTTCCTTCCCGCTCCCCCCGCGAGCCTCAACCGAAAGCCCACCCATGAGACCTTCTGGCCGCGCGCCCGACGAGATGCGCGCGCTCTCGTTCGAGACCAACTACACGATCCACGCCGAAGGCTCGGTGCTGGTCTCGTTCGGCAACACCCGGGTGCTGGTCACCGCCAGCGTCGAGGAGAAAATCCCGCCATTCCTGCGCGGAAAGGGCGAAGGCTGGGTGACGGCGGAGTATTCGATGCTGCCCCGCGCCACCCACACCCGCGGTTCGCGCGAGGCGGCCAAAGGCAAGCAATCGGGGCGGACGCAGGAAATCCAGCGGCTGATCGGCCGCTCCCTGCGCGCGGTCACCGACATGAAAAAGCTCGGCGAGCGGCAGATAGTGCTCGATTGCGATGTCATCCAGGCCGATGGCGGCACCCGCACGGCGGCCATTTCAGGGGCCTGGGTGGCGCTGCGCCTCGCGGTCGACGGGCTGCTCAAGTCGGGTGCGATCACCGAGGACCCGCTGACCCGCAAGGTCGCAGCGGTCTCCTGCGGCATCTATCAGGGCACGCCGGTGCTCGATCTCGACTACGACGAAGACAGCAACGCTGATGCCGACGCCAATTTCGTGCTGATCGAGGGCGGCCACATCGCCGAAGTCCAGGCCACCGCCGAAGGCGCGACTTACGACGAGGAAGGCCTGCTGCGCCTGCTGCGCCTGGCGCGCATCGGCTGCGACCGGATATTTGCAGGTCAAGCCAAGGCGGTCTCGTAATACCATCGTCATCCCCGCGAAGGCGGGGACCCATCACCTGACGATTGCTTTCAAGCCAGAGCGGGAGATGGGTTCCCGCCTTCGCGGGAATGACGAGGCAAGTTAGGATGCCAAAACTGTCAGGCAATCTCGTCATCGCCACGCACAACGCCGGCAAGCTCAGAGAAATCGCCGCGCTGCTCGCGCCCTATGGCGTCGAGTGCCTGTCAGCCGGCCACCTCGGCCTGCCCGAGCCTGCCGAAACCGGGACCACCTTCGTCGAAAACGCCCTGATCAAGGCCCGTGCCGCCGCCGCAGCATCGGGCCTGCCTGCGCTCGCCGACGATTCGGGGCTGAGCGTCGCGGCTCTCGCTGGTCGCCCGGGGGTCTACACCGCCGATTGGGCCGAGCGGCAGTGGTTCGAAGGTCCGGAAGGGCGCGACTGGTACATGGCGATGGGCAAGGTGGAAGGGCTGCTTTGCGCGCTCGGGCCGCAGGTGGACCGCGGCGCCTGGTTCAGTTGCGTGCTCGCCCTCGCCTGGCCGGACGGCGCAAACGAGACTTACCAGGGCCGCGTCGATGGTTCGCTGGTCTGGCCGCCGCGCGGCAGCAAGGGCTTCGGCTACGATCCGGTGTTCGTGCCGCAGGGCAGCACGCAGACTTTCGCCGAGATCGACCCCGCCGAAAAGCACCTCATCAGCCACCGCGCTGCGGCCTTCGCCAAGCTGGTCGCCGCGCAGTTCGCATAGTCCTCCCTTTCGTCATTGCGAGCGCAGCGAAGCAATCCAGAGCCGCATAAACCGCTCTGTATTGCTTCGCTGCGCTCGCAATGACGAAGCGAATGGTGGTAGAGACACCCCATGGCCCGCGCGCTTTATATCCACTGGCCGTTCTGCCTCGCCAAATGCCCCTATTGCGACTTCAACAGCCATGTCCGCGCCGGCTTCGACGAAGCGCTGTGGACCCGCTCGCTTCTCGCCGACATGGCGCTGGAAGCCGAAGCCGCCGGCGGCCCCAGTGGCGATGGGGCTCTGACTTCGGTGTTCTTCGGCGGCGGCACCCCGTCGCTGATGCCGCCGGTGCTGGTAGCGCGGCTGCTCGCGGAGGCCGAGCGGCTGTGGAGCTTCGCAGGCGAAATCGAGATCACGCTCGAAGCCAATCCCTCCTCGGTCGAGGCGGCCAATTTCGCGGCACTGGCGAGCGCGGGCATCAACCGCGTCTCGCTCGGCCTCCAGTCGCTCGACGACCAGGCCCTGCGCTTTCTCGGGCGGCTGCACGATGCCGCCGAAGGACTCGCGGCGCTGGACGTCGCACAGCGGCATTTCACCCGGGTCAGCTTCGATCTGATCTATGCCCGCCCCGCCCAGTCCATGGCGGAATGGGAAGCGGAGCTGGCGCGCGCGCTGGCCTTCGGTACCGGCCATCTCTCGCTCTACCAGCTCACTATCGAGCCGGGCACACGCTTTGCCACGCTGGTGCGCGAGGGCCGGTTCGCGCCGCTGGGCGATGAGGATGCAGCCGACATGTTCGCCGTAACCCGCGCCATGACCGAGGCAGCAGGCCTTCCCGCCTACGAGGTCAGCAACCACGCACGGCCCGGCGAGCAGAGCCGCCACAACCTCGCCTACTGGCGCTATGACGACTATTGCGGGATCGGCCCCGGGGCGCATGGCCGGCGCGGCGGCATGGCAACGGTGCGCCACCGCAAGCCCGAAAACTGGCTCGCCGCAGTCGCGCAGCAGGGCGACGGCATTGCCGAGACGCGCAGGTTGCCACCGGGCGAACAGGCCGCCGAGGCGATGCTGATGGGGCTGCGGCTCGCCGAAGGCCTCGATCTCGCCGGGCTGGCGCAGCGCTTCGGCCTGCCGCCTGAACAACTTTGCGAGCCGGCCAAGCTCGCCTTCTATGTCGGCGAAGGTCTGGTCTGGCGCGAGGGCGAGCGGATCGGTGTGACCGGCGCTGGCATGGTGGTGCTCGATGCACTGCTCGCCGAACTGGTCCCGGCGGCGTTGGTGCTATCTTCCCCCCTCCCCTTCAGGGGAGGGGACGGGGGTGGGGGCCATCAGGCTGGCACAGCGCTACCGGACAACCCCCACCCCAACCTCTCCCCTGACGGGGAGGGGCTTTTGGCATGACCCGCGCCCAAATCCTCGCCGCGTGGAGCGATCACCTCGCACTCGCCCGCCGCCGCTCGCCGCACACCGTGCGCGCCTATGTCGCCACTGCCGCGCGGTTGCTGGAGACGCTCGACGAGGCCGACTGGCACGCCCTCGCCCGCCTCGACGCGACGGCGCTGCGCCTCCAGCTCGCCCGCCGCCGCGCCGATGGCATCGGCAATGTCTCCACCGCGCGCGAACTGTCCGCACTCAAGAGCTTCCTCGCCTTCGCCCGCAGCCAGGCCGGGCTTGCCGACCCCGCCCCGCCGCGCATGCGCGGGCCGCGCATCAAGAAGGGCCTGCCGCGCCCGGTAACCCCTGACGAGGCGGTCGGCCTTGCCGCCATGGTTGCCGAGGACGCGCACGAGGAATGGATCGGCGCGCGCGACCGGGCGGTGCTGCTGCTGCTCTATGGCTCCGGGCTGCGCATCGCCGAGGCGCTCGCGCTCACCGGCGGCGCGCTGCCGCTGGGCGAAGTGATGACCGTCACCGGCAAGGGCGGCAAGCAGCGCGCGGTGCCGCTGCTCCCTATCGTGCGCGACGGCGTCGCCGACTATCTCGGCAAATGCCCCTGGCTGGTCAGCCGGGATGCGCCACTGTTTCGCGGGGCGAAGGGCGGACCACTGGCCCCGGGCATGGTGCAGAAGGCGGTCGCCCGGGCGCGGGTGTCGCTCGGCCTGCCCCCTACCGCCACGCCCCACGCGCTGCGCCATTCCTTCGCCACGCACTTGCTGAGCGCCGGTGCGGACTTGCGCAGCTTGCAGGAACTCCTGGGGCACGCCAGCCTTGGCTCGACGCAGATCTACACCAAGGTGGATGCGGCAGTGTTGCTCGATGTCTATCGCCATGCCCACCCGCGCGAACATGGCCAGACTATTGGCGAACGGCCGTGAAGGTCCCGGTCGACCGGCAATGGTCATGGTGCCGCTCATCCGATCGCCGTTTGCCTGGCCGTTGAAGGCGATGGTGATGCTCGTGAGCATGGCGCGGGCCTTGATGCTCCAGCTCTTGCGATTGCCAGCCTCGCTGAAGCTGGCGAGCTTGTAGCTCTTGCCGCTGCCGCCGGTGCGCGTGCAGACGCCGGCGGCAGGATCCAACCGGCAATCCATGTTGAAACTGCGCCCGCCAATTGCCGCGTTGATGCGCCAGACGTTCGAATCAGTTGCCTGGCTGGCCGTGGGAATGGCCGCAAGCGTCGCAGCTGAAATCAGAGTCAAAACACGCATGGTACGAAGGCCTCCAGCCCGGAATTAGTGCTCGTTCCTAGATCGCAGCACCAAATCCGTATAGCCTGGATTGCCGCAAGTTTCCGGCATTTCACCGGGATTCTTCACATGGAGCGATGACGCGCCTCGATCGCATCCCAGATCATGCCGGCGGTATCGGTCCCGTTGAACCGGTCGATCGCGACGATCCCGGTCGGCGAGGTCACATTGATCTCGGTCAGCCACTGGCCGCCGATCACGTCGATGCCGACGAAGACCAGCCCGCGCGCCTTCAGTTCCGGCCCCATCGCGGCGCAGATTTCTTCCTCGCGCGGGGTCAGTTCGGTCGCCTCGGCCGAGCCGCCCACCGCGAGATTCGAGCGGAATTCGCCCTCCCCCGGACGGCGGTTGATCGCCCCGGCAAAGTGGCCATCGACCAGCACGATGCGCTTGTCGCCCAGCGCCACGTCGGGGAGGAACGGCTGGACCATGAACGGCTCGACCCAGGCATCGTGAAACATCTCGACCAGTGCGCCGAGATTGCTGCCGTCGGCCGGAATGCGGAACACCGCCTTGCCGCCATTGCCGTGCAGCGGCTTGACCACCAGGTCGCCGGGATGGCGCTGGTGGAAATCGCGGACATCCTCGATCCGCCGCGCCACCAAAGTCGGCGGCATGAAGCGGGCATAGTCGAGCACCATGACCTTTTCGGGCGCATTCCTGACAGCAGCCGGATCGTTGACCACCAGCGTCTGGCCCGCCAGCCGCTCGAGCAGGTGAGTCGCGGTGATGTAGCCCAGGTCGAACGGCGGGTCCTGCCGCATCAACACTACGTCGATGTCCGCCGCCAGATCGATCTTCGAGTATTCGCCGATGGCAAAGTGGTCCCCCGCGAGGCGCTGGACGGTCACCGGTGTGGCCCAGGCCGTCAGCCTGCCCTCATCGAGCGCCAGTGTGCGCACGTCATAGTGCCAAAGCGCGTGGCCCCGCGCCTGCGCCGCGAGCATCAAGTGGAAGCTGGAATCGCCGAGGATGTTGATGTGTTCCAGCGGGTCCATCTGGACGGCGACGCGAAGGGGCATGCGGTTTCCAATTCCTCAAGGCATCCAGGCATTGACGATGTGGCGCGGGAAACGGCGCGGCGCAAGCAGTAGCACGTCGATGCGCAGGTCGTCGCCGGGCTTGGCATAGCGCGGTGCCAGCGCTTCGGCGGCAGCGGCAACGCGGCGCAGGCGGTATGCGTCGATGGCCAGATCGAGTTCGCCGACGCTGCGCCGCCATTTGACCTCGACAAACACCACCAGCCTGCCCTTGCGCGCGACGATATCGACTTCGCCGCGCGGCGACTTCACCCGCTGTGCCACAATCCGCCAGCCCTTCAAACGCAGATACCACGCCGCCAGCCACTCGCCGCGCCGACCTTGTGCCTCGCGCGCTGCCCGGCTGTTCACTTGAGCTCCAGCGCCCGCGCGTAGAGCGTCTTGCGGTCGCTTCCGGTGAGCTTGGCCACCGCAGCTGCCGCCTGCGACGGCTTGGCACCGGCCAGTTCGGCCCGCAGCAAGCCATCGATATCCCAGTCTGCCGCCGCTTTCTCGCCCGCCGGCCCGACCAGTACGACGATTTCGCCCTTGGGGGGATGCGCGCCATAGTGCGCGATCAATTCGCCCGCGGACCCGGTGCGGCATTCCTCGAACAGCTTGGTCAGCTCGCGCGCCACCGCCAAGTCACGGCCGGGCAGCGCCTCGCCTACCGCAGCCAGCATCGCCGCGAGACGCGGTGCGGTCTCGTAGAACACCAGCGTCGCGCGGAGCCCCGCCAGCTCCGCCAGCGCCTCGCTCCGCGCCTTGGCCTTGGCCGGCAGGAAGCCCGCGAACAGGAAGCGGTCGCTGGGCAGACCCGCCAGCGTCAGCGCGACAAGGCCCGCGCTCGGGCCCGGCAGGCTGGTCACGGCAATCCCCGCTGCACGCGCATCGCGCACCAGCCGGTAGCCCGGATCGGAGATCAGCGGCGTGCCGGCGTCGCTCACCAGCGCCAGCGGCTGGGTCTGCGCGATTTCGAGCAACCGCTCGCGCGTTTCCTCGCTGGCATGATCGTCGTAACGGACCAGTTTCTGCTTGATTCCGAGGTGGTGCAACAGCTTGCCGGTGACGCGGGTATCCTCGCAGGCCACCGCTGCCACACCACGCAGCACCGAAACAGCGCGCAGCGTAATATCCCCGAGATTGCCAATCGGGGTGGCGACAATGTAAAGTCCGGGTGCAAGCGGCGCGGTCATGTGCCAAGCATGGACGGTAGCACAGGGAGCGGCAAGGCATGTTCAATCGCGAGAGTTTCGGGCGCGGGGTTGCCACACCGACTTGTGATCGCCGCAAGCTGGTCACGCTGGCGACCATCGCGCTGCTGGCGGCATGCAAGGCCGTGCCCAGCAAGCCGCCGGCACCGCCGCCCCCGCCGCCGCCGCCCAGCGCAAATGTGCTGCCCACCGATGCCGAGCGCCACCGGGTCGCGCTGCTGGTGCCGCTCGGCGGGGCCAATGCGGCGGCCGGCCAGGCCATCGCCAACGCCACCACCATGGCGCTGCTCGACACCAATGCCCAGAACCTGCGCATCACCACCTATGACACCTCGACCGGCGCGGCCGTGGCCGCAGCAAGGGCGATTGCCGACGGCAACAAGCTGATCCTCGGCCCGCTGCTGTCCGATGATATTCCTGCCGTCTCCGCCGCCGCCCGGCCGGCGCGCATCCCGGTGATCTCCTATTCGAACGACGAGGCCCGCGCCCAGCGCGACACGCTTATCATGGGCAGCCTGCCCAGCCAGTCGGTCGGGCGAAGCGTGGCTTATGCCCGCGCCCAGGGTGCGAGCCGCTTTGCCGCGCTGATCCCCACCGGCGAATACGGCCAGCGCAGCTCGGCGGCCCTGGTCGCATCGGTGCGCGACCAGGGCGGCGCGGTGGTCGCCATGGAAAGCTACGATCGCAGCGCCGCCTCGCTGGCTGCGGCGGCACGGCGGCTGCGCGACAAGGGCGGCTACGATGCCGTGCTGATCGCCGACGGCGGGCGCATGTCAGCGCAAGCCGGCCCGCTGCTCAGGACCCGCACCAGTCCTGCCCCGCGCATCCTCGGCACCGAGCTGTGGAGCGGCGAGAGCGTCATACCGGCCAGCCCGGCGCTCGCCGGAGCCTGGTATTCGGCGGTTTCCGACACGCGCTGGCGCCAGTTCACCGACAGCTATCGCAATCGTTTCGGCGGCCAGCCCTATCGCATCGCCACGCTGGGCTACGATTCGGTGTTGCTCACCTTGCGCGTCGCGCGCGAATGGAAACCGGGCACGGTGTTCCCCACTGCCCGCCTGTTCGACCGCGATGGCTTCCTCGGCCTCGACGGGGCCTTCCGCTTCCGGGCCAATGGCGCAATCCAGCGGGCGCTGGAAGTGCGCCAGGTCCGCGCCGGCGGGGTCGATGTGGTCAGTGCGGCCCCGGGGCGGTTCGCGGACTGATCCATCATCCCGGGCCAAGCCAGGGAATACGGGACGCAGCCTGTCGATAACCCCGCCCCCCGCTTGCCGCGCGGATTCGCGACGTTCTATAGCCGTTCCCCATGAGCCAACTAGCGCCCGCCAAACCCGCAAACGACCTGTTCGACAAGCTCCCCGCCAGCAACGGCGATGCCTATGACGGCAGCGCCATCGAGGTGCTCGAAGGGCTCGAGCCGGTCCGCCGTCGTCCGGGCATGTATGTCGGCGGCACCGACGAGCGCGCGCTCCACCATCTTGCCGCCGAGGTGCTCGACAACGCCATGGACGAGGCGGTGGCGGGCCACGCCAGCCGGATCGAGGTGACGCTGGAGGAAGGAAACCGCCTGACGATCTCCGACAACGGGCGCGGCATTCCGGTCGACGAGCACCCCAAGTATCCCGGCAAGTCGGCGCTCGAAGTGATCCTCACCACGCTGCATTCGGGTGGCAAGTTTTCGGGCAAGGCCTATGCCACTTCGGGCGGCCTCCATGGCGTCGGGGTCAGCGTGGTCAACGCGCTGTCGATGCACACCCGCGTCGAGGTCGCCCGCAACAAGGAACTCTATGCGCAGGAATTCGCGCGCGGACTTCCCCTCGGTCCATTGAGGTCGCTCGGCGGCACGCCCAACCGGCGTGGCACCACCGTCTCCTTCGTCCCCGATACCGAAATCTTCGGCGAAGACGCAAGGTTCAAGCCCGCGCGGCTGTTCAAGCTCGCCCGCTCGAAAGCCTATCTCTTTGCCGGCGTGGAAATCCGCTGGAAATGCGCCGCTTCGCTGGTCAGCGAGGATGTCCCCGCCGAAGCCGTGTTCCAGTTCCCCGGCGGCCTCGCCGATCATCTCACCGAGCAGCTGGGCAGCCGCGAATGCGTCACCACCCAGTTTTTCAAGGGCACGCAGGACTTCCCCCCCAATGGCCAGGATGTGCAGCAAGGCCGCGCCGAATGGGCGGTCGCCTGGCCGCTGTGGTCGGACGGGGCCTACAGCTGGTATTGCAACACCATCCCCACCCCCGATGGCGGCACCCACGAGGCGGGCCTGCGCGCGGCACTGGTCAAAGGCATCCGCGCTTTCGCCGAACTCGTCGGCCAGAAGAAGGCCAAGGACATCGCGCCGGAGGACGTGGTCACCGGCAGCGAATCGATGCTCTCGGTCTTCGTCCGCGATCCCCAGTTCCAGAGCCAGACCAAGGACCGCCTGACCAGCCCGGAAGCCGCGCGCATGGTCGAAAACGCAGTGCGCGACCATTTCGACCATTTCCTCACCGACAACATGGAACGCGGCAAGGCGCTGCTGAGCCATGTCATCGAGCGCATGGACGAGCGGCTCGCCCGCAAGGCCGAACGCGAGGTCAAGCGCAAGACCGCGACCAATTCCCGCAAGCTGCGCCTCCCCGGCAAGCTCACCGACTGTTCGGGCGAAGGCGACGCGGAGACCGAGCTGTTCATCGTCGAGGGAGACAGCGCGGGCGGCAGTGCCAAGCAAGCGCGCGACCGCAAAAGCCAGGCGATCCTGCCGATCCGCGGCAAGATCCTCAACGTCGCCAGCGCCACCATGGACAAGATCCGCGCCAACAGCGAAATCGCCGACCTTGCGCTCGCCATGGGCTGCGGCATGCGCAAGGACTGCAACCCCGACAACCTGCGCTACGACCGCATCATCATCATGACCGACGCCGATGTCGATGGCGCACACATCGCCACCTTGCTGATGACCTTCTTTTTCCAGGAAATGCCCGAAGTGGTAAGGCGCGGGCACCTCTATCTGGCGCAGCCGCCACTCTACCGGCTGACCTGCGGCTCCGTCTCAGCCTATGCCCGCGACGATGCCCACCGGGCGGAGCTGGAGGCGACCCAGTTCAAGGGCAAGAAGGTCGAAGTCGGGCGGTTCAAGGGGCTGGGCGAAATGAACCCCGGCCAATTGCGCGAAACGACGATGGCCCCGGCCACGCGGGGGCTTTTGCGGATAACGCTGCCGCCGGAATACGAAGGGCGCGCGGCAGTGAAGGACCTGGTCGACCGGCTGATGGGCCGCGACCCGGCGCAACGCTTCATGTTCATCCAGAACCGCGCCGGGGAGCTTGATCCGGAGATGATCGATGCCTGATACCGGCGACCAACCCGGTCACGGTTGCCCGAACCGGTTTGGAGCCCGCATGCAATGACCGGTCTCGACGCCGCGAAATTCAACAATCGCCTGCGCAAGCTTGGGACGCCGGCCGAATGCGGTGCCCTGTTCGCCGCCACGATCGCCCCGCTTGGCTTCGATACATTTGCATCGGGCGAAGTCGATCTGACGGTGCGGGAGCGATCCACCTTCCACCTCATCGGCTGGACCGACAGCTGGCGCAAATTCTACATGGATTCGGGCCTGATCGCCCGCGACCCTGTCGTCGAGGAACTGGCGCACCGGACCGGGCCATTTACATGGTCAGACCTGCGGTCGGACCGCAAACTGTCGCGCGTCGGCACACAGGCGCTTGATCTGGTGACCGCGGCGGGTTGGGTCGAAGGCTTCATCGTGCCGCTGCCCCAGGCCAGCGGCCGGATCGGGCTGGTCAGCATGGCCGGCTGCCGCGATTGCCGCGATCCGGCCGAGCGCGGTTTTCTGACGCTCATCGCCATCTGCCTGCACAGCTATGTGCGCACGCTGGTCGGGCGGCATGGTTTTGCCATTCCGCCTGCCGGACTGACGGATCGCGAGATCGCAGCGATCCGCCTTGTCGCGTCGGGCAAGTCCGATGCCGCGATCGCGCAGGAGCTTGGCGTCGCCAGCTCCACCGCGCACGAGTTCGTCGAAAAAGCCAAACGCAAGCTGCGTGCGCGCTCGCGCGCGGAAATGGCGGCCATCGCCGCCGCGCTCGGCATCGTTGATATCTGAATTTGCCGTGGCGGCTGTTCCATAGTGGGACAATCACGGGATTAGGTCGGCTTACCCTCCGATTGGGGGGTATGGCGCTCTGGCGAATGAGGTAGGTATTCGTTAACAAGTAATTAACCGTCTTACCCGATTCGCTAATCGGGAAGGCTCCGGGCGCATCGGTGAAATTGAAAACTCCTTCAGGGGGAATTGAAGATGCGTGCCAATATTTCCAAGCTGCGCCTGGCTGTCTCGGCCTCCGCCCTCACTCTCGCGGCAACCGCCGCGCCAACCGTTGCCAATGCGGCGACCTGCAACTGGCTGGTCGCGGCGGGCAACTGGGTAACCGGGGGCAACTGGTCTTGCGGGGCACAGCCGGTGGCAGCGGACAGCGCGGTGATCACCGGGGCGGGCGCGGTGGTTGCGATCACCGGCAGGCAACGCCAACACCGGCACGCTTACGCTTGGAGCCGGCAACCTGCTCAATGTAACCAGCGCCGATCTCTATATCCATGGCGGGACGGTCACCAATGACGGCGCGATCACCATCGGCACCAATTCCAGGCTGTTCAGTGGTGGCGGAGCGGTGAACTTCGGCGGCACCGGGACGATCGTGCTCGACAATACCAGTGGCTCTGCGCAACTCAGCGGCAGCGGGCAGCGGTTTGATTTTGGCGCTGGGCAGACCGTTCGCGGCCGCGGGCAGATCGGCATCAACAACACTTTCATCACCAATGCGGGATTGTTTTCGGCGGATGTGGCCTCGGGTGGCATCTCGATCAACTCGGCAGGGGGAAGTGCCGGCGTCGCGCCGGGGACTGGTGTCGGCACCGGGGGAGTTGCCGGACTGTTCAACAGCGGCATCATGCAGGCCACCAATGGCGGAACGCTGTCCTTCGAGAGCGGTTACTATGAGAATGCGCCCGGCGGCATCATCCGCGCGATCAACAGCTCCACGGTCGTGCTGGGCAATGACAGCCGCATCGTCGGCGGCACGCTGACCTCGGATGCCACCAGCACGATCGTCGACGGCGGCGGCAACATTTATCTGACCAACGCGACCCTGTCTTCCGGATCACGGCTCAACCTCACCAGCGTCGATCTCTATGCCGGCGCGACCCTGACCAACGAGGGCACGATCAATGTCGGCGTCAATTCGCGGATTTTCCGCGAGGCCAGTGCCGCCTCGCTTACCTTCCTGGGAACCGGCGCGATCGTGCTGGATAACAGCAGCGGCTATTCCCAGATCAGCGGCAACAGCGGTGACCTGATATTCGGGGCCAACCAGGCGATCCAGGGCTCCGGTGAGGTCGGGATCAACGCCAGCGATATCACCAACAACGGCATCTTCTCCTCCAGCGGTACGATCACAGTTGACTCGGCCGGCGGCAGTGGCGGCCGAGGCGGCGCAGGCGTAGGCACCGGCGGCAATGCGGGGCTGATCAACAACAATATCATGGAGGCAAGCGGGGCCAGCACCCTGACGTTCGCCAGCGGCTATTACGAAAATGCCCCCAGCGGTATCATCCGGTCTGTCGGCGGTTCGACGCTGATTATTGGCAATGACGCCCGCATCGTCAATGGCACGCTGACATCGGATGCCACCAGCACGATCATCGACGGCGGCGGCAATTTCTATCTGACCGACGTGACCTTGTCATCGGGCACGCGGCTAAACATCACCAGCGCCGATCTCTATGCCGGCGCGACCCTGACCAACGAGGGCACGATCAATGTCGGCGTCAATTCGCGGATTTTCCGCGAGGCCAGTGCCGCCTCGCTGACCTTCCTGGGCACTGGCGCGATCGTGCTGGATAACAGCGTCGGCTACTCGCAGATCAGCGGAAACGGCGGTGACCTGATATTCGGAGCCAACCAGACGATCCTCGGCTCCGGCCAGGTCGGTATCAACACCAGCGATATCACAAACAACGGCATCTTCTCAGCCAGCGGTGGCGGCTCGATCAGTGTTGACTCGGCTGGCGGCAGCGGTGGCCGGTCCGGTGCGGGCGTGGGAACCAGTGGCAACGCGGGGCTGATCAACAACAACATCATGCAGGCGACAGGTGCCAGCACCCTGTCGTTCGAGAGCGGGTACTATGAGAACGCCGCAGGCGGCATCATGCGCTCGGCTGGCGGGTCCACCCTCGTGCTTGGCAATGACAGCCGCATCGTCAATGGCACGCTGACATCGGACGCCAGCAGCACGATCATCGACGGCGGCGGCAATTTTTATCTGACGGACGTGACACTGTCTTCGGGCACACGGCTAAACATCACCAGCGCCGATCTCTATGCCGGCGCGACCCTGACCAACGAGGGCACGATCAATGTCGGCGTCAATTCGCGGATTTTCCGCGAGGCCAGTGCCGCCTCGCTGACCTTCCTGGGCACTGGCGCGATCGTGCTGGATAACAGCGTCGGCTACTCGCAGATCAGCGGAAACGGCGGTGACCTGATATTCGGAGCCAACCAGACGATCCTCGGCTCCGGCCAGGTCGGTATCAACACCAGCGATATCACAAACAACGGCATCTTCTCAGCCAGCGGTGGCGGCTCGATCAGTGTTGACTCGGCTGGCGGCAGCGGTGGCCGGTCCGGTGCGGGCGTGGGCACCGGTGGCAATGCAGGGCTGATCAACACCAATGTAATCGAAGCAGCGGGTGGCAGCACCCTGTCGTTCGAGAGCGGCTACTATGAGAACGCCGCAGGCGGCATCATGCGTGCGGTGGGTGGCTCCACTCTCGTGCTCGGAAATGACAGCCGCATCGTCAATGGCACGCTGACCTCGGATGCCACCAGCACGATCATCGATGGCGGCGGCAATATCTATCTGACCAATGCGACCCTGTCGGGCGGCACGCGGCTCAACCTCACCAGCGTCGATCTCTATGCCAACACGGCCCTGACCACCAACGGCACCATCAACGTCGGCGTCAATTCGCGCCTGTTCAATGAAAGTGGCGCGACAACGCCGCTGGCGCTGAACGGTTCCGGAACCATCGTGCTCGACAACAGCGGCGGTTATTCGCAGATCAGCGGCAACGGCGGCGCACTGGTCATCGGCGCTGGCTTGCTGATCAACGGATCGGGTCAGCTTGGCATCAACAACAGCCTGATCACCAACAATGGCACCATTTCGGCGAGCACGGGAACCGGTCTTTCGATCGACGCACGCGGCGGCAGCGGCGGCACGGCGGGCGGGCTCGGCACTGGCGGCATTTCGGGCCTGCTCAACAACGGCACGATCGAAGCGACCAATGGCAAGACGCTGTCGTTCGAAAGCGGGCGCTATGAAAATGGCGGCGCAGGCCTTGGCGGGCAGCTGTTCGCCAATGCGGGCGGCTCCATCGTGTTCAACAACGACGCCAACTTCGTCAACCTCAAGACTGGCGGCGTGCTCGATGCTGGCAAGCTGCGGGTCGAAGGCTTCGGCGGGACCAGCACCATCAACCTGCGCTCGACCGGAGCCAACAGCCTGGTCACCATCGGCACTGCTGCTGGCAGCGTCACCGAAGTGCAGCTCCAGGGTGCCCAGTCAGTGCTCAACGTCACCAATTTCAGCACGGGCGTGAACACAAGCATCGACCAGACGCTGACCGGCGTCGCGGCGAGCGGCGTGTTCGCGCTCGACGGGCGCAATTTCACCGTGGCGGCGGGCGGCGGCAATTTCTCCAACGCCGGCCTGCATTTCGTGCGCGACAGCGCGTTCACCGCGAACAGCTATACCAACAGCGGCACGCTGATCGGCGATGGCACCAGTTCGATCGTGTCGCCGATCGCCAACACCGGCACGGTCCGGGCGGCATCGGGCACGATGGCCACCCAGGCGATCACCGGCGCAGGCGGCACGATCACCATCGATCCGGGCGCGACGCTCAATCTCGGCGGAGCTTCGACCGCGGGCAACCTGACCAACAATGGCACGCTGGGCCTGGGGGCCAGCAACATCACTGTTACCAGCAACTACACCAACGCCAGTTTCGGCAGCGGCAACGCCTTCAACAACCACGCCAACGTCACTGGTGCCGGGCTGATCCTTGCCGCCAGCGCCACCATGGACCTTTCCGGCCCGGCATTGACCGGCAACACGCTCAACCTTGGCAACATCCGCAACGCCGGGGCGACTTCGACCGGGCTGACGATCACCAACAATGGCGCATCGACCAACCTGATCGGCGCGGTGCAGAATACCAGTGCCCCCGGCGTGACGCTGACCGGCGCGAACTGGACAGCGGCGGCAGGCGGCGGGACAGCGAACGTCACGATCAATTTCGCCGGCACCTCTGCGGGCTCGCTCGCCGGGCAGACGCTCAACGTCGTCAACAATTTCGACAATGTCGCTGACGCGACGCTCAATCTGACCGGCGCGGTCTATCAGGTCGCCAATCCGGTGATCAACAATGTCGCCGCGTTCAACGTCGGCCCGGTGCTGGTCGGCAGTCTGGTCACTCGCGCGCTCGATATCAGCAACAGCCAGGTGGCGGGCGCGCTCGGCTTCCAGGAAGGGCTGAACGTCAGCTGGGGTGCCGTGACAGGCAATTCGGTCGCCGGCGCAACCGGCAGCCTGACCAACCTCGCTGCCGGCCTCGGCAACAACAGCACCATGGTGCTGACGTTTGATACCTCGACCGTCGGCAACAAGACCGGTGCGATCGACGTGCTGCTGGCGACCAACGGGGCTGGTACCAGCGGGCTCGGCGTGCTGGGTCTGCCAACGCAGAACCTCGCGGTGACCGGCGTGGTCAATGGCCTGGTGGTCAATCCCGCTGCCGCGACGATCCTCAATGCCAATCCGGTCGTTGTCGCCGCGCAGCGGGTCGGCGGCGCGAACACCGCCAGCATCTCGGTCCGCAACGACGGCATCGGTCCGTCCGCCGGGCTCGATGGCAGCTTCGCCTCGGCCACCGGCGCGGTGACTGGCAGCGGCAGCTTCACCAACATCGGCTCGGGATCGACCTCGAACGCGATCAGCGTCGGTGTGAACACCGCGACTTCGGGCGTCAAGACAGGCACCGCCACGCTCGATTTCGCCTCGAACCTGTCGCCCAATCCCAATGTCGCGCTGCCCAGCCAGACAGTCAATGTGACGGGCAATGTCTATCAGCAGGCGGTCGCCCTGTTGGCGTCGAATACCGTCAACTTCGGCGTCGTCCGCCAGAACGATCCCGGCCCGACGGGCAGCCTGGGCATCACCAACAGTGCATCGGGCGCATTGACCGATTCACTTGTGACCAGCGTTGGCAGCCTGCCCGCCGGGGTGAGCGGGTCCGCTCCGGGTCCGCTGGCCGCCGGCCAGTCGGCCAATGCCAACTTCGCGCTGAACACAGCCACGGCAGGCGTGGTCAACGCGTCGGGTTCGCTCAATTTTGCTTCGCACAATACCGAGATGAGCGATCTCGCGCTTGCTCCGCAAAACGTCAACTTCGTCGGGACCATCACCCAGCTCGCCAGCGCCAGCCTGTTCCAGAACTCGGGAACAGGGATATTCTCGGGTTCCGGCAATGCCTACACGCTCAACCTTGGAAGCCTAGGCACGAATTCGGGGATCTTCAGCGGCAATCTCGGCGTGACCAATGCCATCCCCTTGTCGGCCTTCTCCGAATTTCTCGGCGGTAGCTTCGGCGCGACCAGCGGCGCAGGTTTCTCGTTCGCCGGCAACAGCTTCTCGGGCCTAGCGGGCGGCCAATCGAACCTCGGCAATCTTTTCAGTTTCGACACAACGGGTCTTGCCGACGGCAACTATTTCCAGACGATTACATTCAGCGGCTTCAGCAGCTTCCCGGGCCTGAGCAATTTCAACTTCGCACCGATCACGGTCAACGTTTCCGCCAATATTACCGGCGGCGTTGGCGGCGCGGTGCCGGAACCGGCAAGCTGGCTGATGATGATCCTCGGCTTCGGACTGATTGGCGGAGTGATGCGCCGCAAGCAGGTGACGCAGTCACGGCTATCCGGGGCCTGAACCTGCAAACTTTCGCGAGACAAGTGCGCCCGGCGGCGATAGCCTCTGCGGCGTCTTGTTTGCAGACCGGAGTTCTTCATGGATGAATCGACAGACAAGCTGCGGCTTAACAAATTGACTTTAGGACTTGGCGGTCTGGCGCTGATCCTTGCGCTGTTCACGATGTTCCAGTCCTACAGCAACCGGGGTTTGCAAGCGCAAGTCATCGAGGATCAGGCGAAATTGACCAAATCGCAGGCGCTTGCCAACCTCAACAATTCGCTGGTGCAGATCATGGCCAAGGCGGCAGTCGATAATGACGATTCGGCTCTGCGACGACTGCTGGCCAACAACGGTGTGACCATCAACGCCAATGCGCCCGCCCCGAAAGCCGATGGAGACGACAATGGATCGCAGTAACTCGATCGCCATCGGTGTGCTGGCGCTTGCCCTGATCGGCACGCAGATTTCCCACCTCATCGACCTTCGCAAGACCCATGCGCAACTCGAAGCCGCCATGCAGAGCCAGAACACGGCCATCGCCAACAACCGAAAGGCCGAATTGCAGCTTGATGCCCTTGCCAAGGGTGTCAACGAACTTGCCAAAAGCGGCAATGCGAATGCCAAACGCATCGTCGAAACGCTCAAGCAGAATGGCGTAAGTATCAAGTCGTAGAGCAAGCACATCGGGGAGCGGCTCCCGGAGTCGCTGCCCAGCTCAAAAAATAATCAATATAATCAATAACACCTGGCGGAGAGGGTGGGATTCGAACCCACGTTACGGTTGCCCGTAAACCGCATTTCGAGTGCGGCGCATTCGACCTCTCTGCCACCTCTCCGTGAAGTGCATCGGCGCGGGGAATTCGCCCCGGCCCGGTCGCGAAGCGGCGCGGTTAGCCGATGCTTTGGCGCTTGCCAAGCCCCTCCCGACTACTCCGCCGGGGATGGTGCGAAAGCTTCGCTTGTTTCGCAGGTGCACAAAACCTATATTGCCGGCCATGGACCGCGCGACATTCTTCTCACCCCAGGCCGGCAAGCTGATCGAGGCCCCGCTGCGCATGCAGGCACGCTTCGCCATCGGCGATGTCGTCAGGCACCGGGTCTATGACTTCCGCGGCGTGGTTTTCGATATCGATCCGGTCTTCGCCAACAGCGAGGAATGGTTCGAATCGATCCCCGCCGAAGTCCGTCCCAAGCGCGAACAGCCGTTCTATCACCTGCTCGCCGAGAACGGCGAAGGCAGCTATGTCGCCTATGTCAGCCAGCAGAACCTGCTCGGCGACGGCGACGGCGGCCCAGTCGATCACCCCTCGCTCGAGCAATTGTTCGAGGAATTCGACGGCGGGAAGTATCAGCTGCGGCGCGCACTGACGCATTGAGGCAGAGCGCCCGCTTGAGGGTGCGGAGGGCTTGGCCTGGCCTCACCTGAAAGGGGGCGAAGTCAGGCGATCTGCGGCCTCAAACGGAACGACTTTGAACGCACCCCGCCATCGACCGGGCGCGCGGCGAGGCGGTTGAGGTGGGCGATCAGCGCCGCCGCGCCGCCGGTCGCCAGCGGGCGGGCGAATTCCGAGCGCCGCGTCGCCAGCTGGCTGATCGAATTGCGGTAATAGACGTCGATGATCTTCCACGCCCCGCCGCTCAGCCGCAGCCGGTAGTTGAGCGCCTCCGCCGCACCCCGCGGGACATTCAGCGTGGTGCGCACCAGCTTGTCGCCGCCGCGCGTTTCGACCTGCGGCGCAACGCTGAAACTTTCGCCGCCGTAGCTGTCGAAGTTCTTGGCATATTGCGCGATGGTCAATGCGCGGAAGGCGGCGACAAGGCCCGACTGGTCGGCTGAGCTCAACTTCGTCCAGCCCGGGCCGACCGCGAGCCGGGTCATCAATGGCAGGTCGAAGGCGCGGTCGATGGCCGGAGTCACGGTGCGCGCCCGCCCCGCCTGCCCGGCGGGAGGGCCCCCGCGCATCGCCGCGATCAGCCCGGTGTTGAGCACGTTGACCGTGCCGATCGCCGGGTCGGCGACCTGCGCCCGCGCCGCCGGAATGGCGAGCGAAACGGCGAGCACGGCGGCGGCAATCGGTCTGTACATCGTGGTCCTCCTGGAAGGCGAGCGCCGCCCCTAGCAGGCCGAAACTGTAATGGCGATGAACGCACAGGTTGAAAATCCGCGCCAAATCCGCGAAAGGGCTCGCTCCTGGCCCGCACAGGACTCACCACTCGTGCGGCACACGACTAGAAAAGGGTCGCAATGTCCTTCCCCCTCGCACCGGCGCTGCGCATCGGCAGCCATGCCATCGTCAACCAGCTCAAGGGCGGCAAATACCCGCTGGTGCTGATGCTCGAGCCGCTGCTGCGCTGCAATCTCGCCTGCAAGGGCTGCGGCAAGATCGACTATCCCGACGCCATTCTCAACCGCCGGCTGTCGTATGACGAATGCATGGCGGCGATCGAGGAATGCGGCGCGCCGGCGGTGTCGATTGCCGGCGGCGAGCCGCTGCTCCACCGCGACATGCCGCGCATCGTTGCGGGCTATCTCGCGCGCAAGAAGTTCGTCATCCTGTGCACCAACGCGCTGCTGCTCAAGAAGAAGATCGACGACTACAAGCCCAATGGCTTCTTCACCTGGTCGATCCACCTCGACGGCGACCAGGCGATGCACGACAAGTCGGTCTGCCAGGACGGGGTCTATGACGTGGCGCTCGAAGCGATCGATCTGGCGCTCGCCAAGGGATTCCGCGTGCAGATCAACTGCACGGTGTTCAACGACGCCGATCCCGCCCGCCTTGCCGGGTTCCTCGACCTGATGGCCGCGCGCGGCGTCGAGACGACGATCTCGCCGGGCTATGCCTATGAGCGTGCACCCGATCAGGAGCATTTCCTCAACCGCGAGCGCACCAAGAACCTGTTCCGCGACCTGTTTAAGCGCGGAAATGGGGGTAAAGCCTGGAAATTCACCAACTCGCCACTGTTCCTCGACTTTCTCGCCGGCAACCGCAGCTACGAATGCACCCCCTGGTCGATGCCGCTGCGCACCGTGTTCGGCTGGCAGAAGCCCTGCTACCTGGTCGGCGAAGGGTATGTTGAGAGCTTCCGTGAACTCATGGAAGAAACCGATTGGGACGACTACGGGGTCGGCAAATATGAAAAGTGCTCGAACTGCATGGTGCATTGCGGGTTCGAGGGCACGGCAGCCGCCGATGCGTTGCGACGGCCGTGGGAATTCGTCAGGCTGGCGCTGACCGGGGTGAACACCGAAAAGCCGATGGTCGCCGATGCCGACCTTTCGCGGGCGCGCAAGGCGGTGGATGTCCATGCCGCCGAGGTTGAAAAGCAGATGGGGCGGATCGAGCGCGAGGACCCGGAAGGCTTTCGCCGCGCCGCGCGCGCTGCCGCCTGATCAGCGCCGGTCGAAGCCGAGGCGCGGGCCGGCAAGGCTCGCTCCGCTGCGCAAGGCTGCGTAGGCTTTGCTGAAGTGACCGAAAGACCGTACCAATCCAGGCAGTTGTGCGGGATTTCTCGCTATCGACCTCAAAATAGCCCCGAGCGCCAGACCGCCGTCTGGGCGCATCGCGACGCCGATCGCGGGCGGTATCTCCTGGCTCGCCTCGTCCGAAATGCAGCGCAGGATGGCGAAGGGGAGCCCGGCTCGCGCTGCGGCCTGCGCGGCAGACATGGCTTTCCATGTCGGCGGCGATTGCGCCGGTCTCCTGATTGTGACCGCGCTTCTCCGCCGGATCGGCGATGAGCTTGCCATCCGCGTAGCAAATGCCTCGTCGCGCTTCGTGCAGCCGTGCCGCCAGCGCGGCAATCCAGCGCGGATCGCAATCGCAAGCGACCGTACCTGTCACCCGCTCGCCGATTATCCAGTCGCCGATCCGCAAGGCCGGATCGAGCGCGCCCGCCATGCCGAAGCTGATAATCCCGGCGGCACCTTGCGCTTCGCGTGCCAGCTTCTCAGCCAGCGCCTGCGGATCGCCGCCTCCGGCAATCACCCGCAATCCTGGCCCGCGCAGCACCGTGCCTTCGCGCTTGAGCCCGCAGACGGCGACTACATGCCCCAAGCGACCGTGTCCGTATTGGCTGCCCTGAGGTTGCGGTAACGCGCCAGCGCCCAGACGGGAAAATAGCGCGGATAGCCATGGTAGCGCAGGTAGAAGACGCGCGGAAAGCCGCCGCCGGTGTAGAGTTCCTGGCCCCACATACCGTCCGCTTCCTGATGGGCCATCAGCCACGCAATACCGCGTTCGACCGCGTCCGACCGGGCCTCGCCCACCGCCATCAGCCCCAGGGCGGCCCAGGCGGTTTGCGAGGCGGTGGAGCGGCACGGTTCGTGCCCCTGGCGGTCGAGCGCATAGGAATCGCAGCTCTCGCCCCAGCCGCCATCATCGTTCTGGACCTTCTTGAGCCAGCTGACAGCGCGCGCGATCATCGGGTGATCGTGGGCAATTCCGGCGCGGCCCAGCGCGCAAAGCACTGACCAGGTGCCATAGACATGGTTCACCCCCCAGCGACCGAACCAGCTGCCCTCGGCTTCCTGCTCGCGCTCCAGCCAGGCCAGCGCGGCAGCCATGCGCGGCGATTCGGCGGGCTCGCCAAGCTGGGCGAGCATCGAGACGCAGCGCGCGCCGACATCGGCGGTGGGCGGATCGAGCAGCGCGCCGTGATCGGCGAAGGGCAGGTTGTTAAGGTAGAGCTTGTCGTTGTCGGCATCGAAGGCACCCCAGCCGCCATCCTTGCTCTGCAAACCTTCGACCCATTCGCGGGCGCGGGAAATGGCCTCGGCATCCGCATCGCCGCGCAGCCCGGCGGCGCGGTCCATTGCCATGACGACAACGGCGGTATCGTCGAGGTCGGGGTAATGATCATTGGTGTACTGGAAGGCCCAGCCGCCGGGGCGCACATCGGGGCGCTGCTCGGCCCAGTCGCCGGCCACATCGAGCACCTGGCGCGGGCGCAGCCAGTCAAGCGCCCGGTGTGCGCGTTCGACTGCCTCGTCGCTGCCCAGCTCGAGCATGGCGTGGGCGGCAAGCGCGGTGTCCCACACCGGCGAAACGCAGGGCTGGCAATAGATCTCGTCCTGCTTGACGATGAGCAGGTTCTCGATCGACAGCCTCGCAATGACGCGGCGGGGATCGTCCTCGGGATAACCCAGCGCGTCGAACATCATCACCGCGTTGGCCATCGCCGGATAGATCGCGCCGAGCCCGTCCTCGCCGTTGAGCCGCTCGATCACCCACTCCTCGCAAAGCCGGATCGCACGCCGGCGCAGCGCGCGGGGCCACAGGCCGGTCGGCTTTGGTGAGCACGGCATCGAGGCCGTTGAAAAACAGCTTCCAGCCCTTGTGGACATGATCGGCCTGACTGGAGAGTTTCGCCGGCCTGCCGCTGAACAGTTCGTCGATCCGTACGCCCTTGGCGTTCCTGGCGCGCGGCTTGAGCGCGCACAGCACCAGCAAGGGCACCACAACAGTGCGCGCCCAGTAGGAAATCTTGCTGAGATGCACCGGAAACCGGCGCGGCGCGAGGATCAGTTCGGGCGGGATGGTCGGCACTGCGCGCCATGGCCCCGCGCCATAGAGCGCCAGCTGGATGCGGGTGAAAACATTGCCGGCTTCCGCCCCGCCCGCGCCAAGCACCGCCGCGCGGGCGCGGGCCATATGCGGAGCATCGGGCGCATCGCCGATCATCTTGAGCGCAAAATAGGCCTTGATCGTCGCGCTGATGTCGAAGCCGCCGTCGTGATAGAGCGGCCAGCCGTGATGCTCGGCGGACTGGCGGCGGCGCAGGTAGGCGGCGATCTTCGCCTCCATTTCCGCATCGACCGGTTCGCCGAGATAGTGGCGCAGCAAGACATATTCCGCCGGGATGGTGGCATCGGCCTCGAGCTCGATAGACCCAGTGGCCATCGGGCTGCTGCTCGGCAAACAGCGCGGATGACGAGCGCTCGATGGCCTGATCGAGTAAGTTTCCAGTCATCGCGCCGCTCCCCTGCCCAGAGGGACGTGGTCCCCCTCCCGCTGGCGGGAGGGGTTAGGGGTGGGTCAGTGTGAAATTGACGCCAAGCTGCTGAATTCGGCCGACTGGCCCACCCCCGACCCCTCCCGCCAGCGGGAGGGGGGAAGCAGGGCTGCTGCGGAATTTGCGCATGGGTGAAGCTCGCCGACATTAGAACGCCCCATAGCGCGAGCGATGCCCCATGGCCAAGCACGCTGCACTATCGCCTGAGCGCAATGCGCCCTCGATGGTCGCGGGAAGTCCGGTCTGCACCCAGTCGCCGGCAAGGAACAGGTTGCGCCAGCGGGTGCGCGCCAGCGGGCGCAGCGCGTCCTGATCGGGCGTGGCGGCAAAGGTCGCGCGCTTTTCCTTGACGATCTGCCAGGCCGGCATGGGCGCCGGAAATGCCGAGCGTGGAGCTGACTTCGCCCCAGAGCAGCCGGGCCAGTGGTTCGCGATCCGGTCGATGATGTCGTCGGCACCGCTGATCGTCACCGAGACGCGGTTGTCGTGGCAGACCACCCATTGCGAGGTCGCACCGAGCAGCGCGGTGATCGGCGGCGCTCCGGCGGGTGGGGGAATGGCGAAATGGGCGTTGAGAATCGCGCAGAAGCGGTCGGGCACGGTGAGTTCGGGAACCAGCTCCGCCGCGACCCAAGGCGGCACGGCGAGCACGACTGCGGCGTCCCTGACTGCCTCGGTGCGGTCGCCATATTCGAGTTCGACCGCGCGATCGCCTGCGAAGCGGATGGCGCGAAGCCTTTCGCCCAGCCGCAGGCTCGCGCCGCGCAGCCGCAGCCAGGCGAGCGCCGGATCGATGAACACAGCGTCGAGCGTCGGCTCGGCGACCATGGTGCGGCAGGCGCGTCCGCCGCGCAGGAACGATTCGCGCAGGAACCGGGCCGCCAGCCAGGCCGAGCCCTCGGCGGCCGGGCAATTGAGCACCGCGAGCATCATCGGCTCGACCACGCGATGCCAGAACGGGCCCTGGGTGGACACAAGATCGCCAATGCTGCGGCCGTCGCGGCCGCTCATGGCAATACGCGCCAATGCGAGATGGTCGGCGACAGTGGTGCCTGGCGCGCGCTGGCTTGCTGAAAACATCCACAGCGGGAAGCGCCCGTCGTTGACCGCCAGTGTCCAGCGGCTGCCATCGGCCAGGTCGTGGAAGGCAAAGCTGGCATGCTCGGGGCCCTTCAGCCCACCCGCGCTGCCAATGGTCTCGCAATAGCGCGCCACTGCCTGGTTGCCCGAAAAGGTGAAGTGGTTGCCATTGTCGATGGTCATGCCGAGCGCAGGGTCATGGTATGAACGGCAGCGCCCGCCGGCGCGCGGCGCGGCTTCGGCGAGACGCACTTTCACGCCCGCGCGCGCCAGTTCGACTGCGGCGGAGAGGCCGGCTAGCCCTGCGCCGATCACGTATGCCTCGGCGGGAGCGCTCATCCCTTCAGCCACAGCCTCGCCAGGGTGAACAGCAGCGCAAGCTTGTCGGTGCGCACCCGCCGGCGGGGCGCGGACCAGCCTTGCGCCTGCATTTTCGCCAGCACGCGCGAATAGGCGGCATCCATCAGCCGGGGCGCGATCAGCCGGCCCCGGGGCCGGGCGGCGAGAATGGCGTGGGCCTCGACGAAGTGGTGTTCCGCCCTGGCTGCCAGCCAGCGCGCCGCCAGATCGAGCCCGGGATCGGCGAACAAGCGCTGGCGGCGTCGTCGGCGCGATCCCTGCCGCTTGCAACGCCTCGATCGGCAGGTAGACCCGGCCGATTGACGGCATCCTCGTCGATGTCGCGCAGGATATTGGTCAATTGCAGCGCGCGGCCGAGATGATGCGCCAGCGCAATGCCCGGCTCGCGCTCCATGCCGAAGACCCGCACCGACAGCCGTCCGACCGCCGAGGCGACGCGGTCGCAATAAAGATCGAGCGCGGCGAAGGCGGCCAGCGGATGTCCCGGTCGAGGTCCATCTGCATGCCGTCGATCACGGCGATGAAATCAGCCTGGTCGAGCTGGAAGCGGCGCACCGGCCCGGCGAGGAACGCGGCCTGCCCGGGATCGCCGCCGGCATAGAGCGCGGCAATGTGGTCGCGCCATGCCTGCATCCGGTGGTGGCGTTTGGCGGGGTCGCCCTGCTGGTCGTCGGCGATGTCATCGACCATCCGGCAAAAGCCATAAATCGCGAACATCGCCTCGCGTTCGGCGCGCGGCAGGATGCGCATGCCGGCATAGAAGGAACTGCCGGCAACGGCGGCGCGAAGCTGAGCGGGAGTGACCGCCGCGCTCATCGCCGCCACCCGTTGCGCAGCACCGCGCCGAGCGCCAGCCAGGCGGCGCGCGGCTTCGAATGGTGGACCGTTTCGCTCAGCGGATCGCGGACCAGCAGCAGGGCGCAGAGATCCTCGGCGAGCCGCTGGATGACCGCAACCTCGGCGGCGAGGCGGCGGTCGCCGATATGGGTCGCGAAGGGCGCGCTGCGCTCGAGGAGCAGCATGGTCTGCTCGGCAAGGCTGGCAATGACGCCGCGCAGCGCGGGAGAGGCCAACGGTTCGCCAAGTGCCGCGACGTCTGTCCCTGCGGCCTCCAGCCGGCCAGTCGGGAGATAAACACGGTCGATCGCGCAGTAGTCCTTGCCGCAGTCCTGCAAGTGGTTGATCACCTGCAAGGCGGCGCAGAGCGCATCGGACAGCGGCCAGATCGCACGATCCTCGCCGTGAACGTCGAGCACGAAGCGGCCGACCGGCATTGCCGAAAGCCGGCAATAGGCAATCAGCGCCTCCCAGTCGGCATAGCGGGATTGGGTGACGTCCTGCACAAAGGCATCAAGCAGGTCGTGCGCATGGACAAGGTCGAGGTTTCGTTCCCGCGCGGCTTCGGCCAGCGCCATGGCCTCGTGCGCGCCATCTCCTGTCAGCCCGGCGCGCATTTCCGCCAGCAGCGCGAGCTTTTCCGCCTCCGCTGTTGCCGGGTGGTCGGCAATATCATCGGCCGCGCGGGCGAAGCGGTAGAAGGCCAGGATCGGTGCGCGGTGCTCACGCCTGAGCAGCCACGAGGCCACCGGAAAGTTTTCCTGCCGGTGGTCCTTTCCGGACGAGAGATCGCTCATGCCACCGCCCCGTCATGCATCCGGTCCGGTGCCTGCGCGCGGCCCTTCCACATGCCGCCGCGCCCGCGCCAGTGTTGCCAGCCGGAGAGCAGTACGCAGCCGGTGTAGAACAGCCCGACCAGCGGCTGCGCCAGGCCCCACAGCGGCGACAGGCGATAGAAGCGCAGGATCGGCTGGCAGATCGCCATCATTATCGCGAGAGCAGCCAAGGCCATGAGCTGCGCCGTGCCCTGCCCGGCAATGGCCAGCCAGACCGGCGCGGCGAACATCGAGACGAGGCCGATCACCGTCGCTGCGAGAACCGGCGGCGAATAGCGCAACTGCGCATAGGCCGAGCGCGCGATCATCGCGCCGATCTCGCCGGCATCGCGATAGGGCCGGATCGAGCGCGCGCGGTGAGTCAACCCCAGCCAAATCGGACCCTGCCGCTTGAGCAGCGCGCCCAGCGCGCAATCGTCGATCAGCGCCCCCCGGATCGCCGCAATCCCGCCCGCAGTTGCCAATGCTTCGCGCTCGACCAGCACGCAGCCCCCCGCCGCCCCTGCCAGCGGCCCCTTCCGGTTGATCCAGTTGAACGGGTAGAGCATCATGAAATAGTGGATGAAGGCCGGCACCAGCGCCTTTTCGTGCCACCCTCGGCAATGCAGCTCGGCCATGAACGAGACCAGCTTGCGCTGCTTGACCTCGGCAATGCCGACCAGGCGTTGCAGCGTATCGGGGGCGTGCTCGATGTCGGCGTCGGTCAGCCAGAGATAATGCGGGCTCCCCGCCGCTGCGATGCCTTGCGACAGTGCCCAGAGCTTGCCGGTCCAGCCCTGCGGGAGCGGCGCGCCGGAAAGCACGGTGACTTCCCGTCCCCTTCAGGGGAGGGGTCGGGGGTGGGGCCTGTCGCGCATATCCAACGTCGCCTTGACCGGACAGCCCCCACCCCAACCCCTCCCCTGAAGGGGATGGGCTCTTCAGATCGCGCGCCATCGCACCGGTCCCATCCTCGCTGTTGTCGTCAACCAGCACGATCAGAAAGGCACCGGGATAGTCCTGCGCAGCGAGACTGCCGAGCGAGCGGGCGACGACATCGGCCTCGTTGCGCGCGGGAACCACGGCGACGACATCGGGCCAGTCACTGTGAACCGGCAAGTCCAGCCGGTCCTCGCGCTCGCCGCACAGCCAGAAGCCGGTGGCCGCCAGTCCGGCCCAGATCGCCAGCGAAAGCGCGGCCAGCCAGATCACCGCAGCATCCCCTGAACGCGAAACCAGGCGAGCGCATCGCCCACTGCTTCCGGCCAGGGTCGCGCGGTATAGCCCAGTTCGCGCGTGGCCTTGGCCGACGAGTAATACATGCGATGCCGCGCCATGCGCAGCGAATCGAGGGTGAGGAACGGCTCGCGGCCCGACAGCCGCGCCCATTGCTCGGCAGCCCAGGCGAGCGGAAACAGCGGAGCGAGCGGCAATTGCACCGTCGGCGGCTTGCGGCCGCAAACCCGGGCGATTTCGGCCAGCATCGCCGACAGCGGCACGTCCTCGCCGCCCAGCACATAGCGCTCCCCCACCCGGCCTTGCTCCATGGCGAGCAGGTGCCCGCGTGCGACATCGTCGACGTGGACCAGGTTGAGCCCGCTGTCGACAAATGCCGGCATGCCGCCATTGGCCGCCTCGACGAGGATCCGGCCGGTCGGCGTCGGATGGACGTCGCGCGGGCCGATCGGGGTCGAGGGATTGACGATCACCGCAGGCAGGCCTTCCTCGGCCACCATCCGCTCGACCAGCCGCTCGGCAATGACCTTGCTGCGCTTGTAGGCCCCGGTCGCCTGATCGGGCCGCGCCGGGCGGGTCTCGTCGGCAGGGCCGGCGGGAACGGGAAGCAAGGTCGCGACGCTGCTGGTATAGACCACGCGGGCCACGCCGGCCGCCAGCGCGGCGCGCATCGTTGTCTCGGTCATGGCGCGGTTGTTGCGCACGATCTCTTCGGGATCGCGGGCCCAGACGCGGTAGTCGGCGGCGACGTGGAACAGTTCGGTCGCGCCCGCCATCGCCGTGGCCACCTGCGCCGGATCGCGCAGGTCCGCCGCGACCAGTTCGCCGGGAAAATCGGTGAGGTTGGCGCGCGGGCTGCTGGCGCGAACCACGCCGCGCACGCGCCGCCCGCTGGCGGCGAGCACTCGCGCCACCGCTGCTCCGACAAAACCGGCCACGCCGGTCACGACTGTCAATTCGCCTCGCACGGCGCGCTCCCTAGAGGGTTTTGCGACGGCGCGAAAGCGGTGTAGGGCCGCGCTCGATGAGCCTGCCGGACTGGATCGGATGCGCGTTCGGGGCGCTGGCGGTGATCGGGATCGCCTACAATCTGATCGCGCTGGCCGCGCTGCGGCGGTTTTTCGCACAGTCCGCCACCGCCACTACGGGCAGCGCGCCCGTCACCATTCTCAAGCCACTCCATGGCGCGGAGCCTCGCCTGGTGGAAAATCTCGCCAGTTTCCTCAATCAGGATCACGCCGGGCCAGTGCAGGTGATCTGCGGCGTCGGCTCGGCGGACGATCCGGCGGTAGACGCAGTCAAGGCCTTGCAGGCACGCTATCCCGCCGCAGACATCGTGCTCGTGACCGGCCCGCGCGCGCCAGGTGCCAATGCCAAGATCGGCAATGTCGCGGCGATGATGCCCGCCGCGCGGTACGATATCCTGGTGCTTTCCGACAGCGACATCGCGACCGATCGCACTTACCTCGCCCCGGTGCTCGCCGCGCTCGACCAGCCCGGGGTGGGCGCGGTAACCTGCCTCTATGCCGGGCGCGGCGATGCCGGGTGGCCGTCGCGGATCAGCGCGGCGGCGATGAGCTATACCGGCCTTCCCAACATGGTCATGGCGCTCGCCACCGGCATCGCCCAGCCCTGCCTCGGCTCGACCATCGCCATCCGGCGGGGGACGCTGGACAGGATCGGCGGCTTCGAAGCCGTTTCGCCGACGTGCTGGCAGACGACTATGCCATCGGCGAGGCAGTGGCGGCGCTGGGCCTGAAGGTAGCGGTGCCGCCGATGCTGCTGACCCACGCCTGCGCGCATCGCACGCTCGCCGAGCTGTGGCACCAGCACTTGCGCTGGTCGGCGACGATTCGCGGCGTTGCTCCGCTGCGCCATGCCGGCTCGGGGGTCACCCACGCCCTCGCTTTTGCGCTGCTGGCAACCCCGTTTGTGCCGCTAGTTGGTGCGTTAGTGGTGGCGCTGGCACTGGCCGTGCGGATCGCCGTTGCGCGCACGATCGACCGTATCGCCGGCGTTCGGCGGGGGTTCATCGGGCTGCTGCCACTGGCCGACATGCTCGAATTCGCCGCATTTGTAGCAAGCTTCGCGGCAAGAGTGATCGATTGGCGCGGCAGCCAGCTTACAATGGCGAAAAAAGGTCGTATTGCGCCCCGCTATCCATCGGCAACGGAATTCCCATGAAACCGACGATTTTCCTCCAGGCCCCATCCTTCGACGGCTACGACGGCGGGGCCGGCGCGCGCTACCAGATGAAGCGCGAGGTCAAGAGCTACTGGTATCCCACCTGGCTCGCCCAGCCCGCCGCGATGGTGCCCGGCTCGAAGCTGATCGACGCACCGCCGCACGACCTCGGCTGGGAACAGATCGCGCATGAGTTCGATGGCTGCGAGCTGGTTATCCTCCACACCTCGACGCCGTCGTTCAACCAGGACATCCGCACCGCCGCGCTGATCAAGGACCGCAATCCCGCGTGCATGGTCGGCTTCGTCGGCGCCAAAGTCGCGGTGCAGCCCGAAGAGAGCCTCAAGGCCAGCCCGGCGATCGATTTCGTCTGCCGCGAGGAATACGACTACACCTGCGTCGAGCTGGCCGAAGGCAGGCCGCTCGCCGGGATCGACGGCATCAGCTTCCGCGCGCCCGACGGCGCGATCGTCCACAACAAGAACCGCGCGATCATCGAGGACATGGACGCGCTGCCGATGGTCTCGCCGATCTACAAGCGCGATTTGACGCTGGAGAAGTATTTCGGCGGCTATCTGCGCCACCCCTACGTCAGCTTTTACACCGGGCGCGGCTGCAAGAGCCGTTGCACCTTCTGCCTGTGGCCGCAGACCATCGCTGGCCACAATTACCGCTTCCGCTCGATCCCCAAGGTGATCGAGGAAGTGCAATATATCCTCGCCGAGATGCCGCAGGTGAAGGAAATCTTCTTCGACGACGACACGCTGACCGACGCGCAGGAGCGCATCGAGGAGCTGTCAGCCGAACTCGGCAAACTCGGCTTCGGCAAACCCGGCTTTCCGGTTTCGTGGAGCTGCAATGCCAAGGCCAATGTGCCGCGCAAGACGCTTGAGGCGATGAAGGCAGGCGGCTGCCGTCTGTTGCTGGTCGGCTACGAGAGCGGCAACCAGCAGATCCTCCACAACATCAAGAAGGGCCTGCGCACCGATGTCGCGCGGCAGTTCACCAAGGACTGCCACGAGCTTGGCATCGTCATCCATGGCACCTTCATCCTTGGCCTGCCCGGCGAAACGCTGGAGACCATCGAGGAAACCACGCGCTATGCGATGGAGCTCAATCCGCACACCATCCAGGTCAGTCTCGCCGCGCCCTATCCGGGGACCTTCCTCTACAAGCAGGCGATGGAAAACGGCTGGTTCGACGGCGGCGACCACTTGCTCGATGATGGCGGCAACCAGATCGCCCAGTTGTCCTATCCGCACCTCTCGTCCGAAGTGATCTTCGACAAGGTCGAGGAAATGTACAAGCGCTTCTACTTCCGCCCGCGCAAGATCGGCGCGATCGTCGGCGAGATGGTGCGCGATTGGGACATGATGAAGCGCCGCCTGCGCGAAGGCGTCGAATTCTTCGACTTCCTGCGCCGCCGCAAGGAAGCCGCCTGACGCCATGCTCGCCCAGGCGCTTGCGCTTGCCGTCGTGGCGGCGGCCCCGGCGATCGGGCATGAAGCTGCAATGCCGGTGGTCGCGGAACCGGTGACCGCGCAACAGACAGCCGAATTTCCACTCAAGCCCATGAATCAACTGTGTTCCCCCGCGAAGGCGGGGGCCTCGGGCGGCTCGGCGGATGACAGGCGTTTGCCGACTCGAGGTCCCCGCCTTCGCGGGGAAACGCGCTAATTCAGTACAGGCGCAACACGCGCTGGTCGATATCACCCCGGCCCCACCCTCGACCGAGCCGCCGCCGCTACGCCGCTCGACGATATCGACCTCGCCGCGCCCAAGCCCTTTCCCGATCCGCTCGAGGATCTGAACCGCATTTCCTATGCGATCTCGCAGCCGATCGACCGCTTCATCCTGCGCCCGGCGGCGATGGTCTACAAGGCAGTGGTGCCCAGGCCAGCGCGCGATGGCGCGCGCAATGCCATCGCCAATGTCACCGCGCCGGTGGTCTTCGTCAACGACCTGTTGCAGCTGCGCCCATTGCGCGCGCTGCGCACGCTCGGGCGCTTCCTGATCAACTCGACCATCGGCGCGTTCGGCCTGTTCGACATCGCGCAGCGCAAGCCGTTCAACCTGCCTCGCCGCACCAACAGCTTCGGCAACACGCTGGGCTATTACGGCATCGGCCCGGTGATGTATCTCTACCTGCCGGTGCTGGGGCCGACCACGCTACGCGATACGATCGGCGCAATTCGTCGATCCGCTGATTCCGCGACCGGTTGCTTGACAAGGCGCTTTACCCCAACAGCGGCCGCCGGGTGTTTCGCGACACTCCGCAACTGGGAACTGCGGGCACGGTGATCGGCGTGGTCGAAGGGCTCGACCTGCGCGCCGAGAACGACGCCGAACTGCGGGCGATCCGCGAGGATTCGGTCGATCCCTACGCTGCGCTGCGGGCGAGCTACTTGCAGGACCGCGCCGGCGAGATTGCCGCGCTCAAGGCGAATGACGGCGAAGCGCCCGCGAACGATGCTTTCGACGACCCGCTGACTGATCCCGAGGCCGTGCCTGCGGAGCGTTAGCCCCCCCTGCGCCGCCATTCGAGCAGCGGCCACAGCAGCAGCCCGGCCGCCATGATCAGATCACGCAGGCGCAGCACAAGCCCCAGCGCCAGCAATTCGGCGGGGGCCAGCCCGAACACCAGTCCGGCGGCGACCAGCCCCACTTCCTGGCTGACCAGCCCGGCGGGGATGAAAAAGAACACCGCGCGCCCGGCATAGGCGGCGCTTTCGATGGCAATCGCCTCGTAAAGTGTCAGCTCGTAGCCCAGCGCCCAACCCACCATCCATATCTGCACGCCCCCCGCCAGCCAGGCGACGAAATGCAGCGCGAGGCACAGCGGCATGCCGGCGCGCTGACGGCGCGCTTCGCTGGCAAGCTTGCGCCATTCGCTGCGCAATCGCGCCGCCAGCCGCCTGCGCGCGTCGAGCAAACGCCATAGTGCCGTGCCTGCGGCGAGCACGACGATGAAGCCCGCCAGCGCGGCCAGAAGCGGCCCGTGCGGCAGCTGCACTGGCCAGCGCCATTCGTGCCACAACACGAAAACGGCGAGGAGCACGAAAGGAATCTGCGACAGAGGTTTCGGCGATCTTGTCGAGCGCGCTGGCGCTGATCGCTGCTCGCGTCTCGCCGCCGGCCAGCACCAGCGCGCGCGCGCCGAGCGCCGCGCTGAAACCGGGGAGCGAAACCGGCAGGTTGCCGCTGGCATCGCGCAGCAGCCGCGAGACGAGGCACGAACCGAAGCCCACCCCGGGCCCCAGCGCCCACAACGCACCGGCGCACAGCAGCGCCGACACGACCTGTCCGGGTACTGTTGCCAAAACCGACTGCGCCGTCACCTGCGCCGCTGCCGACATCAGCAGTTCGCGCATATTGGCCGAGGCCAAAACCAGCCCGACCAGCGCCACGGCGAGCAGCGAGAACAGCGCCGCCTTGCCCCAATGCGGCGAGATCCCGGTCTGGCTCAAGCGAGGTCCGCCCAGCGGATCAGCGCAATCCCGCGCCGCGCGATGGCTTCGCGGACGCGCGGGCTGGTCAGCGCGGCAAGTTCTTCTGCCTGCCGCCAGTGGGCCGGCGGGCAATGTTCGCCGGTCCAGGTTGTGGTCGCTGGGTGCAGGCCCAGTTCGGTGACGCCGCCCGGCAATTGGTCGGCGAGGCGCAGCAGCATGTCCTCGGTGATGAAACCGTCATCGATCTTGCCGAAGAAGCGGTCGTTGGCAGCAACGCCTGCCGCGCGCGCCTGGAGCCGCATGGTCAGGGTCAGCGGCAGGCCGGTGATCGCATGGGCGAGCCGCGCTCCGGCCTTGCCCGCGTTGGCCGCCACCGCCCTCGAGAAACGATAGGGCTCATAGGGCACCCGCACCGCCTTCAGCCCCAGCGGCACGCCGATTTCCAGCGCCTGTGCCAGCACGGCGGGGTGCTGGTGGCAGTGCCAATGGCCGTCAAGGTGGCCGAGTTCGAGCCCGGTCTTGCGGTAGGCCTCGAACTGGGCAGCGATCTCGCGCCGGGCGGCCTTGCGCGCGCCGGGCAGCACCATGATCGCCGAGCCCGCGCGCACCGGGCTGTAGCCGAGGTTTATGCCATCGGGGGCAACGATAGTGCGGCGACCGGTGGCGCTGGCCCGCGCGCCGAATATCGCCAGATGCAGCCCGACCCCCAGCCCCGGCAGGCGTCTGGCGCGCTTGACCGCATCCTCGGCCGCGTCCCCGGAGACCACCAGGCTGGCGCAGGTGAGGATGCCGTTGCGGTGCGCTTGCTCGACCGCCTCGTTAACTTCAAGGCGACATGCCGAAATCGTCGGCGGTGACGATCAGCCTCGCGCTTCTTGGCAGCCGCGCGCTCATTGCCGGGGCTCCGCCAGCAGTCCGCCGCGCGCGACTGCGAGCCGCTGCCCGCGCCATTCGACCGACTTTGCCATCAGCCCCGCCAGCCATACCCCGAAACAGGCGAGATCGCGCAGGACGACGCCGATCAGGCCGATCCTCGCTGCCGTCTGCGCCCGCCCGAACCGCCGCTCGACCAGCCGCGCCAGCGCCCAGCGCAGCAGCACCGGCAGGACAATGCCCGCCGCTGCAATCCAGCCGGGATGAAGCAGCAGCAGCAGGGGCAGCGGCCCGGGATGGCTGACCACCGTGGCGAGATTGCCCCAGGGATGCTCGCCCCGGTCGGTGCGCGACCAGCGCAGTTCGTGGGCGTAAAGGTCGCGCGGGGTGGCATCGTTGACCAGCGTTTCGACGACCTGCGGGGCAAAGCCCAGCTTCATCCCGCTCGCAAGAACCAGCCGTCCCAGCGCGGCGTCGTCGCACAGATGCGCGGCCAGTGCCTTGAGGCCGCCGCCCCGCGCCAGCACTTCGCCGCGCACCGCCGACAGCGGGCCGTAGGTGACATCCAGCCCGCCGAGCCGCGCGTGCAGCGCCGCCATTGGCAGCGCCCAATAGTCGAGATACCAGGCCCCAAAGCTGCGCGAGCGACTTGCCGACATGCCGGGCCTGCCGCGATAGAGCGAAGTGACACCGCCCAGCCCGGGGGCCGAAAGGGCATCGACCAGCGCCTGCAAGGCTCCCGGCGCGACGACCACGTCGCTATCCGAAATCACCACCACTTCGGACAATCCGGCTTGCGCCATGTTGACCAGGTTGCCGACTTTGAGATTGGGTCCGTGGACGCTGGCATCGACCACAAAGTCCACCGCGCAAGCCGGAAATCGCGCTGCCGCCTGCCTTGCCAGCGCCAGCCCCGGATCGTCCGCTCCGCGCCGCGCCGAAGACAAAGCGCAGCGGAAAGTCCGTCTGCTGCGCCAGGAAACTCGACAGGGCTTCCTCCAGCCCGTCCTCAAGCCCGCACAGCGGCTTGAGCAGCGTCACCTGCGGCGGACTGGCCCAGCCGGGGCCGCATGCCGGACGCCACGCCGCCACCGCCAGCCATGGCAAGCAGCCGATAGGCAATTGCCGCCAGGCACAGCGCCAGTGCCGCCCACCAGATTGCATCGGCCACGATCATCGCCCGGCTCCCTACAGCGCGCGCCGCGCAATTGATACCTGCTGCCCTTTCCCTTTGGCCTGCGCCTCTCTATGGCGCTCGCCGATGTTGACCCGGTTCCTCGAAAGTGCGGTGGCGCAAGCCTCGCGCCGCCCCTGGCGGGTGCTTGCGCTCGTGCTGGCGCTGGTCGTCGCTTCGGGGCTCTTCGCGGCGCGCAATTTCGACATGAGCACCGACACTGTCGCGCTGATCTCGCCCGACACCGAATGGCGGCGCACCGAGGCGGCGGTGAGCCATGCCTTCCCCCGCATCGACAACTCGATCGCCGTGGTCATCGACGGCAAGACCCCGGAACTCGCCGAACAGGCCTCGCTGCGCCTTGCCGCCGCGCTGGCGCAGGACCGCAGGAATATCGAGAGCGTCGCCCGCCCCGACGGCGGCGATTTTTTCGACCGCAACGGCCTGCTGTTCGGCTCGCTGGACGAGGTGCGCGCGACCACGCAGAAGCTGATCGATGCGCAGCCGCTGCTCGGCGGGCTGGCGCTCGATCCCTCATTGCGCGGCATTGCCAGCGCGCTGGCGACGGCAGCCGGCGGCGCGGCGGACGATCCCGCCGATCCCGCGATCCGCCAGCTCGCAGCGCCGCTCGCCGGATTGCATGGCGCGATCTCCGCTTCGCTCGCCGGCAAGCCGGCCTGGTTCTCGTGGCAGCAGCTGTTCGCCAGCGGCAGCGGCGATCTCAAGCCGCAGCTGCGCCGGGTGGTGCTCGCCCGACCGGTCTACGATTTCAGCGATCTCCAGCCCGCCTCGCGTGCGGTCGCCGCGATCCGCCGGCATGCCGCCGGGCTCGGCATCGACGCCGCGCATGGCCTCAAGCTCGGCATCACCGGCGAGGCCCCGCTCGGCGACGAGGAGTTCGGCTCGATCGAGGAGAATATCGGCCTCGTTGGCCTGCTGATGGCGCTGGCCATGTTGCTGACGCTGTGGTTTGCGACCCACAGCCTCAAGACCACCGCCGCTATCGCCGTGACCATCGTCGCCGGGCTGGTGATTACGCTGGCTGCGGGACTGGCCGCAGCGGGATCGCTCAACGTCATCTCGATTGCTTTCATCCCGCTGTTCGTCGGGCTGGGGGTCGATTTTGGCATTCAGGTCAGCGTGCGGTTCAACGCCGAGCGCTTTGCCGGCGCGGGTCTCGTCGAGGCGCTCGAACGCGCCGCCGTCGCCGTCGGTGCGCCGATCTTGCTGGCGGCGGGCGCGATCTGCCTTGCACTCGCCGCCTTCCTGCCGACCGCCTATACCGGGCTGGCCGAGCTCGGCATCATCTCCGCCTTCGGCATGGTCGTTGCGCTGGTGCTCAATGTCACCCTGTTGCCGGCATTGCTGGTGCTGGTCGCGCCCGCGATCCCGGCCTCGCGGGTCGGCTATGCCGGGGCCGCGCCGCTCGACCGCTGGCTGGAGCGCAACCGCGCCAAAGTGCTCTGGGCCTTCGTCATCGCCATGCTGGTCAGCATCGCATCGCTGCCACTGGTGCGCTTCGACTTCAATCCGCTCAACCTGCGCGATCCCGAAGGCCCGGCGATGCGCGTGCTGCGCGACCTGATCGCCGATCCGGCGCTCACCCCCAACACCATCGCCATTCTCGCCCCCAGCCAGGACGCCGCGCGCCATCTGGCCACCCGGCTCGGCAAGCTGCCCGAAGTGCGCGATACGATCACGCTCGACAGTTTCGTGCCTGGCGACCAGCCTGAAAAGCTGGCGCTGATCGAGGACGCGGCGCTGCTGCTCGATCCGGCGATCAATCCGTTTGATCCGGCCCCGCCATCGGACGACGCGGCGACCTTAGCCGAACTCTCCCGCTCGGCGGGCGAATTACGCCGGCTGGCGGCAGCGGATGCGACGGGAGTCGGCAAGGCGGCGGGCCTCCTGGCCGACGACTTCGACCGGCTCGCCGCCGCCAGCCCGGCAGAGCGCGCGAGGATCGAGGCGCTGCTGGTCCCGCCGTTGGTGCTGACGCTCGACAAGCTGCGGCTCTCGCTCCAGCCCTCGGCGATTGCCCGCGAAATGCTGCCGCCGGCGATGGTGGCCGACTGGATCGCCCGCGACGGGCACGCGCTGGTGCAAGTCGTCCCCCGGGGCGACAGCGCCGATAACGCGGTGCTTGCCCGCTTCACCGCAGCGGTGCGCAGGATCGCGCCGGATGCCACCGGTTTGCCGGTCTCGACCCAGGAAGCCGCCCGCACCGTGGCAGGGGCTTTCATTCAGGCGGGCGTGCTGGCGCTGATCATGGTCAGCCTGCTGCTCTTTGCCGTGCTGCGCAGCCTGCGCGAGGTGGCCTTCACCCTGGCCCCGGTGGTGCTCTCGGGCTTTCTCACTCTGGGCAGCTGCGTGGCCATCGGCCAGCCGCTCAATTTCGCCAACATCATCGCCTTTCCGCTGCTGTTCGGGGTCGGCGTGGCTTTCCACATCTATTTCGTCATGGCCTGGCGGCGCGGGGCGCGTGATTTGCTCCAGACCAGCCTGGCGCGGGCAGTGCTGTTCAGCGCGCTGGCGACGGGCAGCGCTTTCGGCGCGCTGTGGCTCTCGAGCCATCCCGGCACCGCCAGCATGGGGCTGATCCTGATGATCTCGCTGGTCTGGACGCTGGTTTGCGCGCTGATCTTCGAGCCGGCCCTGCTCGGCCCGCCCGAGAGCGAGGCCGAGCCTGATGGCACCGCAGTTATCTGATATCCGTATTGGCCCGCTAACCTGTTGGAAACCTGACGGCGTGTAAGAATCGCCGCAACAGGGGGACGCAGTGCAACATCAACCGATTCCGCAAGACGAAGGCTGTGCCCGCGAATTCGGCCAACGCGCCGAAGTGGCATTGCTGTGCGAAGTGCGGCAAGGCACGCGGCCCTGGCGCGTGGTGCGGCTCGAGGACATCTCGCAGGCGGGTTTCCGCATTGCCTGGATGCCTGGCGTGGAGGAGGGCAAGCCCTTGCGGATTCGCATACCCGGCCTGCAAATGCTTACCGCCGACATCCGCTGGCGACGCGAAAACGCGATCGGCTGCGCCTTTTCCGCGCCGCTGCATGTCGCAGTGTTCGAGCACATTGCCCGCCAGTCCGAACTGATCGGCCAGTAACGGCGATCAGATGTGAATCGCCCGTCCGTAGGCGGCGAGCACGCTTTCATGCATCATTTCGCTGAGCGTCGGGTGGGCGAAGACCGTCTGCATCAGTTCAACCTCGGTGGTCTCCAGCGCCTTGCCGACGACATAGCCCTGGATCAGCTCGGTGACTTCCGCGCCGATCATGTGCGCGCCCAGCAGCTCGCCGGTCTTGGCGTCGAACACGGTCTTGATGAAGCCTTCGGCCTCGCCCAGCGCGATTGCCTTGCCGTTGCCGATGAACGGGAAAGTGCCGGACTTGACCGCGTATCCGGCTTCCTTTGCTTTCGCCTCGGTCATGCCGACTGAAGCGACTTGCGGGTGGCAATAGGTGCAGCCGGGAATATTGCGCTGGTCGAGCGCATGCGGGTGGATCTCGCTGTTGCCCAGTTCCTGCGCGATGGCCTCTGCGGCGGTGACGCCCTCGTGGCTCGCCTTGTGCGCCAGCCACGGCCCGTCGGTGCAGTCGCCGATCGCCCAGACGCCGGGTACATTGGTGCGGCCATAGTCGTCGACCTTGATGTGATTGCGCTTGTCGGGCTCGATCTTGAGCTCTTCGAGGCCGATATTCTCGAGGTTGGGCACGATCCCGACCGCGACGATGACATGGCTGAATTCGTGGATCGTCTCGGTCCCGTCCTTGGTCTTGATCGCCGCCTTGACGCCGCTGTCCGAGACCTCGACCGCGCCGACACTGGCCGAGGTCAGCACGGTCATGCCCTGCTTCTTCAGCGCCTTTTCGAGGAAAACCGAGACGTCCGCGTCCTCCACCGGCACCACCCGGTCCATCATCTCGACCACGGTCACTTCCGCGCCGAGATCGTTGTAGAAACTGGCGAATTCAATCCCGATCGCGCCCGAGCCGATAACCAGCAGCTTACTCGGCAGTTCCGGCGGCACCATGGCGTGGCGATAGGTCCACACGCGCTTGCCGTCGGCCTTGGCGGCAGGCAAATCGCGGGCGCGGGCACCGGTGGCGATGATGATGTGTCTGGCCATCAGCTCGGCGGTCTTGCCAGCTGCCTCGACCAACAGCTTCCCGGGCGCGGTCAGCTTGCCCTGCCCCATGTGGACGTCGATCTTGTTCTTCTTCATCAGATGCCCGATGCCCTGATTAAGCTGCCTGGCCACGCCGCGCGAACGCTTCACAATCGCCTCAAGGTCCGCCGTCACATTGTCCGCCATCAGGCCATAATCCGCCGCATGCTTCATCTGGTGGAACACCTCGGCCGAACGCAGCAGCGCCTTGGTCGGGATGCAGCCCCAGTTGAGGCATATCCCGCCAAGATTCTCGCGTTCGACGATGGCTGTTTTCAGCCCGAGCTGCGCCGCTCGGATCGCCGCGACATAGCCGCCGGGGCCGGAACCAAGGACGATGAGATCGTAAGGATCGGACACTTGCGCAAACTCCTCAGGAATGGATCGGGCCCAAATCTATTGGACGGGGCCGCCCGGCATCGTCGATGGCGACGAAGGTAAATTTGGCTTCGGTTACTTTGACCGCCGAGTCTTCGTTGCGCAACCTGCGCCAGGCCTCGACGGCGATGGTCATGGAAGTGCGTCCCGTAGCGACAAGGCTGCCATAGACCGAGACCTCGTCGCCTACGGAAACCGGCGCGTGAAACTGCATCCCGTCCATCGCCGCCGTCACCGCCCGGCCCTTGGCGACGCGCATGGCGACGGTCCCCGCGCCCAGGTCCATAAGGCTCATCAGCCAGCCGCCGAAGATGTCACCGTTGGGATTGGTGTCAGCGGGCATGGCGACGATGCGGATCAGGGGTTCGGTGGTGGGGGGGGCACTCAAAACCCCTCTCCCCTTGCGGAAATGAGAGGGGCCAGCCGCACAGCGGAGGGGGGAGATAGGGCGTTCCTCAAGCCACCAGCCCCAGCGGCTTCTCCACCAGCTCGCGGAACGCCGCCATCAGCCGCGCGCCGTCGGCGCCATCCACCGCGCGGTGGTCGAAGCTGCCCGTAGCAGACATCGCGTTGGCGACGCCGAACGTGTCATCCGGCATCACCCATGGCCGCTTCTCGCCCGCGCCGATCGCCAGAATCGTCGCTTGCGGCGGGTTGATCACGGCGGTGAACTGCTTGATCCCCAGCATGCCCATGTTCGAGAGGCTGGCGGTGCCGCCCTGGTATTCGTGTGACGCCAGCTTGCCCTCCTTGGCGCGGGTGCCGAGGTCTTTCATCGCGGCGGCAATCGACGACAGGCTGCGCGAATCCGCTTCCGAAACGATCGGCGTGATAAGTCCGCCGGGGATGCTCACCGCCACCGAGATGTCGGCGCGGGCGTAGCGGATCAGCTCGTTGCCGGCGAAGGCGACATTGCAATCGGGCACCAGCACCAGCGCCTTGCCCAGCGCCTTGATCAGCAGATCGTTGACCGAAAGCTTGACGCCCTGCTTTTCCAGCACCTCGTTGAGCTCGCCGCGCAGCGCCAGCAGCTTGTCGAGCCGGATATCGACCGTGAGGTAGATATGCGGCGCTTGCTGCATCGATTGACTGAGCCGCTTGGCGATGGTTTTGCGCATGCCCGAGAGCTTTTCCACGTTGTGCGGAATGCGCGCATCGAGCAGCGCGCGGGTCTCGTCGGCCATTTCGCCCGAAGCACCTGCGGTTGCCACCGGGGCAGCCGGAACCGAACTGGCGGCAGACGCCGCCGACCCGCCGCCAGTTGCGGCTGCCTCGATATCGGCCTTTACGATCCGGCCGTTCGGGCCGCTGCCTTTGACTGTGGCAAGATCGACGCCCAATTCGGCGGCCAGGCGTTTTGCCATCGGGGAAATGAGCCCGGCGGCTGGAGCCGGAACAGCGGCTTGGGCGGGCGCTGCCGCCTCAATGTCGGCCCTGACGATCCGGCCGTTCGGCCCGGTGCCTGTCACACTGGCCAGGTCAATACCCTTTTCGGCTGCCAGGCGCTTGGCCAGCGGAGAAGCAATCACACGGTCACCTTTGATCGTCATCCCTTGCGAAGCCGGGATCGTTGAAGTCTGAATTGGCGCAAGCGGAGCAGCGGGTGGCGGCGTTTCCGCAATCGGAACAGCGGTCCCTGCCTTCGCGGAGGCGACGGGGGCAACGTCCGCCTCGCCCGCCAGGGTGGCGATCACCGTTCCCACCGCGACATTTTCCGCCCCTTCGGGCACGTCGATCGAGACAATCGTGCCTTCATCGACTGCCTCGAACTCCATCGTCGCCTTGTCGGTCTCGATTTCGGCGAGCAGGTCGCCCGCAGCCACCGCGTCGCCTGCTTTGACCAGCCATTTCGCCAGTTTGCCATGCTCCATGGTCGGCGACAGGGCTGGCATCTTGATGGCAAGGGGCATCGGCGGTTCCTGGCGAAGGGGTGTGAGGTTTTCTCTCCCATACTTGGCCAAAATGGCCGCGTGGGGCAAGCGTCTTGCGCATTGGTTCGATGTGCCTGATACCTCTCCCATGGGGGGGCGCACGATGCGCGTTTATCTGGTGATCATGGACGATACCGCCGAGGCGCTGGTCGCCCTGCGCTTCGCCTCGCGCCGCGCGATCAAGACGGGGGGCACGCTGCACATCATCGCGCTGATCGAGCCGCAGCCGTTCGTTGCCTTTGCCGGGGTCCAGGCGACGATCGAGGAAGAGGCCCGCGAACGCGCGCAGACCACGGCGGCGACGGCGGCAGGCAGTATTCTCTCCGAAGGCGGGGCCATGCCGGTGATCTCTGTCAAGCAGGGCGAAGGCATCAAGGTGGTGCGCGAATACCTCGCCGAGCATCCGGAAATCTCGGCGCTGGTGCTTGGCGCGGCGCATGAGGGCCTGCCTGGGCCGCTGGTCAGCCATTTTGCCGGGACAGTCGCCGGGCAATTGCCCTGCCCGGTGTTCGTCGTCCCCGGCACACTGAGCGACGAGGCGATCGACCTGCTGAGCTGAGTTGCCGCAGCGCCGCAGGAGCGTTAGGGCCGCCCGATGACCGACAAGCTCGCCGAAATCTGCGCCACCAAACGCGAGGAAGTGGCCAGCCGCAAGCGCGCCGCCAGCCTAGGCGCGCTCGATGCGCGCGCCGCCGTGCAGACGCCCCCCCGCGGCTTCCGCGCCGCTCTGGAGGCCAAGGCCGCGCAGGGTTTCGCGCTGGTCGCCGAAGTCAAGAAGGCCTCGCCCTCCAAAGGCCTGATTCGCGCCGATTTCGCGCCTGCCGATCACGCCCGCGCCTATGCGGCGGGCGGTGCCGCCTGCCTGTCGGTGCTCACCGATGCGCCTTACTTTCAGGGCCACGAGGACTACCTCGTGGCCGCCCGCGCCGCCTGCGGCCTGCCGGTGCTGCGCAAGGACTTCATGGTCGATCCCTGGCAGGTCGCCGAGGCGCGGGCGTTCGGGGCGGATGCAATCCTGATTATCGTCGCCGCGCTCGACGATGGCGCGATGCGCGAGATCGAGGCGGCAGCGATCGAGCGAGGCATGGATGTCCTCGTCGAAGTCCATAACGAAGCCGAAATGGAGCGGGCGACCGTGCTCGGCTCCCGGCTGATCGGGATCAACAACCGTGACCTCAAGCGCTTTGTCACCGACCTCGCCACCACCGAACAACTCGCGCCGCTCGCGCCCGCAGGCGCGCTGCTGGTCAGCGAAAGCGGCATCGACACTCACGCCGACCTGTTGCGCCTGGCGCGCTCGGGCGTGCGCAGCTTCCTGGTCGGCGAGAGCCTGATGCGCCAGAATGACCTGGCGGCGGCGGCGCAGCAACCTGCTTGGCGGCTGAACGACAACAGCCCGGCCGGCCAGACATTGCGATCAGACCAGACACGGCGATTAGACCAGACACGGCGATTAGATTCGCCGAGTCCCGTTGCAATTCGCGACGAAGCGATGGACAGACACCGCGCGCTGGCCCAACCTCAGCCAATCGCAAATCTCCCCGTTCGCGCGCCAGCCTTGGGAGGGTGTGCCTTGAAATCCTTCGTACTCAATCGTCACGGTGCTTTGGTCTTTCCCTCCAGTTCGTTCGCCGAGCCCGATTTCTCGGTGCTCACGTCGCTGGCCCAGTTCGAAGCGATCATTCGCCGCGACGCCAAATCGAAGTCGCCCAGCGGCACCGAAATCCTCGAACGCGCTGAAAGCGGCAGCTACGCGAGCCGCTACGAGCTGCTCCGCGATGTCGCACTCAACCTGTCCTGGGTGAACCGCTTCGCGCTGACCATGTACGAAAAGCGCCCGATGCGCTGGCGCGACGTGCCCCGCCAGCGTGACGACATTTTCCTGCCGCTGCTTACCCCGTGGCAGGACGGCGAGCGCAAGGTCGCCGCCGTGAACGCGGCCTACCAGGCGCTGCCAACGACCAATCCCGGCAGCGCGGCATCCGAAGACAGAATCTTCGCGCTGCTCTACGACGTCTTTCGCAACAAGCGCCACCACGCCACCTCGCTGCCGCCGATCAAGCCGACGGTTGCCGAATTCCTCGCTGGTGCTGACAACGCCACGATCGTCATCGACCGTCACGAGCCCGACTTTGCGCGCTTTTCTGACGAGGAAATCATCGACTGCCGCGAGGATATGCCCGAACTCGAGGCGATCCACCGCTGGGCCATGGTTCTCCACAACCAGTATCCGTGGGACCGTTCGCGCCAGCGCCTCGCCCGGCCCGGCGAGATCGGCGACGACGAGTTCGTCGTGGTCTTCGCGCCGCGCAATCGCGAGGTGCTCGATTTCATCCACCGGGTGAAGGCCGCCCAGGCCCATCCGCCTGTGCCGCTGCCCCCGCGCGTCGCCGTCGAGCCGCAGAAGCCCATACGCCCCTATCCGCCGACCGTTGTTGCGCGCGATCACAAGGTCCAGCCCCGGCTTGAAGCGCTTGCCGCGCTGCAGGGCGAGCAGATCTGCACCAATGACGACGTGATCCGCAACGCCGCCTCCAGCTGGTCGCCGATGAGCGCCGACGAGATCCGCGACAAGACCGGGATCGAGGCGCGGCGCTATACCGCGCGCGATCTGGAGGACATTGCGCTCGACGCCGCGCGCGCCGCGCTCGCCAAATCGGGGCGCAGGCCCGAAGAGATCGGTGCCGTGCTGTTCTGCTCGTGCACCTCGATGCGGTTGATCCCGTCAGTCGCCACCTGGTTGTCGGCGGAACTGGGCATCTACCAGACCCACAATTCGAGCGACATCGTCGCCGCCTGCGCGGGCATGTCCTACGGTATTTCGGAAGCGGTGCGCATCCTGCAGGAGGTCGAGCGCCCGGTGCTGATCGTCTGCGCCGAGAAATTCTCCGACAAGATCGGCAATGTGCGCTCTTCGCGCATGCTGTTCGGCGACGCGGCGGCGGCACTGGTGATCGCGCCATCGGACGGCGAGGCCGACATCGCCATGTTCAACACCTATGCCAGCGGCCCGCAGAAGGAAGTCAACGCGATTGTCTGGCCGAATCCCGATTTCGACAACAACATCACCGTCTATGGTCCGCCGGTGCGCGCGCTGGCCCAGCGCTACCTGAGCCTGATGCTCGACGAATTGCGCGCCACGCCGGGATTGCGCGGCGGCAAGACCGCGCTCGAAGAGATCGACCTGGTAGTGCCGCATCAGGCCAACAAGACCATGGTCACCGAACTGGCGATCAGCGCCGGCCTGTCGCCCGAAAACCTGTTCTTCAACATCGAGCAGGTCGGCAACACCTCGTCGGCAAGCATTCCGCTGGCGATCCACGATGCGGTGATGGGCGGGGTGATCGACCGGCCGATGTGGATTTTTGCCCCGGGCTTCGGCGCGGGCGCGGTGGGTGGCTATGCAGTCATGCGGATCGATCCGGCGGTGGTTACCTCGGTTTCGCCCGGGGCTCGCGACAGTGTGACCTTCCCGGCAGAAAGCTCCTCGTCGGCCGATGTGCAGGTCGGGTTCGGTCAGTGAGCGGACGTTGGGCGACCGATGCCCAGGGCGATGAGCGGGCTTAGCCATCTCGACGAACACGGCCAGGCGCGGATGGTCGATGTCGGCGGGAAGGCCGAGACCGCGCGCGTGGCGATCGCATCGGGCCGCATCGCCATGAACGCCGCCGCCCTTGCGGCGATTCGGGCTGGCGACGCGCCCAAGGGCGATGTCCTCGCTGCGGCGCGGATCGCCGGGATCATGGCGGCGAAAAAGACCGCCGAGTTGATCCCGCTTTGCCATCCGCTCGCGCTTGATGCCGTGTCGCTCGATTTTGCCATCGAGGACAACGCCATCCGCGCCACGGCCCAAGTCTCTATGACTGGCCGGACCGGAGTGGAAATGGAAGCTATGACTGCAACTTCCATCGCACTCCTGACAATCTACGACATGGCCAAGGCGCTCGACAAGGGTATGATTATCGAGCAGGTGCGCCTGATCGAAAAGCGCGGCGGCAAGTCCGGCGTCTGGACTGCCAGCACGAGCCTGGGGCCGCCGTGAGCCAGGCACCGCTGTCGCTGGAGGAGGCCCAGGCCCGCCTGCTCGCTCTCGCCGTGCCGCTGCCGGTCGAACAGGTCGCGCCCGAAGCTGCGCTCGGTCGCTTTTTCGCCGAGCCGCTGCATGCCCGGCGCACCCAGCCCGCCGCCGATCTGTCGGCAATGGATGGCTATGCGGTCGCACCGGGCGATCTCGCCGGACCGTGGCGGGTGAGCGGCGAGAGCGCGGCGGGGCATCCCTTTGCCGGCGCTGTGCAGGCAGGCGAGGCAATCCGCATCTCGACCGGCGCGCTGCTGCCCTATGGCGTTGGCGCGGTGATCCTTCAGGAAGACATTGCGCGCGACGGCGATGCCATCCGCCTGACCGGCGAGGCCCCTGTCCCGCCCGGCAAGCACATCCGCCCGCAAGGCCTCGATTTCCGCGAGGGCGGGGTATTGCTTGCGTCGGGTACGCGAATCGGCCCGGCGCAGCTCGCGCTCGCCATCACCGCCGGCCACAGCCAGCTTGCAGTGCGGCGGCGTCCGCGCCTCGCGATCATCGACAGCGGCGACGAGCTGGCAGCGGGCGGCTCACCCTGCCAGCCCCACCAGATTCCTGCGAGCAACGGCGCGATGCTGGCCGCGCTGGCCGCGAGCGTGCCCTGCGAGATCCGGCGGCACGGCCCGGTCGCCGATGACATGGCCGCTATCGCGCAAGTGCTCGCCGAGGCCGGCGACGCCGACCTGATCGTCACCAGCGGCGGGGCCTCGGTGGGTGATCATGACCTGATCCGCCCCGCGCTCGCAGCATGGGGGGCCGGGATCGACTTCTGGCGGATCGCGATCAAGCCCGGCAAACCGCTGCTGGTCGCGCGCCGGGACCATCAGCTGATCCTCGGCTTGCCCGGCAACCCGGTGTCGAGCCACGTCACTGCCTACCTGTTCATGCTGCCGCTGCTGCGCGCCATGCTCGGGGCCTTGGCACCCTTGCCCCGACCGATATGCTCCGTGCTTGCCGCGCCGCTTGCCCCCGGGGGGCTCGCCGCGAGTTCCTGCGCGCCAGCTGGGACGGACGCAGCGTCACGGCGCAGAGCCTGCAAGATTCGGGCGCATTGTCGTCGCTGGCCAACAGCAATGCCCTGATTGACCGCGCCGCCAAAGCCCCGAACGCCCCGGCTGGAACCGCCGTTTCGGCCTATCTGCTCGAAAATGGTGGAATGGCTTGACGGCTTGCGAATCGTTGCTTAATTGTTCCGCATTCGTTCACTGAACTTCTCGCCTGGAGAGGGAGACCGGCATGCTCACGCGCAAGCAGCACGAACTGATCCGCTTCATTCAGGAGCGGCTGGAAGCAACCGGCATCTCGCCTTCGTTCGAGGAAATGAAGGAAGCGCTTGATCTCAAGTCGAAATCGGGAGTGCACCGGCTGATCTCGGCGCTCGAGGAGCGCGGCTTCATCCGCCGCTTGCCCAACCGCGCGCGCGCTCTCGAAGTGCTCAAGCAGCCCGAGGATGTCTCGACCAAGGCAGCGACCCGCGCTGCGGCGAACAGCAATCCGGCTTTGGGCGGCGGGGGATTGGCACCGCTGGTGAAATCCGCAACCCCGCGCCAACCGGCCAACGATGTCATCGAGATTCCGCTGCATGGCCGCATCGCCGCCGGTGTGCCGATCGAGGCGCTCGAGGGCCAGGCGATGCTGCCGGTGCCCGCCGCCTTGCTCGGCGCGGGCGAGCACTATGCGCTTGAGGTGTCGGGCAATTCGATGGTCGAGGCGGGGATTCTCGATGGCGATTATGCGCTGATCCGCCGCACCGACAACGCGCGTGATGGCGAGATCGTCGTCGCGCTGGTGCGCGGCGAGGAAGCCACGCTCAAGTACCTGCGCCGCGAGGCTGGCATGGTCCGGCTCGATCCGGCCAATGCCGCCTACGATCCACAGTTCTATCCGCCCGGCGATGTTCAGGTGCAGGGCAAGCTCGCCGGCCTGCTGCGGCGCTATCACTGAGGCGCGTTGCGCGCGGACAGGTTCGCTGACGCTGGGGCAGCTGGCGTTTGGCTTTGTGTTGAGCCCGGCTTGCCAATTCTTGGCTTTGCGGTGCCAATTCCTCGGTTGCGGGCGCGCGGACGGTCGTGCTGTCGGCGGTCGCCACCAGCCATGCCGGCCCTCGCCCCCGGCAACTGTCTCGATCCGCCGGTTCGCCAGATCGATTGCCAGCCCGCCGCTCTGCTCGAGCATTGTGCGGTCGGCCTTGAGCCAGCGCGGACGGCACGAGCGCGGCAACCAGCGCGCGGCAATAACCACGTCGCTGACGTCGCAGGCCGCCGCCAGGTCGCGTTCGGCGACGGGATCGAACCCGCGGGCGAACAACAGGTGCCAGGTGCGGCCTTTCCGCGCGAGATCGACGGCGCAGAAATCGCGGCTGCACCGCGCGCCGGGCCAATCGGCCATGGCCACGGTCTCCCCCGCCATGCCCGCGATCTCGGTGAGGTTGTCGCGCGCGTAGCTGCTGCGGCCCTCGCGCAGAACGAGCAGCTTGCCATCCACTGCGCCAGTGATCCCGGCATGGCGGCCGTCGCCGGAAACCAGCATGTCGGGCGGGCGCAGCAGGGTGAGCGACAGCGCGGCCAGGGTGGCGGGGATCAGGCCCAGCAGCCGCACCCGCCCGCGCCACAGCGCCAGCCACAGCGCGCCGCCGATGAACACGATGAATCGCCCCTCGCCCATCGCCGGCAGATGGTTGACCGCGCCGGGCCGCGCCGCCGTCCAGTGTGCCAGCGCCAGCAGCAGCTCGACCGACTTGCCGGCCAGCCACCAGAGCGGCGTGCCTGCGCCAGCACTGTCGAACAGCAGCGCCAGCGCGATCAGCGGCATCGAGACAAAGGTGGTGAGCGGGATCGCCAGGGTATTGGCCAGTGCGCCATAGAGCCCGGCGCGGTGGAAATGGTAGAAGGCGACCGGCATCAGCGCCAGCTCGATGACCACGCCGGTCAGCAGCAGCATGGCAAGCCCGCGCCCGCGCCGCGTCCACCAGCTTTCCTCGCGCGGGGCGAGGAAGCGGCGGGCTGCGCTGCTGTCGTGAAGCGAAACGATTGCCAGTACCGAGGCGAAGCTCATCTGGAAGCTGGGTCCGACCACCGCCTCGGGCCACAGCAGCATGACCAGCAGCGCGGCCACTGCCAGCAGGCGCAGCGACAAGGGCTCGCGTCCCAGCGCCAGCGCCAGCAGCACCAGCAGGGCTCCCGCGCAGGAACGCACCGTCGGAACTTCCGCGCCAGTCAGCAAGGTGTAGCCGACCCCGGCAAGCGCCGCGATGCCCGCCGAGACGACCGGCAGGCGCACCCGCAAGGCCAGCCACGGCCATAGTGCCAGCAGCGAAATCGCCAGAAAATAGGCCCCCGCGATCACCGCGCCGACATGCAGTCCGCTGACCGACAGCAGATGGGTCAGCCCCGAATCGCGCATCGCCGCCTCGTCGGCTTCGGCAATTGCGCCGCGGTCGCCGCTGGCAAAGGCTGCGGCAATACCGCCGGGCGAGCCTGCAAGCTGTGCCTGGATATGCGCCGACAGCCGCCGCTGGGTGCGGGCGATCGCGCCGCTTTCGCCGCCCGGTGCCATGATTTCGACCGGCCCCAGCGCGCTGCCGGTTGCGGCGATGCCCTGGAACCAGGCGGCGCGGGCAAAATTGTAGCTGCCCGGCAACATCGGCGGCGCGGGCGGCATCAGCCGCGCCCTGACCCGCACCAGCGCGCCTTCGGCTGCCCCGGCCGGTCGTGTTCGAGCGGTACGTTGAGCCGCACCCGGATGGCACGGGCGGTTTGCGTTTCCGGGCCCGGTTCGCGGATCGCCAGCATCAGCCGCACGCGCGCATCCGCCGGCTGCTCCTGCCGCGCCAGCACCGTGCCGGTGACCGTCCCCGCGTAGGGCATGGAGATGGCGGGCGCGCCGACCAGCGCCGATTTGCCCCAGACCACGAGGCATCCCGCCGCCAGGCTCAGGGCGACCAGCCCCAGTGCCTGCCGCAGATAGGGCCAGGCCCCCTCCACGCGCAGCAGGAGGAATGCAGCGGCGGCGGCGAGGAGGCACGAGGAGATCAGCGCCAGCCACTGCCCCGGCCCTGGCAGCTGGAACCACAGCCCGATTCCGGCGGCAAAAGCGATGACCAGCCACGGCGCGCGGGCAAAACCGGCGGCACCAAGAAAATTCTCGACGCCTGCCGCTGCCATGCGCAGTCCGCTGGACAAGCCGCGCGGGCTGCGCCAAGGTCGATGTTGCAGTGCAGCGCTGGCTTGCGCATCGTCGGCCGGAAACGGATCGGACGCGGCTTGGCTGGCCATCGCGGCATTTGGCAGGAAGGGACCGACAATGGCAAGCGGAAGCGTCACCGGCGAAGCAACGGCATTGCGCCGCGCCGTCGTCACGCGCTTTGCCCCCTCGCCGACCGGTTACCTCCACATCGGCGGCGCGCGCACCGCGCTGTTCAACTGGCTGTTCGCCCGCCACCACGGCGGCAAATACCTGCTGCGGATCGAGGATACCGACCGCACGCGCTCGACCCAACCGGCCATCGCCGCGATCCACGACGGGCTCGACTGGCTCGGCCTCGGCGGCGACGAGCCAGCGGTGATGCAGTTTGCACGCTCCGCCCGCCATGCCGAAGTGGCCGAGCTCTTGCTCGCCTCGGGCCACGCCTATCGCTGCTATCTGACTAGCGAGGAACTGGCGAGCCGCCGCGCCGCTGCGCAGGCCGAGCGCCGTCCATTCCGCATCGCCAGCGAATGGCGCGATGCCGCCCCCGCCAGCGCGCCAACCGCCGAGCCTCATGTCGTGCGAATCAAGGCACCGCGCGAGGGCGAGACGGTGATCGACGATCTCGTCCAGGGCCGGGTCACGGTGAGCAATGCCGAGCTCGACGATTTCGTCATCCTGCGCTCGGACGGCACCCCGACCTACATGCTCGCCGTGGTGGTCGATGACTACGACATGGACGTGACCCACGTGATCCGCGGCGACGATCACCTCAACAATGCCTTCCGCCAGCTGGTTATCGTCCGGGCGATGGGCTGGCCAGAGCCCTTTTATGCCCATGTGCCCCTGATCCACGGACCGGACGGGGCCAAATTGTCGAAGCGCCACGGCGCGCTCGGCGTCGATGCCTATCGCGACGACCTGGGCATCCTGCCGGAAGCGCTGTTCAACTATCTGCTGCGCCTCGGCTGGGGCCATGGCGACGACGAATTCATCACCCGCGACCAGGCGGTCGACTGGTTCGACATCGGCCATGTCGGCAAGAGCCCGGCGCGCTTCGATCTCGCCAAGCTGCTCAACCTCAACGGACACTACCTGCGCGAGGCAGACGATGCCGCGCTCGCCGCGCTGGTCGCCGCCACGTTGCCCGGCAGCGACGCCGCGCTGCTCGAGCAGGCCATGCCAGTGCTCAAAGTCCGCGCGAAAGACGTCAACGAACTGGCTGAAAGCGCCGCTTTCCTCTTCGCGCAGCGGCCGCTGGCGCTTGATGCGAAGGCCGACGCCTTGCTCTCGGCAGAGGCGCGCGACGTGCTCGGGCGGATACACCGTCACATTGGCGATGAAATTGGTCTGGACAAGCGGAGCGCTCGAAGCCAGTCTCAAGCAACTGGCGGAGGAATTGGGCCTGGGGCTCGGCAAGCTCGCCCAGCCGCTGCGCGCGGCGCTGACGGGGCAGGCAACCTCGCCGGGGATTTTCGATGTTCTGGTCCTGCTCGGGCGGGACGAAAGTCTGGCGCGGATCGCCGACCAGGCCGCCGCCGCCCCGGTTGGAAATGCATGGACCGGACAAGCATTATAGGGAGTATGACAGGTGGGTGAAGAAGCGAAACTGCAAGTGGCCGGTCAGGAACTGGCCTTTCCGGTGCTCAATGGCAGCATCGGCCCGGATGTGCTCGACATCCGCAAGCTCTATGGCCAGACCGGGATGTTTACCTACGATCCCGGCTTCACTTCGACGGCGAGCTGCGAAAGCGCAATCACCTTCATCGACGGCGAGGAAGGCGTGCTGCTGCACCGCGGCTATCCGATCGGCCAGCTCGCCGAGCATTCGAGCTTCATGGAAGTGTGCTATCTGCTGCTCAACGGCGAGCTGCCGGACAAGGGAACGCTCGACAAGTTCTCGACCACGATCAGCCGCCACACCATGCTGCACGAGCAGCTCCGCCAGTTCTATCATGGCTTCCGCCGCGACGCGCACCCGATGGCGATCATGTGCGGCGTGGTCGGCGCGCTTTCGGCCTTCTATCACGATTCGACCGACATCGCCGATCCCGAGCATCGCAAGATCGTCGCATCGGCTGATCGCCAAGATGCCGACGATCGCGGCGATGGCCTACAAGTATTCGATCGGCCAGCCGTTCATCCATCCGGACAATTCGCTGAGCTATACCGGCAATTTCATGCGGATGACCTTCGGCGTGCCGGCCGAGCCCTACGAGCTGCACCCGGCGGTGGAAAAGGCGATGGACCGGATTTTCATCCTCCATGCCGACCACGAGCAGAATGCCTCGACCTCGACCGTCCGTCTGGCGGGTTCCTCGGGGGCCAATCCCTTCGCCTGCATCGCCGCAGGCATCGCCTGCCTGTGGGGGCCGGCGCATGGCGGGGCCAACGAGGCCGCGCTCAACATGCTTCAGGAGATCGGCACGCCCGACAAGATCCCGCACTATATCGAGCGCGCCAAGGACAAGAATGATCCGTTCCGCCTGATGGGCTTCGGCCACCGCGTCTACAAGAACTACGATCCGCGCGCGACGGTGATGCAGAAGACCGTGCGCGAGGTGTTCGACGCGCTCAAGGTCAACGATCCGGTGTTCGAGACGGCGCTGCGGCTCGAGGAGCTGGCGTTGAACGATCCCTATTTCATCGAGAAAAAGCTGTTCCCCAACGTCGATTTCTATTCGGGCATCATCCTTTCGGCGATCGGCTTCCCGACAACGATGTTCACCGCGCTGTTCGCGCTGGCGCGCACCGTCGGCTGGGTGGCGCAATGGAACGAGATGATCTCCGATCCCTACCAGAAGATCGGACGCCCCCGCCAGCTCTACACCGGTGCGCCAGAGCGCGATTATGTGCCGGTGGAGAAGCGCTGAGTCGTGATGGAGATCATGCGCGCGGCGTAGCCGGGCTCTATGCCCGCTGTCCCGGAATGGTCGGTAAACGGCGCAATCCAGGCGTGCGCTGGGATTTTTGGGGCGTGGCAATCGCAGCGGCGGCGGAATTGCCACGCGCCTCCTCGCGGTCGGCGGGAAGATCGAGGATGAAGCGCGCGCCCTGGCCTGGCGCGCTCTCGACACTGAGTTCGCCGCCCATCTGGCGCGCCAGCCGGCGGGAGATATAGAGCCCCAGCCCCGAGCCGCCATCGCCGCTGCGCCCGAGTCGCTCGAACTTCTCGAAGATGCGCGCCTGGTCTTCGGCGCTGAGCCCCGGCCCCTGGTCGGCAACGACGATCCGCGCCCAGTCGTCCTCGCTCTCGGCCCGCACCCAGACTTGCGAATTGGCCGGCGAATAGCGGATCGCATTGCCGATCAGGTTGAGCAGGACTTGCAGGACGCGGCGGAATTCGGCGACTGCGGGCAGGCTTTCTCCAGCGCGCGGCGGATCGACGACAATCCCGCGTTCGCGCGCGCGCACGCCGAGGATGCCGGCGGCGCGGCGGGCGACATCGGCGAGCGTCGATGCGGTCGGGCGCGGTGGCGAAGTCGTCGGCTTCGACCACTTCGAGGTCGGCGAGATCGTCGAGCAGCGCGAGCAGGTGCTGTCCGGCATTGGCGATGTCGGCGGCATAGTCGGCATATTCAGCCGCCAGCGGCCCGGCGAGCCGGGTGCGGATGGTTTCGGCGTTGGCGATGATTCGCGCGATCGGCTGGCGCAGGCCGGCGCGACATCGCGGCCGATCAGTCCGCGCGTCGGCAGCGCATCTCTTGGCTGGGCTGGATCGGCGGGCGCGGGCGGCGGTGCGGGGGCCGGCAACGGCGTTTCCGACGTCAGGCACAGCTCGAAACCTTCGGGTGCCGCGCCCGGCGTGGCGTGGGGAAACAGGCTGGCGCGCCAGCTCCGTGCCGATCCCGCTACCCGCAGCGGCGCACCGTCGAGGAGCCGCCAGTGCAGCGGTTGCTGGTGGTGGGTGCCTTCGACCTCGACAAACTGGGTCCATTCCCGGCCCAGTCCCGCATGCATCGCGGCGGCCAGTTCCTGCAAGTCGGGCGCTTCGGCTTCGACTGCAAGCAGGCACTGGCGCGCATCGAGCACGGCGGTGAGTTCGGCCAGCTGGCGTTCGATGCCAGTGCGGCGGTCGTGGATCGCATCGACGTTCTCGGGTGGCAGGCTCGCCGACGACCAGTTGCGCAGTACGATTTCGCAGCCTTCGCTCGCCGTCCTGGCGCGGCTCGACCTCGACCCAGGCCGTGATCGCCTCGTCGCCGGTCTGCGCCACGATGGCGCGGGCAAGACGCGAGTTCATAGCGCCGCGCCTTGCGCACCGCTTCAAGCAGCGCCGGCACGGCAATGGTTCCTGGAAATTCTCCGCCGCATCGCACTTGCAGCCGCGCGAAGCGGCTCGTCGGCGCTGACCAGCCGGTCGTCGCCGTCGCTCAGGGCACGGGCAAGCACCGGATCGCCAGCGGCCATGCTCAGCCCCCGGAGTGGGAACCGGCGTGGGGGCCGGAGGCCGCCAGCAGCGCGGCGGCATGGTCGGCACCGAGCCGGTCGAAACCTTCGGGCAGGAGCGTATCGGCGTGGAGTGCGAGAAACTGTTCCTCGACCGCCGCCTGCTTGAGCCCGGTCGCGCGCAGCGAGAGCGCGAAACGCGCCACCTGGCTCTCATTGGTCGAGAGTGCGACGAGATCGCGGTCCTGTCCGGTGGCGAGTGCCAGCGCGGTGAGAAACAGCGCCACCCCGGCATGGCCGATCGAGAGTGCGGCGATGCCGCTGCCGCCCATGCCGGCGACCAGCCGGGCGGCGAGGCCAAGCCGGCTGCGGCTTCGTCGTATCCTTGCCGGATCGCGGCTTCGGCACGTCGCCGCCCGGCTGTCCAGCGCTTCGCCGGCAAGCGTGCGCATGGCGATCAGCGCCCCGTGCAGCAGGTCGCCGGGCAATTCGGTGAGCGGCAGTTTCATGCGCCGCTGATCCTGACAGAAGCGTGCCTGGGCCGCCAGCAGCTTCATCGCCTGGCCAGCGGTCGCAGCTTCGCTCGAGGCCATCTCGGCCTGCAACAGCGGGGTCAGCACCGGATCGAGCGCGAGGCGTGCCTGGAGCTGTTGTGTCAGCTGCCATTCGAGCGCCAGTGCATGGAGGTGGCCGACCAGCGCCGGGCTGGCCACCAGCGCGGCTGTCAGGGCATCGATCTGCGCCGGATGATGCGTGATCGGCTCCCCGGGTTCGGCATCGCGCTGCTGGGCGTCGAGCAACTGGCGCGACAGGTCGCCCGCCATGCCGCGAACGCCTGCGACCACGGCATCGGCGAACATCGAACTGCTGGTGTTGTCGAGCAGATGATGCAGGATCGGTGCCGGCGGTCGCCGCCACGGCATCGCCTGCCGCCAGCTCCGCGCGCAGCACTTGTTCGATGCCGTCGGCGGCAGGAGCCTGGACAGCGCTTTCCATCATGCCCTCGTTCTTAGCGCCGCATGGTTAAACTCGCGTTAGCCGCAAGAGCCCGTTTGGCAACGCAATCGCGGCCAGGGCGAACAGCGCGGCAAGACCGTGCACCACCTCAATGAGGAAGCCCGACAACTCCGCTGCGGCCAGTACCAGCGCCAGCACGCAGGCGGTCGTTGATCCAAGCTGTCCAGCTGCCGGTCCGACAGGCGCGGCAGCAGCCGGAGCAAGGCACAGCAGCATCAGCGGCGCGAACAGGCGCAGCCACACTGAACTGGCCGGAAACGGTGTGATGGTCCAGGCGAGAATAGCGATCAGTGCGACGTCATGAACGCCGCCGAACAGTGATTCACGGGGCCAGCGCACCGGGCCGAGCGCCATCAATTCGCGCTCGACCGCCAGCAGCAGTGCCGCTGCCCGGCGCAGGACCCAGGCCAGCGCCCAGAACAGCAGCGCCGCCACTGCAAAGCCCACCCAGCCCGCGCCAAGCGCCAGCATGATGCCGCACAGCGCCGCGATCGCCAGGATATTGCCGCCGCTGCCGGCATGCAGGATCGCCGGGCCGAAGGCGCGCACGGCGAATCGGGCGATGGCCGTGCCGGGGGTCAAGGGACCGTCGCCGTCGAGATGCAGCGCGATCCATCCCGCCTCGGCGGCATGCGCTTCGCCTTCGTTGCGCACCAGTTTCCAGCGCAGCCCGTCGCGCGCGCTTGCGGGCAGCGGGCGCTGGCCGATGCCGGCTTGCAGGGCGATGCGGGTCAAGGCCGAGGCGACGTCGCAATCGGCGGGAAGCTCGTGCAACCGCTCGACCAGCCGCCCGGGAATGCGCATCAGCCCGGCTGCGGCGTGATCGGCGTCAATTCGCTCGAATCCGGCGGCGGTTCCCGTGCCGACCGGCTGGACGATCACCGAATGCGGCCCTTCAAGGAGGCTGCGCGCGGCGTCGAGCGGGGCGAGCAGCCCGTCGCTGACAAGCACAAGCTCGTCGTTGGCGGTGACCAGCGCCGCCAGCCCGCGCGCGCCGCCGACACAATGGAACCGCGCGCCGGCACGCTCGCAATCGTGCTGGAGCTGCACCAGCTCCGGGCTCATTCCGCGCGCCAGGCAGACCACGCGCTGGCATTCCAGCGCCAGGGCCAGCGACAGCTGATGCCTCGCCAGACTGGCCGGACCGATGCGCAGGAAGGCGCGCGGCAGAGCCCCCGCTTCGCCGCCAGGCTCGAGCATCGATAGCACAGCAATGCGCAGCGCCGTTCTCCCAGCCACAGACCGGCCAGTGTTAGGCCTGTGTGGGCCTCGTGCCAAGCGCGGCGGCTGCCAGGCCCGAAGCTGGGCCGGGGTCGGCCAGGGGTCAACCCGAAGTCAAACTTGCGCGAAAGCGTCGAGGAAGGCCTGGAGTCGGCGCACGATCGCCGGATCGCCGGGCGCGCTGTCGAGCGCTGCTTCGGCCAGCTCGGTGAGCACTTCGGCGTGAAAGCTCACCGCCAGCCCCTTGAGGCGCATCGCCGCGACCTGCCAGTTGCCGTCGCAGCGCGCGCGACCGAGCAGATCGATCTGACGCGCCAGACTGTCGAGGAAGGCGCGGCGCAATTCGGCGAGAAGCACCGGATCGTCGCCCGCCGCCGCTGCCAGGGTCGCATCCAGTGCTCCAGATTCATAGGCCATCGTGGCGGCTTACCGCGTGAAGGTTAATCCGGGGTTTATCCTGTGGACAAGTGTGCTACTTTGGCACGCATGAGCAGGGGACATCGCATCGTCGCAATCGGCACGCCAGGCCAGGAGGCCGGCACCGGCGAATTCATTCTCACCGAGGAGGCCGATCCACCGATCGCGGAAGAGGGGACGCTCGAACTTGCGGACCTGTGGGACGAGGAAATGCCAGCCGCCGAGCCAGCCTGGCAAAGGTTCGCCGCGCCGCTGCTGGCAGGCCTTGCCATAGCCGGGTGGAGCGCTGCATTCGTCTGGACCAAGTTTGCCGGACCCGCACCCTCGCTTGCCCAGGCGCTTGACTGGATCGCCGACTGGTCCGGACCGGTGTTGCTGATCTGCGTCGGCTGGCTGCTTGCCATGCGCCACAGCCGGCGCGAGGCAGCCCGCTTTGGCGATGCCGCACGGCTGCTGGGGATCGAGTCCGACAAGCTATCCGACCGGCTGACCACGGTGAACGGCGAGCTCAGCATGGCGCGCGAGTTCATCGCCGCACAGGCGCGCGATCTCGAGTCGCTGGGCCGCATCGCGGTCGAGCGGCTGTCGCAAAACGCCGAGAGCCTGCAAGCGCTGATCCAGACCAACAGCGCGCAGATCGAGACGATCGGCACGGTCAGCGACGCCGCGCTCGACAACATGGAGAAATTGCGCGGCCAGTTGCCGGTGATCGCCACTTCGGCGCGCGACCTGACCAACAATATCGGCAATGCGGGACGCACCGCGCAGGCACAGCTCCAGGAAATGATCGCCGGGTTCAAGCGAATCAACGAGTTCGGCCAAGCGAGCGAGCGCCAGGTCGAATCGCTGCGCACGCTGGTCGGCGAGACCCTAGCGGAATTGCTCGGGCAGACTGCCCGGATGGAAGAGCTCACCGAGCGCCGCTTCGCCAACATCGCCGCGCGCGGCGATGCCTTCCGCAGTGACCTCGACGCGCATCAGGCCCGCGCCCTCGCCGCGCTGGGCGAACGCGGCGATGCCCTCGCAGCCGCGTTGCGCGATGCGCAGGACCAGCTCGAGGCGCGCGAAGCCGCCGGGCTCGCCAGCCTCGCCAGCCGCATCGCCGCGCTGACCGAAAGTGCCGGCGAAGCCAGCGCCAGCCTGGACAGCCGCGAGACTGCGGCCCTGGCCCAGTTGACCGGCCGGTTCGCGCAGCTCGACGATGCCGTCGCAGAGCGGCAGCAACGCCAGCTTGAGCAGATCCGTGCCATCGACAGCCATGGCACGGCACTCACCGGGCAGATGGACAGTCTCGAAACAAGCCTGGAGGCGTTGACCGGGTTCGCCCGGTCGGTCGAACAGCGGCTCGGGGACGCCGCCGAAGGGCTGGTCGGTCGCATCGGCGAAGGCCGCGCCGCGCTATCCGGGGCCGACAGCGAAATCGCCGTGCTCACCGAAGCCAGCGTGCGGCTGCTTGAGCTGATCCAGGCCGGATCGCAGCACAGCCGCGAACATATTCCGGCGGCGCTCACCGATGCCGAGCACCGGCTCGATGCCGTCGAGGCGCGTATCAGGGCGCTGGGCGACATGGCGGCGGAAGTGGCGGGCGCGGGTGATCGCTTGCAGGATACGGTGCGAATCTCGCACGACAGCCTCGCCGCGGCGACCGCGTCACTCGACGCGCTGCACGCCCGCCTCGGCGAACAATCCGGCGCGCAGGGTGAAGCGCTTTCTGCGATCCGCCAGACGCTGGCGACGATTTCGGAGGAGAGCAGCGGTCTGTCGACGCGGATCGAGGATGAACTGGCCGAGGCCGTCAGCCGGACCTTCGTGCAGCGCGGCGGCGCGCTTGCCGCGCAGATCGAGCAGGCGACCCAGCGCGCCAGCGAGCTCGGCCGCGATACCACCATCCAGTTGCGCGACCAGCTTGCCAAGGTCGATGAACTCGCCGGCAATCTCGAACGCCGGGTCGCCCATGCCCGCGAGCGCGCCGAAGAGCAGATCGAGAGCGATTTCACCCGCCGCGTCGCGCTGATCACCGAGACGCTCAATTCCAACGCGATCGACATCGCCCGCGCCATCGACAGCGAAGTCAGCGACATCGCCTGGGCGGCCTATCTCAAGGGCGATCGCGGCATCTTCACCCGCCGCGCGGTCAGCCTGCTCGAAGCCGGCGAGGAAAAGGCCGTGGTGCAGACCTACGAGGCCGATGACGGCTTCCGCCAACACGTCAACCGCTACATCCACGATTTCGAGGCGATGCTGCGCCAGGTGCTCTCGACCCGCGACGGCAATGCCCTGGGGGTCACCCTGTTGTCGTCAGACATGGGCAAGCTCTATGTCGCCCTGGCGCAAGGGATCGAGCGCTTGCGGCGGTAGCGCCTTACGACGCCTGGTCGAGCGGCGGGGCATTGCCGAAGAGGTTGAGGTCGCGTGGTCCGATCCAGCCGTTGACGTAATTGGCGTAGTAAGCGCCGAACAGGATGGCGGCGAGCACTGTCGCGCGCAACGCGATGCGCTGCGGGCGGAAATTGGCCGGCGCGCTCTCGGCTTGCCCGGGCACCTTGTCGATGCCGGCTTCGTCGTGGGTGCGGATGCCGAACGGCATGACCAGGAAGGCGCTCAGCACCCAGAACAGGCCATAGATCGCAATGATCGAGGTTATTGCCACAGGTTCTGCGCCATGGCTTCAGTCCTCCAGCATCATGACGTGGACTTGCGGCTTCTTGCCCGACCAGCGCTGCGCCGCGCGGCGGGCGGCGAGGCGGGCGGCCTCGCTGCGCTTGGCCGCGTCGCCGCCCTTGAGCTTGCCCAAAGCGGCCTCGACATCGGCCTCGGCCTCTGCAACGAAACCGGCGTAGTCCTCGTCGAGCGGGAGCCCCAGCCCGGAGACCTTTGCCTTGCCCCGCGCATCGACTGCGACAGCGATCACCCCGCTGTGCGCCAGCCGTCGCCGCATCGCCATCGCCGCGCCGTCCGCCGGGGCGATGATCTCGCCGTCGAGCACCAGCCTGCCTGCGCGCACCTCGCCGAATTTCCCGGGTTTGCCGGGGGCGAGGCGGACGAGATCGCCGTTCTTCTGGACCACGGTCTGCTTGATGCCGCTCGCCTGGCCAACACGGGCCTGCTCGCACATGTGGCGCATTTCGCCGTGGACCGGCACGAGGATCTCCGGGCGCAGCCAGCCGTAGAGCGCTTCAAGCTCGGGCCGCCCGGGATGGCCGGAAACGTGGATCGGGCTCTGCTTGCCGCTGACGAGCACGACCCCGCGCCCGGCGAGAATGTTCTGGATGCGGCCGATGGCGATCTCGTTGCCGGGGATTTCGCGGCTCGAAAACAGCACGACGTCGCCGTCCTCCAGCGCGATCGCGTGATTCCCTTCGGCGATCCGCGCCAGGGCAGCGCGCGGCTCGCCCTGCCCGCCGGTGGCGACGATGAGCACTTCGCCGCGCGGCAGGTTCATCGCCGTGTCGAAGTCGATGATCTCGGGCAGGTCCTTGAGATAGCCGCTGGCCTTGCCCGCCGCGATGATCCGGTCGAGCGAGCGCCCGGCGATGCACAGCCGCCGCCGCGCCTGCTTCGCCACTGTGCCCAGCGTCTGGAGCCGCGCGACATTGGAGGCAAAGGTGGTGACCAGCACCCGCCGCCCCTTGTGCTTCGCCACTTCCGCCGTCAGCCCGCGCAACACGTCGCCTTCGGAACCCGACGGCGCGGCGTTGAACACATTTGTCGAATCGCAGACCAGCGCGAGCACCCCCTCGTCGCCAATTGCGGTGAGTTCCTGAGACGTCGCGGGGGTGCCGATCTGCGGCTCGTCGTCGAGCTTCCAGTCGCCGGTGTGGAATATGGTGCCGTAGGGCGTGTCGATCACTAGCGCATTGCCCTCGGCAATCGAATGCGCCAGCGGGACGTAACGGATGCCGAAGGGGCCGAGGGCGAAACGGTCGAGGTGGTCGATCACGCGCAGTTCGACTGCGTCGGCGATCCCCGCCTCGTCGAGCTTGCCCGCCACCAGCCGCGCGGTGAACGGGGTGGCATAGAGCGGCACGCCGAGATCGGCGGCGAAATAGGGCACCGCGCCAATATGGTCCTCGTGCGCGTGGGTCAGCACCACGCCGATCAGGTCGTCGCGGTTGTCCTCGATGAATTCGAGATCGGCAAAGACCAGATCGACTCCGGGATATTCATTGCCGCTGAAGGTCATGCCGAGGTCGACCATCAGCCACTTGCCCTGGCAGCCGTAGAGGTTGACGTTCATGCCAATCTCGCCCGAGCCGCCGAGCGCGCAGAAAAGCAGCTCCTTACCGGGGGTCACTTCGTTGCGGCCCTTTCGGCGAGGATGGCAAGCCCTTCGAGCGTCAGATCGCCGTCTACCGCATCGAAGATATCGGTCGCCTCGTCGAACAGCACCGCAAGGCCACCGGTGGCGATCACCTTGGCCGGACGGCCGATTTCGGCGCGCATGCGGGCGATCAGCCCTTCCATCATCGCGACATAGCCCCAGAACACGCCGATCAGCATCTGGTCCTCGGTGGTGGTGCCGATGACCGAGGTGGTGGCGGGCACTTCGATGGCGATGCGCGGCAGTTTGGCGGTGTTGCCGACCAGCGCATCGAGCGAGAGGTTGATCCCCGGCGCGATGATGCCGCCCTTGTAGGCACCGTTGAAATCGATCGAATCGAAGGTCGTCGCAGTGCCGAAGTCGATGACGATCAGGTCGCCGGGATATTTGGCGTGCGCGGCAACGGCATTGACCGCGCGGTCGGAACCGAGCGAGCGCGGGTCGGGCACGTCGATATCGATGTGATAGCTTGCCGCACCCTCGCCCGCAATCATCGGCTCGATATTGAAATAGTTCTTCGCCAGCACCTCGATGTTGTGCATCGCGCGCGGCACCACGGTGGAGACAATGATCCGGTCGATCTCTTCGCGCTTGACCCCGCGGATCGAGAGCAGTTGCATCAGCCAGACGGCATATTCGTCGCCGGTGCGGCGCACGTCGGTGGCGATCCGCCAGCGCGCCTTGAGCCGCCGACCGTCCGGGGCCGACAGGTCGAACAGCGCAAAAACGACATTGGTGTTGCCGGCATCGATGGCGAGGAGCATTGTGTCTGGGGCCTAGTCCGCGAGGTTCACTTCGCCGGCGTGGATAGTCCGCATGGACCCATCCGCCAAGCGAAGTTGCAGGCTGCCCTCGTCAGTCAGCCCGGCGAAGGTGCCTTTCCGGCCATCGACCTCGAGCCCGGTGCCCAGCGGATGGCCCGCCGCCAGCCAGCGGTTGATGATCGGCGAGAGCCCGAAATTGCGCCAGCGTTCAAGCTCGACATCGAACTGGCGAGCGAGCGCGGCGGCGAATGTGTCGCGATCGGGAGCAGGACCGAAGGCGGACAAGGCAACAGTCTCGCGATCAGGCAAGGTCGGCGCTTGCGCCAGATTGACCCCGATGCCGACGATCACCGCCTCGCCCTCGCGCTCGAGCAGCACGCCGGCGAGCTTGGCTTTGCCGATCAGCGCGTCGTTGGGCCACTTGAGCACGGCGCGATGCAGTGCAGGCAGCAGCGGCGCGACGACTTCATGCACGGCAAGCCCTGCGAGCAGCGCCAGCGTCGCCGGGGCCGGATCGCCATGGTGCGGGTGGACCAGGGTCGAGCCCATGAAATTGCCCGCGCCGCCCGACCAATCCCGGCCCCGCCGTCCGCGCCCGGCGGTCTGGCGGTCGGCGACCAGCCAGTCGCCTTCGCGCAGATATTCGCCGGCGCGCAATCGCGCGGCGAGGTCGGCATTGGTCGAGCCGGTTTCGGACAGGGTAAGAATCAAACCGCGTGAAACAGCGCAGTGGCCGCCTTGTCGGCCAGACCGCCGAGCCAGACTGTCAGCAGATAGCCCAGCGGCGAAATTACCAGGGCCGAGAGCCCGAGCAGCGCCTGGTGCATCCAGTCGCTGTGGCCGGTGGCTCTCATCGCCGGCTCGTCGAAATAGAGGATCTTGACGATCTTGATGTAGTAGAAGGCGCCGATCACGCTGGCGGCGATGCCGATTGCGGCGAGCGGCACGAGCCCCGCCTGCACCGCCGCCTGGAACACCACGAACTTGCCCCAGAAACCGAACAGCGGCGGGATACCGGCAAGGCTGAACATGATCATCGCCAGGCACAGGCTGAGCACCTTGCGGTGGCGCGACAGGCCCGCAAGATCGGCGATGGCCTCGACCGGCGTTCCGTCCGCGTCCTTGAGCATCAGCACTGCAACGAAGCCGCCGACCGACATCGCGACATAGATCGCCAGATAGACCAGCATTGCCGAGGCACCTTGCGGAGTCGCGGCGGCAAGCCCGATCAGCATGAAGCCGACATTGTTGATCGAGGAGTAGGCGAGCAGCCGTTTGATGTTCTGCTGGCCGATCGCTCCCAGCGCGCCGACGACGATCGAGGCCAGCGCGGCGAAGACGACGATCTGCCGCCAGGCATCGACCTGACCGCCGAAGGCATCGAGCGCGACCCGCATGGTCAGCGTCAACGCCGCGACCTTGGGGGCGGTGGCGAAGAACATGGTCACCGGGGTCGGCGCGCCCTCGTAGACGTCGGGAGTCCACATGTGGAACGGCACCGCGCTGATCTTGAAGGCAAGCCCCGCCAGCATGAAGATCACGCCGAACAGCGCGCCGCTGCCCAGGCCCGCATCGAGCGCGGCCCTGATCCCGGCGAAGCTGGTGGTGCCGGTGAAACCATAGACCAGGCTCATGCCGAACAGCAGGATACCGCTGGCGAGCGCGCCGAGGACGAAATACTTGAGCCCCGCCTCGGCCGAGCGGTCGTCGGTGCGCAGGAAGGCGGCAAGCACATAGGCGGCGAGCGAGTTGAGCTCGAGCCCGATGTAGAGCGTGATCAGGTCGCTGGCCGAGACCATCATGCCCATGCCAAGCGCGGCGAACAGGATGAGCACCGGATATTCGGCGCGCATCGCGTGGGTCCGCTCGAAGAAGGCCGGGGCGACGATCAGCGCTGCGCCAGCGGCGGCATAGATCAGCAGCTTGGCGAAACTGGCGAAGGCATCGGCGCGGAACTGGTCGGCGAAGGCATGGGTGCCTGCCCCCATCGCCCCGGCACACAGCGCGGGTGCAACCATGATCGCTGCAACGGAGAGCACGGCTACCGCGAGCCAGGAGATGCCGCGGCTGTTGCGGTCGCCCGCCCAGGCGGCGACCAGCAACAGGACGAGTCCGGCGACGCTGAGCAGTTCCTCAGGCGCAATCAGCGTGAGCGAGGCGGACCAGTCCATCAGTGCGCCTCCCCATGCCCGGGGGCTTGAACAACGTCACCCGCAGGCTGCGGGGCTCCCAGCTTGAGTTGCGCGTCCCCTTCGGGCCGGGCGCGGGCAAGCCGTGCATCGAGCGCGGCGATATCGGCGCGCATCGGCGCGAGGAAGCTCTCGGGGTAGACCCCCATCCACAGCACCGCAGCGGCAATCGGCGCCATCATCAGCCATTCGCGCGCGTCGAGATCGCGCATCGCGGCGGCGTCGGCATGCTTCTGATCGCCGAAAGCGACGCGGCGGTAGAGATAGAGCATGTAGGCCGCGCCAAGGATGATGCCGGTGGCCGCGACCGCGGTGACCAGGCTCGACACCTTGTAGATGCCGGCAAGGGCGAGGAATTCGCCGACGAAGCCGCTGGTTCCGGGAAGGCCGACCGAGGCCATGGTGAACAGCATCAGGAACAGCGCGTAGTAGGGCATGTTGATCGACAGGCCGCCGTAGCGGTCGATCTCGCGGGTGTGCAGCCGGTCGTAGATCACGCCCACGGCAAGGAACAGCGCACCCGAAACAAGGCCGTGGCTGAGCATGACGATCATCGCGCCTTCAAGACCCTGAATGTTGAAGGCGAACAGCCCGATGGTGACGATTCCCATGTGCGCCACGCTCGAATAGGCGATCAGTTTCTTCATGTCGTGCTGCACCAGCGCGACGAGGCTGGTATAGACCACCGCCACCATCGACAGCGCGAAAACCAGCCAGGCGAACTGGGCGCTCGCCTCCGGAAACATGGGCAGCGAGAAGCGGATGAAGCCGTAGCCGCCCATCTTGAGCAGGACGCCCGCCAGGATCACCGAACCCGCGGTAGGTGCCTGCACATGCGCATCGGGCAGCCAGGTATGCACCGGCCACATCGGCATCTTGACCGCGAAGCTGGCGAAGAAGGCGAGCCACAGCCAGGTCTGCGCGCTCGGCATCGAAATCGTAGGCCATCAGCGTCGGGATGTCGGTGGTGCCGGCCTCGTTGGCCATCCACAGCATCGCGATCAGCATCAGCACCGAGCCGAGCAGGGTGTAGAGGAAAAACTTGTAGCTGGCGTAGATCCGGTCCGCCCCGCCCCAGACGCCGATTATCAGGTACATCGGGATGAGGCCGGCCTCGAACATGATGTAAAACAGGAACAGGTCCTGCGCAGTGAACACGCCGATCATCAGCGTTTCCATCAGCAGGAAGGCCGCCATGTATTCGCCGACGCGGCTCTCGATCGCATGCCAGCTCGCGCCGATGCAGATCGGCATCAGGAACACGGTGAGCACGATCAGCATCAGCGCGATGCCGTCTATCCCCAGCGCCCACTGGAAACCGGCGAACAGCGCCGCGCGCTCGGTGAACTGCCACTGCGCGCCGCCGATGTCGTAACTGGCCCACAACACGATGCCGAGCGCAAGCTCGGCAAGGGTCGCCGCCAGCGCGATCCAGCGGGCGTTCGCTGCCGTGGCAAACAGGCAGGCGAGCGCGCCGACAAGCGGCACGGCGAGCATCAGGGTGAGGATGGGAAAGCCCATCACCGCGCCATCGCCCAGGTCACTGCGCCAACCAGCCCGAGCAGCATCACCAGCGCATAGGAATAGAGGTAGCCGGTCTGCACGCGTCGCGCGACGCGGCTGCCCTGCACAACCAGCCAGGCCGCGCCATTGGGGCCGAAGCGGTCGATCGTGCCAACGTCACCCTGCTTCCACAACAGCTGGCCGATCCAGAAGGCGGGCCGCACGAACAGGAAGTCGTAGATCTCGTCGAAGTACCACTTGTTGAAGCTGATCCGGTAGAGCACGCCGGCCTGCGCGACAAAGCGCGCGGGGAAATCGGGGCGGCGGATATAGGCGTGCCAGGCAATGGCGAAGCCCGGTCAGCATCACCGCGAAAGGTGCCCATTTCACCCATGTCGGCACCTCGTGCATGGCGTGGACCAGGTGTTCGTCGAAGGCCAGGCTGCCCTTCCAGAACGCGCCGTCGCCGGCGCTGACGAATTCGTGGTGGAACAGAAAACCCGCCAGCACCGCGCCGAGGCTCAAGACGCCGAGCGGGACGAGGATCGACAGCGGGCTTTCATGCGGGTGATAGCCCAGGGTGCCGACCGCGCCCGAGACGTGCTCGCCATGCCCCGTTTCCTCGGAAGGATCCTCGTGCTGGTGGTGCACCGCGTGCTGGATGTGTTCGGAACCCGCCCAGCGCGGCTTGCCCCAGAAGGTGAGGAACATCAGCCGCCACGAATAGAAGCTGGTGAGCAGCGCGGCGGTGATCCCGGTCCAGAAGGCGAACATGCCCAGTTCGCTGCCGCTGGCATAGGCCGCCTCGAGGATCGAATCCTTGGAATAGAACCCGGCAAAGCCGAACGCGCCGACCACGCCGACCCCGGTGATCGCCAGCGTGCCCGCCATCATCGCCCAGAAGGTGAAGGGGATTTCTTTCCTCAGCCCGCCATAGTGGCGCATGTCCTGCTCGTGGTGCATGGCATGGATCACCGAGCCCGCGCCGAGGAACAGCAGCGCCTTGAAGAAGGCGTGGGTGAACAGATGGAACATCGCCGCGCCAAACGCGCCGACGCCGGCGGCGAAGAACATGTAGCCGAGCTGCGAGCAGGTCGAATAGGCGATCACCCGCTTGATGTCCCACTGCGAGGTGCCGACCGTGGCGGCAAAGAAGCAGGTCGCCGCGCCGACGAAGGTGACGAAGCCCAGCGCCGCCGGGCTGGTGGCGAACATCGGCGACAGGCGGCAGACCATGAACACCCCGGCGGTGACCATGGTCGCGGCGTGGATCAGCGCCGAAACCGGGGTCGGGCCTTCCATCGCATCAGGCAGCCAGGTGTGCAGCCCCAGTTGCGCCGATTTGCCCATCGCGCCGATGAACAGCAGCACGCACAGGATGGTCATCGTGTCCCAGCGAGCGCCGAGGAAAGTGATGGTCGATCCCGCCATCGCTGGCGCTGCCTCGAGGATCGCGGGGATCGAGACGGTGTCGAACACCAGCCAGGTGCCGAAGATGCCGAGCATGAAGCCGAGATCGCCGACGCGGTTGACGACGAAGGCCTTGATCGCGGCGGCGCTGGCCGAGGGCTTCCTGAACCAGAAGCCGATCAGCAGGTAGCTCGCCAGCCCCACCCCTTCCCAGCCGAAGAACATCTGCACCAGATTGTCGGCGGTCACCAGCATCAGCATGGCGAAGGTGAACAGCGACAGGTAGGCGAAAAAACGCGGCTGGTCCGGGTCCTCCTCCATGTAGCCCCACGAATAGAGGTGGACGAAGGCCGAGACCGTGGTGACGACGACCAGCATCACCGCCGTCAGCGTATCGACGCGCAGCGCCCAGTCGAAACTGAGGCTGCCCGATTGCACCCAGTGCAGCACCGGGGTGACGCTGGCTTCGGCCTCGCCGTGGAGGAACGACAGGAAGATCGGCCAGCTCAGCGCGCAGGCGACGAACAGCGCGCCGGTGGTCAGCGCCTTGGCGGCCACGTTGCCCAGCATGCGGTTGCCCAGCCCGGCGATGATCGCGGCGAGCAGCGGCAGGAAAACGATGAGGGTGATGGAATTCACTTGCTCCCCTCCCGCACGCGGGAGGGGTTGGGGGTAAGCATGTCGAGGCTGGGCAAGTCGAGGCTGGGCGCATGGCCAGTCTGGCCCACCCCTAGCCCCTCCCGCCTGCGGGAGGGGAACATGTCGTCCATGCCCATCACCCCTTCATCCGGTTGACATCGTCGACCGCGATCGTGCCGCGCCCGCGGAAGTAGATCACCAGGATGGCCAGCCCGATCGCCGCCTCGCCCGCCGCCACGGTCAGCACGAACATGGCGAAAATCTGGCCGGTGAGATCGCCGAGGAAGCTGGAGAAGGCGACGAGGTTGATGTTCACCGCCAGCAGGATCAGCTCGATCGCCATCAGGATGACGATGACGTTCTTGCGGTTGAGGAAAATGCCCAGCACGCCGAGCACGAACAGGATCGAGCTGACGACGACATAATGTTCGATGCCAATCACAGCACGCACCCCCTTGCCCACTTCCGGGCTGGTCGTTGCGCGTAGCATCGCCCGGGCCGCCGCTGGCGATCTGCCGCGCAACATTCTGCTGCGCGAACTCGGTCCTTGCGTTCGCGGTGGGTCAGCACGATCGCGCCGATCATCGCGACCAGCAGGATGATCCCTGCCGCCTCGAACAGGAACAGATAGCGGCCATAGAGCAGCGCGCCGATGGCCTCGGTGTTGCTCGCGCCCAAGCGCGGTGCGGCGCTGCCGTCAGGCGTGCCCAGCTTGAGCGCGCCCGCCTGCTAGGCACCGAGCCCGAAGCACCAGTTCGGCCAGCAGCACCAGCGCCAGCGCCATGCCCAGCGGGAAGTTGTTGACAAAGCCCGCGCGCAGTTCGGCGAAATCGATGTCGAGCATCATCACCACGAACAGGAACAGCACCGCCACCGCGCCGACATAGACGATCACCAGCAGCATGGCGATGAACTCGGCCCCGAGCAGCACCATCAGACCCGGCGCGTTGAAGAAGGCGATGATCAGCCAGAGGACGCTGTGCACCGGATTGCGCGCCAGAATGGTCACGGCGCCCGAGGCGATGGTCAGCGCGGCGAAGAGATAGAAGGCGAGGATGTGGATCATGCGGCACCGGTCGCGAGAATTGACTCACGCGGAGACGCGGAGGCGCGGAGGCGTTTCGTTTGCGACGAAGCTGCCCATTCTTTTGATCGTTCGGTCAAGCGGCTCGCCGCATGCGATTTGGTGACATGCGGTCAGCGCTACTCCTCCGCGCCTCCGCGTCTCCGCGTGAATCAAACTCTTTCTGAAAATTCCTCATCGCCCGCGCCCCTACCGATACGGCGCATCGGCTTCAAGGTTCGCGGCTATCGCCCGCTCCCACTTGTCCCCGTTGGCCAGCAGCTTGGCCTTGTCGTAGAGCAATTCCTCGCGCGTTTCGGTGGCGTATTCGAAGTTCGGCCCTTCGACGATGGCATCGACCGGGCAGGCTTCCTGGCAGAAGCCGCAGTAGATGCACTTGGTCATGTCGATGTCATAGCGCGTGGTGCGGCGGCTGCCATCCTCACGCGGCTCCGCCTCGATGGTGATCGCCTGCGCCGGGCACACCGCCTCGCACAGCTTGCAGGCAATGCAGCGCTCCTCGCCGTTGGCATAGCGCCGCAGCGCATGCTCGCCGCGGAAGCGCGGGCGACAGCGGGTTCTTCTCGAACGGATAGTTGATCGTTGCCTTGGGCTTGAAGAAATACTGCAAGGTCAGCCAGTGCGCCTTGAGGAACTCCCACAGAGTGAAGGCCTTGATGATCTGGGCGAGCGTCATGCGCCATACCTCGTGAGCATGAGATAACCGGAAACCAGCACGACAAATCCCAGCGACACCGGCAGGAACACCTTCCAGCCCAGCCGCATCAGCTGGTCATAGCGATAGCGCGGCACGGTCGCCTTCACCCACGAGAACACGAAGAAGAAGAAGGCGATCTTGAGGAACAGCCAGATCCAGCCGGGAATCCAGTAGAGCGGTGCCCAGTCGAGCGGCGGCAGCCAGCCGCCGAAAAACAGCGTCGCGTTGAGCGCGCACATCAAGCAGCACGTTGGCATATTCGCCGAGCCAGTAGAGCGCGAAGCTCATGCTGGAATATTCGGTCTGGTAGCCAGCGACGAGTTCGCTCTCGGCCTCGGTCAGATCGAACGGCGCGCGCGCGGTCTCGGCCATGCCCGAGATCAGGAACATCACCCACATCGGGAACAGCAGCAGGTTGAACGCATAGGCGTTGACGAAGCCAAGGCCGTGCCCGCGCTGCGCCTCGACGATGGCGTTGAGGTTGAAGCTGCCCGCCCACAGCACCACGCAGATCAGGATGAAGCCGATCGACACTTCGTAGGAAATCATCTGCGCGGCGGCGCGCATCGCGCTGAAAAAGGGGTATTTCGAGTTGGACGACCAGCCGGCGATGACCACGCCGTACACTCCCAGCGAACTGATCGCGAGCACGTAGAGCAGCCCGACGTTGATATCCGCCAGCACCGCGCCCGAATTGAACGGGATCACCGCCCAGGCCATCAGCGCGACGGTGAAGGTGATGATTGGCGCGATCAGAAACAGGCCCTTGTTCGACGCCGAAGGCACGATGGTTTCCTGCAGGAACACCTTGAGCCCGTCGGCGAAGGACTGGAGCAGCCCCCACGGGCCGACCACATTCGGCCCCCGCCGCAGCGCCATCGCCGCCCAGATCTTGCGGTCGGCATAGATCACCATGGCGACGCTGAGCATCAGCGGCAGCGCGATGAGCAGCACGCCGAGCACGGTGGCAAGGCCCCAGGCCCAGTCGTGGGTCATGCCCCAGCTCTGGAAGAGCGCGGTCATGCTCCCCCTCCCCCAATCTCGTCACCCTGAACATGTTTCAGGGTCCATTTCGCCCCACGGCCGGAGCGCGCATTCGCAAGCCAAACCGTGGGCTGGGTTGGTGTCCGGTGAGCACCGGGTTTGCGGCCCGATGGACCCTGAAACAAGTTCAGGGTGACGGGGTGTGATTGGGCTGGGGAATGCGGGAGCATCATTCCGCCGCCTCCGCATAGTCTGCCCCATGCAGCAGTTCCGCTGAGCAGCGCTGCATCGTCTCGCTGGCGCGGGCGATGGGATTGGTGAGGTAGAAGTCCTTGACCGGATAGGCGATCACGCCTTTTGCCCCGGCTATGCCCTTGGGCAGTTTCGCGCCGTAATCGGCCAGGCCTTCGACCCCCAGCGCGGGCACCTCGGCAATCATCGCCGCGCGCAGTTCCTCGTACGAGTCAAAACCCACCGAAACGCCCAGTGCATCGGCGAGCGCACGCAGGATCGTCCAGTCCTCGCGGGCATCGCCCGGCGCGAACACCGCCTTGTCAGCGAACTGCACCCGGCCTTCGGTGTTCACATAAGTCCCGGCCTTCTCGGTGAAGGCGGCGGCGGGCAGGACAACGTCCGCTGAATGTGCACCCTTGTCGCCATGATGGCCGATGTAAACCACGATGGAATCAGAGAATTTCGCATAGTCGACTTCATCCGCACCCAGCGCCAGCAGCAGCTTGGGCTTGGCCTTCACCAGGTCGGCAATCCCGCCCTTCTGCGCATAGCCGAGCATCAGCCCGCCCATGCGAGATGCTGCGAGATGGAGCACGTTGAAGCCATTCCAGCCCTCACGCACCAGCTTCCACTTGTCCGCGAAAGCCAGCGCGGGGGAATCGCGCCCTTGGCGATGGCCCCGCCGCCGATGATGATCGCCGGTCGTTCGGCCCTGGCCATGGCATCCGAAACCGCCTTGGGCAGCTTTTCCAGAACCGCTAAATCCTCGCCCAGGAATTCACCGCCGAAAGTGGTTTCCCACTCAGGCCCGACGAGGAACACCTTCGCTCCCTTCTTCACGGCCTTGCGCAGGCGGACATTGACCAGCGGCGCTTCGGTGCGGACATTGCTGCCGATAATCAGGATGGCGTCGGCAGTCTCGATGCCGCTGAAGGTCGAATTGAAGTTCACTGCGGCAAGGCTCGATGTATCGTAGTCCATCCCCGTCTGGCGGCCTTCGAGCAAAGACGAGCCCAGCGCTCCGACCAGCTTCCTGGCAGCGAACATCGTCTCGCAATCCAGCATGTCGCCCGCGACTGCCGCGACGCTGCTTCCAGGCTTGACCATGGCAATCGCGGCAAAGGCCTCGTCCCAGCTCGCGGCGACCAGCTTGCCGTTCTTGCGCAGCCACGGGCGATCCAGCCGCCGCCTGGTCAGCCCGTCAACCTGATAGCGCGCCTTGTCGGAAATCCACTCCTCGTTCACATCGTCGTTGATGCGGGGAAGAATGCGCAGCACCTCACGGCCGCGGCTGTCGATGCGGATGTTGGCCCCGCAGGCGTCCGACACGTCGATGCCCAGCGTTTTCTTCAGCTCCCAAGGCCGCGCTTCGAAGGCATAGGGCTTGGAAGTCAGCGCGCCGACCGGGCACAGGTCGATGACATTGGCGCTCATCTCGTGGCTGACCGCCTTCTCGAGATAAGAAGTGATCTGCATGTCCTCGCCGCGATAAAGCGCGCCGATTTCGTCCACGCCCGCCACTTCCTCGGAGAAGCGCACACAGCGGGTGCAATGGATGCAGCGGGTCATCACTGTCTTGATCAGCGGACCCATGTATTTTTCGGTGACCGCGCGCTTGTTCTCGTCATAGCGCGAGGCCCCGCGCCCGTAGGCCATGGCCTGGTCCTGCAAATCGCACTCGCCGCCCTGATCGCAAATCGGGCAATCGAGCGGGTGGTTGATCAGCAGGAATTCCATCACCCCTTCGCGTGCGGTTTTCACCATCGGCGAGTCGGTCTTGATTACCTGACCCTCAGCGGCCGGCAGCGCGCAGCTCGCCTGCGGCTTGGGCGGACCGGGCGAGACTTCGACGAGGCACATGCGGCAATTGCCGGCGATGCTCAGCCGCTCGTGGTAGCAGAAGCGCGGGATTTCCTTGCCCGCAAGCTCGCAGGCCTGCAGCACGGTCGCGCCCTGCGGGACTTCGAGTTCGATGCCGTCGACGGTGAGTTTAGGCACGCGCACCCCCACAAGACAAATCGTCACCCTGAACTCGTTTCAGGGTCCATCGTGCCGCAAGCTCAGTTGCTGCATTCAGACACCCAACGGCGCGGCCTTGCTGCCCAACGGCGCTCCGGTGGAGGAAGCGAAATGGACCCTGAAACGAGTTCAGGGTGACGGGGTTGGTGGGTGGTGTGCAGTTCACTCCGCCGCCTCCCGCACATTTTCCGCGATCCGCCTCTCCAGTTCCGGCCGGAAGTGCTTGATCAGGCCTTGGATCGGCCATGCCGCCGCATCACCCAGCGCGCAAATCGTGTGGCCTTCGACCTGTTTGGTGACTTGCTGGAGCATGTCGATTTCCTCGACCGCCGCGTCGCCAACCCGCAGGCGCTCCATCATGCGCCACATCCAGCCGGTGCCCTCGCGGCAGGGGGTGCATTGGCCGCAGCTTTCGTGCTTGTAGAAATACGAAAGCCGCGAGATGGCGCGGACGATGTCGGTGCTCTTGTCCATGACGATCACCGCCGCCGTGCCGAGGCCCGAGCCCTGTTCCTTGCAGCCGTCGAAATCCATCGGCATGTCGAAGCACTTGTCAGCGGGAACCAGCGGCACCGAGCTGCCGCCGGGGATCACTGCCAGCAGGTTCTCCCACCCGCCGCGAATGCCGCCGCAGTGGCGTTCGATCAGCTCGCGGAAGGGGATGCCCATTTCCTCCTCGACGACGCACGGCTTCTCGACGTGCCCCGAAATCTGGAACAGCTTGGTGCCCTTGTTGTTCTCGCGCCCGAAAGAGAAGAACCATGCCGCGCCGCGCCGCATGATCGTCGGCGCGACGGCGATGGACTCGACGTTGTTGACCGTCGTCGGGCAGCCATAGAGCCCCGCGCCTGCCGGGAACGGGGGTTTCAGGCGCGGCTGGCCCTTCTTGCCCTCGAGGCTTTCGATCATCGCGGTCTCTTCGCCGCAGATGTAGGCGCCGGCGCCGCGATGGACGAAGACGTCGAAATCGTAGCCCGACTTGCAGGCATTCCTGCCGATCAGCCCGGCGTCATAGGCCTCCTGCACGGCGGCGAACAGCACTTCGGCCTCGCGGATGTATTCGCCGCGAATGTAGATATAGGCGGCGCGCGCGCCCATGGCGAAGCCTGCTACCAGCGCGCCTTCGATCAGCTTGTGCGGATCGTGGCGGATGATCTCGCGGTCCTTGCAGGAGCCGGGTTCGGACTCGTCGGCGTTGATGACCAGGAAGCCGGGGCGCTCGGGCTTGTATTCCTTGGGCATGAAGCTCCACTTGAGCCCGGTGGGGAACCCAGCCCCGCCACGCCCGCGCAGCCCGCTCGCCTTGATTTGCTCGACGATCGCCTCGCGGCCCTTGGCGAGGATCGCCTTGGTGTCGTCCCAATCGCCGCGCGCCCGCGCCGCCTTGAGGGTCCACGGCTGATAGCCGTAGACATTGGTGAAGATGCGGTCCTTGTCGGCGAGCATCAGATAATAACCCCGCTCACAAACACCCGCTCAGGCTGAGCCTGTCGAAGCCCGCACGCAACAGCAGCCCGACACGCGGGGCCTTCGACAAGCTCAGGCTGAGCGGGAATGGGAATGCAGTTGCGATCAGCCAGCGCCATCGCCGCCTCCGCGCTTCTTCAGCTGGATATCGACGAGGCCATAGGCCATCAGCCCGAGCCCGAAGGCGACCAACATCGGCAGCAGGCCCCAGCCGACAGTGATCCCCATGAGGAAACCGACGATGAGCGCGACTGCGATACCGGCGACAAATTGCATCACCACTCCCCCCGGTAATCGTGATTGGCCTTGACCATCGCCTTCAGCGTCGTCGGCCCGCCCAGCGGCTCCACCGTATGTCGCCCCTTGATCTGCGTGCCGGTCTTCGGCGTCTTCCCCGCAGCCAGAGCATCGAGCACAGCATCGAGGCTCTCCGCCGTCAGGTCTTCGTAATTGTCGTCGTTGATCTGCACCATCGGCGCGGAGGCGCAGTTGCCCATGCATTCCACCTCGTTGAGCGTCCACAGCCCGTCGTCGGTGGTGTGGCCCTTGGCCATGCCGCGCGCTTTGCAGGCGGCGAACAGGTCGTCGCTGCCGCGCAACATGCAGGGCGTGGTGCCGCAGACCTGGACGTGAAAGCGCCCCACCGGCACCAGATTATACATCATGTAGAAGCTGGCCACCTCGAGCACGCGGATCACCGGCATGTCGAGCTGCGCCGCAACATATTCCATCACCGGCAGTGGCAGCCAGCCCTGTGTCTTGGTCTCCGCGCCGACCTGCCGCTGAGCGAGATCGAGCAGCGGCATCACCGCAGAGCGCTGGCGGCCTGCGGGATAGCGCGCGATGATCTGGGGGACGAGCTTGGCATTGTCCTTCGACCACGCGAACTTGCCCCAGCGTGCGCGGAGTTCCGGGCTGTCGGGTTCGGGATGACGGTCAGCCACTTTGCGATTCCATCCTAAATCCTCTCCGAGCTTGTCTCGGGGAGGTGGCGCGCGCGAAGCGCGTGACGGAGTGGCAAGCCGCAAAGCGGCTGCGGCTGCGCCGCATTCCCCTCCACCACCCCTTCGGGGCGGTCCCCCTCCCCGAGACAAGCTCGGGGAGGATTTTGGCTGTGTTCACCCTCACCGCACAAACTCCACCCGGCTGCACAGCCCGCCCTCGAACGAATAAATCGCAATCACATCGAACGGCTCGGGCGTCGCCGAACCATCGGCGGGGCGTCCACGCGTAACATGCTCGCGCAGCACCACATATTTGCCGATGGCCTGCCGCTCGACGATCTCGGCGTGGTTTTCCGGCCAGGTGGCGAAAGCCCCCTTGAGGCCCTCGCGCGTCCCTTCACGCCCCTCGCGCAGCACATCGCCGCGATAGCTTGCCTCGCAGGCGTCCTCGGTCATCAGCGCGACATAGGCGTCGGCATCCTGCGCGTTGTAATGCGCGATCATCTGCTCGGCGATGGCGAGGTTATCGCTCACCGGTCACACTCCCCGAACACAATGTCGAGCGCGCCCAGAATCGCCGTGGCATCGGGCAGCATGTGGCCGCGAGACATGAAATCCATCGCCTGCAAATGCGAGAACGCCGTCGGCCTGATCTTGCAGCGGTAGGGCTTGTTCGACCCGTCCGAAACCAGATAAACCCCGAACTCGCCCTTGGGGCTTTCGGTGGCGACATAAACTTCGCCCGCCGGAACATGAAAGCCTTCGGTGTAGAGCTTGAAGTGGTGGATCAGCGCTTCCATCGAGCTTTTCATCTCGGCGCGCTTGGGGGGGACGACCTTGCGGTCATCCGAGGCCACCGGGCCCTCGGGAATTTCGGCGAGGCACTGCTTCATGATCTTGGCGGACTGGCGCACTTCCTCGACGCGGACCATGAAGCGGTCATAGCAATCGCCGCGCGTGCCAACCGGAACCTCGAAGTCCATCTTGGCATAGGCGTCGTAGGGCTGGCTCTTGCGCAGATCCCAGGCGATGCCGCTGCCCCGGATCATCGGGCCGGAAAAGCCCCAGCGCACCGCGTCGTCCTTGGAGATGGTGGCGATATCGACATTGCGCTGCTTGAAGATGCGGTTGTCGACCACCAGGCTCATCGCGTCGTCGAACAGCCTGGGCAGGCGGGTATCGAGCCAGTCGGCGATGTCGGTCAGCAGTTTCAGCGGCACGTCCTGATGCACCCCGCCGGGGCGGAACCAGGCCATGTGCATGCGCGCGCCGGCGGCGCGTTCGAAGAAGTTGAGGCAATCCTCGCGGATTTCGAACAGCCACAGGTTCGGCGTCATCGCGCCGACGTCCATGACGTGGCTGCCGAGGTTGAGCATGTGGTTGCAGATGCGGGTCAGCTCGGCGAACAGCACGCGGAGATATTGCGCGCGGATCGGGGACTTCGATGTTGAGCAGCTTCTCGATCGCGAGAACATAGCAGTGCTCCATCGCCAGCGGGCTGCAATAGTCGAGCCGGTCGAAATAGGGCAGCGCCTGGAGATAGGTCTTGTGCTCGATCAGCTTTTCGGTGCCGCGGTGCAGCAGGCCGATATGCGGATCGATCCGCTCGATGATCTCGCCGTCGAGCTCCATCACCATGCGCAGCACGCCGTGCGCGGCGGGGTGCTGCGGGCCGAAGTTGATCGTGTAGTTGGAGATGACCTCGTCGCCGGTGGTGGGCGACTGTTCGGTGACGAAGGTGCTCATTGGATACCTCCAGACGTCACTTCGCCGTCGCGAGGTATTTGGTTTACGCGGAGGCGCGGAGACGCGGAGGGGATATAGCCGTTCACGATCCGCCTGACATTGCCCTTGATCATTTCACCGCCGAAGTTGATCAGCAAGCCGGATGTCAGATTCATCAAGCGGAGATAGGTTTTCACTTGCTTGCCATGCACAGGTAAAATCTGTTCCACAGATTTTAGTTCGACCAACAAGGCAGAGTCGACCAACATATCGATCCGCATGACCGACGGGATAACCAAATGCTTGTAACGGATTTCGAGTTTCCGCTGGGTCTCAACCAAATAACCTCTCTCTTGCAGCATCGCTGCAAGAATTGCCTCGTAAACATTTTCGAGTAACCCTGGCCCCAAATCCCGATGCAATTGCACGGCGCAGTCAAGCACATCACCAGAGATTTCTTCCAAATCTCTCACAACAAAATCTCCGCGTCTCCGCGCCTCCGCGTGCGAAACACCTTCATGGCTTGGGCTCCACCTTCTCATCGCCCGGCAGCACATACTGCGCGCCTTCCCACGGGCGTCATGAAATCGAACTGCCGCAGGTCCTGCGCCAGCTCGACCGGCTCGTAGACCACGCGCTTGGCTTCCTCGGAATAGCGCAGTTCCTGATAGCCGGTGAGCGGGAAGTCCTTGCGGAAGGGATGGCCCTCGAAGCCATAGTCGGTGAGGATGCGGCGCAGGTCCGGGTTGCCGGCGAAGACCACGCCGAACATGTCGTAAACCTCGCGCTCGAGCCAGCCAGCGACCGGCCACAGCGTGGTGACGGTGGGGACCGGGGTGTTTTCGGCAGTGCGAACCTTGACGATGATGCGGTGGTTCTTGGTCAGGCTGAGCAGGCAGTAGTTGCACTCGAAGCGCTCGGGCCGGTCGGGATAGTCGGCTCCAGCGATTTCCATGAGTTGCTGGTATTCGTGATCGTCGCGCAGCAGGCGCAGCGCGTCCTCGATCCGGTCGCGAACGACGGTCAGAACCAGTTCGCCATGTTCTTCCTGCGCGGAAACCAGCATCGGGCCGAGCGCCTTGGACAGCGGCAGCGCATACGCCTTCACTGGAGGCGAATTTCGGGGCGGAATGGACGATGCTCACCGCTCGATCGTCCCCACCCGGCGGATCTTGCGCTGCAACTGCATGACGCCATAAAGCAGCGCCTCGGCGGTCGGCGGGCAGCCGGGGACGTAGATATCGACCGGCACGATGCGGTCACAGCCGCGCACCACCGAATAGCTGTAATGATAGTAGCCGCCGCCATTGGCACACGACCCCATCGAAATCACATATTTCGGGTCCGACATCTGGTCATAGACCTTGCGCAGCGCCGGGGCCATCTTGTTGCACAGCGTGCCGGCGACGATCATCACGTCACTTTGTCTGGGACTGGCACGAGGAGCGACGCCGAAGCGCTCCATGTCATACCGCGGCATGTTGACGTGGATCATCTCGACCGCGCAGCAGGCGAGCCCGAATGTCATCCACCACAGGCTGCCGGTGCGCGCCCAGTGGAACAGGTCTTCGGTCGAGGCGACGAGGAAGCCCTTGTCCTGAACCTGCGAATTGAGATCGAGGAAGAAGTCCTGGTTGGGCGGGACGATCGGTGATGAGGGAGCAGTGATAACGTTCATTCCCAGTCCAACGCTCCCTTCTTCCAGGCATAGGCGAAGCCGATGACCAGTTCGAACAGGAACACCATCATGGTGATCCAGCCCGGCCAGCCGGTCACATCGAGGCTGACTGCCCAGGGAAACAGGAAGGCCGCTTCGAGGTCGAAGACGATGAACAGGATCGCGATGAGATAGAAGCGCACGTCGAACTGGCTGCGCGGGTCCTCGAAGGCGGGAAAGCCGCATTCGTATTCGCTGAGCTTGTCGGCATTGGGATTGTGCGCGCCGGTGAGCCGCGCGACCCCCATCGGCAAAAACACGAAGAGCGCCGACAGACCGAGCGCGATTCCCAGGAAGATCAGGATCGGCAGATAGTGCGAAAGATCGACCACATGAAAGCCTTTGGGATGCTAACTCGCCCGCAAGTGCGTTGTCCCGCGCCCTAGTCCGCAGCCGGGCAGGGCGCAAGTGGGGTTTGCCGCTAGCCAGGCCTTCTCCCCCGCCCGTTCCGGTCTGATTATGTTGCATTGCACTTGCCGCAGTGCAACATTGCCGCGAAATCAGGTTCCAATTTGCAATCCATTCAGAAAGTGTCGTCGCGTCATGGCCCAGATCTCCGCCCACGATCCGATCGTTGTCCTGTCCTATGCGCGCACGCCGATGGGCGGGTTGTCGGGGGTGTTCACCGATGTCTCGTCAACCGATCTCGGGGCGGCGGCGGTCAAGGCGGCGGTCGAACGCGCGGGCGTCGCCGGCGCTGATATCGAGCGCATCTACATGGGCTGCGTGCTGCCCGCCGGGCTCGGCCAGGCCCCGGCGCGCCAGGCCGCGCTCAAGGCGGGGCTGCCGCTTTCGGTCGAGGCAACCACGGTCAACAAGGTCTGCGGTTCGGGCATGCAGACGGTGATCATGGGTGCCGAAGCGCTCGCCTCGGGCACCATCGACATGGTCGTCGCCGGCGGCATGGAAAGCATGACCAACGCGCCGTTCCTGCTCAAGAAGCACCGCGGCGGCGCGCGCGCCGGGCACGATACCGCTTACGACAGCATGTTTCTCGACGGCCTCGAGGACGCCTACGAGGGCGGCTCGATGGGCTCCTTTGCCCAGGCCATCGCTGACGAGTACCAGCTCACCCGCGAGGACCAGGACGCCTACACCATCGAATCGCTGCGCCGCGCGCAGGAGGCGATTGCCAGCGGGGCCTTTGCCGGCGAGATCGCTGCGGTGACGGTCAAGAGCCGCGGCGGCGACGTCGTGGTCGATACCGACGAGCAGCCCGGCAAGGGCCGCCCTGACAAGATACCGACGCTCAAGCCCGCCTTCGCCGAGGGCGGCACGATCACGGCGGCGAGTTCCAGCTCGATTTCCGACGGGGCGGCCGCCGATGGTGCTCACCCGCGAGAGCGTGGCCAGGCAAAGGGGCCTGACCCCCGTCGCGCGCATCGTCGCCGTCGCCGCCCACGCGCACGAGCCCAAGCGCTTCCCAACCACCCCCGCGCACGCCATCACCAAGGCGCTCGACAGCGCCGGCTGGCAAGTCGGCGATGTCGATCTGTTCGAGGTCAATGAGGCCTTCGCCTGCGTCGCCATGTTCGCCATGCACGACCTCGGCATCCCGCACGACAGGATCAACGTCCATGGCGGAGCGACCGCGCTGGGCCATCCCATCGGTGCTTCGGGCACGCGCATCGTCACCACTTTGATCGGCGCGCTCAGGCACCGGGGCTCAAGCGCGGCGTCGCCAGCCTGTGCATCGGCGGCGGCGAGGCCACGGCGATCGCGGTGGAACTGGTCTGAACCATCCGGTTGCGCAGTGGCTTTGGCTCCGGGGGCATGTTACGACCCGACCGCTTCGAAGCGCTTGGGAGAATAGACATGAAGAAATTTGCGATTGTTGCCGGCTTTGCCCTGCTTGCCGCCTGCGGTTCCAAGCCGGACACTGCCGCCGAAGGCACGGCGAGCGACATGGCGTCGGCCAGCGCGGTGGCGACCCCGGCGGCAGTCTATTCCCCCGCCCCCGGCAGCTATGACGTGACCCGCCCCGACGGAAAAATGTTTGTGAGGACGGTGATGGCGGACGGGGTCTATGTGCTCCGCGACACCAAAGGCACCGTCATCGACAAGGGCAAATGGGCGGAGAGGGACGGCAAGAGGTGTTTCGCGCCGGAAACGGGAACCGAAGAATGCTATACACTGACTATGCCCGCCGCTGACGGCGGCTTCACCGCGACCAATTCCACGGGGGCAGTGTCGCAGGTCAAGCCACACGCGAAGTGATCTGAGCCAGGGGCCGTTGCGAAACCCTGACCATATTGGTTCCCCCGCGCAAGCGGGGGCCTCGGGAGGTTGGGCTGGGCGTTTGCGTCAACCGGCCTGAGGTCCCTGCCTTCGCGTGGAAACCCGGTGTTTTGGAATGAACGCAACGCGCCCTAAGGCTCGCCTGCGCCCCACAGGCGGTCCTGCGGCACGTAGCCGGGCTTGCCATTGACCTCGACGGTGCACCAGCCAGCAATGCAGTCGCCGAGCTTGCCGACTACGCCCGGCTCAAGCCGCCACATCAGCTTGGCGTCGGCATTGCCGGCCTCGCGCATGTCGGCGGGGCCTTGCCCGACGACGATCGCGCCACGCTGGCGGGTGAGGAATTGCGCCAGGATCCAGCCGCGCGTGCCGCCCGGGTCCTCGACCAGCCGCCAGCCCTCCTTGAGCCGCACCACCTTGAGCGGGAGATGCTGGCGGCGATAGACCCAGCTGATGCGATAGTCCTCGCTGGGTCCCACCCGCATGTTGACTTCGGCGACGCGCAGCGAGGCCCAGTAGGGCGCATCGCCGCGCTGGGCCGCGAGCGGGCTGGCGAGGACAAGCAGCAACAGGGCAAGGCAGCGCGGCAAGCGGACGGGGGACGGCATGGCGTCTCCTTAGCCGCAGTCCGAACGATTCATCAAGGCGGCTTGACCCCCGCGCCCGCGCCGGCGTAGCGATTGGCCGACATGGCCGTTGTATCCGACACCCCCCTCGCCCCGCAGATTGCCGGCAAGCCGCGCGTCGTTGTCACCCGCCGGCTGCTGCCTTCGGTCGAGGCGCGGATGGGCGAGTTGTTCGACGCCAGCTTCAACATTGCCGACGCCCCGATGGACCGCGCGGGGCTCGTCGCGGCGATGGCCGAAGCGCATGTGCTGGTGCCCACGGTCACCGACCGGATCGACGCGGCGATGATCGAGGCGGCGGGCGCGCAACTTCGGCTGATCGCCAATTTCGGCGCGGGCATCGAACATATCGATCTCGCTGCGGCGCGCGCGCGCAAGATCATCATCACCAACACCCCGGGCGTGTTCACCGACGATACCGCCGATCTCGCCATGGCGCTGATCATCGCCGTGCCGCGCCGGCTGGCCGAGGGGGTGCGCACCCTGCTCTCGGGGCAATGGCGCGGCTGGGGACCGACCGGGCTGCTCGGGCACCGGCTCGGCGGCAAGGTGCTCGGCATTGTCGGCATGGGCCGCATCGGCCAGGCGGTGGCCCACCGCGCCCGCGCCTTCGGGCTCGAGGTGGTCTATCACAACCGCGCGCGACTGCCGGCGGCGCACGAAAACATGCTCGGCGCGAGCTATATCGCCGATCTCGACCTGATGATCGCGCAGGCCGATATCGTGACGCTGCATTGCCCCGCCAGCGCCGAGACGCGGCACATCCTCGATGCCCGGCGGATAGCGGCGATGAAGCCGGGGGCTTTCGTGATCAACACCTCGCGGGGCGACCTGATCGACGAGGCGGCGCTGATCGCCGCCTTGACCAACGGCAGACTGGGCGGCGCGGGGCTCGATGTCTTCGCGCACGAGCCTGCGGTCGATCCGCGCCTGCTGGCCTTGCCCAATGTCGTCGCCTTGCCGCACATGGGCAGCGCGACGGTCGAGGGGCGTGAGGCTTCAGGCGAACGGGTCATCGCCAATATCCGCTTCTGGGCCGATGGCCACCGCCCGCCCGACCAGGTGCTCGAAGGCTGGGCCTAACGCCAAGCACCTGCTTGCCGGGCTGCACCCGATTGCCCTAAGGGCGGAAGCGGAGGAATCGCGCCAGCCCCGAGGCCGGCGCAGGGGGGAGTTATTCATGATGCGCAGACGCCTTGCCCAACTGCTCGCGGTGGCCGCCGTGGCCACGCCGGGCCTCGCCCATGCCCAGGAGGCTTTGGCCGATGCGGCGGACACCGGCGATACTGCCTGGATCCTGACTTCGACAGCGCTGGTGCTGATGATGACCATGCCCGGGCTGACGCTGTTCTATGGCGGCCTGCTGCGTGCCAAGAACGTGCTCTCGGTGACCATCCAGTGCGGCGCGATCGCGGCGATCTGCTCGCTGCTTTGGATCGCCGTCGGCTATACGCTCGCCTTCGGCGCGGTCGGTGGGGGCTGGCTGGGCGCGGGCAACGCCTGGATGCTCGGTGGCCTCGGCAATGTTCGCGAGGGCTACGCTGTTCCCGAAAGCGCCTTTGCTCTGTTCCAGATGACCTTTGCCGCGATCACCCCGGCGCTGATGGCCGGCGCCTGGGTTGATCGCGCACGGTTCGGCTGGGTCGTCGCGTTCTGCGCGCTGTGGGGCCTGGTCGTCTATGCGCCGGTCGCGCACTGGGTCTGGGGCGGCGGCTGGCTGTCGAGCCAGTTCGGCACGCTCGATTTTGCCGGCGGAATTGTCGTCCACACCACGGCGGGCGTCTCCGCGCTGGTCGTCGCGATGCTGCTCGGCAAGCGCAGGGCTTTCCCAAGACGCTGATGCTGCCGCACAGCCCGGTGCTGGTGATGGTCGGCGCGGCGCTGCTGTGGGTCGGCTGGTTCGGCTTCAACGGCGGCTCGGCGGTTGCGGCCAATGACGATGCCGCCTGCGCGATCATCAATACCCACGCCGCCGCCTGCGCCGCCGCGCTGGTCTGGCTGCTGATCGAACGGTTCACCGTCGGCAAGCCGACCGGCATCGGCTTTGCCACCGGCGCGGTGGCGGGGCTGGCGACAGTCACCCCGGCGGCTGGTTATATCTCGCCCGGCTCGGCGATCGTGTTCGGCGTCGCGGCGGCCTGGTCTGTTATCCGATGATCCAGGTGATCAAGAAGCGGCTCGAGATCGACGATTCGCTCGACGTTTTCGCGGTCCACGGCGTTGGCGGCATAACCGGCTCGCTGCTGCTGGCGGTGTTCATGTCACCCGCCTTCGGCGGCACAGGCGATCCGGCGAGCTACAGTGTCGTGAGCCAGCTCGGCGGGCAGGCGATCGGCGTATTCGTCGTGGCCGTCTGGTCGGCGCTGGCCAGCGCGGTGCTGGCGCTGGGGGTCTCGTGGATCATGCCGATGCGGGTCGGCGACGATGCCGAACGCGAAGGGCTCGACATCGCCAGCCACGGCGAGCGCGGCTGGGAATTCGACTGACCGGTTTCCGTCGTTTTCGCGACGCAGCCCGTCGCATTGGCGATGCACGAACACCGCGACTGGGCTATGAAGCGGCATGGAATGCGCGACGATTCGTGCGCGGCTTTTAACGACTGCGTAACATCAGCGTCGCATCTATCTCAACGGGTCCGGACGACACATTCGCCGCCGGGCTCATCCCCCGGGAGAGCGCCATGCCTAGCAAGCTTTTCCTCGTCACCGAGAATGGCGAGGCCGAAACCGCGATGACCATCCCCGATGCGCCGTGCCGCATCAGGGTTCCCGACGGGACAGTGGTCGAAAGGCTCGACGAGGCGAGCGGTCACTGGATTCCCCTGGCAACCAACCACGGGTCGGTCCATCATCCGCTCAACGACTGGTCGGTGCTCGACAACTGACGATCAGTCCCCGGTCAGAATCCGATCGACCAGCTGCTTCACCGTCGGCGTGAAGTTGTTCGAATAGAACGGGTCCTGCTTGAAGCGGTAGGCCGAGTGGCCGGCGAACATCAGGTTCTCCTCGACCGGCTCGCCATGGGCGATGTCCTGCAAGGTCTTCTGGATGCAGAAGCTGCGCGGATCGGCCAGGCGCCCGGTGGTGAAGTCGTCGTGGTCCTTCCACGACGAGAACCCGCAGTGCGACAGGCAGCCCATGCAGTCCGACTGGTCCTGCTTGATCATCTCGCGCTCGGCCAGCGACGACGAAGATGATCGTGTCGTCGGGGGTGCGCAGGCCTTCGGTGAAGCCCAGCGTCGCCCAGTTGCGCGCGCGTTCGCGGTCCTTGGGCGTCACCCAGAAATTCTTGCCGCGCACGCCGACATCGAGCTGGACGGTATGCTCACCCGCCTGGACCTTCGAATAGGGCACCTGCCGCTCGGAGCGGTCCTCCAGACTGCGCAGGAACGGATTGCGCACTGCCGAGGAATAGAAGCCGGTCGGCGAAAAGCGGTGGAGCAGCACGTCTCCCGGCTCAAGCTCGCGCAGGGCATCCTTCCAGCCCTGCGGGATCGGGCTTTCCTCGGTGAGCAGCGGCCGGGTGCCGAACTGGAAGGCGATGCTGCCGAGCTCGGGATTGTCGATCCAGTTGTCCCACTCGCGCAGGAACCAGACGCCGCCGGCCATGACGATCGGCACGTTGTCGGCAATGCCCTCGGCGCGCATGACGTCGCGCAGCGCCTTGACGCGGGGATAGGGGTCTTCTGGCTGGAGCGGGTCTTCGGCGTTGGACAGGCCGTTGTGCCCGCCCGCCAGCCACGGGTCTTCATAGACCACCGCCGACATCAGGTCCGAGACCTTGTGATAGGCCCGCTTCCACAGCAGCGCGGAAGGCGCGCGCGGAACTGATGATCGGCAGGTAGGTGACATTGAAGCGCTGGGCGATTTCGGACAGGCTTGTAGGGCATGCCCGCGCCGCAGGTGACCCCGGCAACGATGCCGCGCGTCTGCTCGAGCACGCCTTCGAGGATCGGCTGCGCGCCGCCCATTTCCCACAGCACGTTGATGTTGATCGCGCCCTTGCCGCCGGCAATGTCATGGGCGCGCTTCACCTGTTCGACCGCGCCGTCGATGGCGTAGCGGATCAACTGCTCGTGGCGTTCCTTGCCGGGTCAGCGCATGCGTAGACCTGCGGAACGATCTTGCCCTCGGGGTCATAGCTGTCGGCATTGACCGCGCTGACCGTGCCGATGCCGCCCGCCGCCGCCCAGGCGCCCGAGCTGAGTGATTGGTCGCCGAGACGCCCTTGCCGCCCTCGACCAGCGGCCACACTTCGCGGCCGCCGATAAAGTATCGGCTTGAGACCCTTGAAACTCATTGCGCCCAAATCTCTCCTTCAGCCCGCCGCGCCGCGCCTGCCTGGGCAGCCGCCTGCGGCGCGCCGCAAGGCTTGATCGCCGAAGGAGCCGGCCGCTCGCCGGCAGCCTCGAACTGGGCATAATAGCCCTGCAATTCCGGCTTACGTTCAAATTGCGCCAAACGAAAGCCTGCCGCAGAAAATTCGCAGAAAAGCAGCGACGGCGGGATGCCGTGTTCCCCGGTGGGACGATCGACATCGACGACGATCACTTGCCCGCCGGGCCGCAGCGCCGGGCGCAGCCGCCACAGGAAAGGCATAAGGCTCGGTGACTTCGTGATACATGTGGATCAGGAAATATGCGGTCGAAGCTGGCTTCTGGCAGGCGCGGATCGTCGGGCGCGCCCAGCTTGATCGAGACATTGTCCAGCCGCTCGCGCTCGACCCGCCGGCCGAGCCGTTCGAGCGCGGCGCTTGTCGATATCCTGCGCCAGCACCCGGCCCTTGGCCCCCACCCGTTCGCCGAGGCGCACGGTATAATAGCCCTCGCCCGCGCCGATGTCGGCAACGGTGGTGCCTGCGGCGATCTGCGCCAGGTCCATCACCACTTTGGCCTCGTTGACCTTGTCGCGCTGCGCCTCGGTGGCGAACTGGTTGGCTGCTGGCGGTGGAAACCGGGCGATAGGCGCTGCGGGAAATCGCGCGAAGTCGCCGCGCGATCGGAATCCGCCTCGCTCGGCCTGTGCAGCCGGCCAGCGCCAGCACGGCGAGACAGGACCGCGCCGCGCCAGACTCAATCGACATCCTCCACGGTCACCTTCTCGCCGGTCACCCGCTGCGCCAGCGCCGCAGCCATGAACGGATCGAGCGCGCCATCGAGCACGTCGTCGGGCGCGGTCGAGGTGGCGCCGGTGCGCAGGTCCTTGACCAGCTGGTAGGGCTGGAGAACGTAGCTGCGGATCTGGTGGCCCCAGCCGATCTCGGTCTTGGCCTGATATTCGCCCGAGGCCTCGGCCTCGCGCTTGGCGAGCTCGGCCTCGTAGAGCCGCGCTTTCAGCATGTTCATCGCGGTCGCGCGGTTCTTGTGCTGCGAGCGGTCGATCTGGCTGGCGACGACGATGCCGGTGGGCACGTGGGTGATGCGCACGGCGGAATCGGTGGTGTTGACGTGCTGCCCGCCCGCGCCGCTGGCGCGGTAGGTATCGATCTTGAGGTCGGCAGGGTTGATCTCGATGTCGATATCGTCGTCGATCACCGGATAGACCCAGACGCTGGAAAAGCTGGTGTGGCGCCGCGCCGACAAATCGTAGGGGCTGATGCGGACCAGCCGGTGGACGCCGCTTTCGGTCTTGGCATAGCCATAGGCGTTCTCGCCCTTGATCAGCAGCGTGGCGCTCTTGATCCCGGCCTGTTCGCCGGAATGGTATTCGACCAGTTCGACCTTGAAGCCATGGCGCTCGGCCCAGCGCGAATACATGCGCTGGAGCATTTCCGCCCAGTCCTGGCTCTCGGTGCCGCCTGCGCCGGCATGGACTTCGAGATAGGCGTCGTTGGCATCGGCCTCGCCCGCCAGCAGCGCCTGGACCTTGTCGGCATCGGCGCGTTCGGCCAGCGCGGCGAGCGCGGCGAGGCCTTCCTGCACGGTCGCCTCGTCGCCCTCGGCCTCGCCCAGTTCGACGAATTCGACCGCGTCGGCCATCTGCGCCGAAATCGTGTTGACCGCGCCGATCGACGCCTCGAGCCGCCGCCGCTCGCGCATCACGGCTTCGGCATCCTTGGGATTGTCCCACAGCTTCGGGTCTTCGACCCGGGCGTTGAGTTCGTCGAAGCGGCGCAGCGCGCGGTCCCAGTCAAGGAACTTGCGCACCAGCGCCAGCGCGGCGTCAATCCGGTCGATATGGGCCTGCCCTTCGGCACGCATGGCGGGAAATCTCCGTGAATTTGGGGGATCGCTTAGCGCACGGGGCGGGATTGTAAAGTTTTGGGGAGAGGTTGCGCGTATGCTTCGACAAGCTCAGCATGAGCGGCCTTGGGTTGGTCCGGCACTACATCCGCTCATCCTGAGCTTGTCGAAGGATGTCGCGCAACGTCAGCCTAACGCCCTCGCCGCAACGCCTGCACCGCCTCGAGCGTCAGGCGCACATGATCGCGGTAATCAAGGTTGGAATGGACGAAGCGGATGCGCCCGTTCGTGCCGATGACATAGCTGGTCCGGCCAGAGCTCCTGACACTGGCCGCGCGTGCGGCTATTCCGGCGGCAGCACCAGGCGACATCATAGGCGCCGGATGATCGCCGGGGTGGCGATGGCGACGGCGAATTTGCTGCGGCATTCCTCGGTGGAAAAGCGCTGCAGCGTCGGCAGGTCATCGTTCGACATGCCGACCACGCTGGCCCCGGCGGCGGCGAACTGGTCATGCGCCTCGGCAAAGGCGCGCGCTTCGAGCGTGCAGCCCTGGGTGAAGGCCTTGGGATAGAAATAGAGCACCACCGGCCCGCGCCGCAGCGCGGCGCGCAGGTTGAAGGCAAAGGGTTTGCCGTCGAGCGCGCCCTGGGTGGTGAACGTCGGGCGCGGCGGCACCCGACCGGCAGCGCGGCCTGGGATGCGGCGGGGATCGAGCGAGCGGCGAGCAGCGCGGCGGCGGCAGTGAGGAGCTTTTTCATCTCGCAGTCTGCGCCAGTCGCACGCGCAAGTCCACACTTCGCTGCGGTGTTGATCGCCGCGCCTATTGCTGCGCCAAGCGCCGCGTTTTCGCGCGCGCAATCGGGCACGGCAAGCTGTGCGCGGTGCATCGGCAATCTCGGCCCGCACGGCGTCGAGATCGGCGCGGAAAGCAGGTTCGGCATGGAGCCGGGCAAAGACCGCAGTCGCGACCACCCGGCCCTCCTCGACATCGCTCAGCCAGTGGACATTGCACACCCGGCGGCTGTCGCCAAACGCGCGCCCGCGCGCGACCAGTTGCGTCGCGCGGTCCGGCACCAGTTCGGCGAGGATCAGCCCCCAGCCATAGCCGATGGCGCTGTGGCCCGAAGGGTAGGAGCCGTCGTTGCGCAGCACGGCCTCGTCCTTGGGCGTGCAGATCGGCTGGTTGTTGACCATGAACGGGCGCGGACGCTGGTATTTCCGCTTGGTTGGATAGACCGCCAGGGCGAGGTCCGGCCCGGCCTTGCGCAGCAGCGCTGCCAGTTTCGGCAGTTTGGCGGGATCGATGGTGAAGCCCGCGGCGCAGGAAAAGATGCCGATGCGTCTTGGGCGAAAACAGGTCAGCGTCGATCGCTGCCTGATCCCAGCGCGGAGAGCCGCGCAAGGCAAGCGCCGCATTGGCGGCCTCGATGTCGCGCGCTTCCGCTGCCGAACCCGGGAGCCGGCGGCGGCGGATTGAGCAGCAGGCTGTCGGGCATCGCACCGCGCGGCAGATAGCCACCCGTCATCAGGCTGGCCCCGCTCTGGGCGAGCGCATCGCTGGGCGGCCTGGCAACCGGTGCATCGCTGCTGGCAGCCTTGGCCGCCATGCAGCCCGCGAGAGACAGCGCCGCCAGCGCGGCCAGTCCGCCGCGCGGGGTCATATCCCCTCGACCAGCATCGCACGATAGGGCGCGGCCTGTTGGCGGAAGGGCACGCGCGCCTGATAGTCGTCGCTGTAATACCAGTCGCGCGCCGCCTGCCATGTCGGGAAACTCGAGGATCACCATGCCGTCGCAAGGCTCGCCCTCGAGCTGCTCCATCGCACCATAGACGGTGTGTACCTTCATGTCGGGATTGGGTGCGCCCGAGCGGTTGCCCGCCTGGTACTTCGCCATCGCCTCGGGATCGGTAACCGCGCCTTCGCGGATGAAAATTGCATAGGCCGCCATGGCAGATTCTCCTCTCGCCCGTGTCATGGCGCGATTGGCGGCGGTCTGCAACCGGTGCTCAGGCCGCGCCGCGCACATAGGCATCGATGGTCCCCGCGCAGCCGATCTTGTCGTCGCCCTGCAAGTCGGCAAAGCGGGCGATGGTGTCGCGGATCGAGGGGCCTTTGTTGCCGCAGGCACAGGGGCTGTAGTCGAGCGCAATGCGGTCACCAGTGATCACCCCGCCCCAGCGTCCGTCGAGCGAGAGGTCGAAGAAGGCGGCGCGGCCTTCGATTTCGCCGCCGGCAAGGTCGTGCGGCAGCATCGCATCTCCGTCCTTGTCGAGGATGAACGGAACGATCCACGGCGGCACGTGATAGCGCCCGCCATCGCGGCACTTGGGCATGCCGGAATTGAGCTCCTGCATCGAATAGTTCTGGAAATTGCGGTTCCCGGGGATGTTGAAAGTCTCGTGGACAAACTGTTGATAATCATCGGGCAGCAGCGCGCGCTTGAGCCCGCCGCCAACATAGATGCAGTTGTCGGGATCAAAGTCCTTGGCGGCATAGCCCATGTCGCGCACCACCTTGGCCACCGCATAGAGCCCGGACCACAGCCCCGAGACCATCAGCTTCTTGTCACGGTTGTTGACGATCTCTTCGGCGGCGAGGATCACCGCGCGGTCGAGCACCTCCTGGCGCTCGGCTGAGGTTCTCTCGAAGGCGGCGATTTCCTCGGGCAGCGCAGTGCCGTCGGTTATCTTCTTGCGCATTACCACCATCCTGGTCAGCGAGCCGACCGTGATCGGCGGCACCGGATAGTTGAACCGCGGCCAGTCGGGATTGGCGAAGGCCTCGCGCTGGGCTTCGCCGATGGTGATGTTCTTGGGCACCGAGGCGACCGGCGCGCAGCCGATCATCTTGCGGTCCCGCGCCGGCACCACTCCCGAGCCCCAGGAAAAAACGCCGACCGTATCGATCTTCGACCAGTCCATATCCTTCTGGCTGGCGATCAGCATCGCCGACTTGCCGGTGGTGCCACTGGAGCAGGAGATGAAATAGCCCTTGGCGGACAGCCGGTCGATCCAGTCATCGACATCGACGGTGCCTTCGAGATCGACGCCCTCGATCCTGTAGGGCGAGACCGTGCCCAGCCACCTGGTCAGCCGGTCCCACTTCCCGTCCATCAGGAAGCTTTCGGGATAGCTCTTGTAGGCGGTGTGCGGGAACAGCAGCGGGACCATATCCTCGACGCTGCGGATCTCGGTGGTGCCTGCTTCCTCGGCGCGGTGGGCGAGCAGCTTGAGGCAGCTCTTGCGTTCCTGGAAACGCTCGTTCAGCGCCGCGATCTGCGTTTCGCGCAGGTCCGCCGCCGTATAGTCGAACCGGTCTTCGGCCCGCACCCTGGCCATCACTGTGTCAGCCGCAGTACCCATAACATCCTCCTTGCCGAATCGTTCGACAGTGCATAATGGCACCTTTAACGTTTCATTATTCGCAATGCGGCCTTGCCCGCAAGCGCTAATTTGGCATGGAGGCGGAATGGACAGCCTAACCACATTGCCCGCACCTTCGGGAAAGGTCCGTGCCGGCCGCCCGACGCGCGAACAGGCCGAGGCGCGCCACGGCGAACTGCTCGACACCGCGCTCGATCACTTCCTCGACAAGGGCTACGAACCCGCCACCATCGAGGCGATCGCCGCCCAGGTCGGCATGACCAAGCGCACCGTCTACGCCCGCTATCCCGACAAGGCAGCGCTGTTCCGCGCCGCCGTCCACCGTGCGATCGAGCGCTATACGATCCCGCAGGACCGCATTGACGCCACCGAATGCGGCGACCTCGAGCAGACACTGCACAATATCGCGCGGCTCAGGATCGATCTGGTCGCCTCGCCGCAGGGGCTCAAGCTGCAACGCATCATCAATACCGAAAGCTATCGTTTCCCGGAGATTTTCACCGAGGTCTACGAGATTGGTGCGCTGCCGACGATCCGTTTCCTCGCCAGTTTGCTGCGGCGAGAATCGGAAGCCGGCACCCTGGCAATAGCCGATCCGGCGCAGGCAGCCGTGGTGTTCATGAGCATGGTGGTCAGCGGCCCTGCCCGCATCATCGTCGCTGGCGTGCCCTTGCCGCCAGAGGAAATCGACGAGCGCATTGCCTTTGCCGTGCGGCTGTTCCTTAATGGTGCCAGACCGCGCTGAACCACGCGCCCGGAGAGTCAGCTTGAGCTATTTTCGCGAGTTCGGGGCGCATTGGCCCAACCTTTTGGGCGCGGCGCTCGGGCTCGGCTTCGGCACCGCCCTCAACCATTACATGATGAACCTGTTCGGCCCGGCACTGATCGCCGAATTCGGCTGGAGCAAGGCGCAGTTCGCACTGGTCGGCGCACTGGGCATCGCCGGGATCGTCTTCACTCCCGTCGCCGGCAGAATCGCTGACCGCTTCGGACCGCGCAACGCCGCGATTGTCGGATTTTCGGTGCTGCCGGTTGCCTATACGATGCTCAGCTTCATGAGCGGCAGCATCTGGCAATTCTATGGCATCTTGCTGTTCAAATACACCTTTGGCATCCTCACCGCGACGATGGTGTTCACCCGCGTCGTGGTCGAGCGTTTTGACCGCGCGCGCGGGCTGGCGCTGGCCTGCCTGCTCTCCTGCCCGCCGCTGGTCGGGGCGATTGCCGCGCCGCTGATCGGCGGGCTTATCGAGGTAGAGGGCTGGCGCGTGGCCTATCGCGCAATGGCTCTGGTCAGCGCAGTGGCCGGGGTGGCCGCGATCATGCTGGTCGGGCGCAACCTGCCGCCTGCCGCCGCGCGTGCGCAGCCGGCCAAGCTCGGCTGGGCGGAATTTCGCGAACTGTGCCGCAACCCGATCTTCACGCTGCTGATGCTCGGCATGTTCCTGGTCAATTTTCCGCAGGTGCTGGTCTCTTCGCAGATGAACATCATGCTGATGGAGAGCGGGGCCAGCATGGGCTTCGCCACCGCGCTAGTCTCGGCCTATGCAATCAGCGTGGTCATCGGAAGGTTTGCCAGCGGCTTCGCGCTCGACCGGGTGGCCCCGCATCTGGTGGCAATCGGCTCGCTGGTCCTGCCGGCGCTGGGTTTTGTCGCGCTCGCCTCCGACTTCGATGCCCGCTGGGTCCTCGCCGGATCGATGGCGCTGGTCGGCCTGGCGCAGGGGGCGGAAACCGATGTCGCGGCGATCCTCACCTCGCGGCGTTTCGGGATGGATCACTACAGTTTCGTCTTTTCGCTCCTGATGACCGCTATGGCGCTGGCCTCGTCGCTCGGCTCGATACTGCTCAGCGCCACTCTGGTCGGCGGCGGCAATTTCAACGTGTTCCTGATTGTCTGCGCCGTCGCCACGATCGGCGGAGCGCTGTGTTTCTTCCTCACCGGCGGTTCGGCAAAACGGGGCGCGACGCAAGGAGAGTTCGCATGACCACGCGCGTTGCTGTCATCACCGGGGCCAGTTCCGGGATCGGCAAGGAAAGCGCCAAGGCCTTCGCGCGGCTCGGCTGGCATGTCATCGGCCAGGGGCGCGATGCAGCGCGCAGCGCAACGGCGACGGACGAGATAATGGCCTCGGCGGCACCCGGCGCACGCATCGACATGCTACGCGCGAACCTCTCGCTGATGGCCGAGACAAAGCAGCTGGCCGACGCAATCAAGGCGCTGACCGGGCGCATCGATGTGCTGTTCAACAATGCCGGCGGGGTGCGCGACGCGCGCTATGTCACTGCGGAAGGCACCGAGGAGACCTTCTCGGCCAACCACCTCGCGCCGTTCCTGCTGACCCGCGAACTGTTGCCCCTGCTCAAGGCGGCGGCGTCTGCCAGCACGCCCGGTGCGGTCCGCGTGCTCGCCACCTCCTCGCGCGCCTATCTCAATGCCCCGGGGATGAACTGGGACGACTTGCAGAACCTTTCCGGCCCGTTCCAGGCCGCCGGGGTCTATTGCCAGACGAAACTCGCCAATGCGCTGTTCAGCCACGAACTCGCCCGGCGGCTCGCGGCCGACGGCATCGCCGCGCACGCGCTGATCCCCGGCGCGGTGCACACCAATTTCGCTAGCCACGGCGACACGACGATGCAGGGCTACATGAAGGTCGCGGAAGGGATGAGGCCCGAGCAAGTGGCCGAAACCGTGGTGTGGATGGCCACCGATCCCGCAAACGGACTGCCCGGCGGGCGGCATTTCTACGCGATGCAAGACCTCGCCATCGAACCCCACGGCAACGACGACGCGGCGGCGGCGCGGCTGTGGGATGAGAGCGAGGCAATTCTCGCGAAACTCGGCTACTGACCGCGCCATGACTCCGCCCGACCGCCCGCGCCGCAGCGCGCTTTACCTGCCAGCCTCCAACGCCCGCGCCATTGAGAAGGCACGCGGGCTGCCAGCGGATATGGTCATTCTCGATCTTGAGGACGCGGTCGCGCCCGAAGCCAAGGAGGAAGCCCGCGCGGCGGCCGTCGCGGCGGTGCGCGCAGGCGGCTTCGGCGGCAAGCGAAGTGGCGATCCGCGCCAATGGGCTCGATACGCCCTGGGGTGCAGACGACCTGGCCGCGATCGCCGCATCGGGGGCCGACGCGGTGCTGGTGCCCAAGATCTCGACCTGCGACGACATTGCCGCCTGCAATGCCGCGCTGGCATCGGCCCCGCCCGCCATGCAGCTGTGGGCGATGATCGAGACCTGCGCGGCGGTGCCCCGGCTCGATGCGCTCGCCGCCATGGCGCGGGAAACCCGGCTCTCGCTGTGGGTGATGGGGGTCAACGATCTCGCCAAGGAAATGCGCGCGCGGCTGACGCCGGAGCGCACGCCGTTTCTGCCGATCCTGTCGCTCGCCGTGGCGGCGGCGCGGGCACATGGCCTCGCAATCCTCGACGGGGTGTGCAACGAATTCCGCGAGCTCGACGCATTCCGCGCCGAGGCCGAGCAGGGCCTGCTGTTCGGCTTCGACGGCAAGAGCCTGATCCACCCCGACCAGATCGCCCCGTGCAACGAAGTGTTCTCGCCGGGTGCCGACGAACTCGCCTGGGCCCGCGGGGTGATCGATGCCTTTGCCCTGCCCGAAAATGCCGGCAAGGGCGCGATCCGGATCGAGGGCAAGATGACCGAACTGCTTCATCTCGAGCAAGCGCGGCGGCTGATCGCAGTGGCGGCGCGGATTAATTAGGGACAGTCCCCATTGATTAAATGGGGACTGTCCCTAATTAGCGAACCGCGCGACGACTTGCGGCAGGTCCGCCGTGGTGCGGATGCCGGGCGCGGCTTCGCAGACCACCTGCAACCGCATTGACCGGGCGGTGAGCGGTAAGGCCCGGGGTGAACAACGGATATTCCTCGGGCGTCACCGGGAAGGAAATGTCGACTTTCAGCGGCGTGTCGCCCTCGACCAGCAGCCGCCAGCCCGAATCGCGCAGGTCCCAGCCCGCGTCGGCAATATCGGTGGTGATGAACCAGTTGCAGCGGAAGCGCAGCACCGCGCTGCCCCGGTGCATGCCCTCGATCGTCGTGCGCATCGCGCCGACCGTGCCCGCCCGAACCACACCGGCGGCGATGGCGATGTCGCGGGTGGCGGGCGAAAACTCGCCGAAGCCCCGCACTTCGTCGAACGGCAGGCCGATGGCATCGGCGATCTGGCCCATGCGCATTGCCGAAATCGTGCTTGAGATGCTCGACCTGCGCCGGGATTCATCGGCCCCATCGGCTTGCCGAAGCCCATGATCTGGAACAGCATGTCGGGCGAATTGCGGCTCGAGCAATCGGCATATTCATCGATCGTCAGGCAATCGAGCCGGCGTGACAATCGACAGCAGCGCGAGCGGCAGGACTTCGGTGCTGAAGCCGGGGCTCGAGCCGGTCGAATAGATCGAGGTGCTGCCCGCCGCGCAGGCCGCCTCGACCATCGCGCGCTTGTCCGCCGCCATCATCGCCGGGTTGTGGAATTCGCCGCGCGTGGTGACCACGTTCTTGCCCGAGGCAAGCAGGCGGCAGACGAGGTCCCAGTCGCAGCCCTGGCGCATGTAGAGCACGCAGTCGGCAGGCGTGCGCGACCATTTCGTCCGACCGAATTGGTCGCAACGATGCCGGTTGCCGGCAAGCCGACCAGCGCGCCGGCATCCTTGCCCACCTTGTCGGGCGAACTGACCCACAGCCCGGCGAGCTCGAGCCCCGGATGTTCGATCACCGCTTTCAGCGCGCGGCTGCCGATGTTGCCGGTGGCCCACTGGATGACGCGATAGGTCTTGCCTGCCATGCTGCTCTCTCCCGCTTGCGAATATCCAAACGCCGGGACGGGTCTCCCCCTGCCCCGGCGCTCGTTCGGCCAAATAGGCCATGGGGCCGGCGAATGCCACGCCGCTCCGGTGCCGAAACTGTTGCAGGTCAGGGCCCGATAAAATCGACCGTGCCGCGATAGAGGTCGGGCGAGTCCGCCTTCCAGCGCACCGAGCCATACGGTCGTTCGAGCCGGCGACGGACATTGCGCTCCTGCCCTGCCCGGTAAAGCGCGTCGGCGCGTTCCTGGATGGCGAGATCGGGCTGGGTATAGCGGTCGCGCATGCGCAGGTAGTCGCCCCAGGTCGGGCAGGCATAGCGCTCGACCCAGATCGCCGGGTTGGCGATGTCGCGCGAGATCGACCAGTTGAAGCCGCCGATGCGTTTGCGCACCGTTTCCATCTCCATCATCAGGCCATAGAAATCGCGCGCCTTGTCGGGATCGACATCGTATTCGACCTCGATCGACCACGGTCCGGAACGCATGGTCAGACCCAGCGACACCTCGCGGCTCGCCACCGATGCCGACTGCGGTTGTGTCCTCGTCCTCGGCCACGGGCAGCGGCAGCAGCCAGCAGATCAGCAAGGTCGCCGCGACCGCAAGGCCCGACGCGACGAAGGCGATGGTGACATCGGTCCGCGCCGCCACCGCCCCCCAGAGCCAAGCGCCGACGCCAATACCGCCAGTCAGCGCCGAAGAATAGAGCGAGAGCGCGCGCGCCGTCACCCAGCGCGGCGCGGTGAGCTGGACGCTGACATTGAGCTGGGCAAAGCTGACGATGTTGCAGGCCGCCGCCAATAGAACAGCGCCGCGCAGGTCAGCGGCAGCGAGTGGCTGAGCCCGACGATGACCAGCGTCATCGCGGTGACCACCGTGCAGACCCGCACGATGGTCTCGGTGGAGAAACTGCCGGCGCAGCGTCGCCATATAGAGTGCGCCGATCACAGCGCCGACCCCCTGCGCGCCGAGCAGCAGGCCGTAGATGCCCGGCCCCCTGGTCGCCGCCGCCGAGCAGAACCTTTGCGACCAGCGGCGCGAGCGCTGCCGAGGAGGCGCTGGCGACGCCGAAGGTGAAGGCGCGGATCAGCACGATGCGGATCGGCGGCGAATGGCGGGCATAGCGCCCGCCCGAGGCGATGGCGCGGTCAATCCGCTCGGGCGGAAGGCGCGAGGGACGGTGCTGGCGCTGCCAGGCGAAGAACGCCAGCCACAGCGGCACATAGAACGCCGCAGTGATGCCAAAGGCCGCCTGCGCACCGAACGCCAGCACCACCAGGCCGCCGATGGCGGGGCCGAAGCTGCGCGCGAGGTTGTAGCTGATCGTGCCGAGCCCGATCGCTGCGGGCAGATGCTCCTCGGCAACCTGCTCGCCGATCGAGGCCTGCCACGACGGCGCATAGAGCGCGACGCCGGCGCCGATCAACACGCAGAAGAACAGGAGCATCCAGGGCGTGATCAAGCCGAAGAAGGCGATCGCGGCGAGCGCGGCGCTGGCGGCAATCGAAAAGCCGAGCCCGGTCAGCGCGATCTTGCGCCGGTCGAACATGTCGGCGACCGCGCCGGCGGGCAGCGCCACCAGCATCAGCGGCAACATCAGCGCCGTCTGCACCAGCGCGACCATGCTCGGCGAATTGCTCAGCCGGGTCATTTCCCAGGCTGCGCCGACCCCGAGGATCAGCTGGCCGAAGCTGGAAAACAGGCTGGCGGTCCAGATGCGGCGGAAGGTCGGCTCGCGCAGGGGCGCGAAAGTGCCGCCGGGCTTCTGCGCTCGCCGCCCTCCCTCTGTCGAAGCCTGCCGCCATGCCCAGAATCCCGTTTCGCTATACCGGCTGGCCCGACTGCCGACCGCAATGCGCTCTTGACCGCTCCCGCGCGCCTCGTCAAGGGAGTGAGGCGAAGCAATCGCCAGGCGTGCCCGCGAGAGGCACCGCCGGAACATCGAGGAGACCCGAAGTGGCCGAAGCCTATATCATCGACGCAGTCCGCAGCCCGCGCGGCATCGGCAAGATGGGCAAGGGTGCGCTGTCGACCATGCATCCCGAGCACCTGTCGGCCGCCGTGCTCGCCGCGAATCCGCGACCGCAACGGCCTCAATACCGCCGAAGTCGATGACGTCATCTGGGGCGTTTCGGCGAGCATGGGCCTCCAGGCGGGCGACATCGGCCGCAGCGCCGCGCTCGATGCCGGCTACGACATCAAGGCCGGCGGCGTCACGCTCAACCGGTTTTGCGGCTCGAGCATCACCGCGACCAATTTCGCCGCCGGCATGATCATGTCGGGGATGCACGATCTCGCCGTTTCCGGCGGCATGGAGATGATGAGCTATGTCGGCTGGTATGGCATGGAAATGCACAAGGCCGGGCTCGGCGGCGGCGGCATGGGCACCCGGAACCCGCGCGTTCAGGCCAAGCACCCGCAATCGAACCAGGGCGTCTGCGCCGATGCGATCGCGGCGATGGAGGGCATCACCCGCGCCGAACTCGAAGCATGGGAGTCGAAAGCCAGCGCCGCGCGGCGGTCGCTCTCGCCGAAGGCCGCTTCGCCAAATCGACCGTCACGATCAAGGACGATGAGGGCAATGTCATCCTCGACCACGAGGAGTATCCCCGCCCCGACACTACGGCGGAAGGACTTGCCCAGCTCAAGCCGGCGTTCGAGATGTTCCTCGACATGCCTTCGGCCGAAGGTCAGAAGACCTATCGCCAGCTGATCAACCAGAAGTATCCCGATATCGACATCAAGCCGATCCACCATGTCGGCATTTCCTCGGGCGTGGTCGATGGCGCGGCAGCGGTGCTGCTGGCGTCGGAAAGCTATGCCAGGAAAAATGGCCTCAAGCCGCGCGGACGCATGGTCGCCATGGCCGAAATCGGCGATTGCCCGACGCTGATGCTCAATGCGCCCGGTGCCGGCGGCGCGCAAGGTGCTCGCCCGCGCCGGGCTGACCAAGGACGATATCGACGTCTGGGAAGTCAACGAGGCCTTCGCCGTGGTCGTCGAGAAATTCATCCGCGACATGGGGATCGACCGGGCCAAGGTGAACCCCAACGGCGGCTCGATCGCGCTTGGCCATCCCATCGCCGGGACCGGCGCGATCCTGATCGGCACCGCGCTCGACGAGCTTGAGCGCACCGGCGGGCGCTATGGTCTGATAACCATGTGCGCTGCGGGCGGCATGGCCCCGGCGATCATCATCGAGCGGCTCTGAACCGGCCGGATCGCGCGGAGTCCCAGCCGGGTCACTGCGGGCCGCGCTTGAAACGTGCATTCGCTTGCATTCCCCGCTATGCAGGGTTTGGGGAGTACGATGGCATGAGCGAATTGGCCGTCGCGGAAAGGTCGCGAACTGTCGACGAACGTAACATCGGCCTGCGGCTGACCGTGATCGCGCGACTGATGCGCAATCGGTTTGATCGCAGGTCGCCTGCCTGAACATCACGCGCTCGCAGTGGTCGATGATCGTCGTTGTCGCGCGCACCGCCGGGTGCGACCCAGCGGATGATCGCCGAGGCGCTGGAAATGTCCGAAGCCTCGGCGGGCCGGCTGATCGACCGGCTCTGCGCCGACGGCCTGCTCCAGCGCCAGGAGCGCTACGACGACCGCCGCGCGCGCGCGGTCTATCTCACCCCGGCGGCCGAACCGCTGCTGGCCAAGCTCTCCGAGATCGGCCGCGAAGGCGAACGCGACGGTTTCGCGGCTTTTCGGAAGACGAACTCGAACAGCTCGAAGCCTACCTTGATCGGGTTTACCGCAACCTCGGCTGAGCTGGGCGGCTTCGGATATCAAAAAGGGCGGCGCGATTGCTCGCGCCGCCCTTCGGTCATTCGTCGCTGGAAGGGGGGGATCAGCGGCGAGTGATTTCCTTCTTGGTCAGGCTGGTGGCGACCTTGCCATCCACCTCGCTCAGGCTCGAACCCGGTATGGTGAACAGAGCGGGAGTTGAGGATCACCTGCACGTCGCCTGCGGCGGTGACGTTATAGACCTGATCCGATGCGCTTGCCGTCGGGGCCATAGAGCGTCTTGCCCGCCGAAACCGCGACCGATGCTGCGGCAGCGGGCGCTGACGGCGTTCGCGGACCTGCTGGTTGGTTTCCGCAGCGAACACCGTGGTGGGAACCACCGCCAGCGTGGCGACTGTGGCGAGCAGAACGATAGGGGCGAACTTGGTCATGATCTTCTCCTGGAATGGCTGTACGTTTGGCAAAGCCCGATGAGCTAACCTAAGTTAGTATATCCTAAGCGTGCTTGCAAATGCATTTTGCACAACAGGAAGTGGAATAATTGCAACTCGGGCGGCGCGCAGCGCGGGGCGGACTGGCACCGCCGATAATCGCGCTCGCGATCAGGCTGAGGTTGATTGCCGCCGCAATTCCGCGCAGGGAAGCCGGAAATGGCCTGCGGCAACGATCCGGCGCGGCGAGAGCGATTGAGAGGACGATTGCCGATGGCGACCAAAGTCATGCAGGGTGTGCGCATTCTCGAAGTGGCGCAGTTCACTTTCACCCCGGCAGCCGGCGCGATCCTCGCCGACTGGGGTGCCGATGTCATCAAGATCGAGCATCCGGTGCGCGGCGACACCCAGCGCGGCTTCCTCAACATGGGCGGGGTCAAGCTCGATCCGCTGCGCCATACGCTGATCGAACATCCCAACCGCGGCAAGCGCTCGGTCGGCATCGATCTGGCAACGCCTGAAGGGCAGGAAGTGCTTTATGAGCTGGCCAAGCAGTCCGACGTGTTCCTGACCAATTACCTCCCGCAGGTGCGCCAGAAGAACAAGTTCGACGTCGAGCATATCCGTGCGGTCAATCCGGACATCATCTATGCGCGCGGCTCGGCGCTGGGCAACAAGGGGCCAGAACGCGAGATCGGGGGCTTCGACGGCACCTGCTTCTGGTCGCGCAGCGGCATCGCCCACGCCATGTCGCCCGCCGAACTCGATGGGCCACTGGGTCAGGGCATGCCGGCTTTCGGCGATTCGATCGGCGGCATGTTCATCGCCGGAGGGATATCGGCGGCGCTGTTCCACCGCGCCCAGACCGGCGAGACCACCGAGCTCGACGTCTCGCTGCTGTCCACCGCCTGGTGGGCTTCGGGCGCGCTGCTCTCGCAGGTGATGGAGACCGGCGAGTACAGCCCCAACGCCATGCCGCGCTCGGGCGGCGTCTCGGTCAACCCGTTCATGGGCAACTTCCGGGCATCCGACGGCGGCTGGATCAACCTGTGCATTCTCAGCCCCTCGGGCATAATCCGCGATACCTTCGAGCATCTCGGCATTCCCGAACTGGCTGACGACCCGCGCTTCTCCGAGCCGCTCAAACTGTTTGAGAACGCCGCCATCGCCAGTGGCTACATCATCGACGCCTTCTCGAAGAAGCCGTTCGAATACTGGCGCCAGCACCTCAAGACGATGAAGGGCCAGTGGGCGCCGATCCAGAGCGTCCGCGATCTGCTGACCGACGACCAGACCGTGGCCAATGACATGATCATCGAGGTCGAGGGGGCTGACGGCGGCGCTCCCATGCGCCTCGTGCGCGGCCCGGTGCAGTGGAACGGCGAACCGCTCGAGACCACCCGCGCGCCCCAGGCCAGCGAGCACACCGAACTGGTGCTGATGGAAATGGGCGTCGAGTGGGACAAGATCGAGGAATGGAAGGCCAAGGGCGCGATTGCCTGAGGCGTTTCATGCCAGGGAGCATCGGATGACGCAGGTGATGAAGGGAATCCGGGTCCTCGAAGTGGCCCAGTTCGTCTTCGTCCCCTCGGCCGGCGCGGTGCTCGCTGAGTGGGGTGCTGATGTCATCAAGGTCGAGCATCCGCTGCGCGGCGATGCCCAGCGCGGCATGCGGAGCATTGCCGGGGTGACTTTCGATCCGGTCGCCAATCCAATGATCCAGCATCCCAACAAGGGGAAGCGGTCGATCGGCATCGACATCGCCACCGACGAAGGCCGCGCGCTGGTCCATGAGCTGGCGAAAAATGCCGACGTCTTCCTGACCAACTACCTCCCCGGCGTGCGCCAGAAGCTCGGCATCGATCTGGAGCACATCCGCGCCGTCAACCCCGACATCATCTATGCGCGCGGCAGCGGCTTCGGCGACAAAGGGCCGGACCGGGATCGCGGCGGCTTCGATGCCACCGCCTTCTACATTCATAGCGGCGTCGCCCATGCGCTGACCCCGCAGGAATACGACGTACCGCTGACCATGGGCATCGGCGGCATGGGCGATTCGCAGGCCGGCATGTATCTGGCAGGGGGCATAGCCGGGGCGCTGCTCCACCGCGAACGCACTGGCGAGGCCACCGAAGTCGATGTCTCGCTGCTGTCGAGCGCGATGTGGATGTCGGGCATGGTAATCGCGCCCTACCTGCACGGCGGATCGCAGATGCGCATCGGCATTCCCAAGCCTGGCGGTGCTTATGTCAACCCCTTCCTCGGCCATTTCAAGACCAGCGACGGGCGGGTGATCAGCCTGTTCATCATGGTCCCCGATGCCTACATCCGCGACACCTTCATCCATCTCGGCATTCCCGACGCCGCCGACGATCCGCGCTTCGCCAGTGCCCTCGCCTGCATGGAAAACAGCGCGGCGGCGAGCGAGCTGATCGCCGCTGCCTTCGCCGCGCAGAGCTTCGACTACTGGCGCGAACACTTCAAGACGATGAAGGGGCAATGGGCCGCAGTGCAGTCGTTCATGGACCTGGCGGACGACCCGCAGGCGCTGGCCAACGACGCCTTCTTCACCGTCGATCCGATCGACGGTTCGAAACCGATGCGGGTGGTGCGCAATCCGGTGCAATTTGACCACACGCCGTCGAGCCTGCCCCGCGCGCCCGAGCCCGGCGAACACACCGAATCGCTGCTGCTCGAGCTGGGCCTTGATTGGGAGCGGATCGAGCGCCTAAAGGCAGCAGGAACGATCAACTGAACATATGCAGAGGACAGCAGAGATGAAACCCGGAACCCGCCTCAAAAGCGCCGCCTGCGATACCGAAGTGATGGTGATCCGCTGCGGCGATGGCCAGATCGAATGCGGCGGCGCGCCGATGGGCGAGGCCAAGCCGGCGGAAGTGGCTGCGCTGTCTGCCGACTTCTCCTCCGGCACCTTGATGGGCAAGCGCTATGTCGATGCCGCCGGGGCCTTCGAGCTGCTCTGCGTCAAGCCGGGCAAGGGTTCGCTGTCGGTCGATGGCGCGGCGCTGTCGGTCAAGGACGCCAAGCCGCTGCCGGCTTCGGATTGAAGTAACAGCCAAACCACCCCACATCCGTTCGTGTCGAGCGAAGTCGAGACACGCTGCGCAAAGTGTCTCGACTTCGCTCGACACGAACGGGCACTTGGGTAATGTATCGACTTAGCTGGACCTGATCGCGCATGAACATCTCGCTCCTTCTCGAAATGGCGGCCGAAGCCGCGCCCGAGCGCATCGGCCTGGTCTGCGACGGCAAGCGCTGGACCTATGGCGAACTGCTCGCCGCCGCGCGCGGCGCGGTCGAACTGATCGAAGCGAGCGGGGCCACTCACGTGGCGCTGCTCGACGAATCGAGCGAAGCGGCGGTGATCGCGCTGTTCGGCGCGGCACTGGCCGGTGTGCCCTATTGCCCGCTCAACTACCGCCTCGCCGACGAGGACCTCGCCGGCCTGCTCGACCGCATTGCCCCAGCGCTGATCGTTGGTGATGTCGATCGGGTAGAGCGGCTGTCGGGCGGCAAGGGCCACACCACCCAGGCGCGCGGCGATTTCGTCGCCACCGCGCAAGGCACCAGCATCCCTGCCGAGCGTGACTACGATCTTGGCGAAGGCATCGCCGTCCAGCTGTTCACCAGCGGCACAACTGCCGCGCCCAAGGCGGCGATCCTGCGCCATTCGAACCTGCTCGGCTATATCCTCGGTGCGGTCGAATTCGCCGCCGCCGACGAAGCCGATGCCGCGCTGGTGGTGGTCCCGCCCTATCACATCGCCGGCATCTCGGCGCTGATGAGCTCGATCTACGCCAACCGCCGCATCGTCATGCTGCCCGCCTTTTCGCCCGAGCGCTGGCTGGCGCTGGTCGAGGCCGAGCGGGTGACCAACGCCTTCGTCGTCCCGACCATGCTCACCCGCATCATCACGGCTATGGAGGAGGGCGTGCGCGCCAATGTCTCCAGCCTGCGCGCGGTTGCTTATGGCGGCGGCAAGATGCCGCTCGAAGTCATCCAGAAGGCGCTGGCGCGGTTTGCCGATACCGGCTTCACCAATGCCTACGGGCTGACCGAGACAAGCTCGACCGTGGCGTTGCTCGGCCCCGACGATCACCGCGCCGCGCTGGCCTCGGACGACCCAAGGGTACAGGCCCGGCTCACCTCGCTCGGTCAGGCGCTTCCGACCGTTGAGATCGAGATCCGCGACGAGGACGGCAAGGTGCTCGGACCCGGCGAGGCCGGCGAGATTTTCGTGCGCGGCGAGCAGGTTTCAGGCGAGTACAAGGAAAAGAGCGCGCTCACCGCCGACGGCTGGTTCCCGACGCGCGACGCCGGCTACATGGACGAGGACGGCTATATCTTCCTCTCGGGCCGCGCCGACGATGTCATCGTGCGCGGCGGCGAGAATATGTCGCCCGGCGAGATCGAGGACGTCTTGCTCACCCACCCGGCGATTGCCGATGCCTGCGCCTGCGCAATTCCCTCGGTCGAATGGGGCGAGTCGGTCGGGGTCGCGCTGGTGCTGCGCGACGGCCATCTCGAACCCGCCGAGGACGAGATCAAGCAGTTGATCCGCGCGCGCCTGCGCTCGTCGCGGGTGCCGGATCGCGTCGCCTTTGTGTCCGAACTGCCCTACAACGAAATGGGCAAGCTGGTGCGCCGCCATGTCAGGGCGATGCTTGGCGAGTGACCCGGTTCGCCCGGGTCCGGCGATCCCGCTGGCACGCTGGGCCGACCGGCAACTGCGGGTTCTGGCCAGCGAAACCGGATCGCAGCGGATCGCGGCGGTGGCCGGCGCGACGCTGGTCGGCGAACGCGGCTCGGCAGGGGACTATGTCATCCGGGGCCGCCAGTCGGCGGGCAGAGGCGGCAGCCGCATTCACCCGACCCGCGATGGACGCTGGTTCGCGCTGACCCTGCTGCGCGCCGAGGACCGGCTTTTGCTGCAAGCCTTGCTGCACGATGCTGCACTCGATACCGGCGACGATGCTGCAATTGCTGCGGGCATCATGCTGCACGATTGTCCCGAGCTCCTGGCGCGCGGGCGCGACCTGGGACTGCCCGTGGCCAGCGTCGATGAAGTGCCGCATTCGCCCCCGGTCGAGCGTTTGGTGCAAGGCCGGCACCGCCAGCGCGGTCCCACTCATCGCCCGCTGGTGATCGACCTGTCGGCGATCTGGGCGGGGCCGCTCGCCGGGCACCTGCTGTGGCTCGCCGGGGCAGAGGTGGTCAAGGTCGAGAGCCCCGCCCGCCCCGACCTGATCCGCATCGACGATCCGGCCACTTTCGACCTCATCAACCAGGGCAAGGCCAATGTCGCGCTCGATCTCACCCGCGATGCCGACCGCGAAGCGCTGGTCGCGCTGATCGCCCGCGCCGACGTGGTCATCGAAAGCTCGCGGGTACGCGCGCTCAGGCATCTCGGCATCGATGCCGACGCGCTGGTGCGCGCGGTACCGGGGCTGGTCTGGCTGACCGTCTCTGGCCACGGCGCGCGTGGCGAGGCGGCGCACTGGGCGGGGATCGGCCACGACTGCGGCGTCGCTGGCGGCCTCGCCCGCGCGCTGGCCGAGCAGTGCGGCGAACCCGGCTTCGTCGGGGATGCGCTCGCCGATCCGCTCACCGGGATCATTGCTGCGCTCGCGGGCTGGCGCGCTTACCAGGCGGGGCAGGCCTGCCGCATCGGCTTTGCCATGAGCGCAATCGTCGCACTGGCGCTGGCCGAGGAGCGCCAGTTCGACGGTGCCGTGTTGGAGGCCGAACTGCGCGCCTGGGGCGCTGCCGTGGGCCGCCCCTTCCCCAAGGTTCCCCGCCGCCCGATGCTCGCCGAAGTTCCCCCGCTCGGCGCAGACACCGCGCGCTGGCTCGCCCCGTGCTGATCCGAAATGCCGAGGTGTGGGGCTTTGGACCCGCCGATGTGCGGATCGACGGCGGGCGGATTGCCTCTTTTGGCCCCTCCCCTTCAGGGGAGGGGTTGGGGTGGGGCATGTCTCCAAACGCAGCGCCTGCCGAAAAGGCCCCACCCCCAACCCCTCCCCTGAAGGAGAGGGGCTTTGTAATCGACGCCATGGGCGGCGCGCTGCTCCCCGGGCTGCACGATCACCATATCCACCTCGCCGGACTCGCCGCGCGCGCTGCGTCGGTGTGGTGCGGTCCGCCGGATGTAGAGAATGCCGAAGAACTTGCCGCCCGCCTCGCTACTCACCTCGGTGAGGGCTGGCTGCGCGGCATCGGTTACCACGAAAGCGTCATGGGCCTGCCCGATGCGCGCGCGCTCGACCGGTTGCTGGCGCACCGTCCCTTGCGCATCCAGCAACGTTCGGGCCGGATGTGGCTGCTCAACTCGCTGGCGCTGGACCATTTGCTAGCGCGCGCCGCGCCGCCGCCGGGGCTCGAGCGCGAAGGCGGGCGCTTCACCGGTCGGCTGTTCGACGAAGACGCCTGGCTGCGCGCAGCATTGGCCAGTGTCCCGCCCTCCTTCGGCGAAGTCTCGGCCACACTGGTGCGCCACGGCGTCACCGGCGTGACCGACATGTCGCCGCGCAACAGTACCACGATTGCTGCGCATTTTGCTGCGCAGCAAAGCGGCGGCATGCTGCGGCAACACTGCTGGCTGGCGGGAGAGCTCTCGCTCGCTGGAGTGCCTTCCAGACCTTGGCAACTCGGTCCGGCCAAGCTCCATCTCCACGAGGCAGCGCTGCCCGGCATCGACGAGGCCACCAGCTTCATCGCCGCCGCGCACGGCCAGGCACGCGCGGTTGCGATCCACTGCGTCACCGAGGTCGAGCTGGTCTTCGCGCTGGCAACACTGGAGGCGGCGGGTGTTGCCCCCGGCGACCGCATCGAGCACGCCGCGATCGCAGACCCTGACCACATCGCCCGGATCGCCGGACTGGGCCTCGCGGTCTGCGTGCAGCCGCATTTCATCGATGAGCGCGGCGATGCCTACCTGCGTGATGTCGAGCCGCGCCATCTTGGCGACCTCTATCGCCTCGCCAGCCTGGCTGCGGCGGGAATCGCGCTTGCCGGGGGCAGCGACGCGCCTTTCGCCAGCGCCGATCCGTGGGCGGCAATGCGCGCGGCGGCATCGCGGCGCACGCGCGAAGGCCGGATTGTCGGTGCCGGAGAAGCCCTTTCGCCCGAGGCGGCGCTGGCGCTTTATTGCGCCGATCCCGCCGACCTGACCCGGCAGCGACGCATCGCGGTGGGCGAGACGGCCGACCTGTGCCTGCTGGCGCGGCCCTGGTCCGAAGCACGGACCCGCCTGACCTCAGACGATGTCCGCGCGACGATCATCGCCGGACACCTGGTTCACGATAGCATCGACCAGCCCCCAGGCGAGCGCGGTTCGCGCCGCAATCCTGCGGCCTGACAGCACCAGCAGGGCGGTGCGCTGCCGCCCGATCCGGCGGGACAGCGAAACGCAGCCGCCCGCTCCAGGCAGCAGCCCCATGGCCAGTTCGGGAAGCTGGAACCAGGCCCCGGCGGTGGCGGTGAGGCGCTGCCCCCAGGCGGCCATCTCCAGCCCGGCCCCGACGCAGGCTCCCGCGACATGCACGGTCAGCTTTTCGGCACAGCGGGCCAGTTCCCGCGCCGGCAGGGAGCGTGCACGGATGGCATGGGCCTCTGCAGGGTCACGCGTCGTGCCGAATTCGGCGAGATCGGCACCGAGGCTGAAGCTGCGCCCCATGCCCCGCAGGACGATGCGCGCGATGGCCGGATCGAGCGCGGCAAGCGCGAAGGCCTGGTGCAGAGCGTCGCGCATGGGCCGGTCGATGGCGTTGCCGCTTGCCGGCCGGTCGAGCACGACCAGCAGTTCCTCCCCTTCGCGGATGACCCGGACGTTGCCAGCAGGTTCGACCGGTCGCAGGGTCTGGCGTGCCAGCCACCGACGATGCTCGTCTCCGCCCTGCAGCAGGCCATAGGCGAGCAATTCCGCCGTGAGTCCGTCCTGCGCGCCGAGCGCGGGCAACAGCCGCAGCAGCTCCACCAGCACGGCAGCAGCGCGCGGCCTTGCCGTGACCTGCGCCGCCAGGCCCTCGGCGGTGACCGGCGGTTCGATCACCGCGTCGAGCGCCGGGGCCAACGGATGGTCGCGCGGGCCGAGGCCGATCACCGGGAATGGCGGCAAGGCAAGCTCGCCGGGCCACTCGCTGGTATCATCCAGCTCGACAAATGCCAGGGGCATGGCGGGCGGCGTTTCGCCCGCCCACAGCCGCCGGGCATCGAGGATCAGCGCCGCAATCGCCATGTCACCGCATGGCACAGGCGACCGCCGGGCGTCACGCGGGAATTCCCGCCAGCGTGTCTGCAACCGGTTGACCGCACGCCACGGGCGTCCTGACACTAAGCAAGGTAAGTAAAAGACGAGGCTATCTCATTTCTCCTTGACAAGCCCTTCGAGGCCGGCAATGATCTTGTCCAGAAAAGATGAAAATGGAGGGGAATGTCATGGCTGCCAAGCCTGCATCGTCCAACAAGGCCAAGATCGCCCGCCGGGTGGTAGAAGTGCTCGAATTCTTCGACGACCAGCACCGCGATGCCACGGTGATGGACATCGTCCGCCGCTATGATCGCCCGCAATCGAGCACCTCCGAACTGCTCTCCAGCCTCGTCGATCTGGGGCTGCTGCGCAAGGACCGCCAGGCCCGCACCTACAGCCTCACCCCGCGTGCGGCGCTTCTGGGCACCGGTGGCCAGGGCGGCGCGGTGCGCGACGGACGGCTGGTGCGCCTGCTAGACCGGCTTTCGGCGCAGACCGGACTGGCCGTCGCGCTGTTCGGCATGACCGGGCTCGCCACCCAGATTTTCGCCTGGCGTCCGGCGTCACGCGGTCCCTACCGCGAGATCTGCCGCACTGTCGGCGGGCTCCAGCATCCACTGTCGCACAGCGCAGCGGGCTGGCTTTTGCTTTCGACCATTGCCCAGCCCCGCCGCGACGGCATGCTGCGCCGGCTCAACGCCGAAGCCGAAGATGCCCGCAAGTTCTCCTGCCCGGAGATGGGTGCCCGGATCGATACCTGCGCAGCGAGCGGCGAAGTGCGCGGGCCGGCGGGTTTCGGCAGTGCATCGGACATGGTCGCGCAACTGCTGCCGGTCGAAGCTTCGGACGAGCCGATGGTGATCGCCGTGCTGTTCGGCCGCGAGCAACCGGTCAACCGCGACGCGATCGCCGCCAGCATCGCCGAAGCGGTGCGCCAGACGCTGGGCGAACCGGAGAGCGCGGCGGGGGTGGTCGAGGCCTTTCCGACAGCCGCTTAGAGCGTCCGTGATGGTCAAGCGAGGGATTTGACCAACACGGACGCTCAATCGACACAAGACCAAGTCTCGCTGCCCCTCCGCTTCGGGGGAGGGGCGAGCGGCCTAAGCCACCGCCTCCTTCTTGCCGACATTGCCCCAATCGACATTGCGAGTGGCGTACATCACCCCCGCCAGCGCCACGAAGAGCAGCACCGAGCCGATCAGCAGCGACCAGGCCTCAAGGTTGAGCAGGACGAACAGCAGCGCATAAAGTCCGACCAGCATCGCACCGATGAACCGCCCGCGCTTCCAGCTTCGGAGCACCGCCGCGCTGTAGGCCGAGAGCAGCCCGATGATCGCCGCTGAGGCCAGCAGGTAGGCCGGGGTGAAGCCGATGACTTCGGCAAAAGCCAGCAGCAGCACGAAAAACAGCACCAGCCCCGCCCCGGTCAGCAGATATTCCGCCGCAGCCACCCGCGCCCCGCCGACCACGTCGAACAGCAAGAAGGCAAGGAACGTGAAGCCGATGAACAGGAAGCCGTACTTCACCGAACGATCGACCTTGGAATAGAGATTGACCGGCTCGATCAGCCCGACGGTGACCGCGCGCGCCGAGCCGCCGATCGCCTCGATGGCACCGCCCGATGCTGGGTTGGCCGACGACGACGTTACGCTGGCTTCCATCGTCGTCGCGACATAGCGGCCAGAGCCGCTGCCGTCGTCGATCTGCGGCGGGCCTGGGTCTTCCATCGCGACCGGGGCCTGGCCCAGCGCCAGCTTGTCGACCGTGTAGTTCGCCTTGAAGCCGCTGTCCGAAATCGTTGGCTTCTCCGGCAGGAAGGCACCCGAGAAGCTCGGGCTGGCCCAGCTGGAATTGACGTCCCAGCGGGTCTGCCCACCGCGCGGCACCAGGCTGAGCGAGCGGCTGCCGCGCAGGCCGAAACTGTAATCGACCGCCAGCGCGCCCTCGCCCTGCCAGGGCAGGAAGGCGAAGAAGCCCTGGCCGTTGGTCGAGCCCGGTCCCTTGCCCGGCTGGACGGCGAGCGCCGTGCCGTTGGCGGTCAAGGTTCCGCCCTTGGTCAGCCCGCGCGCGTCCGACGCACCCATGCGCAACTCGGCGCGGTCCCACAGCAACCGCTCGCGGGTCACTCCAAAGCGCGGCAGGTCGGCGGGCAGCGCGAACTTCGCCGCGCCCGCAACCTGCGCCTCGTAGAGCACCGAGCGATAGATCGACTTGCGCCGCTCCTCGGGCTTGACCGTGGTCGTCACCTTGTTGTCGACCGGCGAGATATAGAGGTATTTCTCCACCTCGACGACGCGGGTGACGGTCTTGCCGTCAATCTGCTCGTTCTGCGTCTGGGTGGTGCGGAAGGGCACGACGATCACCGGACCGGCGATCACCTGATCCCCGCCCCAGCCTGCGTTGATCGCCCCCTGCGCAGTCTGCGACTGGCTCTGTCGGTCCCAAACCAGCGCATAGACCAGCATCAGTGGCACCATCAGCACGAAGCCGATCAGCGCGGTGAGCATCAGCTTCATTCCGGGCGATCTCTCGCGGATGATGGCATCGTTCATGGTCGGCTCCCCTTGTGGCGCGGCGTGCGAATCAACGCTTCGTCGAGATAATCGCACGGTTCATCGTATGCCAAAGCTTGATGGCTGATGAATGACGCGTCAGGCCCGCCACATTACTGGCGCGGTCGGGGGACGATGTACCCTATTCCTCGTCGGTCAGCACCGGGCCCGAATCCTGGCCCTTGGCCGAGGTGTCGCGCTCGACCAGCTCGATGATCGCCACGGGCGCGGCGTCCGAAGCGCGGAAGCCGGCCTTGACGATGCGGGTGTAGCCACCCTCGCGGCCAGCGTAGCGCGCCGCGAGCACGTCGAACAGCTTGGTCAGCTGGGCGTCGTCGAGCAGCCGGGCGTGGGCCAGGCGGCGGTTCGACAGGCCGCCGCGCTTGGCCAGCGTGATCAGCTTTTCGGCATAGGGGCGCAGTTCGCGCGCCTTGGCGGTGGTGGTGGTGATCTGCTCGTGCTTGATCAGCGCCGCCGCCATGTTGCGCAGCAGCGCCTTGCGGTGCGAGGAGGTGCGCTGCAGCTTGCGATGGCCAACTTTGTGACGCATTTTTCTTACTCCGTTCGTACGGGGCCCGTATCAGGTAGCCCGGTGCTGGTTGCCTGGGGACATCCTATTGCGTGTCCCCTTCTTCCGTGGGGCGGGGACACCCAATAGGGTGTCCCCAAATTCAACTTAACCCAGCAGTTCCTGCTCGAGCTTCTTGGCCATTTCCTCGATGTTCTCCGGCGGCCAGCCGGGGATGTCCATGCCGAGGCGCAGGCCCATGCTGGAGAGCACTTCCTTGATTTCGTTGAGCGACTTGCGACCGAAGTTCGGCGTGCGCAGCATCTCTGCTTCGGTCTTCTGCACGAGATCGCCGATGTAGATGATGTTGTCGTTCTTGAGGCAGTTGGCGCTGCGCACCGACAGTTCGAGCTCATCGACCTTCTTGAGCAGGTAACGGTTGAGCTGGTTGGTGTCGCCTTCCTCGGCGGGCGAGGAGACGGCGAGGCCGATCATCGGCGAGGTGCCGGTCGGTGCGGCATCCTCGAAGTGGACAAACAGCGCCAGCTGGTCCTGCAAAATGCGCGCGGCAAAGGCGACGGCGTCCTCGGGGGTCACCGTGCCGTCGGTTTCCACGGTCAGGTTGAGCTTGTCGAAATCGAGCTCCTGACCGATGCGGGCATTGTCTACCTTGTAGGAGACCTGGCGCACCGGCGAATAGAGCGAGTTCGATCGGGATCAGCCCGATCGGCGCATCGACCGGACGGTTGCCGACGGCGGGCACATAGCCCTTGCCGGTATCCGCCGTCAGTTCCATGTTGAGCGTCGCGCCCTCGTCGAGGTGGCAGATGACGAGGTCCTTGTTCATCACCTCGATATCGCCGGTGACAGCAATGTCGCCGGCGGTGACTTCGCCCGGGCCGACCGCCGAAAGCTGGAGCCGCTTGGGGCCATCGCCCTGCATGCGCAGCGCGATCTGCTTGACGTTGAGCACGATGTCGGTGACATCCTCGCGCACACCGGCAAGGCTGGAGAATTCGTGCAGCACGTTCTCCATCTTGATCGACGTGATCGCCGCGCCTTGCAGCGAGGAGAGCAGCACGCGGCGCAGCGCATTGCCCAGCGTCAGGCCGAAGCCACGCTCAAGCGGTTCGGCGATGAAAGTGGCGCGACGGCGGGCATCGGTGCCGGGCCGGATCTCGAGATTGTTGGGCTTCTTGAGTTCCTGCCAGTTTTTGATGTTGACGCTCATGGAATTCCCCTAGGGTTTTTCTGGCGGGATGGGGCCGCAGGCCTGAAGAGCGCCGCGACCGATCCGGAAGTGCAGCGCGGGCAAGGCCCGGCTGCGGAAAGTTCGATCAGACGCGGCGGCGTTTGGAAGGCCGGACCCCGTTGTGCGGGATCGGCGTGACGTCGCGGATCGAGGTGATCGTGAAACCAACCGCCTGCAACGCTCTCAGCGCGCTCTCGCGGCCCGAACCAGGGCCTTTCACTTCGACTTCCAGCGTGCGCACGCCGTGCTCGGCGGCCTTCTTGCCGGCATCGTCGGCGGCGACCTGGGCGGCATAGGGAGTCGACTTGCGCGACCCCTTGAAGCCCATCATGCCCGCCGAGGACCAGGCAATTGCATTGCCCTGGGCGTCGGTGATGGTGACCATGGTGTTGTTGAAGCTGGCATTCACATGGGCGATGCCGCTGGAGATGTTCTTGCGCTCCCGCTTCTTGAGGCGCTGGGGTTCGCGTGCCATTGTCTGTATCCTGTGGAAATTCGGGAAGGGAAAGCAGCGGTGCCGAAAGGCCCGGGCTTACTTCTTCTTGCCGGCGATCGGCTTGGCCTTGCCCTTGCGGGTGCGGGCATTGGTATGGGTGCGCTGGCCGCGAACCGGCAGGCCCTTGCGGTGACGCAGGCCGCGATAGCAGGCGAGATCCATCAGGCGCTTGATATTCATCGCGGTGTCGCGGCGCAGATCGCCTTCGACCGTGTGGTCGGCGTCGATTGTCTCGCGGATATGCAGCACTTCCTGATCCGACAGGTCCTGCACGCGGCGGGCATGATCGATGCCCAGCTTGGTGGCAATCTGCTTCGCCTTGTGCGCGCCAATACCGTGTATGTAAGTGAGCGCGACAATCACGCGCTTGTTGGTGGGGATATTGACCCCGGCAATACGAGCCACTGACTTCTCCATGCTCCACGGGGCAAAGCGGCGAACCGCACCCCATCTCATCGCGTTTCCACCGGCTAAACGGCAAAAAGTCCGGATGGCGCGCGCGAACGCGGCTGCCTGCCGGACTACCCGTTTATGTCGAGTGAAGCGCGCGCTTAGGGCGATTCGCGCGCAGTGTCAACGCCGCGAACGCATGCGCGAAACGCGTCTCAACCGGCGCACCCGGTGAGGCGAAGTAATGCTGGAGGACCATATAGCCAATCCCGCCGCTCTGGTCAAAACCCGGGAGCGCCCGTTGCGCCATCACGCGCCGAGGATGCGCTCGATCGCCTTGGTCACCGCGTCGATGTCGGCCATTCCATCGACCCTCGCGACAATCCCGCGCGCCTCGTAGATCGGCAGGATCGGCTCGGTCTTGGCGCGATATTCGGCCATGCGGGTACGCACGGTCTCCTCGTTGTCGTCAGGACGGCGCTTGAAGGCAGTGCCGCCGCACTTATCGCAAGTGCCCGCAACCCGGGGTTGCTCGAATATGTCGTGATAACCCTTGCCGCAGCTGGCGCAGGTGAAACGTCCGGTAATGCGCTCGACCAGCGCGTCCTCGTTGACGTCGAGCTCGACAACATGGTTCAGCTTGCGGTCGCGCTGTCCGAGGATCGCGTCGAGCGCTTCCGCCTGGGCCGCTGTGCGCGGATAGCCGTCGAAGATCGCGCCGGTCGCCTCGCTCATCGCGTCAAGTTCCTCGCCTATCAGCGCCGAGACGATGGCATCGGAGACCAGTTCGCCGCGCTCCATCACGGCTTTCGCCTGCAAGCCGGTCGGCGTGCCTGCCTTGACCGCAGCGCGCAGCATGTCGCCGGTGGAAAGCTGGCGCATGCCGAAGCGCTCGACCAGCCGTTGCGCCTGGGTGCCCTTGCCCGCCCCCGGTGGTCCCAAGAGGATGATATTCACGAAATCGCTCCCTCTCCCGGCGCGCGCCCTTGTCAGCACAGGCGCGCCCGTCAGTCCACCGCTTGCCTACCGCAAGCGGCCTTTCAATTTAGCTTTCTTGATCAGGTCGCCATACTGGTGCGCCAGCATGTGCGACTGGATCTGGGTAATGGTATCGACCGTGACATTGACCACGATCAGCAAGCTGGTGCCGCCCAGGAACATGGCATTAAGTCCGGTCTGGGCAATGACATATTCCGGCACCACGCAGACGATGGTGATATAGATCGCGCCGATCACGGTGATGCGGGTGAGCACATAGTCGAGATAGGTCGCGGTGTTCTTGCCCGGGCGGATGCCGGGGATGAAGCCGCCGGCGCGCTTGAGATTCTCCGAGGTTTCCTCGGGGTTGAAGACCACTGCGGTGTAGAAGAACGCGAAGAACATGATCCCCGCCGCGTAAAGCAGCATGTAGACCGGCTGGCCGTGCTGGAGATACTGGTTCAGCGAGATGACGAAGCCGCCCATGGTGCTGTCGGGCGACAGCGAACTGCCGGCGAACTGGCTGATAGTCAGCGGCAGCAACAGCAGCGAACTGGCGAAGATCGGCGGGATGACACCCGCAGTGTTGAGCTTGAGCGGCAAATGGCTGCGATCGGCCTGCATCATGCCCTTCTGGCTGGCGCGTTTGGGATATTGCACCAGCAGCCGCCGCTGCGCCCGCTCGATGAAGCAGATGAACAGAACCATCGCCACCAGCAACAGCATGATCCCGGCGATCAGGAAGCCGCTGATCGATCCCGAGCGGCCGCCTTCGAACAGGTTGGCGATGAAGGTCGGCATCTGGGCGACAATGCCCGCCATGATGATCAGCGAAACGCCGTTGCCGATCCCGCGCGAGGTGATCTGCTCGCCCAGCCACAGCAGGAACATGGTGCCGCCGATCAGACTGATAACCGCGCCGACGCGGAACAACATGCCCGGCGCGACGACAGCCTGCAGTCCGCTCGCCGCGCCATAGGCCTCAAGGCTGGTCGCCACGAAGTAGCCCTGAACGGCAGTCAGGAACACCGCGCCGTAGCGGGTATACTGGTTGAGCTTCTTGCGCCCGCTCTCGCCTTCCTTCTTGAGTGCGGCGAGCGCGGGATGGAGCGCGGCGGCGAGCTGCACGACGATCGAGGCGGTAATATAGGGCATCACCCCCAGCGCGATCAGGCTCATTCGCTCCAGGCTGCCGCCCGAGAACATGTTGAACATGTCGAGGATCCCGCCGCGCGTCTGGTCGTAAAGCGATTGCAGGATCAGCGGATTGACGCCGGGCAGCGGCACGAAGCTGAGGAACCGGAAGACAATCAACGCGCCGACCGTGAACCAGATGCGGTTCTTGAGCTCGGTCGCCTTGGTGAAATTGGCGAGGCTGAGATTGCTCGCAACATTGTCGGCGCGTGATGCCATCGGATCCTCGAAACCTTATTGCCGGTCCGGATCGAACCGCGTGACGGCCCCATATAGGGACTGCTGCGCGATGTCGAACCCCCGGAACTCGTCATCCCAGCGAAAGCAGAGATCGCTGGCCTTCCCAGGTCGAAGCAATGCGGCCAGCGGCCCGGATCAGGCCCGGGACGACGTGCGGATTACCTGGCGGCCCGAGCTGCCGTGTTGGCCTCGCGCCGCGCGGTCTTCTTTTCGTGCTCGCTGGGCTGGGCGGCGGGCAGCTCGACCGAACCGCCGGCCTTCTGCACGGCTTCGAGCGCGCCCTTGGACACACCGGCGACGGCAAAGCTGACCTTGGCCGAAAAATCGCCCTTGCCGAGCAGCCGCACGCCGTCCTTGCCGCCGCGCGCCAGGCCCGCCGCTCTGAGCGCGGCGTGGTCGATGGTCGCCTTGGCGTCGAGCTTGCCGGCGTCGATCGCTTTCTGGACGAGGCCGAGGTTCACTTCAGCATAGTCCTTGGCGAAGATATTGTTGAAGCCGCGCTTGGGAATGCGCATGTGCAGGGGCATCTGGCCGCCTTCGAAGCCGTTCACCGAGACGCCCGAACGCGCCTTGGCGCCCTTCTGGCCGCGCCCGGCAGTCTTGCCCTTGCCCGAGCCGATGCCGCGCCCGACGCGCATGCGGCTCTTGCGGGCGCCCGGATTGTCGCGGATGTCGTTGAGTTTCATGATCGTGCACTCGCTTTCGCTTTGGTCGCGCGTTTTTGGGAAGGCGCGCCCTTAGGAGATGTGGACGGCGCTGTCACCCCCCTTTTCATGGAGCGCGGCGCAGTGGTAGGCGGCCCACGAGAGGCCACCACCTTTCCCCGTTCGTGTCGAGCGAAGTCGAGACACGGTAGCGCGGCGTGTCTCGACTTCGCTCGACACGAACGGACGGTGGGTGAAAGAATTAAAGTCAGAATTTGGCTGGACCCGGTTCGCCATACTTCTGGCAATCGCCGTTGTGCTGCGCTGCGACACCTTCGGCGACCCCAACCTGCATGGCGACGAGAGCTTTTACCGCAGCGTCGGCGCGGCGATGCATCATGGCGTGCTGCCCTATGTCGATGTCTGGGACAGGAAGCCCTTCGGTCTGTTCGCGATCTACTGGCTGATCGCCGGTATCTCGACCGCCCCCCTCGCCTATCAGCTGATCGCCACCCTGTTCGCCGCCGCCACCGCCTGGTTGATCGGCGCGATGGCACGGGGCTGGACCAATCGACAGGGCGCATTGCTTGCCGGCTTTTGCTACCTGCTGTGGCTCGGACCGCTGCAGGGCTATGGCGGGCAAAGTCCGGTGTTCTACAACCTGTTGATCGCCGCGGCCGCGCTGCTGGTGCTGCGCGCGCTGCCCGCGTTGCGCCAGGGCCAGGTGCCGCGCACGGTGCCGCTGGCCATGCTGCTGGCGGGCGCGAGCATCACCGTCAAGACCAACGCGGTGTTCGAGGCGGTGTTCCTCGGCTTGCTCTGCCTGCATGCGCTCTGGCGTTCGGGCACCGGGCGCTCCCTGCGCCATGCGGGGCTCTGGGCACTGATCGGTGCCGCCCCTGCCCTCGCCATCGCCGCAGCCTACTGGGCCAACGGCCACTGGGCCGAATACTGGCACGCCATGGTCACTTCGAACCTCAGCAAGCCGCCGCACTGGCCGACCAGCTGGCTGCGCTTCCGCCTGCTGGTGCTGCAACTGACCCCGATCATCGCCGTCGCTGCCTTCGGCCTGTTGGAGCACAAGTCCGAAGCGCGGCGCTTTGCCGGACTGTGGCTCGGCGCGGCCTTCCTCGGGCTGCTCTCGGTGCCCAATTTCTACCCGCATTATGCCATGCCGCTGCTGGTGGCACTGTGCCTCGCGGCAGCCGCTTTCTTCGCGCGCGGCGCACTTGGCCGGATCGCGATTGTCGCCCTCGCCTGCCTGTCGATCTTCCTCAGCCCGATCCTGCAATTCGGCCATGTTGCCCGCTCGCAGGCCGCCATCGACCAGCTGGCCATGGCAGTGCGCCTGCATGGCGGTGGCGGCCCGCTGCTGGTCTACGACGGCCCGCCGCAGCTCTACGTGACTACCGGCCAGCGCTTCATCACTCCGCTGGTCTTCCCCACCCACCTCAGCCACCTGATCGAGAAGGACGTCAGCCACCTCTCGACGCTCGGCGAAACCAAGCGCGTGCTGGCGCTGCGCCCGGGCGCGGTGGTGATCGCCGTGGGCGTTCGCAACACCCCGCAGAACGACGAGACCCGCGCCTTGGTGCTAGCCTATGCCGGCGCGCATTGCCGGCTGATCGACACCGTGCTGGTGCCCGAACGCACACGCGAGGACTGGATCGCGGTGTGGGGGGATTGCCGGGGTGGCGGGTAGACCAAAATGTATTGATTGAAACCTATAAGCCCCTCCCTTTCAGGGGAGGGGAGGAGCCGCGCAGCGGCGGAGGGGTGGGGCCTGCCGGTCGCGCTCTTCGCGTCGCTGACAGGCCCCACCCCAACCCCTCCCCTGAAGAGGAGGGGCTTTCGATGAGACAGCCTCACCGCACAAGGGTATGAGACCCCCTGCCAAGCAAAAAGGGCCCCGGTTCGCACCGGAGCCCCAATTGCTTGCCTGAAGCGAAAGTTCAGCCGACCACCGCCACCATATGCGGCAGCTTGGCGATCGCGCCGCGCACTTCGGCGGTGTCTTCAAGTTCGACGACCCGGTTCATCTTGCCGAGCCCGAGGCCGATCAGGATCTTCTTCTGGCTTTCCGGGCGGCGGATCGGCGAACCGATCTGCTTGAGCTTGATTTTTGCCATGTCAGATTACTCCACAATCGCTGCGGCGTCGGCTTCCGCCTCAACCGCGCTGGCACCGCCGCGGCCGAGCAGGTCGGCGACCTTCTTGCCGCGCCGCTGCGCCACCGACTTGGGGCTCGTCTGGTTGACCAGCGCGTCGAAAGTGGCGCGGATCATGTTGTAGGGATTCGAGGTGCCGATCGACTTGGTGACGACATCGGCGACGCCCAGACTCTCGAACACGGCGCGCATCGGGCCGCCGGCGATGATGCCGGTGCCGGCCGGGGCCGAACGGAGATTGACATTGCCGGCACCGAAGTGGCCCTTGCCGTCATGATGCAGCGTGCGGCCTTCCTTGAGCGGCACGCGGACCATCTTCTTCTTGGCGGCAGCGGTCGCCTTGGTGATCGCCTCGGGCACTTCGCGGGCCTTGCCATGGCCGAAGCCGACGCGGCCCTTGCCATCGCCGACCACGACCAGCGCGGCAAAACCGAAGCGCTTGCCGCCCTTCACGGTCTTGGAAACGCGGTTGATGTGGACGAGCTTTTCGATCAGCTCCTCGCCGCCCTCGTCGTCGCCGCCGCGCCCGCGGCGCTCGCGGTCGCCACGCCCGCGATTGCGATCGCCACCGCCGCCGCCACGATCATTGCCGCCACGCCCGCGTCCACCGCGACCGCGCGGTTCGCGCTGTTCGCCGCCCTCGGGGGCCGCTGCAACCGCTTCGACGGCGACTGCTGCTTCGGGGGAGGCCACGGGAGCGGCTTCGCTGCCGGCTTCGGGGTTTGTTTCGTCAGCCATCATCAGAACTCCAGCCCGCCTTCACGCGCGGCGTCGGCCAGCGCCTTGACGCGGCCATGAAACAGGAAGCCGCCGCGATCGAACACGACAGAGGTGACACCGGCCTTCTTGGCGGCCTCGGCCAACGCGGTGCCGACCTTGGCGGCAGCCTCGGTGGTCGCGCCCGGGCCCTTGCCGCCCTTGACCAGAGTCGAGGCGGCGGCGACCGTGCGGCCGGCGGCATCGTCGATGATCTGGGCATAGATATGCCGGCCCGAACGGTGCACCGAGAGGCGCGGACGCCCACCGGCACGGGCCTTGAGGGCAGTGCGGACCCGCCGGCGGCGGCGGTCGAAAAGCGATAGCTTGGCCATTACTTCTTCTTCCCTTCCTTGCGGAAGATATACTCGCCGCGATACCGGATGCCCTTGCCCTTGTAGGGCTCGGGCTTGCGCCAGCGGCGAATTTCGGCGGCAACCTGGCCGACCTTCTGCTTGTCGATCCCCGAAATCTCGACCGTGGTGTTATCCGGGGTCTTGACCTCGATGCCCTCGGGCACGTCGAAATCGACATCGTGGCTATAGCCGAGCTGGAGCTTGAGCTTGCGCGGCCCCTGGGCATTGGCGCGATAGCCGACGCCAGTGATCTCGAGCACCTTGGTGTAGCCCTCGGTGACGCCGGTCACCAGGTTGTTCACCAGGGTGCGCTGCATGCCCCAGAACGCGCGGGCCACCTTGCTGTCGTTGGCCGGGCGCACCAGGATGCGGCCATCTTCGACAACATAGCTGATCTCGTCGCGCATGGTCAGCGTGAGCGTGCCCTTGGGGCCTTTCACGCTGAGCACGCCGTTGGCGATCTCAGCGGTGACGCCACCAGGAATGGCGACCGGAACTTTGCCGATGCGGCTCATCAGAACACCTCCGCGAGCACTTCGCCGCCGACATTGGCGGCACGCGCTTCGGCATCCGAAAGCACGCCGCGCGGGGTCGAGACGATGGTGATGCCAAGGCCGTTGCGAATCACCGGCAGCTCACGGCTTCCCGAATAGACCCGGCGACCGGGCTTCGAGACGCGGGCAACATGCTTGATCGCCGGTTCGCCTTCGAAATACTTGAGCTCGATGCGCAGCTGCGGATGCTGGCCGGTGGCGTCTTCGGCGAAGCCGCGGATATAGCCTTCGCGCTGGAGGACCTCGAGCACGCGGGCGCGCAGCTTGGAGGCCGGCGAAAGGACGGAGTCCTTCTTCGCGCGTTGTCCGTTGCGGATGCGGGTGAGCATATCACCCAGGGGATCGGTCAATGCCATCGCGGGATCCTTACCAGCTCGACTTCGTCACACCCGGAATCATGCCCTTGTTGGCAAGATCCCGCAGTTCGATGCGGCAGAGGCCGAACTTGCGATAATAACCGCGTGGGCGGCCGGTGGTGGCGCAACGGTTGCGCACCCGGGTAGGGTTCGCATTGCGCGGCAATTCGGCCATTTTCAGCCGCGCCATCAGCCGCTCGGTATCGTCGAGCGACTTGTCGACCGCCTGGGCCTTCAGCGCGGCATACTTCGCCGCATATTGTGCAACGAGCTTCTTGCGCCGCTCGTTCTTGTTGATCGAACTCAGTTTCGCCATGGACTTAAGCTCTTCTTTTCCTTGGTATCCCTGCGAAGGCGGGGACCTCATGAGGTGTGCTCCAAGGCCTGAGACCCCCGCCTGCGCGGGGGAACAAGCCGGTTGAAATTCAGGCAGCTTCCTGCTGTTCTTCTTCCTGCGGGAACGGGAAACCGAACAGACGCAGCATTTCACGCGCCTCGTCGTCGCTGCGGGCAGTGGTGGTGACGATGATGTCCATACCGCGCACCTTGTCGATCTGGTCGTAGCTGATCTCGGTGAAGATGATCTGCTCCTTCAGCCCCATCGCATAGTTGCCGCGACCATCGAAGCTCTTGGGATTGAGCCCGCGAAAGTCGCGGATGCGGGGCATGGCGACAGTGATCAGCCGGTCGAGGAACTCGTACATGCGCTCGCGGCGCAGCGTGACCTTGCAGCCGATCGCCATGCCTTCGCGCAGCTTGAACTGGGCGACCGACTTCTTGGCCTTGACGATCACCGGCTTCTGCCCGGCGATCAGCGCCATTTCCTCGGCGGCCGTGGTGACCTTCTTGCGGTCCTGCGTGCCTTCGCCGACGCCCATGTTGATCGTGATCTTCTCGATCCGGGGCACTTCCATGTGGTTCTTGTAGCCGAACTTCTCGGTCATCGCCTTGGCGACGACGTCGTGATAGCGCTGCTTCATGCGGGGGGTATAGGTATCAGCCATCGACTTTCTCCCCGGACTTGACCGCAATCCGGACCTTGCTGCCATCCTTGGCCACATCGAAACGCACCCGGGTGGCACGGCCGTCCTTGGGATCGGCGAGCGACACCTTGGAGATGTGCATCGGCGCCTCGCGGCGTTCGATCCCGCCTTCGGGGCTTTCCTGGGTCGGCTTGCGGTGGCGCGTGGCGACATTGACGCCCTGGACGAGCACTTTGGCATCCTTGGGCATCACAGCCAAGACAGTGCCGGTGCGGCCCTTGTCCTTGCCCGAACGGACGACAACGCTGTCGCCCTTCTTGATCTTGGCGGCACCCATCACAGCACCTCCGGCGCGAGCGAAATGATCTTCATGAAACCCTTGCCGCGCAGTTCGCGCACCACCGGGCCGAAGATACGGGTGCCGATCGGCTCCTCGTTCTTGTTGATCAGCACCGCAGCATTGGTGTCGAAGCGGATCACCGAACCATCGGCGCGGCGCACTTCCTTGCGGGTGCGCACGATCACCGCGCGGTGAACGTCGCCCTTCTTGACGCGCGCACGCGGCTGCGCTTCCTTCACCGAGACAACGATCACGTCGCCGACGCCGGCAGTGCGCCGCTTCGAGCCGCCCAGCACCTTGATGCACTGGACGCGCTTCGCGCCGCTGTTGTCCGCGACGTCGAGATTGGACTGCATCTGGATCATCGATCCGTTTCCTTCTCAACTGGCTTGCCGGGAATCGCCCGGTAGTTCCAAATTACCCTGCTTCCTGAACCCGCTCAGCCTGAGCCTGTCGAAGGCCCTGCGCCATACACCCTTCGACAAGCTCAGGGTGAGCGGGGTGGGAGTGAATTCTCAAATCAAACGTCGGCCTCGACCGCCACGCCCTTGCTCGCCTGCACCCGGTCGAGCACCTTCCAGGTCTTCAGCTTGGAGATCGGGCGGGTCTCTTCGATCCGCACGGTCTCGCCCGCCTTGAACGTGTTTTCTTCATCGTGGGCATGATACTTCTTCGAGCGGCGGATGATCTTGCCGTAGAGCGGGTGCTTCACCTTGCGCTCGACCTTGACCACCACGGTCTTGTCAGTCTTGTCGGAAACCACGGTCCCTACCAGGATACGCTTGGGCATGGGGTTCTCCTTACGCTTTGGCCGAAGCGCTGGTGCGCTCGGTCTGAAGCGTCTTGATACGGGCGATGTCGCGGCGGACTTCCTTGATGCGCGCCGGACGCTCGAGCTGGTTGGTCGCCGCCTGGAAGCGCAGGTTGAAGGCCTCACGCTTGAGTTCGGCGAGATCGCCAGACAGCTGGTCGTCGCTCTTGACGCGCATGTCCTCGATCTTGTTAAGCTTGTTGCCCGGCTTCGGGGCTTGCTTCTTGCCGGCCATCATTCGGCTCCCAGATGCGAGGTGTCACCCAGGCGGGCGACGACCTTGGTCTTGATCGGCAGCTTCATCGCCGCGCGGCTGAAAGCGATCGCGGCGATCGGCCCCGGCACGCCATCGAGTTCGAACAGGATGCGGCCCGGCTTGACCCGCGCTGCCCAGTATTCGACTGCGCCCTTGCCCTTGCCCTGACGGACTTCGGCGGGCTTCTTGGACACCGGCACGTCGGGGAAGACGCGGATCCACAAGCGGCCCTGGCGCTTGATGTGGCGGGTGATCGCACGGCGCGCCGCCTCGATCTGCCGAGCGGTGATCCGCTCGGGCTCCAGCGCCTTGAGTCCGTAGGACCCGAAGTTGAGATCGGTGCCGCCCTTGGCGTCGCCCTTGATCCGGCCCTTGAAGGCCTTGCGGAACTTGTGTTTTTTCGGTTGCAGCATGGCTTAGTTCCTGCGGTGTTCGTCGCGCGCCGGACGGACGCCGGAAGTCTGGGCTTCCATCATCAGCCGGTCCTGCGCCATCGGATCGTGACCAAGGATTTCGCCCTTGAAGATCCAGCACTTGATGCCGATGATGCCATAGGCGGTGAGCGCCTCGGACGTGGCATAGTCGACATTGCCGCGCAGCGTATGCAGCGGCACGCGGCCCTCGCGATACCATTCGACGCGGGCGATTTCGGCACCACCGAGGCGGCCGCCACAGGTAATCTTGATGCCCTCGGCCCCGAGACGCAGCGCCGACTGCACCGCGCGCTTCATCGCGCGGCGGAAGGCGACACGGCGGACCAGCTGGTCGGCAATGCCCTGGGCAACCAGCTTGGCGTCGATCTCGGGCTTGCGGATCTCGACGATGTTGAGCTTGACGTCGCTGCTGGTCATGCCGGCGAGCTGGAGCCGCAGCTTCTCGATGTCCGCACCCTTCTTGCCGATGATGACACCGGGACGGGCGGCATAGATCGACACCCGGCACAGCTTGGCCGGGCGCTCGATCACTACCTTGGAAATCGCCGCCTGCGGCAGCAATTCCATGATGAACTTGCGGATCTTGAGGTCTTCGCTGAGCATCCGGGCATAGTTCTTGCCCTCGGCGTACCAGCGGCTGTCCCACGTGCGGTTGATCTGGAGACGCAGACCGATCGGGTTACTCTTGTGACCCATGGCTCAGGCCTCCCCTGCTTCGTCGGACATCTCGCGCACCACGATCCGCAGCCGGCTGAACGGCTTCAGGATGCGGGTCGACTTGCCGCGACCGCGGGTGTGGAACCGCTTCATGGTGATCGACTTGCCAACACTGGCCTCGGTCACCACCAGCGCATCGACGTCGAGATTGTGATTGTTCTCGGCATTGGCGATCGCCGAGGCGAGCACCTTCTTGGCATCAATCGCCATGGCGCGCTTGGAGAAAGAGAGGATGTTCATCGCCTCTTCCGCCTTGCGGCCGCGGATCAGCGCGGCGACGAGATTGAGCTTCTGGGCCGAACCGCGAATCTGCGTGCCGACCGACAAGGCCTCATTGTCGCCGACGCGACGCGGGGACTTTTCCTTGCCCATCAGCGCTTGCCCTTCTTGTCGGCGGCGTGACCCGGGAACGAGCGCGTCGGAGCGAACTCACCGAGCTTGTGGCCAACCATGTCCTCGTTGACCGAGACCGGGATGAATTTGCGGCCATTGTAGACGTTGAACGTCAGACCGACGAACTGCGGCAGAATGGTCGAACGGCGCGACCAGGTCTTGATCGGACCGGCGCGGGTGCCCTGTTCCTGCGCCCCTTCTGCCTTCTTCAGCAGATGGAGATCAACGAACGGGCCTTTCCAGACGGAGCGTGCCATGGCCGCTTACCTCTTCTTCTTGGCGTGACGCGAACGGATGATCATCTTGTCCGTCTGCTTGTTGTGACGGGTGCGGGCACCCTTGGTCGGCTTGCCCCATGGGGTAACCGGGTGACGGCCGCCCGAGGTGCGGCCTTCGCCGCCGCCATGCGGGTGATCGACCGGGTTCTTGGCGACGCCGCGGGTCAGCGGACGGTGGCCCTGCCAGCGGCTGCGTCCGGCCTTGCCGAAGTTCTGGTTCTGGTTGTCGGGGTTCGACACCGCGCCAACCGTGCCCATGCAATCGCCGCGCAAATAACGCTGCTCGCCCGAATTGAGGCGGACGATGACCATGCCGCGATCGCGACCGACCAACTGGACGTAGGTCCCGGCCGAACGGGCGATCTGGCCACCCTTGCCAGGCTTCATCTCGACATTGTGGATGATCGTGCCGACCGGCATCTGGCTGAGCAGCATGGCGTTGCCCGGCTTGACGTCGGTCTTCTCGCCGGCAACCACACTGTCGCCCACCGCGAGGCGCTGTGGCGCGAGGATGTAGGTCTGCTCGCCGTCGGCATATTTGACCAGCGCGATGAAGGCGGTGCGGTTGGGATCATATTCGAGGCGCTCGACGGTCGCGGGACTGTCCCACTTGCGGCGCTTGAAGTCGATGATGCGATACTTCTGCTTGTGGCCGCCGGCGATGCCACGCGAGGTGACATGGCCCTTGTTGTTGCGCCCGCCGGACTTGGTCTTGCCTTCGGTCAGCGCCTTGACCGGCTTGCCCTTCCACAGCGACGACTTGTCGACGAGGATCAGCGCGCGGCGGCCGGGGCTGGTCGGGTTGTAATTCTTGAGTGCCATGGTGCTTGCCCTCAGATGCCGCTGGTGACGTCGATCGACTGGCCTTCAGCCAGGGTCACGACAGCCTTCTTCATGTCCGAGCGGGTGTAGGGACGCCCCTTCCACCGCTTGGTCTTGCCCTTCTGGGTCAGCGTGTTGACGCCCAGCACCTTGACGTCGAACAGCGCTTCCACCGCCGCCTTGATCTGCGGCTTGGTGGCATCGGGCGCGACGCGGAAGACGACGGCGTTCTGCTCCGACAGCAGGGTCGATTTCTCGGTAATGTGCGGGGCGACGATGACGTCATAGTGACGCGTGTCGATTGCGGACTTAGCCATTAGTTAGCCCCTCCCGGGAGGGCAAAACGCGCCTCCAGCCTTTCGACCGCAGCGCGGGTCAGCACCAGCGTATCGTGCTTGAGGATGTCATAGACGTTGGCACCGACCGCCGGGAGCACGTTGACCCCGACGATGTTGGCACTGGCGCGGGCGAAACCTGCGTCCACTGCCTCGCCGTCGATCACCAGCACCTTGCTGCCCCAATTGGCCTTGGCCAGCTGGCCGACCAGCGCCTTGGTCTTGACGTCCTTGAGACTGAGGCTGTCGACGACGACCAGCCCGGCCTTCGCCTTGGCCGAGAGCGCCATCTTGAGCCCGAGCGCGCGGACCTTCTTGTTGAGCGAGACGTCGAACTCGCGGCGGCGAGCGCCGTGGGCCTTGCCGCCGCCGATGAAGATCGGGGCCGCGCGGTCGCCGTGGCGGGCAGTGCCGCCGCCCTTTTGCCGGCCGAACTTCTTGCCGGTGCGGGCGACTTCGGAGCGCTCGCGGGTGGCGCGGGCAATGCCGCGACAATTCTCGAGCTGCCAGGTGACGACGCGGTGGAGGATGTCGGCGCGCGGCTCGACACCGAACACCTCGTCGTTAAGTTCGATGTCGCCTTTTGCGGCGCTGCCATCAAGGTTGAGGACTTTGACCTTCACGACTTAGCCCTCCTGACCTTCGGTTGCTTCGACAGCCGCGGTATCGTCCGCAGGCGTATCGGCAGCAGCCGGAGTTTCGATGATGTCGTCGCTGGCTTGTCCCGCACCCTTGAGGCCGGCGGGATAGGGCGCTTCGGCGTGGCGCGGAACCTTGACCGAATCCTTGACCGTCAGCCAGGTGTTCTTGGCACCGGGCACCGAGCCCTTGACGAAAACCAGCCCGCGCTCATCATCGACGCGCACGACTTCGAGGTTCTGCTGGGTGCGTTCCTTGTCACCCATATGCCCGGCCATTTTCTTGTTCTTGAACACGCGGCCCGGATCCTGGCGCTGACCGGTCGAGCCGAGCGCGCGGTGGCTGATCGAAACGCCGTGGGTGGCGCGCATGCCGCCGAAACCCCAACGCTTCATGCCGCCGGCAAAACCCTTGCCCTGCGTGTGCCCGGCGACATCGACCATCTGGCCAGGCACGAAGTGCGAGGCGGCAATGGTCGAGCCAACTTCGAGCACGGCATCGTCGGACACGCGGAATTCGCAAACGCGTGCCTTCAGGGGCACCTGCGCCTTGGCGAAATGCTCGCGCTGCGGCTTGGCCACATTCTTCTGCTTCGCCGAGCCCGCGCCGAGCTGAACCGCGACATAACCGTCGCGCTCAGCGGTGCGAACCGAGACGACCTGGCACTCTTCCAGCGACAGCACGGTAACCGGCACATGCCGACCGTCGTCCTGAAACAGGCGGGTCATTCCCACTTTCCTGGCGATCACGCCGGTGCGCATGATCCAAACTCCTACAGAGGCCTGACGGGACCATCCCGAAAGGCGTGTTCAACCCAAAGTGTGTGCGAGCCCCGTCCGGGCTGAGTGCTTCTCCGCAAGGAGAAGCGAGACGGGGGACGCTTGCCCGGATAAATCCGGAGGTATCCCAGTTTTGTCGTGGTCGTTTCCGTCCACGGCTCCCCCGCGAATGCGGGGGCCTCGGGCCGGAAAACTCGGCCTTGAATTCCTGCGACCCCCGCCTTCGCGGGGGCTCTCGGCAAATTGGCTCAGGCCAATTTGATCTCGACATTCACCCCGGCTGCCAGATCGAGCTTCATCAGCGCATCGACAGTGGTGGCGTTGGGCTGCACGATGTCGAGCAGCCGCTTGTAAGTGCGCACCTCGAACTGCTCACGCGACTTCTTGTCGATGTGCGGTCCGCGGTTCACGGTGAACTTTTCAATTCTCGTCGGCAGGGGAATGGGGCCCCGGATCAGCGCGCCGGTGCGGCGGGCGGTGTCCGCGATTTCGCCGGTCGCCTGATCAAGCACGCGATGATCGAATGCCTTGAGGCGGATGCGAATATTCTGGGCTTCCATGTCCAACTACCGATGAGAAAGAGCAAACCCCCGCCTTCGCGGGGGCAAAAAAACCGCCGCCGGGGAGAGCGAATCCCCCCGGCGGAGCGCGGCCTATATTACTTGGAGATCGTGCTGACAACCCCCGAACCGACGGTGCGTCCGCCTTCGCGAATGGCGAAGCGCAGGCCCTGGTCCATGGCGATCGGCGCGATCAGCTTGACGCCAATGGTGACGTTGTCGCCGGGCATCACCATCTCGGTGCCCTCGGGGAGAATGACCTCGCCGGTGACGTCGGTGGTGCGGAAGTAGAACTGCGGGCGATAGTTGGCGAAGAACGGCGTGTGACGGCCACCTTCGTCCTTCGACAGCACATAGACCTCGGCGTTGAACTCGGTGTGCGGCGTGACCGAACCGGGCTTGCAGAGCACCTGGCCGCGCTCGACCTCTTCACGGGCCACACCGCGGATCAGCGCACCGACGTTATCGCCGGCACGGCCTTCGTCGAGCAGCTTGCGGAACATTTCGACGCCGGTGACGACGGTCTTGCGGGTGTCCTTGAGGCCGACGATCTCGACTTCCTCGCCGACCTTGACGATGCCGGTCTCGATACGACCGGTGACCACGGTGCCGCGACCCGAGATCGAGAACACGTCTTCCACGGGCATCAGGAACGGCTTGTCGGTCGGACGCGGCGGCTGCGGGATGAAGTCATCGACCGCCTTCATCAGCGCATAGATCGATTCCTTGCCGATGTTGTCGTCGCGACCTTCGAGCGCAGCAAGCGCCGAACCCGGGATGACGGGGATTGCGTCGCCGTCAAAGCCATAGGAAGTGAGCAGCTCGCGGATTTCGAGTTCGACCAGCTCGAGAATCTCGGCATCGTCGACCTGATCGACCTTGTTCATGTAGACCACCAGCTGGGGCACGCCAACCTGACGGGCGAGCAGGATGTGCTCGCGGGTCTGCGGCATCGGGCCGTCAGCGGCGTTGACCACCAGGATCGCGCCGTCCATCTGCGCCGCACCGGTGATCATGTTCTTCACATAGTCGGCGTGGCCCGGGCAATCGACGTGGGCATAGTGGCGATTTTCAGTCTCATATTCGACATGCGCAGTCGAAATGGTGATGCCGCGCTCGCGCTCCTCGGGGGCCTTGTCGATGTTGGCATAATCGGTGAACGTCGCGCCGCCGGTCTCGGCCAGCACCTTGGTGATCGCCGCCGTCAGCGTGGTCTTGCCATGGTCGACGTGACCGATGGTGCCGATGTTGCAGTGCGGCTTCGTCCGCTCGAATTTTGCCTTAGCCATTGTCCAAACCTTCTTTTCGCTTGAATTGAATTATGCGGGTTTTGAGGCGCGCCCGCTAAATCAGGCGCCGCCCCTAATCGTATCTTGCCGGTTAGGCAAGCTTCTCCTTGACCTCGGCCGCGACGTTCGCCGGGACCTCGTCGTAATGCGAGAATTGCATCGAATAATTCGCCCGGCCCTGGGTGAACGAGCGCAGCTGGTTCACATAACCGAACATGTTGGCGAGCGGCACCATGGCCTCGACCACCTGGGCGTTGCCCCGGCTGTCGGTGCCCTGGATCTGACCGCGCCGGCTGTTCATGTCGCCGATGACGTCGCCGAGATATTCCTCGGGCGAAACCACTTCGACCTTCATGATCGGCTCGAGCAGCTTTATCCCCGACTTCTGCGCCGCCTCGCGCATGCCAGCGCGTCCGGCGATCTCGAAGGCGAGCGCTGACGAATCGACGTCGTGATAGGCGCCGTCGTAGAGTTCTATCTCGAAGTCGATGATCGGGAAGCCGATCAGCGAACCCGATTCAGCGGTTTCGCGCATGCCCTTCTCGACCGAGGGGATATACTCCTTGGGAATATTGCCGCCCTTGATGTTGTCGTTGAAGATAATGCCGGATCCGCGCTCGCCCGGGGTCAGCTTGAACTTGATCCGGCCGAACTGGCCGGAACCGCCCGACTGCTTCTTGTGGGTGTAATCGATGTCCACCGGCTTCGCGAGATACTCGCGATAGGCCACCTGCGGCGCGCCGACATTGGCTTCGACCTTGAACTCGCGGCGCATGCGATCGACGATGATGTCGAGGTGCAGCTCGCCCATCCCCTTGATGATCGTCTGGCCCGATTCGTGATCGGTCGAAACGCGGAACGAAGGATCCTCGGCCGAGAGACGATTGAGCGCGACGCCCATCTTTTCCTGGTCGGCCTTTGTCTTGGGCTCGACCGACAGCTCGATCACCGGCTCGGGGAATTCCATCCGCTCGAGCACGATCGGTTGACGTTCGGCGCACAGCGTGTCGCCCGTCGTCGTTTCCTTCATTCCGGCAAGTGCGATGATGTCGCCGGCGAAGGCCTCGTCAACGTCCTTGCGGTCGTTGGCGTGCATTTCGAGCATGCGCCCGACCTTTTCCTTCTTGTCCTTGACCGAGTTCAGATAGGTGCCCTTGGTCAGCGTACCCGAATAGATGCGGATGAAGGTCAGGCTGCCAACGAATGGATCGTTCATCACCTTGAAGGCGAGCGCGCTGAATGGCGCTTCGTCGGTGGCGGGGCGGCTGTCGGGCTCGTTCGAGTCCATCTTGACGCCCTGGACGTCGGGAATGTCGAGCGGCGACGGCAGATAATCGACCACGGCGTCGAGCAGCGGCTGCACACCCTTGTTCTTGAATGCCGAACCGCAGCACACCGGCACAAACGACTGGTTGAGCGTGCCCTTGCGGATGCACGCCTTCAGCGTCGCGACGTCGGGTTCCTTGCCGTCGAGATAGGCTTCCATCGCGTCGTCGTCCTGATCGATCACCAGTTCGATCAGTTCGGTGCGATAGATCGCGGCCTCGTCGGCGAGATCGGCGGGAATGTCCTCATAGAAGAATTCGGCGCCCAGCGCTTCGTCCTTCCAGATGATCGCGCGGTTGTGCACAAGATCGACCAAGCCCTTGAGGTCGGCTTCGAGCCCGATCGGAATGTAGAGCACGGCGGGCTTGGCACCGAGGCGGTCGATGATCGACTGGACGCAATACTTGAAGTTGGCTCCGGTGCGGTCGAGCTTGTTGATGAAGCACATCCGCGGCACGCCGTATTTGTCGGCCTGGCGCCACACCGTCTCGGACTGCGGCTCCACGCCGGCGACACCGTCGAAACAGGCAACCGCGCCGTCGAGCACGCGCAAGCTGCGTTCGACCTCGATGGTGAAGTCGACGTGGCCGGGGGTGTCGATGATGTTGATGCGGTGGTCGTTCCAGAAACAGGTCGTCGCGGCGGACGTGATCGTGATCCCGCGCTCCTGCTCCTGCTCCATCCAGTCCATCGTCGCCGCCCCGTCATGGACTTCGCCGATCTTGTAGGACTTGCCGGTATAATAAAGAATGCGCTCGGTGGTCGTGGTCTTGCCGGCGTCGATATGCGCCATGATACCGATATTGCGGTACATCGAGAGCGGATGGCTGCGGGCCATGGGGAATTCCTTAAGTGTGGTGCGGGACCCCGGAGGGCAGGCCCGCCCCTATATCCAACAGTGTGACAGCGCGGTGACTTACCAGCGGTAGTGGCTGAACGCGCGGTTGGCGTCGGCCATGCGGTGGGTGTCTTCGCGCTTCTTGACCGCATTGCCGCGGTTGTTCGCCGCGTCGAGCAGTTCGGCCGAGAGCCGCGCCGACATCGTCGTCTCCGAACGGTTGCGCGCCGCCGTGATCAGCCAGCGGATCGCCAGCGCCTGGGCGCGCTCGGGGCGCACTTCGACCGGCACCTGATAGGTGGCACCGCCGACCCGGCGCGAACGCACCTCGATCTGCGGCTTCACGTTCTCCAGCGCATCGTGGAACAGCTGCACCGGCGACGACTTGGCCTTGGCCTCCATCGTTGCCATCGCACCATAGACGATCGACTCGGCGACCGACTTCTTGCCGTCGAGCATGAGGTTGTTCATGAACTTCGACAGCACCTGATCCCCGAACTTGGGATCAGGCAGGATTTCCCGCTTCTCGGGACGACGACGACGTGACATCGGACTAATTCCTTTTCATCAATCCGGCTGACCACCGTTCCCAATTTCGTCACCCTGAACTTGTTTCAGGGTCCATCGGGCGGTTGGCTCAGCCGTATGAATTCCTTGACCTAAGCTTGCGGCACCATGGATCCTGAAACGAGTTCAGGATGACCTGACGCCTGCGGCTGTCAGGTCACTTCGGACGCTTGGCGCCGTACTTCGAACGGCTCTGCTTGCGGTCCTTGACTCCCTGCGTGTCGAGCACGCCGCGCAGCACATGATAGCGCACGCCCGGCAGATCGCGCACGCGCCCGCCGCGGATCAGCACCACCGAGTGCTCCTGGAGGTTGTGGCCTTCGCCCGGGATATAGGAGATGACTTCGCGCTGGTTGGTCAGGCGGATCTTGGCGACCTTGCGCAGCGCCGAGTTCGGCTTCTTCGGAGTCGTCGTATAGACCCGGGTGCAGACGCCGCGCTTCTGCGGGTTCTGCTCCATCGCTGGGACCTTCGACTTCACCTTCTGCGGCACGCGGCCCTTGCGGACCAGCTGGTTGATTGTCGGCATTGTGAATGCTTCACCTTGGTTGGGACGCTGGGACAGCGCAAGCGAAGCGGCAAGGGTCTCGCAGGACGGCGGCGAAGCACCCTCACCCGTCATCCCGGACTTGATCCGGGACCGCTGGCAATAGGGCGCGACACGCGAGCGTCGCACGAGCCGAAAACACTCCACCCACGCCGCAGCGCCGGGTTACTTTGACGGGTTGTTTGGGGGGAACCCCAAGCACACCGGCAATGTTCAGCTCAATTGATCCAGGAGAGGCACGAGCCATCCCGGGAAGCGCGGGCCGTTAGGCCAGTTCCGGGAAGGGGTCAAGTGGCTGCGTCAGTCCTTCGCGATATGGCCATCGCGGGAATTGCCAATGCTACCAATATTTGGTACCATTCGCCTATGGCAGGCAAGAACACCTCGATCGCGCTTGGCGATCACTTCGCGGACTATGCCCGTAGCAGGGTTGAGTTCAGGCGAATTTGGTTCAACCAGCGAAGTCATCCGCGATGCGCTGCGGTTGCACGAGGAGCGCTCGGTGTTCAAATCGAAGCTGCTTGAAGCGATCGATGAAGGGCTGGCCAGTCCACTAGTCGATTTCGACGCCCGGCAATGGATCGACAATAACTTCCCCGAAGCATGAAACACAAGCTGCGCTACCACTCATTGGCAAGGCGCGATTTCATCGGCGCTGGCCGAATGGTCGCAAGCGCAATGGGGCGCGCAGCAGACCCGCCGCTATCTCGATGTGATCGAGGCACAAATTCAGCGAATCGTCGAGAATCCGATGCTGGGTTCAGACGCCGAGCTTCCGCGTACCGGCTTGCGCAAGATTGCGGCGGGACGGCATACGATCTTCTACGTGGCCAATGATCGGGAGGTCGAAATTGTCCGGATCATGCACCAGCAGCAGGATCATCTGGGCGGGCTGGGGCTGCGGTGAATTGGGTGGATTGTAGCCGGAATCTTCACTTTCCCTTCCTTGGCACCTTTGCGCCTTGGCGTGAAAGTCTGCAACGGCAGCCGAATTGCGCCAAGCAAGGAAGATTTTCTCACGCCAAGGCGCAAAGGCGCAAAGTTAGGGCTTGCGCATGTGCTGGTTGATCACGCGGCTCATGCATTCCTTGAAGGTTTCCATGCCGAAGTTCATCAACAGGCCTAGCGGGCGATTAGTCAGGCGCAGGCTAGGTGAGGAGTTGCTTCTTGTGCACGGGCGCGGTGCGCTCGGTTGATTTGAGTTCGATGACGAGTTGGTCTTCGACTAGCAGATCGAGGCGAAACCCCTCGCGCAGGATGGTGCCTTCGTAGTGAATATCGACCGGCTTCTGACGCTCGACGCGCAGCCCGCGCTTGGTCAGACTATCGGCGAGGATGGCTTCATAGACCGATTCCAGCAGGCCGGGGCCGAACGCCATATGCAGCTTGAACCCGCAATCGACGGCGATGGTGGCAAGGGCATCAATCTCCGGCGGAACGTCAGTCAACCGAATGCCCCTTCCCTTCCTTGGTGCCTTTGCGCCTTGGCGTGACACTTTCTTATGGTGAGTTTGCGGGGAGCGACAACGGGTGTGATTCACGCCAAGGCGCTAAGCAGCAACCTTGCGGACCCGCGTCTGGTCGCCCCGGCCAGCGATCAGGCCAGCAACGGAAATGTCCTCGTCAAGCTCGTCCCAATGGAGGCCGCTGGGGCTGATGCTGACCTTGGCGCGCAATTCGGGTGAACCGTGCAACAGCCGGGGGAACCATGCCAGCGGGATACCGAGGGTGCGGCCGTCTTCGAGGTCCACCCAGAAACTGTCTTCGTTGAAACGGACGGCGGTGGCCCTAGGTAAAGTGCTCATTCCATGCCCTTTCGATATCGGTCCGGCGCGCTTCAACGACCTCGGTCAATTGCCTGAGCTCGCGGGCGTTGAAACCGTGATTATAGGCGAGCCTGATCTCGGGATACTGCCAGAACTTGCAGTCCGCCTCGCCCCGCTCGACATTAACGCGCTTCGGCTCGCGCGGATGGCCCTCGTCCGAGTAGAAGTGAAAGCGGAATCCATTCCAGTTGAAGACCTTGGGCATGGGCGGAAAGGTTGCCGGTCTGGCGAGTGGATGCAAGGGCAAATGGCGGAGATTGGTCCGGAACGGACTATACCAAGGTGCGTCGAGGCTAAGTCTCAGAAAGCCCTCCCCTTCAGGGGAGGGGAGGAGCCGCGTAGCGGCGGAGGGGTGGGGGCGGTCAGTAAAGCGCGACGCTCTGCTGACAGCCCCCACCCCAACCCCTCCCCTGAAGGGGAGGGGCTTATGAGTTCCGATCATCGTGACTTGGTTCCAGCCTGTTCCACCCTTCCTTGGTGTCTTTGCGCCTTGGCGTGAGAATTTCTTATGGCGAGTTTGCGGGGAGCGGCAACGGGATTGATTCACGCCGAGGCGCAAAGGCACCAAGATTTAGAACCCTTGACACAATGCTAAGCTTTAACGAAGTTTGGAAGTCTGTTCATTGGCGATGGGGGATCGACCAAATGTCTGAATTAAAAAATACGTCACAATCCGAGGTCTATCGCGCCGCCGCCACGCTACAAATTGCGCACACACAGCTGCAATGGGCTCGCACCAGCGTTTTTACAGTGCTAAATACAGCCTCTGCAGCATTTGTGATTAACAAGTCTCAATTTTTGGGTCAAATAACAATGGTGAAGATATCATTCTTGTTATTTGTCCTTCTATTCAATATACTTCTTCTATTTGCGGCGATAAAATCTGACAAATACAAGAATTTTTGCTTTAATCAACTTGAATCTATTGAAAATAATTGGATCGAAAATGAAGATATCGGAGTACGTCTTTACTTCTGACATTCAGCGTGATAATATCGAAAAGACGAAAATTTCTAGTTTTAGAATATATGTGTTAATATCATTAATCGCTGTAATTGTTTGGGGAGCAGCAATGGCGGATTCATTAGGAGTTATAAAAGTTCCAATCGTGACTATTCAATAAACCCGCTTCTTCGGCGCAATATACTCCACATCATCCGTCAGCGTGAACTCATGCACCGGGCGGTAGTCGATCTTCACCGCGCCGCCCATCAAATCGTCTTTGCCAGCACAACGACCCAAGTCTGGATTATCATGATTGCGCCTACCCATTTGACCAACCGCAATTGGCCATCCTTAAGTTCAATGAGAACTTCGAGCCGGAGCAATTCCAGCTGACGCCGGACATCGGTAGGTAGTTGAGCCGATTGATTAGGCATCAAGCCGCGCTCTTCCACCCCGGTGCGGGTGCGCCACGCAGCAGACCTTCGGTGCTCAAATCTTCGTCGACATCCGGCCAGTGAATTCCATAACCTGCACCCGCGATGCGCCAGTTCTGCCGCTGTTTGACCGTAGCATCGAACAAGCGCGGATACCACGCGAGCGGGACGGAAATCGTGCGACCGTCCATTAGATCGACAATAAGGAGGTCTGCGTCGAAACTCACACCTGAAACGCGTTCGCCAGCGGTTGATGCCAAAGTAGCCATGCCAAGCCTCCGTCAGAAGAATCCGATGTTTGCGCTGGAATGTCAATGCCTCCCCCTCCCCTTCAGGGGAGGGGATGGGGGTGGGGGCTGTCCGGCAAGCGCATTGCTTTGAAAACATGCCCCACCCCAACCCCTCCCCTCAAGGGGAGGGGCTTTAGCTCAATAAACCCGCTTCTTCGGCTTGATATACTCCACATCGTCCGTCAGCGTGAACTCGTGCACCGGGCGGTAGTCGATCTTCACCGCGCCGCCCTTGCCGCCCCAGCCTTCGAACCAGGCCGCAGTGTGCTTCATCCACTGCTTGTCGTCGCGCTCGGGGAAGTCCTCGTGCGCATGCGCGCCGCGCGATTCCTTGCGGTTGTGCGCGCCGTGGATGGTGACGGTGGCCTGTGAGATCAGGTTGTCGAGTTCCATCGTCTCGACCAGATCGCTGTTCCAGATCAGGCCCGCGGTCGGTCACGTGGATGTCCTGCATCCGCTCGTAGGTCTTGGCCAGCGCCGCCTTGCCTTCGGCCATCAGCGCCTCGTCGCGGAACACGGCGCAGCCCTTGGTCATGGTGCGCTGCATTTCGAGGCGGACTTCTGCCGTCGGCGAGCCGCCCTTGGCCTGGCGGAAATGGTCGAGCCGGGTCAGCGACAGGTCGGCGCTGTCCTTGGGCAGTTCCTCGAAGCCTCGCCGGGCTTGATCGTGTCGCGCAGACGGTGGCCGGTGGCGCGGCCGAACACGACCAGATCGATCAGCGAGTTGGAGCCGAGGCGGTTCGCGCCGTGGACCGAAACGCAGGCCGCCTCGCCCACCGCGAACAGGCCGGGGACGACGGTTTCGGGATTGCCGTCCGCGCCGATGGTCATCACTTCGCCGTGATAGTTGGTCGGGATGCCGCCCATGTTGTAGTGCACCGTCGGGCAGACCGGCAGCGGCTGGCGGGTCAGATCGACCCCGGCGAAGATCTTGCCGCTCTCGGTGATGCCGGGCAGGCGCTCGGCCAGCACCTTGGAATCGATGTGATCGAGGTGGAGGTAGATGTAGTCCTTGTTCGGCCCGACGCCGCGCCCCTCGCGCATTTCCAGCGCCATCGAGCGGCTGACGACGTCGCGGCTGGCGAGGTCCTTGGCGCTGGGGGCATAGCGCTCCATGAAGCGCTCGCCCTCGGAGTTGGTCAGGTAGCCGCCCTCGCCGCGCGCGCCTTCGGTGATCAGCACGCCCGCGCCGTAAATGCCGGTCGGGTGGAACTGGACGAATTCCATGTCCTGCAAGCGGCAGTCCCGCGCGCAGCACCATGCCGCCGCCGTCGCCGGTGCAGGTATGCGCCGATGTGGCGGTGAAATAGGCGCGGCCATAGCCGCCAGTCGCCAGCACCACGCCCTTGGCGCGGAAGCGGTGGATGGTGCCGTCATCCATGCACAGCGCGATCACGCCGACGCACTTTCCGCCGTCCATGATCAGGTCGATGGCGAAGTATTCGATGAAGAAGTCGGCGTCGTATTTCAGGCTCTGCTGGTAGAGCGCGTGGAGCATGGCGTGGCCGGTGCGGTCGGCGGCGGCGCAAGTGCGCTGCACCGGGGGGCCTTCGCCCATGTTCTGCATGTGGCCGCCGAACGGGCGCTGATAGATCGTGCCATCTGCGTTGCGGGAGAAGGGCACGCCGGCATGCTCCAGCTCGTAAACCGCCGCCGGGGCCTCGCGGACCATGTATTCGATGGCGTCCTGGTCGCCCAGCCAGTCAGACCCTTTGACGGTGTCGAACATGTGCCAGGTCCAGTGGTCGGGCGAGTTGTTCTGCAAGCTCGCCGCAATGCCGCCCTGCGCCGCGACGGTGTGGCTGCGGGTGGGGAACACCTTGGTGATGCAGGCGGTCTTGAGCCCGGCCTCGGCGCTGCCCATCGTGGCGCGCAGGCCGGAGCCGCCGGCGCCGACGACGACAGTATCATAGGTATGGTCGATGATCTTGTAGGCTGGAGCAGACATCTTAAGCGCCTCCCAGCGCGAGGCGGATGACGCAGATCAGGCCGAAAGCGGCCCCGGCGAATGCGGCAAGGTTCAGCAGCGCCATTACCGCAAATTTGTTGGCAGGGGTATGGACATAGTCCTCGAACAGCACCTGCATGCCCAGCCGCGCGTGCCAGAAAGTGGTGACGATCAGCAGCGCCATGGCGGTCGCCGGAACCGGCCGCGCGATCCATTCGCGCACGCTGCCATAGCCCAGGTTGGGCAACATCAGCAGCGAGACGATCAGCCAGACGAGCAGCAGCAGATTGCCGATCGCGGTGAAGCGCTGGAGCAGCCAATGATGCGAGCCGTTGTGCGCCGAGCCCAGCCCGCGCACCTTGCCGATGGAAGTACCGTCACCCATGTTTCCGATCCCCTAGCGCAGCAACAGCGCCGCCCAGAAGGCAGCGGTAAGAACAATGCCGATGACCGGCGTCAGCAGCGACCATATCCGGTTGCGGGTGAGTTCGTAGCCCGCTCCGACGTCGAGCACGAAGTGCCTCAGGCCCGAGGCCATGTGGCTGAAGAAAAACCAGCTGATCCCGACCAGCACCACCATGCCATACCAGGCGGTCGCGTGACTGGCGAAAGTGGCATAGCTCTCTGCCCCGCCGGCGAGCGCGCCCAGCCACCACAGCAGCAGGCCAAGCCCGGCCACCGCGAGCGCATTGCCGGTGGCACGATGCAGGATCGAGACGAACATCGCCGGGCCCCAGCGCCAGTGGAGGCGGAAGCCATCGGTCAGATGCGGCGAGAGCGGACGGTTTCTGGCTTCGGCCATGTGTGGGGGTTCCCTGTCGGCAATTGGCACTTCCCTTAGCCAAATCGGGCGGGGGTGCAAGGTGGCTAAGTGAATGGTTCGCGCGGAGACGCGGAGGTGCGAGTTTGCAAATGAAGCGCTCGTCACCCAAGTGTCGTCGGCAACGGACAAGTCGATGAATTTCAATCGCATTTGTATCAGTCTCTGCTTCTCCGCGTCTCCGCGCCTCCGCGCGAACCCCGTTTTCCTTGTTTCAAATATGTCGCTATGGCCCCGCCATGTCCGCAAGCTGGAAGATCACTGCCCTCGCCCCGCGCCCGATCATCGAGGCGGCACTGGTGGCGCATGAAGAGGTGTGGGACTGGGATCCCGACATCGTCATTGCCGGCAGCGAAATTGCCGAAGACCGGCCCGAGGACTGGCGGCTCGAAGCCTGGCTGCCGCGCAAGCCGTCACGAGCGGACAGGGCCGCGCTGGCCGCACTGTTTGCCGATGGCGCTCCCGGATTCGCCATCGAGCGCCTGCCCGAAGCCGACTGGGTGACGCAGAGCCAGCAGGGTCTGGAGCCGCTGCGCGCCGGGCGCTTTTATGTCCATACGCCGGAGCATCCGCCGCTGAGCCAGCCCGGCGTGCGCGACTTCGCCATCCCCGCCAGCCGCGCCTTCGGCACCGGGCAGCATGCCACCACCGCCGGATGCCTCGCCATGCTCAGCGAGATGAAGGCGCGCGGCATCGTGGTGCGCAACTTCGCCGACATCGGCACCGGCACGGGTCTGCTCGCCATGGCGGCGCTCCACCTGTGGCCGCGCGCGCTGGCAACAGCGAGCGATATCGATGCGGTCTGCGCCGGGGTGGTCATCGAGAATGCGGCGCTGAACGGGGTGGCCTTGGGAGCGAGGCAAGGCGAACTGACCATGGTGGTCGCCGCAGGCATGGCGCATCCGCTATTGGCAGCACGCGGGCCATACGACCTGATCGTCGCCAATATCCTCGCCGGGCCGCTGATCGAACTGGCCCCGGATTTCGGGCAGGCGCTGGTGCCGGGGGGAAGCTTGTTGCTGGCCGGGCTGCTGGAGACGCAGGAAACTGCGGTGCGCGGTGCCTGCCGGAAGGCGGGCCTGCGGCTGGCGCGGCGGCTGGTGAAGGGAGATTGGTCGGTGTTGTGGCTAAGGAAGCGGGGTGATTGGGCGAAGGGTTGGTGAATGGCGGTTACGGCCTGATTTCCAAAGTTCCGCGAACTGTCGCCGAGGTCGGCCTTTCGACTGAACCAGCCACTCAACCCTCTCACCCAATCACCCCGACCCCCAGCACCTCGATCGCATCCTCCACCCCGCCGAATTCCAGCACATCGCCCGCCTCGGCCCCCATCAGCGCGCGGCTGAGCGGGGCCGAGAAGCTCACCAGCCCTTTGGCCGGATCGGCCTCGTCATCGCCGACAATGCTGAGGCTGCGCGTCTTGCCGCCGAGGCGAAAGCTGACCTGCGTGCCGAATTCCACGGTCTTGCCGCTTGGCTCGGGTACCAGTTCCGCCGTGACTTCGCGGGTTTGCCAATAGCGCAGGTCGCGCTTGGCAGCCTTGATTTCGGCTTCTTCCGACAGCGTCCGCAGCCGGGCCTCGATCTCCGCCACGCACTGGCCGATCAGGGCCAAGCCGCGCGCGGTGACCAGGTTCGGCCCCAGCGGGATGGGGATCTCGAACTTGGGTTCGAGATGCTCGTCATCGCCCTCGCGGCGAAAGGCGACACTCATGGCCGGTCGCTCTCCGCCAGACCGGCCCCGGCACCAGCAAGGGTCTCCTCCAGCAGCGAAAGCGCGGCGCGGGCGAACGCCATCATGTTGGCGACGCGCATGTCGCTGGCAGTCTCAAGTGTGCGCACCGCTTCCACGCCCGGCCCCACCACTGCGCAGCAGCTGCGCCCGGAGGCGATGCCGAGGGGATGCGTGCTCGACCCGGCAGAGCCAGTCTCTGCAATGCCCCAGTCGCCGCCGAAGTTGTCACGGATCGCGCGCGCTTGCAGCAGCGCGTACTCTTCGGTCGCCGAACGCATTCCGGCATAGGCTTCGCGCTTCAGCCCGAGCAGGATGTCGCGCCCGCGCAGCGAATAGACCACGCCGCCGCCGAGGTAGAAGGCCAGCGCGCCCGGCACGGTGAGCAGCGCGGCCGAGATCAGCCCGCCGCTCGCGCCATCAGCCACCGCGATTTTCTCGCCGCGTGATTTGAGGGCGGCGGCAATCCGGGCGGCCGGGGGGATCAGTTCCTCGAACATGTTCGCTTTGCCCCTCGGCGCTGCGCATTAAATAGGGACTGTCCCTATTTAATCGGGCGCACAAACGGATATTTCGCCTGCGCCCAATAGCCCGGCGGCACCGCCTCGGGCACGCCGTAGTTCTCGGGCCAGCGCCCCTTCGGCAGGTAGAAAGTGCCGAACAGCTTGTCGAGCAGCGGCAGGTGGATGGCGAAGTTCACATCGACCGCCTCGCCTTCCAGCCCGTGGTGCCAGTGGTGGAAGCGCGGCGTCGCGATCCAGTGGCCCAGCCGGTCGAAATCTGCCCGCGAGATTGGCGTGGAGCAGCGAGGAATAGACATAGACGAAGCCGATATAGGCCTGGAGCACCGATGGCGCGAAGCCGAGGGTGAACAGCGGCAGCGAGGTCACCGCGCGCAGCAGCACGATCTCGACGAAATGCATCCGCGCGCCCGCCAGCCAGTCCATCGCCTTGGCCGAATGGTGCACCGCGTGGAAGCCCCAGAGGAAAGGGACGCGGTGGAACAGGCGGTGATACCAGTACTGGAACAGGTCGGACAGGATCGACCGCAGCGACGAACTGCACCGCCCAGGGCAGCGCCGCGACCCAGGCGCGGAACTGGTCCCAGCCGCTGGTCTGGGCATTGACGATCGGCCTGCGGAGCGAGCGCGAGGAAGGCGAACAGCTGCACCATCATCGTGCTGACGAGAAAATAGAACAGGTCCTCGCGCCACTCGATGCGGAACAGGCGCTGGCCGGCGCGGTGCGGCCAGAAGCGCTCGATGGGCGCGAACATGAAGCCGGTGGCGAGCAGGTTGACGATGAAGAAGTCGAGCCCGAAGAAAATGCCCCAGCTCTGCGTTTCGCTCGGCTGGACATTGCTGCCGCCGAGCAGTGCCGCAGCGATGGCGATCACCAGCGCGGTGCCGCCCAGCGCCTTGCGCGGGCGCAGCAGCAGGCTGAGCAGCGCCAGCGCATAGCTCGCCAGCAGGATGAAATGGACCGCGCCGCGAAAGCCCGACCAGTCCTTCACCACCTGGAGTTCGGGCATGGCGAACCAGTCAGGATAGCGCAGCGCCACAACCATGCCGAAGCCGGAAATGGCGAACAGCAGCCCGAAGAAGCCGGCGAACCAGCCCGAACCGAACCCGCGCACCTCGACCGGCGCGTTGAGATCGTGTTCGAGCCGCTCGAAAAACTGTTTCAGCATCGAAGTATTCCCATCGACGACTCGCAAATCACTGAGGCAAGGCTTGAAATTCCGCTCATCCTGAGCTTGTCGAAGGACCATCGTGGCACCGCACCCTATCCGTAACAACCTTGTGCTTCGACAGGCTCAGCATGAGCGGGTCTGGATTGGATTGAGCACATTCCATCCTAACCCGCCGCCTTGACCATTTCCGCCCAGGCCGCCTCGTCGATCACGTCAATGCCCAGTTTTTCCGCCTGCTTCAACTTCGATCCCGCGCCGGGGCCGGCGACGACCAGATCGGTTTTCGCCGAAACCGATCCCGCCGCCCGCGCGCCCAGCGCCTCGGCCTGCGCCTTGGCCTCGTCGCGGCTCATGGTTTCGAGCTTGCCGGTGAAGACAACGGTCTTGCCGGAGACGGGGCTGTCTTTCGTCGCCACCAGATAGGGCGGCGGGGAAACTTCGGAGAGCAGGTCGTCCCACACCGCGACGTTGTGCGGCTCGTGGAAGAAATCGCCGAGCGCCTCGACCACTGCCGGGCCGATGCCGTCGATGGCGAGCAACTCCGCCTTTGCCTCTCCCTCCCCTTCAGGAGAGGGGGTCGGGGGGTGGGGGTTGTCCGGCTGGCGTGACGCTGGATCGACAGCCCCCACCCCAACCCCTCCCCTCAAGGGGAGGGGCTCAAGACCAGCCGTCCGCTCCGCCACTTGCCGCAACTTCTCCAGCGTCGCAAAACGCTTGAGCAAGTCCCGCGCCGTCACCGCGCCGACATGGCGGATGCCAAGCCCGAACAGCAGCCGCGCGGCGTCGGGCGCGCGTTTGTTTTCCACCGCTGTCAACAGGTTGTCCACAGACTTGTCCTTCCAGCCTTCGCGCCCGAGAATGGCGGCGCGGCGGTCTTTCAGGCGAAAGATGTCAGCCGGGCTTTCCAGCCAGCCCAAGGCAAAGAACTCGTCGATGGTCTTTTCGCCCAGCCCTTCGATGTCGAGCGCGCCCCGGCTGACGAAGTGCTTCAGGCGCTCGGTGCGCTGCGCCGGGCAGATCAGCCCGCCAGTGCAGCGCACATCGACCTCGCCTTCTTCCGCCACCGCCTCGCTGCCGCATTCGGGGCAGTGATCGGGGAACGCGAATGCGGCGCGCGGCTCGTCGCGGGTGAGGTTTTCCACAACCTGCGGGATGACGTCGCCCGCACGCTGGAGCACCACCCGGTCGCCCAGGCGCAAGCCCAGCCGGCCGATCTCGTCGCGGTTGTGCAGCGTGACATTGGTCACCGTCACCCCGCCGACCAGCACCGGCCTGAGCCGCCCGACCGGTGTCAGCTTGCCGGTTCGGCCGACCTGGATATCGATCGCCTCAAGCACGGTTTCGGCCTGCTCGGCCGGGAACTTGTGCGCCAGCCCCCAGCGCGGGGCCTTGGCGACAAAGCCCAGCCGTTGCTGCCATTCAAGGCTATCGACTTTATAGACCACGCCGTCGATATCGTAGGGCAGTTCGGCCCGCCGTTCGGCGATCTGGCGGTAGTGCGCGAGCAGGGCATCGCTCGATGTACAGCGCACCAGCAGCGGCGAAACCGGAACGCCCCAGCGGGCGATCAGCTGCATCATGGCGAATTGAGACTTCGCCGGAACCGCACTCGCCGCGCCCCAGCCATGGGCGAGGAAGCGCAACGGACGGGCGGCGGTGACGCGCGCATCCTTCTGCCGCAGCGAGCCGGCGGCAGCATTGCGCGGATTGGCGAATATCTTGTCGCCCTTCTCCGCCTGGCTTGCATTGAGCGCGGCAAAGTCCTGTTTCGACATGTAAACTTCGCCACGAATTTCGAAGACGGCGGGTATCTCCCCCTCCCCTTCAGGGGAGGGGGCCGGGGGGTGGGGGCTGTCGGGATGGTGCTGCGTACGTTCGACAGCCCCCACCCCAACCCCTCCCCTGAAGGGGAGGGGCTTAAGTTTCTGCGGAATATCGGCAATGTGCGCGACATTGGCGGTGACATCCTCGCCCACCTGCCCGTCGCCTCGCGTCGCCGCGCGCACCAGCCTGCCGCTCTCATAGCGCAGCGAGCACGACAGCCCGTCGATCTTGTCCTCCGCCGTCATCGCCACTTCGGCGTCCTCGGCGAGGTTCAGGAACCTTCGCACCCGCGCGACGAACTCTGCGACCTCCTCGTCCGAGAAAGCATTGTCGAGGCTCATCATGCGCTGTTCGTGCTGCACTTTGGACAGCGGCGAGGCAGCGACCGCGTGGCCGACCTTGCGGCTTGGGCTGTCGGCGCGGATCAGCTGCGGGAACGCGGCCTCCAGCTCGGCATTGCGCCGCACCAGCGCGTCGTATTCGGCGTCGGAAATCTCGGGCGCGTCGTCGAGCGTGATAGAGCCTTGTCATGCCGCGCGATCTGGCGCGCGAGGCGCATCAGCTCGTTGGCGGCTTCGGCTTCGGAAGTCATCAAATACCAACCTGTTCCCGCATATTAACTTTACCAACCAAACCAAAAACTGTAATTGTAGGCCGACTATCAACCTGTTCTCCGGCCATTTGAACAAAATACAAATTACTATCATTTACGATAGTGGCAATATGCTTGTTCAATAGATTTCTTATTTTATTCACATAAATCGGAATTTTCTTGAAGTATTGCTCTTCATTTACTGAATCTCTGAACGGATTACGCGAATGCAGTATGTTACCGCATTTTCCATATAACTCGGTGAATTCCTGCCTAGACATTGCATCTATCTGCGCTGGCACTAGATGCGTTACCTCATTATCTCCCTTCTGTTCAGTCACGGGCCGGGGAAACACCTGGCCATGTAGCCGCTCTATACGTTTGAGAATCCGATCAGCATTATAGTCCTTCACGTGTGGCTCCTTGAGCTTTCGAAGCTCCGAAGCATTGGCACTGAGTACACTGAACGCCAATAATTCTAGTATCTTACGAAATTGTAGGTAACATGTATCGACAGCTGTGGGCATAAAGAGCGCACGATTCGGCTTCTCTGTGAATCCGCTCAATCAAATGATCTCGATGTTTGATCTCATGCATGAAATCGAGATAGCGAGACAAATGTGACGCTGAGGGATAACTGGTCGTAGCCAGCTGAGCACCAACGGCGGCCTTAGCAGTATTATCCATCACACACCTTCCAGCAACCGATCCGCCTGCGCCCGCGCCTCGGCGGTGATCTGAGCGCCCGAGAGCATGCGGGCGATCTCTTCCTGCCGCCCGCCGGCATCGAGCAGGGCCACCGAAGTGCGCGTGACCACGCCCTCGCTCGACTTGGCGATGACATAATGCACGCCGCCTCGCGCCGCGACCTGCGGGCTGTGGGTCACCGCGAGCAATTGCCCGCCATCTGCCAGCCGCGCCAGCCGCTCGCCGATGGCCGAGGCCACTGCACCGCCGACGCCGCGGTCGATCTCGTCGAAGATCACTGTCGTCGCCCTGCCTTCTTCGGCCAGCGCCACCTTGAGCGCCAGGATGAAGCGCGACAGTTCGCCGCCCGAGGCGATCTTGTTAAGCGCCGCGAAATCCGCGCCGGGGTTGGTGGCGATGAGGAATTCGGCTGCGTCGATGCCCTGCGGCCCCCAGCGCTCCTCGGGCAGGCGGACGATGGCGGTGCGGAAGCGGGCGGCGTCGAGCTTGAGCGGGGCGAGTTCGCCCGCCACGGCGGTATCGAGCCGCACCGCCGCCGCAGCCCGCGCCGTGGAAAGTGCCTCGGCGCGTGCGCGGTAATCAAGTCCGGCGGCTTCGGCCGCTTGCTCCAGTCCGGCAATCTCCGCCTCGCCGCCCTCGATCGCGTCGAGCTGGCCACGCATCGCCAGCATGCGCGCCGGCAGGTCATCGACCGAGCAGCCATGCTTGCGCGCGGCGGCACGCAGGTCGAACAGGCGGGTCTCGGAGCGATCAAGCGCGGCGGGATCGTGCACCAGCGCCTCGGCGGCGCGGGCGAGCTTGTCTTCGGCTTCGCTGGCCTCGATCACCGCGCGGTCGAGCGCGGCGAGGGCATCGGCGAGCAACGGATGTTCGCGGGCGATCCGGTCGAGCCGGCGCGCGGCGCTGCGCAAGCTGGCCAGCGCCGAATCGGAACCGGCCCACAGGTGCTGCAGTTCGGCGAGGTCGCCCGACAGGCGCTCGCCCTTCTGCATCGTCGCGCGCATTTCGGCGAGCTCAGCCTCCTCGCCCGCCACGGGGGCGAGCGCGGTCAGTTCGGCAAGGTGGGCGAGCAGCAGGTCGCGGTCGGCCGAGGCCTGCGCCAGCCGCGCCCGCACCGCAGCCAGCGCTGCCTCCGCCGCGCGCCAGGCCCGCCAGGCGGTTTCGATCCCGGCAACGTCCGCCCCCTTGTCTTTTTGGGCAGCAAACCGGTCGAGCAGCGCGCGATGCCCGCGCGGGTTGACCAGCCCGCGGTCGTCGTGCTGGCCGTGGAGTTCGACAAGGAAACCCGCCAGTTCGCGCAGCAGCGCCACGCCGGCCGGCTGGTCGTTGACGAAGGCCTTGCTGCCGCCATCGGCCTTGAGCTGACGTTTGAGGATGAGCGGCTCGCCCGGTTCCATGTCCACGCCGGCATCTTCGAGAACGGCGCGGATCGGCGGCGGCAATGCGGAAAACTCGAAGCTCGCGGTAACGCTTGCCCTATCCTCGCCAGCCCGGACCAGGCCGCTGTCGGCGCGGTCGCCCAGCACCAGCCCGAGGGCATCGAGCAGGATCGACTTGCCCGCCCCGGTCTCGCCGGTGAGCACACCGAGGCCGCCGGAAAAATCGAGGTCGAGCGCCTCGATCAGCACGATATTGCGGATGGAAAGGCGCGTCAGCATGGTCGCCCGTTAGCAGCAGAACAAAACGCGTTCTAGCCGATAGCCGCGCGGGCGTCACCCGGCTTCGGTAACTTCGAACGGCGGTTCGACCTCGATCGGATCGGCCAGCGTCATCTTGTCGAGCATCGCCGCCATTTCGTCGCGCAGCAGCAGCATCACCCCGCGCAGCCGGCATTCGGCTTCGGGCAGGCAATTGGTGCATTGCTCGTGCGCGTTGCGCGCGGCGCAGGGCACCAGCGCGAGACTGCCGCGGGTCAGCCGGATGATGTCGCCATAGCGGATGTCGACCGGCGGCAGCCCCAGCTCATAGCCGCCGTCGCGCCCGCGGTGCGAGATCACCAGTCCCTCGCGCACCATTTCGCTGAGGATGACGGTGAGAAACTTGCGGGGGATATTCTGCGCCGTGGCAATCGCATCAAGCCGCACCGGCCCCTGCCGCCAGCTGTCGGCAAGGTGTTGCAGGGCGCGGATCGAATAGCGGGTCTTCTGCGATAACATGTCGCGCGCAGTGAGCGCCGCTATCGCCGCAATGTCAATTTATTAGGTAGAAATCACGATTCTATTATGGGCGCATTCAGCTTGCCGTCGTCCCCGGCGCGTGGCGGTTCATCAGCTCATAGGCGCGCGCATACCATTCGTTGCCCGGATAATTCGCGCCGAGCACGGCGGCGGCCTTCTGCGCCTCGCCGGGAATGCCGAGCGAGAGGTAGGTTTCGACCAGCCGGTAGAGCGCCTCGGGCGCATGGCTGGTGGTCTGGTAGCTCTCGATCACGGTGCGGAAGCGCAGCGTGGCGGCGAGCCATTTGCCCGAGCGCTGGTAGGAGCGGCCGATGGTCATTTCCTTGCCGGCAAGGTGATCGTTGACCAGATCGAGCTTGAGCCGGGCATCGGCGGCATAGCGCGAATTGGGATAGCGCCGGATCAGTTCGCCCAGCGCGGTCTGCGCCTGCTGGGTGATCTTCTGGTCGCGGGTAACGTCGCTGATCTGCTCATAATAGTTGAGCGCCACCAGGTAGAAGGCATACGGCGCGTCGCGGTTGCCCGGGTGGATCGACAGGAAACGCTGCGCCGACTGCACCGACTTGCCATAATCGCGCGCAACATAATAACTGAAGGCGCTCATCAACTGGGCGCGGCGGGCCCAGGGCGAATAGGGATGCTGGCGTTCGACTTCGTCGAACAGCGCCGCGGCTTCCCTGGTGTCGCCGCGATCGAGCCGGTCCTTGGCGGCCTGATAGAGCGTATCGACATCGCGCGCGACATAAGCGGTATCGCGGTTCTTGCCGCCCTTGCCGCCGCAGCCGGCGGTGAGCAGCAGGGCGGTGGCGGCGGTGGCCAGAAGGACGAGCTTCAGGGGGGAACGGGTCAGCATGCGCGGCTCTATAGCCAGCAGCGGCATGAACGCCAAGTGAAGTTGCAGATCGGCTTGCCCCACGCCCGATGCAGGCCGGCACGCGCGCGGCCTGACGATTGCCCGCGCGCGGGCCCGGCGCGAGGGTGACACCCCGGACACCGTGTCACCCACAATATTGCGCCCTTTTTCACAGTAATTCATGGTGTTGCCTCAAAAGCGGACGGGTGACACATTTCCAACACCAGACCGCCCATGTTGCCCGGGCTGCTCGTGATGTGAATTCCACCCCCTCTCCCGATTTCTCCGATTTCGTCACCCTGAACTTGTTTCAGGGCCCATCGTGCCGCAAGCCCGGAGTAAGCCGGACAGGGCCAAACCGGCAGGAATTCTCCCGAATACCACGCTCCGGGTATTCCGAGAAATGGGTCCTGAAACAAGTTCAGGATGACGAACAATGAGAGCTGAGGTGAATATGCGGATAGACCTGGCCTCAAGCGGGAGGGGCAGCAAAGCGAAACAAGCAAATCCGGGAAAACTCCCCGCCAAACCAGCCACTGGCCCGCTTATCGTTCGCGTCCGCGTGGCAACGGATCGGGCGAATGCCGGATTTCCGCCGAGCGCATTGCCGCCTTATCGAGTTCGTCCAGGCTCTCTGCGGTATGCGCATCGCCATTCTCCTGCGCCCACAGCGCCGAACCATGCTCGACCTGATGCAGCATCCGGTCCCAGCGTTCCGACCAGAATTCCGCTGCTGCGGTATAGCGCCCCAGCCGTTGCGCGCCGAGCGAATTGCGCCGCGCCAGCAGGAAACAGGTCAGCCGCTCGTCGAACCGGCGATAGGAGCCGACCAGTTCGCCCTTGTGGAACACCGGCACTTCAGTGCCATGCAGCGCGCGCTCGAGCGCGACTTGCGCGAGCTCGTCATAACCATGCTGGAACGCCGCCTCCCAGGCAATGTCGAACGGCTGGCCCTTCAGCCGCGCGCGCAGGCGATAGGCCGACTGCCGGCTCATCCCCACCGCTCGCGCCGCCTCGGCGACACACTGTGTCACCGCCAGCCCCCGCAGGAAATCCGCCATGCGGGCAGAACACCAGCGATCGGGCGGATCGGCGGAGCGGGTTGCGGTGGACGCGGCGGCGGGGGGAGTGGATGGTTCGGTCATTGCGTGATAATAACCGTTTTGGTTATATGTAGGAAATGGGGTTCGTCCAGCCCCCTCAATCCATATGCTTCAACCCGACCCGCAGGTAGTCCCAGCCGGTAACCAGGGTCAGCGCCGCCGCGCCCCACAGCGTGATGAGGCCGACCGTGTGCGGCAGGTTGGCATCGAGCCCCGGCAGCGCGACGGTCCAGCCGGGCAAGGCCTTGCCGAGGATCAGCGCGCCGAGCGAAATCATCTGGAAGGCGGTCTTCCACTTGGCCAGCCGGCTCACCGGCACCGAGACCCGCAGCTCGCTGAGAAATTCGCGCAGGCCCGACACGGCGATCTCGCGGATCAGGATCACCAGCCCGGCAATGACATGCATGTCGCCGACATAGGGCCCGCGAAGCACACCTTGCGCGCTGAGCACCAGGATCACTGCGGCAACCATGATCTTGTCGGCAATCGGATCGAGGAAAATGCCGAGCCGCGACACTGCACCCTGCGCGCGGGCGAGATAGCCGTCGAAATAGTCGGTCACCCCCATCAGGCAATAGACCCCGAAGGCCAGGCCATAGCCGAGCCGCCATTGCGGCCACCACAGCAGCGCGACCAGCAACGGCACCGTGACAATGCGCGAGAGGGTGAGGAGATTGGGAAGTGTCAGCATCGACGACGGCATAGCCCGTAACACGCCTGTACAAAAGAGCGGCCATGAGCCTTGCCGACAGCCCGCCACGCGCTAGGGTCGGCGGCGGGACAAGGTTCAGCCTGAAACGGGATCATGACGACATCGACGCATCTGGTGCGGACGCGCCGATTTCTGCCGCTGTTCGTCACGCAACTGCTCGGCGCGTTCAACGACAATCTGTTCAAGAACGCGATGGTGCTGTTCGTGGTCTACAGCATCTACAACTCCGAAGCGGCCGAGGCCAAGTTCAGCGCGGTCGCCTCGGGGCTGTTCATCATGCCCTTCTTCCTGCTCTCCGCCCTCGCCGGGCAACTGGCCGACATGCGCGACAAGGCGGCGATCATCCGCGTGGTCAAATTCTGCGAAATCCCGATCATGCTGGTCGGCGGCGCCGGGCTGGTGTTCGCTTGGCAGGGCGTCGCGGTCGAACGAGGTGGCGATCCCGCTGATGCTGCTGGCGCTGTTCGCCATGGGCGTGCACTCGACCTTCTTCGGCCCGATCAAATACGCGATCCTGCCGCAGCACTTGCAAAAGCAGGAAGTGCTGGCGGGCACCGGGCTGGTCGAGGCGGGCACCTATATCGCGATCCTCGCCGGCACGATCCTGGCGGGCTGGATCGAGGTTGAATGGGCGGCGCTGGCGGTGGTGCTGACGGCGGTCCTCGGCTATCTGCACCGGGCGGCAGGTCCCCCCCGCCCCGCCGCAAGAGCGCGCCGCAGCCGCTCGACTTTCACCTGATCCGCGTCCTCGGTGACGCTGGTGCGCAACACCATGCATGACCGGCGCGTGTTCCTGGCGATCATGGCGATCAGCTTTTTCTGGACGATCGGCGCGGTGCTGTTCATCCAGTTTCCGCCGCTCGCCAAGAACGTGCTGCATGCCAGCAAGCAGGTCGCCAGCCTGTTTCTGGTCATCTTCTCGATCGGCATCGCCATCGGCTCGGTGTCGATCAACGCCTTGCTCAAGGGCACGGTCTCGGCGCGCTATGCGCCCGTCTCGGTAATCGCGATGGGGCTGTTCGTCGTGCTGTTCTATCTGTGTCTGCGCGGTCTGGTCTCCGCCCGCGCGAACAGGGCCTGCTCGACACCGCGCGTTTCATTGCCGAGCCATTTGCCTTTCCGCTGCTGCTCACACTGCTGGGCATTGCCATCGCCGGCGGCATGTTCGTGGTGCCGCTCTATGCCTTTCTCACCACCTTCGTCGACAAGACCGCAGACCGCGCGGACCATCGCGGCCAACAACATCGTCAATTCGGGCGCGATGGTGGTCGGATCGCTGCTGGCGATCGGGCTGAGCGCGGGCGGCATTCCGATCACCCATCAACTGCTGCTCAGCGCGGCGATGTGCCTGGTTTCGGCCTGGCTCGGGCAAATTGCTCTATCGCGCCGAACTGGCGGCGGCATCAGCGGTCAAAAAATGAACGCCGTCACCGCCGCGAAGCAGGCGACAATAGGCGTCGAGAACGCCTGGCGCCAGTCGCGCCGGGCGATGCGCCAGGCGGGCGGCGCGGGCGGTTCAGCGGCACTCGGCACAGCACATGCGGCGGCACGCTGGCGCGGAACGGGTGGCGCGCCAATTCGCTGGTCAGCACCAGCAGGCGGCGGGGCGAAGCGAGTCTCATCGCCCCCCTGTTAGGATTTGATTCACCATCGGCACAGACGCCTGTCCCGGCTTATTGCGAGACATCCCGTTTCGGGACGGATTCCGGCGGCAGGGTCACCCCTTGCGATTCGACAGCGCCAGGATGTGGTTCCATTCCCCGGGCGTGATCACCGCCACCGACAGCCGCGAAAGCTTGACCAGCTCGATTTCGGCCAGCGCCGGATCGGCCTTGATTTCCTTGAGCGTCACCGGCCGCGCCAGCTTCTTGCACCGGCTTGACCTTGACTGCCGCCCACTTGCCTTCGGGATCGGTCGGATCGGCCAGCCCCGCCTTGCTCATCCGCGCATCATGCCAACGATTTCGAGCCCGACGTTGGAATGATAGAAGAACGCCTCGTCGCCCACCTGCATCGCACGCAGGTTGTTCGCCGCGCGGTGGTTGCGCACTCCGTCCCAGGTGCCCTCGCCCTCGGCGACAAGGTCGTCCCACGAATAGGCATCGGGCTCGGACTTCATCAGCCAGTAGCGCTTGGGACGGGACAGATTGGTCATGCGCGGGCTCCGGATCGCGGTTAAGCGGGCGGGGCGATAACCGCAATCGCGAAGACCAGCGCCATGGACCACCACGCCTTGCCCACCATTTCGCTCGGGGGCGATGCGCACAGTCGTGGCGGAACAGATGGGCGCGAGCTTTCGCCGGTTCGGTTTTGCGATGGTCGCCGATCACGGCATCGATACGGCGCTGATCGCGCGCGGCTGGGAGCTGTCCCGCCGGTTTTTCGCCCTGCCCGAGGCCGAAAAGCGCCGCTACCACGATCCTGCGCTTGCCGGCGCGCGCGGCTATACCCCGTTCGGCACCGAGATCGCCAAGGGTGCGGCGCAGCACGATCTCAAGGAATTCTGGCATGTCGGACGCGACTGAGCGGCCTCCCTGACCTGCCGCCCAACCTCTGGCCCGGCGGACTACCGGGCTTTCGCGAGACTTTCACAGCCTCTATGCCGCAGTTCGACCGCGCCGGCACTGCGATCCTCGCCGCCATCGCGCTCGATCTGGGCCTGGCGGCGGACTGGTTCGATCCAGCCGTCGTCGAGGGCAATTCGGTGATGCGCCTGCTGCATTATCCGCCGATCGGCGATGCCTAGCCCGGCGCAATCCGCGCCGGTGCGCACGAAGACATCAACCTTATCACCCTGCTGCTGGGTGCCGAGGAAGCCGGGCTCGAACTGCTGGACCGATGGCCGGGCAATGGCTCGCCGTCGATCCGCCGCCCGGCGCGCTGGTGATCAATATCGGCGACATGTTGCAACGCCTGACCAACCACGTGCTGCCCTCGACCACCCACCGCGTGCGCAACCCCGCTGGCGATGCGCGCCGAGCCGCAGCCGCTATTCGATGCCGTTCTTCCTCCATCCGCGCAGCGACTTTCCGATCGCCACGCTGCCCGGCTGCATCGCCCCGGACCATCCCGACCGCTATCCCGTGGCCGATCACCGCCGACGCGTTCCTGCAGGAACGGCTGCGCGAAATCGGTCTCGCCTGACCCTGTCGAAAACCCGCACCTCATCGATCCGCACTCATTAACCAAATGTTTTCCTGGCCTGTGCATAAGCGTGGCTGCGACAGCGGGGGCTGGCAAATTGGCTGAGCTGGCAGACGAAAATGCGAAGGTGACATGGGACGCGCGGCGACGCGGGCGCAGCGCGCGCGCGCGGAGACCATCACACTGGGCATTGCCGTTGCCGCAATCATCCTGTTCATCGGCACCGGCGGTGCAGCGCTGGCGCTGGTGGTCGCCGCGATGCAGGGCTATGGCGAGGGCCCCGGCACTCTGCAGGTCAGCGCGCTGCTGCTCAATGTCGCGCTGATCCTGTTCGGCTGGCGGCGCTGCAACCAGTTGGCCCGCGAGATGGAGCTGCACCGGCAGGGTGAAGCGGAAGCGCTGCACCTCGCCAAATACGACTCGCTGACCGGCTTCCTCAACCGCCGCGGCCTGACCATTGCGGCGGAAGAGCTGATCGGCGAGGTCACCCGGCGCGGCGAAGCAGTCGCGGTGGTCATGGCCGATCTCGACAGTTTCAAGCAGATCAACGACCTCTATGGCCACGGCGAGGGCGACCAGGTGCTGCAGGAATGCGCCCGGCGGATCGCCGCGATCCTGCCGCCGCGCGCGCCATACCCGCGCGGATCGGCGGCGACGAATTCGTCTGCCTGGTGCCGTTCGACGCCGCACAGCCCGAGCGCATCGAGGAATTGGCCGCGCGGCTGATCGCGGCCATGGCCGCGCCTTCTGGCTGCGACGGGGCGATCGACGGGGTTACGGTTTCGATCGGCATCGCGCGCAGCGACGCGTGCCCGACGTCCGACCTCGACGGCGACGACGTCTCCAACCTGCTCAATGCCGCCGACATCGCCATGTATCACGCCAAGCGCCAGGGCCGGAACCGCCACTTCTGGTACGAGCCGGCGATGGAGAACGAACTGCGCGTGCGGCGCGAACTGGAAACCGGCATCCGGCGCGGCATCCCGCTCGGTGAATTCGTGCCTTATTACGAGCAGCAGATCGATATCGGCAGCGGGCGAGCTGACCGGCTTCGAAATGCTGGCGCGGTGGAAATCGCCGGTTTTCGGCGTGGTCGGCCCGCAGGTTTTCATTCCGATCGCCGAGGAAATCGGGGTGATCGACCAGCTGTCGCAAAGCCTGATCGCCCAGGCCTTGCGCGATGCCATGGCATGGGATCCCAGGCTGACGCTGTCGGTCAACATCTCGCCGGTGCAGCTGCGCGACTCATGGTTTGCGCAGAAGCTGATCAAACAGCTGGTCGAGGCCAACTTTCCGGCCCGGCGCCTGGAGATCGAGATCACCGAGAGCTGCCTGCATGGAAAATGTCGGAGCGGTGCGGACATTGCTCGCCAGCCTGAAGAACCAGGGCATGCACATCAGCCTCGACGATTTCGGCACCGGCTATTCCTCGCTCGGCCAGCTCAGCGAACTGCCGATCGACTGCATCAAGATCGACCGCAGCTTCATCATGAAGCTGACCGAGAGCAAGGACAACGCGACGATCGTGCGGATGATCACCTCGCTGGGCAAGGGGCTGGGCCTGCCGATCATCGCCGAAGGCATCGAGAGCGAAGCGGTGCTCGAGGAATTGCGCGGCTTCGGCGAGCTCAGGGGCCAGGGCTATCTCTATGGCCAGCCCGAGCCGGCGTTCGAGACCAGCCAGCGGCTGGCCGCGCTCGATCTGCTGGCATCGGCGCCGGACGCAAGGCCGGATGACACCGAAAGCGAAGGCAAGACCGCCGCGACCGGCTGAGCCCCCGCCACTGCAGGGCGATCGCAAATTCCCGATTTTTCCGATTTCGTCACCCTGAACCTGGTTCAGGGCCCATCGTGCCGCAAGCCCGGAGCAAGCCGGACAGGGCCAAACCGCCAAGTGTTCTCCCGAATACCTCGCTCCGGCGTGTTCCGAGAAATGGATCCTGAAACAAGTTCAGGATGACGAACAATGAGAGCTGAGGTGAATAGGCGATAGCCCTCCCCGCCACTGGACGTGCGCGCCCTCAGCGCATAGATGCGCCGCACCATGCGCGTCCCCTTCGTCAAGATGCACGGCCTCGGCAATGACTTCGTCGTGCTCGACGCGCGCGCCGGAGCCGTGCCGGCGATGACGCGGACACTTGCCGCTGCGCTGGCCGACCGCAAGACCGGGATCGGCTGCGACCAGCTGATCGTGCTGGAACCGTCCGCCGCCGCCGATTTCCGCATGCTGATCTTCAACGCCGATGGCGGCGAGGTCGAGGCCTGCGGCAATGCCAGCCGCGCGGTCGGGCTGCTGCACGGCGGCCCGGCGCGGATCGAGACGCTCGGCGGGATCATCGCCGCATCTCCGGCCGATGGCGGCATAGCCGTCGAAATGGGCGAACCACGCTTCGGCTGGGAGCGAATCCCGCTGGCCTATGCGATGGACACGCTGGCGATGCCGGTGGGCTGGCGATGATATTTGCGCTCTGGAGAACCCGGCGGCGGTCAATGTTGGCAACCCGCATGCGGTGTTTTTCGTCGATGATTGCGCCAGAGTGCGGCTCGACCGGCTCGGCCCGCTGATCGAGCACGATCCGCTGTTTCCCGAGCGGGTCAATGTCAATGTCGCCACCGTTACCGCGCGCGAGGCGATCTGCTTGCGCGTCTGGGAGCGCGGCGTCGGCGAGACCCGCGCCTGCGGCACCGGGGCCTGCGCCACGGCGATTGCGGCGATGCGGCGCGGGCTGACCGGGCGGCAGGTCACCGTCACCCTGCCCGGCGGGCCGTTGCAGATCGAATGGCGCGCGGATGGCCAGGTCGTGATGACCGGCCCCGCCGCCGAGAGCTTTCGCGGCGACTTCGACCCCGCCGATTTTGCCTGTGACGGGGGCGCGGCTGCATGAGCGCCGAAGTCGATTTCGCTGGGCTGCCGGCTCAACCTGTCCGAAAGCGAAGCCTGCGCGCCATGCTGGCGGGCAGCGACGACCTGATCGTGATCAACAGCTGCGCGGTGACCCCCGAGGCGGTGCGCCAGACCCGCCAGGCGATCCGCCGCGCCCGGCTGGCCCGGCCCGATGCGCGGCTGATGGTGACCGGCTGCGCCGCCGAAATCGAGCGCGACACGCTGGCCGCGATGCCCGAGGTCGATGGGTTCATTGCCAATGCGGCCAAGCTCGATCCGCGCGCCTATAGTCCCCGCCCCTTCAGGGGAGGCCACCTATAGCCCCTCCCCTTCAGGGGAGGGGTTGGGGTGGGGCTTGTCGGTTGGCGCAGCACTTGCCGGACAGCCCCCGCCCCCGGCCCCTCCCCTGAAGGAGGGGTGATAGCTCCCACACCCGCGCCTTCGTGGCGGTGCAGAACGGCTGCGACCACGCCTGTACTTTCTGCGTCATCCCGCAAGGGCGAGGGGCCAGCCGGTCGCGCGCCATCGCCGATGTGGTGGCCGACGTTGCCCGGCACTCGAGGCGGGATCGGCCGAAGTGGTGCTCACCGGGGTCGATCTGACTTCGTGGGGCCAGGACCTGCCGGGACGCCCCGGCTGGGCGCGCTGGTCGCCGCGATCCTCGCAGAGTTCCCCGCCCTGCCCCGGCTGCGGCTGTCCTCGCTCGACGGGATCGAGATCGATGCCGAACTGCTCGAACTGATCGCCGGCGAGCCGCGCGTGATGCCGCATCTCCACCTCTCGCTGCAATCGGGCGACGACCTGATCCTCAAGCGGATGAAGCGCCGCCATCCGCCGCAGCGATGCCGTGGCGCTGGTCGCAGGGCTGAGCGCGCGCCGCGCCGATATTGCGGTGGGCGCGGACCTGATCGCCGGCTTTCCCACCGAGAGCGAGGCGGCGCACCCCGGCAACCTTTCGATCATCGGCGAGCTCGGCATCGTCCACGGCCATGTGTTCCCCTATTCGCCCCGCCCCGGCACCTCCGCCGCGCGGATGCCGCAGGTCCCGCGCCCGACGATCAAGGCGCGCGCTGCGGAACTGCGCGCCGCAATGGCCAGGGAGCGGCAGGCATGGCTGCAATCGCTGGTCGGTCAGCCGCAAGACGTTCTCGCCGAACGCGACGGCACCGGCCATGCGCCGAATTTCGCGCGGGTTCCATTGTCCGCCGGAACCGCTGCCGGAGCACTCGTCACCGTCACACCCACCCGCCTCATCGAGGGACTTCTGGCATGAGCCCGGAAACCGACAAGTCCAGCTGGACGCAGCGGCTGTTCGGCGGTTTTCGCAAGACCTCGGAGCGCCTCTCCGAAAACCTTGCCAGCGTCACCGAGAATGTCGCTGCGGTGGTCACCAGGACCCGGCTCGACGAGGACCAGCTCGACGATCTGGAAGACGCGCTGATCCTTTCCGATCTCGGCCCGCGCGCCGCCGCGCGCATCCGCGAACGCCTCGCCGAGGAACGCTTCGAGCGCGGCGCGGACGATATGGCGATCAGGGAGGCGGTGGCGCGCGAAATCGCCGCGATCCTGCGCCCGGTCGCCAAGCCGCTGGAGATCACCGCCTTTCCGCGCCCGCAGGTCATCCTGGTGATCGGGGTCAACGGTTCGGGCAAGACCACCACCATCGCCAAGCTCGCCCATCTGTTCCAGGAACAGGACTATGGTGTGATGCTCGCCGCCGGCGACACCTTCCGCGCCGCCGCGATCGGCCAGCTCGCGGTCTGGGCCGAACGCGTCGGCGTCGCGCTGGTCAAGGGGCCCGAGGGCGGAGATCCCGCCTCGATCGTGTTTGATGCGGTCAAGCAGGCGACCGCGAACGGAATCGACGCGCTGATTGTCGATACCGCCGGGCGTCTGCACAACAAGCGCGAGCTGATGGATGAACTTGCCAAGATCCGCCGCGTTCTCGGGCAGACTCAACCCCGAAGCGCCGCACGACGTCGTGCTGGTGCTCGATGCCACGAATGGACAAAACGCCTTGCAGCAGATCGAAATTTTCGCGAAATGGCCGGGGTTACCGGCCTCGTGATGACCAAGCTGGACGGCACCGCGCGCGGCGGCGTGCTGGTTGCAGCGGCCGAGCAGTATGGCCTGCCGATCCACGCCATCGGCGTCGGCGAGAAGATCGACGACCTGCGTCCGTTCGATCCCGAACTGGTGGCGCGCGTGATCGCGGGGGTTGCGTGATGTCAGCCGAGGAAAATGGCCCGCCCCAAACACCTACACCCGCTCCGCCTGAGCCTGTCGAAGGCCCCGATCTGAGCTCTGGTGTAGGGGGGGGGCTTCGACAAGCTCAGCCTGAGCGGGATGTGGAAAAGCCGCACAAGCCCAAGTCGGGCTGGCTCAATCTGGTGGTCGATTACGGCCCGGTGCTGGTGTTCTTCCTCGTCTATCGCTATTTTTCGCCCGCCGACAAGGAAGACGTGGTCGGCGAAGTGCTTGCGGTGATCAAGGGCACCGGCACCTTCATGGTCGCCGCGCTGATCGCGCTGGCCGTATCGAAATGGAAGCTCAAGCACATCTCGCCAATGCTGTGGCTATCGACCGGGCTGATCGTGGTTTTCGGCATGATGACCATCTTGCTGCGCGAAGCGTTCTGGATCCAGGTCAAGCCGACAGTGATCTACCTGATGTTCGGGCTTGCCCTGCTGATCGGTATCGCGCGCGGCAAGCCGCTGCTCAAATACCTGCTGCAAGCCGCGTTCGACGGGCTCGATGACCGGGGCTGGTTTATCCTGTCACGCAACTGGGGGATATTTTTCCTCGTTCTCGCCGCGCCCAACGAGGGTTTCCGTCATTTCCTCAGCTTCGGCGGCTGGCTGCAGACCAAGCTCTATGTCTTCCTGCCGCTCTCGTTCGTGTTCACCTTCGCGCACATGCCGATGCTGCTGCGCCACGGCATGGGCGACGCCGCCAAGGATGAAGTGATCGTCCACCCTCCGCACGAATGAGAGGACAACGCAGGAAAAGCGGGTGACATTCGCGCAATAGCAGGCAATACTGACAGCGCCTCCGGCTTCGCCGTGGCTCGGGTCGCAATCGTTGCTACGAAGATAGGGGAAAACAATGGCTAAGTTTTTCGGAAACCTGCATCTGGTGCTCGCGGTCGGCCTGTTGCTGGCAATCGCGGTCATGATGCAGTTCGCCTTGTCGGCACCGGTCGATGTGAGTTCGATTATCCGCTGGTTGCACACGTTCTTCGGCGTGCTGTGGATCGGCCTGCTGTATTATCTCAACTTCGTCCAGGTGCCGACCATGCCGTCGGTTCCGGCCGAACTGAAGAAGGGCGTCACCGGCTATATCGCCCCAAAGGTGTTCTTCTTCTTCCGCTATGCCGCGCTGCTGACCGTGCTCACCGGCCTCGTCATCGCGATCAACGGCGGCTACGCGCACCAGGCCCTGACGCTGTCGGGCGAAGGCAATATCAACCTGATCGGGCTGGGCATGTGGATGGCAATCATCATGTTCCTGAACGTGTGGGTGCTGATCTGGCCGGCGCAGCAGAAGATCCTCGGGCTGGTCGAAGCCAGCGACGAGGCCAAGGCCAAGGCCGCGCCGGTGGCGCTTGCCGCCAGCCGCACCAACCTGCTGCTGTCGCTGCCGATGCTCTATTGCATGGTCAACGCCAATCTGGGCTGATGCGTGAACTGGGGGCAGTCTGCGCGCAGGCGACGGGAGACTGATGCGCGTCGTCCGGACTCGATCCGGGACCGCTGGCCGCATCGCGCGGGCCTCGCGCTTGGACTCCAGCGGTCCGGATCGAGTCCGGGACGACGACTGCCCTCAAATCTCGACCTGGCTGCCCAGTTCGACCACGCGGTTGGTGGGCAGGCGAAAGAACTCCATCGCGCTCGCCGCATTGCGCAGCATCCAGGCGAACAGCTTTTCGCGCCAGATCGCCATGCCGGGCTTGGCCGAGGCGATCAATGTCTGGCGCGACAGGAAGAAGCTGGTCTGCATCATCGCGAAGGGCTCACCGCAGGTCGTCACGCGCTTGAGCAAGGCAGGGACATCGGTCTCCTCGAGAAACCCGCAGCGGATGGTCAGGCGATAGAAGCCGTTGGTCATGTCCTTGACGGCAAATCGCTCAACCTCCTCGACATAGGGCACATCCTGGATCTGCACGGTCAGGATCACCACCCGCTCGTGCAGCACCTTGTTGTGCTTGATGTTGTGCAGCAGCGCCGAGGGCACGCCCTTGTTGGTCGAGGCCATGAAGATGGCCGTTCCGGGAACCCGCGCCGCGCTCGAATGCGCGCTCTTGGCGAACACTTCGACGGGAATGGTGCCTTCGGCCATGTTCTGGCGCATCAGCAGCCGCCCGCGCGCCCAGCTGGTCAGCATGGTGAATATGGCCAGAGCGATCACCAGCGGCACCCAGCCGCCATCGGGCACCTTGATCAGGTTTGCGCCGAGGTAGGCCATATCGACGATGATGAATGCCAGCACCAGCGGTAGCGCCTTCCACAAGGGCCAGCGCCACAGGCTGATCAGCACGGCGGCAAGCAGCAGGGTATCGATGAACATCGCGCCAGTCACCGCGATTCCGTAGGCCGCCGCGAGCCGGCTCGACGACTGGAAATACAGCACCAGCACAATGACCATCACCATCAGGCCCCAGTTCACCGTCGGGATGTAGATCTGCCCGGCCTGCGACGCGCTGGTGTGCTTGATCTGCATGCGCGGCATGAAACCGAGCTGGATCGCCTGCTGGGTCAGCGAGAAGGCACCGGTGATGACCGCCTGGCTGGCAATGATCGTGGCGAAAAGCGCCAGCACGATCACCGGCACGCGCACCGCATCGGGGATCATCAGGAAGAAGGGGTCCTTGATCGCCGCCGCCGCGCCAGCCGCATCGAGCGAGAGCACCATCGCCCCCTGCCCCATGTAGTTGAGCATCAGCGCCGGCAGCACGAAAACCAGCCAGCTCACCGCGATCGGTTTGCGACCGAAATGCCCCATGTCGGCGTAGAGCGCTTCTGCGCCGGTGACCGCCAGAACGACGCTGCCCATGGCGACAAAAGCGCGGAGGCCATCGGTTGCGAAGAACGCTAGTGCATTGAGCGGATTGATTGTCTGCATGACGATGCCCGGCATCTTGGTCATGTGCAGCAGGCCCATCACCGCCAGCGTGGCGAAATAGGCGAGCATGATCGGACCGAACAGACGACCGACCTTTTCGGTGCCACGCGACTGGATGGAAAACAGGCCCAGCAGGATCGCCACCGCGATCGGCACGATCCAGTCCTTGAACCCGGAATGGACATATTGCAGGCCCTCGGTGGCGGAAAGCACCGACATGGCCGGCGTTATCATCGAATCGCCATAGAACAGCGCGGTGGCGAACACGCCGAGCAGGATGAACGGCCCGGCCCACTTGGCGTTTTCCGACTTGCGGTTGATCAGCGCCAGCAGGGCCAGGCTGCCGCCTTCGCCCTTGTTGTCGGCCTTCATGATGGTCAGCACATATTTGAAGGTGACGACGATCATCATCGACCAGAACACCAGGCTGAGGACTCCGTGGATATGCACCGGATCGACCTGGATTCCGGGCGCGCCGTGATGCGAGGCAAAGGTCTCGCGGAAAGCGTAGATCGGGCTGGTGCCGATGTCGCCAAAGACAACGCCAATCGCACCGATCGCGAGCTTGACGAGGCCGCCCTCGTGCTGCCCATGCGATACGGCTGGCGACGCGGAATGCGGAGGCACCGGCATCTCGCCCCCTTCGCCGGAAACTGACTGCACCGAATCGCTCATGCTGACGCCCCGTTTGCGATGACATTCAAGCCAGGCCCGCCGCAACCGGCAGCAGGCTGGCGGCGCTTAGCAACATGGGAGGGGTGCGGCAATGTCACGGCGCGGTGCGTCCCCCAGTCTGCCGCAGCTCCCCAGTCTGCCGCAGCCCCCCGGTCTGTTCGAGCCATCGCGCCGCGAGTTCGGCCCTGCCCGATCTGGCCATGGCGAGGGCCGCGATCGAGCGTGCCGCGCCGCCGCCCGCCGCCGCCCGGTCGGCGCGGGCATAGGCGAGTGCTGCCGCCGGGGTCAGCTGCCCGCCGGCATGGCCATAGAGCGCATCGCCCAGCGCCAACCAGCCCTGCGGATCGCGGGGAGCACTCTCGACCGCGCCCAGCAGCACTTCGGCGGCGTCGAAAAAATGCCCGCGCCGCGCCATGGCGTCGGCGATGACGATCCAGCGGTTGAGATTGGCCGGACCATCGACCAGCGACTGCCGCGCTGCAACCAGCGCTGCGCCGCGCGCGAAGCTGGGGGCGGCGAGAGCAGCGGTGTTCGAGCGGGGCAGGTGCAGCACGGCATATCCGATCGGCACGAGGCACAGCACGGCTGCCGGGACGGTCCACTTGGGCAGTTTGCTGGCGGGCCGTCGCGCGAACGCCAGCGGCCGGTCCTCGCGCCGCATGGCGATGCGCGCGCGCGCGCGGCGGCGCCAGCGCAGGCTGCCCAGCGCCACCAGCGCCAGAGCCGCCGCGCCGAGCGCCGCCAGCCAGCCGCCGAGCCGCGCCAGTCCGGCAAAGGGCCGCCACAAGGCGTCAAGCGCCATGCAGTCGCTCGCCGCGTCATAGCCGGTGAAGCGAAGCGAGAGGTCGCCATTCCACAGCCGCGCGCGCGCTGGCGCGTCGGCCTGCAGGGCCTGACCAAAGCCGGTGCGCAACTGCGGTGCGAGCAGCACCGGCTCGCCCGCGCCGATCCGTGCGGCAAGATCGGCCTGCAAGGCGGTGAACCCCGCACCCGCCACCGGATTGATGCCGGCGAGCGTCAGCCGCCAAGGCCCCAGTTGCGCGCTTTGCCCGGTGCACAGCACCGCGATACGCGCGCGCTGTTCGCTCGCGTGCGACGCCGCGAAGGCACCGATCACCACAACCAGTCCGGCGACAAGGATCAGCCTGGCAGCGGCATGGAGCCTGCCAGCACGGTCGGGATAGGCCCCTGCCAGTCGCGGGCTGCGCACGACAAGGCACAGCGCTGCGAGGCCTGCCAGAGCGGCCAGCACGCGCCCCGGCCCCGGTTGGTCGAGCTGAATCACCGTCGCGGCGAGCATCACGGCAAGAGCCGCAGCCGCCCGGAACCGCAGCGTGCGCCTGGCATCGGCGACGCCGCTCGAACGGGTCATTGCGTCTCGGCCACCACCTGCCGCGCCTGCATCGCGGTCATGTCCTGCATTTCGCGCGGCACGTAATTCTCATCGTGCTTGGCCAGCAACCGCTCGGCAACGAAGGTTCCGTCGCGGCCCAGCCGCCCCTCGGCGACGACACCGGAGCCTTCCTGAAACAGATCGGGCGCGATCCCGGTGAAGCGCACCGGCACCCGCGCCTTGCCGTCGGCGACGACGAACACCATCGATATCCGGTCTGCCTGCGGCTTGAGCGAGCCGCGCTCGACCATGCCGCCGAGCCGCACGTCGCGCTCCGGCGCGGGGGGGGTGGCGGCAATTTCGGCAGGAACGTAGAAGTAGGAGGCCTGATTGCGCAGCGCCCAGGCGGCGAGCAGGCCCGCGCCGATCAGCGCCGCCAACGCCAGCCCGATCAGCACCAGCCGCTGGTGCTTGGCCTTCATCGCGCTCATGGCTCGCGGGCCTGATCACGACTGCGCGCGCGGCGACGCTCGGCGCGGCGCATGGCGATCCAGCTCCAGCCGGCCAGTGCCAGCGTCGCGCTGATGCAGACCGCATAGGCGGCGACGACGAACTGCCATTGATCGAGCGCTTCGTAGGTCATCGCTTCAATCTAGCGCCCGATCAGCCGTTGCGCCATGGCGTCGGCGACCTGATCGGGCGAGCGGCCACTGGCCTCGGCCTGTTTCCAGATATCCGTCAGCCGGCCGGGGATTTCGCGCAGCCGGGAATGAACCGCTTCGACACCCTGGGAAGTGCCTGACCGGCGCGCAAGCCATTCGACTGCTCCGGAAATGATTCCGCCGGCGTTGATCACATAGTCGGGCGCATAGAGGATGCCGCGCGCTGCCAGCGCCGGGCCATGCTCGGGCCGGGCGAGCTGGTTGTTGGCCCCGCCCGCGACAATCGGTGCCTGCAAGCGGGCAATTCCCGCTTCGTCGAGGATCGCGCCCAGCGCATTGGGGCTGAATACGTCGCATGCAACCGCCATGATCGCCTCGGCAGCGACCGCTTCGCCGCCCAGCTCGGCGGCAAGTGCGGCGGCGCGCGCCTCGTCGATATCGGCCAGCGTCAGCTTCGCGCCGTCCTGCGCCAGCAAGCGCGCCAGCTCGCCGCCGACGCTGCCCGTGCCCTGCACCGCGACATGCACCCCGGCGAGGCTTGCCCTGCCCAGCTTGTGCGCCACGGCCGCCCTGATCCCGTAATGAATGCCGCGCGCGGTGAACGGCCCGGGATCGCCGCCGGCCGTTGCCTTGTCCGTCACGGGCAGCCCGCAGACATGCTGTGTGTGTTGCGCAACCTGCACCATGTCGGCCTCGGTGATGCCGACATCCTCGGCGCAGACATAGCGCCCGCCGAGCGCCTCGATCGCATCGCCATAGGCGGCGAGCATTTCCGGGGTCTTGCGCCGCGCCGCGTCCGCCAGGATCACGCCCTTGCCGCCGCCCATCGGCAATCCCGCCACCGCATTCTTGTAGCTCATCCCGCGCGACAGGCGCAAAGCGTCGCGCATCGCTTCGGCCGGCTCGGCATAGTGCCAGAAGCGGGTGCCGCCCCCGCCGGGACCGAGGTGGGTTGAATGCAGCGCGATGATCGCCACGAGGCCGCTGGCGCGGTGACGCACCACCTGGACAAGTTCGTGATCGTCGTAGTCCGGCTCGGTCCAGAACGCAGTCACTCGCCACTCCGCGAAGGCCGTTTAGCCCAAGGCGCATGGGGCGACCGAGGGGGTTCGAACCCCCGACCTCCGGTACCACAAACCGGCGCTCTAACCAACTGAGCTACGGTCGCCATATGCGCGCTAGCGGATTGATTTTGCCGTTCGCACCCCCGTTTCGGCATGGGGCGTCCGCGAATGTCAAAATCATAAAATCCACTAGAAACAAAAAAGTGCTAGTGGTCCTGAAGATTTTGACATTTGCTCCTGCTCTTGCCGGTAGCGCATGCAAATGTCAGAATCGGACCACTAGTTGCCGGGCGCGGGCCTTTGCACAGCATGCGGCGATTGGGAAGTGAAAATTGCCGCGCGCCGCCTTATGGAGGGCCGATGATGACCCCCGGCGAAACCTCCGCCGAGCACTTGCTCGCCTTCCCCGGCATGCGCCGCGCGCCATCGGAGCGCCTCGAGCTGTTCAGCCTGAGCCGCTTCCTCGCTCCGGTCGAATGCGCCGGGCTGATCGCGCGAATCGAGGCGAACCGCCAGCCCTCGACCATCGCCGACGCCAACGGCGACAACGCCTTTCGCACCAGCGAAACCTGCCACTTCGATCATGGCGATCTGCTGGTCGCCGCGCTCGACGCCAAGCTCGCCTGGATCTCGGGGATCGCTGCCGCGCATGGCGAGCCGTTGCAGGGCCAGCGCTATGGCCCGGGGCAGGAATTCAAGCCGCATACGGATTATTTCGAGCCAAGCGGCGCGGATTACGAACGCTATTGCGCAGTGGCCGGGCAGCGCAGCTGGACTTTCATGATCTATCTGAGCGCTGTCGCGGCGGGCGGTGCCACGCGGTTTCCCGAAATCGCCCGCACTTTCCAGCCCGAGCCCGGGATGTTGCTCGCCTGGAACAACCGCACTGCCGAAGGCCAGGGCAACCCGGCGACGCTCCATCACGGGATGGCGGTGCGCAAAGGGGTCAAATACGTGGTCACGCGCTGGTATCGCGAGCGGCCGTGGGGTTGAATAAACCGGGCCAGCGAGCCGAATGTTAACCCGGTTCTAACCCTGCATGCGGGACAAGTCCCAGGGTTGCCCGGATTCCTTCGCCGGGGCAGCGGTGCGAACGGGGGCCAATGCCATGGCGACAGTGATGGACAAACTGGGTGCGCTCGGCGACGCGATCCTGCCCAACCGGCGGCGCTCGCCGCGCGGCATTGTCGAAGTGGCCGCGCAGGTTGTCTCCTCGCGCGGCGAGCGCGCGGGCATGACCATTGCCAATATTTCCGTGCATGGCTGCTCGATCGCCGGCAATGCGCCGTGGCTGCGGCTGGGCGGGTTTGTCTCCGTCGATTTGCGCGGTGGACAGTCGATGCAGGGCATCGTGCGCTGGCTGCGCGACGGCACTGCCGGGCTCGAATTCCTCCGCCCCGTGCCCGCCGGACACGGCGACTGGCACGAACTGATCAACTCGATCGCGGAAATGTAGCGCCGGGGCCGGGTGGCCCGCCCGCTCAGCCCTTCTTGAGGGTGAGCCCGCCAAAGCGCTTGTTGAACTGCGCAACGCGGCCGCCCTGATCGAGCTGGCGCGTGCCGCCGGTCCACGCCGGATGTGAGGTGGGATCGATTTCGAGCACCAGCGTATCGCCTTCCTTGCCCCAGGTGGAGCGGGTCTGGAACACGGTGCCGTCGGTCATCTGCACCGAGATGGTGTGATAGTCCGGGTGGATTTCGGGCTTCATGGTTTCGTGCTTTCGCTGTGGCCGGTTCCGACCGGCCTGAATGGAAGCGGCGCGCATAGCGGTCGATGCGGCGGATTGCAATGGCCAGCCTGGCCCACCCCCACCCCCTCCCGCCTGCGGGAGGGGAGCAGGACGAAGTCCCCTCCCGCAAGCGGGAGGGGAGTGAGACTTGGCGAGCGCAGCGAGACTAGTCGCAGCGGGGTGGGCACCAGACCTGGCGAGCGCAGCGGGGTGTGAACGCAGTCAGGCTGCCGGCGGGTCGGCCACCATCGCGGTGAAGTTCACCTCGCAGGTGACCTTGCCCTCGACCGAAGCCTTGCCCCAGAACTTGCACACCCGCGCGCGCTTCTGGACGAAGCCAACATGGAGCTCGAGCAGGCAGCCTGGCTCGACAGGATTGCGGAACTTGGCCTCGTCGATCGCCATGAAATAGACCAGTTTGCCTGAGCCTGCGAGCTCGAGCGTCTCGATCGCCAGAATCGCCGCCGCCTGCGCCAGCGCCTCGATCTGGAGCACGCCGGGCATGATCGGCCGGCCGGGGAAATGGCCCTGGAAGAACTGCTCGTTGAAGCTCACCGCCTTGATCGCGCGGATTTCCTCGCCGATGGTCAGCGCGGCGACACGATCGACCAGCAGCAGCGGGTAGCGATGCGGCAGGCACGCGAGAATTTTCGCGATGTCATAGACGGGCGCAGCCTGAGCTGCGCCGCCCTGGTCTTCTTCGCTCATGACCGCCCCCAAACCAGCGCCTAGCGTCCGTCGGTCGCAGGACGTGCGGCCGGGGCTGCCGGGCGCGCTCCGCCCTGTTGCGCGGCCTGGGCTGCGCGCTGGTCGCGCATTTCGCGCGGCTCCCAGCCGGCCGGCGGGACCAGCTGCGCCGAGGGGATCGAAACATTGAGTTCGTCGAGAATCGCCTGGTTGAGGTTGTAGGCGTTGCTTGCGGCGATCACGCTCTGCGGGGCGATCACCAGGGTGACGCCCTTCTTGGCCATCGCCGCCTGGATCGCGGCATTGAGCTTGTCGCCGATCTGCTCCTGGACATAAGCTTCGGACAGGGCGACGGGCTCGAGCATCTTCTGGAGTTCCGCTTGCCCCGCTTGCTGGATGCGCTGGATGGTCTGCGCCTGGCCCTGCAACGAGGCCTGCACCGCTGGCGTGCTGGCATTGGGAGCCTGGCTTTCGCGGTTGAACTTTTCGACCATCGGCTGGAGCTGCGCGGTGATCGCCGCGCGCCGCGCTTCGGCGGCATCAAACTGCGCCTTGTAGGTCACCGGACGCTGGGTCTGTGCGGTCTTGAACGCGCTGGAGTTGGCGATCACCGCATCGACATTGGCGACGCCGAGGCCGGCCACCGTGGCCGTGGCGGCGGGACGGTTCTGCGCCAGCGCCAGCCCCGAAGTGCCGAGCAGCAAGGAGGCGGCGAAGGCCGCTTTGACAAGAGTGTTCATCAGAATTGGGTTCCTACATTGAATGTGAATGATTTGGTATCGTCACCGTCGCGCTTGAGCAGCACCTTGGCGAAGTCGATGCGGAAGGGGCCGAAGGGCGAATTCCAGTTGAAGCCGATACCGACCGCGAGCCGCGGCTTCCAGGTGTTGCCGAGGAAGTCCTCGCGGAACGGGGGAATTGTGGAGCCAAAGGCCGAATTGACTCCGGTCACGCAAGCGTCGGGCGGATTGGGGTTGGTGGCGCTGGTGACCACCGAGCTGGCCGTCACCGTGCATTGCCCGGTGCTGTTGTCCACGGCGTCGATCTGGGAATATTGCAGGTTGCCGGCGGAATCGCGGCTCTGGATCAGGAACGGATGCCGGGTTGCCCGGGGTGAGCGGCGCGCGGATGCCCCAGACCGCGCCGACATCCATGAACACCGACGGCCGGATGCCCAGCTCCTTTGCGCCCGATCCCAGCGGAATTTCCAGCTCGGCGCGGGCGAGATAGTAGTATTTGCCGCCAAGCGCATCGTCGGTCCAGGTATCGCGGTCTTCCGAGACGACAGTGAAGTTGCCGTCGGCGTCGGCGCTCAGCGGTTTGCGCAGCACGCGCGGGCCGAGGCCGCGGATATCGAAGCCGCGCATCTGCGGCTCGCCGAGATAGAAGCGGTCGGTCAGGCGCACGTCGTCGATGCCCGAAGCCGGATCGCCGCTGTTGTCGAACGACTTGATGATCCCGCCTTCGCCGGCAAGGGAGAAGATGAAGCCGCCACCCACCGGAAAATATTTCGAGGCATTGAGCCGCAGGCGGCCATATTTAACCGAGCCGCCCAGTCCGGCGAAATCGCCGCCGACCGAGATCAGGTGCCCGCGCGTCGGACGCGAGCGGTTGTCGAGCGTGTCGTAAATCAAGGAAAGGCCGAGGATCGAACTGGTGCGTTTGCCCAGCGCCTCGCAGAGATAGCGTCCGGCGAGCAGCGGCTCGCAGGTCTGCGTGCCGGGCACCAGCCGGTCGGAATAGTATTCCTGGCCGAGCGAAATGTTGTCGTAGTTGAGCGTGTAGCTGGCGACGCCGGTGAGATATTCGGTCAGCGGAATGCCGAGGCGCGCCTGGAAGCCGGTGGTCGCCTGCTGGTAAGTGTTGTTGCGCTGGTTATCGACGAAGCTGAAACTGTTGAGATCGCGGCGGTAGAGATCGACCCCGAGCGAGACATTGCGATCGAACAGATAAGGCTCGGTGAAGCTCGCCTCGACGCTTTTCGAATAGCGCGAATAGCTGCCCGACAGGCCGACGGTCTGCCCGCGACCGCGGAAATTGCGCTGTTGCACCGAGGCCTGGAAAATGAAGTTTTCGATCGACGAAAACCCGGCGGAAAGCTGGAGCTGGCCGGTCGGCTTTTCCTCGACATTGGCTTCGAGCACGATGCGGTCGGGCGCACTGCCCGGCTTCTGCTCGACCTCGAACTTCTCCTGGAAATAGCCCAGCGACTTGATCCGGTTGGTCGAACGCTTGACCTGGAGCGAGTTGAACGCGTCGCCCTCGCCGATGCGGAATTCGCGGCGGATCACCTTGTCCTGGGTCAGCGTGTTGCCGTTGACGTCGATCCGCTCGACATAGACCCGCGGCGCTTCGGCGATGACGAATTTGACTGCCATCGTCAGATCGTCCTTGTTGCGGCTGTAATCCGGCCTGACGTCGGCAAAAGCGTAACCGAAGGCACCGGCGGTCGTATTGAGCCGCTCGATGGTGTCCTCGACGGCTTTGGCGTTGTACCAGTCGCCCAGCTTCATCGGCAGCTGCTTCGACATGACCTCGCCATCGAAATCGCGCAGCTGGCTCTCGACGGTGACCGGGCCGAACTTGTAGCGTTTGCCCTCTTCGACGACATAGGTGATGATGAAATCGCGCTTGTCGGGGGTCAGCTCGGCCACGGCCGAGACCACGCGGAAATCGGCATAGCCTTCGGTGAGATAGAACTGGCGCAGCTTCTGCTGGTCGAAGGCCATGCGGTCGGGATCGTAGCTGGTGCCCGAGCTGAACAGGCGGGTGAGCCGCGCCTGCTTGGTGACCATCTGGCCGCGCAGCTTCTTGGCCGAGAATTCCTGGTTGCCGATGATGTTGATCTGGCGGACCTTGCTCTTCGGTCCTTCGCTGATCTCATAGACGATATCGACGCGGTTCTGCTCGAGCATCACCATCTTGGGCTCGACCGTGGCGGCGAAGCGCCCCTGGCGCTTGTAGAGCTCGATGATCCGCGAGACGTCTGCGCGCACCTTCGAACGGGTGAAGATCTGGCGCGGGGCGAGCTTGATCTCGGGGAGGATCTTGTCCTCCTTGAGCCGCTTGTTGCCTTCCAGCACGATGCGGTTGATCACCGGGTTTTCCTTGACCTCGATCACGACATTGCCGGCATCGTTGCGGATCTGAACGTCGGAAAACAGCTCGGTGGCGAAGAGGTCCTTGAGCGCCTGGTCGGCGGCGACCTGGCTGTAGGGCTGGCCATAGCGCAGCTTGACATAGGAGCGGATGGTATCGGGCTCGAGCCGCTGCATGCCGACGACGGTGATCGACTGGATGGCCTGCGGTGCCTGCGCCGCCTGCGCTGCTGCGGGCGCGCCGCCGAAGGCCGGCGCCGGCAAGGGTTGCACGGCGGCAGGCCCCGGAGCGGGTGCGGGTGCCGGCGTCTGCGCCTGGGCCACGACCGGAGCCCCGGCGAGGATCGAGGTTCCCAGCAGAGCCGCGGCGATATTGCTGCTTCGGCGCGCCTGATCGCTGCGACCCATGCTCAATCCCATCATCGCCAAGCAATTCCCAATAATCCGGGCCTGCCGTCGCCGCGGCGACAGCCTGCCAAATACCCCTGCTTGAACGAAATTGGCCCCCATGCCTCGCCCAGCCGCCGCCCTGTGCCCGATGGCGTCCAGCCAATCAAGCAGTCTGTCCCGCTCAGGGCACCGATCCAGCCCAGTTCTCCACCGCTCAACCCCCAAACTTCAATTGGCGAAGATCGGCAGTGAAGCGATATCGTTCAGGGTGACGAACAGCATGAGCGCCAGCACCAAGGCCAGACCCGTGCGGAACGCCCATTCCTGACTGCGGGAATCCAGCGGCTTCCGGCGCACCGCTTCCGCTGCGTAGAAGGCCAGGTGCCCACCGTCGAGGGCAGGAATTGGCAGCAGGTTGATGAATGCCAAGTTAATCGAGATCAGCGCGGCAAACGACACGAACGAGAGCCAGCCAAGGCTCAGTTGCTCGCCCGAATATTTGGCGATCTTGATCGGTCCGCCCAGTTCCTTGACCGAGCGCTCGCCGCTGATGATCTGGCCAAGCCCGGTGACCATCATGCGCATGATGCCCCAGGTCTGGCTGCCGGCGAGGCCGACCGATTCCAGCGGGCCCACCGGCACGATCTCGACCTTGCCCGCACCGATGCCCAGGCGCCCGATGCGGCCTTCGTTGCCGAACGTGTCACGCTCCACCGTGTCGGCGATGCGCACCCGGAAAGTCAGGTCTTCGCTGCCGCGCCGCGCCGCGATGGTCACCGTGCGCCCGGGATAGGGCGCGACCAGTTCGGGAATGTCGGTGAAGCTCGCGACCTGCCTGCCCTCGATGGCGACGATGCGGTCGCCCAGCTTCATGCCGGCCGCCTGTGCCGCCGAATTGTCGCCGAAGCGCGCCACCTCCGCCGATGCGACGACCTTGCCGAAAGCCAGGTTGAATGCAGCGAAGATGGCGACAGCGAACAGCAGATTGGTCACCGGCCCGGCCAGCACGATCAGGCTGCGCTGCCACAAGGGCTTGAAATGGAACAGCCCTTCGCGCGCTTCGGGCGGCAGGTCCTGCAGCGCGGCATCGGGCATCGAGGCTGCGTTCATGTCGCCGGCGAACTGGACATAGCCGCCCAGCGGCCAGGCCGAGAGTTTCCAGCGGGTGCCGCGCTTGTCGGTCCAGCCGGCAAGTTCCTTGCCGAAGCCGACCGAGAACGCATCGGCCCTGACCCCGAACAGCCGGGCGACCAGATAGTGACCCAGTTCGTGGACCACCACCAGCGGCCCGAGCAGCAGCAGGAAGCCGCCAATGGTGAACAGCAGCGAAGGTGTTTCGGTCATGTCAGGCCGGCTCCATCAGTGCGCGGGCACGGAGCCGCGCTTCGCCATCGACGGCATGGACATCGTCGAGCGAGGCGGGCGCGGGGGGCGCATAGCATGACAGCACATCCTCGACATTTGCCGCAATGCGGGTGAACCCGATCTGACCGGCCAGGAAGGCAGCCACCGCCACTTCGTTCGCCGCATTGAGCACCGCCGGGGCCGCGCCGCCGGCTTGCGCCGCCTCGCGCGCGAGCCGGGTGGCGGGAAAGCGCTCTTCATCGGGCGCGCGGAAGGTCAGCGTGCCGATCGCGGCGAGATCGAGCGGCTCGCACGGCGTGTCCATCCGCGCCGGCCAGGCCAGTGTCGAGGCAATCGGCACGCGCATGTCCGAAGGACCGAGCTGCGCCAAGGTCGAGCCGTCGCGGTACTCGACCATCGAATGGACGATGGACTGCGGATGAACGATGATGCGGAGCCGCTCCAGTCCCACCGGGAACAGGTGCCAGGCCTCGATCAGTTCCAGCCCCTTGTTGAACATGGTCGCGCTATCGACGCTGATCTTGGCACCCATATCCCAGTTGGGATGCTTGACCGCCTGCGCCGGGGTGGCGTGGGCAAGTTTGTCGGCGCTCCAGTCGCGGAACGGGCCGCCGCTGGCGGTCAGCGTGATCCAGCGGACGTCCGCGATATGGTTGCCGGAAAGGCACTGGAAGATCGCATTGTGCTCCGAATCGACCGGCAACAGAGTGGCGCTGTGGCGGGCGACGGCGCTGGTCAAAACGTCACCGGCGGAGACCAGCGATTCCTTGTTGGCCAGGCCGATGATGCCGCCGTTGCCAATCGCTGCCATGGTCGGGGCCAGGCCGGCGCAGCCGACAATGGCCGACATGGTGACATCGGCCGGGCGGGCGGCGGCTTCGATCAGCGCGGCGGGCCCGGCAGCGGCCTCGACTTGCGACCCGGAGAGGGCGCTCCGCAGGGCCGGCAGGCAGCTTTCGTCGGAGACAACGGCGATCTCGGCGGAAAATTCCCGCGCGAGTTTGGCGAGTTCCCCGGCGTTCGAGTGGGCGGTCAGCGCGACCACGCGCCACTTGTCCTTCTCGCGCCGGATCAGATCGAGCGTGGATGCGCCAATCGAGCCAGTCGCGCCGAGGATGGAGATGGTGCGAGGGGTCACGGCGTCGCTATAGCCCCGGCGAGGGTCGCAAGGCCAATGGCAAATGCCACGGCCAGCAGACCATCGACCCGGTCGAACAATCCCCCGTGCCCCGGGATCAGGCTGCCCGAATCCTTTACGCCCGCGCGACGCTTCATCCAGCTTTCGAAGAAGTCTCCGGCCTGGGCGACGATGGCCACCAGTGCGCCCGCCAGGATTATCGTGCTCAGGCCGCCAAAGTCATGGACCACAAAATAGGTGTCCTGAAGCCCAGCCTGGTGCCCGCGCGCAAGCTCCATGCCTCGCGGACTGGAGGCCAGCGCGATCATGCCGCCCAATGCGAGGGTCGCCCCGGCGATGCCCCCGCCCAGTCCGGCCCAGGTCTTCGACGGGCTGATCGAGGGGGCGATCTTCGGTCCGCCGATTGTTCGTCCGGCGAAATAGGCACCGATATCGACAGCAATCACCATAAACACCACGGTCAATACCGGCAGGATGCTCGCCCCGGGCTTGCGCAGCACCATCAGCATGGCCGCAGCCAGGGCGACGTAGAGCATGCCGGCGAACATCCACGCCGCCTTGTGGACCGGCCCATGCGCAAAGCCGCGCACCAGTCCGCCCCACTCCCACATGACCCCGGTCGCCACCAAACCGACCAGGCCGATCCAGGCCCAGCCGCCCAGCCACAGCGCGGTGCCGGCCACGGCGATCATGGCGATGGCCGACGCGGTCCGCACGCCGAGGTCGCTTTTTTTGGGTGGGGGGGTCGTCATACGCACAACCCAACCCCACAAAAACCGTCACCCTGAACTCGTTTCAGGGTCCATCGTGCCGCATGCCCCGTGCTAACCGGCGAGGACCATAGCCGCCCAACTTGCTTTCTACTCCGCGCTCCGGTTGAAACGCGAAATGGACCCTGAAACAAGTTCAGGGTGACGAGTCTTGCAAGTGTTACCTTGCCCTTACCGCCCGCCATAGCGCCGCTCCCTTGTCGCAAAGGCGTCCAGCGCCGCCTGCAAATGCTCGGGCGTGAAATCGGGCCACAGCACGTCAGTGAACCACAGCTCGGCATAGGCCGCCTGCCACAGCAGGAAATTCGACAGCCGCACTTCGCCCGAGGTGCGGATCAGCAGGTCGAGCCGGGGCATGCCTGCGGTATCGAGTTCCGCCTCGATCGCTGCCGTCGTCACCGCGCCCTTCGCTGCCGCTTTCGCCGCAGCGCGGGCTATCTCGTCCTGCGCGCCATAGTTCAGCGCCACCGCCAGCGTGGTTCCGTCATTGGCCGCAGTGCGCGCCAGCGCATCTTCGATCAATTTGATAATATCTGCAGGAAACACACTGTAATCGCCAATAATCTTTAGCTGGACATTAGTGGCGGCGAATTCTTCCAGATCGCTCAGGATGAAGCGCTTGAGCAGCCCCATCAGCGCGGAAATCTCGTCTTCGGGGCGGGTCCAGTTTTCGGTGGAAAAGGCATAGAGCGTCAGCGCCTCCAGCCCCAGATCCTGCGCCGCGCGGGCAATCCGTCGCACTGCCTCGACCCCGCGCTGATGGCCGATGGCGCGGGGCAAGTGGCGCTGCTTGGCCCAGCGCGCCGTTGCCGTCCATGATGATGGCGACGTGGCGAGCCTGGGTCATGAGCAAGCGCGACATAATAGCCCCTCCCCTTCAGGGGAGGGGTTGGGGTGGGGGGTGTCGGCAATGCCGGAGCTATCCTGACAGCCCCCACCCCCATCCCCTCCCCTGAAGGGGAGGGGGGCCAGTTGGCCCAGCTGCCTCACTGCGTCAGAATTTCCTTTTCCTTGTGCGCCGCTGCTTCGTCCGCCGCCTTGATCATTTCGTCGGTCAGCTTTTGCACGTCTGCTTCAGAGCGCTTGCGATCGTCTTCCGAAATTTCCTTTTTATTTTCATCGACTTTGAGCGCATCCATGCCATCGCGCCTGACGTTGCGGATGGCGACGCGGGCCTTTTCTGCATAGGAATGGGACAACTTGGCCAGTTCCTTGCGGCGCTCTTCGGTGAGGTCCGGGATCGGCAGGCGGATGTTGTTGCCGTCGTTGATCGGGTTGAGTCCGAGCCCGGCCGAACGGATCGCCTTTTCCACCGGGCCGATATTGTTCTTGTCCCACACCTGCACCGACAGCAGCCGCGGCTCGGGTGCGGAGACCGTCGCCACCTGGTTCAGCGGCATCTGCGAGCCGTAGACGGTAACCATGACCGGATCGAGCAGGGTCGTGTTGGCGCGACCGGTGCGCAGGCCGGAGAGGTCGCTCCTGAGCGATTCCACAGCACCCTTCATCCGGCGCTCGAGGTCCACCTTGTCGTATTTGGCCATGGGTCAGCCTCCCTTTTGCACGCCAGAATTCTGAACAGTGGTCTGCGTCCCCCGCCCCGCCAGCACGCGGGCCAGGTTGCCCGGCTCGCGGATCGAGAAGACGATGATCGGAATGGCATTGTCGCGGCACAACGCCACCGCCGACGCGTCCATTACCTTGAGGTTCTTTGCCAGCACCGTATCGTAATCGACAGTATCGTAACGCTTTGCCGCAGAATTTGATTTGGGATCGCTGTCATAGATGCCATCGACGCTGGTGCCCTTGAGCAGAGCGTCGCAGCGCATTTCGGCTGCGCGCAGCGCCGCACCGGAATCGGTGGTGAAATAGGGCGCGCCGACGCCGGCGGCGAAGATCACGATCCGGCCCTTTTCGAGATGGCGTTCGGCGCGGCGGCGGATGACCGGCTCGCAGACCTTGTCCATCTCGATCGCCGATTGCACCCGGGTGGGCACACCGAGCTGTTCGAGCGCATTCTGCATGGCGAGCGCGTTCATCACCGTGGCGAGCATGCCCATGTAGTCGGCCTGGGCACGGTCCATGCCCTTGGCAGCTCCCGCCATGCCGCGGAAGATATTGCCGCCGCCGATGACCAGGCACACTTCGAGCCCGGTTTCCTTCGCCGCCTTGACCTCGCGGGCCAGCGCCGCGACGGTTTCGGGATCGATGCCGAACGCCTGCCCGCCCATCAGCACTTCGCCCGAAAGCTTCAGCAGGATGCGCTTGAATCGGGGCTGTGACATCGTCGCGCGAACCTCTCGGACTGGTGCGAGGGGCCTTAGACGCGCCGCGTCGCGCTGCCAAGCGGGCTGGCAATTTCCTCCCCGAGAGCGGGCCCGGGGAGGAAACCGGAATCAGGCGGTAGGCTGGGGCACGCCCGAGGCAGCAGCAACTTCGGCGGCGAAGTCGCTAACTTCCTTCTCGATGCCCTCGCCAAGCTGGAAGCGGACATAGTCGGCCAGCACGATCTTCGCGCCCGCCGCCTTGCCGGCCTGCTCGACGACCTGCGCCACCGGGGTCTTGTTGTCCATGACGAAGACCTGGCTGAGCAGGGCATTGTCCTTGGCGAACTTGGCCACCGCGCCATCGACCATCTTGGCCTGGACATCGGCGGGCTTGCCGCTTTCGGCAGCCTTCTCCGCAGCGATCCTGCGTTCGCGGGCGATCATCTCGGCGTCGAGCCCGTCGGCATTGAGCGAGAGGGGGAAGGCTGCGGCGATATGCATGGCGATCTGCTTGCCGAGCGGCTCGAGCACGTCGCTGCCCGCCTCGCTTTCCAGCGCGACCAGCACGCCGATCTTGCCGAGGTTCGGCGCGGCGGCGTTGTGCATATAGGGCACGACCACGCCAGACTTTACCGCAATCGTGCGCATCCGGCGGACCTGCTGGTTCTCGCCGATGGTCGCGACATTGCTGGTCAGCGTGTCAGCGACGGTGCCGCCGCCGGGATAGGCTGCGGCCTTGAGCGCCTCGACATCGTCGGAGGCCGCGCCCAGCGCCACTTCGGTGGTCTTGCGCACGAAGTCCTGGAACTGATCGTTCTTGGCGACGAAGTCAGTCTCGGAATTGACCTCGACGGCCACGCCGCGCTTGCCCGAGACAGCGACGCCGACCAGGCCCTCGGCCGCAGTGCGGCTCGATTTCTTGGCGACTGCGGCGAGCCCCTTGGTGCGCAGCAGATCGACCGCAGCTTCCATGTCGCCACCGGTTTCGTCCATCGCCTTCTTGCAATCCATCATGCCCGCGCCAGTGCGCTCGCGCAGGGTCTTCACGTCAGTGGCGGTGTAAGCCATCTTGAAATTTCCTCTGATAGTATACGCCGTCCCGGGCTCGATCCGGGACCGCTGGCTGCATGACGCAACCTTGCCGTGAGCCGCCAGCGGTCCCGGATCAGGTCCGGGACGACGCCGGGTGATCAAGCCTCCGGGGCAACTTCCTCGGACGGAGCCGCGGCAATCGCCTCGACCACTGCGGCCATGTCCGCAGCAGGCTCCTCGGCAGCAGGCGCTTCGACCACGGCAGGCTCTTCAGGCAGCGGCTCGTCCATCGCACCGATGTCGGCACCCGAATCGACCACACCTTCGCGGCGGCCCTTGGTCGCGGCCTGGCTGACCGCTTCGCAATACAGACGGATGGCGCGGCTGGCGTCGTCGTTGGCCGGAACCGGGAAGGCGATACCCGAGGGATCGACGTTCGAATCGAGGATGCCGACCACCGGGATGCCGAGCACATTGGCTTCCTTGATCGCCAGCTCTTCCTTGTTGGCGTCGATCACGAACATCACGTCGGGAATGCCGCCCATGTCGCGGATGCCGCCGAGCGAGAGCTCAAGCTTGTCGCGCTCGCGGGTGAGCTGGAGCACTTCCTTCTTGGTCAGGCCGGCAGTGTCGCCCGAAAGCTGTTCCTCGAGCGCCTTGAGACGCTTGATCGAGCCCGAGATGGTTTTCCAGTTGGTCAGCATGCCGCCGAGCCAGCGGTGGTTGACGAAATGCTGGCCACAGGCGCGGGCCATCTGGGCGATCGGTTCCTGCGCCTGGCGCTTGGTGCCGACGAACAGCACCTTGCCCCCGGCCTGCACCGTCGCCGAGACGAATTCGAGCGCGCGCGCGAACAGCGGCACGGTCTGCGACAGGTCGAGAATGTGGACGCCGTTGCGCGCGCCGAAGATATACGGCTTCATGCGCGGGTTCCAGCGGTGGGTCTGGTGGCCGAAGTGTGCGCCAGCTTCGATCAGCTGGTGCATGGAGACGGTGGGTGCCGCCATGATCTAATTCCTTCCGGTTGATGCCTCTGGGAAGCTGGAACCGTGCGGAGAAAAGCCCGCTGCGGCACCGGTATGTCAGTGCTTCCCATGTGGATTTGTCACAAGATGAGCCCCGCGACGGCTGCGCGCATAGCCCCGGCCTCTGGGGAAATCCAGTCCCGAATTGCATTGTGAATAGAACAAAGGGTGAATTTTTTCGCTTGACGTCTGGAACATTATCAGAACATTCTGGCTCCATCGAATCGCAACACGCAGGAGAAACCCGGATGATCGCCTTGCTCGCCTCGACGCTGTTCGCTGCCGCTGGCTGCATGACCCTTGCCGCGATGGCGCTGAGCTGGTTGCGTTATGGGCGGATGTTTCGTTCGCTGAGGCAGGAACTTGCCGGGTGCGAAACCACGCGTGAGCTGCGTTATGTGGTGGTGACGACGCAAGTGCTGGCTGTGCGGGCCGCAGCCTGGTCGCCGGGGTTCAGACCTCTTGCTCAGGCTCCGCAACGGCATTGTCTGCCGCGCCGCCCGGCCTTGCGCGCCGCCGCTTGACCCGGGCGTAGGCAATTGTCCCGACCGGGATCAGCAGCAGATAGACGATACTGATGCCCGCCAGCGTGAACCACGGTTCGGCAACCAGCGCCGCCACCACCAGCCCCGCCAGCGCGATCACTTCCAGCCGGACCGCACGGCGCGGGCGCAGCTTGCCCCAGCTGAGCGTCGCCACCCCCGAAATCATCAGGAAGGCGATGACGACCAGCCAGCCACTGACCCATAGCGGCGCGGCGAACACTTCGTTGCCGGTGATCACCCACAGATAGATCGGCAGGAAGGCCAGCCCCGCTCCGACGGGCGCGGGAACCCCGGTGAGGAAGCCTGCTTCCTTGCGCGGTTCGTCGGCCAGATCGATCCGCGCATTGAAGCGCGCGAGACGCAGCACGCAGCAGATTGCGAAAGCCAGCGCTGCAAACCAGCCGAGCCGGGGCAGGTTCTGCAGCGTCCACAGATAGACGATCAGCGCCGGGGCGACGCCGAACGAGATCGCATCGGCGAGACTGTCAAGTTCGGCACCGAACCGCGACTGCGCTTTCAGGAGCCGAGCGATGCGCCCGTCGATGCCATCGAGCATGCCGGCCAGGATCACCGCCAGCACCGCCTTCTCGAACTCGCCGCCGATGGCGAAGCGGATGCCGGTCAGCCCGACGCAGAGCGCAGCGGCAGTGATCGCGTTGGGTGCCATCGCCCGCAGCGTCAGCCCGCGTGGCAGCTGCCCGGGCGGCGGTGCTTTGCTCACTGGCTGACGCCGTCGATCGACGGGGCCTGTCCGAGTTCGGCCAGCACGGTCTCTCCGGCGATGATCTTCTGGCCGAGCAACACGCGCGGCTCGGTGCCCGCGGGCAGATAGACATCGACCCGGCTGCCGAACCGGATCAGCCCGACGCGCTGCCCGGCGGCGACAATGTCGCCGGTCTTGACGAAAGGCACGATGCGCCGCGCGACAAGGCCGGCGATCTGGGTGAAGCCGATGGCGGTGCCGTCGCCGCGATCGATCAGGATATGCTGGCGCTCGTTCTCCTCGCTCGCCTTGTCGAGGTCGGCATTGAGAAACTTGCCGGGAATATAGATCACCCGGCGCACGGTGCCGGCGATCGGCGCGCGGTTGATGTGGACATCGAACACGCTCATGAAGATCGAGATGCGGGTGACCGGGCCATCGCCCAGCCCCGGCGCACCGCTGCCATCATCGACCACCAGTTCGGGCGGCGGGGCGACCTTGCGGATCAGCGTCACCAGCCCGTCGGCGGGCGCGATCACCAGCCGCTCGTCGCGCGGGGTGACGCGCTGGGGATCGCGGAAGAAGGCGAGGATGCCGAGAACCAGCCCGCCGAGCGGCCAGGCCAGGGTTTCCCAGGCAAAGAATGCCGCGAGCAGGCACACCGCCGCCGCGATCAACGCGAACTTGCGCCCTTCGGGGTGGACGGAGGGCCAGTGCCAGCCAGCCTCGCCCGTACCACGGTTGTCCATGATTTCACCGGCCATGCGCGCCACTTAGGGGCTGGCAGGCCGCTTCACAAGCGGCGCAGAGGCTTAAATCCTCCCACCGCTGAGTTTGGAGGTGCCGAACATGCCCATCTTGACCTTGCCGAAAATCGCGTCGCCATCGACCTGGAGGTCGTATTTCAGCGTGATCTTCATCGGCTTGTCGATCTTGAGATCGAACTTCAGCCGCCCCGCCTCAACACTGCCGGTGAAGTCCTGGCGGCCCTCGGCGCTGGTCAGGTAGCCGCTGAGCGCGCTGCCGGCCGTTGCGAAGTGCCCGGTCATTTCCTGCGCGCCCATCGGCGTCGACATGGTCATCTGCCAGTCGCCATCGACCTGCGCTTCGCCAGCGGATGCCGCCGCCTGGGGTTGCGCCGCGGCAGGAACCGGCACCACGTCCGCCGCCACCAACGCCGCCGCCGCCGCACCTTGCCCCGCCCGGCCGGAAATATCGCGCCCCTCGATCACATCGAGGATCTTCGCCGGGGTCAGCGGCAGGTTGACTGCGATCTCGCCGAACGGTGCCAGCGCATCGGCGATGGCATTGACCAGCGTCGGCGGGCCAATGATCGCCCCGCCCTCGCCCACCCCGCGCATGCCGCCGACGGTTTGCGACGGGGTGTTGGCGTGGATGAATTCGAACACCGGCACATCGCTGATCGCCGGCAGCAGATAGTCCTTGTAGGTCGCTGCGATGGGATTGCCGCGCGCGTCGTAGCCCGCCTCCTCGAGCAGCACCATGCCGATCGCCTGCGCGAGCCCGCCGGTCACCTGCCCTTCGACCACTGCCGGGTTGATCACCGTGCCGCAGTCTTCCGAGGTGATCCAGCGCAGGATTTTCACGAAGCCGGTCTCGGCGTCGATCTCGACAATGCAGGCGTGCGCCGCGCTGGTCATGGTCATGCCCGGCGGCTGATAGCGGTATTGCGCCTCCAGCCCGGCCTCGAAGCCCGGCGGGAGCCGGAGCGGCTCGCCATAGGCGATGTCGGCAATCTCGCGCAGCGAACGGGTCATTTCCGGCGCACCAGCGATGTGCACCATGCCACCGGCAATCGTCACGGCCTCGGGGCTGGCGTTATAGAGGTGCGCGGCGAGTGTCCTGACCTTGGCGGCGAGCAGTTCCGCCGCCGAAATCGCCGCACCGCCGCCGATCACTCCCTGCCGGCTGCCCGCCGCGCCGGGGCCGAAGCCGCCGTGCATGTTGTCGCCCTCGAACACGGTGACGTCCTCGTAGGGCACGCCCAGCCGGTCGGCGATGACCTGCGCCATGGTGGTCGCGGTGCCGTGCCCCTGCGAATGGGTGCTCATCGCCGCAGTGACCTTGCCGGTCGGCTCGATGCGCACCTGGGCCAGTTCGCCGGTCATGAAATTGATGCTGCCGGCCGACGCCGTCGGCTCGACGTAAGCGGCGATGCCGAGCCCGAGATAGCGCCCCTCCAGCCGCGCCGCCGCCTGCTGCTTGCGGAAAGCGGGAACGTCGAAATTCTCAAGCAGCTTTTCGAGGCAGCTCGCAGTGGTGATGTCATCGACCGGCAGTCCCATCGCGGTCGTCGAAGGCTGGTCAGCGAGTTGCAGCACATTGCGGCGGCGCAGTTCGACCGGGTCGATGCCTATTTGACGCGCGGCCTTGTCCATTGCCGTTTCGCGCACCAGCGAATTCGATTGCCCAAGGTCCGCGATAGGCGGCCAGCCCGGCAGTGTTGGTATACCAGCCGCGCGTGAGGAAGCCGTAGGCAGGCATTTTGTACGCCGCCCACATGAACATGTGCGCGGCCAGGTTGTTGTCCGCGCCTTGCGGAAACGCGCCGTTGTTGGCGCTGTAGTCGCCGTGGCTGGCGACGAATTTGCCGTCCTTGTCATAGGCAATGGTCAGGGTGAATTCCTGCTCGCGGCACTGGCAGCAGGCGGTCATGTGCTCGTAGCGGTCCTCGATCCACTTCAGCGGCCGGCCAAAGCGCAGCGCGGCGACGATGGTCGCAGTCTCTTCGCGCCATGGCTGGTTCTTCAGGCCGAAGCTGCCGCCGACGTCCTTGGCGACGACATGGATCGCGGTCTGCGGAAAGCCGAAGGCCTGGCTGACCCAGCGGGCGATCATGTGCGGGCTCTGGCAGGTGATGTAGAGCTTGAGTTCCTGGTTGCCGTCGCGTGTCGCGACAATGCCGCGGCATTCCATCGGCGATTGCGAGATGCGCTGGTGGATGACCGTGTGGGTGACGCGGTGCGCCGCTCCCGCGATCAGCGCCGCCAGTGCGTCGTCGATTTCCTCGTCGCCCGCTTCGGCGGCGATGTTGTCCTGGGTGTCGGGGTGGATCGGTCCCATGGTTTTCGCCTGGGCGATGGTGACCACCGGATCCTGCTCGTCGTATTCGACCTCGATCAGCGCCGCCGCATCCTCCGCTAGCGCGCGGCTGTCGGCAATCACCAGGGCCAGCGGCTCGCCGACGTAGCGCACGATATCGCTCGCCAGCAGCGGTGTGTCGATTTCAGTGGGCCTGAGGTACATGCTCATCAACTGCAAGCCGGGGTACTCCAGCTCGGCGGCCAGCCAGACCGCGTGAACGCCGGGAATGTCGCGCGCCGCCGAACAATCGATCGACACCACCTTGCCGCGCGCGATCTGGCTGCGCGCAAAGGCGACATGCAGCATGCCGGGCAGCGATATATCGTCGACAAATTGGCCGCGCCCGGTCAGCAGGCGCGGGTCTTCCTTGCGCGGCATGCGCTCGCCGATGTAGCGGGCCGCCCTGATCGGCGGATTGGGACTGGCGGGGCGACGGGGGCGTTCATGCCGCCTCTTCCGCGCTTGCCAGCCGCTTGATCGCGCGGCGGATGCCCTGATAGCCGGTGCAGCGGCAGATGTGGCCCGACATGGCGGCGAGCAGCTCGTCCTCGCTCGCCGCCTTGCCCTCGCCGGTCAGCGCGGCGAGCGTGCAGACCACGCCGGGCGTGCAGAAGCCGCATTGCAAGGCATGCTCATCCCGCATCGCCGCCTGGACGGGATGAAAGGTGCCGTCGGGTTCGGCGAGGCCCTCAACAGTGGTGATCGCGCAGCCATCGGCCTGCACCGCCAGCATCAGGCAGCTGCGCACCGCGAGGCCATCGACGATCACCGTGCAGGCACCGCAGACGCCATGTTCGCAGCCGAGGTGCACCCCGGTGTAGCCGGCATCGTCGCGCAGGAAATCGCCGAGCGACTTGCGCGCTTCGATGCTGCCGGTCTGCCGGCGGCCATTGATCGTCATTTCGATGCGAAACTCGCTTTGTGGCGCGCTCATGCGGCCTCCCGGATGTTGAGGGCTTCGCGCAGGGTGCGCGCAAATATGCGCCGGCCGACAGTGCGCCGGTATTCGGCGCTGGCGTGAAGGTCGTCGAACGGTGCGGTGTCGGCCACGGCCAATCCGGCGATCGCAGCCACGTCGAGCGCGGCAATGCCCCTGCCGATCAACGCTGCCTCCGCCTGCCGCGCGGCGATCGGGGTCGGCCCCATGCCGAACCAGGCGATCCCGGCGCGCGCGACTGCGCCATGCTCCAGGGCCAGCGCGCCAACCATGCCGACCAGTGCGAAATCGCCGGGTCGCTGCGCCACTTCGCGGAACAGGGTGACATGGCCGCTCGGGCCAGGCGGGGAAGTGAATGCCGGTGACCAGCTCGTCGGGTTCGAGCGCGGTCATGTAGGGCCCGAGGTAGAAATCGGGCGCGGCAATCTGCCGCGTTCCCCGCACCGAGCGCGCCTCGATGGTCGCGCCCAGCGCCACTGCGGTCGCGGGCAGTTCCGCCGCCGGTTCGCCCAGTGCGATCGAGCCGCCGACAGTGCCGCGATTGCGCGTCTGGTGGTGGCCGACTTGGCTCAACGCCTCAACCAGCACCGGCAGTTCGGCGGCGAGCAGATCGCTGGCCAGCGCCTCGGCCTGACGGGTCGCCGGGCCGACGCGGATGCTCTCCCCCTGCCGCGAAATGCCCTTCAGCTCCGCGATCTTGTTGATGTCGAGAATGATGAAGGGCTGGCTCATCCGCAGGTTGAGCAGCGGCATCAGCGTCTGCCCGCCAGCAAGCACGGTTGCCCCGCCGCCGGCCTCGGCGAGCACGGCGCAGGCCTCGTCGATGGTGGCGGGCGCGATGTAATCGAACGGTGCCGGCTTCATCGCTGGCCTCCGCTGCGTCGCCCGGCGTCGTAGCCCGCCCCGGCAGCGACCAGGGCCAGCACGACCACGGCAATCACCCACCAGTCCGCCGCCGCGCTGCGCCCGAGCAGGAATCCAGCGACAATCGCCAGCCCCAGCGCCAGCGCCCAGGCCCAGGGGAAGCCGCCGCGCGGCGCGGGTTGCGCCACGGCGGCAGGGGCGGCATGTCGCCACCGGCGCGGTTGCGTGAATCGCGGGTGCCGCCCCGGCCAGGAGTGGCCGCAGCCACCTCGCCGCCGACCGTTTCGCCGAATTTGGTGAAGAACTTCTCGGCGAGATTTTTCGCCGTCGCGTCGATCAGCGGCCCGCCGAGCTGCGCCATGCGCCCGCCGACCTGCGCATCGACCGTGTAGGCCAGCAGCGTGCCCGGCCCGTCTGCGCTGAGGCGCACTTTCGCGGTGCCCCTGGCATTGCCCGCGACGCCGCCGCTGCCTTGCCCGGAGATGGTATAGCCATGCGGCGGGTCGAGCTCGCTCAGCGCCACCGCGCCCTTGAAGCGCGCGCCGATCGGCCCGATCTTGACCTCGGCAACGGCAGTGAAGCGGTCGTCCGCCTCTTTTTCCAGGCTCTGGCAGCCGGGAATGCAGGCGCGCAGCACGGCGGGATCATTGAGCGCCTCCCAGACGCGCTGCGGGGCTGCGGCGATCCGTCGCTCACCGGCCATTTCCATTGCAAACTCTCTCCCGACTTATGAGTTACCCTGTTCTATAGCTCCTGCTTGCCAAGGCAAGCCGCGCTCACGCCAGGGTCACCGAATCGCTGCGCTCGATCAGCCAGCTGGCACCATTGCGCCGCAGCTGGACCGTGCTGGCGGCAAGGCAGGTGAAGCCGCCGCCCTGCATCCAGTTGGTCACGAGATTGTAGTAGCGCGCGATTGCGCGGTCCTTGCCGTCGCTGTCGTAGTCGCAGTTGAGGCTGCCGACGAGGTGGCGCAGCTTGCCGCCCGAACTGGCGAAGGCATTGCGCGGGATTGCCTTGAGCGCCTCGCGGCCGACCACCGGTTCGGGCAAGACCCCGGCCAAGACACCGTCTTCCGCCCACAGCGCCGCCCACCCGCCTTCATCGCCAGCATCGACCAGCCAGCAATAGCGGCCAAGGAAATCGCTGATCGATACGTAGTCGTCGGTGGACACCGGCACAGGCGCTCTCCCCAGTGAATCGTCGGGGTCAGCCTAACTGCTCGCTGCGCGGCACGCTACAACCGATACCATCGAGGGAAAACTGGTGGTGGACAGGGCTGGATTCGAACCAGCGTACGCTCACGCGGGCAGATTTACAGTCTGCTGCCATTAACCACTCGGCCACCTGTCCACACCAGCAAGCCGGCAGCGGGTCGCCCCGCATTATGGGCTCCGAAAGAGCCCCACGACCGAGAAGGCGCGCTCATGACGAAGCGAGCCTTGCCTGTCAATGGTGCGACTGGCAGGGACCGTCGCCATGACCACACAGGACACCGAACGATGAGCAAGCCCGGCGATGGCAAACCCTCGCGGGCCCTGCGCGGACGCGCCGGGCGGATGCAGGGCGGACGCGGCTCCGGGCGGGCGAGCACCGGCGCGGTGCGCTTGTGGGGGCACCATGCGGTCGAGGCCGCGCTCAGGAACCCCGAGCGCACCCACCGCAAGCTGTGGGCGACGCGCGAAGGCATTGCCGCTCTCGATGGCGATCTGCCGCCCAATTTCCCGCTCGAATATGCGCAAGCGGCCGATCTTGGGCGCCTTGTCGCGCGCGACGCGCCGCACCAGGGGCTGGTGCTCGAATGCGATGCCCTGGAAGACGTCTTTCTCGGCGATGTGCTGAGTGGCGATCCGGCGCGCCCACTGGTGGTGCTCGATTCGGTGACCGATCCGCACAATGCCGGGGCGATCCTGCGCTCGGCCGCCGCCTTCGGTGCGGCAGCGCTGGTGACGCAGGACCGGCACGCGCCGCCCGAATCGGGGGTGGTGGCGAAATCGGCCTCGGGCGCGCTCGAGATCGTGCCCTGGGTGCGCGTGGTCAATCTCGCCCGCGCGCTCGAGGAAATGGCCGAGGCGGGATACTGGCGCATCGGCCTCGACGGCGAGGCCAAGGCGACGCTGGCCGCAGCGCTGCCCGCCGGGCCGGTGGCGCTGGTGCTGGGCAGTGAGGGCGAAGGCCTGCGCCGCAACATCGCCCAGCATTGCGATGCGCTCGCCAAACTGCCCATGTCTGGCGCGATCGAGAGCCTCAATGTCTCGAACGCCGCCGCGATTGCGCTTTATGCCGTCGCCACGCGCGAAACGCCGGGAGAATGACCATGACTTACGCCTTGACCAGCGGACGGCGCATCGGCGCGCTGGCGCTGCTTGCCGCGCTGGGGCTGGCACTCGCCTCCTGCATGCTTTCACCCGGCAAGTTCACATCGGAACTCGATATCCGCAAGGACGGGACATTCCGCTTCAGCTATACCGGCGAAGTGCATGTGCTGGCGCTGAGCAAGTTTGCCGACATGATGCGCCCGGGCAACAGCGGCGAGAGCAGGTTTGCACCCCAGCCGTGCTTCGAAAGCGACGCAGCCAGGGAACGCAGGTGCAGCGAAGCCGAACTCGCCGAACAGAAACGCGCCTGGCAGCAAGCGCAGGAGGCGGGCGCGCAGCGTCGCCGAAGCGACAACGAATCGATGAAAGCGATGTTCGGCGGCATCGATCCGGGCAATCCGCAGGCAGCCGAAGAACTGGCAGCGCGGCTGCGGCGGCAGGCCGGGTGGCGCAGGGTGGTGCATCGCGGTGACGGGCTGTTCGATGTCGATTTCACGATTTCGGGCCGGCTTGACCACGATTTCACGTTCCCCACCGTCGAGCGATTCCCGGCGGCGAGTCCGTTCGTCCAGGCGATGCTGCGCGGCGACGGCACCGTGCGGATCGACGCCCCGGGCTTTGCCCCGGCAGCGGCGGGCGAACCCTATCGCGGATGGATGCAGGCCGCCGCGCTATCGGAAGGCCGCCAGCGCGGGCCGCAGTTGCCGGAAATGGACGGGACCTTCGCGATCGTCACCGACGCCGCACTGCTCGCCAACAACACCGATGCCGGACCGCAGCCCTTCACCACCGGGCAGCGGCTCGAATGGAAGGTCAATGCCCGCAGCACCGCTGCCCCGACCGCGTTGCTACGCCTCGCGCGCTGAGACCACAACGAAAACGCCGCGCCTGCCCGGGGGCAGGCGCGGCGCAAGTCGTCGCGGAACCGGGCTTAGTTGACCGCGTCTTTCAGGCCCTTGCCGGCCTTGAACTTGGGCTGGGTGGTCGCCTTGATCTTCATCGGCTCGCCGGTGCGCGGGTTGCGCCCTGTGGAGGCCTTGCGCTTGGCAACCGAGAAAGTGCCGAAGCCGACCAGACGCACTTCGTCGCCCTTGGTCAGGGCGCCGGTGATTGCCTCGAACACGCCTTCAACTGCCTTGGTCGCATCGCTGCGCGTCAGACCGCTGGAATCCGCAACTGCGCCGATCAGATCATTCTTATTCATTCTGGGAACCCCCTTAGCTCTTAGTGAAACCGGTAGTGAATCTGGGCTCCTTGAGTTGACCTCACGAGCGGGCCGGAATTGAGCGATTTTTGGCGAAGCTGTCAAAGCCAATCGACATAATAACCGCCCGATTATCCCCCAAATTCCGCCAATTTCGACGAAGTGAGGCGTTGCGAGCGCCGGGCCGGCCAAAATGGCGCGAACGAGCGGCGCAACCGCCCTCCGATTCGCGGCAGTGCAGCATGGATCAGTGTGCGGTTGGAATCGCCGTTCCAGTACCCATAACCGGCGCTGCCGCCTGGCTGGCCAGCTCGTCAGCCTCGGTCCATTCGACCGCTTCGAGCGGCCGCACCAGCGCCCGCGCCAGCACCTCATCGACATGGGCAACAGGGATGATTTCCAGCCCTTCCTGGATATTGGCGGGGATCTCGGCGAGGTCCTTGCGGTTCTCTTCCGGGATCAGCACCGTCTTGATGCCGCCCCGTAGCGCGGCAAGCAGCTTTTCCTTCAAGCCGCCGATCGCCAGCACCCGGCCGCGCAGCGTGACCTCGCCGGTCATCGCGATATCTGCGCGCACCGGGATACCGGTGAGGGTCGAGACCATCGCCGTGACCATGCCGACGCCGGCGGAAGGCCCATCCTTGGGCACCGCGCCTTCGGGCAAATGGATGTGCAGGTCCTTGCGGTTGAAGATCGACGGCTTGATGCCATAGGCCGGCGCGCGCGCCTTGACGAAGCTGAAGGCCATCTGGACGCCCTCGCTCATCACTTCGCCGAGCTTGCCGGTGGTGCGCACCGCACCCTTGCCGGGAACGGTGACGCTCTCGATGGTCAGCAGCTCGCCGCCGACTTCAGTCCAGGCGAGGCCCGTCACCGCGCCGACCTGGTTTTCCTCGTCGGACATGCCATGGCGGAACTTGCGCACCCCGGCATAGTCGCCGAGGTTTTCCGGCGTGATCTCGACGCCGGTTTCCTGGCCTTCGAGGATCTTGCGCAGGCTCTTGCGCGCCAGCCGAGCGATCTCGCGCTCGAGCGTGCGCACCCCGGCCTCGCGGGTATAGTAGCGGATCAGGTCACGCAGGCCGGCGTTGGTCAGCGCGAATTCGCCCTGCTTCAGGCCATGCGCCTCGATCTGCTTGGGCAGCAGGTGACGCTCGGCGATTTCGACCTTCTCGTCCTCGGTATAGCCCTCGAGCCGGATCAGCTCCATGCGGTCAAGCAAGGGCTGCGGCAGGTTGAGGCTGTTCGCCGTGCAGACGAACATTACATCGGACAGGTCGAAATCGAGTTCGAGGTAGTGATCCTGGAACTTCGCGTTCTGTTCGGGATCGAGCACTTCGAGCAGCGCCGAGGCGGGATCGCCGCGGAAGTCCTGGCCGAGCTTGTCGATCTCGTCGAGCAGGAACAGCGGATTGGCCGTCCCCGCCTTCTTGAGATTGGTGACGATCTTGCCCGGCAGCGAGCCGATATAAGTGCGACGGTGGCCGCGAATTTCGGCCTCGTCGCGCACCCCGCCCAGCGACTGGCGGACGAATTCGCGCCCCGTAGCGCGGGCGATCGACTTGCCGAGCGAGGTCTTGCCGACACCCGGCGGGCCGACGAGGCACAGGATCGGGCCCTTGAGCTTGTTGGTCCGCGCCTGCACCGCGAGATATTCGACGATGCGGTCCTTGACCTTCTCCAGCGCATAATGGTCGTCGTCGAGGATCGCCTGCGCGCCGGCGATGTCCCGCTTGAGCTTCGACTTCTTGCCCCACGGCAGCCCCAGCAGCACATCGAGATAGTTGCGGATGACGGTCGCCTCGGCGCTCATCGGCTGCATCGACTTGAGCTTCTTGATCTCCGAATTGGCCTTGGCGCGCGCTTCCTTGGATAGTTTGAGCTTGTCGATCTTGCCCTGCAATTCGGCGATCTCGTTCGGCTCCTCGCCATCGCCACCGCCGAGTTCTGACTGGATCGCCTTCAACTGCTCGTTGAGATAGTATTCGCGCTGGGTCTTCTCCATCTGGCGCTTGACCCGCCCGCGAATCTTGCGCTCGACCTGGAGCACGCCGAGTTCGCCTTCCATGAAGCTGTAGACCATTTCGAGCCGCTTGAGCGGATCGGTTTCGGTGAGCAACGACTGCTTGTCGGCAACCTTGGTGGTCAGCTGCGCGGCGACAGCATCGGCGAGGCGCGAGGCATCGTCGATGTCGGCAAGCTGTTCGCCGGCGTCCTGCGACAGCTTCTTGTTGAGCTTGGCATATTCGCCGAACTGCTCGACGACGCTGCGCATCATCCCCGAAACCTCGGTGCCCGAAGCGCTCTCGCCGACGAGCTCCTCGACCCCGGCAACCAGCATGTTGTCCTCTTCGCGCAGCGCCTCGAGCCGACCGCGCTGCTGCCCTTCGACCAGCACCCGCACGGTGCCGTCGGGCAGTTTGAGCAGCTGGAGCACGGTCGCCACCACGCCAATGTCGTAGAGGTCGTCGTCAGCGGGATCGTCGCAACCGGGATCGAGCTGGGCGAGCAGGAAAATGTCCTTGTCGCCGGTCATCGCCGCTTCGAGCGCCGCCACCGATTTTTCGCGACCGACGAACAGCGGCACCACCATGCCGGGAAAAACGACGATATCGCGCAAGGGAAGCAGGGGGAGCAGTTTCACAGACATGTCCATTCGTTGGGGTGATTGCCCAGTGTTGGCGCTGGATATGGGGAGGCCTGCGGCGCGGCGCAATGGCGGGTATCGCGAGGCTGTGGAAGGAGGGCTTCGTATCTCCTCCCTCTCAAGGGGCAAGGGCTATCCGAATTTCGCGCGCAGGCCGGTCATGACGCGGGCGCGCCGAGCGGCCCCTTCGACCGTATTGCACACTGTGCCGTGAACCGCCAAGAATGGCTGCCCCCTCCATCACAAGGCTGTGCAATGTCGTTGCTCTATGATGAAGGCCAGCTGGCCATTGCTGCGGAATCGCGTCGCGTGCTCGAAGCGCGGGTAAAGTCCGAACATCTGTTGCCGCTGCTCGAGCAGCAAGGGCAATTCCACGCGCCTTTCTGGGACACGGCAAAGGAACATGGCTGGACCGCACTGGCGCTTCCCGAGGCCTATGGCGGGCTGGACCTGTCGCTGGTCGAACTGGGGTTGATCGCGTTTCAGGCCGGACGGACGCTCGCGGGTGCCCCCTTCCTGACCAGCACATTCGGCGCGGCGCGGGCGATCCTAGACCACGGGTCGGGCGAACTCAAGGATCGCTGGCTGTCGCACTTTGCCAGTGGCGAGGCCATCGGTGCCATCGCCTTTGCCGAAGGGCAGGAGCCGCTGCCTGCCAGCGCTGCGGTCAGCTTTAGCCATGGCCAGCTCAACGGCACCAAGCCTTCGGTCTGCGCTGGACTGAACGCCAACATCGCGATCGTACTGGCCAGTGAGGCAGGCACGCCGGTGCTGGTCGCGGCCAGTCTGGCCAGCGTCCAGCGCCAGGGCTTCAACACCTTCGACAATGCCCGCTGCACTGCCCATCTCGCCTTTCGCAACACCGGCTCCGAGTTGCTCGCCTCGGGCGACAAGGCGATGCAGGCCGCGCTCCACATCCTCGCCCTGCAAGCGGTGGTTACCGCCCACGAGCAGACCGGCGGGGCCGAAGCGCTGATGGAGCGCGCACGCGACTATGCCCTGACCCGCCGCGCCTTCGGCCAGCCGATCGGCGCGTTCCAGTCGGTCAAGCACCGCATCGCCGAGCTTTATGGCCTGGTCGAGCTGGCCCGTGCCGCCGCGTTGCATGCGGCCACACGCGAAGGCCAGCCCGATTTCCTGAAGGCCGCCGCCGCCGCACGCATTCAGGCGACCGAGGCCTATGACACCGCCGCGCGCGACTGCGTGCAGATCCATGGCGGCATCGGCGTGACCTGGGAGGCGGGCCTGCATCTCCACATGCGCCGCGCCCGCACGCTCGCGGTCGAACAGGGCAACATGCTGTTCTGGGAAGATGTGCTGGTCGATCAGCTGACGGGAGAAGCCCCATGAGCGACATCGAGGATTATGCAGCGCGGGCCGATGCCTGGCTCCAGTCGGTCGCCGGCGAGTTTGGCAGCAGGGCGCGCAAGGGACTGGCCGAGGCCGAGGACCTCGCGCTCGGTCGCCGCTATCTCAAGGCGCGCTACGAGGCAGGCTATGCCGGGATCAACTGGCCTGCCGAATTCGGCGGTCAGGGCCTCACCCCTGTCGAGAAGATCGCTTTCGAAACCGAAGAGCTGAAATACGGCATGCCGTCGGCCTTTTTCGGCATCAGCCTGGGCATGCCAGTGCCGATCATGATGAAGTTCTGCCAGGACAAGCCCTTCGTGCGCGAACGGGTGATCAAGGCGATGCAGGGCGAGGAAATCTGGTGCCAGCTGTTCTCCGAACCTGCCGGTGGGTCGGATCTGGCGGGGCTCCGGCTGCGCGCCGAACCGGACGGGAATGGCTGGAAACTCAGCGGCCAGAAGCTGTGGACCAGCTGGGCGCAATATAGCGATTTTGGCGTCATCGTCGCGCGCACGGATCCCACTGTGCCAAAGCACAAGGGGCTGACCTATTTCTGGGTCGATATGCGCGCGCCGGGCGTCGAGGTCCGGCCGATCAAGCTTGCCGGCGGCGATGCCCACGTCAACGAAGTGTTCTTCGACGATGTGCGGATCGATGACAGCAACCGCCTGTCGCCGGTTGGCGGCGGCTTCGCCGTGGCCATGGCGACGCTGATGATCGAACGCTATGTCGCGACCGACAGCGCCGGCTTCGGCCCGCACCTCGATCTGTTCATCAGCCTTGCGCGGGAGACGAAGATCAACGGCAGGCCAGCCATCCAGGATGGCCGGATCCGTTCGGCGATCGCGCGCACCTATGCGATGCGCAATGGCCTCGATGCAATCACCGCGCGGGCAATGATGATGATGAAAGCAGGCATGGAGCCGGGGCCGGAAGGCTCGCTCAACAAGCTGGTGTCGGTGCGCTCACGGCAGAAATTGTCCGAACTGGCGATCGACCTGCAAGGCACCGATGCCCTGCATTTCGACGAGCACGCCTCCACCAAGGACAACTGGCAATCGAGCTGGATCAATGCCCCCACCGGCCGGATCGCCGGCGGTGCGGATGAGATGTTGCTCAACACCATTGCCGAGAAAATCCTTGGTCTGCCGCAGGATCACCGCCCGGACAAAGGCGTGCCTTTCAATCAGATCCCGGCGTAAGGAACCTGGCATCAATGGGCGAAGCCTGGACCATCGACGCCTGCCGCTCACGACTGAAACCACAGGGGAGCGGGCAAGCGAGCCAGAACGCTTCACCCCAAATCCGGCCCATCCAATGCCGGGACCAAAAAAAACCTGGACACCTGGCACCCTATTTTCCCTGCCAGTTGGGCTTGCGCTTCTCGGCGAAGGCCAGAGCGCCTTCGCGGGCGTCTTCGGAAGCGAAGACAGCGGCAATGTAGCCGCTTTGCTTCGCCGCGATCTCGGCGTCGCTCCACAGCCATGAATTGCGGACAATGCCCTTCGCGGCGATCACCGCCAAGGGGCCGTTGGCGGCGATGCTGCGCGCCAGTTCGCGCGCCGCCTCGATCGCCGGGCCCTCGGTGAGGCGGTTGACCAGGCCGAGCTCGTAGGCACGGCTCGCGGTGATCGGATCGCCGGTCAGCGCCAGTTCCATCGCCAGCGGGCGCGGCAGCAGGCGCGGCAGCTGGACGACGCCGCCGCCGGCCGCGACGAGACCGCGCTTGGCCTCGGGGATGCCGAATTTGGCGTTCACATTGGCGACGATCAGATCGCAGGCCAGCGCCAGTTCCATGCCGCCGGCATAGGCAAACCCGTCGACCGCAGCGATCACCGGCTTGTCCGGCGTCCAGCTGGTCAGCCCGCCGAAGCCGCGGGTCCCGGCCACCGGGAATTCGCCCCTGAGGAAGCCCTTGAGGTCCATGCCCGAGCAGAAGGTGCCGCCGGCGCCGGTGAGGATGGCGCAGCGCAGCTCCGCCTCGGCGTTGAGCCGGTCCATCGCCGCAGCAATGCCCTCGGCCGCCGCCTTGCTCATCGCGTTGCGCGCCTCGGGGCGGTTGATCGTGACTTCGATGACGCCATCGGCGACGCTGACCAGCACTTGCTCGCTCACTGCCCGTTCTCCCGTGATTCTGTCCGCCGCCCGAGTGCATTTCCCCCAGCCCCGTGTCCAGCGCCAAGGCGGTCAAGACGCGCCTTGCCTCGCGCTTTTGCCGTGCTAAGAGGCTGGCAAATTCCATCCCCGGGGAGCCCGCGCGCATCATGGCCAAGATCAAGGTGAAGAACCCCGTCGTCGAAATGGACGGCGATGAGATGACCCGCATCATCTGGCAATGGATCCGCGAGCGGCTGATCCTGCCCTATCTCGACATCGACCTGAAATATTACGATCTCTCGGTCGAGAAGCGCGACGAGACCAACGACCAGATCACTGTCGACAGCGCCAATGCCACGCGCAAGTATGGCGTCGCGGTGAAGTGCGCGACAATCACGCCTGACGAGCAGCGGGTCGAGGAATTCAAGCTCAAGAAGATGTGGAAGTCGCCCAATGGCACCATCCGCAACATCCTCGGCGGGGTGGTGTTCCGCGAACCGATCGTCATCTCCAACGTGCCGCGGCTGGTGCCGGGCTGGACCGACCCGATCGTCATCGGCCGCCACGCCTTCGGCGACCAGTATCGCGCCACCGACACGCTGATCCCCGGCCCGGGCACGCTGCGCATGGTGTTCGACGGCGAAGATGGCAAGACACTCGACTTCGAGGTGTTCAAGTTCCCGAGCCCGGGCGTCGCGATGACGATGTACAATCTCGATGATTCGATCCGCGATTTCGCCCGCGCCTCGATGAATTACGCGCTCAACCTCGGCTGGCCGCTGTATCTGTCGACCAAGAACACCATCATGAAGGCCTATGACGGGCGCTTCAAGGACCTGTTCGAGGAGGTGTTCGACGCCGAATTCAAGGCGAAATACGAAGCCGCCGGGATCACCTACGAACACCGCCTGATCGACGACATGGTCGCTTCCGCGCTCAAGTGGAGCGGCAAGTTCGTCTGGGCCTGCAAGAACTACGACGGCGATGTCCAGTCGGACACGGTGGCGCAGGGCTTCGGTTCGCTCGGCCTGATGACCTCGGTGCTGATGACGCCTTCGGGCGATTGCGTCGAGGCCGAAGCCGCGCATGGCACGGTCACCCGCCACTACCGCCAGCACCAGCAGGGCAAGTCGACCTCGACCAACCCGATCGCCTCGATCTTCGCCTGGACCCGCGGACTGATGTACCGCGGCCGGTTCGACGAGACCCCCGAAGTGGTACAATTCGCCGAGACGCTCGAGCGGGTCTGCATCGAGACGGTCGAAAGCGGCAAGATGACCAAGGACCTCGCCATCCTGATCGGCCCCGAGCAGCCGTGGCTGACCACCGAGGGGTTCTTCGAGGCGATCGTCGAGAACCTCGAAACAGCGATGGCCAAGGCCTGAGCTGACCGCCCTGCTCCAGCCCTTCCCGCTTGCGGCAGCGGCACCGAAACGAAAAGACCGGCGCGGAGCAGACTGCTTCCGCGCCGGTCCTGTTTCGGGGAGCTCCGGGGGTTGTGCTGTCCCCCGGCCCTCCTTTGAGTGTCAGATGTCGTCCACCGCGTCCGGGCCCGTCATCATCTCCTCGGCAACGCGGTCGGTCTGGCTGCGGATGGCAGCTTCCAGCCGGTCGCAAACTTCGCGGTTTTCGATCAGGTAGGTCTTCGAATTCTCACGCCCCTGGCCGATGCGGATCGAATCGTAGCTGAACCAGGCACCCGACTTCTCGACGATCCCGGCCTTGACCCCGAGATCGAGAATCTCGCCGACCTTGGAAATCCCCTGGCCGTACATGATGTCGAATTCGACCTGCTTGAACGGCGGCGCGACCTTGTTCTTGACCACCTTCACCCGCGTGGTGTTGCCGACGATATCGTCGCGGTCCTTGATCTGGCCGGTGCGGCGGATGTCGAGCCTGACGCTCGCATAGAACTTGAGTGCATTGCCGCCGGTGGTGGTCTCGGGATTGCCGTACATCACCCCGATCTTCATGCGCAGCTGGTTGATGAAGATCACCATGCAGCGCGAACGGCTGATCGAGCCGGTGAGCTTGCGCAGGCTTTGCGACATCAGCCGCGCCTGCAGGCCGACATGGCTGTCGCCCATCTCGCCCTCGATCTCGGCGCGCGGCACCAGGGCGGCCACCGAATCGATCACCAGCACGTCGATGGCGTTCGAGCGCACCAGCGTATCGACGATCTCGAGCGCCTGCTCGCCGGTATCGGGCTGCGAGACGATCAGCTCGTCGATATCGACGCCGAGCTTCTTGGCGTAAACCGGATCGAGCGCATGCTCGGCATCGACGAAGGCGGCAGTGCCGCCGCCCCTCTGCGCCTCGGCGATGACATGCAGCGCCAGCGTGGTCTTGCCCGAGCTTTCCGGGCCGTAGATCTCGATCACCCGCCCGCGTGGCAGGCCGCCAACGCCCAGCGCGATATCGAGCCCGAGGCTGCCGGTCGAAATCGTCTCGACCTGCATCGTCTCCTTCGAGCCGAGCTTCATCGCGGAGCCCTTGCCGAAGGCGCGGTCGATCTGCGCCAGCGCCGCTTCGAGCGCCTTCTGACGGTCCATTGTGTCCTTGCCTTCCTGAATCAGCTTGAGCTGCGCAGCCATGTCTCGTCCCCTTGCCTAAACATCCGACCCGGAAGGTCAATGGAGCGATTCGTATCGCGTTTGTTCCGATAGAACAAGGGGAGAACGATAATTTTTTTTACGACAGGTAGCCACAATGTCGGGCCTCAGCCACCCGCCGCCAGCATGGCCCCCACCTTGTCGCTGATCTGCTGCACCGAGAACGGCTTGGGCAGGAAGGCGACGTCGTCGATATCGATCTGTGCACGCAATTGTTCCTCGGCATAGCCCGACATGAACAGCACGGGCATGGCCGGGACCAGTTTGCGGATTTCGCGGACCATCGCCGGTCCGTCCATCCCGGGCATGACCACGTCGGAGACGACCATGTCGAATTCCCCGCCCTGCGCGACCAGTTCGAGCCCTTCCTCGCCGTCGCGCGCCGGGGTGACCTGGTAGCCGGCGCGGACCAGCGCGCGTTCGGCGACCATGCGCACCGGGTCCTCGTCCTCGACCAGCAGCACGCGGCCGCCACCGGCCCATTGCTTGGCCTCTGCCCGCGGCGGCAGCGCTGGCACCGGCGCGGACTCCCCCCGGTGGACCGGGAGATAGACCGTGAACCGTGTCCCCTTGCCCGGCTCGCTGTCGGCAAAGATGAAGCCGCCCGACTGCTTGACGATGCCGTAGACGGTCGAAAGGCCCAGCCCGGTGCCTTTCCCCGATTCCTTGGTGGTGAAGAACGGCTCCCAGATCTTGCCGAGATGCTCGGGCGGAATGCCGCCGCCGGTATCTTCGACCACCAGCGCGGTATAGTCGCCCTGCGGCATGACCTCGCTGCGCAGCGCGCGCACGTCGGCGGGCGAGACGCGGCGGGTGGCGATGAGCAGGCGACCGCTGGCATCGCCTTTGGCCTGCATCGCATCGCGGGCATTGACGGCGAGGTTGACGATGACCTGCTCGAGCTGGGTAGGGTCGGCGCGCACCGGGCCGAGATCGCGGTCATGGCGCACCGAGAGCTGGATCTTCTCGCCGATCAGCCGTTTGAGCATCTGCGAAACTTCGCTGACGACGTCGGGCAACTGGAGCACTTCGGGGCGCAGGGTCTGCTGGCGCGAGAAGGCGAGCAGCTGGCGGGTGAGCGAGGCGGCGCGGTTGGAATTGGCGCGAATCTGCTGGATGTCGTCATAATCGGAATCGCCAGGCATGTGGCGCATCAGCATCAGGTCGCAGGTTCCGAGGATGGCGGTGAGCACATTGTTGAAATCGTGCGCCACGCCGCCCGCCAGCTGGCCCACCGCCTGCATCTTGGTCGCCTGGGCGACCTGCCGCTTGAGGCGGGTTTCCTCCGAGGTGTCGGTCAGGCTGAGCAGCACCGCTGCCTCGCCCAGCCCGCGCACGCCGGCGAGGCTGAGCGAGACCGGCTCTTCGGGCTGGTCCTTGAGGCGGATGGCGATATCGCCCGCCGCCACCGGGCCCAGGCAGAAGCGGCGGATCGCGTCGGACAGCGGCCCCTTGTCTTCCTGGACGACGAGATCGGTGGGATAGGTCGGCGGCCCCTCGCCCTCGCGCAGCGCGGCGCGCATGAAGGCGGCATTGGCGAACAGCAGCCGCCCGTCGCGGTCGGCCATGGCGAGGCCCAGTGGCAACTGGCCGAGCAGCGATTCGAGGTGCGGCGCGGCATTGCCGCCCTCGCCGCTGCCGCCGCCCAGCCCGGCACCGGCGTCGGCAACCAGCATCAGCGACGGCGTCCGGGCCGGATCGGGCGCGCTGGCCAGGTCAGGGTCGGCCAGTGGCAGATAGTAGAGCGTCAGCGGCGCGCCCTGGCGACCGTCGCGCGCCCAGGTGAAGCGGTCGCCCTCGTCCTGGCGCAGGTAGGAAACGAAGTCCTTGCCGGCGACCACGGCAAGCGGGTCGCCGGTTGCGCGCAGGGCAAAGCCGGCGCTGGCCGAGCGGATCGCGCCGCCGGGTTCGACCACCGCCGACGCGATGCCGGCTTGCGACAGCGCGCGGCCAAGCTTGCCGTCGAGATGGGCGGCCAGTTCGACTTCGGGCGCGGCGGTGCGGATTTCGGCGAAGCGCCAGACGAGGAAATCCTCGCCGCGCCCGCTGCGCAGGGCTTCCGCGCGCCAGCGACCGGCGGCATTTTCGACGAGATCGGCGCGGCCCTCGCCGTCGCGCCAGGCCGAGCGCGCGGCGCGGGCGAGGCGTTCGAGCGAGGCATCGTCGGCGGGGAGGCGCGGCGGCGCGTGAGCGGCACCGAACCAGTCCTCGTAGCAGCGATTGGCGCAGACCAGCCGTCCGGCGCGGTCGGTTATCGCCACGGCGACATCGTCCCGGTCGATTGCCGCCACGGTCACCGACCAGTCAGGCAGGGCAAATTCGGCCGTCCGTTCCGCCGGATGGCGCGACAGCACTGTGCGGGCAAGCGCGCCGAGCGCGATCAATCCGCCGCCGAAGGCCGCGACCAGCGCGGGCTCGCGGGTGACGAACCACAGCAGCGCCAGGCTGATAGCCAGGGCGGCGGCGACCGGCAGCCAGTCGGGCTGGCGCGGGATTGCTGGTTGTGCCGACGCGGTCATGCCGCCACCTTGCGCGTCATCGTGCCGTCCGCAGCCGGCGGCGGCGCACGATGCGCCAGCGCCAGAAGAAGCTGGCGACGAGATAGCCCACAGCGCCCGCGACAACCGCGACCACCACCAGCCCGAACACCAGAATCTTGCCCTCATCGGTGACCCAGTGAAGGAAACTCCAGAAATCGGTGACATCGAACAGCGCGTCGATCGGGCCTTGCGGCATCATCGCATTGGCGCGCAGCAGGCCCTGGCCGACCTTGTATGAAAAAGCCCACAGCAGCGGCGTGGTGAAGGGATTGGTGAGGAAGGTCATCAGTGCCGCCAGGGGCACATTGGCCCGCACCGGCAGCGACAGCACAGCGGCAAACAGGGTCTGCGCCACGGGCACGATGATCCCGACGATGATCCCCAGCGCCACCCCGCGCGGCACCGAGCGGCGGGTGAAGCGCCACAGTTCGGAACGCAGCGCGCTCTTGGGCACGTAGCGGTTGCCCTGCATCTGCTCGCGCGTCGGCATGCGCCGGGTGAACCATTCGGACATGCGCGCCATCTGGCGGGAAAGCGCCGTGGTCATGAGTGCTCGCGCATGATGCGCCCCTGTTCGCGCTTCCAGTCGCGTTCCTTGACGGTCTGGCGCTTGTCAGCCGCATTCTTGCCCTTGGCCAGTGCCAGCTCGACCTTGGCCCGGCCCCGGCTGTTGAAATAGATCGACAGCGGCACCAGCGTCATCCCCTTGCGCTCGACCGCACCTTGCAGCTTGTCGACCTCGCGGCGATGGAGCAGCAGCTTGCGGGGGCGCTTGGGCTCGTGGTTATAGCGGTTGCCGTGGCTGAATTCGGGGACGTTGGAATTGACCAGCCAGCATTCGCTACCGCGCACTTCGGCATAGCTCTCGGCAATCGAACCCTCGCCGAAGCGCAGGCTCTTGACCTCGGTTCCGGTCAGCATGATTCCCGCCTCGAAGGTATCCTCGATATAGTAATCGAACCGCGCGCGCCGGTTTTCGGCAACGGTCTTGGTCTTGTCGAAAGCGGTGTGTTGCGGGCGGGCCATTGTCTTGGCGCATGTAGGGAGCGCAAGGCAAAAAGGAAATGGGGGAAGTGCCCGCCGTCGCTCGCTTCACACTGTCCACCCCGGCACGGGCAGGCGCTGCGACTTGAGCGCGATGAAACATAGTTGTTCCCCCGCGAAGCCGGGGGCCTCGTCCGGCAGGGCGGACGGAGGCATTTGCCCGCATGAGGTCCCCGCATTCGCGGGGAAACCAGGTACTTCGAATTGAACGCACCATGTCCTAGCGGCGGTGGAACCCCATGCAGACATCGACCGCGACAATGCGATCGGCCTCGTCGAACTCATAGATCGAGATGGAGCGCAAGGAACTGACCGCGCCATCCTTCGCCGTGCTGAATTCATCGAGATCGAGATAGACGACGTTCCCGGCCTCGGTGGCGCGGTGGAGCAGTTTCACATACTTGCCGCTTGCGCCATTCCATTGCTCGAGCATCGCGCGATAATCCGGCCAGTTCATCGCCTCGTCGCGTTCGTTGCCGCGCCGCACGAACCGGTCCGCATCGATGAGCGGCAGCATTGCATCGAAACTCTCGCCCCCGGTGCCATTGACGATCGCTGCCAATGTGTCGCCATAGGCAATCGCTTTCAATGCCCGGGCGCTGGTGATGTCGGCTTGCCTGGTCCAGTCTCCCGCCATGTTCCAATCTCCCGTCAGTCCGTCAATTCACACCAGCCAATAAATAGGGACAGTCCCTATTTATTTTATCAGCCCGGCATGCGCCAGCGCGGCATCGACATCGGCGCGCGCGGCGGCGTTGCAGGCCACCAGCGGCAGGCGCAATTCGTCGGTGATCCAGTCGTGCACGCGGGACAAAGCGTATTTGCACGGGCCCGGCGAGGCATCCTCGAACATCGCATAGTGCAAGCGGATAGAGCCGATCGTTGAGTTCGCGCGCTTTGGCGAGGTCGCCCGCCGCGCAGGCCGCCTGGAATTCGGCGCAGAGCCGCGGGGCGACATTGGCGGTCACCGAGATGCAGCCGACTCCGCCCGCCGCGCTGTGCGGCAGCGCCAGTTCGTCGTCGCCGGAAAGCTGACAGAACGGGCCCTTGATGCCCATGCGGTGATCGGTGACGCGGGAGAGATCGCCGCTCGCGTCCTTGATGCCGATGATCCGTTGCGGAAAGCGGTTGGCCAGTTCGCAGACCGTCTCGGGCTTGAGGTCGGTCACTGTGCGCCCCGGCACGTTATAGAGCACGATCGGCAGTTCGTTGTGTTCGGCGAGGTACGAGAAATGCGCGATCAGCCCGGCCTGGCTCGGCCGGTTGTAATAGGGCGCAACCAGCAGCGCCGCCGCCGCGCCGCACTTCTTCGAGAAGATCATGTGCAGCAGCGCGTTCTGGGTATCGTTGCTGCCGCAGCCGGCGATCACCGGCACCCGGCCCGCCGCCTGTTCGATGCAGACTTCGATGACGCGGTGGTGTTCGGCGTTGGACAGCGTCGAATTTTCGCCCGTGGTGCCGCAGGGCACCAGCGCCGACGAGCCTTCGGCAATCTGCCATTCGACCAGCTTGCGGAAAGCCGCCTCGTCGAACGCCCCGTCGCGAAATGGTGTTACCAGAGCCGGTATCGAGCCGGAAAACATGGACTTTTCCCTTGTCTTTGCGCCAGGCCGGTCTTGCCGCGCACTGCGCTTCGCTTCATTCAGGCTGTGATAAGGAGCCTTTTCCAAAAATGTCCAGCATGCACCGCGCCGCCGCATTCCTTCTGCTGCTGTTCTTCGCCCTGACTTCGGTGCCCGCGCGCTGCCAGGATGGCAGCGAGTGGGACCGGGCGCGCATGCAGCTGATGGCCAGCCAGCGCGGCACGATGGCCCAGGCGATCGAGCGCTGGCGGATCCTGTCGAAGACCGACGGCTATGGCTTTTCCGAATATGCCGGCTTCCTGCTGACCTATCCGGGCTTTCCCGAGGAAGCCAAGGTGCGCGCCTATGCCGAACGCGCCCTGGCGCGCGAGAGTGTCGAGCCTTCGCGGCTGATCGCCTTCTTCGACCGGGTCAAGCCGGTGACCAACCCGGCCAAGGCGCTCTATGCCCTCGCCCTCGCTTCGGCCGGGCGCAGCGAGGCGCGTGCCATGGCGGTCGAGGCCTGGCGCGGCGGTTCGATGAGCGAGACTGCGGCGGCAGCGCTGCAATCGCAATTCGGCCGCGAGTTCACCACTGCCGACCACGATGCGCGCATGGACGCGCTGCTCTGGGCGGGCGACATTCTCGCCGCGCAGCAGGCGCTCAACTTCGTATCGCCGGGCGCACGCGCCACCTTCATGGCCCGACTGGCAATGGTCCAGGGCAACAGCCCCGAACAGCTCGGGATTCAGCCCACCCCCGAGATGCTGCGCGATTCGGGCTTTGTCTACAACCGCATCCGCCAATTGAAGGCGAGCGGCAACTATCCCGGGGTCACCCAGCTGCTGCTGGTCCGCCCGCGCGCCGCCAACCCGCCGCTCGATCCGGCGCGATGGATCGGCGAACTGCTCAATGCCGCCAAGGGCGCCGACGCCGCCAGCGCCATGCGCATCGCCATGTCGGTTGACGACGCCTTTCCGCCGGGCACCGACGTCAGCCGGCTGAGCTTCAAGCTGCGCGACGACTATACCTCGCTGGTCTGGCTGGGCGGCACCCGGGCCTATACTGCGCTGGGCGACGGCAACAGCGCCGCGCCGCTGTTCTACCGCTATGGCGCCGCCGCGCGCACCCCGCAGACGCGCTCCAAGGGCTTCTACTGGGCCGGACGGGCGCTCGCGCTGCGCGGCAATGCCGCCGAAGCAGCGCGCTATTTCGAGATGGCCGCCGCCTACCCCGACCAGTTCTACGGCATGCTCGCGCTCGAACGGCTGGGCCGGCCGCTGCCCAGCATGAACGGCGCGCCGACCGGCGCGATCACTTCCGCCGAACGCGCGGCGTTCAATGCCCGGCCGCTGACGCTGGCAGTGCGCGAAGTGGCGCGCGATTTCGACTGGGCGACCACGGTTCGCTTCTTCAAGGAAGTGGCCGATCAGGCCGACAGCGAGAGCGAGCACCTGCTGGTCGCCGACCTCGCCCGCACGCTGGGGCGGCGCGACCTGTCGGTGATCGTCGGCCAGGCCGCGCAGGCGCATGGCCTTGCCAATTTCCAGACCATCGCCTTCCCCACCATCCCCGCCCCGCCGGGGACCGACTGGACCATGGTCCACGCCATCACCCGCCAGGAAAGCCAGTTCGCCCAGAACGCTGTCAGCCACGCCGGCGCGCGCGGGCTGATGCAGCTGATGCCGGGCACCGCGCGCGAACAGGCGGGCAAGATGGGGATGTCCTACGAGCCGAGCGCGGTATTCACCGACGCGAACTACAACATGCGCCTCGGCGACGGCTATTTCGCGCGGATGATGGATACCTATGCGGGCAGTTATCCGCTCGCCGTAGCTGCCTACAACGCCGGACCGGGCAACGTGAACCGCTGGCTGCGCGACAACGGCGACCCGCGCTATGGCGGGGTCGACTGGATTGACTGGATCGAACGCATCCCGCTGACCGAAACCCGCAACTACGTCCAGCGCGTGCTGGAAAACGCCGTGGTCTATGAGGCGATGAACCCGGCGCGCGCGCGGGATCGAGGAGCCAATCCGCTGAGCAATTTTCTGGGCAAACGGACGCCGGGCTAGCCCGACACATGAAGCCCGACGGCCCGCCCATCACCCCCGCCGGCATGGCGGCACTGCGCGCGCGCTATGATCACCTGCTCGGGCATGAGCGTCCCGCCATCGTCGAGGTGGTGAGCTGGGCGGCAGGCAATGGCGATCGTTCGGAAAACGGCGACTACCTCTACGGCCGCAAGCGTATGCGCGAGATCGACCGCGAGCTGGCGCACCTCGCGCGACGGATGAAGGCGCTGCGGGTGGTCGATCCCGCCGCTCAGGAGGACCGCCAGCGGGTGCGCTTCGGCGCGACCGTCACCATCGCCGACGACGATGACAACCGCCGCGCGCTGACGATTGTCGGCGACGACGAGCAGGATGCCAGCCATGGCCTGATCGGCTGGAGCGCGCCGCTCGCGCGCGCCTTGCGCGGCGCGGGCGTGGGCGACCTGCGCCGCGTCGTGCTGCCCGGCGGCGAGAAGGAGTGGGAAGTGCTGGACATCGCCTATCCCCACCCCGCATCGGCACGCTGATCAGCGCATCTCCTTGGCCAGCTTGCTGTGGTAGTCGCCAGCGGCATAGTTCGGCCCGTTGTAGGCGCGGGCAAAGGCGCGGCAGGCGTCGGCGTCGGTCGACAATTTCTTCATTTCGTCCTGCAGCCGGAAATGTTCGACATAGTGGCACAGCAGGTCGTAATGCGTCGCCTCCGATGCGACCGTCGATCGCGCGAAGGCATAGGGCGAGGCGAAGCCGAATTCATCCCACCATTCGCCCAGCACCTGGAACTTGCCCCACGAACAGGCCATGAAGGCGGCATCGACGTCGCCGGTGACGATGGCACCGAGCAGCTTGTCCCAGCTGCTCTCGTTGTAACCGCCGGCCGCAGGGTTGCTGAACATCGCGACCGACCAGCGGCCGCCGGTGTATTTATGGAACTTGTGCCGCTCGAACAGGATTTTCGGCCGCCCGCCCCGGTCGAAGCCACCACCCGAACTTTCGACCCGCGCGACGGCCCGCAATTGCTTGAGGCTAACGCCCAGACGCGCGGCGCATTTCCTTTCCTGCGTCACGGTTACTGCCGAGGCGGCTACGTTGGCGAACGTGTCGAGCAAGGCATCGCGCGAATTCTTGCCCCAATGCCCATCGACCCTGGTGCCAATGGCCCGCTGCAATTCGAGAATGTTCACAGGCACCTCCCGGGTTCGGCCATTGCCGCGACAACCAGCAAGGCTTGACCGTGGCCGCGAACATTGCACACCGCAACCCGTGTAGGAAAGTGCGGGCACCCGGCATCGACTTGACCCGGCACCAAGGCTACCAAGCGAGCCCCGGGCGGCGGGTCCGCCCTCCCCCGACCTGCCCCGACTGGAATTCGCGCTTGCCGTTCAGATTGCTCCTCTCCGCCGCTCTCACGCTGGCCGCCGCTCCTGCTCTGGCGCGCGACAGCCTCGGCCTGTTCGAGACCTGGGGGGCGTTCCGCGACCCGGCCGCAGGCAGTGCCGGGCCCCGCTGCTACGCGATCGCCAAGGCCGAGCCGAGCCGCCTGCGCCGCGACTATCCGCCCTATGCCAGCGTCGGCTCGTGGCCGCGTCTCGGCCAGCGCGGCCAGTTGCATTTCCGCCTCTCGCGCCGCCTTGCCCCCGGTGGCCGGATCGGCCTGGCGATCGGCGACCAGCGCTTCCAGCTGACCGGCGGCGGCGGCGACGCCTGGGCGGCGGACCGGCGCATGGATGCAGCGATCGTCGCGGCAATGCGCTCGGCGCGCAGCATGACCGTCAGCGCGCGCGGCAGCGACGGGCGGGGTTTCTCCAACTCCTGGCCGCTCGCCGGCGCAGCAACCGCGATGGACGCGGCGGCGATCGGGTGTGCGGGGGTACGGTGAGTTTCCGGGTTGAATTTTGATCATCACTGTGCAATTTAGTGGGCATCAGTCCCCGGCAGTACGTCTTGAGGCGTTCGCAAGAGCAGACATCAGCTCAAGGCCTACCCCGGGGGCAAATTTTTTTGGGTAGGCATAATGCCAACGGCGGTGGTCATCGACGGCGCTTATTTTTTGCGCCGCTTCAAGAGCCGATATCCCCATCTCGATCCTCATAATCCTAATCAGGTTGCACTTGGCGTAATGTGGCTTGCTGCAGCACATGTGGCCATCAGGAAGTCATTTGATCCGACGTCATTGTTAGACTTTGAGCGAGGGCCAAAGGCCTTTGACCTTACATGGACTGAAAATACTGATTTATATCGGATTTTCTTCTATGATTGCCCGCCCCTTGCAAAGCGCGTCCAATTGCCAATTTCCAAACGCACTCTTGATCTTGCACGCACAGAAACTGCGATCGCAAGGTTCGCAATCCATGGTGAACTGCTAAATGTTCGCAAGATTGCATTGCGGCTAGGTCGTCTCAATGACAAATTTGGCTGGCGACCGAAAGCTGCATCTGTTGAACACTGGCTCAGTGGCGAGGATCAATTTAGACCAACCGATGACGATTTTGAGATTGATACAGTCCAAAAGGGCGTGGACATGCGGCTTGGCTTGGATGTTTCATCTATGGCATTCAAGAAACAAATTGACCAGCTCATTCTGGTAGCTGGTGATGCCGACTTCGTTCCAGCAGTTAAACTTGCGCGCCGTGAAGGCATTGACGTCGTCCTTGATCCAATGGGTGGAACTCCTGCCAAGGATCTTCTTGCCCATGTGGACGGAGTTCGCGATCTAGCAAAACAAGACATAAAATAGTGCAAATCCCCGGCCACATCGACCCGCTCACCGTGCCGCGCGAGATTACCCCGCGCGAGGACGGTCGCGTCGATCTCATCGGCCTGCCGCGCACGCGCATCGCCGAACTGTTCGCCGCCGCCGGGCTCGACGCCAAAGCCGCCAAACTCCGCGCCAAACAGGTCTATCACTGGCTCTACCATCGCGGCGTGACCGATTTCGACGCCATGACCGACATCGCCAAGACCATGCGCCCGTGGCTGGAGGAAAATTTCGTCATCGGCCGGCCCGAGGTGGTCGAGGCGCAGCATTCGGTCGATGGCACGCGCAAGTGGCTGCTGCGCACTGCCGACGGCCACGATTTCGAGATGGTGTTCATTCCCGATGAGACGCGCGGCACCCTTGTGCGTTTCCAGCCAGGTCGGCTGCACGCTCAACTGCACCTTCTGCCACACCGGCACCATGCGGCTGGTGCGCAATCTGACGCCGGGCGAGATCGTCGGCCAGGTCATGCTGGCGCGCGATGCGCTGGGCGAATGGCCGAATTCCAGAACCCCCGCGTTTCCCCGCGAGGGCGGGGACCTCGGACCGCCTCCCGCCTCGCCGCCCGAGGCCCCCGCTTTCGCCGGGGAAGCGGATTGGGACGACCAGGACGAGGACGAGGACGATGGCCACTACACCGCCAACGGTCGCCTGCTGACTAACATCGTCATGATGGGCATGGGCGAGCCGCTGTACAATTTCGACAATGTCCGCGATGCGCTCAAACTGGTCATGGACGGCGACGGGCTGGGGCTGTCGCGACGGAGGATCACCCTGTCGACCAGCGGCGTGGTGCCGATGATGGCGCGCGCCGGCGCGGAAATCGGGGTCAATCTTGCGGTCTCGCTACATGCCGTGACCAAGGAAGTGCGCGACGAGATCGTGCCGATCAACCGCAAATATGGCATCGAGGAACTGCTGGAGGCGTGCGCCGCCTACCCCCGCGCCTCCAATTCCCGGCGGATCACCTTCGAATATGTCATGCTGGCCGGCAAGAACGACAGCGACGAGGACGCGCGCGAACTGGTGCGGCTGATCAAGCGCTACAAGCTTCCCGCCAAGGTCAACCTGATCCCGTTCAATCCCTGGCCCGGCGCGCGCTATGAATGCTCGAGCGAAGAGCGCATCCGCCGCTTTTCGGAGATCGTTTTCGAAGCCGGCATCAGCGCCCCGGTGCGCACACCAAGAGGCCGCGACATCGACGCCGCCTGCGGCCAGCTCAAGACCGCCGCCGAACGGACGAGCCGGGCCGAGCTCGATCGGCTCTATGCCGAGAAACAGGCGGCTTTGGGCTAGATCGCCGGCATTTGGCCGCATCGTCGCAACGGTTCACCGCTCTTCGCCAAATCCAACGCTTTGTTCATCCGAGGTTGTTGCCCGGATTGGAACGTATGCCGCATCGAACGATTGAACACGACAGATCAGAGGAGAATTACGATGCGCACGACCCTACTCGCGGCCATGGCTGCAACGACACTGACCACCGGAATCGTGGCAGCCGACCCCGCACTGGCGCGCAACGGCAACGGCCAGTGGCGCAACGAGCGTGTCTACCACCGCACCGACAATGGTATCCGCTACTGGCGCGGCGAGGATGGGCGCAACTACTGCCGCAAACCGAACGGCACGACCGGACTGCTGATTGGCGGTGTCGCCGGCGCACTGATCGGGCGCAGCATCGACACCCGCGGTGATCGCACGGTCGGCACCTTGCTGGGTGCTGCCGGCGGTGCGGTCCTCGGCCGCGAGATCGAGCGCAGTTCGGCCCGCTGCCGCTAGAATAGGTCTTCCCTGAGGGCCGCCGCTGTGCTTGGCAGTAGTCATGCAACCTGCGGTCCTCATCACCGGCGGTGCCCGGCGCATCGGTGCCGCCATTTCCAACGCTTTCGGCCGGGCCGGCTGGCATGTGGTGATCCATCACCGAGATTCGCCTGACGAGGCCGAAGCGTTGGCCCAATCGCTTCCGTCGGCTGAGGCAGTTTCCTGCGATCTTGCCCAGGGCGACGAAGCTGTCGCACTGATCGCCAGTCTCGCGTTGCGGCTCGGCGACTGGCGCGTGCTGGTCAACAATGCCTCGGTATTCCGGCACGATACGGTCGAAGCGCTTGATCCGGCGGTCTTCGACGAAGCGATGGCGGTCAATGCGGCGACCCCGGTACGGATGGCTCAGGCGTTTCTCGCCCGGGCGAAGGCGCGCGGCGGCAGGCGCGTGATCCAGCTGACCGACCAGAAGCTGCTCAACCCCAATCCCGATTTCCTGTCCTATACCATGGCCAAGCACGCCTTGGGCGCGACCATTCCGATGATGGCCATGGCCTCAACCTCCGCCCAAGACCGGATTTACGGCCTCGCTCCCGGTGCCAGCCTGCCAAGCTTCGATCAGGCTGACGCGGAGCATGAGGTCAGCGGCCGGCTGAACCTGCTGGGCCGGCTGACCGCGCCCGGCGAACTCGCCGCAGCGGCGCTGTTCCTCAGCCAGGGCTGGCTGGCCAGCGGCGAAACGCTGATAGTCGATTCAGGCCTGCACCTGCTGCCGCAACCGCGCGATGTGCTGTTCTTGGCGCGGCAGGGCGGGCAAGCGTGATCGAGGCCCTGCTCGCGTCCACTGCCGTCGTCGCGCTCGCCGAGATCGGCGACAAGACGATGCTGCTGGCGATCGTACTTGCCGCGCGATTGCGCGCGCCGGGCCAGATCCTCGCTGGCATCCTGGTGGCGACCCTGGCCAATCATGCGCTGGCGGCGCTGATCGGGCGCGAGGTCGCCGGGCTGGTCGATGCGCCGTGGTTCCGCGCCACCGTCGCGCTGGGCTTCATCGCCATGGCCGCCTGGACGCTGATCCCCGACAAGCTCGACGACGGCGACGACAGCTTCAAACGGCGCGGCAGTGCCTTCCTCACCACGCTGGTCGCCTTCTTCCTGGTCGAGATGGGCGACAAGACGCAGGTCGCCACCGTGGCGCTGGGGGCGCAGTATCGCGACGTGCTGACCGTCACGGCGGGGACCACGCTCGGCATGATGCTGGCCAACGCGCCCGCCGTGTTGCTTGGCGAGGAGCTGGTGCGGCGGATTTCGCTCAAGACGACGCGCGCCTTCGCCGCGCTGCTGTTTCTGGCCCTCGGGCTGTGGCAGCTCGCTGGTGTGGCCGCACTGCTGTGATCGCGCAACAAACCCCTTGTCTGGAAGCCAGCGACGCATAAATCTAGCGCCATGTGGCTGCTCGACAAGATGCTGACGAAGCTGATCCGCGAAGGCCGGCTGATCGTCACTGACCATGACAACCGGCAATACAGCTATGGCGACACCGCCGCCGACCCCGTCCATATCCGGCTGACCGACCGCCGCGCCGCCTTCGATATCGCGCGCGATCCTCGCCTTGGCGCGGGCGAGGCCTATATGGACGGACGGCTGGTGGTCGAACGCCCTCACGACATCCGCGACATGGTTTTGCTGGTGATGGGCAATGCCAACCGCCCGGGGCGCAAGCTCCATGCGCCGAGCCGGTTCAAGCGGTTCGCCGACCGCATGGCGTCGCGGCTCGACCAGCTTAATGTCCGCAGCCGCTCCAGCAACAATGTCGTCCACCACTACGGCCTGACCCGCCAGTTCTACGAGCTGTTCCTCGACGAGGATCGGCAGTATTCCATGGCCTATTACCGCGATCCGGAAAATTCACCAGCCAATGCCCTGGAGCGCGCGCAGCTCGACAAGCAGGCGCTGATCGCGGCCAAGCTGTGCCTCAAGCCCGGCGGGAGCCAGGACAGGCGCGTGCTTGACATCGGCTGCGGTTGGGGCGGCTTCGGGCTCTACCTCCATCGCCACTTCGGCTGCGAGGTGCTCGGCGTCAGCCTTGCTCCCGATCAGGTCAATTTCGCCAACGAGCGCGCTGCGGCGGCAGGCGTGGCCGGCAAGGTCAGGTTCCAGCTGATCGACTATCGTGACATCGATGGACAGTTCGACCGCATTTCCTCGATCGGCATGATCGAACACCTCGGCAAAGGGCACTACGACGAATATTTCGCCAAGACTTTTGGCCTGCTTGCCGCCGACGGGGTGATGCTCACCCACACCATCGGCCGCGCCGGGCCGCCCGGATCGACCGACAAATGGGCGCGAAAATACATCTTTCCCGGCCACTACCTGCCCGCGCTCAGCGAAATGGTTGCCGCCAGCGAGCGCACCGGCTGGGAAGTCGCCGACGTCGAAGTGCTACGCTACCACTATGCCCTGACGCTCGCCGAATGGTACCGCCGCGCCTGCCTCCACGAGGCGGAAATCACCGCGCTGTATGACGCGCGCTTCTTCCGCATGTGGCAGTTTTACCTGGCCGGCGCGGAACAGGGTTTCCGGACCGCAAAACTGGTCAACTTCCAGCTCCAGACAGTCAAGCGGCGCGATGCGGTGCCGATGACGCGCGACTATATCGGCGAACAAGCCGCGCGCCTTTCAGCGCTTGACGAAGCGCCTGGATGGCACCTTGAATCGATTGCGGCGGAATAGCCCAAGGCACCACCCCGCCGCAATCGAAGGCTCAGGCTGGATCAGCCCGGTATCAGGTCCTGGCGAAGCGCAGCACGGGCTGCACCCGGCGGCGCATCGCCGCGCCGACCATGGCAAAGCCGGCGAGCATCATTGCCCAGGTCGAAGGTTCGGGAACGCCGCCATTGGGCGTGTAGTAGATCTGGTTCTGGCTTGCCCCGGCGGTCGAGATTGACGACAACACGCGAATATTGGCGACATTGCCGGCCCAGGTGCCATTCTGCACATTGGCGAGATAGGTATTGGCCAGCACTCCTGCTGCGGCGAAATCACCGAAGACCGAGAAGTTGCCGCTGGTCACATCATAGGCAGCGTTGGAATCGTAAACCACTTCCCAGATGGCGAGGCCGAATGCTGCTGCGGCCAGGCTTCTGGCGCTGAGGCTGCCGGCACCGTCGATCACACCGTTGGCATGGGTCAGCAACCCGGCAAGTGCGCTCTGCTGTCCGGGATTGGAGAAGAACGAAGTCATCGCGATGTCGGCGAACGGCGAATAGGTGGCGTAGCCGTTCAACAGGTCGATGCAGAAGGTGTACTGTTGAACGATGTTCAGCGTACCCAGGTCCTGGATCGTCGACAGGAACCGTCCGGTAACACCATACTCGGATATTCCCGCCGATTGCAGCGCGATCCCGCCGCCCAAAGACGGCGGCGAAAATTCGAAGGCGGTAACCTGCACGGCGGCCTGGGCTGGCAGCGCGGCGAAGCCGCACGTCGCGGCGGCGATAATGGCAAGCTTGTTGCGAAGGCGCATGATTAAGAGTTCCCGTTCCGTCATGGCGGAAAGCGACCCGCCGGTTTGATTTGCCTATGTTCGCAAAGCAAATCCGAACAGTCGGTTAACCATATTTATGGGCCACTGTGCCATTTTGGGACTTGCAACCCTGTAACGGTTGATCGCCCGCATCGGGTCCTGCGCCCTGCCCGTGCCCCGTCACGGTTGCGCCAGTCCCCCACCCCTGCTAGCCGCGCCCGCGCGCTGTTGAGGGAGTTTGCTCGCATGTCCGACATCAAGAAAGTCGTTCTCGCCTATTCGGGTGGTCTCGACACCAGCGTCATCCTCAAGTGGCTGCAGGTGACCTATAATTGCGAGGTGATCACCTTCACTGCCGATCTCGGCCAGGGCGAGGAACTGGAGCCGGCGCGGGCCAAGGCCAGGCTGATGGGCGTGCCCGACGCGCACATCTACATCGACGACCTGCGCGAGGAATTCGTGCGCGATTTCGTTTTCCCGATGATGCGCGCCAATGCCCGTTACGAGGGCGATTACCTGCTTGGCACGTCGATCGCCCGCCCGCTGATCTCCAAGCGGCTGGTCGAGATCGCGCACGAAACCGGGGCCGATGCCATAGCACATGGCGCGACCGGCAAGGGCAACGACCAGGTGCGCTTCGAGCTATCGGCCTATGCGCTCGATCCGAACATCAAGGTCATCGCCCCGTGGCGCGAGTGGGACCTGACCAGCCGCACCGCCCTGATCGCCTGGGCCGAGCAGCACCAGATCCCGGTGCCCACGGACAAGCGCGGCGAAAGCCCGTTTTCGACCGACGCCAACCTGCTGCACACCTCCTCCGAAGGGAAAGTTCTCGAAGACCCGTGGAAGGAAGTGCCCGACTATGTCTTTTCGCGCACGGTCAATCCCGAGGATGCGCCCGACCAGCCCGAATATGTCGAGATCGACTTCGCCAAGGGCGACGGCGTGGCGTTGAATGGGCAGGCGATGTCACCCGCCACCCTGCTCGCCGCGCTCAACGCGCTGGGCCGCAAGCATGGCATCGGCCGGCTCGATCTGGTCGAGAACCGCTTCGTCGGGATGAAGTCGCGCGGCATGTACGAGACGCCGGGCGGCGAGATCTATGCGCGGGCGCATCGCGGCATCGAATCGATCACGCTGGATCGCGGCGCGGCGCATCTCAAGGACGAGCTGATGCCGAAATATGCCGAGCTGATCTACAACGGCTTCTGGTTCGCGCCCGAACGCGAGATGCTGCAAGCCGCAATCGATCACAGCCAGGCCAATGTCGCGGGCACGGTGCGGCTGAAGCTCTACAAGGGTTCAGCTTCGGTGGTCGGCAGGAAGAGCGCCATGTCGCTCTATTCCGAGCGTCACGTGACGTTCGAGGACGATGCCGGAGCCTATGACCAGAAAGATGCAGCGGGCTTCATCAAATTGAATGCGCTTCGCTTGCGCCTGCTGGCCCAGCGGGACCGCTGAGCGCTTTCGCTGCACCGCACCCAGACTTGTCCACCGCAGCTGCGGTGTTGTCCACTATTGATACGACGAGCTGTGGATAAGCGCGTCGGATTTTGCTTGCGCGAACTCGGGCAACAGGCGCAGCTTCTGGGGGTCGAAAGGGAATAATTGCTCTCATCATTCAAGCTTAACCGCTTGGAAGATAACGGAGAAGTTAAACCTGATCGGGATGGCAGCGATGCCCGCAGCAGCGTCGGAAAACACGCCTTGCAGGCTCTTCGGAGCAAGCTTGTGCGAACCGCAGATGCCGCGAGAGGCGCGCCGTTGTCGGCAGGCTCCACGCGAGCCGGAAGGTATGAAAGGTGTGCCCGGATCCGGCTGGAAGGTCGGAAGCAGGCAGGCCGGAAATACCGGAAGGGCCCAGGCAGAAAGTGCGGTCCGCAAGGACAGGCAGTCTGCTGGTGCAGCAGCATGAAGCGGCCCATTGGAACCGCCAGGCGGAAGGCAAAGCTCCCCCGGAGCCCAGCCGACCGCCTGACGGGACCACACGCCGGCGCGGAAACGCCGGGCAAAGGTTGCCGCACAGGCAAGCGCCGCAGGGCGCGAGACTGTGAGGTCAGCCAGACAGGAAGCAGCAGCCGCGCGAAGGTTCATCCCGGAGCCGGTCAGGCCCGATGCGACGAGCATCACGATGCGAAGCACCCACGGTGCCCATTGCACTTGCGGATGCTCGATGTGCATCACAGCGGTCGGGTGGACTGTCGGGCAGGATCGGGGCAAACGCTCATTGGCCGGAAACGGCGCAGGCGATAATGGGGTCGGCAGCAATGCCGGCCCCATTTGCTTGTGCGGCACCAATTGGCTGGTTTGCGCGCCGCCTATGACCTGCTGAGATTCAGAGCTGGTTGAACAATAATCCCACATTCGTCATTCCCGCCTTCGCGGGAATGACGAATGTTTTGTATTTATGCATTTTTCAGATTGAATCTCACCAGGCCCTGGTTTCACCCCGCCAGCTTGTAATCGCGGAACTGCTCGCGCAGGTCCTTCTTGCTGATCTTGCCGGTGGCGGTGTGCGGGATGGCATCGACGAATTCGACCGCGTCGGGCAGCCACCATTTGGCGACCCGTTCTGCCAGCAGCGCACGCAATTCATCCGCATCGACCTGCATGCCCGGCTTGCGGACCACCACCAGGATCGGCCGTTCGTCCCACTTGGGATGGGCGATGCCGATCGCCGCCGCCTCGGCCACGGCGGGATGGGCAACGGCGGCGTTTTCGAGATCGACCGAACTGATCCACTCGCCTCCCGACTTGATCACGTCCTTGGTGCGATCGGTAAGTTGCAGGGTGCCGTCGGGGAAAAGTATCGCGACGTCACCGGTATCGAACCACTGGCCTTCGATCGTGGCGTCGGCGTCGGCCTTGAAGTAGCGCTTGATCACCCATGGCCCGCGCACCTGCAAGGCCCCCGAGGTGACCCCGTCGCGCGGCAGTTCGCGGCTGGGGTCGCCGAGATCGACGGTGCGCAGCTCGACCCCGTAGAGCGGCTTGCCCTGGCGGCACTTGATCGTCACCTTTTCGTCGAACGACAGCGTGTCCCAGTCAGCGGGCTCGTAGGCAATGGTTGCGATCGGCGAGGTTTCGGTCATGCCCCAGGCGTGGGCAATCCGGACATCGGCGCGCAGCAACCGCTCGACGATCGCGCGCGGCATGGCCGAGCCGCCGCAAACCGCGTGCCTGATCCCCGGCGGCAGCGGCGTGTCTTGCGCATCAAGGTACTGAAACAGGCTGAGCCAGACCGTCGGCACGCCGGCGACATAGTTCACCTCTTCCTGGGCAATCAGGTCGCACAGGTTGGCTGGCTCGTTGTTCGAGCAATAGACCAGCTTGGCACCCGCTGCCGCCCCGGCCCAGGGGAACGCCCAGTCGTTGGCGTGGAACATCGGCACCACCGGCAGGACACAGGCCCGGGCGCTGAGATCGAGGCACTGCGGTGCCACCGCAGCAAAGGTGTGAAGGATGTTCGAACGGTGTTCGAACAGCACGCCCTTGGGATGGCCGGTGGTGCCGCTGGTATAACACAGCATGCACGGATCGCGCTCGCTGCCCATGACCCACTGGGCATTGCCGTCCTCGACACCGATCCAGTCGGAGAAATGCCGTGCGTGTTCAGCGGAATCGAAACAGATGTAGTGCTCGATGGTCGTCCATTGCGGTTTCATCCGGTCGATCAGCGGCTGGAAAACCGCATCATACAGCATCACCCGGTCTTCGGCGTGGTTGGCGATATATTCCAGCTGTTCGTCGAACAGGCGCGGGTTGATGGTGTGGAGCACGCAGCCCGCCCCGGTTGCGCCGTACCAGGTGACGAGGTGCGGCGCGTGGTTCATCGCCAGCGTGGCGACGCGCTCGCCGGGCTGGATGCCCAGCCGTTGCAAGGCCTGCACCATCTTCAGCGCGTCCAGGCGAATGCCGGCCCAGGTGGTGCGGGTCTCGCTGCCGTCGTTCCAGCGCGTGACGATCTCGCGCGTGCCATATTCGCGCGCCGCGTGATCGATCAGCGACGAGACGCGCAGTTCCCAGTCTTGCATGGCACCGAGCATCGAGGCATTCCTCTACCTTACTCCGTTCGTGTCGAGCGAAGTCGAGACACCGCGCAGCGCGGTGTCTCGACTTCGCTCGACACGAACGGGAATGTTTCCGTTGCTAAGCGACCAGCCGCAGGTGATCCCCGCCGCGCCGCGCGCCAAGCGACACATTGGCAATTCCCGCGACGCTTGCCAAGCGCTCGACGAGTTCGCCGTCGAGCCGGAAATCGCGCCCCAGCCGCAGCATCGGTTCGGCGGCGCTGCCGGTGCGCAGCCGGGCGAACACTTCCCCCCGCCCGGCATCTCCCGGCTCGAGCATCGTCGCGAGCTCGCCCATCGCCTCGGCACTGGCGACGTCGAGGGTGAGGCGCATCCGCGCCGCGCTGGTGACCTCGGCCAATGGCCGTGCGCCGCGCACGGTGACACGCGGCGGCTCTTCGGGGCTCGGCGCGTCGAGTTCCACCGTCAGCAGCACGCAGGTTCCCTCGGCTGCCCAGCGCAGCATTGGCTCGACCAGCAATTCCTCGAAACAGGCGGCGGAGAACTGGCCCGACGAATCGGAAAAATCGGCGCGGACGAAGTCGGCTCCTTTCCGCGTCTTGCCCTTGCTCACGCCCTCGACCATCGCCGCCATCACCGCCTGCGCCCGCCCGCCCTGCACGCCCTGCGCGGCCAGCCCGGCATAGGACCGTGCACCGTTGGCGCTGGCGATGGTGCGGTATTGCTCGACCGGATGGGCGGCGAAATAGAAGCCGAAGTTCTCGCGTTCCTTTGCCATCTGTTCGGCGCGCGACCATTCCGGGGTGTCGGCAAGGCGCAGCGCCGGTTCGGCGTGATCCTCTCCGCCAAACAGCGCCGCCTGGCCGCTGGTGCGCTCACGCTCGGCATGATCGGCTGCGGCGAGCAGGATATCGGCATTGGCCATCACCTTGGCCCGGTTCGGTTCGAGGCAGTCGAAGGCACCGGCGGCGGCGAGCCCCTCGATCTGGCGTCGGTTCATCGATCCCGGCGGCGCGCGGCGGAACAGGTCTTCGAGGCTGGCGAAGTCGTCATGCGCCGCGCGTTCGGCAACCAGCGCCACCATCGCCTTCTCGCCGACATTGCGGATTCCGGCGAGCGCATAACGCACCGCATGTCCCTCACCCGTGGCCTCGACCGAAAACTCCGCCTGCGAACGGTTGACGCACGGCCCCTCGAGGGCAAGCCCGGCGCGGCGCATGTCATCGACGAACACCGCCAGCTTGTCCGACTGGTGCATGTCGAAGCACATCGAGGCGGCATAGAATTCGTGCGGATAGTGCGTCTTGAGCCAAGCGGTCTGGTAGGACAGCAGCGCGTAGGCGGCGGCGTGGCTCTTGTTGAAGCCATAGCCGGCAAACTTGTCGATCAGGTCGAACAACTCGTTGGCCTTGGCCTTCTCGATCCCCGACACCTCCTTGCAGCCATCGACAAAGCGCTGGCGCTGGCTGTCCATTTCGGCCTGGACCTTCTTGCCCATCGCCCGGCGGAGCAGGTCGGCGTCGCCGAGCGAATAGCCCGCGAGGATCTGCGCCGCCTGCATCACCTGTTCCTGGTAAACGAAGACGCCGTAAGTCTCCGCCAGGATCCCGGCGAGCCTGGCATGCGGATATTCGATCGCTTCCGCGCCGTTCTTGCGGCGACCGAACAGCGGGATGTTGTCCATCGGGCCGGGGCGATAGAGCGAAACCAGCGCGATGATGTCGCCGAAATTGCTCGGCTTTACCGCCGAGAGCGTGCGCCGCATGCCTTCCGATTCGAGCTGGAACACGCCGACCGTGTCGCCACGTTGGAGCAGTTCGTAGACCTGGGGATCATCCCAGGCGAGCGTGTCGAGATCGATGGAAATGCCGCGCAGCGCGAGCAGATCGACTGCCTTGCGCAGCACCGACAGCGTTTTCAGCCCGAGGAAGTCGAACTTCACCAGCCCCGCGTCCTCGACATATTTCATGTCGAACTGGGTCACCGGCATGTCCGAACGCGGATCGCGGTATAGCGGCACCAGCTGCGCCAGCGGCCGGTCGCCGATCACCACGCCGGCGGCATGGGTCGAGCTGTTGCGCGGTGCCCCTTCGAGCTGCATGGCGAGATCGACCAGCCGCTTGACCTCGGGATCGTGGTCATACTCGCGCTTGAATTCGGCGACGCCGTTGAGCGCGCGCGGCAGGCTCCACGGGTCGGTCGGATGGTTGGGCACCATCTTGGTCAGCCGGTCGACCTGGCCATAGCTCATCTGCAGGATTCGGCCGGTATCGCGCAGCACCGCGCGGGCCTTGAGCTTGCCGAAGGTGATGATCTGGGCGACGTGGTCATGCCCGTATTTCGCCTGGACATAGCGGATCACTTCGCCGCGCCGGGTTTCGCAGAAGTCTATATCGAAGTCGGGCATCGACACGCGCTCGGGGTTGAGGAAGCGTTCGAACAGCAGGCCGAGCTTGAGCGGATCGAGATCGGTGATGGTCAGTGCCCAGGCGACCACGCTGCCCGCGCCCGACCCGCGTCCAGGCCCTACCGGAATGCCCTGCTCCTTGGCCCATTTGATGAAATCGGCGACGATCAGGAAATAGCCGCCGAAGCCCATGCGGTTGATCACGTCGATCTCGAATTCGAGGCGGTCAGAATAGGATTGCCGCTCATCTGTGGTGAGATCGGCAAATGGAGCTAGTCGTTTGTCGAGCCCCACCCGCGCATCCTCGGCCAGCATCCGCGCCTCGCCCTCGCGGTCGCCGGCGAGGCTGGGGAGGATCGGTTCGCGTTTGGGCGGGGCATAGGCACAGCGCTGGGCGACGACCAGGGTGTTGGCCACGGCCTCGGGCAGGTCGGCAAACAGCTCGGCCATCATCGGTCCCGACTTGACCCAGGCCTCACGCGAGCTGCGCGGGCGGTCGGCGGCGTCGATGTGGGTCGCGTGGGCGATGCACAGCATGGCGTCGTGTGCGGCGTGACCATTGGGCTCGGCGAAATGGGCCGGGTTGGTGGCGACCAGCGGCAGGCCCTGCGCATAAGCGAGTTCGATCAGCGCCTCCTCGGCGGCCTCCTCGATGGCATTGCCGCGCCGCGCCAGTTCGACATAGAGCCGGTCGCCGAACAGGGCTTGCAGTCGCACGCAAGTGTCGCCGGCGGCCTCGGCCCTGCCCTCGGCCAGGAGCCGCGCCAGCGCGCCTTCGCCCGCCCCGGTGAGCGCGATCAGGCCATCGCTGTGCCCTGCCAGATCGGCGAGGCGGACATGGGGGTCGAGTTCGAGCGGACGATCAAGATGCGCCTTGCTGACCAGATAGCACAGATTGAGCCAGCCCGCCGCGTCCTTGGCATAGAGCGCCAGCGCATCGATCGAACCGCTCGCCTCGCCGGATGAGTCTTCCCGGGCCACCCCCAGCAAGGTGCCGACCAGCGGCTGGATGCCGGTTTCGCGCGCGGCGGCGGCGAAGGCGACCGCGCCATAGAGCCCGTTGCGGTCGCAGATGGCGATCGCCGGAAACCCGCGCTCCTTCGCCAGCTTGGCAATCGCCTTGGGGTCGATCGCGCCGTCGAGCATGGTGTAGCTGGAAAAGACCCGCAAGGGTACGAACGAAACGAAGGCCATGCGGCCAGATTAGCCCGCAGCCGGTCCGACGATCAAGCCCGGTGCGGGCCGGCAACGGGGGACATCCCTGCCATAACCTTGCAAATTTTGCAGGATATGGTGCTATTCGTGGCCTGCCGGAAACTTGAGGAGGACAGTGTAATGGTCGACTTGTCTGGTATCGATCACAAATCGATAGCCGAGCGCGCCAAGGCTATTATCCTGACCCCCAAGGACGAATGGCTGAAAATCCAGAGCGAGACGACCTCGCAGAGCGACCTACTCACCCGCTACGCCATTCCCCTCGCCGCCATCGGCCCGGTCGCCAGCTTGGTCGGCGGCCAGCTGTTCGGCTATGGTGCCTTCGGCTTTTCCTACAAGCCGGGCATCATAGCCGGGCTGAGCACTGCGCTGGTCAGCTTCGCGCTGTCGCTGGTCAGCCTGTTCGTGGTCAGCTTCATTGCCGATTTCCTCGCGCCCAAGTTCGGCGGGGAATCGAACAAACTGAATGCCTTCAAGCTGGTCGCCTACAGCTATACCGCGAGCTGGGCGGTGGGCATTTTCGGGCTGGTGCCATCGCTGGCCTTCTTCGGCCTGCTGGGGCTCTACAGCATCTATCTGCTCTATTCCGGGGCCACCCCGATGATGAAGGTGCCGGGCGACAAGGCGGGCGGCTATACCGCCGTGACCATCCTGAGCGCTGTTGTGCTGGCAATCGTTGTCACTCCGATCACCGCCGCGATCACCGGCGCGATGGGTTTTGGCGCGATGTCGATGGCCAGCAGAAGCGACGCCGGCGGCAAGATCACCCTGCCCGGCGGCGGCTCGCTCGATACCGGCAAGATGGAGGAAATGACCAAGCAACTGGAAGGCGTCACCAGCGGCAAGACTGCGGCGGTCGATGCCGGCAAGATGCTTCAGCTGCTGCCCGGCGCAATCGGCTCCTACGAACGCATGGCCGCCGAGACGGTCGGCATGGGGCAGATGGGCAGCACGGCGGAGGGCACCTACACTGCGGGCGACAAGACCTTCAAACTCAAGATCGTCGATATGTCGGCGCTGGGCGCGATCGCCGGCATGGGCGCAGCGATGGGCGTTTCGCAAAGCCGCGAGGACGCCGACGGCTACGAGCGCACCGGTGCGGTCAACGGCCAGATGCAGAGCGAAAGCTGGAACAAGACAAGCAACCGCGGCAAGTTCGGCGTGGTCGTCGCCAACCGCTTCATGATCGAGGCGGAAGGCGATGCGGCGAATATCGACGAGTTGAAGGCGGCGGTGGCGAGCGTCGACCAAGGGACATTGCTGGGGCTGGCAGGGTAGCTCCCTGCGGGACTTTGCATCATCCGTCATTGCGACGGGCGTAGCCCTGCAGCAACCCAGAGCGCCGTCCGCACCGCCCTGGATTGCTTCGCTTCGCTCGCAATGACGATGAAAATCAGTGCAATGTCATCAGTTTCTAACGAATGTTGGGGGGACTTCGCGAGCCAACCCTACAGCAGCGCCTCGATCGCCCCTTCCAGGCTCTCGGGCTTGTCGGTCGGCGCGAAGCGGCGGACCACCTGGCCATCGCGGCCGATCAGGAATTTGGTGAAATTCCACTTGATCCGCTTGGTGCCCAGCACTCCGGGCGCTTGCCCCTTGAGCCAGTCGTAAAGCGGCGAGGCTGCGGCGCCATTGACATCGATCTTGGCCATGACCGGAAAGCTCAGGCCGTAGTTGATCTGACAGAAACTCTCGATCTCGCTGGCGCTTCCCGGCTCCTGCCCGCCGAACTGGTTGCACGGGAAGGCAATCACCTCGAAACCGCGCTCGCCATATTTCCGCCACAGCGCCTCCAGCCCGGCATATTGCGGGGTGAAGCCGCATTTCGACGCGGTGTTGACCACCAGCAGCACCTTGCCGAGCTTGTCCGCCAAGGCGATGCTCTCGCCATTGGGCAGCTTCGCGGTGAAATCGGCGATTGTGTTCATGCGAGCCCCTCCCCCTATTCCAGATGGCCGTCGTGCAGCCGCACCACCCGGTCCATGGCATAGGCCAGCCGCTCGTTGTGCGTTGCGACCAGCGCCGCGCTGCCTTCGCCGCGCACCAGCTTGACGAATTCGCCGAACACCTTGTCTGCGGTCGCCTCGTCGAGATTGCCGGTGGGCTCGTCGGCCAGCACCAGCGACGGTTTGTTGGCCAGCGCGCGGGCGACGGCGACGCGTTGCTGTTCGCCGCCCGAAAGCTGGCTGGGGCGGTGATCGAGCCGCTCGGCCAACCCCAGCGCGCCAAGCAGTTCCTCCGCTCGCGCCCCAGCCGCAGCGCGCGATGCACCGGCAACCATCTGCGGCAGCACCACGTTTTCGATCGCGGTGAAATCGGGCAGCAGGTGGTGGAACTGATAGACAAAGCCGATGTGGTCGCGGCGCAGGGTGGTGCGCGCGTCGCCGTCGAGCCGGCTGGCCTCGGTCCCGGCTATGGCAATCGAGCCGGTGAAGCCGCCTTCGAGCAGGCCGATCGCCTGCAACATGGTCGACTTGCCCGAGCCCGAAGGCCCCAGCAGCGCGACAATCTCGCCCGGCCGGATGTCGATATCGACCCCGCGCAGCACGTCGATGCGCACCCCGCCCTGTTCGAAACTGCGCGTCAGCCCGCGCACGCTGACGACCGGTTCGCTGGCTGGCTCACTCATAGCGCAGCACCTGCACCGGATCTGTGCTCGCCGCGCGGAACGCGGGGTAGAGCGTGGCGAGGAAGCTGAACACCAGCGCCATCACGCTGATCGTGACGATTTCCACAGGATCGCTGCGGCTGGGCAATTCGGCAAGGAAGCGGATCGACGGGTCCCACAGGTTCTGCCCCGTCACCAGTTCGACCAGCCGCACGATTGGCTGGCGGAAGAACAGGAAGACGAAGCCGAGCACCAGCCCGGCCATCGTTCCCAGCACGCCGATCAGGAAGCCGGTGGCAACGAAAATCTTGAGCAGCGAGCGCCGCGTCGCGCCCATGGTGCGCAAGATGGCAATGTCCCGCGTCTTGGCGCGCACCAGCATGATCAGCGATGACAGGATGTTGAACACCGCGACCAGCACGATGATCGAGAGCACCACGAACATCGCCACCCGCTCGACCGCCAACGCCTCGAACAGTGAGGCGTTGATCGTCTTCCAGTCGGAAATCACCGCCTGGCCGGCGAGCCGGCGCGCCAGCGGGGCGAGGATTTCCGTCACGTTGTCGGGATCGTCGGTCTTGACCTCGATCATGCCGACCGAATCGCCTGTAAGCAGCAGCGTCTGCGCGTCCGGCATCGGCATGATGACGAAGGCCTGGTCGTAATCGTAAACGCCGATCTCGACGATCGCGGAAACATGATAGCCGATCTCGCGCGGCACCGTGCCGAACGGGGTCGCGCGGCCCTGGGGATTGATGATGGTAATCGTGTCGCCGATCTGCGCCCCGAGATTCTCCGCCAGCCGCGCGCCGATCGCGACATTGCCGGCATTCGCCTGCAACTCGGCGAGCGTGCCCATGGTGCGCTTTGGCTCGAGCCGGTGAATGTCCTCCGGCGTGTTGCCACGCGCCAAAATCGCCTCGACCCGACCGTTGAAGGTGGCGAGCAAGGGCTGCTCGATCAAGGGCGAGGCGCTGACCACCCCCGGCGTCGCCTTGACCTCCTTGAGCACCTGCTGCCAGTTCTCCAGCCGGCCCCCATAGGCCTGGATGATGGCATGGCCGTTGAGCCCGACGATCTTGTCGAACAGCTCGGCGCGAAAGCCGTTCATCACGCTCATGACGATGACCAGCGCGGCGACACCGAGCATTACCGCTGCGAGGCTGATCCCCGCGACCAGCGCGATAAACCCCTCGCCGCGCCCGGGCAGCATGTAGCGCTTGGCGATGGTCCATTCGAAGGGGGTGAGGATCAAGCGCGCGGCCCAGCTGATTGCGGAATGTCGAAGGCAGCGATCTAGGAGGATGGTGGGGAATGGGCAATGGCTCGAACGGCGCTTACAGACAGTTACAGCCGGAAGGCGGACCTCGCCCTTGCTTTCGCCCCCGAATGCCCCCACATGCGGCCCGCAACGGCCGGCGCGATTCCATGAACCTGACGCATCCCTTCCTCGATATTGATGGCGACAAGCTGCGTGAGGAATGCGGCATCTTCGGCGTGATCGGAACCAAGGGGGCGGCCGCGATGACCGCTCTCGGCCTCCACGCCCTCCAGCATCGCGGCCAGGAGGCGGTCGGCATCGTCAGCTATGACGGCCAGGAGTTCTTCACCCGCCGCGGCATCGGCCATGTCGCGCAGGTGTTTTCCGACAATACCATCCTTGGCGAATTGCCCGGCGACATGGCCTCTGGCCACGTGCGCTATTCGACCACCGGCGGATCGGGTCTGCGCAATGTCCAACCACTGTTCGCCGATCTCGCCCGCGGCGGCTTCTCGATCGCGCATAACGGCAACATTTCCAATGCGATGCACCTCAAGCACGAGCTCATCGCCAAAGGCTCTATCTTCCAGTCCACCTCGGACACCGAAGTCATCATCCACCTCATCGCCACCAGCCGCTTCGCCAAACTGCTCGATCGTTTCGTCGATGCGCTACGCATGGTCGAGGGGGCCTATTCGCTGATCTGCATGACGCCGAAGCGGATGATCGCCTGCCGCGATCCGCTCGGCATCCGGCCGCTGGTAATGGGCAGGATCGGCGATGCCACCGTGTTCGCCAGCGAAACCGTGGCGCTCGATGTCATCGGCGCGGACTTCGTCCGCGAGATCGAGCCCGGCGAGCTGGTCGAAGTGCGTCAGGACGGGCGCATGACCAGCCATCGCCCGTTCGGCCCGCACAACGCCCGCCCCTGCATCTTCGAACACGTCTATTTCAGCCGCCCCAATTCGGTCAGCGCCGGGCGCTCGGTCTATGAAGTGCGCAAGCAGATCGGCATGGAACTGGCCAAGGAAGCGCCGGTCGATGCCGATTTCGTCATTCCGGTGCCTGACAGCGGCGTCCCTGCCGCAATCGGCTATGCCCAGCAATCGGGCATTCCCTTCGAACTCGGCATCATCCGCTCGCACTATGTCGGGCGCACCTTCATCCAGCCCGAGGACGGCGCACGGCATGCCGACGTCAAGCGCAAGCACAACGCCAACCGCGCGCTGGTCGAGGGCAGGCGCATCATCCTGATCGACGATTCGATCGTGCGCGGAACCACCTCGCTGAAGATCGTGCAGATGATGCGCGACGCCGGTGCCCGCGAAGTCCACATGCGTGTCGCCAGCCCGCCGACCGAGCACAGCTGCTTCTATGGCGTCGATACCCCCGAACGCTCGAAGCTGCTCGCCGCGCGGATGGACATCCAGGCCATGGCGCAATTCATCCACGCCGACAGCCTGGCCTTTGTCTCGATCGACGGCCTCTATCGCGCCATCGGCGAAGCGGGGCGCAACGACGCCCGCCCGCAATATTGCGATGCCTGCTTCAGTGGCGACTATCCCACACGCCTGACCGACCTTTCCGAGCGCGAAAGCCCCGCCCAGCTCAGCCTGCCGGTCGGAAAAGTCGCCTGAAGCCATGAGTTCGCAGCCGTGAGCCCGATGCCCTTTGCGGACCAGCTGGCGCTCGTTACCGGGGCGAGCCGGGGGATCGGCGCGGCGACTGCCGAGGCGCTGGCCAAGGCGGGCGCGCATGTCGTGCTCACCGCGCGCGACACCAAGGCGCTGGAACGGGTCGAGGAGCGCATTCACAAGGCCGGCGGTCACGCCACCATCGCCCCGCTCGACCTCACCGAGCCCGACGGCATCGCCCGCCTCGCCGCCGCGCTTGCCCTGCGCTGGCAGGCGCTGGACATGCTGGTGATCAACGCCGCCGTGCTCCCGCAGCTGTCCTCGGTCACCGATATCGAGCCGCGCGCATTCAACACCGCGCTGACGGTCAACGTGCTGGCGACACAGGCGCTGCTCGCCGCGCTCCACCCGCTGCTGCGCGCCAGCAAGGATGCCCGCGTCATCGGCGTATCGACCTCGGTTGCGACAGCGCCGCGCGCTTTCTGGGGGGCCTATGCCGCGAGCAAGGCCGCCGCCGAGGTGCTGATCGACTGTTACGGCCAGGAAAATGCCAGGATAGGCAACATCCGCGTCGCCATGGTTAATCCCGGAGCGACCCGCACCGCGATGCGCGCGCGCGCCTATCCGGGCGAGGATCCCGCCTCCGTCAAGCCTCCCGAATTCGTCGCCGAGCGGTTAGTCGCCCTGTTCGGCGAAGCGTTCGCCAGCGGCTGGCGCGAAACCATTAACCGGCCGCATTAAGCTCCCGGTAGTCTTTCCGGTCCATTTTTGGGCTGGGAACGGCATCGTCCCGACCGGAAACCACGGAGCCAGCCATGACGGCGGTTTACGAAGCGAAGAACAGCTATGCGCACGCCGCGCAGGAAGACCGCAGCGCACCGCGCACGCGCATCTCGATCCCGGCGATGCTGCGCGTCTCGGGCTCGAAGGGCTACCAGACCGTGGTCAACGATCTGTCGCTCAGCGGCTTTTCGGCGATGTCGATCAATCGCATGCACACCGGCGCGATCTGCTGGCTGACCATTCCCGGGCTCGAATCGCAGCAGGCCGAAGTGATCTGGTGGGACAACGGACTGGTCGGCTGTGCCTTCCAGAATCTGTTGAGCCCGATCGTGCATGACAACCTGCTCACCCGCTTTCGCGGTGACGGCGTGTTCCGGATGATTTAGCCGGGTTTGACCAGAGTTACCTGGCCGACATCGATGCCGAGACCGCGAAAACCGCCTTCGCAATACATCAGATAAAACCGCCACAACCCCACGAAGCGCGCGTCGAAACCCGCCGGCAGCCGCCCCTCGTCGACCGCGCAGTCGAAGCGCTCGCGCCAGTGCCGCAGGGTTTCGGCGTAGTCCAGGCCGAAGTGGTTGCCGTCACGCCAGGCAAGTCCGCGCGCCTCGGCAAGGTGCCGGAATTCGCTCTCGCGCAACAGCATGCCGCCAGGAAAGATGTAGGTCTGGATGAAGTCGGCGCTGGCGGCATAGGCGTCGAACAGCTCGTCGCGGATGGCGATGTACTGGATCGCGGCGCGTCCGCCGGGCTTGAGGTAACGGGCGATGCCATCGAGGAAGGTCGGCCAGTAGGCGCGGCCGACCGCCTCGACCATCTCGACGCTGACCACACCGTCGAACTGTCCCTCCACGTCGCGATAATCCTGCCGGCGAAAATCGATGCCTGCCGCGCCATGGCTGGCGCGCGCCCAGGCGAGCTGCTCGTCGGAAAGGCTGATTGCGGTGACCTGCGCGCCGGCTTCCGCCAGGCGATGCGCCATCGCGCCCCAGCCGCAACCGATCTCGAGTATTGTCGCGCACCCGGCGACACGATCCGCAATGGCCTGCATCTTGTGTCGCTGGGCTCGCTCGAGATCGCCCTCCGCCGCACCGCACAGGGCAGACGAATAGGTCATCGAGGGGTCGAGCCAGGCAGCATAGAAATCGTTGCCGAGATCGTAATGCGCATGAATATTGCGCGCCGCGCCGGTGCGGGTGTTGCGGTGCAGCCAGTGCAGCGCGCGGGCCAGCCAGCGCCACGGACCGTGGGCGCGGGCGGCATCGCCCAGGGTTGCGGCATTATCGACGAACAGCGCAAACAGCGCCACCGGATCGGGGCTGGTCCAATCGCCAGCCTCCCATCCCTGATAGCAGCCGACCGAGCCGCCGGTGACCAGCCGCAGCACGGCACGCAGGCTGGCCAGGCGCGCCTGCGCCGCGAAACCCGGCACCCGGCCCCCGAGCAAGCGGATGCGACCGCCGGGCAGTTCGACTTCGACCGAGCCGCGCTGCAAGCCGGCATCGATCCGATCGAGAATGGCGTCGATCCGCCCGGCCCAGACGCGCGCCAGCCATTGCGGGCCGAAGCCTATCCAGCTCCCGCCCCCAACAAGCTCCGCACCCCGCATCGGCGCCTGTGCATTCATGGACGGGCTTATGGACTTTTGCAGATGAATTGGGAAGGGTACGGCAGATCGCAACGGACAGCGCCATAACGATTTGGTTCACACGAAGACACGAAGATGTCGCGCTTATCCAATATGTCCGTAGTAATCGTTGGCAACGCGCTTGAGGCCTTCCTTGAAGGTTGCTTGGCCAAAATTTATCAAAATTCCCAAAGGTAGTTTCATCAGGCGAAGGTAGGTGAGCAGCTGTTTTGCATGAACCGGGGCAAATCGCTCAACCGACTTGATTTCAACGACAAGAATGTCCTCAACCAACAAGTCGATTTTGAATGCGTTATCAACGACAACGCCTCGATAGTTCATTGACACCGGCACCTGTCGTCGCACCGCCAAACCGGAATGGTTTATTGAAGCAGGCAACAGGGCTTCATATGCCAATTCAAGCAATCCCGGTCCAAGATCCTGATGTATCCCATAGCCACAATCGACGACTATCCGAGCGATACGCTCCAGGTCAAACTCACGCGACGTCTTCGTGTCTTCGTGTGAAACCTCAATTCTTACTCCTCGACCGTCCAGGTCTGGCCCTTGGCGAGCAGCTTGGCGAGGTTGGCCTGCTTGCCTGCGACCATCTTCGCGTCCTGGCCGAGCAGTTCGCCCTCGAAGGTCGGGCGCGGGTCGTCGTAGAGCACGCCCAGCGCCATCGGAAAGGGTCCGAAAACCATTTCGATCAGCATGTGCGCCACCGCGCGGTTGGTCACATCGTGGACGATCACGCCCGCCGCCCGCCAGTCGCCATCGACGACATCGACGACTTCGAGATGGAGGTGGTCGAGATTGACACGCAATCCCTTGATGCCGCCGCTCTTCTCGCTGCCGAACAGCATCGGCTCGTCGTGCTTGAGCCAGAGCTGGTTGTTCTCCGCACCCTTGGGGGCGGCGAAATCCTCAAACACGTCCTTGTTGTAGACAATGCAATTCTGGAAAATCTCGACGAAGGCCGCGCCCTTGTGGGCATGGGCCGCTTTCAGCACTTCGGGCAGGTTTTTCGAAACGTCAAAACCGCGCGCGACGAACCGCGCGCCCGCGCCCAGCGCGAAGGCCGCTGGCCGTGCCGGGCGATCAACCGAGCCGCCCGGGGTCGAGGGGCTGGTGGTGCCGAGCCGGCTGGTCGGCGAATACTGACCCTTGGTCAGCCCGTAGATCTCGTTGTTGAACAGCAATATCTGGCAATCGAGATTGCGGCGCAGGATGTGCATCGTGTGGTTGCCGCCGATCGACATGCCGTCGCCGTCGCCGGTCACCAGCCAGACGTCGAGCTCGGGATTGGCCAGCTTGATGCCGGTGGCGAAGGCCGGCGCGCGGCCGTGGATGGTATGGAAGCCGTAGCTGTGGATATAGTAGGGAAAGCGGCTCGAGCAGCCGATCCCCGAAACGAACACGGTCTTGGCCGGATCGGCGCCGATCTCGGGCAAGGTGCGCTGCACCGCTTTCAGGATCGCGTAGTCGCCGCAGCCAGGGCACCAGCGCACTTCCTGGTCGCTCTCCCAATCCTTGAGCGTCGTGGTGATGGGGGTCATGTCGTTCATGGGTTCACCGCCTTGATGCCGGGCAGCTGGGTATCGTCGGCGGGCACGATGCCGCCTTCGTTGCCGGGAATGTGGTCGAAAAAGTTTCCGATCGCCGCTTCGATCTCGGCGATGGTGAAGGGCTGGCCGCTGACTTTGTTCAGCGGCTTCGCATCAACGAGGAACTGGTCACGCAGCACGGTCTTGAACTGGCCGGTGTTCATCTCGGGGACGAGGACATGCTCGTAACTCCCCAGCAAGTCGCCCAAATTTGCCGGCATTGGCCAGATATGGCGGACATGGATGTGGCTGACGTCGATGCCCTGGCTGCGCGCGCGGCGCACCGCCTGGTGGATTGGCCCGAAGGTCGACCCCCAACCGATCACGGCAAGCTTGCCGCCGGCTTGGCCGAGGCTGACCTCCTGCGCCGGGATCGCCCTGGCAACGCCATCGACCTTGTCCTTGCGGGCATCGGTCTGCAGCTGGTGGGTTTCGGCCGAATAGTCGAGATCGCCGGTGTCGATCGCCTTCTCGATGCCGCCGATGCGGTGCATCAAGCCAGGCGTGCCGGGCTTGATCCACGGACGCACCCCGCGCGCATCGCGCTTGTAGGGGAGCACGGCCTCGCCGCCGTTCTTCTCCTCGAGAAAGCTGACAGGAAATGCCTCGAAGTTGGCGGGATCGGGCACTTTCCACGGCTCGGCGGCATTGGCGATATAGCCGTCGGTCAGCAACATCACCGGGGTCATGAACTGGACGGCGATGCGGCAGGCCTCGATCGCGCAGTCGAACGCGTCGGACGGCGAGCGCGCGGCGATGACCGGCATCGGCGTATCGCCGTTGCGGCCATAGACCGCCTGATAGAGGTCCGATTGCTCGGTCTTGGTCGGCAGGCCGGTCGAGGGCCCGCCGCGCTGCGAATTGACGATGACCAGTGGCAACTCGGTCATCACCGCGAGCCCCATCGCCTCGCCCTTGAGAGCGATACCCGGCCCCGACGAAGAGGTGACCCCCAGTTGCCCGGCGTAGGACGCACCGATCGCCGCGCAGATCGCCGCGATTTCGTCTTCGGCCTGGAAGGTGGTGACCCCGAACTCCTTCATCTTGACCAGATTGTGCAGGATCGCCGAGGCCGGGGTGATCGGATAGCCGCCGAAGAACAGCGGCAGATTGGCGAGCTGCGCCCCCGCGACCAGCCCGAGGCTGACCGCTTCGGCCCCGGTCACCGTGCGATAGAGCCCCGGCGGCGAGGCGACCGGATCGAGATGCAGCTGGCGGATCGGCCCGGACAGCTCTGCGGTCTCGCCATAGGCGTGGCCGGCGTTGAGCGCGGCGATGTTGGCCTCGGCGAGCAGCGGGTTCTTCTTGAACTTGTCGTTGAGCCAGTCGACCAGCGGCTTGCGGTCGCGCTCGAACATCCACAGCGCCAGGCCCAGCGTCCACATGTTCTTGCAGCGCAGCGCGTCCTTGTTCGACAGGCCGAACGGCTTGACCGATTCCATGGTCAGTGCGCTGATGTCGAAGGCGAGCAGGTCCCACCTGGCGAGGCTGCCGTCCTCGACCGGATTGCTCGCGTACTTCGCCTTCTCGAGGTTGCGCTTGGTGAACTCGCCGGTGTCGGCGATGATCAGCCCGCCGGGCTTGAGCGCCTCGACATTGGTCTTGAGCGCCGCCGGGTTCATCGCCACCAACACGTCGGGCGCATCGCCGGCAGTGGTGATATCGGTCGAGCCGAAATTGATCTGGAACGCCGAAACACCGAACAGCGTGCCCTGCGGCGCGCGGATTTCGGCGGGAAAATCGGGGAATGTGGCAAGATCGTTGCCCGCCAGCGCGGTGGACAGGGTGAACTGGCCGCCGGTGAGCTGCATGCCATCGCCCGAATCGCCGGCGAAGCGCACCACCACCGCATCGGGAACTGAAACGTCGCGGGGGCTAACCGCGGAAGTGTTATCGGCCAGGATTGTCGCCATGGTTATCCTCTGCGAGCGGCAAGCAGTGCACCGCTTGTTGCCCCCCTATTCCGCTGGTGTCGCAGCGCAATTCAGAAAAACTGTCACACTGTAAACCCAGCATGTGGAAAGACGCCCGCAGCTTGCGCTAGTCAAGCCGCAATCCGCCAATTAAGAGCCGCGAATGCTGTTTCTGCCCAATATCATTGCCCTGCGCTGAACTTTCCCCGCCATTGCCCCGGAATGAAACCACTTTGCCCCGGAACGGAACCAATGTGAGCGATCCTGCTTCCCTGCCCTATCGCCCCTGCGTCGGCGTCATGCTCGTCAACGCGTCGGGACTGGCCTTCGTCGGCAAGCGCATCGATAACCGCGAGGGGGATTTCTGGCAGATGCCCCAGGGCGGCATCGACGACGACGAGGATCTCGACGCGGCGGCGCTGCGCGAGCTCGCCGAAGAGACCGGAATTGCCGCAGACCGGGTGGCGCTGATCGCTCGCACGCGGGAAGAGCTGTTCTACGATCTGCCCGACGAACTCCTCGGCACGTTGTGGGGCGGGCGCTATCGCGGCCAGCGCCAGCACTGGCTGCTCGCGCGCTTTGCCGGGCAGGACAGCGAGGTGCGCCTCGACGCACACGATCCGCCCGAATTCTGCGAATGGAAATGGGTCGAACCCGAGGCCCTGCCGAGCCTGATCGTCCCCTTCAAGCAGCGGGTCTATCGCGCCGTGCTCGAAGAATTCCGCGCCCTGATCTGACGTCAGTTGTCGGTCACCACCGGATCGGGCTTGATCGCATCGGCGGTGACCACGCGCGGAGCCGGCCCCTTGGCGATAGCAGCGGCGAGCTGGCGGGTCGCATCGCAGCTGTCGCCGCACAGCCCCTTGAGCCGGGCAAGATTGCGCCGCGCCTTTTCGACCGCACCCTTCTCGGCCAGAGCCGCGCCCTCCCCGGCAATCGCGGCCAGATTCTGCGGATCGTTGACAAGCGCCGCTCGGTAATAATGCAGCGCCTTGCCCTGCATGCCCTGTCGGCGCGTGGCCTGCGCCAGTTCGATGAGGATCGCGACGCTGCCGGGCTGGATGGTCAGCGCCGCTTCATAGGCGTCGATCGCGGCATCGACCCGCCCGGCGGCCAGTTCGCCGCGCCCTTGCGAGAGCAGCGTCGCGACGCGCGGATCGAGCGACTGCACCGTCGCTGAAAAACCGGCGCTCGCGGTAACCGCAGCGAGCAGGGACAGGGCAAGAGCAACCGGATAATAACGCATGAAGAACTCCGTGACGGCAATCCGCGAAACTCGCAACCGCTGGTCCATACTCTGCGAATCTAGCATATGCACGACAGCCGCGCGACGAAAAATCCGTCGGTGCCATCATGGTACGGGGTAAAGCGCGTTCCTGAACCGCGTGGTAATCCTGCCGGCAAAGCAAGCGGATCGGCCCGGAACGCGGCGTTGCGCGCGAGAAATGCGGCGATCTGGTCGGCACCTTCGGTATCGAGCAGCGAGCAGGTGGCATAAACCAGCCGCCCGCCGGGGCGCACCAGCGAAGCGGCAAGATCGAGCAGGCGCGCCTGCAGCTGGCCGAGCCGCTCGAGCTCGCGCGGGGTCAGCCGCCAGCGCGCCTCGGGGTTGCGCCGCCAGGTGCCGCTGCCCGAACAGGGCGCATCGACCAGCACAGCATCGGACTTTCCCTGCCAGTTTGACAGCGCCCCGGCCTCGCGATTGGGGTTAAGCAGCAGCGTTTCGGCGATCGTGACCCCCGCCCGTGCGGCGCGCTGCGGCAGGCGGGAGAGCCGGCCGCGGTCGGTATCGCAGGCGAGCAACGTGCCGCGGTTGTCCATCGCGGCGGCGAGCGCCAGGGTCTTGCCGCCGGCCCCGGCGCACAGATCGATGACCGTCTCGCCCGGGCGCGCCACCATGGCCTCGCAGACCAGTTGCGAGGCGGTGTCCTGCACTTCGATCAGCCCGGCCTTGTGCGCCTCCCATTGCTCGACCGGCGTGCCGAAAGGCAGCCGCAGGCCATGCTGTGCCAGCGTCGGCTCACCCGTGACCGGCAGTTCGAGCGTCTCGCGGGCCGCCCTGAGGCTGTTGACGCGGATGTCGAGCGGAGCGCGCCCAGCAGGTCGCCGGTGACATCAGATGCACTGAGCAGCTTCTCCAGCCACGCGGGCGCAGTGCCGGGCCGCGCGTAACGCTCGCCCTCCCCGATCGGCGCGGGGGCATGCGGCGAGCCATCGAACAACGCCGTGAGCGCGACATCCTCCCTGGCCCAGGTCAGCATCGCCGCGCGCCCGCTCAACGGAACCTCGCCGCACTTGCGGATCGCGCCATAGGCCAGCTCGCGCACCGCGCGCCGGTCGCTGCTGCCGGCGAACCGGCGGGTGCGGAACCATTCGGTGATCACGCGGTCGGCCGGCGGCCCGTTGCCGCGCGCGGCGGCGATCACCAGGTCGAGAATCTCGATGGCGGCCTGGACGCGGGCGGCAGGTGTCATGGGTTGGGGCTCGCGGCGCTGGCGTATCTCGGCTTCGCTTGACACGAACGGAATACAGGTTTCAGAAAATCAACCGTTCGTGCCGAGCCCATCGACTTCGCTCTGGATAAACTTCGCCGAGACACATTCTCGCCACTCATCCCCGGGTCGGATAATTCGGCGCTTCGCGGGTGATCGTCACGTCGTGGACGTGGCTCTCGCGCAGGCCGGCGTTGGTAATGCGCACGAATTTCGCGCTCGTGCGCAGATCGTCGATGGTGGCCGAGCCGGTGTAGCCCATCGCCGCCTTGATGCCGCCGACCAGCTGGTGGATGACATCGCGCGCCGGGCCCTTGTAGGGCACCTGGCCTTCGATGCCTTCGGGCACCAGCTTCATCTGATCCTTGATGTCCTGCTGGAAATAGCGGTCGGCGCTGCCGCGCGCCATCGCCCCGACCGAGCCCATGCCGCGATAGCTCTTGTAGGCACGGCCCTGGTAGAGAAAGGTCTCGCCCGGCGCTTCCTCGGTGCCGGCCAGCATCGAGCCGATCATGATCACCGATGCACCCGCCGCTAACGCCTTGGCGGCATCGCCCGAGGTGCGCAGCCCGCCGTCGGCGATCACCGGCACGCCGGATTTCTGAGCTTCTTCCGCCGCTTCCATGATCGCAGTGAGCTGGGGCACGCCGACCCCGGCAACGACGCGAGTGGTGCAGATCGACCCCGGCCCGATGCCGACTTTCACTGCATCCGCCCCGGCATCGATCAGCGCGCGCGCCGCCTCTGCGGTGGCGACATTTCCGGCAATCACCTGCGCCGAATTGGACAGCTTCTTGACCCGCTCGACCGCGCGGCTGACGTCGCGGTTGTGACCGTGCGCGGTGTCGATGACGATGACGTCACATTCCGCCGCCAGCAGCGCCTCGGTGCGCTCAAAGCCCTTGTCCCCGACCGTGGTGGCGGCGGCGACGCGCAAGCGCCCGGCGGCGTCCTTGGTCGCCCCGGGATAGTTGACTGCCTTTTCGATGTCCTTGACCGTGATCAGCCCGATGCAGTGGAAGCCATCGTCGACCACCAGCAGCTTTTCGATGCGGCGCTGGTGGAGCAGACGGCGGGCTTCTTCCTCGCCGACGCCGAGCGGGACCGTTGCCAGGTTCTCATGCGTCATCAACTCGCGCACAGGCTGGCGCGGATTGGCAGCGAAGCGCACGTCGCGGTTGGTCAGGATGCCGACCAGCTTGCCGGGTTGGCCATTGCGCTTGGCCTCGACCACCGGGATGCCGCTGATCCGGTGGGCCAGCATCAACGCCTGTGCCTCGCCCAGCGTCGCATCGGGACCGATGGTGATCGGATTGACCACCATGCCGCTTTCGAAGCGCTTGACCGCGCGCACCGCAGCGCACTGTTCGTTCAGTTCCAAATTGCGGTGAAGCACGCCGATGCCGCCGAGCTGGGCCATGACGATCGCCATGTCGGCCTCGGTCACGGTGTCCATTGCCGAGGATATCACCGGAATGTTGAGCGCGATACCCTTGGTCAGCCAGGTGCGGGTGTCGGCGGCGCTGGGCAGGATGTCGGATTCGCCGGACGCAGCAGGACATCGTCGAAAGTAAGCCCGAGAGGAATGTCCATATTCGCCACTGTTCCGCCTGTGCCGGGACGTCGCCCGGGAAATTCGTGGCGGCCCATGTAAACGCGCGGGTCATCGCGCACAAGGCGGCAGCACGGGCGCAGCCTAGCGCGCTGGCTGGCGGACCCGGCGGGTATCGCCGAACCAGCGGGCCAGCGCGACATGGAAGGCCACATCCTCTGCCGCGCCGCCCAGCTCGAGCGGGCGTTTGAGGTTGTCCGCCGGGCGATGATAGGGCCCTTCGAAGAAGGCCTCAAGCCGCGGCAAATCGGAATAGGCACTGGAAACCATCACCGTTGGCACATCGTGCTGCAACAGCGCCCAGCCATCCTGCCGCCGGACATAGGCATTGGCGGCCGTCCCGCCGACCACCTCGCGCTTTTCGCGCCGCGCAACCGCCTCGATCTGCGGATCGAGCGGGGTCATGCCGCGCCCGACGATCGCCAGCGGCGATCCCGCCGGAGCCAGCGCGATACTGTCGATGTTGAACGCAGCGACGATCTGCTTGAGCGGCAGCGGCGGATTCTCGGCAAAGGCATGGGCACCGAGCAGGCCGAGCTCCTCCGCCGTGGTGGCGAGGAAATAGACGTCGCGATCGAGCCGAGGCCCGCGCGCCAGCCGCCGGGCAATCTCGGTGAGCGCGGCAACGCCGCTGGCATTGTCGACCGCGCCGCGGCAGATCTTCTCTTCCGCCGCCGGATCGCCGCAGATGCCGAAATGATCCCAATGGGCAACGAACATCACCGCGCCGCTCCCCGGGCGGCGGCCGGGCAGCTTGCCGATCAGGTTGAAGGTGCGGATCGTGGTCTCGCGGGTGGTCGCTTCCAGTGTCGCGGCAAGATCGAGCGGAAACGGCACGAATTCCGACCTGCCCGCCAGCACTTCGAGCTGGCCTAGCGTGCGCCCGCTGCCCTGCAGCAGGTTGGCCAGCCCGGCGCGAGTGATGAAGGCTTCGAGATCGCCGCCCAGCGTATCGCTCGCCAGGGCATAGCCCGGCCGGATGCGGCGGCTGCGGACATTGGCCAGGGTGCGCTCGCCGTCGAGCACGGTCATCACCCCCGAGGCACCGGCTTCGAGCAACGCGTTTTGCCGGTCGCTGTTCTCGATGCCGCCATCGAGCAACAGGGCGACGCGGCCCGCCAGTTCGTTGCGCGGCGGCATCGCCGCGAGCGTCCTGCCGACAAACAGCAGCGGAGCATCGCGGATCAGGCTGCGCTTGCCCGAAGTCAGCACAATGGCTGCTTCGGCGGGGGCATATTGCGGTCGCCCACGGCGACTGAACCGGGCGGACGAGACATCGGGCGAGCGCTCGACCAGCGTCACCGGCGCGAACCACTCGTTGCCGGGATCGTTGGTGCCCGAAACCAGGCCGATATCGAACCACTGCTTGCCGAGATAGCGCAGCGTCTTCGCCTCGCCCTCGGTGCCTGGCTCGCGGCCCTCGTAGGCATCGCCGGCGAGTTCGGTGATATGGGCGAGCAATTGCGCCTCGAGAGCGCTATCGCGGCGCTGCGCGGCCAGGGCGGTGCCGGGGGGCACAAGCAGCGCGAAGACCAGCACGACAGCAACGCACGCGCGCCATGAGCGCCTCGTAGCCGTCCCGGTTGCGCCTTGGTTCATGGGCGCATGACTTACACCTTGCGTTTGCGGCGGCAAGATCAATGAATCCAGCCAGTTCACCCCTATTCGGCGGTCCAGCCGCCATCCATGCTGATATTGCTGCCGGTGATCTGCGCCGCCTCGTCGCGGCACAGGAACACCGCCATCGCGGCAACGTCGCCGGGCTGGACGAAAGCCTTGGTCGGCTGGCGCACCAGCATGACGTCACGGATCACTTCCTCGCGGCTGATCCCGCGCGCCTTCATGGTGTCGGGGATCTGGTTTTCGACCAGCGGTGTCCAGACATAGCCGGGGCTGATGCAATTGGCGGTGACGCCGTGTGTCGCCAGTTCCAGTGCCAGCGTCTTGGTGAGGCCCGTCAGCCCGTGCTTGGCCGAAACATAGGCTGCCTTGAACGGCGAGGCGGTGGTCGAATGGGCCGATGCGGTGCTGATGATGCGACCCCAGCCGGCGCGCTTCATGTGCGGCACGGCGAGCCGGCAGGCATCGAAGGCGGCGGTGAGATTAAGCGCAATGATCGTGTCCCACTTGTCGGGTGGAAACTCCTCGATCGGCGCGACATGCTGCATGCCGGCGTTGTTGACCAGGATATCGATGTCTCCCGCACCGGCCATCAGCGCCTCGACGCCTTCGCGCCGGGAGAGGTCGGCGGGCACGTGGACAGCGGCCAGTTCGTCGCACAGCGCGGCAATCTCGCCGGCATCGCCAAAACCCGAGAGCACCACTTCGGCTCCCTCGGCCCGCAAGCTGCGGGCGATGGCGAGGCCGATGCCCGAGGTCGAACCGGTGATCAGGGCGCGCTTGCCGGTCAGGAACATGGAACAATCACAAACATTCTCAACTCCAATCGCGTGTCGGCTAGATTGCCGCAAGAACGGGGCGGTTGTCCGCCCCGGGGGAGACCATAGCGATGCGGCTCGACGATTTCGATCCCAATTCCATCGATATCGAGGATCAGCGCGGCGGCGGCGGCGGGCGAATGGGACTGCCGCTCGGCGGGCGCGGCGGCAAGCTGGGCTGCGGCACCCTGGTCATCGTGCTGATCGCCTCTTATTTCCTTGGCGTCGATCCCTCGCAGATGATCGGCGGGCTCGAGCAGGTGCAGCAGCAGGCCCCGCCGCAGTCCTTTCCGCGCGAGGGAGGCGGCGGCACCAGTGCCAGCGAAAGCTGCACGGTCGATGCTTTGAGCAAGCAGACCTGCGATGCGCTGTCCTCGCTCAACAAGACCTGGGAGCCGCTGTTCCAGAAAGCCAGCATCCAGTTCCAGCGGCCCAAGCTGGTGTTCTATGCGGGGCGAGGCCAATCAGGCTGCGGCGCGGCGCAAAGCGCAATGGGGCCATTCTATTGCCCGGAGGATTTCGGCATCTACATCGACACCGACTTCTACCGGCAGATGGAGCGCGAACTGGGCGCGTCGGGTCAGTTCGCGCGCGACTATGTGATCGCACACGAATACGGCCACCACATCCAGAAGCTGACCGGCATGTCCGACCAGGTGCGCTCGCTCCAGGCGCAGAACCCCAGCCGCGCCAACGACCTGTCGGTGCGTCTCGAATTGCAGGCGGATTGCTATGCCGGCGTCTGGGCGGCCAAGAACGGCGACCGGCTGGAGCCGGGCGACATGGAAAGCGGGCTCAACGCCGCGCACCAAATTGGCGACGACGTGCTGATGAAGAATGCCGGCCGCCGCCCGGTCGAAGCCTCGTTCACCCACGGCTCCAGCGCCCAGCGCACCCAGTGGCTGCGGCGCGGGCTTGAGCGCGGCAATGAAGACGACTGCGAAACCTTCGCCGATCTGCGGCGTTAACACACACAGGGAAACCAGTGGGGGCATTGGCAACGGGGCACAGTCCGGAGAAACGCGTCATGCGACTTGTCTTGCTCGGTCCGATTGCCGCCCTGCTGGTGGCCTTTCCCGCCACTGCCCGTGAACCCGCCGCGCGCGAGCCGGATCGTCAGGCCATCGATCGGCAGGTCCCCGACAAGCCGGTCACCGGCCAGGATGTGAGCGCCGCCGACGTCGCCGCAACCCCGGTGACCGATCTCAACCTGCGCAAGAACGAAATCCCCCAGGCGCTCACCGCAGCTGAGCTCCAGGCCTACAGCCTGCGCGGTGTATCGACCTGCCAGCAGATCTCGCAAGCGATCGTCGAACTCGATGCCGCGCTCGGCGACGATGTCGACCTGCCCCAGAGCGGCGAACGGCGCACCAGCAGCGGGCGACTGGCGCAATCGGTGGTCGGCTCGTTCATCCCGTTTCGCGGGGTGATCCGCGAGGTGTCGGGGGCCAACAGCCGCGAGCGCGAACTGCAATCGGCAGTGCTTGCCGGCATGGCGCGGCGCGCGTTCCTCAAGGGCACCGGCCAGGCGCGCGGCTGCCGCTATCCGGCGCGCTCGGCAACGCTCGACGTGTTCAACCGCCGCATGGCCGAACTCGACGCCGCCAAGGATCGCTCGGCTGACAGCAAGGGGGACGCCAACAAGCAGCCCTGAGCCGAGGCGGTCCCGCGCTTGGCATAACTGGATTGTTGATCGCGGCGCACTCGGCTAATTGCTGCCGATGCGCCTGACCGACTGCCACAACATCGAGGATTTCCGGCAGCTCGCCAGGCGGCGGCTGCCCTGGCCGGTGTTCGACTATATCGACGGCGGGGCGGACGACGAGCTGACCAAGGCGCGCAACACCGCTGCCTTTGCCGACTGCGATCTGGTGCCCGATGTGCTCGCCGGGGTCGAGACTATCGACACGTCGGTGACGATCATGGGCCGCAAAAGCGCGCTGCCGCTGATTCTTTCGCCCACCGCGCTGCAACGCGTGTTCCACTGGCAGGGCGAACGCGCGGTGGCGCGCGCCGCCGAGAAATTCGGGCTGTGGTTCGGCATCTCCAGCCTGGCGACGGTAAGCATCGAGGAAGTGGCAGCGATGGTCGCCACACCCAAGCTGTTCCAGCTCTATGTCCACAAGGACGAAGGGCTCAACCGCTCGATGATCGAGCGCTGCCAGGCGGCGAAGTTCGATGCGATCGCGCTGACGGTCGATACCATCGTCGGTGGCAAGCGCGAGCGCTGCGCGCGCAGCGGCTTTTCCTCGCCGCCACGCTTCACGCCGTCGTCGCTGTTGTCTTACGCGACCCGACCGGCCTGGGCGCTCAACTATCTGCTGCGCGAAAAGTTCGCCCTGCCCCAGCTCGACGGTCATGTCAGCCAGGGCACATCCGAGGCGATCTCGATCCAGGGGTATTTCGAACGGATGCTCGACCAGACCATGAACTGGAAGACCGCAGACAGAATCCGGGAGCAATGGGGCGGCACTTTCTGCCTCAAGGGCATCATGAGCCCCGGCGATGCGCGCCGCGCGGTGGAGATCGGTGCCGATGCGATCATGATTTCCAACCACGGCGGCCGCCAGCTCGACGGCAGCCGCGCGCCGTTCGACCAGCTTCGCGAGATCGTCGATGCGGTCGGCGGCGAGATCGAGATCATCTGCGACGGCGGCATCCGGCGCGGCACCCATGTGCTCAAAGCGCTGGCGGCGGGGGCGAACTGCGCTTCGGGTGGCCGGCTCTATCTCTATGCGCTGGCCGCCGCCGGGCAAGCCGGAGTCGAACGCGCCATCGCGCTGCTCAAGGACGAGATCGAGCGCGACATGCAACTGATGGGCGTGACCAGCCTCGCCCAGTTGACCCGCGACCGCCTGCGCTGGCGCTAGGCGCGCTTGCCGGTGGCGGCAATTTGCGACAGAGCAACGGGCAAATCAAAACCCGGAGGACACCCATGACCGATCTGCGTTTCGACAACCGTGTCGCGGTGATCACCGGTGCCGGGCGCGGTCTCGGTCGGTCCTATGCGCTGCTGCTCGCCTCGCGCGGGGCCAGGGTGGTGGTCAACGACCTTGGCGTCTCGCGCTTCGGCGAAGCCCCCGACGCCAGCCCCGCCCACGACGTCGTCGCGGAAATCCAGGCGATGGGCGGCGAAGCGGTGGCGAACACCGACAGCGTCTCCACCGCCGAGGGCGGCAAGGCGATCGTCCAGTCGGCAATCGACGCTTTCGGGCGGATCGACGTGCTTATCGCCAATGCCGGCTTCAACCGGCCCAAGCCGGTCCGCGAGCTGTCGCTCGACGATTTCGAAGCCATCCTCGGTGTCCACCTGATGGGCGGCTATCACATCGCGCGCGCCGCATTCCCGCTGATGTGCGACCAGGCCTATGGCCGCATTGTGCTCACCTCGTCGATTGCCGGGGTTTACAGCGAGAAATTGCTCGCGGGCTATGCGGTGGCCAAGGCCGGGCTGATCGGCCTGTCGAACGTGCTGGCGCACGAGGGCGCGGCGCTCGGCGTGCAGTGCAATGCCATCCTGCCATCGGCCGAAACCCGCCTCTCGGAAGGCCGCGACACCTCGATGTTTCCCGACATGCGCGCCGAACTGGTCGCGCCGCTGGTCGCCTGGCTGTGCCACGAGAGCTGCCCGGTCAACGGCGAAATGCCCGTCGCTCTCGCCGGGCGCATCGCGCGCGCTTATATCGCCGAGACCGTCGGCGTCTACCAGCCCGAATGGACCATCGAGCAGGTCGCGGCGCGCTGGGGCGAGATCGGCGATACCGCCAACAGCGTCATTTTCCCGCCGGTGCCCAGCGGCTTCAACGACCATCTCGGCTACAGCTTTGCCATGGCCAGGGCCGGCGGTGCCAAGCCCCGCGCCGAGCTGAATAAATAGGGACAGTCACCTTTTATTGGCGCTGGGGCCTTAAACTCTGCGGCAGACCGCCGTTAACCATGGCCATGACCGCTCATGACCCACACCTCGCCCGCGAACAGCGCGGCATCCTGCGCTGGCTCGGCTTCGGCTCCAATCCTCCCGGCGATGCGCCCGAAACCGGCGAGCCGCAAGACGAGGCCGCCAGTCTCGACCCGCGCGAGCGCCGCCGCCGGCAATTGCTCAGCGATCTCGGCAGCTTCCTCATCACCCACCGCCTCGAGGTCAATCCCTACACACTGGCGATCGCCCACGACGTGATCACCGGTGCCGACCAGCGGCTTGCCCGCCAGATCGAGGCTCGCGTCGCCGCGCGCGAGCCGGTCAGTCTCGAGTGGCTCGAGGAGGTCGGTCGCCGCGCCGACGGGAGCGAAGGTTCGTCGATGCTCGATGCACTGATGACCAAGCTCGAAACCAGCCTCACCGGTTTCGCCGAAACCACGCTCGCCGCCAAGTCCGCCACCAGCGAATACAACAGCGCCCTCGAAGCCCATGTCGGCGAGCTCGAACAGGTCAGCAAGGCGGGCGTGGTAATCAGCGAACTGGCGACCATCGCCAAGGTCATGCTCGAGCGCACCCGGGAAATCGAAAAGGACATGAGCCGCAGCGCAATGCAGACCCGCGCGCTGCAATCGAGCCTCGACGAAGCCCGGCGCAAGGCCGAGCAGGACCATCTCACCGGTTTGCCGAATCGCCGCGCCTTCGAAAACGCGCTCGAGCGCGAACTTGTCGCCGCGCGGGCCGCAGGCGAAGCGCTGTGCGTCGCCTTCGTCGATATCGACCATTTCAAGAAAATCAACGATACTCACGGCCACGATGCCGGCGACCGGGTGCTCAAGGCGGTCGCCCAGACATTGGCAAAGATTTCCGGCGACAAGTGCCATGTTGCGCGGCACGGCGGCGAGGAATTCGTCGCGCTGATCCGCGGCAAGGCGCTGGAGGAAGCGTGGAAGCTGCTCGATGGCACGCGCGATGCCATGGCCGAGCGGCGTCTGGTCAACCGCGCCAACGACATGCCCTTCGGCAGGATCACCTTTTCGGGCGGAATTGCCGACATCTTCGCTTATGCCGACCACCGCAAGGCGCTGAAGGCTGCCGACGAAGCGCTCTATGTCGCCAAGGCCCAGGGGCGCAACTGCATCGTTTTTGCCGATGGCCAGGCCAGCAAGGCAGCCGCCTGAGAGCATTTGCATTGCCGGGAGACGCAGCATAGGCTTGCCGATATCCATCGGGGAGAGCCTGCCATGCCGTTTTCACTCTACCACGCCTCGGTCGCCGCCTATCTTCAGGTGCTGCCCTCGGTCGCTGGGCTGATCGTCAAGGCCGAGGCGCATTGCGCCGAGCACGGCTTGCCCGCCGAGACGCTGACCGGCGCGGCGCTGGCTGATGACATGTGGCCGTTTGCCAAGCAGGTGTGGGAATGCGGCCACCATTCAGCGCGCGCCATCGAAGGTCTGCGCAAGGGCGTGTTCGGCCCCGAACTCGAGCCCGCACCCACCGATTTCATCGCGCTGCACAAGCAGATCGCCGACGCCATCGCCCTGCTCCAAGCCATCGATCCCGCCGAGATCGACTCCATGCTGGGCCGCGACATGCGGTTCGAATTTCGCGAGCGGCGGATGGATTTCACCGCCGAGGACTTCCTGCTGACCTTCTCGCTGCCCAACTTTTATTTCCACAGCGCCGCTGCCTATGCCGTGCTGCGCAACCAGGGGCTGAAGCTCGGCAAGACCGACTATCTCGGGCGGCCAAGGTTGAAAGGGTAAACACGATGACGAAAATCAAGGCCATGGCCGCTCTCGTTGGCGCAGCTGTCGCGCTTGCCCCGCTCGCTTCCATCCAGGCACAGCCGCAGGCACCGGCCCTGGTTCCCCCGGCGATGGATCTCAGCAAAATGTTCCGAACCATCCCGGCGGACGACATCCCGGGTGCCATTCCCTTGCGCCCGCCCGTCCGCAGGGCAGCCCCGGAACAATGGGAAATGATGACCCTTGGCGGCAGCGGCAATCGCAATATCCGCAATGTCGTCAACCCGACGCTGACTCCGGTCCTGCCCGATCCTGCCAAGGCCACCGGCGTCGCGGTGATTGTCGCGCCCGGCGGCGGCTTTCGCGGACTTGCGATCGATCATGAGGGCTTTCAGGTTGCCCGCTGGCTGGCCGGGCGCGGAATTGCCGCTTTCGTGCTCAAATACCGCGTAATTGCCACCCCGCGTGAAGCGAACACCTATTTGCAGAGCGTGATGGCCGAGATGGGCAAGCGCTCCCCCGAAGACACTTTCCGCGATCCGACGCCCGAGGCGCTCGAAGATGCGCAGGCGGCCATCCGCCTGGTCCGCCAGCGCGCGGCGGAGTGGAATATTGCGCCCGGCAAGTTGGGCTTCGTCGGCTTTTCGGCCGGAGCCGTCACCACGCTGGGGGCGGGCCTTGCCGCCGATCCCGCCGCGCGTCCCGATTTCATCGCGCCGATCTATCCGCCGATGTCCGCGCGGGTGGTGCCGGCCGATGCGCCGCCGATGTTCCTGGCGATCTCGCTCGACGATCCGCTGTTTGGGCAAGGCAAGCCGCTCGGACTGATCCAGTCATGGCGGGACGCCAGACGCCCCGTAGAAGTTCATCTCTACGAAAAGGGCGGCCATGGTTTCGGCATGAGCGGACGATCTAACGGACCGGCGCTGTGGATCGATTCGTTCTACGCCTGGATGAAGGACCGCACGATCATTCCTGCGGGCAGATAGGCGAAAAAAAGGGGGCCGCCGCAGCCGCCCCCTTCCCTGATTTCAGCAATCGCGATTGCAATCGATCAATCGTCGGCCTTGAGGAAGGCCGGGATGTGATCGGGATCGCCGCCGCCTTCGCTCTCGCGGCGGGGGCTGCGGTCGCCGCCGTCCCTGCCCCGATCGCTTCTGGGACCGCGATCGCCACCACCGTCACGGCGGGGTCCACGGTCACGATCTCCACGCGGACGACGGTCGCCGCGATCACCGCCGGGGCGGTCGCCGCGCGGTTCACGCGGCGGACGGGTGTCTTCGACCTCGGCACCGGTCTCCTGATCGACCAGGCGCATCGACAGGCGCACCTTGCCGCGCTGGTCGATCTCCAGCACCTTGACCTTGACTGCCAAGCCTTCCGACACGACGTCGGTCGGCTTCTCGACCCGCTCGTTCTTCATTTCGGAGACGTGGACGAGACCGTCCTTGCCGCCCATGAAGTTCACGAAAGCGCCGAAATCGACGATGGTAACGACCTTGCCGTCATAGACCTTGCCGACTTCCGGTTCCTCGACGATGCCGAGAATCCAGGCGCGCGCGGCTTCGATCTGCGCCGGATCGGACGACGACAGCTTGATCAGGCCCTCGTCGTCGATATCGACCTTGGCACCGGTCTCGGCGACGATCTCGCGGATCACCTTGCCGCCGGTGCCGATGACTTCGCGGATCTTCGACTTGTCGATCTGCATGGTCTCGATGCGCGGCGCGTGGGCGGAAAGCTCGGTGCGCGAAGTGCCCAGCGCCTTGGTCATCTCGCCGAGAATGTGCGCGCGGCCCGCCTTGGCCTGGTTGAGCGCCGCCTCGAAGATTTCCTGGGTGATGCCGGCCACCTTGATGTCCATCTGCATCGTCGTGATGCCTTCGGAGGTGCCAGCGACCTTGAAGTCCATGTCGCCGAGGTGGTCCTCGTCGCCGAGGATGTCGGAGAGCACGGTGAACTCCTTGCCTTCAAGGATCAGCCCCATGGCGATGCCCGAAACCGGCCGCTTGATCGGCACGCCGGCATCCATCATCGACAGCGCACCGCCGCAGACCGTGGCCATCGACGAGGAGCCGTTGGACTCGGTGATGTCGGAGACCACGCGGATGGTGTAGGGGAACTCTTCCTTGGACGGCAGCACCGCCTGCAAGGCCCGCCAGGCGAGCTTGCCATGGCCGGTGTCGCGGCGGCTGGGGGCACCGAAACGGCCGACTTCGCCCACCGAATAGGGCGGGAAGTTATAGTGCAGCATGAAGTTCGAGTAAGACAGGCCCTCGAGCCCGTCGATCATCTGCTCCGATTCCCGGGTGCCCAGCGTCGTGGTGCAGATCGCCTGGGTTTCACCCCGGGTGAACAGCGCCGAACCGTGGGTGCGCGGCAGGAAGCCGACCATCGCCTCGATGGCACGGACTTCGTCGATCTTGCGGCCATCGATGCGCTGGCCATCCTTGAGGATGGCACCGCGCACGATTTCGGCCTCGATCTTCTTGACCAGCTTGCCCGCGACCATCTGCGTCTGCCCGCCATCGGCGGCATAGGCCGCCTTGGCCTTGGCCCGCGCCTCGTTGAGCGCATTCGACCGGGCCGACTTGTCGGTGAGCTTGTAGGCGGCGGCAATATCCTTGCCGACGAGATCCTTGATGGCTCTTCTTCATGTCGGCGGTATTGTCCGACATGTCGATGTCCCAGGGGTCCTTGGCAGCCTTTTCAGCGAGATCGATGATCGCGCCGACAACTTTCTTGCACTCATCGTGCGCGAACAACACCGCGCCAAGCATGATATCCTCGGGCAGTTCCTTGGCTTCCGATTCGACCATCATCACGGCATTGCCGGTGGCGGCGACGATGAGGTCGAGCGCGCCGGCGGCGGCGGTTTCCTGCTTGGGGTTGAGCGTGTATTCGCCATCCTCATAGCCGACACGGCAGGCACCGATCGGGCCCATGAACGGCACGCCCGAGATCGTCAGCGCCGCCGAAGCCGCGATCATCGCGACAACATCGGGCTCGGTCTCGCCATCATAGCTCAGCACGTGAGCAATGACGTTGATCTCGTTGTAGAACCCTTCCGGGAACAGCGGGCGCACCGGGCGGTCGATCAGGCGGGAGACCAGCGTCTCCTTTTCGGTCGCGCCGCGCTCGCGCTTGAAAAAGCCGCCCGGGATGCGCCCGGCGGCGAAGAACTTTTCCTGATAATGGACGGTGAGCGGGAAGAAATCCTGCCCGTCCTTTACCGATTTGGCAGCCGTGACCGCGCAAAGCACGACAGTTTCGCCCAGCGTGGCGAGGACCGCGCCGTCTGCCTGACGGGCAATGCGGCCGGTTTCCAGAGTGAGGGTCTTTCCGCCCCACTCCAGCGATACGGTTTTGACGTCGAACATGTGTTTTCCTTCAGCCCGCAGGCCCTATTGCGCTGCGGGATTTGCTGCCGGGTGTTCCGTCCCGGTCCGGTGCGGGGCGCTTAATGGCCCCCTGGCCCCGCCGCCGAAATGCGTACGGAGCCCTGTTTATTTGCCGTGCTCCCCCGCGAAGGCGGGGGCCTCATGAGGCCCGGCGCAACCTTGCGCACCGAGGCCTGAAGTCCCCGCCTGCGCGGGGCAACACGCCAGTGAGATTCAACCTATTTACGCAAGCCGAGCTTGGCGATCAGCGCATTGTACCGCTCGACATCGCGGCTCTTGAGATAGTCGAGCAGCGAGCGGCGCTTGTTGACCATGGTCAGCAGGCCCCGGCGCGAATGGTTGTCCTTGTGGTGATCCTTGAAGTGACCCTGCAGCGTGTTGATGCGGCTGGTCAGGATCGCGACCTGGACTTCGGGCGAGCCGGTATCATTGGCACCGCGACCGTTATCCTTGATGATTTCCTGCTTCTTTTCGGCGGTAACCGACATATTTCTACTCCGCGGTATCGGAAAGGTTGAAGCCCCGGACAACGCGGGCGTTTCCGCCCGAAAGCTCGACCAGCGCGAGGGGAATGGTCCCGCTGCGCGCCCAGTATAGCCCGTCGTGTTGGGGCAGCCCGGTCAGAACCCGGCCCTCGCGGACCGCCTTTGCCTGTTCCGGGCCGAGATCGAGAGCCGGGATACCGTCCAGCCCCGCCTCCAGCGGCAAAGTCACGTTCTCAAGCGCCGCGCCCTTACCCACTTCGTTCAATTTGTCCAGCGAAATCGCCTGAGCGAGGGTGAACGGCCCGGCCCGGGTGCGGCGCAGCAGGGTGACGTGGCCGACCGTGCCCAGCGCGCGGGCAATATCACGGGCGAGGCTGCGGATATAGGTGCCCTTGGAGACCTCGGCGTGGAGAGTCATTTCCTCCAGAACCTCTCCGAGCTTGCTCGGGGAGGGGGACCACGACGACGAAGTCGGCGTGGTGGAGGGGTTACTTTTCGATGCCCCTCCGTCAGCCGCTGCGCGGCCGCCACCTCCCCGAGACAAGCTCGGAGAGGATCGGATATCCAGCGAAATGACAGTCACCGCCCGTGCCTTCAACTCCACCGCCTCCCCCGCCCGGGCGCGGTCGTAAGCGCGCGTCCCGTCGATCATCAGTGCCGAATAGGCCGGCGGTACCTGCTCGATGGCCCCGGTGAATTGCGGGAGTATTGCTTCGACCTGCTCCTTGGTCGGCCGGATTTCGCTCTGTGCGATGACCTTGCCTTCAAGGTCCAGCGTATCGGTCTCCACCCCGAAGCGAAGGGTGAAAAGATAGTCCTTGCTCGCATCGAGCATGCGCCCGGCGAGCTTGGTCGCCTCGCCGAGCGCGATCGGCAGCACACCGGTCGCCAGCGGGTCGAGTGTGCCCCCGTGGCCGACCTTGACCTTGCCATAGCCCGCCTCACGCAGGTTGCGCTTGACCGCCGCCACCGCCTGGGTCGATCCGAGCCCAAGCGGCTTGTCGAGGACGATCCAGCCAGCCGGCGTACGGCCATCTCGTCGACCTGTATGTCCGGTCACCGCCTAGCCAAGCACGTAGCGTGGCCCCGGCCCTGCGGCACCGGCGCGATCGTCGCGGTTGTAGAGCTGGCAGCGCGGAAGGCTGACGCAGCCGCAGCCGATGCATTCGTCGAGCTTGTTGCGCGCGCGGTTGAGCAACTGGATGCGCGCGTCGATCTCGCCGCGCAGCGTGCGGTTGGCGCGCTGCCATTCGCTCGGCGTCGGCGTGCGCCCGTCGGGCAGGCTGGCCAGCGACGCCTCGATCTCTGCCAGCCCCAGCCCGAGCCGCTGGGCAATGACGATGAAGCTGAGCCGGCGGATGTCCGAGCGCAGAAACCTGCGCTGGTTTCCCGCAGTGCGATGCGGCTTGATCAGCCCCCGCGAACTCGTAAAACCGGATAGCGGAAACGGCGAGACCGGTGCGTTGCGCCAGCGCGCCGATGGGAAGCAGATCATTGCGGTCCATGGCCAGTCTCCCAACCGGATTACCTAGCTCAAGTTAACTTGAGATCACTGCCATGGCAAGCGCTTAAAGCAGCTGTGTCTGGAGCGGCGCCACGGCCGCCCCGGCCCAACGCTGCGCGGTGCGCTCGACGTGGAGAACGCCAACCCAGGTCCGGCACAGCGCCTTGGCCTGCTCCGGATCACCCTCGGCCCAGGCCGCCCAGTCGGCGCGCGCGAGGATCGCCGGCATGCGATCGTGCACCTCGGTCATTTGCGGGCTGCTGGCGACCATGACCATCGTGTAGGCCTCGCCCCACTCCCGGGTCGGCCGCCAAAGTCCGGCCACGGCGAAAGGTTCACCGCCCGGCATCGCATACCACGTTCGCGTCATCTGGCCGGGTTTGCCTTCGGGCTCTGCCCAGGCGCTCACCGGGATCAGGCAGCGCCGGCGCGCGAAGCTGTCGCGCCAGAAGGCGGTGGCGAGCTTGTCGTCGCGGGCATTGGTCACCGGCTTGGGCCTCAGCGGCTGGCCCTGGCGGCCCCTGAGCACCAGCGGAAAACCCCAGGTCATCGCCCGCGCCTGGCCCTCGGCGACCACCAGCCCCGGATAGCCGGGATAGACCTCCCCGGCAAAATTCGCGCCTTGCCGGGGCTCGACCGCGAACAGCCGGGCGACCTCGTCGAACTCCCCGGGTCATGCGATAGAGGTTGCACATCAAGCGTTTCCGGCGACCCAGCAGGCGAGCGCCAGCAACAGCCCTGCGGTTCGGTTGGAGCGGAACTTGGCGAGCGCGTCCCCGCCGTCCGCCGTTTCGAGCGTCGAGGCCTGCCAGGCGAGATGCGCGGCCATCGGCAACAGGGCCAGCAGTGCCAGCCAGTCGGGCCGCAGCAGCCAGAAGGCGAGGCTCCACAGGCCCAGCGCCATCGCATAGAAAAGCGCCACCCCGCCGCGCACATGGGTGCCCAGCCGCAGCGCACTCGAGCGGACGCCGATCAGGGCGTCGTCCTCGCGGTCCTGCAGCGCGTAGATCGTGTCGTAGCCGATCACCCAGCAGATCGAGCCGGCATAGAGCGCCGCCAGCACCGGCAGCGCATCGTCGCGGATTGCGATCCAGCCGACCATCGCGCCCCACGAGAACACCAGCCCGAGCCACGCCTGCGGCCACCAGGTGATGCGCTTCATCAAGGGATAGGCGGCGACCGGGGCAAGGCTGGCCAGAGCCACCGCCTGCGCCTGCCAGCGCAGCTGCAACAGCACGCCAAGGCCGATCAGGCACAGCGCCAGCAGCCAGCCCCAGGCCGCGCGCCTGCTCACCCGCCCGCTCGCGACCGGCCGCGCGGCGGTGCGCGCCACCTGGCGGTCGAGGTCGGCATCGAGCAGGTCGTTGTAAACACAGCCCGCGCCGCGCATTGCAATGGAGCCCGCGAGGAGCCAGCCGAGCAAGGCCCACTCGCCCTGTCCGCCCGCCAGCAGCACCCCCCAGGCGCAAGGCCAGAACAGCAGCCACCAGCCGATAGGCCGGTCGAAGCGCGCGAGCAGAGCGAAATCGCGCAGGTTTTGTGGCAGGCTGGCGATAACGCCACGATGCTGGCTGTCGGGGACGATTTCGGCGGACATCCGACAAACCTAACCCTGCACTCCTTCTTCGTCATCCTGAACTTGTTTCAGGACCCATTTCTCGTTCCATCCGGTGCGTGCGAATGCGAGGCGGAGGGAGAATTCCTGGGCCCTCGGCGAAGTCGGAATTTGCGGCACGATGGGTCCTGAAACAAGTTCAGGATGACGGAGGGTGTTGGCGAGGCTAGGTCGTGCTCATGTCCGCCACCCCCGCCTGGCCGCCGAAAAGCGCCCCCCGCCTGTTCGTGGCGGTGCCGCTTGCCGAAGACTCGCCGGTATGCATCGAGGGGCCGCAGGCGCATTATCTGCTCAAGGTGATGCGTGTGACCGAGGGCGACACGGTAATACTGTGCGACGACCTGACCGGCGAATGGGCCGCGCAAGTTTTCGGGGTGCGCAAGCGCGATCTCATCGTGATCCCGCGAACGCTCATTCGCCCGCGCGAACCGGTGCCCGATTTCACGCTTTGCGCCGCGCTGCTCAAGAAAGACCGCTTCGACACGGTGCTGGAAAAAGCCTGCGAGCTAGGCGTGGCGCGCATCCAGCCGGTCCTCACCCGCCGCTGCGTCGCCGACAAGCTCAACATGGGCCGCGCTGCCGACATCCTCATCGAAGCGGCCGAGCAGTGCGCGCGGACAGCGCTGCCCAGGATAACCGAACCGGCAAAACTCGACACCTTGCTGCGCGACTGGCCCGATGACCGCGTGCTGTTTTTTGCCGACGAAACCGGCGGCGAACCGGCTGCCGCCGCCTATGCAGCCGGGCCCGGACCCGCCGCGCTGCTGACCGGCCCCGAAGGCGGCTTTGACGATGCCGAGCGGGCCGCGATTCGCAGCCACCCCCAGGCGCGCGCGATTTCGCTCGGGCCGCGTATCCTGCGCGGGGAAACGGCGGCGATTGCGGCCACGGCGCTGTGGATGGGCACAGTCGGCGACTGGAAATAGTGCTGGCGAAACAGGCGTGGCTGACCTAACCGCCTGCCCATGAGCACCCGGCAGGTTTCAGATCGCAACGATCCGATGATCGAGAGCGTGGCCCAGCTCGCCGAGCCAATGGCAGCGGGCGAGAAGCCGCGCGCGGCATGGCGGATCGGCACCGAGCACGAGAAGCTGGTCTATTGCGCGAGCGACTTCCACGCGCCCTCCTACGAAGAACCCGGCGGCATCCGCGACCTGCTGCTGGCGCTGGGCGAATTCGGCTGGACACCGGTCGAGGAAAACGGAACCGTCATCGCCATGGCAGGCACCGACGGCACGGTCAGTCTGGAGCCCGCCGGCCAGCTCGAACTCTCGGGCGCGCCGCTCGAAACCCTGCACCAGACCTGTGCCGAGACCGGCCGCCATCTCGCCCAGGTCAAGGCAATCGGCGCGCGCACCGGCAAGGGTTTCCTCGGGCTCGGCATGTGGCCCGACAAGCGCCGCGACGAGCTGCCGGTGATGCCCAAGGGGCGTTATGCGATCATGCTGCGCCATATGCCGCGCGTCGGCTCGATGGGCCTCGACATGATGCTGCGCACCTGCACCATCCAGACCAACCTCGATTATGCCAGCGAGGCCGACATGGTGCAGAAGTTCCGCGTCAGCCTGGCCCTGCAACCGCTGGCCACGGCCTTGTTCGCCAATTCGCCGTTCACCGAAGGCAAGCCCAACGGCTACCTGTCCTATCGCAGCCACATCTGGTCCGACACCGACCCGCAGCGCACAGGCATGTTGCCCTTCGTGTTCGACGAGGGCTTCGGCTACCAGCGCTATGTCGACTACATGCTCGACGTGCCGATGTATTTCGTCTTCCGCGACGGCCACTATATCGACGCGGCGGGCCAGTCGTTCCGCGACTTTATGGCGGGCAAACTCCCGGCGCTGCCCGGCGAGCGCCCGCGCATCAGCGACTGGACCGACCACCTCTCGACCGCCTTCCCAGAGGTCCGCCTCAAGAGCTTCCTCGAGATGCGCGGTGCCGACGGCGGCCCGTGGAGCACCATCTGCGCGCTGCCGGCTTTCTGGGTCGGGCTGCTCTATGACCAGAGCGCGCTCGATGCCGCATGGGACATGGTCAGGCACTGGGACATGGCGGGCCGCGAGGACCTGCGCAATGCCGTGCCCAAGCTGGGGCTCGATGCGCCGCTGCCGGGCGGAGGAACCCTGCGCAATATTGTCGGCGAAGTGATGGCCATCGCCCAGGCCGGGCTCACCGCGCGGAACCGGATCAACGCCAGCGGCGACAACGAAACGATCTACCTCGCCCCGCTCAACGAGATTGTGCGCACCGGCAAAGTTCCAGCCCAGCACCTGCTCGACAGGTTCCACGGCGAATGGGGCGGAGACATTTCGCGGGTCTACGAGGAAAGCTTCTGATCGCGGCGGTTGCGCCGCATCCTTCGACGGGCTCAGGATGAGCGGGACCTGTTGACAGATCCAAATCCCGCTCAGCCTGAGCCTGTCGAAGGCCGCGCCGGGCTTACTCCGCCGCCTGCAACACCGCCGCGCGCGGCCGCAGCCGCCGCCCAAGCCCCGCCAGGCCCTTTGTAATCACAGCATTCTCCTGCATCCAGGCCGAATAGGCACCATATTTCGGGTCTTCGTCGCCGAGGTGCCGTTCCTCGGTCTTGGCCCGCCAGTAATAGACCGCGCTGACCAGCGCCAGCAGCGCGGTGTTGCGCACCGCGTCGGACAGGGCTCCGCTGGTGGCGAGGAAGGGCATGGTCGCGCACCACCAATAGAGGTTCTTCGACAGATAGGCCGGGTGGCGGGTGAAGCGGTAGGGACCGTTGGTCAGCACGCCGCGATAGGTCAGGTTGGAAAAGCGCAACCCGAAGGCGACCGTCGCCCAGGCGTAGATCGCGGTCAGCACCACCAGCAGAGTGCCCCAGGCCCACAGCAGCGCGGGATGACCGGCCAGCCACAGCGACCATTCGCCGGCATTCTGGTGATAGTTGAGCGGGCCGCCGTCGCCCATCAGGATGAACGGCGGATAGCACATCAAGGCGGCCAGCCAGGCACCGAGATGCGGGTTGGCGCTACGGATCTGCGCGTCGAGCGGCTTGAGGGTGACAAGATAGCCGACCATGGCGAGCTGGACGTCGATCACGAACAGCAGCTCGGCCCCCCAGGTCGCCAGCGCCACCGGATTGCCCGCCACGCTGGCAAAATCGAGCGATACGATGGCGGCGAAGCCCGGCGGCAGGATCGAGATCATGAAAGCGCAGAAGAAGCCCTTGACCGCCCAGGCGCGCAAATGGTGCCAGACCTGTTCGATATCGTGCGGCTCGCGCCCGATCAGCATCGCGCCGAAATGCCACGCCCCATCGCGCGGATTGACCAGCACCCGGTCGAGCCACAGCACATAGGGAATCGAGAGCAGGAACAGCGGCGCGGCAAAAGCGGAGAGCACGTCCATGGCAAAGAGGTATTGCCCGCGCCAATACCAGCGCGCGATGCAGTAGAGAAAGGCAATCAGCGCCCAGGTCGCCCACAGCCCGGCCAGCTTGGTGATCGAGACGTCGAGCACATCGCCGAGCCGCTGCGGCTTGTTCCAGGCGATCCCGGTCGACGGGCGCAAGTGGACCTTGTCGGCAAACACCGAGACGAGAACCATCGGCAGCCCCGAAAACAGCAGCGCGGCAAGCGCCGCGTATGGCCCGGCGAGCGGGGCGTGCGGCCCCGGCAGCCCGCATGCCGCCGCAATCTCCGCCCAGCTCCGGCACACCGCAATCCACACGAACAGACCCGCCAGGCCGGCAAGGCCGACCCTGGCCGAGACATCGCTTTCGGGACACACCAGCGGGGCTTGGCTTTGCGCGCTCATCGCCAGCGGCTTAGGATAAAATGGTTAAGCCTAAGGTAAGCAGCGCAAGAGCGCGCCAGGGTCAGCGGTAGGCGGTGATCTTGCCGCTATCGTCGAGATAGTAGAGCACGCCGCCCGCCACCACGGGTGGCAGCGTCACCGCGCTGCCCAGCTTGTCGAACGCGTGCAGCCCGCCGTCGGTGACATCTGCGTAGACCAGTTCGCCGCGCGAATTGCCCAGCCACAGCCGGCCGCCCGCCAGCACCGGGCCGGTCCAGAAGATCGGGTTCTTTTTCTTCTTCTCGTTCTTGTAAACGCTGCAGCTGGGTGATCCAGCGCACCTTGCCGCTGGTGCGGGCGATGCACAGCAGGCGGCCATCGTCGGTCAGCGTGAAAATCCAGTCGCCCGCGAGCGCCGGGGTGGAAATGCCCGCCAGGTTCAATTCCCAGATGCGCTGGCCGGAAACCAGTTCGTAGGCCGCCATGCGACCGCCCTGCCCCAGCGCATAGACCCGGCCCGCCTCGATGATCGGATCGGCATCGACGTCGGTGAGCACGCCTACCTGGGTCGAGATCGATGTACGCGCCAGCGCGTCTGACCACAACGTGCGGCCGTTTTCATAGCGGTAGGCGGAGACTTCGCCGGTGCTGTAGCCGGCGATCACTGTGCCTTGCCCGGCCGACGGCGCGGCGACTCCGAACACGCCGGTCTGCCCCGAGGAGCCGCTTTCGTTCCACAGCTGCTTGCCGTCCTCGGCGGCGAGCGCATGGATGCGGTTGTCCTGGGTCATGACATAGACCGAGCTGAAGGCGACGGTCGGCGAACCGCGCAGCGGCCCGGCGGGCCTGGCGGTCCACACCTGGTTACCGGTTGCAGCGTCGAGGGCGGCGACTTCGCCGAGCCCGGTGGTGATGTAGAGCCGCCCGTCGTCGAAGCTTGCACCGCCGCCGAACACCGAGCTTTCGGTGCGCCCCGAGACGCGGAAACCATGCTGCCAGCGCCGCGCGCCGGTGGCGGCGTCAAACGCGCTCACCTGGCCACCGGTGTCCATGACATAGAGGCGGCCGCCGCCAACGACCGGCGAGGCCGCCAGCCGCCGTTTGCTGTTCGACCCCGCCACCGAGGCGCTCCAGATGCGCTGCGGGCTTTCGCCGAGCGCGAGGTGGCCATAGCTCTTGTCGGCAGTGCCGCCGGCTTGCGGCCAGTCAGCATTGGCTTCGACCGGTGGCAGCAGCACTTCGACATTGGCCAGCGCCGGATCGATCCGCGCGCCCGAATCGATGCGCGAGAGGATCGGCACGCGGTTGCCGATGGTCGGCGTCTTGGGTCCGCCCTTGCCACCGCCGAAAATGCCGCAACCAGACAGCGCCAGCACCAGAGCGAGCGCCAGCGGCTGGACGAATCGGCGGGAGCGGATGGTGGAGATCATGGCGGGAATGTCCTATTGAAAATCAGGGCTGCGCCGTGCCGGCAGCCTTGGCGACATCGTCGATGGCGTCTGCGCCGAGCAGCCCGGCCAGCTGCCGCGCCCGGGCGCGCGCCGATTCGGGCGCTTCGGTGTCGCGGGAAATGGCGGCGAACAGCGGCCCGGCAAGGTCTCGCTTGTTCAGCTTGATATAGGCCATGCCGACCAGTTCACCGGCGCTGGCGAACCACGGATTGCCGGGAACCGCGAGCGCTTTCAGCCTGTCGATCACCTGCTGGGGTTGCATCGCGTCGAAATTGGCGGCGACACCCCGAATCGCGGCGAGGTCGCGATAGGGCTTGGGCGCACCCTCGTCGGCGGCAACTTCGCCATAGAGCGTCAGCGCGGTGTCGCGGCGGCCCTGTTGCAAGGCAATGCCGGCGCGCAGCAACTGCGCCGCCGCCTTGCTGCCGTCGCCCGCATCCGCAGCCAGGCTCTCGAGCTGCTTGTCGGCGGCATCGAGCTTGCCGGCATCGACATTGTCGAGCGCCAGGGTCATCGTCTCGCCGCGCTCGCCCGACTTGACCGCCTCGGCATGGTTCCACCACAGCACCCCGGCGAACAGGGCAAGGCCCAGCACCAGCGCGGCACCGATGGGCAGGCCGTAGCGCTTGAACACGCCAAGCATTTCGTCCTGACGCAGCGCATCATCGACCTCGCGCAGGAACACGTCCTGCTGGGCGGCGTCTCGCGCGGCGACCTTTTCGTTGCGGTTTTCCGGTTTATCGGGACGCAGGGCCAATCGGGGCACCTTTTCGCTTGGCGGGCTGATCGCCCGTTCGGGAATTTCGGGCTGTTTAGCGAATGGCTAAACCATTTCAATGCCCATGATCGCTGCGCCCACAGCGCTGAAGCGGCGATGAACCGTTTACCGTGGCATCGGCTTGCCCATCGCCCCTTCATAGACCGCGCGATAGGCGTCGATCATGTCCTGCCGCTCGTATTCGGCGCGGGCGCGAGCGCGGTTGTCGCGGCCGATGGCGGCGCGCAGGTTCGGGTCGCCAGCCAGCCGCATCAGCGCCGCCGAAAGCGCCGCCTCGTCGCCGGCGGGCGCGATAAACGCTCGGTTGGCGGCGCTCACCATGTCCGCGACATCGCCCACCGCCGGCGCGGCCACCGCCAGCCCTGCGGCCATTGCTTCGACCACCGAGATCGGGAACTGCTCGGACTGCGACGACAGCGCGAACAGATCGAACAGCCCGACCGCTTTCGCCGGATCGCCAACGAATCCTGGCAAGTGCACCCGGTGGGCCAGGTCAAGCCGCAGCGCCTCGGCGGCAATCGCCTCTCGCTCGGGCCCCTCGCCGAGGATCACCAGCTGCCACGGTTCGGGCAGCGCGGCGAAAGCCCGCACCAGGCTGGGGAGGTTCTTGACCGGTCGCAGTCCCGCCAGCGTGCCCAGCCACAGCTCGCCCGGCCGCTTGATCAGGCGCGGCAGGACGTCGCGGCGCGGCTTTTTGGCGTAAGCAAGGCAATCGATGCCATTGACGATATGGCGCACCCGCCCGCGCGGCTGCTGCCAGGCATCGAGCGCGATACCCTCGAGCCGGCGCGACGGCACCACCAGCGCGGCGGCGCGGGCGAGCGCGATGCGGCGATACCAGTTGCGCGCGGGCTTGAGCCGCGCCGCTTCGTCCTCGTTGAACCCGTCCTCGTGATGAACCAGCGGTGGCAGACCCATGTTTCGGCTGAACAGCGCATGCGCCATCACTCCGTCCATCGCGCCCCAGTTATAGCTCAGGATCAGGTCATGGCCCTGCATCGCTGCGGCCAGCCGCCGCAAGCGCCCCGGTAGTGGCGATCCGGCGAGCGCGGGAAAGTCGGCGGGATAGTCGACCGCCATGCCGCTGGCGATCGCCGAAGCCGCGCTCAGTGCGCCGGGTTGCGCCGAGACAATGCTGTGCGCCACGCGCGGTCCGAAGGCATTAATCAGCCCGGCCGCGCGCAGTTCCTTGCCGCCGGCATGGAAGCTCGAATGAAGGTGGAGGAAGCGCAAGCGCGGTGCTCCCGCGCTCAGGCCAGCCGCGCCAGCCACCGGTCGATCGCGGCGACCGCCTCGGGCTCGGTCAGCATCGGCGCATGGCCGACCCGCGCGACATCAACCGCTTCCGATCCGGGCATGCGATCGAGCATCTGTGCCACGGTGGCGGGCGACAGCAGGTCGGACAGCGCACCGCGCACGATCAGCATCGGCTTGCCGGCCAGGCCGGACACCCCCGGCCAGAGATCGGCCTGCGCCCCGGCGTCCACCTTGGCGAAGGGTTCGGCGATTTTCATGTCGTAGTCGAAGACGATGCGTCCATTGCTGCCCAGCACCAGCACGCGCTTGGCGGCTTCGAGCCAGTCGGCGGTCTGGTAGTCGGGAAAGGCACTGCCCTGCGTCTCCTCGACCGCGCGCGCGGCGTGCATCCAGGTCGGGAAACTGCGTCCCTGGCCGACATAGCCCTTGATCCGCTCCAGCCCTGCCGCCTCGATCACCGGGCCGACGTCGTTGAGCACCGCGCCGGCGATGCGCTGCGGCATCATCATCGCCATCACCAGCGTCATCAGCCCGCCCAGCGAGGTGCCGATCACGGCAAAGCGATCGATGCCGGCCTCATCGAGCAGCATCGCGACATCGTCGATATACTGCTTCGGATTGTAGCTGTCCGAATCCCTGGCATAGGCGCTGTCGCCGCGCCCGCGCATCTCGGGGCACAGCACCCGCCAGTCGCCGCCGATCCGCTCGGCCACGGCTTCGAAATCGCGGGCATTGCGGGTGAGACCGGGCAGGCAAATCACCGGTGGACGCCCGCCAGCTCCATCCCGCGCGGCATAATCGCGATAGTGCAGCTTGAGCCCGTCGCGGCTGGTCCAGAATTTGTCGGCAAATTTCGCCATGCATGCCCCGGCTGATTGAAGGGCCCGGCTTGCGCGGCGGACCGGATGTCCCCACTATCGCCCGATGCGCGCTGAACCGCAAGCATCGGACTATCGCCCCGATCCCCGCATCGCCCCGCTGGCCGGCTGGCTGGCCGATCCAGTGCGCCCGGCGGATTTTCCGCAACACATCCTGCGCTTCCGCAACACCCGCTGGGACCGGGCGACCGGGCTTGCCGGGCTGAGCGACGCCGAATGGATCGGCCATTTCGGCACGTTCGCCGCGCTGCACGGCAATCTGCCCGAGCCGCTGGCGCTGCGCTATCACGGCCACCAGTTCCGCGCCTATAACCCCGACCTTGGCGACGGGCGCGGCTTTCTCTTCGCGCAATTGCGCGACGGCGACGGTCGCCTGCTCGATTGCGGCACCAAGGGTTCGGGCCAGACCCCGTGGAGCCGCGACGGCGACGGGCGGCTGACGCTGAAAGGCGCGGTGCGCGAAATCCTGGCGACCGAGATGCTCGAAGCGCTGGGGGTGAACACCAGCAAGACCTTCTCGGTGATCGAGACCGGCGAGCAATTGTGGCGCGGCGACGAGCCCTCGCCGACGCGCTCGGCGGTGCTGGTGCGGCTCAGCCATGGCCACATCCGCATCGGCAGCTTCCAGCGCCTGCGCGCGCTCGACAAGCGCGAGGAAATGGCGGCGCTGATCGCCTATTGCCTCGAACAGTTCCCCGGTCCGCCGCCGCCCGGCGACGCCCCGGGCCGCGATGAGCCCGCCGTGATCCTGCTGCATCAGGTCGTCGCGCGCATGGCCGATCTTGCCGCTTCCTACATGGTCGCGGGCTTCGTCCACGGCGTGCTCAATTCGGACAACATGAACATTTCGGGCGAGAGCTTCGACTATGGCCCGTGGCGCTGGCTGCCGACATGGGACCCGGGCTTCACCGCCGCCTATTTCGACCACAGCGGGCTCTACAGCTTCGGCCGCCAACCCGAAGCGATCCACTGGAACTGCGGCCAGCTGGCCATATCCCTGCGGCTGTTCGCCGAAACCGAACCGCTGGTCTTCGCGCTCGAACGCTTCTCCGCGCTCTACCAGCAGGCAATGGTGCGCCGCTTCCTGTGGCGGCTGGGTGTCGCCCCGCACCGCGAGGATGCCGACTTCGCGCTGGTCGCCGCCGCCGAACAACACATGCACGCTTCGGGCACGGGGCCCGACGATTTCTTTTTCGTCCACCGCGGCGGGCGCAATGTGCCCGACAGCGAGTTCGGTGCCTTGGTGGAGACTTACGCGGCGGTCGATCCGCCTCAAGACAGCCTGTGGAACGAGGGCGCTGCGCCGAACCTGGTCATTGCGGAAGTCGAGCGGATTTGGTCCGCCATCGACCAGGACGACGACTGGAAGCCACTCGCCGACAAGGTCGCCGAAATCCGGCGGCTGGGCACGGCACTCGGCGAACCGCCCCTACCGGACGGACATCTGCGCGAAAAAACGGTTAACCGTTAAGCAATTCGGTAATCACCCCTATGCCATAGAGCCCTCCCACTATGGCACACTCCGTTTAGGCAATCCCAGCCGCATGTCTTACCTTGGACCGAGCCCGCGCGTGAGCGAAACCGAGATCATATCCATTGAACCGGCGACAGGCGAAGAGCTGTGGCGCGGCAAGATCGGCGATGTCGATGAAGTCGTTGGCCGCGCCCGCCGTGCCTGGCCGGCCTGGGCGGCACAGCCGCTGTCGATCCGCATGGAACTGGTCCGCCGCTTTGCCAACGAAGTGCGCAAGGTAAGCGACAAGCTGGCCGAAACGATCGCCCGCGAGACCGGCAAGCCGATGTGGGAGGCGCGCTCCGAAGTCGAGAGCGTCGTCGCCCAGGTCGAAGTGTCGATCCGTGCCTTTGCCGAGCGCACCGCCCAGCGCAAGCTCGACAATGCCATCCAGGGCACTACCGCGCTGCGCCACAAGCCGCACGGGGTGATGGCGGTGATCGGACCGTTCAACTTTCCCGTGAGCCAGAACACTGCGCACATTGTGCCGGCATTGATTGCGGGCAACGCCATCGTTTTCAAGCCCAGCGAGAAAACCCCGGCGAGCGGCGAACTGCTCGCGCAGTGCTTCAACAAGGCCGGGATTTCCGCCGCTGTCGTCCAGGTGCTGATCGGCGGCCCCACCGAAGGCGCGGCGCTGGCGGTGCATGACGGTATCGACGGGGTGCTGTTTTCGGGCTCGGCCCATGCCGGCATCGCCATCAACCGCAAGCTCGCCGCCCGGCCCGACAAGATCGTCGCGCTGGAAATGGGCGGCAACAACCCGATCGTCGTGTGGGACACGCCCAAGATATCCGATGCTGCCGTGCTGGTCATCCAGTCGGCCTTTACCACCGCCGGCCAGCGCTGCACGGCGGCCCGGCGGCTGATCGTCCGCGACACGCTGTATGATGCGCTGATCACCGAGGTGAAAGCGCTCGCCGACCGCATCATCGTCGGCGCGCCACTCGACGTGCCCCCGCCGTTCATGGGCCCGGTGATCGACAACGCCGCCGCCGACGGGTTGACCGAAAGTTTCCTCTACATGCTCGGCAACGGCGGCAAGGCGATCAAGCACCTGCTGCGCACGCACGACGACCTGCCCTTCCTGACCCCGGCCATCATCGACACCACGGGCATGGCCGACCGGCCCGACGTCGAACTGTTCGGCCCGATCCTGCAAGTCGTCCGCGTCGATGATTTCGATGCCGCGATTGCCGAGGCAAACAACACCCGGTTTGGCCTGTGCGCTGCGCTGATCGGCGGAAATCCGCAGGAATACAACCGCTTCTGGGCCAATATCCGCGCCGGCATCATCAACTGGAACCGGCCGACCATCGGCCCGCCGGCAACAGCCCCGGTGGGCGGCGTCGGTCTATCGGGGAACCACCGTCCGAGCGGCTTCTATGCCGCCGACTACAGCGCCTATCCGGTGACCTCCGCCGAAATGGAGCAACCCCGCGCAAGCATCGGCGCAGGGTTCAGGGGAGCGGCTTAGATCCGGACTTCGATCAATCTCGGTCAAGCCAAAAATCCCGCTCATCCTGACCTTGTCGAAGGACCCTCGTGCGCACGCACCCTCACTGTAACCGGTTGGTGCTTCGACAAGCTCAGCATGAGCGGGTCCAGTTTAAAATTTACGCACGATGCTCTAACCACCGTTCACGACAATGTCGGTCTCGGTCATCCCGTCGTCGCGCTTGCGCGCCTGGACGGCAAAGGCACCGGTGGCATTGCTGCCGGAGAGCTGATGGACCCCGTCCGTCGCCATGTAGCGTGCCGCGAGCTTCGCGGCGCGGGCGCGGGTGTAGTAGAAGGCTATGACCTCGTCGGGGGCGACCGGAGTGACGAAGCGCACCACGCGCAGGCGGCACTGGTCGCTATCGCTGCCAGCCGCTTCGAGCAGGTGACCGCGCGGATAGATCGGAAACGCCGCCGGCAGCCGCAGCGACCAGGCCATGGCATAGTCCGCCTTGCCGCCGCAATCGCTGCCCGGTCCCTTGACCGCGCGGGCGCGCTGCACCGCCGTCACCGCGTCGCGCAACACCGAGTCGCCGCCGTCGGACGGCGACGGTGCGGCGGCGATGCGGGTGCCGGCAAGCTTCAGGGCCTCGGCCCGGGCGGCGGCCAGCGTTTCGGCGTCGTGTTCGAAGGGCGGCACTTCCACCACGCCGGGTCCGCCGCCGGCAATCGCGGCGGTGGCATCGTCGCGCAGGGCCAGTTCGGGATCGATCATGACCGGTGCCGACAGCGCGCGGCGCGGCAAGCCTTCGGTATCGGCAGCGGCGTCGCGCTCATGCCCGCCGCAGCCGGTCAGCGCGAGCACGGCAAGCGATGCAAAGAGGCGATCTGGCATGAGCATGGTTAATCCAGCCTTGTCGCTTCGCCCGAAATGTTTAAGATGCGGTTGCCTGACCACCGCAATTCGCACCCGAGGCTTGATTTGCCCCGCCATGCCGCCACATGGTGCGCGATGACCGCCACCCGCCTCCTGTCACGTGCGCTCCTGCGCCTGTCACCCAGCGATCCGGGCGAAGACGTCGCCAGCTTCCTGCAAGGACTGATTACCCAGGACGTCACTGGCGCGCTGCCGGTCTGGGCCGGGCTGCTGACCCCGCAGGGCAAGGCGCTGTTCGATTTCATCGTCTGGCGCGAGGGCGACGACCTGCTGATCGATTGCGAGGCCGAGGCGGCCGACCTGCTGGCCAGGCGGCTGGGGCTCTATCGCTTGCGCCGCGCCATCGCCATTGCCCGCGACGACAGCCTGGCAGTGCACTGGCAGCCGGGGCCCGGTAACGACCCGCGCCTGGCCGCCTTGGGCACGCGCTGGCTCGCCCCGGCCGATCCGGCAGATGAGAGCGCCGACCTTGCCTGGCTGGCCCATCGCCTGTCGCTCGGCGTCACCGAGGGCCGTGCCGAACTGGGCGACGGCGATCTGCTGTGGCTTGAATGCAACGCCGCAGAGCTGGGCGGGGTGAGTTTCACCAAGGGCTGCTATGTCGGGCAGGAAAACACCGCACGGATGAACTGGCGGCAGAAGGTCAACCGGCGGCTGGTGGTGGTGCCGCTCGCCGAATCCGATCCGGCGCGCCGGCGCGTGGCCTATCCTGATCTCGCCCTTGCTGTCGATCACCGCCGCATCGAGGACATCGCTGCCGCATTGATGCCCGCCTGGCTTCAGCCCGCCTGAGGCGGAACCTCCAGCCCCGCCTGTTTCGCTGCGACATTCAGCAGCTGTTCGGCGGTATCGCGCGCCGAGGTGCGCGGCAGGTCGAGCGACAGCGACAGCGGCCCGCCCATCAGCGAATCGCCCAGCGCCATCAGCACCAGCGCCAGCGTCACTTCGCGCATCGCCTCCGCGCCGAATTCGGCAAGCTCATCGACCAGATCGTGAATCGCTTCGACGATCGGATCGAGCGCGTCCTCGTTGCCCGAGAGCAGCATCCAGCTGGCCAGCGCACCGCCGCCTTCGCGATCGAATGCATCGAAGGTGAGGTCGACCACTTCGCGCGGGCTGCCCAGCCCGGTGCGGCTGGCGACCACGGCTTGAGCGATGGTTGCGCAGATCGTTCCCGCAAGGTGCCGCGCCAGGGCTTTTTGCAAGCCCGAGGCCGAGCCGAAATGGTGCAGCAGGTTGGCGTGAGTACGCCCGATCCGGCCAGCGACGGCCTTCAGTGTCACTGCCTGCGGCCCGGTTTCGATCAGCAATGCGCGGGCTGCGTCCAGCGCGACGATCCGGCTCTGATCCTGCGGCAGGCGCTTTCTTATTGACATCAATGTCAGCTGGCCTATCCCTAGGCCATGCAAGCAATGGCCCCCAATGCCCCCTGCTTAGATCGCAGCACCGATGCTGGCAATCCACGCTGCGGGGACCGCTCCATAACGGTGCGGGATTTGCGCTTTGCGCGCGAGCGCGCGGCCGGGCGCTGGTGGCTCGGCGGCGATCCGGTGGGTACCGCTTGGCTCAACGCACTCTCGGGCACCTTCCCGCGCGGCGAGGCCTACTTCGTCGAGGCGGTCAAGGCCCACCGCGATGGCGTCCCGCCCTTGCTGGCCGAACAGATCCGCGCGTTCATCGTGCAGGAGGTCAACCACAGCCGCGAACATCTTGCTTTCAACCGCACGGCCGAGGCCGCCGGCTATGACATGGGCAAGATCGACCGCCGGGTTCAGGAGATGATCGGACAACTCGCCGGTCCGCCGCCAATCCTCGACCTGGCCTCGACCATGGCGCTCGAGCATTTCACCGCGATCATGGCGCATGACCTCCTCACCCATCCCGGCGATCTGGCCCGGGCCGACCCGCAGGTCGCGGGCCTGTGGCGCTGGCACGCGATCGAGGAAATCGATCACAAGGCGGTCGCCTGTGATACCTGGCTGCATGCCACGCGCCACTGGAGCCGGTGGCGGCGCTGGCGGATCAAGGCGCTGATGATGCTGGCGATCACCCGCAACTTCGTGCCCCATCGCTTCAACGACGCACTCGACCTGCTGGCGCAGGACGGCCTGACCGGCTGGCGGGTCAAGCTGCGCCTGCTCGGCTTCCTGTTCGCCAGCCCGGGCGTGCTGCGCCGCATCTTCCCAGCCTGGCTGGCCTATTTCATGCCTGGTTTTCATCCCTGGAACACCGACGACCGCGATCTGATCGCCGGGGCCGAGGCGGACCTGGTGGCTTTGCAGACTCATGCCAGCCGCCGATTGCCCTGACCTCTCAAACTTCGTCATTGCGAGCGGAGCGAAGCAATCCAGGGTTGTTTGCGCCGCCCCTGGATTGCCGCGTCGCTTCGCTCCTCGCAATGACGAGTAAGGGGGTTTGGGCAATTGTCATTAGGCGGCGCGCATCATGCCATCGCCGTCCTGATCGCACCAGGCATCGAGCTCGACCGCATAGGACACGGCCCCGATTGCATCGTCGCGTGCGGGGCCAAACCGCTGGGCCGAGCCGCCGATGCGGCGAAATCCGGCCTTTGCCAGCACCCGGCCCGAGGCAGGATTGTCGGCAAAGTGGTTGGCGACCACGCGGCGATGGCCAAGCGCCCGGGCGAGTGGCAGCACCGCGCGCACCGCTTCGGTGGCATAGCCCTGTCCCCAATGCGCACGCGCGATCCAGTATCCCAGCTCAACCTCGCCGCCGTGGCGGGCAAGCCCGGCGCAGCCGACGATCCGCGCGCCCTCGGCACCCGGCAGGGTCAGCACGAAATGCGGCAGCAGCTTGTCCTGCGGGCGGCGCGCGAAAACCATCGCGTCGTCCATGGAACAGGGCCAGGGCGCGCTGGCAAAATGGTGCACCACGCTATCGCCAGTGCCCGCATCGACCAGCGCGGCATACAGCTCCGCCCAATCCTCTGGCCAACCCGGCCGCAGGAACAACCTTTCACTGCGAATGAACATTGTTTTACTCCACTCACTCGCCCCGCCGGGCATCTGTTAGACGCCCAGCGTGACATGACCATGACGTTGCGCCCGGGCGCACGCAATGCGCGCTGCCCGGACAGACCAGTGCTGAGGGAGAGACGAAAAGAGGGAGACGGGCGGGGCCCTCTCCCTCGTGTCACCGGACTGCAAGCGCCCGGCTGGGCCATCCCGTCAGGATGACCCGTGATCGGTCATCCGGTTTATTCTGCGGCCATCGCCATATCGACCGAGACGTATTTGCGGCCGAGCTTGCCATCGTGGAAACGCACGCGGCCTTCGGCGAGGGCAAACAGGGTGTGGTCCTTGCCGATGCCGACATTGGCACCGGGATAGACCCGCGTGCCACGCTGGCGAATGATGATGTTGCCGCCGATCACGTCCTGACCGCCGAACTTCTTGACGCCGAGGCGGCGGCCTGCCAAATCGCGACCGTTGCGCGAAGAGCCGCCTGCTTTTTTGTGTGCCATTTTACCTGACTCCGGATCTTATTCGGCTGCGCCAGCGGCGGCAGCGGCTTCCGCCTTGGGAGCGGCGGCCTTCTTGGCGGCGGGCTTCTTGTCCGCGCCGCCGACCGAAAGAATGCGCAGCAGGGTGAGCTGCTGGCGATGACCGTTGCGGCGGCGATAGTTGTGGCGGCGGCGCTTCTTGAAGACGATCACCTTCTCGCTCTTGGCCTGGGCAATGATCTCGGCCGAGACGACAACGCCGGCGGCATCGGCCACCGCGCCATCTTCGCCGGCGAGCAGGATGTCGCCCAGCGTGATCGTGTCGCCGGCTTCGCCCGCCAGTTTTTCGACCGCGATCTTGTCTCCGGCGGCAACCCGGTATTGCTTGCCGCCCGTGCGCACTACTGCGAACATGATGCCCTTACCTGTCAATTCAACGATGCGCCGTGGCGACGCGAAAGACCCGCCAAGCGGCGGGCCGGAAAGAAGGGTGCCCCTAATCCAAGGCCGATTCTCTGTCAACCGGGCAACCGCACCCGCGCAGCCACTCGCCAAGCCCACTCGCCAAGTTGCGCCGCCATGCTATGGCTCGGCCATGACGCGCGCCTTCCCCGCCCTATCCGCCCTTGCCGCCCTGCTGCTGTTGCCCGCGCTCGCAGCGTGTTCGAGCGATACCACCAACTATCCCTCGCTCGCGCGGCGTCCGGTCGAACAGGCACCCGCAGCGGTTTCGCAGACCGTCACGCCGCCCGCGCCGCCGGCCGAGCCCGACGCCACCACCACAGCGCTGCCTGGGCACCATGGTCGAGCAGGCACGGCTGGCCCACGGTCGCTTCGAGGCCGCGCGGGAGCGCGCCGAACGCACCGTCGCCGCAGGCAGCGGCACGGCGCGCGGAAGCGAACCGTGGGCCGTCGCCAGCGTGGCGCTGGCGGGGCTCGAATCGGCGCGCAGCGAGGCGATGATCGCGCTCGCCGATCTCGACCAGCTCTATGCCCAGGCGCGCGTCGCTGGCGACGGCACGGTGGCCATTGCTGCCGCACGCGACTCAGTCGCGGGCTGGATCGGCCAGGAGGACGAAGTGCTCGCGGCCTTGCGCGGAAGACTGGGCGACCGATGACGGCTCCCGGCCTCGATTGCGCGCGCTGCCCGGTCCGCGACCGAGCCGCCTGCGCCGCGCTGGGGCCACAGGATCGTGACGATCTCGCCCGCACCGGCCGCCTGCGCCGTCTCGAACGCGGCGAAATGCTGTTCGCCGCCGGCGACGACAGCACCAGTTGCGCCACGCTGATCCGGGGCGCGCTCAAGGTTTCGAACTGCGACAGCAACGGTGTCGAGCGCATTCTGGCGCTGATCCACCCCGCCGGTTTCGTCGGCGAGCTGTTCGCGCCTTTCGCACACCACGATGTCGTCGCGCTCAACGATTGCGAACTCTGCGTCTTTTCGCGCAGCCAGTTCGAGGCGACCGTCGATCAATTCCCGCAGCTCGGCCAGGCGCTGCTGCGCCGCGCCCAAACCGATTTGCACGAAACCCGCGCGCTGGTCGAATTGATCGGCCGGCGCAGCGCCGCAGGCAAGGTCGCCGGACTGCTGCTGGCGCTGGCGCGGGCGGCCAGCCACTCGCCCTGCCATCCGGCCAAACGATTCGACATGCCGCTGACCCGTGGTGAAATGGCAGGCATGCTGGGGGTGACCATCGAGACGGTGAGCAGACAGCTTACCCGGCTCGAACAAGACGGCCTGATCGAACGCCAAGGTGCCCGCGGGATAGTGGTGCGTGACCCTGCGGGCCTTGAGGCACTGGCCGAGAGCAGCGACGGTTAGGTCACTGCCGCGATGATGGCGACCGCGACACCCCAGCCGAGGATCGCCAGTGGGAGAATCAGCACCTGGACAATTGCTGCATTGGCACTGACCGGCCCGTCATGGGCCATCACCCCATGGTTGCGAAAGGCCCGCCAGCCGGCGTTACGCGCGCCGTCCTGCGGACTGATCCGGGTCCACAGCGCCGGAACGCCGAATGCCATGGCGATATAGGTGAGGCAGATCGCCATCGGGATCGCCAGTTCGGCGCTGCCGAAGGCCGCCGTCATGACGGCGAGGAACGCAAGATAGGCTGCGACCGTGATTGCATAGAGTGCTGTCGGCAGCCCGAAGGTGCGATCGACCGGCGGCTGGTGGCGCGGCTGCTCGACGATCTGGGCAAACTCGGTGATCCTGGCGGTGGCGAGATATTTGGACATGGGCAGGCTCCTTTTCGGGAACCGGCCATGCCGCCTCGACCGTGCGCCAGCTTTGACCTCGATCAAAATCGACGCAATTCGTGCCTACCAGCGCGCAAGATCGGCGAAATCCTGTGCGCGCGGTTCGATCCAGCGCCACACCCCGTCCGCCTTCTCGCGCTTCCAGAACCAGCTCTCGCTCTTGAGGTGATCCATGGCGAAATCGACCGCCTGGATCGCGTCGCGGCGATGCCGCGCGGCAGCCGAGACCAGCACGATCGGCTCGCCGGGGTGAAGCAGACCCGCACGATGAACCAGGAGGATTCCCATCAGATCGAACCGCGCGAGCGCGGCATCGGCCAGCGCTTCCATCGCGGGCAGGGTCAGCGGCGGATAATGCCGCAAATCCAGCGCTTCCACCCCCGCGTCGCACCGCACTTCGCCGACGAAGGTGCAGACCCCCCCCAGCCCCGGGTGGGCCTTGGTGAACGCCTCGACGAGAGGACCCGGAACGAACGGATCGCTCAGCAGGCGCACGTCCATCATCGCATCAGCCCCCGCTCACCGGCGGCAGGAAAGCCAGTTCGTCGCCGTCGGCCAGCACCAGCGCGGCGCGGTCGGTCACGATCTCGCCGTTCACCGCCAGCTTGATGCGAGGATCGGCGAGCGCGGCGACCAGACCGGTCTCAAGCTCCGCCAGCAATTGCGCGTAGCCCGGCACATGCAGGACATCACGCTCGGCCTCGCCGGCGGCATCCTCCAGCCGTCCGAGAAACACCAGCCGCAGCGTCATGGCTCAGCCGCCGGTCATCGACATGTGGCGTGCCAGCGCCGGCGCTGCGCCAGGCTTGTCGATGGCGAAATGGTGGCGAAGCGGCTTGATCCGCATCGCCGTATCGAGCGCCGCGTCGAGCGCCTCGGCGGGAGCGTCCGAACGCAGCGCCGCGCGCAGGTCGACCTGCTCTGTGCCGCCGAGGCAGGCATAGAGCTGGCCGGTGGCGGTGACGCGGATGCGATTGCAGCCGTCGCAGAAATTGTTGGTCAGCGGCGTGATAAAACCGAGCCTGCCGCCGGTCTCCGCCACCGTAACATAGCGCGCCGGGCCGCCGCTGCGGTGTTCGTCGCCGGTCAATGTCCAGCGCTGCTCAAGGCTCTCGCGCATGGCCGACAGCGGCAGATAATGGTCGAAGCGGTCCTCCTCGACCTCGCCCAGCGGCATCACCTCGATCAGCGTCAGCTCGAAGCCCTGGCCATGCGCCCATTCGATCAGCGCGGGGATTTCCGCCTCGTTGATACCCTTCAAGCGCGACAGTGTTGATCTTGACCGCCAGCCCCGCAGCCTTCGCCGCTGCGATACCTTCCATAACTTGCGGCAGCGAATCCCGCCGGGCGAGCCTGGCAAAGGTCGCCGCGGTCGAGCGTATCGAGCGAAATGTTGATCCGCCGCACGCCAGCCGCGCGCGATATCGGATCGGCGAATTCGGCGAGCCGCGTCGCATTGGTGGTCATGGTCAGTTCGTTCGAGCCCGTCCCCCAACTTGCGGCCCAGCGCCTGCACCAGCTCGATCATGTCGCGCCGCACCAGCGGTTCGCCGCCGGTGAGCCGGATCTTGGTGATCCCCCGGGCGATGAAGCCCAGCGCCAGTTCGTGCAATTCCTCGAGGCTGAGCACTTCGGCGCGCGGCAGGAAAGTCTGCCGCTCGGGCATGCAATAGGCGCAGCGCAGATCGCAGCGGTCGGTGACCGACAGCCGCAGATAGCTGATCCGGCGCTGGAACTGGTCGATCAAAGTCGACTTGGCGGGCGCGGCGATGGTCATGGCGCTAGCTTATCACTTCCCCGGCACCCGCGCCATCCAGCACCAGCAGTTGCCCGGTCACGCCCTCGGCGCGATCGAGAAATGCCGCAGCGGCGGCAATCGCCGCCTCGTCGTCGCTGGCCAGCGCATTGACCCGCAGCGGCGCGTGCTCGCGCGCCAGGGCCTGCACAGCGGCGAGCCGCCAGGCGCGATGGCTGTGGTCGGCGGGCGGAAAAACCAGGGTCAGACCGGCAGGCCGCTGGGCCAGAACCGCAAGCACCTGCGGCAGGACTTCACCATGAAACCGCGCCGAGGCAGCCAGCGCCTCGCCCGGCAGCGGCCCCAGGCGCAGCAGCGCCATCAGCGCCGCTCGCGGGTGAGCGTGATGCCGATCCGCTCGCCGTTCTCCGAGATCGCCAGCTTGATGATCGTGACCGTCACCGCCTCGACCCGCGCATCTTGCAGGAACAGCGTTTCGCAGATGTGATCGGCGACCGCCTCGATCAGCTTGAAATGCACCCCCGCCGGCAACGCGTCCGAGGCGGCGAATTTCAGGTCCATGTAGTTCTTGCTCGCCGAGAGCGAGGTGTCCGGCTGATAGCGCTCCGCCACTGTGAGACGCACCCGGATGGTTATCCGCAAGGGCTGCGGCCGACCGGTCTCCTCGGAATAGATTCCGGTGAGCACATCGGTTTCGAAGTCGGCGACTTCGAGGATCAGCGAATCGGCCATGGCGGCGCTTTAGCCGGGATTGGACCAGCGCGCGAAGATTGCAGTGGGCAGCAAGCGGCCTCTCCGCTCATCCTGAGCTTGTCGAAGGACGCCTTCCTCGCGCACGGCCAGCTCGCCATGTTCGACCCGGCCTGGCAGGTCGGCAAACACCTCGGCCAGCAGTCCTCCGATCGCCAGCGAGGACAGGCGCACGGCATAGACGGTGAGGAACAGGAAGCGGCTATCGGCATCGAGCAGGCGGCGGCAGTCCTCGACGAGGCCCGGAAGGTGTTCTTCGAGCCGCCAGACCTCGCCCTCGGGGCCGCGCCCGAACTTGGGCGGATCGAGGATGATGCCGTCATAGCGCCTGCCCCTCCGCACCTCGCGCGCGGCGAACTTTGCGGCATCATCGACGATCCAGCGGATCGGGCGCTGCTCCATGCCTGACAGCGCGGAATTGGCGCGGGCCTGAGCGACCGACTTCTTCGAGGCATCGACATGCGTGACAGCGCCGTAACGGCTCAAGGCGAGCGTGCCGACACCGGTATAGCCGAACAGGTTGAGTGTCTTAAGTCCCTCCCCTTCAGGGGAGGGGTTGGGGTGGGGTTTGTCAGGCGAACCCTCGCTATCCGGACAGACCCCACCCCCAACCCCTCCCCTGAAGGGGAGGGGAGCAGAAAGCTGCTCGCCCATCCATTCCCACACCGGGGCCATGTCCGGGAAGAAGCCGAGATGCCGGAACGGTGTGCATTGTGCGGCAAATTTCACATCGCCCCAAGCCAACGGCCAGCCTTCCTGCGGCACAGTATTGGCAAACTGCCAACGCCCGCCGCCGTCCTCGTCCGAACCGGGGACGAATTCGCCGTCCGAAGCCCAGCGCTCCAGACCTGGCCGCCACAGCGCCTGCGCTTCGGGGCGGATGAAGCGGTGCGGGCCATAGCGCTCGAGCTTGCGACCGTCGCCCGAATCGATCAGGCCATAGTCGGCCCAGGCCTCGCCGGTCAGGACGACCGGGCCCTGAACGAATTCGGCCATCAGCCGCCAAACATCCTAGCGGCGCGCCGTGGCGCGCTGCGCGACATAATCGCAGACCGCCGCATAGTCGCCAGGCAGTTCGGCAAAGCGCTCCTCGCGCTCGAACAAGTCGCCGACGCGCGCGGGCAGCGACGGGCGCTGGCCAGTGGCGCGCTCGACTGCATCGCGGAATTTGGCCGGATGGGCGGTTGCCAGCGTCACCACCGGCACGTCGCGCGGCAAGCCGGCATGGCGCGCGGCGTGGAGTTCCGCAGGCGGTATGCGGATCGATCAGTTCGCCGCAGTCCTCCCAGCCCCAGCGGATCGCCGAGGCCATGTCTGCGGCGCTGGCCCGGGCACTGGTGAACAGGGCAGCCGCGCCCTCGCGTTGGGCATTGGTCAGCCGCATTGCCTTGGTGCCCTCGAAACCCGCCATCTGCGCCGCCAGCGCCTTGCCGTCGCGCCCGCCGAGATCGAACAGCAGCCGTTCGAAATTTGACGAGACCTGGATGTCCATCGACGGCGCGGCGGTGGGGGTCACCGTGCCTTGCGCATAGTCGCCGGTGGTGAGCGCACGGTGGAGGATATCGTTGACGTTGGTGGCGACAATCAGCTTGGCGATCGGCAGCCCCATCTGCGCCGCGACATAGCCGGCAAAGACATCGCCGAAATTGCCCGTCGGCACGGCAAAGGCGACCGCCCGGTGCGGCGCGCCCAATTGCAGCGCGGCGGCGAAATAATAGACCACCTGCGCCATCAGCCGCGCCCAGTTGATCGAATTGACCGCGCCGATGGCAAAGCGCGAAGTCATCGCGGTATCGTTGAACATGCGCTTCACCATCGCCTGGGCATCGTCGAAGGTGCCCTCGATGGCGAGGTTGTGGACGTTGTCGGCCAGCACCGTGGTCATCTGCCGGCGCTGGACATCGCTGACCCGGCCAGTGGGATGCAGCATGAAAATATCGACCTTGCTGCGCCCGGCGACGGCATCGATCGCCGCTGAGCCGGTATCGCCCGAGGTCGCGCCGACGATGGTCAGATGCTGCTCGCCCCCATCTTCACCAGGGCGCGCAAGAAATTCCTCGAACAGCAGCCCGAGCAACTGCAACGCGACGTCCTTGAACGCCAGGGTGGGCCCGTGAAACAGTTCGAGCAGCCACTGCTGTTCGTCGAGTTGCCGGAGCGGGGTGACCGCAGCATGGGCGAAACGGCCATAAGCGGCCCGGGTGAGTTCGCCCAGGCGTTCGGCGCTCAGGCTGCCTTCGACAAACGGCAGCATGATCCGCGCGGCGAGCTCGGCATAAGGCAATCCCGCCATGGCAGCGATTTCGGCGGAGGAGAACTTCGGCCAGGCGCGCGGCACATAGAGGCCGCCGTCGCTGGCGAGCCCGGCCAGCGTCGCCCCGGCGAAATCGAGCGCCGGAGCGCCGCCGCGTGTCGAGATATATTCCATGGTGGGCGCGGTTAGCGGGTGGGCATGGCTTAGGCAATCCTCTCCGAGCTTGCTCGGGGAGGTGGCAGTGCGAAGCACTGACGGAGGGGCGCGTCGCGCCAGCGGCGCTTGCAGCACCGCGCCCCCTCCACCACCGGTCTGCGCCCGGCGGTCCCCCTCCCCGAGACAAGCTCGGGGAGGATCAGATTTCCCTAAGCCTTCTCCGCACCGCCAGCGCATAGATCACCAGCGCTACCCCGGCGAACAGGAACCACTGCACTGCGTAGGCAAGGTGGTTGTTGGGAATGTCGGCCGGATCGGGCCGCGCGCTGGCCCCCAGTCCGGCGAGTGGCGGATCGGCGATCAGGCGCGGGCCAGGGGCGATCACGCCGCCCACCTTGCCTCCGCTCCACGCCGACGGTGCGGGATTGCGCGACCAGCCGAGCACCACACGCGCCTCGGCTCCGTTTGCCAGCCAGCATTGCGCGACATGCGCCTGCCCAGCCTCGCCGGCAGCGCTCTGCCCGGCGATAGCCGAGACAGTGCCGACCGAACGGCAATCGAGCGTCGTGCGGCGATAGAGCACGGGCGCAGCCCCTGAGGCGTCGCGCGGCCAGGGTGCCTCGGACGACAGCGTCTGCGCCTGCGCATAGCGCGCCAGCAGCGCCTGCTTCTCGCCGAGCCGGTCAAGCTGCCAGAAGCCCAGCCGGATCATGATCCCCACCGCCACCAGCACGACAATCGTCGGAAACACAGGCAAACGGCGAATCATTCGTCCTTGATCCTGCCCTCTCCCGCCTGGCGCTGGTATTCGGCAGCAAGCAACGCGGCCTTGCCTGCGCGCAGCCCCCAGATCACCGCAGCAGCGGTCAACGGCACCCATAGCACGACGTGCACCCAGAACGGGGGATGCCAGCTCAGTTCGAGCCATATCGCCAGACCTGTAATCAGCCCGCCGACCAGGAAAGTCAGGAAAGCCGCCGGGCCGTCGCCGACATTGAAGCCCGAATAGTCGAGGCCGCAGGCTCGGCAGGAGGGCGCGAATTTGGCGAGCCCCCGAGGACCTTCGGCGAACAGCCCGCGCGCGCCGCAGCGGGGGCAGAGCGCGAAAAGGGCAGCCGAAGCGATGCCGGGCTGGTTGGTTTCAGGCCGCATGGCCCGCCCCGCTGCGACTAACCTCACCTGCGGCTCGGCAAGTCTCGCTCCCCACCCGCAAGCCGGAGGGGTTGGGGGTGGGCCAGGTGCGAATGTCCATCAGTGAACCGGATAACCCCAGTTGCCCCAGACATAGATGGCGACGAACAGGAACAGCCAGACCACGTCGACAAAGTGCCAGTACCACGCCGCCGCCTCGAAGCCGAAGTGCTGGCGCGGGGTGAAGTGGCCCGCGTATGCCCGGCGCAGGCAGACGATCAGGAAGATCGTGCCGATGATGACGTGGAAGCCATGGAACCCGGTCGCCATGTAGAAGGCCGAACCATAGGTGTTCTGGCCGAAGGGGAACGGCGCAGCGTAATATTCGTATGCCTGGATCGAGGTGAACAGGATGCCGAGCGCGATCGTCGCCCACAGACCCAGCTTCAGCCCGTCACGGTCGCCATGGATCAGGCAATGGTGAGCCCAGGTGACCGTGGTCCCCGAACACAGCAGGATCAGCGTGTTGAGCAAGGGCAGGTCGAATGCGTTGAGCACCGCCTCGATCGCCTTGGGCGGCCACTGCCCTTCGACCGCTTTCGACAGCTCGGAGGGAAACAGCGAAAAATCGAAAAAGGCCCAGAACCAGCCGACGAAGAACATCACTTCCGAAGCAATGAACAGGATCATGCCATAGCGCAGGTGCAGCTGCACGACGGGCGTGTGATAACCCTCGTGCGCTTCCTTCACCACATTGCTCCACCACTGGTAGAAGGTCAGCAAAACCGCGAACGCGCCGAGCAGCAGGACATATTTGCCCGCAGTAATGCCATGCATGGTCAGCGCCCCGCCGCTGGTCATGGTCAGCGCCGAGAAGGCACCAACCAGCGGCCAGATGTCGGGCGGCAGGATGTGGTAATCGTGGTTCTTGGTTCCGGCCATGATCGCGGGTCCCCGTTGGCGATTGGGCGCGGCATTGCGCCGCTGGTTGAACTCTCTTGCCAGCCCTTAACCGCCCGATCGGGCGCGGTCCAGTGGCTTAGCGGTGGCTGAGGCGGCGGTCGATGCAGTGGCGGGCGCAAGCGGGTGGAACGTATAGCTTAGCGTGATCTGTTCGATGCCTTTTGCCTCGGCATCGTCGAGGATTCTGGGATCGATGAAATAGACCACCGGCATGCGGACTTCCTGCCCGGGCCCAAGGGTCTGCTCGGTGAAGCAGAAGCACTGTACCTTGTTGAAATAGCGCCCGGCCTGCTCGGGTTCGACATTGAACGTGGCGCGGCCGGTGACCGGCTTGTCGGAAAGATTGCGCGCCAGGTAGATAGCCATGCGCCGGCCGCCGAACTGGATGGTGTCGGTGGTGCGCTCGGGGCGGAATTGCCACGGCATGTTGCGCTCGACATTGGCGTCGAAGCGGATCGATAGGGTTTTCCCGCTGGCCGAAACTGCGGAAGCCTGGGCCTCGCTCACCCGCTGGGTGGTGCCGCCAAAGCCGGTGACCTGGCAGAACAGGCGGTAGAGCGGTGCCGAGGCATAGCCCAGGCCGAGCATCGCCAGCGCCAGACCGAGCGCGATCAGACCGACGCGGCGGTTGCGCCGGGCGATGGCGGGATCGATCAGCGCGGGCGATGCGGCGGCCATGCCTCTCTAGCCCATCTTGGCGATCGAGATGGCATAGACCAGCACGACGAATGCGCCGAGCAGCACCCCCATGACAATGTTGCGGCCGCGCTGGATGCGCTTGCGCTGAATATCGTTGTTGGCGGCGTCGTGGTCGGAAGGTTCGGTCATGCCCTTACCCCTGCACCAACAACCAGCGATCCGCAACCAGCGCGGCGAACAGCGCGAAGAGATAGATCACCGAATAGCCGAACAGCAGCTTTTCCGGCTTCATCGCGTCCGCCTCGCCGGTCCGCACGCGCAGGCCGACGCGCAGCGACAGCGCGAGGAACAAGGCCGAGAGCGCCAGCGCGGCAATGCCGTAAATCGCCCCCGCCCCGGCGATCCACCACGGCAGCACGCTCAGCGGCAGCAGCAGCGCGGCGTAAAACAGGATCTGCCGCCGGGTCGATTTCTCGCCCGCGACCACCGGCATCATCGGGATGCCGACCTTGGCGTAGTCCGACTGCACGAACAGCGCCAGCGCCCAGAAATGCGGCGGGGTCCAGAAGAAGATGATGGCAAACAGGATCACCGGCATGGCGCTGATCTCGCCGGTCGCCGCGACCCAGCCGATCAGCGGCGGGAAGGCCCCTGCCCCGCCGCCGATGACGATGTTCTGCGGCGTGCGCGGTTTCAGCCAGATGGTATAGGCTACCGCATAATACAGGATCGACAGCGCCAGGATCGAAGCGGCCAGCCAGCCGACAGCGATGCCCATCAGCAGCACCGAGGCCACCGACAGCGCGACGCCGAAATCGCGCGCGGCGGTGCGATCCATGCGGCCTGCGGGAATAGGCCGGGCCATGGTGCGCTTCATGCCGGCGTCGAGGTCGGCTTCCCACCACATGTTGAGCGCCGCCGCCCCGCCTGCGCCCAGCGCGATGCACAGGATCGCGGTGAAGCCCAGGACGGGGTTGATGCCCACGGGTGCCGCCAGCAGGCCGCACAGCCCGGTGAAGATCACCAGGCTCATCACCCTCGGCTTGGTCAGGGCAAAGAAGTCGCGCCAGTCGGCGGGAAGCGGATGGATTGCGGCCTCAGTCATGAAGCTAAGGCTTCCTTCAAAAGGTCCTCCCCATTTTCACAAAGTGCAAATGGGGAGGGGGACCGCCGCAAAGCGGTGGTGGAGGGGTATCGAACGCTGCGCCATTACCCCTCCGTCAGCCCTGCGGGCTGCCACCTCCCCATTTGTGCTGCGCAAAAATGGAGAGAGACTTACTCCCGATCAATGATGCGCCTTGTCGTCGATCACCGGCAGGGTTTCGAACTGGTGGAACGGCGGCGGGCTCGACAGCGTCCACTCGAGCGTGGTCGCGCCTTCGCCCCAGTAGTTGGCCTGGGCCTTCTTGCCTGCGGCCAGCGCCCAGCCGATGTTGACGAAGAAGATCAGCATGCCGAAGGCCATGGTGGTGTAGCCGATTTCAGACGAGACCTGGTTCCAGTGCGAATAGGCCTCGGCATAGTCGGGATAGCGGCGCGGCATGCCCTGCAGGCCGAGGAAATGCTGCGGGAAGAAGATGATGTTGACGCCGGCGAAGAACACCCAGAAATGCAGATGAGCGAGCAGTTCGGAGTGCATCCGCCCGCTCATCTTCGGGAACCAGTAGTAGAACCCGGCGAACAGCGAGAACACCGCACCCATCGACAGCACATAGTGAAAATGCGCCACCACGTAATAGGTGTCGTGGAGCACGTCGTCGACGCCGCCGTTGGCCAGCACCACGCCGGTCACTCCGCCGACGGTGAACAGGAAGATGAAGCCCATCGCCCAGACCATCGGCGACTTGAACTCGATCGAGCCGCCCCACATGGTCGCGATCCACGAGAAGATCTTGATGCCGGTGGGCACCGCGATGATCATGGTCGCGGCGGTGAAATACATCTTCACGTTCACGCTCATGCCGGTGGTATACATGTGGTGCGCCCAGACGACGAAGCCGACCACGCCGATCGCGACCATGGCGTAGGCCATGCCGAGATAGCCGAACACCGGCTTCTTCGAGAAGGTCGAGACGATCTGGCTGATCATCCCGAAGCCCGGCAGGATCATGATGTAAACCTCGGGATGGCCGAAGAACCAGAACAGGTGCTGGTAAAGCACGGGATCGCCGCCGCCGGCCTGATCGAAGAAAGTGGTGCCGAAATTGCGGTCGGTGATCAGCATGGTGATCGCCGCCGCAAGCACCGGCAGCGCCAGCAGCAGCAGGAAGGCGGTGACCAGCAGCGACCATACGAACAGCGGCATCTTGTGCAGCGTCATGCCCGGCGCGCGCATGTTGAAGATGGTGGTGATGAAGTTGATCGCCCCCATGATCGAGCCGGCACCGGCAAGGTGCAGCGAGAAGATCGCGAAATCAGTGGCCGGACCGGGCGAACCGCTGGTCGACAACGGGGCATAGACCGTCCAGCCGGCCGCCGCACCGAGGCCCGTGCCGCCCGGCACGAAGGCCGAGATCATCAGCGACAGGAAGCCCGCCACGGTGAGCCAGAACGAGATGTTGTTCATCCGCGGAAAGGCCATGTCGGGCGCGCCGATCATCAACGGGATGAACCAGTTGCCGAATCCGCCGATCATCGCCGGCATGACCATGAAGAACACCATGATCAGGCCGTGCGCGGTGATCAGCACGTTCCACATGTGCAGCGTCTGGTCGAAGCTGGGATTGGGAGTGCCGAACCACTCGGCGAACATGCCGAGATACTGGATGCCGGGATGCGCCAGTTCGACGCGCATCATGCCCGAAATCGCGCCGCCGATGATCCCGGCGCAGATCGCGAAGATCAGGTAGAGCGTGCCGATGTCCTTGTGGTTGGTCGACATGAACCAGCGGGCGAAGAACGGCGGCTTGTGGTCGGCATCGTGATGCCCGTGTCCCGCCTCGTCGTGGGCCTGGAAGGTATCTGCGGTGGTGGCCATTGTCTTGCGAACCTTGTCTATGCCAGCAGGCTTAGGATTTCGGTGCCGGAGCGGCAGCAGCGGCGGCGGCAGGGGCAGCGGCTGTGGGCGAAGCAGCGGGCGTCGCCGGGGCGGCACCTGTCGCGGGCACCCCGGCACCCGGCGAAGCGGCCGCTTCGGACGCAGCAGGTTCGGGCGCACCGTCGATCTTGCCGCCTGACTGCGCCATCACCCAGGCGTTATACTGCGGCCGGGGCAGCGCCTCGACGGTGATCGGCATATAGCCATGCCGCGCGCCGCACAGTTCCGAGCACTGGCCATAATAGACACCCGGTCGTTCGACGAACATCACCTTCTCGTTGATCCGCCCCGGAACGCCGTCGAGCTTGAACCACAGCGAGGGCACGGCGAAGGCGTGGATCACATCGGAAGCGGTGATCTGCATGCGGATCGGCTCGCCAACGGGAACAACCATGCGGAAATCGGCCGCCAGTTGCCCCGGCTCGCCGCGCCGGCGCGCCTCATCCTCGGGCAGCATGTTCGAGATCACCTCGAAACCGCCGTTGTCAGGATAGGTATAGGTCCAGAACCACTGGTTGCCGGTCGCCTTGATGGTCAGCGCCTTGGCCGGTGCGGGCTTGAACTGCTTGGCGAGCAGGTCGATCGACGGCACCGCGACGCCGACCAGGATCAGCACCGGCAGCAGGGTCCAGACCACTTCGATCAATGTGTTGTGGCTGGTTTTCGAGGGAACCGGATTGGCGCGCTTGTTGTAGCGCAAGACTACCCATAGCAGCAGACCCAGCACGAAGACGGAGATAACCGCGCAAATCCACAGTAACGGCCCGTCGTGAAACCAGCGGGCATAGTGGCCCAGCGGCGAGAACTGCTGCTGGAGGCCCATCCCGCCATCGACCGGCATGCCGATCCCCGGGGTCGGCTTCATCGGCACATAGCCGCCGGGTGCCACGACCAGCCGGTCCGCCGCAGCGGCAACCGCAGGCACCGCTTCCTGCGCCCAGGCGATTTGCGGTGCAAGCAGCAGCGCAAGTGCGGAAACCGGAGCTTTGACTGCCTGACCCGCGACGCGGGCATATTCGCCTAATCTCATCGTCTTTGCGCTTTCGCTTTGATCTTGCGTTGCCGGCCCGGGGTTCAGCGCCCCCCGCGCCCTATGGAAAGTGCAGGAGCGAACCCCGTTTGCTCCCCGTTTGGCCGGGCCTATACGCGCGCTTGCGAGGCACCTCAAGCGCCTCTAGGGGATATTTTTTGCCCGGTGAGTATCGCTCCCCCCCGGGCACGACTACCACGTTTACCAGGAATTGCCCGACCATGCAGGAAGAAGACGTGCAGGCCGAGTTCCGCAGCTGCGACGCCTTGCTCGAAGGCCACTTCCTGCTTTCGTCGGGACGCCACAGCGGTCATTACCTGCAACGCGCCCGCATACTGATGGATCCGATGCGCGCCTCGCGCCTTGCCGAGGCGCTCGCCCACACATTGCCGCGCGACCTGCGCAAGCGCATTTCGCTGGTGGTCTCCCCGGCGATGGGCGGACTGATCGTCGGCCACGAAATGCACCGCAAGCCGGGCAGCCGGGCCAAGCCGTGACCCAGCGCCTTCGCCTTGGCGTCAACATCGACCACGTCGCCACCATCCGCAACGCCCGCGGGGGGGCACACCCCGATCCGGTGCGCGCCGCCGAAGTGGTCGCGCGCGCCGGCGGCGACGGCATCACCTGCCACTTGCGCGAAGACCGCCGGCATATCCGCGACGAGGACCTCGCCCGCATCCAGGCGGCGAGCCAGCTGCCGCTCAACCTCGAAATGGCGGCAACCGAGGAAATGCTCGCAATCGCGCTGCGACACAAACCGCATGCCGCCTGCATCGTGCCGGAACGCCGCGAGGAGCGCACCACCGAGGGCGGGCTCGATGCCGCCGGCCAGCACAACCGACTCGCCCCTTTCGTCGCGCGACTCGCCGATGCCGGAATCCGGGTCAGCCTGTTCATCGCACCCGACATGCGCCAGCTCGATGCCGCACTGCGGCTGAAGGTACCCGTGGTCGAATTCCACACCGGCGACTATGCCCATGCAGCTGGCGAGGCGCAGGCAGTCGAACTCAGGCGGCTGGCAGAATTCGCCGCGCTCGCCGCCAAGAACGGCATCGAGCCGCACGCCGGCCACGGGCTGACCTTCGACAACGTCCAGCCGGTCGCGGCGATCCCGCAGCTCGCCGAACTCAACATCGGGCACTATCTGATCGGCGAGGCGATTTTCTGCGGACTGGAGGCCAGTATCATGCGCATGCGCGAACTGATGGATTTGGCTCGAGGGGACACCGAATACGGCGTCCCCGGGTTGCGCTGATGATCATCGCCATCGGCTCCGACCTGTGCAATATCGAGCGCATCCAGGCCTCGCTCGATCGCTTCGGTGCGCGCTTCGAGAGCCGCGTGTTCACCGAGATCGAGCGTGCCAAGGCGGCGCGCCGGCCCTTCACGCGCGCCGGCACCTATGCCAAGCGCTTCGCCGCCAAGGAGGCTTTTTCCAAGGCGGTGGGAACCGGCTTCAGGGCCGGCGTGTTCATGAAGGATATCGGCGTGGTCAACGCGAAGAGCGGCGCGCCGACCCTGGCACTGACCGGCGGCGCGGCGGCGCGGCTGGCGGCGATCACTCCGGAAGGACACGAGGCCATCGTTCATCTCACCCTCACTGACGATCACCCATGGGCCCAGGCCTTCATCATTATCGAGGCCCGCAAGCTGTGAACGACGAGGAAACTGAGCCGACCGCGCCCGGTGTACCCGCCCCCGCCTCCAAGCGCATCGACTGGGCGGGCGAACTGCGCGGGCTGGCGGCGATGCTGCTGGCAGTGCTCGCCTTCCATTCGATCGTCGCCAAGCCGTTCTACATCCCGTCGATCTCGATGATGCCAACCCTGCTGGTCGGCGACCGGCTGGTGGTGAGCAAATATCCCTATGGCTGGAACTGGTCCTCGGTCTCGTTCCACCTGCTGCCGCGCGGCACCTGGCGGGTCTTCGGCAGCGCGCCCGAATATGGCGACATCGTTATCGTCGTGCCGCGCAACCGCAAGGAAGACCTGATCAAGCGCGTCGTGGCGCTCCCCGGCGACCGCATTGCCGTGGTCAACGGCCAGATCGTGCTCAACGGCAAGCCCGTGCCCCAGACGGTCGAGCCGCCGGCCCAGCTTGCCGTCGATGCCAACCAGCCCTGCGAGGCGGGTACCTTTCCCGGTGCCTATGTCCGCCAGCCGAGCCGCAACGACATCTGCGAACTGCCGATGCTGCGCGAAACCCTGCCCAACGGCGCGAGTTATCAGGTGATCGACCATATCGACGAGCCGCTCGATCATGTCGGCGAGGTCCGGGTGCCCGCCGGCCATGTCTTCCTGATGGGCGACAACCGCGACCACTCCGCCGACAGCCGCGCCAGCTTCGCCGAGAACGGCCTCAACGGGCCGGTGCCGCTCAGCGACATCGGTGGGCGCGCCGAATTCATCACCTTCTCGTTCGATGGCAGCGAAAGCTGGAGCCCGCTGACCTGGTGGCAGGCGCTGCGCTCCGGCCGGGCCTGGCAGAGCCTGCGTCCGCGCATCGATCCGGTGACCGAACGCCCCGCTGCGGCGACGCCATGATGGCCGAAGAACCCGTCAAACCACGTAGCCCGCGCAAGCCGAGACCCAAGGCCGGGCCGACAGACATCGCCGATCCGCTGCTGCGCCAGGAAGCCAAGCGCGCCTTCGTCTGGCTGGGCATGGCCTCCTTGCTGGTGCTGGTGGTCGTCATGGCGGATTCGCTGCTGGTGATCTTCGGCGGCATGGTCTTCGCCGCCTTGATCGACGGCGGCGCGCGGCTGCTGGGCCGGGTTCTGCCGGTGGGACGCGGCTGGCGGATTGCCATCGTCCTGCTGCTCACCGTCGCCTTCATCGCCTGGCTCGGCTACTTTGCCGGCAGCCAGATAGCCGAGCAGGCGGCGCAGCTGCCCGCCATCATCGAAGCGCAATCGGCGCGCATGCTCGATTGGCTCAAACAGCACGGCTACGTCGTCCAGACCGCCAATGTGCAGGGCCTCGTCGAGCGGGCGATGGGCGGAGTCAGCGAATTGACCCGCGCGGTCGGCGGGGTGATCGGCGGCTTCACCACGGTGTTCCTGATCGTCGTGCTCGGCATCTATCTGGCAGTCGAGCCGCGGCTCTATCAGCGCGGGGTCAGCTGGATGCTGCCAGCCGACAAGCGCGCCTATTTCGAAGGCACCGCGCAATTAATGGGCCGCTCGCTGCGCCGGCTGTTGGCCGGACGGTTGCTCGGCATGGCGGTCGAGGGCTTCGCCACCTGGCTGATGCTGGCACTCTATGGCGTGCCGATGGCGGCGTTGTTGGGCCTGCTCACCGGCTTGCTGGCATTCCTGCCCAACATCGGCGCGCCGATTTCGGGTGCGCTGATGATCCTGGTCGGCTTTTCCGGCGGCACTGATATGGGGCTCTACTGCATCATGGTCTACGCCATCGTCCACCTCGTCGATGGCAACATCATAGTGCCGCTGGTCGCCAAGAAGACCGTCGATCTCGCTCCAGCCGTGGTGCTTGGCGCGCAGTTGATCATGGGCGTGTTGTTCGGCGTGCTCGGGCTGGCACTCGCCGATCCGATGGTGGCGATGATCAAGATCTGGCTGGAACGCGAGGCTGCGCGGCACGAGCCGCTTGGGGCCGCCTGAGCCGGATGAGCGATCCGGCCCCGATCTGCGATACGGCTCCCGCCTTCAGCGCCGCCCTGCCGCTTGGCGGCGCACTGCTCGGCCTCGATCTCGGCACGCAGACCATCGGCACCGCCTTCTGCGACGCCGGCTGGCGCTTCGCCTCGCCGGGCAAGGCCTTGCAACGTGGCAAGTTCGGGGCAGACAAGGCACTACTGGCGGCGCTGGTCGCCGAGCGCGCGATCAAGGGCCTGGTCGTGGGCCTGCCGCGCAACATGGACGGCAGCGAAGGTCCGCGCGCGCAATCGAGCCGCGCCTATGCACGCAACCTCGCGGTGCTCGGCCTGCCGGTGCTGCTGTGGGACGAGCGCTGGTCGACCGCCAGCGCCGAGCGCCAGCTGATCGCGCAGGACATCAGCCGGGCGAAGCGCGCGGACCGGATCGATTCGGCGGCTGCGGCGGTCATCCTGCAAGCCGCGATCGATGCGCTGGCCGGCGGCGTCGTGTGACTCAGCGGATTGCGCGGTTTTCCGGTAAACGACAAGGTTAATATTGTTTTTCAATATTATTGTTTGACAATATGCGCGACTCGACTTATTGAATGTCGATATCGACCATATTGGAGAACAATCAATGACCCAGACCGCTTCACGCCTCGCCGGCCTCGTCGTCGCCTATGTCGCCGCCAACGTGCTGTGGTTCGCCACGCTCGCCCCCGCCCTCGCCTGATCCCCTTCCCTCCGGAGCCAAGCCCATGAGCACTGTCCTTTCCCGCGCCATCGCCATTGCACTGGCGGCCAACATCGCGCAAATCCTGTGGGTCGCCACTCTCGCCCCGGGAATCGCTTGAACACACCGCCCTCACGCCCGCTTGCACACCGGCGCGATCCGCTGCTGGCCACTGTCCGTGTCGCGCTCAGTGCGGCCATGGCCAGCGCAGTGGTGTTCACGGTCGTCACGCTCGGCTCGATACCCATGGCTCTGCTGTGGCGCAGCCGCATACTCGCGGAAATCGGCAAGCGCGGCACTGACGCGCTGCCACCGGATTTCATCTGGGTGATCGTCGGCATCTGCGCGTTGATCGCCGCCACCGCCAGTCTCGGCTTTTTGTTCCTCCGCGAACTGCGCCGCATCGTTGATACTGTCGGGCAAGGCGATCCGTTCATCCCGGTCAATGCCGTGCGGCTGCAACGGATGGGCTGGCTGGCGGTCGCCATCCAGCTGATCGCCGTCCCCGCCGGCGCGCTGGCCGGCTGGTCGAGCTACAAGGCGCACGTTCATTACCTCGACATCGGCTTTTCGTTTGGCGGCATTTTCCTTGCCCTCATGCTGTTCCTGCTCGCCCGCATCTTCCGCAAGGGCGCGGCGATGCGCGACGAGCTGGAAGGCACGGTGTGATGGCGGTCGTGGTCAAGCTCGACGACCTGCTTTACGCGCGCCGCATGACGCTGACCGAACTGGCCGAGCGGGTCGATATCACGCTGGCCAACCTCTCGATCCTCAAGACCGGCAAGGCCAAGGCGATCCGCTTCTCGACACTGGAAGCGATCTGCCGCGAACTGGGCTGCCAGCCCGGCGACCTGCTCGGCTGGGACGGGAAGGTCGAGGGCGGGGAGGCCTAATCCACCAACTCCGCGCGCCGCAGCCGCGCCTCGCCGGCCACCAGCCGGCTGCCCGAAAGCTCCGCCGCTCTCCACACCGCATCGCGCCCGCCCGCGTCGGTCTCGACCGCAGCCAGCGCCCCCCAGCAGGCGAGCCGCATGCGGTCGCTGGGGTGGCTCCGGCCGAAGCGCGTTGCGAGGTCGCGTGCCTCATCGCCGCCGAGGCCGACGGCAATGCGCATGAAAGCCTCGCTCGCGCCGTTGCTGATGATCCGTCCGATGCAGCCCTCCTCCAGATCGAAGCTGTACTGGTCGAGCCAGGCCTGCGCGCCCGAAGTGCGCAGGATGTTGAGCGAGACCGACAGCGCGTCGCCAGGTGCCTGGTCGTGAACATCGACATGCGCGCGGTAGAGCTGGAGCTTGCCTTCCTCCAGCCGCGAACGCTCGACGAAGCGCAGCCCCGCCGGCTCGCCGCGACAGCCGGCGACATCCTCATAGTCAAATTCGTAGTAATTGCTCCAGTAGCCGGGGCCGAAATAGCCCAGGGTGAGGAAACTGAAATTGTGGTCGTGCGGCAATGAATAGACGAAACTCGCCCCGCCGCTGGCGCGCATCATGTGTTCGCTTTCCGACGGCCAGATGTTGGCACGCATGAAAAAGTCGCCGTCGCCGGGCGCGCGCAGCATGATGACCTGCGGCCCGTAGGAATTCTCGCGCGTGTCCTCGCGGTGGCGGCGCGCGAGTTCGCCGACCAGCAGGTCGCCGAGGAATGCGCGATTGTTGCCCAGGCGGCGCAGTTGCAGCGCGGCGTGATGCAGGCTTTCCTCCTCGTCGGGATCGAAGCCGAGCGACGCAAGCGCATCGACACATTCGGCGAGGTTGCCCACTGCCTTGTCTTCCAGCGCGATCACATGGGGCATGGTGCGACGTCCTGCAGTTGGGGGTAGGCCTCGATCAGTTGCGCGCGCAGCGCCCCGGAGGGCGCGGCGAGGGCATCGTGCGGCGAAGCGGCGATCGCACCGAGCGCGGCAAATCCAGCCTCGCTGTCGAGCGCGAGGCATTCGCGCAGCGCCTGCCAGCGCAGCCCGGTGCTGCCCTGTCCGCGCGCCAGATCGGCCATGAGCGGCGCGGCATCGCGGCGCTGCATGCGGCCGAGCAGCGCCAGCATCAGTTCGATGCGGCTGTCGCGCGGGTTGCCGGCGGCCTGATGCAGCAGCAAGCCACTGGCGAGATCGTATTCGCGGGTCGCCTCGGCCGCGTCTCGCCGGCGCTGGAGCCGCAGGGCGACAAGCGCACCGTCGATGCGCAGCAGCCGCCGCGCCTGGCGCTCGCCGTCGCGGTGCATGATGCTGCCCGGCGCGATGCGCGCCCGGTGGCGAGAAAACTCCGCCTTGCGCGGACCGGTGACGCGGCATTCGACCAGCTCGACATCGGCACTCCCCGCCAGGACATGTTCCCAGGTGTGGTTCGGGGTGAAGCTGGCGGTGGTGGATTCGGACTTTCCATGCAGCCCCTCGCCGTCGATCGCGACCAGCGACAGCGTGACATTGCCGGTCTGGGCCAGGAGCAGGGTCGAGGTGATCCCGTCGGTGAAATGGCGCATCGGTACGTGGCCGAGCGGAGCGGCGGCGAGCGTGGCGCATGTCGCCATGCTGTAGCTCGCGGCGAATTTCCGCGCGGCATCGCAGCCGTGGGTGAACAGGGCGGCGAGCGCCGCGCACGCCTCTAGCGGTGCACCGGCGGCGAAACGCTCGACGCCGTCCAGCACCTCGGCCACGCCGGGCCGCGCGCGCCAGTCCGCCATTGCGACGATCTGCGCCTGCTGCGCGAGGCGCTGCGGGGAGTCGTCCCCCCGCAGCGCGCGCAATTCGGGATGGACGATCATCGTGCGACGATCCCCGTGTCCGACCGCATGGCAAAAGCCCCTTAGTTAATTATCTCGTAGACGTAGGTCATCAGCACAACGATCGAATCGTCGGATTCGATGATCCGCGAGGTGTGCAGCAGGCTGCCGAACATGCCGGTCAGCGTATCGAGATCGGGCAGCGACGAGAGATCGATTTTGGGCAGGTTCATGTGATTTCCCCTTGGTGGCGGAGCCTAACGCCCCGGCGGGGAAACTGGCGCAAGCAAGGCATCGGGCTGAAATTAAAAGATTGTAATCGGCGGGGCAGGATGACTGCCCTGCCAAACGCGAGCCTGCATCAGACAGCCTGAGCCCCCTTCAGCGCGGGGGAACCGGCATTGAATTATCAGGAAGTGCGGAGCCTCAGCCGCGCAGCACGACGACAAGCCCGCCGGTCTCAGCCGGTACTGCGCCGGGCGCGATGGTCATCCGCGCGGCATCGGCGCGGGCGCGGGCCATGATCGCCGCAGGAATGCCCGGCTCGCAGGCGATCACGTCGGCCTGGCCGAGCAGCCGCGCCTGGCGCAGGGTCAGGTCGTCGGGATCGGGGCTGGTCAGGCGCAGTTCGACCACACCGCCATGCGCTTGGCCAGCCGCGCCCGCCAGCCATGGTTCGAGGTTCGCATGGCTGCCCTCGCGCAGCGGGTCGAGCGCGCCGCCCTCGCCCAGCGCCTCGTCAAGCGCGGCACGGCGCACGGCGGCATCGGGCCAGCGCTGGCGCAGTGCTGCCCGTGCCCGGCCCAGCTTCGCCGCGAGCTCGCCCAGCCCCGGCGGCAGCAGGGTCTCGAGCCGCAGCCGCAGCGCCTTGGCCAGCCCCGCCGAGGCCCCGCCGGTGCCGATTGCCAGCAGCACCGGCGACCGGTCGAGAATGCTGGGGACGGTGAAATCGCACAGCTCGGGCCGGTCGGGAACATTGACCAGCAGCCCCCGCGCGCGCAGCCGGGCAGCGGCCGCTTCGGGATCGTCAAGCGCGACAAAGGCGATACGCGCACCGGCGTTTTCCTCGCCTGCGACAATCCCTCTCGCGCGCTCGACCAGCCGGCGTTTGGCCAGTGCCGCCTCGCCCTCGCCCAGCACGATCACCGGCTGGCCGGCGATGCGATGGAACAGGGGGAGGCTGTCTAGCGGCATGGCTCGCCAGCCTTGGCCCACCCCGCTGCGACTAGCCTCGCAAGCTGCTCGGCAAGTCTCGCTCCCCTCCCGCAGGCGGGAGGGGCCGGGGGGTGGGTCCCGGTCATCCCAGCCAGTCCGGCACACGCTCGGCGGCAAGGATCGCTGCGGGCTCGATGCGCTGGGCGACGACCGCCCAGCGATCGCCATCGACCAGCACTTCGGGGACGAGCGCACGGCTGTTATAGGTGCTTGCCATGGTCGCGCCATAGGCCCCGGCTGTGCGGAACACCGCGAGATCGCCCGACTTCACTGCGTCGATGGTCCGCCCCATGGCGAAGGTGTCGCCGGTTTCGCAGACCGGGCCGGCGATGTTCGCCACCGTCTTCTCGCCGATCGGCGCAACCGCGTCGAAATCGTGCCAGGCATCGTACAGCGCCGGGCGCGCCAGGTCGTTCATGGCGGCATCAACAATGACGTAGGGATGGACGACGCCGGGCTTGACCCAGATCACCCTGGTCAGCAGCACCCCGGCATTGCCGACGATTACCCGACCCGGCTCGAATTGCAGCGTCACGTCCCAGCCCCGGGTGGCGCGCGCAACCATGGTGCCGTAGTCGGCCGGGCTGGGCGGGACTTTGTCACGCTCGTAGGGAACGCCGAGCCCGCCGCCGAGATCGACAGTATCGATTCGATGGCCTGCCGCACGCAATGTTGCCAGCAGCTCGCCAACCTTGCCGTATGCGGCTTCCAGGGGGGCGAGGTCGAACAGCTGACTGCCGATGTGGCAGGCGATGCCGCGCAAGTTCAGTCCGGGAAGGCCGGAGAGGCGATCGAAAATCCCCGCCGCCTCGTCAATCGCCACGCCGAACTTGTTGTCCTTCCTGCCGGTCGAAATCTTGGCGTGGGTCCCGGCGTTGACGTCCGGATTGACCCGCAGCACGGCGTTCGCGGTCAGGCCCATGGCATCGGCGATCCCGGCCAGCACCGAGCCTTCCTCTTCAAGTTCGATGTTGAACTGGCCGATGCCGGCATCCAGCCCGCGCCTGAGTTCCTCGCGGGTCTTGCCGACGCCGGAAAACACAACGCCCTCGGCGGGAAAGCCCGCTGCGATGGCACGGTCGATCTCCCCGCCCGAAACCACGTCCGCGCCAAATCCCTCGAGCGCGAGAACCTTCAAAACCGCCAGATTCGGATTCGCTTTGACCGCAAAGGCGACATGCGACCTCGGCAACGCCGACAACGCCTCGCGAAACACCCGGGCATGGCGCACCAGGGTGGCGCGCGAATAGACGTAGACCGGCGTGCCGACGGCCTCGGCAATCGCCGTCAGCGGCACGTTCTCGGCGTGGAGCACGCCGTTCCTGTAAGCAAAATGGTCCATGTGTTGTGTCTGGAGCCCTATTCCCTTGGCGGCAGCGAGAAGGGATCGTCGGCGCGTTCCTCCGAACGCTTGCGCAATTCGACGCTGCGCTCGGGCGCGGCCTGCGGCGTGGTTTCGAGCAATTGCGCCGACGTCGGCCGGGTATCGCGGCCCTCAGGGGCGACCGGCAATTGCTTGCCCGCCTGCGGCTTGAGATCGGCACGCACGCCGCAGCCAGCGAGCGCCAGCAGCAGCAAGGGAATGGCAACAGGGCGCATGATCACGACTCCAGCCCCAGCGCCTTGCGCGCTTCGGCCACGCGCTTTGCTACCTCGGCGGGCGCGGTTCCGCCATGGCTGGCGCGCGCGGCGACCGAAGCCTCGACCGACAGCGCGGCGAAGACCCGGCTGTCTATGCGCGCATCGATCGCCTGCAAATCAGCTAGCGGCAGCGCGTCGAGCGCCAAGCCCCGGCTCTCGGCGAGCCTGACCGCCGCGCCGGTGACGTGATGCGCCTCGCGGAAGGGAATGCCCGCCTCGCGCACCAGCCAGTCGGCGAGATCGGTGGCGGTGGCATAGCCAAGTTCGGCGGCGGCGCGCATCCGCTCGGTGCGGAAGGCAGCCCCCTCGATCATGCCGGTCATCGCCGCAAGGCTCAGCGTGAGCAGGCTCGCCGCCTCGAACACCGGCGGCTTGTCGTCCTGCATGTCCTTCGAATAGGCCAGCGGCAGGCCTTTCATGGTCATCATCAGCGCGGTCAGGCAGCCGGCGATACGGCCGCTATGCCCGCGCACCAGCTCGGCGGCATCGGGGTTCTTCTTCTGCGGCATGATCGAGCTGCCGGTCGACAGCGCATCGGGCAAGACGACAAAGCCGAACGGCTGGCTCGCCCAGATGATCAGTTCCTCGGCAAGCCGCGACAGGTGCAGCGCGCACTGGCTCGCCGCCATCAGATAATCGAGCGCGAAATCGCGGTCCGAGACCGAATCCAGGCTGTTCGCAGTCGGCATGGCGAAGCCCAGCGCCTTGGCGGTCATGTCGCGGTCGATGGCGAAACCGGTTCCGGCCAGCGCCGCGGCACCCAGCGGGCATTGGCTCGCGCGGGCATGCGCATCGACAAAGCGCGAGCGGTCGCGGGCCGCCATTTCGTAGTAGGCCATGAGGTGATGCCCGAGCGTCACCGGCTGCGCGGTCTGGAGATGGGTAAAGCCCGGCATGATGCTCGCGGCATGCTCGCCGGCGCGGGAGACCAGCGCCACTTGCAGCAAGCCCAGCGCGGCATCGGCCTGAACACAGGCCTCGCGCACCCACAGCTTGAAATCGGTGGCCACCTGGTCGTTGCGGCTGCGCGCGGTGTGCAGCCTTCCTGCAACCGCGCCGATCAGCTCGGCCAGCCGGCTTTCGGTGGTCATGTGGATGTCTTCGAGGTCCCAATTTTCCGCAACGCCCGAGGCCTCATATTCGGCGGCAACCGCGTCGAGGCCGTCGGCAATCGCCTTCGCATCCCCGGCAGAAACAATGCCCTGCTTGCCCAGCATCGCGACATGCGCCTGCGACGCGGCGATGTCCTGACGCCACAGCGCCTTGTCGAACGGGATCGAGGCGTTAATCTCGCGCATGATTGCCGACGGCCCATCGCTGAACCGTCCGCCCCACATCGCATTGGAACCTGCCTTGCTGTTTTCCCGATCGCTCAAAATCGCTGTCCTGGCCGTGGCCGCATTCGCCGCCGGCTGCGATAGGCAAAGCGGGGACACGGCGCAACCGCAGGCTTCTGCGAGCGCCGCCAAGCCGGTGTCCGGCGCGGGCGGCGTGCTCGACCGCACCAACCAGGGCAAGCCGCTTCCCGATCTGATGCTCAAGGATCAGGCCGGGGGCACCCTCAAGCTGGCGAGCCTGAAGGGCAAGCCGGTGCTGATCAATCTGTGGGCGACCTGGTGCGCGCCGTGCATCGCCGAATTGCCGACACTCAACGCCCTGGCGAACCGGGCGGACCTCAACCTCGCCGTGGTGACCGTCTCGCAGGACATGGCGCAAACCGAGAAGGTCCGGCCATTCCTCGACCAGCGCGGCCTCGCCCGGCTTCCCGGCTGGCTCGACCCCAAGGGCGATCTTGCCTTTCACTACGGCGCGCAGACCCTGCCCGCGACGATCTATTACGACGCAGAGGGCAAGGAAATCTGGCGCTACACCGGCGAGCGCGACTGGGGCAGCGCCGCGTCCATGGCGCTTCTTGCCGAGGGCGGCGCACGGTGATCGCCGGCTGCGGCAAGACGTCCGCCATGCCCGGCACCTGCAGCAGCAACAACAGCAGCGACCTGCCCGTGACCCGCCGCCCGTTTCCCTCCCCAACTGTCTGGACGGGTTTTGGCGAACGCAGTGTATCGCGGGCAACTTGCCGCAAAGCGCCGTGGCCGGAGTGCGAATGGTGGGCGGTAACGGGCTCGAACCGCTGACCCTCTCGGTGTAAACGAGATGCTCTACCAACTGAGCTAACCGCCCCGGCCATCCAGCCCGATCGCGCGCCCTTAGCCTAAGGGGCGCAGCAGCGGAAGGGGGCTCAAACCAGCCGCGCAGCTCCCGTGCCGAGTTCGGCGAAATAGCGCGCCATGGCGTCGGCAGCCTTGTCAGTCAGCGCAACGAAGGCGCGGCGGCGGTCGGCCTCGTCCTCGACGCGCTGGAACAGTCCGGCCTCGGTCATCTGGCCGATCCAGCGCAAGGCCGTGGTCGGCGGCACGCCCGAGGCGATGCACAGCGAGGTGACCGAGACCCGGGTGTGCTCGGCGCGCGCCGCCGTGAGATCGAGCAACATGTCCCAGGCAGGATCGCCGAACAGGTCGCCATCGAAAAACCGCGCACGCAACTGCCGCTGGCGCAGGATGCGGCGCACCAGCCGCGGATCGGGCAGCGCCGGGCGGACCGCTCGCGCCAGTCGGTTGCCCGGCTCGTCGCCCTGGCCGGTGAAGCTGCGACGCGGCAATTCAAAGCGGAAAATGCTGTCTTGCCCGCGAGCGGGCGCGGGGTCTGCGCCATGGCCTTCGATACGCTCGAGCCGTTCGGCGATCTGGCCAACCTGTTCGGTGAGTCGCAACAGCACCAGCCGGTCTTCTTCGGACAGTTCGCGCAGCCGCTGTCCGCGCAATTGCCCCAGGGCGCGGCCCAGCGCGATCACCCGCTCGGCGCGGCCGGGATCGACCAGGATCTGCGGCGCGGACTGATCGAGGCAGCCGAACACATCGTCGAGCGCGGCGAGGCTGGTCGAGACGATCAACCGCGCCCCGCAATGCGCCGCGCGCAGGTCGAGCCGCGCCAGCGCTGCCATCCCGGCCGCACCCAGCTGCGGGCAATCGACCACCACCACATCGCCGAGCGGCCTGGCCTCGCCCCCGTCCCCGCCATCACCGAGCGCGGCAAGCTCCGCCAGTTCGGCAATGCGAAACCCCGCCGCCGCCGCATCATCGCGCAAGGTCCCGCGCAGATGCGCGCGATCAGCAAAGATCGACAAGGCCGGGGCCATTGGAAGAGAGCTTCCGGCGGCATCGTTGGCGGGGCTGGCGTAGGCGAAATTGGCTTGGGACATGGCGTTCCGACTCCATTCTCGAACAGGAGTAGAACATAACGGGATTATGTCAAGAATGGATGTTTCTCGGGAAACCCCGTCCATGGATGTTGCGGGTCTTTCAGCAAACTGCCAGGCGTTCACTCCTGCGGCAGCTGGCGCGTCCGGTTCAGCCGCTCGATCACCTCATCCATCGGCTCGACCACGGTGACGCTGCGGCCTTCGCCGAAGCGGATGCGGGTGCCATCGGTGACCGACGATATGAATGTGACTTGCGCGGCGTTGACCGCCGTTTCAACCCGATCCGAACTGACAAACTTGACGAACATGCCGATCCTCTCCTTGGCTCCGCAGCGAACCTAGCCGAGAAATCACGCCGTGGCGAATGCCTCCACCGGCAGCGCCATCATCGCTTCGCCGCCGGCCTCAAGCTTGCGGCGCAGTGCGCCGGCATCGGGGGTATAACGCTCGGCGAAAAAGCGCGCGGTGACCAGCTTCGCCTCGTAAAATGCGGTGTCCGGCGATCCGGCCGCCAGCGCCTCGGCCGATACCCGCGCCATGCGCAGCCACATCAACCCGAGCGCGACGATCCCCATCAGGTGCATATAGTGATGCGCACCCGCCCCGGCGTTCTCGGGATTGGCCATGCCGTTCTGCATCAGCCACATGGTCGCCGCCTTGAGCTCGCCGTTGGCCTTCTCGAGCCGTTCGGCAATATCGGCGAGCCTGGCATCGGCCTTGGCCTCGGCGCATTCGCCATCGACCAGCGCAAAGAACGCCTGCACCGCCCGGCCCATGTTCGCGCCGAGCTTGCGCCCGACCAGGTCCATCGCCTGAACCCCGTTGGCACCTTCGTAGATCATCGCGATGCGGGCATCGCGGACGAACTGTTCCATGCCGTTTTCGGCGATATAGCCGTGGCCGCCCCAGATCTGCTGCATGTTGACCGCGACATCAAAGCCCTTGTCGGTGCCATAGCCCTTGATAACCGGGGTGAGCAGCGAGATGAGATCGTCGGCCATCTGCCGGTCGGCTTCCGCCTCCGCCTTGTGGCTGAGTTCGACCTGCAAGCCGCCCCACAGCGCCAGCGCGCGCATGCCTTCGGTGTAGGCCTTGGCCTCCATCAGCATGCGGCGCACATCGGGGTGGACGAACAGGGTGTCGGCTTTCTCGGCGGGATCGGCGGCGCCAGTGAGCGCGCGGCCCTGGCGGCGCTCGGCGGCATAGGCAACCGCGTTCTGGTAGGCCACCTCAGCTTGCCCCAGCCCCTGGATGCCGACGCCAAGCCGCGCCGCGTTCATCATGATGAACATAGCGGCGAGGCCCTTGTTCTCCTCGCCGACCAGCCAGCCGGTCGCGCCGTCGTAATTCATCACGCAGGTGGCGTTGCCATGAATGCCCATCTTGTGCTCGATCGCCCCGCACGAGACGGCATTGCGCGCGCCCAGCGAGCCGTCGTCGCCGACCAGGAACTTGGGCACGATGAACAGCGAGATGCCCTTCGACGAATCGGGCGCATCGGGGGTTTTGGCGAGCACCAGGTGAACGATGTTCTCCACCAGGTCGTGTTCGCCGGCCGAGATGAAGATCTTGGTGCCGGTGATGGCGTAGGAGCCGCCTGTTTGCGGCACGGCGCGGGTGCGGATCAGGCCAAGATCGGTGCCGCAGTGCGGCTCTGTCAGGTTCATCGTCCCGGTCCACTCGCCCGAAATCATCTTCGGCAGGTATTTCGCCTGGAGCTCGGGCGCGGCCTTGGCGCGGATCGCGGCGACCGCGCCGGCGGTCAGTCCGGGATACATGGCGAAGGCCTGATTGGCCGAGCACAGGAATTCTTCCATGACGAAACCCAGCACATGCGGCAGCCCCTGCCCGCCGAATTCCTCGGGCGCTGAAAGCGTGCCCCAACCCGCCTCGCGAAACAGGTCATAGGCCTGCTTGAACCCGTCGGGCGTGGTCACCGTGCCGTCGGCATGGCGTGTGCAGCCCTGCCGGTCGCCGCTGGCATTGAGCGGGGCGAGCACTTCGGCGACGAACTTGCCGCCCTCCTCGATCACCGCATCGACGATATCGGCGCTGGCACTGCCGAAGCCGGGCAGGTTACCGTAATTCTCGAGCTTGAGCACCTCGTTGACGACGAACCGGGTATCGCGGACTGGCGCTTTGTAGCTGGGCATCGATCAGACCTTTCTGGGCAATTCGAGTGTTTCGATATGGGCGATGAACTGGCTCAGTTCGGCGATCGCCGAATCGAGATCGCTGCGCTGACTCTCGAGCTTTGCGACCTGCTGCCGGCAGCGCTCGATGGTGCGGCGGCGCTGTTCGACACGGCCGTCCTCAAGATCGTAGAGATCGATCAGCTCGCGGATTTCGACCAGGCTGAAGCCGACATTCTTGGCGCGAACAATCCAGGCGAGCCGCGAGCGGTCGCGCTTGGAATAAACCCGCGCGGTGCCGGCGCGCATCGGCGATAGCAGCCCTTCTTCCTCGTAAAAACGCAGCGCGCGGGAGGTCAGATCGAATTCGGCAGTGAGGTCCGAGATCGAATAGCGCTCGCGCCCCTCGGCATCGGGGCGATCAAGATGTGCGCGGGTCTCACGCGGCAGGATGGCGGTCCGAGTCGCGGAATGACTGCTCATGCCGTCGCGCTAACTTACCTTTACGTAAACGTCAAGAAGGAATTCGCACCAACCGGTCTTGGTCGAGCAGACGATAGAAGCAGCTGACCGCACCGGTATGGCACGCCGGCCCCTCGGGCCGCACCAACAGCACCAGCGCATCCTGGTCGCAATCGACGCGAATCTCCGCGACCCGCAGGACATGCCCCGAAGTCTCGCCCTTGAGCCATAGTCGCCCGCGCGAGCGCGAATGGAAATGCGCGAGGCCGGTCTCGCGGGTCCTGGCGAGCGCTTCGGCATCCATGAAGGCAACCATCAGGATCTCGCGACTGGCGGCATCGACAGCAATCGCCGTCAACAGCCCCTGCGTATCAAAACGCGGCAGGAAGGCGCTGCCCTGCTCGCGATCAGCCACGGAAATGGTGGTCATGTGCTGGAATTCCGTTCCTTCAACCGTGCCCGGCCGACGACGGGCTGTTGCAAGATAACCACATGTGCCGGGCAAAATCCATCGCTGGAGGCAATCTCACTTTTCTTTAAGCGCGTTTCGCGAGAACAGGGGCGCGCAGCCCGCAAGGGGTGCACACCGAAAGCCGGTGGCAGCGACAGCGCCATGGTTCAGGGGTACAAGGCAGGAGCCCCATATCGGGCCCGCCACACATGAGGGATCGGACGAGGCGTGCGTCAGGGGGCGTCGCCGTTTGCGCAAGCAACGTCCAACAGTTTCGTCACGAGGACGCCCGGGGTCACCCCCGGGCGTTTTCGTTTGTTCCGGAGTGGATGGCGTCCGGCAGCGCCTCGTCGAGTACGCGGGCAAAGCAGGCCACCGCCACTTTCTCTGCTCCAGCACGCTTGAGCGCCGCCACGCAGGCCCCGCTGGTCGCGCCGCTGGTCAGCACGTCGTCGACCAGCATGACCTTCGCTCCCTTGATTCTCGGACCGCGCGCCGGATGGACGGCAATCGCACCCGCCAGCGCCCGTGCCCGTGCCCGGCTGCCGAGACCGCCGAGCATGGGGGTCGGCCTGGTCCGCACCAGCGCATCGACTACCAGCCCCATGCCGTTCAGCGCCGCAACCTCGCGCGCCAGCAAGGCTGCCTGGTTGAACCCGCGCCGCCACAGCCGCCAGCGATGCAGCGGCACCGGCACCAGCAGCCAGTCCCCATCGTCTCCTGCGCCGGCAAACGCCATGCGCGCTGCCATCAGCCGCGCCATCATCGGTGCCAGAGCAATCCGCCGTCCGCGCTTGAAGGCCAGCACCAGCCGGCGCGAGGCGTCGTTGTAGAGCGTTCCCGCCGCAATCCCGTCGTGGCGCGGCGGTCGGGCCAGGCACGGCGCGCAGACCGCGCCATTCGCGCCCTCATCGCCGAACGGCCGCTGGCACAGCGCGCAGGCGGGATCGCCGGGTATTGCCAGTTCACTCCAGCAGGCAGCGCACAGCCCGGTCTGCGCCAGCAGCCCCTCGCCGCACAGCGGACAACGCGGCGGAAAGGCGAGGTCGATCAGCGGGGCCAGGGTCCGGGCGATGTGCACCGGACACGCATAACCGAACCCTGGCACCCCGTCATCCAGAGCTTGACCCGGGACCGCTGGCGGCTAGGCGGTGTCTTCCCCATCGGCCAGCGGTCCCGGGTCAAGCCTGGGACGACGAGACAATCCATGACCGCAGCCCCGCCCCCGACAATCTTCGCGCCCGCGCGCCGGCTGGCGGCCCGGCGCAGGATGCTGGCGCTGCAAAATCACCCCGATGCGCCGCGCTATGTCCTGGCCGACATGATCGAGGATGTCATCGAACGACTGGCCTTCCTCCGCCACGCCCCGCGCCGCGCGCTGGTCATCGGCGACTGGACAGGTGCCCTCGCCGCAGCACTGCTCGGCGCAGGCACCGAGGTGGCCGGGGCCGAACCCGCGCATGGCTTTGCCGAGGAGCGGCCCCTGCCGTTCGGTAATTTCGACTTCATCGCCAGCCTCGGCACGCTCGACACGGTCAACGACTTGCCCGGCGCGCTGATCCATCTGCGCGGCGCGCTCGCGCCGGGCGGACTGATGATCGCCAGTTTCCCCGGCGCGGGCAGCCTGCCCGCCTTGCGCGCGGCGATGCTGGCGGCCGACGGCGACCGGCCCGGCCCGCGCATCCATCCGCAAGTCGATGTCCGCGCCGGCGGACAATTGCTGCAGCGCGCGGGCTTTGCCGAACCGGTGGTCGACAGCCGCGGGCTGGAGGTGCGCTTCGGCTCGCTTGACCGGCTGGTGGCAGATCTGCGGGCGCAAGGGCTCAGCAATGTTCTCGCCCGCCCGGGGCCGCCGCCGGGAAAAGCCGGGTTGGCCAAGGCGCGATCAGCATTCGGCGGAAAAACTTCCGAACAGTTCGAGATATTAACACTAAGTGGCTGGAACAAATAGGTTACCTCAAAGCAGCCTGCGCCGCCGCCAGCCGCGCGATCGGCACCCGGTAGGGCGAGGCGCTGACGTAATCGAGCCCGACCTCCTCGCAGAAGGCGATGCTCGCCGGATCGCCGCCGTGTTCGCCGCAAATGCCAAGCTTGATCGCCGGGCGTGTCGCCCGCCCGCGTTCCGCCGCTAGGCGCACCAGCTGGCCGACCCCGTCGATATCGAGGCTGACGAACGGATCGCGCGCGAAAATGCCCTGTTCGACATAGACCCCGAGGAAGCGCCCGGCATCATCGCGCGAAAGGCCCAGCGTAGTCTGGGTCAGATCGTTGGTGCCGAACGAGAAAAACTCGCCGACCTCGGCGATTTCGCCCGCCATCAGCGCGGCGCGCGGCAGTTCGATCATGGTGCCGACCTGATAAGTCAGCACCTGCCCCTTCTCGGCGAACACCTCGGCGGCGGTGCGATCGACCAGCGCTTTCAGGATTTCGAGTTCGCGCCGCGTCGCCACCAGCGGGATCATAAGTTCAGGCACCGGCGCTTCGCCGGCGACGGCGACATCGCAGGCTGCCTCGAAGATCGCGCGCGCCTGCATCGCGTAGATTTCCGGGAAGGTGATCCCCAGCCGGCAACCGCGATGGCCGAGCATCGGGTTGAATTCGTGCAGTTCGCCCGTGCGGCGGCGCAGGGTATCGACGCCGATGCCCATGACATCGGCGAGGTGCGCGAAATCGTCCTCGGCGGTCGGCAGGAACTCGTGCAGCGGCGGATCGAGCAGGCGGATGGTCACCGGCAGCCCGGCCATGATCTCGAAGATCGCCTGGAAGTCGGCGCGCTGCTCGGGCAGCAGCTTGGCCAGTGCCGCCGCGCGGCCCGCTTCGTCCTCGGCGAGAATCATCTGGCGCACCGCCGCGATGCGGGCGGCATCGAAGAACATGTGCTCAGTGCGGCACAAGCCGATCCCCTCCGCGCCGAACTGGCGCGCCATCCGGCAATCGGCCGGGGTTTCGGCATTGGCGCGCACTTTCATCCGCCGGTGCTTGTCGGCCCAGCCCATCAGCACCGCGAAATCGCCGACCAGCTCGGGCTCGATGGTCGCCACTTCGCCGGCCATGATCTCGCCCGTTGCGCCATCGAGAGTGATGACATCGCCTTCGCGGAGCTCGCGCTTGCCGATCCGCAGGCTACGAGCGGCGCTGTCAATCGACAACGCGGAGGCTCCCGAAACACACGGTCGCCCCATCCCGCGCGCGACCACGGCGGCATGCGAGGTCATGCCGCCGCGCGCGGTCAAAATCCCTTTCGCAGCGTGCATTCCATGAATATCTTCCGGCGATGTCTCAACCCGGACAAGGATGACCGCTTCGCCCATCGCCGCCTTGCGCTCGGCCGTGTCGGCGTCGAGCACGATCGTGCCCGAGGCCGCACCGGGCGAGGCCGGCAGGCCGGTTCCCAGCACGTCGCGGGGGGCCTTGGGGTCGAGCCGGGGGTGGAGCAGCTGGTCGAGCGCCATCGGATCGACCCGGCAAATCGCCGTCGCTTCGTCGATCAGCCCCTCGCCGACCATGTCGACCGCCATCTTGAGCGCTGCCTTGGCGGTGCGCTTGCCGCTGCGTGTTTGCAGCATCCACAGCTGCCCGCGCTCGACGGTGAACTCGATGTCCTGCATGTCGCGGTAATGCGCCTCGAGCAGGTCGAACACGCGGGCCAGCTCGCCATAGGCTGCGGGCATCGCCTCTTCCATGCTCAGCGGCCTGGCATTCGCCCGCTCGCGCGCCGCCCGGGTGAGATACTGCGGCGTGCGGATGCCAGCGACGACATCCTCGCCCTGGGCGTTGACCAGCCACTCGCCGTAATAGGCGCGCTCGCCGGTGGCGGGGTCGCGGGTGAACGCCACCCCCGTCGCCGAGGTGTCGCCCATGTTGCCGAACACCATCGCCTGGACGTTGACGGCAGTGCCCCAGCCGCCGGGAATGTCGTTTAGCCGGCGGTAGACCCTGGCGCGGTCCGAATCCCACGAATCGAACACCGCGGCGATCGCGCCCCAGAGTTGCTCGTGAACATCCTGCGGAAATGGCCTGCCGAGGCCAGCGCTGACGATTTCCATATATTCGGCAACAAGCGCCTGCCAATCCTCCGCCTGCATCTCGACATCGGTGTAGTAACCCTTGTCTTCCTTGGCAATTTCGAGCGCGTCCTCGAAACTGTGATGATCGAGCCCAAGCACCACGTCGGCATACATCTGGATGAAGCGGCGGTAGCTGTCCCAGGCGAAGCGAGCATCGCCCGAAGTCGCCGCGAGGCCCGCGACGGTCGCATCGTTGAGCCCGAGGTTGAGCACAGTGTCCATCATCCCGGGCATCGACACCCGCGCGCCCGAGCGCACCGAGACCAGCAAGGGGTCCGCCGCATCGCCGAATTTCTTGCCGACGGCGGCCTCGATATGCGCCAGCGCGGCGGCGACATCGCTGCGCAGGGCGTCGGGAAAGTTCGCGCCTTCGGCGAGGTAGCGGACGCATTCCTCGGTGGTGATGGTGAAGCCGGGCGGCACCGGCAAGCCGATCCCGGCCATTTCGGCAAGGTTCGCCCCCTTGCCGCCGACCACGGTCTTGTCGCGGGTGCGCGGATCGGAATTGCTGGCCCCGCCGCCGAAAGTGTAGACCTGCTTGTTCATCTTCCGGGCTGCCTGTCTGAATGGAAGGGTGACACTGGGTGACACCGTGTCACCCACCCAAATTACTGATATCAATCACTGAATTTCCATTAGGGTGACACATGCACGGTCCGGCCAATTATCCTTCGATCCTCGAAAAATCCGCCACGGCGTGGACCGCATCGCGGAACCGCGCAAGCAGGGCGAGGCGGGCCTCGCGCTTTTGCGCATCGGCGTCGTTCACGGTCACGCTGTCAAAGAACGCATCGACGGCGGCGCGCAGGCTGGCCAGCGCCGCCATCGCGGCAGCGAAGTCCTCCGCCGCGATCGCCCGCGCCGCCGTGGGTCCGGCCAGGTCGAGCGCATCGATCAGCGCCTTTTCCGCCGGTTCGGGATTGTAGGAAAGCGGATTTTGCGCCGCCAGCCGCTCGCGCATGGCAAAGGCGATGTCGGGATCGTCGACCATGGCGAAGGGGTCTTCCTCGGCGTCGCGGGGGATCGTCGTCCCCGGCTCGACCGGTGCTGCATCGCCAGCGGTCCCGGCCTGCGCCGGGACGACGCCCTCCTTCTTGAGGATATTCGCCGCGCGCTTGTAACCGGCGAGCAGGTTCGCGCCGTCGGGGGTGCCGATGAAGGCCTGGAGGGCATGGACCCGGGCAAGTAGCCGCACGAGATCGTCCTCGCCGCCGAGGGCGAAGACGGCATCGATCAGGTCATGGCGGACGCCGGCTTCGCGTTGCTGGACTTTGAGGCGGTCGATGACGACGCAGAACCGCCTCGCTCGGTGGATCACCAACAGACGCATCGAGAATGCTCAAATTCCGCATTGCCTCGTGAACGAGACTCGAAAGCTGAATGAAATACCTTTGGCCTCAAGTTTCAATACGGACGACCGATTCGTTAAGACCGATGACGTCGAGTAATCCCAATTGCGTGCTCTGCGAAGGGCAAATGGGTCTTTCGACCCTGTCGGAATTAAACCGATGCAAAATAGAACCCAATAAGCGTATCCAGCTTATCCGCCAAACTCACCGCAACCGTCACCGGCGCGGTCGGCACCTCGTCGCCTTGCCCGACCGGCTTGTAGTGATCGCGGATGGCGTCCGCCACCGCATCGGGCAGACCTTCGGCGCGGGCGTAATAGCCGCCCATAACCCCTTGCAGTTCAGGGAATTCGCCGACCATCTCGGTGACCAGATCGGCCTTGCACAGCCGCGCGGCCTGCTCGGCGAGCTGGGCGAGTTCCGCCACCCCCTCACCGCTGCGACTAGGCTCGCTGACGCTCGCCAAGTCTCGTCTCTCGCAAGCGGGAGAGGATAGAGTTGAGCTGTGGGGTCTCGCTCCTCTCCCGCAAGCGGGAGAGGATACGCAGTCTTGCCAGCTTGCTGGCTAGACGGAGTTGGTGAGGGCTTGACGATGCCCTCCTCGACCAGCCAGCGGGCCAGCTTGGCCACGCGCTCGACCTTGTCGGCGACCGTGCCCAGCTTCTCGTGGAAGGTAATCCGCGCCAGACCCTCGGCGTGCTGCAGCCAGAGTCTTCTTGCGGTCCTGTTCCCAGAAGAAGCGTGCATCCGACAGCCGCGCGGCCAGCACCTTGCGGTTGCCCGCGACAATCCCCGCGCCATGGTCCGATGCCTCGATATTGGCGGTGCAGACAAACGCGTTGGCGAAGTTCCCCTCCCGCAGGCGGGAGGGGTTAGGGGTGGGCGACCCGGCATCGACTGGCCCACCCCCAACCCCTCCCGCCTGCGGGAGGGGAGATTGGCAGACGAAATACTTCTGGTTTGTCCGCGCGGTAAGCTGGATGACTTCGGGCGGAACCTCAAGATAGGCTGCGTCGAAACGCCCGAGCAGCGGCACCGGCCATTCGGTCAGCCCGGCGTTCTCGACCACCAGCCCTTCGTCCTCGACCAGCGTCAGCCCGGCGGCGGTAGCGGCGGCCTGCGCGCGCTCGCGGATCAGCGCCTCGCGCTCGGCATGATCGACGATGACGTGGCAGGCGCGCAGCTTGTCCTGATAGTCCGCCGCGCTGCCGATGGTGATGTCGCCGGGGTGGTGGAAGCGGTGCCCCTTGGTGGCATAGCCCGCGCGCAGATCGCCGACGGCGCATGCGACCAGGTCCTCACCGAACAGCGCGACGATGCCCGCCAGCGGGCGTACCCAGCGCAGGCTCTCGGTGCTGATCGAGGCTTCGCCCCAGCGCTGCGACTTGGGCCAGGGAAACATGCGGACGATCGCCGGGATCGCTCCAGCGAGCACTTCGGCGGTCGCCCGGCCCGGCTTCTCGCTGATGGCGAAGAATATGCCATCCCGCTCGGTCAGCTGGTCCTGGGTCAGCCCGGTCTTGCGCAGAAAGCCCTCGATCGCCTGAGGCGGCGCGCTGGCTTTCGGGCCTTTGAGTTCTTCGCTAACCGCCGCCGTAGCCAGCGGCAAGATCCTGCGCAATCAGCGCGAGGCGGCGCGGGGTGGACCAGACGGTCACTTCGCCCAGCGCACGCCTGCCGATGCCATGTGCTCACGAAACAGCTTTTCAAGATCACGCCGCGCGCCGGCCTGCATCCGCGCGGGCACTTCTTCGGAGCGCAGTTCGAGGAGGAAATCAGTCATTTTCTCGCTCACGCATGGTCACACCGTCCACCCGGAAGTTTGCTTCCCAGTCCGGCTTGTTCTTCGCGATCCACGCCTGGCAGCTGCCCTTGGCGAGATCGCGCACCCGGCCGATGTAGCTGGCGCGCTCCTGGACCGAGATCACGCCGCGCGCCTGGAGCAGGTTGAACAGGTGGCTGGCCTCGATCGCCTGGTCATAGGCAGCGAGCGGGATCTGTGCCGCGATGCAGCGCTGGCACTCAGCCTCAGCCTTGGCGAAGCCATCAAAAAGCGATGCAGTATCCGCAACTTCGAAGTTGTATTTCGAGTGCTCTCTCTCATTTTCAAGGAACACCGCGCCATAGCTTACCGTGTCGTTGAAGCGCAGGTCGTAAACGGAATCGACGCCCTGGATATACATCGCCAGGCGCTCCAGCCCGTAAGTCAGCTCGCCCGCGACCGGCTTGCAGTCGAAGCCGCCGATCTGCTGGAAATAGGTGAACTGGGTGACTTCCATGCCGTCGCACCAGACCTCCCAGCCCAGCCCCCAGGCACCCAAGGTGGGGCTTTCCCAATCGTCCTCGACGAAGCGGATATCGTGCGCCAGCGGATCGATGCCAATCGCGGCGAGGCTTTCGAGATAGAGCTCCTGCAGGTTCGGCGGGTTGGGCTTGAGGATCACCTGATACTGGTAATAGTGCTGAAGGCGGTTGGGGTTTTCGCCATAGCGGCCGTCGGTCGGACGGCGGCTCGGCTGGACATAGGCTGCCTTCCACGGCTCGGGTCCCAGCGCGCGCAGGGTGGTCGCCGGGTGAAACGTGCCCGCGCCCATGCGCATGTCGTAGGGTTGCAGGATCAGGCAACCGCGCGCGCTCCAGAAGGCGTGGAGCGCAAGGATCATCTCCTGAAAGCTCAGGGGCGTTTCGGGCGGATTTGCGGGCGAAGCCATGGCCGCGCCCTTTGGCGGATCGCCCGCCCGTGGTCAACTTTGGGGTCAACTTCGCGGTCAACTTTCGTTCATCGACTGGCGACATTTGCGCGGTATAGCAGCGCCCATGAAGCCATTCCTCCGCCGCCTCGCGCTTGCTGCCGCCGTGCTCGCCACCAGCCTGTCCGCCGCGCCGCCATCCGCGACGCCAGCCGCGCCATCGCCCTCGCCGGCTGCTGCCGCGCCAGTCCGCCCGGCGATGTGGCGGGTCGCCGATGCTGATACCACGATCTACCTGTTCGGCACGATCCACGCGCTGCCGCCGGGCGTTGCCTGGTATCATGGCCGCATTGCCGAAGCATTCGAAGGCTCGCACGAACTGGTCACCGAAATTGTCGAGACCGATCCCGCCGCGATGCAGGGCGCGGTCCTGCGCACCGCCATGCTGCCAGCGGGCAAGAATTTGCGCACGATGATGAGCGCTTCCCATCGCACCGCCTATGAAGGCGCGCTCAAGGTGCATGGCCTGCCCGCCGACGGCTTCGACCGCTTCAAGCCTTGGTATGTCGCAGTGTTCCTCGCGGCGCTGCCGGTGCTGCGCGACGGCTATGCCACCGAGAACGGCGTCGAAAAGTTGCTCGACACGCGCGCCAAGGCCCAGCGCCGCCCGCATTCGGCGCTCGAAAGCGCCGAATACCAGCTCGGCCTGTTCGATTCGCTGCCCGAGGCAGTCCAGCTGCGCTATCTCGCAGATGTCGTCGGCAGCCTGCCCGAGGCCAGCGACGAGCTCGGCCAGATGGTCGAGGCGTGGAAACGCGGCGATGCCGATACCCTCGCCCGGCTGATGAACGAAGAGGAGGATGCGCCCGAGCTGATGGAGCTGCTGCTGCTCGATCGCAACAAGGCCTGGGCGGAATGGATCCGCACCCGGCTCGACCGGCCGGGCACGGTGTTCCTGGCAGTCGGGGCCGGCCATCTGGCGGGAACGGGCAGCGTGCAGGCCCAGCTTGCCGCCAAGGGGATTGCCTCGGCCCGCGTGCAATAGCATTGCGCTTGGGTGATGGCCCGCGCGCTCCTTGTTATCCTTGCCCTGCTGACCGCCTGCGCCCCCGCGCCCGAGCCCGCGCGACCGGCGTTCTGGAGCGTCGAGGGCCCCGGAGGCACGCGCGGCTGGCTGCTCGGCACGATCCACGCCCTCCCCCGCCGCGCCGCCTGGCGCTCGCCGGCGATCGATCGCGCGCTGGGCGAGGCCGATGTCCTTGCCGTCGAAATCGCTGATCTCGATGACAGCGCCGGAATGGCAAAAACGTTCGCCGCACTCGGCCAGAGCCCCGGCCTGCCAGCGCTCTCGCAGCGCATTGACCCCGCCCTGCGCGAGGCACTGGCGCAGCGGCTCGAAACGGCTGGAATGGACGAAGCCGATTTTGCCGGCATTGAAACCTGGTCAGCGGCGCTGACGCTGGCACGCGCGGGACAGGATGCCGGGGCCAGCGCCCATGGTATCGACCGCGCGGTGCTGGCGCTCAAGGGGACCAGGCGGGTGATCGAGCTGGAAGGCACCAAGGCCCAGCTCGGCCTGTTCGATGCTCTTCCGGAGACCGAGCAACGCGATCTGCTCAACGCCGTGCTGCGCGAGCACGATGGCCGCTCGCAAGAGGAAGCCGGCCTGGCAAAAGCCTGGCGCGATGGCGATTTCGCGGTGATCGAGGCGGCGAGCCGGCGCGGCATGCTTGCCGACCCGGAACTGCGCGCGGCGCTGTTCACCGGGCGCAACCGCGCCTGGGCGGCGCGCATCGATACCGAGCTGCGCGCCGGACGGCGGCTGTTCGTCGCCGTCGGCGCGGCGCATATGGCGGGAGACGACGGGCTGGTTGCCCTGCTTGAAGCGCAGGGCTTCAAGGTTGAACGCGTTCAGTAAGGCCCACCTCCAACCCCTCCCGCTTGCGGGAGGGGAGTGCAGACGCCGCGCAAGCCCCCTCCCGCATGCGGGAGGGGAGTGAGACTTGGGCTAGCGAAGCAAGTCCTAGTCGCAGCGGGGTGGGCAATTTCAACGCCTCCTTGCCTTTCCGCGCCATCCCGGCTAACGGCCCGCGCTTCCCCGTGCATGGTCATCCCTGGAGGCGTGGCGGGCGAACTGTGTAATCCGTTTAGGAAGGTAGATCGATGAGCGAAGCACTCACCCTGCCGGCCGAGACGCGGCGGGCAGGCAAGGGAGCCTCCCGTGCGCTGCGTCGCGAAGGCCGTGTCCCCGCCGTGGTTTATGGCGGCAATGAAGAAATTCTGGCGATCCATGTCGAGGAGAAGGAGCTGCGCCGCCAGCTTGGCACCGGCCACTTCCTCAACTCGGTGGTCGAAGTCGATCTGGGGGGCACCAAGGTGCGCACCCTGCCCAAGGACGTCGCCTTCCACCCGGTCAGCGACCGGCCGCTGCATGTCGATTTCCTGCGCCTGGCGGCCAATGCCAAGGTGACAGTCGAAGTGCCGGTGCATTTCGCCAACGAGGCCGCTTCCCCCGGGCTCAAGCGCGGCGGCGTGCTCAACATCGTGCGCCACGATCTCGAACTGGTGTGCGACGCCGATGCGATCCCCGAAGAGATCAGCATCGACGTCACCGGCCTCGACATCGGCGATTCGATCCACATCAGCCATGTCTCCCTGCCTGCCGGATCGGCGAGCGCGATCATCGATCGCGACTTCACCATCGCCACCATCGTCGCACCCTCGGCGCTGAGAAGCGAAGTTGGCGACAACGAGGAAAAGCCGGTCGAGGCTGGCTGAGGCAACCTTCTCCCTTTGGGAGAAGGATACGAAGACTTGGCCTTGCGCTAGCAAGGTCTAGTCGCAGTTGGATGAGGGGTTGTGACCTCACGATAGGGAAACTTCCCTCACCCAGCTTCGGCTAGGCAGCAAGCTGCCAAGCCTGCGCAACCCTCTCCCCGTGGGAGAGGGGAAAGGTGCCGAAACATGCAGCTCTGGGTCGGCCTCGGCAATCCCGGTCCGCAATACGCCATGCAGCGGCACAATGCCGGCTTCATGGCGGCGGATGCGATTGCCGAAGTGCACGGCTTCGGCCCGATACAGAAAAAATTCCTCGGCTGGCTGCAGGAAGGCCGGATCGGCGGCGAAAAAATCCTGCTGCTCAAGCCCGCAACCTTCATGAACGAGAGCGGCCGCAGCGTCGGCGAGGCGCTGCGGTTCTACAAGCTCGGCATGGATGCACTGACCGTGTGGCACGACGAGCTCGACCTCGCGCCGTTCAAGGTCAAGGTGAAGCAGGGCGGCGGCACCGCCGGGCACAACGGCCTGCGCTCGATCGACCAGCATATGGGGCCGGACTTCCGGAGGGTACGGCTCGGCATCGGCCATCCCGGGCACAAGGACCGGGTGACCGGCTATGTGCTGGGCAACTATGCCAAGAGCGAACTCGACCCGCTGGCGGATATGCTCGGCGCGGTGGCGGCCGAGGCGGAGTGGCTGGCGAAGAGTGATGAGGTCAGGTTCATGAGCGAGGTGGCGCTCAGGCTGGCGGGGGATTGAACCCCTCGACAGCACCTATGCATGGCGTATCCTTCCCGCCCAGGAGACTCGCCATGCCCCAGATCACCCGCCGCAGCCTGATCGCCGGAACCACCGCTCTCGCCGCCGCCGCCGCCGCCGCCAGTCCGGCAATCGGCCAGGCGACCACGCCCCTGTCGCTCAAGGGCAAATCGATCCTCATCACCGGCACCTCGTCGGGCTTTGGCAGGCTCGGCGCGCTGCTCTATGCGCGCGCCGGGGCGAAAGTGTTCGCCACCATGCGCAACTTGCCGCGCCCCGAAGCGGAAGACCTGCGCAAGATCGCGCGCGACGAGAAGCTCGACCTCACCGTGCTTCAGCTGGACGTGCGCAGCGACGATCAGGTCGCCAGCGCGGTGGCCGAGGCCGAGCGGCAGGCGGGCGGCGCGCTCGACATTCTGGTCAACAATGCCGGGGTGGTGATCAACGGGCCGGTCGAGGTGCACGACATGGAGGCCGCGCAGCTGCAGTTCGACACCAATGTGTTCGGTTTTCACCGCATGGCGCGCGCGGTGCTGCCGGCGATGCGGGCGCGCAAGAGTGGGCTGATCTTCAACGTATCGTCGCAGCAGGGGCGGATCATCATGCCCGGGTTCGGGCTTTACGCTTCGACCAAGTTCGCGGTGGAGGCATGGGGCGAGCAGCTCGCCTATGAGCTCGCGCCGCACGGTATCGAGGTCGTCATCATCCAGCCCGGCGGTTTCATGACCAATGTCGGGGCCAACCGCGCTCGTTATGCCCAGGCGATCAAGGACCGCGCCGACCCGCGCCACGCTGACGGCTATCCCGCGATCATGGCGGCAATGGGCCAGGCTCCCGGCGGTCCGCGAGCGGGTGCGACGCTTCCCGCCGCACCGCCTCCCGGCATGCCCGATCCCAACGAGGTGCCGCGCGCCATTGCCGAGATCGCCGCCATGCCCGCCGGCAGCCGCCCGCTGCGCCGCCCGGTCCACCCCGGCAACAAGCCGCAGCTCGAGATCAACCGGGTTTCGGCCGAAACCCAGATGGCGCTGCTCGGCAATGGCTCCTACGCGCCCTGGGCCCGGGCCGTGCTCGAATAGCCAATATAACCAAGATGGATGGCCGGAAGGAGTGCAGGCGCGGCTTTGCCCCCTTCCAGCCATTGCCTCCGGGCGTCAGGCCAGTGACTGGCGCGCGCCAAGACCCGGCGATGCATTAGCGCCGCCCTGGCCCTTTCGTTTGCGCATCATGCCGCCGACCAGAGCGATACCAAGGAACATCATCGCCCAGGTTTCCGGCTCTGGAACCGCAGCATCGACGGCGCTGAAACTGATGCGGAATATGGGCGTGCTGGCGGTCAGATTGCTCTGGAAGACATAGCCTGCCGAGGTTGTCAGCCCGTTGAAGCCCGCAAGCTCGCTGAAGTCGAACTGAACCGTGCCGTTATCCGCAATTCGCGCGTCATTGTTGCCGCCTTGAATGAAAGCGGCATTGAGCGGATTCAATACTTCGGACCCGGCATCCCAGATTTGCGCAGCCGACTGGTTGATCGTGGTGATTACAAGATTCCCGCCCATATCGAACAGGCGGAATGCTTGAGGATTATCGTTGCCAATGAACAGATCGTTACTCGGAATCACCATCGAGCCGAAGGTGAAGAATGGGTTGGTCATGGTGTCAATGACGAACGATGCCGAAGCTGACTGACCGGGAAACAGCGCACCGCCCACCGTGCCCAGCACTGCTGTCGGATCAGCCGCCGCAAAGGCCGGGAACCAGGCGGAACCCGAACCACCCTCGGCTATCGAAATGATCGGAGCGGTCGCGGTAGCGCCGGTATTGAAGGAATCGAAACTGCCGTTGCCAAAGCCCAGGCGCAGCGGCGCGAAGGAGATGCTGTTGGTCGGGGCGAGGTTCTGGATTGTAACGGTCACGTTCTTTTGTGCGGCTGCGGCGGGCTGTGCGGTTGCGATTGCGGTTGCGGCCAGACTGGCGGCAAGGAGAAGCAGGCGTCTGGACATGGTGAGGCTCCCAAAAGGCGCAGGCGGCATAGCCTGACCCCTTCAAATTCGTCGGACCCGTCCAAAAGGTTACTGAGGCATTAACGAATTTTTCGCCGTGCCCCTGCCCCTAGCAATCCCCGCCCCATGCCCCTATGCGCGCGCTCTGGACACCGGAGTGCACAATGGGTTTCAAATGCGGGATCGTCGGACTGCCCAATGTCGGCAAATCGACGCTGTTCAATGCGCTGACCGAGACGCAGGCGGCGCAGGCGGCGAACTATCCGTTCTGCACGATCGAGCCCAACGTCGGTCAGGTCGGCGTACCCGATCCGCGGCTGGACAAGCTCGCCGCCATTGCGGGCAGCGCCAAGATCATTCCGACCCAGCTCGGCTTTGTCGATATCGCCGGCCTCGTGCGCGGAGCGTCCAAGGGCGAAGGGCTGGGTAACCAGTTCCTCGGAAATATCCGCGAGGTCGATGCGATCGTCCATGTGCTGCGCTGTTTCGAGAACGACGATATCCAGCATGTCGACAACAAGGTCGATCCGGTCAGCGATGCCGAAACGGTCGAGACCGAGCTGATGCTGTCCGACCTCGAAAGCCTGGAAAAGCGCGTCCCCGCCGCGCAGAAAAAGGCGGCGCAGGGCGACAAGGAGGCGAAGATCACCGCCTCTGTGCTCGGGCAGGCGCTTGACCTGTTGCGCGAGGGCAAACCCGCACGGCTGACGCAGCCGCGCGACGAGGAAGAAGCGCGCGTCTTCGCCCAGGCGCAGCTGCTGACCGCCAAACCGGTGCTCTATGTCTGCAATGTCGAGGAAGAGGCGGCGGCCGAAGGGAACGCTTTTTCCGTTCGCGTGTTTGCCAAGGCCAAGGCCGAAGGGGCGAACGCCGTGATCGTCTCGGCGGCGATCGAAAGCGAGCTGGTGACGATGGACATGGCGGATCGCATGGTTTTCCTTGAAGAGCTGGGCCTTCACGAGACCGGCCTCGCCCGCATTATCCGCTCGGGCTACGACCTCCTGCACCTGATCACCTTCTTCACCGTCGGCCCCAAGGAAGCCCGCGCCTGGACGGTTCACAAGGGCGCCAAGGCACCCGATGCGGCGGGCGAGATTCATTCGGACATGCAGCGCGGGTTCATCCGTGCGGAGACCATTGCCTACGACGATTACGTGACGCTGGGCGGCGAAAATCCGGCCAAGGAGGCAGGCAAGCTGCGGCAGGAAGGCAAGGAATATGTCGTGCAGGACGGCGATGTGCTGCACTTCAGGTTCAATGTTTGACGGCATGCGTAATCCTCCCCGAGCTTGCTCGGGCAGGGGGACCGCCCGCGTAGCGGGTGGTGGAGGGGAACATACCCCTCCGTCAGCGCTGCGCGCTGCCACCTCCCCGAGACCAGCTCGGGGAGGATTTTTGTTCGCCGCCCTCATCCTCCTCGCCGCCCCTGCCCTGGCGCAGGAGCATGGTCATTCGGCGATGGGGCATTCGATGCCCCCCGCTGAGGAAGAACAGGAAGTCGATCACCCCAGCACAATCGGCAAGCGCATGGTGCAACCCGCCGAAGGCTCCGGCACCGCCCGCCTCCCCGCCAGCGAAGGCCCGATGCACGGTCTCCACTTCTCCACCGGCGACTGGATGCTGATGGCCCATGGCCATGTCTCCGCCCAATACACCGACCACTCCGGCCCGCGCGGCGACGACAATTTTTACGCCACCTCAATGGCCATGCTCACCGCCGAGCGCGAAACCTCCTTCGGCCGCATCCAGCTCAAGACGATGCTCAGCCTCGAGCCGGCGATGGACCCGAGCGGCTATCCCAACCTGTTCGCCAGCGGCGAAACCGCGCGCGGACAACCGCTGGTCGACCGCCAGCACCCACACGATCTGTTCATGGAACTGGCGGCGCGGGTGGATTTCAACATCGCGGACAACACCCGGCTGTTCGTTTATGGCGGCCCGGTCGGCGAGCCGGCGCTCGGACCCAGCGCCTTCATGCATCGCGGATCGGCCAAGCTTAACCCCGAGCCGCCGATCACCCACCACTGGTTCGATTCGACCCATATCACCTATGGCGTGGTCACCGCCGGCCTCGCCGGGCGCACCTGGCAGATCGAGGGCAGCGCCTTTCGCGGCGCGGAGCCCGACGAGCGGCGCTGGAACATCGAGACGCCGCAAGCTCGACTGCATGGTCGGTGCGGGCAACGCTGAACCCCTCGCCGGCTCTCGCGATCCAGGCCAGCTATGGCCAGATCAGGCAGCCCGAAGCGCTCCACCCCGGCGAAGATGAGCACCGCTTCACCGCCTCCGCCCATTACGCCAATGGCCAGGGCCTGTCCGCGATGCTCGCCTTCTCCAGCAAGGACCGCGTCCCCGGCGGCGCGGTCTCCGCCTGGCTGGCCGAGGCCAACTGGGACATCGACGCGCGCAACAGCCTGTTCGGCCGCATCGAGAATGTCGCCAACGACGAATTCTTCGCCGAACAGAGCCACCCGCTGCACGACCAGACCTTCCGCGTCAGCAAGTTCCAGCTCGGCTATGCACGGCGCATTCCGCTCGGTCCGTTCGGACTGGCGCTGGGCGGCAGTATCGCGGCCTACGCCAAGCCGGCGGCGCTCGCGCCCTATTACGGCAGGCATCCGATGGGCTACACGCTGTTCGCGAAATTCTCGCTGGGGCACTGAGCCATGCGCTATTTTGAAGACATCGTCGTCGGCGAACGGCAAAGCTACGGACACTACGCGGTGACCCGCGCGGAAGTGCTGGAATTCGCCGCCAGATACGACCCCCAGCCGTTTCACCTCTCCGACGAGGAAGCCGCCAAGACCCACTTCGGCCGCCTCGCCGCCAGCGGCTGGCACTCCTGCGCCATGGCGATGGCGATGCTGGTCGAGCACTTCAAGCAAGTGCAGCACGCCGGGCTGGGCTCGCCGGGGATCGACGAATTGCGCTTTATCAAGCCGGTCTATCCGGGCGATACGCTGCGGATCGAGAGCGAGGTGCTGGAGAAGACGCGCAGCCGCTCGAAGCCGGAGATGGGGAGTTACCGCACGCGGGTGGAATTGCTCAATCAGGACGGGGTGGTGGTGGTGAGTTTTGTGGCGATTGATTTGATCCGGGCGCAGGGGGATTGATGTCAAAACTCAGAAATTCTATCACTTCTCCCCTCTCTGGCAGAGAGTGTGATTATGAGTTCTGTTCAATAAAAAGCGGCATGAGGTAATCCGACCTATAGTTCAATGGCCTTTGTGCATTTCCACGGCGGTCTGCGGCCTCGGCACAGTCGGAACTTCAAGCCACCCAATCAAATAAGCACCGATAAAGGCGGCAAGCACCGTCGCCACTATGCCCAGAACCCACGATGCTGCCGATGGGCCGAATCGCTCAAGAATACCCTTCCTCTTCTCCCGAAGATGGATCGCAGCGAACGGAAGGTAGCGGGAATGCAGCCAGTTGACCCCGACAATGAGAGCGAGGCCCGCGCCCATGAAGATCGCCCGATCGAGCAGGCTATTGAAGCTAGGTAGGAGGATCACTGCACCAATTAGTAAGAACTGATTGATGCTGATCCCCCACCGCTTAAAATTTGTGACGTAGCTGCGCTCGAATTGCTTGAGATCGAGTTTTAGGGTTTCGAGTTGCCCTAGCACCCACGCTCTGTTGGCTCCCTGGGTCACTGCCGTGTTCACTTGGGGGCCAAATTCGATAGAAACGACCTGATCGCCCCCCCTTTCGTCTGGTTTCCGGGCAAAAATCTTGAGAATTACTGCGAGATCAACTGTGAACTGGAGTTTCTTGAAGTCATCGAGATAGTACGCCTGCTCGGTCCCAGCGACGACTGTTACAACGACTTGGGGAAAGTCTCGCCGGATGCTCTCAGCAACCTCGGTGATCTGATCCCGGTCGATCTCGATCCCCCCGAAATTATGTCGCGCGACATGGAATTGGTCAGAGATCGGGCCGACTTCAGGCTGGTCGCCGCCAATATGCGGGAACAGCACGAATGTACCAGCGGTGCCAATTGTCGTTTCCCAGTCACCGTGAATTTCGCCTCTGGCGTTCATGGTGCCGGTCGCGGTCAGCTCGCCAAATTCCAGCCCTTCCACTTGGACTTGCGACTGGCCGTTGAGTTTCAATGTCGGCGCTTCAAAGTAGCCTTGCACAGCATATACGGCAATGGCCACTCCCGGCTCATTCATCCGTAGAATGCCAGTCAGCGCATTGTCCTCGCCTTCCAGTTTGAGGAACACATTGCCGATGTTTGTGCCGTAAGCTTTACCGGCCAATCTCTTTGTCAGTGCCATATTACCCCCTCACCGCCGCCCAAACAGCTTCTCGATATCGCCATGCGCCAGCTTGACCCAGGTCGGCCTTCCATGATTGCACTGGCCCGAGCGCGGCGTGCGCTCCATCTCCCGCAAAAGCGCGTTCATTTCCGCCACCGACAGCACCCGCCCGGCCCGCACCGAGCCGTGGCAGGCCATCGTCGCCAGGACATGGTCGAGCCGTTCGCCGAGCAGCAGCGCGTCGCCGTTCGCCGCGAGATCGTCGGCGACATCGCGCACCAGCGCCTGGACGTCGCCTTGTGCCAGTGCGGCGGGCACGCTGCGCACCAGCATCGCGGCCGGGCCGAAGCGTTCGAGCGCGAGGCCGTAGGTCGCCAGCTGGGCGGCGCGCTCTTCCAGCCGGTCGCAGGCGGGCTCGTCGAGTTCGACCACTTCGGGGAGCAGCAGCGCCTGCGCAGGTGCCGTGCCCTCCCCTGCCCCGGCGGCGCGCAGCCGCTCGAGCACGAGGCGCTCGTGCGCGGCGTGCTGATCGACCAGCACCAGACCGTCGGCGGCCTCGGCGACGATATAGGTCTGCGCCACTTGCCCGCGCGCGACGCCGAGCGGGAACTGCGCGGCTGCTGCGGTCGCCTCTGCGGCAGGCTCCGCGCGGGCCGAGGGTTCGAGGATGGCCTGCGCGTAGCCGCGCCACACCGACCCTGCCTCATGGACGCGGTTGGCCGGCGCGGAAAACTGGCGGGCGAACAGCGATACAAGGCCGGGCGCGGGCGGCGGCGCGTCGGGCTCACTACGCCACTGGGCCATGGCCGCTGCCGAAGGGGTCTGCGCGCTCCGCTGCCCCGCCCCGTCCAGCGCATGGCGCAGCCCGCCGACGATCAGCCCGCGCACGAAAGCGGGATCGCGGAAGCGGACTTCGGTCTTGGCCGGGTGGACGTTGACGTCGACTTCGTCCGGCGGCAGGTCGAGGAACAGTGCCAGCACTGCGTGGCGATCGCGCGCCAGCATGTCGGCATAGGCCCCGCGCACTGCGCCGACCAGCAGCCGGTCCTTCACTGGCCGCCCGTTGACGAACAGATACTGGTGATCGGCGACGCCGCGGTTGAACGTCGGCAGCCCGGCGATGCCGGTGATGCGGGCGGTTCCGCGCACCACATCGATGGCCACACCGTCGTCGGCAAGTTCGCGCGCAACGATCCGCGACACACGGGCTGCGAGAGTTTCGCCGGCCTGCACCGCGAGGGCCCGGCGTCCGTCGTGTTCCAGCGTGAACCCCACCTCCGGACGCGCCATGGCAAGGCGGCGCACGACATCGAGGCAGGCGGCATATTCGGCGCGCGGGCTGCGCAGGAACTTGCGCCGGGCGGGCACGCGGGCGAACAGATGTTCGACGCGGACACGCGTGCCGGGCGGCAGCGCGGCGGGCCCCTCGCCGGCCAGCTCGCCATGATCGACCACGCGCCGCCAGCCCTCGCGGGAGGCACGCACCCGGCTCTCCACGGTCAGCCTGGCCACGCTGGCGATCGACGGCAGTGCTTCGCCCCGGAAGCCCAGCGTCGCGACCAGTTCAATCGCCCCCGCTTCTCCGACCAGGCTCTCGGGCAGCTTCGAAGTGGCATGCCGCTCCAGCGCCAGCGCGATCTCGTCCGCCGCCATGCCGCAGCCGTCATCGGTCACTTCGATCAGATCGAGCCCGCCACTGCCGAGCCGCACATCGATCTGGCCCGCGCCCGCGTCGATCGCGTTTTCCACCAGTTCCTTGAGCGCGGCGGCAGGCCGTTCGACCACTTCGCCGGCGGCAATGCGGTTGATGAGTTCCTTCGGGCAGTCGGCGGATTTGGGGCATGTCCACAGCCTAGAGGCGAAATGCCGCGATTTCGAGACGGGAGGGGCTGTGTCCACGCCATTTCGACACAATTTTTTGGCCTTTCGCCGACGCTTGCGTTAAGCAGCCGCCTCTCACGCCAACCCCCTGCCCGCCGACGCTCACACTCGCACGGCAAGAGCCGGGAAAGACTACGGATTTTTCAATGGCATCCTTGCTGTCGCGATTTTTCAGGTTCAGCTCTCAAAACATGGCGATTGACCTCGGCACGGCGAACACGCTGGTCTACGTCCAGGATCGCGGCATCGTGCTCAACGAGCCTTCCGTGGTGGCGATCGAGACGATCAACGGCATCAAGCGCGTCAAGGCCGTCGGCGAGGACGCCAAGATGATGATGGGCAAGACGCCGGACAATATCGAGGCGATTCGCCCCCTGCGCGACGGCGTCATCGCCGACATCGAAATCGCCGAGGAAATGATCAAGCATTTCATCCGCAAGGTCCACGGCAAGCGGAGCATGTTCCGCTATCCCGAGATCGTCATCTGCGTGCCGTCGGGCTCGACTTCGGTCGAACGCCGCGCGATCCGCGACGCTGCCTCCAATGCCGGTGCCAGCGAAGTCCACCTGATCCTTGAGCCCATGGCTGCCGCGATCGGTGCCGACATGCCGGTGACCGAACCGGTCGGCTCGATGGTCGTCGATATCGGCGGCGGCACCACCGAAGTCGCGGTGCTGTCCTTGCGCGGGCTTGCCTATACCACTTCGGTGCGGGTCGGCGGCGACAAGATGGACGAGGCCATCGTCTCCTACGTCCGCCGCCACCACAATCTGCTGATCGGCGAGAGCACCGCCGAGCGGATCAAGAAGGACTATGGCGTCGCCACCGTGCCGTCAGACGGCATCGGCGAGACCATCCACATCAAGGGCCGCGACCTGGTCAACGGCGTGCCCAAGGAAATCACCATCACCCAGGCAAACATCGCCGAAGCGCTGTCCGAACCGATCGGCGCGATCGTCGAGGGCGTGCGCATCGCGCTGGAAAACACCGCGCCCGAACTCGCCGCCGACATCGTCGATCAGGGCATCGTGCTCACCGGTGGCGGGGCGCTGATCAAGGGGCTCGACGAATACCTGCGCGAGGAAACCGGGCTGCCGGTCAGTGTCGCCGAAGATCCGCTGTCCTGTGTCGCACTGGGCACCGGGCGCGCGATGGAAGATCCGATCTATCGCGGCGTGCTGATGACCGCCTGAGGAAAGGGGGCACCCCATGGCGCCGCCGCCAAACCGGCGCTCCGGCTATTCCCGCAGGGCGCAATACAGCAATTTCCTGGGCTATACCGCAGGCATTGCCGGGGCCTTGCTGGGCGGCGGCCTGCTGCTGATCGCCATCACCAGTCCGTCCGCCTTCTCGGGCCTGCGCGGCCTTGGTAGCGACGCGGCAAGGCCGGTGGCAGCGGGAGCGGCAAGCACGCGCACCCACGGGCTTGGCCTGTTCGGAGCCATCGGCGGCTACTTCGCCGCAGGCAGCCAGAACGCGCGGCTCAAGCGCGAACTGGCCGCAGCCAAGACGCAGCTTGTCGAAAACCAGGCCATGGCCGAGGAAAACCGGCGGCTGAAGGGGCTGCTGGCCCTCGGCGAGGAGGAGCAAAAGCCGGTCACCTATGCCCGGCTGATCGCGTCGAGCGCCTCGAGCACGCGGCGCTTCGCCACGCTTTCGGCGGGCAGCAGCCAGGGGGTGATTGTCGGCATGCCGGTGCGCTCGCCGCTCGGCCTCGTCGGCCGGGTGCTGGAGGTCGGGCGCACGACCGCGCGGGTGCTGCTGATCACCGACGGCGAGAGCGTCGTCCCGGTCCGCCGCGCCAGCGACAGTCTGCCCGGCTTCGCCCAGGGGCAATCGGCGGGACGCGTGCAGATCCGGCTGATCAGCCTCGGCATCAATCCCCTGAAGCGCGGCGATGCCTTCGTCACTTCGGGTGCGGGCGGGCTCTACCGTCCGGGCACGCCATTCGCGGTGGTCGAAAGCCTGACCCGCGACGGCGCGATTGCCCGCGTGCTCAGCGATCCTGCGGCGAGCGACTATGTCGCGGTCCAGCCGGCCTGGGCCCCTGGAGCCAGTTCTGCCGGGCAAGCCGCTGCCGGATCGACTCTGCCATGACGCCGCTGCGGCGGATGCGCAGGACCCTGGCCGGGAGGTTCCGCGCGCGCGGGATCAACCGCGCGCCGTCGCCCTTGCTTGCCCATGCCACGCCGTGGCTGTCGATCATGCTCGCCTCGCTGCTGCCCAGCCTGCCGGTGATCGCCTCCGCGCCGGTGCTGCCACCGTTCGGCTTCCTGCTGCTGCTGGCCTGGCGGCAGGTGCGCCCCGGGCTGCTGCCGGTCTGGACCGGGCTGCCGCTTGGCGCAATCGACGATCTCTACAGCGGCCAGCCGTTCGGCTCGGCGATCCTGCTGTGGTCGCTGGCGATGATCGCGCTCGAAGTGATTGACACGCGCATTCCCTGGCGCAGTTACTGGCTCGACTGGCTGGCGGCGGCGGCGGCGATCGGTCTCTACCTCGTGCTCGGGCTGCTGTTCGCCAATGCCGCAGGTGGTGCTGCGGACCTCATGGCGATCGCGCCGCAAACGGCGACCTCGGTTCTGCTCTATCCGCTCGCGGGCCGCGCCGCATCGGCGCTCGACCGCTTCCGGCTGACTCCCATCGTGGACCTCGGTTGATGGCCCGGGAACGTCGCCCTGCCCAAAGCCGGCTTGTCAGCTCGGGCACGCTGCACAACAGCTTCGACCGCCGCAGCATGGTGATAGGCGCGATCCAGGGGGGCATCGGCGTGCTGCTGGCTGCCCGGATGGGCTGGATCGCAGTGTTCCAGAACAAGAAATACGAGCTCGAAGCCGAGAGCAACCGCGTCAACCTGACCCTCGTGCCTCCGCGCCGCGGCTGGATCCTCGACCGCAACGGCGCGCCGCTGGCCTCGAACAAGACCGACTTCCGCGTCGATGTCATCCCTGACCGGCTGGTCGATCCCGAAGGCGCGGTCAACCTGCTTGGCCGCCTGCTCGGGCTCGGCGCGGTCGATGTGCAGGACCTCAAGGACAAGATCGACAAGGCCCACGGTTTCCAGCCGGTGGAAGCCGCTTCCGGGCTTGATTGGGACCGGTTTGCCGCAGTCAGCGTGCGCCTGCCCGATCTGCCCGGCGTGATCGCCCAGCGCGGCTTTTCGCGCTATTACCCCACCGGTCCCGCCGTCGGCCATCTGGTTGGCTATGTCGGTCCGGCCTCGGCCAAGGACTACGAGGAGGAAAAGAACCCGCTGCTGGTCACCCCCGGCTTCAAGATCGGCAAGGACGGGCTCGAAAAGCACTTCGAGAAGGAATTGCGCGGCGTACCCGGTGCGCGGCGGGTGGAAGTGACGGCGGGCGGCAAGATCGTGCGCGATCTCGATTCACGCGACGATGTTCCCGGCAAGCCGGTCAAGCTGACCATTGATGGCCCGTTGCAGGATTATGCCGCGCGCCGGCTCGGACCGGAATCGGGTTCGGTGGTGGTGATCGACTGCCTGACCGGCGATATCCTGTGCGCGGCCTCGATGCCCAGCTTCGATCCCAACCGCTTCGCCAACGGCATCGGGCGCATCGAATGGAAGATGCTGTCTGACGACGACCATGTGCCCTTGCGCAACAAGGTGCTGCGCGGGCTCTATCCGCCCGGCTCGACGGTCAAGCCGATGGTGGCACTGTCGTTTCTCGAAGCCGGGCTCGATCCGGCGGAAAGCGTCGGCTGCGGCGGCGGGCTGCGCGTGGGCAACCGGGTGTTTCACTGCTGGAACCGGCGCGGCCACGGCTCGGTGGCGATGGCCAAAGGTATCTACCAGAGCTGCGACGTCTACTTCTACCACTTCGCCCAGAAAGTCGGCATGGAGAAGATCGCGGTAATGGCCAAGCGCCTCGGCCTGGGTCAGCAGTTTCCGCTGCCGGTGCCCGGCCAGTCCTATGGCACGGTGCCCGATCCGGCGTGGAAACAGAAGAAATACGGCAAGGAATGGGCCATGTTCGATACGGTCAATGCGACCATCGGACAGGGCTACATGCTGGTCAATCCGCTCCAGCAGGCGGTCATGGCCGCGCGCATCGCCAGCGGCAATATCCTGATGCCGCGCCTGCTCCACGGCGCGAAGTCGTCCGCGTTCCCATCGCTGGGGATCAGCCAGGAACACCTCGATTTCGTGCACCAGGCGATGAGCGACGTGGTCAATGGCCCCGGCACGGCGGGCCGCGCCAAGCTGCCTATCGCCGACGTGCAGATGGCGGGCAAGACCGGCACCGCGCAGGTCGTCGGCCTCAACATCGGCAGCGGCAAGGGCGGCCAGTGGAAATACCGCGACCACGGCCATTTCATCTGCTTCGCCCCGTTCGACAAGCCGCGCTTTGCCTGCGCGGTGGTGATCGAACACGGCGGCGGCTCGGGCGCGGCCTATCCGGTGGCGCGCGATGTCATGACCTTCCTGTTCGATCCGGCCAAGGCGATGGAAGTGCTTCAGGGCATGGAGCAAGGCTGGGGCGGCACCGCGCAGCAGCGCATGGAAACGCGGTATCGCGCCTATGCCGCGCAATATGGGGTTGCCGCGCCCAAGGTGTCCGACGCCGACCAGGAGAATGCCACCGGCGCGCAGACCCAGCCGAGCGAAGCGCCGCCACAGCCGATGGTCAGCGCCGCCGCCGCCCCGCCGCCCGAACCCGTCGGCGAGGCCAGCGCGGGCACCGGACCCGCCCCTGCGCCTCCCTCGGCACCCAGCGCTGCGCCTGCGCCATCCCCGGCCCCCGTGCCGTGAGCCGCTCGATCGTCCCCGAACCGATCGCGCGCCAGCCATGGGGCGTGCTGCTGCCCCTGACCGCGCTGGTGCTGTTCGGTGCAGCCGTGCTCTATTCGGCCGCCTCCGGCAATCTCAGGCCATGGGCGATCACCCACGTCATCCGCTTCGCCTTTTTCCTCGGCGTCGCGCTGGTGATCGCCCGGGTGCCGCGCGCGCTGTTCAAATGGGCGGCCTATCCGGCCTATGCCGGGGTGCTGGTGCTGCTGGTGCTGGTCGAGCTGATCGGCGGGATCGGCGGCGGCAGCCAGCGCTGGCTCAATCTCGGCTTTATGACCTTGCAGCCCTCCGAGCTGATGAAGCCGGTGATCGTGCTGGTTCTGGCGCACTTCTTTGATTCGCTGCCGCCGGCGATGACCGCAAGCTGGCGCGGCCTGGTCCCTGCCGCCGGCATGATCGGCCTGCCCGCCGCGCTGGTAATGATCCAGCCCGATCTCGGCACGGCGCTGGCGATCACCTTCGGCGGCGTGCTCGTCATTTTTCTCGCCGGGCTGCCGCTGCGCTGGTTTCTCGCCGCCGGGGCTGCCGCCGCCGTCGCCGCGCCGCTCGCGTTTTTCACATTCCTGCACGACTACCAGCGCCGCCGCGTGACCACCTTCCTTGATCCCGAGAGCGATCCGCTGGGCTCAGGCTATCATATCACCCAGTCGAAGATCGCGATCGGCTCGGGCGGCCTGTTCGGCAAGGGCTTCGGCAATGGCAGCCAGAGCCACCTCGAATACCTCCCAGAGGCGCACACCGACTTCGTCTTCGCCACCATGGCCGAGGAATGGGGCATGATTGGCGGACTGTTCGTGCTGCTGGTGTTTGCGGCCATCATGCGCTGGGGGCTCACCGTAGCGCGGGCCAGCCCCGACCGGTTTTCCCAGCTGCTCGCCGCCGGCATGACCTCGACGATCTTCTTCTATGTCGCGATCAACCTGATGATGGTCATGGGCCTCGCCCCGGTGGTCGGCATCCCGCTGCCGTTCGTCAGCCATGGCGGGTCCTCGATGATGACCAACATGCTGTGCATCGGCACGATCATGGCCATCGAGCGCTGGCGCAAACCCGCCGGCGGATTGAGCTAGATAGCCCGCCGGTTCCCCCTTCCCTCCCGCGCCGCAAACGCTATAGGGGGCGCTCCCGGCGATTCGGGCCGGCCACTCGGTCGTGCTGGCGATGCCCGTGTGGACGCATAGCTCAGTTGGTAGAGCAGCTGACTCTTAATCAGCGGGTCCTTGGTTCGAGCCCAAGTGCGTCCACCATTTTTCAATGACTTAGATGTGATTTGCAGCGTGCGTCCGTGCGCGGGGCACCAATGGGGCATCAGACTGCTTCCCTACCTCAATTGCGGTTGAAAAACGTGAGGGAAGAAGTCGGCTTCGCGACATGCTTCCGCCTAACGCTATAGCGCAAATCAGAAATCACATTTAGGAAGACAGTCGAGCAATTTGCACATATGTTTCCTTTATGTTCCCTTGAGGTGGTCGGATGAGATGACGCAGATGTCGAAAATCGAATGGACCGACATCACTTGGAACCCGGTTGCCGGATGCTCAGTGGCGACTGCGGGGTGCACTAATTGTTATGCAATGCGCATGGCTGCGCGGCTCGAAGCAATGGGTATGCCAAAGTATCAGGGCTTAACGAGAAAGAGCGGTGATCGTTATGTCTGGACCGGAAAGGTCGTCACCGATGAAAGGGCTCTTTCGGCTCCGCTGACCTGGCGCAAACCGCGCACCGTGTTTGTGAACAGTATGTCCGACCTCTTTCATCCTTCGGTGCCCGTCGATTTCATCGAAAAAGTCTGGGCGGTAATGCGGTCCACACCGCAACACACCTACCAAGTTCTAACAAAACGCCCGGAACGGTGATCTGCCCCCTTCTGAGTGGTCCAAAATCTCTGTTATTTTGGATCATGAAGGAGTTTGGAAATGGGCAAGAGGCACAAGCCGGAAGAGATTATCGGCAAGCTGCGTGAGGCCGAGATCGTGTTGGCGCAGGGCGGGACGACAGCGGATGCGTGTCGGCGGATCGCGGTTACCGAGCAGACCTATTATCGCTGGCGCAAGGAATATGGCGGTCTGAAGACGGACCAGGCGCGGCGGATGAAGGATCTGGAGAAGGAGAATCTCCGGCTGCGGCGGGCGATCTCTGACCTGACGCTCGACAAGTTGATCTTGCAGGAGGCTGCCCGGGGAAACTTCTGAGCCCTGCGCGGCGGCGGCGCTGCATCGATCATGTGCGTGGCGAACTGGCGGTATCCGAGCGACGGGATATGCCGGGTGCTTGGCCAGCATCGATCGACGCAGCGCAAGGTGCTCGCGCGGGGCAGATGACGAGGATGCTCTCACCGACGACATCGTCGCACTGGCACGGCAATATGGTCGTTACGGCTATCGCCGGGTTACGGCTTTGCTGCGTGATGCGGGCTGGACGGTGAACCGCAAGCGGGTCGAGCGCATCTGGCGGCGCGAGGGCCTGAAGGTGCCGCAGAAGCAACCCAAGCGGGGCCGGTTATGGCTGAACGATGGCTCGTGTATCCGGCTGCGGCCCGAGTATCCGGGGCACGTCTGGGCATACGACTTCGTCGAGGGCCGCACCCATGATGGCCGCAAGTTCCGCATCCTGACGATCATCGATGAGGCCAGCCGCGAATGCCTCGCCCTGATCGTGGCGCGGCAGCTCAAACACGAAGACGTGCTGGCGGCCTTGGCCGACCTGTTCATCGCGCGCGGGCCGCCTGCCAATATCAGGTCCGATAATGGCAGCGAATTTATCGCGACGGCAGTCCAGGAATGGCTGGCGAAGGTCGGCGTGAAGACGCTCTACATCACCCCGGCGTCGCCATGGGAGAACGGCTACAACGAGAGCTTCAACGGGTCGCTTCGCGACGAACTGCTCAATGGCGAGATCTTCTACAGCCTTGCCGAGGCCAAAGTACTGATCGAAGCTTGGCGGCGGCATTACAACACGATCCGCCCCCACAGCAGCCTTGGCTACCGACCACCGGCCCCGGAAACGGCTTCTCCGCCATTGCCGCCTTCCGGTTCCGCTTCGCTCCACCTCCAGGCGGCAATGGCAAAGGAGGTGGCAATGCACTAACAATCAACGCGGACCACTCAGTGGGGGCCGGTAAGTGTCGTCGGACGGCGCGCCGGGCAGATCGCATGGCGTCACAGAAATGACGCGGCGATACTCCCGCCCAATCGTTTGTAGGCTCACTTGAAGTGCTGCCAATGCCTCTTGGTCGGTGATACTCGCAATTTCGGCAATAACAGCCATTGCGGCATCGCCGAACAGGTCATTCGGTTCGGTGGTGAAATCCTTCAAGAACCATCCCCCAATTGTCCAATGCCTCCCGCTTTTCAGCATCATAGGCATAACGATTATAGACAGCAGCAACACCGGAAATCGTGCCGCTGATATGGTTCAGCACCTTTTCGACGACATGCGGGGCAACCCCAGCCCTTGCCATGCCCGAGGCGGCAGTTCTCCTCAGATCATGCAGACGCCAGCCGGTGGTTTGGGAGCCTTCGGACAGGCGGCGCAACGCCTTTGAAAAGCCGCTTACGGGCGACGTTCGAGTGGTCGTGAACACAAAGTCGCAGTCAAGGAAGCGCGGCACCTCGTTCAGCATTTCGGCCGCATAGGGGCTGAGCGGCACGACATGCGGCTTGCCGTTCTTCGAGCGCGCGGCGGGAATAACCCATTGCTTGGCTTCGAGATCGACGTCTTTCCAGAGCATTTCGGCCAACTCGCCTCGGCGCTGCGCGGTGGATAGCAGGATCGGTACGAACTGGCGGAAGGGGTAGACGTCATTGCGGCAGGCACGCAGCAGGCGGACGATTTCATCATCCTCCAATACTCGGTCGCGCGACTCCTCCTTGGTCGGTGCCTTGAGACCCGTAATTGGGCTGGTCTCGATGATGCCGCGTTCGACGCAAAAATTGAGCAATTTGCGAATGTTAGAGAGTATGCGATTTGCCTGATAAGTTGATCCACGCGCGACGGCGGCATCCATAATTTCCAGCACGTCGAAGCGTTTGATCTCGCGGATATCGCGCTGCCCGAAGGTGCCGACGAATTCGCGCTCCAAGATGCGCTCGGCCTCGCGCCAGGATTTGTTCCTCGCCTGTGCGTGGAGGCGGATAAATTCCCGGCACACCGATTCCACCTTCATGTTTGGACTGCGCCTGCGCTTGGTCGGATCGATGCCCTCATCGACCTGCCGCAAGATATCCATCGCCTTCTCGCGGGCCGTAGCCAATGTGATGCGGGGGTGACCATGCCGCACACGACCGGGGGGTGCTTTAGACCAAGCCGCCATGACGATACTCGGACCAAGTGCCGCGACACTGATTTTGGGTTTTTCGGCCTCACGCGATTACGTGTCGTCTATCGATCTCGCTCGGTTGCCTTGAGCGCGACACGCTGGGCACGATCCCGAATGATGTTCGCTTGTGTCGTTGTGGGCTCCCGATCATCAAGTCCTGGGACATTCACGCCGCGTTCGATTGCATCGGCAACGGCTTCCGCCAGTTGCGATGCCCGACGCCGCACGAAGGGCGCTGCAACGCCCGCATCGGTTGCGAAACGCTCAAAGTGCTTGGCCTCCAACTGCTCCAATGTCCCGGCCCCGCCGAACGTCATCGCGAAGCGCGGAGACAGTTCCGCCCACATGACGGTCGCCACCAAATCGTAGAGCGAGGCAAGGACAATAGGGTTGCCGCTTCCTTCTTGCCTGAGCAGGCTGAAATTCTTCGCATGGGCGTCGGCATTGCCGATGATGACATTGAAGATGGCGGCATCGACCAGCTTAAGCACTTCAAGCGCTGGACGTGCCGCCGCCTCACGCAGCAAGGCGAAACAGTCCCGAAATACCGGCCCGCCTTCAGCCGCATATTTGCGGTTAGATGGAACGCCGAGTGCCTGCGCAAAATCTTCTTGATGCAGCCGCTGAACTGTCCGACCTGCTGCCGCACGATCATAGCGGGTCACTAGCAGATAGGCCCGCCCGTTCACCTGCCTCCATTCCGCATCCACGGCATCAAGGCCAACGGCACACGCAAGAGCAAGGCAGAAGGCTTCATTCGCGGCAAGACCCGGAAAGCGATCCGGTTCGGGCTTGATCAGATGGGTTGACGGCTGGCCGGGTAAAGGAACGGCGACTTGCCCACCCACAAGCACGACCGGGAGCTTTGATTGCGCACCGGCGAGACTGAGGCGTGCGCCCCCTTCCCCGGCAAGCATGGGCACGCGCGGCAGCCGTTCGATCAACTCGCCAAACGCCGTAGTGTCCAAGGGTTCTGGGGCACCCGTCGTCGCCTGTGGCGGATGCTCGCCTGTGGGCAGGAACGCGAGTGCGCCTGCAACGTCGCCACCCAGTGCCGCCAGCAAGCGAAACGGATTATCGGGGGAAACGCCGAGCGCGCGGGCAATCGCAGTGCGCTGCCCTTCCTCGGGCAGCAGGCCGCCGAAGACTGCCTTGCAGATGGCGTCATCATATTCGGCTTCACGCTTGGGCATAGCGCGCGACAATGCAGGCGTGTTGGGATCAGCCAGCCAATCGGGCGCATAGGCAAAATGCATTGCGCCGCCCCGATCAATCGAAAGCATCCCTGCGGCACGCTCTCCCCACCAGACTCTGAGGCTGTCGAGGATCGCCCCGCTCATTGAGGCCGCCGGATATCAATCGAGCACCCCAGCGCCGCCAGCACTGCCAGCACCCGGCCAAGCTGGACAGTCGGTTTGCCCCGTTCCAAGTCGACGAGGAAGCGCACGCCAACACCGCTTGCGGCGGCAAGCTCTGCCTGTCGCAGACCGAGCGCCTTGCGTTCTTCGCGGACGATATTTCCTATTGAAGCAGTGTCGAGCATGTCCATTTTCCCGAGCGGGTCAATATGACTTTTTCTGACATCATGCAAGTAAATTATTCCCGAACGGGAATTTTATGGCAATCTTACTACGCTGAGGCTCAAATTTTACCGGTCGGGAATTTACGCCACCAGCGTCGGGGGTGGTTTCAAGATGCCATTCCTGAGCGCCGAGTAACGACTTCGTGACTTGCGCCGCCCAATAGTTACCAACGCCTGCGAAGCCACTGCCATTCGCGACGGTGCGCAATGCCTAGGCATCGTCGCGCATCAGGAGCGTGAGCAGCGCCGGATTGACGAACAGGGCTTCCCGCCCAGCCTTTCGTTCTTCGAGCAGCCCGATTGAAGCCAGCGTTTTGAGATATGTCGATGCAGCTTGACGCTTGGCCAATCCAGCATCGACCACATTGCCGATGCGGCAATATGGCTGCGAGAATATCAGCTCCGCCAGTTCCCTGCTGTAGATGCGCGGGGCCTTGTCCCGCATGGCCTGCGCCGTTTCATCCAGAAGTGTGCGGATCGCTCTGACCTTGCAGCTTGTCCAGTCCGCCGTGTCGCGGACGGCCTCTATCACGAACAGCAGCCAAGGCTCCCAATTGCCACTTCTCGTGACATCGAGCAGCAGCCGGTAGTAGTCATTCTTCGCCCGGATAATCGCCCGGCTCAGATACAGGACCGGAATGTCGAGCAGGCCGTGCTGCACGAGAAAGAGCAGGTTCAGCACCCTTCCGGTTCGCCCGTTGCCATCGGTGAACGGGTGGATGGCTTCAAACTGATAATGCTGAACGGCAAGTCCGATCAACGGGTCAACGTCGCCGTGGTCGTGAATGTAGCGTTCCCAGTTGGCGAGCAAATCCCGCAGCAGCCGTTCACCCGTTGGCGGGGTAAAGATGATTTCGCCGGTGCGGTCGTTCGCCAATGTGGTCCCCGGCGTAACCCGGATATCCATATCGACGCCCTTGATCGCACTGCATATCTCGACAGCCGTCCGTGTCGTTAGTGGCCGCTCGTTGAGACTTGCATAGCCATTGGCCAGTGCCGTGCGATACCGGAGCGTCTCCTTTGTGGCCGCATCCACGCCCGCTCCCGATGGCGTGTTCGCAAATTGAAAGAGGCGGTCGCCAGTTGTGACGATATTCTCGATTTCCGAACTCGCTTGCGCTTCCAGCAGCGGGATCGAATTGATCAGGATCGATTGGTTCGGGATGATGTGGCCGATTGCCTTGAGGTCGGCTAAGGCAGCGCGCGCGCCAATGCACGCTTTGAGGACCGCCGCTGTCTCAAGCGCATCTTTCGGCGGCAAGAGCGGCAACTGATTATGCGGCGTGGCCGGATCAAACGTCATATGTCGATGTTTAACAAAATAATCGACACATTCAATCGATATGTCGATAGCATCGACACATTGGGATTTTTCCTGACGCTGACAACCGTAATTGGTATGACGCTGCTGTTAGGCCAGCGGATGGATATCGCCGCCTTGCTCCTCCCATGCTCTGATACCCAGAAAATCACCGATCTTCCGTGTGGGTATCAAGGGGGTCCCGGACGCCCGAACTTGCTTGAAAGAGCGTGAAGCAATACGCTTCGGAATCAGCGGGTCCAAGATACGTTTTTGTGTTCCCCAAGACGCAATATGACGCATAATAGTTAGGTATAACAAGAGCTTAAGCCTCTCTCTTAATCAGCGGGTCCTAGGTTCGAGCCCTAGTGCGTCCACCAAAATCTCTCAATAAACCAATGGATTGGAAGTCTCCTAAGGGAGCAGGCTGTCTGCCGTGGTGCCTAGATTGCGCTATAGGCTCCCTATACCGGCAGGAACTGGCGGTCGGGGTTCGCGCGTTGGGCTACGATATCGTGCCAGGCAAGGATTCGCTGTTCGAGATTGCGGGCGTGTCGCCCGACGCCATCCGCGCCTTCAGCGAACGCGCGGCGCAGGTCGAGGCGCGGCTCGCCGAGCGCGGGCAGACCCGCGAGACCGCATCGGCGGAAGAAAAACAGATCGCCGCGCTCGATAAGGCCACCAACCTGATCGATCAGAAGTCGTTTTACGTCAGCATCTCGCCGGCGCGGGAATCGGTCGCGATCTACACCAACGACCGGGCGAAACTGGTGACGGCGATCAACGAGCGGGCGGGATTGGCGCAAGCAGCCGTCAGCGAGGCGGCGATGGCCGCACCTGCCGCTAGGAAGAGCCTTGGCGCGGGCTGGGGTTGATGCGTCATGTGGTGCCGCGATGCGGAGATTGATCAGCTTATTCACCGCGAATAGTGCGGAGATTATCGCCTATTGCCGACGCATCGCAGGGCGGCGTGAAACGAACCGCATACGGCAGGTTTCGTCGTATGGCGTAACTTGACGCCGAACGCCCTTTTCTGCTAGGAGGCATCATGCGAATCAGAAACGTGATCCACAAAGGGTTGCGGAGCTTCATCGAAGACGATGACGCCAGCGGGTTGCCGCCCGCCGTTGTCGTGAAGGTGCAGCGTATCGTTTCCTTCCTCCAGGACATGGAGAACGAAGACGAGCTTCGCGCAGTGCAGAACTGGAAAGCGCATATGCTGACCGGCGACCGCAAGGGAACGTGGAGCCTGTTCGTCACCAAGAACTGGCGGATGACGTTCCGGATCGACCGGGAGGAAATTGAGATCATCGACCTCGATTACGAAGACTATCATTAGGAACTGGCACTAGGAGTTGGACATGAGCGCGATTGCAGGCATCCGCATGAAGAACCCGGCCCATCCGGGCGGCTTTGTGAAGTCCGAGATTATCGAGCCGCTGGGCTTGTCCGTTACGGCGGCCGCGCAAGCGCTTGGTGTCACCCGCGCGACACTTTCGACCTTGCTCAACGAGCATTCGCAGCTTTCGTCCGAAATGGCACTGCGGATCGAAAAGGCTTTCGGCGTGTCGATGGACACGCTGATGCGGATGCAGAACAGCTATGACATCGCGCAGGCACGGAAGCGTGAGGGAGAGATAAAGGTTGCGCCGTTCAAGGGGCTGCCCCCCGAAAGCCGCCTCTCTGCCGCAATTTAGACGGCGGGAGGAAAACGAACGGAGAATTGAGGGGGCTATGTGTCGGCAATTGTAGAGGCGCTCACCGAGTTTCAAAATTCCGCTCGTGATTACATCACGGGCGATGAGAAGGGCGAGGATGTGATTGCCAGCCATCCCGGCGTGGCGCGGGTCGCTGTGATCGGCCTCCCGGATCCGAAATGGGGCGAGGCTGTCACAGCAGTCATCGTCGGCAATGGCACGTGCGAATTGACGCCAGAGGAACTGGTGGCCCTGGTGCGAACCGAAAAGGGGCCGGTGCAGGCCCCCAAGCGCTTGATCTTTGTTGACGCCATTCCGCTTTCGCCGGTGGGCAAACCCGACAAGAAGGCCTTGCGCGCGCAATTCGCTCCGGCACCAACCGCCTGAATTCAGGATTTGCGGGAGCGCTCGGCGAAAGCCCTGACTGCCGCAAGATTGGCCGGGGTTCCCAGCAGGCGCTTCAGGCTCGCCCCTTCGAGCTCGCGGGTCTGCCGGATATTTGCCAGATGCGCGTGCAGCATCAGTTGCTTGGTCGCCACCAGAGATTGCAGCGGGCAGTCGGCAAAGCGTTCGGCAAAGGCCGTGGCGACTTCCATCAGCGCATCATCGGGCACCACCTCCTGCGCCATCCCGGCATCGACCAGTTCCTGCGCACTGAACCAGTCGCCCAGCATCAGCACCCGCGCGGCCGCAGCCCATCCCATGCGTTGCGGAAAGATGTAGCTGCTTGACCCTTCCGGCGAGAGGCCCAGCTCGCTGAACGGCGTGCGCAGCCGGGCGCTTTGGGCCACGAAGCAGAAGTCGCAATAGCCCAAAAGGGTAAAGCCGAAACCGACCCCAAGGCCATTCACCGCCGCCACCAGCGGCTTGGGAAAGGCTTCGAGGACCTTTTGCAAGCGGTCGAAGCTCTCGGCACCGCTGGCCGGACTATCGCCCTGCGCTGCCTTGCTCTTGCCCATGCCAGCGAGGTCCGCGCCGCTGGAGAAGGCGCGCCCAGCGCCGGTCAGCACAACAACGTGAATGCCATCGTCGGCTCGCCGCCTCCTCCAGCGCCCGGCAAAGCGATACGATCATGTCGAGAAAGCGATACGATCATGTCGAGATTGAAGGCATTCAGCCGGTCCTGCCGGTGCATCGTCACGATGCGGATGCGCTCCAGATCCTGCGTGAGAACGACTTCGCCTGATTCCTGTCCTGTCATGTTCGAGCTTGTCCTACTTTCCCTGCGTTCGTCCGCGTTCATCATTGTGACCTGGTCGCAATCTATCACCAGCCGCCGGGGGGACATATTCAGGGATAGTATTGGCAATTGGGGCCACTCATACGGTGCCTTTGCTCGCGATCGCGTGCTGTGTCAGCTATCGAACACGATCACGCTGCGAGCAGTCTCTCCAGCAATCAGTTGCTCGTATCCCTGGTTGATGTCCTCGAGCCGGATGCGCTGCGAGACCAGCGGGTCGAGCTGGAGTTGGCCATCGAGATAGAGCTGGGCATAGGCGGGGATCGCCATCTGGAACGGCGCTGAACCCATCAGCGAGCCGATCACCTGAACTTCGCGTGCCACAATGATGACACTGGAAACGTCGAGGCTCGAACCCACCGGGGCCAGCCCGACCAGCACCAGTTTGCCGCGCCGGCGCAGCATCTGGAATGCCTGCTTTTGCGCTGCCGGAACACCGATCACCTCAAAGGCATAATCGGCGCCTCCGCGAGTTATTTCCTGCACGGTTTCAACCGCGCCTTCGCCGCCCTGGACGCAATCGGTTGCACCGAAGATCCTCGCCAGTTCAAACTTGGCGGGGTTGGCATCGACTGCGATGATCCGCGCCGCGCCGGCAAGCCGCGCGCCTTGAATGACGTTGAGGCCGACGCCGCCGCAGCCGATCACCACCACCGTGCTGCCGGGGCGAACTTGCGCTGCCTCGGTCGCCGCTCCGACGCCGGTCAACACCGCACAGCCCAGCAATGCCGCCAGATCCAGCGGCATGCCCTCGGGCAGTTTCGTCACACCGCTTTGGTGGACAACCACTTCCTCGGCAAACCCGGCCAGCTCGCAGTATCGGTGAATATGTTCGCCGTTCAGCGTGATGCATGAGGAGCCGGGGCCTGCCGGGCGGACCGGCTTTTCGCCGCAGACATAGTTGTGGCCCGACTGGCAATCGCGGCATTGCCCGCAATACATCGAGACGCAGGTTACAACCGCATCGCCCGGTTTGAAGCCGCGTACCTCGCTGCCAACCGCCACGATGATGCCCGATGCCTCATGCCCCAGCACGATCGGAAAGGCAGACGGGAAATCACCCGAAATCACGTGATAATCGCTGTGGCACAGGCCGCTGGCAACCACACGCACCCGCACTTCGTCGGCGCGCGGGCCATCGAGATCGACGTTCTCTATGGTCATCGGTGTCCCGGCGGCACGCAGCACAGCAGCTTTCACGTAATTTTCTCCTCAACTATCCATGAATCTGCCCCGGCAGCCATCAGACAACCGAAATTCCATAGAGCTCGGCGCAATTGTCGCGCGGGATCCACACCCGTTCCTGATCCGACAGGTTCGCGGCCTGCTTTGCCAGGATTTCCTGGCTCCATGGCCAGGTCGAATCCGAATGCGGAAAGTCGTTCGCCCACGTCAACCGGCGCGGGTTGAGCAGGTGCGCAACTTGGAATGCCGTCACGTCATCCTGGAAAGTCAGGTAGATGTTCTCGCGGAAGTACTCAGATGGCAGCTTCGCCATGTCGGGAAAGCCCTGCCAGTGCCGGTGCCGGTTATAGAAATGACCCATCCGGTACATGTAGTGCGGAGCCCAGCCGACATCGGTCACGATCTCCCCGGGCGTATACGGCACATGCGGGTTCGCGTCCTTGCGCGCGCCTTCGTTCATGCGGACTTCGAGTATGAGCTTCTTCATCACTCTTCCCAACCCGCACAACATGAATTCCGGCAAAGCAAAACGCAACGCATTATGTGCATTGCGCGCCCTTTCCGGATGGGGGTATCCTCGCGTGCAAGGCTACCGGAGAGGCGCGGTGTACGATACGATCATCAAGGGCGGCTCGGTCCACGACGGCACCGGAACCCCGCCGTTCATCGCCGACATCGCCATAACCGGCGACCGGATCGCGGCGGTCGGCGCGCTTGACGGCCCCGCCCGCGAGGTGATCGATGCGGCAGGGCTGATGGTGACGCCCGGATTCATCGACATCCACACCCATTATGACGGACATGTGACCTGGTCGGAGAGGATTTCTCCCACATCCGAGCATGGCGTGACCACCGTCGTCACCGGCAATTGCGGTGTCGGCTTCGCGCCCTGCCGCCCCGAAGACCGTGACGACCTGATCCTGCTGATGGAGGGGGTGGAAGACATTCCCGGCATCGTCATGACCGAAGGGCTGGCGTGGGACTGGGAGACCTTTCCCGACTATCTCGACGCCATCGAACGGCGGCGGCACGATGTCGATATTGCCGCGCAGATCCCGCACGCTGCGCTGCGCGTCTATGTCATGGGCGAGCGGGCGGTGCGCCGCGAGCCAGCAACCGCCGAAGACAACACCGCCATGGCCGAGCTTGCGCGCCAGGCGATGGCAGCAGGTGCGCTGGGCTTTTCGACCTCGCGCAACCTGTCGCATCGCACCAAGGCTGGCGAGAGCATTCCCACGCACGGCGCGCTGGAGGACGAACTGCTGGCCATCGCGCTGGGCGTCAAGGCCGGCGGCAAGGGCGTGCTCGAGCTGTCTAGCGACTTTGCCGCGATCGGCGGCGATATCGCGGGTGAAATCGCGCTCTACCGGCGGCTGGTCGAAGCGAGTGGCATGCCGCTCAGCATCGCCATTGCGCTGTTCAGCGAGATGCCCGACGATTGCGACACTTTCCTGCGCGAGGTCGATGCCGCCAATGCCGCCGGAGCCGAGATCAAGGTCCAGACGCTTGGCCGTCCGGTGGGCGTGTTGCAGGGATTTGCCTTGTCGCTCAACCCCTTCAGGCTTTGCCCTTCCTATGCCCCGCTGTCCGCCATGCCCCATGCCGAGCGGATCGCGGCGCTGGGCGATCCTGCCTTGCGTGCCCGGCTCATCACCGAGGCTGGCGATCCGGCCAATCAGACGCCCATCGGCAAGCGCTATACCGATCTCTTTGCAATGGCCGACCCGCCCGATTACGAACCGCGACCCGATCAAAGCATAGCTTTCCGCGCCGCTGCACAAGGGGTCGCACCCGAGGAAATGCTGTTCGACCTGCTGATGGCGGACGAGGGCCAGGGCATCGTCTATCTGCCACTGACCAATTACGGGACCGGCGATCTTGCCGGCATGGCCGATCTGATCCGCAGCGACAATGTGCTCCTTGGCCTTGGTGATGCCGGGGCCCATGTCGGCACGATCTGTGACGGATCGCAGCCGACCTTCATGCTCACTCACTGGGGCCGCGACCGCGATGGCGAGCGGCTGCCGCTGCCCTTCCTGATCCAGGCGATGACCTCGACCCAGGCCCGCGCCATGGGCCTGCTCGATCGCGGTGTGATTGCCCCAGGCTACAAGGCCGATATCAACCTGATCGACTTCGACCGCCTGCGCCTGGGTGCTCCCTACCCGGTGCGCGATCTTCCCGCAGGCGGGCTCAGGATGGCGCAGGACTGCGATGGCATTGCCCTGACAATGCTCTCGGGCGAGATCACCTATCGCGGCGGCAAGCCGACCGAGGCCCTGCCCGGTCGCCTGATACGCGGCATGCAGCCAGCGCCCGCGCTAGGCGCGCATGCGGGAACAGTCACAGCATGACGGCACGCAAGCTTGCCGGCCATTCCGTGGTCGTCACCGGCGGCGGCACTGGCATCGGCGCGGCCTGCGCGCTGCTGGCGGCGCAGGAGGGCGCTCGCGTCACGATCTGCGGGCGCACCGCGAGCAAGCTGGAACAGACCGCCGAGCGCATCCGCAGCGCAGGCGGCGACGTCCTTGTCGTGACCGCCGATGCCACTGTGGAAGGCGACGTCGCCAGGCTGCTGCATGAAGCGTCGGAATTTGGCGGCGGGCTCAATGGCGTTATCGCCAATGCCGGAGGCGGCGGTGCGCTGGCCCCTTATCACTTGCAGGACCTGGATGAGTTCCTCCGGGTTCTCCAGCTCAACGTGGTCAGCACGATGCTGTGCATCAAACATGCGGCAGTGCATCTGGCCCGTGCCGGCAACGGTTCATTTGTCGGCATGTCATCGCTCGCCGGGCATGTCACCCATCCCTATTTCGGCGCCTATCCCGTCGCCAAGGCCGGGATCGAGGCGATGATCCGCAATGCAGCGGACGAGTATGGTGCAGCGGGAGTTCGGTTCAACGCCATCCAGCCGGGCTTCATCGCCACCGAAGTGATGGAGGCCGTCGCACCCGGCAGCCCGGTCTGGCAGAGCTATGTCAGCCAGACCCCGCTCGGCGGCGTCGGCCAGCCCGAAGATGTGGCGCAGGCCGCGTGTTTCCTGCTTTCCGGCGAAGCGCGCTGGATTACCGGGCAAGTGCTTGCCGTCGATGGCGGGAACGGCCTGCGGCGGGGCCCTGACTATTCGGGCAGCGTGGAGCGCCGCCTGGGCGCGGCGGCTTTGGTAAAAGCCGATTTGGGGTCAACGGGCGATGTCTGACGTTTTGGCCGGAATCAAGGTGATCGAAGTTGCCTCGTGGACCTTCGTGCCAAGCTCGTGCGCGATTCTGGCCGAATGGGGCGCGAATGTTATCAAGGTCGAGGATCCGGTCAGGGGCGATCCCCAGCGCGGCCTGGTTTCCGCGATGCTGATGCCGGTGGGCGGCATCAATTTCCTCACCGAACTGCCCAATCGCGGCAAGCGTTCGGTGGGCATCGACATCAAGACCCCGGAGGGGCGCGAGCTGATCTACCGGATGGTCGATGATGCTGATGTGTTCGTCACCAACTACCTGCCCGATGTTCGGCAAAGGCTGGGCATCGATGTGGAGCATATCCGCGCGCGCAATCCCGGCATCGTCTATGTTCGCGGCTCGGCGCTCGGCCCCAAGGGCAAGGAAGCCGGGCGCGGCGGCTTCGACGTTGCCTCATACTGGGCGCGCGGCGGCATTGCCGCGGCGCTGACCCCGCCCGACGCCGACCGGACAGTCGCGCCGCGCAGCGGGTTTGGCGATTTCATGGCCGGGATGGCAATGGCAGGCGGCGTCGCCGCCGCGCTGGTGAAACGCGGCCGGACTGGCGAAGGCTCTGTCGTCGACGTCGCCCTGCTGAATCTCGCCCTGTGGCAGCTGGGGCCAGACGTGACTTCGGCCAAGCTGTATGAGGGCGTGGCCGTTCCGGCAACCGACCGCGATGCCCTGCCCAATCCCCTGACCGGCACCTATCGCACCGGCGACGGCAGGTTCATCACTCTGATGATGTTGCAGAGCGATCCTTTCTGGGAGGATTTCTGCCAGCATATCGATCAGCCCGACCTGGTCCACGAGCCGCGATTTGCCGATGCCAAGGCGCGCACCGCCAACAGCCGCGCGTTGACCGCCCTGCTGCGCGAGGTCTTCGCCTCGCGCAGCTTTGCCGAATGGCGCGCGGCACTTGAGACGCTGAAAGGTGTCTGGTCGCCAGTAATGACGCCGCTGGAAGTGCATGATGACCCGCAGGTGAAGGCCAATGGCTATCTCGAGACGGTGGTGACCAGCAGCGGTGCCACTCTCGATATTCCGGCCAACCCGGTCCAGTTCGACGAAAAGCCCTATGCGGTTTGCGGAGCGCCGGAACTTGGCGCGCAAACCGAGGAAGTCCTGCTGGAAATGGGGCTGTCCTTCGACGAAATCATGGAACTCAAGGACAGGGGTGCAGTCATTTAGGGCATCCTGTCATACTGCGGCAAGTGACGGCACCTGCCCTTGGCAGATTGCATCATCGCCACCCAGAGCACATCGGCAGCGCCAAGCGGGCTTGCAATATCCGCTGCGAACGGTTTCATCGCGGCTGCCGCAACAGTCGGTGAATCGGGAGAGCAGGTCATGGAAGTTGGCGATCAGGACTTGGGAATTCAGGATATTCGCAACCAGCTGGCCCAGCGCGCATCGCTGGCCAAAGGCATTGCCATGTCGTGGCCCGAGATTCGCAATGCGATGGATGCCGCAACGGCGCAGATCCCGCCGGCCGAAGGAACCGCGATCACGGTCGGCGAATGCGGCGGCGTCAGGAGCGAGGAAGTGATCTTTGCCGGCGCAGCTCCGAAAGGAACAGTCCTATACCTGCATGGCGGCGGCTACGCACTTGGGCGAGTCAGGTGGTAAACGCGCCACCGTTCAATTCGACGGTTTGCCCGGTGAACCAGCCAGCCTCTTCCGATGCGATATAGAGACACAGCGCGGCCACATCTTCGGGCGTCCCGCGCCGGCCAACCGGCAGGGCTTTGGCCAACTTGTTCAGCAGTTCACTGTCGTCCTGCCGGATCAGCCCAAGGGCAACGGAATTTGCGGTAATGCCAAAGCGGGCGTTCTCGAGCGCTATGTGCCGAGTGAGCGCGATGGACCCGCCTTTGCCCGCGCCATAATGCGACATGCCGCCATTGATCCCCTGCGTTCCCGCTGTGGAGGCAATGGTGATGATGCGCCCCCAACCCCGGCTAATCATCGGCTTGAGCACAACATGCAGGCAATTCATCGCCCCGTAGATATTCACCGCCAGCGTGGCCTGCCAATGTTCTGGAGGAAGGTCCGCAAAGGGCAACATGTGGAGTGGCCCGTCGGCCCCACCATTGCCCGCATTATTGATGAGAATATCGATGGGGCCGCCAATTTCGGCTTCACCTGCCGCAATGCCCTGGCGCACCGCCTCCAGATCCGTGACATCAAACGCCTGTGCGACCGCCTTGCCACCTGCCTGGCGGATGGCCTGGGCCTGCGCTTCGGCCCGTTCGGCGACGACATCGTTGATGATGATTGCGGCACCCTGCCGGGCAAAGAGCGCGGCGATCCCCGCACCGGCACCCTGCCCGGCGCCTGTTACCAGCGCAATTTTTCCCGTAAGCGAAAATATCGGGGCCATCAAAAACCTTCCAGGACAAGCCTGATATCAGTACTTTACAGATTGAGTGGTGATTTTTCCCTCGAACTCGCCGCCATCCCGTGCGCGGACCGGACGTCCGATCCGGGCAAGATATTGGCCGCTGTAGGTCGTCAGGCCGGTCGAAACTTCAGGATCGACAAGACACAGTGCGAGAATGGCCTCGGCCATCACTTCCGGGTCTTCCGGCGCGGTAAAGCGGTCGCGGCTTACCTTCCCCGCATCGATTGCCGCCTGCACGTTGGGCGTGATCACCGAGTTTACCGGCGCCACGGTATTTGCGGAAATGCCGCTGCCATAAAGTTCTGCGGCCAGAACCCGGGTGAACAGGTTCACGGCGGACCTGGCCGAGCAATATTGAGCTGTCCCTGCCTTGCGGTGGTATTCGAGGAAGGGCGGCCCCTCGGGGTTGGGGGCGGAGCGGTCGGCAGCCGTGGAGGAGACGTTGACGATCCGCCCCCAGCCCTGCGCCATCATGCCTGGCAAAGCCCGCACGATCAGGTCGCGCACGGCAAAGACGTCAATCTCGAATACCAGCCGGAAGTGCTTTTCCGACATCTCCCATACCCGCTTGCCGGAAATGCCGGAAATGCCGGCATTGTTGACCAGCACGTCGATCTTGCCAAACTTGGCGAGCACCCAGTCCATGAATTCGGCCCTCGACTGAGGATCGGCTACATCCAGCCTGTGCCCATAGGCTTCACCGCCTCGGGCGCGGATTTTGGCGACGGTGTTGGCAAGGGTCTGGGGTTGCGGATCATTCTCAATGCCTACAGTTCTTGCCCCGCAGATGACAATTGTTCCCGCCGACGCCAGCCGTTCGGCAGCGGCCTCGCCGATGCCCGCGCTAGAGCCGGTAACAACGGCGATACGTCCCTTGAGGTCATACATGTCTTGTCTCCCTAAATGATCGTGAGCACCGGCAGGCAGGTCCAGCCGATCTGGAATTCGGATTCGGCAAAATGGCCTGATTCCGGTTCAAGTTCGAAATGCTGCGCTGCCCGCAGAAATTCTCGGAGCATGATTCTGCCTTCCAGCCGTGCGAGGTGGATGCCGATGCAGAAGTGCGGACCAACACCAAAGCTCAGCATGCGGCGCGCCTTGCGGTTCCAGATGAATTGGTCCGCCCGCTCGAATTCGCGCGGGTCGCGGTTGGCCGAGGCAATCAGCAGGATCACGCGCTGGCCGGGCTCAAGCGCCACCCCGCCAAGCGTGACGGGATGCTTGACGGTGCGGCCAAACCACTGGGCCGGGGCATTGTAGCGCAGCATTTCCTCGAAGGCCGCACCGGCATTGGCCTGCGGATCGGCTGCGACCTCGGCAAGCTGATCGCCCTGGCGCGACAGCTCCAGCAGCCCTCCGGCAAAGATCTTGGGCAAAGTCTCAGTCCCGCCGACCAGGATCGACATGATATCGACCGCCACTTCCTGATCGGTGAGCGGACGGCCGATAATGTTCGCAGCGATCAGGGGATCGATCACCGGACTTTCCGGCCCCTGGCCCCGGCGCCGTCGCTGTACTTCGCCGCGCAGCAGCGCGTGCAGTTCGTCGCGCGCTGCCAGGCCCTCAGGCGTGGAGCCTGCCTGGCCGGGCTTGCGATAGACCAGCCGATTAATCAGGTCGACGATGTGGTCGGTGTCTTCAAACGCCAGCCCCATCACCTGCTGGGTGACGCGGGCCGAAACATAACTGCCGAAATCGGCAGTGAGATCGAACCTTCCGCGCGGTAGAAGCTCGGCCAGCCGCTGGCGGACAAACTGGGTTATCATGGGTTCAAGCCGGTTGATGCTGCCCTTGAGGAACGGCGGGGCGAGCAGCTGGCGGAACGCGGTTTGCACCGGCGGATCGAGCCAGAGGAACATGGCCTTCACCGGCTCGATCTTCGGCTCTGGCGGATTGCCGCGGTGGTGTACGCGCAGCACTTCGGGCGCGAAAAGCTGGCCCTCGGCCTCGGAATAGTGCTCGGCGTCCATGAAGCCGTCCCACACGTCCTGATAGCGGCTGAAAACCCAGGTGTCGTATTCGGGAATGTAGTATGCCGGATGTTCCTCGCGCAGCACCTGATAGAGGCTGTGCGGATCGCGCATCGCTTCGGGCGAGAACGGGTCGTAGCGGAACTTGGCGGCAGTTTGCGGCATTGATTTTTCCTCAGCTCGTCTCGCGCCGGTTCAGGAACACGCTCTGGTGCGTAGTGCCGAACATGCCATCTGTGTCGCCCATGCGAAGCGTCGCGATTCCGGTCCCGTTTCCGGCCACTTCGCTGGCACCGTCGAGCAGCATCCAGTCGCTGCGCGGCATGCGCGAGAGGTTGATCGAGAGATCGAGGCTGGCGTAGGTCCAGTCCGTCAGCGAGGCCGGCGGGGCAACAGTCGTGCCCCAGTCGGCGGCGGCTGCGACGCAGGCGAGCGGGTCGATCGGTTCCCCGGCGATCATCGGGGTGATGACCCGCATCCAGACTGCGCCGGGCCCTGGTTCTGTTTCGCTGCCAGCAATGCGGATCAATTCCGCCAGCACTCGGGCCTGGCCTTGCGCGCCTTCGGGGAAAGGGTGAGTGAGCGGCACCAGTTGCGCTTCTTCGCCTTCCCTGCGCACCCGCAGCAGCGTCGCGCGGACCCAGGTGCGGCCGTCTGCGTCGAGTTCCAGTTCGGCGAGCTGGATGCGCTTGCCTTCGCGCAACAGGCGAATGCGCGCGGTCAGCGGCGCCATCGGCACCGCGCCGTAGATGTCCAGCGTGAGCCGCACCGGCAGCATTGGCACGGGGACGGCAATTGCGCCGAGCAATTGCGCCGTCAGCCCGCAAATCTGCGCGCCGCCCTGCTTGGCCGGGTCCCAGAAACTTGGCCCGAGGCCAGTCGGCACGAACCTCTCGCCCTCGCGGATGAAGTATGCCTGGTTCACAGTGACTGCCTCTGGCCACTGGTGGAAGCCATATCAATCGCAGCGAGCAGCGCAGTCAGCCGCTCTGCCGCCGCGAAATCAGGCACGGTGAACGTGCCTTCACGCAGGTCCCGGCCAAAGGCTGCCCATGCCTCGGCGACATTGGCGGATGCGCCGAACAGGCCGGGGACAAGCGGCTCCGGCACCTCCACTGACACGCTGGCCTCCAGCACCAGCGGGGCAATCTGGCAGGTTCCGGGAACTGTGCCGCTAACCCGTATCCAGCCCTTGCTGCCTTCCAGTTCGAACAGCGCGGTGCGGTGCTCCGGCTTGCCGCCAACCACTTCGAAGGTCGATACACTGCCGCTGTCGTGCAGACCTGTCACCAGCATGTGATCGGCGCAGGTCCGCTCGACGGTCTCATTGGTGCCGATGATCGGGACCTGCTTAAGGAACGTGGTGTTGCGGGCATCGACTCCGACATAGCGGCCAATCAGCGCCTCGACCGGCGCCAACGTGTGCCCGCCGCCGATCGTTTCCAATGTCGCGCCAGTCCGTTTGTCCTGAAGGTAGGCTCCGAATGCGGGTGTATCATCACCCCAGGCGGCGGCCGAGCCGAACACCCGCAGCACGCGTGGTGCGCCAATGCCGCCGTCCTTCACAAACCGTGCCGCCGCGAGGATCGCGGGCGCGAACAGTCCCTGCAGGCCGATCATCGCGTGGATGCCCGGCGGGACGGCATTGGCCATTTCCCGCGCTTCGGCGAGGTCCCGCCCCAGCGGCCACTCGCAATAGACATGTTTGCCGGCAGCCAGCGCCGCCAGCACGATCGCGCGGTGTTCGGGTACCTTGACTGTCACGGCGACGACATCGACCCCGGGATCGCGCACCAGTTCCAGCAAATCGCCAAAGCCCCGCCCCGCCCCGAAATGCGCGGCGGCCTTATCGGCAATATGCTGCGTCCGCGCCGAGACCGCAGTTATCGCAAAGTCCGGCAAGGCGCGCAGCGCGGCGAGATGGGCATCGCGCGCCCAGCCGCGCTCAGGATTGGCACCGACAATGCCGACACGGATTGGGGCAAGGCTCAATGGCTAGTCCATGATTGTCCGGTCGATCGTGCCCACGACCTGTATCAGCTGCGGATCGACAATATATTCCGGAGATTCGGCATCGAAGAAGGCATCGACATGGCCCCAGTGGATCGGGTGAGTCATATATTCGCCGGTGAGCCCATCCAGGCTGTCGAATTCCTGCTCCCAGACGTGAGTGTATGCCTTTGGTCCCTCGCACAGCGAGACCGGGCTCAGCGCCCAACTGCGGATGGTCGAGACTTGGCCAGGCATCATCAGCAGACCCTGTTTCAGCGCTTCTGCGCCTTCCGGGAAGCCCTCCGGCATGATGCGGAAGACCAGCGCACGCCAGATGCCGCCGCCGGCAGGCACGACCACGCTGCGCGTCATGCGATAGCCGACATGCGTGACCTCGGCGCCGTCAATCAGCGCGGCTATGGCCCCGCGCCACGCCGGATCAAGCGACACCGCCAGGGCCTCGCGCTCGCTGACAAATGTCATCCGCCAGACGACATGCCCGGCGTTGATCACCGCCATTGGCGAAACCGGCGCGATCCAGCAGGAGCACATGCCCGGGAGGCTGGCACCAGCGTCGCGCAATCGGGCGACCAGCGCCTCCCGTTCCAACTCGCGCTCCGGCGGTAAGGTTATCAGGCGCAGCGACACGAACATCAGGCAATGTCGGCCTGATCGGACAGCACCCGCCGCTTGCGGCTGAGCGTCATGGTGTCGCTCTCCTGCCACCAGGCGAGCTTCTCGAAGCGTTCGTCGGATCCGTCCGGCAGCTTGCTCATCCGCTGGTTCCACCAGCCTTGCACCCCGTCGACCTCCCATAGGTAGAACAGCGTGGTCGGAAGCTCATCGAAGTCCTGCCCCGGTGGAGTCTGCCAGGCCCCTGCCAGGTGCATGCCGCGCCGCTGCGCACCGGGCACATAGCGCGAGGCATAGCCGTGGCGGTAGTCATCGGCGCGACCGGGCTGCACGACAATTTCGTCGAGGATGAAGACGTTCACTCCCGCTTACCCGCGCAGCTCATCGGGCAACTCGAATGTGTAGACCATGTCACTCTTGTCGCGCCGGCCAAACACATAGCGGTCATCTGCGCCCGGGCGCTGCCGCATCAGGTCGAACCACGATCCCGCCGCCGGTTCCACCCGCGACGCGTCCCAGACAACCACGCGCCGGGCGATCTTCCAGGCATCGTTTCGCCGCTCGAAGAGATCGAGATACCGCCCGCGCAAGGTTTCGTCCCACAGCTGCCCCTCGGCGTCGCGGCGCTGGTGATACGAGGTGAACAGCAATTCCACGCGGGCCGTCTCGCCATCGATGTCTATCGAGACATTGCCCAGCAGATGCTGGGTGCACAGCAAGGTCGAGCGCCCGAGATTGGCGATGATGTTCGCCACCGGCCCGTTGGCCAGCCCGTGATAATCCTCGCCATCCTCGTGAAAGCCCGAGGCGAACAGTTCGAGATCGCCGCGGTCGGTGCCGCGCGCAATGCGGTGGAGCGCTTCGGTGATTTCCTGCTTGGAGAGCAGGTCGGCTATGGCTCTGTCGTACATATCATTTCCATCCTTGCGCAGCAGCGAGTTCCGCCGCAGCCCCGCGCCGGACAAAGCCGGCATCGGCACCCAGCGGCACGAATGTCAGGCCCATTTCCACTAGCTGCCGTGCATTGTCCGCGCCCAGCGTTGCCGAGCCGCTGATCTTGCCGTGCTTGCGGCACAGGGCAATCACATCGCCAATCGCGGCCAGTACTTCCGGTGTCATCGTCATGGCCGGGCCCTGGCCCAGCGAAATGGCGAGGTCGACCGGGCCGACGAACAGCCCATCGACTCCCGGTGTTGCCGCTATCGCTTCGAGGTTTTGCAGCGCCTCGGCCGTCTCGATCATGACCAGGCACAGCGGCTCCGGCGCGCCTGCGCCAGCCGGGCCATAATAACTGCGCACCCTGCCGAAGGACCGGATGCCATGAGGCGGATAGCGGCAGGCCGCCGCCGCCCGCTGCGCATCCTGTGCGGTCGAAACCATCGGCACGATCACGCCATAGGCGCCAAGGTCCAGCGCGCGCATGATCTGGCTTTCGTCGTTCCAGGCGACGCGGACGATGGCAGCTGTGCTGCCCAGTTCCGCCGCCTGGATCAGCGAGAGCATGTTGCCCGCATTGACTGCGCCGTGCTGGCCATCAAGGATCAGCCAGTCGAACCCGGCCCGGCCCATCACTTCGACGGCAATCTGGCTGTCGAGTGTCACCCAGCTGCCGTAGCTCGGCTTGCCTGCCGCCAGCGCTGCGCGCACTTTGCCCATGATTCGCCTCTCCCGATTGTTGGCAGGAGCCTAACCCATGAAATGCACTGCGCGAAAGACACTCCTGTTGCGCGGCCCGCTTTCGCCCGCCAACCTGCGCGACATGCGGGAGGAGAGTTGACGGATGGCTGACCACATTGCCGAGGCCCTGACCGCCATCGTCGGCGCGGAAAATGTGCGTTGCGGCGCGGATATCGGCGAGCATTATCGCATCGACATCGGCCGCAAGTTCGAGGCGCACCCCGCCTGGCTGGTCCGGCCTGCCATGACTGACGAAGTGTCGCAGGTGATGAAGCTGGCGCACATGCACGCTATCCCCGTTACGATAATAGGCGGCCAGAGCGGCACTTGCGGCGCGGCGGTGCCCGAGGACGGAGGGCTTGCCTTGTCGCTCGACCGGATGAACCGGGTGCAGGCGATCGACACCCTGTCGATGACCATGACAGTCGAGGCCGGCTGCGTATTGCAGGCGGCTGCCGAACAGGCCGAGGCGCAAGGCGCCTTCCTGCCGCTCGATCTCGGCGCGCGGGGCTCCGCAATGATCGGCGGGGTGATCGGCACCAATGCCGGCGGCAACCGGGTGATCCGCTGGGGCATGATGCGCGACATGGTGCTGGGGCTGGAAGCCGTGCTCGCCGATGGCACTGTCGTCTCCTCGCTGACCGGCATGATCAAGGACAATGCCGGCTACAACTGG
>CAVZRM010000003.1:0-450000 GCA_963777795.1 uncultured Alphaproteobacteria bacterium
GCCGCGCTGCCGCCCTGCCGACCCAGCAAACGGCGGGTCTGCCCGGGATAACCGGTGGCGCCCCCGGCTAGCCGGGCGACAGGGCTTAACCCGCCGCCAATCGCGCTGCGGGTGGTGATCCACGCAGTCATCACCGGGCAGCACAGCTCGTCGGACAGATCGCCCGCCTCGACAGCAGCGATACAGGCGCGGGCGAGCGCGTGGTTCTGGTGGGCCATGGTTTCGGTTTACGGCGACTTCAGGACGGACACCACGGCGGTGCCGCAATTGTTGCGATAGCGCCCGGCAATGTCGAGGACACTCAAGCCATGCCCCTGCGGCGTGGCGCAGCCAACCCTGGCGCAACCCCGGATCGAGCGCCAGCACCGCATCGTCGACGAAGAAATCAAGCTTCCCTTCCAGCTTCGGCGGCACGACGAACTGGCCGACGAAATAGTCGCTGTCCGCCACGCGCTTCAAGTCCGGTACCGACATGTAAACCGAATCGCCAGAAAAAAGCGGCCGAGCCGGCCTTGAATACCCTGGCGGATATATCTCCGGCGCAATTCGATCACCGGCTGGAGCAAGTCTGCCGACACCACCCTTCGCAGGAATTTCGACCCGTCGTGCGGTGCCGCGCTGGCCAGGTGGATGGCCCACTCCGGCAGCCTTGGGCCAACTCCGCTGGCCTCGATCGTCTTGCGCAGCCCGGGCAATTCCACGCTGTTCCAGCCCAGCGGCGTCGCCGGACTGGTCTCGTCGCGCCATTCGCCTTCCGAGCCGTCACCCTGCCGCATTTGCACAATGAGCGCGAAGCGCTGCGGCTTTTCCGACGGTTCGACCTTCAGGCCGAGATCGGCGCAGGGATTGGCGATCGAGATCGATACCCTATCTCCGAAATTCCCTGCCTGGTGCGGCTCGTCCGGGCACAGCCATGGCCGCTGTTCGACGCGGACCAGCCAAAGCTGGGTTGCAGCCGCGAGCACCCCATAGGACCCGGCAGCGAACATCGCCAGGCCGAGAACGACCGGTACCGCGCGCCATTTCCACCAGGCGAGGACCCCCTGCAGGGGATCGCAGCGGCGCAGGAAGCGGATCGCATCGAGCCACCAGCGCTGCATGAAGACCTTGCCGACCGGCACGGGCTGATCGGTTCCCTTTGGCGCGAACATGTGCCGCCACATCGTGCGCGATATGTCGGTCATCGCCCATTCGTGCCGCACGCCGAGCGCGGTAAAGGCAAGCAGAAACAAGACAAGGATGAGCGAGCCGAAGGGATCGGCGGCGATGGCGTTAGTCCATTTCTCGGCGAATTCGGGCAGGAAGGCATTGAACGTCAACTCAAGGATCTGGGCGTCGGTGCGCGCATCGACCCTGCCACCGACGCCCTCAAGCAGTGGCATTTCGTCCCAGAACGGGCGCAGAGCTAGCAGCAAAGCCATGCCGAAGCTGAGAAAATACCAGAATCGCCGCGCCTTGATGCGATCGCCCAGTTCGTAGATCAGCGGCAGGCTGACCGGGTTGGCGAGCTTGGCGGGCGTCACTCCGTTGACGCCGTCGTCGATCCAATAGTGCGGTGGCAGGTTGTTGGGGCCGTAGCCGTCGGTCGACATCTTCAGCCGTTCGACCACGCTGCGATGCACGCGGATCGGTTCGGCCAGAAGACCGCGCGTTTCATAGCGCCCCTTGCCAGTTCGCGGATCGCGATCGATCGTCGGATCGCGATAGACCTGGGTCGCTGGCTGCAGGCTGCGCCCGCCCGCGAAGGTGCCATTCCAGTCGATCCATGCGTTGATATAGCGCGGCTGGTAACGATAGAATGCGCCCGCGCCGCCTCGGCTGTCGTGGATCGGTCCATAGACGTTGCGCAGGTTGTCGATCCGGGAGACGTGATCAGGCAGCAGCCGCAGGCCGGCCTGCTCGGCATGCCCGATCATCCACCACAGCGAGACAAAGCTGAGCGATTCGTCCGAGTAACCGCCGCCGACATCGGCGTGCATGCCCGCGAACCACACCTGCTGGAGGCGGGGGTTCGCCTCATTCCAGCATTCGAGAGCGCGCTCGTTCGGCTCGTCCCACAGCAGCGGCTGGAAGGAGTCGCGCTTGTCATCGATGGCCAGCGCGTGGCGCGCGCATCTGACCTTTTCACTCAGCCGGTAGTTGGGCATGGTCAGCGGCCAGATCCATTCATCGACCGCCCGCGTGATTTCGACCACGGGGCCGCCATAGGCAGCGACCGTATCCCAGACGCCGACGAATTCGATCGGCGGGCCGCAACTGGGCGTACCCTGGGCATCGACCGGCTGGTCCTTGCGCGTCCACCAGAAATCCCACCATTCACGCATGAAATTCCCGCGCCGCAGCTGCTCGGGGACACAAGCCGCATACAGGCCCCCGTCGGGCAGGCGCATCGCCCAGAGCCCGGACGGCCTCTTTCGCAACTCGATCCCCGACGGCAGCCTGGCGATTCGGATCAAGGTGCGGACAAACGCGCGGCCACACGCCACGAGCAGGTCGGTCCAGCGGTTGTTGGTGTGAAAGAAGCGGCGATATTCGCGCCACATGTCGCGCGCAGCACGATCGAGCTGGGCCTCGCTCTGGTACGGGACGCAGCCCATGGTGGTCACCAGCGAGATCAGCAGGCGGATGGTGTAGGCACCGCGGCTGAAGCCGAAGGCATAGATGCGATCATCCGCATGCTCGTCGAAGTTGCGACAGAGAAATTTATAGAGATCGCGAATGTTGCGCGCCAGGCCGAAGCCGAACACTCCGCCGAGAATTGCCAGTAGCCTGAAAGTGGAAGTGCCGACACCATCGTCGTAATAGGCCAGCTGCACTTCGTCGTGGGCGTTGGGCGCATCCTTGCCGCAGCGCTTGCGCGTTTCGACAAGCGCAGAGTTGTTTGCCGGGTACCCGAGGTCCATCGCTTCATAGAGCCGCCAGACATTGGTCTTTTGCAGCTTGCTGCTCGAATTTCCGGTGCCGTCCGAGAACAGAACAATGCACTTGCGCTTTTTGGCATCGGGAGTTGCGTCGATAGCCTGAACCATTGTCCACCCCATACAACTTTGCAATATACTCGACTTATGAGGCATATTGTCACTTTATGCAATGATTAATGGAATATTTACTTTGTTATTACTTTTACCAAGCGGCCCCAAAGCCGACCGGGTGGGGAGATGGCTTGCACGTCGGGACGATCCGTGGCCTGCTGAAGCGTACCAAGGAGTTGCCGATGATTCGCCCGCGCGTCACGCTCCTCGCCCTGCTCGCCAGCTCGGCGGTGGCCGCCGCGCCGCCCGCCGCGCCAACGCGGCAGGCCTGTCGCGCCGGCTTGAACGAACATTGCCCGCCGAAGTAGGCGCGGCTTGTGCATCGGCGATCGCGCAGTCCGTGACAAGTGCGGCTGAGTCTTGCGGCGTGCGACGATCCGTGGCCTTTTGCGTCATCCAGAGGAGCCGCCGATGATTGCCCTGCGTTTGACGTTCGCTTCACTCCTCGCCGCGCCTGCCATGGCCGCCGCTCCGCTGCAACTGTCAGCCGCCGATCAGGCCGCCGCCTTCCGCGCCGCCGGGTTCCATCGCGAGGGCCGCAGCTGGCACCAGTGCGACCGGGAGTTACGTTCGGCAAGCTACAGCCCCGGCGCAATCGAATCGCTGGCCGACCGCAATGGCGACGCTTTGCCCGAGGCAGTGATCGTCGAAGGCGGCGCGGGCTGCTATGGCAACACCGGCACCCAGTTCTGGCTGGTGAGCAAGCAGCGCGATGGCAGCTGGAAGGCGATGACCAGCCAGCTTGGCATGGCGACATTCCTGGCGACGCGCGGTGCCGGCGGCTGGCCGGACATCGAGGTTGGCGGGCCGGGGTTCTGCTTCGGCGTGCACCGCTGGAACGGCCGCGCCTATGTGCTCCATCGCCATCAGTACGAAGGCCGGCCCTGCCGCCTGCCGCGCTGAATCACCCCACCGCCAGCGCCCGCGCGCCGGGCGCGCCCAGCCAGCGCGCGGCAACGCCCCAGACCTGCGCGATCGTCGCCTCGTCCAGCGCCTGTCCGGGCGGGCCGTCGGCGATCAACTGGCCGCCGTGCAGCACCAGCACCCGGTCGGCGTGGTTCATCGCCTGGGCGAGGTCGTGAAGCACCAGCACCACGCCGGTGCCCGCCACGGCGCAGGCGCGCAGCTGTGCGACCAAGGCGGCGGCGTGGGCGAGATCGAGATTGGCAAGCGGCTCGTCGGCGAGCAGCCAGCGCGGCTCGCCCGCCAGCACCCGCGCCATCAGCGCCCGCGCCCGCTCGCCGCCCGACAACCGCGAGACCGGGCGGTGGCGCAGTGGTTCAAGGTCCAATGCGGCGATAGCCCCGTCTGTGGCAGAGTCGATCGCCGCATCGCCGCCGCTGCCCGGCCAGGGGATGCGGCCGAGCCCGACCAGCACCTCGACCGAGACATCCCAGGCGATTTCGGGACTCTGCGGCAAGTAGCCGAGGGCACGCGCGCGGTTGCGCGCCGGGAGCTTCGGCAGCGGCACGCCATCGAGCACGACCGCGCCGGCATCGGGCGCGAGCAGGCCGGCGAGGCAGGCGAGCAACGACGACTTGCCCGCGCCGTTGGGCCCGCAAATCGCGGTGACTTCGCCGGCGCGCAGGCTGGCGGTGACCCCCGCGAGGCGGCTGGCGAGGGTGAGATTCATCGCCGCGAGGGTCATGCCAATCCTTTGCGCAGCTTGAGCAGCAGATGCAGGAAGAACGGCGCGCCGAGCAGGCTGAGCGCGATCCCCAGCCGCAATTCGCCGCCCGCCAAGGGCAGCACCCGGCACAGGCAATCGGCCACCAGCAGCAGCAGCGCGCCCGCCAGCGCCGAGGGCAGCAGCAGCGAGGACGGCCGGCGGTCAGTGAACGGGCGGACGAAATGCGGCACCATCAGCCCGACAAAGCCGATGATTCCGGCAACCGCGACGCTCGCGCCAACAGTCAGCCCGATCCCGGCGACCATCAGTCCCTGGAGCCGGCGCGGTGCGATGCCCAGCGAGCGCGCCGCTGCCTCGCCCAGCGTCAGCGCGTCGAGCCCGCGGCCTGCCCCGGCGAGCAGGGCAAGCCCGGCCAGGCTAAGCGGCGCGGCGATCCACACCTCGCGCCACGAGCGGTCGGCCAGCGCCCCCATCAGCCAGGTGACGATTTCGCTGAGCGCGAAGGGCGTCGGCGAGAGGCTGATGGCGAGGCTCATCAAGGCCCCGGCGAGGCTGGCGATCATCATGCCAGCGAGCGTGAACAGCGCCACGCCGCCGTCCCGGCCGGCAATCAGCGCCAGCAGCGCCATCGCCCCGCCGGCACCGACCAGCGCGAACAGCGGCAAGGCCCAGGCGGATGCCGCCCCCAGCGACAGGCTGAGCACTGCCCCCAGCGCGGCGCCCGGTGCGATGCCGAACAGCCCGGGATCGGCAAGCGGGTTGCGCAAATAGCCCTGCATCGCTGCCCCCGCCCCGCCCAGCCCCGCGCCCACCGCCAGCGCCAGCAGCGCGCGCGGCAGCCGCAGCTCGAGCAGGATGACGCTGGCATGGGCGGTCTGCGGATCAAGCGGGTCGATCCACACCCGCCCCGCCAGCAGGCTGAGCGGCACGGCCAGAGCCAGCGCGGCGAGGAGCACGGCGACCGGGCGGGTCATGATTCTCCCCGCCCCTTCTGGGGAGGGGCAGGGGGTGGGGGCTGTCCGCCCGGCGACGCGTCTCGCGCGTGGAGTAGCCCCACCCCAACCCAGAAGGGGAGGGGCTTTGCTTGCGTCAAACCCTTCCTGATTTGCGCCAGCCGCTCCGCTGCCCGCACGATCGTCGGCCCGCCGCACCACAGCAGCCTGGGATCGAGCCGTTCGCGCCGCGTTTGCGTCAGCGCGGCAAGTGCCGGGTGGGCGAGCAGCCGGTCCTCCTGTGCACGCGGATTGCCGGCGGCGAGGATCACCCGGGGCGGATCGGCGAGCATTTCCTCCAGCGGCAGCATATCGGCCTGCTTCATGCCCTTCGCTGCGCTGAGGCTGCGAAAGCCGGTGCGGCGCAACAGGTCGCCGATCAGCGAGTGCTCGCCCGGCACGATTCCGCCCGACTGCCAGACAACGGCGGAAAATGGCGCGGAACCCGGCGCCGGCGCGGCGCGGGCGAGCGCCTGGTCGATCCGCGCATTGAGCGCTTCGCCGCGCCCGGGATGGCCGGCGAGCGCCGCCAGCCGCCGCACCTGCGCCTTGCTGTCCTCGATCGACATGGCGATCGGCAGCCGCGCGACAGGGATGCCAAGCGCATCGAGCGCGGCGGCAGTGGCAGGCGGCAGGTAGTCATCGGCGATGACCAGATCGGGCTTCAGCGTGACCAGTTCCTCGACTGTGCCTGCTGTCGCGCGAAAGCGCCGCGCCACGGCCAGCTCCAGCGAACTCGACGCCGGATCGTGGCTGAAAGCGGAAATCGCCACGATCTGCGCCGGGTCCGCGACTTCGGCGAGGACCGCGTCGCTGCACGGGTTGAGGCTGACCAGCGCCGGCCCTGCGACACGCTCGGGACCAGCGGGCACCGGGCCGCAGGCCCCCAGCGCCAGTGCAGCAAGGGCCGCCGCGATCCTCAGAACCTCGCCCTCACCCCGGCATAGGCCGAACGTCCCGGCGTGCCGTAGGTGCGCACGACTTCGTAGGTCTCGTCGAACAAATTCTCGACCCGTCCGAAGACCTCGACATGTTGGGTGATCGCATAGGCAGCGCGCAGCGCGACCACGGTATGCTCGCCGACCGGGCTGAGATTGGCCTGATCGTCGAACCGCGTCCCGCCGTGGCGCAGGTCGATGCCGGTGCGCAGCCCGAATGGCCATTCATAGTCGAGGCTGGCGAACAGGTTGTGGCGCGGGCGGCGGGCCAGTTGCTTGCCGGTCGCCCGATTGATCGCGTCGAGCCAGGTATAGCTGAGCTGCGCGTCGAAACCGTGCCAGTCGGTCACTTCCACAGCCGCCTCGATCCCCTTCGCCCGCGCAGAGCCGATATTGTAGTAGGTAAAGGTCGCGAAGTCGAAGTCGATCAGGTTGCGGGTGGTGCGATCGAACCAGACGAGGGATGCCTTGGCGTGCCCGTCTGCGAACGGTTGCTCGATGCCGATGTCATAGGCCTTGGCCAGTTCCGGCCTCAATGCGGCAAAGCCGGTGTTGGTATAGAGCTGGTAGAGCGAGGGCGCCTTGAAGCCTTCGCCATAGCTGGCGCGAAGTACCGGAGAGTTCTCTCCCAGCACCCAGGCCCCGCTTGCCGAGAAGCTGGTCTTCTGGCCGAAATCCTCGTGCGAATCATGGCGCAGGCCGGCGTTGACGGTCAGGCCGCCGAGCGGACGAAGGGTGACAGTGCCGTAGACGCCGTCGATCCGCGTGGCGTCCGCCGATCCGAAGTTGTCGTTGAATTCGGACTTTTCGGTTTCGGCCCCGACCAGCAGGGTGACGACCGGTGCGGGGGTGAACGCAATCTGGCCCTCGATTCGCTCGTTGCGGCCATCGGTAATGTAGGGACCGAAAATGGCGTGGTTGGATACACGGTTGCTGTCGGTCAGCCCGAAGCCGATCCGCGCGCTCAACTGGTCGTCCAGCCCCCTGAAGCGCAGGTTGGTGTAAAGCGTCGCGTCGCGCTTGCTGCCGACATGCGCCGCGTCGGATCCGGTGTTGTCGTAGCCATAATCGGCCTTGGAGTAGTAGCCGCCGGCATCCAGGCTCAGCCCCGAGACCAGTTCGACTTCGGCGCGGGCATTGGCCGCCTTGCTTTCGAACCGGTCGCGCTCGGTCGCCCCGCGGTCTTCGCTGAAGGCTGAATAGCCATCCCCCTTGAGCCAGTTGCCGCCGAGCGAAAGACCGACCGGACCCGCCTTGCCGCTGATCGAGGCCGAGACCTGCTTGCGGCCGCGCCAGCCATATTCAGCCTGAACGCGGCCTTCCCACGTCTCACCCGGACGCCTGGTGATGAAGTTTATCACGCCGCCGATGGCGCGGCTGCCCCACAATACGCTCTGCGATCCACGCACCACTTCGACCCGGTCGAACTGGCTGATCGTCAACCCGCCGAAATCGAAACCGCCGCCGACGTCGGCCGGATCGTTGATCCGCACCCCGTCGATCAGCACCAGGCTCTGCGCATTCTCCGCCCCGCGCACGAACACGCTGGCGGGCTGGCCGAAGCCGCCTGAGGGCGAAACCGTGACGCCTGGAAGGCGCGCAAGCACATCGACCGCCTGGGTGGCCTGGCTGCGTTCAATCTGATCGCCGGTCACGACGCTGACTGACTGGCCGACCTCGCTCAGCGGAGCCTCGGTGCGGGTCGCGGTAACGATGATCGGCGGGCGCTCCGCGCGCGGAGCGTCAGCGAACGCAGGCGCAGACACAAGAGAACAACCCAGCAAAAACAGATATTTCATAGTCAAACCTCCGGCATGAACGAAAAGCCGTCCATGGCGAGAGGCCCCGCGCGAAATTGCGGGTCCACGCTGCAATCCGGTACACCCCGCCCGGCTGCGGAACGACCGTCACTGGCAGGTCTCCTGGCTCCCGGATCGTAACGCCGCTCCGCCTTCCCGCACCTCGACAAGCTCGGCACAGTGGCATGATGGAGCGGCGCTCCCCGGTCACAGTTGCGGGGGCAGCGCGGGAATAAAACCCGCTTCCCTCTTAGGCCCGTTTCCGGACACCGGTGACGTGGCGCGGGCCTTAGCCGCACACCCGGCCCGGCGCAAGTCGCTGCAATGCAGCATGATGCGCGGTCAACGCCAAATGCTTAACCGCTTTATCTTATGCGCGGGCACTGTGCCGCTTCGGCACGGTGGAAAATAGCCGGATGCGCGTGCGCGCGATCGCTACTACGCGCGCAGCGCGTGACCAAAAGAAAGACCGTGTGAAGCCGACCAGCGACCTTGCCAGCCCCTTGCCGCAGTCTCCCCAGCTGAGCGCCTTCGTCGCCCGGCTGGAGCAGCGCCGCGCCGCGCGGGCGCGGCGCAGGCTGGTCGGGCGGCGGGTGCTGATCGGGGTGGCGGCGCTGGCCGTGCCGGCGTTTGCCGCGCCGCAAGCCTGGTCGGATTTCGACATCGGCGATGCCGGCGATGCTCCTGTCGCTGTCGAGCCGATGCCGTTCGAGAAAGCCGGTGACAGTTTCCCCGGCTCGGCCTTCTACTACCTCGCCGCCGACGAGCGCGAGACGACCTGGGCCCCGGGAATAGGCGAAGGCATCCATTCCGATGCGGAGCCCGCGCCCGGCCAGTTCGGCCAGATCGTCGGACCTGCCGCGCGCGCCTTGCGCATCGACAATTCAGGGGTCGACCGCACCCGTGCCGAGCAGTGCCTCACCGCAGCGATCTATTACGAGGCCGCCAGCGAGCCCGACGATGGCCAGCGCGCGGTGGCGCAAGTGGTGCTCAACCGCGTTGCCCATGCCTCCTATCCCAACACCGTGTGCGGCGTGGTCTACCAGGGATCCGAGCGGCGCACTGGCTGCCAGTTCTCGTTCACCTGCGACGGTTCGCTGGCGCGGGTGCCAAGCCGGATGTTCTGGGACCGCGCCGCCCGCGTCGCTCGCGGCGCGCTGGCGGGCTATGTCTTCGCGCCGGTCGGCCTCGCCACGCATTACCACACCTTTGCCGTGCATCCCTACTGGAGCCCCAAACTAGTCAACGTCGCCAATATCGGCGCGCACCGCTTTTTCCGCTTTCCCGGCCGCGCCGGCAAGTCCGGGGCGTTCCGCTTCGCCTATGCCGGCGGCGAACCGATCGCCGCGCCGCATGCCCGCAGTCTCGAGGCGGGCAGCCAGCCCGATCCAGTGCTCGATCCGCTGGCGGTGGAACGCGCCTACGAGCAAGGCTTCAGGAGCGCGCAGGCGAATGTCCCAACTCCCGCCGCTTTTGCCCCGACGCCGCTCGGTGTCGCGCCGGTGCGCCAGGCCCCGCCACCGGCCTATGCTCCCGAGGTGCAGCAGCGCGGCGGCGATGCCGCCTACCGCGCGGGCAACCTGCCGCAGAGCTCGCAGGTGCGCCCCGAATATGAGCACAGCGGCAGCTGGATCGCCCGTCCAGGCAGCTGAATCGGGCGCGCGGCGGGCACCGTGACACACTGGGCCGAGAATGGCTAACCCGGCGGAAACCATAGGCTCTCACAAAGGTTTAGGCGCTCACCCTCTAAAGGTCTGGCCCGCACGTCGCAGCCGGAGCTTACAATTCGATGCCCATCCGTTTCGCCGCCGCCTGCACCAGCCCGCTCTCCGCCAGCGTGACGCTGCGCCGCCACGGCATGCCGCTTCATGCCGCCAATGACAATGGTGGCGGGATCGGAGGCGAGGCCTTGCTGCATGCCGCGCTGCGCCATTTCGCCGAACATGGCCTCTCCGCCGCCGGCCGGGCGCGCGACAATGCCGAGGCCGCCTTCTTTGCCGGGCGCAGCGACGACTATCGCTGGTGGATGGCGATCTGCACCGCACTCGACCGCCGCATGACCGCCGCCGCCGCCTTCCACCGCGACGCCAATTCGGGGCGATAAGCGGCGCACGGTAGTGCAAAATTAAGCCCGATCCCTTCCGTGCCGTTAACCATTGGGTGATAGGTCGAACCTAGATCGGTCAATCCGGCTGGGAGTTCGCCTATCAAGCGCTTGCGCGCCAGAATGCGGGTGCTGTTCGGCACCAATGCGCTCGACGACAGGGTCCGCGAGATCCTGGTCGCGTCGCTGTATGCCCAGCCCTCGAGCCTGACCATCGCCGCACTGTGCGGCATCATGACCAGCGCGGTGGCCGCCTGGCAGGCAAACCAGCCGCAAATCACCCAAGTCGCGATCATCCTGTCGATGATTGCCGCAGCACGCATTTTCATGGCGCTGTTCCTGCCCAGACTGGCCGGGCGGGACAGCCGCAAGCTCGAAACGCTCTATGAGATCGGCGCGTTCAGCTACGCATTGTTCCTCGGCCTGCTTGGCGCGATGACGGTGCACTACAAGGTCGCCGCCGAAGTGCAGCTGCTGATGGTGTGCAATGCCGTCGCCTATGCGGTGGCGATTGCCGCGCGCAATGCCGGGCGGCCCACGATCGCCATCGGTCAGCTGGTGCTGGCGCTGGGGCCGGTCTGTTTCGTGCTGGCACGCAAAAGCGATCCGTCGCTGATTGCGCTCGCCATCACCATCGTTGCGCTGCTGCCGGCGATGACCTCGATCACGCTCAACGTGTTCCGGACGTTGCGCAATTCGATCGCAGCGGCGGAAACCAGCGCGCGGCTGGCCGAGCGCATGCAGGTGCTCGCGCGCAGCTGCGTGGTCACCGGCCTGCTCAACCGCGCCGGCCTCAACCACCATCTGGTCGAAACCCTGTCGACGCTGGGTCCTGGGCAGAAGCTGGCGATGTACTGGATGGATCTCGACAAGTTCAAGGAAGTCAACGATTCGCTGGGGCACCAGCTCGGCGACAAGCTGCTCGCCGAAGTCGCCAGCCGGCTCAAGGCCGCCGCGCCCGAAGGGGCCACTGTCGCCCGCTTCGGCGGCGACGAATTCATCGTCGCCTGCGAAGCGCGCGACCGCCGCGCGGTCGAGCAGTTGGCGCAGAAGATGATGGACGAGATCACCAGGCCGATGCGGATTGACGGCAACCGGCTGGAGATCGCCAGCTCGATGGGCATCGCGGTGCTGCCCGATGACGGCGAGGACATCGACACGCTGATGAAGGGGGCGGACCTCGCGCTGTATCATTCCAAGGTCAACGGCCGGAAGCAGATCAGCTTCTTCGACCCGGCCATGACCCGTGAACTGGTGCGCCGCCGCGAAATCGAAGCCGAACTGCGGCTGGCGCTGCAGCGCGACGAGCTGTCGATCTTCTTCCAGCCGATCATCAACCTCGAGACCGGGCGCATCCGCGCTTTTGAGGCGCTGGTGCGCTGGTTCCATCCCGAAAAGGGCGAATTGCGACCCGACGAATTCATCCCGGTCGCCGAGGAAACCGGCGCGATCATCACGCTTGGCAACTGGATCACCGTCCAGGCGGCCAAGGCAGCGGCGACCTGGCCCGATGAAGTGACCATCGCAGTCAACCTCTCGCCGGTGCAGATCAAGGCCCCGGGCGCGGCGCTTGGCATCCTCAACGCGCTGCGCGAAGCCCGGCTTGACCCGCGCCGGCTGGAGCTTGAAATCACCGAGACCGTGCTGCTCGACCACAGCCAGAACACCGAGCATTTCATCACCGAGCTGAGCAATGCCGGGGTGCGCTTCGCGCTCGATGACTTCGGCACCGGCTATTCCTCGCTCGGCTATCTCAACAAGTATCCATTCTCGAAGATCAAGGTCGATCGCAGCTTTGTCTCGGGGATCAATGTCGGCGCGAAGAGCGACGCCATCATCCGCGCCGTTTCGGGCATGGCAGCGACACTGGGTATGGAAATCGTCGCCGAAGGGCTGGAGACCATCGAACAGGTGGAAGCCGTCCGCGCGGCGGGTTGCACGCTTGGCCAGGGCTACTACTTCAGCCGCGCCGTGCCCGATTACCTGGCCGCCATGCTGCTCGCCAAGGAGCGCGAGACCCTGCCGGCAAAGCGCCTCGCCGCGCATTAATACTATTGCGAACCATTAGCACCTATTAGTTCCTTGCAGGCGCTATTCGCGGTTGCAATGGGGCCGTCACGCGCCTAGGGCACGCAGCGTTCCGGTGCGCGGCCTGCCGACTGCGGCTCCTGCAGGCCATCATGCTGCTTCCTCTCCGCGCCGCTACGAAGGATCAGTTCTGCCATGGCCCAAACCCCGGGACGCAAGAAGATCGCGCTCATCGGTGCCGGCAACATCGGCGGCACGCTCGCCCATCTCGCCGCGCAGAAAGAACTCGGCGATGTCGTCCTGTTCGACATCATGGAAGGCGTGCCGCAGGGCAAGGCGCTCGACCTGTCGCAGTGCGGGCCGGTCGAAGGTTTCGACGTCAAGCTGACCGGTACCAACGATTACAAGGACATCGCCGGGGCCGACGTGATCATCGTCACCGCCGGCGTGCCGCGCAAGCCCGGCATGAGCCGCGACGATCTGCTCGGGATCAATCTCAAGGTGATGAAGGCAGTGGGCGAAGGCATCAAGGCCCATGCGCCCGGTGCCTTCGTCATCTGCATCACCAATCCGCTCGACGCGATGGTCTGGGCCTTGCGCGAATTTTCGGGCTTGCCGCACAACAAGGTGGTCGGCATGGCCGGCGTGCTCGAACTCGGCGCGCTTCTCCACTTTCCTCGCCGAGGAATTCGGCGTTTCGGTGCGCGATGTCACCGCTTCGTTCTCGGTGGCCACGGCGACACCATGGTGCCGGTGGTCGAATATTCGACCGTCAAGGGCATCCCGGTGCCCGATCTGATCAAGATGGGCCGCTCGACCCAGGAGCGCATCGACGCCATCGTCAAGCGCACCGCCAACGGCGGCGGCGAGATTGTCGCCCTGCTCGGCACCGGCTCGGCCTTCTACGCCCCCGCCGCCAGTGCCATCGCCATGGCCGAAAGCTTCCTGCGCGACCAGAAGCGCGTGCTGCCTTGCGCCGCGCACCTAACAGGCCAGTACGGGGTCAACGATCTCTATGTCGGCGTGCCGGTAGTGATCGGCGCGGGCGGGGTCGAGCAGGTGATCGAGATCGGCCTTGACGACACGGCCAGGGCCGGGCTGCAAGTCAGCATCGATGCGGTCAAGGAACTGCTGGTCGCCTGCAAGGCAATCGACAGCAGCCTCGGCTGAAATTCGTCGTCCCGGGCTTGACCCGGGACCGCTGGCCGCAAGGTCCGGCATCCTCGCCACCGATCCCGGATCAAGCCCGGGATGACGAAAGAACGAAGACCATGTCCATCCTCGTCAACAAATCCACCAAGGTCATCACTCAGGGCATGACCGGCTCCACCGGCAGCTTCCACACCCAGGCGGCGCTCGATTATGGCACGCAGATGGTCGCCGGCGTCACCCCGGGCAAGGGCGGGACGCAGCATCTCGGGCTGCCGCAGTTCGACAGCGTCGGCGAAGCGAAAGCGGCGACCGGCGCGACCGCGAGCTGCATCTATGTGCCCCCCGCCGGGCGCCGCCGATGCCATCCTCGAGGCGATCGATGCCGGGATCGAACTGATCGTCGCGATCACCGAGGGCATTCCGGTGCTCGACATGGTCCGCGTCAAGCGCGCGCTGGCGGGCACCGGCTCGCGCCTGATCGGCCCCAACTGCCCCGGTGTGCTGACCCCCAACGAATGCAAGATCGGCATCATGCCCGGATCGATCTTCTCGCAGGGCACGGTCGGCGTGGTCAGCCGCTCGGGCACGCTGACCTATGAAGCAGTGCACCAGACAACCATGGCCGGCCTCGGCCAGACCACTGCGGTCGGCATCGGCGGCGATCCGGTCAACGGCACCAATTTCATCGACATGCTCGAACTGTTCCTCGGTGACGATGCCACCCGCTCGATCATCATGATCGGTGAGATCGGCGGCTCCGCCGAAGAGGAAGCGGCGCAGTTCATTGCCGACGAGGCGAAGCGAGGCCGCAAGAAGCCGATGGTCGGCTTCATTGCCGGGCTCACCGCCCCGCCGGGACGCCGCATGGGCCATGCCGGCGCGATCGTTTCGGGCGGCCAGGGCGGCGCGGAAGACAAGATCGCGGCGATGGAGGCAGCGGGCATCCGCGTTTCCCCCTCGCCCGCCGAACTGGGCACGACGCTGGCGGGGCTGCTTAAGGAACTTGCATAACACAAACCCTGCTCCCCCGCGAAGGCGGGGGCCTCAGGAGGTTAGGTGATACTTCGCCGGACAAGTTGGATGCCATTGCCTGAGGCCCCCGCCTGCGCGGGGGAGCAAGACGGTTTGATCCAATGAAGTCCGGTTACGTGTATATACTGTCCAACAAGCCGGATGGGGTTTTGTATATCGGCGTTACCAGCAATCTGGCGCAACGGATCGAACAACACCGCGCCCGGGCCGTTCCGGGTTTCACGAAGAAATACAATTGCGAACGTCTGGTCTGGTGCGAGTTTTTCGACAACATCGACGATGCCGTGCAATTCGAAATCAGGATGAAGAAATGGAACCGGGCATGGAAAGTCGCCCGGATTGTCGAACGGAACCCTGAATGGCGCGACCTGTTTGAGGAAGGGCTGCTTCCTTGGACAAAATATTGCAGGGTGTCCCCGCGCAGGTGGGGACCTCGTGAGGCTGGACAGTTCGGCCAGCCGGCTTTTTGCCGGAAGGCCTGAGGCCCCCGCCTCCGCGGGGGAACAAGAGGTTTGAGAGTTATGGGCAACGAGAGCCACGATTTCCTCCCCGAGGACCCGCAGCCTGGCCCGAGCTGGCAGCGTCCCAACTGGCCGCTGGCGGGCGGCGTGTTCGAGGACGATCTCACCCAGGCGCTCGACCCGCTGGCCCTCAAGGAAGCGATCAAGGCTTCGGCCAGGCAGGCGGGAGCCCCGCTCGACGACAAGGCCGTCGAAGCCGCCGCCGTCGATGCGATCCGCGCGATGACCTTGATCCGCACCTACCGGGTGCGCGGGCATCTTGCCGCCGATCTCGATCCGCTGGGTCTCGCCAAGCAGGAGCTGCCCGCCGATCTCGCGCCGGAATACCATGGCTTCGGCCCGGCCGATCTCGACCGCAAGGTGTTTGTCGGGGGGACGCTGGGGCTCGAATGGGCCACGGTCAACCAGATCGTCGCGATCCTGCGCGCCAACTACTGCGGCCAGCGTCGGCCTCGAATACATGCACATCGCCGATGTCGAGGAGCGCCGTTTTCTCCAGGCGCGCATGGAAGGCGCGGACAAGATCATCGAGTTCACGCCGGAGGGCAAGAAGGCGATCCTCGCCGCCGTGATCCGCGGCGAGCAGTACGAAAAGTTCCTCGGCAAGAAATATGTCGGCACCAAGCGCTTCGGGCTCGACGGCGGCGAGAGCATGATCCCGGCGCTCGAAGGCATCATCAAGTATGGCAGCCAGCTCGGCATCAAGGAAATCGTCTACGGCATGTCGCACCGCGGCCGGCTGAACGTGCTCGCCAATGTCATGGCCAAGCCCTACAAGGTGATCTTTCACGAATTTTCCGGCGGCAGCGCCAATCCCGAGGACGTCGGCGGATCGGGCGATGTCAAGTATCACCTCGGCACCTCGACCGACCGCGAGTTCGACGGGCTCAAGGTGCACATGAGCCTGATGCCCAACCCCAGCCACCTCGAGGCGGTCGATCCCGTGGTGCTCGGCAAGGTGCGCGCGCAGCAGGTGTTCCGCGATGACATCGGCCCCGGCAAGTTCCGTCAGGTGCTGCCGGTGCTGATCCATGGCGATGCCGCCTTTGCCGGCCAGGGCATCGTCTGGGAATGCCTCGGCCTCTCGGGCATTCGCGGCTACCACACCGGCGGCTGCATCCATTTCATCATCAACAACCAGATCGGTTTCACCACCAGCCCGCAGTTCGCGCGCAGTTCACCCTATCCGTCCGATGTCGCCAAGGGCGTCCAGGCGCCGATCCTGCACGTCAATGGCGACGATCCCGGCGCGGTGACCTTCGTCTGCAAGTTCGCCATAGACTATCGCCAGAAATTCGGTCGCGACATCGTCATCGACATGTGGTGCTATCGCCGCTTCGGCCACAACGAGGGCGACGAGCCGAGTTTCACCCAGCCGCTGATGTATGACCGGATCCGCGCCCATCCGCCTGTTAGCGAAGTCTACGCCCGCCGCCTGATCGCCGAGGGCGTGATCGACGACAGCTATCTCCAGGTCATCATCGACGGCTTCACCGCCTACCTCGAAAAGGAATTCGAGGCGGCCAAGAGCTACAAGCCCAACGAGGCCGACTGGTTTTCGGGCCGCTGGAGCGGGCTGAACAAGCCGGTCGATCCCGAGACCGCGCGGCGCAATGTACCCACCGGGATCGAGGCCAAGCTGTTCGACAGCCTGGGCCGCACGCTGACCACGGTTCCCGAAGACCTCGCGATCCACAAGACGCTGGCGCGGGTGATCGAGGCCAAGCGCACGATGTTTGCCGGCGGCGAAGGCTTCGACTGGGCAACCGGTGAGGCGCTGGCCTTCGGCGCGCTGCTCTCCGAAGGCTACACTGTGCGCCTGTCCGGCCAGGATTCGGGGCGCGGCACCTTCAGCCAGCGGCACGCTGTCTGGATCGACCAGACCAGCGAGCGCAAGTACGAGCCTCTGGCAAGTGTGCCGCATGGCCGCTTCGAGGTGCTCGACAGTCCGCTGTCCGAATATGGCGTGCTCGGCTTCGAATATGGCTATGCACTGGCCGATCCCAAGGCGCTGGTACTGTGGGAGGCGCAGTTCGGCGATTTCGCCAATGGCGCACAGATCATGATCGACCAGTTCATCGCTGCAGGCGAAGCCAAGTGGCTGCGCGCAAACGGCCTCGTCATGCTGCTGCCGCACGGCTACGAAGGCCAGGGGCCGGAACACAGCTCGGCGCGGCTCGAGCGGTTCCTCCAGCTGTGCGCGCAGGACAATATCCAGGTGTGCAACATCACCACCCCGGCGAACTATTTCCACGTGTTGCGCCGCCAGATGCACCGGCCTTTCCGGAAGCCGCTGGTGATCATGACGCCCAAGTCGCTGCTGCGCCATCCGATGGCGCGGAGCGCCGCTTCAGACTTCATCGGCGAAGGCCATTTCATGCGCATCCTGTCCGATCCTTCGGCCCCCGCCGACGCCGCTGTGCGGCGGCTGGTGCTGTGTTCGGGCAAGGTCGCCTATGACCTCATCGAAGCGCGTGATGCGGCGGAGATGAAGGACGTCGCCATTGTCCGGCTGGAGCAGCTCTATCCCTTCCCCGGCGATCCGCTGCGCCTCCGCATCGAGCAGATGACGGGCCTCGAGGACGTGGTCTGGTGCCAGGAAGAACCGCGCAACAACGGCGGCTGGTCGTTCGTCGATCCGTTCATCGAGGAATCGCTCAAGGCTGCCAATTGCCGGGTCACGCGCGCGCGCTATGCCGGCCGCCACGCCGCCGCCTCGCCCGCCACCGGCCTCGCCAAGCGCCACGCTTCGGAACAGGGCGCACTGGTCGCCGATGCACTGGGGCTCTCCGTCCGTTCCGAAATCCGCCGCCAGAAGAAGGCCTGAGCCATGCCGACCGAAGTTAAAGTCCCCGTGCTGGGCGAGAGTGTCGCCGAAGCGACCATCGGCCAGTGGCTCAAGCAGCCGGGCGAGGCAGTGGCGCTCGATGAGCCGATCGCCAGCCTGGAAACCGACAAGGTCGCGGTGGAAGTTCCGGCACCGGCCTCGGGGGTGATGGGCGCACAGCTGGCCGCAGTCGGTGACAATGTTGCCGTCGGTGCGCTGATCGCGACGATCGAGGACGGGGTTGCAGCTGCCGGCGGCGGCCAGGTCGCGGCGCGCAGCGAGCCCGCGATCCCGCCCGCTTCCGACAGCCTGGCACCCAGGGACGACGCCCACGCCACGCCCCCGGGCGAGGCCGCAGTGCTCTCGCCCTCGGTGCGCCGCGCCGTGCTCGAACACCACATCGATCCCGCCGGGATCAAGGGCACCGGCAAGGACGGCCGCCTGACCAAGGAGGACGTGGTCGCCGCTGCCGCGTTGAAACAGGAGGGGGCCAGGCAGGTCGCTCCTGCACCGGCGGCCCCGCCCCCCGCATCCGCCGCACCCACGCCGACTGAAGCCCGCGCCCCCACCGGGTCCCGCCGCGAAGAGCGCGTGCGCATGACCCGGCTGCGCCAGACCATCGCCAAGCGGCTCAAGAGCGCACAGGACACCGCCGCGCTGCTCACTACCTTCAACGACTGCGACATGTCCGCCGTCATCGCCGCGCGCGACAAGTTCAAGGACGTCTTCGAGAAGAAGCACGGGGTCAAGCTCGGCTTCATGAGCTTCTTTGCCAAGGCAGCCTGCCTGGCGCTCAAGGATATTCCCGCCGTCAATGCGCAGATCGACGGTGAGGAAATCGTCTATTTCGACTATGTCGACATCTCGGTCGCGGTCTCCGCGCCCAATGGCCTCGTCGTCCCCGTGGTGCGCGATGCCGACCGGCTGTCGTTCGCCGGGATCGAAAAGGCCATTGCCGACCTCGGCAAGCGCGCCCGCGAAGGCACCCTGACGATGGATGACATGAAGGGCGGCACCTTCACCATTTCCAACGGCGGCGTGTTCGGCGGGCTGATGTCGACCCCGATCATCAACCCGCCGCAGTCCGCCGTGCTGGGTCTGCACCGCATCGAGGACCGCGCCGGTGGTGCGGGATGGCGCAATCGTCATCCGCCCGATGATGTATCTCGCGCTGAGCTACGACCACCGGCTGATCGACGGTCGCGAGGCGGTGACGGCTTTGAAAACGATCAAGGAAGCGATAGAAGACCCCACCCGGCTTTTGATTGATTTGTGAAATGGCTACGACTGCGAAACGTTTGCTGACTGTCGATGAATTCCTCGCCATCGAATGGGAGGATTCGGACATAAAGGCAGAACTCGACAACGGGGTCATCCGCGTGATCCGGATGATGGCGGGCGGCAGCATTTCGCACTCGCGCGTGCAAGACAATGTCTTTGCTGCGCTGTTCTCGCGGCTGAGGGGAACCGGATGCCGCCCGCATGGACCCGATATGGGAATCCGGACACACGATTTGTCGATCCGTTACCCTGACGTTTCGGTTATCTGCGGACGAGCCACTCCCCACGATGGTCTGGTGAAAGAACGCTCCGACCCGAAGCTCGTGGTTGAAGTGCTTTCGCCCAGCACTCGGCGAAGCGACGAACAATCGAAATTGCCCGAGTATCAGGCGATGCCTGCTCTCGAAGCAATCCTCTACATCGATCCCGACGCACAGACGATTCGCTTGCTGACGCGCACCAACACCCGGGGATGGATGGATGCCGAAATCGGGCAAGACGCGGACGTCGAAATTTCCGCACTGGACCTGACACTCCCGAGGCCCGAGATTTTTCTTGAGGATTGATATGACAACCTTAAGCCAACGCTTGGTTAGATTTCGTCCGTTCATGACTTTCGAGCAAGCGATCGAAGTCCCCATGTGGTTGCTGATTGATTTGTGATCCGTCCAGCCCGCCCGGACGAAGCCCTTGATGTGAGCGCGCTCATAACAGGCGCCTATCAGGACTTTGTTGCACTGCTGGGCCGCAACCCTCAACCGATGGATGACGATTACAGCTTGCTGATCGCTGCCCAGCAGGTGACCGTCCTGGAACAGCACGGCAAATTGGTGGGTGTTTTGGTTTGCTCGATGAGTGACGATCATCTGCTGATACGCACAGTCGGGATCGCGACTGAGCGCCAAGGTGCCGGTTTCGGCACGAGACTGATAGACTTCGCCGAAAAGTTGGCGAAAGAAAATGCCATCAACGTGCTGCGACTTTATACAAATGAAGTGATGACCGGGAACGTGGAATTCTACCAGCGATTAGGATTCAGCGAATCCGACCGCAAAGGACCAGCTGGCAATCAGGTGATTTATATGATGAAGGTTCTGGACCATGCCTGAATACTCTTACGACCTCCTCGTCATCGGTGCCGGACCAGGCGGCTATGTCGCCGCGATCCGTGCGGCGCAGCTGGGGCTGAAAGTCGCCTGCGCGGAAGGCCGTGAGACGCTCGGCGGTACCTGCCTCAATGTCGGCTGCATTCCCTCCAAGGCGCTATTGCACGGCTCCGAACTGTTCGAGGAAGCGGCGCACGGCACGCTGGCCAAGTTCGGAGTGAAGACCGGCAAGGTCGAGCTCGATCTCGCTGCCCTGCAGGGCGAAAAGGCCGGCGCGGTCAAGGAACTGACCGGCGGGATCGAATTCCTGTTCAAGAAGAACAAGGTCGACTGGCTGAAGGGCGCAGCGAGCTTTGTCGATGCGCACACGGTTTCCGTCGCAGGCAGGAGCGTCACCGCAAAGAACATCGTTATCGCCACCGGGTCCTCGGTCACGCCCCTGCCCGGCGTCGAGGTTGACAACGACAAGGGCGTTATCGTCGATTCCACCGGCGCGCTGGCCTTGGCCAGGGTTCCGCAGCACCTCGTCGTCATCGGCGGCGGGGTGATCGGGCTCGAGTTGGGCTCGGTGTGGCGGCGGCTCGGCGCGAAGGTCACCGTGGTCGAATTCCTCGATGCGCTGCTGCCCGGCATGGACGGCGAGGTGCGCAAGGAAGCAGCCAAAGTGTTCAAGAAGCAGGGGATGGAGCTCAGGCTCTCGACCAAGGTAACGGGAGCAAGTGTCAAAGGCAAGCAGGCGACGCTCACGCTGGAGCCGTCAGCGGGTCCATCGACAAGCTCAGGACGAGCGGATTCTGAAGAGCTGGAAGCCGATTGCGTGCTGGTTGCCATCGGGCGCCGGCCCAACACCGAAGGGCTGAACCTCGCCGCGATTGGCCTCGAAACCAATGCGCGCGGCCAGATCGAAACCGGTCATTCGTTTCGCACCAAAATCGACAGCGTCTGGGCGATCGGCGACGTCATTCCCGGGCCGATGCTGGCGCACAAGGCCGAGGACGAGGGCATTGCCGTCGCCGAGAATATCGCCGGGCAGATCGGCATCGTCAACCACGCGGTCATCCCCGGCGTGGTCTATACCATGCCCGAGATCGCCGGCGTCGGCCTGACCGAAGAGCAGGCCAGGGAACGCGGCGAAGTTAAGGTCGGCAAATTCCCGATGCTGGCCAACAGCCGCGCCAAGACCAACCGCGAGGGCGACGGCATGGTCAAGATCATCGCCGATGCCGCAACCGACCGCGTGCTCGGGGTGTGGTGCATCGCCAGCCTTGCCGGAACGATGATCGCCGAGGCGGCGCTGGCCATGGAATTCGGCGCGACCTCGGAAGACATCGCCTACACCTGCCACGCCCACCCGACGCATTCCGAAGCAATCAAGGAAGCGGCGATGGCGGTGCGCGGCAAGGCGATCCATATTTGAGGCAAGCTACGAAATGAATCGTCGCTGTTCCCCCGCCCTTCGGCTGGCTGGCAAGCCAGCCGCTCAGGATAAACTTCCGGCTTTTGGCCGGAAGGCGGGGCCCGATGTTTGAAATTGTATGCAATGTGCGCCGGGAAGCGTTGGTTGCCGCGAACCTTCAGCTCAGTCCGCGCCCGTCGATGCTGACGCCGCGAACGCGGCCCTGGCCATCTACGACGCATTCGAACGGCTGACCGCCCGAAACCCGGCCCTGGACGCGCCAGCCGTCGCCGTCACGGCCAGACAATTCGACCGTATCGACCCGCGTGCTGCCGCGTTCGACCTCGCCCAGGCAGCGATCAACCGCGCCGTCGATGTTGCGGCCCGATCCCGAATATGAGCCGCGATAATCGTTGCTGCCTCGGCCATAGCGATAGTCGTCACGGCGATTGTCGTCGCGCCGGTAGTCATCCGGGCGATAGCCGCCGCCGCGGTAATAACCTTCATCGCGATAGTAACCGTCGTCGCGCTGGCGTGCCTCGCGGTCGCGCTTGCCCTTGCCGGCGGCCAGACGCAATCGCGGCGATCATGCCGATGCCGATGATGCCGCCAACGACCCAGGCGCCGGTATCGTCGTTGCCGCGGTGCCGACCACCCCAGCCGCCGCCCCAACCCTGCGCCATGACCGGCGTGGCGACCATCGACAGCGCCGCCGCCGAAGCAAGCAAGGCAGAGTTGCGCGAACGGAAAAATTTCATGACCCATCACCCCTGATGCGTGGCGAGAGACTCGCCAACCTCGCACGCGCTAGGCGGTCCAGGCTTTCACCAGCCTGAACCGCCTGCCGTCTGCCGTCTGCGCCAATCGTTAAAGACCGCGGATTCCGTCGATATCGAGGGCGACGACGCGGCCCCGCTCGAAGCGGCACTTGAATGAGCCGCTGTCACGACCGCGGTCGTTCCAGCCGCGCCAGTCGTTTCGGTCATTGCGGTTACCGCCGCGCCCGCCATCGCGCACATCGACGCGGCCGCGCACTTCATAGCCCCAGCGGGTGTCACGCACGTCGCGAATGTCGGTGACATTGGCGCGGCCGTGGCCATAGCGGTTGGCCGAACGCTCGACGACGCGGCTGCACGCATTGATCGCGTGGCGCGCGTGGCCGCCGTTGTTCAAGCCGCGATTGTGGCCATTTCCGAAATCCTGCGCCGTCGCAGGGGCCGCCGCCGCGAGCGCCATGGCGCCGGTCGCAAGGGTGGCGAGCAGAGTTTTGGTCCGGGTAATCATAGTGTTCAACCTCGCTTGCGCCGGGTGGAATAACCCGGCTGATGCGGCCTTGTGTCAAAGCGGCGGTGAGGCGGTCCTGAACTGGTACGACAGATTCCATTCATGTTTGCGATTTGTTTTATGAACAGCTGATCCGAGATAACAGCCGCTTAACCAATCCGCAGTTAGGCAGCGGGCATGGACTGGCTCCTCGCCCTGCTGCCGACGCTGATTGTCGTCTGCTTGCTCACCGCCGGCGAGGCGCTGCTGCGCCCGGCAAGGTCCGACTGGTGGCGCAATCTTCAGGCCTGGGGGGTGAACCTCGCGACAGGATTTGCCGTGATGCCACTCTACGAGGCGATGCGGCTGCCGTCGCTGTTCGACGGCGGAGCGATGCCCTTCTGGATCGGCGCGCTGGCCTATCTGGTGATCCGCGATTTCCTCGAATTCCTCTACCACCGCGCCCAGCACAGCGTTCCCCTGCTGTGGTCGATGCACGCGCTGCACCATTCCGACCCGGAAATGTCGGCGCTGACCACCAATCGCCATTTCTGGGGCGACCAGATGCTCAAGGCACTGACCATCTGGCCGCTCGCCGCAGCCATGGTCGCGCCGACCCCGGCGATGCTGGCGCTGTTCAACCTGCTCAGCCTGTGGAACTTCGTCGTCCATGCGCGGCTGCCGTTCGGCTTCGGGCGGCTGTCATGGCTGCTCAACAGCCCGGCCTACCATCGTCGCCACCATTCGTGCCTGCCCGAACACTACAACAGCAATTTCGCCGCACTGTTTCCGGTGTTCGACGTTCTCTTCGGCTCCTACCACCGGCCCTCAGGCTTTCCGCCCTCCGGGCTCGACCGCCAGCCACGCTCGCTGGCCGACGTGATCGTCTGGCCGGCGCGGCTGGGGGAACCGAGCAACCAGAATCAGCCCTGTTTCCCCGCGAAGGCGGGGACCTCAGGCCGGGCAACGCAACCGTCGTCGTGAACGCCTGAGGCCCCCGCTTTCGCGGGGGAAACGGCAGTCTTCGTAAATGGATTGGGGTCAGCCAGGTAAGGCGAAACTGAAATCCACCATGATCTCGCCAGAGATTGCCTCGAGCGCCTCGCGCACCCGATCCGATGTCGTCCCGGGCGGTACTGTGAGCCGTGCTGCCGCGCGGAACAGCCGCTCGCCCGACCAGGCTCCGCGTTCGGTGGACGTCGTGAAATCCTCGATGTTGACCCCGAGTTCGGCGAGGACCGTGGTCACCTCGCGCACGATACCCGGCCGGTCCTGCCCGACCAGCTCGAGCCGCAGGGTCTCGCCGGCGGCCGACGGCTCGTCACCCGCAGGAACCAGCGACACCGCCAGCCCGCTGGCATCGACCGCGCGGATCGCGGTCTCGAAAGCCGCCAGGCCATCGAACTCAAGTTCGACCAGCACCGAGCCGACATAGCGCCCGCCCAACCGGCTGAGATGGCTCTCCAGCCAGTTGCCGCCCGCGCCGTGCACCGCCTCTGCCAGAGCCCGGGTCAGACCCGGGCGGTCGCTGCCCATCGCTGAGAGGATCACGCGTGTTTTCATGGCATCGGCTCCCTTGCCCATCGCTGCCATGAGTACCGCACCGGGACAAGCGCCAAGTGCCTCTTCCCTTTGCGCGGGTGCGGGCGCAAGACTTCGCTCGATGTCCGGCGAATCGTCCGATACCGAGAAGAATGCCTCGCGCCAGCGTGTTCTGCTGGTCACCGGCTTGCTCGGCGCGGGCAAGTCGACCGCGCTCAAATTGCTCGAAGATATTGCCTGGGAGACTATCGACAATTTTCCCATTCGCCTGCTCGACCGGCTGATCGACAGCCCCGCTCCGGCCGATGAGCCAGACCGCGCGCCGCTGGCCATCGGCTTCGATTCGCGCACCCGCGGCTTCAACCCGCGCGAGACCATCGCCCTCGTCAAGCGGCTGTCCAGACGAGGCGACATCGAGCTGACCACGCTGTACCTCGATTGCAGCAGCGCCGAACTCGAACGTCGCTACAACGAAACCCGCCGCCGCCATCCGCTGGCGCAGGACATGCCGGTCGCCAGTGGCATCCGCGCCGAGCGCGAACTGCTCGAGCCGCTGCGGCGCTGGGCCGACATGGTGATCGATACCAGCGCCTTTTCCGCCAACGAGCTTGGCCAGGTCATGCGCGAACGGTTCGCCTCAGCGGCGGTTCAGGCAACGACGATTACCATCAGCAGCTTCGGCTTCGCCCGCGGAATGCCGCCGGTCGCCGATCTGGTGTTCGACATGCGCTTCCTCGACAATCCGCACTGGCAGCCCGAACTCAAGCCCTTGACCGGTCTCGACGCGCCGGTCGCCGATCATATCCGCCGCGATCCGGCCTTTGCCGAGGCGTTCGAGCGGATCCGCGACCTCGTGCTGTTCCTGTTGCCGCGCTATGAAGTGCAGGGCAAAGCCTATGTAAACATTGCCTTTGGTTGCACCGGCGGGCGGCACCGTTCGGTTTTCTTCGCCGAAGAACTGGGCGCGGCCTTGCGCCGGCAAGGGTTTTCCCCCACATTGCTGCACCGCAACCTGGGTGCGCGCGCGGCTGACCTGCTTGAGGAGGCGCAGTCGCGATGACACACATGACGAACAACCGGATGCCGACGCAGGGAATTTGGAGCGCTCCAGCCACATGATCGGCCTGATCCTGGTTACCCACGGCAATCTCGCCGAGGAGTTCGTGCATGCCATGCAGCATGTGGTCGGGCGGCAGGAAGCCGTGGCGACGGTATGCATCGGACCCAACGACGACATGGAGCGCCGCCGCCGCGAGATCGCGCTGGCGATCAAGTCGGTCGACAGGGGCGATGGCGCGATCATCCTCACCGACCTGTTCGGCGGCACCCCTTCCAACCTCGCCATCTCGCTGATGAAGGCGGGCAAGGTCGAAGTGATCGCCGGAATCAACCTGCCGATGCTGATCCGCCTGGCCAAGGCGCGCAACTGCATGGGCGTCGGCGAAGCCGCATCGGCCGCGCGCGACGCCGGCCGCAACTACATCACCATTGCTTCCGAATATCTAGGGCAGAACGCGTGAGCACGCAGCCGGTCCAGTGCCTGCGCGAAAGCGTCGAGATCGCCAATGTGCGCGGGCTGCATGCCCGCGCCAGCGCCAAATTCGTCAACACCGTCGCGATGCTCCCCGAAGACCTCAGGGTCGTGGTCAGCAAGGACGGGGCGGAAGCGGTCGGCGGCTCGATCCTCGGGCTGATGATGCTCGGCGCGGCCAAGGGCGATACCATCGAGATCATGGTGACCGGCGAAGGCGCCGATGCCGCGCTGGCCAAGCTGGTCGGGCTGGTCAAGGATCGCTTCGGCGAGGATTGAGGCGAGGCTTGTGCGACGCCTTCGACAAGCTCAGGCTGAGCGGACCCGGTTTATGGTTCATAAACAAAGCCCGCTCCTGCTGAGCCTGTCGAAGCACGCGCGCGGCATTCGCGACTGACGACCATGCGCCGCACCATCACCGGCTTTTCCAATCCCACGGTCAAGTTGCTGCGCTCGTTGCGCGACAAGAAGCACCGCAAGCGCGAGGCGCGCTTCCTGGCCGAGGGGCTGCGACTGCTGACCGACGCACGCGAAGCAGGCCGGCTGCCCGAAATGCTGGCCATGTCCACCAGCCGCACGCCCCATCCGCTGCTCGATGCGCTCGAGGCCGATGTCACGGCGGCGGGCGGCGACGTGGTCGAGATGGACGAGGCGCTGATCGCCAAGGTGACCGGCAAGGACAATCCGCAAGGCGTCTGCGGCGTCTTTGCCGAATGGGATACCGCGCTCGGCGGGATTGATCGCAGCGCCGCGCCGATCTGGCTGGTGGCGCAGGCGCTGCGCGATCCCGGAAATCTTGGCACCCTGCTGCGCACCGGCGACGCGGTCGGCGCGGGCGGATTGATCCTGATCGACGATTGCGCCGATCCGTTTTCGGTCGAGGCGGTGCGCGCCAGCATGGGCGCGGTGTTCACGCAGAGGCTGGCGCAGGCGCGCTGGCCGGAATTCATTGCCTGGCTGCGCGCCGGACCGGCTCAACTGGTCGCTGCCTCCTTGCGCGATGCTTCGCCCTATCGCGAGGCCGCCTTTGCCGCGCCCTGCTTTATTCTGGTTGGCAACGAATCGCGCGGGCTGCCGCAGGATTACGAGCAGGCCTGCGACCTGCGCGTGACCCTGCCGATGCTGGGGCGCGCCGACAGCCTCAACGCTGCCATCGCCGGTGCCGTGCTCGCCTATGAAGCGCTGGCGAGTATCGGGCATCCGCGTTAAGCGCGAGGCCATGGCCCTCCCCCCCGACCGCCTCGACCGTTTCGCGCGCCATATCGTCCTTCCCGAGCTTGGCGGCGCGGGACAAGTGGCGCTGACTACGGCGCATGTCGTGCTGATCGGCTGCGGCGGGATCGGCTCGCCGGCACTGCAATATCTCGCCGGGGCGGGCGTCGGCCGGCTGACGCTGGTCGATAGCGACGTGGTCGAAGCCTCGAACCTCCAGCGCCAGACCGTGTTCGCCACCGGCGATATCGGCCGCCCCAAGGCCGAGGTGGCGGCGGATTGGGTGCGCCGCTTCGATGGTGCCCTCGAAGTCCGCGCGGTCGCCGGGAGGGTGGGGGAGGACAACGCGGCGCGGATCCTCGAGGACGCCGACCTTGTGCTCGACGGATGCGACAATTTCGCGACACGCCTTGCGGTATCCGACGCCTGCGTCGGCTTGCGCATTCCGCTGACCAGCGGCGCGCTCGGGCGCTTCCAGGGCCAGATCGCCAATTTTGCCGGTCATCGGCCCGGCCAGGCCTGCTACCGCTGCTTTGTCGGCGATGCCTTCGATGCCGACGACTGCGACAGCTGCGCCGCCGATGGCGTGCTCGGGGCGATGGCGGGCCTCGTCGGCAGCTTCGCCGCAATGCAGGCGATCCGCGTGCTGCTCGAGGGCAAGGCCGCGCTCGGCGATCCGCAATGGGGGCGGCTGCACCTGTTCGATGGCCTGGCCCCCAGCCTGCGCACGCTCACCATCGCCAAGGACCCGGCGTGCCGGGCTTGTTCCGGCACAATTGCCTGAGCCCTACTCGCCGCCCATGTCCGAATCGCATTCAGTCACGGTCGCCATGCGCATGGTCGGGCGGTCGAACAGGTTGAGTTCGTCAGCGACGATCTCGTCGCTCATCACCGAGGTCGAGAGATATTCGACCGTCTGGTCGAAGAACGCCTTGTCCTCGATCCACAGTTCGGAAACGACATCGTAGGGCAGTTCCTCGTTGGTGCCGCTTTCGGCATGCGGCATCGGCGTGAGGTAGCGGCGGACATAGCGCGCGATGCCGGCGGAATATTTCATCGCCAGCGGGGCGTGGTGGTTTTCATAATAGTCCTGGAACTCCGCCATGCTCATGCCGGGACGGCGCTTCATGAAGATCAGGATCTTGTGGGCCACGGCACGACTCCGGCAGTTCAACCGATCCTGGCGAAACTACGCCCCTTGGGCAGCAAAAGGAACAGCAGGCAGCCGACCGTGATCGTCCCCGCTACGATGAACAGGAACGGCGTGAAGCTGTCGGTGCGGGTCAGGGTCAGGCTGATGCCGATGCCCCCCACCGCCGAGGACAGGAAGGTGGCGCTGTGCACCAGCGCCAGCGTCGTGCCGTAAATCCGCAGCTTGAAATAGCGCGCGACGAGGAAGCAGATAAGGTCGCTCTCCGCGCCCACCGAGACGCCGATCAGGAACATCGCCGCGCCGATCACCGGCAGCGTGTTCATGTCGCTGCCCAGCATCAGGAAGCCGAACGCGGGAATGCCCATCGACACGACGGTCACCGCGCGGGTCGACCAGTGATCGAGGGCAATGCCGCACAAAATCCGCCCGACGATGGTGCCCGCGGCATAGACCGGCACGATGTTGGCCGCGGTCTGCATCGACAGGCCGTTATCGAGCAGCATCAGGTTCATCTGCGCCGAATGCAGCGGGGTCTGGAGCAGGCACAGGAAGAAGGCGAAGACCAGCACCCAGAACACCTGGCTTTTGAGGATCGTCGCATAGTCAGCTTTGGCGGTCGGCGCCGGTTCGCCCAGGCCAGCAGCGGCAGGGCGAAGGTCTTCCTGGCCGATCAGCAGGATGGCGGCGATCCCGCAGACCAGCACGAAAGCGCCCAGCACGAGATACGACGCCCGCCAGCCGATTGCCTCGATGCACAGGTTGAGAGCCGGGGCGAGCAGCAGCGCCAGCAGCGAGGGCGCGCAGTTGACCACAGTCAGCGCCAGACCCTGCGAACGGTCGAAATTGGCGGCGATCAGCCGGGTGAAGACCAAGGGCCCGGTCATGCTGCCGATCATCAGGATCGCGGTGAAAATCACCAGGTAGACCGTGAAACTGCCCTGCATCGTCGCATAGCCGAGGAAGCCCAGCGGCATCAGCAAGGTGCCGACCAGCGCGACGCGGCGCACCCCCAGCTTGTCAGTGAAGCGGCCGACAAAGGGCAGGATCAGCAAAGTCGCCAGCATGGTCAGCCCGATCAGCGCGAACTGCGCGCGCGACCAGCCGAATTCCTCGATCAGATGCGGCGCAAAGATCGAATTGGTATAGGCATACAGCGGCAGGCTGGTGCCGGTTGCCAGGCTGGCTGCGAGCAGCGGCCGCATGTTCTGGCGCAGTTCGCCCAGATAGCCGCTCACGCCGTTCTCCCTTTGCCGGCACCACCTGGTGTGGCGCTCGCCTGCTTGTCCGCCATGCCGCACTGGTTGTCGAGGGGGGCAAACCGGCGCACAGATGCAAGATGGACAGCGACCACATCCTCACCAGCGCAGGCGACGGCATCTTCACCGTGACGCTTAACCGCCCCGCCAAGCTGAACGCCATCACCCCGCCGATGCACAGGACGCTCGACGCCGCTTTCGCCCGTTTCGCCGGTGACGATACGCTGCACGTCTGCCTTGTTACCGGCGCGGGCGAGCGGGCCTTCTGCGCGGGCAGCGACCTGGCCCTGTTCGACGCCAAGGCCCCTTATCCGAAAACCGGTTATGCCGGGATCGCCCAGCGCTATGACCTCGCCAAGCCGGTGATCGCGGCGGTGAACGGGCTCTGTCTTGGCGGCGGCTTCGAGCTGGCCCTTGCCTGCGACATCATCGTCGCCGCCGAACACGCGGTGTTCGGCCTGCCCGAACCCAGGGTCGGCCTGTTTGCCATCGGCGGCGGCATCCACCGGCTGGTGCGCCAGGTCGAACTCAAGCAGGCGATGGGACCACTACTGACCGGGCGCAGCATGACCGCGCGCGAAGGGCTGGCGATGGGTTTTGTCAGCGAAGTGACCGAGGGCGATGCAAGGGAAGCGGCGCGCGCGCTGGCCGCGCAGATCATCGCCTGCGCGCCTCTGGCGGTGCGGCTGACCAAGGCGCTGGCGATGTGGGGCCTCGACCAGCCGTCGCTGGCCGAGGCAATGGCCGGGCAGACGGCGCACCCGCTGTTCGAACCATGGCGCAAATCGGGGGATACGGCTGAGGGCCCCAAGGCCTTTGCCGAGAAGCGCAAGCCAGAGTGGCAGGGGCGATGAAAGCCTGGATTGCTTCGCTTCGCTCGCAAAGACGAATGATTGAAGCGGCAATTCTTCCCCCTGCGTGTCCCTCCCCCATCAAGGCAGGGCTATCGCATATTCACCTCAGCTCTCATTGTTCGTCATCCTGAACTTGTTTCAGGACCCATTTCTCGGAACACCCGGAGCGTAGTTTCTGGCAGAAAACCGCACGGTTTTCGCCTATTCTGCTTGCTCCGGGCTTGCGGCACGATGGGCCCTGAAACAAGTTCAGGGTGACGAATTTGGGAATATGCGATAGCCCTCCCCCATCAAGGGGGAGGAGCGGTTGAGTCTTTCATATCCAGAAAAACCCTAAGGCCCGACCCCACCAAGTTTCCTGTGGTCCCAACTGATCGTCTTGTCGGCATGGACGACCACGACGATGCGCTTTTCCGCCATCTTTGCCGCTGCCCTGGCCACCTGTTCGGCGGGCAGCTCGGGATGGTTGCCCTGAACCAGCAGGCCCATCAGCGCGAGCAGCCGTTCGCCCGCATCGACCAGTTCGGCCCGGCCCTGGATCGAGACGCCACGCAGTTCGCCATAGGTCTCGCCCCTCTCGCAGAGCACGGCGATGCGCGGATCGCGGCGCAGGTTAATCACTTTCTGCGACTTGCCATAGGTCTCGAACAGCACCTTGCCGTCGTGGAGTGTGAACCACAGCGTGGTCAGGTGCGGTTCGCCCTGGGGGCCCAGCGTCGAGACTTGCAGGCTCTTGCACTCGGCAAACAGCGCGGCAATTTCCGCCTCGCTCATCCGGATCTTGTCGCGCTGCTTGGCCATCAGGAAATCGCTTTCAGATATTCGAGCCGCTCCCCGGCCGCCTCGTTTTTCACCGAAACCAGGTCGAGCTGGAATTCGATCTCTTCCATCGGCGTCTGCACCCGGGGATTGCCGGTCCAGTAGACCACGCGGCACACGCGTTTGGCAATGCGCCAGCCTTCTGGCGTGCGCAGCCAGGTGTCGTCATAATAGCCGGTGCCGTCCCACACTGGTGGATCCCCCGCTGCGTGGCGGATCAGCCGCCACATGCCGTAGGTGAGGCTGCTGGCGCGGTCGCCGGTCACGGTCACCAGATGGTTGGACATGACGTGCTGGGTGGCGTCGAACAGCTGGTGGAAACTGCCGAAATCGGCCTTGAACTGCGCGCGATCAGTCCAGTGCGACGTGGCACCGTAATCGGCGTCGCACGTCTCGGCAAAGATGCGGTCGAACAGGTCCCAGCGCTGGCTGTCCATGGCGAGGCCATAGAGGTTGATCAGATCGATGATGTCTTCGCGGTCGGCCATTTCGCGTCCCTTCTCCGCTCCCGCCTGCGGGAGGGGTCGGGGGTGGACCAGTCAAAGCACGGCGTAAACCGCGCCCACCCCTAGCCCCTCCCGCCTGCGGGAGGGGAACTGAGCTCTAAACCGGCAATCCCACTTCCGCCGTGCCCTTGAGGATAACCTCGCCGGTCTGCGTGGTCATGGTGGTTTTCACCCGGACCAGCGGCACGCCGTATTCCGACTGCCCGATCTTCTCCGTCACCTCGCCATCGACATAAGCGACATCGCCCTCGAAGGCCGGGCTGCGGAACTGGGTTTTGGAATGCCAGATATAGCCCTCGTGCCCCGCCCAGTAGGCGACGGTGTCCATGTGCCAGGCGTTCATCGACGAGCCATAGCCATAGATCCCGCCCATGCCGACATTCTCGGCCTTGTCGGGGTTGATGTGCCCCGAACTCGGCCCGTGGTAGAGTCCGTCGCCGTGGCGCGGATCGATCTTGCGCGCTTCGTGATCGTAGGTCATGTCCTCGGCGAACCCGGCGTCTTCCCTGGCCGGATCGTAGACCCCTTCGGGCGCGTTCCAGCGCCAGGTGCCCCACACGTTCTGGCGATGCGCGCGGCATTCGAGCGCGAAGGTAACCCGGCTGTGCGGGCCGATCACCCGGCGCGGCAGCATGTCGCCGACCCTGACCGCATCGAAACGCGGCGATAGCCCCTCGCGGTTCGACTTGATCCACTCAAGCCGCTGGCGATTGACCGCGTCAAGCTCTTCGCTGGTCCACGACTTCGGGCTGCGGCTTTCCTTGCCATAGACCTTGCGCTTGTTGGCTTCCTCGATGAGGTAGCGGATCGAGGTGGCGCGCTCCTTGGCGATCAGGCCGCCGTGCTGATTGGTGTGGACAGTGTCGCCGTCGGCGAACATGGTCGGGCCGGCGAAGGCCGTCTCGGTGACCTTGTAGCCCGCGAAAGTGCGGCTTTGGGTCAGGTGATCGCCGGGGCGCACCGGGGTGCCGTAGAACCACCATTCCTCGCCGGCGAAGATCAGATGGCTGCCGGGCAGGTTGCCGACGCAGGACGGATGGCAGCCGTGGCCATAGTCCATCGCGACGGTGAAACTCTGCGGCGCGACGATCCCGCCGAACTTCGAGGCGCGGGCGAATTGCTCGTCCCAGTGCAGCGGATTGGCATAGTCCATCGCCTGCACCCAGCGGCGGATGTCGGTGGCGTTGCAGGGATCGTAGAGCTCGGCGAAGATCACCGGCTTGCCGACCCATTTGTCGACGTCGCTGGTATCGAAGGCGAGATTGCGTGTGGCCATGGATGTGTCCTTCGCTGTCGGGCTCAGCGACTATGGCGGCATGCGCGCCGCCTTCAAGCCTGCATGGCTGGACTTGACCGCCCAAGCGCCGCACTATCGCCGCCACGATAGGAGAGCGGCCAGCGGCACGAGGCCCCCCGCCCTCGCGGAGGAACGACGATCAGGTATCGGTCACGTGCTAGGCGCGCTCGAAAACCGGCAGGCTGAAGGCCCCGCCCGCATCCTCGCAATCGCGGAAAGCGAGCCTCACCGCCATGCCCGGCGTCACGTCGTCCGCAGTGAAGCCCTTGGGGTTGCTCATGAACAGCACCCCCTCGTCCAGATCGACGAGAATGCAGTCATAGGGCACCGGCAGCACCCCGCGATAGTATTCCTGGTGAAACTGGCACCAGCTGATCACCCTGCCCCGCCCGGTCATGCGCTCCCAGGCAAGCTCGCCGTGGCCGCATTGCTCGCAAGACGGGCGCACCGGCCATTGGATCGCGCCGCAGCCGGCGCATTTCTGCAGCCGCAGCTCACCCTTGGCGCACCATTCCCAGAAGGTGTCATGGCCGGGGCCGAGGGTGCGGTCGGGGCGTTTCTCGGCCATGGTCACTCTCCCCTCGAAAACAGGATCGGATGCGCCTGATCGGTTTGCGCCAGCGAGGTCATCGCGTGGCGCAGGCCTGCCACCTGGCGCGGCCCCGCCTCATGGCGCAACTGGCGAACGGTCTCGGCGACCTGGCTCCAGCCGTGCATGTAGGAGCACGATAGATTGCCGCCCTCGGTGTTGCTCGGCAGCCGCCCGGCAAGGTCCATTTCGCCGGCCTGGCAGAAAGCGACGCCCTCGCCCGGGGCAACGAAACCATAGCCCTCGATCTGGTTGACCAAATGCATCGAGCCGGCATCGTAGCCTTCAAAATGGCCGATGTCGGCCTGGCTCAGCCCGGCCATGGCAAAAGCCTGACCGCCGGCCTCCTCGAGCTGCGGGCGCAATTGCTGGCGCACCATGAATTCGAGCTTGCTGTGCCTGATCTTGGCCTCACCCCAGCCGGCGACATCGACAGCAGGCTTGGCCATATCGCGCGCCATATCGGCGCGGCGCACGATCAGGCAGACCGCGCCGTCGTTGACCAGGCAGATGTCGAGCAGGTGCAAGGGCCGCACGATGTATCGCGAGGCCATGTATTCCGCGATGGTAAAGGGCTTCTGCATCACCGCAGCGGGATTGCGCGAGGCATGCAGCCGCACCTGCTGCGCGACCGCGCCGAGGTCCTCCTCGCGCACGCCGTATGTGGCCTGATAGTGGGCGAAGATCATTGCCCAGTGCGCCGCCTGGCTGCTCCAGCCCCACGGGTGGTAATAGAAATAGGAGGGCGGCGTGCCATAGCCTTCCGACGGGGCGTTGCTGCTGAAATGGGCGCTGCCGCCGAACACACGGCCCGCGCTGCGCGAGTTGACCGCATAGACCATCGCCACGCAATCGGCCTTGCCCGCCGCGATCGCAGCGCAGACCACCGGCAGCGGCCCTGCCATGATGTTGCCGTTGACCGCGCAATAGCGCGGCGCCAGCCCGAGCTGCGCCGCCAGGTCCTGCGGCGCGGGCCCGCCATAGGTGAACGATACCGTCAGACCGTCGATGTCGCCGCGCGCCAGGCCGCTGTCGGCGAGCGCGCGTTCGAACGCCTTGGTGGCCAGTTCCTCGGTCGTTGGCGGCTGGTAGCCGGGCGGCGGCTTGCGCAGGTTGCGATAGTCCTCGGCATAGTCGCTCTCGCCCACGCCCACGACCGAAGCCTTGCGGCTCAGCTCGCGCAGCGGCGGGGGCATGACCAGCGGGCTGTATTCCGACATAATCCTCTCCCGGCTCGATTCTTGGTGGCGTAGCCTCAATAGCCCATCAGGCTAAGCACTTCCTTGCGGCTGCGCTCGTCATCGAGGAAGCAGCCCATCAGCCGGCTGGTGACCATGCCGACACCCGGCGTGCGCACGCCGCGCGCGGTCATGCAGGCGTGGCTCGCCTCGATCACCACGGCGACGCCCTGCGGCTTGAGGTGGTCCCAGATGCACTGGGCAACTTCCGCCGTCAGCCGCTCCTGGATCTGCAACCGGCGCGCATAGGCGTTGAGCACGCGCGCCAGCTTGGAAATGCCGACCACGCTTTCGCGCGGCATATAACCGATGGCCGCCTTGCCGATGATCGGTGCCATGTGGTGTTCGCAATGCGACTGGAAGGGGATGTCCTTGAGCAGCACCAGCTCATTGTAGCCGCCGACTTCCGAGAAGCGGCGCGAAAGATGGGAGGCCGGGTCGTCGCCATAGCCCTCGCAATATTCCTTCCAGGCCCGCGCCACGCGCTTGGGGGTATCGCGCAGCCCCTCGCGATCGGGGTCGTCGCCAGCGAAGCGGATCAGGGTGCGGATGGCTTCCTGCACGTCTTCGGGTACCGGCAGTTTGGCCATCGGGCCTTCGTCGCCCGCGCCGTTCTCGTCGTGATGGTCATGAACGTGGTCAGCCATGCCTCTCGTCTCCCTCAGCCCGGTCGCCGCAGCAAGCCGCCGCGCCGGAACAGTCCGCGCCGCCGCCCGATCGGCTCGAAGAACTCTCCGGGCGTTTCGGGATCGAGCAAGGCACTATCGACCAGTGCTTTCTCCGTATCGGTCAACGGACGCAAGACAAAAGGCGTGAGGAACTTGCCGTGGCTCTTCGCCGCAGCGATTGCGCTGGCCATCGAACCGTTTTCCTCCAGCAGCCGCGCGAACACGTCTTCCTCGACCCCGCAATGCTCCGCGAGCAGGCGTTTGCGGATCGCGGAAATCACGGGAACGACATGCGCGTTGCCGGGCCGCGCGGCATCGATGAACACGTCCGCCTCGGTGTCGAGCCCCAGCGAGCGGTTGTTCATGTTGGCAGAGCCGATACGGATGATTTCGTCATCGACGATGGTCAGCTTGGCGTGGACATAGATCGCATCGCCGCCCGAGGTCATCGGCACATAGACCCGGAAGCGCCTGGCATGGTCGCGCTCGCCCAGGGCATGGAGCAACCGCGTTCGCGCGCCGTCCATCGCCGTCTGCTCCAGCCAGCCCTCGGCCGAGAGCGGCATCACCAGCACGATTTCCGGCGGATCGGGCTCGCCAAGCCGCTCGGCGATGGCCTCGGCGATACGGCGTGAGGCGAAATACTGGTTCTCGGCATAGATGAAACGTCTGGCCCGCGCGATCTGGGCCAGAAACAGCGCCTCGATCTCGTGCAGTTCGGCAATGTCGCGATAAGCCGCCCGGGTGCGGGCGATGCCCACATCGACATCGCGGAATTCCGCCGCCAGTCGCGCCGGCCAGGGGCTCTCCTCCTGCGGCAGGCACGGCTTCATCGGCGTGCCGCCGGCCTGCCGCCAGCGCCGCCGCCCCAGTTCGCCAAGCGCCATGGCCGCCTCGCCTTCGAGCATCATCGTGATGTCGTGCCAGGGGCCATGGGGCCGGCCATTGGGTCGGCGCCGTCGCGAATCCTCGTGAAGATGGTCGGGCGTGTCCCAGCGGTCGGAGGTCATGTCGATGCCGCCGCAGACCGCGAAGCGGTCGTCGATGACGACGATCTTCTGGTGATGGCTGCACCCCAGCGGATGCGCCGCGTCGAACTTGAAGACGATCTGCTTGTTGAAATACCAGCGCACCAGATCGACAATCATCGAGCCGCGAAACAGGTAGCGCAGCGCGCCGAAATTCCATTTGAGCAGGCGGATCTGCAAGTCCGGGTTGCGATCGACCAGCCAGACGAACAAGGCCCCCAGCCGCGCCGGAAAGCGCTCCCTGCGCGGCAGGTTCCACCAGCGCCGCCCAGCCGCAAGGCGGATGCGCGAATCGAAGTCCCAGCCGACCAGGAAGATGCGCTGGCGGGCGCGCAGCATGGCATCGTGCATCAGCTGGAAATAGGCGGCGGCATCGATGACAACATGGGCACGGCTAGCCCTGGCATAGCGCCAGACCGTGGAATCCGCGCTCGCACCGTCTGGGTCCGCCACTGCCATGGACCGACCCTAGCCGCCCCCGGCGGCGGCGTCACCTCCCCTGCGTCCCCGAGTCGCTGCGCCGCCGCAGAGCGGTTCGCCTCCGTCGCGTGCCTGCTCCACTCCGTTTGCCGCGATGGTAATACGACTCATCGTAATTAATTGCCTTAATTATAGTTAACATTATTTTAATATTGTTACAATCAAAGAATCATATTAGTAATATAAAGTCGCAATCTGCCGTTCGTGATCGCCTTATCTTTCATGTTGCGATTACGTAGTAGACAATAACAATAAACACTACCGGCTGCGCGATACGGATTCGCGCAACCTGTTCCATTGCCTGTAGCAGATCGACCGATCTGCCAGGATAAAACGGGAGAATAGTCATGGCCAATTCCAAGAACAAATCGAGCAGCGCTAAATCCGGGTTCGACATTCCCGTCGATGACACGGCCGAGCAGGCAACCGGCGACCAGTCTTCGCCATTCGCCGCACCGCCCGGTGACGACGGCAACGGCGACGGCGGACAGCAATCCTTTGGCGATGACATGGAATCGGCATCCGCCTCCACGCCGGACAACGATCTGCTGCAACTCAAGGCGGATCTCGAGACACAGATCTTCGCCGGCGGCGGGGGCGCGGCCAGTGCCGCCTCGGACGGTGTCAGCGAAGCCTCCAGCCTGATTGTCGGGGTCGGCATCGGCGCGGCGCACTTCGACTTCGAGAGCGTCGGGCAGGGCGGACCGGGCGTGCCGGTGCTCAATGTCTATGTCACCGAAAAGATGGACATGGACCAGGTCAAGGGCCTGCTGGTCGATGGCTATGGCGCGCATGCCGTGGCCAGCGACGCGCAGACGATCAACGTGATCGAGAGCGGCGTGATCGATGCCCAGGCGCATCGTCATCGCCAGCGCCCATCACCCTGCGGGATCTCGACGGCCCACTTCCGGGTTACCGCCGGCACCCAGGGCGCGCTGGCGCGCGGCCGCACCGGGATCCGCCGCAACCGGCTGTTGATGCTGTCGAACAACCACGTCCTCGCCAACAGCAACAATGCTGCTGTCGGCGATAACATCCTCCAGCCCGGGCCGTTCGATGGCGGTGCCAATCCCGCCGACCGGATCGCACTGCTCGAACAATGGGTGCCGATCAACTTTGCCGCCGCCGGCGTCAATTTCGTCGATGCTGCCACCGGCTGGTGCTGGCCCGACCGGGTGCGCCGGGATTTCATTTACCGCAGCGGTGCCGGCTTCAACTATTTCCGGGTCGGCAGTATCCCGGTCGCACCCGTTCTGGGCATGATCGTCGGCAAGACCGGTCGGACGACCCAGTTGCGGACCGGCCGAATCATCGACACCAGCGCATCGATCCGGGTCAACTACGGTGGCGGACGGCTCGCCAATTTCCGCGACCAGATCACCATCCGCGGGCTGAACGGCGATTTCAGCGCGGGCGGCAATTCGGGTTCGCTGATCTGGACGTGGGATGCACGGCGCGCGCCAGTAGGTCTGCTGTTCGCCGGCGGCGGCGGGCTGACCTTTGGCAACAAGATCGGAAGGGTGCTTAACGCGCTCGACATTAACCTGTATACCTGAACCCGAGGCGGGACCGGCGCAGGCCGGTCCCGCAAGAGGTGCCGTACCATGTCCGATATCAATCCCCCCTTCGCTGAATCCGGTCCGCGCGAATACAACCCCGACGTGCCGATCAGCGCGTCGCGCCGCGATGCCGAACGCCAGCTGCTGTCGATCCCCGGCGTAAGGGGCGTTGGCGAAGGCCGCGACGCGATCGGCAATCCCGCCTGGATCGTCTATATCGTCACCAAGGTGATCGCCGCCTCGCTGCCCAAGACGATCGGCGGCCGGCCGGTGCTGGTCGAGGTCAGCGGCGAGATCGACGCCCAACCGCGCTGAACCCGCGCCAGCTTGCCAAGCCAGTGCTCCCGGGCAATGCTGCGCAAAACCGCGCATCGTTCCCCGGGAGAGCCGCATGACCACGCCGACCAGCCAGATCCTTGCCGAACTTGCCGACCGCGAGGCGATCCGCGAATGCCTCTACCGCTATTCGCGCGGGGTCGACCGGCTCGACGCCGACATGGTGCGCAGCGCCTACTGGCCAGACTGCACCGATAACCACATGAGCTTCACCGGCAATGCCGAGGAATTCATCGCCTGGTCGTTCCCGATCATGGGCACGATGGACCAGTCGCAGCATTTCATCACCAACCCGCTGATCGCCATTCACGGCGACACGGCGGACGTCGAAAGCTATTTCTACGGCTTCCACCGCATCAACCTGCCCGATGGTTCCAAGAACGACGTCATCGGCGCGGGGCGCTATCTCGACACGCTGGAGAGGCGCGGCGACGAATGGCGGATCATGAACCGCAAGGTCGTCACCGACTGGTTCCGCCATTCCCCCGATTCGGCCGACTGGTCGCAGGGCATGCTCGGCATCATGATCGAGCCGGGCGGGCGCTATCCCGACGATGACAGCTACAAGCTGCTCAGGCTGAAGTAGCGCCTCTGGCAACGCCCCCAAGAAACACCCTTAGCAAAATCTTAACCGCGCATCCGGCATGCATGCCCCGAACGACAACCGGGGTATGGCAATGGCGGATTTCATCAGGCTGGCGGAGCGCGTGACGCTGGTCGTGCTGGCGGGCATGGTGATCTGGCGGCTGATTCCGGTGCTGGGGCCGCATCCGCATGTCCTGTTGCTGCTGGCCAGCGAGTTGTCCGCCGTGGTGTTCCTGCTGATCCAGCGCAAGGGCACCTGGGCGACCTCGTTCTACACCACCTTCATCGCATTTGCCGGCACCGCCGCCGCGCTCTGCGTGGTTCCCGGCGGGATCACGCTGGCCCCCGACTATGTCACAGCGCCGCTGATCTGGGTGGGCACGGCGATCGCGCTGGCCGCCAAATTGTCTCTGCGCCGCAGTTTCGGGCTGGTTCCGGCCAACCGCGGGGTGAAGGTGAGCGGGGCATACCGCTTCGTGCGCCACCCGATGTACACCGGCTATGTGCTCAACCACATTGGCTTTCTGCTGCTGTTCTTCTCGGCGTGGAACCTGGTGGTCTATGCCACCTGCTGGGTGCTGCTCTATCTGCGCGCGATCGAGGAAGAGCGCTTCCTGCTGCAAGACCCCGAATATGTCGACTATGCCAGGACGGTGAAGGCACGGATCGTCCCCGGGCTGATCTGACCTAGGACCAGCCGTCCTGCGCCTCGAGATCGGCGGCAAGCTCGCCGATCACGCGGTAGCAATCGAGCACCTGGGCGACAGACGAATTGGGCTCGCGCCGCTCGCGGATCGCTGCGACGAATTCGCGGTCCTGCAATTCGATGCCGTTCATACTGACAGCGACCTGGCTGACGTCGATCGGCTCTTCCTTGCCGTTCACCAGGTCGTCGTAGCGCGCAATATAGGTGGCATTGTCGCCAATGTAGCGGAAGAAGGTGCCGAGCGGCCCGTCGTTGTTGAACGACAGCGACAGCGTGCAGATCGCGCCGCTCTCGCTCTTGAGCTGGATCGACATGTCCATGGCGATGCCCAGTTCGGGGTGCCGGGGGCCCTGCACCGCGCTGGCCTTGACGATCCGGCCCGCCTGGTAGGCGAACAGGTCGATGGTATGCGCCGCGTGGTGCCACAGCAGGTGGTCGGTCCAGCTGCGTGCCTCGCCCTTGGCGTTCATGTTCTTGCGGCGAAAGAAATAGGTCTGCACGTCCATCTGCTGCACGGCAAATTCGCCGGCGACGATGCGGTCATGGACATACTGGTGGCTGGGATTGAACCGGCGGGTGTGGCCGACCATGCAGGTCAGCCCGGTTTCCCGGCTCTTGCCGAGCACCGCTTCGGCGTCGCCCCATGTGTCGCACAGCGGAATCTCGACCTGGACGTGCTTTCCCGCTTCCATGCAGGCGATCGCCTGCGCCGCGTGCAACTGCGTCGGCGTGCACAGGATCACCGCATCAACATCATCACGCGCGAGCGCATCGCCGAGCTCGGTCGAGCTGTGCGGCGCGCCGTATTTCGCCGCCACAGCTGCGGCCTGTTCGCCAGTGCGGCTGATGATCGAGACGATCTCGACGCCATCGATCAGCTTCAGGCCGTCGAGATGCTTTTCGCCGAAAGCGCCGGCACCGGCAAGGGCAATACGCATGGTCAACTCCTTAAATAGGGACAGTCCCCAATTACGGGACTGCCAATTCGTCTGATCTCAAAGTGCCGATAAATGGGGACTGTCCCTATTTAACTGGCTCCAGCACCATGTGGCCGATGGCCGTGTTGCTGCAAGGAATGTGGTAGTGGCGGTGGAGCAGCCTGGTGGCTCGTGCCCAGCGCACCGCGCATGATCAGCCACATCACCATCTCGATGCCTTCGCTGCCGGTCTCGCGCAGATATTCGATATGCGGAATGGCGCGCGCCGCCTGGCTGTCGCCGATCAGCAGGTCCATGAACCGGTTGTCCCACGCGCGGTTGAGCAGCCCGGCGCGCGGACCCTGCAACTGGTGGCTCATGCCGCCGGTGCCCCAGATCTGCACGTTGAGGTCTTCCGGAAAGCTCTCGACCGCGCGGGCGATGGCCTCGCCCAGCCTCCAGCAGCGGTCGCCCGACGGGACGGGATAGGTGACGACATTGACCGCCAGCGGCACGACTTTCACCGGCCATGCCTCCGGTGTGCCGAACATCATCGACAGGGGCACGGTAAGCCCGTGATCGACATCCATCTCGTTGACGATGGTCATGTCGAAATCGTCGAGGATCAGGCACTGCGCAATATGCCAGGCGAGATCGGCATGGCCTTCGACGTCTGGCACCGGGCGCGGCCCCCAGCCCTCGTCGGCGGGCTGGTAATGCTCGCCGCAGCCGATCGCGAAGGTCGGAATGATGTTGGCATCGAAAGCCGAGGCGTGATCGTTGTAGACCAGGATGACGACATCGGGCTTCTGCGCCTTCTCCCATCGCCGCGTCCATTCGTAGCCGGCGAAGATCGGGCCGAAATAGTCGTCCTGCGTTTTGCCCTGATCGACCGCGACGCCGAGCAGCGGGACATGGCTGGAGGCGACCCCGGCAGTGATGCGGGCCATGTTAAAACCCTTCTACCAGACAAGATCCTCTCCGAGCTTGCCTCGGGGAGGTGGCAGACGCGTAGCGGCTGACGGAGGGGTGACGCAGCAAAGCGGCGCTTGCAGCGCTGTCCCCCTCCACCCCCCTCCGGGCGGTCCCCCTCCCCGAGACAAGCTCGGGGAGGATTTGAAGAACGTCCATCTCAGTAGCCCCCCTTGATCGAGCGGTTGCCATCGGGACTGCGGCCGCCCTGGGCCATCATCTCGCGGTATTCGGGAAAGCTCATATCGGTCATGGTGCTCACCGCCTCGGCAAAGGAAATACCGTCGGTCGAGAATATCTTGGAGAGGAAATAGATGTTGCCGCCGAGCTCGAGCAGCTGGTTATAGTCGCGCGCCAGCACCGCCTGCTTCTGTTCGTCGGTCAGCTTCCATCCGGCGAGGTAGGCACCTTCGCCGGCTTTCCAGCGCGCGCGGTTTTCGGGCTTCATCAGGCTCATGGCGAACTGGTTGAGCCAGTAGCCCTTGCGCGCCCGCGCCGCGGTGAAGACACGGGTGCCGGGAATGTCCTCGAATTCGGCGAGATAGGCGTGGATGTCGCGCGGCGGGGTGCTCATAGCCCCCTCGCCTTGAGCTGTGCATCAAGCCGGGGAAACACGCGCCGGGCATTGCCCTCGAAAATCGCGTGGCGCTCGGCATCGGAAATGTCGAGTGCATCGACGTAGCGCCTGGTGTCGTCGAAATAGTGCCCGGTGGTGCGGGTCGATCCCGCGCACCGCGCCGACCATCTCGCTGCCGAACAGGATGTTCTTGCTGTCGATCACCTGGGCCAAGAGGTTGATCCCTGGCTGGTGATAGACGCAGGTGTCGAAATACACGTTGTTCATCAGGTGGGAGGCGAGGTCCGGCTTTTTGAGCATGTCGGCAAGGCCGCGATAGCGCCCCCAGTGATAGGGCACCGCGCCGCCGCCGTGCGGGATGATGAAGCGCAGGGTGGGGAAGCGGGCAAACAGGTCGCCTTCGAGCAGCTGCATGAAAGCGATGGTATCGGCCGCGATGTAATAGGCCCCGGTGGCATGCATCGCCGGATTGCAACTCCCCGAAACGTGGATCATCGCCGGCACGTCGAGAGCGCACATCGCCTCATAGAACGGGAACCAGAACGGATCTGTGAGCGGTGGATGCTGGAAGTGGCCGCCGCCGGGGTCGGGATTGAGGTTGCAGCCGATGAAGCCCATGGCCACGCAGCGTTCGAGCTCGGCGATCGAGGCGGACATGTCGGCCTCGGGCGATTGCGGCAGCATGCAGACGCCAGCGAACACTTCCGGGTAAAGCCCGACGACGCGGGCGATAAGATCGTTGCAGGCCCGCGCCCAGGGCACCGCCACCGAGCCATCGCCGACATGCGGGGCCATGGCGCTGGCGCGGGGCGAGAAGATCGTCATGTCCGCACCGCGTGTCCGGATCAGGCGCAGCTGGTTGGCCTCGATGGTCTCGCGGATCTCGTCGTCGGAGATGGCGGGATAGGGGGGCGCGGCCTCGCCGGCCTTGAACGCGGCCGTCTGCGCCTCGCGCCAGTCGTCGTGCGCCTTGGGGAGGACGGTATAGTGGCCGTGGCAGTCAATGATCATGGTCATTCAGGCCGGTTCCTTGCTCAAAGCGGCACTGCGCTGGCGCAGAATCGTGCCGCGCGTCATCACCGGCTCGATCCCCAGCGCGGCGAGCGTCTTCGCCGATTCCTCCATTTCGGCGGCGCGGCGCAGCCCGTGGCTCGCCATACGTTCGCGGTTGTAGGCCACCTTTCCGGCCCAGGACAGCGCCCTGTCGCTGGCATCAAGCGAAGCAAGCACCTCCGACGCCACACCGGCGGCCTCGGCGGCGCGCATCATCTCGTCGCTTAGCGCCTCGATGCCCTTGACCATCACCGAACGGATCATCTTGACCGCACTCGCCCGGCCGGCATCTGCACCGATCGTGCGCAGATTGGTGAACCCCAGCCCGCGCAGTGCCGCCCCGGCGTCACCGGCCAGCTGCTCCCGCCAGCAGCAGCGGCACGGCTAGCTGGGCTGGATGGACCGGAGCCATCACCGCGACATCGACATAGCGCCCGCCCGCCGCTGCAACGGCCTCGGCGGCCAGGCGCTTGGTCTGCGGCGCGACCGAATTCATGTCGCACCAGATCGCCCCGGGGGTGAGATACTGGGCACATTCCTGCGCGGCGGCAAGCGCCTGGTCGGCGGTGACCAGCGAGAGCACCAGCGGCGCGCCGACCACCGCCCGGGCAGCGCTTTCGCATGCCGTGAGGCCCGAGCCGGCAATCGCCGACCGGCGCGCCGCCAGCTGGTCGTAACCGCGCGCGGCCACGCCCCACCCGCCCGCGCGGGCGAAGGCCGATCCCGCCTCGCCAAAGCCGATAAGCGCAACTGTCTGGTCCACGCCGCCATGGCTGCGGCAATCGCGGGCGAGCGGCAAATCGGTTGTGCCCCGGGGGTATTAGGTCAGGCTAAGTCCGCCAGCAGCGCGGCTATCCGGGGGGAGCACCTGGTCGCCGATCTTAGCGAAATCTGATAGGCTGGCCGGTCAATCGCTTTCCCCGGCTCTTGTATCCCGGGCAAGAGAGAGGCGAGCCGGGAAAGAAGGGCAGGCAGTTCGATGACCATGCACAGCGCAGCCTGCATGTGGATGCGCGGCGGCACTTCCAAGGGTGGCTATTTCCTCAAGGCCGATCTGCCCGCCGATCCCGCCGCGCGCGACAGGTTCCTGCTCGCCGTGATGGGCTCGCCCGATCCGCGCCAGATCGACGGCATGGGCGGGGCCGATCCCTTGACCAGCAAGGTCGCGGTGGTGGCCAGGTCGGCGCGGCAGGGGATCGATGTCGACTACCTGTTCCTCCAGGTCTTCGTCGATCAGGCAATCGTCAGCGACGCGCAGAACTGCGGCAACATTCTCGCCGGCGTCGCCCCGTTCGCCATCGAGCGCGGGCTGGTCGCGGCGCGCGGCGACGAAACGCGGGTGGCGATATTCATGGAAAACACCGGCCAGGTCGCGGTCGCCACGGTGCGCACGCCGGGCGGCCCGGATGGACATTGCGTGACCTATGCCGGCGAGGCCGCGATCGACGGCGTGCCGGGCACGCACGCGCCGATCCCCACTGAATTTCGCGACACCGCCGGCTCGACCTGCGGGGCGCTGCTGCCCTCGGGCCATGCCGTCGATGTCGTCGATGGCGTCGCCGTCACGCTGATCGACAACGGCATGCCCTGCGTGGTGATGAAGGCCGCCGATCTCGGCATCACGGGCTACGAGGACCGCGACTGGCTCGACGCCAATGCCGAACTCAAGACGCGGATCGAGGCGATCCGACTGGCAGTGGGTGAGCGGATGAATCTCGGCGACGTGCGCGACAAGTCGGTGCCCAAGATGATGCTGGTCGCCCCCCCGCGCCAGGGCGGCGCGATCTCGGTTCGCAGCTTCATCCCCCACCGCGCGCATGCCACCATCGGTGTGCTCGGCGCGGTGTCGGTGGCGACAGCCTGCCTGATACCGGGCTCGCCCGCCGCGCAGGTGGCAAAGGTGCCCGAAGGCGCGCGCAAGCTGCTCTCGGTCGAGCATCCGACCGGCGAGTTGAGCTGCATGCTCGACGTGGACGCGGGCGGCAACGTGGTCAGCGCCGCGCTGCTGCGTACCGCGCGCAAGCTGATGGATGGAATTGTGTGGGGATAGGTCGCGGATGGCCTTCGACAAGCTCAGGCTGAGCGGGGTTTTATCCGGTTCCCACCAAATGCCCGCTCATGCTGAGCTTGTCGAAGCACGGGCGCAACTCTAGCCGATAGACCGAGGGACATATGACCGAGCGCATCATCAGCTGGCACGACAGCCCGTCAAAACCCCGCTTCACCCCGCCCCCCGGCGCGGTCGATGCGCATTGTCACGTGTTCGGGCCGATGGCCGAGTTCCCGTTCAGCGCCAAGGCCAAGTATCTCCCCGCAGATGCCGGGCCGGACACGCTGTTCGCCCTGCGCGACCAGCTCGGTTTTGCCCGCAATGTCATCGTCCAGGCGAGCTGCCACGGGACTGACAATGCCGCCACGCTCGACGCCATCGCCAGATCCAATGGCAAGGCGCGCGGGGTGGCGGTGGTCGATCCGGCGATCGGCGAGGCCGAACTCGCCGCGCTGCATGCCGGCGGCATTCGCGGCATCCGCTTCAATTTCCTCAAGCGGCTGGTCGATGACGCCCCCAAGGACCAGTTCCTTGAGGTGGCGCGGCGCTTGCCGGCGGGCTGGCACGTGGTGATCTACTTCGAGGCCGACGCCCTCGACGAATTGCGCCCGTTCATCGCGGCGATCCCGGTACCCGTGGTCATCGACCACATTGGCCGTCCCGATGTGACCCAGGGGCCGCAAGGTGCCGACATGGCGGCATTCCGCGCGCTGCTCAATTCGCGCCCCGACGTGTGGTTCAAGGCGACCTGCCCCGACCGGCTCGATCCAGCCGGGGCACCGTGGGATGACTTCGCACGGGCCGTCGCGCCATTGGTCGCCGCCTATCCCGGCCGCGCGCTGTGGGGGACCGACTGGCCGCACCCCAACATGGAGACAAACATCCCCGACGACGGCCACCTCGTCGACATGATCCCGCGCATCGCGCCAACCGCCGCGCTGCAACGCCAGCTGCTGGTCGATAATCCGATGCGGCTCTACTGGCCCGAGGAAATCTAGCGCCTCAGTCCTGCAGCCGGGTGCACCCGACATCGAAGCTGGCAAGATCCCGGGCAAGGTCAAGTGGTCCGGCATAGGCACTGCGCACGCTCTGACGCAGTCCTGCTTCGGCTTCGGCCAGCGGACCGGGCACCGCGTAATGGGTCAGCACGAGGTGACGGGCACCTGCGGTGCTGGCCATAGCGCCGACATCTGCCGCAGTGAGATGATGTGTCGACAGATGCCGACGCATCCCTTCGGCGATCTGCGGCGTCATGTCGGCGCGGCGAGAGCGAATTTCGGCGAGCAGGCGGTCAAGATCAATCACCTCGCTCACCAGCAGATTGGTGTCCTTCGCCAGCGCCGTTACAGCTGCGCTTGGTCCGGTGTCGCCGGTATAGGTCACGCTGCGCGAACCCAGCGTAAAGCGATAGCTTAGCGATTGCGCCGGATCGGCCTGCTGCGGCCCGGCATGATCGAAATGGCTGTTGGCGGCGGAGGTTACCGTCAGATCGCCGAGCCGCACGGTCTCGCCGCTGCGCACCTCCACCACACGCACCGAACCGGAAGGCGGCGGCGGCGCGCTGCCCAGGCCGAAACCGATGCGCGCCTGCGGAGCGATTGCGGCGACGACGCCATCGACCATCTCGCGCGTTCCCGGTGGACCGTAGACGGTCAGCGTGCCGGGATAGTTGTTCATCCACCTGAGGCCGATCACCGCAGCCAGCCCGCCGGTATGGTCCCAATGGTGATGACTGATGAAGACGCTGCGCACTGTGCCAATCTCAAGCCCGGCCTTTGCCAGCTGATTGACCGTCCCATCGCCGGTATCGACGAGGATGTGCTGGTCCCCGGCGGTGAGCAGATTGGCCGGTTCGGAGCGCTCCGGCGTGGGCACCGGGCCGCCCGCAGTTCCCAGTGTCGTCCAGCGCAGCGCCGGACATGTTTCTGCAGCCTGGGCGTGGCCCGGGGCGGAGAGCAATGCCGCCCCGAGCAAACATCCCAGTCGTTTGAGCATCAGAACTTCAGCTCGACCGAACCGCCGATCGTCCGGCGGCCCTCGCGGGCGAGCCAGTTGACCTCGCCGCCCGGATCGCTGAACGGCAGGCCGATCACCGCCGTGTGGAAGCGCCGGTCGGTCAGGTTGCGGGCGAAGACGCCAACCCGCCAGTTGCCTTCCGGATGACCGATGCCGACATTCAGGCCGAGGGTCACGTAGCCCGGCTGGAACGAGATGGCGTTGGCGACATCATACTGCACTTTGCTGCGATAGTAGAGGTTGCCCGAGAAATCGAGGGTCATGCTGTCGCCCAGCGGCAGGCGCAAGTCCGCACCAAAGGTGGCGCTGTATTTGGGCGCGCCCGAAAGCGGCTCTCCCCTCGCCTGCACCACACTGGCCCCGTTCTGGGTGAAACAGGTGTAGCCCGCCTTCACCACGCTGGGACAGGCAGTAATGTAATCGGTGAACTTCGTGTCCGAGTAGGTGAAGCTGCCCGAAATCGAGAATTCGGGAACGATCCGCCATGCCGCATCGACCTCGAATCCGTTGGCGCTGAATCCGCCGGCGTTTTCGGTGAGGAATTCGGACCCGTTGAACACTGAGGTTTGCAGGTTCTTGTAGCTGTCGAAGAAGACATTGGCGTTGAACGTCACCTTGCGGTCGAGGAACTGCGACTTGATGCCAACAGTAATGTCGCGCACTGTCTGCGCCGCGACATTGCTGCGGGTGCCGGTCTGGGCAGAGAACGTCACCGTCGGCCCGAGATAGCCGCGCGCGACCGTGCCGAACAGCAGGACGTTGTCGTTGGCCTTGAACTCCAGCCCGGCCCGCCCGGACCAGTCTGCCCTTGTTCGTCTGAATCGGTAGAGAGGGCGCGGGGCAAGTGTTAACGATCACTGGCCGGAGCCGGGGGCCCTGGAGGATGCGGGCGGGAAGGCGGGATCAATGACCGAGAAGTTGGCGGCATTGACCCAGTCATACTGGATAGCGAAACCCGCCGAGCAGGCGACGAGCTGCCGAGCCGTGATAGCTTGCCATCGAAAAATGCGGCGAGCTGTCGCTCTGGGTCTGAGGTGTTGCCGGCCCGGCGGTGATCGATGAGATGAAAGTGGTTGAACGGCTGGCCGCCGGGCGCAGTTGCGCGCTCGTTGAAGCATCGCCAAAGCCGGACTTCGGCTGCGAGCAGTAGCACCGGCCGTGACAATCCAGCGGTGCTGCCCGTGGGTGAGGTCAGCCTGACTTCCTGCGACAGGAAGCTGCGATCGACGCCGGTGCGCTGCGCCGTGAAAATCGGCAGCGGACTGGCATCGATGGCGAACGACTTGGGGCAATTGATCGAGCTGCGATAGGCCGAAACCGAAGTCAGCGTGTAATCGCCCAGATCGTAATTGATTTCGAGCGAAGCGCCAAAATTCTTCTCGCCGCCGAAGCCGGGGCCTTCTTCAGCCGAAACCAGATTGTCGAATCCGGGGAACTACCCCGAGCGCCAGCACCGGGTTGAACCGGCCCGCCATTGCGCGATTCAAGGCTGGGCAGCCTGCAAGGTCCAGAGCTGGCCCGGCCCGGTCCGCGTGTTCTTCGACCAGTCGCCGATGACGTAGATGCTCAGATCTTCGCTCGGCTCCCACAGCAACTTGCCTCGGAAGCCATAGTTTTCCGTCGCGCCCCAACTTTCCTTGCGCACGACATTGCGAACAAATCCGTCATGCTGGCGATAAAGGCATAGAAATTCATGGCGGCGGTGGTGCCGAGCGGCACGTTCGACGAGCCATGGATATCGTGCTCGTTAAGTTCGGCATAGGAGGCATAGGCACTTGCCGCCGAATTCGTCGAGCATCGGACGCTTGGTGGTGATGTTGACCACGCCTGAGGACGCATTCTTGCCGAACTGGGTACCCTGCGGCCCCTTAAGCACCTCGACCCGCTCAAGGTCGCCGAGGCTGCCGACGGGATTGCCGAAGGGAATAACGACATTATCCACGACCGTGCCGACATTCTGCTCGGACGAGCTGGAAAACCCGCCTGCGGTGCCGACGCCGCGCAAGCGAAAACCGTTGTCCTGTCCGGTCATTGCCGAACTGGACACCCGACAAACTGGTACTGGATATCAGTCAGGTTCTGGAAACCGCCTTCGGCGAGTTGTTCGCCGCTGATCGCGGAGACGGCCAGCGGCACATCCTGCAAGCGTTCCGAGCGGCGGGTCGCGGTCACGACGATGTCAGCGTCGGCATTGGCTTCTTCGGCTGCCTGTGCATAGGCAGGCGCGCTGAAGCAAAGGGCGCTGGCGCTGGCGCCGATGAGCAGCGCGCGGACACGGATATGCTTGGCCATGTAACGGTTCCTCCCAGGGCGACTCCCGATTGCGGGCCACCTTTCCCAAATTAGAATGATGATTTTATATCGCCCAATATGAATGTCAAGAACCCCAATTCCAATTTTGCCAAAACGTGGCGGGAAAGCCACAGGCGGGCGCGGAAACCGCCGCAGTGAGGATCGGAGCGCACGGTGCCCGCGCTGCCGCGCCATGCTGATCGGGCCAGCGCTATAATTAGAATTGACGTTCGCGTATCAATGTTGTCAGGCATCGCGAATGCCAACGGGATTGAACCAGAAGCAGCAAGCCGCTCCCCGGCCTACGGCCGAGACCATGAGCCGTCAGCCGCGCCAGGGGCGCAGCAAGGCCTCGCTCGAACGCATGCTGGCCGCCGCGCGCGAACTGATGATCGAGCGCGGCAGCGAGGAATTCACCCTCCAGGAAGTCAGCCAGCGGGGCAACGTCTCGATCGGCTCGATCTATCTGCGGTTCGAAAGCAAGGACAATCTGGTTCGCGCCGTAATCGGCGATTCGGATGGCGAGCTTGCCCATGCCGAAGACGCCATGTTCGCGGCTTTGCGGGCGGACTGCACCGTGCTGGAGGCGTTTGTTCCGCGTTACGTCGAGGCCTATGCCGAAGTGCTTCGCCAGTTCGCCCCGCTGCTGCGGCTCAGCATGCAGCGGGCCTCGTTCGATCCGCAGATCTCGGGGCCCGGCAGGGCGCGGGCGAATGCCGCCGCAGTTGCCGCCACCGCAGCCATTCTTGGCTTCGAGGCCGAGATCGCCGGGCCCGATCCCCGGATCAAGGCCGAAGCCGCCTTTCGCATCATTTTCGCCACCCTGTCGCGCCAGCTCAGCCTGGGATCGACCTTCGAGACGATCGATCCGTTCGACTGGGATCTGCTCAAGCGCGAGCTCGGGCGGATGATCCTGGCCTACCTCACCGCCGACATCTGAGCCGCGACCGCCGGGGTCAGCCGGTGCTGCCGCCCAGCGTATCGGCAAACCAGTCGGCGATGTAGTCGCGGCCATAGGCCATGTTATCCGCGCCGACATGTTCGACCCCGCCTTCGCGCGGGGTGAACACCTTGAGTTCGCGGCGCGGACAATTGGTCAGCTGCTCATAGGCCTGGTGGGCATATTCGAGGCCGATCTGGCGGTCCTGCTCGCCGTGGGTGACGAGGAACGGCACCGTGATCCGGTCCATGTGGCCGTTGAGGTTCATGGCGGCGGTCCTGGTGTGGAATTCGTCCATGTCGTTCGCGCCGAACACCCACATGACATGCGCCCAATAGTGCGGCACCGGGTTTTCACCCTCGCGGCGCAGGCGCTTCTGCTGGACTTCGGCCCAGTTGTGATTCGCCCCCCAGCACGCCCCGGAGGCAAAGCGTGGCTCATAGGCCACCGCGCGCGGGGCGAAATGCCCGCCGAGCGAAATGCCGGTCATGCCGATGCGGCTGGCATCGACCTCGGGCTGAAGCTCGAGCCAGTCGACCGCCTTCGACGCCCATTGTTCGGAATGGGGCGTGGCGGGAAGGTTTTGCAGGCGCAGCGCCTCGCCGGTGCCGGGCTGGTCGACACACAGCGTCGAAATCCCGCGCCGCGCCAGCGCATGCGGCAGCTGCGACCAGTAGAGCAGCTCCTTGTTGCTATCGAGGCCGTTGCAATAGACCACGGCGGGCCTCGGCGCTGCCCCCGGGGCGCGGGTCCACAGCGCCGCCATGGTGCCCGTTTCGAGGGGAATTTCCACGCGCTCGCAATTGAGCTTGCCGAGCCGGGTGGCCTGGTCGAAGCACTCACGCGCGCGCCGGTAGGTTTCCATCCGGCCCGGCGCGCCGTGCGCCTGCATACGCTCGCCGTTGAGCAGATAAAGCGCGGCGCGCTCAAGCTTGGACCCGGCGGAAAAATTGCGACCGCGTGCCTCGTCCTCGGCGGCGAGTTCGATCAGCGTGTCGGCCTTGGCCATCCACGCCTGCATGAACGCCTGGGTACCCTGGTCAGCGCCCGCGCCCGCAGCCGCTTTCGCCGCGCCGACGATATCGACAATCTCGCCGATCTGCGCGCCCGATTCCATGGCGATCGCCACCGACAGGTTCCAGATGTAGTTGGGAAACGGTTCGAACAGCGCCATGGTTCAGACTCCCGCCGGCTGGAAAAGCCCGGCATCGGGCGCGGGATGCGGCATGGTCTGCGGCCCGCCGATGCCGATGCCCCACTGATCCATGACCAGCGGCGCGGGAATGTGCACCGTCGGCTGCCAGGTGGCGTCATCGACCTCCTCGAGTTCGGCGGTATATTCGACCGCGAAGCCCGCCGGGGTGACGAAGTAGCTGAAGGTGTTGTTGCCCGCAGTGTGCCGCCCCGGTCCCCAGCGCACCTCGACGTCGCGGTGCTTGAGCCGATGAATGCCGCGCATCATGCCGTCGACCCCGGTCATGTCGTAGGCGACGTGGTTGAGGCACGGCGGCCCGGGCAGGATGGCGATGCGATGGTGCGCCGAATTGCAGCGCAGGAAGCTCATGAAATCACCCAGCCAGTCAGACAGCTTGAAGCCGAGCACATCGATGAACCAATGGGTCAGCGCCTGGTGATCGGGCGAATGCAGCACGATGTGGCTGATCTTGACCGGCACGCCGTCCCAATGCTCAACTGCACTTGAGCTTCCTTGCGCGACATCGCTGGAAATCTCGAAAGGCAGGCCGTCGGGCGAGAAGAAGCGGAAGCCATAGCCCCCGCCGGGCGAGGCCAGCTCGCCGGGCGCGCTGACCACGCGGTTGCCCGCTGCGGCAACCCGGGCGTGCAGCGCATCGACATCGGCGCGGCTGGCGGCGGCGAGCGCGATCACATCGATCCGGTTGGTCTCGGCCTTGCGCAGCCGCACGACATGGTGTTCGCGTGCTCCCCGCGCCTTGAAATAGGCCATGCCGTCGTCAGCAGGCACGGGGTCAAGCCCCCAGACATCGGCATAGAATTCGATCTCCGCCTCGAACCCGGGCGTGGCATAGCCAACATAACGGATCTCGCTGACACGGCTCATTGGTATGGTCCTCTCATCAAATCGGTCGGGCGACAACTTCGAACATGGCCCGGGTTGCCGCCGCCTGTTCGATCCGCGGGCCGAGCCCGAGCTGGCCGTGGCACAGCGCCAGCGAGGCCTCGACAATATATTTGCAGCGCTCGAACCGCCGCGCGCGGAACCCGGCGAAGGCGGCTTCGGGGCTGTCGGCACCGGCGATTTCCTCGGCCAGCACCAGGCTGTCTTCGATCGCCATGCCCGCGCCCTGCCCGAGATGCGGCGTCGTCGCATGCACCGCATCGCCGAGCAGCACGACGCGGCCCTTGTGCCAGTCGCCGGCAACGAAGATCGTTTCGAGCGGCTTGTAGACCACCGCCGCATCATCGTCGATCTGCGCCGCCAGTTCGGCAATCGCCGGCGGCATGCCATCAAGCTTTTGGCGCATCGTGGCGGCAAGGCCCTGCGTTTCGTACCACGGATTGCCCGGCTCGGGCGTGGTGACGAAAAGATACATCAGTTCGTTCGACAAGGGCACCAGCCCGGCACCGATGCGGCCCTCATAGGCTTGCAGGCAATCGTGCGCTGCCGGCTTGGGAAAATTGTAGCGCCACACCGCCTGGCCGGTGAATTCAGGTTTCACTGCATCAGGGAAGATCTGCTCGCGGGTGCGGGAATAGAGGCCATCGGCACCGACGACCAGGTCGAAGCGCCCCGCTGTGCCATCCGAAAACCGCACATCGACGCCCGCGCCATCATCCTCCAGCGAATCGACCGTCACGCCCAGCCGCACCTCGGCTCCCGCCGCCTTGGCTCGGTCGCCCAGCACCTTGTGCAGCGCCCGCCGCCCGATGCCGACATTGGCCGGATACCCCTCGACCAGCCGCGGTGCCGGAATGCGCGCGACGCGTTCGCCACTGGGAATATAGACCTCTACGAAATCGAAGCCGAAGCCGGCGTCGAGATAGTCGTCGATGATGCCCAGTTCCTTGACCGCGCGCACGACATTGCCCTGCTGGATGATACCGACGCCATAAACCGCCCATTCGGGGTCCTTTTCGACAATCGTCAGCCGGTGCCCGTCGCGGCCCAGCGCGATCGCCGAGGTCAGCCCGCCGATGCCGCCGCCGACGATCAGGATATTCTGGTTCTTCACCTGTCGCAGGCTCCCATGCAGCGGCTCGCTTCGCACCGATTGCGTTGCCGACAAATTAAAATATCGAATCTAATTCGAATGTCAAAGATGGCGGATTTGTGCAATAGAAAAGCCGAATCGAATCGGGAGAATCGCGCGTGCCGCTCAGCCTTGACCAAGCTTCCACCATCGTCGATGCCGCCCTCGCCGAAGGAGCGGCCAAGGGCTTCGCGCCGCTCTGTGTCGTCGTGCTTGATGCCGGCGGGCATGCCATGGCGCTCAAGCGCGACGAGCGCGCCTCGATCCTGCGGCCCGAGATTGCCACCGGCAAGGCGGCGGGCTGCCTCGGCATGGGCTTCGGCGGGCGCGAACTGGCCAGGCGGGCGGGCTTGATGCCGGGATTCTTCACCGCGCTGGCTTCCGCCTTCCCCAAGGGCATGATCCCGGTCCCCGGCGGGGTGCTGATCCGCGATGCCGGCGGCGCGATCATCGGCGCGGTCGGCGTGACCGGCGACACCTCGGACAACGACGAACTTTGCGCGCTCGCCGGTATCGCGGCGGCGGGGCTGGTCGCGGACACCGGCGCATGAGCGGTTTCCTGTTCAGCGACGTATTGATTTTCGACGGATCGGGCGCGCAACCGTTTCCCGGCGAGGTGCTGGTGCGCGGCAACCGCATCGAGGCGGTGGGCATGGGCGACGAGCGCCTGCCGCGCGATGGCGTCCGCGTGGTCGAGGGCGCGGGGCGCACGCTGATGCCCGGCATGGTCGAGGCGCACGCCCACCTCACCTGGCCGAGCAACATCGAGCGCGTGGTCAAGGCGATGGCGCTGCCGATCGAGGAGCACATGCTGGTCACCGCGCAGAACGCGCGAATCACGCTCGATCATGGTTTCACCAGCGCCTATTCGGCGGGCTCGCTGGGCGAACGGATCGAACCGGTGCTGCGCGACATGATCGATGCCGGCTTTATCCCCGGCCCGCGGCTGCGCGCCTCGGCGCTGGAAAAGGGCATGGAAGGGGTGATGGGCGTGCCCGAAGGCCACGATCCCACCCACGACCGCTCGATCCCCGGACTGATCGCCTATGTGAAGGAAATGAAGGCGCTGGGCTGCGATACCATCAAGTTCCTGTTGTCGTCGGACGAAGGCTTTGCGCCGGGCGGCGCGCAGGTGCTGATGTATTCGGAGGAAGAGGCGCAGGCGGTCGGCCAGGCGGCGCGCGAGGCGGGCATCTGGCTCGCCTGCCATGCCCAGGCAGCCGAGGCAGTCAAGCGCGCGGTGCGGGCCGGTTTCCGCCACTTCTTCCATTGCACCTATGCCGACGAGGAAGCGCTCGACCTGCTCGAGGCGCACAAGCACGAAGTCTTCGTCGCCCCTGCCCCGGGGCTGCTCTATGCCCGCGTCCACGAGGCGCAAGCCTTCGGCATCGGCCGGGCGGAAGCGGAAAGAATGGGCGCGGTTTCGGGGCTGGAGCTGATGGCGCAGGTCTATCCCGAAATGAGGAAGCGCGGCATCCGCGTGCTGCCCGGCGGAGACTATGGCTTTCCCTACAATCCCGTTGGGCGCAACGCGCGCGACTTGCAGCTGTTCGTCGATATTCTGGGCTACACGCCGATCGAGGTGCTGGTCGCCGCGACCCGGCTGGGCGGTGAACTGATGGACATGGAGCTGGGCACGGTTGCCGCCGGCAAACTCGCCGACCTGCTGCTGGTCGATGGCGATCCGCTGGCCGATCTGACAATCCTGCAAGACAAGGCGCGCATCCCGGTGGTGATGAAGGACGGCGCGTTCCACCGCCGCGCCGAAGCAGTGCGGCTCTCCGCACCGACTGGAGAAATGGCAACGGCATGAGCACCATGGCCCCCTTCCGCGCCGACCATGTCGGCAGCTTCCTGCGCCCCGCCGCGCTGCTCGAAGCCCGCGCCGCCTTTCAGGCCGGATCGATCGACCGCGCCGCACTGCGCGCCGCCGAGGACGCGGCGATCCGCGAGGTCATCGCCATGCAGGAGGACCTCGGCCTGCGCGGAGTAACCGACGGCGAATTCCGCCGCACCTTCTTCCACACCGACTTCCTGCTCCAGCTCGAAGGCGTCGATGAGGCCGGCGGCACCCAGGTCCACTTTCACCGCCACGACGGGCACGAGCTTGAATATGCCCCGCCGGTGATGACCATCACCGGGCCGCTGCGCCACGCCAGGCCGATCCAGCGCGCCGACTACACATTCCTCGCCGCCAACACCGCGCGCCAGGCCAAGGTGACGATCCCCTCGCCGACGATGCTGCATTTCCGCGGCGGGCGCGAGGCAATCGATGCCAGGGCCTATCCCGACCTCGACCAGTTCTACGCCGACCTCTCCGCCGCCTACCGCGCCGAGATCGCCAGCCTTGCCGATGCCGGGTGCCGCTACCTGCAGCTCGACGACACCAACCTCGCCTATCTGTGCGACGATACCCAGCGCGCCAACGCGCGGGCGCGCGGCATGGACCCCGACGACCTGCCCCGGCTCTATGCCCGCATCATCAACGAAGCGATCCGCGAGCGCCCGGCCGACATGACGGTCTGCGTCCACCTCTGCCGGGGCAATTACCGGTCGAGCTGGGCGGCCGAGGGCGGCTACGAGCCGGTCGCGGATGTGTTGCTCAATGAACTGGAAGTAGACGGCTATTTCCTCGAATACGACGATGCCCGATCGGGCGATTTCGCGCCGCTGCGCTTCCTGCCCCAAGGCAAACGCGTGGTTCTGGGGCTGGTGACCACCAAGCTCGGCGAGCTGGAAAATCCCGACGACGTGAAGCGCCGCATCGACGAGGCGGCGAAATTTGCGCCGCTGGAGCAACTCGCGCTCAGCCCGCAGTGCGGCTTTTCCTCGACGGTCCACGGCAACGAAGTCAGCTTCGCCCAGCAGCGCGCCAAGCTGCAGCTGGTGATCGACGTGGCGCAGGATGTGTGGGGCGAGGTTTAGGCCAGTGAAATGGAACAGAATCTCGCTTCAACAAATTTCGTCACCCTGCACTTGTTTCAGGGCCCATTTCGCGTCCCATCGCAATGCTCCAGGGTGCAAGTAAACCTCGCGGCTGCGCCTTCGGTCCGGGGCACCGGACAAGCTGCATGATGGATGCTGAAACAAGTGCAGCATGACGAGCAATTATGGAACGCACTTAATCGCCGTAACTATCTAACTCCCGCCTAAACCGGCAAGCCCACATAGTTCTCGGCAATCGCCGTCTGCGCCGCCGTGCTCGAGGCAATATAATCAAGTTCGGCGACCTGCATCGCACGCTCGAAGGGGCCGTCCTCGGGAAAGCGGTGCATCAGCTTGGTCAGCGACCAGCTGAACCGCTCGGACTTCCAGACTCTGGCGAGGGCTTTGGCCGAATAGCCGGCAATCGCATCGCCATCGCCGCGCCGGAACCAGCCGGTCAGCGCTTCGGCGGCATAATGCACGTCGCTCGCCGCCAGATTGAGCCCCTTGGCTCCGGTCGGCGGGACGATATGCGCGGCATCGCCGCAAAGCAGCAGACTGCCGTGGTACATCGGCTCGAAAACGTAGGATCTGAGCGGCGCGATCGATTTTTCCAGCGCCGGGCCGCGCGTGATCCCGGCGGCGGCTTCGGGGCCGAGCCGCACGGCAAGCTCGTCCCACAGGCGATCGTCGCTCCAGTCCTCGACCCGCTCGGTCAGCGGCACATCGATGTAATAGCGGCTGCGGGTGGGGCTGCGCATCGAGGCCAGCGCGAAGCCGCGTTCGTGATTGGCATAGATCAGTTCGTGGTGGCAGGGCGGCACGTCGGCGAGAATGCCGAGCCAGCCGAACGGATAGACCCGCTCGAATTCGCGCGCCACGCTGGCGGGGATCGCCTTGCGGCTCGGTCCGTGGAACCCGTCGCAACCGGCGATGAAGCGCGCGTCGATGCGCTGTTCGCTGCCTTCACTGGTGAAGGTAACGAACGGCGCATCGCCCCCGACATCGTGCAGCGCCACCTCGCTCACCCCGTAGATCACTTCGAGCCCGCGCGTCGGCGCGGCTTCCGTCAGGTCGCGGGTGATCTCGGTCTGGCCATAGACCGTCACCGTCTTGCCGGTGAGCGCGGCGCAATCGATGCGGATCAGCCGCTCGCCGTCGGCAAGGTTGAAGCCCGCCTCGACCAGCCCCTCGGCCTTGAGGCGGGCGTCGAGCCCGAGCCGCGCCATCAGCCCGACGGTGACCTGCTCAAGCACTCCGGCGCGGATGCGCGAGAGGACATGACCGGGCGTCTGGCGCTCGATGCACGACGCAGTCGATGCCCTCGGCGCGAAGCAGGTGGCCGAGCAGCAGTCCGGCGGGACCGGCGCCGACGATCGCCACCTGGGTCTTGATGGTTGCCATCTCAGTTCGCCCCGTGCCGGGGCAGCGCGAGCAGCGCCGCAGCGGCAACCAGTGACCCGCAGGCCATGAGACCCGCCACCACCGGCAGCCCCAGCCCCGCCTGGAACAGCAGCCCGCCGATCACCGGTCCCAGCGCCGCGCCGCCGCGCCCGACGCCAATGACAAAGCCAGTGCCGCCGGCGCGGATCGCGGTGGGAAATGAGCTGGCGACCATGGCATAAAGCCCGACCACCGCCGCATTGGTGCAGAAGCCGCCTGCCGCCGCCGCCCAGGAAAGGCCCTGCAGATCGGCCTGCCCCTGGCCGAACACGGTGACCATCACGGTCGAGGCGAGCATGAACACGACCAGCAGCGCGCGCAGCGACCAGCGCAGACTGAGCGCGCTGAACAATAGCCCGCCGATCAGCCCGCCGACGTTCGCCCAGACCAGCACGCCGCCTGCCGAACTCGGCGAAAAGCCCATATCGACAACGATCTTGGGCACCCATTTGAGGATGAAATAGAAGGTCATGATGTGCAGGAAATAGGCTGCGGTCAGCAGCAGCGTGACCGGAGCCATGCCGCGCGCGAACAGCCCGCCGAGCGCAGCGCGCGGGGCGTCGGACTCGGCGGGCGGGAGTGCGGCAATCGCGCCGTGCCCCAAGGCTTTCAGGCTGCGGTTGACCGCGCCCAGCGCATCGCCCTTGCGGCGCTGGAGCAGTGCGCCGACCGGCTCTGGCAGCAGCCAGGGGATCAGCGGAATGCACAGCGCGCTCATCGCCGCGCCGAGCCAGAACACGTCGCGCCAGCCGCCGCTGACGAGCAACTGGCTGGCAATCGCCCCGCCGGCGATCGCCCCCATCGGATAGCCCGCCGCCATGATCGCCACCGCCGCGCCGCGCCATTTGTCGCTGGCATATTCGGCGACCAGCGCGTTGGTCGTCGCCAGCATGCCGCCGATTCCGAAGCCGGTGAACAGCCGGGTCGCCGCCAGCATGCCGATGCTGGCCACTTGCGTGGTGGCGAGCATGCCAAGCGCCATGACCACCAGACAGCCCAGCGCGGTCGCCTTGCGCCCGATGCGGTCCGCCACCTGGCCGAGCAGCACCGAGCCGACCGCCATGCCGATCAGTTCCATCGACAGCACCACGCCCAGCGCCGCACGATCTATGCCCCATTCGCTGGCAATGCCCGGCGAGGCAAAACTGATCGACAGCACGTCGAAACCATCGAGCGCATTGAGCAATACGCAGACACCGATGGCGACGATCTGGCGCGCGCGCATCGGCGATGTCGCCAGCAAGCGGCGCGGATCGCCGTCCATGGTGTTCGTGCCTGCGGTCATTGCTGCGCTCCCCTTGGCCCGGCTGCACGGTGCCTATGCGTCGCCCCGGTCGAGCAGGTGCTTCTGGACCTTGCCTGAAGCCGTCGAGGGCAGAGCATCGACGATCCGGACCGAGGCGGGAACCTTGAATTTGGCGAGCCGCGATAAGCAATGGCTAAGTGCGGAGTCCGCCGTGACTGCGCACCCCGGTGCCAGCACCAGAAACGCCCTGCCGACCTCGCCCCAGCGCGCATCAGGCACGCCGATCACGGCGGACTGGGCAATCCCGGGAAGCTCCGCCAGCACCGCCTCGACCTCGGCGGGATAAACATTCTCGCCGCCCGAGATGTACATGTCCTTGCGGCGGTCGACGATGTAGTAGAACCCGTCCGCATCGCGCAGCGCGGCGTCACCGGTCATGAACCAGCCATCGCGAAAGGCCTGCGCGGTCAGCTCGGGCTGGTTCCAGTAGCCCGGTGTCACGCTCGGTCCCTTGAGCCACAGTTCCCCGGCCTGACCCACCGCCGTCTCGCGTCCCGCGTCATCGACGATCCGCGCCTGCACCGAAAGGAACGGCTTGCCGCAGCTGCCGGCCTTGGCGATCAGCAGATCCAGATCGCCGACCGGCATGCCGAAGTTCGATCCGGTCTCGGTCATGCCGAAGCCGTCGGAAAAGCGGATGCCGGCCTTGGCGAAGCGTTCGAGCTGCACCGCCGGGTTGGGCGCCCCCCCGGTGATATACATGACCAGGCGGGCGAATTTACCGGGCGTGAAATCGGGATGCTGCCACAGCGCCGTCGCCATCTGCGGCACCGAAAAATAGTGCGTGATGCCCAGTGCGGGATCGGCGATCCGGGCGATGGTCCTGGCCGGATCGAAGCCCCTGGATATCCACACCGCTCCGCCTGCCCAGATCGGCACGCGCACCGCCGCGAACAGACCGGCCGTATGGAACATCGGCATATCGCAGAGGAACACGCTGTCGTGGCTGACCAGGCTGCCCAGCGCGAAATTGGCATTGCCCCAGAAGGCATTGGCCTCGGTGACGATCACCCCCTTGGGCTTGCCGCTGGTGCCCGAGGTGTAGAGCAGGGTCATCGGCGCGTCCCAGCCGAGCCGGGCAGCGGCGGCAGCGCGCGAGCCCGGTTCGCCGAGCGCGTCGAGGCTTTCGAGAAGGTGCGACTCGCCCGATCCGGCGGGGGCGGCGAATTCGGCGTCGCGAAACAGCAGCGCCGGCCCGGCATCGGCGGCGATAGCAGCCAGCTCGGCCTCGGCCAGCCGCCAGTTGAGCGGCACGAACACCGCGCCGGCACGGGCGCAGGCCACTTGCAGCACGAGTTGCAGCGGATGGTTGCGCGCCAGCACCGCGACCCGCGCGCGCGATGCCGGTCCAAGCCGGTTCGCGAGCCAGGCCGCCGCCCGGTCCGCAGCACTATCGAGTTCGGCCCAGGTCCAGCGCCGCCCGCTCTCGGCATCGCCCACCGCGAGCCGGCTCGGCATGGTCGCGGCGTGGGTGCGGACCGGATCGACGACGATGTTCATCGCGCCACTCCCGGCTTCAGGCGCGGTCCTTGGCGAGATCGTAGGCACCCAGCCCCGGCTTGAAGCTCTTGTCGTCGATGAACTGCCGGGTGGCTTCCTTGCGGCCGTCGTTGTCGAAGAAATTGGCCGCTTCCTGCGTACGGATCAGATAGTCCTCGGCGTTGTCGTAGGTCATCTCGCGCACCCGGCGGACCGCCCATTTGGTCGCGCGCAGGGCCTGCGGATTCTTGCCCAGCAACACCTCAGCGATTGCCGTGACCCGTGCCTTGAGCGCCTCGGTCGGCACCGCTTCGTTGACCAGGCCCCATTCGGCAGCCTTGGCCCCGTCGATGTTCTCGCCCATCATCGCGTGATACATCGCGTTGCGGAAGCCGGTCAGTTCGGCGATGATCTTGCTCGCTCCGCCGCCCGGCAGGATGCCCCAGTTGATTTCGGACAGCCCGAACTGCGCGTCCGAGGCCGCAACGGCCAGGTCGCAGGCGAACAGCGGGCCATAGGCACCGCCGAAGCACCAGCCCTGGACCATGGCAATTGTCGGCTTCTCGAACCAGCGCAGCCGCTCCCACCAGCCATAGGCCTCGCGCTGCGCGCCCCGTATCGCGCCGAGACCCTTGGCCTCGTTTTCGCGGAAATATTCCTTGAGGTCCATTCCCGCCGACCAGGCCGAACCCTCGCCGCCCAGCACGACCACGCCGACATCATCGCGGAATTCAAGCTCTTCGAGCACCCGCTTCATCTGGCGGTTGAGCTTGGGATTCATGCAATTGCGCTTTTCAGGACGATTGAACATAACCCAGGCAATGCGGTTTTCAACCGTGACGGCGACAGTATCGGCTTCGGCGCGCTCACTCATGACAGGACCTCTCGCGGAAGTGGACATTCCTTGCCATTATGAATAGCATCTGGATTGCTATAGTCAATAGCGTTTTCAGGAGGCCCGTGTGCCCAAGCTGCAATCCGCCGACCCGCTCGCCGCACTGCCCGGCTATGCCCTGCGCCGCGCCGCCAATGCGATGATGGACGAACTGGGCGCACGACTGGCGAAAGTGGGCCTCAGGGTCTCCGACGCCTCGGTGCTGTTGCTGATCGGCCATCGCGGGGGGATGACCTCGAGCGACATCGGCAAGGTGCTCGATATCCAGCGCGCGAACATGGTGCCCCTGCTGGGCCGCATGGAGGGGGCCGGGCTGATCGCGCGCGAGCCGATCGACCGCAAATCGCAGGCGATCCTGCTGACCGCGCCGGGCCAGGCCAAGCTCGACGAAGTCCAGGCGATCACAGCGCGTTTCGAGAAGCACCTGATGGGCCGCATTCCCGCCGAGCACCGGCCCCACTTCCTGCCGGCGCTGATGGCGCTGCTGGCATAGCGATGACATCCGTGCAGCATTTCGGGCGTGCTCCCCCGCGAAGGCGGGGGAGCACGCTTTATCTTTTCTGTGCTGCGACTAATTTGATCCAGACAAGATTATTTACGTCAGCCCCAGCAGCCGCGCCGCGTTGTCCTTCATGATCCCCGGCAACACGTCGTCGCGAAACCCTGCCTGCTGCGCCGCTTCGAGCCACTTGTCGGGCTGGATCAGCGGAAAATCGCTGCCGAACAGCATCTTGTGGCTGCAGCTGCGTGTTGGCATACTGGATGATCTGCGGCTGGAAATATTTCGGCGACCAGCCCGACAGGTCGATGAACACGTTCTCCTTGTGCAGCGCCATCGACAGGCTCTCGTCGATCCACGGCCAGCTCGGATGGGCGAGAATGATCTTCATGTCGGGAAAATCGACCGCGACATCATCGACCAGCATCGGCTGCCCGTATTTGAGCCGCACCCCGCCGCCGCCGCGCATGCCGGTGCCCATGCCCGAATGGCCGGTGTGGAAGATCGCCGGCAGCCGGTGTTCGGCGATCACCTCGTAGATCGGCCAGGCGACGCGGTCGCCGGGATCGATGCCCTGCAGGATGTGATGGAACTTGAAGCCGCGCACCCCGTGGTTCTCGACCAGATCGCGCGCCTCGCGGGCGCCGAGCTTGCCCTTGTGCGGGTCGATCGAGGCGAACGGGATGCAGATGTCGGCATGCTGCGCGGCGAAATCGGCGATCTCGTAGTTCGACACGCGTTTCGCGCCGATGTCGCTCTCGCAATCGACGGTGAACAGGCAGAAAGCGATCTTCTGCTGCCGGTAGAGTTCGACAATCTCGGGCATTTTCGGCCGTTCGCGCGGGGACTTGAAATAGGCCGAGGCGGCATCGAAAAACTGGCCCATCACCGGGTCTTCGGGATCGTGGCACGAAACCTCGGCGTGGACGTGCACGTCGATGGCGCGGATCGCGGCGAGGTCGATGGCCACGGCCTCAGCGCACCACGTAGAAATCGACCAGCACATGGTCGGGCTTGCGGATGCCGCGCGCGACGAAGGTCGAGCGGCGCAGCCATTCGTGCGGGCCGGCGCGCACCGCAAAGCGCGGCGTGGTGCGGAAATAGTAGGCCGAGGGATCGACATCCTCGCCGCGCGCCAGCCGCTCGATCACTGCGGGTGCGGCAACGCGCACGCCCGAATTCTCGACCTCGATCACCGTGCCGTCGGCGGCCTTGAGGAAATAGCGCGCCTCGACCTGGGTCAGTCCGCCGGGCAGGATGGTCTGCCAGTCGCCGCCGCCGGGCAGCACTTCGCCCGCTCAGCAGCGGGCCAGAGATCGTGCCGCCGGTGATCGCGATGAACCGCTTGCGCCCGCCCCCGGCCTCGCCCAGTTCCAGCGGCACGGCGACTTCGACCCGCGCGGTGAAGGCAAATTCGAGGCTGGGTGCCGGCGCTGCCGGTCCACTCGCCCCCGGCTGCGCCGGCCCCCAGCGTGACCGCCATCGCTCCGGCGACAAGTTTCGATTTCGCCAAGGCTGGCCTCCTCAGATCGGGAAATGGCCGGGCTGGGTTTCGACCGTGATCCAGCGGGTTTCGGTGAAGCTGTCGATGCCCTGCCTGCCCGCCGAACCGGCCATAGCCCGAAGCGCCGACGCCGCCAAACGGCATCTGCGCCTCGTCGTGGACGGTCGGTCCGTTGACGTGGCAGATGCCCGACCGGATGCGCCGGGCGATGGTCGAGGCCCCTGGCGATGTCGCGGGTGAACACTGCGGCGGAGAGGCCGTATTCGGTGTCGTTGGCGAGCTCGACCGCGTGTTCCGCATCGCGCGCGCGGATCATCGCCACAACCGGGCCGAAGCTTTCGTCGCGGTAGAGGTTCATCGCGGCGGTCACGCCATCGACCACGGTCGCGGGCATCAGCACGCTTTCCGCCTTGCCGCCGGCAATGACTTGCGCGCCCTTGGCTCTGCGCGTCGTCGATCAGCGCGTTGACGTGGGCGACGGTCTTGCTATCGACCACCGCGCCCAGCGGCGTCTTGCCCTCGCGCGGATCGCCGGTCGGCATGCGCCGCGGCCTTGGCGGCGAACTTCGCGGCGAATTCGTCGGCGACCGCATCGACCACGATGATCCGCTCGGTCGACATGCAGATCTGGCCCTGGTTCATGAAGGCGCCGAAGGCCGCCGCCTTGACCGCCTCGTCGAGGTCGGCGTCTTCCAGCACGATCAGCGGTGCCTTGCCGCCCAGTTCGAGCAGGCACGGCTTGAGGTGCTCGGCGGCGCGCTTGGCGATGATCCGGCCGACGGCGGTCGAGCCGGTGAAGTTGATCCGCTTGACCTGCGGCGCATCGATCAGCGCGCCGACCACTTCGGCGGCGTCTTCCGGCGCATTGGTGACGACCTGGACCACGCCATCGGGGAAGCCCGCCTCGGCGAAGGCCTCGATGATCAGCGCGTGGGTGCGCGGGCAGGTCTCGCTGGCCTTGAGGATCACCGCATTGCCGCAGGCGAGCGGCACCGCGATGGCGCGCACGCCCGAGGATGATCGGCGCGTTCCACGGCGCGATGCCCAGGATCACGCCGACCGGCTCCTTCGAGCGCCATGGCGAGGCAGCCCGGCTTGTCCGAGGGGATCACCTCGCCGGCGATCTGGGTGGTCAGCGCCGCGGCTTCGCGCACCATGCCAGCGGCGAGGCCGAGATTGAACATCGCCCAGCCCGCGGTCGATCCGGTCTCTGCCATCATCGCCGCGACGAACTGCGTCCTTGCGCGCCTCCAGCGCGTCGGCGGCCTTCATCAGCACCGCGCGGCGCGCGTTCGGGCCCCTTGCGCGCCCAGGCCGGAAATGCAGCAGCGGCGCGCTGCGGCGATCGCCGGGATATCAGCGGCCTTCATCGCCGGCGCGGAAGAGGCGGCTTCGCCGGTCAGCGGATTGAGGCGGGTGAATTCCATGGCATCGGCTCCCGGCAATTTAGCTATTGTCAATAGCAATATCGCCGCGATCCCTGCTGGCGCAAGCAGCAATTGCCGCGCGGTGTCACGCCGGGATACCCCGCGGCCCTGGCGGCGACGGCTTCCTTCGAGAACCCGGCGACCGCCTTGTAGCGCGCGGCAATGGCTTCGAGTTCGCCCTCGGCAAAGACCTCGCGCAACATCGCCGAAGCCTTGCGGCGCGCGCTCTTCGGCGATCTGCATGCACTCTTCGGGGCCATTGCCGCGATTGGCGAGCACGATCTTGCCGGTCGCGGGCAGGCGCTCGGCCTCGTAGGCCTTGAGCGCGGCAACCGGATCGTCGTGCTCCGCCAGCGCGCGCAACCAGCGCATCGGCATCGAGGATGCCCTGCGAGGCCCCGTTCGAGCCGATCGGATACATCGGATGCGCCGCATCGCCGAGCAGCGTGGTCGCGCCGAAGCTCCAGGCGGGCAGCGGATCGCGGTCGACCAGCGGGAATTCGAACACCCGTCCGGCGTCGGCGATCAGCTGCGGCACGTCGAGCCAGCCGAAATTCCAGTCGGCAAAGGGCCCGGCGAAGTCCGCCTTGTCGCCTTCCTTGTTCCAGTTCTCGCGCTCGGGCATCCGGTCGACGGTCAGTTCGGCAATCCAGTTGAGCAATTGCAGCCCGTCGCTATCGGCGGCGGCGATCGGATAGGCGACGAATTTGACGTCCTGGTAGCCCGCCATGATCATCGTCGCGCCGGTGAGGAACGGTCGTGCGCGAGAGGTTGCCCGCCACAGGATGCGCCCGCCATAGCGCGGCAGGCCTTCGTCGGGATAGCGCAGCCGGCGCAGGGCGGAATGGATGCCGTCGGCCCCGACGAAGAGGTCGGCCTCGACCGCGATGCGGCTGCCGTCGCTGCGCTCGAAAGTCGCGGTGACCGGCTGCTTGTCATCGACAGCGACGAAGCGGTGCCCGGTGTGGAGATTGGCCGCGCCAATCCGGCGCTGCGCCTGTGCCAGCAGCGCCATCTGCAACACGCCGCGATGGATCGAGATCTGCGGCACCGGATAGCCGGCAAAGCGCCCGCGCGGCTCGCCCCAGATGCGCTGGCCGTGGCGGTTGAAATAGACCAGCTCGCGCGTCGCAATGCCCAGCCGCTCCAGCTCGCGCGGCCAGGTCTAGCCGGTCGAGGATCGCGACGGCATGCGGCAGCAGGTTGATGCCGACGCCAAGCTGGGTGACCTGGGGCACCGCCTCGTAGACCGATACCTCATGCCCGGCATCGGCCAGCAGCATCGCGGCGACACATCCAGTGATCCCCGCTCCGGCAATACAGATCCGCATCGTCTGGTTCACCCTGTCGCTTCACGCAAATTCGCCGAAGTTCGGAGCTAAGCCCGCGCTTGCACCCATCCGCTGCTAGCGCGCGACCTGTGCCGCAAGCGCAAACTGTCAGCTCGACCAGAAACGCAGCGGCACCGAAATCGCGCCGATTTCCGGCCAGCGCGCCGGGGCGATATCGCCCGCCAGTTCGAAGCCGCTGGTGGCCGCGAGCAGTTCCTCGACCATCACCTGCATTTCCATCCGCCCGAGATGCACGCCGGGGCAATGGTGCGGCCCGCGCCCGAAGGCGAGGTGATCGGCGATATTGGGCGCGGTCCAGGATGAACCGGTCGCCTTGCGGAAACACATCCTCGTCGCGATTGGCCGAGGCATAGACCAGCGCGATCGCCTCGCCGGGCGGGATCGTGCGCTCGCCGAACTGCACCGGGCAGGTCGCGGTGCGGGCAAAGCCGCGATAGGGCGTGTAGAGCCGCAGGAATTCCTCGACCGCCGCCGGGATCTTCGCCGGATTGGCGCGCAGTTCCTGCTGCAAAGCCGGATCGCGCGAGAGGTGGATGGCGATGCTGCCCATCAGCACGGTCGGCGCGACAATGCCGACCACCAGCACCTGGCGCACCATGCCGACGATCAATTCCTCGTCGAGCGGCGCGCCATCGGCACGCGCGGCTCGAGCAGCGCGCTGGTGATGTCGTCTGTCGGGATCGAGCGGCTCGGCCTTGCGCAGCGCGATCAGTTCGCGCGCCATGGCATAGAGCGTCAGGCTGGTCTGCCTTCATCGCCTCGGGCTGGTTGAGGTTGACCGCGAGGATGAAGGCGCGGCCCGAGCCGTGCAGCCGCTCGCACCCAGTGCGGCGGCACATTCATCCATTCGCCGAACACCTGCACCGGCAGATGGCTGGCGAAGTCGGCGCAGATATCGCCGCCGCCCTGCGCCACCATCGGCGCGAGCAGATCGCGCGCGCATTGCCGGGCATAGGGCGCGAAGCGCTCCGGCGCGCTCCGGCGAGAGCAGCGGATTGAGCGTGCGGCGATAGGGGGTGTGCTCGGGCGGATCGAGGTGCAGCGGCGGGCGGCGACCGGTGAAGGCGACCTTGGGCATGACATTCTGCACCGAGGTGACGAAGGTCGCCGGATCGCCGGCGGCGCGCTTGACATCCTCATAGCGGGTCAGCGCCCAGAAGCCGCCGAGCGCGTCGGTATGCGCCACCGGGCATTCGCTGCGCAGCCGCGCGAATTCGGCCATGCGCGCTGTCGAAGTCCTCGGGCTGGTCCGGGTCGAAATCCTGCGTGGCTTGCTGCCATAGGCTTGTCGGCATAGGTATCGACGCGGCGCGATGCAAGCGCTATCACCGCCGGGAATTGGGCGCAATCGGGGGATCGACGTGGAGCAGGATCGAAGCGGATATCGGGCGCAAGGTGCTGTGGCGGCTGGTGCTGCCCTGCGGGCTGTTCACCCTGATCGGCTCGATCGACCGCACCAATGTCGGCTTCGCCGCGCTGCAGATGAACGCCGACCTCGGCCTCAGCGCGACGCAATACGGCTTTGGCGCGGGCGTGCTGTTCGTCGGCTATGTGCTGGCGAAATATCCCAGCGTGCTGCTGTTCGAGGCGATCGGCTTTCGCCGCTGGCTGGCGGTGATCACCTTCGCCTGGGGGCTGGCCGCCTGCATGCTCGCCGCGATCAGCAGCCAGCTGGAACTTTATGTGCTGCGCGTGCTGATCGGCTTTGCCGAGGGCGGGCTGTCCTCCGGGCTGATGCTCTATCTCGGCCACTGGGCGCCCGAACGCTGGCGCGCGACGATCCTCGCCTTGCCGATCATGTCGATCAATATCGCGCAAGTGATCGGCGCGCCGGTTTCGGGCTGGCTGCTCGATGTCGAAAATCCGCTGGGCATCGCGGGCTGGCGCTTCATGTTCCTGATCGAGGCGCTGCCGGCGCTGCTGCTCGCGGTCTTCGCCTGGTTCTATTTCAGCGACAGCCCGCGCGAGGCGCGCTGGCTGAGCGACGCGAGAAGGACTGGCTCGCCGCCAATGTCCATGCCGCCGCCAAGCCCGAAGCGGCGGCGCCGGTAGCGCGATGGGGCCGCTGGGATGCGCTCAAATCGGGCACCGGCTGGCTCTGCGCCGGCATCTGGTTCTGCATCCTGGCCAGCAATTACGGCATCATGTTCTGGCTGCCGACCATCGTCAAAGGCATGTCTGGCCTCACCTCGACCCAGACCGGGTTCATCGTCGCCCTGCCCCATGCCGCCAGCGCCATCGGCCTGCTGCTCAACGCGCGCCATTCCGACAGGACGCAGGAGCGCTTCCTGCATATCGCCGTGCCCGCGCTGGTCGGCGGCGGCGGGCTGCTGGCGGCCTACCTGCTCGGCGCGGGCCTGCCCGGCCTCGCCATGCTGGTGCTGGGCGGCGCCTGCACCGGCTGCACGGTCGCCGCCTTCTGGGCGATCCCGACGCGGATGCTCTCGCCGCAAGCGCATGGCGATGGGCGTGGTGATGATCAACATGCTCGGCAGCTTCGCCGGGCTGGTCGTCCCCTCGGCGATGGGCTGGCTGCGCGACATGAGCGGCTCGTTCCTGCCGCCGACCTTGCTGCTGGCCGGCATCGCCGTGCTCAACGCCGCGCTGTGCCTGATCGCCCGCCGCCAGATGGCGCGCGAATGAGCGCGACGGCGCTGCGAACGGGCAATGCAAGGGCTTGCAGATACTGCGGCCGGAGGCACTACACCAGCCGATGTTCGCCGCCTGCTCGCGCCTCCCGCCTACCCTGCTTGCGCTCGCGCTGGCCGGGCTGGCTGTCGCCGCGCAAGGGCGAGCGCCCGGGCGCTGGTGGTCGCCCGGCGAAGGCCGCACATTTCCGGCCACGCTCGATTACCGCAACGAACACGGCACCCTGCGCACCTTGCTGACCGGCGGGCCGATGGCCACCAAGGGCCACCCGTTCTTCGAGCCGATCGGCAGCAAACGGCCGCGCCTGCGTCACCTGCCACCAGCCTGCCGACGCGATGAGCCTGTCCGCCGCAACCGCGCGCGAACGCTGGGATGCGACCGGAGGCAAGGATCCGCTGTTCGCCGCCGATCGACGGCTCGAACTGCCCCGCCCTGCCGCAGCAGGAGCGCGCCTCGCACTCGCTGCTGCTCGAACGCGGGCTGATCCGGATCGAGCGCCCCTGGCCGCGCGCAGGGCACTGGGCGGCAAGGCGGTCGCGCCGGATTTCACCCTCGAGGTGGTGCGCGATCCCAATGGCTGCAACAGCGGCCCGGCCTATGGCCCGGCGGCGGGGCGGATTTCGGTCTATCGCCGGGTGCGCCCGATCGGCAACATGAAGTATCTGCTGGCCGCCGGCTTTGCCTACGATCCCAAGCAGGGCCTCGCCCTGCCGCGCGATCCCGACAGCGGCGCGCTTGCAATCGGGCAATCTTCTCGCCGACAACCGCGCCGGCAACCTGCGCGAGCAGATGGAGGATGCCGCGCGCAGCCACCTTGCAATTCACCGGCGCGCTGACCGCCGAGCAGCAGCGCCGCATCGCCGATTTCGAGCAGCGCCTGTTCGTCGCGCAGCAGGCCAGCAGCATCGGCGGCGCGCTCGATACGCTGGGCGCGCAGGGCGGCCCCGCCAAGCTGCGCGATTCCGAGCCCGGCGCGCTGGGTTCGATCGGCATCCCGGTGTGGGGCGAATTCGCCGCGTGGGAGAAAATCCCGCCCGCCGAAGCCGCGAAGCTCACGCCCGCAGCGCTCGCCTTCCGCCAGTCGGTCGCGCGCGGGGCCAGAGTGTTCCGCGACAAGACTTTCCTGATCACCGACAGCGCCGGGATCAACGCGCCGGTCGGCTTCGGCAATCCGGTGCGCAATTCCTGCGTGTTTTGCCACAACATGTCGCAGATGGGCAACGACGTCGCCCCGGGCCAGGTCGATCTCGGCACCACCACCCTGCCCTTCGCCGATCCCTGGCCAGACCTGCCGCTGTTCCGCATCACCTGCCTGAACGCAGCCGCACCCGTTCTATGGCCGGGTGATCCACAGCTATGATCCCGGCTTCGCGCTGACCACCGGGCGCTGCGCCGATGTCGGCAAGATCACCCTGCAATCGATGCGCGGGCTGGCCGCGCGCGCGCCCTATTTCTCCAACGGGCTGGCCAAGGACCTGCGCGGCGTGGTCGACTATTACGAGCGGCGCTATTCGCATCGGCTATAGCGAGCAGGAGAAGCAGGATCTGGTCAATCTGATGAGCGTGCTGTGAGGCGGCTGGCCGCTGCTGCTCGCGCTGTGCTGCGCCGCTGAGCGCGCCAGGCGGCGGAGACCGGCGCGCTGGTGCGCTTCGTCGCCTGCCCGGTCTATCGCGACGCCGATTCCGGCAAGAAATCGGGCTGCTGGCTGGCCGACGACCGCGCCACCGGCATGCGCTACGATGTCAGCCAGTCGCCCTACAAGCCCGACTGGAACCGCGCGGTGCTGGTCGAGGGCCGGGTTGCGTCAGGCGCAGGCGATCCCTGCGGCGGCACGGTGCTCGATCCGGTGCGCAGCTCGATCCTGCCCGATGCCTGCCCCCGCCACATGCTGCCCGCCGAGGGCTTTCCGGGCCGCAAATTCGTGCTGCCCGCGCGCAATGTCGAGCCGATGGCCGCGCCCCGCCCCGCCCCGCCCGGGCCCTATGCCGAGCGCGACTTTCACGCTGTTCTTCGAATTCGACCGCGACTTCGTCATCTATCAGTACGGCGATTTCCTGCTCGACAAGGCGGTCACCTGGATCGGTGCGGCGAAACCGAAGCGGCTGGTGGTGACCGGCTTTGCCGCGACCATGCCCGAGAGCAGTCAGCGGGCAGACGCTGGCCGAGCGGGCCGAAGTGGCGCAGGAACGCGCCGACAAGGTGGCCGAATCGCTGCGGCGGATGCTGCCGGGAATGGCCGATCGCGACGCGGACAGAACTGGCCGCCCAGCCGGTCGATCATCCCGATGCCGATGGCCTGCCCGGCCAGTCGCAGCGGCGGGTGGAAATCCGCGGCGGAGTTTTAGTCAATCGTCCATGAGGACTTCGCATTCCCTCGACCGAAGTCGGCCCAGTGCCGCAGCTGGCAGCAGTCATGACGTTCGCTGCCAGGAACGGGTTGTGCCAGATGCCTGAAACTCAAGCAAACAGCGCCGACGTCTGCGCAGTCCTCCAGCGCAGGATCGCTCCGCCAGCGCGCGCCGCTTCGGCGTCCAGCGGCACCGCCGCCCGGCCCGCGCAATCGGTGAACTTTGCGACCAGGTGCGCCTCGGACAAGGGCCGCTCGGGCAGCCGAGCGCATCGGCGGTTTCTGCCTCCAGCACGGTGCCATCGTCCAGCCGGATCGCCAGCCCGCCGCCCGATCCCGGCTTGCCAGCCATTCGCCTGCCGGCGCCACTTCGACGTCTGACCTTGCGCGGCCAGCGCCAGCACTTGCCGGATCGCCCAGCGTCTCCGCCGTGAAGCTGTCGAGATCGACCCGCCCGCGCACCAGCGCCAGCGCGGTGCAGAAGGGCACCGAGAACTTCGCGTCGATCAGCGTCTGCGGTGCCTGCTTGCGCGCCAATGGCTCGGCCAGCATGCGCTGGACCTCGTCGATGCGGACCGTCACTGCCGCGATGCTCGTCCGGCGCAATCGCGTGGCGCTCGCGCAGCGCCAGCGCCAGTTCGATGAACGGATGCGTTCCCCGGCAGCTTGGCCAGGGCTTGAAGGTCAGCTGCTCGATCCAGAAGCGCTGCCCCAGCCGGTCGAGCAAGTCGGCTCTCGTCATATTCGCCCAGCGCATAGAGCGCATAGAACCCCGCGCGGCCTTCCAGCGGCTGCTCGAAGCCGGCCACCCCGCCCCGCGCCAGCAGCGCCGAGGTCACCGCCGCCTGCGCCGGAAATGCCTCGCGCACCGCGCGGATCACCGTGCCCTCGCTGTATTTGATCTCGCCGGGCATCACCGTCTGGCACAGCATCAGCGACAGCGCATCGCGGATGCCCCGCGCATCCAGGCCCGAGCAGCTTCGCCGCCCCCGCCGCCGCGCCGAAGCCGCCCAGCATCGGCGGCGGATACCAGTTCCCCGCCTCCATCGGCCGGCGCAGCGCCAGCGCCATGCGGCAGGCAAGATCGCAGCCGGCGGCAAGCGCGGTGAGGAAGCGGCGGCCATCGACCGGGGCCCTCCGACTTGCGCAAGTGCGATCAGCGCCGGGACCAGACTGGCGTTGGGATGGCCGGGCACCCGGTCGAAGGCATCCTCATAGTCGAGCGCATGCGCCATGGCCCCGTTGGCCAGCGCCGCCGAGGGCGCGGGAACGCGGTGCGGCGTGCCGAGAATGGTGCAGGGCCCGCTCCCGCCCGCGCGCGCCAGCTGCGACGAAAGGCGCGACTTCCGGAGCCGAGCCGCTCGCCCCCAGCATCACCCCGGTCGCATCGAGCAGCACGCGCTTGGCGGCGGCGACCGTCGCAGCGGGCAAGCTGCGCGAAGTCCAGCTCCCGGCGAGCCCGGCGCAGAGCATCGTCACTCAGCCCCGCGCTCATTTGCCGCGCGAACCGCGGCGCGAGCGAGAGCAGGACGATCGCCGCGATCAGGATGCCCGCGCCGATGAATTCCGCCGGTGCGCGGCATCTTGCCGGCAAAGAACAGCGCCAGCAGCACCGATCCGCCCACCCCGGCAATCAGGCTCGCCGCGCGCTCCAGCGGCACGCAATAGGCGTTCTCGCGCGGATCGAGCAGGATCATGATGGCGAAAACCGAAACCACCGTCAGCGTCGTGCCGATGCCGATCAGCGGCCAGATCGCCGGATCGCTCCAGACATCGATGAAGCCCCAGCGCAGTTCGCCCGCCTGCCCGCCAAGCCCCGAGGCCGAAATCGCCGCGAGGAACAGCGATCGACAGCGGCAGCGCGACGATCTTCTCCTCGACGAAATAGCGCCGCACCACGCGCCTCGTCGCCGTTCTTGCCGATCCGGGTCATCACCGCGAGCCGCATGAAGTAGCCGATCGTGTAGAGCACCACGGTCAGGATCGCGAGCGGCGGCAGCTTGAGCCCGCCGCGATCGGTCAGCGTGACGACCATCGCCACCAGCACCATGCCCAGCGCGCACCAGCTCCACCAGCGCACCCGCCGCGAGAAGGCGATATCGACCAGCGGCGCGATCACCAGGATATCGCCGCGCATGATCAGCTGGATGAAGGGAATGCTGACCCCCTGGAAGGTGTAGGACAGCGGCACGGTGAACAGCACCAGCGAGGTGCCGATGCCCGGAAAGGAAGGTCAGCCTGTCGGGGCAGGGCACGCGCCATCTGCCCAGTTGCACCGCATTGGCATCGCGGTGCCAGCCCGAGAGCCAGATGAACAGATAGGTCAGCACCAGGTTGACCATCAGCGAGGCGGGCAGCGTCTCCAGCCCGGTCAGCGGCCGGCCCAGGTCGGCATTGAAGGTCGTCGCCACCCAGCGGGTGAGCATGACATTGGGCAGGTAGGCGAGGAAATAGAGGAGGACGATCGCTTCCAGCGGGAAGGCGGACGAGGCGTTTCATGCGGCTGCCTCCACCAGCTCGACCATCGCGGCGCCAGGGCGGTAGCGCGCGTTGAGCCCGGCTTCGCGGGTCACGGCGTCGAGATAGGCGACCACTTCGGCATGATCGGCGCTGCCCGGCGCGGCGAGGCGCGGCACGGCGTCGCGGCCGATGGTCAGCGGCAGCAGCCCGGCTGCGGTCACTTGTCCCCCGGCAATCTCCAGCCGCGCCAGCATGGCGAGCCGCGAGGCCTTGGGGAAGTTGTAGAGGCTGCCGAAGTCGGGCTCCCATTCCTCGGCGAGCACGCGGATTTCGTTCCAGCTTTTCGACTTGGCGTGGGCCTCGTCCATGCGCAGGTCGGTGGCGAAATTGCACAGCGAATGGAACACCGGCTTGCCCGTCGATCAGCTCGCAGCCCTTGAGGATATGCGCATGCCCGCCGATCACCGCGTCGGCCCCGGCGGCGACCGCGGCGCGGGCAACCTCGCGCTGGTAGTCGGCGATGGTCGCGCGGACGAAATGGATGCCCCAGTGCTGCGAGACGATCACCACGTCGGCCTCGCCCTTTGCCTTGCGGATGTCTGCCTGCATCGCGGCAAGATCGCCGGCATGGGCATAGGTATGGATGCGCGCCGGGGTGCCCGGCTGGTCGGTCTCGACCTGTTCATAGACGGTATGCGCGCGCATCGGCGCGCAGCCGGGGCGGCGCTCCTCGGCCCAGTAGCCCAGCGGCAGGATGCTCGAATAGGCGAGCACGGCGACGCGGGTGCCATCGCCCAGTGTGAACTTCGCCGGCTTGCGCGCCTCGGCAATATTCGCGCCCGCGCCCGTCACCTGCATGCCCGCCGCTTCGAGATTGGCCCGGGTCTCGAAGAACGCCGCCGCTGCCCCAGTCCATGCAGTGGTTGCCCGCCATCGAGATGCAGTCGAACCCCGCCCGCCCCAGCGCCGCCGCACCCTCGGGCCGAGCCAGCACCGCGTGGCGCGCCTGCGGCAGGCGCTGGCCGTGCTGCGCGAAAGCTGGTCTCCAGCTGGCCGAAGGCAATGTCCGCAGCGCGGAGCACATCGCGCGTCGCGGCGAAGCTCTCGTCGTAGTCGTCGCGGTCCATGGCGAGGTCGCCGGCGGCGAGGAAGGTGTGGGTCATTTGTCCTAATGCCTCACCAACGTTCGTGTCGAGCGAAGTCGAGACACTCGGCGCAAAGAGTCTCGACTTCGCTCGACACGAACGGATAGAGCTGGGATTAACTCATCGTTTTCAGAAGCCCTTGGTCTGGACTACCCAGCCCGGCTGCTTGCAAAGGGTGCAATCCGGACCGGTGAAAGTGCCAGCGGCGGCGCTGCGCGCCTTCAGCCGCCAATCGAGCCACTGCACCACCACCGGAGTGAACAGCCCGCCGTGCAGTTCGCGATAGTGCGCCGAGTGGCCGGTGCCGCGATGCCAGACGCGCAAGGCGGGGGCATTTGTGAATGCGGCAAAGTCCGCGTTGGAATTGGCATGGGCGCTGTCGCTCTCATCACCGCTGATCCAGGCCGTGGGCACGCGGATCCGCCGCAGGCTGGCCTTGACCGCATCGCCAGTGCCCAGCAGCGGTCGGCGGCCTTCTGGGAAAGTGCCGCTGTTGAGCACCACGGCGGTGGTCACCCGGCGGTCGGCGGCGGCTGCGATGGTCTGCAAGCCGCCGCACGACTGACCCATCACCGCGATCGCGCGCGGATCGAGCCGGCGGTAATAGGGGCTGCCGCGCCGCGCATTTTCGGCAAGCGCCCAGTCGATCGCATCGGTCATCTGCGCGGCATAGCTGCGCGGCGGGCGCTCGGCGGTGGGCAGCGGATTGGCGGGATCGAGGCTGACCTTCCATTCGACCACTTGCGGCGCGCGCGGCCCGATGGCGAGGATCAGGTACCCGTGGCTGGCAATGTCGGTGAGAAAGTATCGGAAACGATTGCCATAATTGGCGCAGGCTCCATTGCCCCAGGCGATGATCGGCAGCTTGCCGCGCCGCGTCGCGGCGGCAAGGTCGCGCGGGCGATAGAGGGTATGGGTGGGCAAAGCGGCATCGCTGACCATGTCCGCCGGAAAGGGCCCGCGCCCGCCCTGTTCGGCAGCCACGGTCATCGCGGCGACTTTTGCCGCCAGCTCGGGCGGGGGAGCCTCGTCGGCGATTGGCTGGGCCTGTGCGGCTCCGGCGGCGGCAAGACTGGTGAGGAAGAGAAACACTTTATGCATTGTCTGTCTCCAGCGGAGTCCGGGCAAGCCATGCGAGAATTTCCGCGCGGTGTTGATCGAGCCGCGGCGGCGGCGGCGGGGCATGCGGGCCATCCGGCCTCATCCGGAACCCGGCACCGGGAATGCGGGTCTCGTCGCCGCCCGGCAGGCCGGGGATGGTGACCGGCATCAGCGCGCCCGCCCCGGCCAGCGCGGCGGCCTCATCGACCCGGCGGACCATGCCGCAGGGAATCCCCGCCGCGCTCATGGCTCGCCTCCCAGTCCGCCGCATCGCGCCTGACCAGTTCGACGGCGAGCGCGCCTTTCATCGCATCAAAATGGGCACGGCGCGCATCGGGGGTGGCAAAGCGCGGGTCGGCCAGCCAGTCCTCGCGGTCCGAGCAACTTTGCCAGCGCGGCGAACTGGCCCGGCTGGACCACACCGAGCGACACCTCGCGCCCGTCGCGCGCAGTGAACAGCGAGGCGGTCGGGCAGGCCCGAATAGCCGGTGTTGCCCATGCGCGGCATCGGCGCATGGCCGGTGACCAGCCAGGGGGTCAGCGCCGAGGTCATGAAGGCAAGGCTGGCATCGAGCATGGCGACGTCGATATGGCTGCCGCCCTCCCCGCGCAGCGCGCCGCATCAGCGCCGCCAGGATCGCCATGGCCGCAGTCTGCCCGGTCAGCGTATCGACGATCGGGAAGCCCACCCGCATCGGCGGATCGCCCTCGCCGCCCGACAGCAGCATCATGCCGCTGGTCGCCTGGACGATGTTGTCGATCGCCGGCCAGTCGCGCTGCGGACCTTGCTGGCCATAGCCCGAGACCGAACAGAAGACGATATCGGGATTGCCCGCGCTAACCGCATCGTAGCCCAGCCCCAGCCGGTCGATCACTCCGGGGCGGAAATTCTTCGAGCAGCACGTCCGAGCGGGCGACAATCGCCCGGGCAATCGCCAGTTCGGCCGGGTCCTTGAGGTCGAGCGCGATTGATTTCTTGCCGGCATTGGCAGCAATGAACGCCGGTGCCATCCCGTCATAGCGCCGGTCCGCGCCATAATTGCGGAAGGTATCGCCGCCCTTGGGCTCGATCTTGATCACTTCCGCGCCCATCAGCCGCGAGCAGGTGCGAGGCATAGGGTCCGGCCATAACATGGCTGAAATCGGCGACGCGGATCCCGGCGAGCGGCTGGGTCATGTGCTGGCTCCGCAGGCAATTTCGCCGCGCGCGCCGACGCTGGCGCGGGCGGTGCGGAAGGCGCGCAGGCCGTCGATGCCGAAGCGCGCCAGCGCGCGGGCATTGGCCTCGGCGTCGCGCAGGTAGAGCGCATCGAACCGCGCCTGTTCGGCTGCGGGCATGGCGGTTATGCGAGACACCCCTGGTCCGCGCCTCGTCCATGCCCTTGGCCATTGCGGCGCGCGTTTCCTTCGCCAGCGCGGCTTCCCACACCGGCACGGCGGCATCGAGCACGCGCGCGCTGGTCGGGGCGCAGCCGGTTCCACCGCGCCGCGCTCATCGCACGCGCCGGATAGGCACCGCGCGGTACGGCAAGCGTGTTGAAATGACTTGCGATTTCGGCGAAATGCATCGCGCGGAAGGTGTCGGCCGGAGCGACCACGCCGTCGATCACTCCCTTGGTCATCGCCGAATAGACCTCGCCCATCGGCATGTTGACCGGGTCCGCGCCCGAGCGACCGCAGCACGGTCAGCAGCTCGGTCGGCGCGCGCAGGCGCAGCCCCTTGAGGTCGGCGAGAGCTGCGCACCGGGCGATTGACGGTGACAATGCCGGGCAGCGATCCGCCCTGCACCGCCAGCACCTTGAGCCCGGCCAGTTCACTGCGCGATCTCAGGACTTTCCGCTGGCAATGCAGCGATATAGCGCGACCTGCGCCTCGACGCTGTCCGCGCCAGAATAGAAGCCCGACTGGATGCGGATCAGGTGGGTGCCGCCCTTGACATAGATCGGCGTGATCAGCCCGATGTCGGCGACCCCGTGGCGCAGTTCCTCCATCGACATGTCGGACGACAGCAGCGCGCCCGACCAGCTCGGGCGAATGCGCAGGCTCCCGCCCGAGCGCTGCCTCGACAAAAGCGATCCAGCGCCTTGTCGGCCTTCTGAAAACGGATGGCCCGGGCCATAGGGCGAGGCATAGGTCAGCTCGGTCACGCCTGGCGCAAGCGGCCGCGCGCAGGCGGCAAGCAGGGCGAGCAGCAGAAGGGCCCAAAAGCCTCTCCCCTTCAGGGGAGGGGTTGGGGTGGGGGGTGTCCGGCTGGCGCGGGGAGCGCCGACAACTCCCAGCCCCGGCCCCTCCCCTGAAGAGGAGGGGAGAAAGTTGCGCAAAGCCCTCACGCCAGCCCCCGCTTTCCCAGGAATTCGGCAACCATGCCGACCATCGCGTCATGATCCCAGTTCTTGGCATCGACCATGTCGGCATCGATCATCAGCACCGGCACGCCCGCCTGCTCCAGCGACAGCGCGGTCAGTTTGGTGCCCGATTGCGACAGGCGGTTGTCGGGCGGCAGCAGGATCACCGCCGCATCGATGCCGCAGCGCTCCGCCTCGCTCGCCATCCAGCCGTTCATCCACGGCGGCAGGTGCAGCGTCTCGTTCATCGAGCAGATGCGGCTGGCCAGCGCCTCGAACGGCTTGCCCTTGAGCTCGCGGATATATTGCGGCCCGGCAAACGGCATGTACATCGACCAGACGAACACCGCGCCAAGCCGTTCCTCCAGCGCCTGATAGAAGCCCGGATCGTGCCACACCCCCGCACCGATCCACATCAGCCGGAGCTTCTCGTTCTCCGCCGCGCCGAGGCCCAGCTCGATCCGCTCCAGCACTTCGTCGCGGAAGCGCCTGGCATGCGCCACCGCCCAGTCCGAGCCGCGATGCCACTGCGGGATCATGGTGTTGGACATCTGCTCGCCGATCGACACCGGGCACGGCCGCGCCTTGGCCAGCGCCTGGTTGGCCTCCCAGATATAGCCTTCCTGCTCGTTGATCCGTTCCATCAGATGCTGGAACTTCGCCTCGTCGAACCGCCGGCCGGTGCGCGTTTCGAGCAGCGCGATCAGATCGCTGCATCTCGCGCACCATCAGGGCGATGCGGTCGGGCTGATAGATCTCCTCCCAATCGCGGTTCGAATGGGCAAACCAGCTGCGCATCCTTGTGCTCCCAGGCGGGGGCTTCCATCGGAAAGAACTCGCTGCCCAGCGCCTCGGCCCATTGCCCGAAGACATGCTGGATGCAGTCGCAGGTCAGCCGCGCGACCAGCACCGTCGGCTTGGGCAGCCCGCCCCACGGCGCGCTGGCGGGATCGTTGGCCAGCGTGCAGGCAAGGCCCAGCGAGCAATATTTGCAGCTGTTCTCCGGATAGCCATGCTGCGCCATCACCTCGAAATAGCGGCCGGAAAGCTGCTTGGCGGAGATATAGGCCGACCACCACTGATTGGTGATGATGGGGATATCCATCGCGTGGAACATCTCGTGCGGGGTGTCGGCCTGGACGATGGCAAAGGGCTCGCCCTCGTCAACGACGCGGCGCTTCAGATCGGCCCGAACTGCTTCTGATAGGCGTTGGCCTCGCGCCGTGCAGGCGAGCGTCTTGCGCATGCGCTGGCCGTTGGCTGGCTGGCTCACTTGAAAACTCCCTGCTGCTTCGAGCTCGGCAATGCGCGCTTCGGAAAGCCCGCAGATGGTCGCGGCGACTTCGGCTGCCATGTTCGCCCATGCCCGGCGCGCGGTAGGGCGCGAACGCGATCGCGCGAAAAGCGCAGCGGCGTGGCGATATGGCCGAAGGGACCGAGCAGCGGATGCGGCAGCTCGACCAGCGCACCGCGCGCGGCAAGCTGGGGGTCGTGCTCGATCATGTCCTCGGCATCCTGCACCACCCCGCAGGCGATGCCGGCGGCTTGCAATTCGGCGGCGATGGCGTGGTCCTCGCGCGCGGCAGTCCATGCGGCAATGTCCGGCCCGGCGATGGCGGCCAGCTTCGCCCTGTCCTCGTCCGAAAACAGGCTGATCGCCACCCAGCGGTCATCGCCCAGCGCCGGGAAGCACATCCTGCAACGGCACCGCGGGATCGGCATTGCCCATGCGCTGCGGGCGTTCGCCGCGCTTCGCCGCGGCCAGACTGTCGCGCATCTGCTGGACGCAGATCTCATACATCGCAGCGTCGATATGGCAGCCCCTGCCCGGTCTCGCGGCGATGCTGGAGCGCGGCGGCGACAGCGGCGACCATGGCATAAGGCACGATGACATCGCCATAGGGCACCGCGCCGGGGATCACCGGATCGCGATCCGGATAGCCGGTGAGGAAGGTCCGCCCCGACAGCGCGCCGCCGGTGCCGTCCACCCCCCATTCCTGCGCCATCGGCCCGGTCTGGCCGAAAACGCTGCCCGAGACCATGACGATCCCCGGGGTTGCGCGCTGCGAGGCTGTCATAGTCCAGCCCCAGTTTCTTCATCGTGCCGGGCGAGAAATTCTCGACCACCACATCGGCCCAGTCGATCAGCGGATCGAGCAGTTCGCGCGCTTCGGGCCGCTTGAGATCGAGCGTCGATGCCGCGCTTCGAGGTGTTGAGATGGGCGAACCACGGCTTGTCGTCCCAATTGCCGGGCTGCGAGGCGGAGACCTGCACGTCGATGCGGGCGAGATCGGGCCGGGCTGCGGCTCTCGATCTTGACGACATCGGCACCGAGATCGCCCAGCGTCTTGGTGGTGATCGAGCCGACCAGCGCCCAGGCGAAATCAAGGACGTTCATGCCTGAAAGCGGGCCCTGCCGTAGCGCCTCCCCTGCAGGGGAGGGGTTGGGGTGGGGCATGTCCGGCAAGCGCAACGCCGGATCGACAGGCCCCGCCCCTAACCCCTCCCCTGAAGGGGAGGGGACTCCCGGAACGACACAAACCGCTCCGGCAGGCCATCCGCCGTATCGAAGAACCCGCGCGCCGCCAGATGCGGATCGGCCAGCACATCGGCCGGTTCATTGGCGACGCAGGCGTTGATTCCGCGCTCGCTGGCCCTCGCACCGCGATTTCCGCTCTGGTGCGCGACTGGGAAGAAGGCGGCAATCGCTGCCTCCCAGACGCGCGGGTTTCCGCAGGCAAGGTCGAGCGGTTGTAGGCCAGCCAATCCACCCCTTGCAGCGGATTGGCGCATGCCGGCCTCGTCCATCCAGTCGCTACAGTGCCTGGTTGGCCGGCGCGCCCAGCCGCCCGGTCATCAGCGAATGGAAGCACCAGCCATCGGCCAGCCGCCAGATCGCCCTGACCGTCGCCTTGCCATAGGCCAGCGAGCCGCCGACCCGCGCCAGCTTGCGCCGGTCGAACTGCCAGACCAGCACGCCGTTGAAATTGCGGCTGAAGAGCGACCTGCTGGATCGAGACATCGACATGCTGGCCGCTCCCGTGGCGTTCCGCGCGCATAGTGCGCAGCCAATGCGCCACCTGCGGCGACCATGTCGGCATGGAAGGTGCAGGCATCGAGCGCTTCCTTGACCGGCGGCAGGCCCGGCTCGCCGGTCACCCGCAGCGCCCCGCCCATGGCCGAGGCGACCAGCTCGCCGCCGCGCCAGTGCGCCGCGCGGCCCGCCCGAGCCGAACGGAGTGACCGAAACATGCACCGCGCTCGCGGGAATGGCGAGGCCGCCGAGCCGGTCCAGCCCCAGATCGTCGATAACGAAAGACGCCCCCTCGACCGGCCCGCCCAGCTCCGCCCCCAGCGAGGCGAGGAAGCGCGCGAGCGGGCGATCCGCCATGGTGCCGAGCACGGCGACGCGGTGGCCGGCGAGCGGCTTCATGCGCCCAACCCCTTCGAGGAAGCGTGCTGCAATCTCTTCACGCCGCGCCGTCGCCCGCGCGCCAGTCGCGGCGGGTCAGCACCAGACGCGGCACGCCTTCCGCCTCGAGCGCGCGGCGCTGCGCGGGCAGGTTCCAGACTTCGGCCTCGTCCTCCTCGGCGAACCACACACCGCAGCACGCGCGCCGCATGCCCGCAGCTGCGGCGACCAGCGACGAGCCGCGATCGGCAAAACTGCGCACGCCGCTGCGCGAGGCGTGCAGACGCTTGCCCAGCGCCGCGCAGGGATCGCCGGTGGCAGCTTCGGCCAGGCAGTCCCTCGCCCAGCCAGCTCTCCGCCAGCGTCTTGCCCTGCGCGCGCCAGCCCGCGGCCGCGACGGCGCGGTGGAGGCGCTCGTCGGGCGGCGGCGTGCCGGCCAGCAGGCAGATGCGCCCATCCGGTCGGGCAGCCTGTCAGCCGCCTGACGAAGCCGCGACAATCGCCGCTTCCAGCGCCGCATCGCTAACCCCCAGCTGCTCGGCCAGCTTGCCGCACCGATGCCACGCAGCGCGCCTCGCTGATGGCCCGGCCGATCCGCGCGACATCGAAGATCAGCGGCTCCGGCCCCGCCACAAGCCCGCGCGCGCGCAGTTCGCAGAGGTAGTAATAGAGCCGCTGCGCAGCATCGTCGCCGCGCGAGAAGATCACCGTGTCAGATGGTCGAACGCGCCCGTCGCCCAGTCCTCGACAATCGAGAAGGCCCAGCGCGGGAACTTGCTCTCCAGCCATTGCTCCGCGCGCGGGAAGCCGCGGTCGATATTCCAACCCAGCGGTCCGGCATAAGCGACCGGTCGCGGCGAGCAGTTCGAGCGGAATATCCGGGCCAAGGCTCGCGATCATATCAATTTCCGAGCAATGCAGGCAGCCACAGCGCGATGGCCGGGAACAGGATCAGCAGCAGACGAGATGGACGAGATCGCTGGCCAGAAACGGCGCAACGCCCCTGAAGATGCGGCCGATGCTGAACGTCCTTGGCGACCCCCTGAATGACATAGAGGTTCATCCCCAGCGGCGGGTGGACGAAGCCGATCTCCATCGCGCGGGTGATGAAGATGCCGAACCAGATCGCCGACATGCCCAGATCGGTGACAATCGGCAGCAGGATCGGCGTGGTCAGCAGCATCAGCGCCAGCCCGTCGAGGATCGAGCCGAGCAGCAGCAGGATCAGCGCGATCAGCAGCAGCGTGGCGATGGTGCCGATGCCCAGCCCGGCCACGCTGGCGCCCGACCGCATCAGCCAGCCCGGTGACGCTGACGAATACCGAGAACAGCAGCGCGCCGATGCACCACCAGCAGGATCATGCCCGAGGTCTTGAGCGTTTCCTCGAAGGCGGCGAACAGCATCGCGCGATTCAGCCGCCGGCGCCAGGCCGCGAGCGCCAGCGCGCCCGCCGCGCCCAGAGCGGCGGCTTCGGACGGGCTGAACCAGCCGAACGCGATGCCGCCGATCACCAGCAGCGATGAGCAGCAGCATGTCGCCGATCCGCGCCAGCGCGCGCAGCCGCTCGCCCCACGGCGCGCGCGCGCTGGCGGGGGCGAGATGCGGTTTCCAGCGCACTACCACGAAGATCACCACCGCATAGAACAGCGCCTGCGATAATCCCCGGCATGATCGCCGCAGTGAACAGCTGGCCGATCGATTGTTCGGCGATGATCCCGAAGACGATCAGCGCGCCCGATGGCGGGATCATCTGGCCCAGCGTGCCGCCCGCCGCGACCGTGCCGGTCGCCAGCGCGTCCGAATAGCCGCGGCTGCGCATCTCGGGCAGCGCGACCATGCCGATGGTCGCCGCCGTAGCCAGGCTCGAGCCGTTGATCGCGCCGAACCCTGCGCAGCCGCCGATCGAGGCATAGGCGAGCCCGCCCCGCCGGTGACCGACCATTTTCGCCGCTGCATCGAACAGATCGCGGCTGGCATTGGCCGAGAAGAACAACTGCGCCATCAGCAGGAACAGCGGCAGCGTGCCCAGCTCGTAGCGGGTCGAGTGTCTCGATCACCACCACGCCCGCCTTGATCAGCGCCGGTTCGGTGCCCAGCACCAGCGCCAGCCCGCCGATACCGACCATCCCCAGCGCCGCGCCGATCGGCACACCCGTCATCAGCAGCACCAGCAGCACGGCGACGCCGATCAGGCCGGTTTCGGGGGTGCGCAAAGATCATCGCTGCCCTCCCTGCACGCCTGCCGCAGCAGCACCAGCACGGCGCCCAGCAGGCAGAGATTGGCGAACATCCGCAACCAGCGCCACGGCACGCCGAGCAGTTCGCTCAGTTCATGTGCGCCCCACAGGTCCGCGGCGAGCCAGAGTCGAGCCAGCGAGCAGCGCGGCGAAAAACAGCGCGGTGACCAGCGCCGAGGCGCGCATCGCCAGCGCCTTGCGCGGGGCTCGCCAGCCGGTCGAGCAGCAGGTGCACCCGCGCATGGCCGCCGGCCACGGTCGCCATGACCAGCGCGACGCCGCCCGCGACCAGCACTGCTGCCTGGATCAGCTCGATCGCGCCGTGCAGCGCAAAGCCGGCGTTGCGACCGATCACCGCGACGGTATCGAGCAGCGTCGCCGCCAGCAGCGCCATGCCGCCAAGCCAGATGCCAAGGCGCTTCATGCCGCCAGTTCCACGCGGTCGCCGGCGGCCAATGGAGATTGCGGGCAAACCCGCCGCCACAGTGATCGCCTCGACATAGCGGGCGATCTGATCGGCGCGCGTGCGCGCTGGCCAGCACCGGCCGGCCCGGGTGGTTCGACATCGACCGGCACGATCCCCGCATCGATGCGACCCGTCCGCATGCCAGTCGATCCAGCCGAGCATGGCGTTGACCGCTTCAGGATGGAACGGCGCGAGATGGTAGGCGGGATCGGGCTCGAAGCCGAACAGCACCTTGCGCCGCTCGGCCCAGGCGGCGCGCGCGGGATGGTCCTGCGCCGGGCTGAGCGCGCGGGTGACCACGCAGCCATTGCCGAGGCCATGGAAGATCGGTTTGCCGCGATGCCAGGCGATGCCGCGCACGATATGGGCGTGATGGCCGATCACCGACATCGGCCCCGGCATCAATCGCCGCGAGCGCCAGCGGATGTTCGTAAGGAGCGAGCCGTGGCTGGCGTGTGGACAATGCCCTTGTGCAGCGCGACCAGCACGAGGTCCGCGCTGTCCCGCGCGACGGCGATATCCTGCGTCAGCCGCTCCAGCGCTGCCGGCAGCGACCGCTACGAGCGGCGCAGCAGGCGCAATCGGCGAGCCATCGGCGGTCTCGACGCGCAGGTAGTTGCACCCCGCGCCGGTTTCGCTGGCCCAGGCGTTTTCCGGGCCGACGCAATTGTAGCTGAGCAGGGCGATCCGCCGCCCGCCGCGCTGGACAATCGCGGGCCGCGAGGCAGCGGCCAGCGTTGCGCCCGCGCCGGTCGCGGCCATGCCAAGCGCGCCAAGCCCGGCGACGGTATCGGCGATGCCTTCGCGCGCCGCAATCGGCAATATGGTTGCCGGCTAGGCTCAGCATGGCGAAGCCAGCCCCGGCAATCGCGGCGAGGTTTTCCGGCGGCGCACCGGGCGCGGGGACATCGCCTGCCAGTTCCGCGCCGTGAGTCGTGTGCGGCACTTCAAGGTGGCCGACGGCAAGGTCCGCCGCGCGCACGGCCGGGGCAATGCCCGACAGCCAATAGGCCCCGTCGGGCTCATCGAGCACCAGATCGCCCGACAGCAGGATGCGCAGCGGCTCGGGCATCACTCAGTCGAGCGGCCTCGGCACGGTCCAGCCGGGCGTGCGGCACAGACCGCATTGGCGGGTGCGGAACATGCGCCCCGCCGCCTGCCTGCCCTTGAGGTGATAATCGAGCCAGTTCACCGCGATCCGGGCATATTCGCCGCCGTTGGGCGCGCTCCAGAAGGTCCCGCCATGGCCGACATTGCTGTGGCCGAAGAACACCGGCACATGGACGATCCGCGCGGCATCATCGATCGCCTGCGGCCAGGCGATGTCGCCGGGACCGCCAATGATATAGGCCACCGGCGCGTGCAGCTTGCCAAGCTCGTCCTTGGTGATCGAGAGCGCGCTGCGCCCGGCGCTGGCGACGTTGAACACCCCCGAATTGAACAGCACGCTGGCCTTGACGCGGGGATCGGCGGAGACGCGGATGGTCTGCAAGCCGCCGCAACTGTGGCCCATCATCGCCACGCGCGCGGGATCCAGGCGGCGATAGCAACGGGCTTTGCGGATCGGCGTTCTGGGCGATCGCCCAGTCGAGCCCGGCGATGATCTGTTCGGGCGAAGTCGCATCGGGTCCGCGCCGCGAAAGCTGCGCCTCGCGGTCGGGCGCGCCGTGTGAGCGGACTGGGCGCGGCGGCGGGCGGCGGCCCTGGCGCGCGTCTCGCTCACGCGGCGGGCCGGGGACGACGATGAAATAGCCATGGCTGGCCACCTCGCGCAGGAAGGCGCTCGCGCTCAGGCTGTTGTCGCGGCAGCCGCCATTGCCCCACAGCACGATCGGCAGCTTGCCCTTGGGCAAGGTGGCTGGCCGGTAGATCGCATGGTCGGGCATCGCTGCGAGATATTCGGCCACCGCCGGGTATGGCCGGTGCCTGCCGGCGCGCCGATCACGCCGAAGGGCTGGGGCGGTGCGTTCTGTTCGGCGGGTTGGGCGGCGAGCATGCTGGCCGACAGCGCGGCAGGCGGCAAGCGGCAAGAGCTGCGCAGCAATTTCATGGTCATTTCTCCTCAACCGGCAGTTCGATGCGCGATCCCTGCGCGCCGCCCAGATGCACGCGAAATGTTCGGCGGCGGCGTTCTGCTTGATTTCGGCCAGATTGCGCTGGCGCGGGTCGGCCCCGGTCACCACCAGCCGCAGGCGGCTGCCGGCGGGTATCACCCGGGCGATCGGGGTCAGGTCGAAATCAAGCCTGGCGCGCGTCCCCGCCGGCAGCGGCGCGACATCGCGGGCATGGCCCGAATGCCACGGCAGGCCCGAGCGTGGCGAAGGGTGGCTTGGCGGTCTTGCGGTGCGACAGCGCCAGCCGCCCGAAGGAGATGACCTCCGCCTTGCCGTCCGGCGCCACCTGATCGAGGTAGGCGAAGACATGGGCGTCGGGCTTGTCGGCGCTGACTGTCAGCCGCACAACCGGATAGCCGACCAGCCGCAGCGGCTCTGCCAGCGGCGCGGTGGTGTAGCTCAGCCCCTTGTCGTCCATCGGCTGGGCCCAGAAGGCGAAGTAGTCGGCGGGCGGCAGGGTGTAATCGACCGTGAAGCGGTCGCTCTGCGGGTTTGCCCGTCGAGGCAGCAGCAGCCCGTCGTTGACCGAGCGCGCGGTGCCGCTGCGCCCGCCGCCGAGGAACCAGCGTCACGCGCCCGCCCGAAGCACCCGGCAGTGTGTTCGAGCGCACCCAGCCCTCGCCCATGACGTGGTAGGTCGCGCGCGGTTCGCGCATGATGCCGTTGTCGATGCCCTTGAGGTGATAGTCGAACCAGCGGACGATCTCGCGCTGGAAATCGTAATCGGGCGGCGGGATGCAGTGGCCGCCCGGCCCGGCGAGGAACTTGCCGCCCAGATTGGCCGCCGCGAGGATCACCTGCGCGGTCGGCTCGTCCTGCCAGTTGCTCCAGAAATAGGTGGCGATGCCGGCCTTGCGGATCGCCGCGAGATAGCGCCAGACGGCAACTTCGTCCCAGAAGCGGTTGCCGGTGTAGGTGGAGACACTGTCGCGGAAGGGCATGCCATACCACAGCCCGGCCATCGGCGTGTTTGCGCCGTGCATCGCCACGGCCTCGCGCAGCAACGCGCCATCGCCGTCGGCATCGACCGGCAGGCTCATCAGGTCGTCGCTCAGCGGCTCGTCGGGCCGGGTGTTGAACTGGGCGGTGATGCCGCCGCGCCGCACGAAGCCGTACTTGTCGAGCTCGGTCGCGCCGACGAACACTGCCTTGAGCGAAGGCGGCGCGGTGGTCGCGGTCTGGAAGGTGGTGCCGCCGAGGTAGGAGCAGCCGATCATGCCGACCTTGCCAGTGGCGTAAGGTTGCCGCGCCAGCCATTCGATCAGATCATAGCCGTCCTGCGCCTCGGTGCGGTCCTGAAAGCCGCGCCGGTGGCCGAACGAGGCCCCCTTGCCGCGAATATCCGCCACGGCGACGACATAGCCCGCCGGGATCAGCCCCTTGAGCCCGCGCCGCTCCTCGAAGGCAGTCTCGACGACCTTGCCCTCGGCATTGCGGAACCGCGCGCGATAGGGGGTGAAGGCGAAGACCACCGGCAGGCGCGTTTCGATCGCCTGTGCCGTTCACTGCCGGTGCGATAGATGTTGACCGCCAGCCGCGTGCCGTCGCGCACCGGCACATGGATCGAGCTGCGCACGACATCGGGCCAGGGCTGCGCCTGCAAGGCAGTTGCCGGTAGGGCGACCAGCACCGCCAGCAGCCCGGAGAATCACCCGCATCGCCCTCGCCCTCTAGATTGTTGACAATTTTATCGGCAATCTGTGCGGGTATTGCAAGCGCTTTCTTCGCCAGGCGCGGCGGTCAATTCCGGGCGCAAGTGAAGCTGGCGGCACTGCCGGTGTCGCCCCGCCCGCGATACCGCACCACCTGCGGCCAGGCGCAGACCGGGCGGGTCATGGTCACCTTGCCGTTGGTCAGCTTGCTGGCGGTCAGGCTGACCGGCGCGCGGCCCTGCTCGACCCATGCGACGATCGCCATCAGCAGGTCGTTCTGCGGCGTCGGGGGCTCGGGCAGTTCCTCGCCGAAGAAGCCGAAATTGTCCGGCCCCGCCCCGCCCCGGCAGTGGTCCATGCCGGTGGCGAGAAACAGCTTGTAGGACCGGTCGCGGGCGGGAGCGCCCAAATAGCGCCCGACGCTGTCCCAATAATCGATGCGTCGCCTGCACCGGCACGATCTCGTCGGTCCAGCCGTGGAAGCTGATCAGCTTGCCGCCGCGCGCGAAGAACGGCTCGAGGTTCGGATTGGTCGGTGCCGCGCCGGGAACCGCGGCTTCGGCCAGTGGCACGTCGCGGCCGGCATCGAAATTGTTCGGGTCCCAGGCGGGGTCACCGTAAAGCCACTGTGCGAAGACTTCCGCCGGGCGGCCGGGCTCGGTGATCGGCGCATAGGCGACGCCGGGGGTGAAACCGGGATAGAGCACTGCCCCGCCCTTGCCCAGCACCGGCCCATAGAGCAGCCGCGCGGTGCGCTGTTGCGCGGGGCTGAGGCCTGGCGCGCTGCCGACGTCGAATGGACATAGCATCGGCTGGTTGACGATCCCGTCGGTTACCCCGTCCCGGCTATCGCAGGCCCAGAATCGCGGCGGCGGCAATGCCCTGCCACTGAATCGCCGTGACATGCGCGGCGGGATCGTTCCGGGCGATCAGCGCCGAGGCCAGCCAGCGCGCCGAAATGCCGACGATCGAGCGGCCATGCGCGCCGGCGACGATACCGTCGTAGTCCGCCGGATACTTCTGGACCTCGTTCATCCCCTGCATGCCGCCGCCCGAGCAGCCCATGAAATAGGCCTTCGCCGAGGGCCGGCCATAATGCGCGGCGATGACCGCCTTGGCATTGACCGCGAGCAGATGCTGGGCGCGGTGGCCATAATTCTCCAGCCGCCGGGGATGACCGATCGGCCACGTTGCTTCGCTGATCTTGTGCCCGGTATCGGTGCTGGCGCTGGCGAAACCGCGATTGACCCCGCGCGCCAGCCCTTCGTAGCGGATGAAGCCGGCAAAACCGCCATTGCCAGCGCCGAGCATGCGCCCGTTCCAGTCGGCGGCGAGGGGAAGCCACAGCTCGAAGCCGATCTCATCCTCGATCGTGCCCTCGACCCGGCAGAACGCCTTGCGCACCGGGGCGCTGTAACCGCCCGGCGGCTGGGCGAGCGGAGCCAGCCACACCGGATCGGGGCGCACTTCGGCGGCGCGGACAATCCGCAGGTCGGGAAGGCGCAGTGCGGTCAGCCGGTCACAGGGGGTGGCGGCTGCGGCGGGAGATGTGAACGCGGCAAGGCCCGAAGCGGCGGCGGCCAGTGTCAGGCCACGTGCGAAGCTCATCCTGCATCCCCTCGACTTGCCGCTACCCCAACGCCTCGGCAATCAGCTTGCGCGTATTCACAACCCCGTAAAGCGCGATGAAGCTGCCCATCCTCGGCCCCTGGCTCGATCCCAACAGGGTTTCGTAGAGCGCCTTGAACCAGTCGCGCAACTGCTCGAAGCCGTAGTGAGGATCCTTGCCGATGGCATAGACCATGGTCTGCAATTCTTCGGCGCTGGCGTCATCCGATGTCGCCGCCAGTTCCTCGTCGAGCGCGGCGAGCGCGAGTTCCTCGTTGGGCGCGGGCTTGCGGCGCACCAAAGTGGGCGCGACGAAATCACGGTTGTAGGCGAGCGCCTTGCCGACCAGTGCGTCGAGCGCGGGGTGCGCCGCAGGATCGGCGTCGCTGACATAGTTGCCAAGGTAGGACCACACCTGGTCGCGGCTCGCCCCGGCACCCAGCACGCCGACCAGGTTGAGCAGCAGGCCATAGGTCACCGGCAGGCTGTCGCCGGCACCCGGCAAGCCCCTCCCCTTCAGGGGAGGGGTTGGGGTGGGGCTTGTCGCCAAAGTCCGGTTCTCATTGACAGCCCCCACCCCCGTCCCCTCCCCTGAAGGGGAGGGGAGATTGGCCCGCAACAGATGCCACACCGGGTTGCCCAGCTGTTGCTCGACCGGCTGCTCGGCCAGCTTCTCGCGGAACTGCCAGTATTCGTCGACCGCGCGCGGGATGATCCCGGCGTGCAGGCTCTTGGCGCTTTTGGGCTCACGATAGATGTAGAAGCCGAGGCTGTCTTCGCTGCCATAGGTCAGCCATTCGTCGATGGTCAGCCCGTTGCCCCTCGACTTGGATATTTTCTCGCCATTGGCATCGAGGAACAGCTCGTAGATCATACCCTCTGGCCGCTGCCCGCCGAGCACCCGGGCGATCTTGCCGCTTTGCGTGACGCTGTCGGTCAGGTCCTTGCCGCACATCTCGTAATCGACGCCGAGCGCCACCCAGCGCATCGCCCAGTCGACTTTCCATTGCAGCTTGGCGCGGCCGCCGAGGATCGATTGCTCGACCATCCGGCCGTCATCCTCGAAACGCACGATCCCGGCCTCGGCATCGACTACCGTGACCGGCACCTGCAGCACCGCGCCGCTCGCCGGCGAGACCGGCAGCACCGGCGAATAGGTCGCCGCGCGTGTCGCGCGCAGTGTCGGCAGCATGATGTCCATGATCGCCTGCCAGTGGCGCAGCACGCCCTTCAGCGCGGCGTCGAACTGCCCCGCATTGTACATGTCGGACGAGGAGACGAATTCGTAGTCGAAACCGAAGCGGTCGAGGAATGCGCGCAGCATGGCGTTATTGTGATGCGCGAAACTCTCATGGGTGCCGAACGGATCGGGAATGCGGGTCAGCGGCTTGTGCAGGTTGGCGTGAAGGACATCGGCATTGGCAATGTTGTCAGGCACCTTGCGCAGCCCGTCCATGTCGTCGCTGAAGGCCACCAGCCGCGTTGGCGCGCCGGTCAGCGTTTCATAGGCGCGGCGCACCAGCGTGGTCCGCAGCACTTCCTGGAAAGTGCCGATATGCGGCAGGCCGGAGGGGCCGTAACCGGTCTCGAACAGTACCGGCGCGCCATCTGGCTTGCCCTGCGGATAGCGCTTCACCAGCTTGCGCGCCTCCTCGAAGGGCCAGGCCTTGGAGACCTGCGCGGCGGCGATGAGAGCGGGATCGGTCATGCGGCGGGCTTTACGGGGGATTGCAGCCTTTTCGCAAGTGCGAACACGAGTCGTCCCGGGTTTGGCCCAGGACCGCTGGCGTCAACCATGCAGCCTTGCAATGATGCGGCCAGCGGACCCGGATCAGGTCCGGGACGACGAAAGGCACTTCCCCTCTGTTCCATTTCCGTTCTAACGTGAGATTGTGACGCACTCCCTTCCCGCACTTCACGCCAGCCACGGCGGATGCTGGCTGCGCGAATCTCACGGCGCAACCAATGCTCTCGGCAAAGGCGAGGCAATCATGGTCGCCGCCGATACTCCGCTGCTGCTGTTCAACGCGCCACTGGTGGCGAGCCGGCTGGGCTATCCTGATCTCTCCGGGCTCGATCTGCTTGAACTGTTCGCCTTCATTCATCCGGCGCGGTTTGTGGTGCCGACGCCCAAGGGGCTGGCGCATGCGCTGGGGCTGGACGAGCCCGCGAGCGACGATGCCGTGCCCGCGTTACTCCAGCAGGCGGCAGGGGTGTTGCTGGCGACCTGCGAGAGCACCGCATGGCCCGAACGCGAGGGGGCGTGGTCTGCGCTGCAATCGCTGGTCAAGCTGCGCTGGCCCTGGGCATCGCTGCTGGTGGCCCGCATTGCCCGGCCCGAAAAGGCCGAGCGCTGGCTGTTCGCGCGGCTGCCCGAGTGGGACGAGGCACCCGAACGGCCCCAGCCCGCGCAGGTGGTGCTCGACGAAGCCGATGTCGTCGCCCGCCTTGCCGCGCTGACCGGCGAGGCCGCCGAGCAACGCCCCGGCCAGCGCGCCTATGCCGCCGAGGCGGCGCACCTGTTCGCCCCGCGCCGCAAGGAAGGGGCTCCGCATGTGCTGCTGGCGCAGGCCGGGACCGGGATCGGCAAGACACTGGGCTATCTCGCTCCGGCATCGCTGTGGTCCGGGCAAGCGGGCGGGACTGTCTGGGTATCGACCTTCACCAAGGCCCTGCAGCGCCAGTTGCGCCAGGAAAGCACGCGCGCCTGGCCAGCCGCACGCCCCGATGGCTCGCGCCCCGTCGTCGTGCGCAAGGGTCGCGAGAACTACCTGTGCCTGCTCAATCTGGAAGACGCGCTGCAAGCCGGTTTTTCGGGACGCGCGGCGATCATGGCGCAACTGGTGGCGCGCTGGGCGGGCTACAGCCAGGATGGCGACATGATCGGCGGCGACCTGCCCGGCTGGCTCGCCACCCTGTTCCGCCAGCGCGGCGTCGCGGCGCTGACTGACCGGCGCGGCGAATGCGTCTATGCCGGCTGCCCGCACTACCGCAAATGCTTCATCGAACGCGCCTCGCGCGCCTCGGCGCAGGCGGACCTGGTCATCGCCAACCACGCGCTGGTCATGGTCAATGCGGCGCGCGGCAGGGATCCGGCACAGCGGCCGACACGGCTGATCTTCGACGAAGGCCACCACGTTTTCGAAGCCGCCAACTCGACCTTTGCCGCAGCGCTCACCGGCGGCGAATGCATCGAACTGCGCCGCTGGATCATGGGACCCGAGAAAGGCTCCAAGGGCCGGCGGCGCGGGTTGGCTGCGCGGCTCGCCGATGTCGCGAGCTACGACGAAGCCGGCGGCAAGGCCATTGCCGCCGCCGCCCATGCCGCCGAGGCGCTGCCTGGCGACGGCTGGCTGCAACGGCTGCTCGAAAGCGCGCCCTCTGGCCCGATCGAGGACTTGCTCGCTGCGGTGCGCGACCTCGTCCACGCCCGCGACGAGAGCGGCGGTCAGGAAGCAGGCTATGGGCTCGAGACCGAAGCAGCGCAGCTTGGCGGCGCTTTCATCGAGCGCGCCGGGGCGGCACAGGCAGCGCTCGCCGATCTGCGCGGGCCACTGATCCGGCTCGGGGTTCGGCTCGAAGCCATGCTCGCCGAACCGCCCGACTGGCTCGACGGTCCGGGCAGGGCCCGGATCGAGGGCGCGCGGCATTCGCTGGCCTGGCGGGTCGACCTCATCGGCGCATGGCAGGCGCTGCTTGAGCGGCTGGTCGGCCCGGCGGACCCGGATTTCGTCGACTGGCTGGCGGTCGACCGCTCGGATGCGCGCGAGTTCGATGTCGGCATCCATCGCCGCTGGCTCGATCCGATGAAGCCGTTCGCCAAGGTGGTGCTCGAACCGGCGCATGGCGTGATGCTGACTTCGGCAACGCTTCGCGACGGGCCGGACTGGGACACCGCCGTCGTCCGCAGCGGGGCCCCGCATATCGGCCTCACGCCCCGCCTCGCGGCCTTCGACAGCCCCTTCGACTATGCGGTGCAAGCCGAAGTGCTGATTGTCACCGATGTCGCCAAGGGCGACATTCCCGCGCTCGCCGGCGCCTATGGCCGGCTGATCGAAGCGGCGGGCGGCGGCGTGCTGGGGCTGTTCACCGCGATCCGGCGGCTGCGCGCGGTCCACGGCCGCATTGCCGACCGGCTGGCACGCGGCGGGCTGCCGCTCTACGCGCAGCATGTCGATCCGATCGACACCGGCACCCTGGTCGATATTTTCCGCGACGATCCGCGTTCCTCGCTGCTCGGCACCGATGCCCTGCGCGACGGGGTCGATGTGCCCGGCCATTCGCTGCGGCTGGTGGTGCTGGAACAGGTGCCCTGGCCCAAGCCGGCCATTCTCCACCGCGCACGGCGCCTCGCCCAAAATGACAGTAAGGGGGGCGGCTCGGCCTACGACGACCGCATCATCCGCGCCCGCCTCGCCCAGGCTTTCGGACGCCTGATCCGCGGGCGCGGCGACCGGGGGCATTTCGTCGTGCTCTCCGCCGCGTTCCCGTCGCGGCTGCTCGACGCCTTCCCGCCGGGAACCCCGGTCAGGCGATTGACGCTGGAGGAGGCTTTACAACGCGTCGCCACCGGTGTTTCAGGAATTGCCGCAACCCGGGAGCACGAGGCTAGATGATCGCGCGATGAAAGTTCTCGGCCTCTATCGCCACGCCAAGAGCGGCTGGGCCGATCCGCGCGCGCGCGATTTCGACCGGCCGCTCAGCGAGCGCGGCCGGCGCGGGGCCATAGCCATGGGCCAGCACATTCTTGACTACAGCCAGAGCTGGGACCGCATCGTCGCCTCGCCCGCAGCGCGCTGTGCCGAGACCATCGAGCTCGGCTATCAGGCAACCGGCCAGACCTATGCGGTCAACTGGGACCGGCGCATCTATCTCGCCAGCTCGGCGACGCTGCTCGATCTGCTGCGCGAGGTCGAAGGCGAGCCTGCCGCGCTGATGATGGTCGGGCACAATCCCGGGCTCGAAGACCTGATCTTCGATCTCGTCCCCGATGACGGCTCCAGCCCGTTGCGCGATGTGGTCGAAGAGAAATTCCCCACCGCCGCCTTCGCCGTGCTGGAGCTGGATGTGGCGCGCTGGGCCGATGCCGAAGCCAACTGCGCGCGGCTGATCCACCTCACCCGCCCGCGCGATCTCGATCCGGCGCTGGGCCCCGAGGCGGTGGATTGAGGGGGAGTCCGATCGTCTCCACCAAGCAATTCCGATGTCACCTTCTCCAATCTTCGTCATGCTGAACTGATGACAGAATTCGCCGTGACGGAAAAGTGAGGGGGTTCTGTTGCCCGGCCCCCCTCGGGCCGCTGGAATCCGTTCTGTTGCCCGGCCGGCCCGGCCGCGTTCTGACTTTGTAACTTCAGGGCGTTAGCCCCTAGAATTACGCTGCGAGAGCAAGTGCTTCGTTGTCGTTGGCACTTATTGGGTTTTGAGCCTTGAACGGGTTACTCAGCCCGGGCAAAAACTGCGCTTTTGAACACACGTCGATCCTGGTTCGGCCCCGTCATTGTCCCTGCGCCCGATTCTTGCCGGATACAGGGAAAGTGGTGGAGCCGCCGGGTACTGCCCCCGGGTCCGCTGTGCCTATTACACGCCGCAATTTATCACCATAGCCAGCCGAAACCGGCAGGAGCCCATATAGGCGCGCTGGGGGCAAAAGAAAAGGGCGAGGCCACCGGCCCCGCCCTCAGCTTGGCAAAAGCCTTGTAAATCAGCGCTTTTTGAGCTCGTCGCGGATCTCGGCGAGCAGGTCGACTTCGCTCGGACCAGCGGTGGCGCTGGCCATGGTGAAGAACTTCGACGCCCACTTGACGATCATGAAAATGATGAAGGCCAGGATCACGAAGTTGACGATCGCCGTGATGAAGCTGCCATAGGCGAAGACGTTTGCCCCGGCCGCTTTCGCCGCTGCAAGGGGTGCGCCGACCGGCACCGCAGCGTCGTTGAGCACGACATATTTGCTCGAAAAGTCCACCCCGCCGGTGATTGCCCCGACAATCGGCATGATCAGATCGTCGGTCAGCGACGAGACGATCTTGCCGAATGCCGCGCCGATGATCACACCGACCGCCAAATCGAGGACATTGCCTCGCGCAATGAAATTCTTGAAATCCTTGAGCATTTTGCGTCCCTTTCCCTCTTCTTGCAATTCCCGTCCGGATTCTGACAGCAAAATCGATCAGCTTCAATCACCTAATGCGCAGGCGTGCGCATTTGTCGCGGCTTGAACCCCCGGGATTGCACGCTACATTCGCGCCGCGTGCCGGGCGATACCCGCCGGGCACGCCGGAGGAAGCCACGCCCATGTCTGCCATCAAGACGCCTGCCATCAAGACGTCCGTATCGAAGGCACTCGCCCCGAAGGCGCTGGCATCGCCCGCGCGCCGCATCGGGCGCATCGCCTTTGCCGCGCTCGCCGCCACCAGCCTTTCTGCCTGTGGCATCAATTCGGTGCCGACCGCCGAGGAGGCTGCAAAGGCAAAGTGGGCCGACGTGCAGGCCGCCTTCCAGGAACGCGCCAACCTGGTGCCCAACCTCGCCTCCGTCGCCAAGGGCGCGGCTGACCAGGAGAAGGCGATCCTCACCGGCGTGGTCGAGGCCCGCGCCAAGGCAACCTCGATCCAGCTCGCTCCCGGCGACCTCACCGATCCGGCCAAGATGGCGCAGTTCCAGGCAGCGCAGAACCAGCTTTCCTCCTCGCTGGCCGGGTTCGGACGACTGCTCGCCAATGTCGAGGCCTATCCCCAGCTCAAGAGCATCACCAATTACCAGATGCTGCAAAGCCAGCTCGAAGGGCAGGAAAACCGCATCCGCGTGAGCATCCGCGACTACAACGAGGCGGTGCGCGACCTGAACACCCGGGTGCGCACCTTCCCCGAGATGATCGGCGCGACGATCAGGGGCATCAAGCCGCTGGTGCCCTATCAGGCCGCTACCCCGGGCGCGGAGGTAGCGCCCAGCCTCGAAGGCAAGATGTAGGCACGGGAGAACGACCATGCTCGGCCACGCCGGGCGCATTCGCCAGACCGATTGGGCGCTGCTCGCGGCGGCAGGCCTGTTGCTTGCCGCCGCGAGCGCCTCGGCGCAGAGCTTTCCCACGCTCAGCGGGCGGGTGGTCGATGCCGCCCAGATCATTCCCGACGATGTCGAGGCGCGGCTCACCCAGAAGCTCGCCGCGCTGGAGGTGCAATCGCGCCGCCAACTGGTCGTCGCCACCCTCCCCAGCCTCGAAGGCTACGAGATTTCCGACTACGGCTACCGGCTCGGACGCAGCTGGGGGATCGGCAGCAAGGAAAAGAATGACGGCGCACTGCTGATCGTCGCGCCGACCGAGCGCAAGCTGCGGATCGAGGTCGGCTATGGTCTCGAAGGCATCGTCACCGACGGGCTATCGTCGCTGATCATCCAGAACGCCATCGTTCCCCGCTTCAAGGCCGGCGACATGCCCGGCGGCATCGAGGCGGGTGCCGACGCGCTGATCGCGCAGCTGACCCTGCCCGAGGACCAGGCCCGGCTGGTTGCCGCCCGCGCCAGCCAGCCGGTTTCGCCAGGCTGCCGATTCGATTTTTCCGATCATCTTCTTCGGCTTCATGTTCTTCATGCTGTTCATCGTGCCGATGTTCGCGCGGCGCGCGCGGCGGCGGGGCTACCGGCCGAGCGGACTGGGTCCGGTGATCCTGTGGAGCGTGGCCGATGCCCTGGCCAGCGGGCGCAGCGCAGGCGGCGGCGGCGGTTTCGGCGGCGGCTTTTCCGGCGGCGGCGGCAGCTTCGGCGGCGGCGGCTCGTCGGGCAGCTGGTAGGAGGGGGCGATGGCGCGCATGTCCGCAATGAGCGATGCCGACCGCGCCCGCGTCAGCGCGGCGGTGACCGCAGTCGAGCAGCGCACTGCCGGCGAGGTGGTGACTATCGTCACTGGCCAGTCCGACGACTATGCCGACATCGCGCTGCTGTGGTCGATTCTCGTCGCTTTCCTGGCGCTCGCCGCGCTGGCATTGGCACCCGATTTCTATCTTGGCCTCTATGACCGGCTGACCGGCGGCTGGGTGCAGGAGTGGCACCCGCGCGGGGTGTTTGCCCTCGCCCTGCTGGTCGCCAGCCTCAAGTTCGCCGGGATGTGGCTGGCGCAGCTGTGGCGGCCGTTGCGGCTGCTGCTGGTGCCGGGCCCGGTCAAGCATGGCCGCGTCCGCGCGCGGGCGATCACCTGCTTCAAGGTCGGGGCCGAGCGGCGCACCCATGGCCGCACTGGCATCCTGATCTACCTGTCGATGGGCGAACACCGCGCCGAGATCGTCGCCGACGAGGCGATCGCCGGCAAGGTCGATCCGCAGGTCTGGGGCGAGGCGATGGCGGCGATGCTGGCCGAGATCCGCGAGGGCCGCGTCGCCGATGGCATGGTCGCGGCAATCGGCATGGTCGGCGAGGTGCTCGCTGCGCACTTCCCGCTTGCTGCGGGCGATATCAACGAGCTTCCCGACCGGCTGATCGAAGTATGAGTTCGCAGGAACCGGAAAAAATCGTCTGGCAGGGCAAATTCATCACCGCGCGCACTTGCGGCAAATGGGAATACGTCAGCCGCGCGCACGGGATCCGCGCGGCGGTGATCCTCGCCATCGATGACGACGATCATGTCATTCTGGTCGAGCAATACCGCATCCCGCTGGGACGCGCGTGCATCGAGCTGCCGGCCGGGCTGGTCGGCGACAGCGACGCGGTCGCCGGCGAGGATTGCGCCGCCGCCGCCGCGCGCGAGCTCGAGGAGGAAACCGGGTACCGCGCGGAGCGGATGGAAGTGCTCGGTGAATTCTGGTCCTCGCCCGGCATGGTCACCGAAAGCTACACCCTGCTGCGCGCGCACGGGCTGACCCGGATCGGCCCGGGCGGCGGCACCGAAGGCGAGGACATTACCGTCCACCGCGTGCCGCGCCGCTCGATCGGCGATGCTATCGCGCGCTGGCGCGCGGCGGACTATGCCATCGACACCCGGCTGCTGCTGCTGCTGGCGCCGGACATACTGGGGAGCGGGTGATGCGCGTTGCGGGCAAACTGGCGATGGTCACCGGAGCGGCGCAGGGGCTCGGCGCGGCGATCGCCACGGCACTGGCGCGTGAAGGTGCCAAGGTGCTGCTGACCGACATCAACCTGGCCGGCGCAGAGGCGCGGGCGACCGAAATCGACGCCGAGTGCGGCGCGGGGACCGCCTTTGCCACCAGCCACGACGTCACCAGCGAGGAGCAGTGGCGCGCCGCGCTTGACCTTGCACGCGATAGCCTGGGCGGGCTCTCGGTGCTGGTCAACAATGCCGGGATCGGACTGGGCGGCAGCATCGAGGCGATGGACTTCGACGGCTGGAAGCGCACCATGGCGGTCAATGCCGACAGCGTCTTCCTCGGTTGCAAACATGCCCTGCCCCTGCTGCGCGACAACCAGCCGGCCAGCATCGTCAACATTTCCTCGATCGCGGCGATGACCGCCGATCCCGGCCTCGCCGCCTATTGCGCGTCGAAAGCGGCGGTGTGGATGCTGACCCGGTCGGTGGCGCTCCATTGCGCGAAGAAAGGCTGGGACATCCGCTGCAATTCGGTCCACCCCGCCTTCGTCGATACCGCCATTCTCGACGGCTTCCGCCCCAGCGAGGCCGTCCCACGCGCGGCGGTGCTCGGCAAGCTCGCCGCTGCTATCCCGCTGGGCCGGATCGGCCAGCCCGAGGAAGTGGCGATGGGCGTGCTTTATCTCGCCAGCGACGAGAGCCGCTTCATGACCGGGGCCGAGCTCAAGCTCGACGGCGGACTGAGCGCGATGTAAAATAGGGACTGTCCCTATTTTATCGGACGACGCTACAGGGTTCTGATGATCGCCGAAAAATCGAGCCCGCCGTTGCCTTCGGCATTGAACGCCTCGTAAAGCTGTTTCGCCCGCTCGCCCATCGGTGTCTTGGTGCCCGATGTCGCCGCAGCCTCCATCGCCAGCTTGAGGTCCTTGAGCATCAGCGCGGCGGCAAAGCCGGGCTGGTAATCGTTGTCCGCCGGGCTCTGCGGGCCGACGCCGGGCACCGGGCAATAGCTGGTCAGCGACCAGCACTGGCCCGAACTGACCGAAGCGATGTCGTAAAACGTCTGTGGATCGAGCCCCAGCTTCTGCGCCATGGCCATCGCTTCGCAGGTGCCGATCATGTGAATGCCGAGCAGCATGTTGTTGCAGATCTTCGCCGCCTGCCCCGCCCCCAGGCCTCCGGCATGGATAACGGCCTTGCCCATCGCCGCGAGAATCGGCTCGGCGCGCGCGAAAGCTTCATCGGTCCCGCCGACCATGAAGGTCAGCGTGCCGGCATTGGCCGCCGCGATACCGCCCGAAACCGGTGCATCGACCATTTCGTAACCGGCTTTTGCCGCCGCCTCGCCAACCTTGCGCGCGGTGGCCACATCGATGGTCGAGCAATCGAGCAGCACCGCCGTAGACGGCGCGTGGCCGATCACGTCATTGGCATAGACGCTGTCGACGATCGCCCCGTTGGGCAGCATCGAGACCACAGCATCGACGTCCCGCACCGCTTCCTGCACGGTAGCGAATGTCGCGCAGCCATTCTCCCGGGCGCGTTCCAGCGCATCAGGCGCAAGATCGAACGCGCGCACCTCGTGCCCCGCCTTGACCAGGTTCGCGGCCATCCCGCCGCCCATGTTGCCGAGACCGATGAAAGCGATTTTCATGCAATTCTCCAAATGGACTTCTTCTCCCATGGGGAGAAGGATACGGAGACTTGCCAGCTTGCTGGCTAGTCGGAGTTGGATGAGGGGTTGCGCCCTGTCGATGGCACACAGCCCCTCACCCAGCTTCGCCTAGGCAGCAAGCTGCCAAGGCTGCGCAACCCTCTCCCCAATGGAGAGGGGAAGAGCTAGCGGTTAACCCAACTGGCCGCGCGCTTCTCGATGAAGGCGTTCATCCCCTCGGTCTTGTCCTCGGTGGCGGCGAGGATCTGCCATAGGCGGCGCTCGAACAGCAGACCCTGTTCGAGCACGGTCTCGAAGGCGGCATTGACCATTTCCTTGTTCACCAGCGCCGCGACGCGCGGCATCGCGGCGATTTCGGCGGCCATCGCCACCGCCGCCTCGACAAAGCCTTCGGTCGGCAGCACGCGCGCGACGAGGCCCGCTTTCTCGGCTTCGGCGGCGTCCATCATGCGACCGGTGAGGCACAGGTCCATCGCCTTGGCCTTGCCCACCGCGCGGGTCAGCCGCTGGGTGCCGCCCATGCCGGGGGCGACGCCGAGCTTGATCTCGGGCTGGCCGAACCTGGCCTTCTCCGAGGCGACGATCAGATCGGCCATCATGGCGAGCTCGCAGCCGCCGCCCAGCGCGAAGCCATTGACCGCCGCGATCCACGGCTTGCGCACCTTGCCGGCGATATCCTGTTGCCAGCCGTCGAAGAAGGCGCGCAGGTAGAAGTCGGTGGCGCTCAATTGCGCCATTTCGGCGATGTCGGCCCCGGCGACGAAGCTCTTTTCGCCCGCGCCGGTGAGCACCGCGCAGCCCTGGCTGTCATCGGCCTCGAAGGCTGCAAAGGCGGCGACGAGTTCGCGGAGCACGGTGCTGCTCAGCGCATTGAGCACCTGCGGCCGGTTTATGGTGACCAGCGTAACACCGCCGCGCTGTTCGGTGAGGATAGTCTCGTAACTCATTGAATAACTCCATTCGTCATCCCGCATCAAGACCGGGATGACGGCAGCGGTTCCCATTCCTTGCCTTCGCCCAGCGGGGCAAAGATCGACTCGATCAATGCGTCGGACACACCCTCGGGGGTCGCCGGGTCCCATCGGGGCGCGTTGTCCTTATCGACGATCACCGCGCGCACCCCTTCGGCGAAATCGGGCCGGGTGAGCACGCGCGCGGCGATGCGGTATTCCATCGCCATGTGCCGGGCAAAGTCGTCGAGCTTGAGGCTTTCGGCGAGCTGGCGCAGCGCGACCTTGCAAGTCTGCGGCGATTTGGTGCGCAAGGTCGCCAGCTCTTTTGCCGCCCAATCGCTGTCGTCGCTTTCCAGGCTGGCGAGGATGTCCTCTAACCGGTCCGAGGCAAAGTGGCGGGCGACAGCCGAGGCATTGCCTTCAATCCGCGCTTCGGGAGGCGAGACCGCCAGCGCCGAGAGCACCCCGCCCGGCTCGTGGCCATTGGCGATGCGCTGCTTGGCTTCGGCGAGGTTTGCCGAGGGCAGGTAATGCGTCGCCAGCCCCGACCACAGGCACTCCGCGCCGTCGAAGCGGGTGCCGGTGAGCGCCAGGAATTGCCCGAGGCGGTGGGGCAGCCGCGCCAGGTACCAGCCGCCGCCGACATCGGGGAACAGGCCGATCCCGGTCTCGGGCATGGCATAGCGGGTATTCTCGGTGGCGACGCGGAACCGGGCCGGCTGCGAGATGCCGACCCCGCCGCCCATGGTGATCCCGTCCATGAAGGCAACGATCGGCTTGGGATAAGTGAACATCAGGTGGTTGAGCTGGTATTCCTCATAGAAGAATTGAAGGCCCGAGACGCCCTCGTCGGTCAGCGCGGAATTGCGCAGGAAGGCAATATCGCCCCCCGAACAGAACCCGCGGCCCTCGCTGTGATCGACAATGACCGCCTGGATACCCTCGTCGTCGCGCCAGGCCAGCAGCGCCTCGGTCATCGCATGGTCCATCGCCGCAGTGAGCGCGTGGATCGCCTTGGGGCGGTTGAGCGTGAGGAAGCCGGCAACGCCGTCGCGGCGGGTGATGAGTTCGTCGGTCATGCGCTTGCTCCCGGTGCTTCGAGACGGGTCTTCGACAAGCTCAGCCCCTCCTCAGCATGAGCGGGACTAATGAAAACCCGCTCATCCTGAGGAAGGAAATGGACTGAGCTTGTCGAAGGCCCTGTCCTGTCTCGAAGGACCAGCATCATTTCAGCAAATCCCGCCCGATGATCATGCGCATGATCTCGTTGGTTCCTTCCAGAATGCGGTGGACGCGCAGGTCGCGCCAGAACCGCTCGATCGGGTAGTCGCGCAGGTAACCGTAGCCGCCGAACAGCTGCAAGGCCTTGTCGACGATCTCGCTGCCGTTGTCGCTGGCGAGCTTCTTGGCCATCGCGGCAAAGCGGGTCTTGTCGGGTGCCCCGGCAGTGACCTTGGCGGCGGCAAGATAGAGCAGCGCGCGCGCCGCCTCAAGGTCGGTCGCCATGTCTGCGAGGACAAACTGGGTGTTCTGAAACTCGGCAATCGACTTACCAAATTGCTCGCGATCCTTGACGTAAGCCACTGCTTCATCGAGACAACGCTGCGCACCACCAAGCGAGCAGGCACCGATATTGAGCCGTCCGCCGTCAAGCCCGGCCATGGCGAACCTGAAGCCGTCCCCCTCCGCGCCGACGCGGTTGACGACTGGCACTTTGACATTGTCGAAATTGACCTGCGCGGTGGGTGAGCTGTTCCAGCCAAGCTTTTTCTCTTTGGCACCGAACGAGACCCCGTCCCAGTCCTTCTCGATGACGAGGCACGAAATGCCCTTCGCGCCGTCATCCGAGGTGCGCACCATGGTGACGTAGACATCGTTGACCCCGCCGCCGGTGATGAACTGCTTGGTGCCGTTGACCACATAGTGGTCGCCCTCAAGCCGCGCGGTGGTCTTGAGCGCGGCGGCGTCCGAGCCCGAGCCGGGTTCGGTCAGGCAATAGGAGCCGAGCTTTTCCATGCCGACCAACTGCGGCAAATAGCGCTGCTTGACCTCATCCCCGCCGAACCTGTCGATCATCCAGCTGGCCATGTTGTGCACCGAGATGAAGGCGGCGGTCGATGGGCAGCCATAGGACAGCGCCTCGAAGATCAGCGCCGATTCAAGCCGCCCCAGCGCGATCCCGCCCATCTCCTCGGAAATGTAGATCGCCCCGAAGCCGAGTTCGCCCGCCTCGCGCACGACATCGCGCGGGAAGTGCTTGTCCTCGTCCCACTGCGCGGCGTGGGGCACGATGCGGTCGGCGGTGAATTTCCGCGCCATGTCCTGGATGGCGAGCTGGTCTTCGGTGAGGTCGAATTGCGTGGTCATGCCGGGTCCGTGGTCAGGAAAGGGTTGGCGATGGTCAGCTGGCCATCGATGACAAGACCGTGCTGGATGTCTTCGCTGTAGAGAGTCACCGCGCCATTGGCCAACGCGATGGCGATCATCAAGGCATCGAAGTAAGCAAGTTGATAGCGTTCGGCGATCCGCAATGCCTCGCGATTGGCCGCAGGTTCGATGCCATGGATATCCGGAACGGCGTCGCGCAGAAGATCAAGGTCATAGCGGATTTCCGCCCATTCACGGCGCAGTTTTCGTCTGGCAGCAAAGGCATATTCGTTGAGGACCTGAATGCTGAGAAAATCGACCTGAGCCAAGGCTGCCTTGGCTCGATCTGCCTTCGCATTATCAGCTAAGTCCGCGCGCTCCAAGGCATAGAACACTATGTTGGTGTCAATTGTTACCATTTGTCCCACGCAGGACGCCAGTTCGCTTCCTCGCGGTCGAACTTCCAATCGGCAGGCAGCGCGATCCGCCCCGCGCGGATCTCCGCCAGCGCCGCCTCGCGGCGGGCCTGTCTGGACCCGGCGCGCTCGTCCTCGAGCCTGGCCTCAATCCCACCGGTGTCGATCGCGTCGCCCTCTTTGAGGTCGAACTTCTCGACCAGTTCGCGAGGCAGGCGAACCGCCAGACTGTTGCCCCATTTGCCGATCTGCATTTTCATGACAACCACCTCGTATATCCATCAGGATATCCGAAAAGCCCTGCCGTCGCAATCCGTCCGAAGACTGCTAGCTGCATGTGACGCTGACAATCCGCAGCGCCGCATCATAGCCGACCGTCAGCCGACCGAATTTGTAGTCAGTTGTGACGACCATGCCGGGCGCGACCCAGCGGATCTCGCGGCTTTGCGTCGCACGCATCAGTTCCGCGCCCGCCAGGGCATTGGCCGTGTGTCCGATCAGCGCCTGGCCGGGCGCGGCCAGACAGGTATCAGCCGGATCCTTCGCCGGGACCGGAGCCGGCTTGGGCGCACAGCCAGCAAGTACGCAGCCGAGTGCGCTGCCCAGCACCAGGGGAGCATGTTTCATGATCGATCCTTCATTGCCGAGCGCCATTGCACCGTGCTTCAGCCCAGCGCCTCGATGATGTCCTTGCCGAACAGCGCCTCGTCGCTCGGCAGCTCCTTGGCCTTGGCCAGCGGCTTCGACACCCAGGTCTCGTTGATCAGGTCGCGCCAGGTAATGTTGTTGTTGGTGGCATTTCCGCCCCACGAACCACAGCCCAGCGAGAAAGTCTGGCGCATGCCGTTCCACAGGTTGCCCGAATTCGACGCGGACTGCGGCTGGTTGACCATGACCCGGCTGGTATAGGTATTCTCCGCCAGTTTCATGATGTTGGCATCACTTGTCGAGTAGATGCCGCAGGAATGGCCCCGGCCCTGATAGGCCTGGATGGAGTTGGTCAGCGATATCGCCTCGTCGATGTCCTTCGCCCGGTAAAGCGCCATGGTGACGGTCATCTTCTCGCCCGAGAACGGATGTTCGGGGCCAAAGCCGGTTTCGGGCACGATGAAGAACTTCGCGTCCTCGGAGACATCGAAGCCGGCATAGTCGCCGATGAACTGCGGGGTCTGCGCGACCACCTTGGCATTGATGATGCCATCGTTCCACAGTGCTGCCTGGAGCTTGGCCTTCTGCGCGTCGTCGAGCACCATGCCACCGCGCACTTTCAGCTTCTCGAGCATCGGCGCGTAGATCGCATCGAGCAGCACCACGGCATTGTCGCTGCTGCACGAGGCGGCGAGGTCGAGCGTCTTCGACAGCAGGATCTTGTCCGCCGCATCGTCGAGATCTGCGGTCTCATCGACGGTGATCACCGCGTTGCCGACGCCGACGCCCAGCGCCGGCGTGCCCGAGCTGTAGGCGGCGTGAACCATCGGCCCGCCGCCGGTGGCGAGCACGCGGTCGCACTGCTTCATTACTTCGTTGGTCTTCTCGACCGACGGTGTCTCGATGGCGATGACCAGGTCCGCCGGCGCGCCGAGCTTGACCAGCGCCTCGCGCATCAGGTTGCAGATGCGCGCATTGGTCAGCTTGGCGCGCGGATGCGGGCAGACGATGATCGAATTGCGGCCCTTGACCGCGCTGATCGCCTTGATCACCGGGGTTGCCTCGGGGTTGGTCGAGGGGCTCAACGCGCCGATCACGCCGATCGGCTTGGCGATCTTGACGAGACCGCGCTCGCGGTCTTCCTCGATCACCCCGACCGACTTGTCGTCAATGATGTCCATCAGCGTGGCGCGGGTCTTGCGGAATATTTTCAGGAACTTGCCGTCGTAATTGCCCAATTGGGTTTCATCGACGGTCTGCTGCGCGATCTCCTCGGCCACGCCGGGACGCGCGACCGCCCAGACCATGCCGCGGATCAGACGATCGACCTGCTCCTGGGTATAGTTTTCGATCTGCGCCTGTGCGGCGCGGCTGCGGGCGACAAGGCCGGCGACCTCTTTCGCTTCGGGCGTGTCGGCAATCGTTTGGGCAGCGGCCATGGCTCTTTCCTCTGGCTATCCAGTTCACCGGCCAGCGCGCCGGTAACGACGGATGACCAGCAAGTTTTAATCGGACGGTTAAGTCCCTGCAACTTTTGCGCGGAGGCCGCAAGATGATTCGCCTTGGCCCGGGCCAAGCTGGCATATCGCTGTTGCCCTGCCCGCGCCGCTTCGGCATGGATCGGGCACAAGTTCGGGAAAGGCAGGACCAGCGTGAAAGCAACCACTATCGATCCGGCGTCCTTCCGCCAGGTGCTCGGCTGCTATCCCACCGGGGTCTGCGCGGTTACCGCCTCCGGCACCGACGGCGCGCCGGTGGGCATGGTGATCGGCAGCTTCACCTCGGTCTCGCTCGATCCGCCGCTCGTCGGATTCCTGCCCGACAAGAACAGCTCGACCTGGCCGCAGATTCACGCCGCCGGGCACTTCTGCGTCAACGTTCTCGCCAGCGACCAGCAGCAGGTCTGCCGCCAGCTTTCCGCCAAGGGCCCGGACAAGTTCGCCGGGCTGGAGGTTGCGCTTTCCGACCATGGCCATCCGGCGATTGCCAATGCCATTGCCCGGATCGATTGCACCATTCATTCGGTGACCGAAGCGGGCGACCACTGGTTCGTGCTGGGCACGGTACTCAGCATGGAAGCCACCCGCGACGACGATCCGATGCTGTTCTATCGCGGCCGCTACGGCGGGTTTGCCGATCTCGGTTGAAGGCAAGCCAGCGGACTTGACAAGACGGCCCGCTATGCTGTTCAGGTGTTCAGCAATCAATCCTGGGAGAGTTCTGGATCATGACACGATCACTCAACGGCCGCGTGGCGGTCATCACCGGTGCCGGTTCGGGCATGGGCCGCTCGATGGCCCTGCGCCTCGCCGAAGACGACGCCCGGATCGCCATCTGGGACATCAACCGCGAAGGTGCCGAAGAGACCGCGCGGCTGGTGCGCGAGGCCGGCGGCACCGCGATCGCCATTACCGCAGACTGCTCGGACCGGGCGGCGATCAAGGCTGCGGCTGACCAGACGCGCCGCGAGCTTGGCAAGATCGCCATCCTCATCAACAATGCCGGCATCGCGCCGTTCACCCCGTTCCTTGAGATCGACGAGGCCCTGTTCGAACGGGTAATGCGCGTCAACATGTTCGGCCCGTTCTTCATCACGCAGGAAGTCGTGCCCGATATGATCGAGGCCAAGTGGGGCCGGATCATCAACATCACCTCCTCGTCGGTGCAGTCGGGCTCGGCGATGCAAACGCATTATACCAGCTCGAAGGGCGCGCTGCTCGGCTTCACCAAGTGCCTCGCCATGGCGCTGGGCGAACACGGCATCACCGCCAACATGATCCCGCCGGGCTCGATCGACACCCCGATGCTGCGCGGTGCCGAGATCATGCAGCGCGAAGGCGCAGTCGAGGCCTATGGCAAGGCGCTGCCGGTGGGGCGGATCGGCACCGGCGAAGACATCGCCGCCGCCGCCGCATTCCTCGCCTCGGAGGAGGGCGGCTACATGACCGGCCAGACGATCAGCGTCAACGGCGGGCGCTACATGGGTTCGGCCTGAGCCCGGGGGCTAAAAGCCCTAAATAGGGGACAGTCCCTATTTAACCCAGCTTGTTCAACCAGGTCGAGCGTTCGATCATGCCGATCGCCTCCTGCCCGTCCCAGGTGTAGCGGGCCGCGCCCTGATTAAGCGCGAAGCCCGCCATTTCGCCCTCGCCCATCACCTTGAAGGTGTTAAGCATGCCCTTGCCGGCAATGCGCGCGCTGCCGCCGTCCCATGCCAGCTCGAACGAATTGACCTGGCCTTCGCTGGTCAGCGCGGCGGCGTCGAGCCACGGCATTGCCGTTGCCGTGGCCGGTCGCATCGTGCCATCGATGAACACATAGCCCTCGTTGTAGGTCGATCCGTCCTCAGCCGGCGGATAGGCGATGTAGCCGAAGGCGCGGCCATCGGGGAACACCGCGGCCTGCCAGACATGGCCGCGAAAGCCATCGAGGGGCCGCACCGACTGGCGGTGGATGCGATTGCCCACCGCCGTGAACTCCCGCGTTTCGCCGTCGAGCGTCAGCGTGCCCGTTCCGCGAAACTGGTGCTCCATGCGATAGCCCAGCCCCATCGAGCGCGCGTCGTCCATTTCGCGCGCGGACTTGCCGACGAGCCGCTCGGGCGTGTTGTCCTGGACCCAGCACGGCGTGACCATTTCGATCTCGGCCGAGAAGGCGAGCGGGGTCTTCCGCGACCTATCGACTGCGCCCTTGGCCATCGCTGCCGAGGTGGTTTCGACCGGGGTGCCGTCATAGCTGATCCGCCAGCGGCGGTAGGGTTCGATCACTTCGAAGCGCAGCGGACCCGAGCCGAGCACGCGCGGGCTGCCATCGGCGGCGAGCGGCGAATGGCTCGGGTAGGTTCCGCCTGTCTCGACCAGCACCCGTCCACCAGGGAAAGCCGCGTTCATGTCCAGGCGGTGGCTGTCCCAGCTGGCACCGACTGCTTCGATGCCGACCCGCGGCAGCGCGAATGCCCCGTTCTCCTCTAACAGCCAGATCGAGACGCTCTCGCGCATCGCCGGATCGTCGGGCGGGCCCGGCAGCATGAAGTCGTAATGCGGTGCCAGCCCGCCGCGCCATTCGTCTTCAGTCATCTTTGCTCTCCCGGAGCCCAGAGTGTCCTAGAACTGGAAGCGCAGCTCGCCGCCCCACATGCGCGGTCGGCCCGGCACGCTGGTGTTGAGCCCCAGCGTCGCGCCCAGCGAGTTGCCGCCGGTGTAGTGCTGCTTGTTGAACAGGTTGCGCGCGAACACCGCCGCCGTCACGCCGGAGCCGGCAATGTTTGCCCAGGCGACGCGGGCGTTGACCAGCGCATAGGCAGCGATGTCGGATTCGGGCGAGAGGGTCGCAGCCACGTTGGAGAAGAAGAACTTCGACTGGGCGAACACATCGATGCGGAAGGTCAGCTCGCCCTGCTCCGCGCCCATGTCGTGGCGCGCTTCGATGTAGGCATTTCCGGTCCACTTGGGCACGTCGGCATAGGGTCCGTAAAAGGTCGGCGAGAACACGCCCACCGAATTTGGCAGAACGACCCGGTTGCTGGTATATTGGGCGTCGGTGTAGGCACCCGAAATGCCGATATCGAGCCACGGCGCGGCTTTGACGTCGAGCGCCATTTCAAGACCCTGGATCTTCGCTTGCGGCACATTGGTGGTGACCAGCGAGGGGGTGCCGCTTGGTTCGGGGACATAGGCGGCACGCTGGATGTTATCGACCCACTGGACATAACCGGCCGCATTGAAAGTGACCGGAACGCCCAATCCGTCGCCCGAATATTTGAGACCGATTTCGACGTCCTTGGTGGTTTCGGGCAGGAACTTGTTGCCGCCGCGATCGGCGGTGACGTCGATCGGCGGCACCGAATAGTTGTAGCTGCCCGCGCGCCACGAGCCGCGATGGCTGACATAGACCAGCACATCTGGCGACAGCTTGAAATCGAGGCTGACGTTCCAGCTCGGCTTGTTGTCCTTGAGCACCTCGAGCGGCGCGGCAGTGCCGAACAGCGAGCCCGCCAGTTGGCGCGAGGTCGCCTTCTCCCAGGTCCAGCGCAGGCCGCCGGTGAAGTTCAGCCGGTCGGTCAGCGCATAGGTGCCCTGCGCAAACACTGCCTTCGATTCCGCCGTGGTCAGCGCGTGATAACGCAGCGGCGATCCGCGCGCGATCGGGCTGAAATCGAACGCCAGCAGCCACGAATCGTTCTCGTCCTTCTGGTCGAGGTAATAGCCGCCGACCACATAAGTCAGCTTGCCGTCGGCCGCCGTCCCCTGCAGCTGGATTTCGTCGGAGACCTGCCGGGTCATCTGGATGAAGCCGAGCGGATCGGTCAGCGTGGTCAGGCCGACGTTGGCCGTGCCGAAAATCTGGAAGATCATGTAGGGCGTGCCGTCGTAGGTATAGCCGTCATCCGCATTGCTGCGGTTCCACATGAAGATGTTCTTGAGCTTCAGGTCGTCGCCCAGCTCGAACTGGGTGGTGTTGATGACGAACGTGCTCTTGGCCTTGTGGTAGAGCGGCACCCCGGTTTCGGTCTGCCACGGCCCCCAGGCGCGCTGGCGGTCGGCGGCGGCATTGACCCCGCCCGGGAAGATGTTGGGATTGGCCGCCGTATACAGCGTGAAGGCACCGCCAACGTCGGCCGGGCCGTAAACGCAATCGGCTGTCGAATTGAGCGCGACGCCGTTGAAGCGCTCGCCGCAGCCATAGGCCGAATAGATCAGCGTCGGCACATTGGTGCCGCCTTCGCTGGTGTGTTGGACGACTGTGGTGTTCTCGATGGTTTCGCTCGGGCGCAGCACCAGCGTGCCGCGGATCGAGCCGAGGTCCTGCTTGCCCAGCTTCTCGCCGGTGCGCAGGTTGTTCACGAAACCGCCGCCGTGCTCGTAATAGCCCGCGATGCGGACGCCCGCCTTGTCGCCCATCGGCAGCGAAATCGCGCCCTCGGCGCGGAACAGGTCATAGCTCGAATAGCGCGCCAGCAGATAGCCTTCGAGCCGGTCCCTGGGCTTTGCGGTTTCGAACAGCACCGCGCCGCCGGTGGCATTGCGCCCGAACAGCGTGCCCTGCGGCCCCTTGAGCACCTGGATATTGGCGAGGTCATAGAACGAGCTGGCCGCACGGCTGACGACCTGCGCCTCGTTGGTATAGGTCAGCACCCCCGGCGGCGAATTGGTGTAGGTATCGACGCTCTGGCCGCGGATCGAATAGTTGAACTGGTTGGCACTGCCGTTCTGGCGGATGGTCAGCCCGGGCACGGCGCGTTGCAGATCGAGCTCGGTGGCGATCTGCGCCTGCTGGAGCTGGCTCTGGCTCAGCGCCGAGATGGCGATGGGCACGTCCTGGAGGTTTTCCTCGCGCCGCCGCGCCGTGACGATGATGTCCCCGCCCGATGCGGCCTCGACCGCGCTGTCCTGCGCAAAAGCTGCGGGGACGATCGGCAGGGCGACCCCCGCGAGCAGCATGGCGGCAAACAATTTCCTCACGATATGTCCTCCTCTGGTTGTTCGTGGCGCGGCTTTTTGACCTGCGCCGAAGCAGCGACCGTCACCGTTTGCCGTAGGTTATCGGCAGTGATTCCATCGTATGCGTCGCCACGGTGGGCGTATAGCAAATCTCGCTCTCCGGGATCGCCAGCTTGATGTCCTTCAGCTGCTTGACAATCTCGCGTGCAGCAACCTTCACTTCCATCCGCGCCAGGGCGACGCCGATGCAGCGGTGCGGGCCGCCGCCGAAGCCGACATGGCGGCCGAGATTGGGCCGCTCGATGTCGAACCGGCGCGGTTCGGGGAACACGGTTTCGTCGTCGTTGCCCGAATCGTAGACCAGCAGCATGTGCGCGCCTTCGGGAATGGTGGTGCCGTTGACCACGGTCTCCTTGACGCACATCCGGCTGAGCGCGCGCACGGGCGGCTCGTTGCGCATGTGCTCCTCGACGAAGCGGTTGAGCTTGCGGTCGTCATCGACGATCGATTCGAGCAGTTCGGCCATGCCGGGCTTGGTGGTGAGCACGTAGAACAGGTTGCCGATGGCGGTCGCGGTAGTGTCGTTGCCGGCGATCAGGGTCGCGCGGACCAGCGATACCGCCTCATCGAAGGTCAACTTCTCGACCGTGCCGTCCTCGTTCTTGACCTGCGCATGGACCAGGTCGGAAATCATGTCCTCGCGCGGATCGGCCTCGCGCTCCTTCATCTTGCCGATGATGTAGTTCTGCAAATCAGCGATTTCGGCGGCGTTGGCCAGCATTTCCTCGCGGCTCTGCATCGCGCTGATCTGTGCGACAACCGCTCGCGACCAACGGGTGATCTTGTCCTCGATACCCTGATCGAGCCCGAGTTGCTCGACGATGATGCGGATCGTGATCGGGATCGCGATGTCGGTCACGGCATCGCAGTTTCCCTTGTCGGCAAACTCGGCAATCACCTCGCTCACCACACGGGTTATGCGCGGCTCCAGCTCTTTCACCCGGTGCGCAGTGAAGGCGTTCTCCATCAGCTTGCGGATGCGGGTGTGATACGGCGGGTCAGACATGATCGCGTCGGGAAAATAGCCGCCGCCGTGCTCGCGCAGGTACGTGCGGAACTCGTCGTGCATGCCGCGCGCCTGGATCTCGTGATAGCCCTTGTTCACCGAGAAAGTCAGCGGGTCGGACTGCACCGCCCAGATATCCTCGTGCCGGGTGACCAGCCACGAGTTGAGCCCCTTGTCGTAATGGATCGGATCGCCCTTGCGCATGGCGGCATAATAGGCGCGCGGGCGGGCCTGGATGGCGCGGTCGGTCAGCGTGCCCGCATCGAGCAGGGCCTGTTCCCCGGCGCTCAGCGGCAACCGCTCGGAAACCTTTGCGTCTTGAGCCTGCGTAGCCATCACTTTATCCTGTCCGTTGATTTTGCTTACATTCCCGAAGTGGGCGCAACCGTCACTGCAATACCGTCCAGCTCGCGGCTTCATCTTGATCTGGCAACCCAGCCGGCTGTTGTCCTTCATCACGTCAGCCACCATGTCGAGCATGGCGAATTCGATGTCGTCGGGCGGGCCGACCTTGTCGAACCATTCGCCCTCGACATAGACGTGGCAGGTGGCGCAGGCGCAGCCCCCGCCGCAGTCGCCATAGATCCCCTCGACGCCGAAGCGCTTGGCGGTCTCCATCAGGTTGGCACCTTCCTCGACATCGTCGAAGGTCCGCGTCTCGCCGTTGACGTCGGTGTAGGTGACTTTCAGATTGCCCATGCTTCCGGATCTCCTAGCCCTCATCCGGGGCTCGGCGCGTGTTATTTCATGCCCAATGTCGTGGGGCAATGCCAAGGGGCGATGAGCCTGGCGAGCGCGACTATCGCGCCGGCGATGATAGCGCCTCCGCCGACTGGCGAAGTGCAAACGGGCGTTTGGCTAATCCGCCCGGATGCGTATGATGCGCGCCAACCGCCACAGCGCGAAAGTGGAGAGCAGCACGTGGGCCGGACCCTGATCACCAATGCGAAGATCTTCGACGCGACCGGCACCAAGCCGTTCACTGGCGACCTGTTTGTCGATGGCAACACCATCGCCGCCGTCACCCCCGGCGGCGGCACCCGCCCTGCCGCTGACCGGGTAATCGACGCCACCGGCCTGTTCTGCATGCCCGGCATGACCGAAGGCCATGCGCACCTCTCGTTCGAGAATGTCACCGCGACCGAGAACCTGATCACGCCCAGCCCAGAAGAGATGGTGTTCACTGCCGCGCGCGGGGCGAAGGCGCTGATCGATATGGGCTTCACCTCGGCCTATGGCGCGTCGGAAGCCAAGCTGCGGCTCGGCGTCGCAGTGCGCGACGAGGTCAACGCCGGGCGCATCCCGGGCCCGCGCATCCGCGCTGGCGGCCTCGAAATCAGCGTGACCGGGGCGATGGGCGACGAAAGCAAGGAACACAATCCGCGCGTCGGCCCCTCAAGCCTGATCAACGGGCCGGACGAAATGCGCGCTGCAGTGCGGCTGCATTGCCGCGAGGGGATCGACAACATCAAGATCGATGTCTCGGGCGACCCGTTCTATCCCGGAACGCCCTCGACCGCGACCCCGATGACCTTCGAGGAGGTCAAGGCAGCGGCGGACACCGCGCATGCCTATGGCCGCAAGATCAACGCCCACACCCGCTCGATCGACGGCAGCAAGTATTGCATTCGCGCCGGGGTCGATGGGCTGTTCCATTGCGAGCATTCCGACGAGGAACTGCTCGACATGATGGAGGAGGCCAGGGACCGCATCTTTGTCGTCCCCACCATCGACCTGTTCCACCAGATGGCCACCGGCGGTGCCTCGGCCTGGGGGATCAGCCCCGAGATTGCGGGCTTTATGGGCATTCCGGCGCTGATCGAGGAATCGGTGCGCACGCACACGGCGCTGCGCAAGCGCGGCGTGCGCCACCTGATCGGCGGCGATTACGGCTTTGCCTGGAGCCAGCATGGCCAGCAGGCGCGCGACCTTCAGTATTTTATCGATTACTACGGCTATAGCGCTGAAGAAGCGCTGATTTGTGCGACCCGCAACGGCGGCGAAGCGATGATGAACGGCGGCGGCCTCGGCACGCTCTCAGCCGGCAAGCTCGCCGACCTGATCCTGGTCGATGGCGACGTCCTCGCCAACACGTCCATCCTTACCGATCCCGCCCGCATCGCCATGGTGATGAAGGACGGCGCGATCCATTCGCAATCCCCCGCGCTCGCCGCGACGGCAGGTGCGCCTGCCCTCGAAACCGCTGAATAAGGAGCCACGCGCCATGAACGTTGAAACCGGCAAGCTGACACCCGGTCAGGCCCGCCATCCCGCCCAGTCCACGCAGGACATCATCGCCGGCGACAAGGTCAAGGCACCCGGCTGGGTCGCCAGCGAGAGCTACGAATACCTCGGCAGCGAGGACATCGACACCCGGCGCTACATCGATCCTGCGGTGCAGGAGGCGGAATTCGACCGGCTGTGGACCCGCACCTGGCAATGGGCCTGCCGCGAGGAGCACATCCCCGAGGTCGGCGACTATCATGTCTACGAGATCGGCTCGCGCAGTTTCATCATCACCCGCGTCGGCGAGAACGACATCCGCGCCTACTACAACGCCTGCCTGCATCGCGGCACCAAGCTGCGCGCGACCGGCAGCGAGGGCTGCGCCAGCGAGTTCAAGTGCAGCTTCCACGGCTGGAGCTGGAACATCGACGGCAGCTTCAAGCATCGCCACTGCGCCTGGGACTTCCCGCATGCTCCGGAAGAAAACCTCCAGCTCCCCGAAGCGCGGGTCGAACTGCTTGCCGGCTTCGTGTGGATCAACATGGACCCCGCCGCGCCCAGCTTGCGCGACTATATCGGCCCCGAGGCGCTGGCCCACATCGAGGCATGGAAGCTCGAGGACCGCTACATCGCCTGCCACGTCTCCAAGCCGATCCCGTGCAACTGGAAGCTCAACATCGAGGCCTTCATGGAGGCCTACCACGTCCCCGACACCCACCCGCAGGTCTCGCCGACCAACGCGGATCTCAACACGCAGTATGACGTCTATGGCGAACATGTGGACCGCTTCATCTCGACGCTGGGCGTGGTCAGCCCGGTGCACGAGGGCAAGTACAGCGAGCAGGACGTGCTCGACATGTTCACTGTCGGCGACAGCTCGATCGTCATCGACAAGCCGATCGTTCCCGAGGGTGAGAGCGCGCGGCAGATGATGGCTGACATGTTCCGCAAGGGCTTTGAAGAGGCCGCCAACACCAGGCTCGATCACGTCTCGGATTCCGAAATCCTCGATTGCTTCAGCTACGGCGTGTTCCCCAACTGCTTCCTGTTCCCGGGCATCTCGCTGCCGATGGTCTACCGCTTCCGGCCCTCCCCCCGCAACCACCGCGAAAGCATCTACGAAGTGCTGTTCATGCGGCCCAAGCCCGCCGACGGCACCGTCCCCGAAACCGCCGAGCCGGTGCACCTGACGCGCGAACAGTCGTTCAAGGAAGCCGAGGGCATGGATGCAGGCTTCGGCGGCATCCTCGATCAGGATACCGACAACCTGTTCCTCCAGCAGGAAGGGCTCGAAGCCTCGGCCAAGCACGGGCTGACTCTGGGCAACTACCAGGAAATCCGCGTGCGCCACTTCAACCAGGCTTATGACAAGTTCATGGCGATGGTGCCGCTGGTGCCGGAGTGGAAGCAGTTGCAGCGCGCGTGATGTTCGACCTTGCGGGCCGCACCGCCCTGATTGCTGGCGCATCCTCGGGGATCGGCGCGCATTTCGCACGGGTGCTGGCTGGTGCCGGGGCGAATGTGGTGCTCGGCGCGCGGCGGACGGATCGCGTTGCGGCGCTGGCGGAGGAACTCGGCGAAAAGGCCATGTCCGTCCCCCTCGACGTCACCGACGAAGCCTCGGTGATCGCCGCCTACGACGCCGCCGAGGCCCGCTTCGGCACGGTCGATTGGGTTGTCGCCAATGCCGGGACCGGCACCGGCGGGCGCTCCACCGAGGTTTCCTTCGCCGGACTCGCCCAAGTCATCGGCACCAACCTGACCGGAGCCTACCTCGTCACGCGCGAGGGCGCGCGGCGGATGATTGCGGCGGGCAGCGCCAGCCGCGAGCACGGTCGCATCGTCCTGATCGGTTCGATCACCGCGCAGCAGAACCACGGCGGCGATGCCGCCTATGCCGCGAGCAAGGCGGGCCTGGCGCATCTCGGCCGGCAATTCGCGCGCGAATGGATCCGGCAGGGAATCAACGTCAATACCCTCCAGCCCGGCTGGATCCCCAGCGAGGCCAACGCAGCCTGGTTCGCCACGCCGCGCGGCGCGGAGGATATCGCCGGGCTTCATCGCCGCCGGCTGCTGGAGAGCTGATGCGCTAGACGACATGCTGCTCTATCTGCTGTCCGACCGTTCGCGCCAGGTGACGGGTGCGACTTTCACCATCGACGACGGGCAGTCGTTGTGACCGGGGCGCTGGCGGGCATCACCATTGTCGAGATCGCCGAACGCGTCGCGGGCGAAGCGACCGGCAAGCTGCTCGCCGATTTCGGTGCGGAAGTGATCAAGGTCGAGCGCCCGGGCGGCGCGCCGACGCGGCGCATGGGGCCGTTCAAGGACGGGCAAAGCGCGGTGTTCGGCTATTTCAACACCAACAAGAAATCGGTGGTGCTCGATCTCGCCCAGCCAGCCGATCGCGCGACGCTCGACCGCCTGCTGGCCCGCGCCAATGCGCTGATCGACGATCACGACGAGGCCTGGGGCGCGGCGCGCGGACTGACCTCGGCAGACGTGGCCGCAGCGCATCCGCATCTGGTGCATGGCATCATAACCCCGTTCGGCCAGGGCGCACCGGCGGAATGGCAGAACGCGCACCCGATCAACGTGATCAACGCCGGCGGCTGGGCCTATCACACCCCGAGCGAAGCCCGGGCGGACAAGCCGCCGCTCAAAGGTGCCGGGCGCTTCCTGCCCGATTACGAAGCGGCGATCGACGCGGCGATGGCCACGCTTGCCTCGCTCCACCGCCAGCGCCGCACGCGGCAGGGACAGTTCATCGACATCAGCGAAGTCGAAGTGCAGATCAACCGCATCGACGGCGTGCTCGACCGGCTGCTGGCGGGCGATGTCGAGCCCAGCGCCGAGCGCACCGCCTACGACATGGGCGGCCCGGCCACCTGCTTCGCCTGCCAGGATGGCCACGTCTATCTGTTCATGACCACCAGGGCACACTGGCAGGCGCTGGGCGCGCTGATGGGCGACCCGGCATGGGTCGGCGAGTTCGAGCCGGACTGGCTGGAATTTCACTGCACGAAGCAACGCGTCGAACAGTTCCGCGCCCATTTCCGCCCGTGGATCGCGAGCCAGGCCAAGCTGGCGATCACCGAGGCGGCGCAGAAAGCGGGCCTCGCCATGGTCCCGATCAACACCGCCGCCGATCTGCCGAAGAACGAGCAATTCATCCATCGCGGCTTTTTCCAGCAGATGGACGGGCTGGCCTATCCGACCGTGCCATACCGGATGAGCGCTTCGCCGGTGCGGCTGGTAAGCGCTGCCCCCGCGCTGGGCGCGCATGATGGCGAGGTGGGAGAAGTGTGATGGTGCGATCGGCAACAGTGCAACCGTCCCCCTCCCGCAGGCGGGAGGGGCTAGGGGTGGGCGTGTGGAGCACAAAGTCGCGCACGCCAGTATTTCGCTCTGACCCACCCCCAACCCCTCCCGCCTGCGGGAGGGGAGAACTTGTTGGAGCCTGCCGCAAGGAACCTCACCATGCCCCAGCCTGATAGAGGCGGGCCGCTGGCCGGGGTCCGCGTGCTCGAACTGACCAAGGTCTGGGCCGGGCCTTATGCCGGCAAGATGCTCGCCCATCTCGGGGCCGAAGTGATCAAGCTCGAGAGCGCCGCCAACCTTGACGAGATGCGCGCTTATGGCGGGGTCGATATCAATTCCGCACCCTACTTCCTGTCGATCAACCAGGAGATCCTCTCGGTTCAGGTCAACATGAAGACCGCCGAGGGGCTCGATCTGGTCCGGCAGATGGTGGCGCAGTCTGACGTGTTCATCGACAACATCCGCCCCGGCGCGCTCGAACGTTCGCGGCTGCACTACGACGAACTGCGCAAGATCAAGCCCGACATCATCCAGTGCTCGATCAAGATGTGGGGCAACGACGGGCCGCTGGGCTACCAGACCGGCTATGCCCCATGCTTCGCCGCGCTGTCGGGGCTGACCAACCTGGTCGGCTACGAAGGCGAGACGCCCGAGGGGATGAACATCCGCTACGGCGATGCCACCGCCGGCGCGCTGGCAGCACTCGCCTGCATCGCCGCGCTGCACCACCGCGAGGCCACCGGCGAAGGCCAGTTCATCGACCATTCGGCGGTCGAGGCGATGACCAGCCTGGTTGGCGACAGCCTGTTCGCCTACAGCCTGACCGGCGAGGTGCCGCAATCGGACGGCAACTATCACCCCGACCTCTGCCCGCACGGGGCCTACCCTTGCGCGAACCGCGAATGGATCAGCATCGCCTGTTCCGCTGAGGCGGAGTGGCATGCGCTGTGCCGCGAGCTGGGGGCAGAGGCGCTGGCTGCCGACCCGCGCTTCGCCGGCCTCGGCCAGCGCCTCGCCAACCGCCTGGCGCTCGATGCAGAGCTGGGCGAACTGCACCGCGCAACATGCCGCCGCCGCGCTCGCCGACCAATTGCGCCGCGCCGGGGTTGCCGCCTTTCGCAGCCAGTCGTCGATCGACCTGTGCAGCGACGACTTCCTGTGGGGCCGCAGCGCTTTCCGCATGGTTTCCGACCATCGCAATGGCGCGCGCCCGATCATCGGCCCGTCGTGGCGGATGGAGCCCGACATGGCCACGGTGACGCGCGGCGCGCCGTTGCTGGGCGAGCACAACGACTATGTCTATCGCGAGATATTGGGGATCGGGCAGGAGCGGCTGGACGATCTGAAGGCGCGCAAGGTGGTGGATTAGGGCAGTCCCGCGCCAAACTTTCTCCCGCTTGCGGGAGAAGGATACGAAGCCTTGAGAGCGAAGCGAGCTAGGCGGAGTTGGATGAGGGACGCTTTCCGCCCACCCTCACCCAACTGCGGCTAGGCGAAAAGTCGCCAAGCCTTCGTATCCCTCTCCCGCCAGCGGGAGAGGCAAAGAAAGGGGTCCGATGAAGCTTGCCTTCTCCATGCCGCATCAGTTGCGGCTCAAGGCGATGACCCAGCCTTGGGAACACGCCGTCACCGGGCCCGACCAGATCAGGCTGCTCAAGCACGCCGAAAGCCTCGGCTTCGAAATGGTCTCGGTGCCCGAGCACCACGTCATGCCCGCCGAACACCGCGCGCTTTCCGGCCCGTTCCAGATGAACGCCTATGTCGGCATGGCGGCGTATGCCGGTGCGACGACACGAATGCGGGTCAACTCGTGCATCGCCATCCTGCCGCTGCAACACCCGATCACCACCGCCAAGCAGCTCGCCACGCTCGACTGGCTGTCGGGCGGGCGGGTCACTGTGACCTGGGCGGTCGGCTGGGTGCCGGGCGAATTCGAACTGATGGGCATCGACTTCAGCAAACGCGGCGAGATCGCCGAGGAATATACCCGCGCGATCATCGAATTGTGGACCAGCCCCGATCCGCAGTTCGAGGGCAAATATGTCTCGTTCAAAAACCTGCTGTTCGAGCCGCTCTGCGTGCAGAAGCCGCACCTGCCGATCTGGTTCGGCGGCGATGCCGATGCCGTGCTGCGGCGCACCGCGCGCCATGCCTCGGGCTGGTGGCCGTTCCTCACCCCGCCAGACAAGATCGCCGAGCGGATCGATTTCATCAGGTCGCAGTCCGACTACAACGGCAAGCTCGAAGACGTGTTCTACGGCTTTTCGACCTCGCGGGTCGGCGAAGGCCATGTCGTCGTCGATGACCCCAGGGCGCGGCCGGGACAGACCGGACCGGAAATCATCGACCGCCTGTCATGGCTCAGGGACATGGGCGTCACCTGGAGCGGCGTGCCAATTCCCGCAGTCCGGTCGATCGACGAATACTGCGATTACACCCAGTGGATCGCTGAGGAGATCATGCCGGCGGTGAAATAGCACCCGCGCACTTGACCGCGCGCGCAGGTGCCTGTCATTCCGCCAGAAAGACCAGAAAAAACGGAGCACGAGAGCGATGTCATCCCCCAAACGGCCACGGCCCCGCCTCGACGCCGAAAACCGCGCCTTCTGGACCGGCGGCGGCGATGGCAAGCTTCAGATCATGAAATGCGGCGATTGCGGCGCGTTTACCCATCCGCCGCTGCTGATGTGCCGCCACTGCCAGAGCGAGAACATGGCCCCGCATGCGGTCAGCGGAAAGGCCACGATCGACACCTACACGGTCAACCACCAGGCGTGGATCCCGGAACTCGAAGTGCCCTTCGTCATCGCCCGCGTCCGGCTCGACGATGCCCCCGACGTGATCCTGACCACCAATGTGGTGAACTGCGCGGTCGACGCGGTCGATTTCGGCGACAGGGTCCGGGTGACCTTCGAGGAACAGGACGGCATCTGGTTTCCCCTGTTCGAGAAGGAGGCCTGAGCCATGGCGCGCGAAGCCTACATCACCGGGGTCGGCCAGTCGGAAGTCGGCGTCCGGCTTGCCCGCTCGCCGATGGGCCTGACCAAGGACGCGATCATGGAAGCGCTGGCCGACGCCGGGCTGACCCTGGCGCAGATCGACGGGGTCGCTACCTATCCAGGCAAGAGCCACGGTTATCTGGGCTTCTCGCCAGTCGGCGCACCCGACGTGATCGAGCAGTTCGGCATCAAGGCGCGCTGGCACATGGGCGGCGGCGAAATTCCGGCGCAGCTCTCGGCCATCGCTGCGGCGGCGGACGCAGTGCGCAGCGGCCAGGCCCGCCATGTCGTCTGCTTCCGCACGGTCTACGAAGCGGCCGCCATGTCCCGCCCCGAGGAGTATCCGGCGCTGCGGCGCGATACGGTCGATGGCTTCTCGCAGTGGACCACGCCGTTCTTCGCCATCTCGGCGGCCTGCTGGGTGGCGCAATATGCCATGCGGCAAATGAAGCTCTACGGCATGACCCGCGAGCAACTGGCGCAGGTCGCACTCAACGCGACGCGCAATGCATCGCTCAACCCGCGCGCCGCAGCGATCACCAAGGAGCCGCTCAGCCTCGAGAAATACCTGTCGGCGCGGCTGATCAGCACGCCGTTCTGCCTCTACGACTGCGACCGTTTCACTGATTGCTCGACTGTGGTCATTGTCTCGGCCAGCGATGCGCTCGACGAGGTTTCGCCCGGGCCGGTGCGGATCGCCGCCAGTGCCGGCATGGTGGAGCGATGGAGCTGGGACCAGGGCGACCTGATGGCCTGCTATCCCACCGGCAAGGACCTGTGGAGCAAGACCGACTACCGGCCCAGCGACGTCGATACCGTCCAGTTCTACGATGGCTTCGCCTTCTTCCCGATCGGCTGGCTGGAAGCGCTCGGCTTCTGTGAAATCGGCGAGGGCCACAAATTCATCGAGGGCGGGACGCGGATTGCCATCACCGGCGAGCTGCCGCTCAACACCGGCGGCGGACAGATCGGTGCCGGGCGGCTCCACGGCTTCGGCTTCGCCCACGAGGCCGCCACGCAATTGCGCGGCAAGGCCGGCGCGCGGCAGATCCCGGGCGACCCCAAGGTTGCCGTGGCGACCTCGGGCGGCGGACCGCTGGCAGCGGCTCTGCTGCTGGCGCGCGACTGACCTGACCGCAATCGGCTCGGAATCGGATGAGATCGGGCTTGGCGGCTGACGCGCTTTGGCCGAACGGGAGCGCACGATGTCCGCTGGCCTGATTGCCCTGATCCAGCCCGCGTCGGGCGATGCCACAGCAGCCCAGCGCGGCGCGCTGGCGGCGCTGCACGACAGCCCGTGGGCGATGATCCTGTTCGAGGGGGAGCCCGCGTCGCCGTGGCTGCTTGCCGACGTGCGACGCATGCTCGAACGCCATCGACCGCACGGCGCGATCCTTCTGCCGCCACTTTCAGCCGTTCCCGGCCTCGCTGAACTTTGCGCCGAAATGGACTGTGCGCCGATTCGCCTGTCGCCGTGCGGCCTGCCTGGCCCCGCGCCGCTGCTGTGCTCGAACGACCGTCATGCCCTGGCCGACGCAACCCATTACCTGATCGCGCTCGGCCATCGCCGGATCGGTTTCATCGCTGGGCCCGAGCCCTGCCTGTCGTCGCGCGAATGCGAGCTTGGCTTCATCGATGCGCTCGCCGCGCACGAGCTAGATCGCGGTGCCGAACTGGTGGCACCAAGCGACGGCAGCCTGGCCGCAGGCGAAGCGGCGGCGCGGCTGTTGCTCGATGTCAGCCCGCGTCCCACTGCGATTGTCGCCGCTTCCGGGGTGCTGGCAGCGGGCGCACTCAAGACGGCGCTGGAACTGGGGCTTGCCGTGCCGGCTGATCTCGCGCTGATCGGCTTTGGCGACAGCGCGCTGGCCGCAGCCCTGCCGGTTCCGCTCACCAGCCTGCGGCTGCCGTGGGGCGAAATGGCGTTCTCCGCCGCCACTGCGCTCGCCGGACAGGAAAGCACACCGCAACCAGCCGAATTTTTCGCCAGCCTGGTCCCGCGCGCCTCGACCGGGCCCGCCCCCGCCGATCAGGCGAACGCCTCGGCCTCGCTCCTGCGCCATTCGGGATAGTCGCCCAGGCCGAAGATCAGGAAAGCGCTGAGCAGCGTGCCGACTATGCCGATCCACAGATAGACGTCATAGTTGCCGTAGAGATCGAACAGGAAGCCGGCCATCAGCGGCCCCAGCCCCGATCCTGCCGCGATCAGGCTGGCCATCGTGCCGAAAATCAGCCCGAAATTCTTCATGCCCGCATAGGCCGATGTCAAAAAGCCGGCGATTTGCAGTTTGGTCCCCGCCGCATAGCCATTGATCAGCATGGCAGCGATGATGACTGCCATCGAGCGATCAGGCAACAGCAGCAGGATGAAAGTCAGCGATGTGGCCGCAAGCGTCAGCCCGCCGACCCAGCGCGCGGCATAGCGATCAAGCAGCCAGCCGGTCACCAGCTTGCCCGCCACACCGCACAACCCGGCGAGGCCAGCATAGGTCGCGGCGGCAGTCCGGTCGACGCCGATCGATTGCAGGATCGGGATCTGGTGGACCACCAGCGCGATGGTCACGACCATGATGATGAAGGTCGAAATGGCGATCCGCCACAGCGCCGTGCTGCGCCGGGCCTGCTCGACCGTCAGACCAGGCGCGTCGGCCATCAGCGACTTGCCAGTGCTCGTTCCGGGATCGGCCGCGCGCGCCTTGCGGCTGGCATCATAGCCATCGAACAGACAGAACCAGCACAGCACCAGTGCCAGCGAACCCCAGCCCAGCCCCAGCCAGACGAAGGCCATCCGCCAGCCTTGCGTTTCGATCAGCCAATTGGTCAGCGGCGGGGTGATCCCTTGCGCAATCGCGCTGCCAGAGAGCACCAGCCCCATTGCCAGCCCCCGCCCGGCATCGAAAGCGCTGGCCACTGCCGCCGTCCACACGGTCGACTTGGTGGCGAGCGCGGCGGCGGCATAGACCGTCCAGATCGCGAACCACATGAATACGGAGCCATTGAGCAGGCTGAGCGAGGCAATCGTAAGCGCGAGCAGCACCAGCCCCGGCAGCGCCAGTCGCCGCGTGCCGATCCGGTCGATCAGCAGGCCGCCGAAGGGCGAGAAGAAAAAGGTGCTCACCGCCGTGATCGACATGCCCGACGAGAGCAAGGTGCGGCTCCAGCCGAACTCCTTGCCCAGCGGCTCCATGAACAGACCGGTCGCAGCAGTCATCACCGAAGTGAAGGAAAAGGCCAGACTGGCAGCGATCACCAGCGGCCAGTATTGCTGCCATTCGGCTCTGGCACGCGCGCGGACTTCGGCAGTGGGGGCGCGGCTCATGCCACCGCGCCGCGCAGTTCCTCTAGCGTGAAGCCGTTGGCCGGCGCGCATTGCTGGACTTCGATGACATTGCCTTCCGGGTCATAGCCATAGATCGTCTTGACGTGGCCGACATCGACGAAATCGCGCTCGTTGAAGGTCATCCCGCACTGCTTGAGGAAGACGATGTCCTTCTCCATTTCGGTGACATCGACGCAGAAATGGGTATAGCCGCGATCGTGCGGACGCTGCGGTGCGGTGCTGGTTGGTAGCGGCGCCGAATATTCGAACAGTTCGAGATAGCAGGTGCCGGCGCGCAGCATGATGCCCTTGGCGGCCGAGCCCGGCACATCGACGATATGATCCATCAACGGCTCGTCGGCCCAGGCAAAGCCTGCCGGATCTACCGGCTGAAAACCGAAGGCATCGCCATAGAATTTCTGCATACGCGCCATGTCGCGGCAATTGATGCCGACGTGATGGATGCCTCTGATCATCTTTTGCCTCTCCGTCCGGATTTGCCGGACTATTCCCATAGTTGAGCAGTAGGGCAACCGGATAATAGGTTCGCGCGGAGGCGCGGAGACGCGGAGTAGATTTGCCCGCAGCGCAGCCGCCTGGAACCAGCCATCGGATTTCAGGCAGATGCGATGCCGCCTCGGGCGGTTATCTGCTTCTCCGCGTCTCCGCACCTCCGCGCGAGCCAATCTTAGTCCGGATCGACCCACCTGGTATTGGTCACGCGCGGCGAGAGGTATTTGGTCTTGGTCCAGCCGCCATCGACGACGATCGACTGGCCGTTGATCATTTCCGCTGCCGGCGAGCACAGGAAGGCGATTACTGCGGCGGTGTCCTGGGGATCGGCGAGGCGCGGATAGGGCGTGGTTTCGACGTTGATGCGCTTGAACGCCTCGTCCTCGAAGCGGTGCGCGACCATTTCGGTGCGGGTCACGCCCGGTGCGACGCAGTTCGAGCGGATGCCGCGCGGGCCGTATTCGCAGGCCATGTGCTCGGTGAGCGACTTGAGCCCGCCCTTGGCCGCCGAATAGGCACCGCCGCGCCGCCCGCCGATATGCGCGTAGGTCGAGGTGATGTTGACCACGCTGGCGCCCTCACCGAGGTGCGGGATCACCTCGCGGCACAGGCGGAACGGCGCGCGCAGCATGACGTTCATCATGCCGTCGTAGTCCGCGTCGGTGGCCTCATCGACCGGCTTGGGGCTGCCCACGCCGGCGTTGTTGACGAGGATATCGATCCGCCCGAAGCGTTCCAGCGCCAGGGCGACGATCCGCGCGGGGGCGTCATCGGCGGTGACATCGACCGAAATGGTCGCGACCATGGCGGAATTGCCGATCGCCGCCTCCAGCGTGGCCAGCTTGGCCTTGTCGCGCCCGACACCGACAATGGCCACCCCGGCCTGGTGCAGCAGCCTGGCTGTTTCCAGTCCGATGCCACTGCCCGCCCCGGTGATGATCGCAACTTTCATCATTCCATCAGCCTTCTGAATTCCCCGGCATTCCGCGGCATGGGCGCAAGGGATTGCGGAGACTGCCCTATGCAGAAGTAATACCAGGCCTCACGAATGTGAACCCATAAACCCCTGCCCCTTGGCCCGCGCCAGCGGGCAGGCTACGGAAACCCCAATGCCGCCGGCCAAATCAGGACCAACCCCATGACCACCAAGCCCGCCGCCCTCGACGGCATCCGCGTGATCGACATGTCCCGTGTGTTCGCCGCCCCGGTCGGTGCGCAGATTCTCGGCGATCTCGGGGCAGATGTAATCAAGATCGAACGCCCGGGAGTGGGCGACGACGGGCGCGGCTACGGGACGGCGTGGGTCAAGGGCAAGGACGGCATCGACACCCGCCAGTCGAGCTTCTTCACCGTGTCCAACCGCAACAAGCGCTCGATCACGGTCAACCATTCCAAGCCCGAGGGGCAGGAAATTATCCGCGCGCTGGCGAAAGATGCCGACGTGCTGATCGAGAACTACAAGGTCGGCGATCTCGCACGCTTCGGGCTCGACTATGCGAGCCTCAGCGCGATCAACCCGCAGCTGATCTATTGCTCGGTGACCGGCTTCGGCCAGACCGGGCCGATGGCCGCGCTGCCGGGCTACGACGGGCTGTTTCAGGCCACCGGCGGGATGATGGCGGTGACCGGCATTCCCGATGGCCAACCAGGTGCCGGACCGCTCAAGGCCGGGCCGAGCCTGGTCGATTTCATTACCGGCCACAACACCGCGCTCGCCATCCTCGGCGCACTGATGCATCGGGGCAATACCGGCGAAGGCCAGTTCATCGACATTGCGCTGCTCGACACGTCGGTGGCGATGGTCAGTCATATCATGCAGGACTACCTGATCAGCGGCGAAGCTCCGCCGCGCCTCGGCAATGGCGGCAACGGCGGCGGACCGGCCGACCTGCTCCAGGGCAGTGACGGCATCGTCTATCTCACCGCCGGCACCGACGACCACTATCGCCGCCTGACCGTGCTGATGGAGCAGCCAGAGCTCAATGACGACCCGCGCTTCGATTCGAACTTCAAGCGCGCCCGCTCGGGCCGCGGAGAGCTGATCGCCATCATCAATGCCTGGAGCCGCCGGTTCCCGGTCGCCAGGCTGCTCGCCATGTTCGATGAGTCCGGTATTCCGGCGGCGAAATACAACGAACTGGCGGACGTCTGGGAGGAAGAGCAGGTCAAACATCGCAAGCTGCGCGCAACCACGCCGCATGCCTTCGCCGAAACCGGGTCGGTCGATCTGATCGCCAGTCCGCTGGCGCAGATGTCAGCCAGCCCTGCCACCATCCGCCGCGCGCCGCCGATGCTGGGCGAGCACAACCGCGAAGTGCTGCAAGACTTGCTCGGCTACAGCGAGGAACGCATCGCCGAGTTGGCGGAATTGCGGATAATCTGACGCCGCAGAGTTCCGCGCACTTGACGCTTTCGTTCGAAATAGCGAAAAAGGCGTCCATGTCGCGATCATCCCCCGGTGTCTGGCGCGTCGCCGCCATTCTCAATTTCATTGCCGATCATCCGGGTCAGGCCTTCGCGCTGACCGACCTTGTGCGCGCGCTCAAGCTGAGCCGGGCCACGTGCCATGCCCTGCTCACCGGCCTGGTCGAAGTCGGCTATCTCTACCGCACCAGCGACAAGACCTATGTGCTGGGACCAGCGCTCGCCGCCATCGGCCACGCGGCGATCGAGAATGTCTCGCCCTTGCAGGTCGCCAAACCCGAAATGCGCGAACTCGCCGACGCCTTCAATGTCGTCTGCGGGGTCTACAGCCTCGAAGGGGACGAGATGCTGTTGCGCGACCGCGCGGCCTCGGCGAGCCACGCCGCTTATCCGGTGCCGATCGGCACGCGAATGCGGCTGCGTTCGGCGCAAGCAGTGATCTATTTCGCCTGGAGCGAAGCCGGTGCCCAGGCCTGGCTGACGCGCGCCGCGCCGCGCCCTGCGCCCGACAAGGTCGAACTGATGTTCCGCAACATGGCATTCGCCCGCGAACATGGCTTCATCGTTCATGTCCGCAACCCCGGCGTGGTCTCCAGCGGGACCAGTTCGGCCTATCTTGAGGGCGATGAAACTGACGAACTGCCGGTAATCCCCCTGCCCGAAGTGGATAGCAGTGCCATCTATCCGGTCGCGGCGCTGATGGCGCCGGTGTTCGATGCCAAGGGCAAGGTCAGCTTCGCGCTGATCCTTGCCGGATTTCACGCGCCGATGACCGGTGCACAGGCGATGGCGACCGGCGAGCGGCTGCGCGCCGCCTGCGAGCGGATTTCCGGTTTTGTCGCCGGGCGCAAACCGGAAACCAGGGCCAGCGCCGCTGCCGTGGAGCGCGTATCCGCTTGACGGCCCTGGCCGCACCGGTCTAGTTATTTTTGCGAATTTCCGTTCGATATAACGAATTTTTTTCGGGAGAGCATGCCGTGTCCGACCTTATCGTTGCGCCCGAAACCCGCGACCTTGATGAACTGGCCGAAGAGCTTGCCGTCTGGCTGGCGCGGCAGTTGCCCGGGTCCAGCGCCATGCGCATCGATAACCTCGACTATCCCCGCGGTGCCGGCATGAGCCACGAGACCATCCTGTTCGACGCGCACTGGACCTCAGCGGGCGAAGCGAAGTCACAAGGCATGGTGGTGCGGATCAAGCCCGAGCGCATGACGGTGTATCCCGACAATCTGTTCGACGAGCAATATCAACTGATGAAAGTGCTTCACGAAGGCAACTACGTCCGCGTCGCCGAGGTGTTTTGGCTCGAACAAGACACAAGCATTCTCGGCAAGCCCTTCTTTGTCATGGAAAAGAAGTTCGGGCGCGTGCCGGTGTCTATGCCGCCTTATGCCCAGACCGGCTGGGTGTCCGAAGCCAGCGACGCCCAGCATCGCCACATGTGGGAGGAGGGCGTCCGCCAGCTGGCGCTGATCCAGCACGTGCCGCTGGACAAGCTCCAGTTCCTGCGCGGCCCCGCTCACGCGCCCGAGGGCTTCGCGCAGGAGTGGGACAAGTATGTCCGTTTCGTCGAATGGGTCCGGGACGAACCCGCCGCGCCGATCCTGCGCGATGGGCTCAAGCGGCTCGAATCGCTCACCCCCGCCAACCAGCCCGAGGGACTGGTGTGGGGCGACGCGCGCATCGGCAACATGATGTTCGATGCAAACTTCGACGTTATCGCGGTGATGGACTGGGAACAGCCGTCGCTCGGCGGCGCGTTGCACGACCTCGCCTGGTTCCTGGTGCTGTCGGACACCATGCACGGCCCCGGCGCGCAACGCGGCAAGCATCTGCCCGGCATGGGCAGCCGCGAAGAGACGATCACGCTATGGGAGGAAATTTCCGGCAAGAGCGCAGCCGACATCGAATGGTACGAGGACTTCACCCATCTCAAGATGGCCTGCACCGGCGTGCGCCTCGGTGCCTTGCGCGGCGAGGTCATGCAGGATCCGGCCTACCTCAAGGTGCGGCTCAAAGTTTGATGCCGGAAATAGGAAAATAGGGGACAGTCTCTATTTTCCATTTACGCAGCACCACCCCAGACAGGGTCAAGTGAACGGGCATCGTAATATTCAGTGATCTCTGGCGACCGAGGCGCAATCAACTGCTGGCAGAGTTGCGGCGCAATATCGACACCGGCCTGTCAGCCCGGAAAGAACAGCTTGCCGAGGGCCGCGCCCGCACCGATCAGTGCCGCCATCGCCAGCGCACCTTGAAAAAACATCTGCGGGGTCGCGAGGCGGGTTTCCTGAATCAGCTTGTCGGTACGAACGCGCATCTCAGCGATACGCACGAGCTGCACCTCGATATCGAGGATTTCGTGTTGCGGGACGGTTGCCATGCGGATTTCCTACTCCTTTCGAGTTATAAATTCAATATCGGCGTCAGAAGGGAAACACGCGATGGCGTACCCCCTCAAACCACATTCCCCGCACCCGCCGCGTGCTTGGCGGCGACATAGCCGAAGACGAACGACGGGCCGACGCTCGATCCTGCGCCGGGATAGATGCGCCCCATCACCGAGGCGGTGCTGATGCCGGTGGCGTAGAGCCCTTCGATCACGGTGCCATCCTCGCGCAGCACGCGGGCGTTCACGTCGGTGACCACCCCGCCATAGGTGCCGACATCGCCGGGAACCACTGGCGCGGCATAGAATGGTCCCTCATCGAGCGGACCCAGGGTGTGCGAGCCGTCCGCGCGGTAGAAATCGCCGAGGAAGTTGTCGTAGGCGCGGTTGCCGCGGTTGAATTCGCTATCGACGCCTTTGCGGGCATCGGCATTGAAGCGCTCGACCGTCTGGACGAGAGCCCCCGGATCGATGTCGATCTGCGCGGCCAGCCCCGCAATGGTATCGGCGCGCTTGAGAAAGCCGCTGTCGTACCATTCCTGCGGCTTTTTGCTGCCGGGCATGGTGCCGGTGTACATGTATTGGCGCATGTATTTCGCATCGACGATCCACCAGCTCGGCACCGCCGGCACGGTCTTGTTGCGCCTGAGCATGTTCTGGCAGAACTCCATATAGGACCCCGCCTCGTTCATGTAGCGCACGCCCGACTGGTCGATGACGATCGAATAGGGCTTGGTGATGTTCATCTGCCCGCCGATGGACGAGAGTTCGACGCCATTGCCCTGGTTCTCGCTGCCGGGCGGAATCGACATCTGGTTGCCGACCATTTCCTCCATCTGGCCGATGGCGGCACCCAGCTTCATCATCTGCTGGATCATCTCGCCGGTGTTGCCCGGCGGGGTCGCGGTCCATTTGACCGAGGTGCCCGGCTGATACCTGTCGCGCATTTCCTGGTTGTGCGAAAAGCCGCCGGCGTTGACCAGCACGCCGAGCCGTGCACCGATCCGCCACGGCTTGCCGTCCTTTGCGGTCACCACCCCTTTCACCGCGCCCGTTTCATCGGTGATGAAGCTGGTGACCGGGCTTTCGACGCGCATGTCCACCCCGGCCTTGAGGCTTGCCTGCAACATCCGGCCCTGCAGCGCGCCGCCGGCGGTGGTCCAGCGCTTGCCGGTGAGCTTGGCCATGACAATGCGCAGGCCGACCTTGAGCATCGCCAGCTTGCCCTTGAACGAGCTCTTCATCAGCGCGATCGAAAAGCCTTCGTAGTGATAGGCCGGAATGACCATGAAGTTGGGCTCAAGCTTGTCGCGCCAGTCGCCCAGTTCGTTAGTGTCGAACAGGTCGGCAATGATCGTGCGCCCCGGCACCGAGCCGCCCGGGCGGTCGTCGTAGTAATCCGGCCACCAGCCGATGCGTTGCAACTTGATGCCGTTGTCGATCAGGAACTCGACCATTTTCGGCCCTTCGACGACATAGGCGCTGCGGCGTTCCCTGGTGGTGCCCGGGGCATCGAGCGACTGCCCGGCGGTCGCTTCCATGTAGAGCATCGATTTCTCGTAGCTGTCCTCGACCCCGTCGGCCTGCATGAAATGACTGTTTGGGATCCACATCACCCCGCCCGAGCGCGAGGTGGTGCCACCGATGTGCGGCATTTTCTCAAGCACCACCACGCTCCTGTCCATAGCCCGCATGACCAGGCCCGCGACCATCGAGCCGCCGCCGCTGCCGGCGACCACGAAATCGAACTCTTCGTCGAACTGTTGCGCGCTCATGGGTTCTTTTCCCTGAATTGCTTGAGAAAGCTGCCGCGATCGACTTTGCCGGTGGCAGTGCGCGGCAAGGGTTCGCTGCGCAAGGCCACGGCGCGGGGGACCTTGTAGATCGCCAGGCGTTCGCGGCAGTGGGCCTTGACCGCATCTTCCGTCAGCCCCGCCCCGGGTTCGGTCACCAGCGTGGCGACGAGCACTTCGCCCAGCCGGCTGTCGGGCCGCCCGTGCGCCAGGGCCTCGCGCACGCCGGGGATCGCCGCGAGCACCCGCTCGACCTCGGCGCAATAGATGTTCTCGCCACCCGAAATGACCATGTTCTTCTTGCGATCGACGATGGTGTAGATGCCGCTTTCATCGACCGTGGCAATATCGCCAGAGGCGAGCCAGCCGTCGTGAAGCGCCTCGGCAGTCGCCTCGGGATCGTTGACATAGCCGTTCATCACCGTCGCGCTGGAGAGAAACAGCTCGCCCGGCTCACCCACATCAGCCTCGCTGCCATCGTCGCGCCGCAACTGGACCTTGGCGCACGGGGCCGCCCAGCCGCAGGCGGCCGGGTGCTGGAGATAGATGTCGCCGCTGATCCCGCAAGTCCAGGCAGTGCCCTCGGTCTGGCCGTAGCCGTTGGACAGCTGGCAATGCGGCATGCGCGCCTTGATCTGCTCGACCAGCGCCAGATCGAGCGGTGCGGCACCATTGGCCATGTAGCGCACCTGGCCGAGCAGTTCGGGAGTCGCGCGAGGGCTTGCGAACATGTCGAACAGCATGGCAGGGACGAAGTTGAGCCGGGTCATGCCGACCTGCTCGATCATGTCGAAGGCAATCTCGGTGTTCCATTTGCCCATGATGTGGATCGTGGTGCCGAGGCTGATTGACCGGAGCGTGGGCATGATGCCGCCGAGGTGAAACATCGGCCCGAGGATCACTGCCGGGGTCGCCATGGCTCGCTGGTGATCGGGCAGCGTCTCGCCGCTCTCTTCCTCGTAGCGCGCATCGTAGAGCGTGCCCATGAAAGTGGCGACCGACACCGAGGCGGCGAGCGCCCCATGGCTGAGCAGCGCCCCCTTGGGAAAGCCGGTGGTGCCCGAGGTGAACAGCACCACCGCACCTTCGTCGGGATAGATCTCCTCGGGCGCGAAGGCGAGACCTGCGACCGGAGCGGACAGCGCAGCGAAATCGCCGTCCTTGCCGGGCCGCAAGGGCTGTTTCGGCGACCCAACAACGATGCGCGGCCAGGCAGGATCGGGCAGCGCGGCGGAAATCACGTCGTCGCGTTCGGCATCGAGGATGGCGAGCGAGCAACCGACCTTGTCCATCGCCCGCAGCATTTCCTCGGCGACCCCGCGGCTGTTGACCAGCGCCGCCACACCGCCGAGCGCGGTGATCGCCATGACGCTGAGCACCCATTCGGGCCGGTTGCTCATGACCACGGCCACCATGGAGCCGCGCCCGACAGCGAACTGCTCCTTCAACGATTTGGCCAGCGCGGCGGCGCGGGCAAAACCCTCGGCATAGGTGAAGCTTTCGCCGCCATGGACAATCATCGCGCGCTCAGCATGGGCCATGCCCTGGCGGAACAGCCCGGCAAGATTGCGCGGCGCGCCCCTGAACACCTGCTGCGGCCGCCCGGCGACAATCGTCTCGACCAGCTCCCAGTCCTTGCCCTGCCCGATCAGCCGCTCGGCCAGCGGATCGCGGATGTTGCTGCGGTAGGCAGGAGCTTTGGCAGCAGGCACTGCGAATTCCTTTGCTTTGGGCAAGACAACCTCTCGCGTTGTCATTATGCAACGCATGAATGACATTTTGATAGAGCGGGGAGCCAATGTCGGCAAGGCTTGAAGGCAATGCCCGCGATGAATGGCGGCAGCACGGAACTGTCGTGCTGGCGGCTTGCGCCGGTGCGTCGATGTCGGCGGTTTCCAGCTATTCGACCAGCCTGTTCTTCGATCCGCTGGAACGCGAATTCGGCTGGAGCCGGGTCGATATCACGTCGGTCCATCTGTTCGGCTCGATCTGCGCGATCACGCTCGGCCCCTTCGTAGGCCATGTGATCGACCGGATCGGAGCACGGCGCATCGGAATTCTGGCCATTGTCGCGCTGGTTACCGCCTTCTCGCTGCTGGGATTGACCGGCCCCAGCATCTGGTCGTGGCGGGCATTGTGGGTTTTGATGGCGCTGGTCTCGGTGCTGTTTCAGCCGATGGTGTGGAGTTCGGCGGTCGCCAGCTTTTTTTCCGCCGGGCGCGGCCTTGCCCTGGCAGTGACCCTGTGCGGAACCAGCATCTGTTCGGTTATAACCCCGCCGTTGACGGTGTGGTTGATCGACAGTCTTGGCTGGCGGCTGGCCTTTCCCGGTCTGGTGCTGTGCTGGGCGCTTCCTGTGCTGCCGCTGATCCTGCTGTTCTTCACCAGCGCTGCCGACCGGGCGCGCGGCAGCTCGCTTCAGCAAACGGCTGGCCCCGCCCATCCCGGTTTTCTGAAAAGCTTTCGCGGCGAAGCGCTGACCTTCCAGTTCCTCAAGGTCGCGGTCGCCGGCTTTTCGATTGCTCTGGTCGTGGTGTCGATGGTGCTGACAATCGTGCCGATCCTGTCGTCCAGCGGCATCGCCCGCGGCACGGCAGCCGGCATCGCCTCGCTGGCCGGGATTGCCTCGATCTGCGGCAGGCTGACCATCGGCATGCTGCTTGACCGCTTTGCCGGCCGGTTTATCGCCGCCGTCGCGGTGTGCCTGCCGATCGTCGGGGCCCTGGTGCTGCTCGAGTGGCCCGGTTCGGTGTCCGCCGCTTCAATTGCCGTGGTGATCTTCGGCCTGGCCCTCGGTGCCGAGCTGGACATCCTTGCCTACCTGACCTCGCGCTATTTCAAGCTGGCGAGTTTCGGCATGCTCTTCGCGCTGGTCGGCGGCTTTGTCGGCCTCGCTGGCTCCACCGGCCCGGTGCTGCTCAACGCGGTCTATGACGCCACGCAAAGCTATGACCTCGCCCTGTGGGGGATCATTCCGGTGTGCCTGCTATCAGCGACATTTTTCCTGCTGCTCGGGCCCTATCCGGATCAGTCGCGGATGAGTGCCACTTAGGCAGGTTGCGCAAAAGGCGGCTCGGCGGGGCAGGCCGCATCAGCCATCGGCATCGCCCGCTGCCGGGAATCCGAGCAGAATTTTCCCGATCGCCTTGGCCATGGCGATATCGCGTCGGCTCAGACCTGCCGCATCATGGGTGGTGAGCGTTATCTCGACCCGGTTCCAGACGTTGAACCACTCGGGGTGATGGTCCGCTTTCTCGGCTGCGAGCGCGACCCTCGTCATGAAGGCGAAGGCCTCGCTGAAATCCGCGAAGCGCACTACCCGCTGCATCGAAAGGCCGTCGTCAGCCAGCTTCCAGCCGGGCAGACCGGCCAGCTCGGCTTCGACAACTTTGCTATCGAGACGTGGCACAGCCATGCGATCCTCCAAGCAAATTTCATACCTTACTCAGGCCGCATCCCCGCGGCACCCGCGCCGCGCGCACCAGCGCGGGCACTGCCGCGAAGCCAGCTGCGCCCCGCGCGACCTTGCCGGCGACGGCATGGAAGGCGAGGCGCTGACCCGCCGATCTGGCGGGCGAAACGGACTGGTTTAGCTCAGCGCGAGGGCCTGCCGGCCCTGGCGTTGTAGCCGTTGCCGTCGCGGCGGCCATCGGTTTTCGCCGGACCGCGATTGCCGTCGTGGGCAGCCGGACGACGCTCGCCTTCGGTGCGGGCCGGGCGGCGATCACCATGCGGCGCATGATGGCGGTCACCGTCGGTGCGGGCCGGGCGACGGTCGCCTTCGGCGCGCGCCGGGCGATGATCGCCGTGCGGACGACGGTCGCCGTGCGGGGCCGGACGCCGGTCGCCCTGGGGCGCGGGGCGACGGTCGCCTTCCGGCCGGGATGGCCGCCTTTCACCCTCGGGCCGGGGCGGACGCCGTTCGCCCTCGGGCCGGGGGGGCCGGGGCGACAGGCGGTCGGCGGCAGGGCGTTCGGGACGGCGCTCGGTTGCTCCACGCGCCTCGTTGCCCAGCGGGTTGAACACCGGGCCCCTGATCTCGCGGGGCTCAGCCGGCGAGCGGTTGCCGAAGTTCGAGCGGGCATGGGCATCGCGCGACTGGCCGTCGCGGGCCTGGCCGCCATTGCTGCGGTTGTTGTTGGGACGACCCTGACCACCACTGCGGCCCTCACTGCGGCCGCCACCGAAGCGACCGCGCCGGTCGCGCTCGTCGCGGCGGGCATCCTGCTCGGCCTCGGCGGGCTTGCGCGAGGGCGCGGGCAGCCGCGCGGCTTCCTTGGCGAAATCCTCAGGCAGCGCCTGTGGCATCAGCTTGACCCCGGTCAACCGCTCGATGTCGCGCAGATAGGGCTTTTCGTCGGGGGCCACGTAGCTCACCGAAATGCCGTCCGCTCCCGCGCGCGCCGTCCGCCCGATGCGGTGGACATATTGCTCGGCCACATTGGGCATCTCGAAGTTGTAGACATGGCTGACGCCCTGGACGTCGATGCCGCGCGCGGCGATGTCGGTCGCCACCAGAACCGGGGTTACCCCCTTGCGGAAAGCGAGCAGCGCGGCGGTGCGCTGGGCCTGGCTCTTGTTGCCATGGATGGCGGCGGCATTGACCCCGGCGGTGTTGAGGTGGCGCACGACGCGATCTGCGCCATGCTTGGTGCGGGTGAACACCAGCGCCCGCTCGACCGACTGGTCGGCGAGCCCGCTGCGCAGCCGAAGCGTCAGCAGCGCCTGCTTCTCGCCCTGGTTGATGTGAGTGACATATTGCTCGACCCGCTCGGCCGTGGTCGCCTGCGGGGCAACCTCGACGCGCACCGGATCGCTGATGAACTGGCGACCGAGATCGGCGATCGCCTTGGGCATGGTCGCCGAGAAGAACAGGCTCTGCCGCTCCTTGGGCAGCATGTTGGCGATGCGCTTCAGCGGCACGATGAAGCCGAGGTCCATCATCTGGTCGGCCTCGTCGAGCACGAAAATCTCGACATGGCGCAGGGTCAGCGCGCGCTGTTCGATCAGGTCGAGCAGGCGGCCCGGGGTGGCGACAAGGATGTCGCAGCCGCCGGTCAGCGCGCGGGCCTGCTTGCCGACGGGCAAACCGCCGAACACACACTGGACGCTGAGGTTCAGGTACTTGGCATAGCCGCGCATGTTCTCGGCGATCTGCGCGGCGAGCTCACGCGTCGGCGAGAGCACCAGCATGCGGCAGGCGGCGTTGTTGCGCGGCTTGGGATCGGCGGCGAGGCGGTGCAGCGAGGGCAGCGCGAAGGCTGCGGTCTTGCCGGTCCCGGTCTGGGCGATACCCAGCAGGTCGCGGCCCTTGAGCAGGGCGGGAATAGCCTGGGTCTGGATTGGCGTGGGATCGGAATAGCCCTTGGCGTCGAGCGCACGGATGAGGGGCTCGGCCAGGCCAAGGTCGGTAAAATAAGACATTTTATTCTTTCAAATGAATGCAATACGCGAGCGCAAAGGGCGCCCGCGAAGCGAGGGTTCGTTAGATGCAACCCTGCGTGAAGAAGGAAGCTTCAGGCGATAGCGGCGACCGTAAGTCCGGGCTGGTCGTGCGTTGAAACGCTGACCTCACGCTGCCGGGACTGCGGCGGGACAAGACCCGCGCGCCGATTGCTGGGGAGGCTCCTAGTGTGCGCTGCAACAAAAAGCAAGGAAATTACGCGCAGGTGTCACTTTCTGCTCAAGTGCGATTTGCCGACTCCTTCGGTTCGCCGCACGATGCGCCCGAACTGCCCGCATCCGGCCCGGTTGGTTCATCTGCGAGCAAGGTTGACCTGAAATGGGACACCTCGCAACGAATCTTCCAAAGGAGCAAATTTATGCGCGTTATTCCCAAAAGGCCCCGGGCACTCTGTCTGATCGCCGCAATTGCCATACCCGCAGCAGGCTTGTCTGCCCAGCCACAGGATGCACCAACATCCAATATCGTCGTCTCCGGCGAGGCACTGCCCGATATGTCGGCAATGACCGCAGGTCCGGAAATCAAGGGCGTGATCACCGCGCGCAGCGCCGACAGGATCAGGGTCACGGCCGCCGACGGCTCCCAGACGCTCATCTTCGTCAACGAGGCCACCCGGGTCCGGGGCGGAGGCGGCTTGTTCGGCGGCGGACGCGGCGATCTGACAGCAGCTTCGCTGCTCAACGGCATGCCGGTGACGGTCAAGACCATGCAGGCAGGTACGGTCCTGCTGGCCAGCCAGGTCAAATTCAAGAACAGCGATTATCGCAGCGCGATGATGATCCGCAATGCCACCGACCAGCGTTTCGCGGAGCAGACCGCAGCCACCGAGGCCCTGCGCGGCCGCATGGGCGATATCGACAAATACAATATCAGGGGCACGACCAATGTCTATTTCGAGACCGGCAGGTGGGTGTTGTCCGCAAATGCCAAGGCGGAACTTTGCAGCGCGGCCAACACAGCCGAGGGGACCGAGAACGCCCTGATGCTCGTCGTGGGCTACACTGATTCAGTTGGCAGCGATGATTACAACCAGCAGCTCAGCGAAAGGCGCGCCAGCAGCGTGATCAATCACCTCCAGCAGGCCTGCCGCTGGAAACCGTACCGCATGCTCACCCCCACTGGCATGGCCGAATCCGACCCGCTGGCGGACAACAGCACCGTCGAAGGCCGGGCCCAGAACCGCCGCGTCTCGGTGAATGTGCTGGTCAGCAAGAGCCTTGATGGCGCGTGATTGGCGGGGAGAGCTGGCGTGGCGATCATCCGGATAGCCGCCGCCCGCTCCGCGGCCCGGGACAGGACCGCCCAAGCGGGTGGCTCCGTCCTGGTGCCCTACCCCCGCCGTACCCACCAGCCCAGCAGGTGATGCGCCACGGCGAACGGCGGCGGAGCGCCGAAGGCCTCGCCCCGGCCCCCGGCCTGCGCGCAGCGCATCGCGTCCTCGACTTCGGCGCGGGTAAACCAGCGGGCATCGTCGAGTTCGGTCTTGTCGACCGTGAGCGCTGCGTCGTCGGCATGGGCGAGGCAGCCGATCATCAGCGACGAGGGGAATGGCCAGGGCTGGCTCATCACGTAGGAAACATCGCGCACGCGCACCCCAGCCTCTTCGAACACCTCGCGCGCGACCGCTTCCTCGATGGTCTCGCCCGGCTCGACGAAGCCGGCGAGTGCCGAGTAATTGCCCTCGGGAAAGCGCGGCTGGCGGCCAAGCAGAAGGGTGTCGCCGTGCTGGACCAGCATGATCGTCACCGGATCGACGCGGGGGAAATGTTCGGCCTGGCACGAATCACTGCTGCAATTGCGCTGCCAGCCGCCCTTGGCCAGCCGCGTCGCGCCGCCGCAGCGGGCACAGAAGCGGTGGCGGGCGTGCCAGTCGACCATGCTGCGCGCGCCGCCATAGGTGGCGAGCTCCTCGGGCGCGAGACTGGCCATCGCCTGCCACAGCCGGGGATTGGGCGGGGCGACGCTGCCGGCCAGCGGCACGGCGGCGAAACAGCCGCGTTCATCGCTGAGGCCGAGGAACACCAGTTCGGCCTCCGGGTCGGCGTCGGCCAGGCTGCCCCAGCCCAATGCGCCGTCCGGGCCGATCACCGGGTCGAGCCCGTCGAGCAGCAGCAGCCGCGCGCGGTGGGTCATCAATTGGCCAAGCGCTTCAGGGCTCTGGCGGATGTGATCGGCGCGATCAATGCGCGATCCGGCGAAGGCGACAGTGGCCATGCTCAGGGCTTTCCCGCAACCGCCTGAACGTCGGCCCGCAGCGCATTCTGGTATTCGGGCAGCAGCGCGCTGGCATTGGGCGGCATGAACTGGACGAAGATCGACGAGCGCACCCCGTGGCGCATGTCGACCGTGCCAACAGTGCCCGCCGCGCCTGCCCAGCCGTAGATGCCGCGCTCGGGGCCAATGCCGACCCGCCCGCCCGCGCCGAAATTGCTGGCGGGGCCCATCAGCGTTGGTCCGGCAACGCCGTCGGGCAGCAAGTCGCCGGTGCCGACCCGCACGGCAAGTTCGCTCATCACCCGGGTGGTGCCAAGCCGCCCGTAATTGGCCAGCATGGTCAGGAAGCGATCGTAATCGCGCGGGCTCGAAACCAGGCCCGAGCCGCCGAAGGGAAACGCCGGCTTGTCGAGGAAGATCGAATCCTCGCCCTTGTCGATCGGGAACAGGTTAGTGCCCATCGCACCGTAATTTGTCGTCAGCCGCCGCGCATGGCTCCGCGGCACCTGAAACCAGGTCGAAGTCATGCCGCAGGGCTCGAACAGACGGCGCTTGAGGAATTGGTCGAACGCCAGCCCAGAGATCACTTCGATCACCCGGCCGAGCAGGTCGAGGCCGACAGAATAGCTCCAGGTGGTGCCAGGCTCATAGACCAGCGGCATGACCGCCAGCCGGTCGGCAAAAGTGGCAAGCGAAGGGACCGCTGCCCCGCGCTCGAGGCCCGGGACGGGAATGCGGCTGATCTGCCCGGCGACCAGCCCGGCGTCCTCATAGGCCTTCTTGATCGGGCCCTTCTGCATGATGGTATAGCCCAGACCGGCGGTATGGGTCAGCAGGTGGCGGATCAGGATCGGGCTTTTTGCCGGCCTGACCTCGCTGATCGAGCCATCAGGCGTCACCTGCACCTGCATGTTCGCGAACTTGGGCAGGATGTCCGCCAGCGGCTGATCAAGGCCGAGCTTGCCCTCCCCGATCAGCATCATCGCTGCCATGCCAGTGATCGGCTTGGTCATCGAATAGATGCGGAACAGGCTGTCGGGGGCGACGGCATCGGCGTCGGTGAAGCTTTCGCTGCCGCGCATGGTGAACTGCGTCGGCTGCCCAGGCAGGCCGAGCGAGGTGACGATGCCGGGGAATTTGCCCGGCCCGACCCAGCGCTCGAGGAAAGCCGAGATATTGGCCATTTGCCCGGCGGGCTGCGCCCAGGCCAGCGACGGCGCGAAAATCGCGCCCAATCCGGCGAAAGCCCCCATCCGCATCAGCTCGCGCCGCGAAGGGCTGGCAAATTCAGTGCTTCGAGTCTCGCATCCTCGTCTCCTCCCGCCATGGCGAGCCGCGCCGCCTTGGCAAACAGCGTCGGCAATCCGGCCTCGCCGATCCGGTCGAGCGGCCACCATTCGCCTTCGTGAGGGCCAAGACTAGCCCATTCGCCGCCCGAATAAAGCTGCAAGGCGAGTTCGAGCGAAAAATGAGTGAAAGTATGCCGCACCAGCCCGCAGGCACGCCATGGCCCGGCGAGCGGCGGCGCGCCCGTCCCGTCGTCCCGCGCGCTCCAGCTGTCACCGGGCAGCGCGCGCATGCCGCCGAGCATGCCACTTCCCGGCCGCCGCACCAGCCACACCGCGTCTTCCCGCGCGATCCACCAGGCCGTGCCGCTGCGCTGCGGCTTTTCCGCCTTGGCCGGCCTGACCGGATAGGCTTCTGGCTCGCCCGCGCGCCGGGCCACGCAAATGCTGGCGAGCGGGCACAGCAGGCAGCGCGGCTTGCGCGGGGTACAGACGGTCGCGCCAAGATCCATCATCGCCTGTGCGAAGTCGCCGGCGCACCGGCCCGGAGTGATCGCTTCGGCCGCCTCGCGGATGGCCTTGCGGGCAGCGCGCAACGGCTCGCCGATCGCATGAAGCCGCGCGACCACCCGCTCGACATTGGCATCGACCACGACAGCCCGCTCGCCAAAGGCAATCGCCGCCACGGCTGCGGCAGTATAGGCCCCCAGCCCCGGCAATGCGCGCAAGCTCGCCTCGCTTGCGGGAAAATCTCCTCCCCGCGCCGCCACCTGCCGCGCGCAAGCCAGCAGGTTGCGCGCCCGGGCGTAATAGCCGAGCCCCGCCCAGGCGGCCATGACCTCGCCGTCGTCCGCCGCCGCCAGTGCCGCGACGGTCGGCCAGCGCGCGATAAACTTGGCGAAATAGGGGATCACGGCAGCGACCGTGGTCTGCTGGAGCATCACTTCGGACAGCCACACGCGGTAGGCATCGGGCGGCGGCGCGCCCGGGAGAGCACGCCAGGGAAGCACCCGCGCATGACGATCATACCAGGCGAGCAGTCGTGCCGCGATTGTCTGGGCGCTGGCGTCCATCCCCCGGCTATGGCATTGCTGGCGGCGCAATGGAACGGGACAAGCCAAGCAAGCCTGCCAAGCCCCAGCCGCGCCGCTTCGAGCGGCCGCGCGGCGGGCCGGCGCGCGCGATTGCCGACCTGATGCCCGAAGTCTGCCGCACCGCTTTCCGCCGCTTCGGCTTTGTCCAGTCGAGCGTGGTCACCCGCTGGCCAGAGATCGTCGGCCCGCGCCACGCCCGGCTCTGCGCACCCGAGGCGATCCGATTTCCTCCCGGCGAAAAGAGCGATGGCATCCTGCAACTGGTCGTCGTCCCCGCCCACGCGCCGATCATCCAGCACGTCATCCCCGAGATCATCGACCGGGTGAACCGCTTCTTCGGCTACAAGGCGGTGGCGCGGGTCAAATTGCGGCAAGGCGAGGTCAAGCCGCCGCTGGCCAAAGAACCCGCCGGTGCGCCGCCCAGCCTGCGCGCCGATCCCGATGGAACTGGGCGACTCCTTGCGCGACATCGGCGATCCCGAGTTGCGCGCCGTGCTCGAATTGCTCGCCCGCAGCCTGGGCGCGCCGGACAAGAACCAAGGATAGCCCCATGCGTTTCCTCCGCACTGCCGCCCCCAAATTTGCCATCGCCTTTGCCGCGATCCTGCTCGCCGCCGCCGCGCGGCCGATCCCGGGAAACTGGAACGCGCGCATCGCGGTGACGCCCACCGGCAGCCATGTCATCGGCAACCCCGCCGCAGCGGTGAAGCTCACCGAATTCATCAGTTACACCTGCCCGCACTGCGCCCATTTCGACCGCGAGGCGAGCGATCCGCTGCGCCTGTTCTATGTCACCCCGGGGCGGCTCTCGATCGAGGTGCGCCATCTGGTGCGCGATCCGATCGATCTCACCGTCGCCATGCTGACCAATTGCGGCCCGGCGACCAAATTCCTGCAGAATCATACCACATTCCTGCGCCGGCAGGATAGCTGGATGGCCCGCGCCAACACTGCCGGCGAAGCCCAGCGTGCGCGCTGGTCGACCGGCGAAGGCCTCGCCCGCCGCCGCGCGATTGCCGACGATTTCGGCTTCTATCCGATCATGCAGGCGCGCGGCTACGACCGGCAGGCGGTCGATCGCTGCCTGGCCGACGAGGCCTTGGCCCGCCGCCTCGCCGTCCAGACCAACGAGGCGGTGCGCGGCGGAGTCACGGGTACGCCCAGTTTCATGCTCAACGGCGAACTGCTCGCCGGCACACACGACTGGGCCGCGCTCCAGCCGCAGATCAAGGCGCGGATCGAGCGGTTGCCCTGATAACTGTGGAGATTTGTGGAGGTAATGCGCATCTGCCTTTTCGCTGCCATGCCGTTGCTCTAGATCGGCAGACGGGATGGTCCAATTATCCGTTGTTCCCCCGCGAGGCGGGCCTCGGGTTGCGAACGCAGAGGTCCGCCCAGCCTCCTGAGGTCCCCGCCTGTGCGGGGAAGCAAAGCTCTCTTAAGAAGGTGTCCGATGCTTGACCGCACTCTCCTCCGCACATCGTTCGCCGCGCTGGTCTTGCCGCTTGTGCTCGGCCTCGCCGCCTGCGGCAAGGGCAAGGAAGAGGCCGGCGGCCTGTCGGGCGAGCCGATCGCCAAGGTTGCCGCGCCTGCCGGCAAGGCTTGGGCCGACACGGTCGAGAAGACCCCCCAGGGCGGCTATCGCATGGGCAATCCGCAGGCACCGATCAAGCTGGTCGAGTACGGCTCGCTGAGCTGTTCGCACTGCGCCGAATTTTCCGAACAGGGCTCGGCGGCATTGCGCGACGAGTTCGTCGCCAGCGGCCGGGTCAGCTACGAAATGCGCAATTTCGTGCGCGATCCGCTCGATCTCACCGCGTCGCTGCTCACCCGCTGCGGCGCGCCGGAGAGCTACTTCGCGCTGACCGAACAGGCCTTCGCCAACCAGGCGGCGATGTTCCAGAAGGCGCAGGGTGCCGGCGAAGCCGCCTATGCCGCCGCCATGGCCCAGCCCGACGCGAAGCGCTATGCCGCGCTCGCCGATCTTGCCGGCCTGTCCGAATTCTTTGCCGCACGGGGCATCGCCAGGGATCAGGCCGCTGCCTGTCTCGCCAAAGTCGGCGAGGCCCAGGCGCTGGCCAAGCGCACCCAGGAACAGGGCGCGGAGTTCAAGATCGAGGGCACGCCCACCTTCCTGGTCAACGGCCAGATGATCGGCTCGATGGGCTGGACCGAGCTGCGCGCCAAGCTTCAGTCCATGGGCGCGCGCTAGAGCGCGATGCCGGGGCGCGGAGCCAACCGATGCGCATAAAGCGGCTCAAGCTCAGCGGCTTCAAGAGCTTCGTCGAGCCGGCCGAGCTGCGCATCGAGCAAGGGCTGACCGGAGTTGTCGGACCCAATGGCTGCGGCAAGTCGAACCTGCTCGAAGCCATCCGCTGGGTGATGGGCGAGGCCAGCGCCAAGTCGCTGCGCGGCGGCGGGATGGAGGACGTGATCTTCGCCGGCACCGCCCAGCGCCCGGCGCGCGACTTCGCCGAAGTGGTGCTTCATGCCGAGGGCGACGACGCCAACGAGCTCGAAGTCGTCCGCCGGATCGAGCGCGGTGCGGGCAGCGCCTACCGGGTCAACGGCCGCGATGTGCGCGCCAAGGATGTCGCGCTGGTCTTCGCCGATGCCGCCACCGGCGCGCATTCGCCGGCGCTGGTCAGCCAGGGACGCATCGCCTCGGTGATCGCCGCCAAGCCCGCCGAACGCCGCCAGATGCTCGAGGAAGCGGCGGGGATCGCAGGGCTGCATGTCCGCCGCAAGGATGCCGAGCAGAAACTGCGCGCCACCGAAACCAACCTCGCCCGGCTCGATGATATCATGGCCGCGCTCGACACCCAGATCGGCGCGCTGCGGCGGCAGGCGCGCGCGGCGGAGCGCTATACCGCGCTCAGCGACAAGATCCGCCTCGCCGAAGCGCGGCTGGTCTTCGCCCGCTGGCGCGATGCCGCCGCCGCCGCCGAGGCTGCCCGTGCCGAGGCCAGGGCAGCCGAAGACCAGGTCGCCCTGGCCCAGTCGCAGACGCGCAGCGCGCAGGACGGCCAGCGCCTTGCCGCACAGGCCCTCGCCCAGGCGCGCGACACCCTCGCCGACCGCCGCGACGACGCCAGCGCGCACGGCCACCGCATGGCCTCGCTCTCCGGCCAGCTCGAAGCCGCGCAGCAGCGGCTCGCCGATCTCGACAGGCAGCGCGAGCGGCTCGAAACCGACCGCGGCGATGCTGGCCGGCTGACGCAGGATGCCGCCGACGCCCTCACCCGGCTCGAACGCGATCTCGCAGAGGGCGAGGCAAAACGTGCAGCCGACGAGGCGGAGCGTCCTGCGCTCGCCGCCGCCCGCGAACGCGCCGAGGCCGCCGCGCGCGCTGCCGAACTGGCGCAGGCACAGGCGACGGCGGCGCAGGCCGGGGTCGAGGCCGAATGGCGCGTCGCCGAAGCCGAACTGGCGCAGGCCGAAGCGCGGCTGGCGCGGCTGGCGAACGAGGCGGCGCGGCATGGCACGATGCAGGCCGAACTGGCCGGGGCCGGCGATCCCGACGCAGCTGTCGCCCGGGCAGAGCATGGCCGCGACGCCGCCATCGCGGCGCTGGTCGAAGCCCGCGCCGCACTGGACGACCGGCAGGCGCGCAAGAGCGACTTGCAGGCCGCGCGCGACAGCGCCGCCTCCGCGCTCGCATCGGCCAGGGCCGATCTTGCCGGCATCGAGCGCGAACACGCCGCGCTGGCGCGCGACCGCGAGGCGCGGGCGAAGCAGGCACAGGCCAAGCATGGCCTGCCGGCCGCGATCGACCGCCTGCGCGCTGCGCCCGGCTATGAACGCGCGCTCGCTGCTGTGCTCGGGCGCGACGCCAGGGCAGGACTTGGCGAGGCTCCGGCAGGCGAGGACGGTCGCTTCTGGACCGGAGCCGAGCCCCCCGCACCGGTGGCGCAGAGCCTTGCCGCGCGCGTCGGCCAATGCCCGCCCGAACTGGCCGCGCGGCTCGCGCTGGTCCATGTCGCCGAAGCCGACGACGGTCGCGCACTGGCAGCTGGCGAATGGCTGGTCACCCGCGACGGCCGGTTGCGGCGCTGGGATGGCTTCGTCGCGCGCGGCGAGGGCGCTGCGGAAGCTGCCCGGCTCGAGGCGGAAAACCGCTTTGCCGAGCTCGAGGCCGAACTGCCCGCCCGGCGCGCCACGGCGGCCGATGCCGAGGCGGTGCAATCCGCAGTGCAGGCCGAACTGGCCGCGCAGCAAGTGGCCATGGTCGTCGCCGAACGCGCGGTCGCCGAGGCTTCCGAGGCCGAGCGCCAGGCCCTGCGCGCGCTCGATCAGGCCGAAGACGCGCGCAGCCGCCAAGCCGCGCGCCGTGCCGACCTTGCTGCCGCCGCTGGCGACCTTGCCGAGCAACGCCAGCAAGCCGAGGCCGACCGCGCCGCCGCCAATGAACGCCGCGCCATGCTGCCCGACGCCGGGGCCGGCCGCGCCGCGCTCGCCGCCGCGCAAGCCCAGCATGAGGCCACGCGCCAGGCGGTGCAGGCCGCCGCCGCTGCCTTGTCGGCACAGGACCAGGCGCTCGCCGTCGCGCGCGAGCGCTGCGCCGCACAGCGCTCCGACATCGCCGGCTGGCAGGCCCGCGCCGGCGACGCCGCCAGCCGCCTCGCCGAGATGGGCCGCCGCTTCGAGGAAATCGAAGCCGACCGCGCAATCACCGCCGCCAAGCCTGCGTCGCTGCTGCGCGAGATCGAGGCTGGCGACGAGGTCCGCGCGCGGCTGGGCACCGAACTGGCCGAGGCCGAAGCCGCGCTGACCGGGGCCAGCGACACCGCGCGCCTGGCCGACGAAGCCCTCGCCGGTCTCAACGAAACCCTCGCCTCGGCTCGCGAGACCCGCGCCGGTGCCGCCGCCCGCGCCGAAAACGAGGAAGGCCGCCGCGCCGAGATGGCGGCGATTTCGGGCGAGCGCTTCCAGTGCCCGCCGCCGCTGCTGCCCGAGCGCTTCGCCTTTGCTTCCCCCGAAGTTGCCGGTGCGCCCGAGGAATCCGCCGCGCACGACCGGCTCATCGCCGACCGCGAGCGGCTCGGTCCGGTCAACCTGGTCGCCGCCGAAGAACTCGCCGAGGCGGAAGGACGGCACGGAGCGAGCCTGGCCGAGCAAGCCGAACTGACCGAAGCGGTGCACCGCCTGCGCGGCTCGATCGGCAACCTGAACCGCGAAGGCCGCGAGCGGCTGCGTGCCGCCTTCGAGGCGGTCGATACCCATTTCCGCCGGCTGTTCACCCGCCTGTTCGAGGGCGGACAGGCGCATCTCGCGCTGGTCGATAGCGACGATCCCCTCGAAGCCGGGCTTGAGATATTCGCCCAGCCGCCAGGCAAGCGGCTGCAATCGCTCACCCTGCTGTCGGGCGGCGAACAGGCGCTCACCGCTATCGCACTGATCTTCGCGCTGTTCCTCACCAACCCGGCACCGATCTGCGTGCTCGACGAAGTCGATGCGCCGCTCGACGACGCCAATATCGAGCGCTTCTGCGACCTGCTCGACGCGATGACGCTGGAGACCGAGACGCGCTACCTCATCGTCACCCACAACGCCGTGACGATGAGCCGCATGCACCGCCTGTTCGGCGTGACCATGATCGAAAAGGGCGTCAGCCGCCTGGTCAGCGTCGATCTGGGCGGAGCGGAGGAACTGCTGGCGGCGGAGTGAACTTTACCCGCCGGCAATCCCCGAGGCCAGGCCCAGGAACAGCTGCGTCAGCCATTGCACCGGGGGCACCACCAGCTTGCCCACCGGATCGAACCCCGGCACCAGCCATGGCAGCACGACGATCAGCCCGATCATCGCCAGCAGCCCCCATTTGTGCAGCCGGGCATAGGCCCGGCCCAGTTTGGGCGGCAACAGGCCCTCGACGATGTGCGATCCGTCGAACGGCGGGATCGGCAACAGGTTGAACAGCGCCAGGAAAATGTTGATCGTGATGAAATTCGTCAGATTGGCGACGAGGAACGGTGTGGCGGACGAAGGTGCGATTTGCGCGAGCAGCAAGCCGAGTACCACCGCCGACACGCCTGCCATCGCCAGATTGATCCCCGGCCCGGCAATGGCGACCAGCATCATGCCGAAGCGCGGATTGCGCAGCCGCATCTTGTCAACCGGCACCGGCTTGGCCCAGCCGAATATCGGTCCCTTGGCCAGCGCCAGCAGGCCGGGCAGGATCACCGTGCCGAACGGATCGACATGGCGCAGCGGATTGAGGCTGAGGCGGTTCTGCTCCGCCGCCGTGGGATCGCCCAGCGCCCGCGCCGTCCAGCCGTGAGCGACTTCGTGAAACACAATGGCGAGGATCATCGGGATGATCAGCGTCGCCGCCAGAAACAGGGTCTCATTCATCCGTGCCATTCCTCGCGCAGCAGCCCGAAAACGCAGGTATTGCGCAGATGGCCAGTCCAGGTGATCCGGTCGCGGCGTAGCAGACCTTCGCGCGTCGCGCCAAGTTTCAACACGGCACCCTGGCTACGCGCATTGCGCTCATCAACCAGGAAGACGATGCGGCGATAGCCCTAGGGCGAAAGCGTGTTCAATCAGCAGTTTCTTCATCGTCCGGTTGAACGCAGTGCCGCGCACCCGGGGCGCGATATAGGTGCCGCCGATCTCGACTATGCCGTTGCCGGTATCGGGGCGTAGATAGGAGGTTAGGCCCACTACCTCCCTGCCAAGGAAGGCAGCGAAAATCACGCCTGGCGTTGCCCTGCGGCTGGCAATCGCCGCATCGAAATGCTCGCCCAGCATCGAGTGCGGGTAGATGAGCCAGATGTCCGGATCTTCAGCGCAGGCCGCGCGCAAGGGTCTGAGGTGGTGATCGGCGAGCGGGACGAGGCGGACTTCACCGGATGCAAGTTCGGTGCTGAGGTCGTCGAATTCGGTCATGCCCGAAGGGTCCGAACCGGGACTGGCGTTTCTGGACCTGCTTGCCGGGCCAGCTTGCGATCAAAGCAAGCAAATTCAATAGCGCCACTCATCGCACTCGCCAGATGGACCATGTCCGGGAAATCCGCTCCACTTGCGTAGCGTTCTAGCGCCCATGTCAGCAGGGCAATGTCAGGCGGCGCAATGAAGTCCGAATTTGCGATTGCAGTCAGGCTGCGGGCGACTTCACTTCGGGGCAGCCGTGCATTGGATTCAAGAACCCAGCATAACTCGACCAACACCGACCAGCTGACAGAACAAGCATTGCTGGAAATGAGCTGCTCGGCGGCGCGCGCTTCAGACAGATTGTCGTTGAGAATATACCGGGCGAGGATACTTGTATCGAGTGCAATCACTTCTTTGATCGCTTTGACCGCCGATACTCCCTGTCAGCTTCCGCCGACCAGCTTAGCTGTTCAATCGTCAGAGGTGGCCCCGTGTAATTGACAATCTTCCTAATCTGCGCAGTCGCCTCTTCGAAGGTCAGCTTCTTGCGTGTCTGCGGCTGACGCAGCAGCACTCCTCCTGCGGTTTCGATCACCTCAAGTGCACTACCTTGCGGCCAGCCAAGTCGATCCCGCACATCCTTTGGGATAACGACCTGGCCCTTGGCAGAGAGTTTGGTTTGCGCGTTCATGAGGGTAAGATACGTCTTACCCCGAGGGCGGTCAACCCGCAGCCTCCGCCAGCCTTTGCGGACGGGTGTTCATCGCCTGATGGGCTCCGCCGTGGAGGAAGGCGAAATCAGTCATCGCTCAAGTCCCCCAGATCGCGCGCTACTTTCGGATTGGCGAGCAGCGTCTCGATCTTGGCGGCGACATCGAAGCTCTCGTCGCCGGTGAATTTGAGCTTGGGCGCATATTTGAGCTTGAGCCGCCCGGCCACCTCGCGCTGGAAATAGGCGGTGTTGGTGCGCAGCGCCTTGAGCACATCCTCCTCGTCCGCGCCCAGCAGGGGCTTCACGAAGACCATGGCATGACGCAGATCGGGCGACATGCGCACCTCGGTCACCGAGACCGAATGGGCCGCCAGCACATCATCATGCACCTCGCCGCGCATCAGCAGCTCGGACAGGATATGCCGCACCTGTTCGCCGACCTTGAGCAGGCGGACCGAGCGGGTCTCGGGGGTGGCGGGGGAGCGGGCCATTATACTGTGCTTTCGTCCATTTTGGCCAATATCCGCTTCATCGAGCGCAGATTGCGCGCCGTTCCCTTAGCGCCCAGTCGCCGTTCGATGAATGCACCGACCAGCTTGCTCTCGCCTGCTCCGGCGACATAGTCGATATGCAGCGCGCGGTCACCCATGGCGAGGCGTTCGGGGCCGGTGCGGTCGGCTTCGAGCCGGGCGAAAGCGGCAGGGTCGACCAGGCCATCGAGAAACAGCGTGTAGACGAAGTTTTCCTGGCCGTCAGCGGCGAAGGGATTTTCCGCAATTGCCTGGGCCAGGGCATCGCGCGAGCGGACCAGTGCGACGCTGGTCATGTCGAACCGCTCAGCCATCATCAGGGAGAGCTTCTCCTCCAGCCCTTCGTCGGGCCGTTCGGCATGGTCGAACAGCACGTTGCCGCTGGCGACCACGGTCTCGACATGCATGAAGCCTTCCGCCTCGAAGGCCGCGCGCAGATCGGCCATTTTCAGCCGGTTACCGCCGACGTTTATCGAACCGAACAGGGCGAGGTAGCGGGGCATGGTTCAATGTGTGCAGTACTTGTCGATTGACTGCGGATTTATGCGCGCCATTTTCATCTTGTAGCGTCGAGAATAACCATCCAACGCATCACCACAGACAGACAGTCGAAAATGAGGCACATCGTGAAAATGCGTCCATTTCTCGAGAGGACCCTTTTTCAACACTAGAGAAGCCTTCGCTGGCCGACAAACCGATTTCCGCTTGCCGGGCAACATAACTCCGTCGGCGAAATAAACGATATCTATGTCCACTCGTCGATCCCACACAAAGTAGAACCGATCATCACCGCCGCGCAATTCACGGCGCACATCTTGCAGCGGATCTCTTCGAGCCATGTCATCAACTCACTTTCGCACACCGGTTGCGAAAGCCTGTTTCCCCGCGTGGTCCCGCCATAATACGCCTGCGACGCCCGCCAAACAGACAACCAGGCCGAGCAGAACCGCAGCGAACGGGAGGCGCATTCCAAACATCAAACTTCACCGACCTTTGATGCTACCAAACAGGGCGAGGGAAGGATACATCTTGATTTTTTCACCAAATTGTGAGATGTGGACCAAATCACAGCTGATTTTCAGTCAATGATCACCTCCTGAGCCCGGGCGCTGCAACGTCCGGGCTCAATTCGTATTGGGGATCGGCAACTGCAATCACCGATCCCCTCACCGATTATTTCCGTGTCATCTCAATGAGTCTGAGCACGAAAGTGAGCAATGCGAGCAGTAAAGTCGCAATGCCGATAACCAGAATCACAGCACAATTTTCTGTCAATATAACCACCTCCTTTCCCGCCGCGTGTTGCGGCGAGCTCGGAAATGATAGTCAGTCTTGTGGCGCTTAAAGCGTCCGCTCGCGCATCTCCACCTCGAAGGTCTCCAGCACGTCGCCCGGCTTGATGTCGTTGGTGTCCTTGAGCACCACGCCGCACTCCAGACCCGCGCGCACTTCCGCCACATCGTCCTTGAAGCGCCGCAGCGAGGCGACTGTGGTCTTGGAGATGATGACATCGTCGCGGGTGATGCGGGCGTGGATGTCCTTCTTGATATAACCGTCGGTGACCAGGAGGCCTGCCGCCTTGTCGTGCTTGCCGGCGGGGAATATCTCCTTGATCTCGGCGCGACCGACCACGGTCTCGATGCGTTCCGGGCCCCAGATGCCGGCCATTTCCTGGCGGATGTCGTCGGTCAGCTGGTAGATCACGTCGAAATACTTCATCCGCACCTTGTGGCGCTCTACCATTTCGCGCGCCTTGGCGTTGGGGCGGACGTTGAAGCCGACGATCGGCGCGCCGCTGGAGAAAGCCAGCGAAACATCGCTTTCGGTGATCGCGCCGACCCCCGAATTGAGCACGCGCACCTTGATCTCGTCGTTCGAAATCTTGTTGAGCGCATTGACGATGGCCTCGGCCGAGCCCTGGACATCGGCCTTGACCACCACGGGATATTCAAGAACCGTCTTCTTGTCCTGAAGCGCCGAGAACATGTTCTCGAGGCTGACGGGGGCGGAGGTCGTGCGCCTGGCGGTCGCCTGCTCATGGCGGAAGGCGGCGACCTCGCGGGCGCGGGCCTCGCTATCGACGACGGTGAGCGTATCGCCCGCCATCGGCACGCCGCCAAGCCCCAGCACTTCGACCGGCAGTGCCGGCACCGCCTGCTTGATCTGGCGGCCCTTGTCGTCCTGCATCGCGCGGACGCGGCCCGACTGGGTGCCGACGACGAAAATGTCGCCGACCTTCAGCGTGCCGCGGTTGATCAGCACGGTCGCCAGCGGTCCCTTGCCCTTGTCGAGCTTGGCCTCGATCACCGTCGCTTCGGCGGAACGCTCGGGATTGGCGCGCAGTTCGAGCAATTCGGCCTGGAGCAGGATCTTCTCGATCAGGTCGTCCATGCCCTGCCCGGTCTTGGCCGAAACCTCGACATCCTGGACATCGCCCGACATCGCCTCGACGATCACCTCATGCTCGAGCAGGCGTTCGCGGATTTTCTGTGCGTCGGCCTCGTGCTTGTCGATCTTGGTGATCGCCACGATCATCGGCACGCCAGCGGCCTTGGTGTGGTGGATCGCCTCAATCGTCTGCGGCATCAGCCCGTCGTCCGCCGCCACCACCAGAATGACGATGTCAGTGACATTCGCGCCGCGCATGCGCATTTCGGTGAAGGCTTCGTGGCCCGGCGTGTCGAGGAAAGTGACGAGATCGCCGCCCTTGGTCCTGATCTGGTAAGCACCGATATGCTGGGTGATGCCGCCCGCCTCGCCGCGCACCACATCGGTGCCGCGCAGCGCGTCGAGCAGGCTGGTCTTGCCGTGATCGACATGCCCCATGATCGTCACCACCGGCGGACGCGACTGGAGCGTCTCTTCCGCATCGACGTCAGCGGCGTGGTCGATATCGACGTCGCTCTCGGAAACGCGCTGGATGTTGTGGCCGAAATCGGTGACCAGCAGTTCGGCGGTATCCTGGTCGATGACCTCGTTGATCGTCACCGGCACGCCCATCTTGAACAGCGCCTTGACCAGGTCCGCGCCCTTTTCGGCCATGCGGTTGGCCAGTTCCTGCACCGTGATCGACTCGGGCACGATCACATCGCGCACCTGCTTCTCGCGCGCATGCTGCTGGCCGGCGAAATGCGCGCGCTTTTCCTTCTCACGCGCGCGCTTGAGCGCGGCGAGGCTGCGTGCGCGCGCGCCTTCGTCCTCGTTCAGCGCCTTGGACACGGTGAGCTTGCCCGACTGGCGGCGGTGCTCGCCGGCCTTGTCGCGCGGATGCGCCACCTTTTTGGCCGGTTCGGGCCGCTTGATCTGGGGAACCGGAGTGAACCGGCGCGGCGCAATCGCGCCCGCTCCAGTGCCGCCGGTGCCGCCGGTGGTGCCTGTCTCGTCGCTCGCCACCGCTTCCGCAGCGGGCGCGTCGGCGGGCTCGGCTGCCGCCGGTTCGGGCGTGGGCGCGGGCTCGGGCTCGGGCAGCGCCTTGGCTTCGACCGGAGTGTCTGACTTCTGCTCGCCGCGCTGCTTGTCGAGCTCGATCGCCCGCGCCTTTTCGTCCTGCTCGCGCCGGTTGGCCGCTTCAAGCGAATTGAGCCGCGCCTCTTCGGCTTCACGAAGCAGGCGGGTCTGCGTTTCCTGGCGGGTTTCGGCCGAGGGCGGCGGCACCGGCCTGGGCGGAGCCTTGGGGGCGACAACCACCACCTCGGGTTCGGGCGCAGGCGGCGGTGCGGGCGGGGCCTCGCCGGGCTTGCCGATCAGCTTGCGTCGCTTGACTTCGACCACCACCTTGTTGGTGCGGCCATGGCTAAAGGTCTGCTTGACCTCGCCGGCTTCGACCGATCGCTTCAGCCCCAGCGGCTTGCGGCCCAGAGTCGGTTTGTCTGTGGTCTCGGTCATTTCCAGTCTTCGCCCTTCGGTATCGTCATGTCGTCACAGGGTCCGGAGCGGCGGCTGCCGTCCGGTTTTCCGCTTCGTTCCCGGTCGTTTCGTCCTGCCCCACAAAGCGCGTCAGACGCCGGAGCAGGCCGTCAATCCTTTGCGCCGCCGCAGGTGCGGTCAGCGCCAGGTGGACGACATTGTCGCGGCCCAATGCCACAGACAGCGCCGTCCGGTCCAGTGGCAAGCGCAGGCCGGCTTTGCCGCTGCCTTCGGCCTCTTCGCCGACCCGCCAGGCCTGGTCGAGTTTGCGCGATCCGTCCTCGCTGGCATCGGCAGCATGGCCGAGCCAGGCGACCCGTCCGCTGCGCGCTTTCTCGGCGATGCGTTCCGCGCCCAGCAACAGCAAGCCGGCGCGCATTTCCAGCCCAAGCCGATCAGTGAAAGCGCGCAGCAGCGCGGCTTCGATACGTTCGCCGAGATCGGCTGGGATGGTCAGTTCGGCACCCTTGAAGGCCCGGGCCAGCGCGCCCTTGAGCTTGCCTTTGGCCATCGCCGTTTCGAGTTCGCCACGCGAAACGCCGATCCACGCCCCGCGCCCCGGCGCGCGCGCCAGGACATCGGGCAAGACCAGCCCATCGGGCGAAATGGCGAGGCGCAGCAGATCGTCCCGCGAACCGTGGTCCCCGCTGAGAATACACTTCCTCTCCGGGTCAGCCGCTGCGATCCGTGATTCTTGGGCCGCTCGGACCCTTCGAGGCTGTCGGAGCCTAGCGGGTCATTGTGAGGAATCCGCATCGGCGGCCTCCTCGTTTGCCGGCTCGTCGTCGAACCAGTGGGCCCGTGCGGCCATGATGATTTCGTTGCCCTGTTCTTCGGACAGGCCATATTCGCCGAGCACGCCGCCCCTGTCTTCCTCGCGCTGGCGGTCGCGGCGCGGCGCCGGGGTCGAGCCTTCGCGGCGACGCTGTTCCTGGCGCTTCTTGGCGATCAGTTCGTCGGTGGCAAGGTCAGCGAGATCGTCGAGCGTCTTGATCCCCGCCTTGCCCAGCGTGACCAGCATGGCCTCGGTGAGGTGCGGGATTTCGGCGAGCGCATCCTCGACGCCGAGCGCGCGGCGCGTTTCGCGGTTAGCGGCATCGCGGCGCTCGAGCGCTTCGACCGCGCGGCTTTGCAGTTCCTCGCCCAGTTCGTCGTCGAAGCCTTCGATTGCGGCGATTTCGGCCAGGTCGATGTAGGCCACTTCCTCAAGCTCGGTGAAGCCTTCCGCGACCAGCAGCTGCGACAGCGTCTCGTCGACGTCGAGTTCTTCCTCGAACATCTTCGAACGCTCGGAAAACTCGCGCTGGCGCTTTTCGCTGGCCTCTGCATCGGTGAGGATGTCGATCTGGCTGCCGGTGAGCTGGCTGGCGAGCCGCACGTTCTGCCCGCGCCGGCCGATGGCCAGGCTGAGCTGATCGTCGGGCACGACCACCTCGATGCGGCTTTCCTCCTCGTCGATGACGACCCGGCTGACCGTGGCGGGCTGGAGCGCGTTGACCACGAAGGTCGCGGTGTCCTCGCTCCACGGGATGATGTCGATCTTCTCGCCCTGCAGTTCCTGCACCACCGCCTGGACGCGGCTACCCTTCATGCCGACGCAGGCACCGACCGGATCAATGCTGGAATTGCGGCTGATCACGCCGATTTTCGCGCGGCTGCCCGGATCGCGCGCGGCCGCCTTGATCTCGATGATGTTGTCGTAGATCTCGGGCACTTCCTGCGCGAACAGCAATTTCATGAACTCGGGGTGAGCGCGCGACAGGAAAATCTGCGGGCCGCGGTTCTGCCGCTCGACCTTCATGATATAGGAGCGGACCCGCTCACCGACGCGCGCTGCCTCGCGCGGGATCTGCTGGTCGCGGCGGATCACGCCCTCGGCGCGGCCGAGATTGACGATGACATGGCCGAATTCGACCGACTTGATCACCCCGGTGACGATCTCGCCGGCGCGGTCCTTGAATTCCTCGTACTGGCGCTCGCGCTCGGCATCGCGGACCTTCTGGAAGATCACCTGCTTGGCCGACTGCGCGTCGATTCGGCCCAGTTCGACCGCCGGCAACGGATCGACGATGAAATCGCCAAGCTTGGCCCCGGCCTGGAGCTTCTCGGCGGACTTCAGGTCGACCTGCTTGAAATAGTCCTCGACCTCCTCGACCACTTCGACCACGCGCCACAGGCGCAGGTCGCCGGTGCGCGGATCGAGCTTGGCGCGGATGTCGTTCTCCGCGCCATAGCGGCTGCGCGCGCTCTTCTGGATCGCCTCTTCCATCGCCTCGATGACGATCGCCTTGTCGATCATCTTCTCGGTCGCCACCGATGTGGCGATGGCGAGCAGTTCGGCGCGGTTGGCAGAAATCGGACTGGCCATATTCAGTCTTCCTGTTGACGATCAAATAGGGACAGTCCCTATTTAATCAGTTTCTTGAGTTCCCGAATTAAATGGGGACTGTCCCCATTTAATCGTCGTCTTCGAGAATTTCATCTGCGCCGCTGACGTCGAGCGGGCGGGTGGCGGCAATCAGCCGGTCGGTCAAGACCAGCTTGGCGGATTGAACGTTGGAAAAAGCAAATGTAACTGTGCCGGACTTCCTGTCGGCCAGGGAAATCTCTTCTCCCTCGATGCCGGCAAGATCACCCTGAAGTGACTTGCGGTTTCCCTCGACGGGATTGGTCAGCAGGACGCGGACCTCGTGGCCAGCCCAGTTGGCATAGTCCTTGAGGCGGGTCAGCGGACGATCGATCCCGGGGGAGCTGACTTCGAGGCGATAAGCCCCTTCGATCAGCTCGACACCCTGTTCCTCAAGCTCGTCGATGCGATCGGAAATCCGGCGCGACAGCGCAGCGCAGTCGTCGATCACCAGTTGGCCTGTCTCGGGCCGCTCGGCCATGATCTGCAAGGCGCGTTCATCGTCCCCCAATTCACTGAGCCCGCCACCCGCTTCGCTTTTTCCATACAGCTTCACGCGCACGAGATCGAAACCGAGGGCCTGTGCCTCCGGTTCGACAATCTCGATGATGCGCGCGATATCCGCCATGCCTGCTCCATTGCCCAGCATTGCAAAAGCAGTTTCGCGCCGGCCCCTTTCGGCGCCAGCCCGGACGATGCTAACAATGTCTGGATAGGGGCCAAGTAGGCCGGATCGCAGCGAAAGGCAAGATCAAATGTCGCGGCACATCTTGTCGATCTCGTCGCGCATGCGATCAAGCTGGGCATTGTTGGCCTCAAGTGCGTCCCTGTCGACCGCTGCATCCCATGCGCGCTGGTAACTCGCTTCGAGCTGTTCGCATTTCCGCTTCGGAAAACCGCTCAGCTTGATGGCTTCCTCGGCAATCACTTCCTTGTTCGACGAGAACCAGTCGGCAGCCTGGTAAACGCCAATGGTGCCGAGCAAGGCGAGGCAGGCCAGCGTCGCCAGCACAGTCTTGATGGTCTTCAACGTCTGCGCCCTTCTTCCGTAACTGCACATTCCCGCAGCGGCATTACCGGCAAGGTGTTTGCAATCTGGTGAAGATCGTGTCGCCACATCCGCCTTGCTTCGCGGAGCGCGGGGCTTACATGGCGCGGCATGCGCAGCCTTGATGACATTCGCGAAGAATATGAGTTCCTCGATGGCGACGAGCGCTATCGCCTGCTGATCGAACTGGGCCGCGAGCTCGATGCCATGCCCGCCGCACTGAAGACCGATGCCACCCTGGTGCGCGGCTGTTCGGCCAGCGTCTGGGTCTATCCGACTCTAGGGCCGGACAACAGGCTGCACTTCCTGGCCGACAGCAACGCCGCGATTACCAAGGGGATCGTCGCGCTGGTGATTTCCGCCGTGCAGGACAAGCCCGCCGCCGAGGTCGCCCGCACCGACATCGCCGCCGCCCTTGAACAGTTCGACCTGAGGAACCAGCTCAGTTCCAACCGGACGCAAGGAGTGCCCAACATGATCGCGCTGATCCGCGAGACCGCCGCGCGCTACGCCGCGGATTCGCCGGGCGCTTGACCCGGCCGCTCTATCTCGCCGCCGGATTGTTCGCGGTCGGACTGGGCATCGTCGGCATCGCGCTGCCGATCGTGCCGACCGTCCCTTTCCTGCTGCTCGCCGCCTTCTGCTTCGCGCGCAGCCGGCCCGACTGGGAGCAGCGGCTGCTCGACCACCCGCGCTATGGCCCCGCCTTGCGCGACTGGCGCGAGCGGCGGGCGATCTCGCGGCGGGCCAAGCTGGCCGCGATCGGTGCCATGGCGGCGGGGGTCGGCTTCACCTGGTTCAGCGTCGGCTGGCCATGGGTGCTCATTTCGATTGCCGTGCTGACGATCTGCGGGTCGTGGATATGGACGCGAGCCGAATAGCACGCCTTGAAAACGGCGCGGCAGTGCCTATTGGCTAGCCATGGCCAGCAAACCCCGCACACTTTACGAGAAGATCTGGGACGCCCACACCGTCTCGCGCCGCGACGCCGATGACACTGGGGGCACCTGCCTGATCTATATCGACCGCCACCTGGTCCACGAAGTGACCAGCCCGCAAGCCTTCGAGGCGCTGCGCGCTTCAGGCCGCACTGTGCGCCGGCCGGACCTGACGCTGGCCGTGCCCGACCACAATCTGCCGACCACCGCGCGGATCGATGGCGCGGGCGCACGCATCCCGATTGCCGACGTGGAAAGCGCCGCGCAGCTGGCCGCGCTTGAGCGGAACGCTCCCGAATTCGGCATCCGCTATATCGGTGACAGCGACGCCGAACAGGGCATCGTCCATGTCGTCGGCCCCGAACAGGGCTTCTCGCTGCCGGGTGCCACCATTGTTTGCGGCGACAGCCACACCTCCTGCCACGGCGGGCTTGGCGCGCTGGCCTTCGGCATCGGCACCAGCGAGGTCGAGCATGTGCTGGCGACCCAGACGCTGCTCCTGAAGCAGTCTAAGTCCATGGAAGTGCGCGTCGAGGGCCTCCTTGGCCCCGGCATAACGCCCAAGGACCTGGTGCTCCACATCATCGGCGTTGTCGGGACGGCGGGCGGCACCGGCCATGTCATCGAATTTCGCGGGGCCGTGTTCGAGGCGATGAGCGTCGAGGGCCGGCTGACGGTGTGCAACATGAGCATCGAGGCAGGCGCGCGCGCCGGTCTGATCGCGGCGGATGAGACGACATTCGCTTACCTGAAGGGCAGGCCTTACGCGCCAAAGGGCGCGGACTGGGACAAGGCCGTGGCCTGGTGGAAGAGTTTGGCCACCGATGCGGGCGCGAAGTTCGACAAGTCGGTGGTTATCCAGGCCAGCGACGTCCAGCCGACCGTCACCTGGGGCACCAGCCCGGAAGACACCGTTGCCATCGGCGGCACAGTCCCCTCCCCCGCCAGCTTCGCCGATCCGTCGAAGCAGGAAGCCGCACAGGTCAGCCTCGATTACATGGGCCTGACCCCGGGCACGCGGATGCAGGACATCGAAGTGCAGAACGTCTTCATCGGCAGCTGCACCAACAGCCGCATCGAAGATCTGCGCGCGGCAGCAGCGGTGCTGCGCGGGCGGCACAAGGCGGCGAACGTGAAGTGGGCCATCGTCGTCCCCGGCTCGGGACTGGTTAAAGCTCAGGCCGAGGCCGAGGGGCTGGACAAGGTGTTCACCGACGCCGGGCTGGAATGGCGCGAACCGGGCTGCTCGGCGTGCCTCGGCATGAACCCCGACAAGGTGCCCCCCGGAGAACGCTGCGCCTCGACCAGCAACCGGAATTTTACGGGGCGTCAGGGACCGGGCGCGCGGACGCATCTGGTTTCGCCCGCGATGGCGGCGGCGGCGGCGGTTACCGGGCGTTTGACGGATGTGCGGGAGTTGACCTGACCAGAATTTCGCATAAATTGGTCTGAATGGATATCCGCGCCACAGAATTCTCGCTTGCCGACGCCAAGGCGCGGCTGTCGGAACTCGTGCAGCGCGCGGAAGCCGGTGAGGAAATCACGATCAAGCGGCATGGCAAACCGGTAGCGCGGCTTTCTCCGCTCAACAGCACAGTTCGCGACAAGGAAGCGCTCAAGCGCTCGTGGATGGAATGGTTCGCCTATCGGGACGCCAACAACATTAAGCTTGGCCCCGATCTGACCATTGATGACCTGCTCGCCGATACGCGGGGCTGATGACAATTGTCGTCGACGCGTCGGTTACAGCCGCCTGGCATTTTCGCGACCAGGATATTGACGCGTCCCATCGCATAATTTTCCGGGCCATCGACGACGGAGCGCTGGTCCCAAGTTACTGGCAGTTCGAAACCGCCAACGCGCTTCTGGTCGGCCTGCGGCAAGGGCGAACAACGGCTGATGCGGTTGCGCAGTTTTCCAGCCAGTTGCGCAATCTCCCGCGAGACGAACACCAGTTTGGCCAGCACGAGGCCTTCGACACGGTTCTGCCCCTCGCCGAGCGGTTCGCACTGAAGATGTTCGACGCTGGGTATTTGGCGCTGGCGGTCAGCAAAGGTCTGCCATTGGCGACATTCGATCGGAAACTGGCGGCGGCGGCGTTGTCAGAGGGCGTTGAGGTATTGGGATTGGTGGTATGAGCGACTCCCCAATCCCCGACGGTGCACTGCGAATAATCAAAAAGACATTCCTCTGCACTGCTGACGAAAATTATATCACGGCAAGGTGGTCATATTTTAACTCACAAGCCCATGATTTCATGTGGTGCAGCCTGCATTGCATCGAAAAATATTCAAAATACGTTTTACTTCTGAACGGCGGGTGCGCGAAACCTTATAAACACAACATAGTTGATATAATCAAAGAAATCGAAAGACTGCGCGGCACGCTTCCAATCAAATTTGACAACCCATTTCCGACCGAAAAATACATCTGGATTTCTCAAACATTTTATGAGTTTCTTGAATATCTGGAGAAATTTGGAAACAGCCACAATAGGTACGCAGAATCCGGTATCGTGTTCCGATGGGATGATATCTTAAAACTCGATCAAGCAGTGTTCGGACTACGGCGACTTTCCGTTGATTTGTCTGAAGTGACCGATTGGATCGATGGCAAAAGCGAGCATTGGATAGAAAAATTATCAAAATATCCTGATCATGTGCATTCAATGAATGCTCCGCTCGAAAAAGTCATCAGAAACAAAAATGATTCGAGGCATCACTGGCTTCTCAATCAAAATTCGGTTTTCGGTAAAAATTACGGACATAATGGCCAATTGAGGGCCATTGCAGACAACTCCATCTACAATGAAGAAATTGTAGATCTACTACATCAAGGCGATGAGGAGTCAGCAAAGGCAGCCATGGAAGCGGCAAATTGGATCAGGAAGAACCTCAAGATTTCCGACGAATTGAAGGCTGATTTTGTTGAGGCAGAACAGGCCTTCAAGAATCGGCGCAATACATGACAGATGACATATCCCATTGACATATCCCACCCCCAGGCGCACATTCCCCGCATGAACGCCCACTCCGCCATCCCCCAGAAAAAGCGCGCAGCCGTGTTCAAGTCGAACCGCAGCCAGGCAGTGCGCATCCCCAAGGAACTGGCGTTTCCCGACGATGTGAAGGAAGTCTACGTCATCCGGCGGGGGAAATCGTTGGAGATCACTCCGGTCAATGCATTCTGGGACGATTTCTTTGATCGGCCTCCCTGCCCCGATTTTATGGAACCGGAGGACTTGCCGCCTCAGGAGCGCGATTTCGGCTGATGCTGCGCTACATGCTGGACACCAACCTATGTGTCCGTTTCCTCCGAGATCGTCCACCAAGCATTGCAAATCGCCTTGCGCTGGAAAAGGGCACGCTGTGTATTTCCATCATCGTCCTGCACGAACTCTATGTCGGAGCCGAATTGTCTGCGCGGACTGAATACCAATACCAACTCGCCGATGATTTTGCCTCAAGGGTCGATGTTCCCTTGTTTGACAGGAACGCTGCCGAACACGCCGCCAACATCCGGGCATCCCTCAAACGGCAGGGCCAGTTGATTGGCGCGAACGACATGCTCATTGCCGGTCATGCCCGAAGCCTCGGCCTGATAGTCGTAACCAACAACCTCAAGGACTTCACCCGCGTCGATGGCCTGCGCTGCGAGGACTGGCTGTAAAGCTCTCCTCCGCTTGACCCCGTCATCAATACACGCAACCTTCCCGCATCCTTGGGAGGGGCGCCATGACCACCACCTACACCGACGACGCGCCCGACCCCCGCACTTTCACATCCCCCCGCAAGTGGTTCTCGCAGAACGACGACCGCGCCTGGGCGGAGAAGTTCTACCTCGCCTATATCCCGGTGTTCTTCGTAATCAGCGGCATCACCTCGCGCTCGGGGCTGAGCGTCGCGGGCAACTGGCAGAACCTGCTCGCCGGCCTGCTCGTCTGGCTGCCGTTCTGCGTGCTTTTGCCGCTGTGGCTGCGCCGCCATCACCCCTTGCCGTTCTGGAAGCAGTGGTGGTTCAAGTTCCAGCTCTATCTCGCGGTGCTGATCTTCTTCCTCACCTATTTCGGCACCGAATATTTCTTCGACACGCTGGGCATGCGCTACAACTACCCCAAGGTCAGCTGGTATTTCGACAGCGCCCTGCTCGGCCCCGATCAGGCGACGGCGCTGGCCGACCACAAGCGCGTGCCTATCGGCATGTATCCGATTTCCGTGGGCTTTTTCACGGTTTACCACATCGGTGCCATCGTCATGATCCGGCGGATTTACCGGCTCGGCCAGGCATTCGGTGTCGCCGCCGGGCGGCTGGCCTTTGTGCTCGGCGTGATCGCCAGTGCGCTGTTCTGGGCCTGGCTCGAGACCATGCTGTTCGTCAGCCAGCCCAAGGGCAGCTTTGCCTGGTACGAGGACCTCGACCGCCAGCTCGGGCTGGGCACGGTGTTCTATGCGATGGATTTCCTGATCACTTTCGCCAATGTCTACTGGCTCGACGAGCGCGCCAGCCATCGGCTGTGGAGCCTCTATCGCGTCGTGATCGAGGCGACCGCGATGTGCCTGCTCGTGCTGCTCGCGGGCGATCTGTGGTCGCTGTTCCTCGGTGTACACTTCGGCTGACGCTTTACAGCGTGCGGCGCCCGGCATAGCCTTCGCCCTTGAGGGACAGGGAGACAATTATGGCTAAGGGTGTGCGCGTGCCGGAGAAGGCCTTCGGGATTGCCATGTGGGTGGTCTCGGTGATCCTCGCCGCCTTCATCGTCGGGCTCGGCAATCTGGTCATCGGCGACCTGCCGCAGGTCGAGAGCGAGGTGACGCAGGAGCAGTTCGCCGACACGGCGGCCACCAAGAAAATCGGTGACGAACTGCGGTCGATCCAGGAGCGGCGCGCCGTGATCGAAGACAAGCTTCAGATCGCACGGCTGCAACTCGAACAGGCGCAAAAAGCCTCGTCCACCGGCACCGAAACCTTCCAGGCCTGGATCCAGACCCGCACTGCGACGACCAATCCGCAGCAGGATCCCGAGGTCATCGCCCGCACCCGCGCGCTCGAGCAGCTCAAGGGCAACGAGCGTTCGGTGCAGGCGGCCATCGATGCGCTGGACAGTGAGGCTATGCCGCTCAACCAGCGCGAAAGCGAGCTTAACGAACAGCAATCGCGCCTCCAGGCCAATGCCTATCCGGCTTTCGAAAAGGCGATGTTCTCGCAGGAAATGCGCATTTTCGGGCTGCGCCTGCTGATCACCCTGCCGATGCTGCTGGTGGCTGGCTGGCTGGTGGTCAAGAAGCGCAAGAGCGATCACTGGCCGCTGATGCGCGGCTTCGTGCTGGCGGCGGTCTTCGTCTTCTTCGTCGAACTGGTGCCCTACCTGCCGAGCTATGGCGGCTATATCCGCTATGCCGTGGGGATCGTGCTGACCTTCGTGGCCGGGCACTATCTGATCAAGAACATGCGCGCCTATCTCGCGCGGCGGCAGGAAGTCGAGCAGCAGGCCGAGGAAGACCGGCGCAAGCTGGTCAGCCACGACGAGGCGTTCAAGAAAATGGCGGCCAAGGTCTGCCCTGGCTGCGACCGGCCGATTGCGGCGATGGAGGGCAGCGAGAGCAATTTCTGCGTCCACTGCGGCATGACACTCTACAACCGCTGCACCAGTTGCGAGACGCGCAAGATGGCTTTCTTCCGCTATTGCATGGCTTGTGGCACGCCGGGCGGCGAAACGGTGGCGGCAAAGGCCTGATATTTCCGCCGCTGCACTTGAAACCCCGTGGCGCGATGGACATAGGAGGGCCATGACCAAAAAGTCCGAAATGCCCGCCTGGACCGCAAAGGCCGCTGTCGCCGGCGTCGCCGTCGGATCCGCCGCGCTGGCTGCGGCGCTGCTCTACGCCGGCCGCCGTAAGCAGCGTAACCCGAAAAAGCCGCCCGCGCCGAACACTGGCGAGACTGACTGATGGAACCGCTGCGCCACGTCGCTGGCCGCGCCATTCCGTTCGGGCGCAAGAATGTCGATACCGACGTCGTCATCCCCGCCCACTGGCTCAAGACCATCACCCGCGAGGGGCTTGGCCGGGGTGCCTTCGAGGCGGTGCGCAAGGAGCCCGGCAATGTCTTTGACGACCCGGAATACGCCGGCGCGCCGATCCTCATTGCCGGCGACAACTTCGGCTGCGGTTCGAGCCGCGAACACGCCGCCTGGGCCTTGCTCGACATGGGCGTCACCTGCGTCATCGCGCCGAGCTTTTCGGACATCTTCGCGGGCAACGCCTTCAAGAACGGCATCCTCACCGTCGCCCTGCCGCAAGCGGCGATCGACCGGCTGATGGTCGTCGCAAAAGCCGATCCGATCGAAGTCGACCTCGAGACCCAGACAGTGACCACCCGGTTCCAGGATCGTTACACCTTTGAGATCGACCCGTTCCGCAAGGAGTGCCTGATGGGCGGTCTCGACGAAGTCGGGCTGACCCTGGCACAGGACGCCGAGATCACGGCGCACGAGCGCCGCATCGCCGCCGACCTGCCGTTCCTTGCCAGCGCGGCCCGCGCGGCATGAAGGCGCTGCGCAGCCACACACCGGGCGGACCCGAGACGCTGAGCCTCGACACGGTCGATGCTCCCGTGCCCGGCCCCGGCGAAGTGGTGGTTGCTATCCGGGCCTGCGGGATCAACTTTCTCGACACGCTGATCATCCGCGACCTCTACCAGACCAAGCCGCCGCGTCCCTTTGCGCCGGGCGTCGAAGTCGCCGGCACGATTGCGGCGGTGGGCGAAGGTGTTTCCCTGTGGTCGCCGGGCGACCGGGTTATCGCGCTGCCGCCGTTCGGCGGATTTGCCGAACAGGTCGCGGTGGAGGAAGCCCGCGTCTTCGCGCTGCCGCAGGCCATCTCCTTCGCGCGTGGCGCGGCCTTGTCGATCGCCTACGGCACGGCGATCTATGCGCTCAAGGATCGCGCGGAATTGCGCCCCGGCGAGACTCTGCTGGTGCTCGGCGCGAGCGGAGGCGCGGGACTGGCGGCGGTCGAACTGGGCAAGGCGCTCGGCCTTCGCGTCATCGGCGCGGTCTCCTCGGCTGCGAAGGCCGAGGCGGTGCGCAAGGCCGGGGCCGAGGACGTGGTGATCTACCCGCGCGGCGATCTCGACCGCGACGCATCGCGGGCGCTGGCCCAGGCGTTCAAGGCAGCGGTTGGCGGTGATGGCGCGGACATCGTTTACGATTGCATCGGCGGCGACTTCGCCGAGCCGGCGATCCGCTCGCTCGCCTGGGGCGGACGCTACCTGACGATCGGTTTTGCCGCCGGTATCCCTGCGATTCCGCTCAACCTGACCCTGCTCAAGTCGATCGATATCCGCGGCGTGTTCTATGGTGCCTTCTCGTTGCGCGATCCCGCCCGCAATGCCGAGCTTGTCGCCGAGCTGATCGGCCTGGCCGCAGCCGGCAAGGTCGCCCGGGACGAGCCGGTCACCTTCCCGCTGGCGCGCGGCGGCGAGGCGATTGCCCTGCTCGCCGGGCGCCAGTCTATCGGCAAGGTTGTCGTCGCGCCGTGAATCGCTAAGCTGCGCGCTGAAACGGCGCAGACCCGAAGGATAACTGCCATGACCACATTCGAAGACCGCGAGCGCGCCGAGGAAGCCCATTTCGCGCTGGAAGAGGAAATGCACTTCCGCGTCGCCGCGCGGCGCAACCGGTTGCTCGGCCAGTGGGCGGCGCAGAAAATGGGGCTGTCGGCGGCGGAAACCGACGCCTATGCCAAGGCCGTTGTCCAGGCGGACTTCGAGGAAGCGGGCGACGAGGATGTCGTGCGCAAGCTGATCGGCGACCTGACCTCGGCCGGGGTCGAGACCGACGAGGCCGAAGTGCGCAGCGCGCTTGAGGCCAAGATGGTCGAGGCCCGGCGCATGCTGATGGGCGAGAGCTGATGGCCATGCCTGCGGGCGAGATCGAGGCGCTGATCAAGGCGGCGCTGCCCGATGCCGAGGTGGCGATCACCGATCTGGCCGGCGACGGCGACCATTATGCCGCGCATGTCGTCTCGGCGGCCTTTGCCGGCAAACCGCGCATCGCCCAGCACAAGCTGGTCTATGCCGCGCTCGGCGGTCGCATGGGCGGCGCTTTGCACGCCTTGCAACTGACCACGGCGGTCCCCAATTGAGCGAATAGCTCCAGAGGAATTTTTCGAACATGTCCGACGCCCACAGCCGCATTGCCGATATTGTCGCCGCCAGCGACGTGGTCCTGTTCATGAAGGGGACGCCGCTGTTCCCGCAATGCGGCTTTTCGAGCCGCGCCATCGCCATCCTCGATCATCTCGGCGTCGCCTACGAGAGCGTCGATGTGCTCCAGGATCAGGAAATCCGCTCGGGCATCAAGGGCTTCTCGGACTGGCCGACCATCCCGCAGCTCTATGTGAAGGGCGAATTCGTCGGCGGCAGCGACATCATGATGGAGATGTTCGAGGCGGGCGAACTGCACCAGCTGATGAGCGAATCCGGGGTCGCGGCGGCGGGCTGATCGGCGATTTTCAGGGAGTTTGCATCTCGGGGAGGCGGGGCTGCGGAGACTGGTGCAGCCCCGCCTCAATTCGAGACTGCTTGGGGGGTATGCCATGCTATGCAGGCACCGTGCCAAACCCGATATTTGGCTGAATTGCGCGTCTTTTCACGCAAGCCGAAATTAACCAAACGGCGCAGTTGTCAGATTATTCGACACATCCACCGGGCTGAAATTTGCCTTGCCAGCGCGTGATTTGCGGGCGAGGGCAATCTGCATGACCTATCCCTTTCCCGATATCGACGGCCACATCCCCGCAGCGACGGTCGTGGTGTTCCGCCATGCCGCCGCTGGCGGGCCGCCTGAACTGCTGATGGTCCAGCGCGCCAAGGAAATGCGCTTCGCCGGCGGCGCGGCGGTGTTTCCCGGCGGGCGGGTCGATCCCGAGGACGCCGAACTGGCGCGCCAGCTCGATCCCGCCGGCGATATCGAGGTGCTCGGCGCGCGCGTCGCGGGTATCCGCGAGACGCTGGAGGAAACCGGGCTGGCCATCGGCCTCGTCAAGCCGGTCGCTGCCGCAATGGCCGCCGAAGCGCGCGCCTACCTGCTTGAACAGGGCGCGCTCGCGCCAGTGCTGGAAAAGTTCGGCTGGCAACTCGCTCCTGACCAGCTGGTGCCTTTCGCGCGCTGGTGCCCCAAGGTCACGGGCACCTTCGACACCCGCTTTTTCCTCGCCGACCTCGGCACCGGCGCGGTCGATATCGCGGTCGATGCCACCGAGAACACCCGCCTGTTCTGGGCCAGCGCTGCCGGTGCACTGGACCTGGCCGACCAGCGAGAAATCAGCGTGATCTTCCCCACCCGCCGCAATCTCGACCGGCTGGCGCAATTCGCCTGCTTCGCCGAGGCCCGCGACCACTCGCTGGCCATTCCGGTGGAAACCATCTCGCCGCACCAGGAAGAGCGCGAGGGCGAGACCTGGCTGATCATCCCAGACGCCGCCCGGCGCGGCTATCCGGTCGAAGGCCAGCCGATGCGCACCGCCATGCGCGGTTAGATCGCACTGCGCCAAATCTGCACCAGACCCGCTCATGCTGAGCTTGTCGAAGCACCGGGTTGTTACAGTGAGCTCGCCGGAGCACGAGGGTCCTTCGACAAGCTCAGGATGAGCGGAATTCTGACGCTCCGATTCAGATAAGTTTCAGCTCGCGCAAGCGGCGACTCTGGTTCGAAAAATGGCGCGCCCGGCAGGACTCGAACCTGCAACTCCAAGCTTAGAAGGCTCGTGCTCTATCCAGTTGAACTACGGGCGCGCGCGGAGCGCTCCATAAGCTGCTCTTGCCAGCCACGCAAACCCGGCTAGTCATGGCGGGCATGGACCAGCCCCTCACCCCGCTCAATGGCAGCGCCGGCGCGCGCCGGCATTTCCGCTATTTCGACTATGTCATGGCGGCCTTCGTCGCCATCCTGCTGCTGTCGAACCTGATCGGCGCGGCCAAATTATCGACCGTTGCCGGCTACACCTTCGGCGCGGGCATCCTGTTTTTCCCGGTATCCTACGTGCTCGGCGACGTGCTCACGGAGGTCTACGGCTATGCCAACGCCCGCCGCTGCATCTGGGCGGGGTTCGCCGCCATGGTGTTCATGGCCTTCATGAGCTGGGTGGTGGTCGCCATGCCGCCTGCCGCCGACTGGACCGGACAGGCGGCCTACGAGAGCGTGTTCGGCCAGGTGCCGCGCATCGTCCTCGCCTCGATGCTGGCCTTCTGGGCGGGGGAATTCGTCAACAGCTTCGTCCTCGCCAAGATGAAAATCTGGACCGGCGGCAAGCATCTGTGGAGCCGCACCATCGGCTCGACACTGTTCGGTCAGGCGGTTGACAGCGCGATCTTCTATCCGGTCGCCTTCCTCGGCGTCTGGGAGACCGAGACGGTGCTCACCGTGATGGTCACCAACTGGGCTCTGAAAGTGCTGTGGGAGGCACTGCTCACCCCGGTGACCTACGGCGTGGTCGGCTGGATCAAGCACCGCGAAGGGGTCGAGGTCTATGACACCGGCACCGCCTTCTCACCCTTCGCCAAGGTCGATGCGGCCTGATCCCGCGCGCCTAGCGCACCTTCCCGCGCCGGTCGAAGCGCTTCCTGAAATCGGTCAGCTCAAGCGTGAAATCGTCCGCCGCCAGAAACTCGGCGTCGCTCATTTTCGGCTGCTCGTGCGGGCGATACCACTGCGCATATTTTGGCATGTCGCCGCTGCCCGCCTGGTAGTGCGTTGAATAGGTGCGCACCCGTACCACCGGCACCGCACCGGCCATGTCGAACTGCATCAGCCGCAGCCAGCCGTCGCCGGTGTAGGCCCGCGCGCTGGTGGTGCCGGCGTCCTTGGCGGACTGCCCGCGGTCCTGATAATCCGCCAGCACCTGATGGACCATGTTGCCGCGCTGGTTGCGGTCCATCCGCCGCGACTGGCCATGCTCATGGCCGCACAGCACCAGGAATACCTGATCGTGACGCGCGATCAGCTTCTGCCACATGTCCTCGGGGCTGTTGTCCTGCGGATCGACCGCAGCGGCATCGACGATCGGATTGGGCAGGCGCCGGCCCTGGGTGTCGAGATAGTCATGAGTCGAGACAATCGTCGGCAGGCCGCGAAAACGGCGGATCACTTGCTCGGCCCAGCGCAGCGAGGCGTCGGGCGGGTTGAACTGAAGGCCGATGTGCAGGAAGCGATAGCCACCGGCGGTGAATATCTGCGCGCTGTCGGCGCCGCCGTCGTGCGCGGCGACATACCACGGTTGCCCGCGAAAGAACTCCGACTGCGCGCCGAACACCGAATTGAAATTGGTGACCCCGCCGACATGCAGCAGGAATGGCACCGTCGGCTTGCCGTCGGGACCCTTGGGCGGCTCGACGGGCCACATCGCGTCGTAATCGTGATTGCCGGGCACCACCGAGAAGGGCACCTTGCCGGCGATCAACCGGTAGCCCTCGGCCGCCTTGGGCATTTCCACCGTCGGCACTTTCTCCGAGGCGCTGATGAAGCGGTCGAGCATCGGATTCGCCAGCCTGGTGAAGCCTCGCGCGGCGTGCGCCGGGTCGATCGGCAGGGTCTGATGCTGCCAGACATCGCCCACCGACGTCACGAAGGCAATGTCGCCCCCCGCCGATTCGACGTTCGCGGCAATGAAGCGCATCTGCGCGAGGAACTGTTCGTTGGCGTCGAACGGAAAACCTTCGGCCTTCTGATGGGAGTAATCCATGTAGTTCTGCGTGTCGGGGATGACCGCGATGGTGAAGCTGGTGTCCTTCGCCAGCGCCGGCAGCACCAATGCGGCGGCGGCAAACATTCCCAAAATCAAGCGGCGAGCAAACGGCACGATCATGGCAGGCCTCCCTGTTTGTTGGCTCCCGCATAGCCCGATGTGCGTGACGGGGGCAATCGCCTCGTGAAGCAGAACGAGCCCCGTGGCGGGCCCGCCGTTTTGCATGGCGTTGCCGCCGACGCCGCACTATCGAGGCCGCGTCATGGCGCTCGACCGCATCATCCTGGCGCATTTCCGCAACCATGGCGACACCAGCCTGGACAATACCGCGCGGTTCAACCTGCTGACCGGAGAGAACGGCGCGGGCAAGACCAATGTGCTGGAGGCGATCTCGCTTTTCGCGCCGGGCCGGGGTCTGCGCCGCGCGAGTCTCGGCGGCATGGCGCTACAAGCAGGACCCGGCGGCTTTGCGGTGAGCGCCGAGCTGGCTGCGGCAGGCGCGTCGGTGCGGCTCGGCACGGCGATCGCCGCTGAACGTCCGGGTCGCCGTGTGGTGCAGATCGAGGGAGCCGAGGCCCCGGCCCTGCGCCTCGCCGAATGGCTGTCGATCGGCTGGCTGACCCCGGCGATGGACCGCCTGTTCGCCGAGAGCGCGGGCGCACGGCGGCGGTATCTCGACCGGCTGGTCATGGCGCTGGAACCCGGCCACGCCCGCACCGCCGCGCGCGCCGAGGCGGCGCTGCGCGAGCGCAACCGGCTGCTCGCCGATCCGGCCGAGCCCGACCCCGCCTGGCTCGATGCCATCGAGGCGCAGCTTGCCGATGCCGGTGCGCTGGTAGCGCAGGCACGCGGCCGGCTGGTGGCCCGGCTCGATGCGGCGCTGGCGGCGCTGCCTGAAGGCCCCTTCGCTCGCCCTGCCCTCGCCTATGCCGCCGGCGGACCGGTCGAAGGCCAGCCACTTGCCCTCGCGCTCGCCGAAGGCCGCCGCCGCGACCGCGCGGCGCAGCGTACGCTCATCGGCCCGCACCGCGACGATCTGGCCGTGACCATGGCCGGAAGCGACCAGAGCGCAGCGGAGTGCTCGACCGGCGAGCAGAAGGCGATGCTTATCGCCATCACGTTGGCCCATACCGGCCTGCTCGACACGGCCCGCCCGCGCCTGTTGCTGCTAGACGAGGTCGCCGCCCACCTCGATCCGCTGCGCCGCGCGGCGCTGTTCGACCGGCTGCGCGAAAGCGGCGCGCAGGTCTGGCTGACCGGCACCGAACTGACACCGTTCGAGGCGATTGCGGGGGAAGCGGCGGTGTGGCGGGTGGCGGGGGGGAAAGTCGAGCGCTTGGCCTAAAGCCTCCCCTGGACAAGCTCGGGGAAGATTTATTGCGCCGCCGCCGCCACCTTGTCCACAGTCGCCGCCACCATCTCGCCGATGCCCAGCGCGTTGGGATGGACGCGGTCGGCCTGGATCAGGTCGGGCTTGCCAGTCACCGCTTGCAGGAAAAACGGCACCAGCGCCGCGCCGTGCTTGCGCGCCAGGGCGGGGTAAATCGGATCGAACTTGCCGCGATAGTCCGCACCCAAATTGGGCGGAGCGAGCATGCCCATGAGCACCACCCTGATCCTGCGCTGCTGCAACTGGCCGAGGATGGCATCGAGATTGGCCCGCGTCTGCTCGGGCGGCAGGCCGCGCAGCAAGTCGTTGCCACCGAGAGAAATAATCGCGATATCGGGTGTTTGCGGCTGGCTATTGAGAGTGAAAGTCAGCCGTTCAAGCCCGCTTGCAGTGGTATCCCCCGAAACCCCGGCGTTGGCGATCCGGGCGTTGATCCCGCGCGCGCGCAGCGCCGCTTCCAGCTTCGCCGGATAGCTCTCGCCGGGCTTTACCCCATAGCCGGCGAACAGGCTGTCGCCCAGCGCGAGCATGCGCAGCTCGCGCCCCATCACCGGCACATCGGGCGGCGGCACAGCGCTCGGGGCTGCGCTCGGCGGCGCGGCGGGGGCGTTTCACCGCCGCATCCGGCAAGCAGCAACGCGGCGGCCAGACCTCCGACCCGCATCGGGCCATACAATTTCATACAGCTCACTCCTTGCCGCGCGGCGCCTAGCTATGCCATCTGGCGCGCGTGACAAGCCCCTCCCCCGCGATCGCCGCGCAGAATCTCACCCTCACCCTCGGCAGCCGCGAGGCCCCGGTGCAAATCCTCAAGGGGATCACCCTCGCCGTGCCGCAAGGTCAGGCGCTGGCCCTGCTCGGCCCCTCGGGCTCGGGCAAGAGCTCGCTGATGGCGGTGTTGTCCGGACTCGAACGCGCTTCGGGGGGCACGCTGGCGGTGGCGGGTGAAGATTTCGCGGCGATGGACGAGGACGCGCTGGCCCGCGCGCGGCGAGGCCGGATCGGCATAGTCCTCCAGGCCTTCCATCTGCTGCCGACGATGACCGCGCTGGAAAATGTCGCTACCCCGATGGAGCTCGCCGGCATGGCCGATGCCGCGCGCGCGCGCGCAGGCGGAGCTCGAAGCGGTCGGCCTCGGCCACCGGCTGACGCATTACCCGGCCCAGCTTTCCGGCGGCGAGCAACAGCGGGTCGCGATCGCCCGCGCCGTCGCCCCGCGCCCGGCCTTGCTGTTCGCCGACGAGCCGACCGGCAATCTCGACGCCGCCACCGGCCACGCCATCATCGATCTGCTGTTCGACCGCCGCGCCGAGACCGGCGCAACGCTGGTGATCGTCACCCACGACGCCGAGCTCGCCGCGCGCTGCCAGCGGGTGATCACGCTGGCCGACGGGCGCATCGCCAGCGACAGCCTGCTGGCGTGAACGCTCTCCTCCCCTGGCGCACTGCCTGGCGGATTGCCCGGCGCGATCTTTCCGCCCGCTTCCGGGGGCTGCGCCTGCTGCTGGTCTGCCTGTTCCTCGGCACCGGCGCGCTCGCCGCGATCGGCACGCTGACCGGCTCGATCGAACGCGAACTGGCCGCGCGCGGCAGCGCCATCCTCGGCGGCGATATCGAGGCGGAAGTCTGGCAACGCGGCGCGACGCCGGAGGAAATGCGGGCATTCGCCGCGCTCGGCCAGGTGTCGACCGGAACGCGCCTGCAAGCGATGGCGCAGCGCCGGCGGCAACGACGCGCCGGTCGCGCTCAAGGCGGTCGATGCCGCCTGGCCGCTGGTTGGCACGCTGACGCTCAAGGACGGACGCAGCGTCCGCGCGCCGCCGCCGGGCGCGGTTTGGCTGGCCGAAGGCGCGGCGGAGCGGCTTGAGGTCGCCAAGGGCGGGACCATCGCCATCGGTGGGCAGCAGCTCAGCGTTGCCGGCATCGTTGCCGCAGAGCCCGACAGTCTCAGCGAAGGCTTTGCGCTGGGCGCGGTGGCGATCGTTCGCGACGATCTGCCCATGCGCGCCGGGCTCACCGCGCCCGGAGCGATGTACCGCACGAAGCTGCGGGTGCTGCTGCGCCCGGGAGCGGACCCCAAGGCGGCGGTTGCCAGGCTCAAGGCGCGGTTTCCCGACGCCGGATTTCGCTACCGCAGCCGCGACCGCGCCGCACCCGGGGCCGAGCGCTTCATCGAGAATATGGGGCAGTTCCTCGTGCTGGTCGGGCTCGCCGCGCTCGCCATCGCCGGGATCGGCATCGGCGGCGGCGTATCTTCCTATCTCGAGGCGCGGCGCGGCTCGATCGCGACGCTGAAGGTGCTCGGCGCGGCGAGCGGCGACATTGCGCGGATTTACCTGCTCCAGATCGCCGCAGCGGCGCTGGCCGGCAGCCTGGGCGGGCTTGCGGCGGGCGTGCTGATCACCCCGCTGCTGGCAGCCGCGCTGGGCAGCCTGTTGCCCGTTACCCCCGGGCTGGTGGTCGATCCGGCGGCACTGTCGCGCGCCGCCGCCTTCGGACTGCTGGTCGCGCTGGTCTTCGCCGCTCCGCCCCTGCTGCGCGCACGCCAGTTTCCGGCAATGGCGCTGATGCGCGCGCGGATCGACCCGCTCGCCGTATCGCTGCGGTCGCTGGCCGTGCCGGTGGGCCTCGGACTTGCCGCGATCATCGCGCTGGCGCTGGCGGGTGCCGGCGATGTGCGGATGACGGCAGGGTTCCTCGCGGGGGCAGCGGCGCTGCTCGGGCTGCTCGCACTGCTCGGCCTGGCAATCCGCCGCATCGCCGCGCGCCTGCCACGCCCCCGGCGGCCGTTGTTGCGCATGGCGCTGGCCAGCCTGCATCGCCCCGGTGCACAGACCGGCGCGCTGGTCACCGCGCTTGGCTTCGGTCTGTCTGCTTTCGTGCTGCTGGCGGCGGTCGAGAGCAGCCTGTCGGCCAACATTGCCCGCCGCGTGCCGGCGCGCGCGCCCGACTATTTCGTGCTCGACGTGCCCCGCGCGCGGCTGGCGGAATTTGCCGGCACGGTGCGCGAGACAGTGCCCGGTGCCACCGTGCGCGCCGTGCCCGCGCTGCGCGGCGCGATCCTCGCCTATGGCCCGCCGTCGGCGATGATCCGCGTCGCCACGCTCAAGTCGATCCCCGAAAACGCCTGGGCGCTGCGCGGCGAGCGCGGGCTGACCTATGCCGAAACGGTGCCCGAGGGCAACAGTGTGACCGCAGGCGCATGGTGGCCCAGCGGCTACGCCGGCGAGCCGCTGGTCTCGGTCGATGAGCGGCTCTCCGACGCGCTCGGCCTCAAGCTGGGCGATTCCATCACCATCTCGCTGCTCGGTGTCGAGCGCAGCGCCAAGATCGCTTCTTTCCGGCGGATCGACTGGGATTCGATGGGCTTCAACTATGTGCTGGTGTTTTCGCCCAACGCCATAGCCGACGCGCCGCACAATCTTGCCGCGACGATATATCTCCCCTCCCCTTCAGGGGAGGGGCTGGGGGTGGGGGATGTCCGCAAGCGCAGCGCTTCATCGACATCCCCCACCCCAACCCCTCCCCTGAAGGGGAGGGGCTCGCTGCTGCACCGGCTGGTCCGCGCCTTTCCGGCGAGTTCGGTGATCGAGACCGGCGCGCTGCTGCGCGATGCCCGCGCGCTGCTGACCCAGATGAGCGTGGCGATCCTCGCCGCCGCCTCGGTGACCGTGCTGGCGGGGATCGCCGTGCTGCTCGGTGCGATCGCGGCGGCGCGCGCCGCGCGGCTCTATGACAGTGTGATCCTGCGGGTGCTGGGGGCGAGCCGGCGGCAATTGCTGCTGCTGCAACTCGCCGAATACGGCCTGCTGGCGGTGGTTCTGGCCGGCGTGGCGCTGGCGCTGGGCAGCGGCATCGCCTGGCTGGTGATCGAGCAGCTGTTCGAACTCGACTGGCTGCCCGATTGGGGCCAGGTGCTCGGCGTGCTCGGCGCGGGCGTCGCGCTGGTGATCGCCTTCGCGCTGGCCGGCTCGCTGCCGCTGTTGCGGGCGAAACCGGCGCAGGCGCTCAGGGACTTGTAATCAGGCCTAGGCAAACACTCCGGCGCTGGCCGGATCCTTGGGATCGGCGCCGAAGCGGTTCGGGCCGGCCGTGCCCGGCAGGCACAGGATCACCAGCATCGCGATGCCGGCGATGAAGTTGACGAACGGGATCATGCTGGCAACGAAATAGCCAAGCAGCCACCAGCCCGACATGTCGCGATCGTGCAGCCGGCGGATGACCACGGCGATGTTGGGAATGAAGATCGCCAGCGCCCACAGCCCCAGCAGACCAGCGCCGATATAGAACACCGGCCCGAATTCCGGCGCGGCACCGGTCTGCCCGGCGGCGGCCAGTTGCGCCATCGAGAAGCCGCCGGCGAACATGATCGCAAGCAGCACGATGTAGATGATGACATTGAACAGGACGAAGGACCAGTATTCCTTGCGTCGCGAGCGCCCCGAAAATTCGGCGTACCGCTTGAGCGGCATGATCATCCATTCGAGCATGATTTCGTTCCCCTTCTCCAATGCCCGCACAAGGCAGGCAGCGAAAGGCAACACAAATGTGCCGGATTGGCAAACAAAAAGGGGAGCCGGAGCTCCCCTTGATGTGGACAATTCCGATGCGGAATCAGAAGCGGTAGCGCACCGAACCGCCAAAGGTGCGCGGCTGGTTGGTGTAGCCCGAGACCGAAAACTTTTGCGCGGGCGAATCGAAGACCGTGCTGATGTAACGGTCGTTGGTCAGGTTGCGGCCCCACAAAGTGAATTCGAGCCCGTTGTCCATCGCGTAAGTCAGCGAAGCTTCGAGTTCGTCGACCTGGCGGGTGAACTGCTTGGCCGCGTCGAGCCCCGGCTTGGTATCGACGATCACGCGGGTAATCGAATCGGTGGTGAAGAAGCCCGGGAGGCCCTCGACCACCTGAACCTTCAATTCATGGTGGAAGCTGGCGCGGGCGATCAGGTGGTTGCCGTTGGCCAGGGCATGATCGTATTCAGCACCAATGGTGAGCGAGACTTCCGGGATGTCCGCCGGGCGAAAGCCGGTCTGGTCGCCGAAGGGTCCATCCCTGAAGTCGTCGTACTTGGGATCGAGATAGGTCAACCCGCCGCTGAAGGTCAGGCCGGGAACCGGCTTGAACATGCCTTCGACCTCGAAGCCCCGCACCGACTGCTTGCCGGCATTGCGCAGGATGAAGCCGAAGCCGTTGAAAATGTTCGACTGGAAGCCCTTGATCGCCTGATGGAACACCGCGATATTGAACGAGGCGTTGCGCCAGCTGCCCTTGAGACCTGCTTCGTAAACAGTCGAACTTTCCGGACTGGCGAAGCGGCTTCCATAATCCTGATTGACCACCGCGATGCCGGCGGCCTGGATTGCCGACGCCGCGCTGAGCGGCGGCCGGCTGTCGCGCGACAGGGCGATCGAGCTCGCCTTGTAGCCGGTGGCGAAGCTGACATAGGCGTTGAGATGATCGCTGACGTCAAAGGCCAGACGGGCGGTATAGGTGAACTTGTCGTCCGACGTGCGCCCCGGCTCGACGGCATTGGGAATGTTGAGGATCGGGATCAGGAATTGCAATTCGCGCAATTTGAGCAGTTCCAGGGTTTGCGTCGATACGCCGGTCTGGATCTGGGCGAAGGCAGCTGGCTGGGCCGCAGCAAATCCGGCAATCTGCGCCGAACTGGCGAGGCTGCCCGCCGGCAGGCCGATCAGACCGCCGACGGTCTGGGCGATCCCGACACCGGTCGCCGTCGTGCGCAGCGCGGGAATGTCGAGCTGGCCGAAGACGTCGGTGGTAGTCAGATTGACGCTGAAGCGCTTCTTGTCGTTGGTGTAGTTGATCCCGCCGGTCAGCGTCAGGCGGTCGGTCACCTTGAAATCGACCTGACTGAAGATCGAGAAATTCTCGTTGTTGAGCCGATCGTCCTCGGTCAGCGACTGGCCGGCGGCGAAGAACTGGTTGGTGTAGCGCGCCGGATTGCCGGTAAGCGTGCCGAAGGTGGCCTCAAGCAACGGAATGTTCTGGGCATTGCTCGACAACGCGCGGACCAGCGTGTCGGCATAGGCGCGCGCCCTGGTGCCCCATTCGACGCGGGTGCCCTGCGCGACCTTCTCGTTGAAGTAGAACCCGCCGACCAGGACATTGACGCGATCGACGAAATTGGCCTGGAGGCGCAGTTCCTGGGTGAAGGTCTTGAGGTCGGTGAAGCCGATGTTCGCGCCGCGCAGCAGGTCGGCGCTGGTGAAGTCGGTATCGAAGTTCGACTGCGTCTTGCCGCGGCGATAGGCGGTGATCGAGGTGATCGTCATCGGGCCGACCTCGTAGTCGATCTGGCCGGACACGCCGTAGTTCTCGACCTTGTTGGTCGAATCGAAGTTGGAGTAGACGATATTGTCGAACAACTGCGCCGGGGTGTTGACCTGGCCGCCGATCGCCGGGCTGAGCAGCACCCCGGTGCGCGCGCCCTGGACCACGTTGAACACGCCGCAGCACAGTTCGTCGATCTTGCCGTAGTCGCCGATCAGCCGCACCTTGAGCCCACTGTCAGGCTGGAACAGCAATTGGCCGCGCACGAACCAGCGGTTGCGGTCGCTGGTCTTGTTGCCAGTGGCCAGATTGCGCGTGAAGCCGTCGCGCGTGTTATAGCCAGCGGCCAGGCTGGCAGCGACGGTTTCCGAGAGCGGCCCGGTGACCACGCCCTTGAGCACCACTGCGTTGTAGTTGCCGTAAGAGGCTTCGACATTGCCGCCGAACTCGAACTTGGGCAACTGGGTGACGATCGAGATGACACCCGCCGAGGCATTCTTGCCGAACAGCGTCGATTGCGGGCCGCGCAACACCTCGATGCGCTGGACATCGGGAAAGTCGCCGATCTGCGCCGCCGAGCGTGACCGGTATACGCCATCGACGAAGACACCGACCGACGGTTCGATGCCGGCATTGTTGGCACCGTTGCCGAAACCGCGAATAAGAAAATTGGTGTTGGTCGAATTTTGCCGCTCGGTCACCCGCAGCGACGGCACCACCGTGGTCAGATCCTTGATGTCGCGGATCTGCGCGCGCTCGATTGTCTGGGCGGTGGTCACCGAGACCGCCACCGGCACATCCTGCAAGGGTCTGTTCGCGCTTGGTGGCGGTGACGACGATTTCGTTGCCGCTGTAGGCCTCTTCCTCTGCCGGGGCATCGGCCGCCGGTTGCGCTTCCTCCTGCGCCATGGCGGCGACCGGCAGCGACAGCGCCAGGGCGGCGGCGCTCGACCACAGCACGGCACGCGGTGAAATGGCGGATATGCGGTTGAAATTTTTCATGAGCACCTGATCCCTGTCTGTCGAGGGCCGGGCCGGCACAATGGCCGCCTCCCCGGTCGCCTCGTTTATGCGTTGTGCAACCTTACGGTTAAGACAATAGGAATCGACACATGGGGGCGCAAACGCAAAATGGCCCCATATCCCCGGCAATCTGCGACTGTTGCTGTGGTGTCACAGTGATTTGCTTGCCCATCAAGCCAAGTTCGGCTAGGCGCGCGCCCTGCTGCACTGCAACATTCGCCCTTGCCGTAACGTCCGGAACAATTCCATGTCCACCGCTGCCCCACTGCGCAATATCGCCATCATCGCCCACGTCGATCACGGCAAGACCACGCTGGTTGACCAGTTGTTCCGTCAATCGGGCACTTTCCGCGACAATCAGCAAGTCGAAGAGCGCGCGATGGATTCGAACGACCTCGAAAAGGAGCGGGGAATCACCATCCTGGCAAAGTGCACTTCGGTCGAATGGGACGACCACCACGGGACCACCACGCACATCAATATCGTCGATACCCCCGGCCACGCCGATTTCGGCGGCGAGGTGGAACGCATCCTGTCGATGGTCGATGGCGTCATCCTGCTGGTCGACAGCTCCGAAGGGGCGATGCCGCAGACCAAGTTCGTCACCGGCAAGGCGCTGGCGCTCGGGCTCAGGCCGATCGTCGTGGTCAACAAGATCGACCGCCACGACGGGCGCGCGCAGGAAGTGCTCGACGAAGTGTTCGACCTGTTCGTCAGCCTCGATGCCAGCGACGAGCAGCTCGATTTTCCGGTGCTCTATGCCTCGGGCCGCAACGGCTATGCCAGCGAGGACCAGGACGCACGATCTGGCGATCTGACCCCGCTGTTCGAAAAGATTGTCGCGCATGTGCCGCCGCCGGCGGCCGACTTCGATGGCCCCTTCAAGTTCCTCGTCACGCTGCTCGATCGCGATAATTTCCTCGGCCGGATCCTCACCGGCAAGGTCGCCAGCGGCACGATCAAGGTCAACTCGCCGATCCATGCGCTGGATTCCGATGGCAAGGTGATTGAAACCGGACGCGCCTCCAAGCTGATGGCGTTTCGCGGCCTCGAACGCGTGCCGGTCGATGAGGCGCGCGCGGGGGACATCATTTCCATCGCCGGCCTGACAAACGCCACCGTCGCCAACACCATCGCCGACCCCTCGGTCAGCGAGCCGCTCCACGCGCAGCCGATCGACCCGCCGACGCTGTCGATGCGTTTTGCCGTCAACGACAGCCCGTTTGCCGGGCGCGAGGGCACCAAGGTCACCAGCCGCATGATCCGCGACCGGCTGACCCGCGAGGCGGAAAGCAATGTCGCCATCCGCGTTACCGAAAGCGCCGACAAGGACAGCTTCGAGGTCGCCGGACGCGGCGAATTGCAGCTTGGCGTGCTGATCGAGACCATGCGCCGCGAGGGCTTCGAGCTCGGCATCAGCCGCCCGCGCGTGCTCTATGCCGAAGACGATGCGGGCAAGCGCACCGAGCCCTACGAAACCGTCGTCATCGACGTCGACGACGAATATGCCGGCACGGTTGTCGAGAAAGTCGCGATCCGCAAGGGCGAGATGACCGACATGCGCCCCTCGACCGGCGGCAAGACCCGCATCACCTTCTCCGCGCCCAGCCGCGGGTTGATCGGCTACCACGGCGAATTCCTCAGCGATACGCGCGGCACCGGCATCATGAACCGGCTGTTCGAGAAGTATGGCCCCTACAAGGGCGCGATCGCCGGCCGGCAGTGCGGCGTGCTGATCTCCAACGGCACCGGCGAAGCGGTCGGCTATGCGCTCAACATGCTGGAAGAACGCGGGAGCCTGTTCGTTTCGCCGCAGGAGAAGGTCTACGAAGGCATGGTCATCGGCGAAAATGCCAAGCCCGACGATCTCGAAGTCAATCCGATGAAGTCGAAGCAGCTGACCAACTTCCGCTCGCACCGGCAAGGATGACGCCATCCGCCTCACCCCGCCGCGGATCATGACGCTGGAACAGGCGATCGCCTATATCGACGACGACGAGATGGTCGAGGTCACGCCCAAGAGCATCCGCCTGCGCAAGGCGTTGCTCTGCCCGCATGAGCGCAAGAAGGCGGGGCGGCGGAAAGAGGCGGCCTAGGCCGGGATCACATTGGCCGGATCAGCCCCGCCGGAAATCGGGCCGGGTGCCCGACTTGCGCCAGTAGTCCTCAAGGCCGATCCGCTTGAGCAGGCTGGCGTAACGCGGGTCGCCGCGCAGCGACAGCACATCTTGTGAGTATAATACGTAAGTGAAGCGCTCGTCGAGCGGCCCGGGCGGGGGAACGCGTGTCCCGTTGACCACGCCGCCAAAGTAGTAGGCTTCGATCAGGGCGATAGCCGCGTCGGTCATTCCGAACTGCACCTGCATTGGTGCCGCGATGATGATATTTTCGATCAGACTTGCGGCCGGGGCTTTGCGGGCCTCATTCCTGACCTCGTCGATGCCCCGGCCAGTTGCCAGGGCTTCGGTCTGGCGGATAACCAAATCGACCAGAGCCGCCGGGATCGTGGCGGGACGTCGGCTCGTATCGTGAAGGTAGGCTAACGCCTCGGCGTAGCGCTTATTTTGGGACAAGAACACGTGGCCGACGAACCACAGCCGGGGGTCCCGGGGCCAGCGCTTGCGGGCTTCTTCAAAGGCGAAATCGGCTTCGTGATTGCGGCCCGCATAAGATAGCGCCCAAGCTTGAATCATCCAGCCGTTCTGCTGCCCGGGTTCGATCTCGACAACGCGGCGAGCCGCAGCCAGGGCCTCGTCGATCCTGCCAACGTTGAATAGCGACCGGCAGAGCCAGACGTTGCCCAACGCGGAATCCGGGTGGTTGCGCAGGAAGGTGCGCAGTTTTGCCTCCCGCTCAAGCCAGTGGCGAAACAGGGGGTCGATGGCGATCAGCGCCAGCCGCGCGTCGGCATTGTCCGGATCGAGCGCCAGCGCCCGTCCGGCGGCGGCGCGGACCTCGTTCGGATCGCTCAGCCGCAAGTTATGACTGAAATTCGGATGGCGCAGGCCGATGGCGAGACCCGCCCAAGCGTCGGCGTAGCGCGGATCGATCTCGACCGCCTGCCGGTATAGCTTGATCGCCTCGCCCTTGCGTTCGGGCACCCCGTCGTTCAGGATCGCCTGCGCCCGGTTGGCGAGCTCGACCGCGCGCGGATCAGGCACATGCCGCGCCGGTCGCAGCCAGGCCGCATAGGCGATCGCGGCAGTGGCCCCGGCCAAACCGACCGCAGCGGCGCGGCGCGTCCATGCGCGCTGCCAGACCGGAATGCCTGCGCCGGATTGCAGGCTACCCTGATGCTCCGCGCCGGGCGATGGTGGATCGCAGACCAGCCGGAACCCCACCTTGGTGATCGTCTCCAGCCGCACCCCATCGCCGCCGAGATCGGCGAGGACATGGCGCAGCTGCGAGATCACCCGGTTGATCGCGTTGTCGCCAACGATGGTCCCGTCCCAGCATAGCTCGATGAGATCGTCGCGCGAGAGCACCTTGCCGCCGGCTTCGCCCAGCGCGACCAGCACCCGCATAACCCGCGGCTCGATCATCTCGCTGCGCGCGCCCGCGCTGACCCGGCGCGATGGCGGATCGACCGCGAGCGGACCCAGCACGAAACCCTCCGCCTTGGTCAGATCGTGCGCAGTGTGGCGCGCGGAAAGAAAAGGTCCAGCGTCCATGGCGGAAGTGTAAGCCCGAACACGCGGCTGTGCCAGCAGCAGCGCGTATCATATGGCAGTAAAAAGAAAAAATCACCCAAAGATCACTGAAGCATCACCCTTCCGTCACTGTTTGGGTGTCGCGGACCCGGGCCATTCGGCGCGACATTGGCCTCGGTTCCAGACCCGGTTCGACTTTCCCGAGAACCGCTCAACCCCAAAGGAATTTTGCCATGAAAACCCTCACACTCTTGATCGCATCCGCAGCCTGCTGCCTGTCCGCCGTTCCGTCCTTTGCCAAGAATGGCAATGCGCCGCTGACTGTGACCGGCACCCATGCGGAGGATCCCGATACCATCCGCGTCTCTTACGACGACCTCAACCTGACGAACGCGACCGATGCCGGCGTGTTGCGTATCCGGGTCAAGCAGGCGACACGGCGGGCGTGCGACGCGCTCTACGATGGGGCATTCCTGTCGCAGCGCTGGGGCTGCCTCGATATTGCCCGGACTATCGCCGAACCGCAGATCGCCGCAGCGATCGAACGCGCGGGCACCGGGCAAAGTCTGGCTGGGCGCGCGGTGCAATTGCGCTTCGCCAGGCACTAGTTCCCGAGCCCCATAGCGTGCCTGCCGCTGCGGGCTGAAATGCCCTGCAAAGCCCTTCCCGCGCCAGATGACGGCGCGGGAAGACGCTGCTCTGCCCGCATGAACGCAAGAAGGCGGGGCGACGGAAAGAGGCGCCTTAGATCTCAGCCCTTCCAGCTTGCGGGGCGAGTTGAGGACGGGGGCAAGCCGTTAACGGCCCCGCCGGAAATCGGGCTGGGTTCCGGACTCGCGCCAGTATTCCTCAAGGCCGGTGCGTTCCAGCAGGCTGGCATGGCGCGGATCGTGCCGCAGCGAAAGCACGGCAGGCGAGAACAGCAGGCTGGTGGGGCGCATGTCGAGCGGCTCGGGCGGGTCAACGCGCGTCCCGTTGACCACGCCTCCGAAGAAAAAGGCCTCGAACAAGGCAAACAGTTCGTCGGTCATTCCGGAGACCACCATACTCGACGCCGTGGTGAAGATATTCGCGATCAAAACGGCGGCGGGCGCTTTGCGGTTCCTGTTCCTGTACTCGGCAATTCCCCGGCCGGTTGAAAACGCTTCGGCGTTGCTGACGAGGGTTTCCATCGTATCCGGCGCTATAGAGCCTGGAAGCCGGGTCGTAGCGCGAAGGTAGGTAACCGCTTCGGCGTGGCGCCTGCTGTCGGCCAGGACCGAGTAGCCCAGGAACCAGATCCGGAAGTCCCGGGGCCAGCGCGACCGGACCTCTTCGACGGCGAGATCGGCATCCTGATTACGGCCCGCATAGCATAGGGCTTGCACCTGCACGACCCAGCCGATCTGCCGCATCGGATCGATCGCGATGGCGCGGCGGGAGGTGGTCAGGGCCTCCTCGAGCCGGCCGACCCCGAGACAGCATCCAGCCGAGCACGGCATGGCCGACCGCCGAATCCGGGTGGTCGCTCAGGAAGGTTCGCAGGCGCTCCTCCCATTCCAGCCGGCGGAAACCCGGGTAGGCCAAGATCAGCGCCAGGCGTGCCTCGGCATTGTCCGGATCGAGCGCCAGCGCGCGTCCGGCCGCGACGCGGACCTCGCGCGGATCGCTCAGCCGCCTGGGCTCGCTATTGGTCGGATAGCGGTAGCTGAGCGCCAATGCCCCCCAGGCATCGGCATAGCGCGGATCGATCGCCACCGCCTGCTTGTAGGCCTCGATCGCCTCGCTCATCGCTTCGGCGACGCCGGCCTTCTGGATATCCAGTCCTTTACGGTAGAGTTCGGCGGCGCGCGGGTCGGGTACATACTGCCTGGTCCGGAGCCATCCGGCATAGCCGATCGCGGCGGCACCGCCCCCCGCCATGACCAGGCCGACTGCCGCAGCGCGGCGCGACCAGCGGCGGGGTCCGCCAACCGCTTCCGGCTCCTTGATCGTCGAGGCGGTTTGCACCGCCACGCCCGGATGCGGTTCGCCGGACGAAATGCCCCCAGCCTGCAGACCATCGACAAGCAGGCGAAACCCCACCCGAGGGATGGTCTCCAGCCGCACCGCGCCGCCGGTCATGTCGTCAAGCGCATGACGCAGCAGCGACGTCGCCCGGGTGATCGCCTTGTCGCTAACGATCTGTCCGTCCCAGCACAGCTCGATCAGGTCGTCGCGCGACAGCACTTTGCCGGGTATTTCGCCCAGCGCGACGAGCACCCGCATCACTCTCGGCTCGAGCATTTCGCTGAGCACGCCCCCGCTGACCCTGCGCGAAGGCGGATCGACCGCCAGCGGCCCCAGCGCGAACGGCTCGGCCTTCGACAGATCGCCGGCTCCATTGGCCAAGGCTAAGGCTGGCTTGCCCTCCATCGGTTCAGTCTACAATTGTTTTCGCGCCCGCACCAGACTCGGCAAAGTAATTCCCAAACGCCGCGATTGCCCGTTTCCCCTGCAAATGTCCGAAAATAGCCGAAATATCGCGCAAGCATCGCGAATCCATCGCCAATCCATAGTGGTTCGGGGGTCGCGGGTCCAGGCCATGCGGCGCGATAGTGGCAGCGGTTCCGGACCCGGTTCGATTTCCGGGAAGACCGGCCAAACCGAAAGGACATGCCATGACCAAAACTTCCATCATCGCCCGCCCGCTGTTCGCGCTCGCCCTCGTCGCCGCTCCGCTGGCGGCTGAAGAGCCGGTGACCGTCACGGGCCAACCGCAGCTTCAGGAACGAGTGAGCTTCGCCGATCTCGATTTGCGCCAATGGTCAGCCCAGCAGATGCTGAAACGCCGAGTCTACCGTGCGGCGGAGAAGGTGTGCGCGCAGGCCGAAGGGCCGCTAGCGGATAGTTCGCTTGGGTATGGATCGTGGTTCTTGTCGGCCCCGCCTTGCACCGAACTGACTTACAAGGACGCGAGGCCGCAAATCGCGTCGGCAGTCCAGCGCGCCAAGGCTGGCCAGCAACTCGCGGCGCTGGCGGTTGTCGTTTCCGCGCCAGCGGCCAGTCGCTAGGTCTCAAGCCGAGCTGCCGCAGCGGGACGACGCCATCCGCCTCGCCCCGCTGCGGATCATGACCCTGAAACAGGCGATCGCCTGTATCGATGACGACGAGAGGGTCGAAGTGACCCCCAGGAGCATCCGCCTGCGCAAGGCGGATGCTCTGCCCGCATGAGCGCAAGCAAGCGGGGCGGCGCGAAGAGGCGGCCCAAGCGGCAGTCGCGATCTATTAATCCAGACCGCAAGAAACCTGAACGCTGCCTGCAAGGCGCAGCCCGACTTCGTTCAGCGAATCACCCATATTGATGAACGCAACGCGGCGAATCGGCGACGGGGGCAATCGGGCCCCTCCCCCGGAAACCGCAGCAGGAGTTCATCATGACCAATCGCATCAAGCAGGCCGCGCCCCTTCGCAAGGTGGTTCTGGCCTCCGCTCTTGCCGCCATGACGCTGGGCAGCGTCTCGCCGGCGATGGCCCAGGGCTATCCCTATGGAAACGGCGGGTACGATAACAGCTACCGCCACCGCGATCGCGGCGACACCACCGGTGCAGCGGTCATTGGCGGCATTGTCGGCATTGCCATCGGCGCGCTGATCGCATCGGGCGGCAACAAGAACCAGAATCGCTATCGCGACCGTGGCTGGCAGTGGCGCGACGGCTATTACTGGGACCGCGAGGGTCGCCGCTACGACCGCGACGGTCGCCAGGCCCATGACACCGATGGCTACTATCGCGGCCGCGACGGTTACCGCAGCGACGGGGGCTATCGTGGCGACAACGGCTATCGCGGCGACGACGACGGCTACTACAGCCGCCGCGGCTATCGCGATGGCGACGGCACCTATCGCGGCAACTGATACCTGAATCCTGCCCCCGCAGGGTCGCTGGGCGCATGGTCTCTGCCTTGCCTTTGGTGGGAGGCCATGCGCTCCTTGGCCTTCGGCTGCCCCGGTTCAGGTTAACGCCGGGTTCAGTCGCACAATGGCCTCATGCTTCGTGGATCGCCGAGTTGAACGGGACTTCGCCCCGGCAGCAACGGAAAGGTCGTTGATATGTTTGGAACCCTGAAATCCGTCGCCACCGGTGCCCTCTCGGTCGCAGCGCTGGCCATGGCCGTTCCCGCCCAGGCGCGCGACGGATATTACGACCGGCGCGGCGATGGCGACGATGCCGCACTGGCCATCGGCGCGGGGGTGATCGGCCTAGCGCTCGGCGCGGCGATCGCCTCGAGCGGGCGCGACCGCGACCGCTATTACTACGACGACGGCTACTACTACCCGCGCGGCAATTATTACAACAGCTACCCACGCTATTACCGCAACCATGACTATCGCTATCCGCGCAATTACCGGCGTGGCGGGGATGGCTGGCGCGGTGACCGGCGCGGCCACCACAATGGCCGGGGCAATGGCTGGGGTCATCGCGACCGCCGCTGGGGCTACTGAGCCCGGTCAAGAGGTAGGTCGAGGCGGGGGGGTCTTTAGCCTGCCCCTCGCCAAGGCGGCCTGCCGCCGCTAAGGCGCGGCGGGCATGCAAACTTCCGACCTTCGAATTGCGCTGTTCAGCGGCAACTACAATTATGTCCGCGACGGGGCCAACCAGGCGCTCAATCGGTTGGCGGGCTATCTTCTGGCCCAGGGCGCAGCGGTGCGGGTCTATTCGCCGACCACCGCAGAACCCGCCTTTCCCCCCACCGGTGAACTGGTCTCGCTGCCTGCGGTCGCCTTTCCCGGCAATCGCGGCGAATACCGCTTCCCGCTCGGCGTGCCGGCGCGGGTGAGGCGCGACCTTGCCGGGTTCGCTCCCAATATCGTCCACGTCTCCTCACCCGACATCGCGGGCCACCGGGCGGTGACCTGGGCAAGATCGCGCGGGCTGCCGGTGCTGGCCTCGGTGCATACCCGCTTCGAGACCTATCTGCGCTATTATAACCTCGCCTGGCTGGAACCGGCGATGGAGGCCGTGATCCGGCGATTCTATCGCCGCTGCGACGCGCTTGTCGCGCCGTTCGGAAAGCATGGCGCAGGTGCTGCGCGAGCGGCGGATGAACTACGACGTCGGCATCTGGTCGCGCGGGGTCGATCGCGACCTGTTCCATCCCGGGCGGCGCGACATGGCCTGGCGGCGCGCTCAGGGCATCGGCGACGACGAGGTCGTGGTCGGCTTCTTCAGCCGGCTGGTGATGGAAAAGGGGCTCGACGTCTTTTCCGACGCCATCGACGAATTGCGCCAGCGCGGCATCTCGCACCGGGTGCTGATTGTCGGCGAAGGCCCGGCGCGCGACTGGTTCGAGAACCGTCTGCCCGATGCGGTGTTCGCCGGGTTTCTCGGCGGCGAGGCGCTGGCGACGGCGGTGGCGGGGATGGACGTGCTGTTCTTCCCCTCGGTCACCGAGACCTTCGGCAATGTCACACTCGAAGCCATGGCTTGCGGCGTGCCGGTGGTGGCGGCGGCGGCGACGGGAAGCGAGAGCCTGGTCGATGACCGCGTCACCGGCCGGCTGATCCGCCCCGGCGCGGTGCACCAGTTCGCCGAGGCGGTGCGCGGATATATCGCTGACCCCGAGTTGCGCGCCGGCCACGGCGCAGCGGGCGAAGCGCGCAGCCTCCAGTTTTCGTGGGACCGGATCAACCAGGCCGTTGCCGATACCTATCTGCGCCTGATCCGCCAGAAAGCTGCGCGAGGTTAGCGAACGTTTCGCCGCACGAGGCCCCGGCTCACAGCCGTTCGATCCGCTTTGCGGCATCGTCGAGCACATCGACGATCGCGTGGACCGTCTCGGTCTCGAGGTCCGCGCCGCTGGTGCGATTGCGCAGCGCGGCCACAAGATTGCCCACGGCGCGGCGGATCGGTGCCTCGCCTTCGCGCTCCCTGCTGTCGGCCAGACTGCGCAGCCGGGCCAGCAGCGCCTCGGCGGCATCGGCCTTGCTGGCGAGTTCGGTACGGCCCGCATCGGTGGCCGCGAAGGCCTTGCGCGCACCTTCGCCGTCCTGCGGCGCGATCACACCTTCATCGACCAGCAGGCTCAGCGTGGGATAGACCACGCCCGGGCTCGGCGCGTAATTGCCGCCGGTGAGTTCGTCGATCGCCTTGATCAGCTCGTAGCCGTGCCGGGTCTCGTCCGCCAGCAGTCGCAGCAGCAACAGCCGCAGTTCGCCGCCGGCGAACATCCGTCCGCGTCCGCCTCGACCCCGGCCGCCACCGAAACCGCGTCCGCCGTGTTCGGCGAAATTCTCACCCCATTCGGGCGAAAAGCCGAGCCCGCGGCGCTCGTTGCGTCGCCCGCCGAAGCGCCCGCCGCGCGAACCGCTGCGGCCTTCGATCATCATGCGGGCCTTGTGGGCCGCCGCCATGCCGGCGGCCATGGTTGGATTGCATTTCCATTTTCATCGAATCATTTACTCCTTTTCGATGTGTCTAAGATATATCTTATAACAATCTTTGCAAGAGGGCGTGTGAAATTTTTTCCGCCGCGCTAGTCTGGGCCGAGATGGCCGACCTTTTCCCCGACAGCCTCCCCGCCCTGGGCGACGCCGATGCGCCGCGCGAAGACGCGCCGCTCGCCGACCGGTTGCGTCCCGCCACGCTCGCCGAGGTGATCGGCCAGGACCACCTCACCGGTCCCGAGGGCGCGATCGGGCGGATGGTGGCGGCGGGAAAACTCTCCTCGATGGTGCTGTGGGGGCCGCCGGGGACCGGCAAGACCAGCATCGCAAGGCTGCTCGCTGACGCCGTCGGCATGCGTTTCGCGGCGATCAGCGCGGTGTTCTCGGGCGTCGCCGATCTGAAGAAGGCCTTCGCCGAAGCGGACTTGGCGGCGCGTGCCGGCAAACGAACGCTCCTCTTCGTTGATGAGATCCACCGCTTCAACCGCGCCCAGCAGGACGGGTTCCTGCCGTTTGTCGAAAAGGGCGTGGTGACGCTGGTCGGCGCTACCACCGAGAACCCCAGCTTCGAGCTCAACGCCGCGCTGCTCAGCCGCGCACAGGTACTCATCCTCCACCGGCTCGATGCGGCAGCGCTGACCGTGCTACTCGGCCGCGCCGAGGCGCTTGAGGGCAAACCGCTGCCCCTCACCCCCGAGGCGCGCGGCGCGCTGGTCGCCTCGGCCGATGGCGACGGCCGCTTCCTGCTCAACCAGGCCGAGACGCTTTACGCCGCCAAGCTCGCCGTCCCGCTCGATCCCGCCGCGCTTGGCACCTTCCTGCAACGACGCGTCGCGGCTTACGACAAGGACCGCGACGGCCACTACGGACTGATTTCCGCTCTGCACAAGAGCCTGCGCGGCTCGGACCCGCAGGCGGCGCTCTACTATCTCGCGCGGATGCTCACCGCCGGCGAAGAGCCGCTCTACGTGTTGCGCCGCCTGACCCGTTTTGCCAGCGAGGATATCGGCCTCGCCGATCCGCAAGCGCTGACACAGTGCCTTGCGGCCAAGGACGCCTACCACTTTCTCGGCTCGCCCGAAGGTGAACTCGCCATCGTCCAGGCCTGCCTCTACCTCGCTACCGCGCCCAAATCGAACGCCGCCTATGCCGCGCAGAAGGCCGCCTGGAAGAGCGCGCGCGAGACCGGATCGCTCAGCCCGCCGCCACACATCCTCAACGCGCCGACCAAGCTGATGAAGGACATCGGCCACGGCGCTGGCTATGCCTACGACCATGAGCACGACGAAGGCTTTTCCGGCGCGGACTACTGGCCCGCCGGAATGCCCGCCGAGACCTACTACCGCCCGGTGCCGCGCGGTTTCGAACGGCAGGTGATCGAGCGGATCGAATGGTGGGACAGGAAGCGCCGCGAATTGCGCCAGGCGGGAGAGCGCGAATGAAGGCAATGGCAGCACTGGCAAGCGCCCTCGCCCTGGCCGGTGCGCCCGGGCCCGCATCGGCCAGGGCACCCGACATCGCCTCATGTCCGGTGCCCGAACAGCCCGATGGCGGTGAGGTGCAACGCACGGCACCGCTTCCGGTCCCCGTTGCGCTGCGGGCCTTGCTGCACGCAGACCGCCATCGCTTCGCCGTGGCCACCCTCGCCGGCACCACGGTGTGCATCGACACCAGCTGGACCGAGAGCGTTTCGGATGTGGCGCTGTCAGCCGACAAACGGTTCCTGACCTATGCCTGGCAGGGCAACGAGGCCAACGGCACCATACTGATCGATCGCAGCGGCCGGGGCGGCGTGCACGAGGTCGGAGCCAGGCCGGTATTCTCGCCCGCCCGGCGGATGTTCGCGGCAGTCGATCAGACCGAAGCCGAATTCGGATCGCTGAGCGGCTTCAAGGTCTGGCGGGTCAGCCCCACCGGCATCAGCGAAGCTGGCAAGGTCGAGGACATCCCGCGCATGAACGACTGGCGGATCGATGGCTGGACGGGCGAGACCTGCGTCAACCTCTCGGCGATTCCGTTCAATCGCACCCCCGACGATCCCGGCCAGTGGTCCCGCGCCCGGCGCGACCGCTTCAGCGCCGCACCCGGGCGCTTGGGCTGGGCGGTGACGCCGTCGCGGACCGGCTGCCCGGCCCCTTGACGCGCTTCGATCATTTCGCAGCGATCGACTGGTCGGGGGCCAAAGGCCCGCGCCAGATCGGAATTGCACTGGCGATTTGCAGCGCGGGATGTGCGGCCCCGGACCTTGTCCGTCCTGGCCACCGATGGTCACGGGAGGAAATGCTCGACTGGCTGCGCGACGAACTGCCCCCCAATACGGTGGCCGGCCTCGACCTCTCGCCCGGTTTGCCCTTTGCCGATTGCGGTGCCTATTTCCCGGGCGCAAGCCTCGCTCCCCAGAGTGCGACGGAATTGTGGGAACTGGTCGATGCCATTTCCGCAGGGGATCAGAATTTGGCAGCAGGTGCCTTCCTCCAGCATGCCGAAGTGCGCCGCCACTTCCGCCACGGCAGAGACGATTGCGGCGACCTGTTCATGGGCGGTCAGGGCCGGCTGCGGCGCACGGAATTGCGCCAGCGCAAGCTGAGACTTTCGCCGTCCAGCTGTTTCAATCTCGTTGGCGCGGCGCAGGTCGGCAAGTCGAGCCTGACCGGCATGCGCGTGCTCCACCGGCTCCGCGGCCACGTGCCCGTCTGGCCGTTTGATCCACTGCCGGAACAGGGTTCGGTGATCGTGGAAATCTACACGAGCCTGGCTGCCCGCCAGGCAGATTTGCCTGCGGGCCGCGCGAAAATGCGCGACGGCACATCGCTCGATACGGCGCTGGCGAAACTCGGCAGCGCCCCTCACAAACCGCTGGACCGGTACACCGATCATGCCACCGATGCGATCCTCACCGCTGCCTGGCTCCGCACAGCAGCACATAACCCGAAACTCTGGCAGCCGCAGGGGATCGACGAAGTCGCGCAAACCGAGGGCTGGACCTTTGGCGTCCCCTGACTGTATGGGCGGCGGGACCAGCGGCCGGCTTAGCTCAGTTGGTAGAGCACCTGATTTGTAATCAGGGGGCCAGGGGTTCGAATCCTCTAGCCGGCACCATGTTTTTCAAGGGTTTGGCGGCGATCACAGCCTCTTCCGCCGGCGGCCAACTTGCGAGAGTGGCGGGAAGTTCGGCTTCAGCACCGCTCCTTCGGCATCGGTCAAACCGTTTGGCAAAGCCAGCCCGCTTCCGTCTCCCCAGCTTGCTCCGCCCGCTCATCGTTCCGCTGGCCGCGATCAGTTCATACCAGTTGCCGAAACCCCTGACTCGCCATTGCGAGGAGCGAAGCGAAGCGAAGCGGCAATCCAGGGGCGGCGCAAACCGCCCTGGATTGCTTCGCTCCGCTCGCAATGACGAAGCTTGAAAGGTCAAGGCAAACGGCGGCTGCTATCACACCGCACGAAATGGCGCTTGAAACACCCTGCGCGCGACACGATGATTCTGCTCGGGCACACCATGTTGCCAATCTGCAACGTGGGACCTGAAAACTTTTCGGGCCTGCCCGGACCATTTACAACGGCACCCCGCTCTGGCTAGGGGGCGTGCAATTGCAACACGGCATATGCAATATATCGCTGCGCGCGCCGTTGATGCGTGCATGAGCCGGTTATGGTCCGGCAAAGGGCTTTTGCGGCCCGGGAGGAGAATTTCCAATGACGATCAAACTTCTGAATGCGATGCTGGCGACGACTGCGCTGGCGCTCATCTTGCCGGCGGCAGCCTTTGCCCAGGCAGCCGACGAAAGCGACGGAAGCGGCCTTGAGGAAATCATCGTCACCGCCCAGAAGCGCGAACAGAGCATGCAGGACGTGCCGATCGCGGTGAGCGCGCTGGGCGGCGAGGCGTTGCAGGCGAACCGCGTCGTCACGGTGAGCGACCTCGGCGGTCTGGCCCCTGGCGTCACCGTGCGGACTGCGGCGGGCGGTTCGCAGCTTCCGTCATTTTCGGTGCGCGGCGCGGTCAGCTATGGCGTGGTTCCCGGCTCCGACCGCCAGGTGTCGATGTATCTCGACGGGGTTTACTTCGCCTCGCCGCGCGGATCGATTTTCGACCTGCCAGACGTTGAGCGGATCGAAATCCTGCGCGGTCCGCAAGGAACCCTGTTCGGTCGCAACGCGACGGCGGGCGCAGTCAGCATCACCACACGTGATCCGAAAGGCGAATTCGGCGTCAAGGCCAGCGGGACTTACGGCAACCGTGACCTCTACCGCATCGCGGCGAGTGTCGATCTTCCCCAGATGGGGCCATTCTCGGCCTATTTCAGCTATGTTCATGAGGAACGGCGCGGCGACATCCGCAACCTTGATTCCGGCATTCAATGGGATCGCACGAGCAGCCTGATCCCCCAGAACAAAGACGTTCGCCGGTCGGTGGAGTGGCTCGGCAGCAAGAAATCAGATTCGTTTTTCGCTGCGGTCAAATTCGAAAGCGGCGACTTCACGACGGTGTACAAGTTCGATCGGAATGACGCCACTGGTTCGGCCGAAGGCACTGTCCCGGTTGTATTTGCTCCGAACGCAATCATCATACCCGGGGCGGCCCCGTTTTTTACGGAGTTGTACCGTTCCAGCAACCTTGAAATCGTTACGAGCGTGCGACGGCCCGAGACAGCGCGAAACGGCTGGGTGGTGCCCTATACCCAGTCGGTCGAAGGCCACAGCCTGACGAGCACTTACGAGGTCTCGGACAATCTCTCGATCAAGAACCTGCTCGCCTTCCGCAAGTCCTTCATCTTCAACACGTCCGCGCTTGCCGGTTTCGACGGATTGCCGCTCACGGCCTCGGCCGCGCCGCTGTTCGGTTATCCTGCACCCCTCGTCGGGCAGCCCTATGCCGGCATTGCCATCCAGATCACCAGCCGCAGCGAACAGATCAGCAATGAATTGCAGATCAATTACGATTCGGATTTCCTGACGGCCACCGCCGGCGCGCTCTGGTTCGAGGGCAAAGACTGGACAAATGAAAGTCGGCAGCAGAATACCGTCTTCTTTACCCCATCGCTCAACGGTGTGATCCCCAACACTGCCAATGGTTTCACGTATAACAAGGCGGTTTCGCTTGCTGCCTATGCGCAGCTTGAATTCCACGTCACGCCGCAGCTCGATGTGGTCCTCGGCGGCCGCATCACCAAGGACAAGAAAACCGGTTTTCTCGAGACCGGTTTCAACACGCCCAGCTTGCTGACGCTTCCGTTCACCTACAACAATACCAAGCCCAGCTATCTTGTCGGCCTGAACTACAAGCCCAACGATGACATCCTGGTCTATGCCAAGTATTCGACCGCCTTTGTGTCGGGCGGCTCGGTCGGAGGCGTGCCGTTCGAGGCAGAAACGGCAAAATCCTGGGAAGCCGGCATCAAGGCCGATCTGTTCGATCGCCGTATCCGCACCAGCCTTGCCCTGTATCATGCGTCCTACAAGAACTACCAGTCGGCACAGGCAGCCAACAACTTCGCCAGTTACATCACGCAGGTTACCGGCGATCCGACCCGTGCGGCTGCGCTGGGGACATTCGTGGTCACTTCCGGCGGGGTGAAAGCCAAGGGGTTCGAATTCGACTTTTCGGCGGCACCGGCCCAGGGTGTGACGCTTGGCGGCAGCCTCGGCTACAGCAAGGTGACCTACAACAATCTCAATCCGGTCATTGTCGCGGCGAATGGCGGGCAATATAGCCCAAATTCCTTGCGCCCGGCCTGGACTGGATCGCTCTGGGGCCAGTACCAGACGCAGCCGCTGATCGGCGATGCCTACCTCACTTTCCGCGCCGACGGCATCTGGCAGTCGAGAATGCAATTTGCCCAGAACCCCAACCAGCCAGCCTATGTCGCCAATCCGAATTATGTGGCGAATCCTGCCTACTGGATCCTCAACAGCCGGATTGCCTTGCGCGACCTCGATCTTGGCGGGGTGAAAACCGAGCTGGCGGTCTGGGGCAGGAACCTCTCCGATGTAAAGGTCGGCATGTTCCCGGGGGATTACGCGCAGTTCACCGGTATCGGCGTGATGAATTTCATCCCGGCGCGCAGCTATGGGGTTGATTTGACGATCCGGTTCTAGGCCGGGTAACTCGCCTGTGAGAGCCGCCCTGTTCGACGGTCCGGGCAGGCCGGTCAGGATCGAGTCTGTCGCAGACCCGCAAGCCGGGCCGGACGACGTTGTCATCAAGGTGCATCGCTGCGGCATTTGCGGCAGCGATGTATCGATGACCGACAATTCCCCGTTCACTTTCGCCGCTGGGCCGATCGGCCATGAATATGCCGGCGAGATCGTCGAGATCGGTCGCAATGTCACCGGCCTGCGCCCGGGCGATCGGGTCTCATGCCTCCCGGCCCCCCCGTGCGGCACTTGCGAGGGGTGCCGCTATGGCAACCCGATCTTTTGCGAAGCGCCGCAACGCAACGCCGATGGCCGCAAGAACGGCGGCTTCGGCGAATATGTCGCGCTGCCGGCTGCCGGAGCCAAACGCCTGTCCGACTGGCTGAGCTATGCCGACGGCGCGCTGGTCGAGCCGATGGCCTGCGGCCTCCACGCCTTGCGCATGGCGGCCATGCCCGCCGGTGCCCGGGTGCTCGTGCTGGGAGCCGGCTCGATGGCGATGTCGTCCGTGTTCTGGGCGAGGAAGATGGGTGCCGGACGGATAGTGGTCGCCTCGCGGTCGGCCCATCGGCGCGACGTGGCGCATGCGTTTGGTGCGGATGCCTTTCACAGCTTTGCCGAAGGCGATCCGGCCGGCCTGGCTGACGCCCTCGGGGGACCGGCTGACTTGGTCGTCGAATGCGTCGGCAAGACCGGCTTTCTCTCCAAAGCCATCGAGCAGGTCCGGCCGCAAGGAACGGTGATATCGCTAGGCATGTGCCAGCATTCCGAGCCGGTGATGCCTGCGGCCCTGACCTTCAAGGAGGCTCGCGTCTTCTTCCCGGTCGGCTATAGCGTCGCGGAATTCGAAGAAACGGCCCGCGTTTTCGATGCCGACGGGTTTCATCCCGACCAGATGGTCAGCGACGTCATCGCGCTCGACCAACTGCCAGACGTTCTGGAAGCGCTGCGCTCCGGGCGAAAACGAGGGCTCAAGGTCCACGTCAATCCAGCACAGGACACCCGATCATGAACACCCCTGATGCCCGGCCGCTGCCGCTGCATATTTCCGAAATCGACGCGGAGTGGATGACGCGCGCGCTGCGCACACGTGCACCAGGAGCGACCTGCACCGGGCTCGAGGTCGTCGATGTCATCCACGGCACCTGCACCAAGATCCGCTTGCGCCTTGCTCTCGATGACGCCGCCAGGAGCGCTGGCATTCCCGAACTGGTGATCCTGAAAGGCGGCTTCGAAGAGCACAGCCGCTCGATGTCGCTGGTGCACGACGCGGAAGTGCGCGGCTACCGCGATGTCTTTCCCTATGTCGACCTTCCGGTACCCGCCTGCTTTTTTGCCGACTACGATGACGACGCGCTGCACGGGATCGTCATTCTCGAAGACCTGTGCACGCGCCATGTCGCGTTCTGCTCGGCCCTGCGTCCGCAGAGTTTCGAACAATGCGCCGAGCGCCTCTCTGCCCTGGCGCGCTTTCACGCGCAGACCTGGGACAGCCCCGAATTCGGCCGGAACGGTCGCTGGGCGGAGATCAAGGACAGCGAATTAACCCTGCGCAGTTACATGGACCGCTACCTGGCCAAGCCCGAGGAATGGGAGCGCTTTGTGCAGTCGCCCCGCGGCGCGGCCACGTCGGTTCGGTTCCACGACCTCGACACGATCATCGCTGCGTTCGACAAACTGGTCGCGTTCTCGCAGAGCCAGACCTATTGCCTGTTCCACGGCGATACGCATCTCGGCAATCTGTATCACAACGCCGATGGCACCCCCGGCTTCCTCGACAGTCTTCCCGGCCGCGGGCCGGCGATGAAGGAAATCGCCTATCACCTCGTCGGGGCGCTCGACACGAGCGATCGCCGCAAATGGGAAGGTGCCCTGGTCCAGCACTATCTCTCGGAATTGCGCAGCCATGGCATCGATGCGCCGGATTTCGACGACGCGATGCAGCAATACGCGGCGTTCCTGCTGAATGGCTTCATCATCTTCATGGTCAACGAATCCTTCTATCAGCCGGAATCGATCAACACGGCTTACACCGCCCGATTCAGCGCTGCGATGATTGACCATGATACGTTGAGCGTTATCGACCATCATGCCCGTCTGCGCGACGATTAGGGGGGCGATCAGGCCACGCGCCAGAGGAATTAGAATGCGCTCATCCCTGCCCGTCCGGATTGCACGGGGCATTGCCGGCTTTTTCCTCGCAGTGTTCGGGCTGGCGACGCTGGGCAGCTTTGTGCCCGCCATTCCGCTGCTGGGCGAAATCGGACCGCTGCTCACCGCCAGCTACGGCCCGTGGATCGTCATCCTGTCGCTGGCCGGTGCGGTGTGGAGCTTCCGGCGCTGGCGCACCAGTGGCAAGCGGCGCACGCTGGTGGTGGCGGGTCTGGCGCTGTTCGCCGCGCTGGGCATGAGCATCATTCAAGCACGGCAAATCAGCGTCGCACGGTCGCACGGCGCAAATATCAGCCTGGCCAGCGCCTTCCTGTCCCGCGGACAGGCCGATGCCAGTCTGAAACCCGAGACGGTCATCTATGCCAGCCATGACGGACAGGATCTGCCGATTGACATCTATCGCCCGGTCCCCCGCGCCGATGGCAAGCCCGCTCCCGTCTTCATCTACATCCACGGCGGCGGCTGGGGCGGAGAGACGCTGAAGCAGCGGCAGGCGGATTTCCGCTGGTTTGCGACACGCGGCTATCTGGCGATGTCATTTGAATACCCCCTGTCATCAGGAAAGCGCGCGACCTGGAATGTCACGCATCCGCTGCTCGGCTGCGCCCTGGTCTGGGCCAATGCCAATGCCGCGCGCTATGGCGGCGATCCGGCGCGACTTGCCCTGTGGGGAGAATCGGCAGGCGGCAATCTGGCGCTCAACGTGTCTTACATGGCCAATGCCGGAACTCTGAAGCCCGCCTGCCCCGGCAGCCTGCCGCGCCTTGCCGCAACCGCCGCGCTCTACCCGGTTGTCGATCCCGAGCGCATGTATCACAACCCCGATTTGCTGGTCGGCGTGTTCGGCCGCACGATGACCACGCGTTACACTGGCGGCACGCCCAAGCAATTCCCTGATCGCTACAGGGAAATCGGCTCAGCCACCCATATCAGCGCCAAAGCCCCGCCGACGCTGCTGATCGTGCCCGAGGCCGATCATCTCGTGGTGCCCGCAGCGGCCTATGCTTTCGAGGCGGCGGCGCGCGGGGCGGGCGTGAAGACGCAGTTGATCCGCATGCCCTATGCCGAACACAGCTTCGACTTGCGCAGCGGCGGCATCGGCAATCAGATGGTCCGCCAGACGATGCTCGGGTTTCTCGAGGAACATGGCCTGAAGCCCTGATACCAAGTTGCGCTGAGTTTGACTTATCGAAGCCCCTCCCCTTCAGGGGAGGGGAGGAGCCGCGTAGCGGCGGAGGGGTGGGGGTTGTCGGCCAAATGCAACGCTTTGCCGACAGTCCCCACCCCAACCCCTCCCCTGAAGGGGAGGGGCTTACAGGTTCTGATCAATGCACTTTGGTATGAGCGAGGCAGCCTAGTAATGCCAACGACAATCTGAACCAAACCCGCTCAGGCTGAGCGGGATTTGTATAGGACGATTTCAGATTTGTCGGAACTTGGTCTACTGCGGCTTTTCCGGCTGGCACGGCTGCTCGCCCATCGCCCAGCCCAGCGCGTTGGTCATCAGCCGCCGCATTTCGGGCTCGGCGAAGGAAGCGCCGGTGTGGCCCAGCGCCGAATAGAGCACGCGGCCCTTGCCCAGGCAGCGGCCCCAGATCACCGGATGATCCTTGCCCATCGCCAGCTTGGCAGAGCCCGGCCCGCCGCGCTCATAGCTGGCTTCATCGACCGTAGCGAGCACCTCGAAGCCCTTGCCGCGGACCGAGCGATCGAAGGAATACCATTCGTCGGCCCGGCTCCACTTGGCGGGCAATCCTGCCATCGCGGGGTGCGCGGGCGCTTCGATCAAGCACCGTCGCTTCGGGAACATGCGGCCACAGCGTGTGGCCGACGAATTTGGCCCCGATCACTTCCTGCGCATACCACGGCCAGTCGCCATGCGAGCCATCGCCTGCCGCATGAACGGCGATGAACCCGCCGCCATTTTCGACATAGGCCTTGAGCGCATCGCGCTGGCCCGCCGAGAGATTGTCGCCGCTGGCGTTGTTCCACACCACCGCCTTGAACCGCGCGAGCAGTTCGGGCGAATGAACCGCGCCGTTTTCGGTAACGAACACGCTCCAGCCGTTCTGTTTTCCCAGATCGACAAACATCGGGTTGCCGGCCTCGATTGCCTCGCCATGGCGAAAGCCGTTGGTCTTGGAAAAGACGAGAACCGCTGGATGCTCGAAGCGTTCGGGCATGGTCGGGGCAACGGTTTCGTGAACACGACTCGGATACAGCGCATCGTAGGTCCTCGGGCCAATCCAGACCGCAAGACCGATGAACACCACCAGCAGCGTTATTCCGGTCCATTTCAGAATGCGGCGAAATAGTGCCATGTTCGTGCTCCTCACCAGCCTGATCGCCATCCGTGCCGCGCAGAAAGGCGGGCAAACGAATGTGCTGAATTGTGGCCTCCCGGCAACCGATTTCGCTCGCCGCCCTGACTATCGCAGTTGGCCAAAACATTTGCAATTGCCCAAGGTCATTCTACTAATGACCTGACGCGCTCGCCCTTCTTTTGCCAATCCAGCAGGTGAGAATTCATGCGGATCGGGGCAGCGGCTGGTCAGGCATCAGCAAGCTCCCGCAATGCATATCGGGTGCGTCAGTTGCTCCGAACGGGACACGAGGAAAGATGATGCCAGATCACCCCGACACGCTCGAAGAATTAGCCGAGCTGGGCCTAGGCGCGGGCCGCCGCACGTTCATCATCAGTGCGCTGCTGGCCATCGGCACGGCGGGTGTTCCGCTGCCGGCAATCGCCAAGGTCACGCGTAGACCGCCGCAAGGCAGCACGCTTCCTGACGCCCGCGCGCTTCGCCGTGCTCGATGCGGTGGCAGAAACGATCATGCCGCGCACCGACACGCCCGGCGCGCGCGATGCGCTGGTGCCGCAACGCTTCGATGCCCTGATGCAGAACTGGGCCTCGCCGCAGACGCAAACGGATTTCACGCGGATACTGGATGAAATCGACTTGTCGGCCCGGCCCCGCAATTCACGGGGCATTGTCGCTCTGGCCGCACCCCAGCAGCTGGAAGTCGTGGCCGCATATGACAAGTCGAAAATGGCGGACCGGGCCTATGGCCGTTTCAAGAACCTCGTATTCGCCCTCTATTATCTGTCGGAAGCCGGCGCGACGCAGGAATTGCGTTACGAACATACGCCTGGTGCCTGGGAACCTTCCATTCCGGTGACCAGCGATACGCGCGGCTATGCCGTCGATGTCAGTTTTGGGGGGAATTGAGCATGTTTGACGCAATTGTCGTCGGCTCCGGCATCAGCGGCGGCTGGGTAGCCAAGGAACTCACCGAAAAGGGCCTGAAGGTTCTGGTGCTCGAACGCGGCCGCAACATCGAACATGGCACCGATTACAACGACGGCCTGATGCCTTGGGAACAGGTCAATGAAGGCCGCGTCGGCGAAGTTGAAGCCGCGCGCGACTATGCCGTCCAGAGCACGGTCTATCCCTTCAGCAGTGCCAACAAGGCGTTCTGGGTAAAGGACAGCGACCACCCCTATTCCACAGCGGACGGCAAGCCATTCAGCTGGATTCGCGGTTTCCATCTGGGCGGACGCTCGCTGATGTGGGGGCGCATGTCGCTGCGCCTGAGCGATCTCGATTTTGGCGCGAACAAGAAGGACGGGCATGGTTCGGACTGGCCGATCCGCTATGCCGACCTCAAGCCGTGGTACGATCATGTCGAGGCCTTTGCCGGCGTTTCGGGCTCGCTGGCGGGCCTGCCGCAATTGCCCGATGGCGACTTCCTGCCGCCGATGGGGCTGAATGACGTTGAGGCTGACTTCAAGAAGAAGATCGAGGCCAGCTTCCCCGGTCGCACTGTCATCCCGCCGCGGGTGGCCAACCTGACCGAAGTGCGTGACCACCAGGCCGAACTGGGACGCGGCCCGTGCCAGTTCCGCGCGCAGTGCCACAATGGCTGTTCCTTCGGTGCCTATTTCTCCAGCCTGAGCGCAACTCTTCCCGCCGCCCGGAAAACCGGCAATCTGACCGTGATCACCGATGCGATCGTCCATAGCGTGATCCACGACGCGAAAACCAATCGAGTCACCGGGGTGCGCGTTATCGATGCGAAGACGCAGGCGGCGCGGACTTATCAGGCCAGACTGGTGTTCCTCAACGCATCGACCATTCCCACCGCGCAGATCCTGCTCAATTCGAAGAGTGCGGCCTTTCCCAATGGCCTGGCCAACAGTTCGGGCATGGTAGGCCGCAATCTGATGGATCACGTCGGCGGCGCTTTCGCTTTCGGCATGTATCCGGGATTTGAAGACCGCTATTATCGCGGACGCCGTCCGCAGGCGAATATCATTCCCCGCTATCGCAACGTCGATACGCAGGAGGAATATCTGCGTGGTTTCGGCCTGGGTGTCATGGCATTCCGCTCCAACTGGCAGATGGCTTCGGCGGCTCCCATCGGAGTCGGGGCCGCAGCCAAGGAGACAGATGCGCAAGCCCGGCCCGTGGTTCATGTTCGTCGGCGGCGGCGGCGAAATGTTGCCCAATCCGGAAAACCGCATCACGCTCCACCCCACGCGCACCGACAAATGGGGCATGGCGATCCCGCACATCGATTGCAGCTTTGGTGACAATGACCGCAAGCTGGTGGCAGCAGCGCAGGCCGATGCAGAAGCGATGATGACCGCCGCAGGCGCGAGGATCCTCGGCAAGGGCACGGGCCCCGGAGTCCCCGGCCACACTATCCACGAGATGGGTACTGCCCACATGGGCACCGATCCCGGGACTTCGGTGCTCAACAAATACAGCCAGGCGCACGACGTGCCCAACCTGTTCATCACCGATGGCGCGGCGATGGCTTCGTCGGCGACGCAGAACCCGTCGTTGACCTACATGGCACTCTCTGCCCGCGCCGCGCACCACGCGGTCGAATTCCTCAAGGCGGGAACGATTTAGGGGACACTCCAGTCAACAAGCAGGAGCGGGCAGCAAGTCCTTGAATTCGCGCAGTTCAAGGAAACGGTCGGCGGCAAGATCGGTCGTCAGGCTATCTCGGACATGATCGCACTGCGGCGGCTGGTCTGGTCGATCGAGCCGATTTCATCGGCCAGCAATGGCCCCATGGCAACCGGATCGCTGATCGACCCGAGGTAACCATTGCGGTCCTGCCAGGTCAGGTTGTCATAGGCGTCGTACTCGACATGGCGCACGCCGAACGCCTCGGCGGCCGCCATGCTGACCGGCTGATCGACATGAACCTGGTCGTAGGCCAGCATTGCCTCGCCCAGCACCGGGATCGCGATGCCAGCATGGTGATGGTACCACCAGTCGCGAAACTGGGCCTGGCTGATCGCCGGATCGCGGCGGAACGCGAGCGAGAGGAAAGTGCAGCCGGGCCGCACCGGCACCATCTGGAACATCGGCCCGGCCATGACATGGACCGATGCGGCATTGCAGAATTCTTCCATGACCGGGCGAAGCGACTGGCAGATGCCCGCAATCTCGCCGGTCCGCTCATTGGCGACGCTGACCTCGATGGCACCATCGACATCGGCCCAGCCCTTGCCCGATGCACGGGCAGCTGTTTCGCCAAGATCGGCATGCCGGTCGGCGACGCCCAACCGCATAGGATGGCCCGGTGCGGTTTCGCGCAGCACCGGGCCAAGACGGACCAGTGCCTTTGCCAAAGCAGCCAGATCGTGTCCGGGCATATCGAACATGAGGGCGAGGCGCCAATGTGTCTGCACGGTCATTTGTCCTGCCCGGCCAATCGACCAACGGTTCGAGGATGCATGGCTGTAGCGCGCTCGCCTTGCAAGAGTCGCGTTCCTGCGCTCCTTGCCCGACGTTATGCGCCTGATAATTGGAATGCAACGAGGCAATTGTTTTATCGGAAGCAGGCACAGATTGCCTGAGCGTTTTAAAGTTTCTATTGTTGGCAGAATGTTACGTGTGCCGGGGAAACCAGGATCGGACCGCCATTGACCGGTTGCAGACGCTTCGATTGGCGGCTAGCAATAGGAGCAATTCACGAGCGGTGACGCGATTGCCGCCGCGCAGGGGCCGGAGCTATCCTGCACTGGCCTGCGCACTAGGCGCTATATTTTTTGGTGAGAAGATAGATGACCGAAAGCACGATTGCGGCCCTGGCCTCGGTACCATTCCGGGTTGCCGATCCCGAGTTCATTCCGGCAGAACGCTATTACGATGAAGCGTTCTTCAAGCTGGAAAACGAGAAGCTTTGGCCGCACGTCTGGCAGATGGCCTGCCGGCTCGAGGAAATTCCCGAAGTCGGCGACTACACGGTCTACACCCTGCTCGCTCACTCGGTCATCCTGATCCACACCAAGGACGGCGTGAAGGCCTTCAAGAATGCTTGCCGCCACCGCGGGCTGAGGCTGGCGCACGGGCCGGGCAATTGCGCAACGGACGGCTTCACCTGTCCGTTTCACGGCTGGCAGTGGAACGCCGAGGGCGAGAATACCTTCGTTTTCGGCAGGCACTTCTTCGATGAAAAGGTGCTCGACCGCGCCGAAATCGACCTCGTGCCGGTGAGGGTCGAATTCTGGGCGGGCTGCGCTTTCATCAACTTCGATGACGACGCTCCCGGTCTGCGTGAATCGCTTGGGCCGGTCGCCGAGCGGATGGACTCGCGCCATGCCGACAAGCTGAAGATGGACTGGTGGTGCGGCACCGTGCTGCCAACCAACTGGAAGCTCGCCATGGAGGCCTTCCAGGAGGGCTTCCATACCCCCAAGACCCATCCCCAGCTGCAAGCCTTTGCGGTCAACGGACACACCCAGTTCGGCACCGATGCCGAAGGCACTGAGGTCAACGCCAATCTCGATGCGCGCGAGACGGTCAACATGCATGTCAATTACTTCGCTAAGCTCAGCGAAGGCATGGACGGCATGGTCCACAAGAGCGAAGTCGCGGTGATGGAGCGGCTGCGCGATATGGACGTGCCCGACGATCCGGACATGGCCGGCATGATGTTCTACGGCAAGGCCTTCGAAGAGATCGAGAAGGATGCCCGCGCCCGCGGTGCCGACATTTTCGACTTCGCCAAGGTCGCGCTGGAACACCCGTTCCATGCCGTGGAATTCATGTTTCCGCACTACTTCCTGCTGCCGATGATCGGGGCGATGTCCAGCTACCGTATTCGCCCGCTGACCCCCGAAACCTGCTTCTTCGAAATCTGGTCGCTGGTCATCCGGCCCGAAGGCGAGGACTATCCGACGCCGCTGGAGCCGACGATCATTCCGCACAATTCGGACAAATTCCCCGAAATCCCGCGCCAGGATTATTCCAACCTGCCGATCCAGCAGCTCGGCCTGCACGATCTGCAATACATGCGGCTGGCCGGCCAGCACGAGGGCATGATCAGCAACTATCAGCGACTGGTCGATGGCTATCTGGCCGGGCTCGAGCCTGAAAAGCTCGCCAAGGCGTCGCAGGTCGTCAACAGCGGCTTTGCCGCGCCGATCCTCGATATCGGCTTCTGAAGCTCGGTCGCCATCGGCCAATGACGGTCGCGACAATGCCCGTTCCAGGTTCCTGATCGGATCGGGACAGTGAGGAAGCCGATACCATGCATCCGCGCATCCATGCCGAAGCCAAGCCCGACAAACCGGCCATCGTCATGGCCCGGACTGGCGAAAGTATCACTTACGCGGAGCTCGAACGGCGCGCCAACCAGGGGGCCCGCGCGCTGCGTCAACTCGGCCTCGCCAATGGCGATGCGGTCGCGATTGCCTGCGACAACCGGCCGGAGTTCTTCGACGTTTATTGGGCCGCGCAGCGCGCCGGGCTGATCCTGGTCCTGCTGTCAGCCCGGCTCAAAACCGACGAAATCGCCTATATCGTGGGCGATAGCGACGCGAAGGTGGTGTTGATCTCCGATGCAATGGCAGACACCGCGCTCAATGTCGCGGCGAACCGCAGCACCATGCCCGGGGTGACCCAGATCGTTACCATAGGACCGGTTGATGGCCTGCCCGATTGGCATGACCTCTGCGCCGCCCAGAACGATACGCCCGTTGCCGATGAGGAAATCGGCGGGCGCATGGTCTATTCCTCGGGCACTACCGGCAGGCCCAAGGGTCTGAAATTCGCATCCGCCAGCGGCAGCCCGATCCAGCCGAACCCTGGCGCGGTATTGTTCGACCGCTTTTACGGTCTGGGCGAAGACAGCGTCTATCTCTGCCCCGCCCCGCTTTACCACGCTGCCCCGATGGGCATAACTGCTGGCATCCAGGCGGTGGGCGGCACGGCTGTGGTGATGGACAAGTTCGATCCGGAACACTTCCTGCAAGCCATTGAACGTTACCGGATCAATGCCGTGATGGTCGTCCCGACCATGTTCATCCGCCTGCTCGCCCTGCCCGAGGAGGTGCGCGGGCGCTACGATCTCTCATCGCTCAGGCTGGTTCTCCATGCCGCCGCCCCCTGCCCCATCCCGGTCAAGCAGGCGATGATCGACTGGCTTGGCCCGATCATCGAGGAATTCTATTCGGGATCCGAAGGCATCGGCCATGCCACGCTGAACAGCGAGGAATGGCTGGCCCATGTCGGCTCGGTAGGCCGCGCGGTGATCGGCACGATCCACATCTGCGATGACGAGGGCAACGAGCTGCCAACCGGCGAAACCGGCACCATCTATTTCAGCGGCACCAAGCCGGTCAGCTATCACAACGATCCGGTCAAGACCGCCTCGGCCCGCAACCCGCAGCATACCGACTGGTCGACCATGGGCGATGTCGGCAGGCTCGACGAGGACGGCTATCTCTACCTCTCCGACCGCAAGGATTTCATGATCATTTCGGGCGGGGTGAACATCTATCCGCAGGAAGTCGAAAACCTGCTGATCACCCACCCCGCCGTCGCCGATGCTGCTGTTTTCGGCGTTCCCAATGCCGATTTCGGCGAGGAAGTGAAGGCGGTGGTCCAGCCCAGGGACTGGGCCGGGGCAGGCGAAGATCTCGCACGCGAACTGACGGCATTCTGCCGGGATCGGCTAGCGGACGTGAAGTGTCCGCGCAGCATCGATTTCGAGCGCGAGCTGCCACGCGCGGAAACCGGCAAACTCTACAAGAAGGAACTGAAAGCGCGCTACTGGCCGGCGAGCTGACCGAACGCTTGCAGCAGGCGGGTCGCCCCAGCCTTCACGCCCTGCCCCTCAGCGGCCGGTCCAGACCGCCTCGCGCTTTTCAACGAAAGCGCGCGGGCCTTCCTTGAAATCCTCGCTCTTGCGCAGCGCGGCGAATCGTTCGGCCACCATGGCACGCCCCGCGCCATCGGGCTGGCCTGTGCTTGCGCGCATTGCAGCCAGCGAATGCTGCACCGAAAGCGGTGCGTTCTTGGCGATTGCCTCGGCCAGTTCGCGCGCGGCAGCCAGCGTTTCTCCGGGTTCGACCAGGCGGTTCACCAGCCCCAGCGCATGCGCGCGCGCGCCATCGATCGGTTCTCCCGTCGCCAGCAGTTCGGCGGCGATATTGCGCGGCAGGACGTTGGCCAGGCGATGCACCCCGCCCGCCCCCGCCATGAGCCCACGCTTGACTTCGGGAAGCCCGAACATGGCACCTTGCGTGGCCACGATCATGTCGCAGGACAAGCAGATCTCACACCCGCCAGCCAGTGCCATGCCCTCGACCGCCGCAATCCACGGCTTGATCCGCTGGGCATAGACGAAACCGGCGAAGCCACCGCCGGCGGTTTCCATGCCCGCCCCCTTGCCGGAAGCCACGGCACCAAGATCGGCCCCTGCACAGAACACGCGTGGCTCACTCGAGGTCAGGATTGCCACGCGGATATCGACGTCGTCCTCTATCCGCCTGACGATCGCTTCGAGTGCCGATGCCACTTCGGGGCTGATGGCGTTGCGCTTTTCCGGGCGATCAAGCGTCACCAGCGCGATATGCCGGCCCAGCAGTTCGAACCGGACCAGCGGGGCGGCAGTCACTTCATCAGCCATAGTCTCGATCCGTCCGGTGGAAGGGTTGCAACACAATCGATCACTGTCTGCCGATGACTGACTGCGCCAATTCAGCAGTCTTGCCCGGCGTCGGGATCGAAAATCAAGCTTGTTCAGAGTCGATGCATATTGCAAGCCCCCTGTTGCATTTCCGTCGGACGATCCTATTGCCAACCTCCTGGGCCCGGCAATCGTCCAGACGCGGTGGAGCCCCAAGATGACCGAATGCATGCTGCCTGACGAAGCGATCGCCGATCCGCGCACCTTTACCGATCCGGTCGCTCTCCATGCCCTGCTCGCGCGCATCCGGCAGACTGACCCCTTGCCGCTCATCGAGGCCGAAGACTACGCGCCCTTCTGGCTGGTTAGCCGGCACGCCGACATCCTGGAAGTCGAACGCAACGCCGCCCAGTTCATCAACGCGCCGCGCCAGGCGATGCTGCCGCTGTCCTACGAAGCCCAGGCCCGTGCCGCGGCTGGCGGCCGCGATACCCAGGATTTCATGCGCAACCTCGTCCTGATGGATGGCGAGGAACATCGCGCCTATCGCGAGATCACGCAAAGCTATTTCACGCCCAAGGGCATCCAGGCGATCCTCGGCGATATCGAGGTGCTGGCCAGGGAATTCATCGCCCGCATGGACCAGCGCGAAGGCGAGGTCGATTTTGCCGATGTCGCCATGGCTTTCCCCTTGCGGGTAATCATGACGATGCTGGGCGTGCCGCCCGAAGACGAACCGATGATGATGCGGCTGACCCAGCAGACGTTGTCGAGCCAGGATCCCGAATTCCAGGCCAAAGGCGGTGCCCGCGCGGCGATGATGGAAATGTACGCCTATTTCATGAAAATGGTCGCCGAGCAGCGGCAAAGCCCGACAGGCAACCTGGCGAGCATCATCGCCAATGCGCGGATCAAGGGCGAGCTACTGCCTGATCGCGACGTGTTCGGCTATTTCAACATCACTGCCACCGCCGGGCACGATACCACCAGCTATGCGCTCACCGGCGGCATGCTGGCGTTGCTCCAGAACCCGGATGAGCTCGCCAGGCTGCGTGCGGACCGGGCGCTGATGCCGCTGGCGGTCGAGGAAATCCTGCGCTGGACCGCGCCGGTGAAACACTTCTGCCGCACAGCGGTCAGCGATTGCGTGGTAGCAGGCAAGCAGGTCAAGGCGGGCGACCACCTGCTGCTCAGCTTTCCCTCGGGCAGTTTCGACGAAGCGATCTACGAGGATCCCTTCACCTTCCGGATCGACCGCCGGCCCAACCGGCATCTCGCCTTCGGCACTGGCCCCCACGTCTGCCTGGGCCAGTATCTGGCGCGGCTGGAGTTGTCCTCGTTTTTCAGCGAGTTGCTCGACAAGGTCGAACATATCGAACTGGCCGGATCGCCGCGCTTTGTCGAAGGCAGTTTCGTCGGCGGGGTCAAGGCGCTGCCGGTTCGCTATCGCCTGCGCTGAACGCGCTTCACCCCAACCCGGCGGCCATGCTCCGCTTGCATGGTCGCAAGCTCTACGCTAACAAAATCTAATAATGCAAACCCTGACGCGCATTTTATTCGGCGCCAATGTGGTTTCCAACAGTGGAGATTGGATGACATGAACTCTGGCGAAGGCAGGCTTGCAGGCAAAGTTGCGATCATTACCGGCGCGAGCAAGGGCACCGGCGCAGTGATGGGAAAGCAGTTTGCCCAGGCCGGAGCAAAAGTGCTGCTGGTCGCCAGAAATGAAGAAGCCGTGATCGAATCGGCCGCTGCGGCGGGCAACGGCGCGATCGGCATGCGCGCCGATGTCACCAGCGAAGCGGACGTGGCGGCCATGGTCGATCGCGCGCTCGCTGAATGGGGCCAGGTCGATATCCTGCTCAACAATGCGGTCATTCCGGGCAAGGATTTGCATGTCTGGGAACAGACGCTGGAAAACTGGAACGACGTGTTCGCGATCTGCATCACCGCGCCGATGCTGGCATCGCGCGAAGTGCTCAAGCGCTCGATGATGGAGCGCAAGACCGGTTCGATCGTCAACTTCTCGTCGACCGCCGGCTGGACCGGCATGCCGCGCAAGTCGCACTATGTCGCCTCGAAGGCGGGGCTTCGTGCGCTGACCAAAGTGATCGCGACCGAGGCAGGCCCCTACGGCGTGCGGTGCAATTGCCTGGTCCCCGGCGGGATCGAAACCGACCTGTGGATCAACTGGGGCAAGCGCATGGCCGGCGAGCAGGGCATCACGTTCGAGGAATGGAAGGTCAAGGCCTTGTCGGATGTGCCGCTGCGGACGATTTCGCAGCCCGAGGATATCGGCAATCTCGCGCTGTTCCTCGCCAGCGATGACAGCCGCACCATCACCGGCCAGTCGATCAATTGCGACGCCGGCAGCATCATGATCGGCTGAGGAGGCAAACCCCATGACCCAATCAATCGAAGACCGCCTGCGCGCGCTCGAAGACCGGCAGGCGATCTACCAGGTCGTCTGCGGCTACGGCTATGCGGTCGACGGGCTCAATGCCGAAGCTGTCGGTTCGTTCTATGTCGATGAGGGCATTTATGCTGTCGGCGATATCGGCGAGATGAAAGGGCGCGAGAGGATCGAGGCGATCACCCGCGACCCGGGGCATCTGGGCTACGTCGCGGCGGGCTGCGCGCACATCTCCACCCTGCCCTATGTCATCATCGATGGCGACCGGGCGGTGGCCACCTGCCACACCATGGTCAACATGCACGGCGAGAACGGCTTCTTCATCGGCCGGCTCAGCGCCTCGCGCATCCAGCTGGCCCGGCAGAGCGACGGCGGCTGGAAGATCGTGCATCGCCAGAACTATATGCTGAACGGCGATCCCGCCGGCTCCAAGCTGCTGGGCCGAGTCAAGGAAGGCCCGCAGCAGACATGAACCGGATAGCGGACTATCAGGGGACGCTGCTCAACCATGTCGAGACGCTCTATCGTCCCGGCGAACGGGAACTGGCCATCGAGCTGGCCGAAGCATTGGGCTGCGTCGTTACCGATACGGGGTTCATGGGAGACGGAGTCGATACCTTCCTTGCCGCCCACCCCAATCCCGAAGATCGGGATATGCAGAGCAATGCGTTCTACATGTCGCAGATCCGGCCCGAGCAGCTGGCAGTCGAAGAGCGGCTGGAGCAGATCAGCGAGGAGGATCAGGTCCTCGCCGCTGCGCTGGAGGGCTATCGCGGCGCGGCCCGCACCAAGCCCTTCGGCGTGCCCCATTTCGCCCTTCGCTATACGTCCCGGGAAGGGATCGCAGCAGCTGAAGCGCGCATCAAGGCCAACCTGATGCCCAAGCTGAACGATCGCCTGCACCTCAGGGTATTCTATCCCGGCGACGCCGACGCGGCGGTGGGCAAGTCAGTGCAGGGTTTTGTCTATCAGGATGTCGTCGTCTCTGGTTCGTTTCTGATGGGCCAGATAATCGAGTTGCAGTCACCGGCCTGATGGGCCGCGAGAAAGTATGATCCGATGAAATTCACCATGGATATTCCGGTCGGCGTGATCACGCCTGGCGAGTTCCAGACCGCAGCGGCCGTTGCCGAAATGGCGCGGGCGATGGAAGCGGCTGGCGTCGATGCCTGCTATCTGACCGATCATCCGGCCCCCGATGCCGCCTGGCTTCGCCAGGGCATGGGCCACGATGCGCTCGATCCATTTACCTCGCTCGGATTTATCGCGGCATCGACCAGCCGACTGATGCTGCATACCAACATCCTGGTGATGGCCTATCGCAACCCGTTCCTGACCGCCAAGGCGGCGGCAACCTTGCAGGTCCTTTCGGGCGGGCGGCTGATCCTCGGGGCCGGTGCCGGTTATCAGAAAGTCGAATTCGAAGCTCTGGGCGTCGATTTCCACAAGCGCGGGGCGCTGTTCGATGAAGCGCTCGAGGTGATCCGCAAGGCCTGGGCCGGCGGGGCCGTGGTCCATCAGGGACGGGACTTCAACGCCGCAGGCAACGAACCGCGGCCGGTGCCGCCCGTACAGCCGCCGATCTGGATCGGTGGCGGCAGCGGCAAGGCGGTCGAGCGCGCGGCCTTGCGCGGTGATGGCTGGTCGCCGTTCTTCGCGGCACCGACGATGACTGCGGCCAACCAGGAATCGGGCATCCAGACGGTCGAGCAGCTGGGCGAGGCGATCGGCCGCGTCCACGCGCTTCGCGCCGAACATGGTATTTCCGGCCCCTACGACATCGCCATCGGCGCACGCGCGAAGCTCAAGATCGGCGACCAGGAGAGTGCCGAGCAATACGTTGAAGCAGTGCGCGATCTCGCGCAGGTCGGTGTCACCTGGACAATGATCGAACTGCCGCATCCGAGCCGCAAGGAGTTCATCGAGAACGTTCAGTGGTTCGGAAGCGAAATCATCGCCAAACTGCGCGGCTGAGGCTCCGGTCGCCGTGACCACAGAGCCCCTGACCGGGATCGCCCCATGACTGGTGTTGAACGCCTCAAGGCCCTGCGCGAGATCGAACTGCTCAAGGCCAGGCGCGACCGGGCCGCCGATACCAAGGACTGGGCGCTCTATGCATCCTTGCACGCCCCCGATCACGTCTCTGAAAACGGCGACTACGGACGCTGGACCAGCGCTGCGGAAATGATCGCCAATACGGCCAAGTCGATGGAGCATCTGACCACGCTGCACCATTCGCACACGCCCGAGATCGAGTTCGTCTCGCCGGTCAAAGCCACCGGTATCTGGGCGATGGAAGGCCTTTCGGTCTGGCAGCAAGATCGGGTAGACCACTGGTTCCAGGCCTTCGGCCATTATCACGAAGTCTACGAGAAGCATGACGGGCGCTGGCTCTTCACCTGGCGCAAACTGACCTATTACCACACGCGCAAGTCGCCCGGCGCGGACTTCCCGCCGAAAATCAGCGGCTGAGCGGACAACACAAGGAGCGAGTTATGGCCGAAATGACCGATATCGAACAGCTTCTCGCCATCGAGGAAATCAAGCTGCTGAAATCGCGGCGCGACCGCGCCTGCGACACCAAGGACTGGGAGCTCTATCGCGCGCTCCATGCCGACGATCACGTCTCGCACAACCAGGGCTTCGAGCGCTGGGAATCGGCCGATGTGATGATCGAGAACGTCAAGGCGCTGCTCGACAAGGGCCGGACCACCGTCCACCACTCGCACACGCCCGACATCACCTTTAAATCGCCGGTCAAGGCCAAGGGCATCTGGGGCATGGAAGACCTGATCTTCAATTCCGAGAGCGGCGAACTGCTGATCCACGGCTTCGGGTTCTATCACGAGAGCTACGAAAAGCGGGACGGCAAGTGGCTGTTCACCAGCCGCCAGCTCAAGCGCACCCTGGTGCGCGAGAAGCCCGAGACCAGCAAGGCCTGAGCATCAGGCAGGCAAGGAAGAAACATGAGCAATTTCGACGAGACCTTTGACTTTGTCGTGGTCGGCAGCGGCGGCGGTTCGATGTGTTGCGCGCTGGCCCTGCGCGCAGCCGGGAAATCGGTGGTAATCCTGGAAAAGACTGCGCTCATCGGCGGCACGACCGCGCGATCAGGCGGGGTGATGTGGATCCCCGACAACCGCTTCATGAAGCGCGACGGCATTCCCGACAGCGCCGATCAGGCGCGAGCCTACCTCGATGCAGTCGTCGGCGATCACAACGACACGCCGGGCGCGACGCGCGAACGGCGGGAAACCTATATTGCCGAGAGCACGAAAATGGTCGATTTTCTGGTCGATCAGGGGATCAAGCTGAACCGCGTCTCGTATTGGCCCGACTACAACGACGAAAAGCCCGGCGGCTCGGAGAAAGGCCGCACGGTCGTGGCCGAACTGTTCAACGTCAACGAACTCGGCGAATGGAAGAGCAAGCTTCGCCCCAATTTCATCCCGATGATGAGCACGCTCGACGAGATGCTCAAGCTGCGCTTCCTCAAGAAGTCGTGGGAAGCCAAGCGGATCGCGGTCAGGTTCGGACTGCGCACGATTGTCGCCAAGCTCACCGGCAAGCATTATGTCACTGCCGGTGCGGCCTTGCAGGGACGCATGTTTCAGGCAGCACTCAAGGCCGGTGTCGAGTTTCGCACCGAAGCCGCTGTCAAGGAACTGATCGTCGAGAACGGCGCGGTCACGGGCGTCGTCGCCATGCTGGACGGCCAGCCCCGCCGCTTCGGCACGCGGCTGGGGGTTCTGGTCAATGCCGGCGGCTTTGCCCACAATCAGGAAATGCGCGACACCTATCAGCCGGGAACCAGCGCCAAATGGACCAATACCGCCGAGGGTGACACCGGGGAAATGATCCTCGAGATGAAGCGCCAGGGCGCTGCCATCGCCCAGATGGAGGAAATGGTCGGCAATCAGATGTCGATCCCGCCCGGGATGGAAAACGAGGCGATCAAGCCGGTGGTTCAGGGCGTCACCGCAGCGCCCCATGCGATCCTGGTCGATCAGTCGGGCGTGCGCTACATGAACGAAAGCGGCTCCTACATGACCTATTGCCAGGGCATGCTGGCGCGCCACAGGACCGTTCCGGCAGTGCCGAGCTGGGCGATCATGGATAGCCAGTATATCCGGAACTACGGGCTGGTTACCAGCCCCTTCCCGAGCGCGAAGAAGCCGCAGGAATGGTATGACAAGGGCTATCTGAAAAAGGCCGACACGCTCGAAGGTCTGGCAGCCCTGCTGGGCATCGAGCCCGCTACCCTGCGCGCCACGGTGGACCGGTTCAATGGCTTCGTCGCCAAGAACCACGACGACGATTTCAACCGCGGCGACCGGGCCTACGATCGCTGGCTGGGCGATGCCTATCACCCGAAGAACGCATCGCTGGGTTCGATCAGCGAAGGCCCGTTCTACTCGGTGCCGATCGTGCCGGGCGATGTCGGCACCTATGGCGGGGTGGTCACCGACGACAAGGCCAGGGTGCTGCGCGAAGACGGCACGGTGATCGCAGGGCTTTACGCCACGGGTGTCTCGACCGCATCGGTCATGGGCCGCGCCTATGCCGGCGCCGGTGCCAGCGTCGGCCCGTCGTTCGTCTGGGGCTATGTCACCGCCAAGCACGTGCTGGCGTCCGCTTGAGGTTTCTCCCCCCTCCCCGCCGGGGAGGGGGGAAAGGCATGCTGCGGATAGTGCGCACGACGCTCTATTTTGGCAGGAAGCCCAGTTCGAACACCTGCGGACGGAGTTTGGCCCCCAAGGCGGCATAGGCGGCCTTGAACGGATCGAAATCGGTCAGTTCGGTGTCGCCATAGGCTCCAGCGCCTTGCGGATCTGATACCAGCCAGCATCGGGCCGGCCCAGCTTCAACTCGTCGCGGATTTTGCGCGGGAACTGGGTGGCGTGATAGCGCCGCCACAAGTGCCGTCCTTCACCCAGCACCGCCTTGGCCTCGGGCGACAGGGCCATGCCCGCCATGTGGCGCACCATGAAATCGCTCTCGAAGCGCGCCTTGGCACCAACTTCCTTTTCGGTGAAGGGGATGAAATGGTTGACCAGCGACCAGTCGCGCTGGTTCCAGTGCAGCCCGTCCGCCCCGGCGGAGAGGTTGCTGCCGTTGAACAGCATCCATACGAGGCAATCCGATTTGAACGTCGTCGCTCAGCGGTTGCGAGGGTTGCAGGAACTGGTCGCGGTCGTTGAGCCAGGTTGGCTTTATGAGGCGGCGGACAGAGAAAACGATGGCGGCCTGCCAGAGGTTTTCGGCGTTGACGAAGAAGCCGCGCGCACTGCCATAACCCGACGAGAACAGCATCGTTTTGGAAGCTGCATTTTGCAGGTCATTACCTGCGCAATTGAGCCATGCGATCGCGCCGTTCGACCAACGGCATCCTCGCAAGTCCTTTGTCGCAGTAGCGGGTGCAATGGCATTTTTTAGGGGCACAACCTCCTCAGAATTAGACGGAGGTCGTTCGATCCATTCGGTCAAGCAATGGCAGCCCGTCGTAATTGAGGAAGGTTTTCTCACCGATGAGATTGCCACTTCTATCAAGTGCATCTGCCGTTACACTTTTGATCGAAGTTGCCTTGCTTGTGTCCCAAATCAGAAATCCGATAGGAAATTCACCGCTCAAGCCATCGAATGTGCGGCTATGCACAGCAAATCCGCCAAGATACTCGGCCTTCCAGATATTCCGGAAATCATTTAGTGTTGGCGTGCAGACATATTTTAGTTTGCTGAACATCGCCAACACGGCACCCGGGATTTCCTGATGGATGCGAGCAACAAACTGCATGAAAAGTTCATTGGTAGCTTTCCCATATGCTGCCATTCCAGCTCTAGCGAACAAGGTGTTCGCAACGCCTAGCTTATTGCTGCTAATATGTCATTGGGACCGCAAGGCCCCCTCCTGTAGCCTCCGCATAAGGCGGATTAATCAGCACCAGTATCTTCTTCGCGCCCTTCTTGCCCTCCTTGGCATCGGCAATCGCCTGCCGCAGTTCGGCGGGGAGCTTGTTCGACAGACTAATAATCGATCTCGCCGAAATCGGTGACGTCGTCATTGAGGTAGTCATACTGGAAGATCGTCGCGCCGACGCAGGTGTGGCTGGCGCGCATGATGTCGATATCGGCCTGATCGAGCGTGGACATGAACACGTTGCGATAGTTGCTGTGCTTGACCTCAAGATTGCCGACGCCGCAGCACATGTCCCAGATGATATAGCGCTGCTGCCAGTTTGGCCCCAGCGTCGCCACCAGTTGCTCATAGGCTTTGTCGACGATGTGCAGCGGGGTGTAATAGGCGCCCTTGAACTTCTGCTCGTCGATCGGCAGCAGGCTGTCGCGCCGTTCCAGCAGATAGTGGCGGTGTTTCGCTTCGGGCGGGCGGTGATAGATCGCCCAGAAATTGCGGTAGCCGCGCTCGCTGGCCAGCTCGTAGGTCTGGCCATTCAGCAGGAACACTGGCTTGCCGCCATCATACAGCAGCCGTGCGGGCAGATTGGTGATCGCGGTGTTTTCGCCGTCGTGCATGATGTCGGCAAAGAACAGCACGGCATAGTCGGCGGGATTGACCGCGCCGAGTTCGCCGCCGATCATCTGCACCCATTTGTCGAACACCGGACGCAGATTGTCCGGCGTGATCGGGGTGCGGATGATACGGCCTTCGCTGATCGCCGACTTGACCGCGCCGATGAACTCCTTTTCGTGGCTGGCGATCTCGTAAACCACGAAATGGGTTTCGATTGTCGGCGCGATTTGCGCGGCCAGCTCCCTGCCCGCCGCCGAGCCGCTCCTGGGCCATTCGATGTTTTTGTCGTCAAGGATCGGCAGGGCTTTTTCGGTGGGCAGGATGGCCGCCTTCTCGCGGTCGATCACCGCGAGAAAACCCGGAATCGGCTCACCCCGTTTGCGCGCGGCGCGAACATAGACCAGCAGTTGCGCGAACATCAGGATCGGCGGGGTTGCCGCCTCCTTCGCCTCGAACCAGACCTCTTCTGCCTGAATATCGACCAGGCCCTTGAAATAGCGCTTCAACCCCAGCGCCTTGATATAGGCGTCCTTCACATCTTCTTCGGTTCTCGCAGAGGACAGGGCTTGCTGCAGATTCATGGAAAAAAGTGCCCCCTGGCTGCGCGAACGGCGCTGCATTTGCTAGGCGACTGCCTGCCGAAAGGCTACATTGAAAAGCTGGCGGAGAGCTTTCCGGGGTTCGCATGAAGGGAGTCGTTCGTGAATTTCCAGTACGACACAGTCATCCGTGGCGGCCTGGTTGCCGACGGGACCGGCGCTGCCCCAGGGCTGGCCGACATTGCGATCACCGGGGGACTTATCCAGGCAGTCGGCCATATCCAGGGCCGGGGCATTGACGAAATCGACGCGACTGGCCTGCTGGTGACGCCCGGGTCCATGTCATGGGAAAGCGCGGCGCGGATCGCGAAGTGGCACACCAGGCCGATCTTGACCGGATTGCGGCATTGGTCCGGGAGGCTGTGGAAGGAAGACAGGCGCATTCGGCCCATGCAATCGCGGCGTGCTAATATTCGTTCACCAATCCGACTCCCCGGCTTTTGACCATCGATCCAGCAGGAAGAACCTCCCATGACGATTACCGCAACCCGCCCCGGCCACGTTCTCTATCCCCGCGCCCTGTTCATCGGCGGTGCCTGGGTCGAACCCTCGGCATCGACGACCTTCGACGTTGTCGACAGCGCCACCGAAGAGGTGTTCCTCACCGTCGCCGAAGCCCAGTCGCCTGACATCGAGCGCGCGGTTGCGGCGGCCCGGGCCGCCTTCGACACCGGCCCCTGGCCCCGCATGTCGCCAGCAGAACGCGGCGTGTGGCTGCGCAAGATCGCCGATGCCTGGGAAACGCGCAGCGAGAAACTGGCAGACACCTGGGCGCTGGAATTGGGCGTGCTGCGCTCGATCGGCGTCCACTCCGCCAAGGGTGTCGCCGAGGTCTTCCGCTACTATGCCGGTCTTGGCGACACCTTCGCCTGGGAGGAGAAGCATACCTCGTCGATGGGCCAGCCGGCGCTGCTGGTGCGCGAACCTGTCGGCGTGGTCGCGGCGATCATTCCGTGGAACGCGCCGCATTCGCTGATGGCCTACAAGGTCGCGGCGGCGCTGATCGCGGGTTGCACGGTCATCATCAAGGCCTCGCCCGAAGCCCCGGCATCACCCTATTTCATGGCCGAAGTGTGCGAGGAGGTGGGCCTGCCTGCCGGCGTGGTCAACGTGCTGACGGCGGAACGCGAGGTGTCTGAACTGCTGGTGCGCAATCCTGGCATCGACAAGGTCAGCTTCACCGGTTCGACTGCGGCGGGCCGCAAGATTGCCGCGATCTGCGGCGAGCGGATTGCCCGGGTCACCCTCGAACTTGGCGGCAAGTCGCCGGCGGTAATCCTGGACGATTATGATATCGGCAAGGCGGCCGCTTCGATCGCGCGCACCGCCCCGCTGATGACCGGTCAGGTCTGCTCGTCGCTCACGCGCATCATCATCAGCGACAAGCGGCATGACGATTTCGTCGAAGCGCTCGCCGCCGCCTTCGGGGGCATCACGGTCGGCGATCCGTTCGACGCGGCGAGCCAGATGGGGCCGCTGGCGATGGCACGACAACGCGATCGGGTCGAAGGGCTGATTGCGCAGGCGAAAGCCGAGGGCGCGCAGCTTGCCACCGGCGGCGGGCGTCCCAGCCATCTCAATCGCGGCTATTTCATCGAGCCAACCGTGTTCGGCAATGTCGATAATTGCTCGATTATCGCGCGCGAGGAGATTTTCGGGCCGGTGGTCAGTGTCATCCCCGCGACAAGCGAAGAACAGGCCATCGAGATCGCCAATGACTCGATCTATGGCCTCAATGCCTCTGTCTTCACCAGCGATGCCGATCATGCCTACGCCGTCGGACGGCAGCTGCGTTCGGGCACGGTGGGTCACAACGGCTTCAAGACCGAGTTCGGCATCGCCTTCGGCGGATTCAAGCAGTCCGGCATCGGCCGCGAAGGCGGCGTCGAGGGGCTTCACCCCTATCTCGAGGCGAAAACCATGGTGTTCGAAACCGCACCCAAGGCAGCGCAATAAGGCAAGGAGGCTCGCTGACATGGCGCAGGATCCCTTTCGCATACCCGTCATTGTCGGCGTCGGCGAGGTCAATGACCGACCGGCGGATGGCGCAGATCCGCTGAACTCGGCGGAGCTCATGCTGGCTGCGCTGGCCGCAGCGAACGGCGATTTAGGCGGCAGCTGGCTGGAACGCTGCGAGAGGGTTCTTGTCATCCCGCAGCTCTCGTTCAGCGAGATCGACGTTCCGGGTGTGCTCTCGGATGCCTTGGGGCTCGACCGGGCAGCGGTACGCGAGGCGGAAGTGCCTTCGGGCGATACGCCGGTTCGCCTGCTCAACGATGCCGCCAACCTGATCGGTGCCGGTGAAGTGACCGCCTGCGCGATTGTCGGCGCAGAAGCGATGCGCACGGCGTTGCGCTCAGGCAAGCCGTTGTTTCCCAACGCCGCCAAGAGTGCTTCGCGGTTGCGGCAGCGCTATGGCCTGCTCCAGCCGGCCGAGATCTATCCGCTCTACGAAAATGCGCTTCGTGCCGCCGAAGGGCTAACGCTCGCGCAAGGCCAGGCGGAAACCGGAAAAATCTGGTCGCTGATGTCCGAGGTTGCGGAAAGCAGCGAGGGCGCATGGTTGCGCCAGCGCCGAACGCCCGCGGAAATTATCGAACCCACCGCCGATAATCGCCCGATCGCCTTTCCCTTTACCAAACTCATGGTCGCCAATGCTTCGGTCAACCAGGGTGCCGCAGTCATCGTCACCAGCCTGGGCGCGGCCAGCGCGGCCGGCGTGCCGGACGCGCGGCTGATCCATATCGGTGCGGGCGCAGCGGCGCACGAGGCCTATGATGCCATGGCGCGTGCCGGATGGACGACCCCGCCCGGAATGCAGGTCGCGATCGCCGAGACCCTGTCGCGCAACGGCCTGACGGGCGCGGACATCGATCATGTCGAATTGTACTCGTGCTTTCCCTGCGTGCCCAAGATGGCACGGCGCGAACTGGGCTGGCCCGCAGATCGGCCCGCCACGGTCCACGGCGGACTGACGTTCGGCGGCGGCCCGGTGGCGAATTACATGACCCACGGCATCGCCGCGATGGTCCGCAAGCTGCGCTCCGGCGGGCGCACCGGGTTCCTGTTCGGCAACGGCGGATTTTGCGAGCACAACCATTGCATCGTGCTGTCACGGGACGCGTTGCCAGGCGCGGTGTTCCCGCAGGATTACGACGCGCAGGCCGTTGCCGATTCCCGGCGCGGCCCGATCCCCGAACTCACCGATGAACTTGAAGGCCTCTTCCCGGTCGAAACCTATACCGTGCTTTATGATCGCGACGGCAGCCCGCGCCACGGGGTGGTCCTGTCGCGCGGACCGGACGGCGAGCGGATCATCGCCAGGGTCGAGGCCGAAGATGCGCGATCGCTGGCGTTTCTCACCGACGGGGGGATCGAGCCAGTCGGCAAGCTGGGCAGGAACCGCAGATCGGACGACGCCATGGTCTGGACCGCTGCGTGAAAGATCCGGACATCGCATTGGACGCGCTGCGCCGGATGTTTTCAGCCAGCAATGTGGCGCTGGTCGGCGCGTCTGAACGTTCGACCTGGAGCCAGATGATCGTCCGCCGTTTCCGGGACTACGGACACCGGGGACAGCTCTATGCGGTAAACCGGGATGGCCGCGAAGCGCATGGCCTTGCGGGCTATCGTTCGTGCAGCGACATTCCGTCGCAGGTCGATACCGCGATCATTGTCGTACCGGCGGTAGCCGTGGCAGGCGCGCTCGAAGATGCTGCTGATGCCGGTATCGCCAGCGCGGTGGTGTTGAGTTCGGGATTCGCCGAAGCGGGAAGCGAGGGCGAAAAGCTTCAACACGAACTCGCGGCCGTCGCCCGGCGGCGCGGGGTTACCATGTTCGGGCCCAATTCGATGGGCTTCGCCAACATCGCGGGCGGCGCAGTGGCGACGGCGATCGGCACCCGGATTCCGGTGATCCGGGGCGGTATCGCCATCGTCTCGCAATCGGGCGCGGTGGCCAACGAGATCGCCAAGTTCGCACACCAGCAAGGCATGGGCCTCAGCTTCCTGTGCGCCACCGGCAACGAGGCGATGGTCGGGCTGGCCGACGTGGTGGACTATCTGGTCGATGACCCGGCCACGCGCGTCATCACCGCCTATGTCGAGGCGGTCGGCGGGACGGATCGCCTGGCCAGCGCAGCGCGCCGGGCGATGGCGGCGCGCAAGCCGATCATCGTTCTCAAAGTCGGGTCGAGCGCGGTGTCGGCGCAGGTTGCCAAGGCGCACACCGGTGCGATGGTGGGCGACGACCGGGTGTTCGATGCCGCCTGCCGTGAACTGGGCCTGATCAGGGTGCGCTCGATCGAAGAGATGATGGTGACGGCAGCGCTGATCGAGGCGACTGGCCCGCTCGAACGGCCGGGCATCGCGCTGGCTTCGGTTTCGGGCGGCGGATGCGGGATGTTCGCCGATCTGGCCGACCAGCACGGCGTGCCGACGCCGGCCTTCTCGCCCGAAACCTGCGAAAAGCTGGCCGGGGTGCTGCCCTCCTTTGCCTCGAGCCTCAACCCGCTGGATATGACGGGAGCGGTGCTGCAGGATCCGTCGTTGTGGAGCAAGGCACTGCCGATCCTGTTCGACGATCCCGGCATCGGCCTCGTCGTGACCCTGATCGCGATGCCGGGCACCGAGGCGGAGATGGCGACCTGCGAAGCCCACTGGCCGGTGATCGCGCAGGCCTACCGCGATGCCGGAAGGCGTCCGCTGCTGCTCGGCCAGGTCATCCAGCCGATGGGGCCGGAGGCACGGCAGGTTGCCCAGGCAAGCGGCCTTCATGACATCATCTTCGGCATGGACTTCGGCACGCGTGCGCTCGGCCACCTCGGGCGCTGGTCCAGCCGCTTGCAGGAGCGATGCGACCAGATCGAGGTAGTGCCGGCCCTACCCGATCCACCAGGGCTCGGCAGCGAGCGGGCCGCTCTGGATTTCCTTGCCAGCCACGGCGTCCCGGTGGTGCCGGGCGAAGTGGTTCGGGATGCAGCTTCTGCGCGGTCGGTGGCCGACAAATTTGCCACGCCGGTGGCGCTGAAAATCGCATCGCCCGATATTGCGCACAAGACCGATGCGGGCGGCGTCAAGCTTGGCATAGCGCCGCAGGACGCCGGCCGCGCCTACGACGAGATCTGCGAGGCCATCGCCCGCGCCCTCCCCCAAGCCCGGATCGACGGCGTCATCGTATCACCAATGCGGCCGACCGGTATGGAACTGTTCGTCGGCGTGGCGCGCGATCCCGACTGGGGCCCGGCCATCGCGGTCGGCCTTGGCGGGGTCTGGGTGGAAGTGCTGGGGGACAGCGCCGTCCGGCTGCTGCCCATCGACAAGGCGGGGGCGCTCGGCATGTTGCGATCGCTGCGCGCGGCGGCCTTGCTCGATGGCTACCGCGGCGCGCCCGCAGCCAACATCGACAGGCTGGCCGAGACGATCGTGGCAATCGGCGAGGCCGCGCTCGCGCTTGGCCCGCGACTCGCGGCACTCGAAATCAATCCGCTGTGGGTGCGGGGCGATGAAGTGGAAGCTCTCGACGCGCTCGCTGTCTGGGAGAGTTAGGCCAAGTTGCGCTGAGTTCGAACTCATCGAAGCCCCTCCCCTTCAGGGGAGAGGAGGAGCCGCGCAGCGGCGGAGGGGTGGGGGTTGTCGGTCAAGCGCAACGCTTTGCCGACAGCCCCCACCCCAACCCCTCCCCTGAAGGAGAGGGGCTTATAGGTTCTGATCAATGCACTTTGGTATTAGGCCGGATCGCTGTCCAGGGACCGGCTGGTGTCATCGAGTGCAAGATCGACGAGGGACCGCATAGCAACACGCGCAGCCTCCGCATCACCGGCGGCGATCGCATCGAAGACACAGCGGTGGTCCGGGATGGGATTGCGCGGCAGCGGTTGCGCGCGCTGTTTGAACTGGGTTGTCCAGTTGACTGCTGCGCCAATGCTGGAACTCAGCACGATCAGCGCATCGTTGCGGGTCGCGCGCAATATCGCGGTGTGGAAATCACGATCGGCGGCACGGCCCGCTTCGCTTGCCAGGGTATGCTGCGCCATCGCGCCGAGCGCTTCCTCCATCGCTTTCAGATCGCCGGGATCGCGCCGACCGGCGGCCAGCGCAGCGGCAGCCGGCTCGACGATGGCCCTGAGTTCGAATAGCCCGCGAACGAACTGGATGTCGGGTTCTCCCGAAAAGGCCCAGGCGAGCACATCGGGATCGAGCAAGTTCCAGCGATCACGCGGCAATACCCGCGTCCCGGCTTTCGGCCGGCTTTCTACCAGCCCCTTTGCCGTGAGCACCTGGATCGCCTCGCGGTAGGCGGTGCGCGACACGCCGAGCGCTTCGGAAAAGGCAACTTCGCCGCTCAGAACGTCGCCCACCGCATATTCTCCGCTGAGAATCGCCACGCCAAGCCGGTGCGCGATGGCACCGTGATGCCGGCGGCCGGTGTCGTTCGGCTTGCGCGGGGCCGCGCGGTTCGGCGCCTCGCGGGATGGGCGCTTTCTGTTCATTCCCGATCTTCGAACGGCTCCGTGGCGTGATAGGTGCCACGCATGCAGGCATCGGCCACCAGTTGCAGGGGTGCCACATCGACCTCGCTTTGCCCGCTCCGCACCAGATCGACGAAGCGGCGATACATGGTGGGATATTCCTGGTTCAGCGCCAACTCCTCGTCGTCCGCGCCCTCAGGTGCGGCTTCGCTGCCCTGGTCGAACAGGTAGCTTTCAGTGCCCGCCTCGAACCGGATCTGCCACATTTCCTGGCCGGTGTGCCGCCAGTCGAATGCCGCCGTGATCGCCGTGCCCCCGGCGCTCGCCATGATGAGGTCGGCGGCAATCGGCGCGGCGCGGTTGGATGGTACATGCAGCGTGGCATCGATCAGCCGCACTTTGGCATCGAGCACTTCGGTCAGCACCGATAGCGCATTGATGCCAGGATCGAAAACGCCGAAGCCGCCCGCCTGCCAGATCCAGTCCTGCCCGGGATGCCAGCGGCGGACATCCTCCTTCCATGTGATCTCGACGCGGGTGAGGGTGCGGTTTGCGCACCAGCCCTTCGCCTGCCCGACCAGCAATGAATAGCGCGAGTGCCAACTGGCAAACAGGGTGACGCCTTGCCGGCGCGCGAGGTCAGCCAGGCTCTCGACTTCCGAAAGCGTGGCACCCGGCGGCTTTTCGAGAAACACGTGTTTGCCGGCAAGCAGCGCCGCGCGGGCTGTATCATAGCGCACCTGCGGCGGCTGGCAGAGGATCACGGCGTCGATTTCCGTCTGGCCGTCGAGCATGGTGGCAAGATCGGGGAAATTGGCCAAGCCGTCTGCGGCGGCATTGCGGCTGGCAATGGCAACCAGATCGATGCCCCCAGTCAGCGCGATAGCGGGCAGATGCTGATCGCGGGCGATCTTGCCCAAGCCGACGAGGCCGGCCCGGATGGTGCCGGTCATAGCAGCCGCACCGCTACGACCCCTTCATCCGCCTCGCGATGCAAAAGATTGCGCAGTGGCAGGACGAAGGCATCGGCCTCCAGTTCGAAGACGTCGCCTTCCTGCGTCCTCACGCCATCGGCGAAGGACAGCGTCGCGGTGCCGAAGAAATGCACATGCAGATCGCCCGGCCTGCGGAACAGGCTGTTCTTGAAATGGTGATGCTCAAGATTGGCAATCGAGTGCGACATGTTCACTTCGCCCGAAAGGAACGGCTTCTCCCACAGCACCGCGCCATCGCGGCGAATGCGGCTGACACCGCGGACATCGGCGGGAAGTTCGCCAAGCCGCAGTTCCGGGGCGAGCGCTGCCTGCCGCAATTTGGAATGGGCGAGCCAGAGGTAGTTGCCGCGCTCGGTGACATGGTCGGAAAACTCGTTGCCCATGCAGAAGCCCAGGCGGAGCGGAATGCCGTCCATGCCGATCAGGTAGACGCCCGCGATCTCGGGCTCCTCGCTGCCATCCTCGGCAAAGGCGGGCATCGCAAAGGGCGCTTCCGGGGCAACAAGGATCGAGCCATCGCCCTTGTAGAACCATTCGGGCTGCACCCCGGCAGTGCCCGGCGCAGGCTTGCCACCCTCCTCGCCCATCAGGAACATGCGCATCGAGTTGGTCAGGTTCGCACCGCCGCCAGACGCAGCCTTGTGCATCTTGTCGCGCCCTTCGGCCGAGCCGAGATGGGTAAGGCCGGTGCCGGAAACCAGCAGATGGGCCGCATCGGGATGATCGATCGGCGTCAGCAGTGTGACCGCAGCCAGATCGACCGGATCGCCCATGCGTTGCTCCGCCAGCACGGCGAGCGACGATCCGGCGGCCAGCGCCTGCCCGGCCAGTTGCAGCGTGGTTTCCGCACCGTTCAGGACAAAGGCCTGCCCATCGGTATCGAGCGCGGCGACACCGCGCCCACCGACTTGCGAGAACTGGATCAGCGAACGGATCATCGCCGGGCCTCCCTTGCCCCATCAACCGTGCGCGGCAGTTGCCACGGATTGGCGGATTGCAAGGCGGCGGGCAGCAGCGCGTCGGGGATATCCTGATAGCAAACCGGCCTCAGGAACCGCGCCATGGCCAGGGTTCCGACCGAAGTGGTGCGAGCGTCGCTGGTCGAGGGGAAAGGGCCGCCATGAACCATGGCCGGGCAGACCTCGACGCCGGTCGGCCAGCCGTTGGCCAGCACCCGACCCGCCTTGCCTTGCAGCAGCGGCAGCAATGCGGCCGCACTGGCACTGTCGGAACCGTCCATGTGCAGGCTCGCGGTGAGCTGGCCTTCGAGACCGGCGACCACACGCGCTACGTCGGCGATGTCGGCGCAGCGCACCAGGACCGATGCCGCGCCGAACACCTCGTGGCCCAGGGCGCGGTCGGCAAGGAACGCGGCTGCCGTGGTTTCAAACAGTGCGGCCGTGCAGCGGTTGGGTGCTGAACCTGCCTGACCCCGAGCGATGATCTGCGCAGCGGGGCTCGCTTCAAGCGCGGCGACGCCGGCGCCATAGCTGGCATGGATCGCCGGGGTCAGCATGACCGGCGGCTCCGCAGCAGCCATGGCTTCCGACGCCGCTGTCACGAAGCGGTCAAGGTCTGGACCGTCAATGGCAATCACTACCCCCGGATTGGTGCAGAACTGCCCTGCTCCCAGCATCAGCGATCCGGCAAACCCGGCTCCCAGTGCTTCGGCGCGCGCGGCCAGTGCATGGGGCAGCAGAACCACCGGATTGATGCTGCTCATCTCGGCAAAGACCGGGATCGGCTCCACCCGGCCCGCCGCCACGGCGACCAGCGCCAGACCGCCGCTGCGCGAGCCGGTGAACCCTGCCGCCCTGATGCGCGGATCGGCGACCAGCGCCGCGCCGAGATCATGCGAGGTGCCCGGCAAGAAGGAGAATACGCCTTCGGGCAGTCCGCAGGCAGCAACCGCCGCCTGGATGGCCCGCGCGACCAGTTCGCCAGTGCCAGGGTGCGCCGGGTGGCCCTTGACCACCACCGGGCAGCCTGCCGCCAGCGCCGAGGCGGTGTCGCCGCCCGCAACCGAGAAGGCGAGCGGGAAGTTCGATGCGCCGAACACCGCAACCGGCCCGAGCGCGACGTTCATGCGCCGCAGGTCAGCGCGCGGCGGCGCGCGTTCAGGCAGCGCCGGATCAATGGTGACGTCGAGCCATTCGCCCTTGCGCAGCTCTGCCGCGAACATCCTGAGCTGCCCGCTGGTGCGCCCGCGCTCCCCTTCCAGCCGCATGCGCGGCAGGCCGGTTTCGGCCATGGCAGTGGTAATGAGATCGTCGCCGATGGCAACGATCGCATCGGCCACCGCTTCGAGGAATGCGGCGCGCGTTGCCGGCGGCAGCGCGGCAAAGGCCGGGGATGCCGCTTCAGCCAGCGCGCAGGCCTCGGCAACGTCGTCCGCCGTGGCTTCGCCAAAGGCTTGCGGCAGGGTCTCTCCCGTCGCGGGGTTCACCCCATGGAATGCCGCGCTACCGCGCTCGGCGCGAGAACCAATCAAAATGGACCCGTCGAATGTCACTCTGAACTCCTTGTTGGGTCGCACCAGGGCGACGTCCGGCAAGCCTGCCTAATGGTTGTCCCGCGGCAGGCCGGCCGTCTGGGCAATCCGCTGAAATTGCTCCGCACCTTCGAGAATCGCGCCGCTGTCCAGCTGGCCGACCAGCCTGCGCTGGATCGCCTGCCACGGCGTCTGCGATGGCGGATACGGGTAGCCGCCCGCTGCCTCGAGCGCGGCGCGGCGGGCGGCAAGCTCCTCCTCGGACAGCAACACGTCCGCCGTGCCGCGCGCCAGATCGATGCGCACCCGGTCGCCGGTGCGCAGCAGCGCGAGGCCGCCGCCCGCTGCCGCTTCGGGCGAGGCATTGAGAATCGAAGGACTGGCGCTGGTGCCCGATTGGCGGCCGTCGCCAAGGCACGGCAGATCGCGCAGACCTTCGCGCAGCAGGTAGGCCGGCGCGCGCATGTTGACCACTTCGGCTGCGCCGGGATAGCCGATCGGGCCGGTTCCGCGCATCACCAGCAGTGTGTTGATATTGATTTCCAGCGCCGGATCGTCGATCCGGGCATGATAGTCCTCAGGCCCATCGAACACGACCACATTGCCTTCGAAAGCTTCCAGATCGGCGGGATTGCTGAGGTAGCGCGCGCGGAATTCCGGCGAGATGACGCTGGTCTTCATGATTGCCGAGTCGAACAGGTTGCCGGACAGCACGATGAAACCCGCGTCGGCCAGCAGCGGCTGGGCATAGGGACGGATCACGCGCTCGTCCTGGATTTCCGCGCCCCGGCAATTGTCACCGATACTGCTCCCGGTCACCGTCAGCGCAGTTTCATGGATCAGGCCTGCGTTCATCAGCTGATTGACCACAGCGGGAACCCCACCGGCATGATAATAGTCCTCGCCCAGGTATTCGCCTGCTGGCATCAGATTGACCAGCAAGGGCACCTTGTGGCCATGCTCCTGCCAATCGCGCAGGGACAGCTCAACGCCCATGTGACGGGCGATGGCGGCAAGGTGGATCGGCGCATTGGTCGATCCGCCGATCGCCGAATTGACGACCACGGCGTTGAGGAAAGCCTCGCGCGTCATGATCTCGGACGGCTTCAGGTCCTCGCGCACCATATCGACGATGCGCTTGCCGGTATGGTAGGCATTCTCCGCCCTGTCGCGATAGGGCGCGGGAATGGCGGCGGAACCGGGCAACGACATGCCAAGTGCTTCAGTCAGGCTGTTCATCGTCGTCGCCGTGCCCATGGTGTTGCAATAGCCGGTCGAGGGGGCAGAGCTGGCGACGAGCTTGATGAAGCCGGTGTGGTCAATCTCGCCGCGGCTCAGCATCTCGCGCGCCTTCCACACGATGGTGCCACTGCCGGTGCGCTCGCCGCCCTGCTTGTTCGAAGCGTGCCAGCCGTTGAGCATCGGTCCGACCGACAGGGCGATGGCGGGCAGGTTGACCGTTGCGGCGGCCATCAGCGCGGCGGGCGTGGTCTTGTCGCAGCCAATAGTCAGCACCACCCCGTCGAGCGGATAGCCGTGCAGCACTTCGACCAGCCCGAGATAGGCCAGGTTGCGGTCGAGCCCGGCGGTGGGCCGCTTGCCGGTTTCCTGGATCGGATGGACCGGGAACTCGAGCGCGATCCCGCCCGCCTCGCGGATGCCCTCGCGCACCCGCTCGGCCAGCACCAGATGATGCCGGTTGCAGGGGCTGAGATCGCTGCCGGTCTGGGCGATGCCGATGATCGGCCGGCCCGAGCGCAGTTCCTCAAGGCTCAGGCCGAAATTGAGATAGCGCTCCAGATAGAGCGCGGTCATGTCGATATTGTCCGGATTGTCGAACCACGCGGCTGAGCGGAGCTTCCGCGTCATTGGCGGTCACTTGGCGGTGCTCACACGCAAGATCATCGTGTGCCGGTAGGTTTCGCCGGGGTTCAGCCGGGCGGAGCCAAATTCCGGACGATTGGGCGTGTCCGGGAAATTTCTGCGGCTCCAGCACGAAGCCATCGCCCATCCGGTAAACGCAGCCCTGCTTGCCGATGTTGGCGCCATCGAGGAAATTGCCGGTGTACATCTGCAAGCCCGGCTCAGTGGACAGCACTTCGAGAACCCGGCCTGACGCAGGATCGAGCACCCGCGCGGCCAGCTGCGGCGTCGGCGTCTGGCCCTTGTCGAGCACCCAGTTATGGTCATAGCCGCGCCCGATGCGGATCTGCGCGTCGTTGCCGTCACGCAGGCCATCAGCGAGCACGCGGCCCCGGGTAAAATCGAACACTGTGCCCTTGACCGGCTTCAGTTCGCCAGTCGGGATCAGCGTTTCATCGACCGGGGTATAGCTGCTGGCAGGCATGGTCAGCCGCTGGTGCATCGCGCCTTCGCGCGCGCAGTGCCCCGCCACGTTGAACAGCGCGTGGTTGGTCATGTTGATGATCGTCGGCCGGCTCGTCGTCGCGGCATGGTCAATGGTCAGGCTGCCGCGATCATCCAGCGAATAGGTCACGGTTGTGCGCACTTCGCCCGGATATCCGGAATCGCCATCGGGACTGGTCAGCGACAAAACCACCGAAGCGAGCGGTCCGCTGCCCACGGACTCGACCTTCCACAACTGGCGGTCAAAGCCATTGCCACCGCCATGCAGCGTGTTGACGCCGTTGTTCACTGGCAACTGATAGGTCTGGCCATCGAGGGTGAACCTGCCTTTGGCAATGCGGTTGGCAAAGCGGCCAACCGTCACGCCGAAGAAATCCTGCTTCGCCTCGTATTCGGCGGCTGTATCGTGGCCGAGCACGATATCGGCCATTCTGCCTTTGCGGTCTGGCGCGACCAGCGATTGCAGCGTTGCCCCGTAAGCGATGATCCGCGCGGTCACGCCGGCCGCGTTGCGCAGAGTGACGGCTTCGACCGGGGTGCCGTTCTTCAAGGGTCCGGCAGTGCCACGCTCAGCGGTTGCCGCATTCGCGGCTCCCGCTGCTGCCACCCAAGCCACAACCCCAAGGGGTATCATTCGCACCTGCTTCATCAAACTTTTCCTCGCCTATGCGCAGATTACGGCTCCAGGCGGACGACGGTGACCGAATGGGGCGGCAGGTTGAGCGTCAGCTTGCCGTCACGCGCCACCGCGCTGAACGGCTTGGGTGCAACGGCATTGGGCGCTTCGTAAGTGTTGACGGTGTTGAAGCTTGCCGCTGTCAATACCTCGCCAGTGGCACGGCTTGCCGTGACGCCCGGGATTGCCACAGTCACATCGGCGGCGCTGCGCGGGTCGAGGTTCGAAAGCGAAACCCAGACCTTGCCGTCCGTGGCGCGCGCCGCGATGGCATCGACCTTGGGCAGGACGATCTTGTCGAAGGTGTATGTCCCGGCGTTGAAGGTGACGGGCAGGAACGTCGCATCCTGGAACGGCACATACATCTTGTAGACGTGGTAGGTCGGCGTCAGCACCATCTTCGGTCCATTGGTCATGATCATCGCCTGCAGCACATTCACCATCTGGGCGATATTGGTCATGCGCACGCGCGCGGCATGACGGGCAAAGATGTTGATGTTCATGGCCGCCGCGATGCCGTCACGCAGCGAGTTCTGCTGGATGAGGTGCATCTGCTCGGTGCCTTCGGTGGGCTTGAGCCAGACACCCCATTCATCCACGACCAGCGCGACGTGCTTCTTCGGATCGTAGCGGTCCATGATCTCGGAATGCTTGGTAACCGTGCGGTCCATCCACTGCGACTGCATCAGGATGGTGGCATATTCCTTTTCGCCGAAACCAGTCGCCGGTTCGTTGAACGGTGACGAGCCCCAGGTGTACTGGTGCAGCGAGATGCCATTGATATCCCAGTAAATCGGGCTGCGCGCTTTCCACGCCTTCATGATGATTTCGGTGTAGGACGGATCGGAACTGTTCGGTCCGGCAGCAATGCGCTTCATCCCATTGGGATTGCTGGGCAGCGAATCCATCGGCTTGCCGGACATCAGATCCTTGGCAATGACCGAAAAATCGACGCGCGGCGCTGCCTGCTCGGGATTATAGTTGTGCAGGAAGTGCGCGAAAACCTTCATCTTCGTGACATATTCCTCGCCCGAATAGGGCGCGCCGCAGCCCCACATCTCGTTGCCGAGGCCGATGTATTTAACGCGGTAAGGCGCGGTGCGGCCATTGGCTGCGCGCTCCCGCGCGGCGCTCGTCTGTCCGACTGCGGTCATGTATTCGAGCCACTCGGCCCCTTCCTGGACCGTGCCCGAGCCGATATTGATCGAGATATAGGCTTCGGTGCCGACCTGCTCGGCGAAGTCCATGAATTCGTGCGTGCCGAAGGTGTTCGGCTCGCCCGAGCCCGCCCAGGTGGTATTGGTCGTCACCTTGCGGCGCGGGCCGACGCCATCACGCCAGTGGTATTCATCGGCAAAGCAGCCGCCCGGCCAGCGCACCACCGGAACCTTGATCGCTTTAAGCGCGCCGACAACATCGCTGCGGATGCCGCGCACGTTGGGGATCGGCGAATTCTTGCCGACCCAGACCCCCTCATAGATGCCCTTGCCAAGATGCTCGGCGAACTGGCCGAAAATGTCGCGGTTGATCACCGGGCCGGGCTTGTCCGCCTCGATGGTCAGGGGGCCGGGATCAGCAGCGACCGGCGGGGCGGCGACTGGCGCTGCGGCATCTTGCGCGAATGCCTGACCGGAAAGTGCGAGCGCAATTGCCGCGACACCGTGCTTGATCGACCTGATTGCCATGCTCTCTCTCCTGCCCGCATATCGCGAATTCGCCTTCATCTGCACGAGGGCGATTCGGCGCGTGAACTGATTGACCACGCCAAACTATACTCCTACTAATGAAATGACAACAGACGGGAGGATGAAAATGGCCGGACCGGTTCCGATTTCTGGAAATGCTGCGCTATCCGGCCAGGGCGGTGCCCCCGCATCCGGCCCGGCCTACGGCAAGACCCTCGCATTGCTGGCAAGCCTGTTCTTCATGTGGGGCTTCATCACGGTGATCAACAACACGCTGCTGCCGCACCTGCGCAGCGTGTTCGACCTCAACTATACCCAGACCACGCTGATCGAATCGGTCTGGTTCATCGCCTATTTCGTCGCCTCGATGCCCTCGGCTTTCTTGATCGAGCGGGTCGGTTACCGACGCGCAATCATCATCGGATTGCTGATCATGGCAGTGGGTTCGCTGGGCATGGTCCCGGCAGCGCGGATACCGTCCTTCGAGGTGACGCTGGTGGCGCTGTTCGTCATCGCCTGCGGCATCGCGTTGCTGCAAGTGGCGGCAAACCCCTATGTCGCCGTCATCGGCCCGCAGGAAACGTCGGAATCGCGGCTGACGCTGGTGCAGGCGTTCAACTCGATGGGCACCTTCTTCGCCCCCTATTTCGGCGGCTACCTGATCCTCAGCCGCACGGTTTCGGGCACGACGATGGAAGGCACCGCCGTCAGCCTTGAGCAGCGCGTGGCCGATGCGCAGGCAACGCAGCTGCCCTATGTGCTGGTTGCAGTGGTGCTGGTGGTGCTCGCGCTGATCATCAGCCGCGCCAAGCTGCCCGAACTGGGCTCGGAAACCCGCCGCGCCAATGCCGAGGAGCGCAAGCATCTGTCCTTGTGGAACCACCGCAACCTGGTGTGGGGCGTTCCGGCGATCTTCATCTACCTGATCGCCGAAATCGGCGTCGCCAACCTGTTCATCAATTTCGTCTCGCAGCCCGCCATCGGCAACATGACCCATGCCGATGCCGCCAACTACCTCATTCTGCTGTGGGGCGGAATGATGGTCGGGCGGTTTGCCGGTGCATTCCTGATGCGCTCAATCCCGGCAAACAGGGTACTGGCAGCCTTCGCTCTGGCAGCGTTCGTCGTGATGCTTGCCGCATCGGCGCTCGACGGCCCGGTCGCCATGTGGGCGCTGATCCTGGTCGGCCTGTGCCATTCGATCATGTTCCCGACGATCTTTGCGCTCGGCATCAAGGATCTCGGGCCGCTGACCGAAGAAGGCTCTGGCCTGTTGATCACCGCCATCGCGGGCGGTGCTCTGGTGGTGATCCAGGGCTGGCTGGCGGATCGCTATGGCCTCCAGCAGAGCTTCTACCTCACCGCCGCCTGCGAGCTCTATGTGCTGTGGTACGCGATCTGGGGCAGCAAGACCAAGGCATCTGCATGATCCCGGCAGTCAGGCCTGTCTGGGAACTGGCCGCGCAGCTGGGCGAAGGTCCGGTGTGGTGCCCGGAACAGCAAGCCCTGTGGTTCGTAGACATCAAATGCGGGGCGATCCATCGCTATATTCCGGACACCGGTGCCCGCGAAACCTTCGCCGTGGGCGGAAAGCCCAGTTTTATCGTGCCTGAGGTGGAGGGCGGCATGGTCGTCGGCTCGGGCAGCGGCATCTTCCGGTTCGCGCAGGGCGCTATCGGCGAACAGATCACAGCGATCGCCATGCCCGCCCACAACCGCACCAACGACGCGACCGTCGATGCCCTGGGGCGGCTATGGCTGGGCACGATGGATGATGACGAAGCGCTGGAGACCGGAGCGCTCTACTGCCTCGATCGCGGCACGCTGCACACCATGCCGGCCAGGGCAATCGTCACCAACGGCCCGGCGGTCACCGCCGATGCCGGGATGCTCTACTTTGTCGATTCTGCGGAGCGCCGCATCTGGCGTCATGCCATTGTTGACGGCCCCGGCATCGCCGAACCCGAACTGTTCCTCCAGCTAGCGCGAGCGGACGGTCATCCGGACGGCGTCGTGCTGGACAGCGAGCACTGCCTGTGGGTCGCGCTCTGGGATGGCTGGGCGGTGCGGCGCTATGCGCCCGACGGCACACTCTTGCTGCAAATCGATTTCCCCTGTGCCCGCGTGACCAAGCTTGCCTTCGGCGGGCCGGACCTGCGCACCGCCTACGTCACGACCGCGCGAACCGGTCTCGATGCGGCCCAACTGGCGCAGCAACCGCTGGCAGGCGCGCTGTTCGCATTCGACGCGCCGGTGCCAGGCAGGCCATTGCCGCATTATCGCGGCGGAGCCTGAGAACACAATTTGCTGAGCCTGACGCAGACAACTGCCCGTTGCCAAACCCGGATTGCCGTGACGCGCTAGGTGTGGCAGCCTAAGACCAGCAGTTGAGCGGGAAACCCTTGGGTTTGCCAGCCTAACCACATGCGCCTGGATTTTCCAAAGCATCCAACCGGCAATAGTTGATTTGACTACCAGTATATCTCGAAAAAAGGCGATAGACTGTGCCTGATAGTGAACTCGACACTTTGGCAATAAACATGTCGAAGGATTCGCCTGATTGGCGACAGGCAGTCTCAATTTTGAAAAACTTCTGGCTTGATGATTATGGAAGAGTGGCACCCCATGCCGATATTGTAGAAGTTCAATCTGATGACTTCTTCTACCTCTTCGACATTGCCGCAGAACGCCTGATCGCGGCCTGGGGCCAAAGCGAGGGCCGCAGCAACGAGCGGCGCGACAGCAATCGCATGGCAGGCCATCCGCTGAGTGCCGGGCCGCTTTATCATCGCGGCCATGCCATCCCGCATACGCTTGGCGGTGGCACGGATATCAACCTGGTGACACAGCTCGCCCGGATCAACATCGGTTCCTTCCGCCCGCTTGAAAAGCAGGCAGTGGCGACCCCGGGCTCGCTCTATTTTACCTACTGGACCTATCTTGGCAGCGGACCGGACGGACAGACCCCCACCGGCGTGGATCAGGGCCTGCTGATTGCGGGCCAGTATCCAGACATCAAGCATCACGGCAACTGACGCCGGTCACCCTAGCATCAGCGCCTTGCGTGCCGCCGCGTTCAGCGCCGGGAGAACCTCGTCGGCCGGAAACATGCCGCCGAGCATGCTGACGATTTCCGCGATACTGCGCTGCCCGTCAGCCGCTGCCAGCAGCGCGCGCACATGCGGCTGGTCGATCGAGATCTGCCAATGGTCGAGCCGCGACAGCCGCGGTTGCCCGGTCGCGATCTCCGCGCGAACCAGCGGGCTGGTGCATGGCCTCTCGCCCACTGCGGCAACAAAGGGTGCCGCAGTGGTGTGGAGATCGACGTGGCCGACCATGAACAGCTTGAGATACATCCGTCGCCGCTGCGTGTCGCGGATCAGATCGGCGACCGGCAACCGCCCCGGACTGGCCGCGACGATGCTATGGAAAATCGCCTTCATTTCAGCATCTTCCAGGCTAAGCTGCTGGCTTTTGCCGCCGACGAACGCATCTTCGCTCTCGTCATAGGTCAGGACCGACGAAATCCACATCGGGGCAATGCGGTCGGGGTCGAGATTGCGGCTGGGCCGTGCGCCGCGCCTGACGAAAAGCGACATGCGAAACAGGCGCGCGTCGCGATAGTCGATGCTTGTGCCTTGCGGACAATCGCGCGTTCGGCATCGCCGGCAGGGTCTTCGCCTTCCTCGAGGAAACCCTCCAGGATCCGCGCATGTTCGCTGTCACCGAGATAATGGAGCCCCGCCAGTTCGGCCGCCGCGACGACATCGCTCACGGCTTGCGGCGCGAAAACCTCGCCCAGCTCGTCATGGAACAGCACGCTGGTTTCACGATCGAGCATTTCGCCGGCCATTTCGCGATAGAGCTCAAGCGCGACGCTGCCGAACACTTCGCGTTCGGCCACGCCTTGCAGACAGGCGCGGGCCGCCTCGATGCGCGCGTCTGGATCGGCAATGTCGCCCACGGCGTGCAGCAGCAAGTCACGCATCGCCAGGCGGAAATAGCCGCCCGGCATGGCATTGTAGCTGACAAAGGCAACCCCGGCGGGGGCCAGCGCATGCCCGATCAGTTCCATGATTCCCGCGCGGACCGGCTCTGGCACCCAGGCATAGACGCCGTGCGCGACGATGTAGTCGAAACTTTGCGGAGCAATGGTTTGCTTCGCCTCGAGAATGTCGCCGACCGACAGGACGACAGTGCCCAGCCTCGCCGCGACGCGCAGCGCCTCGCCCCGGGCAATCGCGGATTCGGCGAGGTCGAAGCCCTCGAACCGCGCCTGCGGATAGGCCGCCGCCAGCGCCATCATGTTGAGCCCCTCGCCGCAGCCAATCTCCAGCACCCGCGCGGTTTCGAGCGGCGGCGGCGAGAGGCCGTGCAATGCCGCGACCACTGCGAGGCGTTCGGGATGGGTCCGCCTGAACAGCACGCTGGGGTAAGCAACTTTATCGTAGGTAGTGGGCAGAGAAAGGCTCCTGTGGTGGCAGCGATCAGGTAACGCTTCCTACTCTCGACAACCTTTTATGTCGTAAGCCGAAAGTTTGAAGCTTGAGTATTTCACACTGTCTGACTGATTTCCTCCCAAAATCTTTATGTGACTTGGAGACTGCGAAATAAAAAATCCGACATGAAAACCGGTGGTCGATCCAGTTTCATTCGTAAATCCCGCTGTTTTTTTCTTTATAACGATAATGCAACCTTTGACAGCCTTAACTTCCTTGCCCCAATCCAGCCAACTTCTTGCCAATGCATTATTTGTGCCCTTCTTTCCAGATTGGATTACAACCCAGTTAACGAATGAAGAACACCAGGGTGTCTCATCGGACGTGGCCTTCAGCGTTGTTGTTGCATGATACTCAAGGATGCGGCTGCGGTGCTTTCCAGGCGATGCATTTTCCTTGATACCCAACTCGGCTTCGGCAATATCGATCCACGACTTGCCGGTGACCGGCTGGACGGTCTTGAATGTGTAGCCTGCTACAAGGCCCAGCGCTGCCAGAGTTCGTCGGGCCGACGACGCCATCGGGTTCAAGACCGAACTGCTTCTGGAAAATTCTGACGGCGCGTTCGGTTTTTTGGCCGAAATGACCGTCGGGATTGAGCGGAAGCTGGGAATATAACGCTGTATTCAATAGAGACTGAATGATTGTGACGCTTTTTCCGCGATCATTAAGTTTCACATGGATCATGCGAACCTCCTGTTTTGCGCACCTTCAATAGGTCCCATTGAACTTCACGTTATGCCCGATCACAAACTGGTCGTTAAGCGGCTTCGATGTGTAGTAGGCCAGTGGCCGCGTCACCTGCGCTCCGGTAAATTTGAATGGCGCACCAGTGGTCTTGTGTGAATAGTTGCCATCGGCGAACCTGTATTTCGAGTCTTTTGCCGGATCGGGATACCAGGGCTCCATCGCCTGAACGGTCCCCTTCTTCTCGTCGTAGCGATGAATGACGTTTACGTGGCCGCCCAGCGGGCCGCTGGCGAAGCCAACCAGCAACGGGAATGGCCTGGCCTTGATGCAAGACGCCAATTTCGCGGCGGTCACGCGGCTGCGCTGGAGATAGACGCTGGGCAGCGAAATGGTCATCATCCCGTTCAGGGTGATGCTGCCGTTGGGTGCCAGCGTCCCCGGGTTGCTCAACGGGAGAATGCCGAGCTGGGTCATGGTCTGCACGTCGGGCGAGGCGCGGGTGTACCAGGCAAGGCAGGCCGCCCAGCAGGCGAAGGCATCGATCTGGCCTTCGGGCGGGACCGAATCGAAACGGGACTGATCCTTGGTCGCAGAGAACCGGCCGCTGGCGTAGCTCGCCACGATGTCGCCGCCCTGGTCGTCCGGTTTGATCGGCACGTCCCACTTTTCGTCGGTCGCCGAGCCCTTCCATTTGATCGCGACTTTCGAGCCCTGCTGGCTCCAGCTTCCCGTTCCGGTGTCGGAGCCCCACCTGTCGCGCCACGTCACCGTGCCGCCGGCCGAAAACGTGTAAATCCAACGATACTGGTTGAAGGCAACATTCCACGTCCCGACCAGGTCTTTCACCAAATCCGACATATTGCCATCTCCTTCCGGACCAGATTTTCCGGTCTACTTCCCATGTCATGCGGGGCGCTACAGTGTCGGCCCCACCCCCTCATCACCCATCACCCGAACCGATAGCCAAACCCGTCCCCCACCACACTCACCGCGATCTCCCTGACCTCCTCCCCGCCCATCTGGCGATTGAGAAGTTCGATCGACAATTCCGGCAGCATGGTGTTTGTCAAAATCGCGTCGATCAGCCGCCCGCCGCTGGCAACTTCGTTGCAGCGCGAGACGATCAGATCGATGACATCTTCGCCATAACCGAAGGCGATGCCGTGACTGTCGGCGACCCGCTTGACGATGCGGTTCAATTGAATACGCACGATACCCTTCAGCATCTCGGGCGACAAGGGATAGTAGGGCAGCACCAGCAGGCGGCCAAGCAGGGCGGGCGGGAATACCTTGAGCAGTTCGGGCCGCAGAGAGCTGGCCAGCGCCTCGGGCTCGGGCTTCATCTCCTCGTCTTCCGACAGCGTCGTGATCAGCTCGGTGCCGACATTGCTGGTGAGCAGGATCAGCGTGTTCTTGAAATCGATATAGCGCCCCTCGGCGTCGTTCATGAAGCCCTTGTCGAACACCTGGAAGAACATCTCGTGGACGTCGGGGTGGGCCTTTTCGACCTCGTCAAGCAGCACCACCGAATAGGGCCGCCGCCGCACCGCCTCGGTCAGCACTCCTCCCTGGCCATAGCCGACATAGCCCGCCGGCGCGCCCTTGAGCGTCGAGACGGTGTGCGCCTCCTGGAACTCGCTCATGTTGATGACAATGCAGCTGTCGTCGCCCGAAAACAGCAGTTCCGACAGCACCATCGCCGTCTCGGTCTTGCCGACGCCCGAGGGGCCGCACAGCATGAACACGCCCACCGGCTTGTTGGGATTATCGAGTTTGGCGCGGCTGGTCTGGATGCGCTTTGCGATGGCGTCCATCGCGTGGTCCTGGCCGACCACCCGGTCCTTCAGCTGAGCGGCGATGGTCAGTACGCTCTCGATCTCGTTCTTGACCATGCGGCCCATCGGAATGCCGGTCCAGTCGCCGACCACGGCGGCGACCGCATCCTGGTCGCAAACGCCGAACACCATCGGATCGTCGCCCTGTGCCTCGGTCATTGCCGCGATGGCCTGGGCTAGCTCCGCCTTGAGGCCCTCCTCATCGGCCACTGTTTCGCCCTCGCCGGCTGCCTGACGTGCAGCGGTCAGCGCATCGCGCGCTGCCATCACACCTGCAAGCGCCACCTTCTCGCGCTCCCATTTGGCGGTCACCTCTTCGACTGCCGTCCTGGCTTCGGCGATGGCCTCGTCGAGCTTGGGCAGGCGGTCGCCGCTGGCATATTGACCGCTGGCCTCGCGCGCGGCGATCTCGCGCTCGACCTCGAGCAGTTCGAGCTTGCGGGCACGGTCCTCGACCTGCGCCGGCGTGGCGTGCTGCGACACCGCAACGCGGGCGCAGGCAGTGTCGAGCAGGCTGACCGCCTTGTCGGGCAACTGGCGCGCCGGCACATAGCGCTGCGACAGCTTGACCGAGGCCTCCACCGCCTCGTCGAGCACCACGACATTGTGGTGCGCTTCCATCATCGGCGCGACCGAGCGGATCATGGAAATGGCCTTGCCGGTTTCCGGCTCGCCGACATCGACGGTCTGGAAGCGGCGGGTCAGCGCCGGGTCCTTCTCGAAATACTGGCGGTATTCGGCATAGGTCGTCGCTGCCACGGTGCGCAGCCGTCCGCGCGCCAACGCTGGTTTGAGCAGGTTGGCGGCGTCGCCGGTGCCCGCCTGCCCGCCCGCGCCGATCAGCGTATGCGCCTCATCGATGAACAGGATGATCGGCTTCGGGCTCGATTCAACCTCGTCGATCACCTGGCGCAGGCGCTTTTCGAACTCCCCCTTGACGCTCGCACCGGCCTGCATCAGCCCGATGTCGAGCGCGCGCAGCGTCACGCCCTGCAATGCCGGCGGGACATCTCCATCGACAATCCGCTTGGCGAAACCCTCGACCACGGCGGTCTTGCCGACCCCCGCCTCGCCGACCAGGATCGGATTGTTCTGGCGGCGGCGCAGCAGGATATCGATCAGTTGCCGGATTTCCGCGTCGCGCCCGACGATCGTGTCGATCTTGCCGCTGCGGGCCTGCTCGGTGAGATCGACCGAGAATTTGGCCAGGGCCTCGCCTTCGCCGACCGGTCCGCCGCCGGCATCGGTTGCCACGGCGGCGGGGCCCGCGTCGATCTGGGTCTGTTCGGTCGAGGCGGCGCAAATCTTCTCGAACTCGTCGCCCAGCTTGTCGACCTGTACCTTGCGCCACTCGGGACTGACATTGCCCAGCGCGTTTTTCAGTGTCGGCGTCTTGAGCATGCCATAGAGCAGATGCCCGGTGCGCACGCGCGACGCGGAGAATTGCAGCGAGGCGTATAGCCAGCCCTTCTCGATCGCCTCCTCGATCTGCGGCGAGAAATCCGAGATTGCTGTCGCCCCGCGAGGCAGGCCGTCGAGCGCGGCGACGACATCGCGGGCCAGCTGGGTATCGTCGATGCCGAATGCGCTGCGGATCGCCGCGAGATCGTTACGGGCATCCTGCAACAGGATGTGAATCCAGTGCACCAGCTCGACATAGGGATTGCCGCGCATCTTGCAGAAGCCGGTCGCGGTTTCGACGGCTTTGAGCGCGGTGGGATTGAGGCGTCCGAAGAGCGCGGTGCGGCTGATCTCGGTCATTGGCTGATCCTTGTCCGGCGGGCCTTGGCAATTTTTCGCAGATGCGCGTCGGCGCGGATCCGGCCGCGCGCGCCATCGCGCTTGCCAGTGGCCCGTTTTGCCGTGCCGGGTCCGACCCAGCCGGTCCAGCCGAGCTGCGAGCGGCCATCGAGCCGCGCGGGAGCAATCTCGCTGGCGTCGATTTCCAGGCAGATATCCCATTCGAGATGGCTGGGCTTGAACGAGTTCGAGCGCTGCTGCGGCGATAGCAAAGCGCTCACCGCCAGGCAGCAGCGACCGGTAGTCGCGCATGTCGCGGGCGCGGATCATGATCCGGAAGGCATCCGCCGCGCTGCGCATGCGGTTGCCGAGCACGATATCGCCGCCAAGCGTGGCATAATTGCGTCCCATCCTGCTGCGGTCTTCGTCTTCCAGGACCCGCCAGCGCGGCTGGAATTCGAGCAAACGCACCTTCTGGCCGAGCAGATGGCTCAAGGCGTCCTCGATCGCGGCGGCACTGCGCGCGCCAAGATAGAGCGGCGTGTAATGCGCCCGCGCGCGGGGGGGAAACTGGCTTTGCTCGCCGACCCCCTCCATCGAACCCGACAGCGCCGACAGGAAGCTGGAGAACGTGTCTGCCCCGGGGCGGTCGCAGATCGCGGCGGGCTGGGAATCGGCCCAGGCGCGGTAAAACAGCTGCAACATCCGGCCGGCAAGGACATCGAGCCAGTCGCCGAACGGTTGCGACGAGGCATAGCGCTTTTCGTAGAAGGCAAATTCGCTGAGATGGGTCGGCAATGGCCCCATCGGCCCGGTCAGGCCGAGCCAGTAACCGCTGAGCTTCGCCCGCCCGTTCCCCGGCTGAATTGCGATCTCCGTGATCGTCCGTTCGGCAAACGACATGCCTGGCTTCTGGGCAAGATCGACAATATTCTGGCTGGGAAGCTTTGCCTGGCCGACTTTCGGCAAATCCGGGGCGCGGGCCTCCGCCCCCCGCACCGCCGGAAACAGGCCGATCCGCTTGGCGTCATCGACCAGCCCCAGCAGGAAGGCTAGATGTTGTGCTTGCGTCCGATCCGGGCTGGCCATCGCGCCAGTGTTCCTTCCAATGAGGTTTCGAACAGGCATTCGGTGAAGCTGTTGACTGTGGCAAATTCCGACAGAAAACGCTCAAGTATCGAGGTGAACAGAAACATCCTGCTGTTGTCGAACGATCCATCATCGAGGCGGATGGTGATCCTGCTACCGCGGGCGACCGCCATGCGGTCGAGCCCGGGCACGCGCCGGACGACCGGTTTGGACCGAATGCTCAGAATGCCGTCGATCTGCTTGCGCATCGAGGCATCGTCCTGCCGGCCGTAAAGCGCCAGATGGTCGCGCAGCAGCGCGGGATCGTCATGGTCCTCGGGCGCGAGCGTTGCATAGTTGGGCGTCAGATGGGCGATCACCCGCCAGGCGGCATCGTTCAGTCCCAGAGGCGGTCGCGGCTTGCTGGGTGACCGCAATACCGCGATGCTGCGCACCGGACCGCCGGTCGCCAGAAAGTGGTCATTGCCACGAAAAGTCAGCAATTCCGGCAGTTCGCGATTGGTCACATAGGCGGTGACAGCCAGTTCCTTGATCTCGTCGAGCCGGTCAGGATTGCCGGGGGCGGTCAGGCTGATCCAGGTCTCGGTGCCGACATAGTCGCTGCGCCGGCGCAGGCGCTGCTCCTTGGTGGACAGTCGGCGCGGAGTCAGCCGCGGAACATAGAAGATCGCATCCCGCCAATCGTAGAGCAGAGCGCCAAAGGCATAGAGCGGCGCAACCGGACGCATATCGACACCGTCGCCGACCTGCGCCTTGACGTCGGTAATGCGGAACACTTCGAAATCGAGCGGTCGTGTGCGATCGGGAACAATGTGGAATTCGTGTTCGCGGCGGTTGTACTGGACCCGTCCGAGAACCTTTTCGAACAGGTTGATCGCCGGTGTTGCATAAAGCTTGAAATTGGCCGGTCCGACGGCATTCGTCAGGATCGGCGAGGCGCGCGAGAACAGCAGGACGACATCGCAGGCTCCCGATTGAGTCCGCGAAAACGCCCGGCCGAGTTCGAACAGGCTGGCAAACAGGAAGCGTTCCGGGCAGGCAAAATATTCCGAAAGCAGGCGATAACCGCGGAACGAGCGCAATTCGGCGGGCAGCAGGGCGTGATCGTCCTCGAAGCCCACTTGCCCGGGAAGCGGCAGGACCGACCATGACGCGGCATCGCCCGCCGAAGCCGGGTCGCGGGCGACGACGGCGATGGTCTCGCCGATCAGCTGGCGGTAGAGTTCACCGGGAACCGCTTCCGAGCCATCGAGATAAAGCGGCAGGTCGACCGGCGCGATCTTGTCGAGCGGCGCGCCGCTGACAGTTTCGAAACGCAGCCTGAGCCCTGCTTCGGGACGAACCCCGCCGGCCGCAGCAAAGCTCGCAACCGAGGCGCGGGTGCCAAGATATTCGGCCTGGGTGATCTTGAGCGGCCAGAGCGTGACATCGTGGCCGCTCTTGAAGGTGACCGGTGCATTGGCGTTCTCGGTCGCAAGCGCGGTCAACGCTGTGCCGCGCGGCACCTTGCAGCCCTCGATCAGCGCCGGATCGCCGTCCTTGGGCTGAAACCCCGCCACGCAGATCGATGGCATCGGTGCCAGATAATGCGGCTGGGTCGCCGACAGCAGATGCTGGGTAAACTCGGGAAACTGGTCCTGGAGCTTGAGCTGGACCCGCGCGCCGAGAAAAGCGACGCCTTCGAGCAGACGCTCGACATAGGGATCGGGATCGGTGGGCGTCTTGAGCCCCAGCCGGCCCGCCACGGCTTCATGCTCTTCGCCGAATTCGCGTGCTGTCTCACGCAAGTAGGCAAGTTCCTCGTTGTATGCACGGAGCAGCCGGGGGTCCATTTCGGCCTAGTCCCGCACCGTGGCGGCGGCGCTGTCCGCCTCGAAATCGGTGCGGAACTTGACCGGCAGCGCGCGCACCGCCGAGGTGACATCGCCGTGGATCAGATAGGTGATGCTGTTCTCGCGCTCGATGGTTTCCGCCGCTTCGACCACCAGCGTTTTTTCGTCGATCCGCGGTTCGAAAGCGCTGATCGCCGCGCGAATGTCGCGCGCCCGTTGCAGGACCAGACGGCGGGTATGCGCCTGACCGGTCATATCGGGCACGCCATAGTTGAGCACCGAAGTCTTGACCTGGGGATAGGGCTCAAGATCGATCACCGCACCGAGATGGGTGGTGTTGAGCAACCACGCCAGTTCGCGCCGCACCGTCGCGCGCAAGGCATTCTCGTTGAACCGTTCGAGCCGCGGCACCGAATAATAGCGCATGGTCGCGCGGCTTTCCTCGATCTTCTCGACCTCATCGCCGCGCAGGCCGCTGATGTCGCTGTCGGCCACCAGCTTGTCGAACAAGGTCGGGTTCAGCCGCGAAGGCGTGGCCGGGGCGGCCATCAGCCGAACTCAAGCAGGCGGAGCGCCAGCACACCCTGGTCCTCGCCCGCCGAAAAGCTCCACAGGCGCTGGCCCGATCCTGCATCGCCCCACGGCACTTCGCGCCAGCTCGTCGTCCGTGCCAGCTGCTCGCCGCTGTCGAGCGAGGCTTCGCTGCCCGGATAGCGCGCCGGCAGGAAGCCCGCGATCGACTGGCCGGACTTCATCGCGATCTCTACCGGCAGCCACACCAGATCGCGCAGATCGCGCGGCCCCGCGCTGGTCATCCGCTCGACGGCATCGAACGGGATCAGGCCATAGCGCCCGCCGACAATCGCATCGACGGAGGGCCCGAAGCGGCTGTCGGCGTCGGCGATCCAGTCAAAAGCGGCACCGTTGAAGCTGCCCGGACAATCGGGCACCGCATCGAAGGCGGCATCGCGCGCGGCGATGCCGGCAGCGGTCTCGCCCCTGGCCAGCAGTTCGATGGCCTCGGCGAGCCCCGCCGCCCATTCGCCAGGATTGGCCAGCACGGCGATGCGCTGCTCGCCAGCAAACACCGCGCGGCGTTCGGCTTCGGCGGCGAGCACCTGGCCATAGGCGGCTGACAGCATCTGGGCCTCGGGCGAAAGCTGCGCCAGCGCCTGCAACTGGCTGCGCGCCTTGTCCCACTCGCCCAGAACCGCAAGCAGCTGGAACAGGAACATCCGCGCCTGCTCGTCGCCGGGCCGGGCGCGGACCGTCTCGACCAGGGCGGCCCGGGCCCCGGCCAGATCGCCTTCACGGAGGAGTGCGTTCGCGTCCAACAATACAAATTGCTCCCGTCGAAGTGAATTTATGTAATCGTCTAATTCGTTTTGGATATTTCCATCCGGAACTCGCGATCGCCCCGCCGATGCCTTGGCAATCTAACTTTCCCTGCGGGCACTGATGGTGACAGAAAGATCACCGCCTACCGTGCCATCCGGCTTTTGCTGTGCATAGGTAACAGTCATTCTCGCATAATTTATAGTGAAACTTTCATGAATTTGAGAATCACTATTTTTTTCACTTTCAGCGAAACGGCCCTTAAATTCACTTCCTCGCCCCAGACAGTTAAAACTTGAAATAAGAGCATCAAATAATTCTATAGTATAGAAAATTTCCTGCTTTCCACCACTTTTACGAACGATAATTTTTGCAGTCTTTATGTCCGTATTTCTATCGAGATAGGAAATCAGATTGGGTGAAGATTTATCGATAAATTTGTAAAAGGTGACGTCGCTGTACGAATTTCTGCCGGTCCTCTGTCCGTGCAGCATCAGGCTCCCGCCATTGAAGGTGAAGTCAGCGACCTGGATCGAATCGACACTCTTGCTCTTGCTGCCTGCCTTGTACTCGCCCATGACCGTTTCGATCTCGAGTGAAATATCGACTGCCATCATTCATATCCCATTAGATTTGCGCGATGTTTCAAAACAACTCGGCAAGGGGCAGCCTCATAATTCCGCTCGACGGCAACCCGAGCAATGACTGTGCCCCGCATCGAGTCCCGCTCACAAAATTTGTCCCGCTTGAATTGCCCGGGCTATGTCGAGTCGTAATCGCACCCCTCGTAACGCCGTTCATCGCGCACAACTCTTGCGCATCGGTCCACGATATGCCGCCATGGCTAAGCGCTTCGCCATGGCCTGCGGCGACCAGACCCCAAGCGCTTTGCACACTTCGCTGAACGGCGACTTGAGGGCCCATAGTCGTTTCAGGCAAGCGACACACCCCGGCGAGTGCCGCACAACATAGATCGCGCGCACGTACTCTGGGCCGCGCTTCGCCAGACCCACCGCCTCTCCGCGAAATGCGGCAAACCGACGTTAAAGCGACTTGTTTGTCGACAAGTCCCAACCTCCAGGGACCAGAGTTCCGACATTGCCCTTTGAATCCTGCGCAGCCACTTCGAGCTTCCAGCGGACCGCATTGAGAGACACTTGATCGACCGGAATAGAGTCCCCGCCATCATGACCGCCGACCTGATAACCAGAAATCACCAAATCTTCCAGGGTGAGCCGATAGAAGACTTTCTGGTCTCCGCCCTGCTTGCGCCCGGTCAGTACCGCTTTGGGGAGATGCTTTCCATTCGCGCAAAACAGGAACAGATTGGGCGATGCCGTGCTCACTTTCGCGGCGAAATGGAGGTCCTGAATTGACACTTTGCCGGTGCCGCCGCCGCCGCCGCTGCCGCTGCTGCCGCCGTTGGTCGCGCCCCAAGAGAAACTGTCGATCTCTATAGCGCTCTTGAACTTGCTATCCGCCGAGTCTCCCTTGACTCCGTCGATCTCTAGTAGGTAGTCGCTCGCCATGTCGGCCTCCTTTGGTCAGAGTGTATGATGCGTCCCGGTCTACTTCTCGCGTCAGCCGCCTTTTGGCAGTCTCGAAACCATGCTCAGCGCCACATCCATGCCTTCCAGCTGATAATGCGGCACCATCAGGAATTTGCCCTTGTAATATCCCGGGTTTTCTTCGTCCGGGATGATCTCGATCTTGGCGTCCTTCAGCGGGCGCTGGGCCTTGGTCTCTTCGCCGGAATTCTCCGGGTTGCCATCGACATAGAGGTTGATCCAGCTTGAGAGGTCGTTCTGGATTTGCGATGCCTCGCGAGTGCCGCCGACCCAGTCGCGAACCATGCATTTGAGGTAATGCGCGAAGCGGCAACTGGCGAAGATATAAGGCAGCCGCGCCGACAGGTTGGCGTTGGCGGTCGCGTTGGGATCGACGTAGCTCGCCGGATTGTGCACCGTCTGGCCGCCGATGAAGGTCGCCTGATCGGTGTTCTTGCGGTGGATCAGCGCCATCAGGCCCGATTTCGACAATTCCGCCTCGCGCCGGTCCGAAATGGCGATCTCGGTCGGGCATTTCATATCGACCCCGCCATCGTCGGTCGGGAACATCGCAGTGGGCAAGCCCTCGACCGTGCCGCCTGATTCAACGCCGCGAATCCGCGTCACCCAGCCATAGGTCGAGAAGCTCTCGGTGATCCGCACGCCCATGGCATAGGCGGCGTTGACCCAGAGATGCTGGTCGTGTTCGCCGCCGGTATCCTCCTCGAAATCGAACTCTTCGACCGGCTCGGTCTTGGCTCCATAGACCTGCCGGCCCAGAAAGCGCGGCATGGTCAAGGCCAGATAGCGGCTGTCGCTGGTATCGCGGAACGTCCGCCACGCAGCATAATCGGTCGCATCGAACAATTTGCCGAGATCCCGGGGATTGGCCAGTTCCTGCCAGCTCTCCATGCCCATCAACCCGGGCGCTGCCGCTGCAATCACCGGGGCATGAGCGGCGGCACCGATCTTCGAGAGACCCTTCATCACTTCGAGATCGGGAGCCGAATGATCGAAGGCATAATCGCAGACCAGCGCGCCATAAGGCTGGCCGCCCAGCTGGCCGAATTCCGATTCATAGACTTTCTTGAACAGGGGACTCTGATCCCAGGCGGCATCGCGGAATTGGCGGAACATCTTGCGCGTCTCGTCCTTGCCGACATTGAGCACGCGGATCTTGAGATCCTTGCCAGTCGACGTGTTCATCACCAGATACTGCAAGCCCCGCCAGGCGCTTTCGAGCTGCTGGAATTCGGGGTGATGGATGATCGAGTTGACCTGATCGGTCAGCTTCTTGTCCAGCGCCGCGCGCATCGCATCAAGCGTGAGGAAAACATCGTCGCCGATAACATTGGCGTCGGCCAGCGCCTGTTGCGCCAGGGTTTGCACGGCCAGTTCGATGCGGCTGGCGCGTGCATCGTCGGTGGGCTTGAATTCCTTTTGCAGCAAGGCCGAAAAATCGTCGGGCGCGAAAGCCGTTTCCGTTGCAGCCCCCGTTTGCTGAAGCGGTTCTTTCGCCATCGTCGGTGCTTCCCTTCGCTTTGTTTTATTCGCTGCCGGCTTCGGGTGCCGGTTCGTCAACCGGTTTTGCCGCCGCCAGCGCCTTCATCAATTCGGGATCCTTCAGGACCTTGTCGAGCAGCGCCTGCGCGCCGTCCTTGCCGTCCATGTACAGCATCAGGTCGTTCAGTTCCTGGCGCGCCTCAAGCAGCTTGGCCAGCGCCGGAACCTTCTTTGCCACCTGGCCGGGCGAGAAATCCTCGACCGAATTGAAAGTCATGTCGACCGAAAGCTTGCCTTCGCCGGTCAGCGAGTTTTCGACGTTGAACGCCGCGCGCGGCGCGATTGCCGCCATACGCTGTTCGAAATTGTCCATGTCGAATTCGACGAAGTCGCGCTTGTCCATCGCCTTCTTTTCGACGAGGCTCTTGCCCGACAGATCGGACAGGACCCCCATCACGAACGGCAGCGTTACCTTCTGCATCGAGCCGAAGGTCTCGACCTCATATTCGATATGAACTCGGGGTGCCCGGTTTTCCTTGATGAAGCGCTGTCCGCTTTTCGCCATGTCTTTCCCCTTCGCGCATGTCCCGAACCCGCCGCCTGCCTGACATCTTGCTGTGTGAAGTCAGCTTAGGGTCCGTTTACTCATTGCTGCCCGACGACCAATCGTCCGAACCGCTACCGCTGCGCCCATTCATCAGAACCCGCCGCGCCTCGTCTAAACTATTGGGCGCAATGTCTTCGAGGACCGACAGAAAGTCGAGGCTAACCCAATCGCGGGCGCGACGCAAGGCGAATGGCACCGGACTTCCCGGCTCCTTCCTCTCGTAATATGCGGTGATCGCATCGAGCGCGCGAAGCACGTCGTCGCGGGAATTTATTGCACCGGTGGCGTTACCTATTTGCCCTTTTGCACTGTGGCCGCTTCCGGTTTCATCAGCACCGGTCGCGAGGCTGTCGGCATTTGCCGGTGGTGCCTTCATGAATGAGGCGACGCTCCTGCGGATCACATCGATAGCATCGAATGTGGTCTGGAAATTGGTGCCGGTTTCATCGCCCGCGTTGGCCGTGAGCACGGCATCGGCGCGGCGGATGGCGTCGCCTATCCCGGCAAGGCGATCAATAATCGCCTGCAACTGCGGGTCGTCGGTTTCCGCAAGCAGGGCGCGAAACATGCCATAGCCGTCTTCATCACTGCCATTATCGCGGAACCGGTCGAAGTCGGCCCCGCCATACCGCCCGAGCCGGGGGTGCTCGATCAGGATAACGCTGCGCAGCGGCGACAAAAACTCGCCGATCCGGGTGAGCAATTCACACGGCCCCTTGCGTCCCTGAAAGCCATATTCCTCAAGTTGCGGGTGCACGGTGTCCCACTGCGATTCCAGCAGCCCTGCCAGCAAACGCGCGCCGTCCTCGACCGTGTCGAGTTTTCCCGCCTTTGCGCCTGCCCGCATCAGATAGACCGGCAGCCAGACATCGCGGGTGGCAGCAGACTGTTCCAGAATGAGACCGATGAGAACCTCCCAATCGTTTTCGCTTCCCCCTTCGCCGCCGTCGCTGACGGATTTTTCAAAGGCCAATTCGATGGTCTGGCGAGCCGGGTCGTAGCTCAAATCCGGGCCCGACGGAGCATCGTCCGAAATCGGGGCGATCAATGCTTCGATGTCTACTCGCATGATAACGGACCTCTCCCGCGTTTCGGCACGTCGAGCGCCACTGACCGGCCGGAAGACGAACTGCTACAAGTCGATTCGGCCATGGTCCCGCCCCTGAATGCCACAAATACCCGCGCTGCCGCCGACGGGTTGCAACGTCTCTTTGTAAATTTACACGAACATGGTAGCAAATCCGTATATTAGCGAGCAACATCGCCGGATACCGGAGCGGTCGCAATTGCACCAGGCGGACAAGGCGGCGCTGTTGGTGCCTGGAAAAGGCGAGTTCGAATGACCAAAGACCCGGCAAGGCAGACCAGTCTGGAGATCGAACTCGGCAAAGTCCAGATGGTTCTGCGCAGTCTCAATTCAACCGAATATTTCAGCAAGCCGTTCGAACTGAAAATCGATATGCTTTCGGAACACGGCGAAGCCGATCTTTTGCCGCACCTGGGCAAGCCTGCACTCGTGACTATCAAGGAAGACAATGAGGTTCTGCGATATTTTCACGGAATTCTTGTCGATGGCGAATTAATCGCCAGGCATGAGGACGATAGTGCCGTTTACCGCCTGACCCTGCGCCCCAAGGCCTGGCTGCACGAGCAGGGGCGTTACTTCCGGATGTTCCAGAACATGTCCGTCAGGGACATCATAATAGATACCCTGAAAACACGCTGCGGCATTGAACCGGATATCGATAAACTCAAAGGCGGTAATCGCCGGAAATTGTATTGTGTTCAGTATGGAGAGAGTGATTTTGGTTTTGCCTGTCGGTTAATGGAAGAAGAGGGAATCTATTATTACTATCGTCACACCATAGAAAATCATGTGCTGGTGCTGTGCGATTCATCCGGCGCACATGCACCCGGCAAGGTAAAATCGCTAGCCTATGCGCCATCGAGCGGCAGCGTGTTCAACGTCAATTCGCTGAACCGGTTCAATTCATCGGGTGCCTATGTCCAGGATTGGCGCGAACACGTTACGACCGGAGGCGAATTGATTTCGACTGCAAGCGATTTCGATTTCAAGGAGCCCCATCAACCGTTGCTTGTCTCTACCAAGGCAGAGAAGGCACAGCATCCCAATGACGCAATTGAAGTTTATTCCTTTCCGGGCAGATTCTATGACAAGTCGGAAGGAGAGGAACTCGTCAAAACCAGCCTCGCCGCACGCCGCGCCAACCGGCGAACCTATCGGGGGGCCAGCCGAAATGGTGCCCTTGCTGTCGGAGATACCTTCACGCTGACCAACTACGAGCGGTTCGATGGCGACTATCTGCTGACCACATGCCGCCACAGCGTCACGGGCGAAGGCCATCGGTCGGGCATGGGCGGCGGCGGCGGCTATCTGGTCCATTTCGAGGCTGTCCCGCGCGAAACCGTTTGGAAAGCGCCGCAGACCCGTCCGCGGCCGGTGGTAATGGGGCCGGAAACGGCAATCGTTACCGGCAAGTCTGGCGAAGAAATCTATTGCGACGCGTATGGCAGGATCAAGGTCCAGTTCCACTGGGACCGCGACGGCAAGCGCAACCAGGACTCAAGCTGCTGGATCCGCGTAGCGCAACTCAGCCATCTGGGAAGCATGAACATCCCCCGGGTGGGACACGAAGTGGTCGTCGATTTCATCAATGGCGATCCCGACCGACCGATCATCCTTGGCCGGGTGTACAACGAAACAGAAAATCCGAGTGCCAAGGAATACCCTCTGCCCAAGGACCAGACCCGATCAATCTGGCGTTCGAGAACAACCAAGTACAAGGACAAGAAGCCCTCCGGCGCAAGGAAGATGATCGGTGACTGCGATCCGGGCTACAACGAAATAAGTTTTGAAGACCTGGCCGAACAGGAAGAAATACGCATCCAGGCGCAGCGCGATCTCAATACCCGCATCCAGCACGACGAAACGCATTTTCTCGGCAACAACCAGACCATCGAAATCGGCGACAACCGCAAGACCGAAATCGGCGGCAACGATACCACGCACGTCGGCGGGGACATGGAAGTCCAGGTGGATGGCGAGATTTTAATTGAATCAAAAAAGAAGATCACCCTCAAAGTCGGCAGCAGCACGATCACCATGACCGAAGGAAAAATCGTCATCGAGTCCGGCACAGTCTTGAATGAAGGCCATATGCAGAGCCAGATCGCCTCAGGTGGCAATTTTGTCCAGACCGGCCCGGCCGGCGTCACCGTCAAGGGCACCATGGTGCTGATCAATTCGGGCGGAGCCAAGGCAACATGAGCCCATGGCCAAAATCATCGTGGACCGACGCCGGCCAGATCTTCGAGTTCATCGGCGGTGCCATCGCGCACGACGGCCCCCCCGATGCCCTGCACCTTGCTCCCGATGCCTATTTCAAGACCCTGGTCGGAACCGGCAAGCTCCGCGATGCGGTCTATTTTGTCAGCCACGCGCTCCCGCGCTACGAGGGCGTGGTCTGGGCCGTCCAGACCCTGCTGGCGGCGAACGCGGTCGATCGCAATCACCCGCTGGTCATCGCCGTGCTGCGCTGGATCGACGATCCCTGCGACGAACTTCGCCGGGCGGCAGAGCAGCTGGCGGAAGCCGAAGTCACCACGTCGCCGGCCTATATGCTGGCAAAGGCGGTATTCATGTCTGGCGGATCGATTTCCCTGGCCGAGTTCCCGCCCGTGCTGCCGCCGCCCGGAGCGAGTGCGAAATTTGCCACGGGTGCCATTCTCGACGCCGCCTACGCCACTGGCGATCCGGCAGAATTCCTGCGCCTGGCCGCCGAACTGGGCGACGCCATGGCCAGCCAATCGCTCCAGCATTGAACTTGGGTTCGACAGACCCTAGGGCGGCAGCGAAACCTGCAAGAACTGCGCTCTCGTGCCGCTGACGCTCACCATCCGCAATTGCGACCAGCTCGAGAACGGCTCACCGCTGTCGCTGGTGCTCGACCGTCGCGGGGCCATCATCGGTCGCGCGCCGACCAGCGACTGGTGCCTGCCCGATCCCAGCCTGCATATTTCGTCGCGCCATTGCGAAATCGCCTGCCGCGACGGCAACTACATTGTCACCGATGTCAGCACTAACGGCACCTGCCTCAATGGCTCCGCTGCGCGCTTGCCCGGTCCGCATACCTTGCAGCAGGGCGACATTCTGACGATCGGCCACTACGAGATTGCCGTTTCGCTCGATGGCCAGGCCATGGCAGCCCCGCGCGCGGCTGCGCCTGCGGCACCGGCCTGGAAGGGCTGGGATGCGGGCGGCAGTTCGAACCCCGTGGCACCGCCGGCCAGCGCCTCCCAATGGGATGCCCCGCCGGCTGCCTCGGCGATTTCGGGCACCGGGCCAATGTCACAGAACTGGGCAGCGCCGCGCGTCGATCCGGCTGCCGCCCATCGGCCAGCTTCAAGCTGGGCCCCGGCATCCCCGCCGCAGACGCCGGCTTCCGGATGGTCGAGCGCGATCCCGGCGCAAGCGCCGCCGCCCAGCGCCGACGACGTCTGGGGCAAGATTGCCGCAAGCAATGTCGTCGATTGGGCGCGCGGCGGTTTTGGCATCGCCGCTACCCCGGCGTTTCAGCCCGCGCCGTCAACCGGCGGAACGCAACCTGCCGACTCCGGCTGGAGCGATCCCGGGCAGCCCCTGCCGCAAGCCCCGGCATCGCCCCTGGCACTGGCACCGCCGCCACCGGCCGCCAGCCTCGCGCCCTTGATCGAAGCGCTCGGCCTTCAGCCCGGCACTCTGCACCAGGACGAACCGGCGATCCTGGCACAGGCGGGCGCATTGCTCCGGCGGATCGTTGCCGGTCTGGTGGTGATGCTTGAAGCGCGGGCACGGGCGAAGAGCCAGATGGGTGCGGCGGGCACCAGCCTCGAGTTCGACGGCAACAATCCGCTGAAATTCGCCCGCACCCCCGAAGAAGCCTTGCGGCAGTTGCTCAATCCGCCTGATCGCGGCTTCATGAGCGCCGACCGCGCGGTCGAGGATGCCTTTCGTGACTTGCAGGCGCACCAGATGGCGACGCTCAAGGCCATGCAGGGCGCATTGGGCGCAACGCTCGACCGCTTTTCACCCACTGCCATCAGGTCGCGGGCAACCAAGCAGGGCGCGCTCGCGAAAATCCTGCCGGGCTCGCGCGATGCCGCGCTGTGGAAGACCTATGTCCGCGAATTCGGCGGCGTCGCGCAGGGTTCCGATGAAGCATTCATGGACATGTTCGCCAAGGAATTCCGCAAGGCCTATGAGGAACTGTCGCGGTCGAACGGGTAACAGCCCGGCAATCAGTTCGGCACATCATCGTTGGTCTTGAACCAGACCATTTCCGATTTCCAGTTCCGTTCCTTCGCGGTGGCCAGAAAGCGCTGCGCCCAGTCTCCGCTGCGCGATCCGGGCGGACCGCTCAACGATTGCGCATCGAACGGCGGTTTGCCGGTCAGCAGCAGCAGACCGGACCAGCCAATATGATCGAGCTCTAGCGTCAGGCGATACTGGTTGTTGCCGAGATCGTCGCTGGCGGCGATCAGCTCTGACCGCTTCGCCGTCAGCTGCGAGATCTCGCCGGAAGGCTCGACCCCGAACAGCGCCATCTCGACCGCCGGGTCAGTCAGGCTGAAATCGACCACTGCCTTCGCAGCGACAGTCCCGGCGAATTCCCCCGAGTCGAGCTTGGACATTTCAAACTGGCGCTGGGCCACGGCTATCCGGCCGCCCGCTTCGTCGCGAATCTGGCGGAAAGCATCCAGTGGCCCGCATTCGGTCGCCTCGATCGGTGAAACTTCCTGGAAATCGATCGAGGCAACTTTCAAACCCTTGGCCGCAAGGAACCGGGCGATTTGCCCCTGCGCGTCGGCAGGCTTTCCGGCGACCCCGTTCAGCGCAACGGCCACTCCCTGCCCGGAGGCGGAGACATCGGTAATATCCAGCCAGGTGCAACCAGCCGACGGAAGGCTGGCGTTCAGGGTCGCCCTGGCAGTCTCGACCGGGTTGGCGGCGCTGCTTGGCGGCTCGACCGCCGCGCCTCCTGCGGCAATCGCCGGCTTGCTGGATTCCCGCGTCCCGAAATAGACCGCCGCAGCAAGCACCAGGGCAATTGCTCCCCCGCCACCGGCAAGCAGGGCGAATTTCTTCTTCGAAGGTGTTCCCGGGCCATCAAACGCCTTTGGCCTGGCTTCCGGCGTTGGCGCAGGAGCTGGATCCGGCGCTGGCTTTGCAGACTCCCGCGAGCGCGATGCTGGGCTGCTCTGCCAAAGCCGGTGTCGGCTTGGGCGGCATCTCAGCCGGCGCGATGGGCACCGGCCTTGTGCCGATGCCGGTGAGCATGTCCAGCACCGCGCCCATGGAAACCGGACGCTCGGCCGGATTGGCTTTCAGCATGTGTGCCAAAAGCGGCCGCAGTTCCGCCGGTGCCTCGGAAAGATCGGGACTGGCGCGGCGCTTGTCGACCGCATCGACCAGCGACCCACCCATGTTGACGTCCTTGCGCGAAGCGACGGCAAGGATCACCAGGCCAAGGCTGTAGATATCGGTCCACGGCCCCACGGAACGGTTGAAGTCGCCAAGCTGTTCCGGGGCGACGTAGTTGAGCTTGCCGGCAAAGCCATCGCCGACGATTGTCGCTGATCCGGGATCGAGGTCCTTGGCGATGCCGAAATCGATAATCTTGGCACCGGACAGCTTACCGTCTTCCAGCATGACATTGTCGGGGGCAATATCGCGATGGATGGCACCGAGCGCATGCGCCGCATTGAGCCCCTCGGCCAGCCGGCGCGTCAGCTTGACCAGATCCCCGGTTGTCGGGTTCAACTCGCCAATCACATCGGACAGGTTCCTGCCATCGACGAACTCGGTGACAATGTAGAACACGCCCAGCTGCGGCTCCTGCGCCAATACGCGATACTGGACCAGGGCCGGGTGGCTCAGCCGGGTCAAGGTGCGCGCTTCCTTGCGGAACATGGCCAGCACATTGGCATCGGCGGCCAGGCTGGGCAGCATCACCTTGATCGCGACGCGTTCGTCGCTGTTGACGTTGATGCCTTCGAAAACCTCGCCCATGCCGCCGCGCGCGATGAACCGTTTCACTTCGAAGATATGGTTCAGCACATCGCCGATCTGGATCGCCCGCGATTGGCCCGGTTCGTGAGTGCCGGCGGGAATTGCCGACGGGCGGGACAACCGCGAGGGATCAGCCGGCAAATCGGCCCGGGTCGGGGTCCGCAACGGTGGCGCAGCCGGTGGCGGAGCCGAGCCCGGCTCTGGCGGGGACGGGACAAAAACCGTCCGGTCCGCCCCGCCCGGCGGCTTTGCGCCAGACTTGTCTTTCTTGCTTCCGTCCATCAAGCTATTTCCTGGTTACCCGAAAAGGCCAGGGTCGTCGGCTCGAACGCCCGCACGATCGTGACCGTCACATTGTCCGGGGCACCGTTTTGCAGACATGCCTCGACCAGGCGTTCCGCGTTCTGCCCTCCCGGGGCCGCGATGATCCTGGATATTTCGCTGTTTGCCAGCACGCCATGCAAGCCATCGCTGCACAACAGGAAAACATCGCCTGACCGCGCCGTGTCGCCTATAGCATCCAGCTCCACCGACTGCTGAACCCCAACGGCCCGCGCCAGCACGTGGCCCATGGGATGGTCGATAACCTCTTCCTTGCTGAGCAATCCGCGATCAACCATCTCCTGGACCTGGGTATGGTCGCGCGTCAACTGGTGGAGATCGCCGTCCCGATGCAGATAGGCGCGGCTATCGCCAGCCCACAGCACGGCAAATTCCTGACCGCAAAAGACCAGCGCGACGACGGTCGAGCCCATCTGCTCGCCGCTGGTTTGCGACAGCGCGAAAATTTCATCGTTGGCAGCATAGATGGCATTGGCAACCGCTGCGAAGGCATCCTCCATCGTTTCGTGTGCAGCGGCCTGCTCGATCGCCGTGGCCAAGACCCCCGAAGCATACTGACCGTTCTTGTGGCCGCCCATCCCGTCAGCCACCGCCCAGATGCCGTCGCGCGGACGGCTGACGAAGCTGTCTTCGTTCGCGGCACGGACACACCCCTGATGGGTCCCGACGTCATCCTCCAGCCGTAGTCGTCTGGTCATAGCTCCACGCCTTCCAGCATCGCAGAAATCAACCCCGTGGGGTATTCGCCGCTCATGGCCATCGATGGCAGGCGGTCGTCGCCGTCCGCCCACCAGCCCTGTTCGACCGCTACCTCCGCCGGTGCCAGCGCCATGCCGGAAATCGCCTGGCACAACTCATCGGCGGAGAGGCGATCATCAAACGCCCGGAATATCGCGTCAACACAATATTCGGCAGCGCTCGCCGCTTCGCTGGCTGCGACGCGTCTGCGGGCGACGAATAGAGGAAACCGGCGCCCGGTCGCATCGATCGACGGACACAGCGCGCCGCCCTGCCACAGCCCATCCTGGCCGACACCGGCAAAACACCAGGGCGGAGCCAGGTCGTACCGTGCCTCGAACCCGTCGCCGCATGCGCTTCGAGCCAGCTCCATTTCGCTGGACAACCATTCATCGAGCCGCGCTTGCAAGTCCCGCGAAATTCCGCGTGCGACGAAATCGCCGTGAGTCGGCATTTTGCCGAACAATCGTGCGATTACAGCGTCATCGGACATCGAAAGCTCCACACCCCGCCGCGGCCGAAGGGATTGCGATCGCTGGGCAGGCTGACCCGAAAAACCGCAGAAACATCCCCTTCGCCGAAGGTCGCGAGCAAGGTTTGCGGGCCAGCATTCTCGCGCCGCGCCTTGTCCATCAAGCGGAACAGCGCCCAGGGGCCCTGCGCCTCGATCTTGCCGACAACCACGGCCTCCTTGAAAAACGATACCGATGCCTGCGGCAGGCTGCCCTGCGACGACCAGATCAGCGGCCGGGCACCGGTCACTGCCGGATCGAACTTGTATTCGGTGCCGCCGGCCGACAGCGCGACTGCGGTAACGCCGCCGCCGAACGACTGCGCCTCGATCTTGATTGCCAGGCCGCCGACCAGCAGGTCGCGCAATTGGCGAGCCTTGGCGAACTCGTCCGGGCTTGCCGGATCCAGCGCCATGGCGACGCTGCTGTCCGCCCGCCAGCGCCACACCGGCCCGGCGCTGTCGAGCAGCGGGAGCACGCGTTGCTGATAGAACCCTTCCATCACCCCGCCCATGCCGAAAACGCGCTGCACATCGACAATCGCGGCATCGGTCTCGGCGCTGCCGAAGAAGGGATATTTTTCCCTGGTCGCCTCCTGACAGGCCGGCAGCACCGATTGGGAATAGGCATCCGATATCGCGCCTTGTGCCGCGCCGGTCTGCGCCTTGGAGCCGCCTTGGGTGGCCGACGAGACAAAGCCCTGCAACTGCGGCGGCGCACCAGCCGACGAGGCTGCCAAGGGGCCCATGGACAGGGTCATCTGGGTCTGAACGCCCTCGGATCCCATGCCGCCGCCCGCCATGCGCGCCGAGGTCACGGCCGCACCGGCAGCCTTCATTGCCGCCAGAAAGTCATCGACCGGGGCGGGAGCCTTGCCGTCGCCGACATAGTCTTGCACCGGCTTGAAATAGCTTGCGATTTCGACCCCGGCATCGATATTGCCGCCGCCCGCGCCGGTGGCTGCGGCCAGCGCCCCGGCCCGGCCCATGCGCGCTTGCATGGCCCCCATCGCCGCCGCCTTGGCACCTCCGGTGCCACCGCCGAAAGTCGTGTTCTTGCGCAATTCGAGCAGGATCAGCTTGAGCGGCGACGGGGTCTTGGTGAAAGCCCCCAGCGCCGCCGGATTGTTGAAATAGGCCGCCGGCTTCAGCGCGGCGACAACGCGGTCCCATTGGGCGATATAGTCGCGCGAATACAGCGCGGCGACACCGGGTCGGATGTTGCCCATCTGGCTCTGCATCCCCGAAGTGCCGGCATCGCCGCCCATCACCCAAAGGTCTTTCTTGAGATCGGCCTGCACCGATACAAGGCTCAACTGATAGGTCTTCTCAAAGCCGTTGCGGGTGAAAAAATAGGGAACGGTCAGCGCGAGAACCTCTTCGCCGTTGGCAAATGCCTGGGCGTCGCCGGAAGCGAGAACCGCCGATGCGCGCCAGGACTCGCCGCCGGAAGCCAGCGCCTTCTGGCGGATGATCGCATAGGCCCGATCGGCCAGACTCAGCGTCTGCACCGCTGCCCGAGCGCTGGCGACGGTTGCGCCATCAAGCGGCGTGCGGCGACCCGGCCAGGCCACCGCCATATCCGGATCGTCGAGCAGCGCGGTCAGATGCTGGGCCAGCTCGCCGCGCATCGAGCCGCGATCGACACCCGGAAACAACTGCCCCGCCCAATCGCCGCCGACCCAGCTGTTGACCGCCTGCCGGTCGAGCGGCCCCTGCCCGCCCAGCATCAGATAGACCTTGAGCGGCTCATAGACAGCCAGCGGATTGGCAGCATTCTCGGCAAGATAGTGCTCCAGCCGCAAGATCAGCCGGGGCAGCATGATGCGCCGCAGTCCATCGCGATAGGCCTCGATCGCCTGTTCGCTGTGGCTCGCCTGGAACAGACCGAAGCGCTTGATCAACCCGGGCTCGCCGCTTGCGCGCTCGGCAAAGCCCTGGGGCAGATTGCGCAGCGCGCGCAGAATCACCAGTGCCTGTTCGAGGTCCGGATCGCTCCCGCGCACTTCCACCAGATCGACGCCGGTCTCGCGGGCCAGCGTCTGGACTTGCTGCGAACTGACAAGCAACTGCGACTGGAAGCCGCGATTGCCGAAATAGCTGACTCCCCATGCGGTGAGCACCAGCGCCGCAGCGATCGCCACTGCCCCGATGCCTGCGACCATGCGGTTGCGCTCGCGCGCCCGCGCCGCCGGATCGAGTTCAGCCAGCCCCGCCTCGGCGAAGATCACATCGGTCAGCAGGCGATTGAGGAAATAGGTCCGGCCCGAGCTATGCGCGGGCCGGATATCGGCATCGTAAACCTGCGCCATGCCGGAAAGGATGCGATCGAGCGGTGCTCCTTCCTGAATCCCGCTGGTGAAATAGAAACCGCGCAACAGGCAATTGCCTTGGTCACCGGCCAGAAACGCGCCTTCGACATATCGCGCGAGGCGCGATCGCAGGGCGGCGAGTTGAGACGGGAAACCGAGGATCAGACTGCGCCGGTTCAGGTCTGACCTCGTCGAACAGCCGCTTTGCCTGGCGCTCGGACTGCGCGGCACACAACTGGTCGAACGCGGTCACCACACTGGCCAGTTCCACCTTCTGCACCGCGAAGGGCAGCGTCGCGCCCAGCACAGCCCGGCGGCCTTCGACATCGAGATCGTCGTAATACTCGCAAAAACCGGCCAGCAGGTCGGCCTTGGTCAGGACCAGATAGACCGGGATCGACACCTCCAGCGTACCCCGCAACTCGGCGAGGCGGCGGCGCACGGCCGAGGCATGATTGTCGAGCCCGGCGCGGTTCGAAGCGAGCAATTCATCGACACCCAGGGTGACAATGACGCCATTGACCGGATGGCGCGGACGATGCTTCTTGAGCAGGGTCAGGAAGCTGGCCCAGCCGCGTGAATCGACACTCGCGTCGGAATCCTGCGTGGTATAGCGCCCCGCCGTATCGACCAGCGCGGCTTCGTCGGCGAACCAGAAATCCAGATTGCGCGTGCCGCCGACCCCTTTGAGCGATTGCTCGGCGAAGGGAAAGCGCAGGCCCGAATGCAGCAGGGCGGTGGTCTTGCCGGCTCCCGGCGGCCCGATGATGACATACCAGGGCTTGCTGTAGAGATAGTCGCGCCGGTTCCCGGATGCGGCTTTGAGCGCGGCCATGGCCTCGCCCATGCGCACGGCGAGCAGCGCGCTCTCTTCGTCGGCCGCGTCGGGCGTGGCGATCTCCTCGGCAATCGCATCGCTTGCCTTGCGGGCCTTGCGCGCGCGCAGGAAGCCGATCAGACCCCAGATCGAGAGCAGCACCGCAGCAATCGCCAGCCTGATCCACCAGGGCCGGAAAAAGGCGACGAAGACCGGCAGTCCGACACAAAACAACAGCAGCAGCACCAGCACGACAAGCCCGGTCACTACCCACCAATTGGTCAAGACACGTTTCAAGCCCCGAGCCCTCCCTTGCTAGCGCAGCCGCGGAACCACGATCTCGACGCGGCGGTTGCGGGTCTTGCCTTCCGCAGTTGCATTCGAGGCGATCGGCCGGCTGTCGCCAAAGCCTTTCGCGCTCATCCGGCCGGGATTGCTCAGCACATTGCGAATGACCCCTGCGACCGTTTCGGCACGTGCCTTCGACAGCGCGAGATTGTCCGGGAAACTGAGGCTCGCCACTTTGTCGCTGTCGGCATGGCCCTCGATCGTCACCTCACCCTTTTCGGCCTCGACTGCCCGGCCAATGCGTTCAAACAAGGCGCTGCGACCGGATTCGAGCTGGTCCGATCCTGACTGGAAAAGCTGGCCGACGGTGGTTCGCACCCGTACGGTTGCGGCATCCTCTTCGACAGTTACCAGCTTCTGGCGGATTTCGGGCTCGAGGAAAGTCCGCAGACGGCTGACCTGCGTGCTCTCCGCAACCGTCGGCGGCGGCGCGCCCAGGCGCGACAGGCGCAGCGGCGTCTCGGGCGACAATTGCCGCACAGCCTTCCAGCTGTCCTCTCCCGAAGTCATCAGCATCAGCCGCAGCAGCGCATAGATTGCCAGCAGGACCAGCGCCGTCGCCGCCGCCGCCAGGGCCACCTTGCTGAGCATCCCGACCTTCTTGAGCGGTGCGGCCAGCCCTTTCCACTGCGGGGCAATTTCCAGCATCGAAAGCGACCGGGGATGTTCGAGCGCGCCATAGAGGCGCGCCATGATTTCCTGAAGCCGGCCCTTTCCGTCGGGCATCACCCGGAAGCGCCCTTCGAAACCCGAGGCGAGGCAGGCGTGGAACAGTTCGATCAGTTCGGCGTTTTGCGCCGGTCGCGCCAGCAGGTCATCGACCAGTTGCCAGAACCGGTCGCCGCCGATGTTCTCGCGGAAAAACTGGACGACCAGGCTGCGGCGCGCCCATTCGGCTCCGTCATGGCCGATATTGGGGAGATTCTGCGCGACATCGTCGACCGTGGCGCAGAGCACGTATTTGGCGCGTTGCCGGGTTTCCTCCGGATAGGCGGAAGCGATCGCCAGATCGTAGCGGGCAATCGCCTCGCTCGCCTGGCGATGAAAATCCGGCATGGCGATCCGCGCGCGGCCCGAGCGGATGCTCGATGTCAGGGCAAGGATCGGCGCGGCTTCGCTGTTGAGCAGGCTGCGGTCATCGCGCGGTGTCGCCGGAATGGGAATATCGTCATCGTCGAGCCGCGGTGGGGGGGCCGATAGTGCGCTTGCGACAGCGGCTGCGCGGGCGGCTCCGGGTAAGCAGCGGACGCCATCGACGGGAGTTGAGGCTGCGGCGAAAAACCGGATGGCGCTTGGTGCGATTGCCCGATTGGGGGCTGTTCGAACTGAGGCGGCGGTTGCGGTGCCGGTTGGCCAGGCGGTGCGGGCTGGTATGGCGGCACCGGGGTGGCGGCCTGGGGTGGCGGGGCCCACTGATCGGGCGGCGCTGGCTCCTCACCCGGTGCCCTTGCTTTCTGCGGCTTCAGGCCGGCGAGCGGCGAGGGCTTGAAGATCGTCCGGTTCCGTCCGCCGGCTGGATTGCCGTTGTCCGTCATCGCGCTGCTTTCTTGACACACCACAGTTCCAGGCGAAGCTGCGGCCAGTCGCCAGCGACATGCAGCCCCATCGCGTTTGCCGTCGCGAAATCGCGCCAGTCGGGAACGCCGCGGTCGAGTTCGAAATAGACGAAGCCCGGCAGAATGCGCAGCTGCGGAGGCGGCGTGGGCGTGTGCCGCAACGGCACGCCGGGAAGCGCCGAATCGACGATCGAGCGCATGCGCTCGACCGCGCCGAGCTTCGCGACCGAAGGGAACATTGCCCTGATTTCATCAACCGAAGCCGCCGCGTTAACCGCCAGGTAGAAATAGCCATGCTGATAGAGATTGCGGTCAGTGATGGTCGAAACCCACGCACCCGGCCCCGCCTGTTCGAGCGGAAGCTGCACTGCCGACCGATCAAACACCGCCGAGAGCATCGATTGCAGCAGTTCGAACAGCGGATCGAAGCTGTTCTGGAGATTTTCGTGATCGTAATGCGGCAGCAGCGGGGCTTTTCGTTCGGGCTTGATCAGCGTCGCAATCTCGCCGGCGAGCCCGGCCAAGGCCTCGAACAGCCGTTCGGGATGCACCATCGGCAGCGTATCGAGGTGGCGCAACATCGGCACCCAGCGATTGAGCGCCTGGAGCAACAGGAAGCTGGCAAAGGTTTCGGCACCGCCATCGGTCGCCTCGACTGCCCGCAGCGCAAGTTCGTCAGCGCGTTGCTCGGCGCGGCCGACAATATCCGTCAGCCCGCCCTTTAGCCGAAGCGACGCAGCGATATCCTGCGCGGGTGGGATATATTTGTCGTCGATCATCAAGCGCTTGGATTGCAGCTCGCGCACCCGGGCCAATCCCAGGCAGACCCTGCCATAGGTCTGGTCGCGGGTGACGCCGAAGCGCAAATTGGGGCTCGCCAGCTCGATCGGCTCGGCGCTGCGCGATTCCGAAAAGGCATCGACGATCTCGGCTTCATCGACAACGAAGCGGATTTCGATCCCGGTGTCCTCGCGGTCGCCGTATTCGACTGCGCCAGGCTGGGCCGCCGGCAAAGTCAGCGAGACAACCGCGTCGCGCGTGTCGGCGGGTATGTCCAGCGGTTCGGGCGGAGGGAAATCGCCGGGTATGGCAAATGCCGTGCCATCGGGCATGACCCCGCGGGCGCGCAGCACGGCAAATTTGCCAAGCGCCGCCAGATCCTCGTCGATGGCCAATTCGATCAGCCCCCAGGGATAGGGACGCAGCGCGTCGGCGCGCGCCCTCAGCCTCGTCTCGGCGGCGCGATCGGACTGCTGGAAATGTTGCGGCCGGAGAAATTGCCCCTCCCGCCAAGCAACGCGCTGACCACTGGACATTGGTTCTCCAAACCAAAGAATGCACCGATGGGCGGAGCATAGCTTTCCCGATCGGGAAAGCCAGTTTAACCGTGTGTTCTATACAAGGTTTTTCCAACCGGCACCTGGAGCGTCATGTCCGACAAAGACTCCTTCGATCCGCTTTCCTGGACAGGACAGCGCGGCAATTCGTCCGCACTGCCTGAATTGTGGCGAATGGTCGGCGGCCGGCAGGATTCTGCCGAGGCAGAAACCGCGTCGCTGCAACTGCCAGGCTGGACCGGATATCGCAGGGTGCTTGCCGGATTCATCGTGCTTGCCGCGCTGCTCGGCGGTGCCTGGATCTGGCTGCACCGCGCGCAGCAAGATTCGTCCGCTCCTCCGGCGCAGGTCGCGGCAGCGCCGGCGGCGGTTGCCGGGTCCACCCCGCTTCTCCCTCCCCCGCCGGACCAGCCAGTCTATTCGAGCCGCAGGATCGTGCTGGCCGGCCCCGGAGACTTGCGCGGTGCCCTGCGCGAGGCGGGCCTGACAGAAGACGAGATTTCCCAAGCCAACACCGTAGCCATGGGCGTTCTGGGCACGGCCAGGGGCGAAACCAGCGCTGTGCTCAATCTGGTCACGGCGGGCGGGCAGGTCAGGCTCGAACGGCTCGAGGCTTCGTTGCCCGATGGGTCGGGTGCGGTGCTGGCGCGGCTTGAGGACGGCACTCTCGCGGTGTCACGGGTCGCCGCCGAATTATCCAAACTGGTCAAGGTCGTGCGCGGCGAACTCGATTCCGACAGCTTCTATTCTTCGGCGGTTTCCGCCGGGGTCATCGACAGGCTGATTCCCGAATTCGTCAATGCCTTCAGCTTCGATTTTGACTTGCAACAGGAAGTGGCACCCGGCGACACCTTCGAAGTGGCCTACGAACAGACCGTCAATGCCGCCGGGCAGCCCCTGGGCGAGCCGCAATTGCTGTTCGCCTCGCTGGTGACGGCGGCAAAGCGCCGGGCGCTGTATCGCTACAAACCGGTCGATGGGGAGGTCGGCTGGTACGACGGCAACGGCGCATCGACGGTCAGGTCGTTCATGCGCACACCCGTCGATGGCGCGCGGATCACCTCCAGATTCGGCATGCGGTTCCATCCCGTGCTGCATTACACGAGGCTGCATGGCGGCACCGATTTCGGCGCGCCGGTCGGAACGCCAATTTACGCAGCGGCGGATGGGACGATCACCTCGGCATCGCCCAGCCGTTGCGCCGGCAACATGGTGACAATGCGCCACGACAATGGCTGGGCGACGCGGTATTTTCACTTGAGCCGCTATGCCGACGGATTGACCGCAGGGCAACGGGTGCAACAGGGCTTCACAATCGGTTTTGTCGGGAATACCGGCACCTGCACGACCGGGCCGCACCTCCACTATGAAGTCCATATCGACGGTCAGAAAGTCGATCCGCTGGGCATCACGACCGAATCGGGACGCAAAGCCCTGGACGGCGCGTCGCGGGCCGCCTTCCTCCAGCAGCGTGACCGAGTCGATGTCGCCCGTGCGCGTCAGGCGCAATAGGCGGGGGCATAATGCGTCGGTTTGTAATTGCGTGCAGGGCCATGTCGAGGGGGCGCTGTGTCGGGCCGGCACGCCCTTTCGTGCTGAATCGATTTGACAGCCATTGGAACGTCGGGTCTGTTTCTAGTGTTTCTCGTCTGTGCCGAGTCTCATTGCGGGCTGACTGCGATACTGCAACGGCCCAGCGCTGCCTGACAGGTGTACCATGAAGTTTGCTTGGACTATTGTCGCAGCCGCGCTTATTCTGCCAACGACCGCCAGCACTGAAATTCGGATTTCGAAGCCAAAGCCGACGCCCAGGGCCACCCAAGCCGCGCCGGCACCCCAGCCCACCGCCCGCGCGCGCGCAAGGCCCCGACCGGCACCGGCCCCTTCGCCCCGGCCGACGACGCCCCCCCAGCCCACCGGAATCGATCCGGCGTTGGTCAACGAGACACTCGTCGAAGCTGGCTACACGACCGAGTTCGCCAACAGTCCGTCCCCGGCCGGTCCCTCGATATCGACCACCACCGGCAACAGCGCCTGGCGGATCGCGTTCAAGGATTGCGGGCCGACGCAGCGCTGCGGCCAGATGGAATTCTACACGCTTTGGCGCGTCAGCAACGAGGCCAATGTCTGTTATGCCTGGATGAATGCGATCACCCAGGATCCGACGGGAACCGATGGCAAGCCGACGTGCTATACGCTGCCCAATGCCGGCAACCAGCTGCATCTGACGATGTCGACAAGCCAGATACCCTATATCGGCATTGCCCAACTGTCCGGAGACAGGGCCAAGTCGAAAATCCTGGGCATGCTGAATGTCTGGTCTTCGCATGTCGTCAGGCTTCCTGAAGCCTATGCCTATGCCAGGACATATTGCCCCCGGAAGTCCAGAAAATGCGATGCGAATCCGGTCGCACCGGACCGACCGGCACTGCGGCGTCGAACCGACGGATTGCTGCCCGGCACTTGAGAAAAAAGGGCTGATCGAACTTTCGGCGGACAGCCAGAGGGCAAGCGCCCAAGCCTGATTGCGACCAATTGCAACCGCAGCCCGGACCTTGTCGGGAACGCAGCCTATTTTGGCAATAGTCGCGCGCATTTTCCGGATGCCGGTCAGAGAGCAGTTCGGCTTGTTTCGGGCGTCGCAATCGTGGCATCTGCCATTCTGTTCTGTGGCGGGCTCCTGTCCAGCCAATGCTTTGGGCGAATCCGCAGAAGCCGAGGAATGATTCATGTCAGCCGTCGAAATCGTCGAGGTCGGCCCGCGCGATGGGTTGCAGAACGAAGCGAAAATTCTGCCTGCCGCTCTGAAAGTGGAACTGATCCGGTATGCAATTGATGCTGGCGTGCGGCGGATCGAGGTGGCGAGCTTCGTCAATCCGCGCCGCGTGCCGCAAATGGCCGACGCCGAGGAAGTCGTCGCCCTGCTCGGCGCGCCTGCTGGCGTGACACGGATCGGGCTGGTGATGAACGAGCGCGGTGCCGAACGCGCCATCGCCTGCGGGATTGATCAGCTTGGCGCAGTGTCGGTCGCATCAGACGCCTTCGGCATTCGCAACCAGGGGCAGGACAGCGCGCAATCGGTGGCGGTAGCGGAAGCGATCATCGCGCTGGGCAAGGCCGCCGGTCGATCGGCGCAGGTCACGATAGCGGCGGCCTTCGGCTGCCCGTTCAGCGGCGAAGTGCCCGCCGGACGGGTGGTGGACATGGCGCGCAGGCTGGCAGCAGGCAGGCCTGCCGAGATCGTGCTGGCCGATACCATCGGTGTGGCGGTCCCTTCGCAAGTCACTGCCCTGATTGCGGAAGTGCGCGCGGTGATCGGCGATATTCCGATGCGTGTGCATTTTCATAACACCCGCAACACCGGAATCGCCAATGTCTGGGCGGCGGTCGAAGCGGGTGCGCGGACGATCGATGCGGCAATCGGCGGACTGGGCGGCTGCCCTTTCGCGCCCGGAGCGGCGGGCAATGTTGCGACGGAGGACGTCGCCTATCTGCTGGCGCGCTCGGGCGTGGAAACGGGGCTCGATCTCGCCGTGTTGCTTGAGTCCTCGCACTGGCTCAGCGGCATCATGGATAAGGAAATGCCAGCCATGCTGGCGCGCGCCGGGGGCTTTCCCAACGTGGATATGGCACGATGATCGTGGAAAACACCGGTGCCCTCAAGGGCCTCAGGGTTATCGAACTCGGCCAGCTGATCGCCGGGCCGTTCTGCGGCCAGTTGATGGGCGACATGGGGGCCGACGTCGTCAAGATCGAGCCGCCGGTGGTCGGCGACCCGATGCGCCAATGGGGCAATGGCGAGCACAAGGTGTGGTGGGAAGTGATCGGTCGCAACAAGCGCTCGGTCTCCGCCAATCTGCGCGTGCCCGAGGGCCAGGACCTCGCCCGGCGGTTGCTCGTCCAGGCCGACATCATGATCGAAAACTTCAAGCCGGGGACGATGGAAAAATGGGGGCTGGGCCCCGACGCGCTGCATGCGATCAACCCGGGGCTGATCATTGTCCGCATGTCGGGCTATGGTCAGGACGGGCCTTACGCCAGCCGCGCGGGATTTGGCGGGATCGGTGAGGCAATGGGCGGCTGGCGGGCGATTGTCGGCGATCCGGACCACCCGCCCTCGCGCATGGGTGTTTCCATCGGCGATAGCCTCGCGGCGACCTATGGCTGCCTGGGGGCGCTGGCGGCGCTGCGGGTGCGCGAGGCGACCGGCAAGGGACAGGTGGTCGATTCAGCGCTCTATGAATCGGTGCTGCAGGTTATGGAAAGTCTGGTCCCCGAATATGACGTGATGGGCATCATGCGCGAGCGTTCGGGTTCCTACCTCAAGGGCATTGCGCCCTCGAACGTCTATCGCTGCGCCGACGGCGAATACATGATCGGGGCGAATGGCGATGCGATCTTTGCGCGGCTGTGCCAGGCGATGGACCGTTCCGAGCTGGCGGCGAGCGAGCGCTATGCAACGCACGCTGCGCGCGGGGTCAATCAGGTCGAACTCGACGCGCTGATCGAGGAGTGGACCAGCACATTGACCATCGACCAGGTGGAAGCGCTGATGATCGGACACAGCATCCCGGCGGGCCGCATTTTTCGCGCACCCGACATGCTCGCCGATCCGCACTTCGCGGCGCGCGAGGCGATTATCGCAGTGCCGCATCCAGTCCACGGACAAGTGCGGATGCAGAACTGCTTCCCCAAGCTGTCGGAAACGCCATCGGGCATCCACCGCACCGCATCGCGCGTGCCCGGCGAGCATAACGCCGAGGTCTACGGTGAGCGGCTGGGCCTCGGCGAGACTGAACTGGCCGAACTGGCCGCGCGCGGGATTGTCTGAAGCTTGAACGCCCAACCAGCAGGGTCAGGGGGAAAACGATGATGACACCGGCCAACTGGGCGCGCCGATGTTCCGCGATTCGCCGGCGGTGTTCAGTTGATGACGCGATCTTCGTCCAGGGCGGGGTCGGCGGTTACATGCAGACCCTCAACGAGCTGGTCGAACTGAGCCGATAGCAATCGTCCGCCGTCTTTCGCCGGCAGCGATATTCATCAAGCAATTGGGTTCCACAGTACCCCACTTCCAAATAAATGTGAATGTCTTTATTTTGACTTATTTATGACATTTGCAGATTAACAGTTCGTCAAATTATGATAAATCATACTTCCTATTCACCACATAGTGATTTAGTTGCGATGATAGTTGCTATATTTGCAATTGTCACAGCAAACGAATAAGGGAAAGCTGCATCGCACAACACAATGGGGTTATCTGGACGGCAATGTGATCCGATTAACATAGGAACTATTGCCATGAATAAAGTACACGCAGGGGTCGCGGCAATCGCGACTGCACTCGTTCCGGCTATTGCCGGCGCGGAACCATCCGAACCCGTCTCGTTCCGATACGCCGGAGAGACCTATATCTACACAGTTGAACAGGTCGGAGACAAGCGGGTCCTGCGCGGCACGGTGGGCGTCCGGCGCGAGCCGTTCGTTCTGAATGTCGGCAAGCGCTGGGTGAACGGAACCTCGAACGGGAGCGAAGTGTCGTTTTCACTCAAGTCGGTCAAGCCCGTCTCCGGAATCGTCACCGTCGATCAACTGGCCGAGCGCTGATCACTTGACCTGAATCTGACCACATGGTCCGCCTCCCCGTCCTGCGGACGGGGAGGCAAATTTTACCCCGCCTCGATCACGACTTTGCCGACGTGGTTCGTCAAAGCGAGGTGGGAGTAGGCATCCTGCGAAAGCGCGGCGGCAGCAGGTGGATGAACATCACGATCGGACCGTTCAAGGAGTACTTCGGCCTCGCCGATGCTCGCAAGAAGGCGCGCTCGATCCTGCTCGATATCGAGAACGGCAAGGGTGCGACGCGCCCCGCCAAGGAAGACTGAACCACCCTCACCGGGCGGCTCATGTTCACGTTCCTGTGGAACCAGTACTTTGAGCGGGCAGTACGTGGCCGTACGCAAAAGCGGTCGCATAGCGCTTAGGTCAGGGTAGTTTGGTATAGGTCAGGGCAGTTTGGTAGTTAGGACCCGCGTTTTTTGATGGTGGGTGCCAAATTTGATGAGAGGCGCAAGCATGGCGAACATCCCGCGAATTCGCACCGCCTGATGCCTATCTGATGCCTAATGCGAAATGAAAGCAAAAGGGGCCAGCCGAAATTACGACTAACCCCTTGGAATGCTTGGCGCGCCCGGAACGATTGAACGAGGTGACGATGGCCAGATTGGCCCCGCCTGGGCTGGATGGCGGCCTTGTCGCCTTCTGCCGCTGCAAAGCCATGCGCGAGGTTGGAGCAGGAGAGGAACGTGCGCTTGCCGTGGCGCTCGCCCTCGCGGTCCATCAGGTCGAGATAGCGGCGGCGGCTCTCGCGGGATCGTTCGATGACCCGGTCGGTAACCCTGGCGATGGCGGGGGCAATGGCGGGGCCGACCTCACTCATGCCACGTCACTCCGTCCCGCTCGGCCAGCGCAATCGCTGCGGTGGGGCCCCAGCTGCCGGCGGTATAGGGCTTGGGCTCGATGCCGTGTTCCGCCCAGCTGGCGCGGATCGCGTCCACCCAGTCCCATTGCGCCTCAACCTCGTCGCGCCGGACGAACAGCGTCTGGTCGCCTTCGATCAGGTCGAGCAGCAGCCGCTCGTAGGCGATGCGTTTCATCGGTCCGGCAAAGGCGTCGGCCATCGAAATGTCGAGCGGCACCGCGCGCAGCCGCAGCCCCTCGCGGTCGAGCCCGGGCACCTTGGCCATCAGCGACAGGCGGATATTCTCCTGCGGCTGGATGCCGATCACCAGCCGGTTGGGCTCGCTGCGTGCACCCTGACCCGCGAAAATCGAATGCGGCACGCGCTTGAACTGGATGACGATCTCGGTCTTGCGCTCGGGCAGCCGCTTGCCGGTGCGCAGGTAGAACGGCACGCCCTTCCACCGCCAGTTATCGATATGGGCCTTGATCGCAACGAAGGTCTCGGTGGCCGAAGCCTGGCCCAGCTCGTCGGCATAGCCGGGCACCGCCGCGCCGGAGATGGCGCCGGCCTGATATTGGCCGGTGACGGTCTCGTCCGGGCCGATCAGCCGCAGGCGCGCAGCACCTTGACCTTCTCGTCGCGCACCGCGGTGGCCGCGTAGCTCGCCGGCGGCTCCATCGCCACCAGCGCGAGCAATTGCAGCATGTGGTTCGCCACCATGTCGCGCAGCGCGCCCGCGCCGTCATAAAAGCCCACCCGGCCTTCGAGGCCGACGGTCTCGGTGACGGTGATCTGGACGTGGTCGATATGCGCCGCGTTCCACAAGGGCTCGAACAGGATGTTGGCGAAGCGCAGCGCCAGCAGGTTCTGCACGGTCTCCTTGCCGAGATAGTGATCGATGCGGAAAATGCGGTCTTCGGGGAAGGCGCGCGCCACCGCGTCGTTGATCTGGCGGCTGATTCAAGATCGGTGCCCAGCGGCTTTTCCAGCCCGATCCGCACGCGCTGACCCGCAAGGCCACTGGCGGCGAGCCCGGCAATGGTCGGTTCGAACAGCGCGGGCGCGGTCGACAGGAAAATGGCCAGACCTTGCTCGGCGTCCCGACTTTCTTCGCCAGCGCTTGAAACCGGCTTCCTTGCCGGCATCGAGCGGATGATATGTCAGCCGGTTGAGGAACGTCGCATAGCTGCCGCGCCGGCCCGGCGGGCAGGAACTTGTCGAGCGCCTCCCGCGCGAAATTGCGGAAACCGGCGTCATCAAGCTCGGACCGCGCGGTGCCGACGATGGTCAGCTTTTCCGCAAGCCGCTTCTCGGCATCGAGAGCAAACAGCGAGGGCAGCAGCATGCGCTGCGCAAGGTCACCGGTCGCCCCGAACAGCAGGAGGGTGTCGGATCTGAACATCACGATTGTCACCAAAGCTCGTCTGCGAAAATTGTGCAATTCCAGAGGTTGATCTCATATGCAATCGATTGCATAGTCGATTATATCAAAGCTGCAAGCGATGATGTGAGGCAGGCGGGGACAGAGGCATGACACCGGCACAATTGAGCATCGCCTTTTTCCTTCAGGTTGCCGCCATCCTCGTTGTGTGCCGCATCGTCGGAAACATGACCCAGCGTTGGCTTGGCCAACCGCGCGTCGTGGGCGAGATGATCGCCGGAGTCGCTGCTTGGCCCCAGCCTGTTCGGGGCAATTGCGCCCGGCCTGCAGATGCCTTCCTGTTCCCGCCGGAATCAAAGCCGCTGCTTTTCGTGATCGCGCAGTTCGGGCGTGGGTCTTTACATGTTCCTTGTCGGCCTGAAGTTTGATCGCGAAGCGTTTCGCTCCAATGCGAGAGGGGCGGCACGCATTTCGGTCGCCGGAATGGCAGCACCTTTCCTGGCGGCGGCTGTGCTGGCGCCATGGCTGATGCGGACAGCGGACTGTTTGCCTCGCAAATCACCCGGCTGGAGGCATCGCTTTTCCTCGGTGCGGCAATTGCCATCACGGCATTTCCGATGCTGGCACGGATCATCCACGAGCGCGGCATTTCGGGTACCGCAATGGGAACCCTGTCGCTTTCCGGCGGGCGCGATCGGCGATGCCGGGGCCTGGGCTGTCATTGCCATGGTGCTGGCGAGCTTTGGTGGCGGCGCGACGTCGCCTGTGCTCGCTATAGGGGGCGGCGGCGGGCTTTGCTGCTGTTCATGATCTTCATGGCGCCGCGCCTGCTCGCGGGGCTGGAGGGGCGAAGTGGCAAAGGGCGGACGAGAGCCTGCTCGCATCGTGCTCATTCTCTATCTGCTTTGCGCCTGGAGCATGGACTGCGTGGGCATTCATGCGGTCTTCGGGGGATTCCTGCTCGGCACGGCCATGCCGCGCGGCAAACTGTCGCAGAGGACCGCGAGAAACTCGAACCGGTGACGGTGGTAATGCTCCTGCCGTTCTTCTTCACCTATTCGGGGCTGCATACCGAGCTGACCATGCTGGCCGAGCCCGCGCTTCTCGCGGTCGCGCATGCCGTATTGGTCGTTTCAATTCTCGCCAAAGGCGGAGCAAGCTATCTTGCCGCCCGGCGTGAGCGGACAGGATCATGCCTCCGCCATGGGCATCGGTGCCCTGATGAACGCGCGCGGCCTGATGGAGCTCATCGTGATCAACATCGGCATGCAGCGCGGGATCATCGAACCGGACCTGTTTTCCATGCTGGTGCTGATGGCCATCGTCACCACTCTGATGGCCAGTCCGATGTTCGAACTGGTCTATGGCCGGGCAGCCCGGAAGAACGGTCGGCTCTGACCAATGCAATCGATTGTTGTCATGCGCCTCAAGCTGTGAGAAAAGGTCCTTCCGGTGCCGCCAGCCGCATCAGGGGAGAATGCCATGTCAGCCCATCGTCCGCAGCTTTCGCTGCCGCAAATCCTCGAAATGAATCTGGGATTCCTCGGCCTACAGTTTTCGTTCGGGCTGCAGCAAGGCAATATGGGACCGATCTATTCTTACCTCGGCGCGGATGAGTCGCAGCTGCCGATGTTGCAGCTCGCGGGGCCGATAACCGGCCTGCTTATCCAGCCGATCATCGGCGCGATGAGCGACAAGACAGGCGGCAAATGGGGACGGCGCACGCCTTATTTCCTGTTCGGCGCGGTGCTGTGCTGCATCGGCCTGCTTGCCATGCCGCTTTCCTCGTCGATCCTGATGGCCGTGTCGCTGCTGTGGATCCTCGATGCCGGCAACAACGTCACTATGGAACCATACCGCGCCTATGTCTCCGACCGGTTGAACCCAAATCAGCGACAGACCGGTTTCCTGACGCAAAGCGCCTTCACGGGCCTGGCGCAATGCCTTGCTTTCGCCACCCCGGCGCTGCTCGTCGGTTTCGGCATGAACAAGGACTTGGTCGACCAGCCACAACATTCCCTACACTGTGCACATCGTCTTCTGGGTCGGAGCCGTCCTGTCGCTCGAGCACGATCATCTGGTCGGTACTCCGCGTTCCCGGAACTGCCGCTGACCGAAGCCGAACGGGCCCATATCGCAGCGCAGCCAAAGGGATCGCGGCAACGCTGGGCGAGATCGGCGGGCAATCCGCGATATGCCGGTGGCGATGCGCAGGCTGGGGGTGATGAGCCTGTTCCAGTGGTTCGGCATGTCTGGCTACTGGACCTACGCGGTCTATTCGATCAGCAGGACGGTCTACCAGACCGCCGAGCCGAACTCGTCGGCGTTCCACTCGGCGGTGTTGACGAACGGCCTGGTCGCGGCATTCTATAACTTCATCGCCTTTGCTTCGGCTTTCCTGATGGTGCCGTTGGTGCGGCGCGCCGGACCAGGGCCGCTCCATGCCGCCTGCCTTGCGGCGGGCGGCGTCGGCATGCTCGCCTTGCCGCATGTGAGCAGCGCGGGACTGCTGTTCATCCCGGCAATCGGCATCGGGCTTGCCTGGGGCAGCATCATGGGCAACCCATACGCCATCCTGACCAATTCGATTCCGCCCGCGCGCACCGGGGTCTACATGGGCATCTTCAACATGATGATCGTGATCCCGATGCTGATTTTCGCCATTGTGATGAGCCAGCTCGACCTCGGGTTCATCAAGGTCGGACTGGGTCTCTACGCGGGCCTGCTCGGCAATGATCCCCGCAACATGCTGACCCTCTGCGGGGTTTGCCTGATCATCGCCGCGCTTGCCGTGATGTGGGTGCGCGAAGGCCGCGCCAGTGCCACCGCGCCGGAACTCGCAATCGCCTGATGCACGCCAAGCTGGCCTTCCTGCACAGCGACGAGGCCAGCCTCGTGCTCGAATGCCGCGCCGATGGCGCGCCGATCATGGCGGCATCTTGGTGCGTGCGTCGAAACCGAAGGCCTGCGCGCGCTGGCCGCGGCGAGGACTGTGGCCTCATTCTCGCTTGATGACGACGTGCCCTTTTCCACACTGCCGCCCGCCGGGCTTGGCTGGTTCGGGCCGTCCGCATTTTCGGTGCGGCAGGGCGGCGCGGTGCTGGTGCCGGTGTTTGGCGAGGTTTCAGTCAAAGCCGACGGGCAATCCATCCGGATCACCGCGCGCGATGCGGGGAGCGGGCTTGAGGTGGTGCAGCAGGCAAGTCTCGCCCAAGGCGGGGCCTTCCTGTTCGACAGCCGAGTTGCTAATCACGGCGATGGCGTTGTCTCGATCGATTGGCTGGCAAGCGCGCTGCTGCCGCTGCCCGCCAGTGCCGCAAGCCTCGCTTCCTGGCGCGGACGGCACAATGCCGAACTCGTCGAATGCCGCGAGGCGATGCCCGCGCAGGCGTGGCTGCGCGAAGGGAGACGCGGCATTACCGGGCATGGCGGCCCGCCGGGCGTGGTCGTGCTCGATGATAGTGCGGCGGGCCCACAGCGGGCTTGTCATGTCACTCCAGCTTGCCTGGTCAGGCGACAGCCGCATCGCTGTGGAGCGCGATGACGAAGGCATGTGGATGCTATCCGCTGGCGCGGTTCCGGCGGCGGGTGAAATTGTGCTGGGAGCGGCGAAAGCTGGTCGGCCCCGCAGGCGATCCTTGCCGTATCGACGCGCGGCACCAACGGCGCGATGGCGCAGCAGCACGCAGCTGTGCGCCAGCGCATCCAATGGTCCGGCGGCGCGATGCAGCCGCGCCCGGTTCATGCGAATTCGTGGGAGGCCTGCTACTTCGACCATGACGAAGAGCGCGTCGTTGCCCTGGCGCAGGCATGCGCGGCTCTCGGCATCGAACGTTTCGTGCTCGACGATGGCTGGTTCCGCGGGCGGAATGACGACAGGGCCGGACTTGGCGACTGGACCAGCGATCCCGCAAAATACCCGAGCGGCCTGGAACCGCTTGCCGGGCGGATCGTGGCCATGGGCATGCAGTTAGGCCTCTGGGTCGAGCCCGAGATGGTCAGCCCTGACAGCGATCTCTACCGCGCCCATCCCGACTGGGCGCTGGCGCTGCCGGGCCGCAACCGGCCGACCGCGCGCAGCCAGTTGGTGCTCGACATGCGCCGGGCGGAAGTGCGCGACTACCTGTTCGGTGCGCTCGACGCGCTGCTGCGCGAACTGCCGGTGTCCTATCTCAAATGGGACCACAACCGCGATCTTGCGCCAGCGGGCGGCGCGGCGCAGGTGCTAGGGACTTATGCGCTGCTCGCACGCCTGCGCTCGGCGCATCCCGATGTGGAGATCGAGAGCTGCGCAGGCGGCGGCGGGCGCAGCGATGCCGGTATCCTGCCATACACCCACCGTTTCTGGGCGAGCGACAACCTCGATGCTGTAAGCCGGGTGGCGATCCAGCGCGGGTTCCTTGCCTTTCTGCCGCCTGAAGTGATGGGTTCGCACATCGGCGCCATCCCGGCCCATGCCACTGGCCGGTGCCAGAGCCTGGGGCTTCGCGCTGCCGTCGCCATGCCGGGGCACTTCGGCATCGAACTTGATCCGCGCCAGCTGGACGATGCCGAGCCGCCGAGCTCGCCGAGTGGATCGCTTTCCACAAGGCGTGGCGCGGGCTCCTTCACGGCGGGCAGGGCTGGCTGGGCGAAGGCGCGGACGGCATTGTCTGGCAGGCTCAGGGGCGCGCGGACGAATTCCTGCTCTTCGCCATCCGCACCGCGCCTGCGCTTGACCGGCGACCACAGCCGCTGAGGCTGCCGTTCCTCGAAGCTGCCGGACTGTGCGAGGTGGCACTGCTGCGGATCGCTGGCGCTGACCGGCACATCCGACTCCCGTGCCCGCGCTTTGGCAGGATGCCGCAGCGTTTCACGGATCGTGGCTGGCCCATGCCGGACTGCCGATGCCACCGCTCGGGGCCGAGAAGCGAGCGATATTCCACGTGAAGGTGAGCCCATGACACTCGCCGACCTTCCGCACCGCAGGCAGAACCTGCTCACCGGCGAATGGTTGCTCGTCTCGCCTCACCGCGCCAGGCGCCCGTGGCAGGGCGACACCACGCCGCCAGAGGCGGTTCGCCCCGCCGCGCACGATCCTGCTTGCCACCTGTGCCCCGGCAACGCCCGCGCGACCGGCGAGGCGAACCCGGCCTATGACGGCACTTTCGTCTTCACCAACGACTTCGCCGCACTGCTGCATGAAGGCGGCGTCGCCGGGCAAACGCATGGCATCTTCCGTTCGCAGCCCGCGACCGGCGAGGCGCGCGTGATCTGTTTCGCGCCCGATCATGGGGCAACTCTGGCCCGCTTGCCAGTGGCTGCGATCGAGCGTGTGGTCGATTGCTGGTGCGACCTTTCCGCCGAGCTTGGCGCGCAGTGGGGCCACGTTCAGCTGTTCGAGAACAAGGGCGCGATGATGGGCGCTTCCAGCCCGCATCCGCACGGGCAGGTCTGGGCGAGCGATTTCGTTCCCGAACTGCCCGGCGAAAGAGGATCTGCGCCAGCGCGACGTGGCTCGCCGAACAGGCAACAGTGCCTGCTGGGTGACGTGGTCGAGGCCGAGATCGGCAGCGGTGAGCGCGTGGTCGAGGTCAACGCGCACTGGCTAGCGGTGGTGCCGCTGGTGGGCGGCCTGGCCGTTCGAAACGCTGCTGATCGCGCGCGACGCCGGTCGCCCGACTCGAAGAGCTTTGCGGCGAGGCCCGCGGCGTCGCTGGCGGCCATCCTTTCGCTCACTGCTGAGCCGTTATGATGGCCTGTTTTCCTGCGATTTTCCCTATTCGATGGGCTGGCACGGCGCGCCTCACGCGCTGGGTGGGGATACCGCGCACTGGCGGCTGCACGCACATTTCTATCCGCCTCTGCTGCGTTCGGCCAGCGTGCGCAAGCACATGGTCGGCTTCGAACTGCTTGCCGAAACCCAGCGCGACCTAACCCCGGAAAGCGCCGCCGCGCGGCTTGCGCGCGGCCGGAGGCGTGGCATGAGCGCTGAACGAGCGTACTCGGCTTGGCTTTGCCGTGCCTATGGCGTGGAGCCAGAAGGCGTGGTCTTCGCGCCCGGCCGGGTCAACCTGATCGGCGATCATGTCGATTACAACGAGGGACTGGTCCTGCCGATGCCGATAGCGGCAGGGACCGCGGTCGCCTGGGGCCGCTGTGGAGGCAGCGAAATCGAGGCCGTGGCACTCGATTTCGCCGACGCGCGCGACAGCTTCGTCGCCGGAGCGGAGCTGCCCGCACCAGCCCGGTCGACTGGCGCTCCTATTTGCGCGGAATGGCGGCAGCGCTGGCCGGGCGCGGGTTCGCTGCGTCGGGCCTGCGCCTGGCGATAGCCGGCTCGATCCCGCGCGGCTCGGGACTGTCTTCATCGGCTTCGCTGTGCGTCGCGGCTGGGTCGCGCACTTGTAGCGGCGAGGGCGGGCTTGCCGCCAGCGCGCGAATCTGGCGCTGGCCGCGCAGGCGGCCGAGCACGACTGGGCCGGGGTGCGCTGCGGGATCATGGACCAGATGGCCGTCGTCGCCGGCAAGCCGGGCTGTGCGCTGCTGCTCGATTGCGCGGACCTCTCGCGCCGCCATATTGCCCTGCCGCAAGACTGGGCCGTGATGATCGTCCAGTCGGGTGTGCGGCGCGGACTGGTGGAGGGGCACTACAACGCGCCGCCGCGAGCGATTGCGAGACGGCGGCCAATAGCGCTTGGCCTGCCGCTCGCTGCGCAATGCGAGCCTCGATGCCGTCGATCAGGCCGGCCTCGATCCTGTCGTCGCCCGCCGCGCGCGCCATGTGGTCTGCGGAGATTTCCCGCGTTCAAGCCGCCGCCGAGGCGATTGACGCACGCGCGACATTGTGCGCGCTGGGCGAACTGCTGCGCGCCAGCCACGCATCGCTTCGGGACCAGTTCGAGGTCAGCGATCCCAGCGGTCGATCGGCTGGTCGAACTGCTCAATGGCGCCATCGGCGATCACGGCGGTGCGCGGATGACCGGCGGCGGTTTTGGCGGAGCGGTTGTGGCCGTGCTCCCGCTCGGCGATGCCGACCGGGTGCGCGCCGCGAGTTCGAATGTGAATATGCTCCGCCCGGCGGGAAGCGACTGCAAATCATGATTGAAATGACTGGCCGGGACTGGCCGGAGAATGCGAATGAACATGCCTGAGCTGCAACATTTCAACAAACAGATCGGAGGTTTCCGCATGGCGCCCGCGAAGCTATGCGACGCCGGAACTGGCGCTTGATCAGCGCGGCCGATGCGCGTGCCGATCCTGCCGGGCATCGACCTGTGGGACAGCTGGCCGCTCGCCCATGAGGATGGGCGCACTGTCATCCATCGCGGGCGCCAGTACTGGTTCTTCCTGAGCGCGCCGCCCTTTCCCGATCCCGGCCAGCGCCACGATGCCGCGCGGATCCGGCTTGCTTCGAATGGCGCAGACGGCTGGCGCGACCATGGCGATGCGCTATCTGCTGCACCGGCCCCGGCTCGCGCGAATGGGCCGGCTCGGCTGTGCTGCATGATGACGGCGGTCGGTCACGCTGTTCTTCACCGCCGCCGGCCGGCTCGGCGAGCCCTCGTTCGAGCAGCGCCTGTTCGCCGCGCAGCGGCGAGCTTGGCGCCGATGGTCCGGCGTGGCTGGGGCACGCCGGTCGAACTGGTGCAGGCCGATGGCACGCGCTACGTCATCGCCCGCGAGGCGAAGGCAAGCCCGGGCTGATCAAGGCGTTCCGCGATCCGGCATGGTTCCGCGATCCCGCGACCGGCCAGCGCCACATGCTGTTCACTGGCAGCGCGGCCTGGTCAGCGACGATGAGTTCAACGGTGTCGATCGGGATTGCGACGCTGCAGCGATGACGGCAGCTGGCTGCTTGGCGATCCGCTGATCGAGGCGGTCGGGGTCAACAACGAACTGGAGCGCCCGCACGTCGTCGCGTCCGCGAGGACTCTATTACCTGTTCTGGTCGACCCAGCGCCGGACCTTTTGCGCCCGGTTGGCCAGCGGGCCCAATGGGCTCTACGCGCATGGTGCGGAGCAGCTCGCCGGGCCGTGGCTCCGGTCAATGGCATCGGGTCTGGTCGCTGCCAATCCGGCGCAGGAGCCGACCCAGGGCTATTCAGCTGGTGGGTGACCGGCGAAGGCGAAGTGTGGAGCTTCATCGACCATTGGGGCATGCAGGGACGCAGCTTCGATGAACATCCCGGAGTTGCTGCGCAGCCAGTTCGGCGGCACCCCGGCGCCGGTGTTCCGCTCTGCCTTCGCCGGCGACATGTGACCATCGCGCGACTGAGCCGGCCATGCGCCCGACCTATCACTATGCCGCCAGCCAGCGAATTGGCTGAGCGATCCCAACGGCCTCGTCCACCATGCGGGCGAATGGCACCTGTTCTACCAGTACAACCCGCAAGGCGAGGACTGGGGGCACATGAGCTGGGGCCACGCGGTCAGCCGCGATCTGGCACGATGGCAGGAGCTGCCGGTCGCCCTGCGCGACGACGTGCGGCACATGATCTTTTCCGGCGCGCGGTGATCGATCAGGCAATACCGCCGGCTTCGGCAAAGGGGCAATGGTCGCGATCTACACCGGCGCCGATGGCGGGCGAACCGCGCAGCAGGTCCAATGCCTCGCCTTCAGCACTGACCGGGGGCGGAACTGGCGCAAATATCGCTGGCAATCCTGTGCTCGACCTCGATCTGGCCGATTTCCGCGATCCCAACGTGTTCTGGCACGAGCCGACCAGGCGCTGGATCATGGTGGTCGTGCTTTCGGGCGAGCAGCGCGCGCTGGTCTATGCCTCGCACAACCTCAAGCACTGGGATGAACTCTCGCGTGATTACGGCTCGGCGCGCCGGGCGAGATCTGGGAATGCCCGCTGCTGATCGAACTGCCGGTCGAGGGACGGACGAGCGCCGCTGGCTGTTCAAGGTCGACGTGCTGCGCGGCGGCCCGGGATCGGGCGCGCTTTACCAGACTGGCAGTTTCGACGGCGATACGCTTCGTGCCGGATGGTCCGCGCTGAGCGATGGCAGGTCGCCGATATGGGCGCGGATTTCTACGCCGCAATTGCCTGGCACGAACCGCGCGACGCGCGGGCCGCCCGCTCTGGATCGGCTGGATGGGCAACCATGCCTACCAGGGCCGGTTGCCCACAGGGCTGGCGCGGCGCGATGAGTCTGCCGCGGCGGCTGTCGCTGCGCCGCACCGGCGCGGGGCACGTGCTGTGCCAACAAGTCGAACCGCTGATGCCAGGCCGATCTGCCAGAGATACGGCATGGCTGCCGGCAAGATCCCGTGCGCTGCCGGATCGAGCTGCCCGGCAAGGCGATTTCTGGCGCATCGTGCTGGCCGACCAGGCAGCGCGTTGCGGATCGAACGGCGCGGAGCCGACACTGTTGCGCTCATGCGCAAGAGATCCGGATCGCCCCTCGCTCGATGCCGTGCGCGAGGCGCCGCTGGCATCGGACGCGGCAGTCGACGCTGTGGCTCGATGCCGGCTGCGATTGAATTGATCGCGGAGGCAGGCGCTTGGCGCTGACCATGCAGCATGGCTTCGAGGGTGCGATGATCGACTACGCGCCGGGATTACCTGCCGGCAGCCTGAGCGCCCGCTTCAGGCCGTATCGCGCGCGGACCAGCTGCGGCGCCATCTCGACCGGGCCGCGTTCTCGCCGGCCGATCCGCTCGAACAGCAGGCGGACCATTGCCTTGGCGCCCTGCGGAATGTTCTGGCTGATTGTCGTGAGCCGCGGGACGGTCTGTTCGGCCAGCGGCAGATCGTCGAACCCGGTCACCGAGATATCGCCCGGAACCGAAACCGCATGATCCGCCAGAGCGCGCACGACATGCATCGCAATCAGGTCCGATGCCGCGGCAATCCCATCGATGCCGGCGCCGATGTGCTCGATGTGCGCGGCGATCTCCTCGGCCATGATATCCGAGGCGACGTGAACATGGAACTGCTCGGGCTTGGCGAGCCGCCGCCGCGGCGCATCGCACAGCCCTGAGGTAGCGCTCGCGTAATTCGGGGGCGTCGACTTCGCCGACGAAACGCAGTCGCTTGCGGCCGCGAGCGATCAGGCGCTCGCCGGCCAGCTGGCCGCCTGCGCGGTTGTCGACCCCGACGGTGCAATGGATCTGGCCCGGGGCATGGCTGCCCCAGACCACCATCGGCCGGTACCAGTGCCGCCACCCGCTCGATCGCTTCGGATCTGGTTGGACTGGCCGATCAGCAGCACCCCATCGAGCATGCCCGAATCGACAATCCGCTCAAGCCAGTCATCGCATTCGGGATCACCCGGCTGAGCATGATGTCATAGCCGCTCTCGGTCAGCGCGTCGGCCAGATGGCCGAGGATCGCCATGAAGAACGGATCGGACAGGTGCTGGCGTTGCTCATGGCCGAGCGGAACGACGACGCCGATCGCCCGGGTTTGCTGCGTTCGCAGCCGCCGTGCCATCTGGTTGGGGCGAAAGTCGTGCTCGCGCGCCAGCGCCTGGATGCGTTCGCGGGTCTCCTTGTTGACCAGCGACTTGTCGGCGAGCGCGCGCGAGACAGTGCCGGTTGAAACCCCGGCGAGCCTCGCCAGTTCGGCGATGTTGCGAATCTTCGCAGGGGTGCGAGCAGCTGTCATTATCGTGTCCGTTTTGCTCCGTGATGTCCGATTTCGCGCCGCATCAAGCATCGGTGCTGCGTCGCCAAGCCGCCAATTGTCTGTCACACCGCCGGGCTATCGTCCGTCGAATAGCCGGCTGCTGTGGCACGTTATGTCGCGCCTATGACATTTTAGCAATCGATTGCAAATTAGCGGTTGCAATCGATTGTTACCCGTGCGAATCGAAGCTGCGACTTGCTGCCGATGGCAAGCGATTCGGTATCGATACGAGGGGAGAGGAAATGAGGAAATCTATACTGCGCACCTGCGCTTCGGCCGCCACTCTTGCGGTTATTGCGCTGTCAGTCGGTGCCGGCACTTGCTCAGGAGCGCCGCCGATGCCGAGATGAAGAAGACGACGCCGATCAGATCGTCGTGACCGCTTCGGGCGGCGACAAGAGCCAGCTCGACACCTCGGTCTCGGTCACCAGCGTCAGCGCGGACCTGATCGAACAGTTCCGGCCCAGCTCGGAAGCGGAAATGTTCCGCATGATCCCCGGCATCCAGGTGTCCGGCACCTCGGGCCCCGGCGGCAACTCGAACATCGCGGTGCGCGGCCTTCCGGTCGCAACCGGCGGCTCGCCGTTCGTGCAGATCCAGGAAGACGGCCTGCCGACCGTGCTGTTCGGCGACATCCAGTTCGGCAACAACGACTACTGGACCCGCTACGACGCCAGCGTTGAGCGCGTTGAATTGGTGCGCGGCGGCGGTTCGACCACCTATGCCTCGCAGGCCCCGGGCGCGGTGATCAACTACATCAGCCACACCGGCAAGGTAGCTGGCGGCTATGTCGAGACTGCCAGCGGGCATCAACTTCAACGAGCAGCGCCTCGACTTCCGCTATGGCGCACCGCTGGGCGACACCACCCGCTTCCACATCGGCGGCTTCGCCAAGATCGGCAAGGGCCCGCTGCATGCCGATTTCCGCGTTTCGGAAAGCTTCCAGATCAAGGGCAACCTGACCCAGGAATTCGGCGACGGCAAGGGCTATGTCCGCCTGCTGTTCAAGGTCGCCGACACGCGGAGCCGAACTACACCGGCGCCCCGGCGCTGGCGACGCTGAGCGGCGGCGACCTTCAGCAACGTCCAGCCGTTCCCTGGCTTCGACGGGCGCAACAGCTCGAACTACTCGATCTACAACAAGGACTTCCTGATCTACAACCGCGACGGCGTGCTTGAGCGGGTCGGGATGACCGGGATCAGCACCAAGGCCGTATCGCTCGGCGGCCAGCTGCACTACGAAACTGAGCGAGCGACTTCACGATCGACAACAACCTGCGCTGGACCGACATGAGCGGCAGCTTTCACCGCGCCGTTCCAGAACATCACGCACGCCGGTCGCCGGCCGATTGTCGGTTCGACGCTCTCGCTCAACGGCACGTGCCGTATGCGACTGTCGGCTCGATCCGCTACGCCAACGGCCCGCAGGCGGGGCAGACTTTCACCGGCACCTATATCGACAACAACGTCAACGTCCGCACCAACATCCGCGACATCGGCAGCCTTGCCAACGACCTGGCGCTGTCGGGCAAGTTCGAGCCGGCTTGGCTAGCTGACGGCCCGGGCCGGCTTCTTCTACATGGACCAGGACATCGCGATGGACTGGCATGTCAACAAGTCGCTGCGCGAAGTCAGCGGCGACAACCCGGCCCAACTCGACCTCTACAGCACCACCGGGGCCAAGCTGACCCAGGAAGGCATCTCGGGCTACAACAACAACTGGGGCAACTGCTGCGCCCGCGACTATGACCTGTCCTACACCAACACCGCGCCCTATGCTGCGCTCGAAATCGACGGCGACAGCTTCGCCATCGACGGTCGGTCCGGTTCGAACGGGTCAAGGCGCAGGGCGGCGGCACCCAGGGCGGGGCACCGAGTTCCTGGTCAACTCGGGCGGGATCAACATCCCGACGATCACGCGCCAACGGCGCGCGCGAAGTGCTCAACTACAGCGCGCAGCTACATCTCGTGGACTGCGGGGGCGCTGTGGAAGGCCAGCGCGAACACCAGCGATGTTCGTCCGTGCCTCGCGCGGCGGCCGCTTCAACGGTGATCGCCAGACCTTTGGCGGCAAGATCTCGTCGACCATCGGCGCGCTGTGCACCGGCGCGATGGCCGCAGCGCGGGACGACGCGGCTGCGTCGGCGTCGGACGGCGTCACGCCTTCGGTCGACTTCGTCAACCAGTACGAACTCGGCTTCAAGACCCGCGGCAGCTTCGGCGCGATGGCCGGTTCGCGCTCGATATCACGCTGTTCAAGGGCAACTTCAAGCAGAGCACGTTCGAACTCTCGGCCACGCGTTGCCCCGGCGGCGCGGGCGGCTGCGTGATCGATGCGCGCTACAAGTCCTACGGCGCCGAGTTCTACGGCAACATCGCGAACGGCGGGTTCAACCTGGTCGCCAACGCCACCTGGTCGAAGCCGACCCGGTCGGGCACCGAGCGCCACCGGCCATCCGACGCCGTTCGTCCGCGCGCCAATACATGCCCGACCTGAGCTACACCCTGCAGGCCAGCTACGACTTCGGCGAGATGGTCTCGCTCGGTATCAACATCACCGGCCAGTCCGGGATCCTCGACGATGCCGGCCGCGCCTATCCGGGCGGGCGCGTGATCGGTACTCGATTTCCGCTTCGGCCGATCGAGAACCTCGAATCGGGATCCAGGGCTACAACGTGTTCAACCGCTACGACCTGCGCGGCAGCGGCGGCCTGGCCGACCTTTCGGTCAGCCCGGCGTGATCGGCACCGGTCCGGCGCTGGGCCGCACCTGGACCGGTTCGGTCCGCTTACAGCTTCTGACGAAGCTCTCCGGTCCGCCTTTGCGCGCTGTGCAGGGGATGGAAACAGGGCGGCCGGAAGGAAACTTCCGGCCCGTCTTCGTTTGGGCTAGGACAGGGATCGACAGAGATTGGTGCCATGACGGAATCCGGCGATCGCAGAATACGTTCGATCCTGATCGTCGGCGGCGGCTCGGCGGGCTGGATGACTGCTGCCGCGCTGGTCAATGCGCTCGCCAGAGAGTGCGCGATCACCCTGATCGAATCCGAGGAAATCGGCACGGTCGGCGTTGGCGAGGCGACGATCCCGCCGATCCGCACGTTCAATCAAACGCTTGGCATCGACGAGCGTGAATTCATTCGCGAGACGCAAGGCTCGTTCAAGCTGGGCATCGAGTTCGTCGATTGGGGCAGGCTCGGCCAGCGCTATTTCCACCCGTTCGGCCCGCACGGCCGCGACGTTCGACTATCGGCCGTGTCCACCAGCATTGGCTGAAAGCGCGCGCGGACGGGCGAGCAGCCGCGATTGGATGACATGTCGATGGCCTGGCAGCTGGCCAAAGGCAGGGCGGTTTCGCCCAGCCCAGCCCCGATCCGCGCAATGTGCTGTCGACCTTCGACTATGCCTATCATTTTGATGCCGGGCTCTATGCGCGATACCTGCGCCGCTATGCCGAGGCGCGCGGCGTGGTGCGGATCGAGGGCAAGATCGCCAATGTTGCAGCAGGACGGCGAAACCGGTTTCGTCAAGGCGTCACGATGGAGGATGGCCGCGTGCTCGGAGCCGATCTGTTCATCGATTGCTCGGGCTTTCGCGGCCTGCTGATCGAAGGCGCGCTGCAAACCGGATACGAGGACTGGACGCACTGGCTGCCCTGCGACCGCGCCGTTGCCATGCCCGTGCGCCAATGGCGGGCGACTTCACGCCCTACACCCGCTCCACCGCGCGCGAGGCGGGCTGGCAATGGCGCATTCCGCTGCAGCACCGCACCGGCAATGGCTATGTCTATTGCAGCCAGTTCATCGATCAGGATCAGGCGGCGCGCGACTGCTGGCCAGCGACTGGATGGCAGGCGCTGGCCGATCCGCGACCGCTGCGATTCGTCACCGGGCGGCGCAAGCGTTCTGGAACAAGAACGTCGTCGCCATCGGCCTGTCGAGCGGGTTCATGGAGCCGCTGGAATCGACCAGCATCCACCTGATTCAGGCGGGCATTTCCAAACTGCTGGCGTTGTTCCCGGACGCAGGATTTCGATCCGCTGGTGACCGAGGAATACAATCGCATCGCCGTCAACGAGATTCGAACGCATCCGCGATTTCATCATCCTGCACTACAAGCTGACCCACGCGCGACGATGCTGAGCTTTGGCGCTATTGCGCGCGCGATGAACGTGCCCGACACGCTGCACTGGAAGATCGAACATTTCCGCCGCTATGGCCGCCTGATCGCGCGCGAGATGGATCTGTTCGCGTCCGGCGAGCTGGCTGGCGGTGCATATCGGGCAGGGCAATCTACCGGAACGGCACCGATCCGCTGCTGCACCATCGCGGCGTCGATGGCGCGCGCATGGATGGCGAAAAACTGCGCGCCGCGATGGAGCGCGAGGCCGCGCTGCAGCAGCCCGACGCATCAGCAGTTCATCGACCGGCCTATTGCAAGGCTGTGGCCCGTTCCTGACGCCGTGCACGGCTCTGTCTCGCAGGCCGCGGCATGCGCGCGGGGCAGCGCATGCGAGGCGAGCCGGCTGCGGCAGGGGCCCGCGCGCCTCCCGGCGGACCCGCTGTCGCCTTCCTCCATGCCCAGACCGCTATGAGCTCGGCTTCCAGCCGCTGAGCTGTTCGCCGAGGCGGCGCAGGCTCGATCCGGCCAACCGCCGAGGCCTCGCGCAATCAGGCGCTGGCGCTGGTTTCCGAAGGTGCGGGCCGCAGGCGCGAGACGCTGCTGGAAGCCGAGCTGGCGCGCCAGCCCGGCTGGCTCGACGGCCACAAGGCGCTCGCCACGCTCAACTGGACCAGGCGGGCCACCGGCCGGCTTTGCCGATCACTATGGCCACGCCTGCAGCGCCGAACCGGCAACGCTAGGCCTGTGGCTCGCCTGGTTCCGCAGGCCGCGCAGGCGCGCGACTGGGACGCGGCGAGGCGCGGTGCTGGCGAAGCCGAGCGGCATCTGCCAAGTCACCAGCGATCATCTGGCTGCCGGCTGTTTGTCGCGGTCGAATCGCGCGACGATGACAAGGCGGCGCGACTTGCTGCCGCAACCGCCATCTACCGAGGCGATATCACAAGTCTGTGCCGGATCCGCCATGCCCTGCGAAGCGGCGATCCCCGCGGGCCGAGGCTGAGGCCTGGCGCTCCTCGGCGGTCCTTCGGCGGCGCTCTTCTGGCCTTATGCTCGCTGGCCTGGCGGCTGCTGGGTGACCGCGCTGGCTGTGGCTCGACCGGCCGGACACGCTGATCGAGCCGACTCGACAGCGCGATCGCCGCTGACGGCTGGCGGAACTGGCCGGACTGCTGCGCGCGCTGCAACCGCTGAGGCGCCCTATATCGAGCAATCGGTGCGCGGCGGCACCCAGACCGACCGATCGGTGCTGCTGCGCCACGAAAGCCGCTGCAAAGGCTCAAGCCAGGATGCTCGAAACGGTCGCGGGCTATGCCGGCGCTTGCCGCCGATGGACCCGAACCATCCGCTGCTCGTCCGCGCCGCGCGGCGAGCCCTTCTCATCGAGGGAAGCTGGTCGGTGCGGCTGGCACGGCAGGGCTACAACGTACCGCATACCCACGCGATGGGCTGGCTGAGCACGGCGTTCTATGTTGCGCTGCCCGGCGATGAGTGGGCCGGAGCCGGCGGGCCACATCGCCTTCGGAGCCCGCCTGCCGGAGCTGGGCCTGCCGCTTGAACCCTATCGCACGATCCGGCCCGAGCCGGGGCGGCTGGCGATGTTCCCCTCGACGACCTGGCACGCCACGGTGCCGTTCGCCGAAGGCGAGCGGCTGGTCGTTGCTTTCGATGTCGGGCGACCGGGCTGAGCGCCCGTTTGCCCAGCAGCACCGCCCCGGTGATCCCGGCCGCATCGCCAAGGCCAGGGGTGATGATGTAGCGATCAAGTCCCGGATCGAGTGCCTCGCCCGCACATAGCCGCCGAGCCGCGCTCGGTTGCAGCCGCAGTGCCTCGATCAGCCCCGGCGTCTTCATCACCCCGCCTCCGAACACCAGCCGGTCGGGCATGTGCAGGAGGACGAGATTGGCGGAGAGTTGGGCAAGGTAGTCGGCAATCAGCGCGATCTTGTCACGCCGGGCTGCCTAGCTTGGAGAGGCTGGTTCCCCAGCGATCCTCGATCGCCGGGACCGCGGCAAGGCCTTCGAGGCAATCGCCGTGATAGGGGCAGCGGCCGGGAAAGGGATCGAGCGCGGGATCGCGGGCGACAGCGATATGTCCGCCTTCGTAATGGGAGAACCGGCGAGCGATTGCCCGTCACGAAGCACGCCAGAGCCGATGCCGGTGCCGACGGTGGTATAGGCCAGCGTCCGGCAGCCCTGCCCGGCGCCCGCCCCATTCGCCCAGCGCCGCGCCGCCGACATCGGTGTGGACCACGATCGGCGCGCCGAATTCACCGAGCGCATCATGGAACCGCGCGCCGGGCCAGCCGGGCTTTGGAGTGGTGGCGAAGCGGCCATAGTCCGCCGAAGCAGGGTCGATATCGATCGGGCCGAAACTGGCGACGCCGAACGCTGAAATCGCCCCATGTTCGCGGTGGCGTGGCGAAAGAATTCGGCCATGTCCGGGAAGGTTAGTCAGGGGTGCGCGTCGCGATGCGGGTTCGGCCAGCACGCGCCATCGTCGCGCGCGAGAGCCAGCACAAATTTCGTGCCGCCAGCCTCGACTGCTCCGATCAGGCGATTCGCTCCAGTCGCGCCGCTCTGCATCAGATGCGACCGATGAAAGCGGACAGCACCGGCCACTCCCCCCCGGTCGGGCAACGGATTGCCCAGCGAGACGATTTCCTCGGCTTCCTGCGGAAGCGTGAAATGCCCGGTCACGGGGCCAAGGTTGAACAGGCACAGCAGCGTCTCATCCTCGCAACGGCGCGTGAAGACCAGCAGGCTGTGATCGGCCTTCCGCAGAGTGAAATCGCCCAATCGCAGGGCTTTGGAATTGCGCCTGAAACCAATCGCCGTCCGGGCAAAATGCAACACCGATTGCGCGTCAGCCTCCTGCGCTTCGACTGACTGGGCGTAGTGGCGCGGATCGATCGGCAGCCATGGCTCCGAGTTTCCGAAGCTGGCGAACGGCTCCGCGTCGTTCCACACCATTGGCGTGCGCGCGCCATCGCGGCACTTGGTTTCCGGCCAGTTGCGGATGGCTTCGGGATCGAGCAACCGCTCGAAAGGAATGTCGCCGTGGTGCATGCCCAGCTCTTCGCCGTAATAGACAAAGGCATTGCCGCGGAGGCTTTGCAACAGGAGCAGCATCGGCTTGGCGAACGCGGTCGGATCACGCCCTTTCGCGCAGCGGCTGACGATGCGCATGGCATCATGATTGGAGAAGGCCCAACTTGGCCAGGTTCCCTCGGGCCAGCGCGCCATGACTTTCGCGACATAAGCAGGCGTGATCTGCGGCCCGTCGAGGAATTCGAAATTGTAGGCCGTGTGCAGCAAGTCGTCACCCGCAGTGATCCGCTGCATCTCTTTCGCCGGATTGTCGCCCCCAATTTCCGCGACGGTGAAGCGGGCGTCGATAGCGGTCGAGCAGGTCCCGCAGCCGGCGTACGAACGGCACCAGTTCGGGCTGGGACATATTGTTGACCTGACGCTGGAATTCGTGCGGACGCGCGGGCGAAGCGTGGGCTCGGGGCGGGTTGTCCGCGAGCGAAGGGTTATGAAAGGCGCGATTGAGCGCGTCGAGCCGGAAGCCATCGACTCCAGATCCAGCCAGAACTGCGCGACATCGAGCAGGGCCTGCTGCACTTCCTTGTTATGCACATTGAGCTGCGGCTGCTCGGGCAGGAAATTGTGCATGTAATATTGCTTGCGGCGGGCATCCCAAGTCCAGGCCGGGCCGTAGAAAACGGATTGCCAGTTGCTTGGCGGTGACCCGTCGGGCTTGGCATCGGCCCAGACGAACCAGTCGGCGCCGGGCCCGCGCGGCTCGGAGCGGCTTTCGATGAACCGGGGTGGGCTTCGGAAGTATGGGCATAGACCAGATCGATGATCACTTTCAGGCCCAGCGCGTGCGCCCGTGCCAGCAGCGCCCTGAAATCGATCCAGCGTGCCGAACACCGGATCGACATCGCAGTAGTCGGAGATGTCATAGCCGTAGTCGGCCATTGGTGAGGTGAAGAACGGCGAAAGCCAGACCCATCGACGCCGAGCGAGGCGACATGATCGAGATGCCGGGTGATGCCGGGAAGATCACCGATCCCGTCGCCATTGCTATCGGCAAACGAGCGCGGATAGATCTGATAGATGTGGCTCCGCGCCACCAGTTCGCGCCGTTTTCCATGTTATGCCCAAACCGGATTTTGGCCTGACTGGCGCACATAGCCACAGAAATTTGCATAATGCAATCGATTGTATTATGCCTTCCATTGATCGGGGAGGATCATGGAGAAGCCACACAAGTCCCTCGGCGGGTTGATCAACATGCAGATCATGGGGCTAGGCGTTGCAGGCTCGTTTGCCCTGCAGGAATGGAACGCGCTCGCATTTTCCAGACGATGGCGTCGAACTTGAAGTCGCTGCCGATCCTCATGCTGGCTGGGCCGGCCACTGGGTGGTCATGCCGGCGATCATCGGCCACTAGTCCGATGGACCTGGTGCCGGCTAGGGCAGCGGAGGCCCTATTCCTCGGCGGTGCGATGGTCGCCCGCTGACAATGCTGGTCCTGCCCGGACGCCGGTTCGCTATGGGTGCAGTGGCGATGCTGTGGGTGCTCGATTTCGCGATGAATGCCGTGATGGAACCCGACCGCGCTTCGCCAGCGGACTGGCTCCGACGAGCGAGCGCACCTTTGCCTTCGGGCTTGGCATGCTGATCGGGGGGCGGCGGGCGAGTGGTCGGCCACATGGCTCGATGGGTGCTGAGCGATCGCAGGTGTCCGATCTCGCCCCGGCCGGGATGGTGGCCGGATACGGTGCGCCTGTCCTCCTCTGTCGGCGCGCTGTTCACGATCCTGGGGTGGGATGGACGTCTTCGCCGTGCGCGAATACAGCCCGACCGAACTGGCGGCTCGGCGACCAGCAGGAAGCCGAAGGCGGCCGCACGAGGCGCTGGTCCGCCCGCGTGGCGGCGAGCGCGTGATGCTGGCCGGCCTGGTGCTTACAGCCCTGATCTTTGCTTCGCCCGCGCGCGATATTCGCTCTATGTGCTCGGCCTTGGCGCGATGCTGGTCGGCCTGGCACAGATCCTCGACGCACGGGGAGACCGGGAAAGCTAGTTCGCCCATGTCTTCAGCGATCTCGCGCAGATGCCGCGATCATGAAGCAGCTGGCGGTCGTCCACTTCTTCACCTGGATCGCGTTGTTCATCCGGTGGCCGTTCACCACTCCGGTGATCACCCGATATGTCTTGAGTCGACCGATCCGACCACGGCGGCCTCCGACGAGGGAGCGAACTGGGTCGATCTGCTCGATACAACCTGCAGCGTGGTCTCGGCCCTTGCCGCCGTGCTCCTGTTCCCGCAGCTGGCGAGGCGCTCGGCGACAAGCGCGTGCACATGGCATTCCTCTGGATGTCAGTCGCCTGTATGTCTCGATCGTGTTCATCGCGACGAGTCCCTGCTGTTCAGTCCCTTATGTCGGGTTCGGTTGGTCTGGACTCGCTGAACCGTGCCTTTCGTGGTACTCACCAAGGCGCTTCCGGCCAACAGCTCGGCGTCTATCTGGCATGTTCGACTTCTTCATCGTGATCCCGCAGTTCCTGGTCTCGACCACCATGGGCCCGATCCTGAGCACTTCTTTCCCGGCGATCCGATCTGGACATTCCTGATCGGGGCAGTGGCGACGGCCTGCGCTGCGATCGCCATGACCAGGGTCAGGGAAGACCCGGTTTGATCGGTGCTTTCCGGCAAAAGGTTGAACGCTAGAAAATCATCAGCGTCTGACGACAACTCTGCCTTCATTTGCTGTGTTACAAAAGCCAATAAACCAGAAAGCACTGCACTCAGAATGACAGCAGTCCATCGATCATCGCAAAGAATATTGGAAAGCTCTGGGAGCTTATGGGACGAAAGTCTCACAAACTCGTGATCTGATGGTGGAGCAAATGCCAACCAAGTTTTGCCTTGGGTCACGCCGCGCAGAAGGCCAAGTCATTGATTTTTTTAAGTCGACTTATGGTCAGAATTTAGGAATTCGCCGCGAGATGGGGCCGTTGCGCACCAAAAAGCTACCCAGGGTAGCAGGGCCACCCCGGAGCTGAGCAACCCAACCATTTGAATAGGTTTAGGAATAATGGCGCGCCCGGAACAATTCGAACGTCCGACCCTCAGATTCGTAGTCTGATGCTCTATCCAGCTGAGCTACGGGCGCGGGAAGCCGGCACATAGGTGGGGGCTGTGCGCTTGGCAAGCGGCTAAATCGCCGCAGCGCGCTGTCCTGCCAGCGCCATGGCCAATGGCACGTCGAGCGGGGGCATCGCCAGGCCGGTCAGATCGCCCGGTGCAAACCAGCCCAGTTCCTCGCCAGCGAGGCAGCGGGGCTCGCCCTGCCAACTCCGGCAGGTGTAAAGCAGGATGACATAGGGTTCGCGCGGCGCGGGCGGCAGGGCCGGGTCGCTGACGAAGGCAAATGGTGCGATGCCTGCGGGATCGAGCGCGAGGGCCAGCTCTTCGCGCACTTCGCGAATCAGCGCCTGTTCCGCGGTTTCCCGAGCCTTCACCTTGCCCCCCGGAAATTCCCAGAGCCCGCCGTGCATCGTATCCTCGCGCCGGCGCTGCATGAGCACGCGGCCATCGCTGCGGATCAGGGCGACCGCCACGACAAGAATGAGTGTCGAAATATTTTTCAAATTGTTCACCAGTCTTAAGAAAATGTTAGCGATAAGTGGCATAGTCCTAGAACCATGGACAGCTATACGGACATGACCATGCAAAAGAGCTCGTTTCTCAAGCGCCTGCTGCGCGATCAGTCCGGCGCGACCGCGATCGAATACGGCCTGATTATCGGGCTGATTTCGATGTTGATCATCGGTGCGCTGAGCGGGGTGGCCAGCGGCACGAATGCCGTGTACGATACCGCCAAGAACAGCATGAATGCAGCAACTGCATCCTGACAATTTCCGACAGTCCCTCTTAAACATTTGTCAATCTCTCAGCTTTACACCTCAAGTTGTCCGGGGTGCTTAGGCTAACGGACCGGGTACTGAGAACTGCTAACCAGGAGACTAATCATGAAGTTCATCAACAAGCTGCTTCGCCGTGACGAAGCCGGTGCGACTGCCATCGAATACGGCCTGATTGCCGCCCTTATTGCTGTCGCCGCGATCGCCGCGATGCAGGGCCTGGGCACCAGCCTCAAGGGCACTTTCAACAGCACTTCTTCGACGATGGCCAACAACGCCGCCTAATCGGCGCGTTTAGCCTCAAGACATCGAGGGCGGCGGGGAAACCTGCCGCCCTTTTTGTTTGTTTTCCTCGGAACCATGATTGAGCGGGGTCTTAATGCGGCATTAGGAGTTTGACCATATACAGCGGGTGCCTGCTCACGCTTGCCTTTTCCAAAGGGGAGGAGGGGGCGGTCAGGCACACCTCGCCAGGAGGCACCCATGACCAAATTCGTCAAATTTCTCCGCGAAGAGACCGGCGCCACTGCCATCGAATACGGCCTGATCGCCGCGCTGATCGCTGTCGCGGCCATCGCGGCCATGCAGGGACTCGGCACCAGTCTGTCGGGAACTTTCAACTCCACATCGTCGACCATGGCCAACAACGCGGCCTGATCGCGGCCAACTGCCTCGTTGGGAGGCAATCGGGGCGGCGGGGGAACCTGCCGCCCTTTTGCCGTGAATCGGCCTGGGCGCTGCACGATCAATAGGTAACGAGCTTGACCTTCTGGCCGGCGACTATGCGGCTGCCCGAATCGAGCCCGTTGAGCACCAGGAAGCGGTCGACGGCGGAATCGCTGTAGGCCATGCGCGCCGCCAGCGACTGTACCGTATCGCCGCTGCGCGCGGTCACCACCGCCAGCTTGCGCGGACGCACCGCCGCCGCTTCGTTCGCCGAAATCCGCCGCAGCGAGTTGTACATGCCGTTGAATTGCTGCGCGCTGCCTGCCGCCGAGATGGTCAGGAAGTGGAACGCCTGGCTGTTCGAGAATTCATAGGCGAACACCGCGACATCGACCGGGCCACTGCCGCCCTGGACCCGCGCCACGCCATAGGCGGCGGGCAGGCCATTGACTGTGGTGCGCTGGATCGAGCCGGGCGCGATCTGCGCCTGCCCCTGCTCCGTCAGCGCGCCGAACACGGCAGTGACATAGCCGTCGAGATTGCCGCTGTAAGGCCCGGTGGAAAACTCGCCCTTCCCCGCCTGGCCGCCGATGGTCACCGAGCGCGTGCCGTTGACCAGATAGAAGCCCTGAGGTGCCTCGAAGCCGAGCCGCATGTCGGGATGAATGAATTTGCGCCCCTCGACCACGCCCTGCTTGGGGTCGTCGCCATAGACGATCCCATCGATGTTGCGCAGGAACGCGTCGCGGTTGGTCGCGCCGCCGCCCGTGCCGCCGGCCTGCGCCAGGGCAGCGCGCACGCGGCTGGCGGGATCGGGGTGGGTCGAGGCCCAGGCCGGCACCTGACTGCTCGATCCCATCAGCCGGGCCTCGAGCGCATTCTGCCGCGCGAGGCTTTGCAACACGCTCGACATCGCGCGCGGATCGTATTGCGCGCGGCGCAGATAGGCGATGCCGAGATTGTCCGCCTCGGTTTCCTGCCCGCGCGAATAGCGCAGGGTCAGCATCTGCGAGCCCTGCGAGAAAAGCTGCTGGCCGAGCTGGCCGGCAGCCCCGCTGCCCAGAACAACGCCCGACAGCACCGAACCCAGCACGCCAAGGATCGAATTGCGCGTCGCCGCGCTCTGGCGCTTGGCGGCATGGCGCGCCGCGACATGGCCGACCTCGTGACCAAGCACGCCGGCAAGCTCGGCCTCGTTGTTCATCAGCGCGACCAGCTGGCGGGTGACATAGACATAGCCGCCAGGGATGGCGAAGGCATTGTTGACCGAGCTGTTGAGCAGGGTGACGGTGAAATCGCCGCGCGCGTTCGACAGGCCGGACTGCACCGCGATGGTCTTGCCGACGCCTTCGACATAGCTCGCCTGCGGGCCGGTGGCAGCGCCGCCGAATTCGGCGACCAGCTGGGGATGCGCCTTGGCACCATCGGCCTTGTCCTTGGCGCTGATCGACTGGACCGCGCCTCCGGACTGTGTCTGCGCCTGGGCGGCGATGGGGGCAGAGGCCAGCCCGAGCGCTGCGGACAGGGCAAGGCTGCACGCCAGACGGCGGATTGGTGAGCGGACCATGGCTGCGACTCCCTCGATGTCCCGGGGCGACGGTCTAGGACGGTGCGGAAGGGTTGGAAAGCCTCTTGGCCAGAGGATGGCGGGAGTTGACCAGCGCCACCAGCCGGGCGCTGTCGACATGGGTGTAGATCTGGGTCGTGGCGATGTCGGCATGGCCGAGCAGCGTCTGCAACACCCGCAGGTCCGCCCCGCCTTCGAGCAAATGGGTGGCAAAGGCATGGCGCAGCACGTGCGGGCTGAGCTTTTCCGGCGCAATCCCGGCACGCGTGGCCAATTCGCGCAGCAGCTGGAACAGGCGGATGCGGGTGAGGCAACCCGAAGCCCCGCGCGAGGGAAACAGCGGCCTGCCGCCCTCCCCCCGCGCCGCCAGCCAGCGCGACAGCGCTTGCCGCGCGCGGGTGCTCACCGGCACCAGCCGCTGCGCACCGCCCTTGCCGGTGACGGTAAGGAACGGTGCATCGCGCGGCACCGCCTCGCGTGGCAGCGAGACCAGTTCGCTGGCGCGCAGCCCCGAGCCATACAGCAGCTCGAGCAGCGCCAGCATGCGCAGCGCTGAGGGCTTGCCGCCGGCAGCCTCCAGTTCAGCGCGCTCGAACAGGAGGGCGATTTCGCCGTGCGACAGGAGGCGCGGCAGCGGGCGGCGCGTCACCGGGCGCGGCAGCGCCGGGGAAGGATCGTCGCCGCGCAACCGTTCGTCGGCGAGGAAGCCATAAAACTGGCGCAGCGCCGAACATTTGCGCGCGAGGCTCGCTGGCGCGAGACCGGACCAGACATGCCCCAGCCTGGCCAGCGCCGCATGGTCCGCGCTGACCAGTTCGCCAATAGCCGTCTCCGCCCCCTCCAGATCACGGCGATAGGCGGCAAGGGTGTTGGCGGCGGCTCCCCGTTCGGCGGCGAGCATGGCGAGGAAACTGTCGATCTCGCCCGAAATCGGCCTAGAGCCTGATGACATGGGATTGGTCCACCGTGATTGCCTCTGGAAGTTTCTCGGCAAGGAGCGTCGTGCAGGCCGGGCTGGTAGCCCGGTCCAGCGGCGCGACGCAGTCCGAGGGGCTTCCAGAGGCAACCCCTCCGGGGCGGGGCGCTTTTGGCCCATCGCTTCGTTGCTCGTCAGTCACAATTGGGCCGCATTGCTCCCTCCTCGCGCCTCGCGCTGGGCCAAAATCGGCTCCGTCAAGGCGGGTCAATCCCATGTCATCAGGCTCTACCCCCGCGCCACGGCCTCGGCGGCGATCATCCGCGCTTCGGCGTCAAGCCCGACGCGGTGCAGCGCCGAAACGATGTGGTAGAGATAAAGAGGGGTCATCTTGCTCCAGCCGTCGCCCTGCATGCCAAGCCCGGCCAGCAAGGCGACCAGCCCCGGGTTGCCGACCGCAGCGCTCCGCGAGATAAGTTGGGTCCAGCGGGTCTGGCGGCCGAGGTCCGCGCCGATCGTGTCGGCAAACTCGCCGGCATTCTGCGGGCTGATCCGGCCCAGTCCGGCCAGCCCGGCGAGCAGGAACGCGGTCTTGCGACCGTCCTCGCTGTCGTCGTTGCTGCGGAAGCTCTCAAGCGCGCCGCTTTCGACCATGGCCGTGCGGCTTGGTGCGGCGAGTGCCAGCAGGCCCCAGGCGAGGCTGCCGCTATCGGCCTGCGCGGCCCAACGCATGGCGTTGGCATCGAGCCCGGCGGCCAGCATCGAGGCGATCAGGTCGGCGGCGCTGTCGCTCATGCTGCCATCGGCGGGCATGCGGGCGGCGGCATAGGCGGTGAGCACCTGGCGCGAATAGCGCTGCTGCGGGCTGGTCGCGCCATCCCACAGCTGGCGGATCGCGCCGATCCGCGCCGTGGCACCGGCCCCGACATAGGCATCGCGGAGCAGCGCCGCGCGCGCTGCCCAGTCACCTTCAATGTCGTCCTGCGCGTAGATCTGGCTGTAGAGATCAACCATCGCCGCGCTCGACAGCACCCCTGCCCCCGCCGCACGATCAGCCGCCGCCGCGCGCGCTTCGAGCGCGAGCATCGGTGCGCTCGCTGCCATGTAGTCGAAGCGCGGATCGGCGTTTCTGAGCAATTCGGCCGGCGGTTGCAGGCCGACGCCGATGGTCAGCGCATAGCGCCACGGGGTCAATTCCTTCACCCCGTCCCACTCGATCGTGACCGCGCGCCGCGCCTTGCCCGCCGCCCCGGCATATTTCTGGGCGAGCAGCAGGTCGATGCGCGGCATCGCCTCGTCGCCCAACTGGCGGTCGAGCTGGGCCAGCCCGGCATTGCCGTCGCCGCGAAAGGCCTGGCAGATCGCGCTCGCCGCCTGCCACTGGGCATCCTTGCGCGCGCCGCCCTGGATGGTGACGGCGGGGCAAATGCCGGTGAAATCGGCGGTGAACACATAGGCATCGAGCGCGGCCTGGGTGAGATCGGGCGTGTAGTTGCCCGAATCGATATCCTGGACCAGCGCCCGCGCCGCCTCGCCCTCGCCCATGCGCAGCAGCAGGGCGGCACGCAGCGCCGCGAAATCGGCGGGGTTCATCGCTTCGGGCGCATCGAGCCGCGAGGCCAGCGCCCGGCGCAGCAGGATATGGCCCCAGCGCGAGACCAGTTGTCCGCCATTGCCCGCCAGCGCCGCGCGCACCAGTGCGGCGTTCTGCTGCGCAAATGCCCTCGCCGGCAGGCCGCCTTCGCTCTCGGCCAGCACGCCGATGTGGGACATCGAGCGGCGCGCGGCGGCGGGAATGTCGTATTTGGGACGCAGACCAAGCAGGTCGGTGAGTTCCTCGGGCGTCATTTTCGCCAGGGTGTCGAGCGGTGGCAGCTTGACCCCGGGATTGACCGCGAAAGGAGCGGGAGAACCGCCGCCTGAAGCCGCTGCGCCGCCGCGAGGAGCGGAAGGCAGGCGTTGCACCACCGGTGCCGATCCGCCGCCCGAGCTCGATTGAGGGGCCGGCGCGGGTGCCGGCGCGACAGTGCGAGGCGGCACGGCCTTGGGCGGGGGCCGGTCGAACCCTGGCGGAAGCAACGATTCGGGCGCGTCCTGCGCCAGTGCCCAGGCCGAGGTCAGCGCCAGAGCCGCGCCGATCAGCAAGTGCGCGCGCTTCACGCGCGACCCTTTGGCAGAGGGATCGGCTGGGAAATCTCGCGCAGCGGTTCGCGCCCGCCGTCGATCCATGCCCAGGCCAGTAGCGCCACAACGAGCGCTGCCAAAACCCAGATGACCCAGTACCTGCGCATATCCCGCGTCACGCGCGACCTTCCCGATGCATGTCCGAACAGTTGCCCCGGACAGTTGCCCCGGACAGTTGCAAGGCCGCTTAACGCATCTATAGGCGGCGCTGCAATGGACAACAGCGACGAACCCCTGTCGGCAAGCGAAATCGATGCGCTGGCGCGGCGGATCGTGCGGCCCGTGGTGCTGGTCGGCATGATGGGGGTGGGCAAGACCAGCGTCGGCAAGCGGCTGGCAGTCACGCTGCGCTGCCCCTTCGTCGATGCCGACGAGGAAATCGAGGCGGCGGCGCGGATGACCATTCCCGAAATCTTCGCAGCCTTCGGCGAAGCCGCATTCCGCGACGGCGAGCGCCGGGTGATCGCGCGGCTGATCGAGAGCGAGGGAACCTGCAAGGTCATTGCTACCGGCGGCGGCGCTTTCTGCCATTCCGAAACCCGCGCGCTGATCCTTGAGCGCGCGATAGCCGTCTGGCTCGACAGCGACATCGAGACCCTGGTCGAGCGTACCGCCCGCAAGGGCAATCGTCCCTTGCTGCAAGGCGGCGACCGGCGTGAAATTCTCACCCGGCTGTGCGAGGAACGCCGCGACCACTATGCGCAGGCCCCGATCCATGTGATGAGCAACGACGGCCCGCACGGGCACACGATCGATCTGGTGCTCAAGGGGATCGCGCAATGGCTGTAGTTCCTGTTGCGATCGCTGGCCGGCCCTACGAGGTGCGCATCGGCGCGGGACTGCTCGCCGAACTCGCCACGCATTGCCGAGGGCGTCTGCGCAAGCGGCGGGTGCCGGTCATCACCGACAGGCACGTCCACGCCGCCTGGGGCGCGGTGGTCGAGGGCGCGCTGCACCAGTCGGGCCATGAAGCCGCCTGGCGCATTCTCCCGGTCGGCGAGGCGACCAAGAGCTGGGACCAGCTTGCCTCCCTGGTCGAATGGCTGCTTGCCGAGGAGGTCGAACGCGGCGACCATATCCTGGCGCTGGGCGGCGGGGTGATCGGCGATCTCACCGGCTTTGCCGCCGCTATCCTCAAGCGCGGCTGCCAGTTCATCCAGTTGCCGACCACCCTGCTGGCGCAGGTCGACAGCTCGGTCGGCGGCAAGACCGCGATCAACAGCGCGGCGGGCAAGAACCTGGTTGGCGCCTTCCACCAGCCCGCACTGGTGCTCGCCGATCTCGCCGTGCTCGACACGCTGCCAGCGCGCGAACTGCGCGCGGGCTATGCCGAAGTGGTCAAATATGGCCTGCTGGGCGATGCCGCTTTCTTCGCCTGGTGCGACGCGCACGGCAAGGCGATGCTGGCGGGCGACGCTGGTTTGCGCGAATATGCCGTGGCGCACTCGGTTGCCGCCAAGGCGCGTATCGTCGCCGAGGACGAGTTCGAGACCACCGGCAAGCGCGCGCTGCTCAACCTCGGCCACACCTTCGGCCATGCGCTGGAAGCCCAGACCGGCTTTTCCGACCGCCTGCTGCATGGCGAGGCAGTGGCATTGGGCATGGTGCTGGCGGCGCGCTATTCAGCGCGTCTCGGCCTGATGCCGGCGGCCACCGCCGAACACGTCGCGCGGCACATGGCCGAAGCCGGACTGCCTGCGGAACTCGCCGGGCTGGGCCTGGCGTGCGATGGCGCTACGCTGACCGCGCATATGTTGCATGACAAGAAGATGGATGCCGGCACCCTTCCCTTCCTGCTGATGCGGGGGATCGGGGCGGCCTTTCTGGCGAAGGATGTCGCGCTGGCCGACGTTGCCGAATTCCTGGGCGACCAGCTCGGCAGCTGATCAGCCGAACTCGCGTGCCAAATGATGCGAGGCCATCCGACTGCGGCGCCCGTGCTGGCCAGCAGGCCTGTTAGCGACCTGGATTGACCCACCAGCGGGGCGGGCCGATTCTGGCCCGGCGCAACGCGCTTTGCGGGGCTCTCATCTGGTCACTCCATCTCGAGGATCACCGCATCGACTGCCAGGCTTTCGCCCGCCGCTGCATTGACCTGCTTGACCCGTCCTGATTTCTCGGCACGCAGGATGTTTTCCATCTTCATGGCTTCCACCACCGCCAGCGGCTGCCCGGCTTCCACCGCATCGCCTTCAGCTACATGAAGCGTGACCAGCAGCCCCGGCATCGGGCAGATCAGGAATCTGGAGAGATCGGGCGGCACTTTCTCGATCATGTGCCCGGCGAGATGGGCAATCCGCGTCGGCAGAAGGCTGGCCTTGTGGATCGCGCCGCGCGTGGTCATTTTCAGGCCGGTGCGCGTCGGCTCGATCTTGACCGCAATGTCCTCGCCATCGACCTCGGTCAGCACCAGCCGGTCGCCGGGGGTATATTCCATCGCCAGCTCGACCGGCTCGCCATCGACCAGCATCTCGTCGTCTTCGAGACTGACGGCGTGCGAAATGCCGCCAATGGTGACCGTCCAGGCCGATGGCGGATCGAGGATTTCGGCGAGCTGGCCATCGACTCGGCGCGAACGGTCGGCGCGGGAAATGGCGACAAAGCCGGCAATCGCCGCGAGCTGGCGGACAAGCGCGGGCGACGTCGCCGCGCCAGTGAAGCCATCGGGATACTCCTCGGCGATGAAGCCGGTGGTGAGTTCGCCCGAGCGGAAGCGCGGATGCTGCATGATCGCCGAGACGAAATCGATGTTGTGGCCCAACCCCTCGATCTCGAAGCTGTCGAGCGCGGCAATTTGCAAGTCCGCCGCCTCGTCGCGGGTCTTGCCCCAGGTCACCAGCTTGGCGATCATCGGGTCATAGAACATGCTGACTTCGCCGCCTTCATAGACGCCGTCGTCCACCCGCACGCCGTCGATGCCGCGCCGGCCATTCGCCGTCGCCGTCATCGCTCCAGCCATGCGACCGGCGGGCGATAGCGCGTGAGCCGCCCGGTCGAGGGCAGGAAGCCGCGATAGGGATCTTCGGCATAGACGCGGTTCTCGATCGACCAGCCGTCGATGCCGATGTCCTTCTGGGCGAAGGCCAGCTTCTCGCCCGCCGCCACGCGAATCATTTGCTCGACCAGATCGATGCCGGTGATTGCCTCGGTCACCGGATGCTCAACCTGGAGACGGGTGTTCATCTCCAGGAAGTAGAAACTCTCGCCGCTGGGGTCTGCGCCCGAGACGATCAGTTCGACCGTGCCTGCGCTGTAATAGCCAACCGCCTTGGACAGCGCGACGCACTGCTCGCCCATCGCCTTGCGCATCTTGGGCGTCACGAACGGCGACGGCGCTTCCTCGACCACCTTCTGATGGCGGCGCTGGATGCTGCATTCGCGCTCGTTGAGGTAGAGAATGTTGCCGTGCTTGTCGCCGAGGATCTGGATCTCGATGTGGCGCGGGTTGAGGATGAATTTCTCGATGAACACGCGGTCGTCGCCGAACGAGTTCAGCCCCTCGCGCTTGGTCGCCTCGAAGCCCTCGCGCACGTCCTTCTCGTCATAGGCCAGCCGCATCCCCTTGCCGCCGCCGCCGGCCGAGGCCTTCATCATCACCGGATAGCCGATCTCCGCTGAAATGCGCACCGCATGCTCGGTATCGTCGATCTCGCCGACAAAGCCGGGGACAACGTTGACCCCGGCTTTCATGGCCAGCTTCTTCGATTCGATCTTGTCGCCCATCGCAGCGATGGCATTTACCGGCGGGCCGACGAAGGCGATCCCCTCCTTGGCCAGCGCCTCGGCAAACGAAGTGCGCTCGGAGAGGAAGCCATAGCCCGGATGCACCGCATCGGCCCCGGTCTGCTTGGCCGCCGCAATGATCTTGTCGGCGATCAGATAGCTTTCCGACGCCGGCGACGGGCCGATATGCACCGCCTCGTCCGCCATCTTGACGAAGGGCGCACGCGCATCGGCGTCGGAATAGACAGCGACGGTCTTGATACCCATCCGGCGCGCGGTCTTGATAACCCGGCAAGCGATTTCGCCGCGATTGGCGATGAGGATTTTTTTGAACACTAGTTCCCCGATTTTCTAGAATGCATGACTGTGAATAGAATTAGATAAGCGGCCATGACACACCACAGTGGGACAAGGACCACACCCGAGACAGCGTAGAGGGCGATAAGGTCACGACTGTCCCCTCCCGCAAGCCAGCGGGCGCCAAGTTCCACCAGCAATACGGGCAGGATATTACCGGTGCCAATCACTATTGCCACACGTTTTAGCCAAGCCGCGCCGGTCATGAGATCATTCCCGATAGTCCGTCACCCTGAACTTGTTTCAGGGTCCATCGCGCCCCACGCTCGAACAGCGCATGGGGAGAAATGGATGCTGAAACAAGGTCAGCATGACTGAGGCATAATTGACATAACACGTGAATCATGCCATGCTTCCCATGTGATCGTCAGCTTCGCCAATCGCCCCACTGAACGGTTTGCCCAGGAAGGCAAGAGCAAGTTCACCGGAATGGACGTCGCCAAGGCTTTCGCCCGCTTGAAGCTGCTCAATACCGCCACGTCGCTGGATGACATTTCGCCTCTGAAATCGGTGGGATTGCATCCGCTGACAGGCAATCGGAGGGGCCAGTGGGCGATGACGATCAACGGGCCGTGGCGGCTGGTATTCCGCTTCAAGGACGGCCACGCCGAAGATGTTGAAATTGTCGATTACCATTGAGGACATGAGATGACCCAATTCGCATTCGAGCAAGTCCACCCCGGTGCGGTGCTCAAGGAAGAGCTTGAGGCACGCGGCCTTTCGGCCAACGCCTTCGCCCTGAAGCTGCGCGTTCCGCCGCAGCGGATACAGGATATTGTCGCGGGACGGCGCGGCATCAGTCCGGACACCGCATTGCGGCTGGAAGCCAGCCTTGGAACGCCTGCACGGTTATGGCTCGACATGCAGTCGGGGTATGACTTGTACTTGGCCGAGGCGCGCATTGGTGAGGCCGTGAAAAAGGAAGTGTTGGCGACATAGTCAAACCACCCGCCCTAGCCCCGCATGGGCAAAATCATCGCCCTTGTAGAGCAAAGCCTCACCCCGCTCCATCGCCAGCGCATAGGCGAAGCAATCGCCGAAGTTCAGCCTGGCCGGATGCCCGCTGCCCTTGCCGAAATCGCGATAGGCCTGGCGGGCCAGTTTGGCTTGCGATGCGGTCACCGGGGCGATGCCGATTTCAAGCTCGTCGATAAGTGCATCGAGCTGGGCACTTAAAACGGGATCGCGGTCCCTATCGATGACTATCGACGTTTCGAGATAATTCCCGGCAGAGATAACTGGATCGCGATTGGCAGCAATCGCCGCACCGAACCGCTCAGCATCCGGCTCCCCCCGAAGGATAGCAACGACTATCGAACTATCTACGATCATTTCGGCAGACCGTATTCATCGTAAAGATACTCGTCGATGTCGAGCGCCAGCGTCTCCGGGCTCATGCGAGCAGCCGCAGCGCGACTGATTTCCATCACGCGCTTCAGCTTGTCTTCCTTGGACAATTCCCGTTTCCGCGCACGCAGGGCTTCTAGCACGACCTGTGTAACACTTGTACCGGTAAGAGCCGCCAACTCCCCTGCGATGGCAGTGGCTTCGGCATTCTTTATATTCAGCTGCACGCCCATTCTTCTACCTTTCTACCAACATGGGCCGATATGGTAGAAATTTGCCAAAAAGTCAACCGAAGCAACCATCACTCCGTCTCCGCCAATTCCTTCAACTGCCTCGTCCGCGCCTCGGTCAGGCTCGCCTGGCAGCCGCTGACCAGCATCGGTGCCATTGATCCGCCTCGTGCCGTGAAACTCTCGCCAAGGCAATGCTGGTCGCGAAAGGTCAGCCAGGCGCGCTGGGCGGCGAGGAGGGTTTCGGCGTGGGTGGGTTGGCGATCGTAGCTGCGGTCGATCGTGCGGTCCGCTTCCTTCATCGCCGCCATGGTCAGCCGCCACTGCGCATTCATCGCCGCATCGGCGCGCTCAAACGCCTGATAGGCGCACATGTTCATGCCGAGCTGGGGCAGGTCATTGCGCGTGCAATCGAGCGGGGGTTCGGCGGCGAGCAGGAGTAGCGCGGCAATCACTCCGCCGCTTCCAGCTCACTCCCCACTGGCGGCATGTTGTGCCCCAGCAGCCGCAGCATGTCCGCCGCGCATTCGACCACGTTGCTGCCCGGCCCGTAAATCCCCTGCACCCCGGCCTCGCGCAGATAGTCATAGTCCTGCGGCGGGATCACGCCGCCGGCGACGACCTTGATATCGGGACGGCCAGCGTCCTTCAGATGCCGAATCAGTTCGGGGATCAGCGTCTTGTGACCGGCGGCGAGGGAACTTGCGCCAATGGCATCGACGTCCTGCTCCAGCGCCAGCTTGCAGGCCTCCTCGGGGGTCTGGAACAGCGGCCCGCTGGTCACAGCGAAGCCCATGTCAGTGAAGGCGCTGGCAATCACATTCGCCCCGCGATCATGCCCGTCCTGGCCCATCTTGGCCACCAAGAGCCGCGGCTGGCGGCCGAGGCGGCGGGCGACGGCCTGGACGCCGTCGATCACCTGGGCATAGCGCGCGTCGGCAGCATAGGCCCTGCCGTAAATTCCCGTCACCGGCACCGGCTGGGTGCCATAACGCCCGAAAGCGGCCTCCATCGCGTCCGAAATCTCGCCCAGCGATGCGCGAGCACGGGCGGCAACCACGGCGAGGGCGAGGAGGTTGTTTTCCAGACCCGAACCTGGCGCGCGGCCTTCGACAGGCTCAGGCTGAGCGGGGTTTGAGTTTGGATCAGCAACAACCTCCGCTCGTGCTGAGCCTGTCGAAGCACTTGCCCCGGCGGTGAGGGCACGGAGCGCGGCCTGACAAGCCGCCCCGTCGCGGCTCTCGCGCATGGTCTTGAGCCGCGCGATCTGGGCATCGCGCACGGCGTGGTTGTCGATGTCGAGCGTGTCGAGGTGCTCTTCGGTCGACAGGCGATACTTGTTGACCCCGACGATGACGTCCTCGCCTTTGTCCACCCGCGCCTGGCGGGCTGCTGCGGCTTCCTCGATGCGCAGCTTGGGCATGCCGGTGGCGACCGCCTTGGTCATGCCGCCGATGGCATCGACTTCCTCGATCAGCGCCCAGGCTTCATCGACCAGCTGCGAAGTCAGCGCCTCGACATAGTAGGAGCCGCCGAGCGGATCGACCACGCGGGTGATGCCGCTCTCCTCGGCCAGCACGATCTGGGTGTTGCGGGCAATGCGCGCCGAAAAGTCCGTCGGCAGCGCGATGGCTTCGTCGAGCGCATTGGTGTGCAGGCTCTGGGTGCCGCCGAGCACCGCCGCCATGGCTTCGACTGTCGTGCGGATGACGTTGTTGTAGGGATCCTGCTCCTGCAACGACACACCCGAGGTCTGGCAATGGGTGCGGAGCATCTTGCTGCGCTCCTGCTGCGCGCCGAGCCCGTCCATCACCCGGTGCCACAGCGTGCGCGCAGCGCGAAGCTTGGCGACTTCCATGAAGAAGTTCATGCCGATGCCGAAGAAGAACGACAGCCGCCCGGCGAAGGCGTCGATATCGAGCCCGGCTTCCATGGCGCGCTTGGCGTATTCCTTGCCGTCGGCAATGGTGAAGGCGAGTTCCTGCACTGCCGTCGCCCCGGCCTCGTGCATGTGATAGCCCGAGATCGAAATCGAGTTGAATTTCGGCATCTTGGCCGAAGTATATGCGATGATGTCCGAAACGATCCGCATTGATGGTTCGGGCGGATAGATGTAGGTGTTGCGGACCATGAACTCCTTGAGGATGTCGTTCTGGATGGTGCCGTCGAGCTGTTCAGTCGGCACGCCCTGCTCCTCGCCGGCGACGATGAAGAAGGCGAGGATCGGGATCACCGCGCCGTTCATCGTCATCGACACCGACATCTTGTCGAGCGGGATGCCGTCGAACAGGATCTTCATGTCCTCGACCGAATCGATGGCGACGCCCGCCTTGCCGACATCGCCAACGACGCGCGGGTGGTCGCTGTCATAACCGCGATGGGTGGCAAGGTCGAAGGCCACCGAGAGGCCCTTCTGTCCGGCGGCGAGGTTGCGGCGATAGAAGGCGTTGCTCTCTTCGGCAGTCGAGAAACCGGCATATTGCCGGATCGTCCAGGGCCGCCCGGCATACATGCTGGCGCGCACGCCGCGCGTGAACGGGGCGAAGCCAGGCAGGCCGGGGTCGGCAGCATCTTCCGCCGTATACAAAGGCTTGATGGCAAAACCTTCGGCCGTGTTCCAGGTCAGGTCGCGGCCCTTGACCTCTTTCGCGGCGGCGGCCTGCCAGTCTTCGATTCTAGCCATGTTCGGGACCTCTACTTCCTCTCCCGCTGGCGGGAGAGGGATGCGAAGACTTGGCAGCGTGCTGCCTAGTCGTAACTGGGTAAGGGTGAGACGTCAGCGCGCCACCGCCCACCCTCGTCCAACTTCGCCTCGGCCCTCGCGGGCCAAGGCTGCGTATCCTTCTCCCGCCAGCGGGAGAAGGAACCGGACCTAATGCGCCACTTTCGGCGTCTCCATTATCTCGGTCAGCTGCCCGCCCATGTCCTTCGGGTGGACAAAGAAGATCAGCGTGCCATGCGCGCCGATGCGCGGCTCACCCAGCACCCGCTTGCCCAGACCCTCGAACCACGCTTTGGCGGCCTGAATATCGGGGACTTCGTAGCAGATATGGTGCTGGCCGCCCATCGGGTTCTTCTCGAGCCACTTGCCCACCGCGCTGTCAGGCGAAGTCGGCTGAAGCAGCTCGACTTGAGTTCCCGGCCGTGCCATTTTCTCCGGGCGTGTTAACGAAGCAGACACGGACCTGCTGCGATTCGAGCACGAATGGCTCGGTGATGTCGCTCGCGCCCATCACGTCGCGGTAGAAGGCCATCGAGGCGTCGAGATCGGGTGTGGCGACGCCGATGTGGTTCATCCGGCCCAACTTCATTCCGCCGTCTCCTTCAGTTCCTCGCCAAGCTGCGCGTTCTCGATGACCATGGCGATGCCCTGCCCCCCGCCGATGCACATGGTCATCAGCGCGTAGCGCCCGCCGATGCGCTTGAGTTCATAGGCAGCCTTGACCGCCAGGATCGTGCCGGTGGCACCGATCGGGTGGCCGAGAGAGATGCCAGAGCCGTTCGGATTGAGCTTGTCCGTATCAAAACCGAGCTCCTTGGCGACCGCGAGCGCCTGCGCGGCGAAAGCCTCGTTGGCCTCGATCACGTCCATGTCGTCGAGCGTGAGGCCGGCCCGCTCCAGCGCAATCGGCACCGCCTTGACCGGCGCAATACCCATGTAGAGCGGATCGACCCCGGCGTGGCCCCAGGAAACGAGGCGCGCCAACGGCTTGAGCCCGCGTTTCGCGACCTCGGTCGCGGTCGCCAGCACCACGGCGGCGGCACCATCGTTGATGCCCGATGCATTGCCCGCCGTGACCGACCCGTCCACCTTGAACATCGGCTTCATCGCGGAGAGCGCATCCATGTTGGTATCGGCGCGAACGTGCTCGTCGGTATCGAACAGGGTGGTGCCCTTGCGGGTCTTGATCTCGATGGGCAGAATCTGCTCCTTGAAGCGCCCCTCGGCAATCGCCCGGGCCGCGCGGAGATGGCCATCGACCGCGAGCGCATCCTGCTGTTCGCGCGTCACCTGATGGCGGGTGGCGATATTTTCTGCGGTGATCGCCATATGCACTTCGTGGATCGGATCGTGCAGTCCCTCGACCAGCGCATCGCGCAGGATCGAATTGCCCAGCCGCTTGCCCCAGCGCGCCTCGAGATCGTGATAGGGCACATTGGTCATGCTCTCCGCGCCGCCGGCAACGGTGATCGACGCTTCGCCGAGCTTCATCATCTGCGCGCAGGAAATAATCGACTGCACGCCCGAACCGCACAGCCGGTTGACCGTCAGCGCCGGGGTCTCCACCGGGATATCGGCCTTGAGCATGCAGACACGGGCGAGGAACTGGTCCTTGGGGCCGGTCGCCATGACCTGGCCCATGATGACATGGCCGACGTCGGCGGGGGCGACCTCGGCCCGCTTGAGCGCTTCCCTGATTACCAGTGCGCCGAGGTCGGAGGGCATGTAGCCCTTCAGCGAGCCCCCGAAATCGCCGATGGCGGTACGCACGGCGGAGACGATGTAGATGTCTTCGGTCTTGGTCATTTCTTTTCCTGCCTGATTGCCTTGGGCCGCGCCTGCCGCGCGGGTTTCATTTCCGCCATGTCGAGTATGGTTTCGACCCGAACCAGCCGCTCGCTCAGGCGCGAACAGAACTCGCGCAGACCGGCGATATCCTGATCCTGCCGTTCAATGCTGCGCTCCAGCCGCTCGAAGTTCGACTGCATGAGCAGAACGTTCTTGAGGGCAATGGCGGCATCATTGAGGAATCCCATCAGCGGATCCCCATCTTGCGGAGAAATTCGTCGGTTTCGCGGTGGGTCTTGTCGAGAGTGGCAATCATTCGGTCGAGCGAAGCCTGCATCTTGGGCACCGCCTCGTTGACCTGTTCGACCAGCGCCGCCAGTTCGGCCTCCTCCGTCTCGGTCGGCTTGCCAATGTAATGCGCCGTCGCCTCGCGCACGACATTGCCGACGCTCTCGCCGCGCGACTTGGCAAAGGCTTCCAGCGCTGCCTTTTGTTCGGCGGTGGACAGATAGGTGACCCGTTCGGTGTGCATGGCGGAGGACTCCTTCACATTATAAGGTCATTATAATGTTTGGTGAGGCCATTCGCAACCCCAATCCTCCACTTCCCCTCTCCCCGGCGGGGAGAGGGGAGGTGGTGCTGATTGACAGCGCATGGGTCTAGCGGAGAGGCGGGCCCCCTCCACCACGCCTGCGGCACGGTCCCCCTCCCCGGAACCGGGATGAGTTGGTTCAGACGGCCAAGCTTCATTGATCTGCTAGCCCTGTGCGCTGTGCGTAGGCCTGCAATACCTCTTCAATGTAGGCGGCGTCGTCTTCGCCGCCTGCTGCGTCGCGAACGATGGTAAAACTTGCGTCATAGTCTTCCGAATATTCGAACGCTTCGCTTCCGGGTGGCCTGTTGCCTTGTTGGGAAAAAGCCTCTCCGTCTATCCGGACGAACCGTTCAAATATGTCCGCGTATCCTGCCGCCCCAACCTCACTCAGCGCATCGCAGGTCTTCTGCCACTCTTCGCGGGAACGTCCGAAAATGAAGCTCGTGAAACCTTCCGACCGCAGGAGATCGTCAAATGTGTAAGCAAGCAGGAACGCATTTTCGGATTTGGTGAGCTTATCCTCATCGCTGCCAGGACCGACCAACTTTGCGTCGATTCCCTCTATGATGACTTCGATGTCCACGATGGAACTCCAAATTGTCTAGCGACTTGATATTTTTAGATCAACATTATGATAATACTGTATTTTATCCATCATAGAGGAATGTTGTCATGCTTCTTCCACGGGTTCTCCAACTGCTTGTTCCGTAGCTTCCTCAGCCCCAGCGCAATCCTTCGCCGGGTGGAATGCGGATAGATCACCTCATCGATGAACCCCTTGCTCGCCGCCACGAACGGATTGGCAAAGCGGTCCTCGTATTCCGCCACCTTTTCCGCGCTCTCTTCGGTGGAGAGCCCGCGGAAGATGATCTCGACCGCGCCTTTCGCGCCCATCACGGCGATCTCCGCAGTCGGCCAGGCGTAGTTGAGATCGCCGCGCAGGTGCTTAGAGGCCATCACGTCGTAGGCCCCGCCATAGGCCTTGCGGGTGATTACGGTTATCTTGGGCACGGTCGCCTCGGCATAGGCGAACAGCAGTTTCGCGCCGTGCTTGATGATGCCGTTGTGCTCCTGGTGGGTGCCGGGCAGGAAGCCCGGCACATCGACCAAGGTGATGATCGGGATGTTGAAGGCGTCGCAGAAGCGTACGAAGCGCGCCGACTTCTTCGATGAGTTGATGTCGAGCACGCCGGCCAGCACCATCGGCTGGTTGGCGACGATGCCGATGGTGCGCCCCTCGATGCGGGCGAAACCGCAGATGATGTTGGCGGCATGGGCTGGCTGGATCTCGAAGAACTCCGCCTCATCGACGACCTTGCGGATGACTTCGTGCATGTCATAGGGCTGCGCCGCCGAGTCGGGGACCAGGGTATCGAGGCTCGCATCCTGCCGGTCGAAACGGTCGGTGGTGGGCCGCTCGGGGACTTCCTCACGATTCGACAGCGGCAGGTAATCGAAGAATTCGCGCGCGACGAGCAGTGCCTCGATGTCGTTTTCGAGCGCCAGATCGGCGACCGAGGTCTTGGTGGTATGGGTGATTGCGCCGCCGAGTTCCTCCTGGGTCACCACTTCGTTGGTCACGGTCCTGACCACGTCTGGGCCGGTGACGAACATGTAGGACGAATCCTTGACCATGAAGATGAAGTCGGTGATCGCCGGCGAGTAGACCGCGCCGCCGGCACACGGCCCCATGATCATCGACAGCTGCGGGATCACGCCCGAAGCGTTGACATTGCGCTGGAACACCTCGGCATAGCCGCCGAGCGCCGCAACGCCCTCCTGGATGCGCGCGCCGCCCGAATCGTTGAGGCCGATGACGGGAGCGCCGACCTTCATCGCATTGTCCAGCACCTTGCAGATTTTCTGCGCGTGGCGTTCGGACAGCGAGCCGCCGAACACGGTGAAATCCTGGCTGTAGACATAGACCAGCCGGCCGTTGATCGTGCCCGAGCCGGTGACCACGCCGTCGCCCGGGATGACCTGCTCATGCTGGCCGAAATCGACGCAATTGTGCTCGACATACATGTCGAGCTCCTCGAAACTGCCTTCGTCGAGCAAGACTTGCAGCCGCTCTCGCGCGGTCAGTTTGCCCTTGGCGTGCTGGGCGTCGATGCGATTCTGCCCGCCGCCCAGCTTGGCTCCGGCGCGGCGGCGTTCCATTTCGGCGATATTGGCTGACATGCGCGCCCTCCCCAGCTTCTGGCCCTGTTGCAAGCGCGAAGGCCTAGGCGCGGCAGGGCAGTAGCGTCAATAGCGTTTAATCGGGCGATTAACAGAACGCTCCTCCCGCCTGCGGGAGTGGCCGGGGCTGGGCGCAATGTGCGGCAGGGCAACAGACCATCCACCGGCCCCTCGAGCGAGCGAGAGGGGCAGTCAGCGCATCAGCACCAGTTCCTCGGCCATGCTGGGATGCAGCGCCATGGTCGCATCGAAATCGGCCTTGGTCAGGCCTGCCTTGACCGCGATGGCCGCCGCCTGAAGGATTTCGGGCGCGTCGGGTCCGATCATGTGCAGGCCGAGGATGCGGTCGGTGCTGGCATCGACCACCATCTTGTAGAGCCCGCGCTCGTGCCGCTCGGCAAAGACATTCTTCATCGGCCGGAAGTCCGATGAATAGACCTTGATATTGCCGTATTTCTGCCGCGCCTGGCCTTCGGTCAGACCGACTGCGGCGAGCGGCGGCTGGGCGAAGACCGCGCTGGGGATTAGGCCATAGTCGACCGTCGAAGGCTTGCCGCCGAACACCGTGTCGGCAAAGGCCTGCCCCTCGCGGATGGCGACCGGCGTCAGCTGGACGCGGTCGGTCACGTCGCCGACGGCGTAGATGCTGTCGCACGCCGTCTTGCTCGCATCGTCGACCGGGATTTCGCCGCCCTCGCCCAGCGTGATGCCCGCGCTCTCAAGCCCCAGACCTTCGGTTTTGGGCCTGCGCCCGGTGGCGACCAGCACGCAGTCGGCAGGCAGCGGATCGCGGCCCCGGGTGGTCACCAGCAGGCTCCCGTCGGCCTGCTTTTCCACTTTCTCGATCGGACTGTTGAACCGGTAATCGATGCCGCGCGCCATGGTGATCTGGAGCAGGCGGTCGCGCAGGGTCTCATCATAGCCGCGCAGGATCTGGTCGCTGCGGTTCACCACCGTGACCTGGCAACCCAGCGCATTGAATATGCCGGCGAATTCGAGCGCGATATAGCCCGCGCCCTGGATGGTCACGCGCTTGGGCAGTGGGTCGAGATGAAACACCTCGTTCGAGGTGATGCAATGTTCGATACCATCGATTTCCGGCAACACCGGCCAGGCGCCAACGGCAACAAGGATATACTTCGCGCTGATCTCGCGCCCGCTGGCCAGCTTCACCCCATGCGGCCCGGTGATCGTCGCGCGTTCGAGCAGGCGCTCGACCTTGTGGTTTTCGAGCGTCGCTGTGTAGGCGGCATTGAGCCGGTCGACATCGCGCAGCACCGTGTCGCGCAGCACCGCCCAGTCGAACTTCATGCCCTCGACCGACCAGCCATAATTCCTGGCGTCCTGCAATTCCTCGGCAAAGTGCGAGCCATAGACCAGCAGCTTCTTGGGCACGCAGCCGCGGATCACACAGGTGCCGCCGATGCGGTATTCCTCCGCCACCGCGACGCGCGCGCCATATGCGGCGGCAATGCGGCTCGCCCGCACCCCGCCCGAGCCCGCGCCGATGACGAAAAGGTCGTAGTCGTAGTCTGGCATGAAGCGCTCCTGTTGTGGCCGCGCATATGGGCGGCGGGGGGAGGCTATGCCAATGGCTTTTGCGGATCAGTGTGATCGGGGCCCCATCCAGTCGCTCGCAGCGCATGACGCCAGCTGCTGTTCAGCCTCCGATCCCCGCCGCCGCCAGCAGCGCCTCGGTGCTGGCATCGAACCGCGCCCCGCCCGCCTCGATCGATTTCGCGATCTCCTTGCCCAACTCGACGCCGAACTGGTCGAACGGATTGATCCCCATCAGCACGGCATTGGCGAAAGTGCGGTGTTCGTGGAAGGCCAGCAGAGCACCGAGGCTGGCGGGGGTCAGCTCGTCGAGCAGCACCGTTGCCGAGGGCCGGTCGCCGGGATAGGCGCGGGCCAGATCGTCACTGGCCTTGCCCGCCATCAGCGCCGCGCCTTGTGCGAAGCAATTGGCGAGCAGGTTGCGGTGATGCGCCGGATCGAGCGCATCGCCCGGCGCGATGGCGGCGATGAAATCGACCGGAATCAGATGGGTGCCCTGGTGGAGCAACTGGAATACCGCGTGCTGCGCGTCAGTGCCGACCCCGCCCCAGGTGATCGGCGCGGTCGGGCCGGAAACGGGTGCGCCCTCGGCTGTCACCGACTTGCCGTTCGATTCCATCTCGAGCTGCTGGAGGTAGCTCGGCAGCAAGGCCAGCCGCTCGTCATAGGCGAAACACGCCCGCGTCTGGCAGCCGCGCAGCCGGGCGTAGAGCTGGTCGGCGAAGGCAGCGCGCAGCGGCAGGTTGTCGGTGCCGTCGCTATCGAGGAAATGCCGGTCCATCGCCGCCGCGCCGTCGAGGAAGGCGGCAAAATCCTCCCAGCCCAGCGCCAGCGCCACCGGAAAGCCGATCGACGACCACAGCGAATAGCGCCCGCCGACAGATCTCCTGGAACGGCAGCACGCGGGTCTCGTCCACCCCCCATTCGACCGCCTTCTCGGGGAAGGCAGTCAGCGCGACGACGCGGCCATAGGGGTCGGCGACGCCGTTCTCGGCCAGCCAGGCGAGCGCGCTGGCAGCATTGGTCATGGTCTCGGTGGTGGTGAAAGTCTTGGAGGCGACGGCGATCAGCGTGTTGGCGGGATCGCAGCGGGCAAAGGCGGCTTCCAGCGCGCAGCCGTCGATATTGGAGACGACGTGGACTTCTACCAGAGCGCCGTCCCGCGCCAGCGCGTCGATTGCCAGCGCCGGCCCGAGCGCCGATCCGCCGATGCCGATGTGGATCAGGTGGCTGACCGGCCCCAGCGCGCCGCCATGGATCGCCTCGACCAGTCCGCGCATCCGCATGTGCAGCGCGGCGGCCTCCTCGACGCTGGTCTCGCGCCCGAGCCCGCGCTGCGCCGTGTGTTCGGCGGCGCGGCCTTCGGTGGGATTGGCCACCTCGCCGTCGAACAGCGCCGCGCGGCGGGCGGCGAAACCGGTTGCCTCGGCCAGCGCCAGAAAGCCCACAACATGAGCCTCATCGAGATGGGTCTTGGACCAGTCGAACAGCATGCCGGTATCATCGGGCAGGGCGAATCGGGCAGAGAGTTTGCCCACGCGCGCGGGATCGGCGGCAAACAGTTCGCCGAGCGTTAGCCGGGGCAAGGCGCGCAACGATTCCCAGCAGTGTGCAACCGATTCGCCCATGGCCGTGATCCCCGAGTGGCAACCGGGCGGTTATGTCTGCTGCGGCGCACAATGTGAAGCCGCAAGCGTTCAGTCTAGGAACGCATGCTGGACAACCACCATCAGCGCGGCGAATGCTTAAGATCGCGTTGGCCGCCGGGACCTGCCCCTGCCCGGGATGCGGATGAAGCTTGACGCGAAGCGGAAGCGCCAACATGGACGCGACGATGACCGAAACGCAAATCCGAACGCAAGCGAATGCAACTGGCCTGCCGATCCGTGGCCCGCCGCCAGCCAAGCCGCGCCAGGAAGGAAGACAGTTTCTTCGTCTTCCTCATCAAGCTGGTGCTGATCGTCGTCATTTTCCGCAGTTTTGTCTTCTCGCCGTTCAACATTCCCAGCGAATTGATGATGCCGCGGCTGGTCAACGGCGACTATCTGCTCGCCGCCAAGTGGCCTTATGGCATTTCGTCCTATTCGCTGCCATTCAGCGCGCCGCTGATACCGGGGCGCATTCTCGCCGGCCAGCCCGAGCGCGGCGACATCGTCATCTTCAAGGCCCCGCCCGAGAACAACACTGACTATATCAAGCGGGTGATCGGCCTGCCGGGTGACCAGGTACAGATGGTCGGCGGCCAGCTGTGGCTCAACGGCAAGCCGGTCCCGCATGAGAAGGTGGCCGATTTCGAGATCGCGGTGTCGCCCAACACCCATTGCTATCTGCCGCAATACGAGGCCCGCAACCCCGCCGGCGAGCCAGTCTGCCGCTATCCCCGCTTCCGCGAGACCCTGCCCGGCGGCAAGAGCTATTTCGTGCTCGACCTGGCACCGACTCCGCAGGATGACGCCCCGCCGTTTGTCGTGCCCGAGGGCCAGCTGTTCCTGATGGGCGACAACCGCGACAACTCGATGGACAGCCGCTTTCCGGCGATCCCCGGCCAGGGCATCGGCATCGTGCCGCAGGCCAACCTCGTCGGGCGTGCGACGGTGATGATGTTCTCGACCGATGGCGGGGCCGAATGGATCAAGCCCTGGACCTGGTTCACTGCTGCCCGGTGGGACCGCATCGGCGGGACCTTCTGATCGGATGCTCGCAGCCGATACTCGCGATTTTCTTGCCGGACTGACTGGCGAGCCGCCCGCTGACGAGGCGCTGTGGCTGGAAGCGCTGACCCATGGCAGCACCGGGCATGCGCGCAATTACGAGCGCCTCGAATTTCTCGGCGACCGGGTGCTCGGCCTCGCCGTCGCCGAATGGCTGCACGAGCTGGGCACCGGCGACGAAGGCCGCCTGTCGCAGCGACTCAACGCCCTGGTCAGCCGCACCATGTGCGCGCAGATCGCCCGCCGCATCGGCCTCGGCCCACAAATCCTGCTTGGCAAGCAGGCCAGCGACGACGGAGCGCGCGACAGCGACAATGTCCTCGGCGATGTCCTGGAGGCGCTGATCGGGGTGTGTTTCGTCAGCGCGGGCTATGGAGCTGCGCGCGCCATGGTGCGCGAACTGTGGCACGAGGCGGTCACCGGCCAGGCGGGCAGCGCCAAGCATCCCAAGTCAGCGTTGCAGGAGTGGGCCGCAGGCAACAAGCGCCGTACGCCGGCCTATCGCCTGCTCGACCGCTCCGGCCCCGATCACGCCGCACGCTTCACCGTAGCGGTGGCAGTGCACGGCGTCGGCGAGGCCGAAGGGACCGGATCGAGCAAGCAGGATGCCGAAACAGCGGCGGCAGCGGCATTCCTGGAGCAGTTTGCATGATGTGCCCGGGCTTAGACAAGCTCAGCCTGAGCGGTTCAGGGATATTGGGACAACACCGAAGCCCGCTCGGCCTGAGCTTGTCGAAGGCCACGAGCAGCCATTCGTTCGAAGGACGCGCCTCATGACCCAAAAATGCGGCCTCGTCGCGGTGATCGGAGCGCCCAATGCCGGCAAGTCGACGCTGGTCAACGCACTGGTCGGCCAGAAGGTCGCCATCGTTTCGGCCAAGGCGCAGACCACGCGGGCGCGGCTGATGGGGATTGCGCTGCGAAGGACCTGTCCAGATCATCCTTGCCGACACCCCCGGCATTTTCGCGCCCAGACGCCGGCTCGACCGCGCCATGGTCGCCGCCGCCTGGGACGGCGCTCAGGCGGCCGACGCCATCCTGCTGGTGGTCGATGCGCGCAAGAAGCGGCGCGACGATCTCGCGCCGATCCTCGAGGCGCTCAAGCACCGGCCCGAGCGCAAGCTGCTGGCGCTCAACAAGGTCGATGCGACCGCCAAGGAGCCGCTGCTGGTCGCCGCCGAGGAATTGACGCGAAGCCGCCGGGTTCGACGAGGTGTTTTTCGTCTCGGCGCTGACCGGCGACGGGGTGGCCGAGCTCAAGTCGCGCCTCGCCGACCTCATGCCCGAAGGCGTCTGGCATTATCCCGAAGACCAGGTCAGCGATGCCAGCGAGCGGCTGCTCGCCTGCGAGATCACCCGCGAACAGCTCTACCGCCAACTCCACGACGAGCTGCCCTATGACAGCGCGGTGCGGCCCGAGAGCTATGCCGCACGCAAGGACGGCTCGGTCGAGATCCACCAGCAGATCGTCATCGCCCGCGATAGCCAGAAGGGCATCGTGCTGGGCAAGGGCGGCGCGCGGCTGAAGGCGATCGGCGAGGCGGCGCGCATGGAACTGGCGGCGATTCTCGGCGTCAAGGTGCACCTGTTCCTGCATGTGAAGGTGGAAGAAGGCTGGGCCGAGGCGCGCGAGTTCTATGACGATATCGGGCTGGAATGGGTGAAGTGAGGTACAGCCCTCATCCAGGCTTCGCTAGCCGCTGTCGCGACAAGCTGCGCCATACTTCTCCCGCAAGCGGGAGAAGAAAAATGGCGGGTTTCCTCCTTCTCCCGCTTGCGGGAGAAGGATACGCAGGCTTATGAGCGCAGCGAATTAGCCGCAGTTGGATGAGGGCCCCCTCACGATGAAAGTCCGTGTCTCCGTCAGCCTCAAACCCGGTGTGCTCGACCCGCAGGGCCGCGCCATCCAGCATTCGCTGGAAGGGCTAGGCTTTGCCGGGGTCAGCGACGTGCGTGCCGGTCGGCTGATCGAACTTGAGGTCGACGACGGGGTGACCGACGAGGCGCTCGACACGATGTGCCGCCAGCTGCTCGCCAACATGGTGATCGAGAACTACCGGATCGAGAGGATCGCCGCCTGATGAGCCGGTTCCGCTCCGCTGTCGTCACGTTCCCCGGCTCCAATTGCGACCGCGACATGGCGGATGCGCTGGAAAAGGTCTCGGGCACAGCGCCGTTGCGCGTCTGGCACGGCGATGCCGAACTGCCCGGACAGCTCGACTTCATCGCCCTGCCCGGCGGCTTTTCCTATGGCGATTACCTGCGCTCGGGCGCGATGGCGGCGCGCTCGCCGATCATGCGCGCAGTGGTCGATGCCGCAGCGCGCGGCGTGCCGGTGCTGGGCGTATGCAACGGCTTTCAGGTGCTCACCGAAGCCGGGCTCCTGCCCGGCGCGCTGATGCGCAATGCCGGGATCCGCTTTGTCTGCCGCGAAGTGGCGCTGCGGATCGACAACGCGCAGTCATTGTTCACTGGCGGCTATGCAGCCGGGCAGACCATCCGCATTCCGGTCGCGCATCACGACGGCAACTACTTTGCCGACGAAGCCACGCTCGACCGCATTGAAGGCGAAGGCCGCGTCGCCTTTCGCTATGCCGAACCGGTCAATGGCTCGGCGCGCGATATTGCTGGCGTGCTCAACGATGCCGGCAATGTGCTGGGCATGATGCCCCACCCCGAACGCGCCATCGAGCCAGCGCACGGCGGCAGCGAGGGCCGCGCGCTGTTCGAGAGTGCGGTCCGGGGCCTGGTCAGCGCCTGACCCGGTTTACGCCGCGCTGTCGCGGCGCAGCGCCAGATTCGAGGCCTCGCGCTGGAATATCGCCAGGCTGTCCGTCGCCGTCATCGGCCGGCCGAAATAGTAACCCTGGATCTTCTTGCAGCCCAGCTGGCGCACCATTGCCAGTTCGGCTTCGGTCTCGACTCCCTCCGCAGTGGTCGACATCTCTAGGCTGTCGGCCATGGCGACCACGGCGCGGATGATCGCCAGGCTTTCGGGATTTTTGGTCGCCGCGCCCTGCACGAAGCTGCGATCGACCTTGATCGTCGAGAAACGCAGATTGCGGATATAGCCGAGCGAGGAATAGCCGGTGCCGAAGTCATCGAGCGCGACACTGCACCCCAGCGCCATGACCTGTTCGAGCGCGCTGCGCGCCTGCACCGCGTCGCGCACGAAGATGCTCTCGGTGACCTCGAGTTCGAGCCGGCTGGCGGGCAGGCCACTGTGCGACAGCGCGCCGACGACGCTGGCGATGAAATTGCTGTCGAGCAGCTGTTCGCCCGAGACATTGACCGCGACCTTGATGTGGCTCGGCCACTGGATCGCATGCAGGCAGGCCTCGCGCAGCACCCATTCGCCAATCGGCACCACCAGCCGCGTATCCTCGGCAAGCGGAATGAACTTTGCCGGGCTGACGAAGCCGTGCTCTTCGCTGTTCCAGCGGATCAGCGCCTCGAAGCTGACGATGTTTTCGTTCCTGGCATCGACCACCGGCTGGTAGTTGAGCAAAAATTCGTTGCGCTCGATCGCACGGCGCAGCGAGAACTCCAGCTTTCGGCGCTCTTCGGCATGGGCATGCAGCTCCGGCTCGTAAGAGAAATGGACCCCGCCGCCCTCGTCCTTCGAGCGGTAGAGCGCCAGGTCGGCGTTGCGCATCAGCGTCTCTACCGTCGTTCCGTCGCGCGGACCGATCGCCGAGCCGACGCTGGCACCGACATACAGCGTGTGGTGATCGACCTCATAGGGCTGCGACAGCCGTTCGATGACGCGGCGGGCGACCAGTTCGACCCGGCCGAGATCGGTCGCGTCGCGAATGACGATGGCGAATTCGTCGCCGCCGAGCCGGCCGCACAGCTCGTTTTCGGTGACCTGTTCCTTGAGCCGTTCGGAAACCCGCGCGAGCAACTGGTCGCCGATCAGGTGGCCGAGCGTGTCGTTGACCGACTTGAAGCGATCAAGGTCGATCATCAGGAAGGCGCAGCGCGTGCGCCACTGCTCGGCATAGCGCATAGCATCGCCCAGCGCTTCGTTCAGCATCATGCGGTTCGGCAGGCCGGTCAGCGTGTCGTAGCGGGCGAGATAGGCGATCTTGTCCGAGCTCTCGCGCTGCTCGGTGACATCCGAGCCGACACCGCGGAAGCCGTCGAACGCGCCGTTCTCGTCGAGCTTCGGGGTGCCGGAGAGCTCCCACCAGCGCTGGGTCCGGTTGATGGTGACGCGCACCAGCAGGTTGGAGAAACTCTCGCGGCGCTTGAGCCGCTCGGCGAGGTCATGCAGGCTCGAAGGAAACTGGCCGGTCTCCCACGCCTCGCCGGCGATCATCTGGATGAATGGCTTGCCGTCGATCTCCCCCGGGTCCTTGCCGAGCGCGAAGGCAAAGCGCGGCGAAATTGTCCGCACCCGGCGCGAGGTGTCGATCTGCCAGAGCCAGTCGGCCTCGCCTTCCTCGAATTCGCGCAGCAGCAGCGAGACGACCTCGCTCTTTTCCGACATGCCGGCTTCGGCAACGCTGGTGGAGATGCGATTACGGGCGCAAGCGAGCGCGCCGGCAATGACCGTGGCGCAATAGGCAAGTGCAATGCCAGCCATGGCATAGGCTCCCGCCAGCACGAAACTGGCTGCTGCGGCACCGCCGACGATGAGCGAAAACAGCACAGTGCAGATCGGAACCGAGGGCAACGCGATGGCTGAAGCAGTCATCAGCAGCGCCAGAACCGACCACAGCATGAGGCGGGTCTGGGGCTCGAACAGGCTGTTCGAGATCGTCAGCGGCACAACCCAGATCAGCGCGATGTAGACAGCATGCAACGTGTGCCGGTTGGCCTCGTCGCGACTGATGATGCGGTAGTCGGCGTCGGCCATGCGGCGATCGGCGCGAGTGGCGTTGTTGAGCACGAAAGTCAGCGCGGCAAGCCACACCCCTATGGCGATGATGCTAATCTGGCCGTAAGTCATGCAGGCCACCACACCGGCCGCCAGCAGATGGACCAAGGTGCGCAAGCCCGAGGCGCGCGCCAGGCCGGAATACTGCAAGCCGCGCATGCGCGGCCAATCGCTGCCCGCAGGCTCGGTCAGACCGAGCACCGCCAGCGCTGGCAATTCCCTGGGGAGCGGTGTCGAGGTGGTCTGGGTGTGTTTCACCCCCGCGATGTAGCCGGGGCAGGGTTATCAGCGCGTAAACCGTGCGGAGAAAATGGGCCGGGCCGATGAAATTTATTCGACCGTCACCGATTTCGCCAAATTGCGCGGCTGGTCGACATCCGTGCCCTTCACGCAGGCCGTGTGATAGGCGAGCAGTTGCACCGGCACGGCATAGACCAACGGCGCGATCAGCGGATGCACCTTGGGCATCTCGATCGTCGCCATGCAGCCCTCGCCCGCCTCGGCCAGCCCTTCCGCATCCGAGATCAGCACCACCTTGCCGCCGCGCGCGCGCACTTCCTGCATATTGCTGACGGTCTTTTCGAACAGTGGCCCCGATGGTGCCAGCACGATCACCGGCACTGCTTCGTCGATCAGCGCAATCGGTCCGTGCTTCATTTCGCCCGACGCATAGCCTTCGGCATGAATATAACTGATTTCCTTGAGTTTTAGCGCGCCTTCCAGCGCCAGCGGATAGTCTGCCCCGCGCCCCAGATACAGCACATCGCGGGCCGGGGCGATGAGGTGCGCCATGGCGGCGATCTCGTCATCATGCGCCAGCGCGGCATTGAGGCTGGCGGGAGCTTCGAGCAGATGCTTGACCACTTCGGCCTCCTCCGCGCGGTCCATCCGCCCGCGCTTGACCGCGAGATGCGCGGCCAGCGCCGCGAGCACCGCCAGCTGGCAGGTGAAGGCCTTGGTCGAGGCGACGCCGATTTCGGGCCCGGCATGGGTCGGCAGCAGCAAGTCGGCCTCGCGCGCCATCGAACTGGTCGGCACGTTGACCACCACCGCGATGGTCTGGCCCTGCTGCTTGCAATGGCGCAGCGCGGCCAGCGTGTCCGCCGTCTCGCCGCTCTGCGAAATAAACAGGGACAGTCCCCCATTTTCGAGCACCGGGTCGCGGTAGCGGAATTCGCTGGCGACATCGATATCGACCGGCAGCCGGGCGAATTGCTCGAACCAGTATTTGGCGACCATCGCGGCATAGAACGAGGTGCCGCAGGCGACGATGGTGACGCGGCTGATACTGGAGAGGTCGAAATCGAACTGCGGCAGCGCCACTGACTGATCGAGCTGGCGGATGTAACTGCGCAAGGTCTGTGCCACGACGGTCGGCTGCTCGAAAATCTCCTTTTGCATGAAGTGGCGGTAATTGCCCTTCTCGATCGCTGCCGCGGAGGCCCCGGAGGTCGTGACTTCGCGCGTTACTGTCCCGGTTGTCCTTGTCGAAAATCTGCGCGCCCGCGGCTGTGATCACCACCCAGTCGCCCTCGTCGAGATAGGCGATCTTCTGGGTCAGGGGGGCCAGCGCCAGGGCATCAGAACCAAGGTAGGTCTCGCCCTCCCCATAGCCCACCACCAGCGGCGAGCCGAGCCGCGCGCCGATCAGCATGCCGGGATGCGAGCGGAAGGCAATCGCCAGCGCAAAAGCCCCGCGCAGCTGCGGCAGCGCCGCCTTGACCGCCTCCTCAGGAGAGGCCCCGGCCTCGACCTGTTCGGAGATCAGGTGAGCGACAACCTCGCTGTCGGTCTCGCTTTCAAACCTGCGCCCGCGCGCGCCCAGCGCCTCGCGCAGCTGGCGGAAGTTCTCGATGATGCCGTTGTGGACCAGCGCGAGGCTCTCGGTGGCATGCGGATGGGCATTGGCCGCAGTCGGCGCGCCGTGAGTGGCCCAGCGGGTGTGGGCGATGCCGGTGGTGCCGGAAGCGGGATCGCGCGCCAGCTCGATCACCAGGTTCGACAGCTTGCCCGGCGCGCGGCGGCGCACCAGTTGGCCGGCGTCGATCGTGCAGACCCCGGCCGAGTCGTAGCCGCGATACTCCATGCGGCGCAGGCCATCGACGAGGCGCTCCGCCACGGGTTGCTTGCCGACGATGCCGATGATGCCACACATGGATGCGGTGCTTTCGCTTAGAGAGTGTAAGGAACCCGGATGCCAGGCATCTCTGCCGGGAAATCCTTGGTATTTCGTGTAATCAGCACCCGGCCGCGCGTCTGCGCTGTGGCGAGAATGACGGCATCGGGCGATTTCAAACGCGGACGTTCGCGGCGCAAGGCGGCGGCGCGCAGGGCGATTTCGGCGTCCATCTCGTCGACTGCGAAGCCGGAAAGCAACCTTTCCGCTCTCTGCAACGCCGCCCCCGATCCCTTGGACAGCACCTCGACCCAGACCATGCGACTGACCCATGCCCGTGAGCCGAACGACACCGCCCGGCGTATCTCTTCCCGGGCCAACTCATAGCCCGAAAGCGCGTCGATGATAATGTTGGAATCGAAGGTAAACCCGCTCACTCCGCATCGCGCTTCTTCGGCTCAGGATACTTTGGCTCGGGGTATTTTCCCGCCATCATATCCAGATAGATTTGCCGCTGCCGGTCATCTTCCTCATCGAACAGGTCGGGAAATTCTGCCTTGGTCGCTTCATAATCGTCGTCCCACGGACGGGTCCACGAAGCACGCTCGCGTCGCTGCCACTCGACCGAATCCCCTATTTCGACCAGCCCCTTCCACGCACCGAAGCCCTGTTCCAGCCAGTCCAGGTTCCCAGCTGAAACACCCTGCGCCTTGTAGGTGGAAACCGCCTCACGCAGCACCGAAGCGCGCGACTTGCCCTGCTCGGCCGCGCGGGCATCAAGCCACTTGATGTCTTCATCGGGCAGATCGGCGAGGATGCGGGTCATTGTGATATCTTGATATCATATCACGATATCATGTCAACTCACAGATCGAGCGCCGCCTGCTTGTCAGCATCGCCCTTGGCCGCCGCGCTTTTCACAGCGTCGGTGCGCGCCATCGGCAGATCAAGCCGTTTGCTGACCGGCGCGAACAGTTCGGCGACAGTGATCACTTGCAGACGGTCATCCTCGCGCTGGAGCAAGGGGTGGTGGAACCTGCCTGCTGCGGCAATCTCGTCGCGCATCGGCTTGGTCGGCAGGCCGGTGCAGATCAGGAAGCCGAACTCGGCCTTTTCGCGCTGGCGGTCTGAGTTGAGCGTGGCCAGATCGCCGCGATTGCCCGGGCGCGACTTGACCTGGAAGATCGCCTTGCCGTTGGTGTCCTTGTCGAGCAGGAAATAGGCGATCCCGTCGATCCCGCCATCGGCGCCCTTCTTCTCGTTGATCCGCGCCTGGTTCTTCGAGAAGGTGAGCACCGCCCATTTCTCGAACTCCTTGCGCGTCTTGTCATCCTTGCGGTTGGCGAGCGCCATCGCGGATTCGAGGTCGCGGGGGACGCCGTCGAGGTGGATTTGCGCTTCGATGGCGGGCCAGTCGTCGGGATAGCGATCCTCGAGGCGTTTGAGGATCAGCGCGATCGACTGATAGGTGATGTCGATCCCGATCCACCGCCGCCCCAGCCGCTGCGCGACCGCAACGCTGGTGCCGCAGCCGCAATAGGCATCGAGCACGACATCGCCCGCGTTCGACGACGCCTTGATGATGCGTTCGAGCAGCGCTTCGGGCTTTTGCGTGGGGTAGCCGAGGCGTTCTGTCGCCTGTGAGTTTAGCTCTTGGATATCGGTCCATAAATTTTCGAACCGGCATCCCTTTCAACTCATCGACGAAACTCTTGACGGCGGAGTTTACCGTCGGGACGTCGCGGAAAATAGATGCGGCCTTCGGCATCCCAGGCTGTTCCATTTTTTCCTTGGAAATCATCCATCCGTTTTCCGGAGGCTTGAATGCCTTTGTATTCGTACTTGAGGTTCGCGCCATGCGCGCCGGGTTCGTTAAGCTCGTGGCTTGAAACCGGCGACCATTCTCGTCCACCTGAGTGAAGCGTTCTGTGACGTAACGCTGATAATCGGGATCAGTAAGGTTGTATTGAGGGATGAACTCTGTCGCTTCGGATTTTGAGTAAAAAAAGATGTTGTCGGTGATTATGCCGTAGCGGTTTGACGAGTGCACGGCACTACTCATGCCAACGCGCCGTTTCCAGATAATCTCGTTCCTGAAATCCCCGCCCTGCCCGCAGAACACCGCGTCGAGCACCAGCTTGAGATAGTGCGAGGCGGTCGGGTCGCAGTGGAGGTAGAAGCTGCCGGTGGGTTTGAGGACGCGGTGGATTTCGACGATCCGCAGCGTCATGTGGACGAGATAGGCGAGGAGACTCCCGCGCCCGAGCACCTTTTCCAGCCCCCGGATCAGCTCGACCGTCTGTTCGGTCCAGCGCGTTTCGCCCGCGCGCGGGGCCAGCCGTTGGATGTCGAGGATATAGTCCAGCCCCTCGATCGCCTCATCGCCCCAGTTCCACGTATCGACAAAGGCCTGCGCCTGCGCGCGGTCCTCGCTGCCCTGGTTGTTGTAGATCTGGAAGTAATTGCGCTTCGAATTGAACGGCGGATCGATGTAGCACAGATCGACGCTTTCCGCCGCGACCTTGCGGCGCAGCACGTCCAGATTATCGCCATAATAGAGTTCGTTCTGCGACAAAGCCCCGTTCCCCATCGATGATCGGCAGGACATGCGGCGAAAGGGACCCTGAAACAAGTTCAGGGTGACGGATTGCGCGCGGCTATTCCTTCTTTCCCTCCGCCTTCCGCTTCTTCATCGCATCATGAAACCTGTCCGCCCAGCCCGGCTTGACCAGCTGTTCCGCGCGCACCAGCCGCAGTTCGCCATCGGCCACGTCGCGCGACACTGCCTGAACCCGCGCCGACAATCGCATCCGCGCCGATCTTCACCGGGGCGATCAGCGACGAGTTTGAACCGATGAAGGCGCGCGGGCCGATCACGGTCTTGTATTTGAAATAGCCGTCGTAGTTGCAGGTGATCGTGCCCGCGCCGATGTTGGCCCCGGCCCCGACCTCCGCATCGCCGATGTAGCTGAGGTGGTTGGCCTTGGCCCCCGGCCCCAGCACCGACTTCTTGATCTCGACGAAATTGCCGATCTTGGCCTTCTCCTCCAGCACTGCGCCAGGGCGCAACCGGGCGAAGGGGCCGACTTCGCAGGAGGCACCGACCGCCGCGCCTTCGAGGTGCGAAAATCCGCGAATCGTCGCGCCGTCAGCCACGGAGACGCCGGGGCCGATGATGACATTGGGCTCGATGGTGACATCGCGCCCCAGCACGGTATCCCAGCTGAACCACACCGTCTCGGGCGCGATGAGGCTCGCGCCATCGTCCATCGCCTGCCGCCGCCGCCGTGCCTGCCAGCGGCCTTCGGCCTCGGCGAGTTCGGCGCGGCTGTTGATCCCGGCGACTTCGTCCGGGTCCGCCGTGGTCACCACCGCACAAGCCCGGCCGTCGGCCAGCGCGATATTGACGACGTCGGGCAGGTAGTATTCGCTCTGGGCATTGTCATTGCCGACCCGCGCCAGCAGCGCGAACAGGTCTGCGCCGCGCGCCGCCATCAGTCCCGAATTGCACAGCCGTGTGGCGCGCTCGGCGGCGCTCGCGTCCTTGAATTCGACCATTTTGGCGATGCGGCCATCAGCGGCAATCACGCGGCCATAGTGGAGCGCATCGTCCGGCTCGAAGCCCAGCACGACCACGGCAGGCGCATCGCTATCGTGCAGCCGCGCGATCATCGCGCGCATGGTCGCCGCACTGACGAACGGGACGTCGGCGTAGAGCACCAGCACGTCGCCGGCGAAGTCTGCCAGCGGCCCGCCCGCCTGAAGCACGGCGTGCGCCGTGCCCAGCTGGGGTTCCTGCACCACCAGTTCGGCGCGGCTGTCCAGGGTAGCCTGAAGCTGCTCGCGCCCGTGCCCCGCCACCACCACCTGACGCGCCGGGGAAAGTTCGGCAATGCTGGCGAGCAGGTGCTCGATCATCGGCCGCCCGGCGATCGGGTGGAGCACCTTGTGCCGTTCGCTCTTCATCCGGGTGCCCTTGCCTGCGGCGAGGACAACGATGGCGAGAAGTCTATCTGCTTCACTCATAGCCATTGTTGCTAATCCCAAGCTCCGTTCGTGTCGAGTGAAGTCGAGACACTTGCGCGAGGTGTCTCAACTCCGCTCGACACGAACGGCTAGGGGAGATGATATGCCAGAATTTCCTTTCGATATCGTCGGCTTCGACCTCGATGGCACCCTGGTCGACAGCCACGAAGACCTTGGCCATGCGATCAACCATGCCATCGGGCTGGCCAGTCGTCCGCCGGTTGCCCTGGGCGAACTGCGCACGCTGATCGGCGGCGGCGGCCGGACCATGCTGCGCCGCGCGCTGGCGCTGACCGGCGGTGTCCCCGAAGCGGATTTTGCCGCGCTGCACGAGGCCTTCATGCGCCGCTACGAGCGTGGTATCGCCGTCCACACCCGGCTGTTTCCCGGCGGCGAGGCGATGCTCGATGCGCTTGGCGCGCGCGGGGTCAAGCTCGCCGTGGTGAGCAACAAGCTGGAAGCGCTAAGCCGCGCGTTGCTTGAGCAACTCGGCCTCGCCAGCCGGTTTTATACGATCATCGGCGGCGACACCCTGGGGCCGGGCAAGGCCAAGCCGGCGCGCGATCCGATCGACGCGATGGTGCAACGAGGCGGCGGCGGGCGCGCGGTGTTTGTCGGCGACACCACCTTCGATGTGGGCGCGGCGCGCGCAGCGGGCCTGCCCTGCGTCGCGGTCGCATTCGGCTTCAACGATGTACCGCCCGAAAAGCTTGGCGCGGATGCCGTGATCGGCCACTTCGACGCGCTGATCCCGGCGCTGGAAAATCTCGATTGAACGAACGCGCCCGCCGTGCAATGCCGCGCCGCAACATTTCTTCAGGATCGGAGCGAACCCATGACCATTTCCTTCGCCGGCAAAGTCGCCATCGTCACTGGTGCCGGCGGTGGCCTGGGCCGCGCCTATGCGCTCGAACTCGCACGACGCGGGGCCAGAGTCGTGGTCAACGATCTCGGGGCGGCGCGTGATGGCACCGGGCATTCCGATGCCGCGCTGCAAGTGGTCGAGGAAATCAAGTCAGCCGGCGGCGAGGCCATGTCGAACGGCGGCAATGTCGCTGATTATGCCCAGATGGTGGAAATGGTAGCCAAGGCGAAGGAAGCCTGGGGCGGAGTGCATGTGCTGATCAACAACGCCGGCATCCTGCGCGACAAGAGCTTCGCCAAGATGGATCCCGCCGATTTCGAGCTGGTGGTGCGGGTCCACCTGCTGGGCAGTGCCTTCGCCACCAAGGCGGTGTGGGAAACCATGCGCGAGCAGAACTACGGCCGCATCCTGATGACCACCTCGTCGTCGGGGCTCGGCGGCAATTTCGGCCAGGCAAACTATTCCGCTGCCAAGCTCGGACTGGTCGGCCTGGCCAAGACGCTGCACCTCGAAGGCGCGAAATTCAACATCCGGGTCAACAGCCTCGCACCCACCGCCGGCACGCGGATGACCGAGGATATCTTCCCCGAGGAGGCCTACAAGGCGTTCAGTCCGGAAAACGTCACCCCCGCAGCGCTGTTCCTGGTTAGCGACGATGCGCCGTCGAATGCCATAGTCGGCGCGGGCGCGGGGGTCTGCCAGAGCGCCTGGGTGACGATGAACGAGGGCGTGCTGCTGGCACCCAATGCGCTTGACGTTGAAGGTTTCGCCGCCGCCTGGGAGCAGATCAGCGACCGCAGCAGCGACGCGCCGATCCAGAACGGCATGGAGCAATCGATGCACGCGATGGGGATGCTGGCCAAGGGCAAGTAAGGACGTCAGCCGCCGCTTCGCCGGCCAGAGTTTCGCTCGTTCAAGCGTCTTTGAAGCCGGATGGGTTTAATCTCCACCATCTCTTCGTCATTGCGAGCGCAGCGAAGCAATCCAAGGCGGTTTTCGCGGCTCTGGATTGCTTCGCTGCGCTCGCAATGACGAATGATTCCGATTTCCTGCATTCCGATCTAGAATTCGTCGGCTATGTCGAGCAGCGCGGTGAGCTTTCTCGGCGCGACACTGCGCCAGCTCCTGGCCAGCCACGCACCGATTGCGTCCCAATCGGTATCGCCAAGATCGAGCCGGATCGAAATCCAGCCGTCGCCGAAATAGGCGGGGCGCGCATAGCGCACCGGATCGTTCTCGATCAGCTGCTGCTGTTCGTCGAGCCCGCTGATCTTGACCAGCAGCGCCAGCTTGCCATCGGAATGGTTGTTGATCGCGACATAGGCGAATTTCTTGCCCTTGATCACGCCGAAGCAGGGCATGCCATGCGACAGCGTTTCCTCCGCTTCCGGCTGGGCCAGAGCGCGCCTGCGCACCTGTTCGACGCGGTATTCGGTCGAGTGTTCATGCGACACCAGTTTTGCCAGGCAGCGCGCATAGAGCTGGTGCTCGGCAATCAGCACCCGCGCGGCGAGGCTCTCGGGCGTGTCGCCGGGGAGCACCGCCACCCGCGTCTGGCCGAGCATCGGGCCGTCGTCGAGTTCGGCGGTGACGAGGTGGACGGTGCAGCCGGCATGGGCGTCGCCCGCCGCGAGCGCGCGTTCGTGGGTGTGGAGGCCAGGATATTTCGGCAGCAGCGAGGGATGGATATTGAGCATCCGTCCGTCCCAGCGCGCGACGAATGCGGGGGTGAGAATGCGCATGTAGCCCGCCAGCGCGACCCATTGCGCGCCGCTGGCGCGGATCGCGGCGTCCATGCCGGCGTCGTGATCGGCGCGCTCCATGCCCTTGTGCGGCAGCACGAAGGTCGCCGCCCCTTCCGCTTCGGCGAGCCGCAAGCCGGCGGCCCCGGCCTGGTTGCTGGCGACCAGCACCACTTCGAAAGGGCAGTCATCGGCGCGGCTGGCATAGAGCAGCGCCGCCATGTTGGTGCCGCTGCCCGAGATCAGCACGGCGACTTTGGCGCGCGTCATCTCGATCCTCCCCGAGCTTGCTCGGGGAGGGGGACCGCCCGAAGGGTGGCGGAGGGGTGCGACGGCAATGCCGTCGCTTCGCGCCGGCACCCCTCCGTCAGCCGCTGTCGCGGCTGCCACCTCCCCGAGCAAGCTCGGGGAGGATTTGGGTCAGCCGACATGTGTCGCACTCCACGCTTCGCGTGCGCTCCAGGTCTCAAGGTTGCCCGACACGGTGCAGCCGCGTTCTCCGGCCTCGATCCGACCGATGGCGAATACCTTTTCGCCCGCTGCTTCGAGATCGCGCGCGACGCCCTCGGTCGCGTCCGCCGCCACCGCCAGCACCATGCCTACGCCGCAATTGAACGTGCGCGCCATTTCCGCCGGCTCGATATGGCCCTGCGCCTGGAGGAAGGCCATCAGCCGCGGCTGCTCCCAGGCGTCGGCGTCGATATGGGCGTGAAGGCCCTGCGGCAGCACGCGCGGGACGTTTTCCAGCAAGCCGCCGCCGGTAATATGCGCCAGGGCATTGATACGTCCGGAGCGGACCACGGGCAGCAGGCTCTTCACATAGATCCGCGTCGGCTCGATCAGGTGGTCGATCAGCAGGCGGTCGGGATCGAACAGCGCCGGGCGCTGCATCCGCCAGCCGAGATCCTCGGCGAGGCGGCGCACCAGCGAGTAGCCGTTGGAGTGGACGCCGCTGGAGGCCAAGCCGAGCAGCACGTCGCCCGCCGCCACCTTGTCGCCGGTCAGTTGCTGCCCGCGTTCCACCGCGCCGACGCAGAAGCCGGCGAGATCGTAGTCGCCCGGCGCATACATCCCCGGCATTTCCGCCGTCTCGCCGCCGATCAGCGCGCAGCCGGCGCGCTTGCAGCCTTCGGCAATGCCAGCAACCACCCGCTCGGCAATGCCATTGTCCAGCTTTCCAGTGGCGAAATAGTCGAGGAAGAACAGCGGTTCCGCGCCCTGGACAATGAGATCGTTGACGCACATCGCGACGAGGTCCTCGCCGATGCGGTCGTGCCGGTCGTGATCGATGGCGAGCTTGACCTTGGTGCCGACGCCGTCGTTGGCGGCGACCAGCAGCGGATCCGTGTAGCCAGCGGCGCGCGGATCGAAGAACCCGCCGAAGCCGCCCAGCTCGGCATCGGCACCCGGCCGTGCGGTCGCTTTCGCCAGTGGGCCGATCGCCTTGACCAGCGCGTTGCCGGCGGCGATCGAGACGCCGGCGGTCTCGTAGCTGTAGGCTTTCGGGGGGGCATTGTTCGACATTTGCGCCGCCTATCCTTTTCCGGCTTGGTTTTCCATGAGTGATTGGGCAAAAGGCGCGCGGTTTCCCCCGATGGCTGTCGCACTCCTCCCAACCTCCCGGCGCCCCTGGCGCCCCGGCCCCGCCGCCCAGCTCCTTTTGGGGCTTTCGCTGGCGTTGGCCGTCGCGCTGGCAATCGTCGGCCCCGACCGGCTCATGGCGCAGATCGAGGGCGATCGCGGCATTCTGCCGGTCGCCACCTCCAGCGACATCCAGATCGGCGGGATCGAGGTCGAGACCACCGGCAAGGACGCGGCCGAAGCGCGGGTGAACGGCTGGAAGCTGGCGCAACGCATGGGCTGGCAGATGCTCAAGGGCCCGGCGATGAGCGACAGCCAGATCGAGGGCATGGTCTCCGCCGTGGTCATCGAGCGCGAGCAGATCGGCCCGAGGCGCTATGTCGCCAGGCTTGGCATTGTGTTCGACCGCCAGCGCGCCGGCCAGTTCCTCGCCGGCAACGGCAATTCCACCCGCGCCCATTCCGCGCCGCTGCTGGTGATCCCGGTGCTCCATTCGGGCGGCACTGCGCAAACCTTCGAGGTGCGCGGCCCGTGGCAGAAGGCCTGGGCCGGTTTCCGCGCCGGAGCCAGCGCGATCGACTATGTCCGCGCCGCCGGTTCGGGCGGCGAATCGCTGATCCTGACGGCCGGGCAGCCGGGACGGCGCAGCCGCCTGTGGTGGCGCAACGTGCTGGCCCAGTTCGGCGCGTCGGACGTGATCATGCCGGTGGCCCGGCTCGAGCGGCAATGGCCGGGCGGACCGGTGCGCGGCTATTTCACCGCGCAATTCGGCCCGGACAATACCTGGCTCGCCAGCTTCGAGCTCACCGCCAACAACGAAGCCGGCCTTCCCGCCATGCTCGATCAGGCGATCCAGCAATTCGACCGCATCTACACCGACGCGCTGACCGGGGGACTGCTCACCCCCGATGCCACGCTCTATTCGGACCAGCAGTCGATGGACGCGGCGCTTTCGGCGCTGGACGCCGCGACCCAACCCAGGCCGGTCGATGCGACCCCGGCGACCGCCAGCAGCGCTGCGCCCGCCACCCAGGCCAGCGAGACCGCGCCGCCGCCCGATGTGGCTGCGACCTATACCGTTCAGTTCGCCTCGCCCGATGCCGCCGCAGTCGATGCCGCGCTCGGCGCAGTGCGCGGTGCAGCGGGGGTGCGCGGGGCTGCAACCTCAAGCATCGCCATTGGCGGCACCTCAGTGATGCGGGTGACCTATGCGGGCGAGCTCGAAGCGCTGGCCGCCGCTCTGCGCGCGCGCGGTTTCGCGGTCACCGTCGGCAGCAACGCGCTCAGCATCAGGCGCTAAGGTCTTTGCGGTCAAATGGAACCACACCCCCGTCCGTTATGCCTGATTCCAGCGCATTCGGAACGATTGTAGGATGACGCGCCAGATTGCCTTGCCGCTGGCGGGCAGCGCCGGGCCATCGCGCATTGTCGCGGGCAATGCCAACGCGGCGGCGATCGAAGCCATGGCCAATCCCGCCGCCTGGCCGTTTCGCACCGCCGTGCTGTCCGGCCCGCCGCGCTCGGGCAAGTCGCTGCTCGCGCGCTGGTTTGCCGACAGCGGAGCCGGTCGGCACGGGGGCGAAGCGCTCGACGATGCAGACCGGATCGACGAGACCGATCTGTTTCACCGCTGGAACCGGGCGCAGGAAAGCGGCCGGCCGCTGCTGCTGGTCAGCAATGCGCCTGGTGGCGCATGGCGCATCGCGTTGCCCGATCTCGCCTCGCGCATCGGCGCGGCGCTGCATCTTGAAATCGGCGCGCCCGATGACGCCATGCTGGCCGGGCTGATCGCCCTGCATGCCGAACTGCGCGGACTGATGCTCGACGGATCTGCCGCCGCCTATCTTGTCCCGCGCAGCGAACGTAGCCATCTGGGCGTCGAGCGGCTGGTGGCGGAAATCGACCGGATCAGCCTCGAGCGCAAGGTGCCGGCGACCATGGCGGTGTGGCGCGATGCGTTGGAGGCCGTGGGCGGCAGTGATGGCGGGCCGATGCAACCGTGCTTGCTTTAGGAGCCAATTGATGGGAAAATCAGCATCATGGGGCATTTGACCGCCTATCTCAATTCCATCGTCGCGCGCGATCCCGCGCCGCGCTCGCGCTGGGAAGTGCTGCTCTATCCGGGGTTGTGGGCGGTCGCCTGGCACCGGGTGGCGCACTGGCTGTTCGATGCGCGGCTCTATTTCCTCGCCCGCACGGTCAACCATTTCGCCCGTTTCCTGACCGGTATCGATATCCACCCCGGCGCAACGATCGGTCGCCACCTGTTCATCGATCATGGTTTCACGGTAATCGGCGAGACTGCCGAAATCGGCGACAATGTCACGATATACCAGTGTGTTACGCTGGGCGGCACCAAGCCGTTCAATGGTGTTGGCGGCAAGCGTCACCCGACGCTGGAGGACAATGTCATCGTGGGTTCGGGCGCGCAGATCCTAGGGCCGATCGTCGTCGGCAAACGCGCGCGGATCGGAGCGAGCGCGGTAGTCACCGAGGACGTCCCCGAGGGCGCGACCATGGTCGGAACCCGGGCGCGTTCGACGCTGATGCCGGCGGAGACCTGGCAGCAGGAATTCATGCCTTACGGCACGCCCTGCTCGGACAAGTTCGATCCGGCGACGCAGAAACTGGAAATCATCCAGTGCGAACTGGAGACGCTGCAAAGGCGGTTGGCCGCACTGATGGCCGAGCGCGATGCGGAAGCCGCCAGACAAAGCGCCGGGCGCAAGCGTGGGGGGACCAAGTCGGCTTGAGCGCGCCCAGACAGACGTCCAACGTCACGCCCTTTCCGACTCCCGCTGTCCGGGCCGCGCAGACTGGCTTCGAGCGCCCCGAACTGCAACGCATCCTCGATCTCTATGGCCGCATGGTCGCTGCCGGCGAATGGCGCGACTACGCGATGGACTTCGACCGCGACGCCGCCAGCTTCTCCGCCTTCCGCCGCGCCGCCGAACGCCCGCAGGCGCGCATCGAAAAACGCCCGGCGCTGCGCGGCAAACAGGGCATGTGGACGCTGTTCGGCGAAGCCGGGCAAGTGCTCAAGCGCGGGCATGAACTGGCGGGCGTGCTGTTCCCGCTCGAGCGGCGGCTGGTCAGGGTGGTGGAGGCATAGACGATCGCCGGGTCCGGCGATTTTCTAGATTTCCGCGTAGTCCACCAGCGGCCGGCTCTCGCGGGTGCCGCGATAGAGCTGCGCGGGATCGTTGGGGTCGCCAGAGATCATCACGAAGTCGTCATGCACCTCGACCAGCGTGCCGACGAAGGGAAAGCCTTCGAGGCTGCCGGTGACCCGGTAGCTGACGGTGTCGCCGACCTTGAAGGTCTTTTCGTCGAAGTTGAATTCGAACGGACAAGCCTCGCCCGCCGCCTCGCCCATGCCTTGCATCCGTGGTCTCCTCTGCGGCGGAAGATAGCACCCTCATCCAACTGCGGCTAGTTCGCTGCGCTTACAAGCCTGCGTATCCTTCTCCCGCCCGCGGGAGAAGGAAAGCGCAGCTTGCCGCCTTGCGGCTAGCGGAGCTTGGATGAGGGGGCTGCATCACCCAGGACCTCTGCGATGTTGACCAACACGCCGTCGAGGTTGCCCAATACTTCGTTGTTCCAATAGCGGATGATGCGCAGACCCTTTTCAGTCAAAAACGCATTCCGCACCGCATCCCTCACTTCGCTGTGCTGCCCGCCATCGACCTCGATAATCAGCCTTGCTTCGATGCACAGGAAATCGACGTAGTATGGCTTAATCTCGACCTGTCGGCGGAATTTCCAGCCGAGCAGCCGGCGGTCGCGCAAGGCTTCCCAAAGCTTGCGCTCCGCGTCGGTCATCTCGCGCCGCAGCTGGCGGGCTCTCGGGCTGGCACTGCGCACCCTCATCCAACTGCGGCTAGTTCGCTGCGCTCACAAGCCTGCGTATCCCTCTCCCGCCTGCGGGAGAAGGATACGCAGGTCCTCGTCCTTCTCCCGCCTGCGGGAGAAGGAAAGCGCAGCTTGCCGCCTTGCGGCTAGCGGAGCTTGGATGAGGGGGCTGCATCACCCAGGACCTCTGCGATGTTGACCAACACGCCGTCGAGGTTGCCCAATACTTCGTTGTTCCAATAGCGGATGATGCGCAGACCCTTTTCAGTCAGAAACGCAGTCCGCACCGCATCCCTCACTTCGCTGTGCTGCCCGCCATCGACCTCGATAATCAGCCTTGCTGCGATGCACAGGAAATCGACGTAGTATGGCTTGATCTCGACCTGTCGGCGGAATTTCCAGCCGAGCAGCCGGCGGTCGCGCAAGGCTTCCCAAAGCTTGCGCTCCGCGTCGGTCATCTCGCGCCGCAGCTGGCGGGCTCTCGGGCTGGCACTGCGCACCCTCATCCAACTGCGGCTAGTTCGCTGCGCTCACAAGCCTGCGTATCCTTCTCCCGCCTGCGGGAGAAGGATAGCGGAGCTTGGATGAGGGGAGTTCAGCCGACAATCTCTTCCGGCTTGAAAAAGAACGCAATCTCGATCGCCGCGTTCTCGTCGGAGTCCGAACCGTGCACCGAATTGGCTTCGATCAATTCGGCGAAGCTCTTGCGGATGGTGCCTTCAGCAGCATCGGCCGGGTTGGTCGCGCCCATCACGTCGCGGTTGCGCTTCACCGCGTCCTCGCCTTCGAGCACCTGCACCACCACCGGGCCCGAGGTCATGAAGCTGACCAGATCGCCATAGAACGGGCGTTCCTTGTGGACCTCGTAGAAGCCCTCGGCCTGGGCTTTGGTCAGGTGGATGCGCTTGGCGGCGACGACGCGCAGACCGGCCTCCTCCAGCTTGGCGGTGACCGCTCCGGTCAGGTTGCGGCGGGTAGCGTCGGGCTTGATGATCGAGAAAGTGCGGGTCACCGCCATGGTTTGCGTCCTTGCGAAGATTGATTGTGTCTTGAAGTGGCGCGCCCCTAGCGGGGAAAATGCTGCGCCGCAAGGCGACGGGTTACGGCCCCTCGACCCATTTGCCGTCCTGCTGCTTCCAGAACTTGCGCTCGATGCCATCGCGCGTGCCCAGCATCCGCCAGCAATCGCGCGCGGCTTGCAGGCTGGTTTCATCGAACAGCAGGAAGGTCCGCGCGAAGGCAGGATCGCCCTCTCGCCACTGCCCGTCGGCCAGGGCCAGGAAGCGTGCGCCATTGGCCGGTTCGACCGCAGCCGAAAGCAGGATCGGCTGGCGTTCAGCGTGCGGCTCCCCGGCCATGCCATGAGCGAGGAAGGTTTCGTGCAGTTTCGTCCACAGCGCCTCGCCGATGCGGCCAAGCTGAGCCGGGTCTTGCGACACCACCAGCAGCCGCTCGCCCGCACCCATCGCCGCGCGCGCGATCAGCGGCAGCGCCGCCTCGACCGGATCGCGGCTCAGCTGATAGAAATCAACGCGCATACCCTTGCCCGACAGGCCCTCCCCCAGCCCCTCCCGCTTGCGGGAGGGGGGTCAAGTCTCACAATTGTCCCGCACATAGCGGTCGATCAGCCGCACGCCAAAGCCGGTCGCGCCCTTCTCCCAGGTCGCGCCGGGCTTGTCGGCCCAGACCATGCCGGCGATGTCGAGGTGCGCCCAGGGCGTACCCTGGGCAATATAGCGCTGGATGAACTGGGCTGCGGTGATCGAGCCGCCGTTGCGCGGGCCCACGTTCTTCATGTCGGCAATTCCGCTGTCGATCAGCTTGTCATAGGTCGCGCCCATCGGCATGCGCCACAGCTTCTCGCCGCAGGCCGCGCCCGCTGCGGCCAGCTTGTCTGCCAGCGCATCGTCATTGGCGAACAGGCCGGCATATTCGTTGGCCAGGCTCATGATGATCGCGCCGGTCAGGGTGGCAAGATCGACAATGGTATGCGGCGCATATTCCTTCTGCAACCAGGTCAGCGCATCGCACAGCACCAGCCGTCCTTCGGCATCGGTGTTGATCACTTCGATGGTCTGCCCCGACATCGAGGTGACGACATCGCCGGGCCGCTGCGCGGCTCCATCAGGCATGTTTTCGACGAGGCCGCAAATGCCGACGATATTGGCCTTCGCCTGGCGCAAAGCGAGCGTCAGCATCGCACCCGCCACCGCGCCGGCGCCGCCCATGTCCCACTTCATGTCTTCCATGCCGGCAGGGGGCTTCAGCGAAATGCCGCCGGTGTCGAAGGTCACCCCCTTGCCGACGAAAGCCATGGGCTTCGCGCCCGCTGCGCCTCCGTTCCACACGATTGCCAGCAGGCGCGGCGGGCGCACCGAGCCCTGGCTGACGCCGAGCAGCGCACCCATGCCCAGCTTTCGCATTTCCGCCTCGCCGAGCACGCGCAGTTCCAGCCCGGTTCCCGCCAGCCGAACCTCGCAGCGCGCGACGAAGCTTTCCGGGTAGATCACGTTGCCCGGCTCGGTGACCAGTTCGCGGGCGAATTCGACGCCGTCGGCCAGCGCTGCCTCGCGCGCCCATGCGTCGGCGGCATCGGTCGGGGCATTGACCACCTCGACATCGGCCAGGGTCCGCTTCTGGTCCTCGGGGAGCTTGGTGCGATAGGCGTCGTGCCGCCAGGCCCGCAGGCGCAGACCGAGCAGCAGCGCGGCGATCTCCATGCCCTCAAGCCGGGCACCGGCAAGGTCCAGGGTCAGCGCGGTTTCGCCCGAGGCGACATATTTGGCGGCCAGCGCCGCCCCGGCCTTTTCGAGCGAGGCCACGCGCCCCATAGTCTTGGCGCTGCCATTGGCCTCGCCGATCCCGGCAAGCGCCACGCGCACCAGCTGGCCGTCGCGGGTAACGAAGCCCTCGTGGACCTGCCCTGCCTTCCCGGTAAAACGCGCGGCCTTAGCTCCCTCGGCCAGCTCCGGCTCCAGACCCGCCGGCACGGCACCGGGCGCGGCAAGCATGGCGATGAAACGCGGGGCCGGACTTCGCGGTGCATTGAGGAACGCAATTTTCATGACCACTCCCGGTCTGGTTGAACCTGTCGGCGAGCCACCCGCGCCATGCAAAGCGCGGGGTCAGCAGGCGGCCGGCCAATCGACGCCTGCCTGCGCCAAGGGCGGATTGCAGTTAGGCGCGGGCAGTGCGATAGGCAAGTGATGCTCCCGGGGTCGCAATTCCAGTCCTTGTTTCAGGCAATTCCCTCCCAAAGGTCGGGATGGCGCAAACTGGGCGCAGGCCTGGCATTGATCCTGCTGGCTTCGCTGGCACTGGCCGTGCCTGCAAGCGCGCAAATCGAAGCGCGGCCCGAAACCGCCGAAACCCGTGAAAGCAAGCCTGTCGAATTCGAGGCGGACACGGTTGCGTATAACGACGATGCCGACAGCGTTACCGCCCGCGGCAATGTCGTGCTGCGACGCGAGGGCAAGTCGGTCAAGGCCGACACGGTGACCTGGAGCCGCAAGACCGGCAAGATTATCGCCACGGGCAATATTCGCCTGGTCGATCAGGACGGCAACCAGCTGTTCACCGAAAAGGTCGAGCTCAACGACGAATTCGAGACCGGCGCGATGGAAGACATGCTGCTGGCGCTGCGCGAGGGCGGGCGGCTGGCCGCGCGAGCGGGCGAGCGGGCGGGCAACGGGCATGTCCTGCTCGATCGCGCCGCCTATACCGCCTGCGATGTCGAGGACGCGCAGGGCTGCTCCAAAACCCCGAGCTGGCGGGTCACCGCACGCAAGGTGGTCTATGAGCCCGACACCAAAACCGTGCGTTTTCGCGGCGCGCGGCTGGAGCTGTTCGGCGTGCGACTGATGCCGCTGCCGGGACTCGCGCTGGCCACCGATGGCCGCGCCATTTCCGGCCTGCTGATCCCCAATTTCCGCTTCACACCCTCCAACGGGCTCGAAATCAGCGAAGCCTGGTATCAGCGCCTGTCCGACAACCGCGACATAGCCGCCACCGCCTATGCCTATACCAAGGCCGCGCCGATGCTGTCGCTGCAATACCGCGCGCTGACCGAGAAGGGTGCCTACCAGATCACCGGTTATGGCACCCGGTCGGACGTCATCCCCGTCGCCGGGACGACCAGCGCGGCGCAGCGCGAGTTTCGTGGCTTTGTTTTTGCCAATGGCCGTTTCCAGCTCTCGCCGCACTGGAGCGTCACCGCGTCGATCCGCCGCGCCACCGATCGCACCTTCCTGCGCCGCTACGACATCAGCCGCGACGACCGGCTGCGCTCGATGGTCGAGGTCGAGCGCATCGACCCCCACAGTTATCTCTCGATCGCCGGCTGGGCGACACAAACGCTGCGCGCGGGCGACAGCCAGGGACTTGTCCCGGTGGCCCTGCCCGCAATCGATTATCGCCGCCGCATCGCCGGGCCGGTGCTGGGCGGACGGATCGAATTTCAGGCCAACAGCCTCGGCATCATGCGCTCGGCCGGACAGGATACCCAGCGTGCATTTGCCAGCGCGCAATGGGAGCTGCGGCGCTTCACCCGCCTGGGGCAGGAACTGTCACTTACCGCGCTGGTGCGCGGCGATGTCTATCATTCGGCACGCAACGATCTGACCGCGACGGCGATCTATCGTGGCAACCCCGGCTGGCAATCGCGAGCGATTGCGTCCGCCGCCTTCGACGCAAAATGGCCCATGGCTGGTCCGCTGTTCGGCGGCACCCAGGTGATCACCCCGCGTATCCAGGTGGTCGCCAGCCCGAATGTGCGCAACCTCGAGGTGCCCAACGAGGATTCGCGCGCCATCGACCTGCAGGACAGCAACCTGTTCGCGCTCAACCGCTTCCCCGGTTACGACCGCATCGAGGACGGGGTGCGTTTCACCTATGGCATCGACTGGCAATTCGAGGCCCCGCGCTGGCGGGTCAAGACCACCGTCGGCCAGTCGTTCCGCCTGACCAGCAAGCCCAGCCTGCTGCCAGCGGGCACCGGACTGTCCAACCGCAGCTCCGACATCGTCGGGCGCACCGAAGTGCAATACCGCAATTTCGTCAAGTTGACCCACCGCTTCCGGCTCGATACCAACGGCATCGGCTTCCGCCGCAACGAGATCGACGCCACCATCGGCAGCCAGCGGACCTATCTCGAGGTCGGCTACTCCAAGCTCAACCGCAATATCTCAACCACGATCGAGGATCTGCGTGACAGCGAGGAATTGCGCGCCGCCGCGCGCATCGCCTTCGCCCGCTACTGGTCGCTGTTCGGCTCGGGCGTGGTCAATCTCGGCGAGAGCACCAATTCCAGTGTGCCCGCACTCGACAATTTCCAGCCGCTGCGCACACGGGTCGGGGTCGCCTATCAGGATGACTGCCTCGAACTCGGGCTGACCTGGCGCCGCGACTTCGTCACCACCGGCGACGCCAAGAAGGGCGACATCTTCGAAGTCCGCTTCGCCTTGCGCAACCTTGGATTCCGCTAGGAGGCGGCGTCAGATTTTTTCCGCCTGGAATGACAGCGCTTCACCTCTCCATTGGAGGGGAGAAACCACCTAGAGCAAGTTGCGAAATCGATGAATCATACCAAGTTGCGCTGAGTCAACTCATCGAAGCCCCTCCCCTTCAGGGGAGGGGAGGAGCCGCGCAGCGGCGGAGGGGTGGGGGTTGTCGGTCAAAATGCAACGCTTTGCCGACAGCCCCCACCCCAACCCCTCCCCTGAAGGGGAGGGGCTTATAGGTTCTGATCAATGCACTTTGGTATCAGTCTTGTTCCCCCGCGAAGGCGGGGGTCTCGTGCGGCTAGGCCGGACGAAGGGAAAAGCGGCCTTTCGGCAAGCTCAGGGCGAGCGGATTGGGAAGACAGGTCAAGCGAGTTTCTTGAGCAGCGGGTGATTCTCAAGGTCCGCGAGAATATCGACGATCTGCTTGCGCACCGGGCTGGTCGTCACGCCCGCCATATGGGTCAGGAAGCAGCGCAAGGCCTCGTGCGGCAACCGACCGAGCGGGATCAGGCCTTCGGCCCAGGCATGCGCCGTCGCATAGCGCAACCGCACCAGGTCGTCGATCAGCTTGTCGGCATCGACCCAGGGATGCAGCTGGCGGTTGCGCGCGAGATTGCGCACCCAGGGTTCGTGGGTTTTCGAGGCGATCTCGTGGATCGCCTGGCGGATCTCGGGATCGACGTCGGAGGAGAAATAGACATTCATCAGCGCGCGCGAATAGTTGTTGATCGCCATGTTCCGCTTGGCGACGGCAGCCAGCGTCTCGACCATCCGCTCGAGCGTGGCTTCTTCGATCGAATAGTCGAACTTGCTGGCGTAATCCTCGAAATACTTGCTGATCGCCGAAGCAATCAGGTGTTCCTTGCTCTGGAAGGCATTGTAGAGCGTGCGCTTGGCGACGTCGGCGCGCTTGGCGACATCGTCCATCGACAGGTTGGCAATGCCCACCTCGCCGATCATCTTGCGGGTTTCATTGAGGATTCGGTGGCGGCGCGCCATGATCGACGGACTGGAATAGCCGCCCGCACGCGCGCTCTTGCCTTGCGACCTGGCGGCGGCGTCGCTTGTCCGGTCGGCGGCTGTGGCGGACGTGTCGTCTAGCATCGCCTCCCAAGGTGTCACGGATTGACCCGCGCGCCAAGCCCCCAAAACTGCACAGCCTTGCAATGCCGAGGTCAGAATTCCGAAAGGCGAGCATAGCGTTCGCGATGGAATGCGACATGGCCAAGCGACAAATCGGCGACTGCGCGCGCCGGTCTGGCGAGGCTGCTGATCCTGACCGCAGCAGGCTCTGGACACGCCCCGCGCGCAATGCGAGACAGGCCTCTGCGGCAAGATTGATGCGAGTTCCGAACGATGAGCGGTGCCATACAGGACGAGAATGCCGGCACCACCGCCGTGCGCGAGGGCTTCCGCTTCGACGAGGCGGCGCTGGCACGCTGGATGGCGGCCCATGTCGAGGGCTTTTCCGGCCCGCTCGCCGTCGAACAGTTCAAGGGCGGCCAGTCCAACCCGACGTACCGGCTGAACACCCCGCAGCGCAGCTACGTGCTGCGCCGCAAGCCGCCGGGCGAACTGCTCAAGGGCGCGCATGCGGTCGATCGCGAGGCCACGGTGCTGATCGCGCTGGCTAAGGCGGATTTCCCGGTCGCCAGGGTCCACGGGCTGTGCACCGACGATGCCGTCATCGGTTCGTGGTTCTATGTCATGGACATGGTCGAGGGCCGCATTTTCTGGGACGCCTCGTTCCCCGATGTGCCAAACGAGAGCCGCGCCGCCTATTTCGACGCGATGAACGCCGCCATGGCCCACCTGCACACCATTGACTACCAGGCGATCGGGCTCGGCGACTATGGCAAGCCGGGCAACTATTTCGAGCGCCAGATCGGCCGCTGGTCACGCCAGTATCTCGAAGACACCGACGCCGGTCGCGACCCCGACATGGACCGGCTGATCGAATGGCTGCCGCAGCACATTCCCCCCGGCGACGAAACCTCCGTGGTCCACGGCGATTTCCGCTGCGACAACATGATCTTCCACCCGACCGAGCCGAAAATCCTTGCAGTGCTCGACTGGGAGCTCTCCACCCTCGGTCATCCACTGGCGGATTTTGCCTATCACGCGATGATGTATCGCATGCCGCCCAATATCGTCGCCGGGCTGGGAACTGCCGATCTTGCCGCAATGAACATCCCTGGCGAGGCCGAATATGCCGCGCGCTATGCCGCCCGCATGGGGCGGTCGCGGATCGATCACTACGACTACTACATCGCCTTCAACTTCTTCCGGCTGGCAGCGATTTTCCATGGCATCAAGGGCCGGGTGATCCGCGGCACCGCCGCCTCGGCCAATGCCAGGGACCGCGCCGCGCATTTTCCGACGCTCGCCCAGCTGGCGCGCGAGGCGATGGAGGCCTGCGGCTAGAGTATCGGTGATGGTCAAGCGAGGGATTTGACCCACAGCCGATCTGCCTTGAGCAGGGTGTTTGTGATGATGATGCGCTTTCGCATCGCGGCGGTGATGGCGATCCGGACTGGCGTGATCGAGGCGTTCCTGACGGCGGCGGAGCCCGGCTGACCACGGCCGGCCCCTCGTCCCCTGCCCTACCAGCGCACCCCTTCTTCCCTCGGCTTCCAGCTGTAGGGGCGCTCGTAGGAAGGATCGTCCTTGCTCCACAGCCCCTTGAGGAAACCCTGGACATTCTTGGAGTGAACCCAGGTGCCGTCGCAATCGGCGGTTGCCTCGATCGTGCAGCGCCGCACCATGATGCGCCATTCGCCGCCCCGCTTCTCCAGCCGATCGAGATAGCGACCGATGGCGATGGTCGTGCTCTTGCCATCCTGCCAGGCGAGTCCGCCGATCACGTAGGATTCGCAGTTGGCGGTATCGCCATCGAGATCGCAGAGGTGGTTGGTGATGTTGTGGCTGGTGAAGTTGAAATTCATGGTGTGGCCCTTGTTGGCCTTTTCCGGATAGTCCGGCGCGAAGGTCACCACGCCGCCGTGTTCATCGACGCCGTCTTCCCACCAGCATCCGGCGATCTGCGCGACATCCTGCCGGTCGCGGGCGCGGCTTTCGCGCTGGATGCAATCGAGAATGTCCTGGCGGTCTTTCAGATACGCGACGGTCGCCTTGAGCTGTGCGAGTTCCTGATCTGCGGTCATGGCCATGCCTCTCCTCTATCCTGAATAGGCCCATGAGCGCGCCGGCATGCGCGCGCAAGCCGGCGGCACCTTGCGCGGAGCCCTTCCCCTGCCGTTCATTCAAGACAGCGAACATGCAAGACATGTCGCCGCGTTCAGGGCACCACCGGTCTATTTTGCCTGATCCACTTGTCGTCATACCCAAACATCATGTGCCGGAAGCAAACACCCAATTAGTATTGCTGTCCCCGAAAACCACTGGAAACGGTCGAAGGCGGGAATTACGAAAGGGGTTAAAGCATCTGGCGATTGGTGTAATCCGGAGCCGCAAGCCGGGGCCAGGGACGTAAATCATGAAAGACGCAATAACCGCTGAGGATACCCGCTACCGCACCTTGTTCGATGTCGGCAACGAAGCCGCGAACATGGGCAATGTTGCCGATTTCGACACCAACGCCGCGATGAACGCGCTGCGTGCGCGTGGTCCGGTCCTGCCGGGAAGCCTGCGCGATCTGCTCGGCGTGGGCGGGCGCAAACAGTATGACACCGATCGGCCGAGCTACACCGCGCTGTCGTTCAAGGCCTGCGACATCGCCTTCCGCGAGAACGAAGTGTACTCGTCCTACGCCTACAACGAAATTCCCGGCTTCCGGAACATGGGCCCGATCATGCTCAACCGGATCGGTGCCGATCATCGCCGTTTTCGGGCGACTGGCGCAGCGATGTTCGCCAAGCCCGTTGCACTGAACTGGTGGCGAACCAACTGGATCGACGAGGCGGTCGATACCCTGCTGACCCAGATTGCGTCCCTCGACCGGGCCGATCTCAACAGTGAACTATGCGCGCGACTGCCCTTGCATGTTGTCAGCCGGGGGGTCGGCCTGCGTTCCGAGGATGCGCTCACGTTTCGCGCGCATCTGGTCAAATCGATGGCAGGCCATGGCGACACTCCCGACGAACAGAAGGCCGCCGCCGCGACGGTACAGCAAATGCTGCGCGATGTTGTCGCGGCGCGGCGGATCGAGCCGGGCGACGATGTTGTCTCCGGCCTGATCGGTGCCGATTTCGTGACAGACGAAGGCACGCGCAAGCTCAATGACGAGGAAGTGATGGGCTTCTCGCGGCACTTGCTGCTGGCGGGCGGCGGCACCACCTGGCGCCAGCTCGGTATCGCCATACACGCGCTGCTCAGCCACTATCCATTCTGGGTGGCCTGCCGCGAAAACCGCGCGCTTGTCGCCGATGCTGTGGAAGAGGCGGTTCGCTGGAACGCGACCGGGCCGGTGTTTCCGCGGCTGTTGCTGGAAGACGCCGAACTCGAAGGCGTCGCAATCCCGGCCGGATCACGTATCGATGTGTGCCTGGGGGCCGGCAACCGCGATCCCGGGCGGTGGGACGATCCGGACTCGTTCGACATCTTGCGCAAGCGTCAGGCGCATCTGGGCTACGGAATGGGCCCCCACCTCTGCGTCGGGCAGCACGTCGCGCGGCAGATGATGATTGCTGCAATCGACGGCCTGCTGGATCGTTTCCCGCAGATGCATCTTGATCCCGGTGCGCCGCCCCAGCGCCTGACCGGCGGGCTGGAGCAGCGCGGCATGTCGGCGATCCCGGTTGTGTTGCGGTAGAGCGCCTGCCCGTCGCGACTGCAAATTTCCGGCGTGGACTTGGCACTTCAACTGCGACAAATTGACCACACAGAACAATCGACGGCCAGAGAGGACTGACAAATGCATGTCGGCACCAGCTTCATTTTTGCCCATCCGGATGGACTCGACGGAGGGCAGGCTGGCGACGCCGCCGTCTATGCCAGCGAGTACCGGCTGGCTGATCGGGCGGAGCAGCTGGGCTTCGATTCTGTCTGGTCGGTCGAGCACCACTTCAACGGCTATGCGATGTGCCCCGACCCGCTGAAGTTCCTGACCTATATTGCCGCGCGCACGACGCGCGTGAAACTGGGCTCGATGGTCATTGTCGCTCCCTGGCATCACCCGATCCGGGTGGCCGAGGACATTTCGGTGCTCGATCACATCTCGGGGGGGCGCGTGATCGTGGGCATGGGACGCGGCGTCGCCAAGACCGAATTCGACGGCTTCGGGCTCGACATGAATCTCAGCCGCCAGCAACTTATCGAGAATACCGAAGCCGTGATGATGGGGCTCGGACGGGGCTATATCGAGTATGACGGCGAGGTGTTGAAACAGCCGCATGTGCTGATCCGCCCGATGCCGCAATATTCGTTCGACAACCGGCTCTACCTGTCGGCCCAGTCAGCCGAAACCTTCCCGATCATGGCCCGGCTCGGCGCGGGCCTGCTGTTCATCCCCGGCAACCGGCCCTACGAGCAACTTGGCCCAGAACTGGAAACCTACCGGGAGCTGTTCCGCCAGGCGCACGGCCGCGAGGCACCGCGCCCGATCTTCGTGGCCTGGACTTTCGTCGATGAGGATCGCGACCGGGCGCATGAACTCGGCCAACAGTACATCACGCGCTATTCGATGACCGCGATGGGCCATTACGCGATGAGCGGCGCACACATGAAGGGCATCAAGGGCTACGAGAATTACGCCGCCGATGCCGAAAAGGCGCGGGCGAGCGGGGTGACCCAGAGCGATTCCGCCAAGAAATGGACCGGCAACCACGTCTTCGGCACGCCAGACGAATGCGTCGAGAAGGCGATGGATATTCAGCAGAAGCTGGGTGCCTGCGCCTACCTTGCGGTGTTCAACTATGCCGGCATGGGTGAGGCCGAAGCCACGCGCAACCAGTCGCTGTTCGCGCAAAAGGTGCTGCCGCGCCTCAAGGCCTATGAACCGCAGCTCGACATGGGCCAGCAAGTGCCCTCGCTCGCCGCCGTGTGACAAACGGATTGTCGTTCCAACGGACTGGAACGCTTAGATGCGGGGATGGCACACGATGGAAAATGAAATCGTCCCTTTCCGTATCGCTATTCCCGACCAGGCACTGCACGACCTTCGCCAACGGCTGGAAAATACGCGCTGGCCGCAGGAAATCGGCGACAACAGCGCCTGGCTGGCAGGGACAAACCTTGCCTGGATGCGTGAACTGACGGCCCATTGGCTCGATGGCTATGACTGGCGCCACCACGAAGCGGCGATGAATGCCTGGCCGCAGTTCAGGACCATGATCGATGGCGTACCGATCCATTTCATGCATATCAGGGGCAAGGGCCCCAGCCCCGTGCCCTTGATCATGACTCACGGCTGGCCGTGGACATTCTGGGATTTCCGCAAGGTTGTCGGCCCGCTCTCCGATCCGGCGGCGCACGGCGGCGATCCGGCAGATGCTTTCGACGTGATCGTCCCGTCCTTGCCCGGTTTCGGCTTTTCCAGTCCGCTCACCAAGCCGGGCGTGTTCCATGCCAATATTGCCGACCTGTGGGCGATACTGATGGACCGGCTCGGCTATCGGCGCTTTGCCGCGCAGGGGGCAGACATCGGTGCCTTCGTCACTGCCTTCCTCGGCCATCGCCATCCCGACCGGATGATCGGCCTGCACTTGCAGCATCTGGTGCCGCTCCGCCCGCCGCTGGCCGGGCCCGACGACTACGCGGATGAGGAACGTTTCGCGATCGCCAAGCGAGCGGAATTCATGGCCAACGGATCGGGCTATGCGGCCATCCAGCGCACCCGTCCCCAGACGCATTGCCTATGCCATGCACGATTCGCCCGTCGGCCAGGCGGCCTGGCTGATCGAAAAGCGCCGCGACTGGGCGGATACCGGCGGCGACGTGGAATCCGTATTCAGCAAGGACGATCTGCTGACCACGGCCAGCCTCTACTGGTTCACCGAGACCTATCTGAGTTCTGCCCATCACTATCACCAGCCCAGCCGCAAGGGGGCCGATCCGGGCTTCCTGCATGATCGCCGGCCGCTGGTTGAAGTCCCGGTGGCAGGGCTGCAATTCCTCGGCGACATCATTTACCATCCGCGCAAGTGGGCGCAGGCGCATTACAATTTGCAGAAATGGCGTGTCGAGGAAAGGGGCGGCCACTTTGGCGTCGCTGAGCGGCCCGAAGTGGTTGTGGACGATCTGCGGACCTTTTTCCGCGAGCTGCGCTGACGGTCACCGGGGGCAGGCGCGCGTCTGAATGAGTTATCCGAAGGTTGGCGGCGGAGTTTGATGGTGCATTCACCATGCGTGTATGGGATGATGTGCAATGGACGGATGATGCCTGACGCCAGAACCTGAACTGGGAGAAACTCCATGTCGCGAACCCTGACGAGAGAGACCCTTGGTCCGGCCTTTGACTGCGACAATCACTTCTGGGAATCGAGCGATGCTTTCACCCGGCACCGCGATCCGAAGTTTCGCGACCGCGGGTTGCAGATCAAGGACGTGGACGGGATGCCCCGCTACGTCATCGATGGCCAGTTCCACCCGATGCTGCCCGGGCCTGCCGACGTCCACCCGCGCCTCAATCCCGGCTCATTGCTGGGATTGTTCTCCGGCAAGATCAAGGCCACCGAGTTCAAGAGCAAATTCGATGTCGAGCCGGCCAGCCACCCTGAATGGTACAACCGGGACAAGCGGCTGGCCGTCATGGACGAGCAGGGCATCGGGGCGACATGGCTGTTCCCCTCTCAGGCGGTGATGGTCGAGGCGCGCATGTCCAACGACATTGAAGCCGCGATAGAAATCATGCGGGCGTTTAACCGCTGGATCGACGATGAGTGGGGCTTTGCTTATCAGAACCGGATCTTTGCCGCCCCCTACATGACCCTGTCCGATCCGGACAAGGCGGTCGTGGAACTCGAATGGTGTCTGAAGCGCGGTGCCCGCATCGTTCACCTCCGGCACGGGCCTGCCATCACGCGCGAGGGGACAAAGTCGCCGGCGCACCCAATGTTCGACAGGTTCTGGGCACTGGCGCAGGAAGCCGGCGTGACCGTGGCATCGCATGGCACCGAAGATCACAGCTACGACGAGTTCTTCGACCTGTTGCAACGCACCTATGGCGAACGCCCCGACGGTTCGCGGCTGACTTCCGGCTCGATGCGGTTCGAGGAAGGATCACCCTTCGAAGCGATGACCAAGGGACGGCAGGTGCACGATTTTGCCTTCATCCTGGTCGCCCACCACTTGTTCGAACGCTTTCCCCGATTGCAATATGCTTTCGTGGAAACCGGCTCGGCCTGGGTGCCCTCGCTGCTCCATGCGCTCGATACGCTCGGTCACTTCGGGGACTATGCCCAGAGCCCAAGGCAGCAGTTCATCGAACATTGCTCCGTCATTCCTTATCCCGAGGAAGATGTCGAAGAGCTGGCCCGCTATCTTCCGGCCAATCGCATCCTGTTCGGATCGGACTGGCCGCACGGCGAGGGCTTTGCCCATCCGCTCGATTTCATGGAGAAACTCAAGTCATTCTCCGATCCGGATGTCGCCATGATCATGCGGGACAACGCACGCAAGCTGACCTTCGCCTGACAAACCGGGTTGCGGGCCGGATCGCTGAGCAAAGGTGTGACAATGGATTTCAGAGTCACTGCCAATTTCCATCCCACGATCACCGCGATGGGACAGCTGGACGAGGTGCGGGCCTGGTTCGGACGGGTCTTTGCGAGGCCATGGAAATGCCCATCGTCGGCCTATCTGATCGATGGCTACAACAATGACTATTGTTTCACGATGATGTTGCAGGAAGTCTTCTTCGACGTCATGGACCCGTCACGATTTGCCAGCAGCAACAATCCCAGGCCCCCCGCCGGGACACCGCCGTTTCTCAGCATGCTGGCGTTCTATCTGGACGACCTGGCTCCGCTCATCGCGGCGGCCCCGCACCATGGCCTGCGATTGCGCGACATCAAGGGCGAGATCTTGTCCGGAGACATGTCGCCAGCGCCCATCCCCCACGGCAAGATGGTACTGACCGATCCGGAGCAGACCGGTTACATCTACGAACTCTTTACTGTCGGCGACACGCCCAAGCACAAGCGCTGGGGGGCGGATGTCGATGCACGCTTCAATCCCGGCTGGACCATTCCGGCAGTGTCACCGGACGATCCGCTCGCGCTCGAATTCTGCGCCTGGCATACCATGCTGACTGACAAGCCCGAGCGGCTGCAGCACCTGTTCGTCGATGTGCTGGGCGGGAAGGTGATCCATCGGGCGGCGAACGAGGCGATCGGCACCGACAGCGTCTATGTGGCGCTGGGCGATGGCGTCTATGAGCTCGGCCAGCCGGTGCGGGACGGGGTGGGAATGGCATCCTGGAGTCGTCACGCCGGCGGCATGGACGACTGCTATCACGGAATAACCTTCAAGACGGCCGATCTGCCGAAAGCGCGCGCGCATCTGCTGGCGCAAGATGTCATGCTTACGGTGGACCAGCCCGGCCTGATCGTCACCGATGCCCGCACCTCGGCCGGGGTCTATTGGGGATTCACCAGCAATTGCGTTCCCGGTGACGGGCGCAGTTCCTATCCGGACCTTGCCGCGACGCTCTAGCAGGCTGCTAGAGCCGCCCGGCCTTGAACTCTGCTGCGGCAAACGCCGCCGCCCGGGCCGTCATCGCCATGTAAGTGAACGATGGATTGGACTGCGAGCAGGAATTCATCGCCGCGCCATCGGTCACGAACAGGTTGGGAATGTCATGCGCGCGGTTGTTCGCGTCGAGCACCGACTTGCGCTTGTCATGCCCCATCGGCGCGCCGCCCATTTCATGGATCGACGTGCCCGGCACGCCCTTGCCGACCGGGAACTTGAAGACGTTCTCGTAGCCCATGACCTTGAGCATTTCGGACAGATCCTCGCTGCCGCCCTTGGCCATGGCCATGTCATTTGCGCCAAGGCCGACATCGATATGCAGCACCGGAACCCCCCAGGCATCGCGGACGGCTGGATCGAGCGAGACCTTGTTACCGATATCGGGCAGCATTTCGCCGCTGCCAGTCAGCATGACGTGCCAGCCGCCGGTCTGGCGCAGGGTGTTCTTGAAGTCCACGCCGATGCCCGGCATCCGCGCGCCGCGCTGCCAGTCGTCGTTGAAGGCAATGCCGTTGCACTGATAGCCGCGCAGATAGGACTGCTTGTCGCCGTTGATGTTGCGGAAGCGGGGTATCCACATGACGCCCGGTCGGCCGCCCCAGATATGCGGGGTCTGCGGCCCCTTGGTCGTGGCCATCGCGCCGCCGGCACCGACGTGATCCATGATGTACTTGCCCAGCAGGCCGCTGGAATTGCCGAGGCCGCCCGGGTGCTTTTCAGTGGCTGAAAGCATCATCAGGCGCAGGCTTTCCAGCGCCGAGGCGCATACGAAGACAATGCGCGCGTTGTAGCTGCGCTTCTGCCGCGTGTTGGCATCCATCACCTCGACGCCGGTGGCACGCTCGCCGCTTTCGCTGGTGAGAATGCGGGTGACGATACTGTCGGGCAGAACGGTGAGCCGGTTGGTTGCCGTGGCGGCGGGCAAGGTCGATGAATGCGTCGAGAAATAGGAACCCGTCGCGCATCCCCGGCCGCAGGGCCCGCAATAATGGCAGGGCTGGCGGTCGTCGCCGATCGCCTGGGTCAGGTTGGCCATGCGCGCCACGGTCAGCGGCGGATCGGGAAACGCCCTGCCCATGCGCGCCTGCATGTCCTTTTCGATCGGATTGAGCGGGAAGCCCGGCTGGAGATACTTGCCCCCCGGCGCCGTGGGATAATCGATGGCGGTGCCGGAAATGCCGATGAACTTTTCGACATAGTCATACCAGGGCTCGATGTCGCCATAGCGGATCGGCCAGTCGAGCCCGTGGCCGTCGCTGGCGTTTTCCTCGAAGTTGACCGGGGCCATGCGATAGGCCTGGCGCGACCACATCAGCGACTTGCCGCCAACCTGGTTGCCGCGCGTCCAGGCGAACGGGCGATCCTTGGGCGTGGTATAGGGATGCAGGGCCGTGTCGGCGAAGAAGTGCTTGGTGTCCTCGCGATTGGCGAGCGCATTCCCCGGATAATTCGATTGGCTGTTGCGCTTGTCGCCCAGGCCGCGAAACTTGAACTCGTAGGGTGCCTTGTGTTCGGTAACGTAGTCTTCGCCGTGGCGAACCATTCGCCCGCGATCGAGCATAAGCACCTTGAGCCCGCGCTCGGTCAGTTCCTTGGCCGCCCAGCCTCCCGAAACGCCTGAACCGACGACGATTGCATCATACGTGTCTTGCGCCATGCGCTTCACTCCATTTGAAATTGCGGGTTTCCGGCAGGCTCAGAACAGGCTGACGGGCTGGATCAGCGGCCCGTTGGGGTCGTCCTGCGCCGCGTCCATGGTGGCTTTCAATTCCTGCTCCAGCCCGACTTGCGAGGTGTAGTAGCCATGCAGCGTCAGCTTCTTGAACTGTCCGAAGGGATGCGGCGGCCGGACGAACATGTTGACGCCTTTCTGGTCCCATTCGGTCAGCAGTTCGCTCTGCTGCGCCGCCGGGCAACTGACGAAGGCTTTGGCAAAACGCTGTCTGGCTTCATCGTCATACGCTTTCAGCGATGCGCGAAATGCGATCTGCTCGTCCTTCAGGAACCAGTCGTTGAAAATCGTCCTGAAGAACTCGGGCACGCCCGCGCCGATCGCACCGGGGGTGTCGGTCTGCGGGATGATGCCTTCGGCCATGGCGGCGATGAGCCTGAACTCCTGCCTGGTCAGCGGTGCCTCGCCCGTTGAGGTCAGTCCCGGTGCCGCCTGCGCGCCTCCGGCACCGATCAACCCGGCGGCACCCGCCCCGCCCGTGACGATCAGCATCGTTCGCCTGCTCAGCATCAGCGTTCTCCCAATTTGAATTGCCTGTGATGCATTCAATTCCGTTGCGCCCGACCATCGCGATGCAGGCAGTGGAGCGCAAGACCTAATGTTGTGTCAGAAATGTAGCGTGCAGCGAAACGGACGCTCCGGGGCCAGTGCGGACCGGGTCCATTGCCTTGACACGGCGGCACCATAGGTGGCGGCGGCCCCCGACCCTGTCTGCTGGATGACCGTCGTCCCAATTTCTTCTGGCACAAACGGCCAAAAATATGCCAGGTGAGATAAATTTGGTGCCGCCTGCCGTCGGCCAAGGGGAATGCCATGTATCCGTTTGCCGGAAACCGCGTCGTGCAACACACGGGCGCAGACTATCCGATTTTCCAGGCACCGATCGGATTGATCTCGCGCGGTGCGCTTGTCGGCAGTGTCAGCGCGGCTGGCGGCGTCGGTCTGATGGAAACCATGTTCCTCCCGATCCCGGACATGCAGGCGGAATTCGATCTGGTGCGAGCCCGCTCCAACCAGCCATTCGGTCTTCACCTGCTGATCGCCTTCCTGCAGGCGAAACCCGATAGGGAAACGGCGGTTCTGGACTGGGCGCTCGATGGAAGAGCAAACTTTATCACAACCGGTTACGGCGATCCGGCACGCTACATCGAACGCATCAAGGGGGCTGGCCTGACCACCTACCATATGACCGACACGCTGGACGAAGCGCTGCGCGCCGAAGACGCCGGTGTCGACGGGGTCGTGCTTGGCGGGGCCGAAAAAGGGGGTGGCAATGGCCGTGACAATCTGCACAGCTTTGCCCTCCTGCAAAAGGCGAGGCGGCGCCTGAGCGTGCCCATCGTGGCTTCCGGCGGGATTGCCGATGGCTATGGCATGGCAGCCGCCTTTGCCCTGGGTGCCGAAGGCGTGATGATGGGAACGCGGTTCATCGCATCGAGCGAATGCCCCTGGCATGACAACTACAAACAGGCGCTGGTCGAGGCCGAGCAGGTGATTGGCATCAGTTCGACAGCGGTGCCCAATTCCAACGAGATGCGTGCGGTCCGCACACCCTATGCCGAAGCTGTCGCTCGCGGTGAGGTTGGCCAGAACCAGGGGCCTTATGCGGGCGATGCCGGCGCAATGTTCTATCGCGGCAAGATGGATGTGGCCCTGATCGGCTGCGGCGAAAGCGCCGTGCTGATCGACGAGATCAAGTCCGCAGGTGACATCGTGACTGACACTGTTCGCGAGTTCTGGGAGGAGATCGAACGGTTGGCCGATCTGCGCAAACCCGCAGGCGGCTGAACTGCGCTATCTTTGGCCCCCGCCGGGAAAAGGCGGTGGACCGTCGGGCAGGGCCCGCGCCAGCATCCGTTTGTAGGCCGGCCGTGCTTCGACCCTTTCAAGCCAGGCCTGGACATTCGGGAAGGCGTCAGGCGCGCGGTGCCGATCGGCGGCCTTTGCGGGCAGGTGCATCATGATGTCGGCTGCGGTAAATGCCTCGCCGGCGAAATAGGGCCTGTCCTGCAGCGACTGTTCAAAAAAGGCCAGCATGCGCTGGGCCCCGCCGACATAAAGGACAGCAAGCATCGACGTGCCGGGCGGCGTCAGTGCCAGCAGCGGCTTGAGCGCGATCTCGCCCAGTATCCGGTCCATCGCCGTGCCTTCGGCGAAATGCATCCACTGCAGATAGTGCGGGAATTCGGCTTGCTCGGGACGCACCCCCAGCCGGCCCGAGCCATGGCGCGCGATGATGTATTCAAGGATCGCCCCGGATTCGCAGAGCCAGAGATCGCCATCCTGCACGGTCGGTGCCGCGCCGATGGGATGGACCGCCTTGATCGCCATGGCCGAGCCCATGATGTCGCCGCGCGTGAAAATCAGCTCGTAGGGCAGTTCCAGCTCTTCCATGAGCCAGACCACGCGCTCGGAACGCCGCAGCTCGATATGATGGATTTTCAACATGGCATTCCTCCAACCGGCGTCCTGATGAGCGGGCCCCAGCCTATAGCGCCACGGGATTGTAAGCCTTGGCGATATATTCGGTGCGCCCCCTGCCCTTGAGGACCTTTTCGCCGCCCGGCCCGCTGTAGCGGCCCTCGCAATCGAGCAGGAAATCGCTGTAGCCATAGCCCTTGCGGCCGGTCGCGGTCATGATCCGGCGGACCTTCGCGCGGTAGGTCAGACTCTCGTCGCCCCGCTTCGCGCTGACTTCCCAGCCACCGGGCAGCAGAAATCCATCGCGGTCGGCGATGTCCTGGTAGGTGATTTCGTAGTTGTCGAACCGGGCAACAGTGTCACCGGGGTAGGCGGAGAGCACGCCGGCCGGTGCGCGCCGCTCGCCGGTGGTCTCGAGGATGTTCCACATGAAGCTGCCGAAATCGCGTGTCCCGTCGTTCCAGTGGATATATTCGTATTGCCAGAAGGGCGGCATGCCGCCGTCGGGGGCGGCCTTTTCGGCAACGCTCCACGTCGAATGCTCGAACGCGCAGACGGTGGCGATGGCATGGGCCTTGCCGCGGATCGTGATCGTGCCTTCGAGCATGGCGTCCAGCGTCGTCAGGTAGTGCGAGCCCGCGATTTTCCAGTCGTGGAAGGCAGCGGGTGTGACCAACAGATCGGCTGCCAGTCCGGTCGCGGGATCGCTTGCCTGGATGCGGTAGTTCGTTTCGGGCGCATCGCTGCTGAAATCGAAATAAGGCGCCGCAGCGATGTGGAAGCGCTCGGTGCTCCAGGTCACATCCTGGCGGGTGACGACTTTCTCGCCGCCTTCTGGATGAAGCCTGAAATCGTGGACCCCGTCCGCTGTCGTCGCCGTGAAACGCAGTTCGCGGAAATGCTTGCCGAGCGTGACGATGCTGAGCTGGAACAACTCGATCTCGCCGGAAAGGGCCGGGGCGAAAATCCAGTAACCTTCGCCGTCCGTGTCGCGCTTGAGTGCCTCGTAGCCGAACACGCTCGGCCAGTCGGCCTCATTGCTGGTCATTGCGTTCTCCACACGCCGAGTCAGGCGAAAGTCAGTTCCCTGGCATTATCCCGCATGATGCGCTTCACATCGGCGTCGGGCAGGCCATCGACATTGTGGAAGAAGTCGCGCGGATGGGGCAGGCCTTCGCCATGCGGCCAGTCGGATCCGAACAGGATCCGGTTGACCGGCATGTGGCGGAGAAGCTGCTCCATGTCATCTTCGGGATAGGGGACAACCCAGCAGTGTTCGATGAACTGCTCGCGCGGATCCTGCTTATAGTTGCCGGTATTGTTGAGCATCTCGAGCGCGTAGAGCAATGGCGGCACCCAGGATGCGCCGTTTTCGACAAAGGCACAGCGCAATCTTGGAAACCGCTCAAACAGACGGTGCGCCACCAGGATATAGGCAAAGTCCTGGATCATCCGCCCCTTCATCATCGGCGGGAAGATCGAGCCGACCATGTAGCCCATCTTGTCCGCAGGGTTCGACCCGTCGGGCATCTCGCCATACAATTCGCGCATGGCATTGATCTGTTAAATCATCGAATAGTCCGCGCCTGCATGGAAGGCCACGGTTATCTGAGCTTCCTCGGCGATCGCCCAGAAGCGATCGAACACGAGATTGGCGGGCGATTTCAGCCCATCACTGGTCACTGCAGGTCCATGGCGGACATTGACGATTCGCGCACCGCGATCAATCGCCCACTTCAATTCCGCTGCGGCAATCTCCGGATCGGACAGCGTCATGTAGGGGACCGCGAAGATGCGGTTCTGATAAGCGAAACCCCAGTCCTCCTGGAGCCAGCGGTTGAACGCCTGCACCGTCGCGACCGAAGCCTCGATATCGCCGGTCGCCAGCATCGGTGCTTCAAGCACCACGCCCTGCGACGGGAACAGCCAGCAAGCATCCAGCCCCTGGCCGTCCATGACTTTCAGGCGGGCGTCGCGATTGAACCATTCCGGACGGTCGGACGGTTCGACATCGAACTTTTCAACGAATTCGGTGCCCTTGATCTTGCCGACGAAGTAGCCAAGGAACGCGCCCGGTTCGGGGCGCAGGGTAACATCGCCTGGCCCGGGCAGAGGTTCGAACACCTGTCCGTCCAGAACATAGCGCTTGGCCCCGTCGATCTCGACGACCTGCAGGCCGCGATCACCGAACTTGGGATCACGGTGCCGGGTAAACGCATCCGAGGCCTCCCAGTAGTGATTGTCGGCATCGAAGACCGTGCCAAACTGGGGCCGATGGGCGTCCAACATAGTCATCTCCCAAAATGGGCAGAGCGGTCTTCACCTGATCGTGAAGCCCATATCTGTCATGTCGCACCGTGGCGAAGCAGCTTGCCGGGTGTCGCTTTGGTGCATTCGCCGTCGATGAAGGTAATCTCGCCGTTGACCAGGATGTAGTCGTAACCCTTCGCCTTCTGGACAAGCCGCCATTCGCCGGCAGGATAGTCCCACAGCCGCTCCTGCGCGGTCGCTCCAACGGTTTCCGGATTGTAGACGATGATGTCGGCGGGCAGTCCCTCGGCCAGATAGCCGCGCCCCTTGAGGCCCGATGCCTGCGCCGGGTAGGCGGACAGACGCCAGTGCGCTTCCTCGAGCGAAAGCAGTCCGTTGTCGCGTGACCACAGGCCCAGCAGGTCGGACGGGAAGCGACCGGTGGTGACGAATTTGGTATGCGCGCCGCCGTCGCTGATGCCGGGCAGGCTGGTCGGGGTCTGGATGATCTCGCGCATGTTTTCCGGCGGCGTCACGATCATCTCGGTCTCGAAGCCGCTCTTGAGTTCGCCCCAAACGGCGATGTCGAGCAGGACATCGATCGCATGCTTGCTTTCGCGCTGCGAGATTTCGCCGATCGAATAGCCCTCGTACTTGTCCTGGAGGGCGAGGCCGTCCGGTACGTCCAGCGGAATCCAGGCGACTTTGATCTTGTCGAGCACATAGCCCGAACCGAACAGGCCGCCGCGCATCTCGTGAATTTCCTTCATCGCCTTGCGGCGTTCTGGATCGGCCAGCTTGACCATCTTTTCCGGGCCAGTGCCCATCAGGGCTTCCTTCCAGCAGGGGATGGCGTCGGCGAGGTTGTATTCCTCGAAGGTGAACTGCGAGGCGAAGTTGACGGTTTGCGCTTGCGCGTAGACCCGCACCCCTTCGACCTCGTTCAAATGCTTGAGCTGCTTGATGGCGTCCTTTGGGGTCATCCGCGCGCCGCCATGCTGGTTGAGCGCGCCTTCGGCCATCAGCGCGTTCCAGATGGCCGGCTGGCCGCTCTCGCGCGCAATCAGGGCGGCGTTTTCAAGCGTGCCGGTGAGCTGCGAGATGCCGCGCCCGGTGGTGCCCATCGCATGGCAGAATGCCTTGAGATCGCGCTCACTAATCAGGTCGGTGACCATCGGCGTGCCGTCATAGTCGAGCTGGACATTGCCCACCTCGCCCAGGATCTGGATGCTCAGCCCGCAACCGCCCTGTTCCATGCCTTCAACCAGAAGGTCGCACATCTGTTGCAGCTCGTCATCGGTGGCGGGCCGCTTCTTGGCTTCGTCGATGCCGACGACATAGCCATAGATTGGCGAAAGCGGTACGAAGGACATGACATTGACGCCCTTGGGGGTGCGTTCAACGCTTTCGAGGTATTCCTTGAAGCTCACCCAGTCCCACGGCATGCCCGCCTTCATCGTCGCCAGCGGGACCGCTTCGTTGCGGGTGAGCGCCAGCATCGCGCGTTCACGGTCCTCGGGCTTGCAAGGGGCGAAGCCAAAGCCGCAATTGCCGATGACGACTGTGGTGACCCCGTGCCAGCCCGACATGGTGCACCAGGGATCCCAGAACAGCTGGCTGTCATAATGGGTGTGCAGATCGACCACCCCGGGGGCGACGATCTTTCCGGTGGCGTCGATCACCTCGTCGGCATCGGCATCGTCGATCAGGCCGCCAAGCTTGACGATCATATCCCCCTTGATGCCGACATCGCCGCGATAACGCGGGGTCTGGATGCCGTCGATGATCGTGCCGCCCTTGATGACGATATCATATCTGGACAAGTGCTCTCTCCCACTTTGACGCCAGGGACCATAGGGGAATGCATCGCTGTGCCAGATGCAATCCCGGCTGGTTCCTCCTGCCAGAGCGAGCCGTCGAAAAGCCGGTCTGGCTGGCACGCGACAGCGTCCGTCGCATTGGACAGGACGTTTCTGACGGCAAGCCAGAATACTAACCCTGTTCAGGATCGGCGGTCAAGCAGATACGAAATGCCGCAAGCGCATTTCGTATCAACCCTGGCTAACCCTGCTCCAACTTTGCAAGATTTCTGGCGTGCTGGCCTTCGTCGATGCGGAACCTGGACCAGGTCACCACCGAGGCCAGGGTGAAGACCAGCACGATCAGCATGTAGGACAGGCCCAGGGCACCGATGATTTCCGGCGCGACCTGCCCCGGCTTGGCATCCTTGGGAAAGCCGATCCAGCTCAGCAAAAGGCCCGGTATGATGACCGCAAAGGCCGCCAGGACCTTTTGCGGCAGGAGATCTGCAGACAGGATAAGCCCTTCGGAACGCCGCCCGGTCCTGACCTGCAAATCTTCGACCAGGTCTGCCACCATCGACGAGACCATGATGTTTGCGCACAGGTTCGTGATCGTTGCGATCATCAGCGTCGCAAACACGATCGGCAGCAGCATCGGCGCGCCATTGGGCGGCAGCACGCCCAGCAGCCGCAAGGTTATTGGCGTGGCCATGAACAGCCCGGTGGCAAAAAGTGTCCCGATGCAGGTGTTGCGCTTGCCGAACCGGCGGCCCAGTCTGGGTGCGATCACGAAAGCGATGGGCGCGGCAGCAATCGTTACCATCATCACCATCATGATCTGCTTCGTGGTGAACTCCCAGAAATAGGTATGGAGATAGAGCGCGGTCCCGGCCTGGATGCCTGCGCTCACGCCGATGAAGGCGCTCGCCAGCAGGGCGATGCCGAAATTGCGGTTCTTCAGCGTGGCGATGACATCGCGCACCTGCTCGCCAATACCAAGAGTGGCTGGCGGTGCCTGGTGGAATGTGGCCGCCCTGCGCCGCGTCGTCAGCGCCAGCGTTGTCATGCCGACAAACGCCACAACAGCGATCGCTATCGAGAGCGGGCCATAGGCTGCTCCATTGAGCTGCCCGACCGGGTGCTCCGGCGTTGACCGCAGGAACACTCCGTAGATAAGCACAGTGCCCATGGCCATGCCGATCATCATGAACAAAAGGCGATAGCTCATCAGCACGCTGCGCTCATGGTAATCGGTCACCAGTTCCGGAGCCATCGCGGCGGAGGGAACGTCGAACAGGCTGGTCGACAGGTTCATCAGCAGACCAGAGACCAGGATGTAGCCCACCAGCGCCATATCGGGCCAATCGGTTGGCGGATGCCAGCGCAGATATATCGCGATCGGGACCAGCATCATGCCGGCAAAAAGGAAGGGGTGCCGGCGGCCGAGCCGAGACTGATGGCGGTCGGACCATTGCCCGATCAGCGGATCCCAGAACGCATCGATGAAGATTATCAGCCCGAAGGCCATGCTGATCAGGTGGGCCGGCACTCCCACGACCTGGTTGAAGTAGAACAGCGCAACTCCCTGCAGCGTGATGCACACGGCCAGCGACAGGTTGCCCATGCTGTAGCCGATCTTGAATCCCACGCTCAACGGCGCAGGTGTGGCATTCGACTGCATTTCGGTTACCGGATCGCGCACAATTCCCCCTACCAGGTGTTGGTTCATGAAAGGCCGGATTTGGTCAGTCGATTTTGCGAGGTCCTTGCATTCTTCTGCCTGCGCTCGAACGATGGACTTGTAACGGCCTTGCGCCGGGTAGCAATCCCATTGTGCCACTCTGACAAGGCGGGCCGGCTCTGGACTGAGCCCATGGCTTGAGCATCACGGATACTCAGGTTCCTGACGGCGAACAGTCCGGCATCAGATTTTGAGCGATTGTATCTTTTGCAAACACGTCGGCGTTCGATTGTCGATCAGCTAACGCGTCAGGCTATATCGAGCAGGGGCAACAAGACGGCCACGCCCCATCCAAGAGCAAGGCAGCCTTCCCTCTCTTGCTCCCTCATTCTGGCTTCTCCGGTCGACTGACGAGCAAAGCAGCGATGGGCCAAAAGCGGCCCGGTCCGACATGATGGAAAACGCTACACTCGACGTTCAACCCGTGTGGCGATGCTGCCCAAGTGCGAGCCCGCCCGCCACAATCAGCGCGGCTGCCATCGGCCAGCCATGCGCCAGCACAGCCAGGGCACCATCGCCACGCAAGGTCGCTCCATGCGCGGCGCGGATGAAGTGGCTGAGCGGGAAGGCGTTGCCAATCACCTGCGCCCAGCCGGGCAGCGTCTCGAAAGGGTAGAGGAACCCCGAGAGCAGCATCGCCGGCAGATAAAAGGCAACCGCACCTTGCAGCGCCGCCAACTGCGTCCGCGCTCCCGACGAGATCGCGTAACCGATCGCCAGATGGGTGACTGCAAATAGCGGCATCAAGGCAATCAGGGCCAGCACGCTCCCGCGGGTGGGAACGGCAAAGGCAAACACGGCAATGGCGAGGACCAACAGCGCCTGCATTGCGCCCAGCACGGTTCCGGGCAGCAACTTTCCGATCATCATCTCGAGTGGACTGACGGGCAGGCTTTGCATCGTCTCCCAGGTGCCGCCTTCGCGTTCTCTTGCAACAGCCAGGCTTCCCAGCATGATCATCGCGATCATCACCGTGACGCCGACCAGCGAAGGCAGAAAGGCCCAGTCTGCGCGCCCTTCGGGGTTGAACAGTCGCTCGACCTTTATCCCGGAGCCGCCGGCATCGGCCCGTTCGGCGAGCTCTTGCCAATAGCGCGCGACAATCCGCGACTCTGCCGCCGAAGTCAGCGTCGGCTGGCTGGCATCGACAACGATGCGCACCGGCGTGATCGGCGCAAAGGGATTGGCCAGGCTGCGCATTTCCGGAATTTCGATGGCGATAGCCGCCTCTCCCAGCCGGACGGCCTGCTCTGCCTCTCCCGGCTTCCTGACCGGCCCGATGCGCGCGAAGCGCTTGTCTCCGTCAATCTCTCCTACGACCGGAGCCACGCTTTCCGGTGTCGGCGCGGCGATGGCGATGGAAATGCGCGCCGCTTCCGGTCTGATCGCCAGTCCGAAAAGGATCACCTGCAAGATTGGCACCAGCAGCAAGAGCGTGAATGTGACACGCGAGCGCATCAGCCTCAGCCATTCCACACGGGTGACTGCCAGGACGTTGCGCCAGTTCATTGGCCGGATCCGGCAATGACCGCTGCTTCCAGCGTTGCCGATCCGCTGCGCTGCATGAGGTGACTTGGCGGCAACGGCCCATCAACCCGCCCTTCGCGGAAATGCAGGATTCGCGGACATTGTTCGGCTTCATGCAGGTCATGGGTGCTGACCAGAACTGCGCAGCCCGCCGATGCCAGCTCGGCGATCCAGCGCCACATGTCTCGCCGGGTGCGGGCATCGAGACCTGCGGTCGGTTCATCGAGCAGGAGCAGCGAGGGGCGGTGCATGACACTGGCGGCGAACTGCACCCGGCGCGCCCAGCCGCCGGAAAGCTCGGAAATTTTCGATGAAAGCACATCGGCCAGTCCGAATTTTTCGATAGCAGCAGCAATCGCCCCGGCCTCTCCGCAGCACAACACGTCGGCACGAAACCGCAGGTTTTCGCCAACCGTAAGTTCGGGATAGAGTGCGAGCGACTGGGTCATGTAACCGATCCGGTGGCGCGCCGCGCGGGCAGGCTGCATGATGTCGCACCCCAGCACCTGGCCGCTGCCGACCGACGGTTTCAGCAGACCCGCCAGCATGCGCAAGGTCGTGGTCTTGCCGCCGCCATTGGCACCGACCAGCCCGACCACATCTCCCGCGCCGAGCACAAGGTTGATGCCATCCACGGCCAAGCGCGCGCCATAGCTCCGTGATAGCCCGCGAACCGCGATCACCGGCTCAGTGGTGAACATAGGCAAAGCCGCCATAGAGATATTTGCTGGCCTCGGCCCCCAGAGCGAGCACCCTTGTCGCCGGAGCCAATCTTGAGGCGCGCAATTCGGCGAGAGCAAGCCAGATTGCCGCAGAGCCGGTGTTGCCGATGCGGTCGGCATTGACGACGATACGCTCGGGCGAGAGGCCGAGATGGTTTGCTGCCTGGGTTCTGACACGACCGCTGACCTGATGCGGAACAATGAAGTGCGCCTGGTCCAGAGAGAAGCCAAGCGAAGCCGCCGCAGCAACATCGGCATCGAACAGCAGCGGCCCCGATTCCAGAATGCCGGCGAAATCGTGATCGAACTCCTGACGACCGGGCAGTTGCTGGATCCCCGGTGCCCGGCCCAGCCCGATCGAACCGAACCAGCAGGCTTCCAGCGCCGATCCCGGCGCGGTTGCAGGCCCGAGCACGATCGCCCCCGCGCCGTCGCCCATCTGCATCATGTTGACGATCTGTCCGCGATCTTCAGCCAGCCGGTGCGGATCGAAAAACAAGGAACCGGTTTCCGAGCCGACGATGGCGACTGGACGCGCATCGGCAGAACCAAGCAGCCCGCTGGCGATCATCAGCGCATTGGCAAAACCGGTGCAAGCCTGACGCAGCTCGACATGCGGCCCGCCATAGCCGAGCCGGTCGGCGACATGCGCGATGTTGGCGGGAAGCGGCTGTTCGGGCGTGATGGTATGGCCAATCAGGTAAGCGATGTCGCCGATGGCAAGACCAGCATCGGCAAGCGCTGCCTCGACCGCCCGTGCGGCCAGATCGGCGTTGCCGTCGCCGGGGCGCGCAGTCTCCCGGGCGGCCTCGAAATCGCGGCAAATGTGGCGTGAGGTTATGGCCATCCGCCTGGCAACTGCGCGGGCCTCCGCCTGGCAATCGACGCCGAAGCGGCCGCATATCCTGTCGATCACTGCATCGCTCGAAATGGCTGGCCCGGGGAATGCCACGCCCGTTCCCAAAACGGCCAGCTTCGTGCGGGAAGTCCAAGGCCGCATAGTGTCGGGCGGAGCATTCATTGCGTCAACAGTCCGTTCGGCAGCGCCCGGACATCCCTCAGCAGCCGGTCGGGATCGATGCCCAGTTCCTCGAACGCCCGGGTTCCGAAATCGAGCAGATCAGCAAGTCCATCGCGTGCTTCTGCGGCGGCATCGCGGGCTATGCTGCCTTCAAGCAAAGCCATGGCGATTTTTCGTGCGACGGCGACGTGCTGCGTCTCGTCTTGTCTGATTTTGCCGAGGACCGACCGGACGCCACGATCGCAGACCAACGGCCCGGGTTTGCGGAGCAGGCGTGAAACGATTGTACAGACCGCCGAATCGACCCCGGTAATCCGAGCCAGTTGCATAGCCGCGCCGCCCGTGGCCAAGGCGAAGTGAAACCGCCTTGCCGCCCGGCGCATGGCAGGGTGCGGCCCGGGCCTGGGCAACGCCGCCCGCAGCCCACCCAGCAAGGCATCGTGCACGCGTTCGTCGGCAGCGATAGCATGCAGGGCAATTCGTGAAGCCGTGTCCAGCCCGGATCGTGTGGCCAGATGTTCAAATCCGAGCACAGCGGCTTCTTCGCCGCAGCCCATCAAGGGAAGCAATTCGGACAGCGCTGTCGCGGAAGGCTCATCGAGCATGACCGGGCAAGGCTTTGGCGACCGCCGCTTCGCAATGCAGAAGCAGTGATGGCGCTCGTCAGGCGAGCCGGCTTGCCCATCCGGGGTCACGGAACTTTGACTTCGAAGGCAGAAAACAGCCCTTCGCTGAGCCAACGGGCAAGCCAGTGCCCCAGCACGTCAGCCTCCGCCGTCGCGGAGATCTGCCCAAGCGTTTCTCCGGCAGCCAGGCTGGCCAGTGCGCGATGTTCGGCTGGATCGACGGCACGGAAATGCGCCTCCAGCCCGGATCGCCAGACCAGCAGAAACTCGCCATCGGTGCGCGAAGGCGTGAACTCCCCGGGCCGCCGTGCCTCCAGGGCCAGCCACAACGCCGGGCAATCGGTCGCAATTGGCCGTGCAGCAAATCCGGCGGCCATGGCGAAACCCAAAGTGTCCCAGTCATCGCCCGATAGCCCCGCCGATGCCAGCTCGGCCGGATTGAGCTGGGGGGCATCCGCTGCGGCGAAGGCGCGTTGCATGTGCCATTCGAACCAGGCCAGCTCGGCAACTTCCAGATCATCGGCAAACAGTGTTTCCAGAAGCTGCGGAAAGGTTTCGCCGTAGTCGTCGAGTGTCCAGCCCTGTGGTGGATGGGTGAGGATATAGTGGCAGGCGGCAGCGGCAAAGGCTTCTGCGCCGGTCCAGCGCGCGGTTCGCTCGAAGCTCGTCCCGAGCGCGGCGAGCAGCCGGCCGCGATAGGCATCGCGATAGATTGCCATGCCTGCAGAGGAAGGCACCGCCCCCTTGTCGTCCGCCACGATCTCTGCCCTGAAGGCCGATTGGAGTGCGAGCAGGCTCATGCTGCAAGGCTCGGCAGGGCGGCGCGTTGGCGGACGATGGCGAGTTCATCCAGCAATTCGTCCAGCGGCGGAATGGCATCGTCGCGTTCGATCATGGTGGCGCAGGACCCGAAGCGGCGCACGGCAGCTTCGTAAAGGTTCCAGACTTCGGGACAGACTGGTGCGTCGTGGGTGTCGATCAGCATCCCGTCGGGGCTTGCGCGGTGACCGGCAAGATGGATCTGCCGCACCCGTTCTGCGGGAATCCCGGCCAGGAACGCCAGCGGATCGAAGTTCAGGTTGACGCTGCTGACCCACAAATTGTTGACATCGAGCAGCAGGAAGCAGCCGGCTTCATCTGCCAGTGCGGCGAGGAATTCCCACTCTCTCATCGTGCTCTGCGCGAATGTCACGTAGCTCGATGGGTTCTCGACCAGCAGTGGCCGTTCGAGCGCATCCTGGGCGTGTCGAACATTGGCGATGCAGACGTCCAGGGCCTCGTCCGTATACGGCAGGGGCAGCAGATCATGGGTGGAATAGCCGCCGACGCGGGTCCAGCACAAATGATCGGACACCCACAACGGATCGACCCTGCGGACCAATGTCTTGAGCTCGGCGAGATAGCGCAGATCGAGCCCCTCGGGGGAACCGAGCGACATCGAAACCCCGTGCATCGCGACTGGATGGCGTTCGCGCACGGCTTCGAGCGTGCGTAGCGGCCTCCCGCCGCAGGCCATGAAGTTCTCGGAGATGATTTCGACGAAATCGACCGGCTGGTCGTGCTCAAGGAAATCGCGGTGATGTTCCTTGCGCAGACCAAGGCCGAAGCCGGCAAATCGGGCAATGGTGTCGCTCATGCAGATCATCCAAGATGCAGGAGAATCCCGGCGGGCCATCGGAGATCCCAGGCCGGGCGAGCTTTCCCGGCCCGGTTACTGGTTCAGGTCGCCGATCGTGCCACCGCGTCGCAGGCACTGGTTCGCGGCCATGGCCTTGAAGCCGTGCCCCCTGCAGGCGTTCATACCCTTGCATTCCTGCTGGGTGGTCTTGCAGTCGGACGAGCCCTTGCAGCTGTTGACCCCATAGCAATGGACCGTGTCACGCGGGCCGACCGCAGGGCCTGTGCTGCCGGCGGGCGCGGCGGCGGCGTGGGCGAGCGAGGACAGCGCGAACATGGCGACAGTCGAAGCCAGCGAGGTTGCTTTCCTGAAGGTGGGCATGGGTTACTCTCCGCAAATGAAGTTTGCCGCAATGGCATCGGCAGGTTCGCGTGCAGGCACGTTCGGGTTACAGGAGGCCGGAAAAAGTTATTTGGGGCGTAGTGTAACCCGCTGAACGCCGCTCGCGAATTGGCAGGTATCGGTCGCCGCTGTGGTGGCCTCCGCTGAAAAGGAGTAGTCCAGTGTCACCTGCTCGAACCACCTCCGCCCTTGCTGCCATCGCATTGGCCGCCGTTTCCTCCGCCGCGATAGCTGCCAACACGCCTGCGTCACAGCCGGCGAAGGAAAAGTGCTATGGCATCGCCAAGGCTGGCAAAAACGATTGCGCGGCAGGACCGGGCACCAGCTGCGCCGGAACCTCGACCCGCGACTACCAGGGCAATGCCTGGAAGCTGGTCGAGGCGGGTACCTGCCTGTCGATCCGCACGCCGCGCGGTCATGGCACGCTGGTGCCGCAGCCGTGATCAAGGGGTCGGCCCTGCTCCGGCGATACGACAGCGGTATCCAGTGGCTTTCCGGCAAGCTGCCGGAAAGTGTGATACTGCTATTCGTGCGGATAGTGCTGGGCGGCATTTTCTGGCGCTCGGGCCAGACCAAGATCGAGGAAGGCACCTGGCTTACCTTATCGGATACGACAATCGAGCTGTTCCGGACGGAATATGCCGGTGTGCCGCTGTCGCCCGAATTTGCCGCCCCGCTGGCCACTGGTGCCGAACATGTCTTGCCCGCCATGCTGCTGGCCGGCCTGTTTACGCGCCTTTCCGCGCTTGGCCTGATCGGCATGACTTTGGTGATCCAGTTCTTCGTCTATCCCGAGGCGTGGTGGCCGGTCCACTCCCTGTGGGTGGCGCTGGCGCTGATCCTCGCGCTGCGCGGCGGCGGGGCAATTTCGCTTGACGCCTGGCTGGTTGGAAAGAGCCGGGGATGATTGCCGACGAGGCCACGCTGACCCGGCTGGCGGGCCTCGCACAACGCGGCGACCGTCTGGCCTATGCGGCGCTGCTGACGTCGTGCCGCGACTGGCTGCTGCGCTATTTCCGGCGCCGGGTGCCGCCCGAGCAGATCGAGGACCTCGTGCAGGATACGCTGTTGTCGCTCCATCGCAAGCTCGCGAGCTACGATTCCGCCCGGCCGGTGATGCCCTGGCTCGTCGCCATCGCGCGCTACCGCTTTGTCGATCATCTGCGCCTCGCCTACCGGAGCGCCGCCAATGCCCCGTTCGACGAAGACCTGGCAATCGCCCATGATGACGAACCGGCATTGACCGCGCGCCTTAGCCTCGACCGGCTGTTCGAGGCTCTGCCCGATGCGCAGTGCCGCGCGATCGAACTTGTCAAGATCGAGGGGCTGTCAATCAGCGAGGCCTCGGCCTCGACGGGACAGAGCGAATCCCTCATCAAAGTCAATATTCACCGGGGCCTCAAGCGTCTCGCTGCCCTGATCGAGAGAGTATGATGCGATGCCGATGACACCCGATGCCCTGATCGAAAGCCTGGTGAACGACCTCGCACCAGTGAAGCCGCTGCGCCAGCAAGACGGCATGGTTCGCATGCTGATCGCATTGGCTGCTGGCGCTGGCCTGTTCGCCCTGTTCTGCGGCCCGCGCCACGACTTGGCGACCGGCCAGCCCGATCCGATGTTCCTGACTTCCAGCGGACTGTTTCTGGTCCTCGCGCTTGCTTCGGCCTGGACAGTGATCGATATGGCGCGCCCATGGGTGGGAACCCGGCGCGAGGGTTGGGGCTGGACCGCATTGATGGCAGCAGTCCTGCCGATTGCCGCATTGACGCTTGCGGCACTCGGCTGGCTGCGCGGAAATCCGCAGGCGATCGATGCGGGCGGAATCGCCTGTCTTGGTTCCGGAATCGGCATCGGGCTGCTCACTGCGGCAACCCTGTTGACCTGGCTTCGCCGGGGCGCACCATCGTCACCGCGCCGCGCCGGCCTGCTGACAGGAGTTGCCGCCGGCTCGGCCGGGATCTTCGCGGTCTCGCTCCACTGCGCGCGCAGCGACCTGCTGCACATCGGTATCTGGCATGGCGCGACGGTGATCCTGATGGGCCTGCTCGGGTTGCTGACCGTACCGCGCCTGATCAGGTGGTAGCCGTTCCTGCGCCATGCGATCCCGCGCGCGGCGCGCCATGTTTCCGTATCCGGGCACGCGGTTCGCCGACATGACGGTTGCGCCCGTGTCGGCCCGCGCGGGGACTTGAGCCTGCTCGGCACCGGCAGTGTCAGTTGGTAAGGCGGACGCCGGCTGAGCGCCGGGATCGGCAGGCGGCAGCAAGCGGTCAGTGATGATTGTGACAGTGCCTCGTCCAGCTTGCCGAGCCGGGCTCCTGCCTATAGCAATTGCCCGCCCGACTCGCCTTCCGGGGGACTTTCGGAGTGGGTTTGAGGGGCACATCGCGCCCAGCCGCCGGGTGCAAAGCATGGAGGTCTTGTGAAGCTCGGCCTGTACCGGACGACAGATTCGTTCCTGGGCGAATGCGCGCGCATCGATCAACGCGCGGGCGATGCGGCACCTTTTCTGATGCGAAAAGTCTATGAGGCTGTGAATTTTCAGCCGTGTTTCGATTCTCTGCCGTTGAAGGACGATTACGAGAGCCGACGCACCACGAGATTTGCGGGTCGAGCTATCCCCTTGAGCGAGCGCACCCTGCCCGGCTGAAGCGGCCGAAGTCCTTCGGGCATCCTGCCTGGCGCGATCAAAGTGCTTCGCAACGCCTTGCTTCCGCAGCGATCGCCCCACCCTGACCACACATGCGTTCCGGCACTGTAACGCAACTGTCATCTTGCTGCGCGATGCGGCAAGTGAAGGAAAAACTCATGCCGACACCCATTCTTCTGCTCGTCGAGGACGACCCCGCGCTTGCCGAGCTGCTGGAGTACCGCTTCAAGGCGGAAGGCTACGCTGTCCGCACCACACCCAATGGCGACGAGGCCTTGCTGCTGGCGGCCGAGCTGATGCCCGATCTCGTCCTGCTCGACTGGATGATCGAAGGCACCAGCGGGATCGAGGTCTGCCGCCGCCTGCGCCGCGACAAGGCGACCGCCCATGTGCCGATTGTCATGCTCACCGCTCGCGATGGCGAGGACGACCGGATTCGCGGCCTCGATACCGGAGCCGACGACTATATCACCAAGCCGTTTTCGCCGCGCGAACTGGTCGCCCGTGTCGCCGCCATCATGCGCCGGATACGCCCGGCGCTGGCCGGCGAGTCGATCACTGCCGGCGATATCGAACTCGATGCCACGGCGCACCGCGTGATGCGGCGCGGCCGGTCGATCAGCCTGGGACCGACCGAGTTCCGCCTGCTCAAGTTTTTCATGGAGCATCCCGGCAGGGTCTTCGGGCGCGGACAGCTGCTCGACGCGGTCTGGGGCACCAATTGCGACATCGAACTGCGCACCGTCGATGTCCACATCCGCCGCCTTCGCCAGGGCATCGAAGTGAAAGGCGCCCCCGATCCCGTGCGCACGGTCCGTTCGGCGGGCTATGCGCTCGAGCCGGTCTAAAGCGGATAGCAGGAAATCGGAGTCGCTCGTCATTGCGAGCGTAGCGAAGCAATCCAGGGCCGAGTAAACCGACCTGGATTGCTTCGCTACGCTCGCAATGACGAAGTGGTGCAGGTGCTACGCAAGGTTCCCTAACCCGCCATCGCAGAAGTCTCGGCGATCGCCGAAATGCCGCGGCGGCCGTCGATGCGGTCGAGCTGCACCACCACGTCGATCACCGAGCGGGCATATTCGAGCGTTTCCGCGCGGGTGAGGCCGATGCCGGTCTGCATCGCCATCAGCGCGATCTGTTCGAGCGCCCCGCGCGGGCTGTTGGCATGGACGGTGGAGAAGGAACCGGGATGGCCGGTGTTGATCGCGCGCAGGAAGCTGACCGTTTCGCTGCCGCGCAACTCGCCGAGGACAATGCGGTCGGGGCGCAGCCGCAGCGCTGCCTGCAAAAGCTCGTTGGCGGAGACCTTGGCCTCGCCAAGTTCGCCCTTGACCGCGATCAGCCCGACGCCGTTGCTGGTCGGCAGCTGGAGTTCGGCAGTATCCTCGACCAGCACCATGCGCTCATGCGCCGGGATTTCGCGCAGCATGGCACCGAGGAAAGTGGTCTTGCCGGTCGAAGTGCCGCCCGAAATCAGGATGGTGCGGCGGCGGCGGATGGCCTCGCGCAAATAAGCGACCGGCTGGCCCTGCGCATCGGGCATCGGCGCTTCGCGGTGCGCCGGAATCGGGCCGGTGTCATAGTCATCGAGCGTCAGGCGCACCTGGCGGTGGCGGCGGATGGCCACCGCCCAATGGCGGCGGGTCGCCGGCGGCCCGACCAGCTGGATGCGCGCGCCGTCGGGCAGGGTCGCGGCAAGCAGCGGGTGCTCGCGGTTGATCCCCTGATGGCTGATCCGCGCAACCTGCTCGGCGAGGCGCTGAAGCAGGCCTTGGGTCACTTCGGGCACCGCAATCCGGCGCATGCCCGGAGCCTGCGCATCCTGCGCGGCATCCTCGATCCACAGTTCGCCGGGCCGATTGACCAGAACCTCGGTGATCGTCTCGCGTTCGAGAAACGGCCTGAAAGGGGCAAGGTAGGCATCTAGATAGACGCTGTGCGGCAAGCTCGGGGGTTCGCCGAGCGGCAGCGGAAAGACCTCTGCGGTCACTGCGTGTTCACCTTGGAGAAGTCGAGATCGCGCGCGGTGAACACGCGGATCGGCTGGCCCTGGCGCACGCGTACGGTCGGTCCGATCTGGGCACCCTGACCGATTGCGGCGGCAGCGGCGGACTGGCCGCCGCCGGCGACGATCACCCCTGCATTGCCGCCGATCGCCGACAGCCCGCCGACCACCGACAGCAGCAGCGCCGAGCCGAAGCGCTCGAAGAAATGACTGTCGACCTTGCCCGCGAGCCCGGTTTCGCCGGAAAAGCCGACGGCGGGCGAGGCGATATCGACCGAGACTCCATCGGGCCGGATCAGCCGCGTCCAGATGACGTAGGCGCGCTTCTGCCCTGCCTGCAACCCGCTCTTGTACTGTCCGATCAGCCGCGAGGAGCGCGGCACCAGCACGCGATAACCGTCGAACGAGCGGACATCGGCGCTGACCACGGCGCGGACATAGCCGGGCACGTCGGTGTCGATCGCGGTTTCCAGCACCGCCGGGATCAGCGTGCCCTGGGTGACAGTGGTCTGCGGATTGATGTTGGCCGCCGCGACCGCCTTGGTTCCGCCAACCCCGCCGAGGCGACCGGCGAAATCGTCGTTGCTGTTTCCGCTGCCGGCGGGCGCAGCCGGCGCGCCCGGAACCAGCGGCGCTGTTATCGGCAGCGGCAGGGCGCTGGCGTCGAAAACGATCGTCGGATTGGCGTGGGGGTTTCCGGCGGGCGCGGTGGCGGGCGCGGCCTGCGGCGGCGCGGCGAGCACCGGCTGCGGCGCAGGCGCTGCACCGCCCTGCGGGGTGATCGCCTGCGACGGCACCGCCGGTGCTTGCGCGACGACCGCGGGCGGAGCGACCGGCTGCACCGCAACGGTCGGCCGCTGCGGCTCGATCCGCCCGGCGTTCATGCTCCACAGCGTCACCCCGCCGAGCAGCGCGACCAGCGCAACACCTGCGGCGAGGCCAAGCCCCTCGGACCGCGGCTTGCGCTGGCTTACTGCGGGCAGAACATTGCGTGTGGCGAGATCGATGATCTCTGCGCCCATGCCTTCGCGCGGATCGCGAGCCTCCACGGCGTCGCGAAGCAGGAGTTTGCTGCTCGGCTTCATGGCTCAGTTTCCCTTTTCGGCGCTGACGGAGGGCGGCGCGACGGCCGCAGCGAGCGTATCGGCAGGCGCTACCGGCTTGCGCGGCGCACCCCGGTTTTCCAGTGTCGCGGCATCGCGGCCCGAACGCAGCACCAGCAGCGGCGGCACGCCATCGACGACGATGACATCGCCGCGAACCGCATAATTGACCGGCCCTTCCGCGCCCTTCTCGTCGCGCAGCTGGATCGCCGGGATCGGGGCCCCCACGGCCCAGCTGAGATAGGTTGAGGCACCGTCGTCATAGATGCGCGCGGGGAACAGTTTGCTGTCGCCCTTCACGTTCCAGGCGAAATTGAGCCGCGCGGGATCCACCGGCTTTTCGCCAGGTATCGCGCTTGCTGCCCGAATTTCTTCGGCGCTGAGCACCTCCCCGGCGAGATTTGCCGGGGCTGGCTTGGTCGGCTCAAGATATCTGAACCGCAACGCATAAAGCGGTCTCGCTGATGGCGAGGCGGCGAGATCGAAGAAATAGGTGTGGCTGTCGGTCACCACCGTCATGTTGGTGCGGGCATTGGCCGATAGCGGTTTGACGAACAGCAGATTGGCCCGCTTGTTCGGCGTGACCTGCCAGTTGACGGAATCGCCGATGCCGACATTCTCGATATGCTCGCCCTCGCCGAAAGTGATCGACGCCTGCACTCCGGTGCGGCCTTCGATACGCACGACTTCGTCGGCATTGTAGAGGCGCGTGACCAGCCGGGCATCGACTGTGCCGGCATTCGCAGCGCCGGCCAGCGTGGCGGAAAGCAAGGCGGCGGCAAGTGGGTGAGCAGGTTTCATCGGATCATCTCGCGAAGTTGATTGGGCCGGGCGGCAAAGCGGCTGCCGATTCCCCGGGCGCGCTGTTGCGGAAGCAGTGGCAGACCTTGCGCCGGGGGAGCTATCGAGTTGACGACGGTCCGGCGGCTCGATGAACTGGGCGCGCTTCCGGCCGGCGGCACGCTGGCACCGTCCGCCGGGACGCCGGCAGAGGCGGCCGCGAGCACGGAGGCGCGCCGCGGCGAAACAGCGGACGCCGGAGCAGAAACGGAAACCGCCAGAACCGCTGCCCCGTCCGGCTGCCTGGCGATGGGCTGATCGCGGCCATCGTTCCGTCCGCCTCCCCCGAGCCCGAAAACATCCCAGCCCGTGACCATCGCCCCGATCACCTTGAGCACCATACCCATCAGCGCGATATGAACGGCTGCGATCATGAACAGCGCCAGCGACGCCCGACCGTCTATGCCCTGTGCCCCGCGCAGCGCAGCGACCACCGGGACCACCAGCTCGATCATCAGCCCGCCGCCGACGACGACAAATAGCGGCATCACTGCGGTCAGCACCACGCCGCGCAGCCAGCCGGCAGTGAGACCGCGGGTTCCGGGAAACAGCGCGAAGATGACGAACACCGGACCCACCGCCAGCAGTACCGCCAGCGCAATCCGCGCCGTGACCAGCACACCGACCGTGCCGAGCAACAGCAGCAGTGCGCCCAACCACATAAGATTACCGGGCGAGAAACTGCCGCCCGCAGCCCCACCCTGCGCGCTTTGCGCCGCTTCGGCCGGGTCCCGCCACCCGCAAGCTGCGCGGCTTCGGCGATTGCCGCGAAGATCATGTCAATCCGGTCGGCGAAAATCTTCGTTGCCGAGCCACTGGAACCCATCAGCACTCCGGCAATCTGGTCGGGCGCGCCAACGGCGAGGTTCCAGACCACGCCCTGATAGGCGACCCAGCTGGTCGCGAAAGTCAGCACCATGCCCAGCGTCAGCGCACGCGGCGTCAGCGCCGACATGCCGATGCTGCCGCGGCCGGTCAGCAGTGTGACAGCGAAGTAGGCGATGTAGAGCGTGAGGACAATCGTCAGCGCCGGCAACAGCGCGCCGCCGGACCCGAACAGCCGGCCGAACGCGCTGGCTGCGGTCTGGTTGGCCAGGCAATCGACCGCGCGCAGCGCCGGAGCAACGCCCAGCGCGGCATTGGCGGCAAGGGTTTCGCAGCCGCTCATTCGGCGGCCTCGGTCCACAGCGCCAACGCATCCTCGTCAGGCTCGCCCGGCCACATTTCGCCGGTCAGCGCCGGATACCAGCTGGCGGGGGCATCGCCATATTCGGCGCGTAGCGCATCGAGGCGGCGCACCGTGCTCTCGCGGCCCGAAAGCACGGTCAGCACTTCGGGCATTCCCGACAGGTCGAGCCGTACCACCACAGAGGCGTCGCTCTGGCGGATCAGGAAGCAGCGGCTGTGCGCCGGCAGGCCGCGGATGAGGTCGAGCTCGTGCGCGGTGAGGCCAAACCCGTCGCAATAGTCCTCGGCGCGGGCGCGGGCATTGGGCATGAACAGCATCGTCGCGGTCTGTTCGACCAGCGCGGTGGCGATGCGGCTGTCGAGCGCGTCGCGCGCGCTTTGCGTCGCGAAACCGACCAGCGCGTTGCGCTTGCGCAGGGTCTTGAGCCAATCGCGGATGCGCGCGGCGAAGACCTCGTCGTCGAGCGCCTTCCAGCCCTCGTCGATCAGGATCATCGTCGGCTCGCCATCGAGGCGCTCCTCGATGCGGTGAAACAGATACATCATCGCCGGCGTGCGCAGGCGCGGTGTCTCGAGCAGCGCGGTCATGTCGAAGCCAAGGGTCTTCGCGCTCAAGTCCAGCCGGTCGTGCGCATTATCGAACAGCCAGCCATGCTCGCCCGATCCGATCCAGCCATCGAGCCGGCTGGCGAGATCGCCCGGCTGCGGCCGGCGGCTGCCCGCGAGCAGCTCGCGGAAATGGGTCAGGCGGCGCAACGAGGCGTCGTTGGCATAGGCGGCATCGACCGCGCCGGCTATTGTCGCCAGTTCTTCGGGGCCATGCGCAGCGAGCAGCACGGCCAGCCAGTCGCGCAGGAACGCGCGATTCGTGGCGTTATCGGGAAGAGCCAGCGGGTTGAAGCCGGTCGGATGCCCGGCGGCAATGCGCGAGTAGGTTCCGCCGATGCCGCGCACGAAGACTTCGGCACCGCGATCCTTGTCGAACAGAATGGTTCGGGGTCCGAACTTCTGCGCCTGGGCGGCGAGGAAGTTCATCACCACCGTCTTGCCCGAGCCCGAAGGACCGATCACCGTGAAATTGCCGAGATCGCCCTGATGGAAATTGAAGAAGAACGGCGTCGCGCTGGTTGTCTGGAGCAATGCCACCGCCTCGCCCCAGTGGTTACCGCTGGCCTGGCCCAGGGCGAAGCCGTGGAGCGCGCCGAAACAGGCCATGTTGGCCGAGGTGATCATCGCGCGGCGGACGAGATAGGCCTCGTTTCCAGGGAATTGGCCCCAGAAGCCGGGCTCGAGATTGACATCCTCGCGTACTGCGATCGCACCGGCGTCGGCGAGAGCGGCGGCGCAGGCGGCGGTAGTTTCGTCGAGCGCATCGAGCTTTTCACTGCGCACCAGCACCGACAGATGATGATCGCCAAATGCGACCGCACCGGTGCCCAAGGCATCGCGCGCGGCGAGCATTTCGCGGCGTTCGGCCATGGCTTCCTCGTCGGCTGACTTTAGCCGGCGGATGGCAAGATCGATGCGCTCGCGCGATACCTGGCGGTCGCTGGGCGCGTAGCTTTCGGTCAGAACCAGTTCGCACGGGAGGCGCAGAAGCGCATCGGTCAGACCTGGCGCGGTGCTGTCGGGATATTCCTTGAGGCTGAGCAAGGCGGCGAAATCAGCCCCTCCCGATCCCCGCGATTCCATGGCGTCGAGCCCGAAATTAAGCCGCTTGTAGGGGAGCATCCGGCCGATATCGGCATCCGCGAGCGGGCGACGCACCGGGCGCATCTCGCCATTATAGAGCGTCGAGAGCAACTCGAGCACTTCCGAGCAAGTCCCGCTCGCGCCTTGGTAATCGCCGAGGAGCCGCGCGCCATAGGCCGAGAGCGAAGCGACCATCGCACCGGCAGCAGCATGCAGCGCGCGGACATCGGCGGGATCGGCCGCGACCGGCTGTTTCCCGCCGCGCTTGTACCAGCGTGCCATGCGATCGGCGAAACCCGCCTTGCCGCGCGCCGGACGGCGCACCAGCGTGACGAACTGGTCGTTGACGAACAGCGCCCCCCGGCTGAGCTTTTCGCGCCATCGCGCGTCGATATGCGCTGCCATCGGATCGTCGAAGCGCGCCTCAAGCTCGACATGGACGCGCCGCCGGATGACGTGGTGATAGAGCACGAAACGCGCGTCGAGACTGCTGCGCAGCAACACTTCGCGGGTCGCGGTATGGGCGTTGAGCTCGATGCTGTCTGCGGTCTCGAAACTGAGCCCCGGCACCAGCAGCGACAGCATGATTGAGCCATCGCGCAGCAGCACCGCGTGTTCGTCGATCAGAGCGTTGTAGGGCAGGCGGTCGCCCGCCATCGCTTCCTTCTTCGCCCAAAGCGCTGCGCCGGAAAAACTGATCATGTCACGAACCCTTCAGGCGGCGTAGCTGTTGCAGCCCCAGCGCTGCCAGTTGCGCACGCGCGGGCAGCGGGAGACCTTGGCGATCCACAGATCGAACACCCTCGGCTCGCGCAGGCAGGCGAGATAGCCGATGCCATGGATCAGCAGCGCCACCGGCAGGGCGAGGAAGCTCTTGCTGATCAGGAACACCTCGGTCGTCACGGCGGCGTTGATGACGAAGAAGCTGTAGGTCACGCCCGCGAACATCTGCGGGCGGGTCAGCGCGCGGTGCACCGGGAAGCGGACGAGTTCCATACCGGACTAGCCTACCGCTGCGGCGGACTGGATGCCCGATACGATCGCACCGGCCCCGAACAGGATGAAACAGCCCAGGATCACCGTCGCTCCGAAGCGCCAGTTCAAGCGCCCGGTCAGCATCATGAAGCCTACCGCAGCGACCGCCATCACTGCCACGGCGGTGGCGACATTGCCGAGCAGGGTGCCTTGCAGCCAGCCGAGCGCGGCGACGATCGGACCCGAACCTTGCGGATCGGCACCCTGGGCATGGGCAATGTGCGGCAGCGCCGCCAGCGCGGCGGCAAGGGGAATGGACGTGTGCCAACGCATGGTTTTCATCTCCGGACAGGCTGGGACAGCCGCGACAGGATCGCGGCGACATAGTTCTGGGTTTCGGCAATGCGCGGGATTCCCCCGGCGCGATGCACGCGGCCGGGTCCGGCGTTATAGGCGGCCAGCGCCTTTTCAAGATCGCCGCCGAACGCGTCGAGTTGCATGCGCAGGTAGCGCGCGCCGCCTTCGAGGTTGGCGGAGGGATCGTTGGCATCGACGCCAAGCTGACGCGCGGTCCCGGGCATCAGCTGCGCCAGCCCCCGCGCGCCGGCATGCGATACGGCCCCGGGCCGCCAGCGGCTTTCCTGCCAAACCAGCGCTTCCAGCAGCATTGGGCTGATATCGTATTTGGCGGCGAGCTCGGCGACGCGGGCGCGCCATTGGGCAGGGCCCGCAGCGCTCTCCACTTCGGTGAGCGGAGCGGTGGTCGCACCTGCCGTCGTCAGCGCGGTATCCGCCGCGATTGCCGATGCGGGACGTTCGACCGGGCCACCGGCAACCCAGCTATGCCCGGCAGTACCGATTTCGAGGACGTCAGCCAGCGCCGCCGAGGCCATCGTCAGTGACGAGGCCATCATGCCGAATACTGTACAGCTGAAGAACCAATGGCGACTCACCGCGCCCTCCTTGGGAGCGCGATGCGCGTTCTACATGACAGATGTGTGACGGTTGCCGGGCACTTTCCGGTTTTTGCTTCAGCGAGCCCCGGCAATACAAATCAGGGCGACCGGGCGTGAACCGCCCGACCGCCCCGATGCACCATCCAGCACTTGGCCAGAGTTTAACGCAGAGCGAGCGTTTCGCCGCGCGTCAGCAGTTCGGCAGCAAGCCGCGCCGCCCGCCGCGAATCCATCCAGCTGCCGTTGGCGAGTTGCAGGTCGTATCGATTGCTGCTGTGGATCGCGGAGCGAAAATAGCCCATCGCCAGGTCGGGCCTGCCCAGGCGGGTGTGCGCCGTGCCGAGATTGATCAGGGCGCTCGGGTCGTCTGATTCGAGCGCACGATTGGCGCGAATTCGGGCAATCGCCGCCTCGTTCCTGCCCTGTGCCATTTCCTCGTAAGCAACATCAATGCGGGAGGCCTCACTGCGGACGGGCACCCCCTCGACGGTGAGCACCGGTGCGGCAGCCTGAGCCATCAAGGCACCGGCAAGCAGAAGCGTTACGGCCATGTTTCTCTCCTCAAAACCATTCCTCGGGTCAAAACATACCGGAATCGGCACCCAAGGCAATAAAACTGTAACATTGTCATAAAACCGTAATGTCATGGATTTCGACCTGCTGCGCATTCCCGCCCCTACGCTGGGCACAACGAACAGAACTCGAAGTGTCACAATTGTCATATTATTGTAACAGTAACGATTTGCGATTCGTCAGCTAACTGCAAACAAACTGTCACGTTGCGTGCCTAGATCGCGAGTCGCGACGGCGGATTCGCCCGCCTCGCTCTCGTCCATCAGGGGAAACCAACGTGAAAAAGATCCAGAGCTTGCTCCTTGTCGGTTGCAGCGCCGCCGCGCTCGCCGGTTGCGGACCGAGCGACATCGCCTCGCCCGGCACGGGCGGCACCATCACCATCAACAACCCGACACCGACGCCGACACCGACCGCCACGGGCGGCGGCTCGGGAACCGTGACCGCTGCGGCCGGCTGCCCGACCATCGCCGATTCGCAAGGCCTGGCCGATGGCGGCACGATCACCGGCCCGACTGGCACATGGCGCGTCTGCCGCCTGCCCTCGCTGATCCGGACCTCGAGCACCTTGCCGAAAATCGCCGGCGTGCTCTACGCGATCGACGGACGGGTCAACGTCGGCTGCGACGGCGGCTTCACGGCTCCTGCGGCTTCTTTCACGTCATCGACGGTCGGTTGCACGGCGGCGATCACCGCTGACACCAACGTGACGCTGACGATCGAACCCGGCGTCATCCTGTATGGCGCGACCGGCCAATCCTGGCTGGCGGTCAATCGCGGCAACCGGATTGCCGCTGCCGGCACTTCGACCCGTCCGATCATCTTCACCAGTCGCGACAATGTACTCGGCCTCAACAATGAGACTTCGCAGGGCCAATGGGGCGGCGTGGTGCTGATGGGGCGCGCCAGAATCACCGACTGCAGCACTGGCAGCGTCGCGTCGAACACGTGCGAACGCCAGACCGAAGGCGCGGCCGATCCGGCGCGCTACGGCGGCACCGACGATGCCTATAACGCAGGCCGCATGAGCTATGTGCAGATCCGCTATTCGGGCTTCATCCTGGGTGCCAACTCCGAACTTCAGGCACTGACCACCGAAGGCGTCGGCTCGGCAACGACCCTGGATCACATCCAGACGCACAACAGCTCCGATGACGGTGCCGAATTCTTCGGCGGCAACTTCAACCTGAAGCACTACATCGCCACCGGTGCCGACGACGACAGCCTCGACGTCGATACCGGGGCGCGGGTCAACGTCCAGTACGCCCTGTTGCTGCAGCGCGACGGTGCGGGCGACGCGCTGATGGAAATCGACAGCAACGGCAACGAAGCCGATACTCCGCGCACGCTGCTGCGGGTGGCGAACTTCACTGCCATCCAGCGCCAGGTCAGCGCCAACAACGAAGGTGCCGATCTTGCCTCGATGCTGTTCCGCGGCAATTCCGATGTGACACTGGCCAACGGCGTCATCGTCAGTCCGAACAACGAGTGCATCCGCATGAACGGTTCGGGCACAACGCCGGCAACGCTGACCGCGCGCTCGGTGGTGATGCAGTGCAACGCCACGAAGTTCCTCGGCAGCGGCAGCTACACTGCCGGCCAGGTCTCGGGCTTCTTCGGCTCGGGTTCGAATGGCAACAACGACGCCTTCACTCCGACCATCGCCAGCCTGTTCATCAATGGCACCAACGAGACCGGAGCGGCGGCGATCGATGCCAAGACCCTGGCCGCATTCTTCGACACCACGACCTGGGTCGGCGCCGTGCGCAACACCACCGACAACTGGTACACCGGCTGGACCTGCAACAGCGGGGTCGCTGATTTCGGGAGCGGCAACTCGGGTGCCTGCACCTCGCTTCCCACCACTTGAAGCCTGGCTGCCCGAACACTGTCACGGGGGCAGCCAGCGACGGCTGCCCCCGTCCTGTCATTTCAATTAGGGGAATTCCGATGTCCAAGACATCGCGGCTTGCGGGCGTTTTGCTGTTCACCACGGCACTCGTCTCGCCACACCTGGCCTATGCGCAAAGCGAATCTGCTGCGGCACCCGAAGCGGTGGCTGCCACCGATGCAGTCGCCGACCAACAACCGGCGGTCTCCGCCGAACCGGCGCCCGAAGAGGTCGAGATTTCGATTCCAGGCGAAATCGTTGTCACCGGCGCGCGCGACCGCAACATCGCCAAGAGCTCGGACCAGGTGATTTCGGTGCTCTCGACTGCGGAAATCGCCCGCACCGGCGAAGGCAACATCGCCGGTGCGCTCGGCCGGGTCACCGGGCTCAGCGTCGTCGGTTCCGGCTACGTCTATGTCCGCGGCCTCGGCGACCGCTATTCGCTGGCGCTGCTCAACGGCTCGCCGTTGCCGAGCCCCGAACCGCTCAAGCGCGTGGTGCCGCTCGACCTGTTTCCCAGCTCGGTGATTGCTTCGTCGCTGGTGCAGAAGAGCTATTCGGTCAACTTTCCGGGCGAATTCGGCGGCGGCGTGATCAACCTGACCACACGGGCCGTGCCGAAGGAAGCCTTTGTCTCGGTCAGCGCGGGCATCTCGGCCGAGACCGAAACCACCGGCCAGCTCGGCTATACCTATTACGGCAGCGGCAGCGACTGGACCGGCTTCGACAACGGGCAGCGCAACGTGCCACCAGCGCTGCAGTCCTACTTCGACAGCGGCGAGCGGCTGAGTTCGGGCACGGTCGACAGCAAGCCGATTTCCAGTCAGCTGATCAACGGCCGCAACGCCATCACGCAGCGCTGGAAGCACCTGCCGCCCAATTTCTCCGGTTCGATCACGGCCGGCAAGTCCTTCGACGTGGGCGACGACGTCCTCGGCGTCATCGTCAATATCGGCTACAACAACAAATGGCAGAACCGCGATGCCATCCAGCAATCGTCACTGAGCGCCGACCTATCGACCAAGGAATCGGATTTCCGCCGCGTCACCACCGACGACCGCATCGTCGTCAACGGCCTGCTTGGCGTCGGCTATGAGTTCGGTGACAACAAGATCCGCTGGACCAATTTCTTCGTCCGCGACACGATCAAGCAGACCCGGTTGGGCCTCGGCAACCGGCAGGAAACCACCACCCAGTTCATGCAGCAGGACACCGCCTGGTTCGAGCGGCAGCTGTTCGACACCCAGATCGTCGGCGAGTTCAAGCTGGCCGACGGCCTCAGTCTCGACCTGCGCGGCACCTTCGCCAAGTCGAACCGCCGCGCGCCAGGCGAACTGTCGATCGAATATGCGCGGACCAACGCCGCTGCCGATCCCTATGGGGCGTTTTTCATCAACGTGCTCAACAACGGCAATCGCGGCAATGCGGAAATCAGCTATTCCCGCCTCAACGAAACTTTGTGGGCCGGCAGCGCCGATCTCTCCTACCTGCTGACCCCCAGCATCACGCTGACGGCCGGCGGTGCCTACACGAACACCAAACGCACCAGTTCGCGCCGCGACTTCCAGTTCAATGCGCCGGCTTCGATGCCGGCCTATGTCGGCCTGCTTCGTCCCGACCTGCTGTTGCAACCGGCCAATATCAACGCCTTCAACATCGCGCTCATCGAATTGAACGAGGGCAATCCGGCATTCCAGGCGCGGCTGCGCAACTGGGCTGTCTATGCCAAGACCAACATCCAGTTCACCGACGCGATCAGCCTCGATGCCGGTGTGCGCTACGAGAAGGCGAAGCAGACGGTCGATCCGTTGCAGGTGTTCAAGGTGCCAGGCTCCTCAACCGCCGGAACCAGCCTGGACAAGGCCTATTGGCTGCCGGCGGCAACGCTGACCTGGCAAGTGGAACCACAGATCCAGGTGCGGCTGAATGCTTCGAAGACGATCGCCCGGCCGCAGTTCCGCGAACTGATCTATCAGCCATACTTCGATCCCGAGAGCAACCGCCAATACCTCGGCAACCCGCTGCTGGTCGATAGCCAACTGAAAAACGCCGAGGCACGCGTCGAATGGTATTTCGCGCCCGAACAGCGGCTGTCGGCTGCTGCCTTCTACAAGCAGATCGACAACCCGATCGAATCCTTCATCTCCGGCGGCGATCTCATCACCAGCTTCGCCAATGCCCCCAAGGCCAAGCTCTATGGGGCCGAGATCGAGTTGCAGAAATACTACGACATCAGCGGCGGCAATGCGGATAGCTGGCTGGCCGCCCGCCGGCTGGTGGTGGTGGCGAACTACACCTTCACCAAGTCCAAGCTGAGCGTTTCGGCGGCGGACACGGTCGCGGTATTCGCCGCCTCGTCGGGCATCGCCTCCGACTATTTCCGCAACGGTTTGCCGCTGACCGGCCAGTCCGATCATATTGCCAATATCCAGCTCGGCCTCGAGAACACCGACAAGCTCTCGCAGCAGACGATCCTGCTGACCTATGCCAGCAAGCGGGTGGTCAGCCGCGGCCTCAACGGCAATCCGCCGCAGCCTGACGTGATCGAAACGCCCGGTTTGCGCATCGATTTCGTCGCCCGCGAAGGCATCAAGCTGCTCGGCAGGGAAATCGAGCTGAAGTTCGAAGCGCGCAATCTCACCGGCCGCAGACACATCGAATTCCAGCAGGTTGGCGACAATCGCATAGACACCAACACCTACAAGGTCGGGCGGACGTTCTCGCTGTCTGCTGCGGTGAAGTTCTAGCCTGGCCCAGTCGAAAGCGACGAAAGTCGCCCGGACAAGGAATGGCCCGGCCGCACTGCGGTTCGGGCCATTGCCTTGCCCTGCATCAGGGCATGTCGAGTACGTAGCCTAGCGAGCGAACGGTGCGCAGCGGTTCGCCCGCGCCGGCTTTGCGCAGGGCGCGCCGCAGCCGGCCGATCCAGACATCGACGGTACGCTCGTCGATCGGCGGATCCTGCTTGCCCAGCGCGACGATCAGCTGGGCGCGGGTGAAGACCCGGCCAGGATGCTCGACCAGATAGCGCAGCAGGCGGAACTCGCTGGGCATCAGCGGGATCGGCTTGCCCCGCCAGCGCGCCTGAAATGCAGCCAGATCGACCTTGAGATCGCCATGCGTCAACGTCCCCATGCCGACATCCTCGAGATCGCCAAGTTGCAGCGAAAGGACCCGGTCGAGCACACCGGTACGGTCGATCGGCGCGACCATGTAGTCGTCCGCGCCGGCCTGCAGCGCGCGCCGGCGAACTTCGCGATCGTCGTCGTCAAGGACCATCGTGATATGCGCCTGCGCGGTGCGCGGATCGCAGCGCAGGCGGCGGCAAATTTCCAGTCCGGAAAATTCCGGCAGGACCCAGTCGATGAAGGCCCATGGCCGTCCTTCGAGCAGCGGCAGGCCATTGGGGCTCGTCCAATGGTGGAGCAGAACCTTGAGATCGCCATGAATGAATGGCTCGAAACCGCCCTGAAGCGGGCTGGTGAACAATATATCGATCTGACGCATAGTCGCTGCCCCTGTCCGACAGCGAAAGCTCTGGCGCATCGATGTGACGGGTAGATGACGGTAGCGAGACTTTTTGCCGATTTTGCCAGTCTGCCGGCAGGGGCGCGATGCAGGGACCGCCGGTTCGTTACAGTTATGCGCGGACCGTTTCGCAATTGTAATTTCAGAGTCACCGTATCGCAACCGGCCTGTCATCGTGCCGCACTAGCGCTGCCCTGTGTTTAACAGCAAAGCTCGACAGGGGTCAGCATAATGGACAGTCTCCACACCGGCATTTCCTACACCGACGGCGATACCGACACCAACCGCTCGACCAGTATCTCGCTCAACAGCCTGGTGGAGCAGCGCTACTCCCGCCGCCGGACCTTGCTGGGCGGCATGTCCGCAACGGCGATGGCGGTATTTGGCACCGGGCTCCTCGCGGCTTGCGGCGAAAATGCGGGGCCGACCGTCAATGCCGGCCAGAGCGCCACATCGAGTTCGGGTCGGGTCATCACCCTGGCGGGGACCGCGACGGATACCGACGGCGTCGAATTGCAGGCATGGTCGCAGGTCTCCGGGCCTCCGGTGCAACTGACCGGCAGCACCCCGGCTTCGCAGACTTTCCTGGCACCCAGCGTCGCCAGCGCCACCGATCTGAAGTTCAAATTCACTGCCACCGACAAGAACGGCGCCACCTCTTCGGCCGAAACCACGGTGACGATCATGCCGGCGACGCTCGGTTTCGCCGCTGTCGGCAAGAACCTGCTCGATGTCGTGACAGTTCCCGACGGATATACCGTATCGGTTCTCTACCGCCTCGGCGACCCCCTGGCGGCAGGCGTTTCCGCCTATGCCAACAACGGCACTGACACCAATTTCGCCCAGCGCGCCGGCGATCATCACGATGCACTCTATTACTTCGGCCTCGCCGCCAGTGGCACGGCGCGCGACGACAGCAGCAACACGCGCGGTCTGCTGGTGATCAACCACGAGAATATCTCGGAACAGTATCTTCACCCCAATGGCGTCACCAGCCCCGGCGGCAGCCGGCCCGAGGCCGAGGTGATCAAGGAGATCGAGGCTCACGGCGTCAGCATTGTCGAAGTCAGCCAGAACGCCAGCCGGGCATGGAGCTACAACCAGGCCTCTTCGTTCAACCGCCGGATCACGCCCAACACGCCAATGGCGATCAACGGCCCGGTGCGCGGCAACGCGCTGATGAGGACCGCCTTTTCGACCGACGGCAGCCAGGCGCGCGGCACGATCAACAATTGCGCCAACGGCTACACCCCCTGGGGCTCGTCGCTGACTTGTGAGGAGAACTGGGCAGGTTATTTCCGCCGCACCGCCGCGACCGACAATCCGGTGCGGCTGGCAGCGGGCGGGATCAATCCCAAGTCGGTCGCCTCGCTAACCCGCTATGGCGTGACCAGCACCACCGGTGCCTATAGCTGGTCGACCGTCTCGGCGGCAACCCCCGGCGACACGCGCTTCTCGCGCTGGATCGCCTCTGCGAACAGCGCTGCAAATGCCGATGGCACCGGCGATTTCCGCAACGAGCCCAACCAGTTTGGCTGGGTCGTCGAGGTAGATCCCTACGATCCAGCCTCAATCCCGCGCAAGCGCACCGCGCTCGGTCGCATGGGCCATGAAGGGGCCTGGCCATCGAAGTTCGTCTCGGGCGTCAGGCCTGCGATCTACATGGGCGACGACGCGCGCAACGAATATCTCTACAAGTTCGTCAGCACCGCTGTCTGGGATGCCGCCGACGCCAACCGTTCCGACCGGATGGCAGTGGGGGACAAATATCTCGATGCCGGAACGCTTTATGTGGCGAAATTCAATGCCGACGGATCGGGCAGCTGGCTGCCGCTCGTCTTCGGCCAGGGTCCGCTGACCAGCGCCAACACCACCTACCCTTTTGCCGATCAGGCAGACGTTCTGGTCAATGCCCGGCTCGCGGCCGATGCGGTCGGTGCAACCAAAATGGACCGACCGGAATGGACCGCAGTCAATCCTGTGACCGGCGAGGTCTATCTAACGCTCACCAATACCAACGCAGCCTCGCGGCCGCTCAACGCCACCGATGCCGCCAATCCGCGCCACTATAACGATCCGCGCGGCATGACCAACCAGTTCGGCAATCCCAACGGCCACATCGTCCGGCTGCGCGAAACCGGCGACCGTTCGGACGCGCTGGCCTTTCGCTGGGATATTTATGCTTTCGGTGCCGGTGCCGATCTCGACGCCGCCAACATCAATATCTCCGGGCTCGATGCCACCAACGACTTCTCCAGCCCCGACGGGCTGTGGTTCGGTCGCCCCAGCAATGCCAGCGGCCTGGTCAAGCCCGTGTTGTGGATCCAGACCGACGACGGTGCCTATACCGACGTCACCAACTGCATGATGCTCGCAGCCATACCCGGCACGGTCGGCGACGGCGGGACAAAAACCATCACCAACCGCGATGCTACCGGCACCGCCGCGACGCAATCGACGCTGGCCGGCGCGACACCCGGCACCAGCTTGCGCCGCTTTCTGGTGGGGCCCAAGCAGTGCGAAATCACTGGCGTCGATTCGACACCGGACGGGCGCACCCTGTTCGTCAACGTCCAGCACCCGGGCGAGGGCGGAGATCCGGCGAATATTACCAGCAACTGGCCGCAAAGCCAGACCGGCACCACCAGCGGTCGGCCGCGATCGGCAACGATTGTCATCACCAAGAACGACGGCGGCGTTGTCGCCCTGTAACCGGGGCCTTCAGCGGAACGGTGTGGCTGGCCCGGGCGTTGGCCATACCGTTCCAATTGGTGCCAGCGCGGCATGGTTCGTGAGCTACCCCGCCATGCGCTCGAAGCGCGCTGCGCGCTGGCTCCAGGAGCCTACCACTCGGATTGACCAGCAGACAGAGCCCCTGTGTGTCTGACACTTGATAGGGTTTTTCCGTGAGCAGGGCGTTTCGGATCGCGGATCGGTCAGCGCCACTGGGGACCTCGATTCTGCGGGGGCCTCACGAAGCCCCCAAGTCAGGCCCCCCTCATCCGCACTTGCAGACATACAGAGGCATCTGCAGACAACCAGAGATCCCCCTAAACTATCGGAAATCACAGATTTTTTCAACTGTCAGGAGGCATTGCCAGACAGGATTTTGGAGGCCCGAGCCGGAATCGAACCGGCGTATACGGATTTGCAGTCCGCTGCGTCACCACTCCGCCATCGGGCCTCGAAGCGGAAGCGCGCCCTAACCGAGGCGGCGCGCGGGCGCAATCGGTTTCACGCCACCTTGGTTCAGGACACTCGCTCGAACTGCAACCTGCGCTGCACCGGATCAGCCGTCACCAGCCGCACCCGGATGCGCGCGCCGGGAAGCACGTTGTGCGCCGCGACGCGGGCTACCACCGGTGCATCGCACAGCTGGATGCGCGCGCCCTGCTCGCCAATGTCGGTGACCAGCGCAGCGAACGTCTCGCCCTCGCGGCCCGTCAGCATCGCAGCTTCGGCAAGATCGATCACCGCGCGTTCGATCTGACCCTCGCGCGCTTCGGCCTTGGCCATGACGCCGGACAAGCGGGCGAAGGCCTCGCTGACCGCTGCCGGCACTGCCGCGCCATTGGCCACGGCCAGCGCTGCGCGCACGACGTAGCGGTCAGCCAGACGCCGCAGCGGTGCTGTGGCGTGGGCATAAGTCGCCGCCATAGCCGCATGCCAGGGGGTGACACCGTGGCGATAGGCCACATAGGAGGCACCATTGCCCGCGCGGCGCACCGCCAGCAGGAAGGCGGCGGCGCGCGGTTCGGCGGCATCGAGCCGCTTTTCAAGCTGTGCCAGCGTCTCATCCACCGCCCAGTCCAGCCCGAAGGCCTCGGCGGTGCGGCGCAGCCGCTGCACCGCGCGCGCGTCGGGCGGATCCATCACCCGGAACAGGCCGGTCCCCGCCGCCTGCAGCGCATCGGCCACCGCCATGTTGGTCGCCAGCGACAGCGCGGCGTTGCGCCGTTCGGATTCAAGCTGCGGGCGCAGGTGCAGGGCAAAGTTTCCATTCCCGTTCCGCTCCACTTCCTGCTCGGGCGGATCGACCCGCGCCGCGCCGCGCCGCTCCTCGGCCCCGGCGATGCGCGTGGCAAGCTCGGCGAAACCGGCGGGCAGGTCAGCCTCGGCAACGCGGTCGTAGGCGAGCTTGGCGCGGCTCTGGATCACCGCGCGTTCGACGCCGTCGAGCTTCACCGCCCCGTCTGGAGCGACGCGCACGGTAAAGACCACCGCCGGGCGCGGTCCATCTGGCAGCAGACTTGCCGCCTGTTCGCACAGCACGCGGGGATAGAGCCCGGCCTTGCCGTCGGGCAGGTAGGTGGTGGTCCCGCGCGCCCAGGCCGCCAAATCGATCGCATCGCCGTCGTCCACGAACCAGGCGACATCGGCGATCGCGTAGTGAAGAATCAGGTCCGCTCCCGCGCCTTCGATGGCGAAGGCCTGATCGAGGTCAGTCGAACTGGCAGGATCGAGCGTAACAAACTCTTCGTCCGTGCGGTCGCGATGGTCGGACGGCGTGCGCCGCGCCGCTGCCTCTGCCGCCGCCAGCACTGCGGGCGGAAAGTCAGCGGGTATCTGGAACTGCGCGCGAATTGCGGCCAGACCTCCGGCGAGCAGCTGTTGTGGGTCGCGCAGGCTTTTCATCGCCTGACGGCTTGCCAAGCTGGATGCGCCACGGCAAGCCTTGGCTCGCAGTTGCGCCCCGGGAGTTGAGCAGAAATGATGCCGGCAGTTCGCCTTGCGGAAATTATCGCGGACCATGCGCACCGCGAAGGTCCGCTGCTGCCGATTCTCCATGAAGCGCAGGCTGCATTCGGCTGTATCGACCGCGATGCCGAGGCGGCCATTGCCCTCGCGCTCAACCTCAGCCGCGCCGAAGTGCACGGTGTGGTCAGTTTCTACCACGATTTCAGGTCTATGCCCGACCCGCGCCCGGTGGTGCAGTTGTGCCGCGCCGAAGCCTGCCAGGCGCGCGGGGTGGAACGACTGGTCGCGGCAGCCGAGCATGCGGCAGGCGAGCGGGTGCGGCTCCAAACCGTCTATTGTCTCGGTCTGTGCAGTGTCGGCCCGGCAGCGCGGGTGGGCGAGGCTGTTCACGCCCGGCTCGATGAAGCTGCGCTCGTCAGGCTGATCGGGGCGGCATGACTCGCGAACCCATCAGCGTGCGCATCTCGGACGATGCCGTGGCGCTCGCTTGCGGGGCGGACGGGGTGGCCATGGCGTTCGCGGCGGCAGGCTGCACGGTGGAGCGCGTGTCGAGCTGGGGGATGCACTGGCTTGAGCCGCTGGTAGAAATCGACGGGATCGGCTGGGGGCCGGTTGGGGTCGGGAACGTCGCCAAAATCCTCCCCGAGCTTGTCTCGGGGAGGGGGACCGCTGCCGAAGGCAGTGGTGGAGGGGTTCCGCAGCGCGAGCCGCCGCTGCGCGCCGGCCCCCCTCCGTCAGCCCTTAGGGCTGACACCTCCCCGAGCAAGCTCGGGGAGGATTGTTGCATCGGCACCATCGCCGTCCACCCGTTCATTGCCCGCCAGCAGCGCCTGACTTTCGCCCGCGCCGGCAAGACCCGCCCGCTCAGTCTCGATGACTACGCAGCGACTGGCGGCTGGCAGGGCCTCGCCCGCGCCCGCTCACTGGCACCCGAACAGGTCATCGCCGAAGTTACCCGGTCCGGACTGCGCGGCCGCGGCGGTGCCGGGTTTCCCGCCGGCATCAAGTGGCGCACCGTCGCCGAAGCAGCGGGCCGGTGCAAATACATCGTCTGCAATGCCGACGAGGGCGATTCGGGCACATTCGCCGACCGCATGCTGATGGAAGGCGACCCCTTCGCGCTGATCGAGGGCATGGCAATCGCGGCACACGCGGTGGGCGCAAGCCAGGGTTTCATCTATGTGCGCAGCGAGTATCCGCATGCCATTGCCAAGCTGAGCTCTGCATTGGGTTTGGCAGAATTGCACATTGCCCCGTTGCGCATCGAACTGCGCGTCGGCGCGGGGGCTTACGTCTGCGGCGAGGAAACCGCGCTGCTCAACTCGCTTGAGGGCAAGCGCGGCGAGGTGCGTGCCAAGCCGCCGCTGCCGGCCATCTCAGGCCTGTTCGGCTGCCCGACGGTGGTCAACAATGTGCTCACGCTCGCCGCTGTAGCCCACATCCTGTGCCAAGGCGGGGCCGAGGCCTATGCCGCGCTTGGCATGGGCCGATCGCGGGGCACCATGCCGATCCAGCTGGCCGGCAACATCCGCCACGGCGGGCTGTTTGAAGCGCCCTTCGGGATCACGCTCAGCGAGCTGGTGCACGATGTCGGCGGCGGCACGGCCTCTGGTCGACCGGTCAAGGCGGTGCAGGTTGGCGGACCGCTGGGGGCCTATATCCATCCCGATAACTTCGCCTTGCCATTCGACTATGAGGCCTATGCCGCAGTCGATGCCCTGATTGGCCACGGCGGGGTTGTCGTGTTCGACGACACGGCGGACATGGGCCGCATGGCGCGCTTCGCCATGCAGTTCTGCGCGGCGGAAAGTTGCGGCAAATGCACCCCCTGCCGGATCGGCTCGACGCGCGGTGTGGAGCTGATCGACCGGATTCGTCTTGGCTCACAGGGCCTCGGCGCGGTGGAAGCGCTGCCCCAGATGCGCAATGCCGCCAAACAGCCCCGCAGCCGCGCGGACGATATCGCCTTGCTTGAGGATTTGTGCGAGACCCTTAAGTTCGGCTCGCTTTGCGCACTGGGCGGGTTCACCCCATACCCGGTGCTGAGCGCGTTGAAACACTGGCCGGAGGATTTCCTTCCTTCGACAAGCTCAGGATGAGCGGATGTTGTTTTTGATCCAAAGTTCGCTCATGCTGAGCTTGTCGAAGCACGCACACAACAGGTGCCCAACATGATCTTGGGCTGCGTCCTCGCCGGTGGCCAGTCCACCCGCTTCGGCAGCGACAAGGCGCTGGCCGAGCTGGACGGGCACACGCTGATCGCCCGCGCGGTCGATGCGCTGTCGGGGTGGTGTGAATATGTCGTCGTGGCGGGGCGCGAACTCGCTCCCGCGCCCACTCTGCCCGACTGGCCGCGGCCTGGCTTGGGCCCGCTCGCCGGGATTGCCGCCGCGCTGCATCTCGCGCGCGACGAGGGCTATGCGGCGGTGCTCACCTGCGGGGTCGATTCGGTCGACTTGCCCGGCGATCTGCCCGCCCTGCTCGCCCCTGCCCCGGCCTATCTCGCCGACCAGCCAGTTATCGGGCTGTGGCCGGCGAGTGCAGTCGATGCCATCGAGACCATCCTGACTACGCCAGGCCGCCACTCGATGCGTCAGTTCGCCGAAGCGATCAGCGCAAGGGCGGTGCAATTGGTGACCAAACCGGCTAATATCAACGCGCCGGCGGACCTCGCCGAGCTGGAGAAACGCCGTGGGCTATGAGCGTCAGGCCGATTTCGGTACGCCCGAAGTCCTGTCCGAAGCCATGGTGACGCTGACCATCGACGGGCGCGGGGTCACCGTGCCGGCCGGAACCTCGGTGATGCGCGCCGCAGCGCTGTCGGGGGGCGCGATCCCCAGCCTTTGCGCCACCGACAGTCTGGAAGCCTTCGGCTCGTGCCGCCTGTGTCTGGTCGAAGTCGAGGGGATCAAAGGCACCCCGGCCAGCTGCACCACCCCGGTAGCCGAGGGCATGGCGGTCCACACCCAGTCGCCGCTGTTGCAAAGGCTGCGCAAGGGGGTGATGGAGCTATACATTTCGGACCACCCGCTCGACTGCCTTACCTGCTCCGCCAACAACGATTGCGAATTGCAGGACGCGGCGGCGCAGGTTGGCCTGCGTGATGTGCGCTATGGTCATGAGGGGGCAAGCCACCTCGATCTCGTATCAGACATTTCAAACCCTTACTTTGATTTCGACGCGAGCAAGTGCATCGCCTGCTCGCGATGCGTGCGGGCCTGCGACGAAGTGCAGGGCACCTTCGCCCTGACCATCACGGGCCGAGGCTTTGCCTCGCAGGTCAGCGCCGGGCAGGCCGGCGACGACTTCATGGCGAGCGAATGTGTCTCCTGCGGGGCCTGCGTCCAGGCCTGCCCGACCGCGACCTTGCAGGAGAAAGCCGTTGCGCAAGTGGGCAAGCCCGAGCGCGCGGTGATCACCACCTGCGCCTATTGCGGCGTCGGCTGCACCTTCCGCGCCGAGATGCGAGGGCAGCAACTGGTGCGGATGGTGCCGTGGAAGGACGGCAAGGCCAATCGCGGGCACTCTTGCGTCAAGGGCCGGTTTGCGTGGGGTTATGCCCACCACAAGGACCGCATAACCGCGCCCATGGTGCGCGAGACCATTGACCAGCCATGGCGCGAGGTCGGCTGGGACGAGGCGATTTCCTTTGCCGCAGAGCGCCTTGCGGCGATCAAAGGGCAATTCGGCGCGCGGGCGCTGGGCGGGATAACCTCGAGCCGCTGCACCAACGAGGAGACTTTCCTCGTCCAGAAGCTGGTCCGCGCCGGTTTTGGCACCAATAATGTCGATACCTGCGCGCGCGTCTGCCACTCGCCGACGGGTTACGGACTCAAGACCACCTTCGGCACCAGCGCGGGGACGCAGGACTTCGACAGCGTCATGCAGGCCGACCTCATCCTGGTGATCGGCGCCAATCCCACCGATGCCCATCCGGTGTTCGCCAGCCGCATGAAGCGCCGCCTCAGGCAGGGCGCGAAGCTCATCGTCATCGACCCGCGCCGGATCGATCTGGTGCGCTCGGCCCATGTCGCGGCGGATCATCATCTCGCGCTGCAACCCGGGACCAATGTCGCGGTGCTCACCGCGATGGCGCACACGATCATCACCGAGGGGCTGGCCGATGAGGCCTTCATCCGCGAGCGCTGCGATTGGGACGAATACCAGGACTGGGCGCGGTTTGTCGGCGATGTGCGCCACAGCCCCGAGACTCTCGAAGCGGTCATCCGTGTTCCTGCCGCCGAAGTCCGCGCAGCCGCGCGGCTCTATGCCAATGCCGGAAACGCCGCGATCTACTATGGCCTCGGCGTCACCGAGCACAGCCAGGGTTCCTCCACTGTGATGGCCATCGCCAACCTCGCCATGGCGACCGGCAACATCGGTCGTCCAGGGGTCGGGGTGAATCCCTTGCGCGGTCAGAACAATGTCCAGGGTGCTTGCGACATGGGCAGTTTCCCGCACGAACTGACCGGCTATCGCCACATTTCCGACGCCGCGACGCGCGCCCTGTTCGAGGCCGACTGGGGCGTTGCCCTCGATCCCGAGCCGGGCCTGCGCATCCCCAACATGCTCGACGCCGCCTTGGATGGCAGCTTCCGGGCGATCTACATCCAGGGTGAGGATATCCTCCAGTCCGATCCCAACACCCACCATGTCGCCGCCGGCCTCGCGGCGATGGACCTTGTGATCGTCCACGACCTGTTCCTCAACGAGACCGCGAACTACGCCCACGTCTTCCTGCCCGGCAGCACCTTCCTCGAGAAGAACGGCACTTTCACCAATGCCGAACGCCGCATCCAGCCGGTGCGCAAGGTGATGGAGCCTGCCAACGGTCTGGAGGACTGGCAGGTCACGCAGGCGCTGGCCAATGCCATGGGGCTCGACTGGACCTATGCCCATCCCGGCGAGATCATGGACGAGATCGCCCGCCTCACCCCAAGCTTCGCCGGAGTTTCCTTCGCCCGGCTCGACGAGGCCGGCTCGCTGCAATGGCCGGTCAACGATGCCGCGCCCGATGGCAGCCCGATCATGCACATCGATGGCTTTGCGCGCGGCCCGGATGGCAAGGGCAAGGGCAAGTTTGTCGTCACCGACTATGTGCCGACCGACGAGAAGACCGGCCCGCGCTTTCCGCTGCTGCTGACGACGGGACGTATCTTGTCGCACTATAACGTCGGTGCGCAGACGCGGCGCACCGAGAATACGGCGTGGCATCCTGAAGACCTGCTCGAAATCCACCCCGCCGACGCCGAGGACCGTGGACTGAAGCCGGGCGACTGGGTCCGCCTGGCCAGCCGGACCGGCGAGACCACGCTGCGCGCCAACGTGACTGATCGCGTCGCGCCGGGCGTGGTCTATACCACGTTCCACCACCCCGCGACGCAGGCCAATGTGGTGACCACCGAGTTCTCCGACTGGGCGACCAATTGCCCCGAATACAAGGTGACCGCCGTCCAGGTGGCACCGTCCAACGGCCCCAGCGAATGGCAGGAGGACTATGCCGGATTGACGGCGCGGAGCCGGAGGATCGCTGCGGAGGCTGCGGAGTGATGGACCTGACCCGCCTCGCCTACATGGCCGACCAGATCGCCCGCAATTTCGCCGCCCAGGGCGAGGAAGCGGCCATTTCCGCCACCGCCCGGCACATCCGCGACTACTGGGACCCGCGCATGAAGGCCGCGATCAAGCAGGCCGAAAAGGGCGTGCTATCGCCGGTTGCGGCCAAGGCGGTGGAGCGGATCTAGCGAAGGTCGAACGTCAGCGACTCCATTCAATCCCGCATAGCCGCTAATTTATTGCCAATCCGAGGTCATGCAGGGCTACTCCGTACCCGAGTGGCTCACGGAAGGATCGATTATGGGGCAGACAATCTCTGCGGCGGGTGCCCTTGCGCTGGGCTTGATCGCTGCCATCCCGCCGGCAATCGGTTCGGAGCCGCCACCGATGCAGGTCACATCAACCTTCATCCGCCTGGGCCAGGGTGTGCCCGGCGTGCTCTACGAGCCGGGCCAACCGGGAGCGAAAAGCGCAATCGGCGTGTTCGTGATGCATTCGGGAGCCGACTATCTTGCCCATTCGGCCTGCACCGAGCTGTCGCGGCGGGGCTATCGCGTGCTTTGCGCCAACAACTCCAACGGCAAGGGCGGCACCTTCGAGGACGGCCAGCTCGACCGTGTGCTGACCGAGGCCAGGCTCGGCATTGCGCACTTGCGCAGCTTGCCGGGGCTGGAGCGGGTCGTGCTGCTTGGCCACAGCGGCGGGGCGACAGTGATGAGCGCCTACCAGATGATCGCCGAAGGCGGCGTCGCGACGTGCCGCGGACCGGGCAAGCTCTTCCAGTGCGGCGACGCCCTTGCCGGGCTGCCCAGGGCTGACGGTGTCATGCTGATCGACGCCAACTGGGGGCTTGGCATCATGACCCTGCTGAGCACCGACCCGGCAGTGACCGACCAGACCAGCGGGCTCGCGGTCGATCCGGCGCTGGACCTTTTTTCGGTCGCCAACGGCTATGATCCGGCGGGTGCGCCTTACAGTCCGGCGTTCATCCGGCGCTATCAGCAGGCGCAGGGCGAGCGCTATGCCGGGATTGTCGCTGCGGCGCAGGCGCGGCTGGCAGCAATCGAAGCCGGTCGTGGACGATTTGCCGACGACGAACCCTTCACGGTGCCCGGCGCATCATTGCTCGGCTTCAACAACAAGCTCTATCCGCAGGACCTGCGCCTGTTCGCCCGGACCAGAAAGGCCTGGCCGCTGATCCGCGCCGATGGCTCGGTGGTGACCCGGATTGTCCGTTCGGTCCGCCCGCCCGCCAATCGCGAGAGCACCACGCCGTTCATGCGCGGGGCGCTCAAGACCACGGTGCGCAACTTCCTCAACTCCTACGCGGTGCGGGTCACTGCGGCCTACCACTATGGCGCAGACGGCATCGAAGGCATCGACTGGACTTCGAGCTATGCCTCGGTCCCCGGCAATGTCAGCCGGATTTCCGCGCCGCTGCTGGCGATGGGAATGACCGGGGGATCGGAATTCCTGACCGCCGAGACGCTTTACGAAAAGTCGCCAAGCGCCGACAAGTCCATCGCCTTCGTCGAGGGGGCAACCCACGTCTACACCCCTTGCAAAGCCTGCGAAACGACCCCCGGACAGTACGGAGATACGGTCAGGACAACCTACGATTTCATCGACGGCTGGCTGGGAAAGCCGGGGCGGTTCCTGGCCAAATAGTTACCAGGCGTCGGACGGGTTAACTCATACCAAGTTGCGGTAGTTGACTCATCGAAGCCCCTCCCCTTCAGGGGAGGGGAGGAGCCGCGCAGCGGCGGAGGGGTGGGGGTTGTCGGTCAAGCGCAACGCTTTGCTGACAGCCCCCACCCCAACCCCTCCCCTGAAGGGGAGGGGCTTATAGGTTCCAATCAATGCACTTTGGTATCACTTTCGTCGCCCCGCACTTGATGCGGGGTCCCGCTTCCGTTTGGGGTGCGGGTAACAAGAGCAGCGGGATCCCGGGTCAAGCCCGGGAAGACGGGAAAAGGGTTAGTTGATCGGACGGTTGGAATAATTACCAGGCGTCCTGCGCCGCATAAAAGCGCTTCCAGAAATCGATCCTGTCCGGGCTGGCGATGGCAATCGGCTGCCATTGGTGACCCAGTTCCATCGTCACCGGACGCGCGGGATCGTAGTTCGGCCAGGCGGGCAGTCCGGGGCCATTGGGGTTCCCGGTCTTGACGATGTTGGCCCAATACGACGACATGCGCTCGGCGACGGCGCGATCCTCGTCGGTCCACGGCCGCGAAACCGGCTGGAGGTTGCCAAAGGTGTAGGCGATTTCGGAACCGTGGTACGCGCCGCGCAGCGCCGCATCGGGGCCCGGCGGGGCTTTGGTCCAGAAATAGGTGTAGACCGGCCGGGTTACCCCTGGCGACCATTCGCCGGCCCACAGCCAGGTCGATACGCGGTTGTTGTCGCGCGCCTGGGCATTGCTGGCAAGCGCTGCTTCGGCATCGTCGGTGGCCGGGTAGAGCCGCAGGAACTCGTCCGCCATCGCGCCGAACTTGCGGCGGGCGAAGGCGAGGTAATCGGCCAGCCTGACGCTGCTCTGCGGCATTCCCGCGCGCGGCGGCGCGGTTTGCGCACGCAGCGCGGCGAAGGCGGATTCGGGGACCGCGCCGGTCTCGTCGGCGTTGTTGCCGGTCACCACCACCACATCGGCTTGGGCGCGGGCGGCAAGGCTGGCGGCGTAGTCGCGCGGCAGGACCCAGCCATCGATCACCGGGCGGAACAGCGGCGGCTTGGCAGTTGTCCCGGTATCGACCTCAGCGTCGATCGCATCGCTGCCCGCGACCAGCGCCTGCCATGGCAGCGCGCGCAGTTCGGCCAGCGAAGTCGCGCCATGCTCGGCGGCGTAGCGTGTCCCCGCCGCTTCGGCATTGGCCAGCCGCCGGTGCGAGACCGACAGAAACCGGAGATCGGGATCGCGCGGGTGGCGCGAGTGGCTCTGCGCGATGACGCGCTGGAACAGTCCGCGTGCCAGCGGCGACATTGCCATGAAGCCGGCCGAGCCGGCCCCCGCCGATTGCCCGCCAATGGTGACCCGGGCCGGATCGCCGCCAAACGCGGCAATGTTGCGGCGGACCCATTCGAGCACGGCGATATCGTCGAGCAGGCCGTAATTGCCCGAGGCGTTGTGTGCCGATTCGCGGCTCAGCTCGGGGGTTGCGAGAAAGCCCATGACCCCGGTGCGATAGTTGAAGGTGACGACCACCACGCCCTTCCTGGCCAGTGCCTCGCCGTCGAACTGCGGCGCGGCACCGGTGCCCTGGAGGAATCCGCCGCCGTAGATCCAGACGAACACCGGCCGCTTTTCACCGCGCCGCGCAGCGGTCCAGACGTTGAGATTGAGGCAGTCCTCGGCGATCGTGTAGGCCTGCGTCTGGGCACTCTCGGGTTGCGGACAGATCGGCCCGGGCTGCGCTGCGTTGCGCACGCCGCGCCAGCGCGGCGCGGGAGCGGGCGGCCTCCAGCGCAGCGCACCGACCGGGGCGGCGGCATAGGGAATCCCGCGATAGACGGTGACCGTGGGGTCGCTTCCGGCAATCCCGGCGACGGCTCCGCTCTCGGTCCGCGCGGTCCGGACGGGCTCGCCGGCAACCGCAGGGGCTCCGGCGAGGAGGACGAGCGCCGCTACCCCGGCGGCGGCCTGGGCCCGCGACATGGCGGCGCTCAGAACTTCACCCGGACCCCGGCGGTGAAATACCGCCCGATCGGATCGTCGGTCGTGGCGAACCCGCCGAACCCGCCCGGCGCGTTGCCGGTGTTGGTCTGGTTGCCGATCGGCGGCTTGGCATTGAACAGGTTCTGGACGTTGAGGAATACCTCGCTCTGCTCCGCCAGCCCGCCATTGGGCACCTTCCACGACAGGTTGAGCGCCGCCTGTCCGTAGGGATTCATGGTGCCCTGTCCGGCGACGAACACGTCGGCGGTGTTGCCGCTCAGCTTGAGCCGGTTGCGCCAGCGGTACATGACATCGACCTTGAAGCTGTCGGTCGCCTGATAGCTCAGCGATCGCCGGTCAGCGCGCCATGACGGGCTGGCGGTGAGGCCGGTCGGGCCGAAGGCCACCCCGCCCTGGTCGAGCGTCGCCACGCCCGGCTGGATATAGCGGATGTGCGGCTGCCACGCGGCCAGCGCGCGGACCATGAACGGGACGGCCGCCCAGCGCTGCCCTGATAATTGGCCTCGAAATCGACGCCATAGGTCTCGACCACCGAGAGGTTGACCGGGCGCACCCGCCATTCGGTGACCGCGCCCGCAGCGTTGCGGATGATCAGGTCGCAATAGAGCGAGATCGCCTGGTTGTAGCAGCCCTGCTGGATCACCGCCTGGAAGCCCTGGACCGTGGTGATCGCGTCCTTGATCTTGATCTTGTAGTAATCGACCGCGAAGCTCAGCCCCGGTGCAAAGCCGGGCTTGTAGACCAGCCCGGCAGTGACAGGTCTTGCCGATTTCGGCGGTCAGGCTGGGGTTCGACAGGTTGACCGATGGCAGCTGCGCCGGGTTGGGTGTGGGCGATCCGGGCCTGAGATCGGCGTTGTTGACGATGACCACCGAGGTCGGCGCGAACAGATCGTTCAGCGTGGGCGCGCGGATATCGCGCGACAGGGTGCCGCGCAGCGCGCAGGTCGTCGGTGAGCTTCCAGTCGAGCCCCAGCTTCCAGGTCCAGTAGTCGCCGACGGTCTGATACTTGGTATAGCGCGCCGCGCCGTTGAGCTCGAGCTCCCTGGCCAGCGCGCGAATCGCGGAGCAGCGGCACATTGGCTTCCGCCGGCGACTTCCCACACGCTCTGCTGGATCAGTCGGCTCGCCGGGAAGGTCTGGCGATAGAGGAACGTGCCGGCACCGGTGGTCACGTTGCGCGGGGTGCAGTTGTACCGCAGGTTGGTGCAGTCGGCATACTGGGTCGGGGTTGCCTCGCTCTCCGAGCGGAAGGTCTGCTTGCGCCATTCGCCCGAGAGCGCAACAGTGACCGGTCCGGCCCAGGTGTCGAACGGCGAGCCGCTGATGTCGGCAACGATATCGTCCTGCGTGGTGCTTGGCGATGTAGTCGGTGTCGTCGAGGATATAGTCGATCGCCGCCGCGCTGGCCGAGGTCGGGCCGAACAGGTTGAGCGGCACGCAATTGGCATAGGCCGACGCCGTCGCCGCCTGGGTCGCGGCATAGCAGGTCGGCCGACCGCCGCCGACGCTGACCACGTCGAGCGCCGCCGCCAGCTTCTGGTTGTTGACGTTGTTGCGCAGCAGCGTCTCGCAGCTTGGAATCGCCGCGGGTATAGGCGACGTTCCAGTCCCACTTGCCCAGCTTGCCGGTGAGCCCGGCGGCGAACATGTATTGGGTGGTTTGCGGCACGCCGTTGAACCGCTCGGGCTGTGCAAAGGTGCGGCTGAAGGTGAAGCTGTCCGGAATGCCGCTGACGGTCTGCCCGGGATCTGCGCGCGATAGGCGGCGATGAACGGATTGTCGCGGTTGAAGCGCTACGCCCCGAGAGCTGGACATCGTCGCCGAAGAACGAGTTCTTCTTGTAGTTGAAGCTGCCGACCAGCCCAGGCGTTGATATCGTCGGTCAGGTCATAGTCGAACCGCGCGAACACCTGGTGCGAGCGCTGCGAGGTCTTGAGCGAGTTGTCGTTATAGCCGCCCGCACCGCCGATCTGCACGCCGGCGGCGCCGGTCGCGGTGCCGTTGACGAACGGGCTGAGCACGCCGTCCGTGGCGAAATACTGGCCAGTCACGCGCAGCCGGTGCCGCAGGCGATGATCCGGCCGCCGAACGGGAAGTTGGCCAGCGTGGTGTCCTCGATCAGCATCCACGGATTGGCCGCCGAACCTGCGGTGGCGGTCGAGCCGACCACCGAGGCGACCACTGTCGGGCGGGTGAACCAGTCGCGGTCCGAGCGGCGCAGCACGCCTTCGTCGTTGCGGTATTCATAGCTCGACTTCGAAGTGTCCGCGACCGCCGAACAGGTCGGTTCCCGCCGCGATCCCGAGGTTGAGCTGCTGGCCATCGCCGTACTGCGGAGATGCCGGCCGAAGCGACCTGATCCTGACGCCGTTGAAGTTCTTGTTGGTGATGAAGTTGACCACGCCCGAAACCGCGTCCGAGCCATAGACCGCCGAGACGCCGCCGGTGACGGTATCGACCCGCTCGATCAGCAGTCTGCGGGATGACGTCGGCATCGACGATGTTGGTGACCGAGGCAGGCGGAACGCGGCGGCCATCCATCAGCACCAGCGTGCGGGTCGAGCCGACATTGCGCAGGTTGAGCTGCGCGGCATTGCCGTTGCCGCCGCCGACCCCGCCGGTGGCGGAAGGGTTGCTGACCTGGCTGCGCGTGCCGGAAAACACCGGCAGGATGGTAAGCGATTCGGTCAGGCTGGTCGGCCGGACGCTGTCGAGCATATCCTTGGCTGACGACCGTGACCGGGTTCGGGCTGTCGTCGCCGTTCTTGATCGTGCGCGATCCGGTGACGACAATCGCATCGTTGCTCGCCGCTTCTCCGGCGGCGGGCTCGGACTGGGCCCAGGCAGCCACCGGAGCGCAGCCCAGCGATACGCCGGACAGAAGTTGAATCAGTGCACGCCGCTTGGCCATGACATCTCCCCTTTATCGGTCTGTTCTCGGCCTGGGGCGCAACGAGCGCCCGCAAACCCTCCACTTACGCAAACCAGAGCCGAACCGGGATGTAACATTGAAACCGGCGCGGTTGCGATAAGAAGCCTAGAGCCTGGCCTGGCCAGGTTTGCGCTTGCCCGCATTGCTGCGCGACGCCAACCCGTCAGGCGTGCCCCAGCGCCGGTTCACCCGAGCGGGCGGGTGACCGGCCCGCACCGAGATGACCAACACGGTCGCGGATCAGCTGAAGGAACACACTGTGCGCGCGGGTTGGCAACCAGTCGGCGCGCGTCGTGACCCCGATGGCGGGAACCGGCGCGACCGGGCCGAAGGGCAGCGCCGCCAGCCCCTCTCCTTCATGCTGCAATTCGTATGAAGTCATCAGCGTCAGCCGGTCGCTGCGCACCAGCAGGTGGCGGATGACCGCCAGCGCCGAGGTCGCAACCGGGGCGTTGACCCTGGGCGCGCCCTCGAACAGCTGTTCGAAACAGGCCCTGCGGCTCGACCCCGGCGCGCCGACCAACCAATCGTATTGCGCAAGGTCCGCCACCGTGATCCGGGCGCGCCCTGCCAGTGGGTGATCGGCTCGGGCGACGATCGAAAAAGGCGTGGCAGCCAGCTCGACCCGTTCGAGGTCGGTGCTCTCCGGGCCGAACAGCAGCCCGACCACCAGATCGACATCGCCGAGGCGCAGGCTGCGGATCATTTCCGCCGCGCTCTCGTTGCGCACCACGACCTGGACCTTGGGCTCGGCTGCGAGAAACGTCTCGAGTACCGAACCGAGCAGCACGCTGCCGCCGAGCGGCATCGCCCCGACGACGATCGGCGCGCTCGCCCCTCCCAGCGCCTCGTGCAATTCGAGAACGCCGAGCTCGATTTCCTGCAAGCTCAGCTTGAGCTGCCGTCCCAGCTCGATGGCCTCGGGCGTCGGAATCGTTCCCGCAGCCGTGCGGTAGAACAGCGACTTGCGAAGGTTGCTTTCGAGATCGCGCGCCGCGCGCTGGAGCGTCGCCAGTGACAAGCCGAGCGATTCCGCTGCCTGCGCGAACGACCCGAGTTCGACGATCGCGATGAGCGCGCGTACCTGCGAGCGCAGCAGCCGGTTGGCCACGGTACGCGCCCCGGCGGCCCCGGCCTCGACACCAAACGCTTCCAGCGACGCCTCGAACCGGACGAGGAAACGGGCGACTCGGCGGAACAGAAGCTCGCCGCCCGGGTTGAGGTAGCTGCCGCTCGCGCGCCGCTCGACCAACCGCGCACCGACCAGCGATTCGAGCTTGGCGAGCGACTGGGTGACCGCCGGCTGCGATAAGTTGCAGTCCTCCGAAGCGCGCCGGACGCTGTTCAGGCGGCCAATGCTGTCGAACAGCTTGAGCTGTTTGAAGCTGATGGCATCCAGCCCGGATACTGGCCTGATTTCCGACATTCGCGTTTCTCCCCGAGCCAGCCCCCTAGCAGAATATTTATACCTATTCAAAACCCGCCCGACTGGCCCGGTTGCTTTTCCCCGGCGCAGATGGCGGCGATGACCTTCGCCGGTCGATTGAAAAGCCGCCCGCAGCCTTTGGTTCACCGTGCGGTTGCGTTGACACCGGTCGCCGGGTGGCTTTGGGAAGAGGCAACAAGTCTTCGCCGGGAGTGCCGCCGTGTCCAAAGTCCGTCTCAAGATCGCGGTCGCCGAACACCCGCACACCTCGGCGATCCGCAGCGGCGCGATTCCGATCGAGGGCGTCGATGCCGAATTCGTCACGGTCAAGCCGCAGATCGGCGCGTTCCGCCGGATGGTGCGCGATGTCGAATTCGACGTCTGCGAAATCGCGCCGACCACCTACATCATCGCCCGCGCCTATGGCAAGCCGTTCAAGGCCTTGCCGATCTTCGTGGTGCGCCGGTTCCACCACTCGGGCCTGCTGGTGCGGCCCGATGCCGGGATCACGCCATCCCAAGGATCTCGAAGGCAAGAACGCGCGGGGTGCGCGCCTATTCGGTGACCACCGGCGTATGGACCCGGCAGGTGCTGATCGACGAATTCGGGGTCGATAATTCGAAGATCACCTGGTTCGTCGATGACGAGGAGCATGTCCAGGAGATGCAAGCTCCCCGCCAACGTCAGCCACGTCGCTGCGGGCAGCAGTCGCTGGCCGACATGATGGCGCGCGGCGAGATCGTCGCGGGCTTCGCGGCGGCAGCCGGGATCGGCCGCACCGGCGCGCCGACCGGCGGCTGGCAGGAGGTCGAGGCCGACTATCCCGACCTGTTCCCCAACGCCGAGGAGCTCGAGGCCGACTATTACCGCCGCACCGGGGTCTATCCGATGCACGGCACGATCGTGGTCAAGGATTCGGTGCTCGCCGAGCATCCGTGGGTGGCCCGGTCGCTCTACGATGCGTTCACGCAGGCCAAGGACGAATGGGTCGCCAAGCTCAACTCGGGCGAGGCCACCGGCGCGGGCGCGGACAAGTATCGCGCGCTGCCAGAAGATCGTCGGCCCCGATCCGCTGCCCTACGGCATCGAGGCCAACCGCGCGACGATCGAGGCGCTGGAGAAGACCGCTTTCGATCAGGGGCTGACCCCGCGCCGCATGACGCATGGACGAACTGTTCGTCGATCCGCTCAAGGCCCCGGCGCTGATCTGAAGTCTTATCCGGCGCGCGCCGATTCCAATGGCCACGCCGCTTGTCCCGCACGTAACGTGCGCAAGGGCAGCCAATTGCTCCAACGATGCCGATGGAGAGCGACGCATGATCATCGATTGCCACGGCCATTTCACCACCGTTCCCAAGTCCTTCCGTGACTGGCGCGCCGCGCAGGTCGCAGCCGCCAACGATCCCGCCAATGCGCCCGACCGCGCAGCGGCGCGATGGTCACCGACGATGAGATCCGCGAGGGCGTCGGCAATGGCCAGCTCAAGCTCCAGCAGGAGCGCGGCGGCGACCTGACGCTGTTCTCGCCGATCGCCGGCTTGATGAGCCACCACCTCGGCAACGAGCGCACCAGCCTCGAATGGGCGGACGGTATCGAACGACATCGTCAAGCGGGTCTGACGGAACTCTATCCCGACAACTTCGTGCCGGTCTGCCAGCTGCCGCAATCGCCCGGCGCGCCGCCTGCCAATTCGGTTCCGGAACTGCGCCGCTGCGTCGAGGAACTCGGCTTCGTCGGCTGCAACGTCAACCCCGATCCGACCGGCGGCTACTGGACCGGCAAGCCCTTCACCGACCGCGAATGGTATCCGCTGTTCGAGGCGATGTGCGATCTCGACGTGCCCGGGATGGTCCACGTCGCCGCCTCGTGCAATCCCAACTTCCACGGCACCGGCGCGCATTACATCAACGCCGACACCTCGGTGTTCATGCAGATCCTGCAGTCGGACCTGTTCAAGGATTTCCCGACGCTGCGGCTGGTCATCCCGCACGGCGGCGGCGCGGTGCCCTATCACTGGGGCCGCTACCGGGGCATGAGCCTCGAGATGGTCGACCGCCCGCTCGAAGGCCTGCTCGACAACATCTACTTCGACACCTGCGTCTATCACCAGCCCGGCGTCGAACTGCTGACCAAGGTGATCCCGGTCGACAACGTGCTGTTCGGTTCGGAAATGATCGGCGCGGTGCGCGGCGCGCGATCCCGACACCGGCGAGTATTTCGACGATACCAAGCGCTATGTCGATGCGTGCGCGGCGCTGAGCGACGCGGACCGCTCAGCGATTTTCGAGGGCAACGCCCGCCGCGTCTATCCCGCGGCTCGACGCGCTGCTCAAGGCGAAGGGGCTCTGAACGTGGCGGTCGTCGATATCCACCCGCACGTCATTTCCGACGACGAAGAGCCGCTATCCGCCCGCGCCGCTGTTCGGCAAGCGCTCGGACTGGTCGCAGGAACGGCCCTCGACGGTCGAGACGCTGATCGCGCAGATGGACGCAGCCGGGGTGGACAAGGCGGCGGTGGTCCACTCCTCGACCACTTACGGGTTCGACAACTGCTATGTCGTCGATGCCTGCAACCGCTATCCCGACCGCCTGCTCGCGGTCGGCTCGGTCGATGTGCGCGCACCCGATGCCTGCGACGACGATCCGCGACTGGGTCGGCCAGGGGCTTGGCGGGCTGCGCATCTTCACCGGCGGCAGCACCAAGGACTTCGATCCCAGCGAGCTCGAGGACGCAGCGCGCATACCCGGCCTGGGAACTGCTGGGCGAACTGGGCCTGACCATGTGCATCCAGACCGGCCCGGTCGGCCTGCCGCAGGTTCGCGCGCTCGCGCGACGCGGTTCCCGCAGCGTGCCGATCATCCTCGATCACCTCGGCCGCCCCGATCCGACCGACGGCCCGCCCTATGCGGCAGCGCAGAGCCTGTTCGACATGGCCGACCTGCCCTCGGTCTACCTCAAGCTGACCCCGCGGATCATGGGCGACTGCGTCAAGGGCGCGGCCGATCCGGCGAGCTGGTTCGGCAAGGTGGTCGAGGCGTTCGGCGCGAACCGGCTGGCCTGGGGCTCGAACTACCCGACCTCGCCCGGCACGCTGGCCGAAATCAAGGCGACTGCCGAGGAGCGGCTGGCTTCGCTGTCGCGCCGAGCGACCGCGACATGGATATTCGGCAAGACGGCGCAAACGCTCTATCCGCGATTGCAGCAATCGACCGTGCGCGTCCGCGCGGTCTGACGCCGGGCGGCAGGGGAGAAGCGGAATGGCGCAAGCGACAGCATCGGCCGACGACCCGCCGTCACGGGCGGACCCGCGCGCGCTGCCTCGGCCGCGCCGTGGGGCATCCTGGCGCTGCTCACCGTCGGGGTGCTGATCGCCTATTTCGACCGGACGAGCATTTCCTCGGCGCTGGCCGACAAGGCGTTCGTCGGACATTTCGCCATGTCGGATGTTGATCGCGGATGGGTCGGCGCGGCGTTTTTCTGGTCCTATGCGCTGATGCAGATCCCGATGGGCTGGATCGTCGATCGTTACGGCGTGAAATAGCCCTATGCGATCTGCTTCGCCCTGTGGTGCCTCGCCACTGCGGCGACCGGGCTGATGACGGCTTTCGCCGGGCTGTTCGTGATGCGCCTGATCGTCGGGCTGACCGAGGCGATCGTGACCCCGGCGAGCTATCGCTGGATCCGCCTCAACATGCCCGAAACGCACGCCGGAACCGCAGTGGGCATCTTCGCCATGGGCAACAAGATCGGCGTCGCCATCGGCGCACCGATCGCCGCCTGGCTGATCGTGTCGTTCGACTGGCGACTGATGTTCGTGATCTCGGGCATGGCCGGCCTGGTCTGGCTGGTGCCATGGATGCTGGTGACCAGAAGCGATTTCACCAACAAGAGCCAGGTGGTCGCGGCGCGGCGCAAGACCGGGCAGGTCACCTTCCGCAGCATTCGTCGCCTCACCGGTCATCTGGGGGGCGATGATCGTCAATTTCTGCTACGGCTATTTCTCGTTCTACTGCATGACCTGGATGCCCGCCTATCTGGTCGAGGCGCAGGGACTTTCGCTCAAGCAATCCGGCCTCTACACGTTCTTCAGTTTTGCCGGCATAGCGATTGTCGCTGTGGTCGCTGGCTGGGCCGCCGACCGGATCATCGCGCGGGGCTACGATGCCATTCTGATGCGCAAGGTCTTTATCGTCAGCGGATTTCTCGGGGCGACTTCGGTCCTGTTGGGGGCCTACAGCAGCGACCTGAACTGGGCGCTGTTCTGGAACGTCTTTTCGCTTTCGTGCCTCGGGCTGACCACCGCCAACAATCTGGCACTGTGCAAGGTTACGCTGATCCCGCCGCCGGCTGTCGGGCTCGCGGTCGGTGTCCAGCAGGTTGCGGCCAGCCTCTCGGGCGGCGTCGCTGCCGGCGTTGTCGGGCTGGCTTCTCCACAGGACCGGAAGCTACGACGCGCCGATGATGGTGATTGTCGTCTTCCTGGTGATCGGTGCCGCCGCCAGCATCATCCTGCTGCGGCCCAAATGGTCGCCCAAAGTCACGCAAGTTGCCGATTGAGGATCTGATCGATGGCCAAGATCGTATTCGGAATGGCGGTGCCGCACAGCGGGATGCTGGGGCAGGCAGCCCGAGGACTGGCTCACCAACGGCGAGCGTGACCGCAACAATCCCGAGCTGTGGTATCGCAATCGCACCTGGACCTATCCCGAGCTCGAAGCCGAGCGCGGGGCCGCGTTCGAGCCGTTCCTGACGCTCGAGGAGCGCACCGCCCGCGCCGGGCGCGTGCCGCGCGGCGCTCGACGAAATGGCGCCGCCTATGCCGCGGGCCAATGTCGATGTCGCGATCGTGCTGGGCAAGGACCAGAAGGAAATCTGGCCCGACCAGTCCCCCTCGATCACGATCTACACCGGCGCGGAAGTCCACAACGGTCCGCCGCAGCGCCCGGTCTATGCGCCCGACCATCATGTCGTGCACCAGGCCTATCCCGAGCTGGCGACCTATCTGATCGAGACATTCCAGGACGAAGGGCTTCGATCTCAACGACCTGCAAGCCTGGCCCGAAAACGTCTGGATGGCGAGCGGCAGGGGATGCAAGGCCGGATTACCCGGTCGTCCCGCACGCCTACAGCTTCGTCTATCACCAGATCATGGGCGACAATCCGCCGCCGCATGTGCCGGTGCTGTTGAACCTGTTCTATCCGCCGACCCAGCCTTCGATGGCGCGCTGCATCGCGTTCGGGCGAGGTGCTGCGCGACGCGATCCTGGCCTGGCCCGAGGATGTGCGCGTGGCGGTGATCGCCAGCGGCGGGCTGTCGCATTTCGTCAACGACGAGGAATTCGACCGCGACGTGATTGGCAAGCTTGCCGCCTACGATTACGACGGCCTCGCCGCGATCCCGGACAGCTATTACCAGTCGGGCACCTCCGAGGTGAAAATCTATTCCATCGTGATGATGGCGCTCCAGCAGACCGGTGCGCAGATGACGCTGGTCGATTACGTGCCGTGCTGGCGCACCGCCGCCGGGACCGGCGAAGGCATGGGCTTCATGTATTGGGACGCATCGCAAATGACCGAAGTAACGAATTCCGAGCGCCTCAACGGCGTCATCCGCGCTTTCGAAAGCGGCAAGCCCGCCTTCACCTGCTTCGCCAAGCTCGACAGTCAAGCTGCGATCGAGATGACCGATGCGCCCTATGACGGGATCGTCTTCGAGATGGAGCACAACCCCTACGACGTGGCGGCGCTGGGGGATTGCCTGCAATACATGCTCAACCGCAAGACGATCGCCGCGAGCGGATCGGTCGCGCCGTCGGTCACGCCGCTCGCCCGCATTCCGGCGAACGGCTGCGAGATGAACCAGTTCCAGGCCAAGCAGGTGCTCGACCGCGGCGTCTACGGTGTGATTATCCCGCACGTCTGGACGATCGAGCAGGCCTATAACGCCGTCGCCTCGTGCCGCTATGCCCGGCCGAAGAACGCGCCGCTCTATGAGCCCAAAGGGCGTGCGCGGCGACGGCCCGGCGGCGGCAGCGCGCTACTGGGGGCTGTCACCCAGGCCGAATATTACGCGAAGGCCGACGTCTGGCCGCTCGCGCCGCACGGCGAACTGCTGGTCGGACTGATGATCGAAAGCCCCGAGGCGATCGAGAACCTCGACGACATGCTCGCCAACGTGCCCGGGCATCGGCTTCTGCCTGATCGGCGAGGGCGATCTCAGCCAGGCGCTCGGTTATCCGCGCCAGTACGAGCATCCCGAAGTGCTCGGCGCGATGAGCGAAGATCGTCGAGACCTGCCACAAGCACAAGGTCGTGGTCGGCAATCCGCATACCGGCGCGAAGAATGTCGAGCGGCTGATCGGCGAAGGCTACAGCTTCCTGATGTCGGCCCCGTCGCGCTCCTACGGCGTGGTCGGACAGGGCCGCGAGCTGGCGGGTTACTGATGAACGGCGCCGAAACCCTTGTCGCAGACGCTGGCCGATCAGGGCGTCGATATCTGCTTCGCCAATCCCGGCACGAGCGAAATGCACTTCCTCGCCGCGCTCGGAGAACGCCGCGGATGCGCAGCGTGCTGTGCCTGTTCGAGGGCGTCGCACCGGGGCGGCGGATGGCTGGTACCGGATGAAGGACACGGCCGGCCTCGACGCTGCTCCATCTCGGCCCCGGCCTCGCCAACGGCCTGGCCAATATCCACAACGCCAGGCGCGCTTCGGTCGGGCATGGTCAACGTGATCGGCGAGCATTCGGCCTCAGCACCTCAAGTACGATCCGCCGCTTGATTCGGACATCGAGGGGCTTGCGCGGCCGCTGTCGCCACTGGGTGCGCCGCGCCGGATTCGGCGGGCGCCATCGCGTGGCGATACGGCCGCCGCCGTCGCCGACGCTTCCGCCCATCCCGGCCAGATCGCCACGCTGATCCTGCCGGGCGATTCCAGCTGGCAGGATGCAGGCGCGCCCGTCGCGCTCCGCCAAACGCGACACCGTCCGCAAGGCTCCGCCGCAACAGCGGATCGATCACATCGCGCAGGTGCTCGCGCTCGGGCGAACCGGCGCTGCTGATCCTCGCCAACAAGGCCACCCGCGGCCGCGCGCTGGAACTGGCCGGGCAAGGTCGCCGGTGCGCTGACCGGCTGCCGCCTCGGCTCGCAGTTCTTTACCGCGCGGATCGAGCGTGGTGCGGGGCGCATGCCGATCGAGCGGATCCCCTATGCCGTGGCGCCGGCGACTGGCCTTCCTCGAAGGACTTCAAGCACCTGATCACGGTCGAAACCAGCGAGCCGGTCGCCTTCTTCGCCTATCCCGACAAGCCGAGCCTGCTCAAGCAGCGAAGACACGCTCGGTCCATCCGCTGGTCGAGGCCGACGAGGACAGCGACGCTGGCGTTCGAAATGCTGCTCGACGCGCTGGGCGCCGGCCAGGTCCGGACCGCCAATCCAGCAGCGGATCGAAACGCCCGATGCCGAGCGGCGCGCTCAATCCGGTCAGCATCGCCCATGCGCTCGCCGCGCGCATTGCCCGAGAACTGCATCCTGGTCGATGAATCGCTCACCACGGGGCGCGAATCGATGGGCTTCACCGTCGGCGCGCAGCCGCACGATCTGATCAACAACATGGGCGGCTCGATCGGCTATGGCACCCCGGTGGCGACCGGTGCGGCGCTCGCCTGCCCCGACCGGCGGACGTTCTGCATGGTCGGCGACGGCATCGCGATGTACACGATCCAGGCGCTGTGGACCCAGGCCCGCGAGGGGCTGCCGGTGACCACGATCATCTTCGCCAACAACACCTACAGCATCCTCAAGGCCGAATACGCCAACATGGGCGCAGGCGCTCCCGGGCGACGCGCGCGCTGGCGATGATCGACATCGACAGGCCGACGATCGACTGGCTGGCGATGGCCAAGAGCATGGGCGTCCCCGCCGTCGCGGTCGAAACCGCCGAGGATTTCACCACAGCAATGATCCGCTCGAGCCGACGAGCCGGGCCCGCAACTGATCGAGGTGAAGACTGTAGGACTGGCAAGCTGTGAGCAACGACGTGCTGACCCTGCGCGCCAACCTGGCCGAAAGCCCGATGACCAAGGCGATCCACGATGGCCGGGTGACCTCGGACCTCGTGAAGCTCGACCTGTGCGGCCCCAACCCGGCGCAGGGCGGGTTCAAGGACATGCTGCGCCGGGGCATGTATGATTGCGGCGAACTGGCGATCGTCACCTACCTGCAGGCCAAGTGCCTACGGCAAGCCCTGGGTGCTGCTCCCGGCGCCGGTTTCGGGCCGGTTCCAGCACCACTGCGCCGGGTTCAACCGCGAGCTCGGGCACCTCGATCCCAAGGATATCGAAGGGCAGGAAGGTCGGCGTGCGCACCTATGCGCAGACCACCGGGCTGTGGATTCGCGGCATCCTGCAGCACGAATATGGCGTCGATCTCGACAAGGTCACCTTCATGACCGGCGGCGAGGGGCACCTCGAGGAATACACCGATCCGGCCAATTGCGTGCGGCTGCCCAAAGGCTCCGACATCGGCCAGATGATGCTGGACGGCGAGCTGGCGGCAACCTTGCAAGGCATCGATCTGCCCAAGGACCCCAGGGTCGAGCGGCTGGTCCCCGATCCGTTCAACGCCGCCAAGGACTGGTTCGCGCGCGAGGGCGTGGTGCCGATCAACCACATCTTCGTGGTCCACCAGGATATCGCGAAAAGCCGCCCCGACGTGGTGCGCGAACTCTACCGCATGATCGGCGAAAGCCGCGACCTGACCGAAGGCGGCCTGCCCGATCCGTTCCCGCCGATGGGGCTCGAGGCCAACCGCAAGGGCATGCGAACTGGCGGTCGACTGGGCCTTCGAACAGAAGATCATCCCGCGCAAGCTGACCATCGACGAACTGTTCGACGACGTGACCGCCGCCCTGTCCTAAAGTCTTTCCGACCTGGATTGACCCGGGACGACGTCACAGCCAGCCTTCGCGGCGATACCACTCCGCAGTTGCCCGCAACCCTGCGCGGGTCTCGATCTGCGGCTGCCACACGTCGGACGGGACATGCGCGGCTGCGCTCGCCACCCAGTCGGGATGCGCCATATAGCCGGCGCGGTCGCGGGTCAGCTTGGCGCAGGTTCCGCGCAGCAGGGTGTCGCCGCGCGCCGCCCATTGCAGCATATCGCCGGTAAGGCCCGGCACCCAGACCCGCCGCCGACCGACCGACCAGCCGATCGCGCGGGCGAGCTCGTCGTGGCTCCAGCCATCGGGGCGACCGTCGTCGGGCTCGAAGGTCCGGTGCGAAATGCCCTCGCCGCCCGGCACCAGCGCGAGCAGCAATCGCGCCAGGTCCTGGGCATGGATCAGCGACATGCGCCCCGCCTTCAGCGCCGGCACCACCCCCCAGCGCGCGGCGCGGAACAGCTCGAACAGGGCATCGTCGCGCGGGCCATAGACGGCGGGCGGGCGCACCACCGTCCAGTCGAGCCCGCTGGCCTTGACCACCCGTTCGGCGCGCGCCTTCGACGCGCCATAGAGCGACAGCCCGGGTTCGCGCGCGGCGAGCGAGGAAATCGCTACCAGGCGCGGCACCCCCGCCGCCAGCGCCGCTTCGGCGACCGTCAGCGTGCCCGCCACATTGCCCGCCTCGAACTCGGCAGGCCCGGGCGCGGTGGTCAGCCCGGCGATATGGAGCACGGCTTCGGCACCCTCGACCAGCGCGGCGAGCGCCGCCGGGTCGGCCAGGTCGCCGGCGATCCATTCGACGCCGGGTCGCGGCTGCTGCGGCTTGCGGGCCAGCGCGCGGATGTGCCGGCCCTCGGCAGCAGCGGCATCGAGCAGCGCCTGGCCGACAAAACCGGTTCCGCCAGTGACGGCCAGGGTCACAGCAGAACCAGCTGGTCGCGGTGAACCATCGCCGAGCGCGGCGCATAGCCGAGGATGGCGGCGTGATCGCGGCTGTGGCGGCCGAGCAGCAGCTGGCATTCCGCCGCATCGTATTCGCTGAGGCCATGGGCGAGCGCCGCGCCGTCCTGGTCGCGGATGGCGATGGCATCGCCGCGTTGAAACTCACCCTCGACCCGGGCAATTCCGGCAGCGAGCAGGCTGCTGCCCCGGGCCAGCGCCTGTGCCGCGCCGCTATCGACCACCAGCGCACCCTTCAGCCGCAACCGCCCGCCGAGCCAGGCCTTGCGGGCAGGTGCATTGCGTTTGGGCAGGAACAGCGTGCCGATGCCCTGCACCAGCGCGCGCGCGACCGGCGCTTCGCCGGTGCCGTTGGCGATGGCCAGGGCAATTCCGGCGCGTTCGGCAATCTCGGCGGCTTGCAGCTTGGAGGTCATCCCGCCCGAGCCCATTCCCGAGCCCGAACCGCCGCTCGCCATGGCATGGATGGCCGCCGTGACTCCGCGCACTTCGGGCAGCAATCGCGCGTCCGGCTCGGCCGGGTTGCGGTCATAGAGCCCATCGACGTCGGACAGCAGCAGCACCGCCGAGGCCCGCGCCGCCTGCGCCACCCTTGCCGCGAGCCGGTCGTTGTCACCGAAGCGGATTTCCTGCGTGGCGACGCTGTCGTTCTCGTTGATCACCGGCACGGCGCCGGCATCGAGCAATCGCGTGAGCGTGGCGGTGGCGTTGAGATAGCGGCGACGGTCTTCGAGATCCTCGAGCGTGAGCAGCAATTGCGCGGCGGTGAGCCCGCAAGCCCCGAGCAGTTCGGCCCACAGGCCCGACAGCGCAATCTGGCCGACGGCGGCGGCGGCCTGGGCATCGGCCAGACTGCCGCGCCCGCCCTTGTCGAGCCCGAGCCGGGCCGCGCCGAGTGCAATCGCGCCTGACGAGACGACGATCACTTCCTGCCCCTGCCCGCGCGCGGCGGCCAGTTCGCCGACCAGCGTTTCGAGCCAGGCCCGCCGGACCCCGGCCGTGCCGACGAGCAGCGACGAGCCGACCTTGACCACCAGCCGCGGACACAGCGCGGGGTCGGCAAGGTCGGAGAGGCGGGCGATGGTCATGGGCGGGGGATTAGGGGAAACCTTGCGCGATGCAAACACCCCGTCGTCCCGGATCAAGTCCGGGATGACGCGATACGGGTTGACGCGATCACAACGGCGACCAGGGCTTGTCCTCGTCGGCATCTTCGCGTTCGCCCGCCGGTCGCTCGGTCATGGTTGCAGCGGGGAGAAATGCGATCACTGCATCGAGCAGCTTGTCCATGCCCTTGCCGGTCGCCCCTGAAATCGGGAAGACGCGGTCTGCCCCGGCCGCCTTCAGCTCCGCAGTGAAGCCCCTGACCAGTTCGGCATCGGCGAGATCGATCTTGTTGAGCGCGATCAGCCGCGGCTTGTCGTCGAGCCCCGCGCCATAAGCGGCGAGTTCCTCCTCGACGATTTCGAGCGCCTCGGCGGGATCGGTGCCGTCGATGTCGATCAGATGGATCAGCACCCGGCAGCGCTCGATATGGCCGAGGAAGCGGTCGCCCACCCCTGCCCCGTCGGCCGCGCCGGCAATCAGCCCGGGGATGTCGGCGAGGACGAATTCGCGGTTGCGATGGCGCACCACGCCGAGTTGCGGGCGCAGCGTGGTGAACGGATAGTCGCCGACCTTGGCCTTGGTGTTGGCCAGGTGGTTGATGAAGGTCGACTTGCCGGCATTGGGCAGCCCGACGAGCCCGGCATCGGCGAGCAGCTTCAGCCGCAGCCAGACATACAATTCCGCGCCCGGCCAGCCCGGTCCATGCTGGCGGGGCGCGCGGTTGGTGCTGGTCTTGTAGCTGGCATTGCCGCGCCCGCCATCGCCGCCCTTGAGGAAGGTGATGCGCTGCCCGGCTTCGACGAGGTCGGCGAGCACGGTTTCGCGGTCGTCGTCAAGCACCTGAGTGCCCACCGGCACCTTGACCACCAGATCGTCACCGCCCGCTCCGGTGCGGTTCTTGCCCGCGCCGCCGGTGCCGCGCGGGGCCTTGAAATGCTGGGTGTAGCGGAAGTCGATCAGCGTGTTGAGCCCGGGCACGGCCTCGAAGATGATGTCGCCGCCCTTGCCCCCGTCGCCCCCGTCGGGTCCGCCATATTCGACATATTTCTCGCGCCGGAAGCTCACCGCCCCCGGCCCGCCAGCGCCGGAGCGGATGAATATCTTGGCCTGATCGAGAAAATGCATGGGATGGGGTTAGCCGGTTACAGGGCGAATGTCGCGTTCGGCCTTCGACAAGCTCAGGCTGAGCGGACTTGGGGATTATTCGCAAGGTGCGAAATGGCCGTGAATGGGCTCAGGCGGGAGCGAGAATGGCTGACTTCGAGAACCGGCGCGCACCCTTCGACAAGCTCAGGGCAGTCGGCCCTTTGTTGAGTGAGCACCGGAAGCGCAGAAGGCTGCCGTTTGCAGCCCGGCCTGGGCCAATTATCATCCTACCCGCCTGGTGGAGCCGAGGGGGATCGAACCCCTGACCTCGTCATTGCGAACGACGCGCTCTCCCAGCTGAGCTACGGCCCCGTTCCAGTGCGACATGCGGGCGGTCCGGCAAGCGGCCCGACCGCGCGAGCGGCCCCCTTAGCGAAGAGGGTGCGGGCTTGGAAGTTGTTTCTTGGGCCCGGGCCAAACTTCCTCCGGTGCCGCCCCGGCGGGGCCCCGGCTACTGACGGACCGGTAGCGGGGTCGCTGCGGCGGGAACCACCACCGGGCGCGCATATTGCGCGTCCCAGGCCGCCGCATCGATCTTCCACTGGTCGAACCGGCGATAGAAATCGTCGAACACGATCTGGAGGTTGGGCAGACTGCGTGCGGCGAAGGCGTTGAGCTGGATAGCCGTGACCGGCTGGACATCCTGGCTGACCGTGAGCACCGCCTTGCAAAAGTCGGTCATGGTCATCGGCAGCGCGAAGTGGTTGTAGACCTCGGTCATGTACTTCTCGCGCGGGGCGACGAAGCGCGCGCCGTGGCGGGCGCGAAATTCGGTATCGACGCCGCGGTTCGCCGCGGTCAGCGCGCGGGCATGGGTGCGCAGGAAGGCGCGGTAGCCATCGGTGATGGTGGGAAACTCGGTGCGGTTGCAGCTGAGCGCGGCGACATTGTAGGCCGAGCGGAAATTCCACACCGTCTGCGCCGGGCTGATGCCGCGGTTGACGCTGCGGTAGAGCCCGTCGAGCCCGCGCGGCGGCGGCTGATAGTTGGGCGAAGCACTGTTGGGCGGAATCGGCCGGTAGGGAATGACCACCACCGGCGGCGGGGGCGGCGGGGGTGGCGGCGGACGACGCTTGGCCTCGGCCATGCCGCCTGCCAGCAGCGACAGCGCGATGGCACCGGACAGCGCGATGATGGCACGCTTGCGCCGGGCTGGGCCGTGATGGCGCGACCTGATTGTGTTCACCGGCGAAACTCCCTGTACGCCGCACCCGCAGCGGCTTCCCGAAGGACGAGGCTTAGACCGGGAAGCGGCCAAAGAAAATGCCCGGCGCGCCGATTTGCACGCCGGGCACGATCAACGCCCTTGCAGGGGCAATCTCAGGTCATTCGCGGTTGCCGAGGAAGCTCAGCAGGAACTGGAACATGTTGATGAAATCGAGATAGAGCGTCAACGCGCCGAGCACGATCGCCTTGCCGGCGAATTCGGTGCCGGCGAGTTCATGGTACTGCCGCTTGAGCCGCTGCGTATCCCAGGCGGTGAGCCCGGCGAAGATCAGCACGCCGAGCACCGAAATCGCCAGCTGCAACCCGCTCGACTGCAGGAAGATGTTGACGACCATCGCGATCAGGATGCCGATCAGGCCCATGGTCATGAAGGCACCCATCGCCGAAAGATCGCGCTTGGTGGTGTAGCCGACCAGGCTGAGACCGGCAAAAGCGCCCGCCGTGGCAAAGAACGTGGTGGCGATCGAAGCCCCGGTGAAGACCAGGAAAATGGTCGACATGGAGAGGCCCATGACCACGCAGAAGCCCCAGAACAGCGCCTGAAGCGTGGCGGTCTGCATGCGGTTTGCACCCACGCTCATGCCGAAGACGAAGCCGAGCGGGGCCAGGATGATCAGCCACCGCAGCGGAGTCGCCATGACCGTGGCGGCCATGCCCGACTGTGCGAACAGCAGCGCGACAATGCCCGACAGCAGAATGCCGGATGCCATGTAGTTGTAAATGGCGAGCATGTGCTTGCGCAGGCCCTGGTCATAGAGACCGGCCCGGCCGATTGCTTCGCCATTGAGGACCGGAGACGCGCCGAAGCCCGTCCGGGGCTGGGGATCGTTCCAATTGGCCATGTGAATCAAACTCCCGAAACCAGGGCCGCACGAGCGCGGCCAGGTGGCGACAATATCGGAGTTATCTTGTCAGGTTTCAAGTAAAACCGGTTAACGGCCGATGTCGCAGTTTGTCGCGATGCCGGCGGGCTACGACCGCGCGGCGCTGGCCATCTCGGCGCTGCGTGCCGCTGCGGCAGCCACGGTCGCCGCGACCAGCCGGGCAAGCGCCCCCTCGGCATCGAGCACCCCGAGGCCGGCCTCGGTGGTTCCGCCCGGGCTGGCAACCCGGCGCGCGAGTTCGCCGGGCGGGTGCAGCGAGGCGGAGGCGAGCGCGCTGGCTCCCTCGACCGTGGCTAGCGCCAGCCGCAGCGCCTGATCCGCCGGCAGGCCGAGCGCGGCGGCCCCTTCGGCCAGCGCATCGATGAAACGATAGACGAAGGCCGGTCCCGATCCCGCCAGCGCGGTGACCGCGTCGAACTGCGCTTCGTCGAGCCATTCAGGGGTGCCGAGCGGCTCCATCAGCGCCGTGACCCACGCCGCATCGGCCGCGTCGAGGCCCCGCTGGGTGAGCGCGACTGGCGATTTTCCGATCGCCGCAGCAAGATTGGGCATGATCCGCACCACGCCTTTCACGGCGGGAAAGCGAGCGGTCAGGCTGGCCACCTCGGCTCCGGCCAGGATTGACAGCAGCACTGTCCGCCCGCCCGCCAGCGCGGCGAGCCGCGGCGCGACATCGCCCAGCAGCTGCGGCTTGACGCCGAGCAGGATCGCATCGAACTGCCGCTCGGGCACATTGCGCAGCAGGGTCACGCCGGCGGGGGCTTCGGCAAGGTAGGGATCGACCACGGTGAAACGCGCCGGGTCCAGGCCCGCCGCCAGCCAGCCGGCTAGCATCGCCCCGCCCATGTTGCCGCAGCCGACGAGGAGGATCGATTGAATGTCTCGCAAAACAGTGCTCCCTAACTCCCCCTCCCCTTCAGGGGAGGGGGTCGGGGGGTGGGGTCTGTCGTTTCACGCAACGCCGCGAGTGGGGACATACCCCACCCCACCCCCTCCCCTAAAGAGGAGGGGCTATCATGCCAAGCCCGCGTCTACGCCTCGCCCGCCGCATCGACCAGCGCGGCCGCCAGCGCTTCGGCGGGGCTCTTGTCGCCCCACAGGATAAACTGGAAGGCGGGGTAGAAGCGGTCGCACTCCTCGATCGCCGATTCGACCGCGATCTGCGCCTGCGCCGGGCTGAGCAGGCCGTCGTCGCCGAGCATCAGCCCATGGCGATAGAGCAGCACGCCGCCGTTGGACCAGACATCAAAGTGGCCCAGCCACAGTTGCTCGTTGATCAGCGCGAGCACTTCGAACATCGCCGCCCGCTTGTCGTCGGGCACGCGGATGTCGGGCAGGCACAACAACTGGAGCACATGGTCCTCGGGCCGCCAGATGCCGCGCAACTGGTAGCTCGCCCAACTGCCCTGGACCTCGCCGGAAATCTCGTCGTCGCCCGAGAATTCGTAAGGCCAGCCGCGGGCTTCGAACAGCGAGGCAAGCATATCGACTGGCGCCGCGTCGTCGTCGCTTTCGATATTTCCCTGAACTCGTCCTCATCTCGACCATGCTTTCACACTCCCGGCGACCCGTTCTCTCCAAGGGCTAGTGGCCGACTGCGGGCGGCTTGCGAATCCCTTACGCCGCAATTCTGGACTTGTCTGTTTACAAGGTGTGGAAAAGGCCGGGACGCCGCTCACCGCAGCGCCAGCGCATCGACCACTTGCCCGGCCGGACTGGTCCAGGTGAAACCCCCGTCGAGATTTGCGCGGCGCAACTGGGCGAGGAAAACATTGGCAGCCGCCTCGCTCTCGAACGGCCCCGCCAGCAGGCGGGTCGATTGCCCCCAGGCGCTGATCAAGGGCCGCCTGGACTTGAACGCGGCCTCGGCTGCGCGCGCCATGCGCCGCCAGTCATAGCCGAGCGCGGCGCGGTCGCGGCCGGTGGCCAGTTGCACCCAGATGCGGCTCGGATGGCTGGGCACCGCCGGCGTCGCTACGGCAGCGCCGCCCGCCGGCTCGCGCGCCGGGCGGATGCGGCGAATGTCGACCGCGCCCGAGGCCGGGGTGACATCGGCTGCGGGCTGGGCGAGATCGCTGAATGCCTCGGCCAGGCTCTGCCGGCGCGGCGTGGGCGGCACCGGCGGAGCGGGACTGGCCGGGAGGAACGGCACCTGCGGCGGGGCCGCGACAGTCGCCGGGACGGGGGCCACGGCCGGCGCAAGGGGAGTCGGTGCAGGAGTCGCCAAGGGCGACGGTGCGGGCGGTCGCGAACGGGAAGCGCGGCGGAGCGCGGCGGAGAGGTGACTACGGCCAGTTGCGGCGGCGCGGGCGGGGCGGCGGCCGGAGGTGCGACGGTCGGAGGTGCGACGGTCGCAGGTCTTGCCGGCTGGATGGCCGCCGGTGACGGCGCGGGAACCGCGCCCGGCTGACTCGCCACGTTCCGGGCAACGGTTACGGCAGGGGCTGCGGGAAACGGATTCGCCAGCGTCGGCAGGCCTGGCGGCGGCGCGGCGGGCGCGGCGGGCGCGACCCTGACTGGCACTGGCACCGGCGGCGGCACCGGCACCGGCGCGGTGCGGGGCACTGGGGCCGGCGGCACCGGCGCGGTGGCCACCGCTGCCTCGGAACGCCGCTGCCGTGCAACGGCGTCGGCATTGCGCGGGCGGTTCGACGACTGTGTGTCGCGGCCCCGCGTATTGCGCCCCAGCGGCTCGCCGCGCGGGATCAGCGCAGCGTCGGCAGCGGCGAGCGACGGGCGGCGCGCGGTGGGCGGCGCATAGCGCGCGACACGCGGATCGTCGCGGCCAATTTCGGAAGCGCGCGGGAACTGGCCGAAATTGGCCGCCGCCGCCTGCTGCGCCGGGGTGAGGCGCGGCATGTAGCGCAAGTAGGGCGCAATTCCCGCCGCCAGCGGTCCGGGCAGTGTGGTATTGACCACCTGGATCGCCTCGTCGGCCTGGCCCATGATCGCCAGGGCAAAAGCGCGCGCGCGCCACGCCGCCTTGTCCTGACGCAGCAGCAGCGGCGAGAGCGCGGTGCCCGAGCCGCGTTTGTCGCCGGCGATTGCGAGGCTGATGGCGAGGCGGCGGGTCGCCTCGTCGGACTGGCCGCCGGCCATGGCCTGCCGGTAATAGCGCTGCGCCGCAGCGTTGTCGGCGACCAGATCGTGGGCAAGGCCGCGATCGAGCGCGGCGGCGCTGTCGATCGGACCGGCGCGTTCGGCCTCGTCGAACAGCGGCAGCGCATCGAACGGATTGCCGCTGCGCACCAGCGCCCGGGCAAGACCGGCCTTGACCCGCGGAATGCCCGGTGTGACCTGTTCGGCGCGGCTGTAGAAACCGATCGCGGCATCGACATCGCCGATTGCCAGCGCCGCCTCGCCGGCATCGATCAGGCCCTGAAGATCGCGTGGATTGCGGCCCAGCCGCGCGAGGGCGGCATTGAGCGTCATCGTATCGTTGATTGCCGCATCGTTAGCGGCCTGATCGTTGGCGGCCTTATCGGTATTGGGCGGCAGCGGCTGGACCACCGGTCCTTGTGCCAGGCGGCCGATCTGGTCAGCCTGCGCCCGTGCAGTCGCAGCGGTGCAGAAGCAGGCCAGCGCCGTCAGCGGCAGGGTTACCACGATGTCGCGAGCCCGCAGCACGGCCTGTCCCTATCCCGCAATTGGCGAGCCGCCGCGCACGCGTGCTGCGCGGCTCCCGCCGTTCATGCCTGCCCTGTTGCCCGTTTGCGCCTTAACCGCAGGCGAACGGAACGCCCGCCTGCGGTCCATGCCGGCACGCTACTGGTTGTTCTGACGCCCAAGGAAGCGCGGGATGTTGATCGAGCCGCCGTCGTCTTCGTCCGCCTCTTCCTCCCCCGCCGCGCGCCCGCCGCGCGAGAGCTTGGCCATGCGTTCGAACAGGGTGCTGCCGCCCGATCTGGGCACCTCGCCGCCATCGCCGGGATCGGAGACCAGACCGCGCCGGCGGCCGGGCATCAGCGGCGTCACCGGTTCGTTCGAATTGGCCAGGCGTTCGGCATCGAGCAGCAGTTCATCGCTGCCGGCATCGTCGCCGCCGCTCTCTGCGCCGGTTTCCTCGAGATCGAGATCGAGAGGATCATGCGCGCTCGGCGAAACGCCGGTCAGGCTGGCATAGGCCTCGCTGCGGACTTCCTGCTCTTCCTCGGTGTCATCGTCGTCCCACCCGTCGAGCGCGGCGGCCCCGGCGAGCGGCGTGTCGGCTTCGGCCGCTTCATCGACCGCTTCGGCCACGGCTTCCTCGGCCAGATCGTCGCCCAGATCGAACGGTTCGGGCACCGGGGCCGCTATGCGCTCGAACAGCGGCTGCACCGCCGGCGTCGAAAGCGGCACGGCGGGCCCCCGCGACTGGCCGAGATTGAGCGCGCGCGGCGCCTCCTCGACGTGGCTGGCACTCTGTTCGATCCCGGTGGCGACCACCGAAACGCGGATCTTGCCTTGCAAGTCAGGGTTGAACGCCGAGCCCCAGATGATGTTGGCCTGCGGATCGACCAGTTCGCGGATGTGGTTTGCCGCTTCGTCGACCTCGAGCAGCTTCATGTCGTCGCCGCCGATGATCGAGATGATCACTCCCTTGGCGCCCTGCATCGAGACCCCGTCGAGCAGCGGGTTGGCGATCGCCTTCTCCGCCGCTTCGAGCGCGCGGTTCTCGCCGCTGCCCTCGCCGGTGCCCATCATCGCCTTGCCCATTTCGGCCATGACCGAGCGCACATCGGCGAAATCGAGGTTGATCAGCCCGGGCATGACCATCAGGTCGGTGATCGAGCGCACGCCCTGCTGGAGCACTTCGTCGGCGAGCTGGAAGGCCTCCTTGAAGGTGGTCTCCGCCTTGGCCACGAGGAACAGGTTCTGGTTGGGAATGACGATCAGGGTATCGACGTACTTCTGCAGTTCCTCGATGCCCGCCTCGGCCGCGCGCATGCGCCGGGTTCCCTCGAACAGGAACGGCTTGGTGACCACGCCCACGGTCAGCACGCCCTTGTCACGCGCAGCCTTGGCGATCACCGGGGCCGCGCCGGTGCCGGTGCCCCCGCCCATGCCGGCGGCGACGAAGCACATGTGCACGCCTTCGAGGATGCGATCGATCTCGGGCAGGGTCTCTTCCGCCGCCGCGCGGCCGACTTCGGGTCGCGATCCCGCGCCGAGGCCCTGGGTGATGTCCGGCCCGAGCTGGATGCGGTGTTCGGCGACCGAATTGTTGAGCGCCTGGGCATCGGTGTTGGCGACGAGGAAATCGACCCCCTCGACCTCGGCAGCGATCATGTTGGCGATGGCGTTGCCGCCCGCGCCGCCGACCCCGATCACGGCGATCCTCGGCTTGAGTTCTTCGATGGCCGGTGGGCCGATATTGATGCTCATCTCGCTCTCCTGGCAAGGCACGAGGAGGGAAATTCCCCCGTTGCCTGCGACAATGGCATGCTTCGTTCCCGTGAAGCAAAGCCGGTTGAATCGTTGTCCACAGCCCGCATGGGCGAGTGGACGGCTCAGAAATACTCCTTCACGGCCCGATAGACCCGGTTGACTAGCCCCAACCCGCTGTAGCGCAGGCTCGCCTGGTAGCCCGGTTTGATCGATCGGATGTCGACCGGATCGGCGGCGGCATAGAGCACCAGGCCCGCCAGCGTGGCAAAGCCCGGCTTCGAATGACCCTCGGCCAGCCCGGTCAGACGCGGTGCCGATCCGATGCGCACCGGACGACCGAGCGCGGCCTGGGCATAGTCGGCCAGGCCGACCAGCTCCGCACCGCCGCCGGTGAGCACCACCTGCTGACCGCGCTGGCCGGTAAAACCCAGTGCCTTCAGGGCCTTGGAAATATCCTCCATGCGCTGGCCAAGCTGGCCGGTGATCACCGAGATCAGTTCGGCGCGCGGCACGCGGTTCTTGTCGTCGGCGTGGCGGGCATGCGGCCCGCTGGCCTCCTCGCCGGGCGCGTTGACCGGAATCATCTCGCGGTGATCGGCGGGGCTGGCGATCGCCGAGCCGTTGACACATTTCAGCCGCTCGGCCTGGAAGCGGCGGATGCCGAAGGCCGAGGCAATCGCATCGGTAATGTCGGCCGAGCCGGCGGGGATCGAGGCAAGGCCGAGCAGCATGCCGGAGGCATGGACCGAAACATTGGTCACTTCTGCGCCCATTTCGACCAGCGCGACGCCCAGGTCGCGCTCCTCGGGGGTCAGGCAGGCGTGCCCCGCCGCGACCGGCGAGGCGACCACGGCCTCGACCTCGAGATGCGCATTCTGCACCGCCTCGGTGATGTTGCGCACCGGCGCGCCGTCGGCCAGCATGACGTGGATATCGACCCCGAGCCGTTCGGCATGCAGCCCCTTGGGATCGGCAACCCCGTTCGCGCCATCGAGCGTGTAATGCGCCGGCTGGGCGTGGAGCACCGAGCGCCCGTCGGGCTGGACGACATCGCGCGCGGCGTAAAGCAATTGCTCGATATCGTCGCGCTCGATCCGCCGCCCGCCGATATCGACCTCGACTTGCGCGATCTGGCTGGCCAGCCCCGCCCCCGAGCAGCCGACCCAGACGCTCTGCACGCTGGTGTTGGCCATCTTCTCGGCGCGTTCGATGGCGTCGCGCACGGCATAGGTCGCCGCCGCCATGTCGGTGACATAGCCGCGCCGGATGCCCTGCGCGGCGCGGTGACCCGAACCCAGAACGATCATCTCGCCGGTATCCGACAGCCCGGCGATCATCGCCGAGATGCGGAACGAGCCGATATTGACCGCGCCGAACACGCGGCTGATGCGGGGCGGCGGCATCAGTCAGTTTCTCCCTTGGCTGGCGCGGGCTTCGCTGCGGCGGGTTTTGCCGGGGCCGGTTTGGCGGCAGGGACGGCCCTGGCCACCGCTGCCTTTTCGCTGGCCTCGCTGCGCCCCGGAATGCGCAGGTAGACGCGCCCGGGCGAGCGCATGTCGAAGGCGGCGACCTTGCCGCCGATCAGCCGGTTGGTGCCGTCGAGCCGGGCGAACGAGACCAGCGCATCGGCAGCCGGGCGGTGGCCCTCGGGAAGTGCCAGCACCTGGCCGGTCTTGAAGGTCAGGTTCCAGCGCCGGTTGCCGACCCATTCCGCCTCGCGCAATTGCGGCTTGAGCGCCGGCGCGGCTTCGAGCAGCGCCGCGAGCACCGGGGCCTGCCGCCCGGCCGCCGCGCCCGAAAGCACCAGCTTGCCGCGCGCGCGCGCCGGGGTGATCGTCTCGAGCTGATGGCCGGTGGCGTCGATCAGCACCAGCCGTCCGGGCAGCCGCAGCACCGCGTGGGGCTTGCGCTCGACGATGTCGATCACCAGCGTCTCGGGCAGCTGGCGCGACACCCGTGCGTCCGCGACCCAGGAGAGATCGAGCAGCTCGCCGCGCAGCGCATCGACATCAACCAGCGGCATGGCGCGGTTGCGCTGGGCGAGTGCGCGCTCGTAGACCTTGAGTTCGTTCAGCTGCCGCACCCCGCGCACTTCGACCCGGCGCACCTCGAAGCCGGCGCTCGCGGCAATCGCGGCGAACTGCTCGCGCGCCATGGCCGGCACACCGGCGGCGCTGGCGGCGAGCGCCGCGACCAGTACGAATCCGCCGAGCATGGCGACGATCAGCAGGCGATAGAGCTGCGGCTCGCTGATCGGCAGCATGGCAATCAGCTTGCCGAGCAACGAGCCGGTGTGCGCCCGCGCCGCGCGCACCTTGCGCGCCTTGGCGCGCGCACTGGCCGACTGGCGTGCGTTGGGGCTCTTGCGGTTGATCGTGCGGCTGCTCATGACTGGGGCCCTGCAAGCGCATCGGCGACGATCGCCTCGACGAGATCGGCATAGTCCATCCCCAGCTGCCTGGCCTGTTCGGGCACCAGGCTGAGCGGGGTCATGCCGGGCTGGGTGTTGACCTCGAGCAGGAACAGGCCTTCGATGCCCTGCTCGTCGTCCCAGCGGAAGTCGGAGCGCGTCGCGCCCCGACAACCGAGCAGCACATGGGCGCGCAGCGCGATGTCCTTGCAGGCCCGGGTAATCGCGTCGGGAATGTCGGCGGGGCAGACGTGTTCGGTCATGCCATCGGTGTATTTGGCATCGAAATCGTAGAACCCGGATTTGGGCTTGAGCTCGGTGACCAGCAACGCCTTGGGGCCGTCGGGGCCCGCCATGACTGCCGTGGTGAGTTCCTTGCCGCGAATGAAGGGCTCAGCGAGCAGTTGCGCGAACTCCTGCCACGGGCCTTTCGCCTCGCGGCTGATCGGGTTGCCGTAATTGCCCTCGTCGGTGACGATGGCGACGCCCACCGACGAGCCTTCGTTGACCGGTTTGAGCACATAGGGCCGCGACAGCGGGTCTGCCTTGTAGAGCTCCTCGCTGGCGACAACGCGCCCGCCGGGCATGGGGATGCCATGAGGCACCAGCGCCTGCTTGGTCAGTTCCTTGTCGATGGCGATCACCGAGGTGGCGAGGCCGGAATGGGTGTAGGTCAGCCCCATCAGGTCCATCATGCCCTGCACCGTGCCATCCTCGCCGGGGCAGCCGTGGAGTGCATTGAACACCACATCGGGCCTGGCTTCGGCCAGCCGCAGCGCGACCTCGCGGTCCATGTCGATGCGGGTGACCCGGTGCCCGCGCGATTCAAGCGCCTTGGCGACGCCCTCGCCCGACATCAGGCTGACCGGGCGTTCGGACGACCAGCCGCCCATCAGCACCGCGACATGGAGTTTCGGAAGAGCTCATGTCCTGCCCACTGTGTTGTTGTCTGGCGCTCCGGCAAATATGCCGACGCGCTGGATTTCCCATTCCAGCTCGACTCCGCAAGTTTTCCCGCACCCGCCGCCGCACTTCCTCGCCCAGCGCTTCGATCTCGGTGCTGGTCGCCGCGCCGGTGTTGATCAGGAAATTGGTGTGCTTTTCCGATACCTGCGCGCCGCCGAGGGTCAGCCCGCGGCAGCCGGCGCGGTCGACCAGTTCCCACGCCTTTTGCGCCTGGAGGGTTCTTGAAGGTCGAACCGCCGGTCTTGCTGCGCAGCGGCTGCGAGGCCTCGCGGCTGGCGGAAATGCGGTCCATTTCGGACTGGATGGCCGCCGGCTCGCCGGCTCGTCCGCGAAACCGCGCGGCAACGACGATGGCACCTTCGGGCAATTCGGAATGGCGATAGGTGTAGTGCAGGTCGCGCAACCGGCAGCGTCACCAGATCGCCCGAGCGCAGCACCACGTCGCAATCGACGAGGATTTCCTTGACCTCGCCGCCATAAGCCCCGCCGTTCATCCGCACGAAGCCGCCGACCGTGCCGGGGATCGAGCGGAGGAATTCGAGCCCGGCAATGCCGGCATCGCGCGCGGTCGAGGAAACCAGAATGCCGCTCGCCCCGCCGCCGCAATCGAGCGTGACGGCATCGACCGCGTGTCACCTGCGCAAAGGCCTTGCCGAGCCGCACCACCACGCCGGGTACGCCGCCGTCGCGCACGATCAGGTTGGAGCCGAGGCCCAGCGCCATCACCGGCACGGCCGGATCGAGATCGGCAGGAAGGCTTGCAGGTCGGCGAGGTCTTTCGGCTCGAACAGCCATTCAGCCGCCCCGCCCGACTTGAACCACACCAGCGGCGCGAGCGGGGCCTGGGGCGTGAGTTTGCCACGAGGCGACGGCAGCGCGCGGCCTTCGACAGGCTCAGGCTGAGCGGAACCGGGCCTAGCACCGACATCCGCTCGTGCTGAGCTTGTCGAAGTACCTGCACGAGGCATGGTCTGGGTCATGCCGCCCTCCGTGCCGCAATCGCATCGGCCAGCCCTGCCGCCCATTTGGTGATGTCGCCCGCGCCGAGGCAGACCACCGTGTCGCCGGGCTCGATGCTGGTTGCCAAGCGCCTCGGCGAGCGCGTCCGGCCCGGCAATGGTCTGCGCCGAGCGATGCCCGCGCGCCTTCATGCCCGCGACCAGCGCTGCGGAGTCGATCCCGTCGATCGGCGCTTCGCCGGCGGCATAGACCGGGGCAGCATAGACCATGTCGGCATCGTTGAAGGCGGTCTGGAAGTCGGCCATGTGGTCGCGCAGCCGGGTGAAGCGGTGCGGCTGGACCACGGCGATGACCCTGCCCTTGACGCCCTCGCGCGCGGCGGCGAGCACAGCGCGGATTTCGACCGGGTGGTGGCCGTAATCGTCGATCACGGTCGCGCCCGCCAACTTCGCCCACTTGGTGAAGCGGCGCTTGACCCCGGTGAACTTGGCAAAGCCGGTCTGGATGCACTCGTCCGAACAGCCCATCTCGACTGCCACGGCGACCGCGGCGAGCGCGTTCTGCGACGTTGTGCCGCCCGGGCATCGGCAAGTGGATGTCCTCGATGCGGCGAAACGAGCCGTCGCGCTCGCGCAGCACGGCGGCGAACCGGTTGCCGCCCGGCACCGGGGTCACGGCCTCGCCGCGCACGTCGGCCTGGGCGGAAAAGCCATAGGTGATCACCCGGCGGTCGCGGATCCTGGGGATCACCGCCTGCACTTCGGGATGATCGATGCACAGCACCGCCGCGCCGTAGAACGGCACGTTCTCGATGAATTCGACAAAGGCCTCCTTCACCGCGTCGAAGCTGCCGTAGTGATCGAGGTGTTCGGGATCGATGTTGGTGACGACCGCGATCGTGCCGTCGAGCCGCAGGAACGAGCCGTCGCTCTCGTCGGCCTCGACCACCATCCATTCGCTGGCGCCGAGCCGGGCGTTGGAACCGTAGCTGTTGATGATGCCGCCGTTGATCACCGTGGGATCGATCCCGCCGGCATCGAGCAGCGCGGCGATCATGCTGGTGGTGGTGGTCTTGCCGTGGGTGCCGGCGACCGCGACCGTGCTCTTCAGCCGCATCAGTTCGGCGAGCATTTCGGCGCGGCGCACGACGGGAACGCGGGCTTCGAGCGCGGCGGCGACTTCGGGGTTGTCGCGCTTGACCGCGGTCGAGGTCACCACCACCGCCGCCTCGCCGAGATTCTCCGCGGCATGGCCGATCACTACCTTGATCCCGCGCTTGCGCAGGCCCTCGACGACATAGCCCTCGGCAATGTCGGAGCCCTGCACGCTGTAGCCGAGGTTGTGCATCACTTCGGCAATGCCCGACATGCCGATGCCGCCGATGCCGACGAAATGGATCGTGCCGATGTCGGTGGCGACGCCTTTCATTGGGTGGCTCCAAAGTTGCGCATGTGCTTCGACAAGCTCAGCATGAGCGAATGTTGTAATTGAACAAGCAAGAAAGCCCGCTCAGCCTGAACTTGTCGAAGGCCATGAACTACCCTCACGCCACCGCCTCCTGGCCCGAAGCCCGGCCGCCTTCGCCGCCCATGCGGATCACGTCCATCAGCGGCGCGCCGCCGAAGCTTTCGACCAGATCGGCAAGGTCGGCGGCGGCATTGGGATAGCCGCAGTTCCACGCGGCGTGGGCGGCATTGGCGAGCGTCTCGGGATGCTGCGCCATCGCCTGGATCTGCTTGGCGAGCTCGGCCCCGGTGAATTTCTCCTGCCGGATCGACCGCGCGCCGCCGGCGGCGACCATTTCGCGCGACATTGGCGGCCTGGTGATCGTCGGTGGCGATCGGCAGCGGCACCAGGATCGCCGGGCGGCCGACCGCGGTCAGCTCGGCGATGGTCGAGGCACCGGCGCGGCCGATGAACAGGTGGGCGTCGGCGAGCCGCGCGGCCATGTCCTCGAAATAGGTGCCGAGTTCGGCGGGAATATCGTGCCCGGCATAGCGCGCGCGCACCGCCTCGATATCTTCGGCGCGGCATTGCTGGGTGACCTGCAGGCGCAGCCGCAGCGCGGTTTGCAGCATGGCGAGGCCATCGGGCACCACTTCGGACAGCACCCGCGCGCCCTGGCTGCCGCCGGTGACCAGGATGCGCAGCAGGCCTTCCTCGGTGAACGGCCGGGAACGGCTGGTCGCGCAGCGCGAGGACATCGTCGCGCACCGGATTGCCGACGAGATGGACCTTGCCGGCATGCTTTTTGGCGAGCCGGTCGACTCTGGCGATAGGCAGTGGCGATGGCATCGACCCGGCCCGCCAGCAGCCGGTTGACCCGGCCCAGCACGGCGTTCTGCTCGTGGATCACTGACGGGATTTTCGCCGAGGTCGCCGCGAGCAATGCGGGCAGCGCCGGATAGCCGCCGAAGCCGACCACGGCGGACGGCGCGAAGCTTTCGAACAGCCGCAGCGCCATGCGCCGGCCCTGGCCGATGGCCCTGAGCCCGCGCAGCCAGCTCAGCGGGTTGAGCCCGGCGATCCGGCCGGCGGGCAGGACATGCGCAGTCAGCGACGCCGGCCTGCCGGGGATCGCCGCGCCGCGCTCGTCGGTGATCAGCGCGACATGATGCCCGCGCCGTTCCAGCTCGCGGCCAGCGCGAAGGCCGGGATCAGGTGCCCGCCGGTGCCGCCGGCGGCGAGGACATAGTGCCGCGTAACTGCGCTCATTTCAGCCCCCATTTGGCACGCAAGGGCCGGCGCTCGCCCTTGATGAACGGATTGCGCCGGGTGATCGCCAGCAGGAAACCGACCCCGAGGCACAGCGCGACCGTCGATGAGCCGCCGTAGGAAATCAGCGGCAGGGTCATGCCCTTGGCGGGAAACAGCTGGAGATTGACCAGGATGTTGATGAAGGCCTGCCCGCCGAGCTGCGCGGTGAGCCCGGCGGCGGCGAGCACGCTGAACAGGTCCTCCTCCTCGACCAGCCGCAGCAGCACCCGCACGACAATCGCGAGATAGAGCAGCACCACGACAGCGCAGGCCAGCAGGCCGAATTCCTCGCCGATCACCGAGAAGATATAGTCGGTATGCGCCTCGGGCAGCGACAGCTTGCGCGTGCCGAGCCACAGCCCGCTGCCGGTCCAGCCGCCCGCCAGCAGGGTGCGCTGGGCAAGATCGACCTGATCGAAGGCCGTGCCGCCGCCGAGGAAGGCGTCGATGCGGTGGCGGGCATTGTCGTAGAACACGTAGGCAGCAACCAGGGCCGCGATGCCGAGCGCGCCAAACAGCACGACACGCCGCATTTCGAGGCCCGACAGCAGCATCAGCGCAAACCAGACGCAGCCGAACAGCAGGGTCGAACCGAAATCGGGCTGCGCCATCAGCAGTCCCGCGACCAGCGCCATCAGCCCCAGCGCCAGCCGCATCACCGGCAGGTTGGGATCGCGCACCCGCCACGACAGAATCCAGGCGAGGCCGATGGCGAAGGCCGGCTTGAGGAATTCGGAAGGCTGGAGCGAAATCCCGAGATTGAGCCAGCGCCGCGCGCCGTTCACCTGGGTGCCGACCAGCGGCACCAGCACCAGCGCCGCCAGCATGGCGAAGCCGAGCAGCAGCCCGACGCGCCGCGCCATGTCGCGCGGCAGCAGCGACGCCGCCAGCATAGCCACCAGCCCGAGCAACTGCCAGCGCAGGTGCAGCACGAAGAAATGCAGGTCATCGAGCCGCACCGCTGCGGTCGATAGCCGCCGCGCCGACGCCGGCGAAGCCGCCGCCACGGCGACCGTGCCGATCGCCATCAGGGTCAGCACCAGCGCCAGCAGCACCCGGTCGATCTCGCGCCACCAGATCGCCAGTTCGCTGCGCTGGTTGCGCCGATAGCGGGCCAGTCCCGGCGCGGTCTGCGCGGCGAGCCCGGGAACCAGGGGGGGATGCGTCGCCATCAGCTGGTTCCTCCCGCCGGGTTTTGGCCATGCCCGTCGCCTTCGGTCAGCGCCTCGACGATCTGGCGGAAAGCATCGCCGCGCGCTTCGTAGTCGCGAAACTGGTCGAAGCTGGCGCAGGCCGGCGAAAGCATGACAATGTCGCCAGGCTTGGCCGCCGCGATTGCCTGGCGGATCGCCTCGCTGAGCATCTCGGCGCGGTGCACCGGCAGTTCGCCCTCGAGAATCTGCGCAAACAGCGGACCGGCCTCGCCGATGGCATAGGCGGCCGCGACATTGCCGAAGAACGGCCCGCATTCGTCGAGGCTCTCGCTCTTGGGCAGGCCGCCGAGGATCCAGTGGATGCGCTTGCCTCCGCCAAGATCCGCGCGGGGCGGGAAAGCGCCGAGCGCGGGGGCGGCGGAAGCGGGGTTGGTCGCCTTGCTGTCGTTGATGAACAGCACGCCATCCGCTTCGGCGACACGCTCCATGCGGTGCGGCAGGCCGCGAAAGGTGGGCAAAGCCGCGCGCCATTGCCCTTCGCTCAGCCCCAGCGCCTCGACGATGGCGACAGCGACAGCGGCGTTCTGGAGGTTGTGCGGGCCTTGCAGCGATGGCCAGTCGGGCTGCATCGCGGCGATATCGGCACCGCTCACCCGGTGGATGAACTCGGCTTCGCGGCGACCGGCCTCGCGGTCGGCAATCGCCGCGGTCTCGGCATCGCCAACGCCGAACACGGCGTGCTGCCGGGCGTGCTGCATCTCGAGCAGCCGCGCCTTGGCAGCTGCATAGCCAGCAAAATCGGGGTAGCGGTCGAGGTGGTCGGGGGTGATGTTGAGCAGCGCGGTCACCTCGCAGGCGAGGCTGTGGGTGAGGTCGAGCTGGTAGCTCGACAGCTCGAGCACATAGACGCCGCCCGCCGCCAGCGGCTCCTGTTCAAGCATCGGAATGCCGATATTGCCGCCCATCCGCACCGGCAAGGCAGCGCTTTTGAGCAGGTGGTGGACCAGCGCCGTGGTGGTCGACTTGCCATTGGTACCGGTGATGCCGACGACGCGGTGGGCGGGCAGGTCGGCGCGGGCCAGGGCGAACAGTTCGATGTCGCCGATCAGCGGCACCCGGTATTGCGCGGCGGACTCGGCGATCGGATGGCGGTTGAGCGGCACCCCGGGCGAGACCACCACGCCATCGAAGCCGGTGAGATCGATGGCGGTCGGATCGTCGATCGCCAGCGCTTCGCCGAGGCCGCGCGCCACGGCCAGGCGCGGTTCCTCGCGCGCATCCCAGGCCGTGACCTTGGCTCCGCTTGCCAGCAGCGTGCGCACCGTGGCTGTGCCCGAGCGGGCAAGGCCGAGCACCGCATAACGCTTTCCGGCAAAGGCGGAACTGACGATCACCGCAGCTTCAGCGTCGAAAGGCCGATCACAGCGAGCACGATCGAGACGATCCAGAAGCGGATGACCACGGTCGATTCCGCCCAGCCCTTCTGCTCGAAATGGTGGTGGATCGGTGCCATGCGGAACATCCGCCGCCCGGTGCGCTTGAACCAGAACACCTGGATGATCACCGAGGCGGCCTCGAGCACGAACAGCCCGCCGACGATGGCCAGCACGATCTCGTGATGCGCGGCGACCGCGATGGCCCCCAGCGCCCCGCCGAGCGCAAGACTGCCGGTGTCGCCCATGAACACGGCGGCGGGCGGCGCGTTGAACCACAGGAAGGCGAGCCCCGCCCCCATGATCCCGGCACACAGGATCGCCAGTTCGCCCGCGCGCGGCACGTGCGGGATGCCAAGGTAGTCGGAAAAGTCGGCGCGGCCGGCAAGATAGGCGATGATCGCGAAGGCCCCGGCGGCGATGATCACCGGCATGGTGGCGAGCCCGTCGAGCCCGTCGGTGAGGTTCACCGCATTGCCCGCGCCGACCATGACAAAGGCTGCGAAAGGATAATAGAACGGCCCCAGCGGGATATAGCGGTCTGACAGGAACGGCACATAGAGATTGGTGCTGATCTGGCTGACGATCAGCCAGGCGGCAATGCCGGCAACGGCGAATTCCATCAGCAGCCGCACCTCGCCCCGAGACGCCCTTGTGGCTGCGCTTGGTGACCTTGTCGTAATCGTCGAGAAAGCCGATCAGCCCGAAGCCGATGGTGACCGCGAGGCAGGCCCAGACAAACGGATTGGTCAGGTCCATCCACAGCAGCATGGACATGACCAGCGAGGTCAGGATCATCAGCCCGCCCATGGTCGGCGTGCCGCGCTTGGCGAGGTGGCTCTGCGGGCCGTCCTCGCGGATCGGCTGGCCCTTGCCCTGGCGCACGCGCAGCATGTTGATGAAGCGCGGGCCGATGACCAGGCCGATGACCAGCGCGGTCATCAGCGCCGCGCCGGCGCGGAAGCTCTGGTAGCGAATGAGGTTCGCGAAGCCTTCGAACTGGAAATACTCGGCGATCAGATAGAGCATCGCGCGCGCAACCTAGCCTTCCTTGCCGGCGAGCGTCGGCAACCAGCCGGCCCAGCCCCACCGAATTCGATCCCTTGACCAGGATCGCATCGCCGCGCGCCAGGCCAAACCTGGCCAGCGCCTCGCGCGCTTCGGCCGGAGTTTGGCAATGCGCGAAGGCCAGCGCTTTGCCAAGCGCTGCGCCGCCCACTTTCCCCAGTTCACCGGCCAGCGCACGTCATCTCATCGCCGACGAGGATGGCGAAATCGACCCCGGCCTCGGTCAGCGGCCCGGCAAGGGCGGCGTGGAAAGCAGGGCCATGGCACGCCCAGTTCCTTCATCGCGCCCAGCACGGCGATGCGGCGGCGGGCCGGAGTCTGGCCAAGCTGCGCCAGCGTCGCGCGCATCGAGGCGGGGTTGGCGTTGTAGCTCTCGTCGATCAGCAGCGCCGTACCGCCGCTCGCCGCGATCTCGATGCGCGCGCCGCGCCCGGCAAGGCCGGCCATTTCCGCCAGCGCCAGGCCGGCCGCGCCAAGATCAGCCCCCGCCGCGCGCACTGCCGCCATGACCGCGAGCGAATTGGTCACCCAGTGATCGCCCGGTTCGGCGACGGTGTAGCACAGGCGGCGGTCACCCATGATCGGCGGTGACCAGCGAGCCGCCGCCGGGAGCCGGCACGGCATCGAGCAGGCGCACATCGGCATGGGGTGCGCGCCCGAAGGAGACGACCGCGCCGCGCATGCGTTCGGCCTTGGCCTTCAGCCGGGCATAATGCGGGCTGTCGGCGGGAATGATCGCGATGCCGCCGGGCCCACCAAGTGGCTTCCAGCCCCTCGAAAATCTCGGCCTTGGCGTCGGCGATGGCTTCCTCGCTGCCCAGCATCTCGATGTGCGCGGGGGCGATGGTGGTGATCACCGCGATATGCGGGCGCACCATGCCGGGTCAGCGCGGCGATCTCGCCGGCGTGGTTCATGCCCATCTCGAAAATGCCATAGCGGCTGCGCGCCGGCATCCGCGCAAGGCTGAGCGGCACGCCGACATGGTTGTTGTAGCTCTTCACCGAGCGGTGCGCCGCCCCGCGGCTGGCGCGGTCGAGCGCGGCGAAAATCGCTTCCTTGACCCCGGTCTTGCCGACCGAGCCGGTCACGCCGATGATCACCGCCTGGCTGCGTGCGCGCGCGGCCCGGCCCAGCGCGATCAGCGCGGCGGTGGTGTCTTCGACCTGCACATGCGGCCCGGCAATCGCCCGGTCGGTCACGGCGGCCGACCGCGCCCTTGGCCAGCGCCATGTCGACGAAGCGGTGGCCGTCCATCGCCTCGCCCTTGAGCGCGAAGAACAGGTCGCCGGGCTGGACATCGCGCGAATCGATTTCGACGCCCGACATCGCGAACTGGCGCCGATGGCTTGCCGCCGGTGGCATCGGCGACGGCCTCTGCGTCCCATAGCGCGAGGGGAAAGTCGTCGTTCGCAGCGGCGGCCAGTCAAGAATGCGGCGGAAAGCGTTCATCGGTATTTCCTTGGCGGCGCGGCGGCACATTCGCGGGCAACGGCGACGTCGTCGAAGGCAAGCACGCGCATGTCGCTTCGCCGCGGCCGACGATCTGGCCCTGTTCGTGGCCCTTGCCCGCGATCAGCACGATATCGTCGCGCCCCGGCTTCGGCAATCGGCGGCGGCAATGGCGGCGCGGCGGTCGGCAATTTCGCGCGCGCCAGTTGCCCCGGCGAGCACCATCGCGCGGATCGCGGCAGGATCCTCGCCGCGCGGGTTGTCGTCGGTGACGATGGCGAGATCGGCATGGGTCAGCAGCGGCGCGGCCCATTTCCGGGCGCTTGCCCGGATCGCGGTCCCCGCCCGCGCCGAACACGACGATGACGCGCGCCTTGGCGTGCGGACGCAGCGCGGCAATCGCCGCTTCGAGCGCATCGGGGGTATGGGCATAGTCGACATAGATCGGCGCGCCGGCGGGCGAGATCGCCGCGCGCTCCAGCCGCCCGCGCACCGGCTGGAGGCGGGCCATGGCATCGAACGTCGCCGATGACGCGCCGCCCGTCGCCAGCACCAGGCCGGCCGCGACCAGCGCATTGGCGGCCTGATAGGCCCCGATCAGCGGCAGTTCGATGCGTGCGGCGGTGCCCTCGTATTCGATTTCGAGCGTCTGGCCGAGCTGGGTGGGCTTGCGCGACAGCAGCCGGATCGCCGTGCCCGCCTCGCCCACAGTCATCAGCTCCAGTCCGCGCCGTTCGGCATGGGCAATGGCGCGCGCCGACCATGCGTCGTCAGCCCAGATCACCGCCGCGCCGCCGTCGCACACCACTTCATCGAACAGGCGCATCTTGGCGGCGAAATAGTCTTCCATCGTCGGCGTGATAGTCGAGGTGGTCGCGGCTGAGGTTGGTGAATGCCCCGGCGGCCACCGGCAGGCCTTCGCTGCGGAACTGCGCAGGCCGTGGCTCGAGGCCTCGTAGGCGAGATGGCTCACCCCTTCGCGCGCCAGGCCGCTGACATTGGCGAGGAACGTGACGATGTCGGGCGTGGTCAGCCCGGTGGCGACGGTCTCGTCGCTGGTGGTGACGCCCAGCGTGCCGATCGAGGCGGCGCGGTGGCCGGCCATGCGCCACATCTGGCGGGTCATCTCGGCGACCGAGGTCTTGCCGTTGGTGCCGGTGACGGCGACGACCGTTTCGGGAACCGGCGTGAAGAACTGCGCCGCCAGCCGGGCAAAGGCGCGGCGCGGCTCGGCATCGGCGATGATGCACCGCGCCTGCGACCTGCGCTTCGCTGCGCGCGACCACGGCGACCGCGCCAGCGGCGATGGCTGCGGGAATGAAGTCCTCGCCGTTGACTGTCGCGCCCTGGAACGCGCCGAACACCGTGCCCGGCGCGACCTTGCGGTGATCGATGGCGAAGCCCGTCACTTCCGCATCGGCGCCTGCCGGCAGCGTAACTCCAGCGCGCGAGGCGAGCGCGGCCAGCTTCATTCGCCGTCGCCCCTATTTGCCGTCACCGTGGCCGACCAGCGGCGAAAGGTCGGTGATATCGACGTCGCGGCCGTCGTCGGGCATCACGCCCAGCAGCGGCCCGATGCGCGGCACCACCCGGCCGACGATCGGCGCGGTGTTCCAGGCGGCGGTACGCTGGCCCGAAGTGGCGGCGGTGCCCTGCGGCTCGTCGAGCATGGCGATGACGACATAGCGCGGGCGGTCCATCGGGAAGGCGGCGGCAAATGTCGCCACCAGCGAGCGTCTTGCGATAGCCACCCGCGCCCGGCTTTTCGGCCGAACCGGTCTTGCCGCCAACGCGGTAACCGGGCGCATCGGCCTTCTTGCCGGTGCCATCGACGACGATCATGCGCAGCAGCTGGCGCATGCGCGCGCTGGTCGATGCCTTCCACACCCGGCGGCCGGCTGGGACCTGACCCGGCGCGAGCTTCTCCAGCGTCGCCGGACGCCAGATGCCGCCGTTGACCATCGCCGCATAGGCCGAGGCGAGATGCAGCGGGGTGACCGCGATGCCGTGGCCATAGGACACCGTCATCGTCGTGATGCGCGACCAGTTGCCGCTCGGCCACAGCGGGAAGCCGCGCGCGGGCAGTTCGATATAGGGCCGCTCGTTCATCCCCAGCGAGCGCATGGTGGCGTTGAGCCGCGCGCTGCCGAGCTGGTCGGCGACCTGGGCGGTGACGATGTTGGACGAATGGATCAGCGCTTCGGGAATGTTGAGCGAGCCATCAAGGGATGGCTGTCGCGGATCTGGTTGCCACCGATCGAGCGGCCGTGTCCGAAGGATAGCGGCGCGAAAAATCGGTGACCACGCCGGCATCGATCGCGGCGGCAATCGTGATCGGCTTGAAGGTCGAGCCCAGTTCATAGACCTGGTTGGTGAAGCGGTTGAAGATGTTGGCCGCGCCCGCACCGTCGATCAGGTTGGGATTGAACGAGGGCAGCGAGGCCAGCGCCAGCACTTCGCCGGTATCGACATCGAGCACGATGCCCGCCGCGCCGATGGCGTTGGTCTCGCGGATGCCGCGATCCAGTTCGTCCTCCAGCGCGCCCTGCACCCGCATGTCGAGCGACAGCGAGGCCGGCGTTCCGCGCATCACCGGATCGGTCAGCCGGGCATCATAGACCTGCTCCATGCCCACCCGGCCGTGGCCGTCGGCGGCAACGAAGCCCAGCACATGCGCCGCCATCGAGCCTTGCGGATAGAGCCGTTCGTTCTCGAACGGGAATTCGAGCGCCGGCTCGCCCAGCGCGTGCACGCGGTTGGCTTCTTCGGGCAGGATGCGGCGGCGCAGGTAGGCCGGCTTGCCCGGCGCTGAGCGATCGCGGTCAGCCGGGCGTCGTCCTCGTCCGGGAAAATCTGCACCAGCGCGGCGGCGACTTCCTCCGGCGACTTGACCAGCGGCGGGCCGCCATCGCCCATCGCATCGGGATTGAACCACAGCGAATAGGCGGGAAAGGCGCGGGCCAGCGCAACGCCGTTGCGGTCGACAATATCGCCGCGCGGCGGCAGCAGCGCATCGGCCATCGACTGGCGCGAGCCGACCGGCTCGAGAACGCCGAGCAGCGCAATCCGCAGCAGCGCACACAGCGCCACTGCCGCGAACATGACCAGCAGCACAGCAGCGCGCAATTTGGCCGTCAGCACCATGCTGGCGGCGGACATTGTCCAGCTGGCGGCGACCGGGCGCGATCGTGGCAGTGACGGTGATGGCGGTCATTGCTGCACCGGCTCCCGTTCGCGGCGCTGCGACAGGCTGGCGATCAAGGCTGGCGGCCTTGACCGGCTTGCCCGGGCTGCGACCGCTGATTCCGGCGGACTTGGCTTCGGCGGCCATGGCCTTGCCGGTCAGCGGCGAAACCATCGCGGCAAACGGCGCGCTTCCTCGGCATCGCCGATGCGCGCGGCGACGCGGACCGGCGCGGGGGCATCGGCGGCGGCGGGCTTGCCGAGCGCGGCCAGCTGGCGCTCGCCTTCGAGATATTGTCCGGCGGTGGGCGCCTGATAGCCAAATTCGACATCGTTGAGCGCGCGCAGCTGCTGCTGGTTGCCGCGGGTCTCGAATTCGGTTTCGAGGAAGATCTTCTCGCGCTTGAGCGCCACCACCTGGCGCTCGGCAAGCCGCACTTCGCTCTTCACCGCATTGACCCGCACGGTCAGCGCCATGGTCAGGGCGAAGCAGAAGGTGAGCACGAAGCCCCAGCCGATCGAGCGGACACGATCGCGGTTGAAGTTCATGCGGCCCTCCTTGTTCGCCCTGATTCGGACGGCCAGTCGCGGGGCGGGGTATCGGTGCGGGTCGCGGCGCGCAGCACGGCCGAGCGCGCGCGCGGGTTGCGGGCCAGTTCCGCCTCGCTGGCGCGGACCGCCTTGCCCAGCAGGGCAAAGCGCGCCGGCGCCGGGCTTGCGGCCAGCGGCAGGTGGCGCGAGGCCGCCGCCGCCGCGCCGCTGGCATCGCGCAGGAACTGCTTGACGATGCGGTCTTCGAGGCTGTGGAAGCTGACCACCGCCAGCCGCCCGCCGCTCGCCAGCAGGCATTCGGCAGCGCGAAGCCCGGCCTCCAGCTCGTCGAGCTCGCCGTTGACGTGAATGCGGATCGCCTGGAAGCTGCGGGTTGCGGGATCCTTGGGCGCGCCGGGCCTTGAACCGGGATTATGCCCAGCGCCTTGCGCACCACGCGGGCGAGCTCGCCGGTGGTCTCCAGCGGGCGCGCGGCAACAATGGCGCGGGCGACCCGGCGCGACTGGCGCTCCTCGCCATAGCGATAGATCACGTCGGCGATCTCGGCTTCGTCGGCGCTCGTTGACGAAGTCGGCGGCGCTTGGCCCGTCCTGGCTCATGCGCATGTCGAGCGGGCCGTCGCTGGCGAAGGCAAAGCCGCGTTGCGGCCTGGTCGAGCTGCATCGAGGAAACGCCGATATCCATCACCAGGCCATCGACCTGGGCAATGCCGGCCTCGGCCATGGCCTCGACCATTTCGGAAAAGCGGCGCGGGTGGAGCACCAGCCGCGGCGGATGCTTCGCCGGGTCTCGGGCCAGCCCTGCCCGGCGGCGATGGCATCGGGATCGCGGTCGAAGGCGTGGACGGTCGCCCCGGCATCGAGCAGGCGGCGGGTATAGCCGCCCGCGCCGAAGGTCGCATCGATCACCAGCGCGCCGGTGCGGCGGCGAGCGCGGCGATCACTTCGTCCAGCAGGACGGGGATGTGCGGCGCGCCGCTCACTTGCGGCTTGCCTTGGCCAGCGCATCGCGCTGCATGATCGCGCAGGCGACCTGGTCGCTCTCCCAGCCCTCGCCCATCTTGGCGAGTTCCTCGGGGTTCCAGATGGTGAAGAACGGGCTGCCGCCGCGAAAATAGAGCTGGTCGGCGATGTTGGCGACGCCGATCAGCTTTTCCGGCATGAGGAAGCGGCCGCTGTCGTCGAACGGCACCTTGGTGAAGGTCCACAGCTGGCCCGAGCGCACGTCGCGGTCGAAAGGCTTGGCGAGCCGCGTCGCGCGCTCGTCCTCGCGGTCGAGCTCGACCTCGAAATCGGCGGGTGCGCGACAGTGCCGAAGCCGGTGAGGCAGGTCCAGCGGTGGTGCTTGGCGAGGCACAGCACATTGATTCCTTCGCTCGCCTTGGCGACGTCCTTGCGGAACGGGGGCGGCAGGACAAAGCGGCCCTTCTCGCCCTTCAGCGAAAATTCCTGCCCTCCATATCCCACTGGCTCGAAAGCCTCCACCCGATCAAACCCCCATGTGCGCGGCCCCGCGACCGGCTAAACCCTCCCCGCCCCGCGCCCAGACGCACGCAGGGATGCTCCGTTGAACCGGAACGCTGACAATCAAGGATGCCGATGGACGCGATTATTACCTTGCGGGGTCGCGCGAGGGAAGGGAAATTTGGGGATTTCACGGGATTTCTGGGGATTTATAAATTTAACGTTATTTTTCAATGTTTTGGTACGTACCATTGATTCTGTTGTTGCACATCTGTTCCTCGCCAATTCAGCGGCTTAGGGCAAATCCCTGCTATCATGGCGATCGTTCCCGCAATATCCCCGAATGCTGCGCGGTCAGGGGTGCCCGGCAAGTCCCGCCAGCAGGCGAGCGAGCGGCTCGCGACCGGTGGCGCGGTGCTTGTCGAGCAGGGCGGCATCGGCAATCGCCAGGACAGCACCTTTGCCGATGCGGCAGCGCGCGGCAATTCCGTCGGCCAGCAGTTCGCAGCTTTGCGCCTCGCCCGTTTGTGCGAAACGCCCAGGCAGATCGACCGGCAGAGTAATGCCGTCGATTGCCACAAGCCTCTCTCCGCCGTGCTGGTCCTCGTCGAATTCGAGCCGCAGCCCCCAGCGCGCCAGAATCGGCGAGAGCAGCGCCACGTCCTGCGGCCGCCGCCGGTCGCCGATCGGATAGGCCGAGTGCTCGGTGAGCAAAGGGTCGGCGAACAGCAACAGGTGCCCGCCGCGCCGCACCCAGCTGTCGAGCGCGACGTTTTCCTGCGGAGCCAGCGCGCGCGGCTGCGCCATGACCAGAAGATCGACGCCGGCAAGCGGAGGGCCCGCCGGACCAGGCAGCAGGGTCTCGACCGGGCTCAGTTCGCCGCGTGCGCGCAGCGGGGCAAGCGCCCAATGCGACGGCGCGTCGTTGCGCAACAGTCCGCGCAGGTCGCCGCTTTCCGCCCACAGGACCGGCAATGTGGTGAACAGGCCGATGGTGGCGGAGCGGGTATCGCGGGAGGGCTTCGCGCCGGCGCAGGCTGCGAGTGCCAGACAGGCGGCAAACTCGACCAGAAACTTGTACATCTAATTAAATCCAAGCGCGTTTCCCCGCGCAAGCGGGGATCTCGGGCCGGCTACCGCGACGCCCCGCCCAGTCGCCCGAGGCCCCCGCCTGCGCGGGGGAACAAAGCTCACATGCATTCGATGGACCATCGCGAGCCGCATCGCGCGGCTAGGTGCCGCCCTTGCCTGCCGCTTCCGGGCCGCTGGGCGTCGCGGCCGGGGCCACGCCGATATCGGCGAGCGGATCGCTGGCACCTTCCTTCTTGCCGGACATCGGCGGCTCGCCGAAGGCGGCCTCGGTCTGCTGGGCCCGGGTCATGATGATGTTGGCGAGGCCGACAATGAGCAGCATGCCTGCCAGACCCGCAAGGCCAAGCTGGAGTCGGTGCACCGCTTGCGCCCGCAACTCCCTGGCGGAGGGAGGAACGTAGTGCTGGGGTGCCGCGACCGATCGCACCAGGATTGGCTGAATTGTTTGAGCCATTGGCCTCCCGTTACCCGATCACGCGAGCCATGGGAAGACCGGCAGGGCTTTTTCCCGCAACCAGGCCGGATTGTAGAGCGAGGAGAGATAGCGAAAGCCGGTGTCACACAGGATCGTCGCGATCCGCGGCGCACTGCGGCCCTGGCTTACCAGCTGCCGCCCCAGTGCCACCGCGCCGGCGACATTGATCCCCGAAGACAGGCCAAGGCACAGCCCCTCCTCCGCCAGCAGCCGCGCCACCCAGCCGATGCCCTCGGCGTCCGAAATGCGAAACTGCGTGTCGATCGGCGCGCCCTCGAGGTTGGCGGTGATTCGCCCCTGGCCGATGCCTTCGGCCCACGAGGTGCCCTCGGCCTTCAATTCGCCATGGGCATAGTAGTTATACAGCGCCGCGCCATGCGGATCGGAGAGCGCGATGACGACGGTCTCGTCGAAGGCCTTCAGCCCCATGCCCACGCCAGCAATGGTGCCCCCGGTCCCCGCAGCGCAGGTGAAGCCGTCGATGCGCCCGTCCATCTGCGCCCACAGTTCGGGCGCGGTCAATTCGATGTGCGCCTTGCGGTTGGCGACATTGTCGAACTGGTTGGCCCACACCGCGCCTTCGGTCTCCTCCGCCAGCCGCCGCGAGGTGTGGACGAAGTGGCCGGGGTTGGAAAACGGCGCGGCGGGGACCAGCACCAACTCGGCGCGCAAGGCGCGCAGCGTGTCCATCTTCTCGCGCGACTGGGTTTCGGGCATGACGATGATGGTCTTGTAGCCCAGCGCATTGGCGACCAGCGCCAGGCCGATTCCGGTGTTTCCCGCCGTGCCTTCGACAATCGTTCCACCGGGCTTGAGCAGGCCCTTGGCCTCGGCGTCACGCACGATCCACAGAGCCGCCCGGTCTTTCACCGAAGCGCCCGGATTGGCGAACTCGCACTTGCCCCAGATCTCGCAACCCGCCGCCGCGCTCGGTCCCTTGAGCAGGACGAGCGGGGTGTTGCCGATCAGATCGAGGGTGGCGCGATGAGCGGTCATTCGAGGTCGAATAGAGACAGCGAGGCGGCAAGGCAATTCCTCTCCTAGCTTGTCTCGGAGAGGAGGACCATCCGCAGGATGGTGGAGGGGCAAGCAGCAGAACACTGCCGCTAGTGCGGCAGTGCCCCTCCGTCAGCCCTTGCGGGCTGCCACCTCCCCGAGACAAGCTCGGAGAGGATTGGTTGCAGATCAATCCTCCTGGGCGATGGTCACCGTCAGCCCTTCGAGGGCGTCGGTGACCGGCACCTGGCAGGACAGACGCGAAAATTCGTTGCGGTGGTCAGAGCTGTCGAGCAGGTCGCTCTCGTCCTCGCTGAGCGCCGGCAGCTTGTCCATGAAGGCGGGATCGATGTGGACGTGGCAGGTGGCGCAGGAGCAGCAGCCGCCGCACAGCGCCAGCAGCTCGTCGAAACCGTTGTCGCGGATGACTTCCATCAGCGTACGGCCGGTGGGGGCATCAATGCTCGAGGCTTCGCCCGACTGGTTGACGACAGTGATATTCGGCATGAGTGACGGTCCTCTGATCTATCGGCCTTTTGACTACTCCGACCGGTGAGCCTTGCTGGCGCGTTGCCGGGGCTGCTAGTGGCTAGCACAGGGTTTTGCAAGGCGTAGCACGATGGGTCTGGACGCAAACATGCTGCGTGAGGGGCTGGAAGCAGTGGCACGGCGCGAACCCGGCATTGCCGTCGCGCTGGCGCGGGTGGGCTATCCCGAACCGCGCATCCGCCCGCCCGGCTGCGCGACGCTGATGCGCACCATTGTCGGCCAGCAGGTCTCGGTCGCCGCCGCCGCCTCGATGTGGGGCAAGTTCGAGGCCTTCGTCGGGCCCGGACTTCGCGCCAGCGCGGGTGCTGGCCGCCAGTTTCGACGAACTGCGCGCCTGCGGCCTGTCGCGCCAGAAGCAGGGCTATCTCAGGAGCCTGTGCGAACTGGTCGATGCGGGCAAACTCGATCTCGCGAGCCTGCCGACCGACGACGAGGAAGCCGTGGCCCAGCTCACCCGCATCAAGGGCATCGGGCGCTGGTCGGCCGAGATTTACCTGCTGTTCGCCGAAGGACGGCCCGACATCTGGCCGGCCGGCGACCTGGCCGTGCAGGCAGGCCTGCACAAATTGCTCGGCCTGGCGGAACGCCCGTCGGAAAAGCGCACCCGCGAACTGGCGGAAGAGCTGGCGGCCGCACCGCGGCGCGGCGGCGATCTTCACCTGGCACTGCTACAACAATCCGGCGCTTTAACCGGGCGCTCGACCGCACCGGCGGCAAATCTTTCCAAATCCTTAATCCTGTTTCTCCAGCCCATCGAAGGCATAAGAATTAATCTGCCGGGCCGCTTCCAACTTCTCTGGATCGAGGAACTTGATATGAAAAAGGTACTCAAAACAGCAATCGCTGCCATTTCCCTCGCCGCTCTGGCACCAGCACCGGCATCCGCCGCCATTTCGATAACCGACCTGGGGGGAACCCTGGGGTTCATGAATTTCATGGTCGCGGGCAACGTGATCACGATCAACGAGACCTGGACGTCGGGTGCCGCCTCAACCTTGCTGCTCAGCGGCCTGGATCCCGGGGTCACTTACACCGTCATCAAGAATATCACCAACAACAGCGGGCTGACTTTCACCTCGCTGGCCAACGAACTGCTCGATCCGCTCGGCGACGGCGATGACGGATCAGACCCGCTGCCCTATCCGGGCTTCGTCCCTGCCGGTTTTTCGACTTCCAACGATGGCGACGGGCTCAGTTTTGCCCAAGGCTCCGGCGGACTGCGCATTTCATCGGCATTTTCCACGGTTACCGCCGATGAATTGACCGACGCTCGCGATTTTCTGGACTTCTCCAATGGGTCGGTCGGCAATGGCTTCTTCTTCAACGCCCAGTTCGACCTGGTCAACAGCCTGTCCAACGCGCCCGCCTTCGTCCTGTCCCAACGCGTGAACACCTTCTCGACGAGCGTTCCCGAACCGGGCAGCTGGCTGCTGATGGTGACCGGCTTCGGTTTGCTGGGCGCAGCCCTGCGCCGGCGCCGCAAAGTCCTTGGCATCGCTGCACGCCTCTGATCACTCTGCAACGACCGGCGATGGACCCCTTCCCCTTCACCGGGGGAGGGGTTCAGCCGTTGCCGCGCCGCCTTCCGGCGACGATCCGGCGCATCAAGCGTTGGCCGTCGTCGCGGGTGGTTGCCGGTCCAGCCACCGCGCCACTGCCCGCCGCAAAGCCGGCGTGCGGCGCTCGACCAGTTCGGCAATGCCGGCGCAGATCGCCAGGACCAGCACCCAGCCCAGCACCAGGTGTAGCGGATTGCGGCTCGGCTCGATGCCGGCGAAATGAAGCAGGGTCAGCACCGGCACGTGAAACAGATAGAGCGTGAAGGAAAACCCGGCGGCATAGCTGGCCGGCCCGGCAAAGCGCTCGAGCAGCGTGGCATGGCGCTGGGCCAGCGGGCGCAGTGCGGCGAGCGCGACGACGACCAGCGCACCGGTCGCGAAATCGCTCAGCATCCATTCCGACATGCCCAGCGACACCGGCACCATATCGCGCAGCCAGAACAGCAGTGCCATATCGACAATCATCAGGAAATACATGGCGACCGCGCAGGCGACCAGCAGCAAGGGCGCGCGATCGGCGCTCAGGCGTCGCGGCCAGTCCGCGCGGTTGAGCCAGGCCCCCGCCAGCCAGATCGGCAACAGCAGCAGGATGTGCCAGCCAGCGACCAGGACCATGGCAGCGAGCACGATCCAGCGAAGCTTGCCCGCAAGGAACACAGCCGCACCGAACAGGGCATAGTACCACGCCTCGTAGCACAGCGACCAATAGGCTCCGTTCCACGCCATATCGCCGCCAAATCCGCTGACGCTCAGAAAGCTCAGCGCGACAAGCGCCGACCGGACCAGCCCCGCGCCATAGCCCTCGGGCAGCGGCCCCGATTGCGCGAGGTAGAGGGTGTTCATCAGCATCGAAAAGGCCACTGCCACCGCCGCTACCGGCAGGATGCGCGAGACCCGCGACATGGCATAGGCCCTCAGTGTGGACTGCCGTTCGGCCACCGAGGCGCTGATCACCAGGCCCGACAGCACGAAGAACACGACCACCGAATAATGCGCCATGCGCTCGGAGAACGGCCAGGGCCCGTTGTAGAGATGCGACCCGCCACCGGTGTGGCTGGCCAGCACGAGGAAGGCACAGACAAAACGCACCGCGTCGAGCATGATCGCATAGGGCCGGGTGATGAACGGTTGGGCCATCGCCGCAGATTAGCGGGGGAACCCTGAAAGTTGGGTTACCTTGGGCTGCAACGAATTACCGCCCGCCTTGGCACCCCGCCCGGTTTCCCCTAAGCCCGCCGCGCATGCAAGCGCGCCGCCCCTCCGCCCGCCTGGCCGACGCTCATCTCAAAGCCGGGGACCTTTGCTGCCGGCGCGGCGAGCGGGTGCTGTTTCGCGGGCTGTCGCTGGCGCTGGCATCCGGCGAGGCGTTACAGGTCGCGGGGACCAACGGCATCGGCAAATCAAGCCTGCTGCGCATCCTGGCCGGGCTGTTGCCCGCCTTTGCCGGCACGGTCGAATGCAAGGGTGCAATCGGTCTGCTCGACGAACGCCCGGCGCTCGATCCGCATCTGCCGCTGGCGCGCGCGCTCGGTTTCTGGCGGCGGTTCGACGGACCGGGCGACGAGGCGGCCGAGCGCCTCGGTCTTGCCGCTCTCGCCGAAGTGCCGGTGCGCTATCTCTCGACCGGACAGCTCAAGCGCGCCGCATTTGCCCGGCTGGTCGGCCAGGGCGCGGCGATCTGGTTGCTCGACGAACCGCTCAACGGCCTCGACAGCCCTCGCGGCACGGCTCGCCGAGGAGCTGGCGGCGGCGCATTGCGCCAGTCGGCGGCATCTGCGTCGTCGCCTCGCACCAGCAGTTTGCCTTGCCCGGGATGCACCGGATCGAACTGGCGGACTTCTCCCCTCCCCCACCCCTTCAGGGGAGGGGCCGGGGGTGGGGTTTGTCGGATGGACCTAATCGCTCCGACAGCCCCCACCCCAACCGCTCCCCTGAAGGGGAGGGGCTATCGTGAGCGGCCAGCTCCTTCAGTTGCTCAAACGAGACCTGGCGCTGCTGCTGCTGGGCGGACGGCGCGGCGGGGCCATGCTGCCGGTGCTGTTTTTCCTCGCTGTCGCCATGCTGTTCCCCTTCGCCGTCGGGCCCGACGCGCGGCTGCTGGCGCGCACCGGCGGCGGGGTGATCTGGGTGGCGGCGCTGCTTGCCGCAGTGCTCCCGCTCGACCGGCTGATCGAGCCCGACATCGAGCTTGGCATGTTCGACCAGTGGGCCTTGCGCGGACTTTCCGAGGAATGGATCGTCATGGTCCGCATCCTTGCCCACTGGCTCAGCTTCGGGCCGCCGCTGATGCTCGCCGCACTGCCGGCCGCCGCGTTGCTGGGGCTCTCGGGAGAAACCTTGAGCATGGTTGAGCTTGGCCTGCTGGCGGGAACGCCCGGGCTTGCCGCACTCGGCGTCACCGTCGCTGCGCTGACTGCCGGCTTGCGCGGCGGGGCAGCGCTTGCCGGGCTGCTGACGATTCCGCTGGCGGTGCCCTTGCTGATCTTCGGCGCCGGCAGCCTTGCCAGTGGCGGCGCGAGCGGCATCGCACTGACGGCAGCGGTCAGTCTGGCCCTGCTGGCAATTGCGCCGTTTGCGGCGGGGGCGGCGATCAGGGCGGCGCGGGGATAGCCCACCCCGCTGCGACTAAGCTCACTGCGTTCGCCAAGTCTCGCTCCCCTCCCGCAGGCGGGAGGGGTTGGGGGTGGGTCAGGCGTAGGGCGGCTTGTCCAGCCCCGTGGGGCTCAGCGTGAACACCTCGCAGCCGTCCTCGGTGATCCCCACGCGTATGCTCGAACTGCGACGAGAGCGAGCGGTCGCGGGTGACCGCCGTCCAGCCGTCCTCGAGCAGTTTCACCGCCGGCTTGCCGAGGTTGATCATCGGCTCGATGGTGAAGAACATGCCGGGCCTGAGCTCGGGCCCGGTGCCCGCGCGCGCGGCGTGAACCACTTCGGGGGCATCATGGAACAGGCGACCGAGCCCATGTCCGCAGAACTCGCGCACCACACCGTAGCGGTTGCTCTCGGCATGGCGCTGGATCACCGCGCCGATATCGCCGAGACGCTTGCCGGGCCGGGCCTGCTCGATCCCGAGCATCAGGCATTCGTGCGTCACCTCGACCAGCCGCCGCGCTTTCAGGGGCACCTCGCCGACCAGGAACATCCGGCTCGAATCGCCGTGCCAGCCGTCGAGCAAGGGCGTCACGTCGATATTGACGATGTCGCCGTCCTTCAGCGCCTTGTCGGACGGAATGCCGTGGCAGACCACGTGGTTGATCGAGATGCAGCACGAATGGGCATAGCCGCGATAGCCGAGCGTTGCCGGAATCGCACCATGATCGAGCGTGAACTCGCGCACGAAATCGTCGAGCGCCTGTGTGGTCACGCCGGGCTGGACCAGCGGGGCCAGCGCGTCCAGATTTTCTGCGGCGATCCGCCCGGCGCGTCGCATGCCCGCAAAAGCCTCCGCCCCATGCAGCTTGATCGTGCCGTCGCGCAGCTGGGTTTCGGTGTCGGTAACGGTCTGATAGGTGGTCATGGCGCGCGATGTAGCGATTTTCGGCGCGGATTGCGAGCCTTGGCGTTTTTCCCCTCGCACTATTGGCGCAGCGGCGGCTAGTCTGCCTGTCGGATGACTGACAAGACCTCCCCGATCCGCCCCGATAAGGGCGAAGACGCGATCCCCATCCATCTGGTCGACAAGGCGACCTTTCCGGACTGGTCGCGGTCGCTTACTGCCCGGCAGCGCGCGGTGCTGGCGGCGCAGAAGTTTTCCGGCGCGGGCTACGAGGTCGGCGTGGTCCCCGATGGCGACGGCTGGTTTGCGGTGGGCGGTGTCGCCGATCCGGCGAGCCTGTCTAGCTGGTGCATGGCCAAGCTCGCCGAGGTGCTGCCGGCGGGAACCTATCGCCGCGCGGGGGGCGGACCTGGTCCGGCGATGCTCGGCTGGGCGACCGCGCAATATCGCTTCGACCGCTACCGCAAGGACGCCGAAGCCGAGGGACCACGCGTGCTGCTGACCGGCGAGGTCAAGGCGATCGCACCGGCGCTGGCCGAGGCCGAAGCGACAGCGTGGGTGCGCGATCTGGTCAATACCCCAGCAGAAGACATGGGCCCGGCCGAACTTGAGGCCGCCGCAGAAGCCCTCGCCAAGACGCACAAGGCGGCGCTGAAAGTAACCCGGGGCGACGCACTGGAACGCGAGTTCCCGATGGTCCACACGGTCGGCCGCGCTGCGGCGCGCGAGGCTGCGCCGCGGATGATCGAGCTCGAATGGGGCGACGCCCGGCATCCCCGCGTGGCCATCATCGGCAAGGGCGTCTGCTTCGATTCGGGCGGGCTCGACATCAAACCCTCTTCGGGCATGCTGCTGATGAAGAAGGACATGGGCGGGGCGGCGCATGCCCTGGCGCTGGCGAGGCTGGTGATGGCAAGCGGGATGAAGGTGCGGCTGCACCTGCTGGTGCCGGCGGTGGAAAACGCGGTCGCCGGCAATGCCTTCCGCCCCGGCGACGTGCTGCGCTCGCGCGCCGGGATTTCGGTCGAGATCGGCAACACCGACGCCGAAGGCCGGCTGGTGCTTGGCGATGCGCTGGCCCGCGCCGGCGAGGAAATGCCCGAGCTGGTGATCGACTTCGCCACGCTGACCGGAGCGGCGCGCGCGGCGCTGGGTCCCGACCTGCCCGCGCTGTTCACGCGGCGCGACGCGACCGCCGAAGCCCTGGTCAAGGCCGGGATCGAAGTGGACGATGTCTGCTGGCGATTACCGCTGTGGGATGGCTACCGAGAATATCTCAAGTCCGACATCGCCGACATCGGCAATGCGCATAGCAACGGCTTTGCCGGCGCATCGGTCGCCGCGCTGTTCCTCGATCGCTTTCTGCCCGAAGGCATGGACTGGGCGCATTTCGATACTTTCGCCTGGCGTCCCGTCGCCAAGCCGGGACGGCCCAAGGGCGGCGATGCGCTGGGCCTGCGGGCGGCCTGGCGGATGTTGCAGGGGCGTTACGGGTAGCCTGTGACCAAGCTGATCGCGCGCCTCGGGATCGATCCCTATGTCCTGGCGCTGCTGGGCGCGATGGCGCTGGCGACTGTGCTGCCGGCGCGCGGGGCATGGGCCACATTCGCCAGCGCCGTGACGGCGGCGGCGATCTTCGCGCTGTTTTTTCTCCACGGCGCACGGCTGTCGCGCGAGGCCATCGTCGCGGGCGCGCGCAACTGGCGGCTGCACCTTGCCGTCATGGCGATGACCTTCCTCGCCTTTCCGCTGCTCGGCCTGGCCGCGCGGGCCTTGCCCGGGGTGGACCCGATGCTGGGCGCGGGCATGCTGTTCCTCACCCTGCTGCCCTCGACCGTACAAAGCTCGATCGCCTTTACCGCCATGGCGCGCGGCAATGTGGCGGCGGCGGTGTGCAGCGCCAGCTTTTCGAACCTGGCCGGCATTTTCCTGACGCCGTTGCTGGTGGCGCTGCTGCTGACCGGCAAGTCGGGCGGCGTATCGCTCGAATTCTGCCGAGCGGATCGCGGTGCAGTTGTTGCTGCCGTTCCTTGCCGGCCACCTGCTGCGCCCGTGGATCGCCGATTGGGTGGCGCGGCGCAAGCCGCTGCTCGCGCTGGTCGATCGCGGCTCGATCCTGCTGGTCGTCTACACCGCCTTTGCCGCTGCGGTGACTGAAGGGCTGTGGGGCACGGTCTCGGCGGGCGACCTGGCGCTGATCGCGCTACTATCCGCTGTGCTGCTCGCCGTGGTGCTGCTGCTCAGCAATGTGCTCGGCCGGCTGATGGGGCTGCCGCGCGAAGACCGCATCGTCCTGCAATTCTGCGGCTCGAAAAAGAGCCTCGCGTCGGGCGTGCCGATGGCTGGAGTGCTGTTTCCGGCGGCGCAGGTCGGCGCGGTGATCCTGCCGCTGATGATCTTTCACCAGATCCAGCTGATCGTCTGCGCGGTGCTCGCCCGGCGCTATGGCGCGCAGGCATTGGCAGCGCCGCCGCTGCAATAGCTTGCGCGCCCCCAGGCAATCCCGCTGGACGACGGTGGGTGCGGCGCGAGCTGCCGTCGTCAGGCGTCAAACATGATCACCGAGCGCGCCAGTTCGCCCCGCTTCATGTCGTCGAACGCCTCGTTGATTTCGGCCAGCGGACGGCGGCAGGAAATCAGTTCATCGAGCTTGAGCCGGCCCTGCATATAGAGATCGACATAGCGCGGAATATCGACAGTCGTGCGCACGCCGCCCATCATCGAGCCCTGGATCTTCTTCTCGCGGAGGAATGCGAGACCGGGAAGCTCGATATTGGTGCCATAGGGGGCCATGCCCACGACCGTGGCAGTGCCGCCCTTGGCGAGCATGTTGAAGGCATCCTCGATGGTCTGCTTGAGGCCGATCGCCTCGATGGCATGATCGACCCCGCGCCCGCCGGTCAGCGCCATGACCTGCTCGACGACATTGCCCGCACTGGCATCAACCGCGTCGGTTGCGCCAAAATGCCTGGCCATCGGGAACTTCGCCGCCGCACGGTCCACCGCGATGATCCGCCCGGCCCCGGCGATGGCCGCACCGTTGATCGCGGCCAGGCCAACCCCGCCGCAGCCAATCACCGCGACGGTCTCGCCTGTCCTGACTGCGGCCGTGCGCACCACCGCACCGAAACCGGTGGTGACGCCGCAGCCGATCAGGCAGGCACGGTCGAACGGCATGTCCGGATGAATCACCACGCAGCCGCTGTCGTGCACCAGCATCTGTTCGGCAAAGGCCCCCATGCTCATGAACGGCGCGAAATTCTCTGCGCCCTTGAACAGGCGCTGCGGGCCGTCGGGCGCGCGATTGGCATCTGCAGGAAAACAGCGATGGCTGTTGCCACTGT
>CAVZRM010000003.1:457500-847349 GCA_963777795.1 uncultured Alphaproteobacteria bacterium
GTGCAGGCGCTGGTTTTCCTGACCACGCCGTTCATCGCGCTGCCTTCCGAACTGCTCGCGCGCAAGCTCGATTTCCGCCCCCAGGCGCTGATCAACCTGGCCTGCGCCGGGATCGGCGCGGCGGTGGCGCTGGGGCTTGCCTGGCGCGGCTACGGCGTCTGGGCGCTGGTGCTCGCGCCGATAGCCCTGTTTGCCACCCGCGCGATCGGGCTTACCCTGGCTTCGGGCCTCAGGATAAGGCCGATCTTCGACTTTCGCGGCGCGCGCGAGATTTTCGGCTTCGGGGCGACGCTGACCTTGTGCCAGCTGTGCTGGATCGTGCAAAGTCAGGCCGACATCGTCATCGCCGGTCGCAGTTTTTCCACCCACCACCTCGGCATCTATTCCGAATCGCTGTTCCTCACGCTGATCCTCACCGGCCGTTTCCTGCCGCCGCTCAACGAAGTGGCCTTCCCCGCCTATGCCGAGCTCGCCAACGCCGGCAAGCCGCTGGCCCCCGCGTTCCTCACGGCGGCGCGGACGATCATGCTGATCGCCGCACCTTTCTATGTCGGGCTGAGCCTGACCGCCGGCCCACTGGTGACGATCTTCTTCGGGCCCAAATGGCTCGAGATGATCCCGATCGTCGCCGGGCTGGCGATCGCCATGCCGGCGATGGCCTTGCAGATCGTTTGTTCGCCAGCGACCAATGCGCTCGGCCGGCCTCGGGTTTACCTGTTCACCTCGGTCATGGGCGCAGTGATCATGCCGCTGAGTTACCTGTTCCTGTCGTCGGGCGGTCCGCAGGGGCTGGTCCACGCCTGGCATATCGCCGCGCCGCTGCTGCTGGCGGTCACGCTCGCCGCTACCCTCCCCGCGATCGGCGTCCGGCTGGTCGATCTGGTCAAGGCGCTGCTGCCGGTCGCCGTCGCCTGCGCCGCGATGGCGGCGGGAGTGTTCGCGCTGGAGAGCCAGACCCCCGGAATGTCGCCCGCGATGCAACTCGCGCTGTGGGTGCCGGTCGGGGCGGCGCTCTATGCCGGCACGTTGTGGCTGCTCTGGCCGCGGGTGCTTGCCGATGTCTGGGCGATGCTGCGCCGCCCGGCCGCGCTGATCGAGGGTGCCGGCGCACCCGCCTGATAGCCGACCCCGATTGCCCTGCCGATGGCGCGCGCCCCGGCGCTGTGCTATCCTGCTGGATAGAGCATGGCGCAGCCCTTGCCCATGCCGGAGGACTGCCATGGCCAGTCTCGCCCTGATGCTCGGCGCACCGCTGCTGTCGCTGGCAGAGGCACCGCCCGCGCATGCCCCCGCGCTTTCGGATCGGGCGGCGCTGCCCGCCGGCGAGGTCGATGTGATCAAGACCGGCACCGACCGCGACCGGCGCATGACTGTGCCGGTAAGGATCGGGCCGGCGGGAATCGGCCCCGGTTTCGATCATGTCGAAACGTTCCGCTTCGTCATCGACACCGGCTCGCAGACCACGATTGTCTCGCACGACGTCGCAGCGCGCATGGCACTGCGGCCCGGACGGCGGGCGCGGGTGATCGGGGTGGGCGGCAGCGAGGTCGCCGACACCGCGATTGTCGGCCAGTTGGGCCTTGGCCGCCGTTCGCTGAGCGACCTGCAAGTGGTCCTGTTCGAGGCGCGCCATATCGGCGCTGACGGCATTGTCGGGATCGACAGCCTCCAGCGCCAACGCGTGCTGATCGATTTCGCGCGCGGCCAGCTGGCGGTCGGCGATGTGCGCAGCCTCGGCGGCAACAGCGGCTTCGACATCGTGGTCACCGCGCGGCGGCGGCTCGGCCAGCTGATCATGACCGACGCCACGATCGACGGGGTGAAGGCCAGCGTGGTGATCGATACCGGGGCCGACACCTCGATCGGCAACCGCGCCCTCCAGCGCGCGCTCAGCCAGCGACAGACCCGCGAGATGGTCACCCTGATCAGCGTCACCGGGCAGGAGGCAACCGCCGAACTGGGCTATCCGCGCAAGCTTTCGATCGGCCAGTTCGACATCACCAACCTGCTGGTCGCCTATGCCGACACGCCGGTGTTCGAAGCGCTCGACCTCACCCGGCGCCCGGCGCTGTTCCTTGGCATGCGCGAACTGCGGCTGTTCAAGCGCGTCGCGATCGATTTCGCCGCGCGCAAGGTCTATTTCGACCTTCCGGCGGGTGGCCGTTAAGGTTTGCCCGCCGCCTCGGCTTCGACCACCTTGCGGAAATAGGCGATGGTCTTGCCCAGCCCCTCGCGCAGCGGCACGCTGACATCCCAGCCGAGCTCCGCCTTGGCGCGCGCAATGTTCGGCTGGCGTTGCTTGGGATCGTCGGGCGGCAGCGGCTGGAACACCAGCTGCGATGCGCTGCCGGTCAGTTCGATGACCAGCTCGGCCAGTTCGATCATGGTGAATTCGCCGGGATTGCCGAGATTGACCGGGCCGGTGATGTCATCGCCGGTCGCCATCATCGCCATCAGCCCGGCGACGAGATCGTCGACATAGCAGAACGAGCGGGTCTGCTGGCCCTCGCCGTAAATCGTGATCGGCTCGCCCTTCAGCGCCTGGACGATGAAATTGGACACCACCCGCCCGTCGCTGCGGATGCATGTGCGGGCCATAGGTGTTGAAGATTCGCACCACCTTGATCGGCACATTGTGCTGGCGGCGATAGTCGAAGAACAGTGTCTCGGCACAGCGCTTGCCCTCGTCGTAGCAGCTGCGCGGGCCGATCGGGTTCACATTGCCCCAGTATTCCTCGACCTGGGGGTGGACATGCGGATCGCCATAGACCTCGCTGGTCGAGGCCTGGAGGATCGGAATGCGCAGCCGCTTCGCCAGCCCCAGCATGTTGACCGCGCCGATCACGCTGGTCTTGGTCGTCTGCACCGGATCGAACTGGTAATGCACCGGCGAGGCCGGACAGGCGAGATTGTAGATCTCGTCGACCTCGACGAACAGCGGGAACGTCACGTCGTGGCGCATCAGCTCGAAATCGGGGTGGCCGATCAGGCCGGCGATATTGGCCCTTGTTCCGGTGAAGAAATTGTCGACGCAGAGGACATGGTGGCCCTGCTCGATCAGCCGCGCGCAGAGGTGGGAGCCGATGAAGCCCGCGCCGCCAGTGACCAGCACGCGCTTCTGGATCGAATAGCGGGTCGACCGCTCGGGAGTTGTCATGAAAGTCAGGTCCTTATGCGTCTGCCCAGGCGATAGCCTGGCAATAAGCGTCGAGATCGGCAAGGCAAGCAGCGCGCGCCGAGGCCTCGCCGCCATCGACCGCACGATACCAGTCGGCGGTGCGCGCCACGGTCTCTTCGAAGTTCCACACCGGCCGCCAGCCGAGCCGCGCCACCGCGCGATCAATCGCGAGACGCAGCAGCCCCGCCTCGTGCAGCGCGCCGGGATCGCTGACCGCGCTCCAGCCGGGCCTGCCCCAATGCGCCAGCATCGCCCCGGCGAGCTCGCCGACCGTGCGCACGTCGGTGGGCAGCGGGCCGAAGTTCCACGCCGCGGCATATGCCTCGCCGCCGGGTGCCGCCAGCCGCGCCGCCAGCAGCAGGTAGCCGCCAAGCGGCTCCAGCGCGTGTTGCCACGGCCGCAGCGAACCCGGGTTGCGCAATTCGGGGGGCTGGTTTCTCGGCAGCGCGCGCACCAGATCGGGAATCAGCCGGTTGGCCGACCAGTCGCCCCCGCCGATGACATTGCCGGCGCGCGCGCTCGCCATGCGCACGCCGTGTTCGGCGGCGCGGGCCGGCGCGAAGAAGCTGTCGCGCCACGACGATACCGCGATCTCCATCGCCGCCTTGCTGGCGCTGTAGGGATCGTGGCCGCCGAGCGCATCGCCTTCGCGGTAGCCGTGTTCCCACTCGCGGTTGCGATAGACCTTGTCGGTGGTGACCATGACCACCGCCGCGCGCGTGCCGGTGCGGCGGATCGCCTCCATCAGGTTGATCGAGCCTGCAAGGTTGATCGCGAAGGTCTCGGCCGGCGCGGCATAGCTGTCGAGCACCAGCGGCTGGGCGGCAAGATGGAAGACGAAGTCAGGCGCGGCGGCGGCAAGCGCGGCTTCCAGTGCCGCGGCATCGCGCACGTCGCCTTCGATGTGGCGTAAGACCACGCGCCACGCCGGCGCGCTCGAACAGGCTGGGATCGGTTGCCGGCGGCAGAGCATAGCCAGTCACCTCGGCCCCCAGCCGCTCGAGCCACAGGCACAGCCACGAGCCCTTGAACCCGGTGTGGCCGGTGACGAACACCTTCTTGCCGGCGTAGACATTGCCGAACATCAACGGGCCCCCATATCCGCGCGCGACGGGCGCTCGGGTGTTACGCGAATGCGCATAGATGGACTCGTGCCGCCACTGTCAACGCTCGATTTTTCCACTGGACGATCGTGGCACACCATCCTCGCCGGCGAGAAAACGCTGGTAAACCCCGGCGATCCCCTCCGCTAGCGCGATCTTCGGCTGCCAGCCCAGCGCGGCGAGGCGGCTGCTGTCCATCAGCTTGCGCAGGGTGCCATCGGGCTGCGACAGGTCGTGATCGATGGTGCCGGCAAAGCCGACCACGCGGCAGACCAGCCGGGCAAGCTCGAGGATCGACAGATCGCTGCCCGAACCGACATTGATGTGCTCCTCGGCTGCGTAGTCGGTCAGCAGGAACAGGCAGGCGTCGGCGAGATCATCGACATGGAGGAATTCGCGCAACGGCGTGCCCGTGCCCCAGATGGTCACCGAAGCTGCACCCGCCGCCTTCGCCTCATGGACCTTGCGGATCAGCGCGGGAAGGACGTGGCTATTTTGCGGATCGAAATTGTCGCCCGGGCCATAGAGGTTGCACGGCATCGCGCTGATGAAATCGCAGCCATACTGCCGGCGATAGGCCTGGCACAGCTTGATCCCGGCGATCTTGGCAATCGCATACCACTCGTTGGTCGGCTCGAGCGGTCCGGTGAGCAAGGCGTCCTCGCTGATCGGCTGGGCGGCATGCTTGGGATAGATGCACGAGGAGCCGAGGAACAGCAGCCTGGCGACGCCGGCAAGCCGCGCCGCCTCGATGACGTTCGCCTCGATCATCAGGTTGTCGTAGAGGAACTCGGCCGGATAGTTTCGGGTTCGCCCCGATCCCGCCGACCTTGGCCGCTGCCACCACCACGACATCGGGGCGATTGGCGGCAAACCAGTCGCGCACCGGGCCCTGTTCGCGCAGATCGAGTCCGCGCGGCGCGGTGAGAACCTGGCAGGGCTCGGCCGCCAGCCGCCGCACCACGGCGGAGCCGACCATGCCGCGGTCGCCCGCGACATAGACCCGTTTGCCTTGCAGCGAAAACGGCAGCGCGAACGCACCTGGCATCAGCTGCCCCGCGACAGCGGCGCGGCGCGCATCGCCACCATGTCCGCCGCGACCATCTCGCGCGCCAGCTCGCGCGCCGAGGTCTCGTGCCGCCAGCCGAGCTTGTCCCGCGCCTTGGAGGCATCGCCGATCAGCAGATCGACTTCGGTCGGGCGATAGTAACGCGGATCGACTTCGATGAGGCACTGCCCGGTGCTGGCGCAATAGCCCTTCTCGTCCGCCCCTTCGCCGCGAAAATCGATCGGCATGCCGGCATCGGCAAAGGCCCAGGCGCAGAAATCGCGCACCGTGGTGGTCTCGCCGGTGGCCAGCACATAATCGTCGGGCTGATCCTGCTGGACCATCAACCACATGCCGCGAACATATTCCCTGGCATGCCCCCAGTCGCGCCGGGCGGCGAGATTGCCGATAAACAGCTGGTCCTGCCGGCCGAGAGCGATGGCGGCGGCGGCGCGGGTGATCTTGCGGGTGACGAAGGTTTCGCCGCGGATCGGGCTTTCATGGTTGAACAGGATGCCGTTCGAGGCATGGATGCCGTAAGCTTCGCGGTAGTTTACCGTGATCCAGTAGCCATAGAGCTTGGCAACGCCATAAGGCGAGCGCGGGTAGAACGGCGTGGTCTCGCTCTGCGGGACTTCCTGCACGAGGCCATAGAGTTCGCTGGTCGAGGCCTGATAGAAGCGCGAGGTCTTTTCCAGCCCGAGAATGCGGATCGCCTCGAGCAGCCGCAGCGTGCCCAGCGCGTCGGCATTGGCGGTATATTCGGGCGTCTCGAAACTGACCTGGACATGGCTCTGCGCCGCGAGATTGTAGATCTCGTCCGGCTGCGCTTCCTGGACGATGCGGATCAGGTTGGTTGCGTCGGTCAGGTCGCCGTGGTGGAGGATCAGCCGCTGGTGCTCGACATGCGGATCCTGATAGATGTCCTCGATCCGCCCGGTGTTGAACGAAGACGAGCGCCGCATGATGCCGTGGACCACATAGCCCTTTTCGAGCAGCAGCCGCGCGAGATAGGCACCGTCCTGCCCGGTGATGCCGGTAACCAGCGCGACTTTTCCGGAACTTTCGGTCATGCGATCAGCGTCAGTCCCGCTTGGGCACAGTGAACGAGCCGGTGACCCGCCCGCCGCTACCACTGGCACCGCCCGGTGTGCCCAGCGCCGACGAAGAGCCGCCGGCGCGCCCGTCGACACTGGAGATGCCGCTGGCCAGGTCGATCGTCAGCCGCCCGCCGTTGAGCGAATCCGAGCCGCGATTAAGCGCGACATTGCCCGCCATGGTGATGATCCGGCGGTTGAAATCATAGATCGCGACATCGCCGCGCGCGGTCTCGCCGCCGCGCGTCACCACCACCCCGCCAGTGGCATCGAGCCGCTGGATCTTGAGCGATCCGGCATCGTTATAAGCGACCGTGGTCCGGGCGGCGCGCACCCGAGGTCGCCCTGGGCGATCTCGACATTGCCCGAGAGCACCACGCGCTGCTGCTTGTCCTGCAACTCGATGCGGTCGGCGGCATAGTTCACCGGAGCGTCGCTGTTGAACCCGGAAATGCCCTGCGCGCCTGCCACGCCCCCAGCCGCACCGAGCGCCACCAGCGCCGCGCCCAGCGCGAAACCGGCAAGGCCCGCTCGCACGGCCAGGGATCGAAGCGAACGCAGCGCCATCACGGCATCCTCATTCTGCCGGGCACCATATGCAGCCGGGCATTGCCGTCGAGCGTCACCGTCCGTTCGACCAGATCGGCCCTTATCCCGCTGGCGGAGAAAGTGCCAGACGGAACCTCGCCGGAAATGCCGCCGTCCCCGGCAACGCGGCGATGCTTGAGATCAATGGTCACGCCCCGCGCGACAAGGCTGTAGCCGTCGGCGGTGGCGAAAGTCACCGGGCCGGAGACGGCGACGGTATCGCGGTCGAAATCGTAGGCCCCGTCGGGGGCGGAGAGCCGCGCCGGGCCCTCGGCCATGGTCAGCGTCGCGGCGAGATCGGTCATCCGCACGATGGGATCGGCAGCCGAGACCTGCACGGCGCTGCCGGCATTGACCGTGAAGTCGCGGCCCTGGTTGTCGCGGCCGCGATAGCTGGCCTGCGACACGCGGATGCGCTCGGGGGCGATGGCGACCTTGTTGCGGTCAAGCAGGAAGCTGATTTCGCCGCGCGGGCTGAGCGGCGCGAGGATCATCACCGCCGCAACCACGCCGATCGCCGCCGGGAGCGCGGTGGCGAGGAACCGGATCACCCGGTCATGGAAGCCGTTGGGCTTGGCAAAAGCGCGGCGGCGATCGCGGATGAGGTCGGCGGCCTGGGTCATGCGACTGACCCTGCCTCGCTCAGGCTGACTCATGGCTGAAGATGTCGTGATCGGGCCAGCCTGCCAGATCGAGCCGCGCGCGCGCGGGCAGAAAATCGAAACAGGCCTGCGCCAGATCGCTGCGCCCCTCGCGGGCCAGCCGCTCGACCAGGATGGCGTGCATCGCGTGGAGAAAGCGCACGTCGCAGGCGGCATAGTCGCGCTGGGCCTCGCTGAGTTCGCCCGCGCCCCAGTCGCTCGATTGCTGCTGCTTGGACACTTCCTTGCCGAGCAGTTCGCGCACGAGGTCTTTCAGGCCATGACGGTCGGTGTAGGTGCGCACCAGCTTGCTGGCGATCTTGGTGCAGAACACCGGCGCGGCCACGACGCCGAGATAGTGCTCGATCGCGGCAAGATCGAAACGGGCGAAATGATAGAGCTTGAGCCGCGCCGGATCGGCGAGCACCGCCTTCAGATTGGGCGCGGCAAAGTTGCTGCCCGGAGCAAAGCGCACCAGATGCTCATCACCTTGCCCGTCGGAAATCTGCACCAGGCACAATCGGTCGCGCGGGGTGATCAGACCCATGGTTTCGGTATCGACCGCGACCGGACCGGGCGCGAGCACGCCTGCGGGGAGATCGTCTTCGTGGAGATGGACAGCCATGGGCCGGGTGCTTAGGCGGCTTTGCGCGGGGATGGAAGTCCTGCCGATGGAGTCGTTGCGCAATGGCCGAAGTCGAAGCAGTTCCGGAAAGCTGGCGGGCCGCGCTCGATCCGGTGCTCGCGCTGCCGTCGTCTCGCCAGCTGGGCGGCTTCCTCACGGCCGAGGAAGCCGCAGGCAAGCACATCTATCCGCCGCGCGGGCAGCGGCTCGCCGCACTGGCGCTGACCCCGCTCGATGCGGTCAAGGCGGTGATCCTCGGGCAGGATCCCTATCACGGGCCGGGGCAGGCGCACGGGCTGTGCTTCTCGGTGCCCCGCAGCGTCCGACCGCCGCCCTCGCTGGTCAACATCCACAAGGAACTCGCCGCCGACCAGGGCCTGCCTCCGCCCGGGCACGGCAACCTCGAAGCCTGGGCGCGCGCCGGCGTGCTGCTGCTCAACAACGCGCTGACCGTCGAGCAAGGCCGCGCCGGATCGCACCAGGGGCTCGGCTGGGAAGCGATCACCGATGCCGCCGTGGCGGCAGTGGCGGCGCGCGAGCAACCGTGCGTCTTCCTGCTGTGGGGCAGCCACGCGCGCAAGAAGGCCGAACGCGTGCCGGGGCTGATCGCGGGCCGCCACATGGTGCTGACCGCGCCGCACCCCAGCCCGCTGTCGGCCCACGCGGGCTTCCTCGGCTGCCGTCATTTCAGCCAGGCCAACGCCTTTCTCGATGCGCAGGGACGCGGGGCGATCGACTGGCGGCTGTGAGCCTGCGGGCGCGGTTGCCAAGGCTTCCCGCACTTGGCACATCCGGCCCGAACCCGCTCACCGGGCAAGGAAGGCCAAGCCATGGACCGCATTTTCACCCATATAGCCAACCGCATCGCCGCCTTTGTCGGCCAGCCGCTGGCCTTCGCCATTGCGCTGGGCTTTATCGTGGTCTGGGGCGCGACCGGGCCGCTGTTCGCCTATTCCGACACCTGGCAACTGGTGGTCAACACCTCGACCACCATCGTCACGTTCCTGATCGTCTTCCTCATCCAGAACAGCCAGAACCGCGACGCCGCCGCGATCCAGGCCAAACTCGACGAACTGATCCGCGCCAGCGCCGGCGCGCGCAACCAGTTCATCGGTATCGAGCACCTGACCGACGCCCAGCTGCAGGAAATCCGCGCCGCGCTGGAAGAGGAAGCCAAGGCGCACGGCGGCGAGCGCCATGCGCGGCATACCATCGTCGACCGGCTGATCGACCGGCGGTAGGTCGGGCTCCATCACATCCGGACAAGACCGTTCGTCCTGAGGAGGATTCGAAGGCGCTTGACGATATACTAAAATAGGTATAATTGTGATGCGGATGTCAAGCGAGATGCCCCTCGACTGGATCGGTTCGTCAAAGAAGGATTTTCTCGCCTTTCCCGGACCGGTGATTGACAGGATGGGCTATGCGCTCGGCGTCGCGCAGCTGGGCGGGAAGCATCCGCATGCCAAGCCGTGGAAGGGTGAAGGCGGCGGGGTGTTCGAACTGGTCGAGGACTATTCGGGCGACACCTATCGCGCGATCTACACCGTGCGCTTTGCCGGGGCGATTTATGTCCTCCACGCGTTTCAGAAGAAATCCGCCAAGGGCATTGCCACCGCCAAGGCCGACATAGCGATGATCAAGGCGCGGCTGCGGCTGGCGCACGAAGACTATTTAGCGAGGACAAGGGCAAGATGACCGACAACTCCATCACGCGCGGCAGTGCCAATATCTTCGCCGATCTCGGCCTGCCCGATGCCGGTGAACGCCAGACCAAGACCCGGCTGGCGCTGGCGCTCAACCGGATCGTCAAGGAGCGGGGCCTCAAACAGGTCGAAACCGCCCGCCTGCTCGGCGTGCCCCAGCCCAAGGTTTCGGCGCTGGTCAACTACCGGCTCGAAGGGTTTTCGGTCGAAAAGCTGATGGAATTCATCGTCGCGCTGGGGCGGGATGTGGAGATCATCGTGCGCCCGACGCGCGGCGGCGATGCGGGGCGGGTGGTGGTGCTGGAGGCGGCTTGAGTCACCCACGTGGTCAGCACGCACTTGGCATGGCGCGCGCAAATGCAATAACCAGCACACCGCGCTCAGACAGGACATGTTAGAGAACGACCGACAGCATCGACCCGCACTGAGGGGACTACCGTCATCCCGGACTTGATCCGGGACCGCTGGCCTCACTTCTGCGAACTTTCGTCACACGAGGGTGCGCCAGACCGCCAGCGGTCCCGGATCAAGTCCGGGATGACGGGCGTTGTCCGCCCCTATCGTGGCAGCTCACTAACCCCCATCAACATCTCGTCCACCGCCCGCGCCGCCTGCCGACCCTCGCGGATCGCCCAGACCACCAGGCTCTGCCCGCGCCGCATGTCGCCGCAGGCGAAGATCTGCGGGTCGGAAGTGCGGTAGTCGATGACGTTGGCGGCGACGTTGCCGCGCGCGTCGAGCTCGACCCCGGCCTGATCGAGCAGGCCCTGCTTGCGCGGGCCAAGGAAGCCCATGGCGAGCAGGATGAGGTCGGCCGGCAAGCGTGAACTCGCTGCCCGCGACTTCCTCCATCTGCGCCGCCGTTCCATTCGACCCGGACGCATTCGAGGCCGGCGACGTCGTTCTCGCCGGTGACCCGCTTGGTCAGGATCGACCAGTCGCGATCGACCCCTTCCTGGTGGCTCGACGAGGTGCGCAGGCGCAGCGGCCAGTCGGGCCAGGTCATCGCCTTGTCGGGCATTTCGGGCGGCTTGGGCATGATCTCGATCTGGGTGACCGATGCCGCGCCCTGGCGGATCGAGGTGCCGACGCAGTCCGAGCCGGTATCGCCGCCGCCGATCACCACGACATGCTTGCCAGTCGCAGTGAGCGTGCCGCGCGGGGCGGCGCGCATCTCGTCGTCGCCGGCGTTGCGCTTGTTCTGCTGGGTGAGGAACTCCATGGCGAGGCGCACGCTGGGCAGTTCGGCGCCGGGAATCTCAAGCCGGCGGCCTTCCTCGGCCCCGCCCGACAGGACGATGGCATCGAAATTCTGCTTGAGCGAGGCGACCGAGACCGTGACGCCGACTTCGGTCGAGGGGCGGAACTGGACGCCTTCCGCTTCCATCTGCACCATGCGCCGGTTGATCAGGTGCTTTTCCATCTTGAAGTCGGGAATGCCATAACGCATCAGACCGCCCACCCGGTCGTTCTTCTCGAACAGGGTGACCGAATGGCCGGCGCGGGCGAGCTGCTGGGCGCAGGCGAGACCGGCCGGTCCCGAACCGACCACGGCGACGCTCTTGCCGGTGCGGTGCCTGGCTACCTGCGGCGCGATCCAGCCGTTTTCCCAGCCCTTGTCGACGATGGCGCATTCGATCGACTTGATCGTCACCGGCTGGTCGTCGATGTTGAGCGTGCAGCTTTCCTCGCACGGCGCAGGGCAGATGCGGCCAGTGAATTCGGGGAAATTGTTGGTCGAGTGGAGCACTTCGAGCGCGTTTTTCCAGTCGCCCTCATAGACCAGGTGGTTCCAGTCCGGGATGATGTTGTTCACCGGGCAGCCGTTGTGGCAATAGGGAATGCCGCAATTCATGCAGCGCGCTGGCCTGCGCGCGCAGCGCCGGCTCGGCGTGCGGGACGACGAATTCCTTGTAGTGCTTCACCCGCTCGGCGACCGGCGCGTATGTGCGGTCCTTGCGGTCCAGCTCGAGGAAGCCGGTTTCTTTGCCCATTTTAGATTTCCCTCGCCAGAAAAATGGGGACAGTCCCTATTTTTCGGAAAAATGATATTTGCCGATGCGCTGCGCGAAAGCGAAAAATAGGGACTGTCCCCATTTCTTCTATTCTGCCGCCACCGAGGCGGCTTCGCGCCGCTCGGCCTCGAGTTGCTTCAGCGCGCGCGCATAGTCGCGCGGCATCACCTTGACGAATTTGGGCAAGGCGTTCGCCCAGTCGTCGAGCAGTTCGCGCGCGCGCTTGCTGCCGGTGTGCAAGTGATGGCGTTCAAGCAGCACGCGGATGCGCTCGGCGTCGTGGCGCAGCATATCGCCCATGCCGCTATCGTTGACGCCATTGGTGCGCTGTTGCGGCCGGCCTGCCCCGTCTTCCTCGTCGCGCTCCGCCGAAATCGGCAGCAGATCGACCATCGAGGGGTTGCACAAGTCCATGAACAGCGAGTCGGGATTGTAGACATAGGCGACGCCGCCCGACATGCCGGCGGCAAAATTGCGCCCGGTTTTGCCCAGCACCAGCACCACGCCGCCGGTCATGTATTCGCAGCCATGATCGCCGGTGCCTTCGACCACCGCGACCGCGCCCGAATTGCGCACCGCGAAGCGTTCCCCGGCGACGCCGTTGAAGAACGCCTCGCCGGCGATCGCGCCATAGAGCACGGTGTTGCCGACGATGATGTTCTCGGTCGGCTCGCGGTCGACATGGCCCGGCTGGCGGACGATGACGCGACCGCCCGAAAGCCCCTTGCCGACATAGTCGTTGGCATCGCCGGTCAGGTCGAGCGTGACACCGTGGGCAAGCCAGGCACCGAAGCTCTGTCCGGCGACCCCGGTGAGCTTCACGTTGATCGTGTTGTCGGGCAGTCCGGCATGGCCAAAGCGGCGGGCAACCTCGCCCGACAGCATCGCGCCGACGGTGCGGTTGACGTTGATCACCTTGCGCTCAAGCCGCACCGGCTGGCGGCTGTCCAGCACTTCGGCAGAGGCCGCGATCAGATCGTTGTCGAGCGCGGCTCCGAGCCCGTGGTCCTGGGTTCCGGTCCAGTTGAGCGACGGGCCGTCGCCCAAGGGGGCCTGATAGAGCAGCTTCGAAAGATCGATGCCCTGCGCCTTCCAGTGCGACACGGCTAGTCGTGCATCGAGCCGGTCGACCCGCCCGGTCATCTCGCTGATGGTGCGGAAGCCCATGGCGGCCATGATCCCGCGCAGTTCCTCGGCGACGAAAAAGAAATAGTTGATGACATGCTCGGGCTGGCCGGTGAAGCGCGCGCGCAGCACCGGGTCCTGCGTCGCCACACCCACCGGGCAGGTGTTGAGGTGGCACTTGCGCATCATGATGCAGCCCGCCGCGATCAAGGGCGCGGTGGCAAAGCCGAACTCGTCGGCCCCGAGCAGTGCAGCGATAGCGACGTCGCGGCCGGTGCGGATGCCGCCATCGGCCTGCACCGCGATGCGGCTGCGCAGGTTGTTGAGCAGCAGCGTCTGCTGGGTTTCGGCAAGACCGATTTCCCAGGGCGATCCGGCGTGGGTCAGCGAGGTCAGCGGCGATGCGCCGGTGCCGCCCTCGTAGCCCGAGATCGTGACATGGTCGGCGCGCGCCTTGGAGACACCCGCCGCCACCGTGCCGACGCCGACTTCGGAGACCAGCTTGACCGAAATCCGCGCCTTGGGATTGACGTTCTTGAGGTCGTGGATCAGCTGGGCCAAATCCTCGATCGAATAGATGTCGTGGTGCGGCGGCGGCGAGATCAGCCCGACGCCCGGGGTTGAGTGGCGCACCCGGCCGATGGTCTTGTCGACCTTGTCGCCGGGCAGCTGGCCGCCCTCGCCCGGCTTCGCGCCCTGCGCCATCTTGATCTGGATATCGTCCGAATTGACCAGGTATTCGGTGGTCACGCCGAAACGGCCCGAGGCGACCTGCTTGATCGCCGAGCGCATCGAATCGCCGTTGGGCAGGGGGACGAAACGGTCGGTCTCCTCGCCGCCCTCGCCGGTGTTCGATTTGCCGCCAATGCGGTTCATCGCCATGGCCAGCGTGGTATGCGCCTCGCGGCTGATCGAGCCGAAGCTCATCGCCCCGGTGGCGAAGCGCTTGACGATTGCGCTGGCGGGCTCGACCTCGTCGATGGAAAGCGGGGTATCGGCGGGCTTGAGTTCCATCAGCCCGCGGATCGTCAGCAGACGCTGCGACTGGTCGTTGATCGTTGCCGCGAACTTCTTGTATTCGTCGGGAAGATTGCCACGCACCGCATGTTGCAGATGCGCTATGTTCTGCGCGGTCCAGCCGTGTTCCTCGCCGCGCAGCCGCAGGCCGTACATGCCGCCGACATCGAGCATGTTGCGGTAGATCGGGTTGTCGCCATAGGCTGCGGCATGGCGGCGCACGGTCTCTTCGGCGACCTCGGCCAGGCCGACGCCCTCGATCGTCGTCGCGGTGCCGGTGAAGTATTGACTGACGAAGCTGCTCGACAGCCCGACCGCATCGAAAATCTGCGCGCCGCAATAGGACTGGTAGGTCGAGATGCCCATCTTGGACATGACCTTGAGCACGCCCTTGCCGATCGCCTTGATGTAGTTCTTCTGCACCTCGTAGGTGGTCAGCGACAGTTCGCGGCGCAGGCGGATGTCCTCGAGCGTCTCGAAGGCGACATAGGGGTTGATCGCCTCGGCACCATAGCCCGCGAGCGCGCAGAAATGATGCACCTCGCGCGCCTCGCCGGTCTCGACGACCAGCCCGGTCTGCATCCGCAAGCCCTGGCGAACGAGGTGGTGATGGACTGCCGCGGTCGCCAGCAGCGCGGGCATCGGCACCCGGTCGGGGCCCTGCGCGCGATCCGACAGGATCAGGATGTTCTTGTCGGCCAGCACCGCCTCGGTCGCCGCCCAGCACATCTGCTTGACCGCGTCTTCGAGGCCCCCGGCCCCGCTCGCGGCATCCCAGCAGATGTCGATGGTCTGGGTGCGGAAGGCACCGTCGAGCGCGGCCTCGACCGAGCGGATCTTGGCGATGTCCTCGTTGGTCAGGATCGGCTGATCGACCTCGAGCCGCTTGTGGCTGCCCGCGTCATGGCCGAGCAGGTTGGGGCGCGGGCCGATCATCGAGACCAGGCTCATCACCAGCTCCTCGCGGATCGGGTCGATCGGCGGGTTGGTGACCTGGGCGAAGTTCTGCTTGAAATAGTCGTAGAGCAGGCGGCTGCGGTTCGACAGCACCGCGATCGGCGTGTCGGTGCCCATCGAGCCGATCGGATCATCGCCGTTCGCCGCCATCGGTTCGAGGAACCTGGTGACGTCTTCCTGCGTATAGCCGAAGGCCTGCTGGCGATCGAGCAGACTCGTGGTCTCGCCCGGCAGCGCGGCGAGCTCGGGCTCGACCACTTCGAGATCCTTGAGCTTGTATTGCGCCGCTTCGAGCCACTCCTCGTAGGGCTCCTCACCGGCGAGTTGCGCCTTGAGCTCCTCGTCCTCGATGATCCGGCCCTGCTCGAAGTCGATCAGCAGCATGCGGCCCGGCTGGAGCCGCCACTTGCGCACGATGTTGTCTTCCTTGATCGGCAGCACGCCGCTTTCCGACGCCATGACCACGAGGTCGTCGTCGGTGACCAGGAAGCGCGCCGGGCGCAGCCCGTTGCGGTCGAGCGTCGCGCCGATCTGGCGGCCGTCGGTGAAGGCGACCGCGGCGGGACCGTCCCACGGCTCCATCAGCGCGGCGTGGTATTCGTAGAAGGCGCGGCGCTTGGGGTCCATCAGCGGGTTGCCGGCCCAGGCCTCGGGGATCAGCATCATCACCGCATGGGCGAGGCTATAGCCGCCCGCGAGCAGCAGCTCGAGCGCGTTGTCGAGGCAGGCGGTGTCCGACTGGCCATGCGGGATGATCGGCCACATCTTGTCGAGATCGGGGCCGAGCAGCTCCGATTCCATCGTGCGGCGGCGCGCGTTCATCCAGTTGACGTTGCCGCGCACGGTGTTGATCTCGCCGTTGTGGGCGATGTAGCGATAGGGGTGCGCCAGCTTCCAGCTGGGGAAGGTGTTGGTCGAAAACCGCTGGTGGACGAGGCCCAGCGCCGAAACGCACAGCGGATCGCGCAAATCGTCGTAGAAGCTGCCCACCTGCGTTGCCAGCAGCAGCCCCTTGTAGACCACGGTGCGGCTCGAAAAGCTCGGCATGTAGAGCTGGGTGACGCCGGGCAACCCGTGCTTTTCGGCAAGGACCGCCAGCGGATTCTGGGTCTGCTTGCGGATCGACAGCAGCTTGCGTTCGAAGGCGTCCTGATCAGCGCAGCTTTCGCCGCGCGCGATGAAGCACTGGCGGATCACCGGCATCTCGGCGATCACCGCCTTGCCGAGCCCGTCGAGCGTGGTCGGCACGTCGCGCCAGCCGATCAGCCGTTGGCCTTCCTTGGCGATGTAGCCTTCGAACGTTTCGACGACAAAGGCGCGGGCAGCTTCGTCCTGCGGCAGGAAACACATGGCAACGGCATAGTCGCCTTCGCCTGGCAGGCTCAGCCCCGCACCCCTGGCCCATTTGCGATAGAGCGCATCGGGCATCTGGATGAGGATGCCGGCACCGTCGCCGAGCAGCGGATCGGCCCCGACCGCGCCGCGATGATCGAGGTTCTTGAGGATTTCCAGCGCCTGGCGAGACAATCGCATGGCTCTTGGCACCTTTGATATGGGCGACAAAGCCCACACCGCAGGCGTCATGCTCGTTGCGCGCATCGTAAAGGCCCTGGGTACGCGGAAATCCCATCGAAAATCCATCCTGTCGTCATCCGGGTCGCCGCCCCCAGCGGCTTTCCGGTCCTGTTCGCGACTCACCCTGCCGCAGGTGCGGCGGTCAATAACGAACGTTCCCCATGACGAAAGGAAGTGATTTTTGCAACCGCGAAGAAGTCTGCGGGCTCCGGGCGGGCTAGCCCGGAAACGAGACGGTGCGGTCTGGTTCAGGCAGCGCCGCTCATGCGCTGCAAGGTCGCCAGCGCGCTGCGCAGCGCCCGCTCGATTTCCTCGGAATCGGCTGCAGGGGCTGCGACGACAGCACTGGGAGGGTCAAAGCGGCGAAACTGCGGCGTCCCGGTCTCGCCGATCGGCACTGGAGCGGACAAGCTGGCATCGGCTTCGGCGACGAGCGCCGGCGCGGGCCTGGCGAAGCGCGTTCCGGCACGGGCCAGATGGCCGGGGAAGATTACCACCGGCTCGATTTCCTCGGCCGGGTCCTGCGGCTCGTCAATGCGGACGAAGGTCTGGCGCGGCGGGGCCGGGTGCGCAATATCGAGCAGCGATGAATAGGCGTCCTCGCAGACCTCGGCCTCGGCTTCATCAACTCCGGCGGCAAGCGGCTCGTCCTGAACCACTTCAGCCTCGCCCAGCGTCAGGACATCGTGTTCTCTGTCAACCTCACACTCCACGGGCGCGGTAAGCGGCGCGCCTTCCGTGGCAGGCGCAGTAAACAGGCGCGTCGGCGGCACGTCCGGGTGAATTTCGCTTATATCCTCGTATTGACTGAAATCGATCAGGCGCATCGCCGCCGGCAGGGACATCTGCATTGTCGCAGCCTCGCCAGGCACTCCATCGGCACCCTCCGGCATGGTCTCGGGCGGAGCAAAAACTTGCGGCGCGGCGAACGGCGAGGCCGGAGCGAACGGCGGCAATGCGCACTCAATCTCCGGCGCGGGCATGGACGGCGCCGTCGGCAGATGCGCGGGCTGGGCCAAAGCGGCGACGACCTCGGAGAAAATCTCGGGCTGCGGGCCGCGATGCGGGCGCTTTTGCAGCGCCATGGCCAGCCGCTCGATCAATTCGACAGGCGACAGTTCGGCAAGCTCGGCCGTCGCGATTCGCGAAGCGGCCACGCCTTCAGCTGGCGCGAGAGCGGCAGCGAGCGGTGCGCTTGCGAGCTCTGGCTGGGGTGCTGGCGCAGCCATAGGGGGCATATGCGGCATGCTGGCAATGGCTTCGGCAACCGGCAGCGGCGCGGTCGGTTCTGCGGTCTCTTCGCATGCGGCGGGCGTGGCGACTGGTGCAACTTCGAAAGGCCGAAAGCTCTCCATCGCGGGCGCGTCGGCGTTCACCGGTTCGGCAGGTGCTTCGGAAGCAATCGGCTCGACCACCGATGTGGCAACGGGCGCGGCGGCAGAACCTGCATTCTCGGGCGGATGACCGAATACCTGGGGCTCGACCGGTTCCGCTGCGACCAGCGGCGCATCGAAGCGATCAGACTGGTCGAACTGGGAGACATCGAGGATCTGCAGCGATGCGCCGGGCAGCGGAGCGACATCGTAGGGATAGTCCGTGGGCGCAGCTTCGTCGAGCGCCAGCGGACGGCGGCGCACGAAACTGGTGGCAGCGTCGGCCTGAGGTTCGGTCGGCACCGCATAAGCGGGACCTGCCTTGGCTGCGACGCCGAAATTTGCTCCCGTCCGCCGGCGGCCCTCGCGCGCCTCAGGCTTGGGCCGGGCGATGTGGCGGGCAATCACCGCGCCGGTGGCAATGCCGAGTGCGGCCATCACCAGCGCCAGGATCATTCGCGCGGTCATGCCGATCGGCGGCGCTGCTGCGGGGATCACGACATCGAGATGGAGCGCCAGCACCGCCGCTTCGATCAGCGAGGCGCGTACCGCCAGGCTGCCGAGGCCGAAAAGCGCCCCGAACCACAGCGCCACAATCGCCGGAAACAGAGGGTGAGAGCTGACTGGCGCCTTGGTGCGCGGTTGGCTGGAAGTCTGACTGGCCAAGTTCGTATTCCCATTGCTGACTGTCTCTCCGCCACCCCCGCGATCACCGCAATTGCGCGGCTACCGGGGGATTGCGGAATTCTGTTTCGGGTAACAAGTTTTGGTAAACATCCTGATAACACTGCACGTTGATGGCCCAGTCGTGACGGGTTTCCACGTAGATTCGCGCGGTAGCGCGGCGGTGGTCCCAGGCGGGCCGGGCGTCGAGCAGCTGGCCAAGCGACGCAGCGCAGGCGGCGGCATCGTCGGCCGGAAACAGCGTCCCGGTGACCCCGTCGTCGATCAGTTCGCGGTGACCGCCGACGTCGGAGGCGGCAACCAGCTTGCCCTGCGCCATGGCTTCGAGCGGCTTCAGTGGCGTCACCAGTTCGGTGAGCCGGCTGCGCTTGCGCGGATAGGCCATGATGTCGCACAGCGCATAATAGCGATCGACCTCGTGATGCGGCACGCGGCCGGCGAAATGGATCGCCGCTGCCGCCGGGCTCGCCGCTGCCTGAGCGCGCAGCGCCGCCTCGCACGGCCCGCCACCGACCAGCAGCAGCCGGGCGTCCGGGTGGCTGCGCGCGAGCAGCGGCATGGCGGCGATCAGATCGTCGAGCCCTTCGTAGTCGTAGAAGCTGCCGATGAAGCCGATCACCGGCCCCTCTCCGAGCCGCAATGCCCTGGCGAAGGCGGGATCGCGGCGCAGCGGCGCACCGAACATGGCCAGATCGACCCCGTTGGGCGCGATCGCGATCCGCGCCGCATCGACCCCGCGCGCGACGAGATCGTCCTTGAGCCCCTGACAGATCGTGACCACGGTGGCCGCCCCGGCGACGACCTTGTTCTCGAGCGCCCGGGTGAGCAGGTATCTGGGCGAACCGGCGCGGGTCGCGCCGTTGCCCACCGCAGCATCTTCCCAGAAGGCGCGGATTTCATAGACCAGCGGCAGGCCGAGCCTGCGCGCCACCCGCAGCGCCGCCGCACCGCACAGCGCGGGCGAATGGGCGTGGAGAATGTCGGGCCGCCACTCGTCGCAGAGCCGTTCGATCGCCGCAGCAACCAGCCCGATCTCGCGCCATTCGCGCAGGCCCGGCGGGCCCGTCACCCTGCCAGGCGTGCGATGGAAGGTGAGCCCGTCGGCCTGCTCGGGATCGCTGCCTGCGGCGGTATGTCTGAGCCCGGTGATGCCGCGCACTTCCATCCCGGCGGCGACCTGCGCCTTCAGGATGGCGCGGGTGCGAAAGGTATAGCCGCTGTGCAACGGCAGCGAATGATCGAGGATGTGGAGCACCCGCATCAGCGCGGCTTTTCCAGCACGCAGAAAATCCAGCCCTGCAAGGGCCGGGTCAGGGCAAAGCGCTCGATCGCCTTCTGGTAAAGCGAGCCCAGCCAGAACAGCACGCGGTTGAACACGAGGTAGGAAGGATACTGGCCGATATAGTCGAGCTGCTGGACCTCAAGGCCGACCATCGTGGCGTGGCGGCCGATGGCGCGGCGCGAATTGCTGCCGAACACGGTGGGAAACACGTCATCGCCGTCACGCCCCTCGGTGGCGCTGACGATCGCCGCGTGGAAGCGGTTGGGAATCAGCAGCGCGGCGATCGACCCGTAGTCGTAGATGCTCGGCGTGGTGAAGACATAGACCCCGCCCGGCTTGAGCACCCGGGCGATCTCGCGGTAGGCCTCCTCGGGCCGCTCGAGATGTTCCATCACCGCGCGCGAATAGGCGAGATCGACCGAGTTCGACGGAATGTCCTTCATGGCGCGCACGTCGTTGGCGAACAGCTGCATGCGCGGATCGTCGATGGTGAATTCGACGACATCGATACCATACAGATTGGCCGCCTTGCCGATCAGTTGCGCCAGGTTGGGCGCGGTGCGGCCGCAGCCGATATCGAGCACGGTGGCATCGGGCGCGAGCCGCGCAGCGATGGCGCGCTCAATCACGCGGTTGGGATGAGTGGCGGACGGGAAATTCGCCTTCATCTGTTCTTCGACCGGCTTCAGGAAGGCTATCATCGATTATGCAGTTCTCGCGGCGACAGGCGGCTGCCTCTAGCCAAATAGGCTTAACGGCCCGTCAACCGCGTGTGACTAAGACTGCGAGTGATGGTCGATTATTTCTCCCTGGCGCTGACCCACGGGCTGCTGGCGCTGGCCGCCTTGCGGCTGATGCTGCGCGCCGATCTCGATCGCGATCCCGAACCGGAAGCCGAAGAAGTATGCCCGCCATGCCGCCCGCACAGGGCCTGCGCGCCATGCTTGACCTCGCGCTGGCCGGCTTCATGGCGGGGTTTCTCGCGCTGGGCTTTCGCCGCCCGTTCCTGTGGGTGCTGGCCTATCTCTATGTCGATGTCGTCGCGCCGCAGAAGATATCCTATTTCCTGCTGGCCTCGATCCCGCTGTCGCTGATCGTCTTCGTCGGCGCGTTCGGGGCATGGGCGCTGGCGGACAACAAGCAGGACAGCCGCTTCACCTTGCGCCAGGCCCTGATCCTGTTCCTGCTTGCCTATTGCGGTTACACCACGATGACCGCCGATTTCCCGGTCAATGCCGCTGAAAAGTGGGCCTGGGTGTGGAAGGCGATGGTCTTCGCGGTGTTCCTGCCGCTGACCCTGCGCACGCGGCTGCGGTTCGAAGCGGTGGCGCTGGTCATGGTGCTGTCCGCCGCCTCGATCATCATCACCGGCTCGATCAAGACGCTGGCCACAGGTGGCGGCTACAACGAGATCAAATTCTTCGTCAACGACAACACCGGGCTCTATGAAAGCTCGATCATCTCGTGCGTCGCTATCGCCATCATTCCGCTGATAATCTGGCTCAACAAGCACGGCACGATTTTCCCGGAAGACTGGCGCACCAAGCTGTTTAGCGCCGCGCTGATCTTCGCCTGCCTGCTCATTCCGGTGGGCACCCAGGCGCGCACCGGGCTGATCTGCATCGCGCTGCTGGCGGTGCTCTCGCTTCGCACGGTAAAACGGCGGTTCCTCTATGTCGCAATGATCGGCGCGGGTGCGCTGATGGCGGTGCCGTTCCTGCCCGCCAAATATACCGAGCGGATGAGCACCATCGAAAACCACAAGTCCGATCAATCAGCCTCGAGCCGGCTCGCCGTGTGGCAGTGGACCTGGGACTATGTCCAGGATCACCCCTTCGGCGGCGGCTTCGACGCCTATCGCAGCAACCGCATCCGCGTCGAGATGACCGACGCCGAGCAGGCCGGCAGCCATACCGATGTCGCTTCGATAGTGGTCGAGGACCAGGCCCGCGCTTACCATTCGAGCTACTTCGAGATGCTCGGCGAACAGGGCTGGCCGGGTTTCCTCGCCTGGTTCTGGCTGCAAGCGCTCGGGGTGTGGCAGATGGAACGCCTGCGCCGCCGCTGGCTCAAGCGGAGCGGACCTGGTGAGACCTGGCAAGCGCCGCTGGCGAACGCCTTGCAGCAGGCGCAGCTCATCTACCTGACCGGCTCGGTGTTCGTCGGCATCGCTTTCCAGCCGTTCATCCTGATGCTGATCGGCGTCCAGTGCGGGCTGTGGACCTATCTGACGCGGATCGAACGGGCGCGGGTGCCCAAGGCCAGACTGCGCTTGCCCGGCCACGCCGCTGTTGCCGTCCCGTTGCGCTGAGCGTCCTGCCGCAGGTCCATCGGTTTCAATGCAGGTTCCGGTCGCGTCTGTTTGCCTCCGGCCAATCGCGCTCGAGCCGGTTAATCGATTGCGATTTCAGCGATGGCAGGGCAACAGGAGGCGATCACAGTGGAGAGGAGAATGCCGTGGAACTCAGCGCGCTCAAGGGCAGCATCGGCGAACATATCGGCACGTCGGACTGGTACACCCTCGATCAGGGACGAATCGACCAATTTGCCGAGACCACCGAGGACCGCCAGTTCATCCACATCGACCCAGAAGCGGCGAAAGCGACCCCGTTCGGCGGGACGATCGCCCACGGCTTCCTCACCCTGGCGATGCTCGCGCCGATGATGGAAACCGCGCTGGAAAAGCCTGCTGTGCAGATGACGGTCAACTATGGCTTCAACAAGGTGCGTTTTCTCACGCCGGTCAAGTCCGGCAAGCGCATCCGCGGCCAGTTCAAACTGCTCGAGCTTGAGGAAAAGCGCCCCGGGCAGTGGCAGCAGACGGTGGAGGTCTCGGTCGAGATCGAGGGCGAGAGCAAGCCGGCGCTGCTCGCCGAATGGCTGCTCATGCATTTCGCCTAGCCGCCGTCCCGGCCTTGTTCCGGGACCGCTGGCCCGAAAGGCCCGACATTTCTGCCACCGGTCCCGGGTCGAGCCCGGGACGACGCCAAGGAGACTACCATGCGCGACGCCGTTATCGTGGCTGCCGCCCGCACCCCCATCGGCCGCGCCTACAAGGGCGCGTTCAACGCCACTCCGGGTCCGAGTTTGGGTGCCTTGTCCATCGCCGAAGCGGTGAAACGCGCCGGGATCGAGGGTGGTGAGATCGAGGATGTGGTCTGGGGAGCGGTGCTCACCCAGGGCAGTCAGGCGCTCAACATCGGTCGGCTGGCCAGCCTCAGGGCGGGCCTTCCCGTGACCGTGGCGGCGCAGACCATCGACCGGCAGTGCTCTTCGGGCCTCGCGGCGATCGCGGTGGCCTCGCGGCAAGTTGTCATGGACAAGCAGGATGTGGTCATTGCCGGCGGACAGGATTCGATCAGTATGGTGCAGACGCCGGCGATGCGCATGGAATTCGACCCTGCACTGATCGCGCTGCACCAGGCCGCCTACATGCCGATGCTGCAAACCGCCGAAATTGTCGCCAAGCGCTATGGCATTGCGCGCGAACTGTGCGACGAATACGCCTTCTCCTCGCAGCAGCGCACTGCGGCAGCGCAGGCGGCGGGCCGGTTCGACGCCGAGATAGTCGCCACCACGACCGCCATGAATGTGACCGACAAGGCCAGCGGCGAGACCAGCCAGAAGGAGGTGACGCTGGCCAGGGACGAAGGCAACCGGCCCGAGACCACGCTCGAAAGTCTCAAGGCGCTGCAACCGGTGATGGGCCCCGATGCCACTGTCACCGCCGGCAACGCCAGCCAGCTGTCCGACGGCTCGGCCGCAGTGGTTATCATGGAGGCGGCTACCGCGGCGAAAAAGGGGCTCGCCCCGCTCGGCCGCTTCGTCGGCATGGCGGTGGCGGGCACCGAGCCCGACGAAATGGGCATCGGCCCGGTCTTCGCCGTGCCCCGGCTGCTCGAGCGGTTCGGCCTCGGCATGGACGACATCGGACTGTGGGAACTCAACGAGGCCTTCGCCGTGCAGGTGGTCTATTGCCGCGACACGCTGGGCATTCCCGGCGAGCTGCTCAACGTCGATGGCGGCGCGATCTCGGTCGGCCACCCCTATGGCATGACTGGCGCGCGCAGCGCCATGCATGCGCTGATCGAGGGCAAGCGGCGCGGCGCGAAGCACGTCGTGGTGACGATGTGTGTCGGCGGCGGCATGGGCGCGGCGGGGCTGTTCGAGGTTTTCTGACAACCAATTCCTCCCCGAGCTTGTCTCGGGGAGGTGGCAGTGCGCAGCACTGACGGAGGGGTATGGCGCAGGAGCCCCTCCACCGCGACACCTGCGGCGTCGCGGTCCCCCTCCCCGAGCAAGCTCGGAGAGGATTGTTTTATCTGCCCGACATGACCATTATCGCCTGTAATGGGTCAGAACCTCGGAATCATGGAAATCCTCGGCCTCGCGGCCAGCATCAGCCTGCTGTCGGGCTGGCGGCTTTACCTGACCATCCTCGCCACTGGCCTCGCCATGCGCTGGAACGTGCTGCCGCTGCCGGCGCACCTCGCCAGCCTCGCGGTGCTCGCCAATCCCTGGGTGATGGGCACGGCCGGGGTGGCGGCGCTGTGCGAATTCCTCGCCGACAAGATCGCCTGGCTCGATTCGGTGTGGGACACCATCCACACCCTGATCCGCCCGCTCGGCGGAGCCATGCTGACGCTGGCCATCGTCGATCCCGGCGATCCCGCGACGCAAGCGGTCGCCTTCATCCTCGGCGGCGGCGGGGCCTTGCTGGCGCATGGCGGCAAGGCCGGCGCGCGCGCGGTGGTCAACACCAGCCCCGAGCCGGTGAGCAATATTGTTGTCTCCACCGCCGAGGATGTGGCCACCGGCGGACTGCTGTGGCTGGTCTATGCCGAGCCGCTCGCTGCGGGGATCGTGGCGCTGGTGCTCGGCGCGATTGCCCTCGCTCTGCTGGTCGTGGCCTGGCGGGTGCTGGGCAGGCTGTTCGGCAAGGCCAGGTCCCCCGCCGTCCGGTAACTTTGGCGCACTGACGCAAAAATGTCGCGACTCGCCGGATTTCGGGCATTTACGCGAAATTAACCTTTTCTGGTCATTGGTCTTATGGTTAACCGGCGACAACACCGTTTGCCAAAGCGTTAGCAACGGGATTTCGGGGCAACAGGGGGAACCACCCATGCGCGTGCTGTTGATTGAAGACGAACCGACCACGGCACGAGCCATCGAGCTCATGCTGACCACCGAGGGCTTCAACGTCTATTCGACCGATCTGGGCGAAGAAGGCCTCGATCTCGGCAAGCTCTATGACTACGATATCATTCTGCTCGATCTCAACCTGCCCGACATGCATGGCTACGACGTGCTCAAGAAGCTGCGCGTCTCCAAGGTGCAGACCCCGGTGCTGGTGCTTTCGGGCATTGCGGAAATGGATTCGAAGGTGCGCAGCTTCGGCTTCGGTGCCGACGACTATGTCACCAAGCCATTCCACCGCGAAGAGCTGGTCGCCCGCATTCATGCGGTCGTCCGCCGCTCGAAGGGCCATTCGCAATCGGTCATCCGCACCGGCAAGCTGACCGTCAACCTCGACGCCAAGACCGTCGAAGTCGACAGCGCCCGGGTGCACCTCACCGGCAAGGAATATGCCATGCTCGAGCTGCTCAGCTTGCGCAAAGGCACCACGCTGACCAAGGAAATGTTCCTCAACCACCTCTATGGCGGCATGGACGAGCCCGAACTCAAGATCATCGACGTGTTCATCTGCAAGCTGCGCAAGAAACTGAGCCACGCCTGCGGCGGCGCGAACTACATCGAAACCGTTTGGGGCCGCGGCTATGTCCTGCGCGATCCCGAAGAACAGGCAGAGGCCGCCTGAGCTCCTGGCCTGCAAGCACGCGAATACGCCTGAGTACCCGCATTCTCCTGAGTACCCGACGGCCTGCCCCTGTGGGGTGGGCCGTTTGGGTTTGGGGGGTGGGGCAAGGAATCTAGCGAGACATCAGCAGGATCGCTTGCTATTGTCCACAGAATCAATGAGAGGAAACGCTATTGTTCGGTCCGAAAATCTTGGCGCGAACACTAATGCAGCCCAACATCACAGATCGCTATGGCCACCAGTGGCAGTACCATTCACGCAGCGACCATCATTCGAAAGTCGCATGTTGGGGCATTCTCCTTGATTTGATTGCACACACACCGCTGCTGCGGAATCATATCGAATCCGGGGCCATTCGTTTCGGTATCAACCACGAAATGCGCGACTTCGTCCATGATCGAAAGAAGAACCTCGATCTGGTCTTGTGCACACCGAATGGCCCCGATGAATCGCTGGCATTCGCTGATCTGGTGTCCAAATATCGTATTCAGCTCACTCAGGATGAGCATCTTGTTCTTGCGGGCCTGCCCCCGCTCGCCTGTGCGCCGGTCGGTTCGGTCATGCTCGCGCTCGAAGCCAAAGCCTGCATGACAGCGCATCAGCGGGCACTGCCGCGCCTCTACGACGAATTGAATTCCTCCCACCTTACGGTTCACGGTGATTCCGAACAGGCAATTGCCGCAGGTTTTGCCATGGTCAATATCGCCTCTCGTTACTTGAGTCCCGATCTGAACAAGCGCAATCGCGTAAGCGATCCTGAATGGAGCAAACATGCGCAACCTCGCGATGCCCAGCTCGCTATCGATAAAATCAAGCAGCTTCCCCGGCGCTCAAAGGTCGGCGATGCCGGATACGATGCCTTTGCAATTGTGGTGGTGGACATGGTCAACGACGGATCACCTGTTGCCATCGAGAACGCACCGCCTGCGCCGCAATCGGGCGACATTCATCACTATAACGCCATGATTGCCCGGCTGTCGGCGCTTTATGCAACACGTTTCAGGGACTTGGCCTGATTGTCGAAAGACTATTCGGCGGCCTCTGCAAGGTCCCATCGGTAATCGGTAACCCCACGCTCCATGTTGAACAAGTGAGTCCGCAGCAGGTCCTGAAAACCGTCGGCAAACCGCAGCTTTGCCCGCTCGGTTCGAGACAGGAATCCTTTAGTGGCCCGGGCCGATAGAAGTTTGCCCTCATGCTTTAGGAAATCAGCAAGAGCAGGGCGATCCTGCCAACAGGGATAGCTTCCTATTTGAACCTCATATCGATTGGTTCCATCGAAGCGCGCAGCCTTTGGCATCCGGCCATCATCCGAAATCAGCTGCTCAACTGCACCTTGATATTCTTGCGGCGAAGCGAGCTTGCCACCGAGCCATTTCGCAACAGGGACGGCCACAGCATTGCCCACCAGCGACCACCTCAACGACGCCCGGCCGACCACTTCGGCGGGAAGGGTCCAGTCCGCTTCAAAACCCTGAAGGCGTTCAGCATCGCGGATATCGGGGGTAATCACTTCGCCGGTTGGAAGCAGAATTGCCGGCGGCGAGGCGATCCCGACTGTCGATCCGTTCTTCAAAGTCGGGATGGCGTCTTGTGCCCAACCCAATCCGCGCAAGCCTTCGGTCCAATAGAAGCCGTGAGCCCGTGCTCCCAAGCTGGTTTCAGGAATCCGTGGCTCGGCATCCTCTGTAAGCAGCACAGATGCTGGATCGACTTCCGAAGTGGTCGCAACAAACACAACGCGTTCCCGCCTCTGCGGCAAGAAAGCGAGGCTATTCACAACGCGGTAGGCCCAGCGATAGCCACGCTCCTCGAATGCGTCGATCATTGTCCGCATCGCCCGGCCATTGTCGAGCTGGAGCATGAAGGGAACATTTTCCAGAACGACCCAAGGAATTTTCTGCCTGCCCAGAAGTCTGAAAACCTCACCCACAAGGCCGGATCGGTTGCCGTCGATACCGGCGGTCAATCCTGCCTGACTAAGGTCTTGACAAGGAAATCCGGCTGCTAGCAGCTCGGTATCACCCGGTAGCGAGGTAAGCTCCCTGACATCGCGAGCGCATGGAATGCCTGGCAACCTTGCGGCCAGCACAGCCCTTGCAGGGTCCCAAATCTCGCAGAGGAAGATCGATTCATGCCCCGCCTGCGCAAGACCATGTTCGAGCCCACCAACACCGGCAAAGAGTCCAGCAACCTTCATCGACACCTCATTACCAAGAGAGATACCGACGCGCGCGAATGCATGCAACGCCAATATTCTTGTTTTGTTCGGAATCGCGTCGGAAACGGAGGCAAAAGCAAAGCTTAGCTGTGGAAGAGAGCGGCGAATGACTTGTCGCATTGACCCCCGCCCCGCCCCCTGCCATCGCCCCGCCCACCATGTCCGCAAACAAACCCGGCGACCCGACACACCATCAACCGGCTCTATGGCCGATCGTCGGGCAAGCCGTTGCGCAAGGGGCAGCAGGCGCTGGTCGATACGCTGCTGCCGCGCATTGCCGTGCCCGCCGAAGGCCCGGTCACTGCCGAGCGCCTGTTCGGCACTTGTGCATCTGGCCAGCGCCCGCTGCATTTCGAGATCGGTTTCGGCGGCGGCGAGCACATGGCGTTCCGCGCCGACCTGCTGCCCGATCACGGCTTCATCGGGGCCGAGCCGTTTCTCAATGGCGTTGCCCAGGCGCTGGTCCACATCGATGGCGACAATGGCGCGGGCACCCCGCTGGGCAACGTCCGCATCCAGCATGGCGACGCGCTGGAAGTGCTGGCGCGCATTCCCGACGGGGCGCTGTCGCTTCGTCTATCTGCTCCACCCCGATCCCTGGCCCAAGGCGCGCCATGCCAAGCGGCGGATGATGAACGACGGCCCGCTGAAGCTGATCGCAGCGAAGCTCAAGCCAGGTGGAGAATTTCGCTTCGGCACCGATCACCCGGTCTACCTGCGCCACGCGCTGATGGTCATGCAGCGCTATTGCCGAGGACAGGGCGCGGCGTTTGACTGGCTGTGCGACAGCCCCGCCCAGTTCCTTGAGCGCCCCGGCGGCTGGCCGGAGACGCGCTATGAAGCCAAGGCCCGCGCGCAAGGGCACGAGGTGTGGTACTTCCGGTACCGGCGCCGCGCCAATTAGTCCTCACACTGCGCGCAAAACCGGGTTATAGGATTGGCAGTCAGTCCGATCTGCACGGGAAAAGGCAACCTCCCGTCGCCCTTCAATGGGTCCTGGCGTTCCCGCCCAAGCGTTGCGGCTTTTGATCGAGGGGCATCGTGCCGCTCGCGGGAACGCTTATGAATGCCATCGAAACCAACCCTGCCACGCCCTCCTTCCGCGAACTCCTGCGCGTCTTCACCCGCATCGGCTTGCTCAGCTTTGGCGGGCCCGCCGGGCAGATCGCGCTGATGCACCGCGAGCTGGTCGAGGAGCGCCAGTGGGTCAGCGAGGAGCAATATCTCCACGCGCTCAATTTCTGCCACCTGCTGCCCGGGCCCGAAGCGCAGCAGCTGGCCACCTGGGTCGGCTGGAAGCTCCACGGACTGCGCGGCGGGCTGGCGGCGGGGCTGCTGTTCGTCATCCCTGGCGCGCTGGTGATCCTGGCACTGTCGGTGCTCTATGCCGTTGCCGCCCGGCTCGACTGGTTCGCGGCGCTGTTTCTCGGGGTCAAGGCGGCGGTGCTGGCGATTGTCGTGCAAGCGCTGATCCGCATCGCCGGTCGCTCGCTCAACACCGGGTTCAAGCGGTGGCTGGCAGTGGCGGCGTTCATCGCCCTGTTTTTCTTTGACCTGCCCTTCCCGCTGGTGGTGCTGGGGGCAGGCGCGATCGGCATGATCGTCGCCGCCGCGCGCCCCGAACTGCTCGGGATCAAGCCCGGCAACGGCGCGCAGGTGGCTTCGCCGCGCCCTTGGGGTCATTCGCTGCGCACGATCCTGGTGTGGGGGGCGATCTGGGCCGCGCCGATGGGGCTGGTGCTGGTCACGGTGGGGCGCGACCATGTGCTGTGGGACATCGGGGTGTTCTTTTCGCAGCTCGCCATCGTCACCTTCGGTGGTGCCTATGCGGTGCTGGCCTACATGGCGCAGGAGGCGGTGCAGGGCTATGGCTGGCTATCAGCGGGCGAAATGGCCGACGGCCTCGGGCTGGCCGAAACCACCCCCGGTCCGCTGATTATGGTGACGCAGTTCGTCGGCTTCCTCGCCGCCTTCCGCACCCCCGCGCCGTTCACCCCGCTGGTCGCCGGGATGCTGGGCGCGGCGCTGACCACCTGGGTGACCTTTGCGCCCTGCTTCCTGTGGATCTTCACCTTCGCGCCGTGGATCGAGCGCCTGGAGAACGCGAAGCGGCTGAAGGGCGGGCTCGCCGCGCTCACCGCTGCCGTGGTCGGGGTAATCGCCAACCTTACCGCCTGGTTCCTGCTCCATGTGCTGTTCGCCCGGGTCGGCGAAGTGCGGTTCGGCCCGCTGCGGCTGTTCAGCCCCGACTGGACGAGCTTCGACTGGCGCGCCGGCGTGCTCGCGGGACTCGCGGCATTGCTGATTTTCCGCTGCAAGTGGAACATCATCAAGGTTCTGGGAGTTTCGGCACTCGGCGGATTGGCGCTGGGCCAGTTGGCATGAAGGGCAAGCTGCCATGATCGACATCACCCGCCGCACGACCTTGGGCAGCCTGGCAGCCGGCGCTGCCGGTCTTGCCATCGAACGGTCAGCAATCGCAAAGGATATCCAGACCATGACGACTTCCGCGCCCGCCTTCGCCGGCCAGCATCAACCCAAGCCGCTGCGCATCGACCCGGCGAAACTCGATGGACTTTCCGAGCGGCTGATCCGCTCGCACTGGGAGAACAACTACCAGGGCTCGGTCCGCGCGCTCAACATGATCGAGGGGCGGCTGGCAGCCGCCATGGCGGACAAGGACTTTCCGCCGGTGGCCTACAGCGGCCTCAAGCGCGAGGAGTTGCATCGCACCGGTTCGGTGGTGCTCCACGATCTCTATTTCGACGCGCTCGGCGGCAACGGCCAGGCGGCGGGCGGGATCCGCGAGGCGCTGGTTGCGGCCTACGGCTCGTTCGACGCCTGGGAGGCCGAATTCCGCCGCACCGCGATGTCGCTGGCCGGCGGCTCGGGCTGGTGTGTTCTCGCCTGGAACCGCCACACTGCATCGCTGCACAATTACTGGCTGTGGGACCACACCAGTGGCGCGGCGACCGGCGAGCCGCTGCTGGTGCTTGATATGTACGAGCATGCTTTCCACATCGATTACGGCGCGGCCGCCGCGAAATATGTCGATGCCTTCATGCGCAATGTCGATTGGGAAGTGGTCGACGCGCGCTATCGCGCCGTGCAGGGGCGTTAGCGGCATGCGTTTAATCTGAACCGCTCATCCTGAGGAGCCGTTGAGTGCTGAGCTTGTCGAAGCATCGAAGTGGCGTCTCGAAGGACCCTCGCGCGGGTGGTTCGAGACGGGCCTTCGACAAGCTCAGTCCCTCCTCACCATGAGCGGTTCAGCTCAAACCATGCCGCTCTAGAGCCGCGCCGCCAGCCAGGCCACCAGCCACAGCCGCACCGCGCTGGCGAGCCCCGGCGGCACCGGCGCGGCGATGCGCTCGGCATCAATCCGCGCCACGACTGCGTTGATTGGCAGGCCCTCGGCACGCGCCGCCTGCTTGAGCAACTCCCAGAACAGCGGTTCGAGGCTGATCGAGGTCTTGTGCCCGGCGATTTCGACCGAGCGCTTGACCGGCGGGTGGTAGGGATTGGTCATCTGATCGAGGACGGCGCAAGGGCTTCGACAGGCTCAGCCCGAGCGGGGTTGGGATAGCAACACATCCGCGCATCCTGAGCTTGTCGAACGTTCAATACATATGCTGCCCGCCGTTGATCGACAATGTCGATCCGGTAACGAACGCGGCGTTCTCCGAGGCAAAATAGGCGACACCCCGGGCGATTTCGCTGGCCTGTCCCAATCGCCCGACCGGTATCTTGGCGACGATCTTGTCGAGCACCGCTGCGGGCACGGCGGCGACCATATCGGTATCGATATAGCCCGGCGCGATGGCATTGACCGTCACGCCAAATTTCGCGCCCTCTTGCGCCAGTGCCTTGGTAAAGCCGTGGATTCCCGATTTGGCGGCGGCATAGTTGACCTGGCCGTATTGCCCGGCCTGGCCGTTGATCGAGCCGATGTTGACGATGCGGCCCCAGCCGCGCGCGCGCATGCCGGGGAAGGTCGCCTTGGCCATGTTGAAGCAACCGCCGAGGTTGATTCGCATCACCTCGTTCCAGTCCTCGAAACTCATCTTGTGGAGCACCCCGTCGCGGGTGATGCCGGCATTGTTGACCAGCACATCGACCGGCCCCAGATCGGCTTCGACCCGGGCGCAGCCGTCGAGACAGGCCTGGTGATCGCCGACATCCCACTGATAGGCCTTCATGCCGGTGGCGGCGACGAACTCGTTCGCCTTGGCGACATTGCCGGCGAAATTGGCCGCGACGGTGAATCCCTGATCCTGCAAGGCGCGGCTGATCGCCTCGCCGATGCCGCGAATCCCGCCGGTTACGATTGCCACGCGCGCCATAAATGCATCACCTCTCTTGCTCCGCCCGGAGCGAGCTTAGCGACAAATGCGGCGGCCTAGAAGCGGAATTGGGTGCCGAGATAGACGGCCTGGTTGTCTTTCTTGCCGTCGGTCAGCGGGCGCAGGCGTTCGCGCTCCTGCGAATAGCGCACCCCGGCGGTGACATCGATATTGCGACCGAGGCGATAGCTGCCGCCGAGATCGATCTGGTCTTCGCTGCCGGCAAAGGTGCGCGGCGCGCTGCCGGTGGCCTGCTTCTGGTCGAGCACGATGCGCGGGGAGAAGCGCGAGGGGTCGTCACTGCCGGCCGGCGCCAGGCCGATCTTGGCCAGATCGGGCGTGTCCGCCTTGCGCGCATCGGTAGCGGGAACGATGGTCTGGGCGAAGCTGAGATAGCCGCGCGAAACGCCGAGATTGAACGCGGTGGGTGCGATTTGCAACGGCGCGACGCCGGGGCTGGCCACGGCGGGGCTCGCCGCGCGGACCAGAATGCCGCGCACGGCAAGCGGATCGACCCGCACCGCGACGGTCACCGAACGGCTTGGCCGACTGTCGGTTCCAGCCGGTGTGAAGCGAAACATCTGCCCCTTGCCGAGCGAGGTGAGCGGGAGGGCCGGAGCAAGGCGAGCGGAAAGCCGCGACGGCTGGAAGTCGCTTTGGTCCACTGGTGCCGGCTTGGCTGCCTTGGGCTCGAAACCGCTGTTGAAGGCGAGCACCGCGCTGGGCAAGGCGAGCAAAGCGACGGCTCCGGCGATAAATACGCCTGCCGCCATGCCGCTGCGACTGCTCCCTGCGCCGCCATTCCCGGCCGCCATGCTTGCTCACTCCTGCGTTCTCGACACTGTCGCGACTCGCATTGGCCGCGTGATGCTGAATGCAGGATGATTATGCGCCCACCGCGGCGATTCCCAAACCCCAAATCGGTGCAACTGCTGCCCCCCGGCTTTCAGCTGCATTCACGCCGGGTTCACGGCGGAGGCGGCCTGTGGCGCATCCGTGGCCACGCCTGTTGCTCCCCTTGCCGCCCCCCATGCCGCCCCCCTTGCCGATGATGCTGCGCGGGCTATAGAGGCGGTCAGCCGCAAGGGGCGCTCGCCGCGCCGCACGCTCGACGACAGGATCCGGATACCACGATGACAGGCAGTTCCCCCCTAGGACCCCGCTTCCGCACGCTGCCCGTCACGGCGGGTGTCGCGGCGATGATGGCGCTGGCGATTGCCGGCTGCGGCGGCGGCGGCGACCGCAAGGCCAAGCTGGCGCTCGCCGCGTCCAGCGTTTCGACCATCGGGGTCAACGCCTATCTGTGGCGCGCCAGCCTCGATGCGCTGTCATTCATGCCGATGTTGCAAACCGACAGCGCCGGCGGGGTGATCGTCACCGACTGGTATGCCAATCCCGCCAATCCGGGCGAGCGGGTCAAGGTTTCGGTGACCATCCTCGACCGCGATCTGCGCGCCGATGCGCTGCGCGTCACCGCCAGCCGCCAGATCGCGCAAAGCGGCGCCTGGGTCGATGCGCCGGTGCAGGCGGCGACCGTGCAGCGGCTTGAGGACATCATCCTGACCAAGGCGCGCGACCTGCGGCGCAACGCCGTCGGGGGCTGATACCCCCGATGAGCGAGCGTTTCGATCCGTCGGTGGCCGACGGGCGCTGGCAGCGCGCCTGGGATGCGGCCCAGTGCTTCCGCGCCGACGACGCCAGCCCCAAACCGCGCAGCTTCGTGCTGGAGATGTTTCCCTATCCCTCGGGGCGCATCCACATCGGCCATGTCCGCAACTATACGATGGGCGACGTGCTGGCGCGCTACAAGCGGATGCAGGGCTTCGAGGTGCTCCACCCGATGGGCTGGGACGCCTTCGGCATGCCGGCCGAGAATGCGGCGATGGAAAAGGGCGTCCACCCCGGCGGCTGGACCCGCGCCAACATCGAGGCGATGAAGAAGCAGCTCAAGCGCCTCGGCTTCGCGCTCGACTGGAGCCGCGAGCTGGCGACCTGCGAGCCCGAATATTACGGCCACGAGCAGGCACTGTTCCTCGATCTTTATGCGGCGGGTCTGGTCTATCGCAAGGAATCGCGCGGTCAACTGGGACCCGGTCGACATGACCGTGCTGGCCAACGAGCAGGTGATCGACGGTCGCGGCTGGCGCTCGGGGGCGCTTGTCGAAAAGCGCAAGCTCAGCCAGTGGTTCCTCAGGATCACCGATTTCGCCGAGGAATTGCTCGACGGGCTGGGCACGCTGGAGGGCTGGCCCGAGAAGGTTCGCACGATGCAGGAGAACTGGATCGGCAAGAGCCAGGGACTGCGCTGCACTGTTCAGATTCCCAGCTGGCTCCCCCCTCCCGCTTCAGCGGGAGGGGCTGGGGGTGGGGGCTGTCCGGATAGCGCAGCGCCTGACGACAGCCCCCCCCCAGACCCCTCCCCTGCAAGCGGGAGGGGCTGCAGAACGGCATCCAGGTCTTCACCACCCGGCCCGATACGCTCTATGGCGCAAGCTTCGTTGCGATCGCCGCAGACCATCCGCTGGCCACGGCGCTGGCGGAGAACGCGCCCGAGCTTGCGGCCTTCATTGTGGAGTGCAAGCGCGGCGGGACCACGGCAGCTGAGCTGGAGACGGCGGAGAAGCTGGGTTTCAACACCGGCCTCAGTGTTGAACATCCGCTCGATCCCGACTGGCACCTGCCGGTCTATGTCGCCAATTTCGTGCTGATGGACTATGGCACCGGCGCGGTGTTCGGCTGCCCGGCGCACGACCAGCGCGACCTCGATTTCGCCCGCAAATACGGCCTGCCGGTGCGCCGCGTGGTCGCCGAGGGCGGCGATGAATCCGCCGAATTTGCCGGCGACGAGGCCTATACCGGGCCAGGACGGCTGGTGAATTCGGGCTGGATGAGCGGCATGAGCGTCGCCGAGGCCAAGGCGGCGGTGATCGCCAAGGCCGCGCACGACGGCTGGGGCGAAGCCGAAACGCAATACCGCCTGCGCGACTGGGGCGTCAGCCGCCAGCGCTACTGGGGCACGCCGATCCCATTCATTCACTGCGAGAGCTGCGGCGTGGTGCCGGTGCCGAAGGATCAATTGCCGGTCGTGCTGCCCGAGGATGTCGATTTCTCGACGCCGGGTAATCCGCTGCTGCGCCATCCGACGTGGAAGCATGTTGATTGCCCGAGCTGCGGCGAAGCCGCGACGCGCGAGACCGACACGCTCGATACTTTCGTCGATAGCTCGTGGTATTTCCTGCGCTTCGCCAGCCAGCCGGGCGACACGCCGTTCGACGCGGAAGCCGTGGCCAAGTGGCTGCCGGTCGAGCAATATATCGGCGGGATAGAGCATGCGATCCTGCATTTGCTCTATGCGCGGTTCTGGACACGGGCGCTGGAGCGGATCGGCAAGATCGCGGTCAAGGAGCCGTTCGCCAGCCTGTTTACGCAAGGCATGGTGACGCATGAGACTTACTACGGCGAACGCCTCGACTGCCGGAGCAGCGCTGATGGACCGATGCCGCGTACTATTTCATCCCGAGCAGACGTCGAGAAGCGGACGGCGAAGCGCGAAGTCTTTGACAAGCCGACGGCGGCGCAGGTCGAAATCGGCCGCGTCATAAAGATGTCGAAGTCGAAGAAGAACGTGGTCGATCCCGACGACATCGTCGCGACGCTACGGCGCCGACGCGATCCGCTGGTTCATGCTCTCCGACTAGCCCGCCCGAGCGCGACCTGCCGTGGTCCGAAGCCGGGATCGAGGGCTGCGCGCGGTTCGTCCAGCGGCTGTGGCGGCTGTTCGGGCAGTATGATGCCGCAGGCCACCGGCGCGGACATGCGCGCTCGATCGCAAGCGTGATCAGACCGTCGCCGCCGCTGCCGCGGACATCGAGGCGCTCGGGTTCAACAAGGCGGTCGCGCGCATCTACGATCTGGCCAATGCCATCGACAAGGCAGCGCCCTCGGCCAGCCGCTCCGCCGCGATCCGCACGCTGCTGCTGCTGGTCGCGCCAATGATGCCGCATCTCGCCGAGGAGGCCTGGTCGCTACATCGGTGATGGCCTGATCGCCGAAGCGGCCTGGCCCGAGTTCGATCCGGCCCTGCTGATCGAGGACGAAGTGACCATCGCAATCCAGGTGCTCGGCAAGCTGCGCGACACGATCACTGTCGCCAAGGGCATGCCGAAGGACGAACTGGAGGCGCTTGCCCTAGCCAGCGACAAAGTGCAGCGTGCGCTCGATGGCAAACCGGTGAAGAAGGTGATCGTCGTGCCCGACCGGCTGGTGAATTTGGTGGCATGATGGGGGGGCGGCCTCTCGCTGCCCTTGTTCTCGCCGCCTGCGGGCTCCAGCCGCTGTATGCCGGCGGCGGCAGCGGCGCGGTGGCGCAGGGGCTGGCGGCAATCGACATTTCGCCGATCGAAGGCCGCGCCGGCTGGCTGATGCGCCATGCGCTGACCGACCGGCTTCAGGCCGGCGGCAGCGGCGGCCAGTGCGCTACCGGCTCGATGTGCGGCTCGACGACCGGCTCGAAGGTCTCGGGCTGCTGTCGGACGACACCATCGGCCGCGAGCGCCGCACCTTGCGCGCGCGCTATCAGCTGGTCGATCTCGAAAGCGGCGAGATCATGCTGGATGCGACGGCCGGATCGGACGCGGGCATCGATGTCGTCAGTTCCGAATATGCCACCATCGCCGCAGAAAACACCGCGCTGGAAAACCTCTCGCGCGATGTCGCGGACCGCATGGTCACGGCGATCGCGCTGCACTTGCGCCAGATGAAGTGAAAGCCACCCAGCGCGATTTCGCCAGCATCGCGCCGCGCGCGGCGGCGGCGGCGCGGGTGTTCTTCTTCTGCGGCCCCGACGAGGCCGGCGCTGCGGATGCGGCGGAGCGCATCGTTGCCCTGCTGGGCGATGTCGGCGAACGCATCGAGCTTTCCGGCGGCGAGCTGCAGGCGCGATCCGGTGCGGCTGGGCGACGAGGCGCGCTCGACCTCGCTGTTCGGCGACACGCGGCACATTGTCGTGCGTGCGCAGGGCGATGAGGCGCACGATGCGGTGGCTGTGCTGCTTGAGGGCGCGATGATGTCTGGGGCCGAGCCCTGCCCGGTGCTGATCGTCGCCAGCGGAGCCAGCGAAAAGTCGCGCACCGCCAGGCTGCTCGAAGCCCGGCCCGATGCGCTGGTGGCGATGTTCCATCCGCCCGACCTGCGCAGTGTCGCTGCGGCGGTGCGCGAGATGGCGGGCGCGGCCGGGCTGCGCATGGGCGACGATCTGGCCGAGCGCATCGCCCGTGCCGCCGGGCTCGATACCCGCCTCGCGCGCTCCGAGATCGCCAAGCTGGCGCTCTATCTCGACGCCAGCCCGCAAAGCCCGCGCAGCGCCGATGCCGATGCCTTCGAGGCGATCGGCGCCAGGACCGAGGAGGACGGCTTTTCGGCGCTGGTCAATGCCGTGCTCGGCGGCGAGGGACCGCGCATTCCCGGCGAACTGCGGCGCATGCACGAGCTTGGGCTCAATCCGGTAGGGCTGTTGCTGGCGTTCGAGCGCCGCGCAGCGCAGCTCGGCGGTCTCGCCGCCAGGCTCGGCCCGCGCGGCGATGTCGGCAAGCTGGTCGAGGCCGAATCGGGCGCGCGGCGCATCTTCTGGAAGGACAAGCGCGACATTGGCCGCCAGCTCGAGCGCTGGCGCGGCAAGCGGCTCGAGCGGCTGATCGCCCGGCTGACCGCGCTCCATGCCGCGCTGCTGACCAACAGCCAGACCGCCGAATTGCTGCTGGCGCGCGAACTGGCCGATATCGGCCGCGCAGCCTCGCGGCAGGGGGGACCACGCTGAACGGCTTGCATTCGCGGGCGTCTCCCCCTAAAGGCCCGCGCTTCGCCGACACGTGAAGTGGGGCCTGCCTGGCTATCTAGGGCTGCCAGGGCCGGTCTTTCGCGTCGCAATCAAGGAGACGAAAATGCCCAAGCTCAAGACCAAGAGCGGCGTAAAAAAGCGCTTCAAGCTCACCGCCACCGGCAAGATCAAGCACGGTGCGGTTGGCAAGCGCCATCGGCTGATCAGCCACAACGCCAAGTACATCCGCCAGCACCGCGGCACCGACGTGATCTCCGATGCAGATGCAAAGGTGATCAAGAAGTGGGCACCCTACGGGCTTAATTGAGGAGTACTGAACAATGGCACGTGTCAAAAGGGGTGTAACAACCCGCGCCAAGCACAAGAATCTTCTCGAGCAGGCCAAGGGTTATCGCGGTCGCCGGAAGAACACGATCCGCGTCGCCCGCCAGGCGGTCGAAAAGGCCGGGCAATATGCCTACCGCGACCGCAAGGTGAAGAAGCGGACTTTCCGCGGCCTGTGGATCCAGCGGATCAACGCCGCCGTGCGCGCCGAAGGGCTGACCTATTCGCAGTTCATTCACGGCACCAAGCTGGCCGGGATCGAGCTCGACCGCAAGGCGATGGCCGATCTGGCGATGAACGAAAGCGGAGTCTTCGCCGCAGTGATCGCGCAGGCCAAGGCCGCACTGCCGGCCTGACGTTCCCGCGAAAACTGTCCCAATATGGGCGCGGATGGCGGAGCCGTCCGCGCCCTTTTGCTTGTCTGCGGCCATTGCCTTGCCTATTCAGCAGTTTGGATGTCCGCGGGGGCGGCGTTCTTGGGGGTCTGCCCGTGTCGCTGGATTGCCAAGTCGAAGTGACATTTTGCGCGCCACCGCCAGAATTGCGGCGGTACTTCACCACGTTCTATCATGTCGAATGGCAGATCAAGAACGGCGGCACGATTTCCGACATGCTGATGCCCGAATGGGCCAACCTGAGGTTCTATTCCGGCAGCGCGCCCGATGCCGAGACGCTGTCGGGTGTGCGCCTGTCGGGCAGCCCTTTCCCGGTTACCGGACCCAGTTCCCAGGCGGTGCGCTTTTCTGTCGGATCGTCGCGGATGTGGGGGATCGGCCTGTTGCCGCTGGGCTGGGCACGCTTTGTTGGCTCACCGGCAGCCGATTTCGCCGATGCCGTGCTCGATGGCCGGTCGCACCCCGCCTTCGCGGCGTTTCGCCCGCTGGCCGAAGGGTTGTTTTCCGGCGCAGCAGACCATGAGGCGGAACTGGCGCGGATCGTCGAGCATTTTGCCGCGCTGGCCGACCAGCCGGCGGGCGACGAAGCTCGTATCCAGGCGATCCACGCGGCGCTGGTTGATCCCGAAACCGCCAGCGTCACCCAGCTGGTCGCACGTTCCGGGATCAGCCAGCGCACGCTGGAGCGCACCTGCCACCATGCCTTCGGCTTTTCGCCCAAGCTGCTGCTGCGCCGCCAGCGCTTCATGCGCTCGATCTCGCAATTCATGCTCGATCCCTCGCTCAAGTGGATCAGCGCGATCGACGGCCACTATCACGATCAAGCCCAGTTCGTGCGCGATTGCCACCAGTTTCTCGGCATGACGCCGAGCCACTATGCCGCCCTGCCCAAGCCGCTTATCGGCGCGATCATGCGCGAACGCGACCGCATGGCCGGCTCGGCGGTGCAGGCGCTCGACGGACCCGAGGGCCCCCGGCACAACCGCTGATTGCGGAACGCGGGTTTCGACCCTATGGAGCCGCGCTTGACGCTACGATTCTAGGAAAACTGCAACTCATCGTCATTCCCGCGAAGGCGGGAACCCATCTCCGGACTTTGCGGATGCACGAATATTTCGATCCCACGGTCTACCTGCTCGCATCCCGGAAAAACGGTACGCTCTATGCCGGGGTGACGTCGGATCTGGTCAAGCGGCTGCACCAGCATCGCGAGGGGCTTATCGCAGGGTTCACAAAAGACCACGGCGTTCAGCGCTTGGTCTGGTTCGAGCAGCATGCGACAATGGAGCATGCAATTGTTCGCGAGAAGCGGATCAAGAAGTGGAATCGATCTTGGAAGATCAGGCTTGTAGAGGAAAACAACCCCGATTGGGACGATCTGGCGCTAGGACTGGGGTTCGCTCCACTGCCGACGTTGCGCGTGTAAGGATAGGGCAGGAGATAGGTTCCCGCCTTCGCGGGAATGACGAAGTATGATGAGTGAAGTTGATCTCGCACCACTGGATGAAATCCTCAATCTGGGGGTCACGTCAGAGCAATACCGCACAGTTCGAGAACGCATTCTCAAGGCAATCGCCGATGCGGCGTCGCTCGACGAACTGGAAGCGGCAAGAATCGCCAGCTTAGGCAAGGCAGGCGTCGTAAGCGCATGGCTCAAACTGATTGGATCGGTGCTACCAGAGAATCGACCGTTCGTTTCTAGTCGCTTCAATCGGTTGAAGGATGAAGTGACGTCCTCCCTCGCCGCCCGCAAGGCTACGCTGGAAGGCGCGGCGCTTGAAGTGCGCCTCGCCTCCGAGCGCCTCGACCTGTCGCTGCCCGCGCCCGAGGCCCCGCGCGGCACCATCCACCCGGTCAGCCAGGTGATGGACGAGCTCGCGGAGATTTTCGCCGATCTTGGTTTCGCCGTCGCCACTGGTCCAGAGATCGAGGACGGCTGGCACAATTTCACCGCGCTCAACATGCCCGAGAGCCACCCGGCGCGGGCGATGCATGACACCTTCTATTTTCCAGACCGCAATGCAGACCGCGAGGAAATGCTGCTGAGGACGCATACCTCGCCGGTGCAGATCAGGACCATGCTCGAACGGGGCGCGCCGTTGCGGATCATCGCGCCCGGACGCGTCTACCGCTCGGACAGCGATGCCACGCATACGCCGATGTTCCACCAGATCGAGGGGCTGGTGATCGACAAGGGGATACACCTCGGCCACCTGAAATGGACGCTGGAGACTTTGCTCAAGGCCTTCTTCGAGCGCGACGACATCGTCCTGCGGCTGCGCCCCTCCTATTTCCCTTTCACCGAACCTTCGGTCGAAGTCGATACCGGCTACAGCTTCGTCGATGGTCGCCGGGTTGTCGGCGGCAGCGGCGATGCGCCAGGGCATAGCTGGATGGAACTGCTGGGCAGCGGCATGGTCAACCGACATGTTCTGGTTGCGGGCGGATTGGACCCGGATGAGTGGCAGGGCTTTGCTTTCGGCGTCGGGGTCGACCGGCTCGCCATGCTCAAATACGGCATGAACGACCTGCGCGCCTTCTTCGACGGCGATGTGCGCTGGCTGGCGCATTATGGCTTTGCCGCGCTCGACGTGCCGACGCTGTCGGGCGGTGTCGGTGGCACCGGGGGAGCGGGGGCATGAAATTCACGCTCTCCTGGCTCAAGGACCACATCGACACTGCGGCTTCGGTCGAGGACATCGCCCGCACGCTCAACGCCATCGGGCTCGAAGTCGAAGGGGTCGAGGACCCGGCGGAGAAACTGGCCGGCTTCCGCATCGCCCGGGTGCTCACCGCCGAACGCCACCCCAATGCCGACAAGCTGCAAGTGCTCTCGGTCGATGCCGGAGACGGCCAGCCGCTCCAGGTGGTCTGCGGTGCGCTCAACGCGCGGACCGGGCTGGTCGGCGTATTGGGGCTGCCGGGCGCGGTGGTTCCGGCAAACGGCATGGAGCTGAAGGTCGCGGCGGTGCGCGGGGTCGAGAGCAACGGCATGATGTGTTCGACCCGCGAGCTTGACCTGGGCCCAGAAGGATTTGGGACCCAAGACGGGATTATCGAACTGCCGGAGGACGCGCCGGTTGGAACAGCCTTTGCCGAGTACCACGGCTCCGACCCGGTGTTCGACGTCGCGGTAACCCCAAACCGGCCCGATTGCATGGGCATAAACGGCATTGCCCGCGATCTGATCGCGGCGCAGCTCGGCATGCCTGTCGATAAGTCTGCGGATTATCGGGTGATCGACGGTGGATTTCCCTTCCCGGCGAAAATCGGTGTCGAACCGGACAGCGGCTGCCACATCTTCTGGGGCCGGGTAATCCGGGGGGTGAGGAACGGTCCCAGCCCGGACTGGTTGCAGGCGCGGCTGAAGGCCGTGGGCCTGCGCCCGATCTCGGCGCTGGTCGATATCACCAACTACTTCTCGCTCGATCAGGCCCGGCCGCTGCATGTCTACGACATGGCCAAGCTCGCAGGCACAGTCGTCGCGCGCAGAGGACGCGATGGCGAGGGCTTCGTCGCGTTGAACGGCAAGGAATATGCCGTCACGCCCGAAGACTGCGTGATTGCAGACGATGCGCAAGTGCTTGGCCTTGGCGGGGTGATCGGCGGCGAATACTCGGGCGTCACCGAAGCGACCACAGATGTCCTGCTCGAATGCGCCTGGTTCGATCCTGAATGGATTGCCCGCACCGGCCGCCGGCATGCAATTGCCTCGGACGCACGGGCGCGCTTCGAGCGCGGAATCGATCCGATGCAGCTTTCAGTTGTGATCGAGACGGCGGCGCGGATGATCCTCGAACTGTGCGGCGGGGAGGCTTCGGAGCCGCGCATTGCCGGGAAGTTTCCGGCCGGCGGTTTTCCCGAGACGACCAAGATCGTGCCCTACCGCTGCGAAATGGCGCTCACCCTCGGCGGGGTCGATGTTGAACCTCAGGAGCAGCGCAACATCCTCGGGCGGCTGGGCTTTATTTCCGAAGACCCGATTGCCGCCGAGGTCTGGAACATGATCGTTCCGACCTGGCGGCCCGATGTCGATGGCTGGCCCGATCTGGTCGAGGAAGTGATCCGCATTCACGGGCTGGACAATGTGGCCTCGGTCCCCCTGCCCCGCGCCGATGGCGTTGCGAGGCCCACCGCCACCCCTGCGCAGAAGCTCGAACGCAAGCTGCGACGGGCTGCTGCGGCAAGGGGAAACCATGAGGCGGTGACCTGGTCGTTTGTGCCTGAGGAACAGGCTGCGGCATTCGCCGAGGGTGAGGTCTGGACACTCGCCAATCCGATCAGCGAGGACATGAAGGCGATGCGGCCTTCATTGCTGCCGGGGCTTCTGGCAGCGGCAAAGCGTAACCTCGATCGCGGCGCGGCGGGCCTGCGGCTGTTCGAGATCGGACGCCGCTATCTGCGCGGAGCCAATGGCATGAGCGACGAACGACTGTCGCTGGCCTTGGTGCTGGTGGGGGAGAAGCAGGCGCGCGGCTGGGCCACCGGCAAGGCGGCATCGTTCGATGCCTTCGATGCCAAGGCCGAGGCTTTGGCCTTGCTCGCCGAAGCAGGCGCGCCGGTTGATAATCTGCAAGTCATGGGGGAAGCCGGGCCGCAGTTCCACCCCGGTCAGTCAGCGACCTTTCGGCTGGGGCCAAAGAATGTGCTGGCACGCTTCGGCATGCTGCATCCGGCCTTTCTCAAGGCGTTCGATATCGATGCGCCAGTGGCAATAATGGAGCTGTTCCTCGATGCGATTCCGGGCAAGAAGGTCGCGGCAACATTCGCCCGCGCGCAATATGCGCCGCCTGCCTTGCAGGCCGTGACGCGCGACTTTGCTTTCCTTGTGCCTGTGGATTTGCCTGCGGGCGATCTGGTTCGGGCAGTCAGGAATGCGGACAAGGCCAATGTCGTCGCCGCGCGGCTGTTCGATGATTTCCGGGGTCACGGCGTGCCGGAGGGGCAGAAGTCGCTGGCGGTCGAAGTCACGCTCCAGCCGGGCGAGAAAAGCTACACTGACGAAGACTTCCTTGCGATCAATGGGCGCATCTTTGAGGCAGCCAAAAAGCTCGGAGCCCTGCTACGGATTCAGGGTGCCTTGCATGCACAAGAGAGTGGTTCTGAAACTTTCAACGCGACCGGGACAGTTGAATAGCCGCTCCACCAAGCATCGACCCGTCACCCTGAACTTGTTTCAGGGCCCATCGGGCCGCTAAACCGGAGCGGTCTGGCAGAGCGCAAACCGCGAGTAAAGCATTTGCCAAACCACGCTCCGGTCGCGAGGCGAAATGGGTCCTGAAACAAGTTCAGGATGACGACTATTTTGATTTGAGAGAAAAATGTCCAACCGCCGCACCTTCGCCATCATCTCGCACCCCGACGCGGGCAAGACAACGCTGACCGAAAAGCTGCTGCTTCAGGGCGGCGCGATCCACCTGGCCGGCGAGGTCAAGGCGCGGGGGCAGGCGCGGCGGGCGCGGTCGGACTGGATGAAGATCGAGCAGCAGCGCGGGATTTCGGTCACCTCCAGCGTGATGACCTTCGAGCGCGAGGGGATCACCTTTAACCTGCTCGATACACCGGGGCACGAGGATTTCTCCGAGGACACCTACCGCACGCTGACTGCGGTCGATTCCGCAATCATGGTGATCGACGCCGCCAAGGGCATCGAGCCGCAGACGCGCAAGCTGTTCGAGGTCTGCCGCCTGCGCTCGGTGCCGATCATTACCTTCATCAACAAGATCGACCGCGAAGGCCGCTCGCCGTTCGATCTGATGGACGAGGTTGCCGACGCTCTGGCTCTCGATGTCTGCCCGATGTCCTGGCCGGTGGGGATGGGCGGGCTCTTTCAGGGCGTGCTCGATTTCGCGACCGGGCACACCGCCCGCCCCGAGGGCGACAGCCGCGAATTTCTCGGCAATCGCGATCAGGCCGACCTGCCCGCCGACGTGGCCGACGAGGTCAAGCTGGCGCGCGGCGGCTATCCCGCGTTCGATCTCGCCGCCTATCGCCACGGCGACCTGACCCCGGTCTTTTTCGGCTCGGCGCTGAAGAATTTCGGCGTTGCGGAGCTGATCGAAGCCATCGCGCGGCTGGCCCCGCCGCCGCGCCCGCAGCCGAGCGAGCATGGCCCCGTCGCGCCCGATCACCAGGAAGTCACCGGCTTCGTGTTCAAGGTCCAGGCCAACATGGATCCGCAGCACCGCGACCGCATCGCCTTCATGCGGCTGGTTTCGGGCACGTTCAAGCGGGGGATGAAGCTGACCCCCTCGGGCAGCGGCAAAGCGATAGCCGTCCATTCGCCGATCCTGTTCTTCGCGCAGGACCGCGAAATCGCCGACACCGCCGAGGCGGGCGACATCATTGGCATTCCCAACCACGGCACCCTGCGGGTCGGCGACACGCTGTCCGAGAAGAACGAGATCCGCTTCACCGGCCTGCCCAATTTCGCCCCGGAAATCCTGCGCCGGGTGGTGCTCAGGGATCCGACCAAGACCAAGCAATTGCGCAAGGCGCTCGACGATCTTTCCGAGGAAGGTGTGATCCAGGTGTTCTACCCGGAAATCGGCGCGCAGTGGATCGTCGGCGTGGTCGGCCAGCTCCAGCTCGAAGTGCTGATTTCGCGGCTCGAGGCGGAATACAAGGTCGCCGCCGCGCTTGAACCCGCGCCGTTCGAGACCGCGCGCTGGCTCAAGGGCAGCGAGGCCGCGCTCAAGCAATTCGGCGGGTTCAACATGACCAATCTCGCTAGGGACCGCGATGGCGATCCGGTATTCATGGCGCGCTCGGCCTGGGATGTCGGCTACCAGCAGGAGAGGAACCCCGAGCTGGTGTTCTCCGCGACAAAGGAGCGTTGAGGGTCGAGCGCTGCGGGCGGGCTTCGACAGGCTCAGCCTGAGCGAAGTTTGTTTCCATATCCTTCCCACGCCCGCTCAGCCTGAGCTTGTCGAAGGCCACCCACCGCTTTATCCTTGCCGCATGGCCGATTTCACCGACACGCTGACCGACGACCATATCGCGATGATCGCGCGGCAAGCGGTGTTCTTCGTCGCCACCGCCGCGGCCGATGGGCGGATCAACCTGTCGCCCAAGGGCCTTGCCGACACTTTCCGCGTGCTTTCGCCGGGCCGCGTCGCCTATCTCGATCTCGGCGGTTCGGGTAACGAGACCCACGCGCATCTCGCCGTCGACCAGACCGACAAGGGTCGGATCACGATCATGATGTGCAACTTCCAGCAGCCCGCACTGATCCTGCGGATCTACGGGCGCGGCCGGGCCTGTCTTGCCGCAGGACGCGGATTGGCCGGAACTCGCCACTCGGTTCACCCTGTTGCCCGGCACGCGCCAGATTTTCGATATCGCGGTGGAAAGCGTGCAGTCATCGTGCGGCTGGGGGGTGCCGGTGATGGCGCTCGAGCAAGAGCGCGCGACGCTGGCCAAGTATCACGCCCAGGCCGATCCGGCTGCCTGGGAAGCCAAGGTGGCAGGGCGCACCCGCAGCATCGACGGGCTGCCGACCCGCGCCACTGATCGCTATATCGCCGGGTGATCCTCACCTTCGCCAGCTACAATATCCGCAAGGCCATCGGTCTCGACCGGCGGCGCGAGCCAGGCCGCATTCTCGCCATCTTGCGCGAGATCGACGCCGATGTCGTCGCCTTGCAGGAGGCCGACCGCCGCTTCGGTGCGCGGGCCAGCGCCTTGCCGCTGGCGTTGATCGCCGAACACTCGCCCTATCGCCCGGTCCCCGTGGCGCAGCGGCCGGACAGCATCGGCTGGCATGGCAACGCCTTGCTCGTGCGGCGCGGGATCGCGATTGCCGAAACGGGGATCGTGCCCCTGCCGACCCTGGAGCCGCGCGGCGCGATCCGGGCAGATCTTGGCGCGCGCGGCGAAGCGTTTCGCGTCGTCGGCATGCATCTCGATCTTTCCGGCCTGCGCCGCCGCCAGCAGGTCCGCTCGATCCTCCACCACGTCGAAAACTGCCCCGGCGCGATGCCTGCCGTGCTGATGGGCGATCTCAACGAATGGTCGGCCCATGGCGGCTGCCTGCACGAGTTCGGCCATCGCTGGCGCGTCCTCAGCTGCGGCCGCAGCTTTCCCTCGCGCCGCCCGGTGGCGCAGCTCGACCGTATCGTAATTTCGCCGGGCTGGCGGATCCTCGAGACCCGCGTCCACCACAGCCCGCTGGCGGCGAGCGGCTCGGACCACTTGCCGGTGATCGCCACGCTGGAAATGCCTAAAATTTGAGCAGATGCCCGCATATCGGGCGGAATGGCTCGATTGAGGGCCGGCGAACGATGGCAGCCGCCCCAGAATCCTAACAAAATCCTAATCTGGCATAGCCCTTGCTTTATCAGCCACGCCGGCGATGGGCCGGTGTACAGCAGGGGGAAGGCATGAAGTTCATCATCGCCATCATCAAGCCCTTCAAGCTCGACGAAGTGCGCGAGGCGCTTGGCGCCATCGGCGTCGCGGGCATGACCGTTTCCGAGGTCAAGGGCTTCGGACGGCAGAAGGGCCAGACCGAGATTTATCGCGGCGCGGAATATTCAACCAACATGCTGCCTAAAGTGAAAATCGAGATCGCCGCGAGCGACGATCTGACGCCGCAGGTGATCGAGACCATCCAGCAGACCGCCAGCACCGAAGCCATCGGCGACGGCAAGATTTTCGTTCTCGATCTCGTATCCGCCACACGCATTCGCACCGGCGAATCAGGCGACACGGCGCTGTGAGCAGCGTCACCGACAGGAGGGAAACACAATGATCCGCAGAGTTATTTGCGGCACCGGTGCGCTGGGCTCGTCGCTCTTCGCCGCCACCGCCGCCTTCGCCCAGGAAGCGGCCGCGACCGCTTCCGCCGCTGCCGCAGCCAGCCCCGCTCCCGAAGCGGCGGAAAGCGCTGCCGCCGCAGTCACCAGCCTGATCAAGGCACCCAGCGTCGAGCAGATGGCCACCATGGTCAACAAGGGCGATACCGCCTGGATGCTGGTTTCCTCGGTGCTGGTGCTGATGATGAGCATTCCGGCGCTCGCACTGTTCTATGGCGGCCTGGTCCGCTCCAAGAACATGCTCAGCGTCCTGATGCAGGTGTTCATGATCGTCTCGATCGCCGCCCTGGTCTGGGTCGGATGGGGCTACACCATGGCCTTCACTTCGACCAATTCCGCCTGGCCATCGCTGATCGGCGGATTCGACAAGCTGTTCCTCACCGGGGTCAGTGCATCAACCTATGCAGCGACCTTCTCGAACAATGTCTATCTGCCAGAGTTCGTCTTCGTCATCTTCCAGATGACCTTCGCCTGCATCACCCCGGCGCTCATCGTCGGAGCTTTTGCCGAGCGCGTGAAGTTCTGGCCGCTGATGCTGTTCATGGTGTTGTGGCTGACGTTCATCTATTTCCCGATCGCGCACATGGTGTGGTACTGGGCGGGCCCCGACTTCCTGGTCGATACAGTCCAGAAGGCTGCCGACGGATCGCTGGTTTCGCAGGACGCCGGGTACCTGTGGGGCATGGGCGCGCTGGATTTTGCCGGCGGCACCGTGGTTCACATCAATGCGGGCATTGCCGGCCTGGTCGGCTGCCTGATGATCGGCAAGCGCGTCGGCTTCGGCAAGGAAGCCACCCCGCCGCACTCGCTGACCATGACCATGATCGGCGCTTCGCTGCTATGGGTGGGCTGGTTCGGCTTCAACGCCGGCTCCAACCTCGAAGCCAATGGCGTCACCGCCGTGGCCTTCATCAACACCTTCGTGGCGACTGCCGCGGCGGCGCTGAGCTGGATCGTCGTCGAACAGTTCCATCACGGCAAGCCGTCGATGCTGGGCGGCGCGACCGGCGCAGTGGCTGGACTCGTGGCGATCACCCCGGCGTCGGGCTTCGCCGCGCCGATGACTGCGATCGCGCTGGGCCTGATCGTCTCGCCGGTCTGTTACCTGTTCGTCAGCACGGTGAAGAACAAGCTCAAGTACGACGACACGCTCGACGTGTTCGGCGTCCACTGCATCGGCGGTATCGTCGGCGCCCTGGCCACCGCCGTGGTTGCCGCGCCCTCGCTCGGCGGGCAGGGCTACTTCGACTACACCGTGTTCCCGGCAGTTGCCGTGACCCCAGAAGCCTACAGCATCTCGGGCCAGTTGATCACCCAGATCAAGGCCGTGCTGCTGACCCTGCTGTGGTCGGGTATCGGTTCTGCGATCCTCTACTTCATCGTCGACAAGATTTTCGGCCTGCGCCCCGCCGAGGATGCCGAGCGCGAAGGGCTCGACCTCGCCGAACACGGGGAGCGCGCCTACAACAATTAAGCTTTCCAGAGCTTGGCGGGGACGGGCTTTCCTCCTCCTCCCATCCGTCCCCGCCATCCGATGTTCCTCCTGCGAACACCACCTCACCGGGCCGGAGCTTGACGCTCCGGCCCCTTTTTTTGTGGTCAGACGCGTTCGAGCGGGAGGTGCGGCAATTCGTCAAAGAGTTCGGCTTGGATCAGGTGGACCTGGCAAAGGTTGGGACGTGTCGGATCGACGGCAACGCTCGATCGATGCCTTACCGTTGCGCCCTGGTGCGCATCACCCTCGACGCCCGATCCGGCGCGCATCCCTATCTGAATTGCAGTCTGTTTGGAAAAGCCATGAGATGGCGCTTTCGCCACCGTAATCACGGTTCCATCAGCCATGCGTCATTTCCCCGCCGCCAGCATGTCGACCACAGCGCGCACCGGCGTAATGTCATAGCCGGCCTGCGCCGCCTTGGCGGCGATGGCGGCCGGATTGCCCCCGCGGCTGGCTTCGGCAAGCGCCCACAGCAGGGTCGAGCGCGTCCCCGATCGGCAATAGGCCAGCACCGGCCCCCGAGCACCAGCCAGCGCCGCTGCCATCGCCGTGACCTGCGATTCGCTGAAGCCGGCATGGGTCACCGGGATAGCGAGATAGTCCATGCCGACCGCCCGCGCCGCCGCCGCGATTTCGCTGCCCGGGGTCTGGTCGTCGCTTTCGCCTTCGGGGCGATTGTTGATCACCAGTCCGATTCCCATCGCCTTGGCTTCGGCCAGTTCGGCGAGGCCGATTTGCGGGCTGGCGAAAATCGTGTCAGTCAGCTTGCGGAACATGCGCTGGATCCATACGGGAGGGTGCGGCCAGGCAGAAGGCCGCATGCCGGACGAACCTGCCAAGCCTTGCCCGTGCTGGCAAGCCGGAGACGCATTTGCACAAATGTCACACTGCCTCCTGCAAAACTGAATGCCTCCTGAATCGATTCGCCATTGGCTTTTTTTTGGGATATGCATGAGATTGCAGAGAAGAGTGCCGGGCTTTTGTCCGGGCGCTTTCCTGGCGCTTGGCGCGTTTCGTCCGCGCTGCCCGGCGATCAACATTTGGGCGAAGCGAAGGTACGTTCGGATTTATGAGTTTCGATAGAGGACGTCGCGGCAAGGGCCGCGACAAGCGGGACGGTTTCGGAGAAGACGGTTTCGATCCCTTCATGGGTGGTGGCGACCGCTTCGCCGGTGGTGGCGGCGGTGATCGCTTCGGTGCTCCGCGCAGCGGCGGTTTCGGTGGCGGTCCCGGCGGCGGCGGCGGTGGCCGCAGCTTCGGTGGCGGCGGTCCGCGTGGCCCCGGTGGTGGCGGTGGCCCCGGCGGCGGTGGCGGCGGCATGCCGGCGCAGGTCGTCGGCCAGGGCAAGGGCGTGGTCAAGTTTTTCAACGCGCACAAGGGCTTCGGCTTCATCCAGCAAGATGGCGGAGGCGAAGATGTGTTCGTTCACATCAGTTCGGTCGAACGGGCTGGACTGGAAGGCCTCGCCGAAGGCCAGCAGCTTGAATTCACCCTGGTTGATCGTGGCGGCAAGATTTCGGCAAGTGATCTGGCGATCATCGGCGACGTCATCGAGGTGCAGAAGCGTGAAGCGCCGCAGCGCCAGCTGACCGGCGAGCGCGCGACCGGCACGGTGAAATTCTTCAACGGGATGAAAGGCTTCGGCTTCATCACCCGCGACGATGGCCAGCCCGATGCCTTCGTGCATATCAGCGCGGTGGAGCGGTCGGGCATGCAGGGGCTGAACGAAGGCGACCGGTTGGAATTCGACATCGAGGTCGATCGACGAGGCAAATACTCGGCGGTCAACCTGATGCCGAAGTCAGGGCTGACCCCGTTCGCACCCGCTTGCGGCATTTGACCGCAGGCCTGCTGCATCGTAAACACTTGGCAATGGCGGTCCTTAAGTCTTCACCGACTTGAGGGGCCGCCATTTGTCGTTTGCCGATTTGTTTTTCGCCGATTTGGTATTTGCGGGTGCGCCCGAACCGATCCGGAATGCAAAGGAAGTCACCATGCCGATTCCGTCCCTGATGCCAGTCTATCCCCGTACCGCCTTCCGTCCGGTGCGCGGCGAGCATTGCCATCTGATCGGCGAGGACGGTCGCCGCTATCTCGATTTTGCCGCGGGTATCGCGGTCAATGCGCTGGGCCACTCGCATCCAGGGTTGATCGGCGCGATCCAGCGGCAGGCCGAGACGCTGATGCACGTCTCCAACCTTTATGGCAGCCCGCATCAGGAACAGCTCGCCGGGCGACTTGTCGCGATGACCTTCGCCGATACGGTGTTCTTCACCAATTCGGGTGCGGAGGCGGTGGAATGCGCGATCAAGACCGCGCGCGCCTATCACCAGCATGCCGGAGACAAGACGAAGTTCGAGCTGATTTCGTTCCGCAACGCCTTTCACGGGCGGACGCTGGGCACGATCAGTGCCTCCGATCAGGAGAAGATGCACAAGGGCTTCGCGCCGCTGCTGCCCGGTTTCCGCTATGTCGATTTCGACGATCTCGACGCGGTCAAGGCCGCGATGGGCCCGCAGACGGCGGGCTTTCTGGTCGAGCCGATCCAGGGCGAAGGCGGGGTGCGGGCGGCGTCGGACGGATTTCTGCGCGGCTTGCGGGACCTTGCCGACGAGCACGACCTGATGCTGGTGCTCGACGAGGTGCAGACCGGCTATGGCCGCTGCGGCACTTTCTATGCCCATGAGCAATACGGCATCGCGCCCGATGTGCTGGCCACAGCCAAGGGCATCGGCGGCGGCTTCCCGCTGGGTGCCTGTCTTGCCACCGAGAAGGCGGCGCGCGGCATGGTGACTGCGGCACACGGTTCGACCTATGGCGGCAACCCGCTGGCAATGGCGGCGGGGCTGGCGGTACTCGACGCTTTCGCCGCCGAGGACCTGATCGCCAATGCGCGTGAAAAGGGTGCCAAGATCATGGCCCGGCTCGAACAGTTCATCGGCAACTATCCCGAACTGTTCGAGGCGGTGCGCGGGCGCGGCCTGCTGATCGGCATCAAGCTGACGCGCGAGCCGCGCGGCTTTGTCGCCCACTTGCGCGACAATCACGGGCTGCTGACGGTCTCGGGCGGCGATAACACGGTTCGGATCGTACCGCCGCTGGTGATCGGCGACGAACACATCGACGAATTCATGGAGAAGCTTTCGGCTGCGGCCGCGAGCTACCAGCCGGCGGACGCAGTCGCATGACCCGCCATTTTGTCAGCCTGTCCGATGCCGGCGGCGATGCCATCGCCGCCATGCTCGGCGATGCGCTGGAGCGCAAGGCAGCGCGCGCGAGCTGGCCGAAAGGCCAGCCCGATGCCGATGCCCCGCTGGCCGGACGCGTGCTGGCGATGATTTTCGAGAAGAGTTCGACCCGTACCCGCGTCTCGTTCGACATCGCAATGCGCCAGCTTGGTGGCAGCGCGATTGTCATGGAAGCGGGCTCGATGCAGCTCGGGCGCGGCGAGACGATTGCCGATACCGCCCAAGTCCTCAGCCGCATGGCCGATGCGATCATGATCCGCACCGACGATCACGCCAAGATCGAGCAACTGGCGGCCCATGCCAGCGTGCCGGTAATCAACGGGCTCACTGACCGGTCGCATCCCTGCCAGATCATGGCCGACCTGCTCACCGTGATCGAGCAGGGCAAGGCGCTGCCCGGGCTCGAAGTGGCGTGGCTGGGTGATGGCAACAATGTGCTCAATTCGATTGTCGAGGCGGCGGGCCTGATGAAGTTCAACGTCCGCATTGGGGTTCCGCACGGCTACGATGGCGATCCGGCCTATGTCGAACGTGCGCGCGCCGGCGGGGCGGCAATCTCCGTGCATCGCGACGCCGCCAGCGCGGCCACGGGAGCCGATGTCGTGGTCACCGATACCTGGGTGTCGATGGGCCAGACCGGTGCCGAGGCGCGTATCGCGGCCATGGCACCATTCCAGGTCAACGAAGCCCTTTTGGCTCTGGCCAAGCCCGATGCGCTGTTCCTCCATTGCCTGCCCGCGCATCGCGGCGAGGAGGTTACCGACGCAGTGATCGACGGCGCGCAATCGGTGGTCTGGGACGAGGCGGAGAACCGCATCCACGCCCAAAAGGCGGTGCTGCGCTGGATTTTCGGCCAGCTGTGAGCGCTGACGAGCCCATTGCACCGGGTGAGACCGGCAGCGACCGGCTGCTCGGATTCACCATCCCGTCGCGCCACGCGCGCGGACGGCTGGTTCGGCTGGGTCCAGTGCTCGATGAAGTGCTTTCGGCACACGACTATCCCCCGTCGATCCGCCACTTGCTGGCCGAGGCGCTGGTGCTGACCGCGCTGATCGGCTCGCTGCTCAAGGATCAGGCGAGCCAGCTCACCATGCAGGCGCAGACCCAGGGCGGGATCGTCGAGCTGCTTGCTTGCGACTATCGCGGCGGCGCGTTGCGCGGCTATGTCCGCCACGATGGCGAGCGCCTGGCGATGCTGGGTGCCAACCCGTCGCTCTATGCCCTGTTCGGGCAGGCCTATCTGGCAATCACCTTCGATGATGCTGTCAGCGGCCAGCGCTATCAGGGAATTGTCCCGCTCGAAGGCGATTCGCTGTCGCAGGCCTGCGAGATCTACTTCGCCCAGTCGGAACAGGTGCCGACCCTGATCCGCACGGCGGTGCACTGGGATGGGCGCAGCTGCCAGGCGGCGGGCCTGCTCGCCCAGCATCTGGCGGAAGGCGAGGAAGGCCGCGAGCGGCTGCATGTGCGCCTCGATCATCCCGAATGGGCGCACGTCGCGGTCATGGCCGGCAGCATGCGGCATGAGGAATTGCTCGATCGCAGGCTGTCGCTCGAAGCCTTGATCTGGCGGCTGTTCCATGAGGAGGAAGAGGTGCGCGTCGAGCCGCTGGCCCGCCTCTCGCGGGGGTGCCGCTGCACCGCCGAGCACTATCGCAGCGTATTGGCGCGCTTCCCGGAAAGCGAGCGAGCCGAGATGCGCGACGATGACGGGCTGATCCCGATCGACTGCGCATTTTGCTCCAGGAACTTTCGGATCGCCGCGTAAACACTCCGTTCATCGCTTGTCTGCAACACTTGGTCGCAGGTCGGAAATTTGCTACAATCCGGACCGGGCAGATTGGCATTTGGAACACCGATGAATTCAATGCGCATAACAGGGCAGGCCGCCCGCTGGCTGCGGGTGCCGCTATTGATGGCTGCAGCGGCGGCCGGCTTTGCCGTGCCCGCATTGGGCCAGCGCCAGCCGCTCGCGATGCTCGACCGGCTCGAAGGCGGTCGTTGGGAACTGCGCCCGCGCGATGCCCGCGGACCTGCCGAGTTCGATCTGCCTGCAGGACGGTCGCCGGCTGATCCAGCTGCGCCATCCGTCGAGCGCCTGCGAACGGCTGATCGTCGCCGACAGTCCCGGCGAGGTGACCGTGCAATACACTTGCCGCGGGCGCGGCTATGGCCGCACCCATATACGCCTCGAAACCGGTCGGCTCGTGCAGATCGAATCGCAAGGCATCCTCGACGGCCTGCCCTTCGACTTTGTCGCCGAAGCGCGCCGGATCGGAGAATGCGCTGCCTGACCCTGGTTGCCAGCCGCCCTGCGGCGGGATAGCGCCGGATCATGAGCAAGATGGCGCAGGGATCGGGCCGGCGGGCGGTGGTGTTGCTTTCGGGCGGGCTCGATTCGATGGTGTGTGCCGGGCTCGCGAAGGCGGCGGGCTATCGCATCTGCGCGCTGACGATCGACTACAACCAGCGCCATCGCCGCGAGATCGAAGCGGCGCGGACGATCGCCGGGATGCTTGGCGTCGAACGCCATATCGTCCTTCCGCTCGATCTGCGCCAGTTCGGCGGATCGGCGCTGACAGACGACATTGCTGTGCCCAAGGACGGACTGGGTGACGATATTCCAGTCACTTACGTTCCGGCGCGCAATCTCGTGTTCCTGTCGCTGACTTTGGCCTGGGCCGAGGCCCTGGGCGCGCGGGACATTGTCATCGGCGTCAATGCGCTGGACTATTCGGGCTATCCTGACTGCCGCCCCGAGTTCATCGCGGGTTTCGCCAACTTAGCCGAGCTTGCGACCAGGGCAGGGAGCGAGGGGCAGGCCTTTGCCATCCACGCGCCGCTGCAATTTCTCGGCAAGGCCGACATTGCCCGCGAGGCGCACCGTCTGGGGTTCGATCCGGCGCTGAGCTGGTCGTGCTACGATCCGCAAGCCGATGGCCGCGCCTGCGGGCGGTGTGACAGCTGCCGTCTGCGCCGCGCGGGCTTTGCCGAAGCAGGCGTGGCCAATTCCACGGCTTACGCGGACTGAAGTCAACTCGCAGGGAACACCCCGGCGGTGCGCAATGCCGCGACCAGGGCGGCAATCGCGGTGCGGGCCTCGGCATCGACGGTGGTACCACCGCTCGGTGCTACCGGTACGCCGGGGGCCAGCCATCCCGCCGAAAATCGCCGCTCTTGTCCGTTCGACCGGTCGAGCAGGCGCATGCCGTCCCTGGGCGTCACGAAAATCCAGTTACCGGCCTGGCGGCAGGCGACCCGCCCCCCCTGCCCCGACCATGCACCGGTGGGCGAGGCACCGACCAGCCAGTTGGTTCCCTCGACCGGCGTTGCCGGCGGCGTCTCGGCGGTGCCCTCGATGGCGCAATGGATCAGCGCGTCGGTCAGGGCATGGGCTTCGTTGACGAAGGCCTCTTTCTGCGACTGGCCGGCGAACAGCATTGGCAGGGCGTAGCGCGGGCTGATGGTGTCGAAGGTGATCGGATCGGGCATGGCGGACTCCGGACTATGGCAGGATCAGGAAAGCGTGGCGAGGACGAGCGGTTCGGAAAGGGCGTAGGTGCCCTTCTGGCGGACGCGGAACTTTTCGCCCGGCAGGCTCGCCGCGAGCGAAGTGCGCTGGGCGGCACTGACGATGAGGGCGGGCGCGGCCACCTCCCAGATCGCCAGCGGCGCGGCGAGCGGACCATAAGTGACGAGGTAGACCTCGGCCTGCTCGTGCAGCGGCGCATCAACTCCGTCGAGCCAGCCCCAGGCCCCGCGCGCGCGCCGGGTCCAGGCAAGCTCGAGCGTATTGTCGGCCAGCGATATGGCGCGGGGATGGACCGGTGCGAGCGACCGCCGGGTTATGCCTTGCAGCGCGATGGCGGATTCGACTGGAGTCGCGTCGCCAAGCCCGGCGGCGGCGATGATTGTGCCCGCCGCAGTGCCCACCATGGCCGGATCGAGGGCAACAGGCTGGCCGTCGAGCAGCACGAAGCGTTCTCCGGCAGCATGACCCGCGACCGCGCTCTCGGTGCCGCCGCGACCGCGCAGCAGCGCCTCGAGCCGCCAGCGGCGGTTGCCGAGCGGCACCGCGCGGGCGAACTGGATCAACTCGCCACCCAGCAGCGCGCGATTCGCACCGGCCGAAAGCATGCGCGGCGTGGCGTCGGTCAACGCCATGTCACTGGCGACCAGCTCGATGGTCACCGAGGCGCTGCGGTCGAACAGCAGCGGGTTGGCCACGGCCAGCGCGTCGATGGCCGAACCGGCGATGCAGCGACCGCGGCCGCTGGCACCCAGCGGCAACAGAGACCCGTCGCCATGATCGACATAGAGCGCCGCTCCGCCCCAGGTACTGCCGGCGGATGTGACCGCCGCAAAGGTCGCCGGCGCATCGCCGCTGCCATTGCCGTCCCACGGCAATTCGAAGGCGGCGAGGATCGTCGCCGGGGCGGGCGCATCGAGCGGCGGGTTGGCGCGGCCGGGATCGGCGGGTGGCGGGTAGGCCGTTGTTGCGGTCTCGCTGGTTGCCGGGGCCATGCGCGTCAGGCCGAGTTCGACGCCCTTGTCGCGCCACTCCCACTCGCTCACCAGCCACTGCCCCAGCTGGCCGGGCACGGTAACCACCGCGCCGGGACCAACGGCGGGATCGAGTTCGGTGGTGCGCCAGGCCAGCGTCTCGCGCGCCCAGCCAGCGCGGGTCGCCATGCGCTCGGCGAGCAGCCGGGCATTGGCGGCGGTGAGCGCAGCCGGCAATTCGACCGTGCGCGGCTGACCGGGGCCAGGCCGCCCGGTCGCGCGCTGCACGCCGGGTTGATAGTCGCGCTCGATGTCATAGTAGCGCAGCAACTCGGGCGCGGCGACGGGCAGCGGCTCGCGCCGGCGCGAATAGCCGGCGAGTGCGCCAAAATCGCCGTCATCGGTGGCGACTGCGGCTTGCGGCAGGGCAATCGCCGATGTTTGCAGTCGGCCGCGGGCAATGGTCAGCATTTCGCCGCCGGCGTCGGCGTCCATCGGAAACAGCGGATCAAGCAGGGTAAGGGTGTCGCTGACCGGCCCTTCGCAGGAGAGGCCATCGATGCCTTCGAGCGGGAATGCCGCGTCGCTCTCGGCAATGACCTCGTCGAGGATCGCCTGGACTGTGAACGTGCCGCTGTCGGCGATGACCTCGAAGGTCAACGAGGGGATGCGATTGAAGAAGTCGCCGAGGTCGAGGTCCTCGAACACGGCATAGGCGAGGCCGCGATAGGCGGGGCAGCGGGTAGCGCCCTCGACAGCGGCCAGCAAGGGATCGGCCTGCTGGTCGCCCTCGCCGGTGTAGAGCCGCAGCTCGCCCGCTGCCTTGAGATCGCCCGCCGCGCCGCGCAGCAGGTTGCCGTCGGCCCAGATGCGCCCGACGCCCAGGATCGGCCGGCTGGCGAGAGCAACCGCGAACGAGGCGGTGTAGCTGTAGGTGGTCACCGACGGTCGCCCCTTGCCGCCGCCTTCGGTGGTCTTGTGCTCGACGAGATCGGTCGCCCAGATCACCGAGCCGGGCACGCGCATCCGTCCGAAGTGACGCGGCAGCGCGGTGCCATAGCTCGATGCGGTGGCAGCCAGTTCCTTGAGACGCGGGCCTTCACGATTGCCGCCGCCGAAGATGATCGCATCGACCTGCCGCCCGGCGAGCGCGCCGAGCGCGCCACCGAGCGGGCCACCGAACAGGGTGCCGAGCGCGCCGAAAACCAGAGTCGCCATGGATGTGTCCTCAGAGGTCTGCGGCGTGGAGCCGCCAGTGGCCGATCAGCGGCCAGTGCGCCGGCAGATCGCCGAGAATCACGCGGCGCAGGCCGGCATGGGCATGGACGAAGCGCTGGTCGGTCGATGCGATGGCCAGGTGGAACTGGCAGGGGCCGGCCCGCACCAGCAACACGTCGCCGGGCGCGGTCGGCCCCCGGACAGCGGCGAGTCCGCAACCGGTTGCGAATGCACTGACATCGGGCAGCGCGCGGGTGCGCAGCGCATAACCACCGGGCAGGAGCATCGGCCTGCCGCAGGCCGCGAGGCTCGCGGCCAGCACGCCGATGCAGTCGAGCCCGGTCGCCGGATCGCGGCCGTGGAGTCGGAAGGGAGTACCCGCCAGTCCCTCGGCCGCCCTGGCCAGTTGATGTCCGCTCATGGCGTCGGCGGCGGCGGATAGCGGTAGATCTGGTCGTTGCCCGGCAGGAACGGCTCGCCCTGGAAGTTGACCGCATTGTCGAACCGCGTCGCGCAGGTATCGAGCAGGTGGTCGCAGCCCTCGCGCACCATTGCCCGGATGCCGGGTGTCAGCGTGGGGCTGAGTGGCTCATCGAGCACCAGGCCCGCAGCGCCCGCCGCCAACACGGTCATGGTCCGCCCGGCGTGTGCACCGTCGAGCCAGCGCAGCGTGCCGAGCGCGAGCTGCGCTGGCGCGGCGACGGTGGTCAGCACGACGCTGTTTGCCGCAAAGTTCACGCTGGCGAGCGTCGCCTCGTGGGTGAAGCCAACCGCCGCCAGCGTGCAGCCCGGCCCGCAGAACTGCGCACGGCAGGCGGGGCTGGTGCGCGGGACCGGATCGCGCCCGAGCTCGGCCTTGCGCGATTGCAGTTCGGCGGTGAACTTGCCCGATTCCTCGAGCACGCCGCCGATCGCGCCGCGATAGAGCACCAGCCGGTCGCCGCTCTCCCAGTCGATCAGCCCGATCTGGACCCGTGCGCCGTCGAAACGACCGCCGGTGAGATCGGCCGCGGCGATCAAATCGTGGCTCAGCGCGCCGATAACTTCGGCGCTGTCGGGCTCGAAACGGGCCGAGCGGCGGATCGAGGACGGGACCATCCCCGGCGTTGCGCTGTGCAGCACCCCGTCGAACCACAGGTCGCGGTCGTGGGTGGTGAAGCCGAGCGTGATGCCGTCGCGGCGCAGCACCCGCCAGAAGGCGGAAGCGGTTTCGAGCCGCTCGGAAAACCACACCCGGCTCATGCTGCCTCGCGCACTTCGATGACCGGCACGCTCGGCGCTTCGCCGGCGGCAAAGGCGGCCCCGGCGACTTCGAGCCGGTCGTCGGCGAAGCGCACCGGCACATCGAACAGGAAGCCGGCGCGTACTTCTGCGCCGTTTGCGGGCGGGACCGCGAAGCTGATCGTGCCGCCCGCCAGCAAGGTCCAGCCGCTGGTCATGGCCAGGCCGCCGACACTGACCAGGACGGTGCCAGTGCGCGGCCGGGTAATCCGCCGCAGTTGCAGCGCGTCGCCCTCGCCGTAGCGCTTGAGCAAGGGGAAGTCCGATTGCGTGCCGTTGCCGGTGCCCAGCAACTGATCGGCAGCGGTCGGCGGCTCGACCATGTTTTTCGAGCTGAAGTCGGATGGGTCACGCAAGCGAAAGCCGCGCGCTGCGCCGCGCCGGGCGCGGAAGAAAGCGATCAGCACGCCCAGTTCGGCCTCGGAGCGGATGCCCGGCCCGACATCGAAGCGCAGCCGCGCGTCGGACCACAGCGAATTGCGCCGCTCAAACCCCGAAGCGGTGATCGCGACGCTGGTCGAGAATTCGGGAATGATCGTCGCATCGCGGCCCAGTGCCAGCGGATAGGGCACGTCGTCGAATTCCTGCATGGCGTCAGCGTCCTCGATTTGCGGCAGGCGCACGTAGCCGTCGCGATTGACCTGCGGCAGCGCCCAGATGAAGATCTCGTGCGGACCTCGCGGCAGTGCCTCATCGACCCCGGCATCGATCCGCCGCCACAGGTCGCGCTGCTCGGGAAGCAGCACGAAGCCGGCGAAATAGTCCTGGTCCCCGGGCGGATAGCCGAGCCGCTGGTCGATTGTCTGATAGCCCGCGCGGCGATAGGCGTCCGCGCCCGCTGTCAGCCAATCGTAGTCCTCGACCTGCAAGCGGTCGAATGCGGGCGCGGCCCAGCCGGTGGGCAGGTTGGCGCGCCGCGCCTCGGGCATGTCGGGTGCCAGCAAGGTGGGCGGGAACACCAGCAACAGGGCTTCGAGCGGATCGGGATCGACCGCATCGCGCGCCGCCTGGACCAGCGCTGCGGTCGTGCTCGCCAGCAAGGCTCCCGCCGCATCGAGCAGCGCCTTCTGCGCGGCGTCGAGCGGCGCGCGCAGGTTGGCAATCTCGACCGGACTGCCGCCGAACGCCGCTTTCGCCGCGTCGTCGTAAATGCAGATACGGCCATCCGAAAAGATCCACCACCACGGCTCGCCAACCTGGAAGCGCACATCGACAGCGGCTGCTTGCATCAGCAGGACGAATTCGGCCGCCGCCGCTTGCAGCCAGGCCATAGCCTCCCCGTTGGCCGGTGAGAGCAGCGAAGAGGGTGGGTCCCAGCCAGTGAGCGAGGGATTGCCGTTCCAGTCGCGCTGCTTCCAGGCGTCGGGGCAATGCTGGGCGAGCACTTCATAGGACAGCGAGGCGATCGGCGAAAACCCGGTGCGCTTGCACTCCTCGAAGAAGGCGAGGTGCCAGGCGCGCGCGGGCGTGCACAAGGGATCGCCCGCGCCGCCGACCAGAAAGCTGCCGCTTGCCGGCGCGAGCCGGAAATAGTGGCTCATGCCGACATAGTGGACAATGCTGCCGCGGTAGCCGAGCTGGCGGATCGAGCGCAGCAGCCGCGCCGGGGTCTGCGTGCCGTTGTCGTCATAGCCGGTCGCCATGGCGAGGCCATGCGGCGGCACGATGACATCGCCGATCTCCAGCATGGTGCGGTGGCCGGTGCAGACGATTCCGGTAATTTCCACCCAGCCTTCGATCGGCACGGGATAGGCGGTTTCGTCGAGATAGGCATAGCCCGGCGCGACCATCGAAATGAACATGCGGTCGATATGCCGGGGGTAAACCCGGTCAGCGTCGTCGGGGAGGATGTAGCCGCCATCGAGCGCGGAGAAATCGAGGGTGATCACGGCATCCTCGGGCGAGCCGACGGCGTAGTTCCACATCCGCACGAACCAGAAGTGCGGGTTGCCGCTGGCGTCTTTGCCTTCGATGGTCAGCGTCGGGCTGTTTAGCTGGTCGAGCGCAATGATCCCGCCCGATCGCCAGCGGAATTTCAGCGTGGTGCGCAAATAGTCCGTGTCGGTGGCATAGGCGAGCAAGGGGTGATCGAGCCCGTCCTTGCTGTCCCAGATCAGCCCGGCGAGGTCGCCCTTGCGATAAAACACCGCATCGACACGCAGCGCGTCGAGCGCGGTCGTCACCACCGAGGCGATCATCGGGCGGGGGAAGTTCACCGTCCAGAAACGCGGATCGAACCGCTTGATCCAGTCGGAGTCCTGCCCCTCGCGCTTGGAAGCCAGCCAGAATGCCATGGGTAAAAACGCCCTTTTGTCGGGTTGGGTGCGGGAAAGGTCAGGAAATGGTCAGCGCGCGGCGCACCGCGCTGGCGACCTGGCGGCTGGAACGCTGCAATGCCTGCGGGGCGCTGGCACCTTGCGGGGAGACGACATTGATCGAAACGCGCACCTCGCGCGCGCCGCCGATAGTCGCATTGTTTTCGACACGGCCCGCGCTGGTCGGCACGAACAGTTCCGGCCCGCGTTCGCCGACCAGGTAGCCGCGCCCCGGAGAAACATTGCCACCGGTCGCGCGGCCGGGCAGCCCGAGGATCGAGCCGAAGATACTGCCGAGGTTGAACAGACCCCCGCCCCCGCCCGAACCGCCCCCGCCGCTGAACAGCGAGCCGAGTGCCTGCGCGGCGATCTCGTTGACGGTGCTCAGCGCAATACGCTTCAGGTCGTCGAAGCCGAGACTGCCCTTGCGGATCGCGCCCAGCAAGCCGCGTTCGAGCACTGTGCCCGCCCGGCTGAAGCCCTCGACCAGCGTCGCGTCGAAAGTGCCGCGCATGGCGGCGATGTCTTCGGCGAATCCCTGGGTGCTGGCCCGCACGTCGATCAGCAGGCTATCGACCTTGTCGCTTCCGAATTCAGCCATGTTCGTGTTCCATCATGCGGGTCAGGTCAGACCGCTCGAGCGGAGCGGGCGTGCCGGTCGGGGCCAGGGCGGCTATCAGTTCGGCGGGGGTGGCGGCCCAGAAATCGGGCGGCCTCCATCCCAGCAGCCTTGCGGCGATGCCGTAGAATACAAGCGCAGCGGGACCGAAACGGTCGCTCATCCGCTGCCTTGCAGGATCTGGCCGAGCAGCACGCGCAGCGGCTTGGCTGCTTCGGCGAGCCCCAGCGCAGCGACCGCCTCGCTCAGTTCTTCGCGGGTCGTGCCATCCTGCCGGGCGAGGCAGTGCCAGAACAGAGCCGCCATTTCGCCGAGCCTGAGCTGGCCCGACCCGGCGCGCTCGACCAGAGCGAACAGCGGCCCGAGCTCTTCCTCGGCGGCAACCAGCGCGGCAAAGCTGGGGCGCAGCAAATATTCGCGCCCACCGATGGCCAGTGAGGTTTCGCCGCGGTGCGGGTTCGCCGCAGTCACGCCGGCACCACTTCGCCCGAGCTTTCGAGCTGCATGGCGTAGTTGCGCTCGCCATTGAAATCGCCGGCATAATCGAGCTTCTGGATGAGGAAGCGCCCACGCAGTTTCGCGCCGTCCTCGAAGCTCAGCTCATAGTCGTCGAGCGTGCCGGCCATCGCGTTGCTGCGGATCTGGTCTTCCGCGCTGCTGCCGAGGAAAATGCCCGAGGCGGAGACCGAGACGGTGCGCACCCCTGCCCCCGAAAGCAGCTCGCGCCAGCCGCCGCTGTCCTTGCTGGTGATGACGACGGTGTCGCCGGTGATCGACATCTGCGTGGTTCTGAGGCCGGCGACGGTCTGATAGACCGGCGTGGCGGCACCGTTGGAAATCTTCAGAAGGAAGGCTGCGCCTTTTTGGGCTGGCATGGCGGTTCTCCGTTGGGGCTGGGGTGGCGCGGATCCTTCGACAGGCTCAGGATGAGCGGGCAAAGCTCTGGAATTTCTCCCAGATCCCGCACAGGCTGAGCTTGTCGAAGCCCGCGCCGAAAGGTGGGATTTATTCCGCGAGCAGGCGGAAGCGGTACTCGAGCAAAATAGCGCGACTGCTCTCGCCGCGCTGCTCGGCACGGGCGCGCAGGAATTGCTGGCTGGCGACGCGGAAAGGACCGTGGTCGCGCGGAAAGTCCTCGATACGGTGCTCGATCCCGGCGACCAGATCGGAAGCCGCGTTGGCCTGGTCACCGCGGCAATGCAGCTCGAGCGCCACGCGGACCTCGCGCCCCGGGTGGCTCTTGCAGCTCCAGTCGGTGCTGGCGCTGGCGACGATCGCCAGCCACGGCAGACTGACACGCGAGGGGGCTTCCTCGGCGATCGCGTTCAAATGCGCGGTCAGCGCCGGATCGCCGGCCAGCCAGTCGAGCAGCGCGCCGCGCAGGGCGATTTCCATGAGCAACTATCCTTTGACTATCAGCGGCCAGAGCAGACCGGGCTTGCGCCAGCGGGCAGGATCGCCGGCGCTCGCCAGGGCTGTGCTTTCCGCGTGGGCTTCGGCGATCTGGCGCGCTTTGCCGGCGAGGCGGCGGGCGAGCGCGGCGAAATCAGGCCTGGCGGCGGCGGCGATCACGCGAGACGCATCCGCCGCCAGGGCCGCCACAGCGCCGCCACTGCGGCGGGCGGCAACGGTGCCGCGCCGCTGGTCTCGCGCTCGCGGTGCTGGTGCGATGCGAGCCGCAGCACGCCGTGGCGCAGGCCTTCGGGCAGCGTTTCCCAGCTGGGTGCCAGGCCGGCAGTAAAGCGCACCGCCAGGCGCGCCGCGTCGCCCGGCGAGGTCACCATCACCCGCCCGCCGCCATCGGCATCGAGTTCGACTGCATAGGCATTGGCCGCCAGCGCGCTGCGCGTGCTGTTGGCCAGGACTGCATCGATGCCGGTGATGGCCTGGACCGGGCGCGTAACGAGGCATTGCCAGCCGCCAATAGCGGGCAGCACGACCTCGCAGGTCGCCTCGATCGGCAGCGATCCCGTGAACGCCTCACAGGTCTCGAGCCCGGCGCGCAGCAGGTCGGCGAGCACTGCATCGTCCTGCGACGTGGTGATGCCAAGCCACTGCTTGAGTTCGCTCAGCGCGGCCGCAGAGAGCACCGGCGGCGTGACGATTGTCCGCTTCATGGCGGTCTCCGTGTTTACGGGTGAACAGAAAGATGCGCCCGCGCCCCTCCCCTTCAGGGGAGGGGCAGCGAGACTTGGTCTTGCGAAGCAAGGCCTTAGTCGCAGCGGGGTGGGGGCTGGCGGCAGGTATTGCGCTTGGACAACAGCCCCCACCCCAACCCCTCCCCTGAAGGGGAGGGGCTCAAGATCAGGTGGATATCTTGAGCAGCTTGATCGCCTCGCTGTCGAGCACCTGCCCACCGATGCGCTTGACCGCATAGAAGTGGACGAACGGCTTGTTGGTGAAGGGATCGCGCAGGATCGAGGTCGCGCCGCGCTCGGCGATCAGATAGCCGTTGCGGAAGTTGCCGAAGGCGATCGGAAAGGCATTTGCGGCGATATCTGGCATGTCGCCAGCCTCGACCACCGGATAGCCGATCAGCCGGTCGGGCTGGCCCGCCGCGATGCCCGGCTGCCACAGGAACGAGCCGTCGGAGGCCTTCATTTTGCGCACTTCGGCCAGCGTCGCCGCGTTCATCACCCAGGCCGCGCCCTGGCGGTGGCCCGACTTGAGCGAGTGGACGAGATCGATCAGCTTGTTTTCGGGATTGGCGCCCAGAGTGGTCGCGCTGCCCGTCGCGGTGAACTGGAGCGTCCCGAAGGCGCGGGTGCCGTCGGCGGTTGCGGCGGTCGGCGCGCCGAGGAAGCCCCGGGGCTGGTTCGTGCCGCTGCCGTTGACGAAGGCCGCGCCCTCGGCGCGGGCGAATTCCACGGCGATCTCGCTGCCCATCCACTCTTCGAGGTTGAACTGGGCATCGTCGAGCATCGCCTGGCTCGCCGCCGGATTGGCGTAAAGCTCGCCGGTGGGAGGCACGATCTCGACGAAAGTCGGCGTATTGGTCATCGGCCGGGTAGCGGTCTCGCTGACCCAACCCGACGACGTGCCGCCCGTTGTGATCAGCTTGCGATAGCCGGCACTGCCGACCTGGACGACCTGGCAGATCGAGCGCAGCGGGCTGAGTTTGACCAGCGTCGCGGCGATCACTTCGTCGATCGGGCGCGGCACGGCATAGCCGCCGTCGGACAGTACCGAGCCGGATACCGACTTTTGTTCGGGCAGAATGCCCTTGCGCAGATAGCCATCGACGAAGCTCTTGACCTCGGGCGAACGCTCCTGCGCGCCGCCATCAAGCACCGGGCGGGCGGCGGCGCGGCTGACGCGTTCGAGCCGGGTTTTCACTTCGTCGACATCGCTGCGCAACGTGGTGATCGCTTCGTCGGTCTTGTCCTGGCGGGTGGCGATATCGAAGCTCTCTTCGAGCTTGTCGGGGGCAGTGGCAGAAGGGGTATCCATGGGGCATTCACCTTTCGAGAAAATGGCCGCCCCGAAGACGGCGGCCGGTCGGTAATGGGGTGTCGTCCCGGACTTGATCCGGGACCGGTGGAGTTTCGGTCGAAGCGTGCGGCAAGGCAGCCCGCAATCCTGGATCGTGTCCGGGACGATGGTCAGACGACGAGATGAACGCGTGCGCTGTGCTGCATCGGGTGGGTAACCAGGCTGACCTCGAACAGCTCGATGTCGGTCAATTCGCGGCCTTCGCCATCGCGGCGATACTGGCGGGCGCGGTAGCCGAAGCTGAGGCCACTGGCCTTTCCGGCTTTCAGCGCCGTGGCCGCGCCGCCGTGGGGGTTGTCGATTTTCGCGACGACGCGCAGGCCTTTGGCATCTTCGGCGATGCGTTCGACCCAGCCGATGCGCATCTCCGGGCGGTGTTGCCAGAACAGCGGGATCGGTTCTTGCCGCTCGGCCAGCGTGCGGGCGAAGGCCCCCTTGCGGATGACATCACGCCCGGCGTCGCGCTTGCCGAACAGCGCGGCATAGCCGGCAAGGCGCAGCATCACTTGAGCAACTCCGAAGCGCCCATGCGCACGGCGATGCCGACCAGCAACAGCGCGAGCGCGCCGCGCACCAGCCAGGTGACCATGGCCTGCCAGGCGGTCGACTTGGCGTCGCGCCAGGCGCGCAGCAGCTGGCGCAGTTCCACAAGGTCGCCCGGCGCGCGGTCGTCGTCGAAGCCCCATGTGGCCGAGCACGCGCTGTGCGCCCAGCTCGCTCGCTTCCTCGACAACCGCGCGCAGCGTTACCAGATCCGCTCCCTCATCCGCCGCCTGCGCGATCAACTGGGCGAGCATGCCGGCATTGTTCATTGTTTGTTCTCCGGTTGGGCTGGTGCGGGAGAAAGCCCGAGCATGGCGCGCTTCTCGGCGGCACTGAGGAATTCGGCATCGCCGATCTGGGCCCACAGCCGTTCGCGGTCCTCCGAGAGCGCCGGAACTCGGTCCAGATCGATGGCCAGAGCCGCATCGGGAAACCAGGCCGCAAGCCCTTCGCCGAGCGCCGCGAGCAATTTGCTCGCCAGCGGCAGCAGGGTCAGCCGCCACAGCGCGCGGTTGGCCTCGCGGTAGTTGGCATAGGTCGAATCGCCCGGCAGCCCGAGCAGCATCGGCGGCACCCCGAAGGCGAGCGCGATGTCGCGCGCAGCGGCGGCCTTCAGCGTGGCGAAATCCATGTCGGCGGGCGACAGGCCCAGCGGCTGCCACTTGAGCCCACCTTCGAGCACCATCGGCCGCCCGGCGTTGACCTGGCCCGAAAAGGCGCTGGTCAATTCGGCCTTCAGCCGGTCGAACTGTTCGGTTGTGAGCCCGCCCATGTCGCCGCCGTCATAAACCAGCGCGCCCGACGGCCGCGCAGCATTCTCCAGCAAGGTGCGGTTCCACACCGAGGCGGCGTTGTGCGTGGCGATTGCCTGGTCGGCGGCGGCGAGGCAGCCCGCGCCGTAGTGATCGTCGACGGGATGGAAGTCCTTGATGTGGATCAGATTGGGCGAGGCGTCCTCATCGAGCAGCGGGATCGTCAGGCTTTGCTGCCCGACCTTGTAAACAAAACCGGTCGGCCAGCCATCGCCGCCGGCGAGCACAGACATGCGCTCGGGCCGCAGGGCGAACAGCTCGCAGGGCCGGCCACTTGCGTCCTTCATGATCTGGACGAAGCCGTTGCCATGCAGCAGCACTTGCGCTGCGAGCGTTTCGAGCAGTGACTGCCCGGCGCTGGTCGCCTTGACCAACGCGGCGAGCCGGGGATCGGCGGGCAACAGGGGCGCGCCGCCAATCCCTTCGGCCACCAGCCGCACGGCACGCTGCGCCACCGGATTGTCGAGCCAGGCGCGGCGCACCGAGCGGGTGTATTCATAGGCCGACTGGCCCGAACCCGCCTCGGCGAAGATCCAAGGGGAGGCAAACGAGCGCGCAAGCGGCACTTTCCCGCTCCCGCCCTTGAAGGCGGAGGCGAGCGACTGGAGCAAGGACATGGGGGGCCTTTCAATTAAAAAAGCCGCCCTGTTGGGCGGCGCTACCTGTCTGATGTTGACCTCAGGAGGGCAGATTTGTCCCTCGCCATGCAGCGGCCACTAGGCTCGCCAGATCTTGAGGGTGGCGAGCCACTTGCGACGAAGCCAGGATGGGCCAGCATACCAATCATCATTGGTCTGCTCCCAACGCAGTGCCAGTCCTTCCAGCTCCTTGAAGACGTGCGGGTTCCGCCATTTTCTGGTCTCTTCGATATACCCTGTCATCGATTTGTAGTCGTCGATGAAGGCGCTGTTGAACCACCTGCGGAATACACTCTCGTCGATGACACCCTCTTGAATGGACACTGCAACCAGTTCATTGATGTTCAGGACGGTTCGAATGTGGCCGGCTTCATCAGAAGCCCGTAGCTCTTCCTTGCCGTGGGTCGAGGATCGGACGTTCGATTTCTTAATTTCCGTGAATGCGTTACGCGATTTGATGAGATCGCCATCAGACTCAATGTGTAGTATGAGGTCGAGAGTGGCGCGGCGGCGGGCTATCCTGCGATTTGTGAGTAGAACGGCGATGCCGATAGCTGCAGAAAAGATTACGGCCCCGCCTGTTAGGACGGGGCCGTATGTCTGCCAGAAGGATAAAATTCCGGTCACAGACTCTGGCGGTTAACCACCGTGGCCTTCACGATGAAGCGTCATGGCCATAACTCCCTTTCTGTGGATGGAAATGCTGAGGGGCATATATGTTATGCCAGTTAGCACAGCAAGTGTGAACTTTCCGGAAACTCACTGTGCATGTCTCATGCAGAAACACCTCATGGAACGAGCTATAACTGAAATTTGGTGCACGCCAAGAGACCTATGCATAAACTCGGACGTTTTGGCACAATCCTGCGGCTAACCGATCCATACTCTTGTGGTTCCCCGCCGCCCCAGCATCAGTTCGGTCATCGCCCAGACCAGCGCATCGGCGCGGTCCGGTGAGCGGCCGGGGCCTTCGTAGCCCCCGCCCTGGATCAGCCCGCAAAGCTCGTCTTCCAGCGCCGGGAACATCCCCGCATGGCGCACGCGCCCGGCCTCATATAAGGCCGCCACTGGTTCCGCGCGGGCAACCTTGCCCCGGCTGGCGTGGACCAGCTTGAGCGGCAGCGCCACTTCGGCGGCGCGCAGCACGCTGGCGACCATCGCCCCGCCCTGGTTGGCCTCGGCGATCACGCGGTCGGCCTGCCAGACGCGCGCCGCAGTGGCCACCGCCCGCGCCCAGCGCTCGGGGCTGGGTTTTGCCACCGAGGCGTCAGCCAGCACGCGCGCCACGCCGTCTTCGCCAATGGCGCAGACGACAATGCCGCAGGCGTCGCCGCCGGTCGAAGCCGGGGGATCGACACCGATCACCACCCGCGCTGGCGGCGATGATGTGGCAGCCTCGCGGCAATGCTCGATCAGGCTGCGTGTCCACAGCGCACCGGGCAGATCCTCGATCAGTTCGCCGTCAAGCTCCTGCCGGCCGAGCAGCGACTTGCCGTAGGTCCGGCGGATGTCGCGGACAAAGCGTGCCGGCAGGTTGCCCTTGTTGTCCTCTGTCGTGCCCCGGGTCAGCGCCACACCGTCTTCGCCGAGCAGGCGCTTGAGCAGCGGCACCGCGCGCGGGGTGGTCGTTGCGAGCGCGCGGGGCACTTCGCCGAGCCGCAGGCCGAGCGCGAGATTGTCCCAAGCCGCCATGGCCCGGCCCGAGGCATTGTCCCACTTGCCCAGTTCGTCGCACCACGCGTGGCTGTGCTGCGGCCCGCGCAATGATTCCGGCTCGCCGGCGGAATAGAGCATGGCCTGCGCGCCGTTCGGCCAGGTCAGCCGCCGCAGCGAGCTTTCGAATGCCGGGCAGCGATCGGGCGGGCAGACGCCGAGAATGCCGCTCTCGCCCTCGACCATCACTGCGCGCGCCTCGCCCAGCGAGCCGGCGACCAGCGCAATCCGCGCCTCGGGATCGCCCTCGGCGGTCGCGCGGACCCATTCGGCCCCGGCGCGGGTCTTGCCGAAGCCGCGTCCGGCCAGGACCAGCCAGACGCGCCACTCGCCCGGCGGTGGCAACTGGTCGCGCCGTGCCCACAACTGCCAGTGGAAGGCAAACTCCTCGCGCTCGGCCTGTCCGAGCACGCGCAACTGTTCCAGTCGCTCGGCTTCGGGCAGGCCGAGCAGCCAGTCGAGCAGGTCAAGCCGGGTCATCGGCTACCATATCGATGACTGCGGGCGCGGCCAGCATGCGCTGGCGCATCCGCTCGAGCTTGGCGTTGATCGACAGGACAATCGCCTCGGCATCCTGGTTGCTGCGGATCGCCCGCTGCCGCGCCGCGCTGTCGCGGTGGGCGGCGAGCAGGCGGAAGGCGGTGGCGTTGTCGAACGAGCGCACCCCGCGCCTGGCCCCGCCGGCCGGCTTGACCTCGCCGGTGCGCAGCCGGTGGAGCAGTTCCATTTCGAGATGGTCGTACCCTTCGGTGAGTGCGCGCTGCCATTCGCGGTTGAATTCGGCATGCGCGCGGCGCGCGTCATAGGCAGTGGTGGTCGAAATCCCGGCCTTCTTGGCCGAAGCGGTGACGTTGGACGTCGCCGCGAGTTCGGAGAGGAAGGCCTTGCTCCATTTGGCGAAGGCCGGTTTGGGCTTCGGCTGAAGCTGGTGCTGGGGCCTGCGCTTCGCGGCGGGCGCGCGGCAGGCGGGTCTGGCAAGGTCCGCCATGCGGCTGATCGTCCGTGTTGTGATCGGGAAAGCGACGGAGGGCGAAGCCGGAGCGGCGAATCGGTCTATCGCGATGTTCTTGATATGTACCGAAAGAGCGTGACGATGTCAAGAACAAATAACCAGATCGGTTGTCTCTTGCCCTCGCGACTCGCGCCCCCTAAGCAGCGCCGCAGCGCCTCTGCCAAGGAATTCTCCATGCTCCGCCGCCTTTACGACTGGACCATGGCCAAGGCGTCGCACCCCCGCGCCGAATGGTGGCTGGCGCTGTTCGCCTTCGTCGAGGCGAGCTTCTTTCCGATCCCGCCGCACCCGGTGCTGGGGCTGATGTGCCTTGCCGAGCCGAAGAAGGCGCTGCGCTTCGCCGTGGTCGCCACGCTGGCCTCGGTGGCGGGCGGGCTGCTCGGCTATGCCATCGGCCACTTCGTCTACGATGCGGTGGGCACGCCGCTGCTCACCGCGCTCGGCCTGGCCGAAAGCTTCCCCAAGGCTGCCTGCTATTTGCGCGAATACGGCGCCGAGATCATCATGATCAAGGGCGCGACGCCGATCCCGTTCAAGCTGCTGACGATCACTGCCGGGTTCATCGCCATGCCGCTGCTGCCGTTCATCGGGGCCAGTCTGGTCAGCCGCGCGATCAGCTTCATGATCGTCGGGGTGCTGTTCCGCCTGTTTGGCGCGCCGATCAAGGCCTTCATCGACAAGTACCTCGGCCTCGCCACCGCCGGTTTCGTCATCGTTGTCGTCGGCGGCTTCATCGCGGCGGCGATGCTGAGCGGTGGCGGGCAGGAAACCAGCGCCAAATGCGAGGCTGCCGCATCTCTGGCGGCGCGAAGCTAAGCCAGCTTACTATTCCCTCGTCGCCGCGACTGTGCCAATGTCAGCGGAACAACCGGCATTTCGGGAGAGAATGGTATGGCCGCGCTGGATATCCGCCCGCTGGCAGACGGGCTGCCCTTTGGCATCCGCATCGGCGGACTGAGCCTTGCCGAGGCGCAGCGCCGCGAAGTCATGCAGGAGATTTCCGACCTGTTCGAGCAGCACGGCATGATCGTTTTCGAGGACATCGCGCCGAGCGACGAAATGCAGCTGGCGGTCAGCGCTGCCATCGGGCCGCTCAAGGAGCATCCGGTCAAGGCGCTGGCGCGGGTCGATGGCGATACCATGCCCGGCGTGATCCGCATCGCGGTCACCCCCGAGCACGGCGGCATCGTCGAGATCGACGGCAAGGCCGTGTCGCACTGGCTGCCCTGGCATTTCGACCATTGCTACAACAACGAGCTGAACCGGGCCGGGGTGCTGCGCGCGATCGACATCGTCGAGGATGGCGGGATCACTGGCTTCGCCGACGGCGTCGCACTCTACAATGCCTTTCCCGGGGACCTGCTCAAGCGGATCGAGGACAAGGCGATCCTTTACTCGCTATCGACGCAATACAGCCACATGCGCTTCGGCAAGCCCGCCTCACTCAAGATCGTCCGCCCCAAGCCGATGAACGCAGAATTCGAGAAGCAGGCCAAAGCCATGCCCCGCGCGATCCATCCCGCCGTATGGACGCGCAAGTCGGGCGAAAAGGTACTCCACGTTTCGGCCTATATGGCCGAAGGCATTGAGGGCGCGGAAGATGCGGCTGGCGATGCGCTGCTTGAAGAAATCGCTCAGGAAATCAACCGCCTCACCGCTTCATGCAGCTATCACCACCGCTGGAAGCCGACCGAGCTGATCGTCTGGGACAATTGGCGCATGCTGCACACTGTCTCGGGCAACAACCCGGGCGAGAGCCGCACCATGCATCGCACCACGATCAAGGGCGACTATGGCCTTGGTCGGTTCGAAAATGATGGCATTGGCGGCGAAATCTTGTCGGAGACGATGGTCTGAATGACCGCAGACAAGAGAGTACGGGAGTGGAATTTGGCAAGAATCGAAGTCGGCGGGCTTGAGCTCGATTATGACCTGATCGGGCCCGAGGCCGGCCCGCCGCTGGTGCTTACCCCGGGCGGGCGCTATCCGCGCGACACCGCCGGTGTGCCCGAACTTGGCCAGATTTTCGCCGACAACGGCTACCGCGTGCTGCTGTGGGACCGGCCCGGCTGCGGCGCGTCCGACATCGCCTTCACCGCGCCGACCGAATCGGTAATGAACGCCGAGGCACTGGTCGGGCTGGTCGGGGCATTGGGCCTCAAGGACATCTGCCTGGTCGGCGGCTCGGCCGGCTCGCGCATCTCGCTGATGGCGGGTATTCGCATGCCCGAAAATGTCCGCAAGATCGCTGCCTGGTGGTTTTCGGGCGGGGCAATCGGGCTTGCCGGGCTCGCCTGGTTTTATTGCGGCGATCAGGTCGCGGCGGCCTCGAAGGGCGGGATGGAAGCCGTGGTCGAATTGCCCAGCTGGGCCGACCAGCTAAGCCGCAACCCGCGCATCCGCGCCATCCTGCTGCGCCAGGACCCGGACGTCTACATCGCGACGATGCAGCAATGGGCCCAGGCCTTCACCTATCGTGACGACACGCCGATGCCGGGGCTCTTGCCGGCCGATTTCGCCCGGCTGACCATGCCGGTGCTGCTGTTCCGCAGCGGCAAGAGCGACATGGCGCATACCCGCCGCACCAGCGAATGGGTCCACGAACTGATCCCCGGTTCGATCCTCGCCGAGCCGCCGTGGGGCGATCAGGAGTGGAACCATGTTTCCACGTTTCCAAACGACGTCGCCGCGCGCCGCGGCCGTTTCGAGCGCTGGCCGCTGATGGCCCCGCCGGTGCTCGAATTCCTCAAGGACTGACACGATGGACGCCGATCTCGAACGCCGCCTGATCGAACAGCTCGACCGCGACGAAATCCGCCGCGTGATGATGCGCTATGCCCGCGGGCTCGACCGGCTCGATTTCGAATTGGCTCGCTCGTGTTACTGGGACGATGCGATCGAGGACCATGGCTCCTATGTCGGCAAGCCCGGTGATTTCATCGCCTGGGCCGATTCGACCACGCTGGCATTCGAATCGACCCAGCACGGCATCCTCAATCACTCTTGCGACCTGCAAGGCGACGAGGCCTTCTGCGAGACCTACTACCTGTTCACCAGCAAGGCTGCTGTCGCGCCGCACCTGATGTCGACCGGGCGCTATGTCGACCATTTCCAGAAGCGGCCCGGACCAAACGGCCCCGAGTGGCGCATCGCCAACCGCGTCTGCATCATCGAGGCGCAGTACGAGCTCCATGACTATGTGCTCACCCGGATGATGCCGCCGGCCTACAGCGACGACGAACCCTGCCAGGCAGCGCGGGATCGCAGCGACGTCAGCTATCACCGCCCACCGGTGCCGCGCCGGCCCACGCCGGGATGATACAATCCGGGAATTGCGCGCTATGCCAGTTTGTTGCAAACAGCGACCCGACCGCTCTGGAAAGGATTGCCATGCGCCTCTGCTTCGCCGCCGCTCCCCTGCTCGCCCTCGCCCTTGCCGCCTGCGGCAATCCCGACACGCCGGCAGGCCGCGCCGCCGATGCGCGGCACGAGAATTTCGAAGCGATCGGCGATGCGATGAAGACCCTTGGCGATCAGTTCAAGGCCAGCGCGCCCGATGTGGCCAAGATCCAGACCGCTGCGGCGACGATCAACGGCTTTGCGCCGAAGGTCGAAACATGGTTCCCCGCTGGCAGCGGCCCGGCCGACGGCATCAAGACCGATGCCTTGCAGGCGATCTGGGAAAAGCCGGAGGAATTCAAGCAGGCCGCAGCCAAATTTGTCGAGGAAGCTACCAAGTTCGATGCCTTGGCCAAGGCTGGCAATCTGGCCGCAATCGGCGAAGGCATGAAAGGGCTGGGCGGCAGCTGCAAAGGTTGCCACGACAAATTCAAGGCGGAGGACTGAGCCGCCTCCGGATCAGATGATCCCGGTCGCCTTTCCTGCTCGCTCGAACATTCCCAGGATCGTCTGAACCTGCTCGGCCGAATGCTCGGCGCAGAGCGAGCAGCGTAGCAGGGTCATGTTGGCGGGGGTGGCGGGCGGCCTGGCGAGGTTGACATAAAGTCCCTCGCGCAGCAGCGCCTCCCACATCCCGGCACCGCGTTCCAGATCGGGCATGATCACCGCGATGATGGCGCTTTGCGGGGTCTCGGTGCCCAGCTGAAAGCCGAGATCCTTCAGCCCCTTGTGCAGCACCCGCGAATTTTCCCACAAATGCGCCCGCTTGCCCGAACCATGCATCAGCTTGCGGATCGAAGTCGCCGCCGTCGCCACGACGCTGGGCGGCAGGCTGGCGGTGAACACATAGGGCCGGCAGACCAGCCGCAGGATCTCGAACTTCGGGTGGTTGGAAACGCAGAACCCGCCGACCGTGCCGACGCTCTTCGAGAAAGTGCCGATGACGAAATCGACCTGCTCAAGGCATCCCTGATCCTCTGCCACGCCGCGCCCGTTGGGACCGATGAAGCCCATCGAATGCGCCTCATCGACCAGCACCATCGCCCCGTGCCGCTTGGCCACCGCGATCATTTCCTTGAGCGGGGCGATGTCGCCGAGCATCGAATAGACGCCCTCGAGAATGACCAGCTTGCCTGCGCCTTCCGGGATGCGCCCCAGCCGCTTGTCCATCGCCTCGATGTCGTTGTGCTTGAAGGGCACCACCTCGGCATCGCCGAGCTTGCAGCCGTCCCAGATCGAGGCGTGGCTGTCGATATCGAGGACGATGTAGTCGCCCTTGCCGGCCATGGTCGTGATGATGCCGAGGTTGGCCTGATAGCCGGTCGAGAACACCATGGCGTGGTCCATGGCGTAAAACTCTTTCAGCGCTTCTTCGACTGCCCGGTGCCCCGCATAAGTACCGTTGAGCACCCGGCTGCCGGTCGTGCCCGCGCCGAAATCGTCAAGCGCCTGCTTGCCCGCCGCGATCACGTCGGGATCAAAAGTCATGCCCATGTAGTTGTAAGTGCCGAGCAATATGGTCTCGCGCCCGTTGCACACCGCCACGGTCGGCGAAAGCACGCGCTCCATCACCATGCCGAACGGATCGGTGACGCCAGAGGCCAGCAGCCCCTCGCGCAGTTCGATCATCGGATCGAATTTGGAGAAGAGATCTGTCATGCGATTTCCCGTGCTTGGAACCGAAAGCCCCTCCCCTTCAGGGGAGGGGTTGGGGTGGGGGCTTTCAGCGCAGCGCAACGCCGCAAGACCCCACCCCACTGCGACTAGGCAGCAAGCTGCCAAGTCTCGTTGCCCCTCCCCTGAAGAGGAGGGGCTAGGTTCAGCCCTGCAACTTGACCACGGCATCGACCAGTTGCCCGTAGGTCTCGATCTCGGCCTGCTGGTTCATGCTGATGATGATGTCGAATTCGTCCTCGATCGCCGCGACGAAATCCATCACCGTCAGGCTGTCGAACTCGAAGTCGCCGACGAAGGTCGATCCGTCGCTTATGGCGATGCCCTTCTTGTTGAACGGCGCGATGATCGCGGCGATGCGGACTTCGGTGGCGGCGCGGTCCATACAGTCAGGCTCCGGAATTGGCGTGATGCGGCCCATGGCCGGGGAATGCGGCGCAAAAGCGGCATGGGCCCATGCTGTCAAGTCCGGCCTCGATCCTTGCCCTTCGCCAGCGCCCCCGGATGCGCGCAAAGCGGTCATGCGCAGGTTTCTCCACCAGGGCGCGCACCGCCGCCATGAACGGGCCGATTGACACCGGCTTGGCGAGATAGCTGTCCGCGCCGGCATCGCGGATGCGCTCCTCGTCACCCTTGCCGGCATAGGCGGTCACCGCCAGCACCGGGATCGCGCGCAGCAGGGGGTCGGCTTTGGCTTGCTCGATCAGTTCCAGCCCGGAGACATTGGGCAGCTGGATGTCCATGATGATGAGATTGGGCACGAATTCACGCGCACGGGTCAACGCCTCCAGCCCGTCGGCCACCGGCTCGACCGCATAGCCCTGACTGCGCAGCACGTCGCAGAACAACTTGCGGTTGAGATCGTTGTCCTCGACAACGAGGATGCGCTTTGCCATGCGCGTTCCTAGGCAATTTCTTGAGGTTCTGGCAATTCTTCGCGACCCATCATCCCCCGTTGACCCCGAGGCACTGACTCTGTCGGCGCTCGGCTGGCTGCTCGGCGAGCAGGATCGCGCCGAGCGGTTCCTCGCGCTCACCGGGCTGACGCCGGACTTGCTGCGCACCGGCATTGGCGAGCCGGCGACGATGGGCGCAGTGCTCGATTTCCTGTGCGCACACGAGCCCGACCTTGTTGCTGCGGCCGAAGCGCTGGGCGTCGCCCCCGCCGCCATCTCCGGCGCGCGCGCGAGGCTGGGACGATGAACCGGCCGCTGATCATCTCGGACTGCGACGAAGTGCTGCTGCACATGATCGGCCCGTTTCGTGACTGGCTGGGCGAGAGCCAGGGAGTCGATTTCGATCTCAGCGGCGGCGAGTTCGTCAATGCAATGCGGCGGCGCGAGACCGGCGCGCTGATCGAGCCAAAGGAGATCTGGCCGCTGCTCAACCTGTTCTTCGATGGCGAGATGCATCGCCAGCAGCCGATTGCCGGCGCGGTCGCGGGAATCGCCGCCTTGCGCGAACATGCCGATGTCGTGGTGCTCACCAATCTTCAGGATCACCGCCAGGAACAGCGCACCCGCCAGCTTGCCGGCCATGGCCTCGATCTGCGGGTGTTCACCAATCAGGGGCCCAAAGGTCCTGCCTTGCAGGCGATTCTCGACGAGTACCGGCCTGCCCGCGCTATCTTCATCGACGACCTTTCGCAGCATCACGGCTCGGTGGCGGAAGTCGCACCGCATGTCGGGCGGCTGCATCTGTGCGGCGAGCCGATGATTGCCCGGCATATCGCCTGCGCCCACAAGGCCGGCCATGCTCACGCCCGCATCGATGATTGGCACGCCGCCTTGCCCTGGCTGCTTGAAAAGCTCTACGAGGAAACCGATGACTGACGCCGAAATCGACGCCAAGCTCGCCGAACTGGGGCTCGCCCTGCCCGCGCCAGCCGCGCCGGTCGCCGCCTACGTTCCGGTGGTCGTCGCCGGAGGGCTCGCGCATGTCTCGGGGCAATTGCCGTTCATCGACAATGTGCTGGTCAAGGGCCGGCTGGGCGAGGACGTCACCACCAGCGAGGGCTATGCGGCGGCGCGCGCCTGCGGGCTGATGATCCTGGCGCAGCTTAAGGCCGCGCTGGGCTCGCTCTCGCGCATCGAACGCGTGGTCAAGCTCGGCGCTTTCGTCTGCTCGTCGGCGGATTTCACCGAGCAACCCAAGGTGGCGAACGGGGCATCGGAACTGATGGCGGAGCTGTTCGGCGAGGCCGGCAAGCACGCCCGCAGCGCCGTCGGCGTGCCTGTGTTGCCGCTGGGCGCGGCGGTCGAGGTTGATGCAATTGTCGCTGTTCGCGCCGCTTGACGCGCGCTTCGCGCCGGTCCCCGATCCGCGCCGGGCCGGCTGGCTGACCAACTGGACCTATGCCCATCGCGGGCTCCATGGGCCGGGCATTCCTGAAAACTCGCTATCTGCCTTCGCCGCAGCCGTCGATCGCGGTCTTGGCATCGAGCTCGATGTCCACCGCGCCGCCGACGGCCGCCCGGTGGTGTTCCACGACTGGGACCTCGACCGGCTGACCGGCGAGCGCGGTCCGCTCGCCGCGCGCCCGTCGATCGAACTGGCCGCGATCCGGCTGAACGGCAGTGCGGAGGCCATCCCGACGTTGCGACAGGCGCTCGATTGCGTCGCGGACAGGGTGCCGCTGCTGATCGAGGTGAAATCGCGCCGCGAAACCCGCATCGCGCCGCTGTGCATGGCGGTGCGCCGCGAGCTTGAGGGCTATACCGGGCCGCATGCGGTGATCGGCTTCGATCCGCGCGTGATCCGCTGGTTCGCACGGCATTCGCCACTGACCACGCGCGGGCTCAGTTTCACCGAAGGGGGCGACCGTACCCTGCTCGCCCGGATCCAGCGCCGCCTTGCGCTGTGGCGCGCCCGACCGCACTTCATCACCTACGATGTGCGCGACCTGCCCAGCCGCTTCGCCACCGCGCAGCGCCGACGGGGGCTCAAGCTGGTTGCCTGGACCGTCAGCAGCGCCGACCTGCGCCAGCGCGCCGAGGGTCAGGCCGACGCGCTGATCGTGGAAGGAGCGGGTCTGGGGTGAGCGAGGGCGACCCCTGGACAGTGCGGCTGGCGTCGTCGGTCTCCGCCTTGCCGGGCGCGGAATGGGACGCGCTGAGCGATGGCGGCAATCCCTTCGTCAGCCATGCCTTCCTCTCCGCGCTTGAGGATTCGGGAAGCACCGGCGAGCACAGCGGCTGGCAGCCCGCGCCCTTGCTGATCGAGGGTGCCGACGGGCGGCTGGCGGGGGCGCTGCCGGCCTATGTCAAGGCGCACAGCCAGGGCGAATATGTCTTCGATCACGCCTGGGCGGACGCCTGGCACCGTGCCGGCGGCAGGTATTACCCCAAGCTCCAGATCGCCGCGCCGTTCACCCCCGCCACCGGCCCGCGCGTGCTGTCGCGCGACCCGGCGCTCGCCCGGCCCTTGTTGCGCGCCGCCGAGCAGCTCTGCGCAACGCAGGGTTTTTCCTCCGCCCATGCCACATTCATCGAACCCGCGCAGGTGCCGCTGTTCGAGGCGGCAGGCTGGCTGATCCGCAACGACATCCAGTTCCACTTTGAGAACCGCGGCTATGCGAGTTTCGAGGCGTTCCTCGCCGCGCTGTCCTCGGCCAAGCGCAAGACCCTGCGCAAGGAACGCGCCGCCGCGCAGCAGGGTGTGGAAATCCGCCGCCTTACCGGCCCGGACATCGACGAGGCGCACTGGGACGCCTTCTGGCACTTCTACCAGGACACCGGCGCGCGCAAATGGGGCCAGCCCTACCTGACGCGCGAGGCGTTCTCGCTGCTCGGCGAACGCATGGCAGACCGCATCCTGCTGGTGATGGCCTATGTCGATGGCCGCCCATTCGCCGGCGCGCTCAACTTCATCGGCTCCGAGGCACTCTATGGGCGCTACTGGGGAGCGCTCGTCGACAAGCCGTTCCTGCATTTCGAGCTGTGCTACTATCAGGCAATCGACGCCGCCATCGCGCTAGGGCTGGCCCGCGTCGAGGCCGGCGCGCAAGGCGGGCACAAGCTGGCGCGCGGCTATGCGCCGGTGCGCACCTGGTCGGCGCATTATATCGCGCATGCCGGTTTTCGCGAGGCGGTCGCCGATTTCCTCGTTCGCGAGCGCACCGGTATAGCCCAGGAACAGGTGTGGCTGGACGAACGGACGCCGTTCCGGCAGGGTCCAGCACAATAGCGTCAAGCCCCCTTCCCTTTTGCGGAGCCCTCGCCTATGGCGCGCCGTTCTTCCGGCTCAAGCTGGAGAATTTCCACGCGGGAGGAAGGCTAGCGCCTTCTGCCTGACCGCTCACTCTGAGGCCTTCGCGTGAAACACCGCGAGCCAACAGGAAGAAAGGAGGCCGCTCATGGCCAAGAAGATCGAAGGCTATATCAAGCTGCAGGTGCCTGCGGGCGCTGCAAACCCCTCCCCCCGATCGGCCCGGCGCTCGGTCAGCGCGGGGTCAACATCATGGAATTCTGCAAGCAGTTCAACGCTGCCACGCAGGAGCTGGAAAAGGCCATGCCGATCCCGACGGTGATCACCGTCTATGCCGATCGCAGCTTCAGCTTCGTCACCAAGACCCCGCCGGCCAGCTTCCTTATCAAGAAGGCGGCGAGCCTCAAGTCCGGCTCGAAGGAGCCTGGCAAGATTTCGGCGGGAACCATCAAGCGTTCGCAACTGGCCGAAATCGCCCAGACCAAGATGGCCGATCTCAACGCCAACGATATCGAGCAGGCGACCCGGATTATCGAAGGCTCGGCCCGATCGATGGGCCTCTCGGTTGTGGAGGGCTAAGGACATGGCAAAGCTGACCAAGAGCCGCAAGGCCCGCACCGCCAGGCTCGGCGACAACATGAAGCTCTATGGCGTCGATGAAGCGCTCAAGACGCTGCGCGAAGTCAAGACCACCAAGTTCGACGAGACCGTCGAGGTTGCGCTCAACCTCGGCGTCGATCCGCGCCACGCCGACCAGATGGTGCGCGGCATGGTGACGCTGCCTTCGGGCACCGGCAAGGACGTCAAGGTCGCGGTGTTCGCCAAGGGCGACAATGCCGAGAAGGCGCTTGCCGCCGGAGCCGACAAGGTCGGCGCGGAAGACCTGCTCGAAGACATGCAGGCCGGCAATCTCGACTATGGCCGCGTCATCGCCACGCCCGACATGATGGGTCTGGTCGGCCGGCTCGGCAAGGTGCTCGGCCCCAAGGGGCTGATGCCCAACCCCAAGCTCGGCACAGTGACCCCCAATGTCGCTGATGCGGTCAAGGCCGCCAAGGGCGGGCAGATCGAGTTCCGCGTCGAGAAGGCCGGCATCATTCAAGCCGGCATCGGCAAGATGAGCTTCACCGACGAAGCCATCCGCGCCAATTTCGATGCCTTCGTTGATGCCATCGTCAAGGCCAAGCCGTCTGGTGCCAAGGGCAAGTATCTCAAGAAGATCGGCCTCTCCTCGTCGATGGGCCCCGGCCTCAAGATCGACGTGGCGCAGGTGCAGGGCGGCTGAACCTTCTCACTGGACCAATGCGATTGCGGGGCCGGGAGGGGAAACCTTCCCGGCCCTTTCCATTCAGGCCCAGATCGACCGCGCGCCGCCCGAGCTCCGCGCCGAAGGTCGGTCTCGCTGCGGCGATCAGTCGTATTTGAGATCGAACGAAGCAGGGGGCAAGGCGATCCCGACTTCGGGTGGGTCAGCCCACACAATGCGTCCGTCGATGGGATCGAAACCTTCGACTTCGACCTCGACGAATCGACCGATCGTCAGTGCTTTGGCATTGTCGGCGGTCACGCGGAGCCCGCCCGCAGAGATGTCGCTGATCGTCGCCAACTCGCCAGCGACGGCGATTGCCGGCGGACAGTCGCCGAGAAGATCCAGGTAGCGCGGTTCGCAGCGGTGGTCTGCCCTTCGCTTGACCTGCCGCGAAATCATGCCGCCAAACCCTGATTGCGCCGGCTTGCGGCGCTTGGCCAGCGGCGAGCGTTCCGTATCGACAACCCCCATGATGATCTGCTCGCGGCGCGAGAGGAGCGGATCGAAAGGCACGATGTCCTGGGGGACGACGGGATGGCCCGTTGTCGCCACATCGTCGTTAGCCGGTGCGACAAGTTGATCCAAAACTGCCGGATGCAGCGGCAGATCGAAGCTAATTCCAGCGAACGAACCCTCGACCCAGACGATCATGCCCGACAGATTCTCAAGTCCGGGCAGGCGCACCCAGATCTGGTTGCCAGCCGGCGGGAAGGCCCTTGATTCAGCCCGGCAGCCATGAACGGACAGCTCGGCTATGCCGGCATCTCTGGCGGAGTGGCCACGCTCCCGGATATTCCCCTTGAGGGCCAGGAGCACGCGCTTGGCGCGGCGGAGATCGCTCGGTTGCGGAACTCGGAGTCAATTCGATGGTCATGGGCTTTGTTCCTGCTGCTTCCGGGGATGTCAGCCGTTCAGAAGTGCAGCGATCTGACCATTGTGTTTGCCAAGGCGCAAGGCGCGCGGCGGCGGTGTTCTGTTTTGGGGTTACGGACTGTGGTTAAGTTAATGTATTATCGCGCCCGTCGGAGGTTCGCGGCCGTATAGCACTCGACCAGCAAGGCCAGCGGACGGTCGTCAGGCAGGCGCAGCAGCGCGCGTTGTGAAAGCACTGTGCCGCTGGGGCATCCAGCCAGTCTGCCCTGGCGGCTTTCCAGCCTCTCGCGCCGGAATGCCAGGCTCGCGGCAACTCTCCCGAACGGCTCGTCGCTCACCACCAGTTTGGCGTTCATCTGCCCGGTCAGGCGGCTGGGCACGAACCAGTTGTGCGCATCCGAGAGGACAGTTCCGCCGCAGGACAGCGCGACATGACGATAACCGGTCGGCTCCTCCGGTCCGATTGCCAGGATATCATGGAGGCCGGCGGGTGTCGGAGCATTGTGCCCGGACAGCCGGACGGCAAGGATCGGTGCCTCGCGGGCAATGCCCTCGTCGGCGCACCAGCGTTCCAGCGCGACTGTCGCGCTGTCACGTGCAGCAAGCGCAGATTCAAGCCGTATCAGACGGGAATCGGAGCACGCGCCGAGCAGCAGAGCGGCAATCGCCACGAGCCTAAATTCCACCTGGAAACACCGGCTTGCCTATCGCCTCCAGTGCCTGGGCCAGCGCACGGCAGCAGGCAGCCAGATCCTTGTCATCGACCGACCTGATCACGAAATTCGCGCCGGTTCGCCCGTCCTTCCAGAACGGATAACTGCCGATCTGGCAGCTGGCGTGCGCCCGCTCGGTCTCGCCCAAAAGGACCGCGATCTCGCTTTCCTGCACCCAGCAGCCGATGGTTTCTGAGAGCAGCGGCGCCCCGCCTTCAAGCGTGCCCGACAGTGCATCGAGCATGCCGGCGGTGATCTGGGGCACGCCTGCCATCAGGAAGATGTTGCCGCTGCGAATGCCCGGTGCGCCAGTGTAGCGGTTGGGGATCAGCTCGGCCCCTTGGGGCACCCGCGCCATGCGCAGCCGCGCCTCGTTGAGACCACCGCGCGTTTCGTAATAGCCTTCGAGGATGGCGCGGGCATCGGGATGCACGACAACGCCGACGCCAAGCGCTTCGGCGATGGCATCGACGGTTATGTCGTCATGGGTCGGGCCGATGCCACCGGTGGTGAACAGATAGTCATTGCGCGCGCGCAGCGTGTTGACCGCTTCGACAATGGCTGCGGTCTCGTCGGCGACCACGCGCACCTCCTTGAGCCGGATGCCCTGCACGCCTAGCCAGCCGGCAACCTGCGCGATATTCTTGTCATGGGTGCGGCCCGAGAGGATCTCGTCGCCGATGACGATCAGCGCGGCGGTGAAGATGCGGGACAATTCGGCCATGGCAGGGAGTTAGGGGAAAGCGCGGGTCGAGGGAATATCACTCCCGGCCCGCTCGAACCGCAGCACCCCGTCATCGATCGGCGTGTGGCGCATTTCTTCGCGGTCGGAAGCATAGTCCATGCTGATCCGCCACGGCGGCGTCGCCGTGCTCCGGGGAATCGAGTCGCGCGCGCGCTGTAGATAGCCCGAGGAAAAGTCATCGATCGGATTGGCCTCGACCAGAGCGTGATCGCTTGCGAGATACGGTGTGGCCACGTCGCGCCCCCATTTGTCCATGTGGTTGAACAGCCGGCACAGCCAGTCGGCGACAAGATCGACTTTCAGCGTCCAGCCGGCGTTGAGGTAGCCCATCAGCGCGGCGAAATTGGGCACATTGGAAAACATGCAGTTGCGGTAGAACCAGGCTCGCGAAAAATCGACCGGCTCGCCATCGAGGCTCACCGCGATCTTGCCCATGCCGGCCATGCGCAGCCCGGTTGCAGTGACGATCACATCGGCAGCGACGTGCCGCCCGTCCTTCAGCAGGATTCCGTCCGCATTGATGGTCGCTATCTCTCCCTTGACCACGGCGGCCCTGCCCGAACGCACCGCCTTGAAGAAGTCGCCGTCGGGCACCAGGCAGGGGCGCTGTTCCCAGGGCTTGTAGGGCGGCGTGAAAGTCTCGGCATCGTAGGCTTCGCCGAGCTGGCGTTGCAGCTGATCGGTCAGGTAGCGGGCAACCTTGGCGGGCTCGGTGCGGCTGCGGCGATAGAGCCAGGCCTGCATCCGCACGTTGAGGCGGCGCACCAGCGCATAGGCCCAGCGGTCGGGCAGCAGCCGGCGCAGGCCGTTGGCCAGGGCATCGCGCGCGGGGTAGGGGATGAACCAGCCCGGGGTGCGCGACAGCATCGTCACCTGCGCGGCATTCCGCGCCATCGCCGGGACCAGCGACACCGCCGTCGCTCCCGAGCCGATCACCGCAACGCGCTTGCCCGAATAGTCGAAGTTCCCAGGCCAGAATTGCGGATGGATCACGGTGCCGGTGAACTTTTCGAGCCCGGGCAACTGGGCGTCGTGCGGGCTGTCGTGGTCGTAATACCCAGAGCCGAGGAACAGGAAGCGGCCCTGCAAAAGGCTGCCATCGGCCATGGCCAGGGTCCAGACCGCCGCCGCGCTGTCCCAGTCGGCTGCGATCACGTGGCGGTCGAACCGGATATGTTCGGCAAGGCCACGGGTTTCGGCGACGCGGTTGAGATAGGCGAGGATCTTGTCGCCATGGGCAATCGCGCGCTCGTCGCGCCACGGCTCGAACTCATAGCCCAGCGTATACATGTCGCTGTCGGAACGGATGCCGGGATAGCGGAACAGGTCCCAGGTGCCGCCCAGCGCCAAGCGCCGCTCGACAATCGTGAAGCTCTTGCCGGGGCATTTCACCTTGAGGTGGGCCGCCATGCCGAGGCCGGAGATGCCAGCGCCCACGATCACCACGTCGAACACGGTCTCGGGCGGGCTCATGGTGTCCATCGGCGGCGGGCATAGCCGATTGGCGATGGATTGCCAGCCGCCACGCACTTTGCCACAAGCCCGCCCATGCCCGTGATCGCCGCCCGCCGCTACAATGCCGGCACACCCGAGGATACCCCGCTGGTGCTGGAAGGTAGCGTCCGCCCGCCCCTGCCGCCGCAATGCTTCGACTGGATCGGGCTTGCCCAGCCCTCGCTGGTCGAAATGGAGTTGGTTCGCGCACAATTCGTCTTGCACCCGCTGGCGGTCGAGGACGCGCTCAATCCGGCGCAGATGCCCAAGGTCGAGGTCTACGGCAAACAGCTGTTCATCGTCGCGCGGACCGCCACCATCGAGGAGGGCGAGCGCATCGAATTCGGCCAGACGGCGATCTTTCTCGGGCCCGACTTCATCATCACCGCCCGCTCCGGCTCCGCCCGCGCCCATGTCGCGCTGCGCCAGCGGCTGGAGATCGACGCCGAGCGGCTGGCCGAAGGCCCGGACTTCGTCGCCCATGCCATTCTCGATTTCATCGCAGATGGCTACCAGCCGATCCTCGAAACGCTCGAAACTGCGGTGCAGACGATGGAAGAACGCGCGATCGACGCCTTCCCCGAGCCTTCGACCATCCGCCGCATATTCCGCCTGCGCCGCCAGTTGCGCCGTTTCGAGCGCATTGTCGGGCCGATGGAGGAAGTCTGCCACCGCCTGGCGACCACCAGCCTGCCAGCGGTCGATGCCTCGGCGCAGGTCTGGTTCCGCGACGTGCTCGACCATGTCCGGCGTAGCCTGGCGCGGATGCGCGGGCTCAAGGAGACGCTCGATTCGATTGTCGAAACCGCGAGCCTCCTTGAACAGCACCGCCAGGGCACTATGACCCGCCAGCTCGCCTCCTGGGCCGCGATTCTCGCGGTGCCGACGGCGATAGCCGGGATTTACGGAATGAATTTCAAATTCATGCCCGAGATCGAATGGCGCTACGGCTATTTCGTCGTGCTGGGTGCCATTCTGGCAATCTGCGGCGGCCTGTGGCTGCGCTTCCGGCGGATCGGCTGGCTTTAGTGTTCTTCCGCAACCAGGGCCGCAACCGGCTTGCCCGCTATGTCGGGGCTGCCCTGCCAGCCATAGCCTGCGAGCGCTAGCAGCAACGCCGCGCCCGCCAGGTACAGCGCCGCGCGCGAGCAGCGCCCGCTCAGCCACAAGCCGAGCAAGGCCAGAGCCGCGAATGCCAAGGCGATGAGCCAGCCCATCAGTGCTTGCGCAGCCTGAGCCGGCGCAGCACCAGCCACAGCCCGCCGATCAGCGCGAACAGCGGCGCGAGCCACAGCGGCAGGGTCTCGGCCCTGACCTGCGGCTTGAAGCTCACCCAATCGCCATAGCGGCTGACCAGCCAGGCGCGGACCTGTTCGGGACTTTCCCCGGCGGCGATGCGCTCGCGGATGATGCGGCGCATGTCGCCAGCCATGTCGGCATCGCTGCCCGAGATCGGCTGGCCCTGGCAGACGACGCAGCGGATGGTGTCCATCAGCGCCAGCGCCTGCGATTCCTTCGCCGGATCGGACAGCGAGACCTCGGCATGGTCCTGCGCCAGCGCGGGACTGGCCAGCGCCAGGCAGGCGGCAAGGAGCAGCGCTGCTCTCAATGAGGCTTGCCCAGCATGGCCATCAGCTTGGCCACGTCGCGTTCGGCGACCACGCCGATATGCTGGTGGACGATTGTGCCCTGCCCGTCGATGACGAAGGTTTCTGGCACCCCCGACGAACCGAGCGTGATCTGCAGGCGGCTGTTGGGGTCGAGCCCGATGCGGCCGTAGGGGTTGCCATGGCGGGCGAGGAACTGCGCCACAGCCGGCGGGGTGTCGTGGATGGCGACCCCGACGATCTCGGCACCCATGCCCTTCATGCGCATCAGCACCGGTACTTCGGCGATGCAGGGCACGCACCAGCTGGCGAAGACGTTGAGCAGCCGGGGCTTGCCATCGCGGAAGTCGGCGGTGCTCGCGCCGGGCAGGTCGGGCAGCGCGGCGGTGGTGGTGAATGCGGGCAGCGGTTTGCCGACCATCTGCGAGGCGATGACATGGTCGTCGGGCTGGCTGAGCCCGCGCCAGAACACCGCGAAGATCACCAGCACCAACGCCAGCGGCAGCCACAGGATCAGCCCGCGCCTCATGCTGCCACCTTGCGCGCAAACAGATCGCGCCGCACCCGGCCGAACATGGCGAGGCTGCCGCCGAGCGCCATCATCGCCCCACCCAGCCAGATCAGCGTGACAAAGGGCTTCCACCACATGCGCAGCAGCCATCGCCCCTCGATCTCCTTCTCGCCGATGGTGAGATAGAGCTGGCCGTTCCAGAAGGTGCGGATCGCGGCCTGGTTGGTCAGCATCGGCGGATCGGTGAACTGGCGCAGGTGCGGCAGCATGACGAAGGGTGCCCCCCAGGCAATGCCTTGCCGCTTGCGCACCAGCAGCACCGCCTCGAGCGCGGCATAATTGGGGCCCGGCATTTCGCGCAGGCCGGCAAAAGTCACCTCGAACGGGCCGACAGTGCGCGCTTCGCCCGGCAGGACCGCAACCAGATTCTCCCTGGTGAATGCCGCGTCGCTGGCCATACCGGCAATGCTCACAGCGCAGCCGAAATGAGCGATCACCATGCCCCAGGTGAACAGCGGCGCGCGCGCGAGGTTGCGCTTCCACAGGGGGGCCAGGCTGGCGACGCCGACCAGCGCGGCGACGGTGAGGCCAAACAACGGCAACGGCCCGATCGGACCGGCCAAGGCGATGAGTGCCGCCAGCGCAGCCCCGCCCGCAAGCAGCGCCAGCGCCATGCGCCGCAGCACCAGCCCGGGCCGGTCGCTGCGCCAGCGCAGCAGCGGCCCGGCGGCGAGCAGCGTCATCAGCACCAGCGCCAGCGGCCCCGCCACGCTGTTGAAATAGGGTGCGCCGACCGAAATCTTGGCATCCGCAAGGCCTTCAAGCGCCAGCGGATAGAGCGTTCCGGCCAGCACCACCACGAGGATCACGGTGAGCAGCAGATTGTTCGCTACCAGCGCGGCCTCGCGGCTGACTACGTCAAACCGCGTGCCTTCGGCCACCGAGCCGACGCGCAGCGCAAACAGCGTCAGCGCACCGCCGATGTAGAGCGTCAGCAAGGCGAGGATGAAAATGCCGCGCTGCGGATCGACCGCGAAGCTGTGAACGCTGGTCAGCACCCCCGAGCGCACCAGGAATGTGCCGACCATCGACATCGAGAAAGCGAGCACCGCCAGCATCACCGTCCAGGCGCGCAGGCCGTCGCGCGTGGCCAGCACCGTGACCGAATGGATCAGCGCGGTCGCCGCCAGCCAGGGCATCAGCGAGGCGTTCTCCACCGGGTCCCAGAACCACCAGCCACCCCAGCCGAGCGTATAGTATGCCCAGTAGGACCCGGCGACGATGCCAATGGTCAGCAGCACCCAGGCCCCGAGGATCCACGGCCGCATCGCGCGGGCGAAGTCTGGCCCGACATTGCGGGTGAGCAGCGCCCCCACCGCGAAAGAGAAGGCCGCCGACATGCCGACATAGCCGGCGTAAAGCGTTGGCGGATGGAAGGCGAGGCCGGGGTCCTGCAACAGGGGGTTGAGCCCTTGACCTTCGATGACGCCGGAAATCCGCGCGAAGGGATTGGAAGCGAACAGCAGGAAGGCGTAAAACCCCAGCGCGATCGCACCCTGTGCGGCCAGAGTCGCCATCTTGGTATCGGCGCGCAGTTTGCGTTCGAACAGCGCGATCGTCGCGCCGGCGAAGCCGAGGATCGTCACCCACAGCAGCATCGAACCTTCGTGATTGCCCCAGGCCCCGGAAATCTTGTAGATCATCGGCTTGGCCGAATGGCTGTTGGCAGCGACCAGCAGTACCGACATGTCCGAACGGGCGAAGACTGCAATCAGGCAGGCAAAGGCAATCCCGGCGAACACCGCCTGCACCACGGCCACCGGCGCAATCGCACGGCCCAGCCCGGCGCGCGAGGGGGCCAACAACCCGCAGGCCAGCTGCGCAAGCGCCATCGCTGCGGCCAGCCACAGCGCGGCAAGTCCAGCTTCGGCGATCACAGTTCGCTTGCTCCCATGGCGACGATGGTCCGCACCGGCTCATGCGCCGCCATGCGCGCGAGCAGCAGATCGAGCTCACCTTCGGCCAGGATGATCGAGCGGTGCGCCTCGCGGATGAAGCCGGTCTCGGCCATATGGCGGTTGAAGGCGAGCAAATGGTCGAAAAAGCCGAAGGCATTGAGCAGCCCGACCGGCTTGGCGTGATAGCCGAGCTGCGCCCAGCTGACCGCCTCCCACAGCTCGTCCATGGTGCCCACCCCCCCGGGAAGAGTAAGGAAGCCGTCGGACAGGTCTGTGAACAGGCGCTTGCGTTCGTGCATCCCGGCCACCGTGTGCAGCGCGGTGCAGGCCGGATTGGCCAGTTCGGCCTCGACCAGCCGTTCGGGGATCACCCCGATCACCTCGCCGCCTGCCGCCAGCGCGCCCTCGGCCAGCGCGCCCATCAGCCCCATGCGCCCGCCGCCATAGACCACGCCGATGCCGCGCCGCGCCAGCTCTCCGCCGACTTCGCCAGCCAGCGCCGCATAGGCCGGATCGGCGGGGCTCGCCGAACCGCAATAGACCGCCAGCCGCCTCACGCCGCGTCTTCCAGGAGCCGCCGGGCAACCGCCCTTGCGCTGGCAAGCGCGCCGGACATGCCGCCGCCTGGCTGGGCACTTGTCCCGGCGAAGTAGAGATTGCGCAATTTGGCGTCGCGTTCGGCCACCGGCGGCCACAGGCTCTGCGCCGGGGTCGCCTCGAACCCATTGGCGCTGCCCGCCCAGGCGTTGAAATCGAGGGCAGTGTCGCGCGGGGACGAATGGAACTTGACCACGATCCGGTCGTCGATATCGGGGATCAGCCGGCGGCCGACTTCCTCGAGAATGCGCTTCTCGATCAGGGGCCCCACCTGCTCCCAGTCGATCGGCAGCCGCGCCTGGTTGGCCACGGGAATGGTTGCGCGAAACAGGCTCTTGCCCGGCGGGGCGAGACTGGCGTCGGTCACCGAGGGGTGATGGAGGAACACGATCATGTCGCGCGGCAGCACCCCATGGGTGAAAATGTCGTCGAGCAAGGCGCGATAGCGCGCGGCGAACAGCACAGTCTCATGCGGAATGCCCGGCCAGCTGCCTTCGAGACCGAAATGGACGGTGAACAGGCCCGGCGCGAAACGGCAGCGGCGCAATGCGCGCGCCATGTCCGGACCGCGCTGGTTGGCGGCAAGCAGGTCGCGATAGGTATGCACCGCATCGGCGCAACTGGCGACTGCGTCGAATCGCTGGCGCCAGCCGCTGACGCATTCGACCTCGCTCGCCCGGTCGCCAAGGGTGTGGATGTGAAGCACCGGATCACGCAACACTGCGACGCCGCCCAGCTTTTCGAACTGGCGCGCCATTGCCCCGGCGAGCCCCGCCATGCCGCCCTTGGGCCACCAGTGCCCGGCGTCGAGTTCCCGCTTGTGGGCGAGGGCATGGAACGCGCTGGCGCGGAACGGATCAGCCCCGGCAGCGAGCGCCGCCACCGACCATGCCTGGCGCAACTTTTCGCTCTTGACGAAATGGGCGGCGATCCCGTGTGCCGAGCGCCAGGCCTGGTGCCGCGCCAGCATCGGCACGCTGCGCAAGAGACTCACCGGATCGCGCCGCGCCGCGGCGAGCCAGGGCGTTACCCTGTCGCGCATGGCGTGATCCGACCAGCGCAGGAATTCCTCGTATCCCGCCGCATCGTCGGGAGCGACGCGGGCGATCTCGCGGTGCATCGCGGCACGGCCAGCGTCGCTACCCCCGGTCATGTCGAGATTGACCCCGTCGGGCCAGTTGTAGCGGCGCAGCGGCTCGATCGGCAGCAGCGTCACGTCGTCGTCGAGAGCGCTGCCGGAAAGCTGCCACAGCTCGGCAAGTGCGGCCCGGTCGGCGATCGCTGCCGGCCCGGCATCGAAAGCAAATCCTGCCCGGTCGCGTGCTGCGGCAAAGCCGCCGGGCCGCTCGCGCGCATCGATCAGCACCGTTTCGATGCCCGAACTCTGCAAGCGAATGGCCAGCGCCAGCCCGCCGAAGCCCGCACCGATGACACAGGCGCGCGTCATCGACAGACCCTGTGCGCGGTGCCAGCGCTCTTGGCATATGCGGCGATGGGACCTTTCATCGCCGCTGACTTAGGAGCTTGCTCCCGCCGGGGCAACACGCGAGCTTGGCAGGCGGACGCGCTTGCGCCATTCATGCATGATGCGCGACGTCGCCATCCTGCCCGCCACGCTTGCCGATGCGGCCGAGGTCGCGGCGATCTATGCGCATCACGTGCTGCATGGCTCGGCGACATGGGAGACGGTTCCCCCCGATGGGCAAGAAATTGCCGGTCGCATGACCAAAGTGCTGGGTGCCGGGTGGCCCTGGCTTTTGGCGCGCGACGCGGATGGCGACGCGCTGGGCTTTGCCTATGCCGCGCAGTACAACCCGCGCGCAGGCTATCGCTTCACCTGCGAGGACAGCATCTATTTGCGCCACGATGCGTTGGGTCGCGGGATCGGCACGGCGCTGCTTGTTGCGCTGATCGCCGCCTGCGAGGCTTGCGGATTTCGCCAGATGATTGCCGGGATAGCCGGATCGGAACCGGCCTCCATCGCCCTCCATGCCCGCGCGGACTTTGTCGAAGTGGCGCGGCTGCGCAGTGCCGGTCGCAAATTCGGGCGCTGGCTCGACGTGCTCTACATGCAGCGCGCGCTCGGCGAGGGCGACGCCACCGCGCCGCCGGAGGAGCCTGGCTGATCGGTGCGCAAGCACCAGACAACCAACATTTTTCTGGCACCGGCGCTTGTCCGGCGCGGCAATCGCATGCTAGCCTTGCCGCACAATGGATTGCCCGCCGATGCTCGCGCCGATGCTTGCCCCGTCCGCCGGGGGAACCTCGCTCGACGGCTGCTCGCGCCGCGGCATTGCCATGGGCACGGCGCTGGCTCCGCATAGCGAACCGCTTGCCGCCATTGTCCCGCGCTTCGGCCAATCGCAGGCGGGCGATGCGGGGCTGATTTCCCTCGCTGGCGAGCTGGCAATTGCTCCGCCATCTGCCGATGCGCCTTGCAGCTTGAATTCCAGGCTGGGCGGGCCGAAGCGCGCCCGGCGGGTTTCGCCGCTGCCGGCCCCAGCGCGTCTGCTGGCGCTGGCCGGTGTGGCCGCTTTGCAATCAGACGAAACGCCTGCCCCGCCGCCGCGCGCCACCAGCCTGCCCAAACCCGCTTTCGGCAGCGCCGCGACTGCCTTCGACGGCGATTTCCTGATCGTCGCCGCTGGCGTAGCGGTGATGCCCAATTTTGAAGGGTCGAGCCAGAAATCGACCCTTCTCGCCGGAGCCTTCGCCGGCAATTTCGGCGGGATCGGTATCAGCCCCCGCGCCGCCGGCTTCGCGCTCGATCTGGTGCCCGAGCGGCCCGGAGCAAAACTGGGCTTCAGCTTCGGCCCGGTGTTCCGCCTCAGGATGAACCGCGCTGGCACGATCAAGGACCCGGTGGTCGCCAGTCTCGGCAAATTGCGCACCATCCTCGAGGGCGGAGTCAATCTCGGCATTACCATCCGGCGTCCATTCAACGGCCACGACCAGTTATCAATCGGCGCTGACTTCCGCTGGGATATTTCGGGCAAGGGCGGCGGCGGCGTGATTTCGCCCTCGGTCAGCTATCTCACCCCGGTCAGCAAGGCGCAGGTAATTGGCGTTCTCGCCTCCGCCGAAGTGGCGAACACCCGCTTTGCCCGCTACAATTACGACATCACTCCCGCCGGTAGCGCGGCGAGCGGCCTGCCGGTATTCACCGCACGCGGCGGCCTCAAATCGCTCAGTTTCGGGGCGTTCACCGCGCGCGATCTGGATCGCAACCTGCTCAACGGCGGCTTTTCGATCGGCGCGGGCTTCCTCTACACCGCGCTCAAGGGAAGCGCTGCCAGGACGCCGATCACCGCGCAGCGCGGTCGGCGCAGCCAGTGGGTATTTGCCGCAGGGCTGGGCTACACGTTTTGAGCCCCTGCCGAGCCCGCCTCGCGCTGGACTCACCCCGCCCACTCGCCTAAAGTCACGCCATCCCCGGGGAGCCGAGTGGCTGAGAGGCGGGCGTAACGCCCCGCGACCCGTCGAACCTGAACCCGTTAGCACGGGCGGAGGGAGGGTCGGCCAATGCGGCACCTTCCGGCCACCCAAGGAGCGCATGCATGGCAGACATCAACTCCAAATTCGAGATCGGCGTCACCACCGGGCCAATTCGCGGCTCGAAAAAAGTCCATGTCGGTCCGTTGAAAGTGGCGATGCGCGAGATTTCGCTTGAGCCTAGCTCGGGCGAGGCACCGGTGCGGGTCTATGACGCCTCCGGCCCCTACACCGATCCCGACACGCTGATCGACATTGCCGCCGGCCTCGCCGAACTGCGCCGCCCCTGGCAACTGGCGCGCGGCGATGTCGAGGAAGTGGCCCAGCGCGAGGTGCGGCCCGAGGATAACGGCCAGCTTGGCCCTGACCGCTCGGGCGGCGTCCCCGCCTTCCCCGCCGTGCGCAAGACCGTGCTGCGCGCGAAAGCCGGCGCGAACCTCAGCCAGATGCATTATGCCCGCCGGGGGATAATCACCCCCGAGATGGAATACGTCGCCACCCGCGAGAACCTCGGCCGCGAACGGCTCGCCGCATATAGCCGCGACGGCGAGGACTTCGGCGCGGAAATTCCCGACTACGTCACCCCCGAATTCGTCCGCAGCGAAGTCGCCCGCGGCCGCGCGATCATTCCCTCGAACGTCAACCACCCCGAGTGCGAACCGATGGCGATCGGGCGCAATTTCCTCGTCAAGATCAACGCCAACATCGGCAACAGCGCGGTGGCTTCCGATGTCGCGCAGGAAGTCGACAAGATGGTCTGGTCGATCCGCTGGGGCGCGGACACGGTGATGGACCTGTCGACCGGCCGCAACATCCACGACACTCGCGAATGGATCATCCGCAATTCGCCCGTGCCCATCGGCACCGTGCCGATCTACCAGGCACTTGAGAAAGTCGGCGGCGTCGCCGAGGACCTCACCTGGGAGATTTTCCGCGACACACTGATCGAACAGGCCGAGCAGGGCGTCGACTATTTCACCATCCACGCCGGGGTGCGCCTGCCCTATATCCCGATGACGGCGAAGCGCGTCACCGGGATCGTGTCGCGCGGCGGCTCGATCATGGCCAAGTGGTGCCTCTCTCACCACAAGGAGAGCTTCCTCTACGAGCATTTCGACGACATCACCGAGATCTGCAAAGCCTACGACATCGCCTACAGCCTCGGCGACGGCCTGCGCCCCGGCAGCATCGCCGATGCCAACGACGAGGCGCAATTCGCCGAGCTCTACACGCTGGGCGAACTCACCAAGCGCGCCTGGGCGCAGGACGTCCAGGTGATGATCGAGGGGCCGGGACACGTCCCGATGCACAAGATCAAGGCCAACATGGACAAGCAGCTCGCCGCCTGCGGCGAAGCCCCGTTCTACACGCTCGGGCCGCTCGTCACCGACATCGCGCCGGGTTATGACCACATCACCAGCGGCATCGGCGCGGCGATGATCGGCTGGTTCGGCACGGCGATGCTGTGTTACGTGACGCCCAAGGAACACCTCGGTTTGCCCGACCGCGACGACGTCAAGGTCGGCGTGGTGACCTACAAGCTCGCCGCCCACGCGGCGGACCTCGCCAAGGGCCACCCGGCGGCCAAGGTGCGCGACGATGCGCTGAGCCGCGCCCGCTTTGAATTCCGCTGGCGCGATCAGTTCAACCTGTCGCTCGACCCGGACACGGCGGAAGAATTCCACGACCAGACTTGCCGGCGGAAGGCGCGAAGACGGCGCATTTCTGCTCGATGTGCGGGCCGAAATTCTGCTCGATGAAGATCACGCAGGAAGTGCGGGATTTTGCCGCGAAGCAGAATGCCGGGGTGGAGACGTTTGTTGCTGCTAATCCTCCCCGGAACGGGGAGGGGGACCATGCGCAGCATGGTGGAGGGGCACAGGCCCCACTCGCCGACGCTGACGCTGAGGCCGGGATGGCGGAGATGAGCGAGAAGTTCCGCGAGGAAGGTGGGGAAATCTACGTGCCAGCTGAGTGAGCTTTTCGATTGGGAAATGCTTGCAAAGTAGGAAAAACGCGACTCAAAGGATGATTCGCATGCAGAAGGGACGCAAAAATGCATCGTCGTGACGCACTTCTTGCGATCATCGGTTCGGCCAATGGCCTGCCCTTCAGTCCAGTTCAGCTGCAGAAGGCGGTTTTCTTGATTGACCAGAATTTGCCGCAATTGTTTGACGATGAGTTTCGATTCAATTTTGCTCCATACGATTATGGGCCCTTTGATCGAGAAGTTTATGTCGAATCGGGGGTTCTTGAATTGGCGGAGTTGGTCTCGAGTGGTCGCAGCCCGAACGGCTATACAGAGTATGCCGTCACGGATGCTGGCTTGGCGCGGGCGGGAGAGTTGAAGGCTTTGATGGACGATGGAAGCCGGGCTTACATTGAAAGAGTTGTGGCTTGGGTACGTTCGCTAAGTTTCGCGAAGCTCGTTAAGTCCATTTACGAGGCATACCCTGAAATGCGTGCCAACAGCGTGTTTGTCGGCTAGCCAATGACCGTTCTCGTTGGTGTCCGTTGCACAGACGGGGTCGTGATTGGTGCCGACAGTGCTGCAACTTCTGCAGCCGGAAACATGCATCTATTAAAGCTTGCGTCTGACAAGATTGTAATTGTTGGCGACCGAGTGATTGTCGCTGGGACTGGTCAGATTGGGCTGGGTCAGCGGTTTGCGGATCAGGTCAAGCAAGCCCACGATGCGAAACTATTTCAGCAATCAGCCGTCAATGTGGCGAAAGCGCTTGCCGCAGCGGGTAGCAATGATTTTGGGTCAACTGGCGCAGCCAAAGGATCATATGGAGCGTTGGTCGGCGCGCCAATCGAGAACTCAGGGCAGCTCATAGAGTTTGCGACGGCAGATTTTCAGCCCGAGCTTAAGAACGGAAAGATCCATTTCGTGGCGATGGGTTCTGGCCAAACCCTTGCCGAGCCATTTATGTCGTTCGTCGATAGGACTTTCTGGAGGGGCAAGGCCCCCGACGTGAAAATGGCGCTCTTCGGTGTTCATTGGGCACTAGCGCATACCATCAGATGTGCGCCGGGTTTCGTCGGTGATCCAATCTGTCTGGCAAAGCTCACCAAGGGCAAAAACGGTTGGAAGGCAGAGTTGGTTTCGGATGAAATCCTGCAGGAGCAAGAAGTGCATATGGCTGCAATCGAGGAGCGCATTGCCGGATATCGGGACGAGCTGCTAGGTCAGGTTGAGGCTGAGGCAGTCCCAAAACCATAGTGGCAACGGTGGGCTGACGGCGCTATCCGCAGTTGGAGAGGGGTGGGCTTCGTACGCCGACATGTTAAAACTCCTGCGGATGCGGTGACAATGCACCTATCCCCCAATCCTCACCCCACCCGCATCGCCTCCATAACGCCCGGGAACACGATCATCTTCGGATAGCTCCCAGCCAACTCCTCGGCGACGACCACCGCCAGCAAGGGCTTAACGTTGTTCGCCGCAGCCGGATAGGTCGCCCCGAGCGCTTCGGCGATGCCGGTGATGGTCACTACCGGACGCTCGAAAGCCCGGTCGATCACGCGCAGCATCAGCGCGGAGCGGCGGGCGGTCTGGAAGCGTTCGCGATAGTCCTTTTGCAGGTTCTGGATGCGCTGGACCACTTCGATGTGATTACGGCGACAGGTGCAATAATCCCCAATCCCCCACCCTTCGACTCCCATCCTAATCTGTCGCATATAACCGACAATGCCAACCGCCATCCAGACGCGCGAGTTCAGGAACTGGGTTCTCGGGCTTCGTGACCGGCGGGCAAGGGTGAAGATCGCGCAGCGCATCGGGCGATACGAGGTCACCGGTGCGCTGGGCGATGTGAAATCGGTGGGTGACCGGGTGAGCGAAATGCGCATCCATTTCGGGCCGGGTTATCGCCTGTATTTCACTATGCGCGGGCAGGAGATGATCGTCCTGCTCTGCGGCAGCGACAAGGGCGATCAGGCGCGGATGCTTGCGCGGGCCAAGGACATGGCGCGCGCAATCGAGGCAGACGAAGGAGACTGACGTGGCAGAAAAGATCGAATTGCTGCCCTTCGATGCAGCCGACTACATTCTCGATCCCGACGATGTGATCGACTTCCTCAACGATGCCTTCGAAAGCGGTCACGCACCCTATATCGCCAAGGTGCTGGGCGATGTTGCCCGCAGCGAGGGCATGACCAAAATCGCCGAGAAAACCGGCGTCAACCGGCAGGCGCTCTACACTACGCTCACGTGAAAACGGCAATCCGACGCTGGAGACGCTGCTCAAGGTGATGTCGGCGCTGGGCATCCGGCTCAAGTGCGAGGCTGATTTCGGCAAAGCTGCCTGAAGTCACCGCTTCCGCACAAACTCCGCCCGCAGCACCAGCCCCTTGATCCCGTCGAACCGGCAGTCGATCTCCTGCGCATCCCCGGTCAGCCGGATCGACTTGATCACGGTGCCCTGCTTCAGCGTCCGCCCCGCGCCCTTGACTTCGAGGTCCTTGATCAGCGTCACGGAATCGCCATCGGCGAGCAGGTTGCCGACCGCATCGCGCACTTCCACCGCGCCTTCGGCGGCGCGCTGTGTGGCCAGTTCCGAGGCGGGGAGCCATTCGCCGCTGACTTCGTCATAGACATAGTCTTCGTCGTCACCGGTCATCGCCTGCACTCCTGTTGAATTCGCGCCATGCCAAGGCTGGCCGGGTCTGGCGAGGGCCGGGTTTTGCGCTGCTCCTGCTTCACCCGGCCCGCTCCAGCCGCACCAGCCCCTCGTCCAGCGCCTGCAGGAACCGCGACCTGTCGGCCTTGGCGAACGGTGCTGGCCCACCCACAATGTCGCCGCCCGCGCGCAAGTCGGCCATGATCGCGCGGGTGGCGACGGCGCTGCCGATGCTCGCCGGGGTGAAGGGCTTGCCATTGGGGCCGATCACGCTGGCCCCGGCCTTGAGGCAGCGGTCGGCGAGCAGGATGTCGGCGGTGATCACTACTGCGCGCGCGTCTGCCTCGGCGGCGATCCAGTCGTCGGCGGCGTCGAACCTGTCGGAGACCACCACGCGCTCGATCAGCGGGTGCGCGGGAACGCGCAAGCGGCTGTTGCTGACCACCGCCACCCGGACATGGCGGCGCAAGGCGACCTTGTAGACCTCCTCCTTCACCGGGCAGGCGTCGGCATCGACCAGGATGCGGATCGCGCTCACGCCTCGCCTCCGCCCCCATCTCCGGCCTCGTCTCCGGCCTTGTCGTCTAGACCGCCGAGCAGCTCCCGCGCCCTGGCGCGCCACGGCGCGGCGAGCACCGTCATTTCCGCCAGCGCGCGCAAGGCGGCGGGATCGCCCTTGCCCTCACCGCCGATGAGCAGGCCGAAAACGCGCGCGATCGTCCATTCCGGCATGGGCCGCGCGGCGAGGACGATGGCATTCCCGGCCGCGACCGCACCGGACTCGAGCACCCGGTAATACCACCCGGTGAAGCGGGTTTCGACCATCCGCGCGACCACTGCAGGATCGCCGAGCCGGTGTCCCTGCTTCCAGCACGGCTGGCGGCCCTGGCTGACCTCGACCAGCGCCGAGCCGAGCCGGAAACGGTCGCCGAGGCAGACTTCGCGCTCGGTCAAGCCCAGCGTTGCAACATTCTCGCCAAACGCGCCGGCCTGCTCCAGCAGCGGATGCGCGCCCAGCGCCGTGCGCCAGAAAGGATAGTGGTCGAAGGGATAGTGATGGATCGCCTTGTCCGGCCCGCCATGGACGGCAAGATCGGCCTGCTCGTCGCCTCCGAAGCCCAAATGGCTGACCGCGACTGGCCCGTTGCGCGCGGTCTTGGCGATGGCGCTGGGCTCGTCGCCGCGAAACGGCCGGGCCTTGCCGGTGAGGATGGAGAGGACAGGACAGGATGCCACGGTGCGAGGATACGGGCCGGCGACAGCGGGCGCAACACCGGCCCGATCACCCCTCACGCCTCCAGCTCGACATCCCAGTAGAGCCAGTCGCGCCAGGTTTCGTGGAGGTAATTCGGCGGGAAGGCCTTGCCGCGGTCCTGGAGTTGCCAGCTGGTCGGGCGGATCGGCTTGACCAGCAGCGGCATTCTCGCCTGCTGCGGCGTGCGCCCGCCCTTCTTCATGTTGCACGGCGCGCAGGCAGTGGCGACGTTTTCCCAGCTGGTGCGCCCGCCCAGCCGGCGCGGGACGACGTGGTCGAAGGTCAGGTGCTGCGGGCTGCCGCAATACTGGCAGGCGAAACGATCACGCAGGAACACATTGAACCGGGTGAAGGCAGGAAATTCGCTCGGCCGGACATATTGGCGCAGCGCGATCACCGAGGGGATCGGCATGGTCCAGCTCGGGCTGTGCACCTCGCGCTGGTAGCTGGCGACGATATCGACCCGCTCGAGGAACACCGCCTTGATCGCGGTCTGCCACGGCCACAGGCTGAGCGGATAGTAGGACAGCGGGGTATAGTCGGCGTTGAGCACGAGCGCCGGGCATGCGGAGAGATTGCGGGTGGGATCGTCCCCTGCGCTGCGGAACCGGGCCGCGCGCTCGATCAGCTCCGACTTGAGCATGGCCCTTCTTGGCAAGCGCTGATGACGGTTTCGCGGCAGTCCATGGCTGCCAAGTCAACACGGCGGGCTAGGCCGCGTCAAGGCTTGTCAGCCCCCGCAATCCACAACACAAGCGCAGCATGATCCGCACCCGCTTTGCCCCCAGCCCCAACGGGCCACTGCATCTCGGCCATGCCTACGCGGCAATTGTCGCCCACGATGAGGCGCGCGCGGGCGGCGGCGAAGCGCTGCTGCGCATCGAGGACATCGACGAGGGCCGCAGCCGCACAGGGCTGATCGAGGACATTTTCGCCGATTTTGCCTGGCTGGGGCTCGCATGGGACGGCGCACCGGTGTTCCAGTCGGCCCGGCTGGAGCGCTACACGGCGGCGGCCGACCGGCTGCGCGCCATGGGCCTGCTCTACCCCTGCCGCTGCACCCGCGCCGAAGTTCTCGCCGCCGCCACTGCGACCGGGCCCGACGGGCCGCTCTATCCCGGCACTTGCCGGGCGCGCGCGGTCGATCCCGAGGGCGCGGCCTGGCGGCTCGACATGGCGGCGGCCATCGCGCAGGCCGGACCGCTGTTCTGGACCGATCAGCCCACCGGCACCCAGCGCGCCGCACCCGAACTGTTCGGCGACGTGGTGCTGGTGCGCAAGGAAGCCCCGGCGAGCTATCACCTTGCCGCCACGTTCGACGATGCGGCGGACGGGATCACGCTGGTGACACGCGGCGCGGACCTGTTCGCCGCGACCCATGTCCACCGCCTGTTGCAGGCGCTGCTCGGCCTGCCGGTGCCGCGCTGGCATCACCATGCGCTGCTGGTCGAGGCCGATGCCAAGGGGCGCTGGCGCAAGCTCGCCAAGCGGCGCGGCTCGCCAGCGCTGGGCGACCTGCGCCGCACCGGGGCGGATGGCCGCGCGCTGGCCCAGGCGCTGCGCGAACATCGTTTCCCCGCTGGTATTTCGCTGGCCGAGCGCTTATATGCCGCACCATGAAAACCACCTTCTTCGTCGTCGTCATCGCGATCCTGATGGTCATGGTCGTGGTCAGTCTGGTGCGCGGCATCATTGCCTTCATGAAAGGCGCGAAGCTCGATCTCGAACGTGATGCCAGCGCCGGGCCGAGCGCCAACCAGCTGATGCAGAACAAGATGATGTTCGCGCGGATCAAGTATCAGGCGCTGGCTGTGCTGGTCGTCGCGGTACTGCTGGCGATCAGCCGCTAATTCTTTGGTCAAGCTCAATAAAATCTACACGCGGACCGGCGATGACGGCACCACCGGGCTTGTCGATGGCTCGCGCCTGCCCAAGCATGCCGCACGCATGGAGGCGATCGGAGCGGTCGATGAGGCGAATTCCGCGCTCGGGCTGGCCGCCGTCGCGCTGGCAGGGGGGGGCCATGCGACCGCGCTCGCGCGCATCCAGAACGACCTGTTCGATCTCGGCGCGGATCTCGCGACTCCGGGCGAGGATTTTGCACCGGGCGCAATGGTGCTGCGCGTCGTGCTCGCGCAGGCCGAATGGCTCGAAAGTGAAATCGACAAGCTGAACGACGGCGTGCCCCCGCTGAACAGTTTCATCCTGCCCGGCGGCAGCGAGGCGGCGGCGCGGGTGCATATGGCGCGCGCGGCGGTGCGCCGGGCGGAGCGCACGATAACCGCGCTGGCCGGCGATGCCCCGGTCAACCCGGCGGCGCTGGCCTATGTCAACCGGCTGTCGGACTATCTCTTTGTCCTCGCCCGCGCGGTCAATGCCGGAGGGGCTGGCGACGTGCTGTGGGTTCCGGGCCAAAGCCGCTGACCAGGGCAGCGGTGGCGGGATCGCGGGGTCAGCCCGGGGTCTTGGACCAGGGATTGACGTGCTTGGTCTCGGCCTGCTGCGGCGCGCCTTCCACTGAAAACTTGATGCTGTCGACCCTCGCGCCAAACAGCACGGCGCTGAGCAGGATGCTGCCTGCCCACCACAGCGCGCGCCATCGGCTCTTGAAGACAGTTTTGATGCCGGGCCCAAGCATGATCGCCAATCTACGGCTGCCCGGTTAACGATCGGTGCCTCAGCCGGAATTGGCCTCGCGCTTCAGCTCATAGAGCAGATCGAGCGCCTCGCGCGGGCTCAGTGCGTCGATGTCGAGGTCGCTCAGGCGTTCGCGCAGGCTATCGAGCTGCTCCTCCACCGCCTCCAGCGCGGCAGCGAACAGTGGCAGGTGGCCCAGGCCAGCCGCCAGCCCGCCGGTTTCGGCGCGGCCTTTCTCCAGCCGGTCGAGCACCGCCTTGGCCCGTGCCAGCACCGGTGCAGGAAGCCCTGCCAGCCGCGCGACGGCGAGGCCATAGGAGCGGTCGGCGGGGCCTTCGGCGAGCTCGTGCAGCAACACCAGATCGCCCTTCCATTCGCGCGCGCGGACGTGGTGCAGACTCAGCGCGTCGCAGCTTTGCGCCAGTCGCGAAAGCTCGTGATAGTGCGTCGCGAACAGGCAGCGGGAGCGGTTGGTGCCATGCACCGCCTCGGCCACCGCCCAGGCCAGCGCCAGCCCGTCATAGGTCGAGGTGCCGCGCCCGACCTCGTCGAGGATGACGAAGCTTCGTTCCGTCGCCTGCGCCAGGATCGCGGCGGTCTCGACCATCTCGACCATGAACGTCGAGCGCCCGCGCGCCAGATTGTCGGAGGCACCAACCCGGCTGAACAAGCGGTCGACCATCCCGATCGTGGCGCTGTGGGCGGGCACGAAGCCGCCGGCCTGGGCGAGGATGACGATCAGGGCGTTCTGTCGCAGGAAGGTCGATTTGCCGCCCATGTTCGGCCCGCCAATCAGCCACAGGCGGTCAACGGAGGCGAGGGTGCAGTCGTTGGCGACAAAACGTTCGCCGCGCAGCGCCAGCGCTGCTTCGACCACCGGATGCCGCCCGCCGGCAATGGCGAGGCTCGGCTCCTCGACCAGCGCCGGACAGCACCAGCCGCCTTCCGCCCCGCGCTCCGCCTGGCCGGCGGCGACATCGATGCGGGCGAGCGCGGCGGCGGTGGCGGCAATCGCGTGGCGCGCGGCGACGGCTGCGGCGACCAGCTCCTCGAAATGCGCTTCCTCGGCAGCAAGGGCATGCCCGCCCGCCTCGGCGATGCGGCTCGCCTCCTCGTGCAGCGCGACGGCATTGAACCGCACCGCGCCGGCCATGGTCTGGCGGTGGGCAAAGCCGCTGTCCGCCGCCATCAGTCCGTCGGCATGCCGCGCGGGGACTTCGATGAAATAGCCGAGCACCCCGTTGTGGCGGATCTTGAGCGCGGCCACCCCGGTCTCGTCGCGGTATTTCGCCTCAAGCGCGGCGATGGCGCGGCGCGCGTTGCCCGCAGTCTGGCGAAGTGCATCAAGCGCGTGGTCATAGCCCTCGGCGATGAAGCCACCTTGCGATCGTTCAGTCGGCGGGGCCGGGACCAGCGCCTGGGCATAAAGTTCGGTGAGCGCACCATGCCCGGCGAGTGCCGGCAACAGGCCATCGAGCAGGACAGGACGCTCGCGGCGGGTGGACAGGTACTCCTGCAAGTGCCGCGCCTCGCTGAGCCCATCGCGTAGCTGGCCGAGATCGCGCGGGGATCCGCGACCCGCCACCAGCCGCCCTAGCGCGCGGCCAAGATCGGGCAGTGCCCGCAGGAGCGCGCGCAAATCCTCGCGCAGCAGCGTATCGTCATGCAGCCACTGCACCAGCTCGAGCCGCTGCCGGATCGCGGTCATATCAGTCAGCGGGGCGGAGAGGTCCTCGGCGAGCTGCCGCGCACCCGCGCCGGTGACGCAGCGATCGACGGCATCGATCAGGCTGCCCTTGCGGCCTCCCTGGCTGCTGCTGAGGATTTCGAGGCTGGCGCGCGTCGCCTCGTCCATGGCGAGATGCGCCCCGCCGGCGCGTGCAACCGGCGGCAACAGCAAGGGCAGCGAACCGCGCCCCGCATGGTCGAGGTAGGCCAGGAGCCCGCCCGCCGCCGCCAGCATCGCACGCGAAAACTGTCCGAAGCCGTCGAGCGTGGCGACGCCATGCGCCGCCTTCAACCGCGCCTCGCCCTGCTCGCTGGCGAAATCGCGTGACGGTCGCTGGGTGCCGTCCGGTGGCGCAGCAGTGCTGATTTCCGGCCAGCCTTCGGGGCAGACCACTTCGCTTGCCCCCAGCCGCGCCATGGCCGCGCCGGCGAGCTCGGGCGGGCATTCCTCCAGTTCCATGCGGCCGGTCGAAATGTCACAGGCGGCGATCCCGACCAGTCCGCGCACTTCGCAGATCGCCGCCAGCACATTCGCCCGGCGCGGCTCAAGCAGCGCTTCCTCGGTCAGCGTGCCTGCCGTGACGAAGCGGACGATGGCGCGCGCCACCAGGGCCTTCGCTCCGCCGCGCCGCTTCGCCGCCTCGGGGCTCTCCACCTGCTCGGCGATGGCGACGCGGCAGCCGGCCTTGATCAGCCGCGCGAGATAGCCCTCGGCGGCATGCACCGGCACCCCGCACATCGGGATCGGTGCGCCGAGATGCTCGCCGCGACTGGTCAATGCGATATCGAGCACTTGTGCGGCGGCCCGCGCATCGTCGAAGAACAGCTCGAAGAAATCGCCCATCCGATAGAACAGCAGGCAATCCCCCGCCTCGGCCTTGAGCGCGAGGTATTGCACCATCATCGGGGTGGGGGCGCTTGGGGATGGCGGGGCGTGCATCGCCGCAAGGGTTTGCGGCGCTTTTGGCGATTCGCAAAGCGCGGGCAGCAAGCTTTCCCCTATCGCGCCGCGCCGACATTGGTTAGGGCGGCGGGGAATCCGGGAGATTGCACTTGTCCGAAGAAAGTAACGTCAGCTTCACCGACCGCGAGGCGCTGTTCTATCACAAGACCATCCGCCCGGGTAAGATCGAGATCATCGCCTCGAAGCCGATGGCGACCCAGCGCGACCTCAGCCTCGCCTACTCGCCCGGCGTCGCCGTGCCGGTGCAGGCGATCTACGACGATCCCGCCACGGCTTACGATTATACCGCCAAGGGCAATCTCGTCGCGGTGATTTCCAACGGCACCGCCATCCTCGGCATGGGCAACCTCGGCGCGCTGGCTTCCAAGCCGGTGATGGAAGGCAAGGCGGTGCTGTTCAAGCGCTTCGCCGACGTCGATTCGATCGACATCGAGCTTGCCAGCGAGGACAGCGAAGCGCTGATCGAGGCAATCGCAATGATGGAGCCGAGCTTCGGCGGCATCAACCTTGAGGACATCAAGGCCCCCGAGTGCTTCATCATCGAGCAGACCTTGCGCGAACGGATGAAGATCCCGGTGATGCACGACGACCAGCACGGCACCGCGATCATCGCCGCCGCCGGCCTGGTCAACGCCTGCCTGATCACCGGGCGCAAGTTTGAGGACGTCAAGGTCGTGGTCAACGGCGCGGGGGCCTCGGCCATCGCCTGCACCAGCCTGATCAAGTCGATGGGCGTGCGCCATGAAAACGTCGTCATGTGCGACAGCAAGGGCGTGATCTGGAAGGGCCGCGAGGGTATCGACCAGTTCAAGTCCGCGCATGCCATCGAGACGACCGACCGCACGCTCGCCGACGCGGTGAAGGGGCGCGACATCTTTCTCGGCCTCTCGGTCAAAGGTGCACTGTCGCAGGAACTGGTCATGACGATGGCCAAGAACCCGATCATCTTCGCCATGGCCAACCCGGATCCCGAGATCACCCCGCCCGATGCCATGGCGGTGCGCCCCGACGCCATCGTCGCCACCGGGCGTTCGGACTATCCCAACCAGGTCAACAACGTCCTGGGCTTCCCGTTCATCTTCCGTGGCGCGCTCGACGTGCGCGCGACTGCGATCAACGAGGAAATGAAGATCGCCGCTGCCAATGCCATCGCCGAACTGGCGCGCGAGCAGGTTCCCGAGGAAGTCGCCGCCGCCTATGGCAAGACCCAGCAGTTCGGTCGCGCCTACATCATCCCCGCGCCGTTCGATCCGCGATTGATGGAAGTAGTGTCCAGCGCAGTGGCCAAAGCGGCGATGGATTCGGGCGTGGCGCAAAAGCCGATCGAGGATTTCGACGCCTATCGTATGAGCCTGAAAGCGCGTCTCAATCCGACGACCTCGGTGCTCACGCAGGTCTACGAGGCAGTCAAGGCCAATCCCAAGCGGGTGATCTTCGCCGAGGCGGAAAACGAGATCGTGCTGCGCGCAGCGATCCAGTATCGCGATTTCGGCTATGGCGATCCGGTACTGGTGGGGCGCACGCAACGGGTGCTCGACAAGATGGCCGAATTGGGCGTCGCCGATCCCGAAAGCTTCGAGATCCAGAACTCTGCCAACTCCACGCATGTCGAGGCCTTGGTAGAACTGCTCTACGAGCGCTTGCAACGGCGCGGTTTCATGGAGCGCGACGTGCGCCGCATGGTCAACCAGGACCGCAACATTTTCGCCTCGGGGCTGCTCAAGATCGGTGTCGGCGATGCCATGATCACCGGCATGACCCGCACTTTCGCACAGACCATCAAGGAAGTGCGCGAAGTGCTCGATCCGATGCCGGGGCACCTGCCGTTTGGCGTGCACCTGATGGTCGGCAAGAACTATACCGTGTTCCTCGCCGACACAACGGTGAACGAGCGGCCGAGCGCCGAGGACCTCGCGGTGATCGCCAAGGAGACCGCCGCAGTCGCCCGCCGCCTCGGCCACGAGCCGCGCGTCGCCTTCCTCTCCTTCTCGACCTTCGGCAATCCTTCGGGGCGCTGGCTCGATCCGATCCGCGGTGCAGTGGCGATCCTCGATGCCGAAAAGGTAAGCTTCGAATACGAAGGCGACATCGCCCCCGACGCCGCGCTCAACCCCAACGTGATGAAGAACTATCCGTTCAGCCGGCTTTCCGCGCCGGCCAACGTGCTGGTCATGCCGGGGCTGCAATCGGCCAACATCTCGGCCAAGCTGCTGCGCGAGCTGGCGGGCAATGCCACCATCGGGCCGATGCTGATCGGCATGGAAAAGCCGGTGCAGATCGCCCCGATGACCGCGATCGCGCCCGATGTGCTGACCCTGGCAGTGCTCGCGGCGGCGGGGGTTTGCGGGTGAGCCATCACCCCCAGGCCTTGTAAACCCCGTAGGCGCTGGTCAGCGTCAGCACGACACCGACCAGGATCAGCATCTGCTTGACCGGGAAGTGCTTGGCGGCCCAGGCCCCGAGCGGCGCGCCCAGCAGTCCGCCGATCAGCAGGCCGAGCGTCGCGCCCGCAACTTCACCCAGCCCGAGGTGATAGATGAAGGCCGCCGAGACGGTGATCGTCAGGAAAAACTCGACCGCGCTCACCGTGCCGACCACCTTGCGCGGATCAGCACCCTGGATCAGCAGGTTGGAGGTGACCACCGGCCCCCAGCCGCCGCCGCCGACCGCATCGAGGAAGCCGCCGAACAGCCCCAGAGGCGCGATCAGTTTGGCAGGGCGGATCGCCGGCGGATAGAACACGCCGCGCCACACCAGATAGATGCCGATCGCGGAGAGGTAGGTCAGCACGAAGGGCTTGACCAAGGCAGCGTCGAGCGAGGTCAGCACATAGGCCCCCAGCACGCCGCCGGTCACCCCGGGGATCAGAAGGCTGAAGAACAGCCGCTTGTCGATATTGCCGTGGAGCAAATGGCTGATTCCCGAGACCGCCGTGGTAAAACACTCGACCAAATGGACTTTTTGCGAAGCCTGCGCCGGCGGCAGGCCGATCACGGCGACCAGCAGCGTGTTCGAGATGACGCCAAATGCCATGCCCAAGGCACCATCGACCAGTTGCGCGGCAAAGCCGACGGCGATGAAGGGAAGCAGATAGGCAAGATCGAAGCTTGCGAAATCCATCCGAGCCAACTCCGGTTAAACTCGATTGCATTGGTAGAGTTTATGCCACTCGCCGGCGAGAAAGAATTTGCCGGGGTGCGCCCAAGCGAAACTTTCCTGCGCCGGTCAGGCGGGTTTCACAGCCTTGATCGTCTTTACCACATCAAGGAAGACATGATCGACCTCGACGATGTCGAACCCCGCAGCGCGGACATTGGCCACGGTGTCGCGGTTCATCGCCGGACCGACGCGTTCGGACAGCAGCGTCATGAAATCCATCATCTGGCGGAAGGGGTAGAACTTGCTGCCGGTATGCTCGAACATATAAAGTTCCGCCGCCGGGCCTGAGCACGCGGTAGAGCGCTTTCAGCCCCGCCACCGGATCGGGCACCGAACAGAAGGTGCACGAGGTGAACACCTGGTCGAAGCTGGCCTCGGCATAGGGCATGGCGTGGACATCCATCACCTCGGCGCGGATCGTTCCGGCGTAGGCGGCGATGCGCTTTGTCGCCTCGGCGAGCATTTTCGGGCTGATGTCGATCGCGGTAATGTCGCGGCCCGGCGGGAAAGCGGGAATATCGAGCCCGGTGCCCAGCGCGAGGAACAGCACCTTGCCCTGCATGTTCGCGAACAATTGCTGTTTCCACGGTTTCCAGCGCTTCTCGGTCGCGGCACTGGCCATGCCGTCGAAACGCGGGGCGAGCTTGTCCCATTTGGTGCGGGCGACGTCGGAGGGCGTCAGTGTGCCGGAGCGGCTGGACGGCTCGTTCATGGCTTGGGCTGCCGCTGGGGTCCGCGCAGCAGCGTATTGGCGAGCCACAGGAAGACAATCTCGGCAATGCCGCAGGCCGCGCCCATCTCGGCCGCATGGCGCAGCGGCAGCGGCATCATCGCCGCCATCATGCCGACGACCATGCCTGCCCACATGCCGGTATACATCGCCGGGATCATCGCCTCCATCGCGCCCAGCCGGCTGCCGAGGAGGAGATAGAGCACCAGCCCGATGACCATGCCCAAGGGCATCATCAGCGCCATGGCCAGCCACATGTTCCAGCCCGGCAAGACGATCGCCCAGGCGGCGAGCCCGGCCACCACGCCGACAACCAGGCTGGCGAGGAAATCACCCAGCGCATAGGGCCAGCGTCGATCCATGGTGCCTCTCCCTCGGTTTTCCGGGATCGAGCGTGGCGGCAATGTCCGGGCTTGTCCAGCCGTGTTGCAGATCGGCAGGTCGCGCGATTCCGATGTGGACCGCGCACTCTTCACCTACTTTTTGGAGGGACACTGCCGCCCGGCGCGTAAAAGTTTCGCTTCGCCGCCGCAGCGCGAATTGCGTATTGTCTATCGATTTAGTTGAAATATGTGAGGTGCTGCTCCTGGAGACGCGCGAAGCAGCGCGTGCGTCTGCCGGAGTACCGGGCGAAGTCTCCCGCCACGCGCATGGGCGGGCGGCTTCGCCTGCACCGCTGCGCCGACGGCGCAGATACCCTAGGAATTTCATGAGGCTAAAGCTGAGATTGGATAGGAGACAGAACTCGTTTAATGTCTATTATTTTAATTGGGTATATAGCCCCCGTCACCGACAGGGAGACACCGCATGTCCGCCACTGCTGACCAAACGCCGCTCTCGCCAGAAGCGGCGCGCCTGCTCGAGGAGAGCCTCGCCAATGTCCGCGAGGCGCTGCTCGGGCTTAAATTCGGCACGGTCCTTCTGACCGTCCACGAAGGCCGCATCGTCCAGCTCGACGTAACCGAGAAGCGACGGCTGCGGCCGAACTGATCCGCCCGTCCCCCCCAAACCACCCGCCCACCGGACCACTGGAGGCATCGTGACCCCGACAAGAAGGAACTCCGATGACATCCCGTGCCGTACTTCTGGCGGGTGCTGCCTTGGCCGCGCTTCCCGCCACCCCCGCCTACGCATCCGAAGTTGCCGCCGCCAAGCTCGCTGAAACCGCCGCTGCCGAGCAGCCCACCTCGATCGGCACCGGCGCGTCCGACGAAATAACGGAAATCGTCGTTTCCGCCCGCCGCCGCCAGGAAAGCGCGCAGGACGTGCCGCTGGCCATCTCGGTGATCGGCGGCGAGCATATCGACAACACCGGCAGCTTCAATGTCGGCCGGCTCCAGCAGGTCACCCCGACGCTGCAATACTATTCGTCGAACCCGCGCAACACCTCGCTGACGCTGCGCGGCATCGGCGCGCCGTTCGGGCTGACCAACGATGGTTTCGAGCAGGGCGTCGGCATCTATGTCGACGATGTGTACTATTCGCGCGCCGCCTCTTCGACCTTCGACTTCCTCGATGTGGCGCAGATCGAGGTGCTGCGCGGACCGCAGGGCACGCTCTATGGCAAGAACACAACCGCAGGCGCACTCAACATCACCTCACGCCAGCCCAGCTTCGATTTCACCGGTCGCGCCGAAGTCACTGTCGGCAATCTCGGCTTCAAGCAGGCCAAGGCGGCAGTCTCCGGGCCGCTGTCGGACAAGCTCGCGGCGCGGCTGGCAATTTCCTCGACTGGCCGGCGCGGGACAATCAGCAATATCGCCACGGGCACCTCGATCAACAGCCAGGACAACCTCGGCCTGCGCGCGCAGTTGCTGTGGCGGCCCGGCGAGAACCTCGACATCACGCTGTCAGGCGATTTCAGCACCCAGGATCCCGAATGCTGCGGCACGGTCTATGTCCGCACCGGCGCGACGCAGCGCCCGCTGACGCGGCAATATGCCGCGCTGGCGGCGGCGCAGGGCTATCAGGTGGTCAGCACCCGTCCCTTCGGCCGCGTGACCGACATTGATGCCGATCTCAGCGCCGGCAACATGATCGGTGGCGCGGCGCTGCGGGTGAAATGGGATCTCGGCAATGGCACGCTGACCTCGGTCACAGCCTGGCGTTTCTGGGACTGGAAGCCGGCCAACGACCGCGACTTCACCGGTTTGGCGATCACCACCAAGTCGCAAAACCCTTCGCAGCAGCAGCAGTACACCCAGGAGCTGCGCTACAACTATGCGGGCGATCACTTCGATTTCGTCGTCGGCGGCTTCGGCTATCACCAGACAGTGCGCACCCAGGGCACCGAACAGCTCGGTCCCGCCGCCAGCCGCTGGCTGATCAATCCGGGCACCAATGCCGCGCTGTTCAATCCGCCGGTGACCGGCTGCGGCCCGACGGCGGCGAACCAGCTGGCCTGCGACGCTTCGGTCCTCAACGGCGTGACCGCCTTCAACGACATCCGCCTCGACAACACCAGCGCCGCCCTGTTCGGCCAGTTCAGCTGGAAGGTCACCGACCGGCTGACGCTGCAACCCGGCATTCGTGTCAACTACGACCACAAGCAGGGGCTCTATTCGCGCGTGGTCTATGACGGGCAGGGCAACCTGGTGCGCTTCGTGGACGATGCCGGAGTGCTGATCACTGATCCGCGCGTTGCCGCCCAGCGCGATGCGCTCACCCCGCAGCGCATCGAACCCGCGTTCAGCGCGTGGAACTTCTCCTGGGATTTCAACGCGAGCTACAAGATCGACCCTGACGTCCTGGTCTATGCGACCTATGCCAAAAGCTTCAAGTCGGGCGGCATCAACCTCAACGGCGTGCCCAACGACGCCCAGGGCAATCCACTGGTCGCCGTCGGCACGATCAAGCCTGAGCGGGTCAACCACTACGAATTGGGGCTGAAAACCCAGTTCTTCGACCGCAAGGTGACCTTCAACCTCTCGGCCTTCCGCACCGACATCGCCGACTTCCAGGCGCTGGTGAACGCCGGCCAGGTCTCGACCACCCGCGGCTACCTCGCCAATGCCGAGAAAGTGCGCACTCAAGGCATCGAGTGGGATCTGTCAGTGCGCCCGGGCGAGCGGTTCAACGCCTATCTCAACGGCAGCTACATCGATGCCAGATATGTGCGCTTCGATGGCGCGCCCTGCCCGCCCGAGCTCTCGGGCGGGGCCACGGCGACGGCGGGCCAGGCAGCGAGCCCGGCGGGCACGCCCGGCGGCATCAGCCCGGCGAGCTGCGACATTTCCGGCCAGCGGCTGCCCGGGGTTTCCCGATGGAGCTTCTCGTTCGGCGGGGAAGTCAATGTGCCGGCGAGGCTGCTCGGCCAGGAGGGCCAGGCCTATCTCGGCTATGACGGCAACGCGCGGTCGGAGTTCTCGTCGAACCCGTCGCCCTCGGCCTATACCTGGGTCGACGGCTTTGCGCTGCACAATTTCCGCCTCGGCTTCCGCACCAGGGCCGGGTTCGATATTTTCGGCTGGGTGCGCAATGCCTTCGACGAAAACTATTTCGAGCTGCTTTCGGTGGCACCGGGCAGCACCGGGCTGATCGCCGGCAATCTCGGCGACCCGCGCACCTTTGGCGGCACGATCAAGGTGGAGTTCTGAGGACTTATGGCGAGCCGGAGAGCAGTTCCGCGCCTCATTCCAACTCGTCACCCTGAACTTGTTTCAGGGCCCATTTTGGGTCCGGCACCTGGCACCGATGGCCCACGCGACCGCGCCGATGCAATTCGCAAACTGGCACTGCGCATGCGGCACTATGGGTGCTGAAACAAGTTCAGCATGACGATGAAGTTCAGGTTCGATCCGGTCCGGAAAAACCGGACGCGATTCAGCCCTCGTAATCGCCGCCCAGCGAGGTGTTGCGCACCGGGGCCGCGGCGGTGATCCGCAGCGCCTCGGCCGACTGGCTGAGCGAGCCGATCTCGTCGGCGTCGTCCTCGTCCTCGGGCAGCACGCGCTGCAGCGAGCCGATTACGGTTTCCTTGAGCAGGTCGGGCCGCACCGTCTCCTCGGCGATCTCGCGCAGCGCGACGACCGGGTTCTTGTCGCGATCGCGATCGATGGTCAGTTCGGCACCGCCGGAAATCTCGCGGGCGCGCTGCGCGGCGAGCAGGACGAGGTCGAACCGGTTGGAAATCTTGTCGACGCAATCTTCAACGGTAACGCGCGCCATCGGGCACTCCGCAAGCTGGAATCTCAGGGGAAGCGGCGCAGCTAGGGACCATGCGGCGCAAAGTCAAGGAATTCGCTTGCCCGCCGCCCGGCCCCGCCCGATAAGCCGGACAAACGGGTCGGGAGGAACCGTGGCAGATTTCAGCGAGTTCCGGCTGCATTGGCGGCCGCTGGCCGGAGCCTTCCTCGGCATGGGCTCGGCGCTTTCGCTCAACAGCTATATCCTCAGCATTTTTGCGCCCTACCTGATCCGGGATTTCGGCTGGAGCCTCGCTGAATGGTCGCGGCTCGGCATGGTGCAGATGCTGATCATGTTCTGCCTGCCGGTCGCGGGCCGGCTGACCGACAGGTTCGGGGTGCGCCCGGTCGCGGCGATCGGCGCGATCAGCTTTCCGCTGTTCCTGATCGGCATTTCGCTGGCGACCTCCACCGGCGCCTACCTCGCGCTCTACATCGCCCAGACGGTGATCTGCTCGACGACCACGGCAACTGTCTATTCGCGCGTGGTCGCCGCCGCCTTCAAGGTGCGGCGCGGGCTCGCGCTCGGCATTGCCGGTTCAAGCCCGCCGCTGGTCGGCGCGCTGTTCAGCCCGGCGATCTCGGCCTTTGTCGTGCTCAATGGCTGGCGCACAGGCTATTGGGCGGTGGCCGCATTCTGCGCGATCTGCGCCGTGCTGACTTTGTGGCTGCTCCGGCCCGACGCTCCCGCAGAGCAGACCCGGCCCGAGGCCTCAACCCAGCGCCGCGAGGGCGTGTTCGGCGCGATCTTCGCCATGCCGGTGTTCTGGATCATGCTCGCCGCCTGCTTCCTGGTGAACCTGCCCTTCACCCTGGCAACCACCCAGCTCAAGACCGTGGTGCTGGCGCAAGGCCTGTCGGACGCCACGGCGGCGCTGATGGTCACGGTCTTCGCGGTCAGTTCGATCCTCGGGCGGATCGTCACCGGGGTGGCGCTCGACTATCTGCCGTCGCACATCATTGCCGCAGTCGCTTTTGCCCTCCCCACGTTCGGCCTGCTGCTGCTCGCCGCGCCGCTCGATACGGTGACGGCGGTGGCGGTGGCTTTCGCGCTGATCGGGGCCTCGTTCGGCGGCGAGGGCGACATATTGCCCTACCTGATCACCAGTCGCTTCGGCATCCCGGTTTATTCGACGGTGCTCGGCATGCTTTCGGCCGCCATCGGGCTGGCAATGGGCTTCGGCAATTTCCTGCTCAGCCTGTTCGGCAGCTTCGACATGTATCTGCTGATCGCCGCCGCATCGGCACTGGCCGGCAGCGCGATGTTCCTCGTGACCGGCCGGCCCGGCTTGCAGCGCGCCGCTCCCGGCGAGGCCTGACCGGCCAGCAGGGCCATCAGCACCGGCGTGGGGACATCCGCGAGGCGCAGCGAAACCGCCATTTCGGCCAGGGCGATCCCTTTTCGATGAAATTCTGAAGTTCGTACGCGCAAAGGCGCAGTGGGAGCAGAGTTCGCTGAGGGTTGCCGGACGGCACCCTCGGGTGTTTTCGACCTCGCCCAAGCTTCGCGGCTGCTCTATGCTTGCCTCTGGCATAGGTCAAAAGCCGGGAGAGGACATGCGCAGGTTCACCGTCGAGGAAATGCTCACCGCCTATCAGCTCGAACAGCTGCTCTACGATTTTGTCGAGGAGCTCGATCTGGGCGGCAGCAAGGATGCCGGACGGTTCTTCACCGAGAACGGTGCCTTCGTCACGCCGGGCGGCACCATCCAGGGCCGCATGGCGATCCAGGCGTTCTACGACAGGCGCAACGAGAACGTCGCGAAATACCAGAAAGACGGCCAGCGCACCGGGCGGCACACGTTCCTCAACGTGCGCTGCCACTTGCACGGTGCCGGCAATGCCACGCTGTTTTTCACCAACGTCAATTATGCCCGCGAAGGCGGGGCTCCTGCCGAGGAACTCGCCGGACCCTCGGCAGTGGCTGATTGTTCGATGAAATGCGAGCGCCAGCCCGATGGCACCTGGCTGTTCTCCGAATTCAGACCCAGCCAGGCGCTGCTCGGCGACGACGATTTCATGAAGCTGATGCTGTCGCTCAGCCGGAAATAGCGACCGCCCCATTGGGCTCGGTCGTCGCCGGGAGCCCGGTGTCGGGCTCCCGGCCAGAGCCTGCCGGTCCCGGTAAGTGCGTGACCAGTTCCAGCCGGGTTGCATTCCGGTTGTGCTGGGCGTGCGAGACTTGCAGACCGGCGATGCCCTCGCGGTCGAGCGCCCGACACCAGCCAGTGAACTCTTCGAGCGAGAGTTGGTAGTGCCGCAGCGCCTGTTCGATCGTCAGCGCGCCGCTGGTGACCGCAGTAACAACGTCGGCCTTGCGGCGTGCCGTCCAGCGACTGGTGTCGCACGGCGGCAAGGCCGCGCGGGTGGGATGGCTCCGATCGGGACCGGAGCGCGGATACAGGGGGGATTCAGACTTGAGTTGCATGATACTGGCCTTGATTTTCCTATTGAAATCAAAAGCCTCCTGGTGCCTCCATTGTCGCGCCCAATGTGTAAACAAATTCTAAACACCGCCGTCATCCGTCGCGCGGGAACACCGCCTCGTAGTGGCGGAGGGGGCTTTGCGACGAGCCGTTGGCACCGTCTGCCGGGCCTGCCCTACTTCCCCCCGCGACTACCGCGACGGGAGAGTGAGATCATGGCGACCAGCCATCCGGGTGCCGGGCTGGTCGGCGCGGATGGCTTGAATGTCTCACCCGCGACTTTTGCCATCGCGGCAAAGCGATGTTAGGCGCAGATCCATGGAAGCACGGATACTCCAGCGGCAGGACACCGCGCCAACCGACGCGCGCCAGGTGCGCTCGCGCAAGGCGCTGGCCGGCGCGATGCTCGAACTTCTCGAGGAAGTGCCCTTCGACCAGCTGACCATCCGCGAGATCACCGCGCGCGCCGGCACCGGCTATGCCACCTTCTTCCGCCACTATACCGACAAGCAAGCGCTGCTCGGCGATGTCGCCTCGCAGGAGATCGCCAGCCTGCTCGAGCTGACCGTGCCGATCCTCAATTCGGCGAGCAGCTTCGATTCGACGCTGGTCCTGTGCCGCCATGTTGCCGAGCACAGCAAGCTGTGGTCGGCCCTGCTCACCGGCGGAGCGGCGGGCATCCTGCGCACCGAATTCATCCGGCAGGCACGCGAACTGCCCTTGGCTGCGGCTCCCAGCGAAAGCTGGCTGCCCGCCGACCTGGCGGTATTTTATGCCGCCGGCGCGACGGTCGATCTGCTCGCCTGGTGGCTCGGCCGGGACAAGTCGCGCAGCGCCGACGAGATCGCCGCGATCCTCGACCGGCTGATCATCGCGCCGGTAATAGACGGCAACCGCCCGCAGCGCCGCTTGCAAACTCGGCAGTAAGTGCGCTGCGCGCGACAAATTTGCTTCTCCCGCTGCCAAAGAGTCGAAAATGCGTCTATGGGGCCGGAATCATCACAACCCTGAACAGCCTGAAGGAACCATCATGAAAGCACTGTTGATTGCCGCCGCCGCGCTCGGCCTCACCGCCACGCCGGCCCTCGCCGCCGAAACCGCGACCGCCGCCGCGCCGGCCGCCGCCAAGTTCTCCACCGCCACCAGCACGATCGGCGACCTGCTCGACAATCCTTCGGCCAAGGCGGTGCTCGCGAAGCACATGGCTGCGCTGGTCGACAATCCGCAGATCGAAATGGCGCGCACGATGACCCTCAAGCAGATCCAGGGCATGGCCGGCGACATGATCACCGACGAAGTCCTCGCCAAGGTCGATGCCGACCTCGCCGCGATCAAGTAAGGCGGCCTGGCCCCGCAGCCAGTCGGGGGAGGCCGGGTGCCGCTCGAAGGCCTTGCCGCGCGCGGCGGCGAAAAGCTCCAGACGCTGTGGACGGAGATGAGCGTGCCGCAGTTCGGCTGTTGCCAGGCCGGCATGCGGCATGCTGATGGCAGCAGGCGTGCCGGCCCAAGGCGACGGAGATGGTCGCCGATGACACGTGACCCTGCGCCTGCCCAACTCCGAATCGGGCAATGGCACGATGCCCAGAAAAAACGTATGGCGCATTATCTGCAACTCAGGCCCGACGCGCGGGCGCGGCTGGCGGTTGGCAATGCGATTTATTCAGCTATCGGAAAGCGCCTGCGCACTACGCCGTTCAGGAAACAGGATTTGAGTTGGACATGACCCGGAAACTTGCCCTGCTAATTCCCGCTGTCGCGCTTGGCATGTTGGCCACCAGCCTGCCGGCACAGACTGCGGCACCCGATGGCGCGGCGCTGTTTCGCATGCGCTGCGGCAGCTGCCATACCGTCACGGCTGGTGGGCGGGCGACGCTGGGGCCCAATCTGGCGGGGGTGACCGGGCGCAAGGCGGCGGCGACCCCGTTCAACTACTCGCCGGCGCTCAAGGCCTCGAACCTCACATGGACCCGCGCCAATCTCGACCGCTATCTTCAGGGTCCGACGCGCCTGGTTCCCGGGACCCGGATGGTGATTGCCGTTTCCGATGCCGGGCAGCGTGCAGCACTTCTCAACTTTCTCGCCCGCCCCGCCCGCTAAGCCATGACCGGGCCAGTCCTCGACGGGCCCATTCCGGCGGGAGCCGCCATCCTTGCGGGAGCTGACTGGCCGCTGTTCGGCTGGGCCGACGATATCCGCCCGGCGCTCGCCGCAGCGCTTGCCGCCGGTCGCCAGGTCGTGCTCGCCACGCTGTTCAAGGTCGATGGCAGCGCGCCGCGCGGGCCCGGTGCGCAGATGCTGTTCGATGGAGCGCGCGCCAGCGGCTATTTCTCGGGCGACTGCATCGAGGCCGACGTCGCCCGCCACGCCGCCGAGGTGCAGGCCGATGGTGTGCCGCGCCTCCTTCACTATGGCATGGGCAGCCCGTGGATCGACATCCGCCTGCGTTGCGGCGGCGCGCTGCATGTGCTTGCCGAGCGGATCGCGCCGGATAGCCAAGCGGCACGGCAGCTTCTCGAATGTGCGGCGCAGCGCCGCCCCTGCCGCTGGGAAAGTGACGGCACCGTTCAGCATGTCGTCGCGGGGAGCGGGCCGCTGCTTGAGGTCGATGAAGCGCCTCTGCGCCTCGCCCGCCGTTTCGATCCGCCGCGCCGCGTGGTCGTCTCGGGCGGCGATCCCGGCGCGCTGGCGCTGGCGCGGCTCGCCATGGAGGCGCAGTTCGAAACCGTGCTGGTGCGCCCTGGCGGCCCCGAAGCGCCGCCGCCTTTCCCGGTCTCTCGCTACCTGCGAGACGATGTCGCCGCCGCGCTCACCGCGATCGGCATCGACCGCTGGACCGCCTTCGTCGGTGCGACCCACGAGGACCACCACGACCTCGCCGCCTGTCTCCACGCGCTGCGCCACGATGCCGCCTGGACCGGCATGGTCGGCGCAAAGTCGCGCGCGCCGGAACGGCTGGCCGCGCTCGTTCGTGCCGGCGCGAGCGAGGAAGAATGCGCCCGCCTGCATCTTTCCCCCGGCGTGCCCGGTCTCGGCAAGGCTCCGTGGGAAGTCGCCACCGGCATCCTCGCCGCCATCATGCAGGCGATGAACCCGGGCCGCGAACGGTCGTGAGGCTCTCCGCCATTGTGCTCGCCGCAGGCGCAGGCACGCGCTTCGGCGGCGACAAGCTTTCGGCGCAGTTCCGGGGCGAACCCTTGCTGGCCCACGCCATCCGCGCCGCCCGCGCCGCGCCGGTCGATAGCGTCGTGGTGGTCTGCGCACCGCAGCTTGCCCTGGGCGACTGGCCTGGCCTGCCCCCGGTTGCGGCACTGCCGGTTGCCAGCAACGAACTGTCCGCCTCGCTCAAGGCCGGGATCGCTGCGGTGGCCGATGCCGACGGTGCCTTCGTCTTCCTCGGCGACATGCCGTTGATCCCGCACGGGCTTGCCGCAGAACTGGCGGCCGCGCTGGGTGACAACTTCGCCGCCGTTGCGCGCTTTGGCTCCGCCTGCGGTCACCCGGTGCTGCTATCGCGGCGCGCCTTCGCCGAAATCGCCGGCCTCACCGGCGACGAGGGTGCCGGGCGTCTGCTCGGGGGGCGCGCGGATGTTGCATTCGTCGCCAGCCCGGACAAAGGTGTCCTCCTCGATGTCGACCGGGCGGAGGATATCGCCCGGCTGGAGCGTCGCGGAGGAGCCTGATGATGACCTTGCCCCGTTTGCGGCGCACCGCCGCCCTGCTTGGACTGGGCCTGTTGAGCCTGCCGCTGGCCACGCAAACAACCGCGCAGTCCGGTCCGGCGGCCCACGCCGATGCCGCCAACCCCGCCGCCGATCCGATGTTCAACGAGCCCTACATCGATATTGACGAATGGCGGACCACGCCGGTGCGCCACCGCTATGTCCATGGCGGCTTCCGGGGCACCGACCTTCGCTTCTCTTACTATCTGCCTCCCCAGGAACAGTTCCAGGGCCGCTTCTTCCAGTATGTCACCCCCGTTCCCGACAGCGAGAACCTGTCGCAGAACACGATGGCGGGCGACGACAATATCGGATTTTCCGCCGCCTCCGGGGCCTATTTCGTCGAGACCAACGGCGGCGGCAAGGGCGCGACCGCCGGGCCGGCGTTCATGGCCGATCCCACCATCGGCGGCTACCGCGCCAATGCCGCAGCGGCGCGCTACTCGCGGGTGGTCGCCGGGCAAATGTACGGGCCGCAGCGAGTCTACGGCTACATCTACGGCGGCAGCGGCGGCGGCTATCGAACCATGGGCTCGATGGAGCACACCACTGGCGTGTGGGACGGCGCGGTGCCTTTCGTGCTCGGCACGCCGATGGCCTCGCCCAACAACTTCTCGATCCGCATGCATGCGTTGCGGCTGCTCAAGGACAAGTTTCCCGGCATCGTCGATGCGATGGACGCGGGCGGCAGCGGCAATCCCTATGCCGGGCTCGATGCCGAACAGGCCGCCGCGCTGCGCGAGGCGACGCGGATGGGTTTTCCGCCGAACAGCTGGTTCGGCTACCAGACCATGGGGGTGCATGCCTTCACGGCGGTCTATCAGGGCATGGTCATGGCCGACCCCAGCTATTTCGAGGATTTCTGGACCAAGCCCGGCTACCTCGGCTTCGATCCGCCGGAATCGCTGCGCAAGGCGCGGATGCAATTCCCTACCAGGGTTGCCGTGCCGCTTTCGGCCGACGGGCTCGAAGCGCGCGGCCTGACCCCGACGCGGCTGCCCGGCCAGCCGCGCGATGCGGGGCGCGGCACGGCGGACCTGGCCTGGCAGAACCTGGTCAGCGACGGTTCGGTGCGGCCGATCGCTTTTGAGCTCGCCGATATGCCGCCCGACGTCGGCTTCATCGGCGGCGATCTCTATGTGCTGTCGGGCGAGGCCAAGGGCAAGCGAATCGCCCTGCTCTCGCTCAATGGCAAGGTGGCGACCCTGGGCGTCGTCGCCGATCTGGCGACGCTGGCGAAGATCAGGCCAGGCGACGAGGTTCGGATCGACAATTCGAACTTCCTCGCGGCGCAAACCTATCATCGCCATCAGGTGCCCGACGCCAGCTACACCAATTACGACCAGTTTCGCGGGGCGGACGGCAAGCCGCTCTATCCCCAGCGGCCCCGCCTGCTTGGCCCGATGTTCACCGCCGGCGCGGCAGGCAGCGCGATCAGCGGGCACTTCAACGGCAAGATCATCGTCGTTGCATCGATGCTCGACCGCGAGGCGGTGCCCTATCAGTCCGATTGGTACCGGCGCACCTTCGACCGGATCTACGGGGCTGACGCGCCCCATCGCTACCGGCTGTGGTACACCGAGAACGCGCTGCACGGCTATAACGAGGACAAGGGTGCCACCACCCGGGTGGTGACCTACCTGCCGATGCTGCAGCAGGCGCTGCGCGACGTTGCCGCCTGGGTCGAAAAGGGCACGCCGCCGCCCGCCAACACCGCCTACCGCGTGGCCGAGAGCCAGATCGTCGTGCCGCCGACGGCGCGCTCGCGGCGCGGTATCCAGCCGGTGGTGACCATTGCGGCCAATGGCCGAGTGCGCGCGGGGGCCGCCGTCGGCCAGCCGGTCCGCTTCACCGGCACGATCGCTGCGCCGCCCGGAACCGGTGTTGTCGTCCGGGCGGAATGGGACTTCGAGGGCAACGGCGACTATCCGGTCAGCTCGGCAGTCAGCGGCGAGGCGGACCGCGCAACGGTGAGCGCCAGCTATACCTTCGCCAAACCGGGCACTTATTTCGCCGTGCTGCGCGGCTTTTCGCAGCGCCGCGATGCCGCCGGCACGCCCTATGCCATGGTCCGCAATCTCGCCCGCGCGCGGCTGGTGGTGAAGTAAGTTCCTGGTCCCCCTCTGGGCAGGTTCTGGCGGACGTGCCTGTAGCTCATACCAACCGCCCAATGGAATGACACCAATCGCAGTGAAGCCTTTTTTCGTCCTCCCGGGCGTGACCCGGGATCCCGCTTGCACCCTGCGACGAGGATGGCCTTGCCGGTGAGGTTGATCGCGAGCATTGCCTCACACCGCGATGTTATAAAGCTTCGCGGCGTTAAGGCTGAGCACCTTGGCCCGATCCTGGTGGCTCAGCGCCGACAGTCGCTCTTCGAGATTGTCAATCGGATAGAGCGAGGTCGGGTGCGGGAAATCGGTTTCGAACAGGCAGTTGTCGATGCCGACCTTGTGCAGAACGTCCGACAGGTCCTTGTTTTCGAACCAGAAACAGGCGTAGAAATTGCTCTTGAAGTATTCCGAGGGCTTCTTTTCGAAGTGCTTGGTCTCGGCGATCTCGGCGAGCTGATAGTCGAGCGCCTCCATCAGGAATGGCACCCAGCCCACCCCGCTTTCGACCGAGACGAATTTCAGCCCCTTGAAGCGGTCGAGGATGCCCGAATAGATCAGGTTGGAGACGACCTTGCCGTTGTTGAAAAAGATCATCGCGCCTGAAATGCCCGAACGCAGGTCGTAGGACAACGACGGCCAGCCCTGCTGCCCCATCCAGTCGATCGCGGTTTCGGATGCGCCGATGTGGAAGTTGACCGGCAGATTGTTGCCCTCGCAGACTTCCCACAGCGGGAACCAGTGCTCGGTGCCGAGATCGGGGATGAGATTGCCGTCGTCGCCCTTCACCGTATGCGGGTCGGAATTGATGTTGATGCCCTTGAGGCCCATGGCGATGCAGCGCTCGGTTTCCTTGACCGCCTGGCCGACGTCCCACCACGGCAGCAGGGCCATCGGGAACAGTCGCTGGCCGCTTTCCTGCTGAATTTCGGCCATGGCATCGTTGTACAGCTGGACGCTGACCAGGCGCAGTTCGGGATCAACCTTGGCCGAGGCCTGGCCGCCGAAGCCGAGGATGTTGGGATAGACGATCTGCGCATAGATTCCGGCCTGGTCCATCACCGCGAGGCGTTCCTTGACGTCCGAAGAACCGAGGTGAACGTCCTCGAACTGGAGCTTGAGGAATGTGTCGAGGTCGCGCACCTTGCCGCCCTGCTTGAGGACTGAGCTGTTGGGATGGGCACCGGTGCCGATCGACTTGTCGCCGTCGATCACCCAGCAGCGCTGGCCATTGAGCAGCTTGACCTGCGGCACCCGGTCACGGAATTTGGCGGGCGCGCGCTTGACCCACATGTCGTGCGGCTCGGTCAGGTGGGTATCGGCGTCGATCACCTTGATGGTCGACTTGGCCTCGGGCCGCTCAAGCGTGGCAGTGGTCATGGTATGCTCCTCTCGTTATCCGTTCTTTAGGCGCGCGCCAAGCCGCGCAGTGCAGCACGGCATGGACCAGCGCAGCAATGCGGTTTCGGGAGCTATGCTCCCGCGCGAGCCAGGCACCGGCACTGCTCCCTGGCGGCCGCAGCACATTGGCCCAGCTTGCGCCTCGCCAAGCAGGATATGCTTCCCGGCCCCGGCGTCAATGGCCGGGGGAGCGAGAGGTGCGAATGGCGCGGCATCTTGAAATGCCGACCGAGGTCGGCAACGCGCTGCGCATCGAAGGCCCAGCCTAACCCGCCGGCTGATCCGGCTCCATCCCGTCGAGCGGCGTCTTCCTCCCCGGCCCGCCGTGGACCTTGACCGTCATTTCGCCCAATCCGTCCATCGCGATGTGCATGACATCGCCCGGCACCACCGGCCCGAGCCCCGGCGGCGGAGTGCCCGAGAAAATCACGTCGCCGGGATGCAGCGTCATTACCGAGGCGGCGTGTTCGACGAGATCGGCGATGCCGAGCACGAGATTGGCAGTGGTATCGACCGTCCGCTCTGCGCCGTTGACCGTCAGGCGATAGGCGAGATTGTCGGGGTCGGCGATCTCGTCCGCCGTGGTCAGCCAGGGCCCCATCAGCCCGTAGGTATCGAAGCTCTTGCCGAAGCTGGGAAATTCGCTGCCCTGCATGGTCATGTCGAGCCCGATGCAATAGCCCGCGACGTGACCAAGCGCCTCGCTCGCGGGGATTTCCGTGCCGCCCCTGCCGATAACGATGGCGATCTCGGCCTCGTGGAAGGTCACCCGCTCGGGCCAGCGCAGCACGACACCGTCCGCCGGGCCGGCCGCGGCATTGGTCATCTTGAACAGCAGCCCGAGCCGGCGCGGATGGCCGCCTGCGCCGAGAACCACCTTGTGATTGCCCGCGCCGCAGACGAATTTGCCCGGATTTGCCACTGGGCAGCGCAGCAGCACACTGGCGACCGGCACGCCCGCCGCGCTGTCGGCGAGCGCTTCCATCGCCGGGCGCAGTTCTTCGAGATGGGCGATCAGCTGGTCGCCCGGCGGATAGGGCCAGCGCACCGACGGGAGGGCGTCCGTGACGGCAGTGACGTCGTGCACCGAGTCGCCGCGCACGACGCCCAGCCTGAGCGGACCCGATGCGACCTCCTGATAGCGGCAGATTTTCATGGCGTCCCCGAAAGCGGCTGGTGTCTTTTCAGCATCGCGCGGGCGCGGCGGAGCAGCAAGCACAATCGCGGCGAAGCCGGCGCGAAATAGCTACATCCCGATCCGCCTGCGCGGCTGCGGCGTGGCAGCGGGGGCTGGGGCCGGGGCGGGAGCAGTCTCGCCCGGCTCAAGCAGCCGCGCGTTGACATCGAATGGACCCGGCGCATTCATCGTCAGGCCGAACTGGCGCACGGTGACGCCGCCCGTGGCTCCTGCCGGATTGATCGCAACCGTCTGCGCATTGCCGCCTTCGAGCCGGACCGACGGCGATGCCTGCACCGCCACATCCAGCCGTTGCTGCAGCCCTTCAAGCCCCGCGACGCGCAGCGTCACGACAGTTTTTTCGCCCCGCATCAGAGTGGTTCGCGGAGTCGAAAGCGAAAGTCCGACGAGATTGGTCTGGCGGGTCACCGTGCCGACCGGGTCCGAGACTGTCACACTCGCCGGACCGGTCATGCCGGGAGGACAATCAACCACCGCCTGGCGCGGGCTTTCGGCGATGATCTGGACCGGCTGGCCGTTGAGCGTCGCCGTTGTGTTGGCCGCGTTGCCATCAAAGCTCCCGGGAATGTTGAGCGGCAATCCTGCCTGCGAGGCGGGAGGCATAGTCTGTGGCTGGGGCGGGCCCGGCACATCGGCAGGAGTGGCCGCGATGCCCATCAGACCCGCCGGATTGGCTGCCGCATCGCGGAGCAGCAACGGCACCATGCCGCCAGCCTGCGAAATCGAGATCAGCACCTTGCCATCGGCCACCCGGTTCTGCTTGCCGTCAATCTCGATTACCATGCCTTCCAGAGTCGCCGCATTCGCCACACGCTCCGCATCGGTCGCACCTTGCGGCTCGATCAGCACCGTGCCGCTGATCGTATCCCCGGCGCGGATATCTTCTGGCAGGCGGACAATGACCCTGCCCTGGCGGCTTTCAAGGGCGATGTGATGGATGCCCACACGCGTATGCGCGGGTCCGGCGGTGGGCAGCCGCTCTGCGGTGAGGGGAAAGTTCCACGACCGTCCCCCGCTGCAATATTTGATCGGGCCGGTAACCACCCTGCCGTCGGCATAGACAATGATCGGCGAGTAGGCCACGCCGCCCGCCGCATAGACCGCAAGGTAGCTCTGGGTATAGCTCATGACCGGATCGCCGCCGACATTCACGACAGTGACTTTGACGCTGAACTGGTGGTGCGTTGTGCTGGAGAGCGCTCCGTAGGCTTCATAGCACATCTTGGAATCCGCCATGACCGAGCCGATGCCGCTCCAGATCGCCAGCGCCGCCACCGTTATCACAGCTCCGCCAACGGATGGCTTGGGATCGGTCAGGACCGCTTTGAGCGTTTCCAGATCGAAGCCGGGGGGCTGCATCACCTTCACTTCGGGCGGGGCCGCCAAGGCAGGCGAAGCAATGGTCTGGGCAAGCATCGCTGCAATTGCCAAACGAAGGCACAAAGTCCGTCTCATTGGCCATCCCCCGATAGTTGGCGGAATACTATGCGCATCCGGGCCGGGAGTCGAATAAATGAAGATGGCCTGCAACAGGCACTTACCCGATCCGGCGCTTGCGACGACCGGCCAATTGGCCTTTGCAGATGCCGGATTGCCTTTGAAACGCGATCAGGATGTGCCAGGCGGAAAGGGTTCGGCCCCGGAACGATATTCGCCAGAAGGAATGACCAGATGATCGTCGCCGAGAGCAAGACTTCGCTCGATCCCGAAATCGCCGCGCTGATCGCTCGGGCGCGTGCCGCGCAGGCGGTGTTCGAAACCTTTACCCAGGTACAGGTCGATGCCATCGTCCGCGACATGGGCAAATATGTCTATGACAACGCCGAGCTGCTCGCGCGCATGGCGGTCGAGGAAACTGGCATCGGCAATTACGACGACAAGGTGACCAAGAAGAAGGGCAAGGCCCGGGCGATCTGGAACAGCCTCAAGGGCAAGAAAAGCCGCGGCATCATCGACGAGGATGCCGAGACCCAGCTGGTCTATGTGGCCAAGCCGATGGGCGTGGTCGGCGCGGTGACGCCGATCACCAATCCGGTGGTGACGCCGATGTGCAACGGCATGTTCGCGCTCAAGACCGGCAATGCAGTGATCTTCGCAGCCCATCCCAAGGCCCAGGGCTGCGCCGAACATCTCACCGAAGCCTACCGCGCAATGCTGAAGACGCACGGCGCGCCCGAGGACCTGATCCAGGTGGTGCGCAATGGTTCTATCACCAAGACCCAGCAACTGATGGAATCGGTCGATGTCGTGGTCGCCACCGGCGGCGGGGCGATGGTGAAATCGGCCTACAGTTCGGGCAAGCCCTCGTTCGGGGTCGGCGCGGGCAATGTGCCGGTGATCATCGATCGCGGGGTCGATCTCGGCGCGGCGGTCGACAAGATCGTCACCGGGGCCAGCTTCGACAACGGCATCATCTGTTCGCACGAGCAGTTCGTGCTGACGCCGCAAGAGGCCTTCGACGAGACGGTGCGCGCCTTCACTGCCACCGGCAAGGTCTGGTACACTGACGACGCGGACCAGATCCAGCAGCTGCGCGAGGTGGTGTTCCCGGGCGGGCAGCTCAACAAGGACGTCGTCGGCATCTCGGCGCGCGCGGTCGGGGCGCTGGCAGGGATCGACGTGCCCGAAAGTGCGCGGCTGATCATGCTGCCGGCCAAGGGCGCGGGCGAGGACGATATCCTGGCGCGCGAGAAGCTGTGCCCGGTGATCGCCATCCTGCCCTACGAGAGCTTTGCCGACGCGGTGCAGAAGGCCAAGGCCAACCTGCTGGTCGAGGGCGCGGGGCATTCCGCCGCGCTGCATTCGCACGACGAGGCCAACATCCGCCATGCCGGGCTGGAGTTGCCGATCAGTCGGCTGGTGGTCAACCAGCCCTCCTCGCTCACCGCCGGCGGCTCGCTGACCAACGGCTTTGCGCCCGACGACGACGCTGGGCTGCGGCTCATGGGGCGGCAATTCGATTTCGGAAAACCTCGACTACAAGCACCTGATGAACGTCAGCCGCATCGGCAAGGTGATCGAGGGCAAGGATGTTCCGACCGACGAGGAAATTTGGGCCTGAATGCAACAAGCGTAAATAAATAGGGACAGTCCCTATTTATTCTCGCGCGCGCATCGCTGCCATTTGCAACCGATTGACGCCTCTGCGCGCTTGGGTTAAATGCATCAATATCGAACAAGAATTCATAATTGCGAATTTTGGAGAGGTTCCCTGGAACACACCGGCTATATCGACGGTGCCTTCGTCGCGGGCGAAGGCGCGCGGTTCATTGTCGAGAACCCGAGCGACGAGAGCACTGTCGCCGAGATAGCCAGCCAGTCGGCAGGCCAGGTCGAAAAAGCGATCGCCGCAGCGCGCACCAGTTTCGACACGGGCGCATGGAGTGGCCTTTCGATGAAGCAGCGCGCCGAGCCGATGCGGCGGTTTGCCGAGGCGCTGCGCAAACGCGCTGATCGCTTGAAGGAACTCGCCATCGCCGAGGCCGGCTGCCCGGTCAATTCGACCGTGATGGGCGCGCAGGTGCACGCGCCGCTGCGGATGACCGACGAGATCATCGACATGTTCCTGACCCTGCCGGAGAGCGAGGAAAACCCGCTGCCGCTGCACGAGCGGGTCAATCCCTATTTCAGCGTGCAGAGCCTCAAGCTGTGGCGCCCGCTCGGCGTAATTTCGGCGATTTCGGCCTACAACGTGCCGTTCTACACCGCCTTCTGGAAAGTCGTGCCGGCGCTGATGGCGGGCAATTCGGTGGTGCTGCGGCCCAATCCGCTTACGCCCCTATCGGCCATGATCTTCGCCGAAGCGGCGGACGAGGCCGGGCTGCCCAAGGGAGTGATGAACGTCGTCATCGAGCAGGGGCTCGAAGGCGGCCAGCTGATGACCACCGACCGCCGCGTCGATCTGGTTTCGTTCACTGGCTCGTGCACGGTGGGCGCGAAAGTCGCCGAACAGGCCGCGCCAACGCTCAAGCGCCTGGTGCTTGAGCTTGGCGGCAAGTCGGCGGCGATATTCCTGCCCGATTCGGCCGAGCGCGCGGTGGCCCATGCCGTGCAGGTGTGCACTTCGCACGCCGGCCAAGGCTGTGTGCTCGGCACCCGCGTGTTCGTGCCGCAGGAAGCCAAGGACCAGCTGCTCGAGAGCATGGCAGCCGCGCTCGCGCAAGTGAAGATCGGCGTCGCCAGCGATCCCGCGACGCAGCTCGGGCCGGTGATCAGCGCCGGGCAACGTGCAAGGTGCGAGCATTTTACCAAGGCTGCGGTCGATGCCGGCGGGCGCGTGGTCACCGGTGGCAAGCGCCCGGCGGAATTCAACAAGGGCTTCTTCTTCGAGCCAACCGTGCTCGACCTGCCCGACAATTCAAACCCGGCGGCGCAGGACGAAATCTTCGGGCCGGTGGTCGGCGTGATCGGCTACAGGGATCTCGACCACGCTGTCGCCATGGCCAACGACAGCCAGTTCGGCCTGTCGGGCTGGGTGACCGGGCAGGACAAGGTCGCCGCCTTCAAGACCGGGCTGGGCATCCGCTCGGGCGCGGTCAACGTCAACGGCGCGGTGATGTCGAGCCATGCCAGCGGCGGCGGCATCAAGATGAGCGGCCTCGGGCGCGAGCGCGGCACCGAAGGCCTGCGCGAGTTCCAGATGCTGACCACGTTCAACATCGGGGGCTAGGCAATGCAGGGAATGCTCAATGGCAAGGTGGTGGTGAGCGTCGGCGCTGGCTCCGGGCTCGGTCGCGCGGCGGTGAAATTGTGGACCGGGCAAGGCGCGCAATTCACCGCCGCCGACGTCAATCTGCCGGTCGATAGCGGACTCACCGCACACAGCAAGATAGGAGAATAAGATCATGGCAACGTGCCCGATGACCGGCAATGCGTCGAACGCACTCACGTATCTGCTGTCGGACAATCCGCGATACGCGGAAATGTTCGACGTCAACACCCAGACCGCCAACACCGGCATCGACCTCGATACCGACTATACCGAGGCGATGAACGCGCTGCGTGACAAGGCGGCGGTGCAACACGGATCGTTGCGCAAGCTGCTCGGCGTGGAGGAGCAGGAGTTCTCGCCGGTCAAGCGCGAGCGGATGACCTTCTTCACCTATCGCGCCTGCGAGGTGGGCTTCCGCGAGAACCTGATTTTCTCCTCCGAAGGCTACAAGGAAAGTCCCGGAGTCGCCTCGATCGGGACGAATATCCTGGCGATGGTCGGCAAGGAGCACAAGCGGCTGCGCTCGGCCGCCCAGCCCCTGTTCAAGCGGCCCAAGGTGCTGAACTGGTGGAACCAGCGCTGGGTGCATGAAACCGCCAATGCGCTGCTCGACCGGCTGCTTGACGAGGACGCCGTCGATCTCAATTTCGAGCTGTGCGCACGCATGCCGATGGCGACGATTACCCGCGCGATGGGCCTCGAAGGCGAGGACGTGCTCGAATTCCGCTACCAGCTTGATCGCGGCACCTTCGGCGCGTATCGGCTCAAGCCCGAGGAAAGCGCCGAAGCGCGCGCCTGGGTCGATGACACGCTGCGCAAGCTGATCGCCGAGAACCGGAGCAATCCTGGCGATAACCTGATTTCCGGGCTGATCGGCAGCGAGATCACCCACGAGGATGGCACCAAGCGCCCGCTCACCGAGGACGAGATCTTCGGCTATGCCAAGCTGACCATCTTCGCCGGCGGCGGCACCACCTGGCGGCAGATGGGCATCACCATCGACGCGCTGATGAACAATTACCACTTCTGGGAAGACTGCGTGAAGGATCGCAGCCTGCTCGATCAGGCGGTCGAGGAAGGGCTGCGCTGGCGGGCCACCGACCCGGTCTTCCCGCGGCTGTGCGTCGAGGATACCGAAGTCGAAGGCGTCATGGTGCCCGCCGGCGTGCGGGTCGACATGTGCCTCGGCGCAGCGAACCACGATCCCGAAAAGTTCAGGGATCCGGAGAAGTACGACCTCTACCGCGACAAGAGCCACCAGATGGGCTTTGGTTTCGGCCCGCACCGCTGCCTCGGCATGGATGTCGCCCGGCAGGAAATGATCGTCGCGATCAGCGGTCTTATGGACCGCTTCCCCAGGATGCGGCTCGATCCCGGCAAGCCCAAGCCGCGCTATCGCGGCCTCGACCATCGCGGCATGGATGCTGTAACCGTTCGCCTCAAGGGATAGAACAGGAGCCCCGCGCGATGAATGATCAAACCACCGAGTCGAATGCCGGCACCGACATCACCCTGCTCGGCGACGAACATGTCCGCGTCTATCGCGAGACCAATGGCGAAACCGGCTATCTGTGGAACGGCGTGCCGACGCTGCTGTTCACCTTCACCGGACGGCGGTCGGGCCAGCAGCGCACCATCCCGATCATCTGCACCAAGGTGGGCGAGAGCTATGTAATCATCGCCAGCAAGGGCGGATCGCCGACCCATCCGCTGTGGTATCTGTCGATCGTGGAAAACCCCCATGTCGAGGTGCAGGTCAGGGCCGACACGTTCAAGGCCGTCGCCCGCACCGCGCAGTCGCCCGAGCGCGAGGCGCTGTGGGCCGAGGCAGTCAAGGCGTGGCCCAACTATGACGCCTATCAGTCGCGCACCGACCGGCTGATTCCGGTGGTGGTGCTCGATCCCGTGCGGGACTAGCCCGCCGGCATGAAGCAGGTAATCCTTGCCAGTTACGCAAACGGCAACCCGGTGCCCGGCAATTTCGCCGTGGTCGCAGGGCTGGAGGCCGCTCCGCAAGCCTTCCCGGCGGTGTTCGCGGACAATTCTTTTGTTGGCAAGCTGCTGGTGAAGGTGTCAGAGTCCTAGGCCATGAATATCGCGACACTCCCCCCGCCCCTGCGCCAGACCGCCATGCCCGCGCCCGCGCGCCTTGCCGAACTCGGTGCGCCGGACGATGAGCATCGATGTGTCCTGGCCCGATGGCGCGATCGGCGACCGCCTGTTCATCGGCCGCTGCCGCGACTATCGCACCCCCGCCGGGGGCGGCGCGGGAACAGTGCTCGACGAGGCCGAATTCCGCGCCACCCTGGCGCAGGACAAGACCATCACCGCGATCGAGGCCACCCCTGCTCATGCCGGAATCGAACGGCTGGTCGGGGTGCGCGGCGGCAATCACCTGCGGCTGTTCATCAAGGAAACCATGCCCGAGCTGATCGCCGAGGGCGCGCCGATCTATCTGCCGCTCGACGACATTTCCGGCACCTCGCTGGTCTCCGCCTTCGCCTGGTCGCAGTGGCAAGACAACTGGGCCGAGCAGCTGCGCGCCCGCATCGGCAGCGCGGAGTTCGAGCGGATGATGGAGGATCGGGTCAATGTCTGCTGGGGCCTCAAGGAAGGCAACAGCGGCGTCTCCCCCAGCGGCCCGCCCAACAACCCCGCCGATGCCGATGCCGGCGACATCCGCAACCCCGCCGACCCGCTCGGCTGGCACGCCTTGCCCGACAGCGAAGGGCCGGGATTCCGCCGCGCGCGCCGCATCGATGTTTCGCGCGACGAGGCAGCGGGCCTGATCCGCATTTCCGCCGGCTTCCAGGACAGCGCCGAGCGCAAGACCGAGGGCCGCGTCGCGATCCACGAATACGATCTCGAAGCCAGCGCTGACCTCGCTACCGGCAAACTGCTGACGCTCACCCCGCACGCGCGAATCCTGCCCTTCTCCGAGTGCCCCGGCGCGGTGGCCAACACCCAGCGCTTGCTCGGCCGCACGCTCGGCGACATCCGCGAGGCGGTGGTCGAACAGTTGCGCGGGCCGCAAGGCTGCACCCACCTCAATGACGCCCTGCGCGCGCTGGCCGAAGTGCCGAAACTGGCAGGGTATCTGGCAGCCTGACCTTCGCTCCTCCATCGAGGGGGAGGACAAGGTTGCGTTTACGCCGCGCTCGGTCGTCTGTCGTCAAGCGTCCCATTTCCCTCCCGGGCTAATACGGCGATGATCGCCTGGGCGGTGGCGAAGGCAAGGGGCTTGCGCTTGGCCAGCCTATGCGGAAGGACAGGCACCGGAGGCCCGGTGACCAAAAGCATAGTCACGCTCAGCGACAAGTACACGCAGCAAAGCGGCACGGCGATGCTGTCGGCGCTGCAGGGGGTGGTGCGGCTGCTGCTCGACCAGGCGCGGCGCGACCGGGCGGCGGGGCTGGCCACCGCAGGCTATGTCACCGGCTATCGCGGCTCGCCGATCACCACGCTCGACGCGCAGCTGTGGTCTTCGGAAGCGCTGCTCTCCGAACACGACATCCGCTTCGAGCCGGGGCTCAACGAGGAACTGGCAGCGACCAGCCTGCGCGGCACCCAGCAACTCGACTGGTACGGCAAGGCGCGCGTCGAAGGCGTGTTCGCCCTGTGGTATGCCAAGGGCGTCGGCGTCGAACGCGCCGGCGAGGCGATCAAGGCAGCGAATTTCGAAGGTACCCATGCCAGCGGCGGCGCGCTGTTGCTGTGCGGCGACGATCATGCCGCCAAGTCATCGCTCACCGCGCACCAGTCCGAGCATGTCATGGTCACGGCGATGGTCCCGGTGCTTTATCCCGCAACCACCGACGACCTGTTGACCATGGGCCAGCTCGGCTGGGCGCTGAGCCGGTCGAGCGGTCTCTATGTCGCGATCAAGGCGGTCACCGACACGCTCGACCTGACCACAACGGTCGAACTGCCGGGCCATACGTTTCCGATTGCCATGCCCGAACCGGCCGCCGGCGCGTCGCCCAATCGGCGCATCAATATGTCCGCGCTGCAACAGGAAGCCGCAGTGATCGAGCGGCGTCTGCCGCTGGTCGCGGCCTTCGCCAGTGCCAACCGGCTCGACCGGGTGAGCCACGATGCGCCGCAGCGCAAGCTCACCGTGGTCAGCGCCGGCAAGGCGTGGCTCGATCTGTGCCAGGCGCTTGCCGATCTCGGGCTCGATGCGGATAAATGCCGCGCCATCGGGCTGCGCGTGGTCAAGCTCGGGCTGGTCTGGCCGCTCGATGCCCAGTTCGCGCGCCGCGCTATCGGCGGCAGCGGCGAGGCGCTGGTGGTCGAGGAGAAGCGCGCTTTCATCGAGGAGCAGCTGGCGCGACTGTTCTATGGCCGCGCCGATGCGCCCGCACTGTCGGGCAAGGCGACGCCCGAAGGCGGCGCGCTGCTCTCCGAGGTCGGCGTGCTCGATCCGGCAACGGTGCGCCGCGCGCTGGTGGCAAGGCTCGCGGCGCATGGCATGCTGTCCGACGAGGCCCGCGCCCGCGATGCAGCGCTGCGCGACCTCGAAGCGGGAGCGAAGGCGCTCGAGCCGACCGCGATCCGCGCCGCCTATTTCTGCTCGGGCTGCCCGCACAACACCTCGACGCTGGTTCCCGAAGGCTCCTCGGCGATGGGGGCGACCGGCTGCCATGGCCTCGCCCATTTCATGCCCGAGCGGCGCACCATGCAGACCGTCTCCATGGGGCAGGAAGGCATGCCGTGGCTGGCCGCGCAGAGCTTCGTCGATACGCCGCACATGTTCCAGAATCTGGGCGACGGTACTTATGCCCATTCGGGCCTGCTGACGATCCGGGCTGCTGTGGCGGCGAAGAGCAATGTCACCTTCAAGATCCTCTACAACGACGCAGTGGCGATGACCGGCGGCCAGCCCGCCGAGGGCGCGATGACACCGCAGCAGATCGTCCACGAACTGGTTGCCGAGGGCGTAACGCCGGTGGTGTTGGTGAGCGAGGATCCGTCGCGCTTCTCCGCGAGAGACCTGCCCGCCGGGATCCGCATTTTCCATCGCGACCGGCTCGACCAGGTGCAGCGCGAACTGCGCGAGCTCAAGGGCACTTCAGTTATCGTCTACGAGCAGACCTGCGCCAACGAAAAGCGCCGCCGCCGAAAGCGCGGCACGGCTCATGATCCCGACAAGCGGTTGTATATCAACACCGCCGTCTGCGAGGGCTGCGGCGATTGTTCGGTGCAGTCGAACTGCCTCTCGGTGACACCGGTGGAGACCCTCTTCGGCCGCAAGCGCGCGATTGACCAGTCGACCTGCAACAAGGACTATTCCTGCATCAAGGGCTTCTGCCCGAGCTTCGTCGAAGTGATCGGCGGCACCTTGCGCAAGCGCGAAATCGACGACGCGGCGCTGGCCGCGATGGCGGCAAAGCTTCCTCTGCCCGCCGTGCGCGACACCCGCGAGCGTCCGCAAGCGCTGCTGGTCACCGGCATCGGCGGCACCGGCGTGCTCACCGTCGGGGCGGTGCTGGCGATGGCGGCGCATCTCGAGGGCAAGGCAGCAAAAGTTCTCGACCAGACCGGCATGGCGCAGAAGGGCGGCGCGGTGACCAGCCACATCCGCATCGGCCAGGATAGCGCCGCAATCCCCTCGGCGCGGCTCGGCGCGGGGCAGGCGGATACGGTGATCGCTTGCGACCTGATCGTCGGCTCGGCCCCCGATGTGCTCGCGCTCGCCCGGCCGACGACGCACATGCTGGCCAACGAGGACGTGGTCCCCACCGGCGAGTTCCAGACAAACCGCAACCTCGATCTCACCGCCACCCGCTTTCTCGCCGCCGTCGCCAAACGCATCGCGCCCGAAAACATTGCCACGCTGCGCGCCGGGGCGCTGGCCAGCCGTCTGCTCGGCGATACCATCTTCACCAACACCCTGATGCTCGGCTTCGCTGCGCAGAAAGGCCTGCTGCCGGTCGGCATCGCGGCGATCGAACAGGCGATCCGGCTTAACGGCACGGCCGCCAAGGCCAACCTGAGCGCGCTGACCCTCGGCCGCCTCGCCGCGCATAGCGCCCAAGACCTGTTCGCCCTCGCCGATGCGCCGCTCGATGAACCCGCCCTTCCCCGCAGCTATGCCGAGCTGCGCGAAAGCCGCGCGGCATTGCTCGTCGCCTGGCAGAACGAGGCCTGCGCCGCCGAATATGGCAGTTTCCTCGACGAAATCTGCCGGGGTCCTCGCGCTTGCGCGGGCTCGGCGATTGCGAGGCGTTGCTCGCGCGAAGTCGCGCGCGGGCTTGGCAAGCTTATGGCCTACAAGGACGAATACGAAGTTGCCCGGCTCTACAGCGAACCGGCTTTCATGGCCGGGCTCTCCGACCGGTTCGCCGGCAACCCGCGCCTCAGGGTCAATCTCGGCGCGCCCTATCTCTCGTTGGGCCGCAAGGATGCCAGGACCGGCCGGCCGAAGAAGATCGCCTTCCCCGGCTGGCTGATCTTCCCGCTGTTCCGCGTGATGGCCAAGGCAAAGGTGCTACGCGGCACGCCGTTCGACCTGTTCGGTTATGCGCGCGAGCGCCGCATGGAGCGCGCACTGCCGCAAGAGTATCGCGGGCTGATCCGCGAGGTCGCGGCCAAGGTCAGCGCGGCGAGCATGCATGCCGCGATCGAGATTGCCGCCGCACCCGGGCTGATTGCCGGTTATGGCCCGGTCAAGGACGAGGGCCTGGCGAAGTTTCGCGCGCGGGTGGCGGAATTGTTGCCCAAGCTTGATCACGCAGTCGAACCCATCGCACTGGCGCTGACCTGACACCCCTCCCGCCTGCGCGAAAGGGGACGAGTTGGCGATTGCCCGTGCGGTAATATTTGGCCACACTCGTGCCAAACACGAAAAACGGACGAGGAAAGCCTGGATGACACTCGCCGAGAAATACGGCCCCTGGGCGCTGATCGCCGGTGCTTCGGACGGGGTCGGGCTCGCGTTTGCGCGGCGGCTGGCGCGCGAAGGGCTGAACCTGATCCTCGTCGCGCGCAATCAGGCGAAGCTCGACAAGGCCGCCGAGGAGCTGCGCGCGCTGGGCGCGGACTGCATCACCGTCTCGGCCGACCTCTCGCTGCCCGTCGGCGCTGCCCTGGCGATTGCCGCTGCGGGAACCCGCGAGGTCGGTCTGGTGATCACCAACGCCGGGGCGGACTCGATCAATTCAACCTTCCTCGACGCCGACGTTGCCGCCTGGGAAGGGCTCGCGACGATGAACATCGGTGCCAAGATGCGGCTCGCGCACCATTTCGGCCGGGCGATGCGCAGCCGCCGGCGCGGCGGGATGATCCTGGTCAACTCGGGTGCCTGCTACAGCGGCATGTTCGGCCTCGCCACCTACTGCGGCTCGAAGGGCTTCGTGCTCAATTTTTCCGAAGGTCTGTGGGCCGAACTGCGCCATCATGGCATCGACGTGCTGACCATGGTGCTGGGGCAGACCGATACCCCGAGCTATCGCGCGACACTGGCCAAAAGCGGGCAGCCGCTGCCGGAAAACTGGGCCAGCCCGGACGACATCGCCGAAACCGCAATGCGCCAGTTGCCGCACGGGCCGATCTACAACTGGGGCCAGAGCAACGACGTGGCGGGTCAGGCCCCCAATTCGCCCGATGATCGCCGCAAGCGGATCGTCGCCATCGAGGCGATGACCGCCGATCTCACCAAACGGACATAGGCAGCAGAGTCATGAACGGCATCCCCGATCCCGCCAGCCTCGCCGACAAGATGGCGATCCAGGAGCAGATCCGCAGCTATTGCCGCGCGGTCGACCGGCTCGATATTCCGCTCGGCCATGCCGCATTCCACGAAGACAGCCACGCCGACTACGGCGCGAATTACTATCAGGGCCCGGGGCGCGGGGTGATCGATCTGATCTGCCAGCACCACCTCGGCCTCATCAGCCACTCGCATCAGGTAACCAACGTGCTGATCGAGGTCGATGGCGAAAAGGCCGGCAGCGAAAGCTATGTCTATGGCACGATGCGCCGCGATTTGGGCGGCGGCAGGCAGATGCAGATCGGCGTCTGGGCGCGCTATCTCGATAGCTGGGAAAAGCGCGAGGGCCGCTGGGCAATCGTGCGGCGCATGGTCGTCTACGATCACGAAGAGACACGCGATGCCGCGCCGATGGGGCAGGAAATCCGCTCGACGCGGGGCGCGGACGATCCTTCCTACGGCTTTCTCACGGCGCGCAAATGGTGCGACCCGGCATGACTCTCGTATGGAGGAGTTCCTGATGCGACACATCCACACCACCGTTTCGTTCGACATGCGCGCGCCCGATTGGGGCACGCCGCCTGCCGAGCTCTATCCCGCAGCGATCGAAATGGCCGCCTTTGCCGATCGGATCGGCGTCACTTCGATCAACCTGATGGAGCATCACGGCTCCGAAGACGGCTATCTGCCGCAGCCCTTCTCGCTGTGCGCGGCAATGTCGGCGGTGACCGCAAAAATCCAGTTCAGCCTCGGCGCGGTGATCCTGCCGCTGCACGATCCGGTGATGATCGCCGAGCAGCTGGCGATTGCCGACCTCATCTCCAACGGGCGGGTGCGGGTGATCCTGGGGGCGGGCTATGTACCGTCCGAATTCGCCATGTTCGGCAAGTCGCTGCGCGACCGGGCGAAACTGATGGACCAGGGGCTGGAAATCATCCTGCGCGCGCTCAGGGGCGAGCGCTTCGAGGCGGGCGGTCGCCCGGTGTTCATCCGACCGCTGCCCACGACCGCGCCCGAGGACATTATCATGGTCGGCGGCGCGGTCCCCGCCTCGGCGCGGCGCGCGGCCCGGTTCGATGTCGGTTTCGGCCCGATGAAGGACGAGGTGGTCGATGTGTATCTCGCCGAATGCGAAAAGCATGGCCGTCCGCCGCGCCAGTATTTCCGCCCCAAGCCGGGCATGCCGATGGCGATCCATCTCTGCGAGGACCCGGATCAAGGCTGGGCGGCGATCGAGCGCCACGCGGTCCACGTGATCACCGAATATGCCAAATGGGCCGAAGCGGAAGGCGATGGCTCGAACTCGCCATTCAAGGGCCTCACCGACCCCGCAGTGCTGCGCCAGGCCGGGCTGTTCGCTGCCTGGACCCCCGAGCAATTGCTGGCGCGGGTGCCGAGCATTGAGGACCGCCAGTCGATCGGCTTCCAGCCCTTGCTCGGCGGCCTCGCGCCCGGGGAAGGCTGGAAGAGCCTGAAACTGCTCGAACAGACCATGCCCGAACTGAAGGCGGCCATCGCGACGCTGGAGTAGGCCCCATGCCCGACGTCGAGATTGTCTCCGACACCGAGGCCACTGGCGTCTGGGCGACGGAAGACCTGAACTGGCGCGCCAAGGAGCCCCCGCTTAACGGCGAAGACTCGCAGGTCCACAGCTGGGGGCACTACCGCGTGGGCTACGTGAAACTCGCCGAAGGCTGGCGCAACCGCTCGACGCAACTGACCCGCCTGAGGACTGATACCAACCGCCCAATGGAATGACACCAATCGCAGTGAACCCTTTTTTCGTCATCCCGGGCTTGACCCGGGATCCCGCTTGCGACCTGCGCGAAGTGGATGAAAAGCGGGACCCCGGGTCAAGCCCGGAGTGACGAGTCAGCTGATCGGACGGTTGGAATGAGTGGGTCAAGACGTTCTGAGCAGAGGCGACCGGGGTGTTGAACTCCCCCGGTCGCCGATCCCGGTCACAAATTCACATTAATCTCGAAACCATAGGTGCGGTGATCGTTGAAAAAGCCGCTGACCCCTGCCGCTGCTGAACCCGATTTGTAGAACAGATGCTCTTCATTGAACAGGTTTCGTGCCCATACCGCGAAGCTAAGTTTCGCACCCGAATTGCCCAGTCCGATATCGGCAAGCGCAAGACGAGCGTTGGCTATCGTTCCGGCATCGCCCTTGGGTTGGGCAAAACGCACCGCGCGGGTGACACTGTCATAGTTTGAGTCGGTGTTCGTGGCAAAATAGCCCGAGTTGTAGTTGATATCGAAGTGCGCCTTGAGCACCACGCCGCCGATAGGCGTCTCAAAGTCAATCGCCGCACTAGCCGAATGTTCGGGTGTATAGGTCTGATAGATCGGGATCGGCACGGTGATGAACACGTTGCCGGTCTGCGGGAAGGGATTGACCGTGTCGGGAATCTTGACGCCGTTATAGGCATAGCTGGCCGACAGGGTCAGCCCGGTCACTGGTGCCAGCATCAGTTCGGCTTCAAAGCCCTTGACCCTGCCAGTGCCCGGCGCGTTGACCACGTCGAGCGTGGTGCGCGTGGTCGCCACCCGAACGCCGTTGACAATGTCTTCGTAGAGGCCCGCGAAATCGAGCTGGATGCCTTTGTAGTCGCCGATATAAACGGCAACGTTCAACCGAGCGCGGTTATCGAAGAATTCGCTCTTCAGGCCAATTTCGAACATCGACACTGTTTCAGGATCGAACGGGCGATAGTTGAGCGAGCGCGAGCTTGCGCCGCCCGATTTGTATCCCGAACTCCACTTGCCATAGACGTGAATGTCGCGCGAAACGTCCACCGACACATTGACCATCGGATCGACCCGCGACCACGAGGTGTTGAGCGGGATCACCCCGGTGACGTTGACCCCGCCAATCGGGATCGTCGGCAGAGCACCGTTAATTGTGAACAGCTCGCCCACTTTCTTGTCGCGAGTCCAGCGTGCGCCGGCGGTGATATGGATCATGTCGTTCGCAATTGCCGGCGTATAGGTCGCCTGGCCATAGATGCCGACGCTGGTTGTCGCCACCCGGCTGGCGCGCTGGATGATCGGGCGACAGCTGGCAACCGCAGAGGTCAGCGAGGTGTCGCAGGCGCGGAAGATGCTGCCCGCTACATCGGTGAATTGCAGCGTGTTGTAAGCCCGCGCGTTATCCTCGACATTTTCTTTGTAATACAGAGCACCAACTTGATACTTGAGCTGCGGCAGCTCGCCTATGAACTGAAGCTCCTGGCTCAACTGATCCTGGAAAAATTGGGCCTGGCTGTACCGCGCGAAGGGAAAATTGAGGAAGCTGGGGACCACGCTGGCTGAAACCGTCGCTTGCTGCACACCGGGCGCGGCGTTGGCATTGTCGAGCTGGTCCTGATCCATCTCGCGATACGAGGTAATCGACCGGATGCGAAACGTCGATGATGGCTCCCATTGCAAATCGAGCCGCCCGCCAATCGTGTTGCCGATGCTCGGCTGTTGCGGGACTCCGAAAATTGCCGTGTCCGCGCGGGTGGGTTGCAGCTGATAGATTGCCGCGGTGGTGTTGGCGAGCACTGCGACCGATCCGCTGGCCGACACCGGCAGCCCGGTGCCGCGCGTAATCTGCTGCATGTACAGCGTTGATGTCGCATCGTGGGCAACATCGAAGCCGGCCGTCACGCTGAATTCGGGCGCGGGTTTCCACAGAGCGGTAACCGCCAGGCCGCGCTTCGATGAACTGTTGAAATCGCTTTGGCCAGCGAGCGGATTATCGATGAACCCGTCACGTCGGGTGACAACGCCATCGACCTTCAGGCTGATATTCGCAAATTCAGGCAGATCGAGGTGAATCTCGCCCTTGTAACTGCCATAGTTGCCGAGGCCGCCGGTGGAATTGAGCTTGAACTCGCCACTCGGCTTATGGGTTATGATATTGACCGCGCCGCCTTCGGTATTGCGCCCGAAAAGCGTACCTTGCGGCCCCTTGAGCACTTCGATGCTCGCGACATCGAACAGCGCCGCGCCGAGGCCTTGCGGACGGCCGAGATAGACCCCGTCGATATAGACCCCCACGCCCTGATCGCGCGCTGGCTGGTTGGCATCGGACAACACGCCCACGCCGCGAATGTTGACGATCAGCGCGCCGGGTCGCGAAAAGAACGGAGCAATGCGCAAGCTGGGGATCGAGCCATCGCCCAGATCGAACAGCGAACGCACTTGGCGGTTTACCAGATCGTCGCTCGTTATCACCGAAATCGCGATTGGCGTTTCCTGGAGGTTTTCCTCGCGCTTCTGCGCGGTGACGACGATTTCTCGCAGACCCCCTTCATCGGCATCGGCGGCGGTCTCTGCCGCAACCTCGGCTATCACCTCATCGGCAGCGAGCGCGGGCGCGGCCCAGGCGAGCATGGCGGCGGCGATTGCCATGCAGCTGGCGGCGGTGAAACCTGGATTGGATGTACGCATATCGAGAGTCCCTCATTTTCTGAATATCGAGGGAGCGCATAGGTGCGCGGCATGACGTGACGATTGCCGTTCGGGAACTCATCGAAGGCAGTTTGACGACCGAGCAAAGGCCGCAAGCTGACCAAGGTGTGACAATGCGCCGGAAATCCGCACAACTACGGGCCTGCCGCGCCGCCGATTCAGCCATTGCGCAGCGTGGCGCGCCCTGTACATACGTTCAGCAAGCCAGAGAATGTGCGAATCCGAGAGGTGAGAAAGTGCTGAAATCTGCCGATGGCGGCCTGCGCGCCGTGCCCTTCCCGATCGACGATCCCGAGCGCATTCCGGTGCAGCGCTATTTCGACGAAGAGTTCTACCAGATGGAGCTCGACCACCTGTGGCCGCACGTCTGGCAGAACGCCTGCCGCCTCGAACAGATCGCCGAGCCGGGCGACTGGATCGAATACAACAACGTCGGCAAGTCAGTGATCGTCGTCAACACCGGGCAGGGGGTCAAGGCCTTCCACAATGCCTGCCGCCACCGCGGCGTGCCGCTGACGGGCAATCGCGAATTCGCCTCGGGCAACTGCGCCAGGGCGGGCCTGGTCTGCCCGTTTCATGGTTGGCGCTGGAACATGCTCGGCGAGAACACCATGGTCTATGGCAAGCACCTGTTCTCCGAACGCCAGCTTGGCGGCGAGGACATCAACCTCGTCCCCTGCCGCAGCGAGGTCTGGGGCGGCATGGTGTGGATCAACCACGACGACGACGCGCCTTCGGTCAAGCAGACCATGGGACCCGTCGCCGACCGTTTCGAGGCGCACGAGATCGAGCATCTGCGCGCCGAATGGTGCTATGGCACGGTGCTCCCCGCCAACTGGAAGATCGCGATGGAGGCCTTCATGGAAGGCTACCATGTGATGCAGACGCATCCGCAGCTCCATCACGCCGCGCCGGTGCTCTATGACGGCATGTACAAGACCGAGCGCGGGCCGATGGTGCAGCTTGCCGACGATGCCAAGACCCTGCGCGAGAATGTCGATGTGCAGATCCGCTCGATGGAACTCTTGAACGAGGGCATGGCGGGGATGATCCACGCCAAGGAAGTCGACATCGCCAGGTCGGTGGCCGACGTCGACAATCTCGGCATGGAATTCCCCGAAGACAAGAACATGGCGCTGTTCATGTGGCTCGGCGTGGTCCAGGACCAGATCACCAAGCGCCTCCAGGCCAAGGGCGAAAAGCGTGGCCGATCTCAACGCGGTCGCGGTGAGCCATCCGATCAACGCGGTCGAATTCATCTTCCCGCACTATTTCATGCTGCCCTATTTCAGCAGCTTTTCCGCCTACCGCATCCGCCCGCTGGGCCCCGAAAGCTGCTTCTTCGAGATCTGGTCGCTGACCACCTGCGCGCCAGGCGAGGAGCCGGAAACAGTGATGGAGCCGACCGTGCTGCCCTTCGACAGCCAGGAGTTCCCGCCGATCCCCCGCCAGGACTATTCGAACATCCCGATCCAGCAGAAGGGCATGCACGCCAAGGGCTTCGAATTCATGCGGCTGTCGAAGGAAGTCGAAGGGATGATCAGCAATTACCAGCGGATTCTGGATGGCTACCTCGCTGGCGTGCCGATCGGGAAGCTGGCCGAGGCGGTGCATGTGCTCGGCGGGAATTTCGACGGGAAGATTGCCGAGCTGGGGATTTAGGAGCTGTCATCGAAATCCCGCTAATAAAGCCAATATTCCTAATGAGTGATCATGCCGTTGAGGGAGGGTGCCTTGGACACAGCAAGTCCACTCGAACAGGGATATCTTGGGCATATATTGATTGCCTCAGGCTTACGGGACTACAGCGCGCCGTTCAGAACTTTCTTCAACAACTGGTTCGCATTTAAGGAAGGCGGCCTGTTCCTAAACGCGAACTCGCGGCCGCTCTGGTTCAATAACCCCTGTCCCGACAGGCATGGAGAAGCGTTGCGCCAATTTCATTTCGTCTCGACCGGCGCGGCACGTGCGCTCTCGGGCCAGACTGCCGAGCGACTGGTGAAGGACCACGCGATACCGGTCGCCGTGCTGCGCAACATACTGTTCGAAGAGCAACCAGATTCAATCGAAGCGGTCCGCGCAATCCTTCTCCGTTATTATTTCATTGGTATCTAAACATATGAGGAAGATCGCAGATTGACCACAAAGGGATTGCGCTCGCGCATGCCGGACGATTGGGCAGGGCCGAAGGACGCATTTGCGCGTTATGGCAAGGTGGGGATCGACGGTATTACGGCAACAGATTAATTAATCCCAATTCATCCCCCTCGCGCGGCCCCTCGCCGCGCTTGCGATCCATGATCTCCAGCGCCGCCCCCACATCAGCCCTCGCCCGGCGTTCTTCGAAAAAGTCCGCAGTGCGCAGGGCTGACAGTTTTTCGGCGACAGCGGTGACAATGAATTGGTTGAGGCTGGTGCCATCCTCGCGCGCGACCTTTTCGAGCTCGCGCTTGAGCGAGGCAGGAAGGCGGAGAGCGTAATTGCTGGCGACACTCATTTTAACGACTCCAGAAATTGAGCGGGTGTAGAAAGGGTAATATCGAAGCGTTCTGCGGCACTTATGAAATCACGCGTATTGAAAGTAATGAGTTTCCCCTCAATCCAGCCGCACTACCCATCCATGCTTGTCCGCCGCCTCGCCGCGCTGGATCGCGACCAGCCGCGCCTTGAGGCGCTGGGTCAGCTGGCCCGGTCCGCCCGAGCCGATGACGAATTCGCCGTCGTGCCCAGCGACCTTGCCCACCGGGGTGACCACCGCCGCAGTGCCGCAGGCGAAGCATTCGATCAGCCTGCCCGATGCCGCGTCCTCGCGCCATTGCTCGAGGCTGTAGCGTTCCTCGCGCACTTCCAGCCCCTCCTCGCGCGCAAGTGTCAGGATCGAATCGCGGGTGATGCCGGGCAGGATCGTGCCGGTCAGCGGCGGGGTGAGCAGCGAGCCGTCGGCGAAGGCGAAATAGAGGTTCATGCCGCCGAGTTCCTCGATCCACTTGTGCTGCTCGGCGTCGAGGAAGACGACCTGGTCGTGGCCGCGCGCGATGGCTTCGGCCTGCGGCACCAGGCTCGCGGCATAGTTGCCGCCGCATTTGGCCGCGCCGGTGCCGCCGGGCGCGGCGCGGCTATACTGGCTGACCCAGATCGACACCGCCGGTGCGCCCGACTTGAAGTAGTTGCCCGCCGGGCTGGCGATAACGAGATACTTGTATTGCCTGGCCGGCCGCACGCCGAGGAACGCCTCGGTGGCGATCATGAACGGGCGCAGATAGAGCGAGCCGCCTTCGACCGAGGGAAACCAGTCACGGTCGGCGGCGACCAGTTGCCTCACCAATTCGATGAAGGTTTCTTCCGGCAGCGCCGGCATGGCGAGCCGCGCGGCGGACTGGTTGAACCGCGCCGCGTTGGCCTGCGGACGAAACAGGGCAATGCCGCCGTCCTGCTGGCGATAGGCCTTCAGCCCCTCGAAGATTTCTTGCGCATAATGCAGCACGGCGGCGGCGGGATCGAGTGCGATGGGTGCGCGCGGGCCGACGGTCGCATCGTGCCAACCCTCTGCTTCGGTCCAGTCGATCGACACCATGTGATCAGAGAAATTGGTGCCGAAGCCGGGATTGGCGAGCACCGCGGCGCGCGTCCCGGCGCTGGCCGGCGCGGGATGCGTCAGGCGGGTGAAGCGCAAATCGGTTGCGGCGGTGGTCGCCATGGCTCGGGCATCCCTCATCTGTGATCGCTATGTACCAGACCAGCGATTGAACAAAAGTTACGCAATCGGCAATTGAAAAGACATAAATGGCAAGTGCGGTTTCTGCATCCGGCGATAGGTCAATTCCGCGCGCGAGGGAAGAGGCTCGCTGCGGCGGCGGCGGATATGAGAAGGGCCGCACGGGGCAATCCCGCACGGCCCTTCGCATGGTCAGCGGCCGGAAGCGCCGCTCACGAAGCCTCTATCGCTGTATGGACTGTCAGCGATAATGCTCCGGGCTGCGGATATCCGACCTCTGTGCTGAACCATGAGACATCGGATCACCTCCTTTCGCGCTGTTGAGCCAGGTTGCCGCGCGAGCGGCTGCGCCAATGTGTGAATCAAAGCGGCGCGCACAACAAGTCTTGCATGAAATTTTTTTGTTGTCAGAATCGGAACTTCGGGCCGCGCCTGCGTGGCCCGCTCCGCCGGCTCAGCGGCAATCCTCGACCACCCGGCTCACTTCCGCCCAGCTCGGCAGGTAAAGCGTTGGCAACCCAGTGGTTTCCACGGCAAAGCGGCCTCTGCTAAAGGCCATCGCATCGAGCAGGCTGTCGCGCGCAGCGAGCGTCAGCGCGATCGCCGGTGGCGGTCCGGCCACGGCTTCGGCGCTCAGTGTGCGGTTGCCGGTCGAGGTGAGGATCGTCATCGGCACCTGCCCTTCCCCCACGCCGGGGCGGATCAAGGTCACCGCGCCCGCCTCGCGGTTGCAGCTCAGCACCAGCGCCCCTGCCGCATCCGGGCCGCCGAAGCGCGCCACCGAGCGGCTGCCCTCCATGCTCCAGCGCCAGGTGCCCGGCGTTTGCGGCATATCGCGCCAGTCGATGGCCTGCGGTGGCTGTGGTGGTGGCGGGCTCGGCGGGGCGGGGCGTGGTGCCGGGCTGGGCAGCGGGGCGGGAACGGCCTCGCGCCGTCCCGAACAACTGGCGGTAAACAGGAGGAGCGATGCGGCCAGCGCCGTCTGCGCCAGCGGAGCCACGCGATTTGCCTTCATCGCGTCCCTATGGAATGAGGCAGGGCTTGCCGCAACCCCCGCAGGGCCAGTAACAGTCTGCGAAAGCAAGTGACCGCCTCCCAAACCAAACGCCCCGGCCCGAAACTGCGCCTCGACCAGTTGCTGGTGGCGCGCGGCCTCGCGGAAAGCCGCGCGCGGGCGCAGGCGCTGGTGCTCGCCGGGCTGGTCTTTTCGGGCGAGGTGAAACTGGCCAAGCCCGGCCAGTCGCTGGCCGAGGATGCCGCACTCGAGGTGCGCGGGCGCGATCATCCCTGGGTGTCACGCGGCGGTGTCAAGCTGGCGCATGCGCTTGACCATTTCGGGCTCGATCCGGCGGGCACGATCGCCATGGACATCGGCAGCTCGACCGGGGGCTTCACCGATGTGCTGCTGACACGCGGCGCGGCCCGGGTCTTCGCGGTCGAATTCGGGCACCAACCAGCTCGCCTGGAAGCTGCGCCAGGATCCCCGCGTCACCGTGCTCGAAAAGACCAGCGCGCGAGTGCTCACGGCGACACAGATCGATGCGCCGTGCGACTGGGTGGTCTGCGACGCCAGTTTCATCGGCCTCGCCAAGGTTCTGGATAACCCGCTGCGGCTCGCCGCACCCAGCTGTCAGCTCGTCGCACTGATCAAGCCCCAGTTCGAGGTCGGCAAGGGCGAGGTGGGCAAGGGCGGGGTGGTGCGCGATCCGGCGCTGCATGCGCGGGTCTGCGGGGAAGTGCGCGAATGGCTGGAGAGCCAGGGCTGGCACGTGCAAGGGATCGTCGAGAGTCCCATTACGGGACCGGAAGGCAATATCGAATTCTTGATCGCGGCGCGGCGGGGGGACAGGCTCTGAACGTGTTGCCAATCGGCGGTTCACCCGCCAAACAGCCCGTTTGGTCGCCCGATTTACCCAAGGAACACGCCCGACGATGACCGAGCTTGCCTCACCCGGACAATTGCGGGCGTCCTATCTGCGCTGGGCGCTGGTGACGGTGCCCGGCCTGGTCCTGCTCGGTTTGCTCTCGGGGGTGCTGGCAAACAGCGGGGCAGGCAATCCGTGGTTCGCGGCGCTGGTCAAGCCGGCGATCTATCCGCCGCCGCAGTTGTTCGGCATCGTCTGGACGGCGCTCTACGCGCTGATGGGCCTGGCGCTGGCGCTGGTGCTGGCGGCGCGCGGGGCCTGGTGGCGGGGGCGGGCGGCGATCGCCTTCCTCGTCCAGCTGGCGCTCAACCTCGCCTGGTCGCCGGTGTTCTTCGCTGCTCACCAGATCGCCGGCGCGCTGGCGCTGATCGTCGTGCTCGATATGGCGGTGATGGTCACCATGTGGCTGTTCTGGCGGGTGCGCCCGCTCGCCGCCTGGCTGTTGCTGCCCTATCTCGCCTGGATCCTGTTCGCCACCGTGCTCACCTGGCAGTTCCTCCTCGCCAATCCCGCGGCCGATGGCGGCGCGGCTCCGGGCGCGGCGCAGCGCATCGAACTGTGATGCTTGCCCGCCTGCTCTCTTGAACTGCGCGCCGCGATCCCCCATTTGCGCACCATGCAAAGCGAAAACCCCCTGATCGCCGATTTCGTCAAACTGGCCAATGCCGCCGCCGGCACCCTGGCGGGCATGGGCCGCGAAGCCCGTGACAGCGCGCGCGAGCGGCTGCGCGAGGCGATGGGCGGGCTCGATTTCGTCGCCCGCGAGGAATTCGACGCGGTGAAGGCGATGGCGGCCAAGGCGCGCGAGGACAGCGAGGCGCTGAAAACGCGGGTCGCGGCGCTGGAGCAGGCGCTTGGCCCCTCGGGCGCAGGCAAGGCGAAGAAATAGCTTTGCTCGCCCCGGCTTGCGCTTGCCGGGCCGCCTCTTTATCCGCCTGAGCCATGCAGGGCGGCCTTCCCCAACAGCGCGATCCCCTGGTCTGGTGCAGCGCCATCGCACTGGGCTTCCTGGCGCTGGTCTGGCACCGGCTGGGCATCCCCTCGCAGATCTATTTCGACGAGGTTCACTACGTCCCGGCGGCGCGCAAGTTGCTGGAAATGCAGTCGGCCAACCCCGAGCATCCGCTTTTGGCCAAGGAGCTGATCGCCGGTGCCATCGCGCTGCTCGGCGACAAACCGCTCGCCTGGCGCGTACCCTCGGCGCTGTTCGGCACGCTCGGCCTCTTCGCATTCGGGCGCGCGGTGTGGTGGGCCAGCCGGCGCCGCTTCGCCACGCTCGCCGCGATGGGCCTGCTGGTCACCAGCTTCGCCTGGTTCATCCAGAGCCGCATTGCCATGCTCGACATGATGATGGCCGGGCTGGCCATGGCGGCGCTGTGGCAGGTCGCCGCCGCCGTCAGCCTGCCCGCGCGCCGGGCCCGCTGGCATCTCGCCCTCGCCGGGGTGCTGTTCGGGCTGGCGCTCGGCGCGAAGTGGAGCGTGGCGACGATCGCCATGCTGCCCGGGCTCACGTTCCTCGCTCTGCGCTTCCGCGATCACGGGCGGCGGTTCCTGATCGAGCACGGCACCCGGCCGATCCCCGGCATTTCATTGTGGGAGGCGGCATTCTGGCTCGGAACGGTGCCGCTCGCGGTCTATTGGGCGACCTACCTGCCCGCCTTCCTCTATGCGCATAACCCGACCGATCCGCTCTCGCCTATCGCCTGGCACCGCCAGATGCTGCAGTTGCAGGACAGCGTCACCAAGCTGCATCCCTACCGCTCCATCTGGCTCGACTGGGTGGCGAACTGGCGGGCGGTCTGGTATCTTTACGAGCCGGTCGACGGGGCGCAGCGCGGCATTCTGCTGATCGGCAATCCCTTCACCATGCTGGCCGGGCTCCCCGCTTTGCTGTGGTGCCTGTGGGCCGGCCTGTGGGGCAAGCGCAACGACGCGCTGGCCTTTGGCCTGCTCTATCTCGCCGCGCTGTTCCTGTGGGTGGTCACCGACAAGCCGATCCAGTTCTATTACCACTATCTGCTCCCCGGCAGCTTCCTGATGGCCTGCCTCGCTCTCGCGCTGGACGCGCTCTGGAGCAAGGGCGGCCGCTGGCGCTGGCCGCCGCTGCTGGCGCTGGCGCTGGCGGCAGGCATGTTCGTGTGGTTCTATCCGATCATTTCTGCGGCGGAGTTGCACGATGGGCGCAACAGCTTCCTCACATGGATGTGGCTGGCGAGCTGGCGTTGATGGCGGACCAAACTGCATGAGAGGGACTGTGCCGTGAGCGCCCGGCATCGCCGACGGATGACGTGAGGATGGCGGACCAAACTGCATGAGAGGAACTGTGCCGTGAGCGCCCCACTATCCCGACGGCTGACGGCCGAAGCGCTCGGCTCGGGCCTGCTGTTCGCTACGGTGATTGGCTCCGGAGTGATGGCCGAGCAGCTGGCGGGTGGCAATGTGGCCGTTGCGCTCCTCGGCAACACGCTCGCCACCGGCGCGATGCTCTTTGTGCTCATCGCGATGCTGGCACCGGTATCGGGCGCGCATTTCAACCCCGCAGTGAGCCTGGTGATGCGGCTGCGCGGCGAAATCACCTCGTGCGATGCCGTGCTCTACCCGATCGCGCAACTCGCCGGCGGCATTATCGGCGTCTGGGCGGCGCATTTGATGTTCGACCTGACGGTCCTCCAGTATTCCGACAAGGCGCGCAGCGGCATCGGCCAATGGAGCGGCGAATTCATTGCCACCTTCGGCCTGCTGCTGACCATTCTGGGAACCGTGCGCATGCGCCCCGCCGCCGTGCCGGCCAGCGTCGCTCTTTATATCGTTGCCGCCTACTGGTTCACCTCATCGACCAGCTTTGCCAATCCGGCGATTACTGTGGCGCGCAGTCTGAGTGACAGCTTTCGCCGGGATTGCCCCTGCCGATGTGCCTGGCTTTATCGCCGCGCAACTGGCCGGTGCGCTGACGGCGCACTTTGTTGCTGGCTGGCTGTTTGCCGAGCCGGCCTAATACTTGCCCCAGACGAAGCGGCTCGACAGTGCGAAATTCCACACCGAGCCGATGACGATGCCGGTGATCGCGGCGGGGTATTCGTGGAAGCCGAAGCGCACCAGCACGGCGGCGACGCCGACATTGGCGAGCAGGCCGATCGAGCAGGTCAGCCCGAACTTGAGCCAGCCGCGCAGCAAGGGGACAAAGCCCGTGAGCCGCTTGTCGGCATAGGTCAGCGCGTTGTTGAGCACGAAGTTGAAGGTCATCGCCACCAGCGCGGCGAGGGTCTGGCCGATCTCGAAGGCGGAGAGCAGGTGGCCCTTGAAGCTGCCGCCGAACATGCCAAGCACCAGGGCGAGCACCGCCATGTGCACCACCACGCCCGCCGCGCCGATCGTGCCGAACAGCGCGAAGCGGGTGGGGATGATGCGCCCGAGCCACTTGTCGTAGAGCCCGACGAGGAATTCGAAGACCACGGTGCGGTCGAGCTTGCTTTCGCCTTCAGCGCGGGCAGCGAACGACATCGGGAACTCCTTGACGCGCAGCGCAGTGTCGACCGTGGCGAGGATATCGAGCAGGATCTTGAAGCCAACGCCGGAGAGGCGATGCGCGTCGGCGCGCAGCGTGTCCGCTTTCAGCAGGAAGTAGCCGCTCATCGGATCGGTGAGCGTCACGCCGGTGACCTTGCGGGCGATGGCATTGGCGAACCCGCTGGCCTTGACCCGGTCGGGCCGGCCCCACTCTTCGGTGCTCGCCCCTTCGGCAAAACGCGAGGCGACGGCGATATCATAGTCGCCGCTGGCCACCGCCGCGAGCATCCCGGGGAGCAGCGCTGGGTCGTGCTGGTGGTCAGCGTCCATCACCGCGACATGCGGTGCGGCAGTCGCCAGCATGCCCTCGATAGCGGCCGAGGCCAGACCGCGCCGGCCGATGCGGTGGATCACCCGGATGCGCGGGTCCTCAAGCGCGATGGCGCGGGCCTCGTCGGCGGTGCCGTCGGGGCTGTTGTCATCGACATAGACCGCCTCCCAGCGGATGCCGGCGAGTGCCTGGTCGAGCCGCGCGACCATCGGGCGCAGGTTGCTGCGCTCGTTGAAGGTCGGCAGGATGATGGCGAGTTCGAGCGGCCCGGAATCGCGTTGCCCGGCCGCGTCGATAGCCGCTTCGAGGCGGGCGTGCGTCATGTCCATGGCCTCGGGCATATATGGTAAATATCAAGAAAGGTTTACGCGGGTCAAAGCTGCGCAAGCACGGCATCGCCTATGGCGCGGGTGCCGTGTTTGCCGCCGAGATCGCCGCCGCGAATACCCTGGGCGAGCGCCCCGGCCACCGCAGCCTCGATCCGCTCGGCTTCGGCTTCCAGCCCGAAACTGTGGCGCAGCAGCATCGCGGCGGACAGGATCTGCGCCATCGGATTGGCGAGGTCCTTGCCGGCGATATCGGGCGCGGAGCCGTGGATCGGCTCGTAGAGTCCCTTGGTTCCCTCCGCGAGGGCAGCCGATGCCAGCAGGCCGATCGAGCCGACGCACATGCTCGCCTGATCCGACAGGATATCGCCGAACAGGTTCCCGGTGACCACCACGTCGAACTGCCCGGGTGCCTTGACCAGCTGCATCGCGGCATTGTCGACATACATGTGGCTGAGTTCCACCTCGGGGTATTCGGTCGCAACCTCGATCACCACGTCGCGCCAAAGCTGCGAGGTTTCCAGCACATTGGCCTTGTCGACCGAACACAGCTGCTTCCTGCGGCCCATAGCGGCGCGGAAACCGACATGGGCGATGCGGCGCACCTCGTCTTCGGCATAGGACATGATGTCGTAGCCCTCGCGGCGGCCATCAGCCAGGGTGCGCCTGCCCTTCTCGCCGAAATAGACGTCGCCGTTCAATTCACGGACGATCAGCAGGTCGATCTGGCGGGCGATTTCGGGGCGCAGCGAGGAGAGGCCCTCAAGGCCCGGGAACAGCGTCGCCGGGCGCAGGTTGGCGAACAGGCCCAGTTCCTTGCGCAGGCCGAGGATCGCCTGCTCGGGGCGCAAGTGGCGCTCTAGGTGGTCGCAATCGAAATCGCCGACCGCGCCGAACAGGATCGCGTCGCAGGCATGGGCGATGGCGAGCGTGGCGGGTGGCAAGGGGTGGCCGTGTTTGCGCCAGGCCGCCGCACCGACGTCGCCTTCGACCAGTTCGAGCCCGGCGAGGCCAAGCGCCTCGAGCACGCGGACCGCCTCGCGCGTGACTTCGGGGCCGATCCCGTCCCCGGCAAAAACCGCGATCTTCATGAAAATGCCTATCCTTCAATCCTGGCAAGCCGGTCGCGCAGCATGGCGCGCGCCGCCATAACATCGCTTCGCCGATCAGCAAGCGGGTAGCGCGCCAGCGCCTTGCCGATACGGTCGAACTGCGCAAGCTGCGCCGCCCAGTCGTCGCTCCGCAGCCGCGACCCGGCCTCGCCATAGCCGAGTTCGCGCAGCAGCAGCGTCTCGAAGCCGAGCAGCGCCGGCATCCAGCCGCGCGCCGAGGGCGCGGCGCAGACCGCATCGATCAGGGCGGACAGCGCGGCGTGGAGCGGCGGATAGGGCTGGCGCTCGGGCAGCGTGGCAGCGGTCAGTGCCGTCGACCAGGCCAGCGCGGCAGCCGGCAAGGGCTCGGCCAGCCAGGGTCCGCAACTGCGCACCAGTTCCAGCCGCGCCGAGGGCAACTGGCTGCCATGGCGCGCCAGTATTTCGGCAGCGACCCTGTTGCCCGGGATCACCACCGGGCGCAGCAGACGCCCCCGCGCACCCGCGACATAGGCGGCGACAAGCCCGTGCTCGGCGGTCAGCAGCCGGACGACCGCGCCAGTCTCGCCATGCAGGCGCATCGCGCAGACGATGGCGGGGGTGCCGGGAAGCATGACATGCGCCCTAGCATGGATTGACGTACCGGTGGAACGCTTGCCCCGGGCCGCCCGGGCTTCTAAAGCGCCAGGCATGAAACGCTCCGCCGGACAAGACCGCTCGATCACCTCGAAATGGCGCCCCGCCACCCGCGCGGTGCGCGCTGGGACCTGGCGCTCTGAACAGGGCGAAACCAGCGAGGCGATGTTCCTCACCTCGGGCTATAGCTACGACGAGGCTGCGATCGCCGCCGCGCGCTTTGCCGGCGAAGCGCCCGGGATGACCTATTCGCGCACGCAGAACCCCAGCGTGCAGATGCTCGAGGAGCGCATCGCCATGATGGAGGGTGCGGAGGCTTGCCGCACCCAGGCCTCGGGCATGGCGGCGATGACTGCGGCGATGCTCTGCCATCTTTCGGCGGGGGACCATCTGGTTGCCGGGCGGGCGCTGTTCGGCCCGTGCCGCTGGGTAATCGACAACCTGCTGCCGCGCTTCGGCATCGAGGCGACGCTGGTCGACGGGCGCGACAATGCCGCCTGGGAAGCGGCGATCCAGCCGAATACGGCCATGTTCTTCTTCGAGACTCCGTCGAATCCGACCATGGACATTGTCGATATCGAATATGTCTGTGGGCTCGCGCGGGCGCACGGCATCGTCTCGGTGGTCGACAACGCCTTTTGCACCGCCGCCTTGCAGCGCCCGCTCGAGCTGGGCGCGGATGTCGTCGCCTATTCGGCGACCAAGCTGATGGACGGGCAAGGCCGGGTGCTCGCCGGCGCGGTCTGCGGCTCGGCGGAATTCATCGAGGACAAGTTGCTGCCGTTCCAGCGCAACACCGGGCCGACGCTCGCGCCGTTCAACGCCTGGGTGGTGCTCAAGGGGCTCGAAACGCTGGAAATCCGCGCGCAGCGGCAGAGCGAGAATGCGCTTGCCGTCGGCCAGTTCCTCGAAGGCCGCGTACCGCAGTTGATCCACCCCGGCCTCGCCAGCCATCCGCAATTCGAACTCGCGCAGAAGCAGATGGCGACCGGCGGAACGATCTTCTCGATCGTGCTCGACGGCGGTCGTGAACAGGCCTGGGCGCTGCTCGACGCGCTCGAACTGATCGACATCTCCAATAACATCGGCGATTCGCGCTCGCTGATGTGCCACAACGCCACCACCACCCACCACTCGGTCGGCCCCGAAGGCCGCGAGGCCATGGGGGTCGTCGAGGGACTGCTGCGGATGAGCGTGGGGCTGGAAGACCCCGCCGATCTGATCGCGGACCTCGATCAGGCGCTCGGGCGGGCGGGGCTTTGAATTCTGCTCCCGCGCGGGTGTTGTGGCGCGGGGCAATCGCCGCTAGGCTGCCCGCGCCATGAAAGAGCTCTTCCAGCACGTCGCGATCACCCCGGTCGATAACCCCGCGCTCGCCGGCCGGGAAACGGCGGGCCACGCACACGACGGCCTCGTCGTGCGGGTGGCGGTCAATTTCCTGCCCGAACAGTCGCGCATCGAGGCGGGCAAGTGGTTCTGGGTCTATCACATCCGCATCGAGAACGAATCCAACCAGACCGTCCAGCTGATGACCCGCCACTGGCGGATCACCGACGGGCGCGGAACGGTCAATTTCGTCGATGGCGATGGCGTTGTCGGCGAACAGCCGATCCTGCATCCCGGGCAAAGCCACGACTATGTCTCGGGCTGCCCGTTGCAGACGCCGACCGGCAGCATGGAGGGGCACTACAGCTTCCGCGGCGAGGACGGCTCGGAGATCAAGGCGGCGATCCCGTTCTTCCCGCTGTCGGCCCCCGCCACGGCGGGCTGAGTGCTGCGACAAGCTCAGCATGAGCGGATTCTAGGCACATGAAGCGCACCCACCTGCCACTCAATGCGTTGCGCGTGTTCGATGCCGCCGCGCGGCATCTCTCGTTCACCCGCGCAGCCGACGAGCTGGCGGTCACGCCCGCCGCCGTCGGCCAGCAGATCCGCGCGCTCGAGGACCTGCTCGGCGTCGTCCTGTTTCGCCGCACCAGCAAGGGACTGGAGCTGACCGAGGAAGCGGGTGCGGGGCTCGAGGCGCTGCGCACCGGTTTCCTCCATTTCGAGGACGCGGTCCAGGCGATGCAGGCCGGCCAGTCGAGCCATGTCTATACCATTGCCGCCCCGCGCGATTTCTTTGCCGTCTGGCTTGCCCCGCGCCTTGCGGCGTTTCGCCAGGCCAACCCGGAAGTGCGCTATGCGCTGGTCGATGGCGAGCTGGCCGATTTCACCGAGGCCAACCTTGATCTCGCGGTGCGCTGGGTCGAAGGGCCGGGCGATCTCGAAGGCATGCAGCTGGGGCCTGCGGAGCGGGTCGCCGTGGGCAAAGGCGACTGGATCGGCTGGCCGGGCGACCCGGTCCCCGCCGGCGAATCCGAAGACGACACGCCGTCGCTGATGGTCGGCGATGCTGGCCAGGCGCTGGCCGCCGCTGCCGCCGGGATGGGCCGCGCCCGGGTGCCCGCGATGCTCGCCGCAGGACGCGCCGACGCTTCCCTGCCCGAGCCCTGCCGCCGCGCCTACTGGCTGGTCGCGCCCCTGCCGCAGTGGCGGCAGAAGAAGGTCAAGGCGCTGGTGGCCTACCTGACGGCGCAATAGCTGGCTGCGCCAGGGGTGAACGGACGTGCTCCATACGCACCCCGTGGCCGATCAGATAGCCGGGGATACGCCGCAGCAGCGCAAACCGGTCGAACAGGCGCAGTGGCCAGGGCGGCCGCGCGGGAATGCCGCTGCGGCCTTCGATGAGCGGCTGCAGAATCCGGTCATGCGCGGCCTTCTGCGCGCCTTGAACCAGCCGGGTCGGCCACATCCGGCGCTGCTGCACGCGCGGCAGCAGGGCATCGACGGTGTCGCCCCGCGCCATCGGCGCAGCCAGGATGTTCGCGGCGGCGACCGCGTCCTGAATCGCCAGGTTGATGCCGATCCCGCCCACCGGGCTCATGGCGTGTGCCGCATCGCCGATTGCCAGCAGGCCCGGCCGCGACCATTGCCGCAACCGGTCGAGCGACACCGACAGCAGCCGCACCGCGTCCCAGTCGGGCAGCGCCTGATCCAGCGCCGGCAGTTCGGGCGAAGCAGCGCGCACTTCGGCGCGGAAGGCGCGAAGCCCGCGCGCCCTGATCGCCTCGGCCCCGCCCTTGGCGATGACGAAAGCGCATTGCCAGTAGTCGCCGCGGTCGATCTGCACCAGCAGGCGGTAGCCGCGAATGAAGCCGCGCAGCGCATGGATCGTGCTGGTCTTGGGCACGGCGAACCAGAACACGTCGATCGGCGCGCCCAGCTCTTCGAGCGGAAATATGCGCCGCGCCAGCGAATCGCGTCCGTCGCACAGCAGCACCAGCCGCCGCGCGGCAATGGCGCTGCCGTCCTCCAGGCGGACCCCGGACACCCGCCCGGCCTTGTCGAGCATTGCGGCAACCTCGGCATCCATGCGCAAATGGAAGCCGGGGAACGCAGCAGCTTCGTCGCGCAGGAAATCGAGGAAATCCCATTGCGGCATCATCGCGATGAACGGCGCGGGCATGCGCAGATGGCTGAGGTCGCCGATCCGGACAAGCTCGCCGTTGTAGTCAAGTTCGGCCCCGTCGATGCGGTGGTGCGGGCGTTCGAGAAAACGCCCGAGCATACCCAGTTCGTCGAGCACGTTCATCGTCGAGGGGTGCACGGTGTCGCCGCGAAAATCGCGGAAAAAGTCGGCGTGCTTTTCCAGCACCACCACTTGCAGACCGGCGCGGGCGAACAACAGCCCGGCCATCATCCCCGCCGGCCCGCCGCCGGCGATAACCACATCGAATTCGTCGCGTGCATCCGGCATCGTGTTCATGCCGTGACTTTTGCGCCCAACCTGCAATAGCTTCAAGCCATGGCCGTCAGCGAACTTTACTCCCCGATCATGTCCGATGCTTTGGTGATCCTGGGAGCGGCGGGGATGGTCATCCCGCTGTTCGCGCGCATTCGCATCACGCCGATCGTCGGTTTCATCCTTGTCGGTGTGCTCGCCGGACCGCACGGGCTGGGCGCGCTGGTGCCCGCGCATCCCTGGCTCTATTATGTCACCATCTCCGATCCCGTCGGGCTGGGCGTGTTTGCCGAACTGGGCATCGTGCTGCTGCTGTTCTCGGTGGGGCTGGAGCTGTCGTTTGCGCGCCTGTGGACCATGCGCCGGCAGGTCTTCGGGCTGGGATCGCTCGAACTGCTGGTCTGCGCCGCGATCATCGGTGCCGGGCTGTTCGCACTGGGCAATTCGCCCGCCACCGCGCTGGCGCTCGGACTTGCGCTTGCCCTCTCCTCCACCGCGCTGGTGCTCAAGATCACCGGCACGCGCACACCTGTAGGCAAGGCGGCGCTGTCGATGCTGCTGTTCGAGGACATCGCGCTGGTGCCGATCATCTTCCTGCTGGGCGCAATGGGGCGCGGCGGCGAGGCGCAGAGCACTGCCGACCTGTGGCGGACACTGTGGCAGGGCGGGCTGACGGTCGCGGTGCTGATGGTGCTCGGCCGGCTGGCGCTGCCGCTGCTGTTCGCCCAGGCGGCACGGACCAAGAGCCCCGAACTGTTTCTCGCCGCCAGCCTGCTGGTGGTGATCGTCGCCGCGCTGGCCACCGGGGCGACCGGGCTCTCGCCGATCGTCGGGGCGCTGGTGGCCGGGCTGCTGATCGCCGAGACCGACTATCACGCCGAGGTCGAGGCGATGACCGAGCCATTTCGCGGCCTCGCGCTCGGCATCTTCCTGATCACCATCGGCATGAGCCTCGATCTCGCGCTGATCTGGCAGAAGCTGGGCGAAATTGCCGTAGCGGTGGTGCTGGTGCTCGCGGTCAAGGCCGTGGTCACCGGGCTGCTGCTGCGGGCGATGGGGGCGCGGTCGGGCACTCAGCCGAGGCCGGCATTCTGATGGCGAGCCCGGCCGAGACCACGCTGATCGTGCTCACCGCAGCGATGGGCGTACATCTGATCGACCCCGAATCGGCGAAGTTCTGGCAGATCGTCACCGCCATCGGCATGACCGTGACGCCGCTGCTCGCGCTGCTCGGCAAGCGGCTTGGCCGGCAGATCGATCGCACTGCGCCGGCACCGGCACCTGCTCCCGCGCACGACGAAGGCCCGCGCGCGATCATCATCGGCTTCGGCCAGGTCGGACGGTTGGTCGCCGACATGCTGGCCGAGCATGGCAAGGCCTATCTGGTGGTCGATTCCGATCCCGATCTGATCGTGCAGGGGCAGCGCGCAGGCTATCCGGTGATCTATGGCGACGCCGCGCGCGGCAGCTTGCTCGATCATCTTGACCTTACGCGGGCGAGCGCGGTGATCCTGACCATGGACGATCTCCAGGGCGTGCAGAAGCTGGTCCGGCGGCTGTCAGGCCAGCACCCGGCGCTGCCGATCATTGCCCGCGCGCGCGATGCCGAGCATGCCGCCGCGCTCTATCGCGCCGGCGCGAACTCATGCCGTGCCCGAGGCGCTGGAAGCCTCGCTGCAACTGTCGGAAGCCGTGCTGATTGATCTTGGCGTGGCGATGGGCCCGGTGATCGCCTCGATCCACGAGAAGCGCGACGAGATGCGCGCGCAGATCATGGAACTGGGCGAACTCGCCGAACTGCCCAAGCTCAAGACCGGCCTGCGCGAGCGCGCGTGAACACTGTGTGCAAGCGGCGAAATGGCGATTGTTGCGCACTGTGGAGCGTGATAGGTCGCCATCCTAAGGGAGAATACCCATGCCGGATTGGCAACAACTGTCGCAATCGAAGCGCGCCAAATATTTCGTGCTGGCCTTTGTCGTGGCCGATGCTGCGGGACTCTATCTGGTCAACCAGCGGCTGAACCAGCCGTGGGTTGCGCCCCAGGGTGCCGCGCCGGTGCCGGAAATGGCCGAGGCCGAATTGCCAAGGCCAGCGCCCGATCTGCTTGCCCCGCCGCCAGCTTTCGCGCTGGAGGATACCACCGATCACGCACTGGTGGCGAGGCCGATCGAGTTCGCGCCGCTCGCCGAAGAGGTCGAGGAAATTCCCGTCGCGGCGAAGGAAGCGCCTGCCGTGGTGCTCCCGGCGAAAGTGGCGGTGCGCTCTCCGGCTCGGCTGGATCGTGCGGCACGGCGCTGGCAGGCACCGCGCGACACGGATCGCGGTTTCGCCTCGGCGTTCGCCGGCGATGTCGTCACTGTCCCCGCGACCGATTCGGCCCTGCCCGAACCCGCCTTTGGCTTCGCCCCGTCGGCATCCGTCGAAGCGGTTCAGGGCGAAGCGGTGTACGACTATCCTGAGCCGGCACCGGCGCAGGCCGACGTTCAGGCCGAGGGCTATCCGGCAGCGGAAAGTGCGCCTGTGGTCGAAGATCGGGCTCCAAGCGAACTGCCGGCCGTCGAGCCCGCCAGCGAGAGCGGCCCTTTGCCGGGCTGAACCCGCGCGGGCGCTTCAACCGCCCAATGCAGACCTGACCGCCGCTATCGCCTCGGCGGCCTTTGCCCCGTCGGGACCGCCGCCCTGCGCCATGTCGGGCCGGCCGCCGCCGCCCTTGCCGCCGAGCGCCTCGACCCCGGCGCGGACCAGATCGACCGCGCTGATCTTGCCGGTGAGATCGTCCGTCACTGCCGCCGCAATGCTCGCCTTGCCGTCGCTGACCGCGACGATGGCGGCGACGCCCGAACCCAGCCGCTGCTTCGCCGCATCGAGCAAGCCGCGCAGTTCCTTCGCTTCGAGTCCCTCGATCACCTGGCCCGAGAAGGCGACGCCGTTTACCTGTTCGTCCGCCGGACCCGCAGCGGCAATTCCGCCACCAGCCAACGCCAGTGCCTTCTTCACCTCGGCCAGGTCGCGCTCCAGCTTCTTGCGTTCGTCGAGCAGTGCGGCGATGCGCGCCTCGACCTCATCGGGCGCGGTGCGCAGCAGGCTCGCCGCGCCCTTGAGCGCGTCCTCGCGCGCCACCAGCCACTGGCGCGCACCCTCGCCGGTCAGCCCCTCGATCCGGCGTACACCCGAGCTGACCGCACCCTCCGAAACGATGCGGAACAGCCCGATGTCACCTAACGCGCGCACATGGGTGCCGCCGCACAGTTCGACCGAGTAAATCTTGTCCGTTGTCCGCCCCATGCTGAGCACGCGGACTTCGTCGCCGTATTTCTCGCCGAACAGCGCCATCGCCCCCGCCTCGATCGCCTCGTCGGGGCTCATCAGCCGGGTGACAACGGGATCGTTGGCGCGGATTTCGGCGTTCACCTCCGCCTCGATCGCGGCGATGTCGTCGGGCGACAGAGCAGTCGGGTGCGCAAAGTCGAAGCGCAGCCGCCCGGCCTCGACCGCCGAACCCTTCTGTGTGACATGCGCGCCGAGCCGGTGGCGCAGCGCCGCATGCAGCAGGTGGGTCGCCGAATGGTTGGCGCGGATCGCGTCGCGGCGGGCCACATCGACCGCAAGATGGACCTCATCGCCCAGCTTGATCGTGCCCGCCTCGACCCTGGCCTGATGGGCATGCAGCCGGCCCAGCGGCTTGGCGGTGCCGGCGATGCTGAGCCTCAGCCCGTCGCCGCCGGTGATCGCCCCGCTATCGCCTGCCTGCCCGCCGCTTTCGCCATAAAACGGCGTCTGATTGGTCAGCACTGTCACCGCCTCGCCCGCGCTGGCTGACTGCACTTCCGCGCCGTCCCTGACCAGCGCAACAACCTGTCCCTCGCCCGAGGTCGAGGTATAGCCGGTGAACTCGCTTGCGCCCTCTCGCTCGGCGATGTCGAACCACACTTCGCTGTCCGCCGCCTGACCCGAACCTTTCCATGCGGCGCGCGCAGCCGCTTTCTGCCGGGCCATGGCGGCATCGAAGCCTGCCTTGTCCACGCCGATGTTGCGCGCGCGCAGGGCGTCTTCGGTGAGGTCGTAGGGGAAGCCGAAAGTGTCATAGAGCTTGAACGCGGTCTCGCCCGGCAGCTCGCCGCCTGCCCCCAGACCCTCGGTCGCCTCGTCGAGCAGCTTGAGCCCATTGGTCAGCGTACGGCGGAACTGGACTTCCTCGCGCTCCAGCGTCTCCTCGATCAGCGCCCTTGCCCGCGCCAGCTCGGGATAGGCCGCGCCCATTTCGGTCACCAGGGCTCCGACCAGCCGGTGCATCAGCGGCTGCTTCGCCCCTAGCAAGTGCGCATGGCGCATGGCGCGGCGCATGATCCGGCGCAGGACATAGCCGCGACCCTCGTTGCTTGGCAGCACGCCGTCGGCCAGCAGAAACGAAGTCGAGCGCAGATGGTCGGCGATCACCCGGTGGCTGGCGCGATTTTCGCCCTCGGCCTTGATCCCGGTCAGGCTTTCCGAGGCTTCGATCAGTGCTTTGAAAGTGTCGGTTTCGTAATTGTCGTGCTGGCCCTGCATCACGGCGGCGATGCGTTCCAGCCCCATCCCGGTGTCGATGCTCGGCTTGGGCAGTTCCGTTCGGCTGCCGTCGGCGGCCTGTTCGAACTGCATGAACACCAGGTTCCAGATCTCGATGAAACGGTCGCCGTCCTCGTCCGGGCTGCCCGGAGGGCCGCCGGGGATGTGGGCACCGTGGTCGTAGAAGATTTCGCTGCACGGCCCGCACGGCCCGGTATCGCCCATCGACCAGAAGTTGTCCGAAGTGGCGATGCGGATGATGCGGCTCTCGGGCAGTCCGGCGATCTTGCGCCACAGCGCGAAGGCCTCGTCGTCGGTGTGATAGACCGTGGCCGTCAGCTTGTCGGGCGAAAGCCCCCATTCACTGGTCAGCAGCGTCCAGGCGTGGGTTATCGCCTGTTCCTTGAAATAGTCGCCGAACGAGAAGTTGCCCAGCATTTCGAAAAAGGTGTGGTGCCGCGCGGTATAGCCGACGTTATCGAGATCGTTGTGCTTGCCCCCGGCGCGCACGCATTTCTGCGAGGAGGCGGCGCGCGGTGTGGCGCGGCTCTCCAGCCCGGTAAACACGTTCTTGAACGGGACCATGCCGGCATTGACGAACATGAGGCTGGGGTCGTTGTACGGCACCAGCGGCGCGGACGGCACCGGATCGTGGCCATTGGCCGCGAAATAGTCGAGAAAGGACCGGCGGATATCGTTCGTCGAGGTCATATATCGCGCCGATAAGGCAGGCTGGCGCAGGCGGCAAGCATGTCAACCAAGATTCCGCCATTAATATGGTGACAGTGCACTCAATATGGTGACAGCATCAATATGGTGACAGTGCACATAATTGCCGTCGTCTTTGAGGGGATTGCGGGTAGCTTGCGAAGATGGAGGGGAAAATAAGTGCACTGTCACCGTAATCCCTGTCACCGTAATCCTGAGGCTACTGGAGGCGAGTGTTGCGCTTCAGGTTGACACCGCCCCGTAATTCGCGCGCAGTTTGCCGCTAGGCGTCTGCCGGCACGGCTGATAAACTTCGCATCGACTCCCGCACCAAAGGAGCTTGGCCATGCCCATCAGCAGCACGATCTACATCCAGGGCTCAGTCGGCAAGAACGGGCAGAACAAGCCCGTGGACGTCGTCACCGTCCAGACCCGGCTCAACGAACTGATGGGCCAGTCGCGGGTGCCGCTTGCGGTTGATGGCATCAGCGGCCCCAAGACGCGGGGCATTATCGCCGATTTCCAGAAGCAGGTGCTGAAATTCCCCTGGCCCGATGCGCGCGTCGATCCGAACGGCCAGACGCTCGCTAAGCTCAACGATCCCAATTCCGCGGTCGTCTGGCAGGCGTCGAAGCCCGACAAACCGCCGACAACGCGCAAGATGGCGGTCAATCTCCATTTCCGCAGCATAGCGCTCAGCGATGTCCCCTTTTCCGACCAGTTCCAGGCAGCGGTCGATGTCTTCGCCCAGTACGACATCGACATGCGCTTCATGTCGGGCCGGTCCGAAAACCTGTCGGACGAGGACCGCAAGAAGTTCGACCAGATCGACACCAGTTGCGTCGCGAGCGCCGATGAATGGTCTGCTCTGCAGGACCTGATCAACCAGGTTCCGGCGAGCGACATTTGCGTGTTCCTGGTGGGACGTCTGTGGGATCCGGCGGAAAAACCCGGCAAGGAGCAATTCCTGGGTTGCGGTGCCTACCGCCCCGGATCGCCGGCCTGCGCAGTGTCCGCAAAGGCTAGCAAATACGACATGGCGCACGAAATCGGCCATGTCCTTGGTCTCAAGCACGATGTTGTGCTCGACAACCTCATGCATCCCACCCAGTCGTTTTATCCCGGGCTCCCGGTGCTGACCGCAAGCCAGCAGCAAACGATCCGCAATTCGCCACTTTGCCGATAGGGCTACGCTTAACCGCCAAACTCACTAGACCCAGCGCCTGGCATCAGCAGCCATTTGAAAGATTCGGTCGATCAAGATCGTGTCGCCGAAAATCCAGGATAGATGCGATGCGAGGATTACGATGACAGCCCCCTCATTTCTCCTTCCGCCGCCGCCCCGGCCGCCCAGGCTTGGCATCCCGGCCAGTCCTCGCCAGAACCTCGCCGAAAAACGCCTCGTCGCCCAGCGGCCGGCCCACCGACTCCGCCCGGCGCAGCGCGGCTGACAATTCCTCGTCCTCGCCCGCGCGCAGCAGGGCGGCGAAGTCCGCGACGCGGCTCAGCACCGGGGCCACATCGGTCAACCCGTCGCCCTTGTCCGGCTTCAGATGGGCATGCACGCTCGACCATGGCCACTGCGCCGCGCGCTTGACCAGCCGCGCCCGCACCGGATTGAGCGCGACATAGGCCAGCGCCGCCGCGAGGTGCTCCTCGTCCATCGCGACGCAGCCAAAGCGGCCCTGCCAGAAATGCCCGGTGCGCTGCTCGCGCGCGTGGATGTGTCCGGCATAGGCGCGGTGCACCTTGGCCAGCGCGGCGCGCAGGCTGTCGGGCGTTTCGGGCACAAGGATCAGGTGGACATGGTTGGGCATCAGCACCCACGACCACACCGCGACGCCCTGCGCGCGGGTGTGCTCGCGCAGCAGATCACGATAGAGCGCATAGTCATCGTCGCAGAAGAACGTGCGCTGGCGGCCATTGCCGCGCTGGGTGACATGGTGGGGCACGCCGGGGATGACGATGCGGGCGAGACGGGCCATGGGGGGAGGCTAGCGGCGTGTGGCGGGGCTGTCAAATGAGTGCACTGTCACCAGATAAAAGATTCCGCTTGCGACTCGCGCCGCGCAGTCCCAGCATCGCGCTCCAAGTCCCCCGCGCGCCGTGCGAGTGACAAGCGCCCGGCGCGCCTTCACACGAGAGGAGGCGTCAATGGGCAGCATTAATCCCAAAGGATCCGCAACTGGCAGCAAGCCGAGCCGTGCCGTCGCTCTGGTGGGGCCGGCCGGCACGGGGAAAACCAGCCTCGCCGAGGCGCTGCTGTTTGCCAGCGGCGCGATCAGCCGGCAGGGCAGCGTCGAGGCCGGCACTTGCGTTGGCGATGCCAGCCCCGAGGCGCGCGCGCGGCGCGGCTCGACCGAAATCAACCTGATGCATTTCGACTTCATGGGCGATCACTTCGCGCTGGTCGATCTGCCCGGCGGGGCGGGTTTTGCTGCCGACGGGCTCGCCGCGCTGCAATCGGCCGACATGGCGCTGGTGGTGATCGATCCCGATCCGGCCCGCGCCCAACTCGCCGAGCCGATGCTGCGCCGCCTGGATGCGCTGGGCGTGCCGCACGCGATCTTCGTCAACAAGATCGAGGGCGCGCGGGCCGGCGCGGTGCGCGAGCTGATCGCCACCTTGCAGCCGATGAGCCGCGAGCCGCTGGCGCTTCGCCAGATCCCGATCCGCACCAGCGATGGCGGGGGCGACCACGTTACGGGCTATGTCGATCTCGCGCTCGAGCGCGCCTATCGCTACCGCCCCGGCGCACAGTCCGAGCTGATCGAGATGCCCGCCGAAGTCGCCGCGCGCGAACAAGCCGACCGCACCAGATTGCTCGAAACCCTCGCCGATTTCGACGATGCGCTGCTGGAAGCGCTGTTGATGGACGAAGCACCCGATCGCGACACAGTGATGGGCGATCTCGCGCAGGATACCGCCGGAAACAAGGTGGTGCAGGTCATCCTTGGCTCGGCGCAGACCGGCGGCGGCGTGCGCCGTCTGCTCAAGCTGCTCCGCCACGAAGCCCCTTCACCCGACGCGGCGGCGGCGCGGCTCGGCGTCAACGGCGCCAATGGATTTTCGGGGGGCGGCTTGCATGTGTTCAAGATTGCCAATGGCGGGGCGATGGGCCGGCTGGCGCTCGGCCGCGTGCTCGGCGAGGGGCTCAACGAAGGCGATGAGCTGATGGTCGGCGGCGAGTCGGCGCGCACCGGCTCGATCTTTTTCGTCCAGGGCGACAAGACTTCCAAGCAGGGCGCGGCGGCACCTGGCGATATTGTTGCCGTCGCCAAGGTCGATACCGCGAAAAGCGGCCTGCTGCTCGGGCGCAAGGGTTCACCGAGCAGCGCGGTCGCGGTCGATTATCCGCCGCGCAACGCCTCGGTCGCGATTTCCACCCGTGATCGCAAGGACGACGTCAAGCTCTCGACTGCGCTGCATCGACTGTGCGAGGAAGACCCGGCACTCGAATGGGTGCAGGACGAAGCGACGCACGAAACCTTGCTCCATGGCATCAACGACGAGCATCTCGCCGTGGTGCTCGGGCGGCTCCAGCGCCGCTACGGCGTCGCTGTCGATACCCAGGCACCGCGCATTGCCTATCGCGAATCGATCCGTAAAGGTGCCAGCCAGCGCGGGCGGCACAAGAAGCAGTCGGGCGGGCACGGACAATATGGCGATTGCGTCATCGAAATCCGCCCGCTGGCACGCGGCGAGGGCTTCCTGTTCGAGGACAAGATCACCGGCGGGGCGATCCCCCGGCAATATATCCCAGCGGTCGAGGCGGGGATCAGGGACGCGATGGCAAAAGGGCCGCTGGGCTTCCCGGTGGTCGATGTCGCGGTGACTCTGGTCGATGGCTCGTTCCACACCGTCGACAGCTCCGAACTGGCCTTCCGCATCGCCGGGCGCATGGCGATGAGCGAGGCCTTGGCGCAGGCCGCACCCTATCTGCTCGAACCGGTGAGCAAGGTGACCGTCGATACGCCCGGCGGCACTGCCTCGAAGGCCGGATCGGTGCTTTCCAGCCGGCGCGGCCAGATCCTCGGGCTCAGTCCCCATCCCGACTGGGCGCGCTGGGAGCGGGTCGAGGCGCTGTTGCCCGCCGCCGCGCTGCACGGGCTCGATGCCGAACTGCGCTCTTTGAGCCAGGGGCTGGCGAGCTATGCGGCGGGCTTCGATCACCTGTCAGAACTCTCCGGCAAGGAAGCCGATCAGGTGGTCAAAGCGCAGGCGGGGATGGCGATGGCCTGATTGGCTCACACGAAGACACGAAGATGGAGCGCTGCCGGCGAAGCCGGTTGACGATTGTGCGTGTGTTCGTGCTGAAGTCTTGAAAGGGTGACAGAGCCTTCGGCTCAGCGCGGCATCTTCGTGTCTTCGTGTGATTCACTTTCGGGAGAACTCCTATGCCGATCCGCCGCAAGTGGCCGCTGGGCCTTGCCGCCGTGGCGCTCGCCGCGCTTCCTTTTGTCGCCCGCGCGCAAGCAACCAAGCCCGCCGGGCAGCCCAACGCGTCCAGCGTCCCCGGCTGGGGCGAATTCGCCGAAGCGCTGCGCACCTTGCCAGACCGCATGCTCGCCAAGCTACCCGCCGCGATGCGCAGCGATCCGCTAGTGCAGCAGGAAGTCGCCCGCCTCGCGCTCGAGGCGCTCGCCACCTCGACGCTCGAAGCGATTGGCGGCGACGGCGATGCGCCGCAGTTTCTCCCCTCGATCGGCCAGGTGCTCAATGTCGGCCAGCCCAATGCGGATACCATCTACCGCGCCGCCAGCATCACGCCCGGCGGTGCCTACCGGCTGCGCGGCAAACGCGGCGCGCTGCGCCTTGCGGTGATCGCACAAGTGGTGCCGCCGGCGGGCGGGGCCTCGACGCCGCGCGCGCATCTCAACCTCCAGGACCTCAGGATCGATGCCGAAGGCCGCTATGACGTGCTGCTCTCCGACCACCGCCCGGAGGGCCACACCGGCGACTGGTGGCAGCTCGATCCCCGGGCGACGCGGCTGATGCTGCGGATGGTCAGCGCCGACTGGGGCAAGGAGGCCGAGCCCAGCTTTGCCATCGAGCGCATCGACCAGCCCGCCTGCCGCCCGCGCCCCGGTGCCGCCGCGCTCGAAGCGAAACTGCGCGGACTGCCGCGCGCGACCGATTTCATCGCGCTGCTGTTCATCGATCATGTCGAGCAGCTGCGTAGCCAAGGATTTATCAACAAATTGAGGGTGTTCGACGTGCCTTTGGGCGCGCTTGCCGGGCAGTTCTATTATGAGGGTGTCTATGACCTCAAGGACGACGAGGCGCTGATCGTCGAATCGCCGGTGCCCGCCAAATGCGAATATCGTTCGCTGATCCTGACCAACGAACTCTACGAGACCACTGACTGGGTGAACAACCATTCCTCGCTCAACGACACGCAGGCCAGGCCCGATGCCGACGGCAGGTTGCGCATCGTCGTTTCGGCGCGCGATCCCGGCGTGGCCAACTGGATGGACACCGCCGGGCACCCCAGCGGCGTGATCCAGGGCCGCTGGACCGGCTGCGACAGCCAGCCAATCCCCGAAGTGCGCAAGGTGAAGCTGCGCGATGTCGCGCGGCTGCTGCCTAAGGATACGCCCAGGGTCACGCCCGAACAGCGCCAGGAAACCATCCGCGAACGCCGCCGCGCCCTGCTGGAGCGGCCCTACTGGTAAATCCTCCCCGAGCTTGGTCGGGGAGGATTTACAAATCGAGTTCGAGCACCGGCCCGTCGAAGTTCCCGCCGAGCTGGTTGATGGCCCGCGCCAGCTTTTCCTGCGGCACCCCGGCGATATAGCCATCGATGATCCGCTCGTAATTGCTGATCATGCCTTCGGATGCCTTCGCCAGCCGCATGAATTCAAACCCCTTGGCATGGACTCCCTTCTGCTGGATCGGGATATTCGAATAGTCCTGCTGCGGGATCGGCGGGAATTCGGCGCTGTTGAACGGCAGCATGGTCGGCTCCAGCGGCGGCGAATAGTCCGCGCCCTCCGGATACATCGTCAGCGACCAGATCTCGAACAGGCAGGTTTCCGGTCCCAGCGGGCGGATGCGATAGGACGACATCGAGGTGAAGATCGGCAACAGGAAGAAGTGCGGGAAGAGGAATTCGACCGCGTTGATCGGGTGCGAGACTGCCACCGCGCTGAGATCGGGGGTCGGCTCGCCGGCTTCGCGCAGCCGCCTGGTAATCTCCGCCTGCACCATGCCGAACCATTGCTGCATGCCCAGCGCCGGGTCGTCGGGCAGATCGGCATCGAGCAGATCGCGCATCACCTCGATTTCCTTGGCGTGGACCATGCCGGCCATGCCTTCGCTGAGCAGTTCCATATGATGAAACTGCTCGGCGATCGCCTCGCGGCTCGTCGCGCCTTCGCGGATGTTCGATCGCGCTCTCTCCCAGGCATCGTCGGCAGCTTTGGCCTGGTGCTCATATGAATCGCCAAACACGTTACCCGGCTTGTGGGCAATCTGGGGATGCGTCTGCTTCACATGATAGCCTTCCATGAAGGCCTCCATGGCGAGCTTCCAGTTGGCCGGCAGCACTGTGCCGTACCACCACTCCATCTTGAGATCGGCCATGCCGTGCGCCTCCAGCCGGTCCGCCACCGGCCCGAAGGTCTCGCGCAGCGAAGGCGCATCGTCGTCGTGGTTGATCCAGGCGCAGCCGCCCCAGGTCTCGACCCGGCATTGAACCAGATTAACGTCATCGCCGTCCAGTTGGCGTTCGGAGAACAGATGCTTGCCATAAACCAGGGTGTTCTCCCCATCCATGTTCCAGCGCCAGCCATGGAACGGGCAGATGAAGCCCGACTTGGCGCAATTGCCCGAGGCGACCTTGCCGCTATCGTTGCCATAACCCCCCGCTATCGGCACCCCGCGATGACGGCAGGCGTTGTGATAGGCCTTCACCCCCGACGCAGTGCGCACGATCAGCACCGAATGGCCCAGGTTGGAATATTCCACCCAGTCGCCGATATCGGGGATCTGCTCGAGCCGGCAGGCCATCTGCCAGACATGCGGCCAGACATGCTCGAGCTCGGCCTGGTAGAAGGCGGCATCGTAGTAACGCTGGACGGGAATGCGCTCGGGATCGTCGATCGGAAAGGGCACGGCGCGCAGCGCGCCATCGGCGGATTTGAGCATGGGGGCCTCTCGATTTTCTGGCTTGCCGAGCGGTTTTACAGCGGTGGCGGCGCTACGCAATGGACCAGTCGGCGAAAACCGCCGGGGCGGGATTGGCATGTGGCGTGTGCCCGAGGCGCGTGCCGGTTGACGGACGAACATCAACAAACACGGTAAAAACACATGGTTTACAATGTTGTAAGTTTCACAAAATGGGCAAATAGGAATGTCTTGCAGTCACTGGATTGCCCCAGGAGCTTAGTGAGATGTCCGGTCGTCAAAGTCGGCACAAGTCTTCCCGGCGCTTCAAAGCGCCTCCCGCACGGTCGCGCGGCCGGATGGCTGGCGCGTTGTTGCTGGCCTGTGCCGGCCTTGTCGCCGTCGCAGCGGTCGAGGTCGGCGGCGGCAGGTTTTCGGGCAGGGCTTCGGCGGTGCCGCTGATCCAGGATATCGCGGAACTGCTCGATGCCCGCTCGCCCGGAGCACGGCTCGGCGCGGCGCTTTCGTCAAAGGCGCGCAAGCTCGCCGAAGCTGTCGGTCTGGGCGAACCGCCATCACCGGACACCGCCCCGCGCAGTGCCAGACGCCTGCTTCCGCGCCGCACTGCGGCCTCGCAGCCGGCGCTTGCAGCGGTCGATGAACTCGACGTTCCCGCCCTTCTCGCCCCGCTCGCCGGACTGGCCCCGCAATTGGCAACCGCCGATCCGGTGACCGGTTCGCCGGGATCGGGTGGCGCGCCGGGCTTCGTCGCGCCGCTGCTCGGCGGCGCAGGTGGTGGCGGTGGTGGCGGTGGTGGCGGCAGCGGCACATCGCCAGCGGAGCCGACGACACCGACCGATACGCCATCGCCCACTGCATCGAGCACACCTACGCCTTCCGCTACAGCCACGCAGCCGACGCTGCCGGAATTGCCCGGTCCCTCGCCGGTCGTCGATCCGTCACCCGGCGGGAATCCTGCACCGGTCCCGGTGGCCGATCCAGCGCCCGTCTTCGTTCCGCTGCCAATTGTCGATCCGTCGCCCGGTGCCGGCCCCTTCCCATCTGCCGAACCGACGCCGCGAAGCGTGCCCGCCGTGCCCGAGCCGGCCAGCTGGCTGACGATGATTCTCGGCCTTGGGCTGATCGGTGCCCGGCTGCGCCGAAGCGCGGACAAGGTGCGCGAGTGCACCGGGGCGCAGGCCTGACACCGGCGATGGACCGGGCGCAGACTCCCGCCGCCCGTTCGCCCCGGCCCGCTGGGCTGACGGCCCTCGCTGCGGGCGTCCTGATCCTGACCGCTCTGGCCGGAGCTGCCTGGTTGCTGGCTGCCGCGCTTCCTTCGCGCGACGCCGGCGAGGCTGCGGCGATGCCGGGGCAGGAGGATGCCGCGCGGCTGATCCTGACTGGACGCGATCGCCGCACGATTGCCTTGCCCGGCGGCGAACGGCGCGAAATCTCCAGCCTGCTCCGGGTGCCGGCCGCGCTGCGCTTCGGCATGTTTCGCTGGAATGAAGCGGATGCGCCGCCGGCGCCGGCCTGGGTGCTGGTCGATCTGCAAAACCAGACGATGTCGGTGTTTCGCGGCGGGCACGAGATCGGCACCAGCGTGGTGCTCTACGGTGCCGACAGTCATCCGACGCCGCTGGGCCGGTTTGCCGTCCTCGCCAAGCTGCGCGATCACCGCTCGTCGATCTATGACGCCGAGATGCCCTTTACGCTGCGCCTGACGCATGACGGCATCGCCATCCACGGCAGCAATGTCCGGCGCGGCCTGGCGACCCACGGCTGCATCGGCATCCCCTCCGCCTTCGCCGCGCGCCTGTTCGACGCAGTCAAGCCAGGCGACCCGGTGTTCATCCTGCGCGCGTTGCCCGCCGGTGACGAATCCGGCCAGTAAATCACAGTTTCCCCATGCGTTAAAACTGTGGTAAGGGCCCCGCGCTGACGTCGCATTCGACGGATAATCGGTGCCTCTGGCTGCCTCCTTTGTCCCCACAACGCTTCACAAGGCCGGGATCCGCAACTCGTGCGGCTGCCCGCTATTCTACCGGATAAAGGATATCCACATGATCACCGGAACTGTAAAATTCTTCAATGAAACCAAGGGTTATGGCTTTATTGCGCCCGAAGGCGGCGGCGACGACGCCTTCGTGCACATCTCGGCCGTGGAACGCGCCGGGCTGCGCACGCTGTCGCAGAACCAGCGCGTGACCTACGAGCTGGAAACCGACAAGCGCGGCAAGACCTCTGCGGTCAATCTGCAGGAAGCCTGAGCCGGTTCCGGGCGGAGCCCCCAAGCGGTGGCTCCGCCCGGTTTGCACAGCTGAGCGGAAATGGGGCCAGGAAAGGGCCTAGAGCATACCATGAAGGGTTACAATGAAGGGCTATAAGGAACCGTCGTTTCAGGACCGGGTGGCAACAGCCCAGCGCGCCCGGGAAGCGGCGCTCGCCAAATTGCGCGACCGGCCACCGGTCGATGAGGCAGAGCTGGCCCGTAAGGCCGCAAAGCGGCAGGCCAAGGAAGCGGAAGCCGCTGCAAAACGCGCGGCGATGCTGGAGGCCAAAGCCGCCGCCAAGGCAGCACGGGAAGCCGAAATCGCCGCACGGGAAGCCGAAATCGAAGCCAGCAAGCCGCCGGTGCTTACCGACGAGGAGCGCAAGGCCGCGCGCGATGCCCGCTATGCGGCGCGCAAGCAGCGCAAGCGCTAGGCACCATGATTTGATCCCGCGCGAACTGATCGCCATGGCGCAAGTGCCTGGCGGCGAGGAACTGCGCCTTTACCGGCATGACCGCAACTTCATCATCATGCTCGGCCGCTACGAGCTGATGTCCAGCCGGATGAGCGGTTCCGAAGTGGCGCTCGCCACCGGAACTGCGCAGCGCCTTGCGGGAAAAGCCGCGCCCAAACTGCTGATCGGCGGCTACGGCATGGGCTTCACCTTGCGCGCCGCGCTCGCCGCGCTGGGCAAGGACGCACGCCTGGTTGTCGCCGAGCTGGTCCCCGAAGTGATCGAATGGGCGCGCGGACCGATGGCGGACATCGCGGCGGGCTGTCTCGACGACCCGCGCGTCGAACTGCTCATGGGCGACGTCGCCGCGGCGATTGCGAAGGGCAAAGGCGGCTACGACGCCGTGTTGCTCGATGTCGATAACGGCCCCGACGGGCTCACCCGCGCGGCCAACGATGGGCTCTATTCGCCGGCCGGGCTTCAGGCCGCGAAGGCGGCGCTCGCCCCCGGCGGTGTGCTCGCGGTATGGTCGGCGGCGCGCGACGACGGCTTTGCCCGCCGGCTCGGCAAGGCCGGTTTCCGGGTCGAGGAAGTGCCGGTCCGGGCGCGAAGCGAGGGCAAGGGGCCGATGCATGTCATCTGGTTCGCGACCAAGCCCTGAGTCAGCACCAAGCGCTCAGTAACCGCCTTCGACCACGGTGTTGAACTGCGGATGCACCGCCTTCCAGGCATACATCCAGTCCATCCCTTCCTTGGCGCGCGCCAGATCGTCGTCGTTCGGTGCCAGCGCTTCGGTGGCGGCGCGGGCGACATCGCCCAGCACCGAGCTATCCCAGCCCTGTTCCTCGACATCCTTGGCCAGCTCGTTCGCCCCGGCATTGCGCAATAGCGTCGGCAACCGGTCGGCGAGAGTATTCACTGCCCAGGGGATCATCGCCCCGTTGGTGCCAGGGTCGTAACCCCACAGCGTGTTCGCATCCTCGGCGTTGTGGATGTAATGATAGTGCAGCACCTTGCCGAACACGTCGAAGCGCAAAAATTCCTTGTCGCGCCGCGCATCGCAGACGTGGATGCTCGGCCCGCGCACCATGTTTTCCATACTGTCGCCCAAGGCCCGCGCCTCGACGCCGATCGACACCGGGCCGGCATCGAACCAGCGGGTATGGTGTTCCATCGGCGGGATCAGCATGAATGCGTGATACTGGCCGCGAATGGTATCGACCTGGCGGTTGCTCAGCGGCGCGCGCGGCTCGGGGACATGTTTGAACTGGGCTTCCACGCTTCGACTCTCCATCTGGTTTGACCTGCATTCGATTCCCGAACGCTGCTTGAGTCAATCGCCTGCCTGCTGCTCGCGCGTCCAATCGCCCTGCTTGCCCTTGCCGGCCCCGCAACCTAGCGTGGCTCCGGCGAGCAGCAGGAGCAAGCCATGAGCGAGGAATATTCGCCGCCGCCGGTTTGGCAGTGGATCCGGGACCCCGACGCGCCGTTCGGCGGGATGAACCGGCCGATCGCCGGAGCGACCCACGACCAGGAGCTGCCGCGGGGCAAGCATCCGCTCCAGCTCTATTCGATGGGCACGCCCAATGGCCAGAAGGTCACGATCATGCTCGAGGAGCTGCTCGCGGCCGGGCATGCGGGCGCGGAATACGACGCCTGGCTGGTCTCGATCAGGGAGCGCGAGCAGTTTTCCTCGGGCTTCGTCGCGGTCAATCCCAATTCCAAGATCCCCGCGCTGCTCGACTGTTCGGGTCCGGAGCCGATCCGAGTGTTCGAATCCGGGGCGATCCTGATCCATCTCGCCGAGACGTTCGCTGCCTTCCTGCCGGCTGATCGCAAGGCGCGGGCGGAATGCCTGTCATGGCTCAACTGGCAGATGTCGACCGCGCCGGTGCTGGGCGGCGGGTTCGGCCATTTCTATGCGGTGGCCCCGATCAAGATCGAATACGCGATCAACCGCTATGCCATGGAAGCCAAGCGCATTTTCGATGTCGCCGACCGGCATCTGGCCGGGTCGCGCTATTTCGCCGGCGCGGACTATACCATTGCCGACATGGCAATCTTCGGCTGGTTCAACTATTTCCACTCGAACAATGCCTATCAGGGCGGCACCGAATTCCTCGAGATTCCTGGTTACAAGAACGTCGATCGCTGGGTGCGCGAAGTGCAGGCGCGGGTGCCGGTCCAACGCGGGCTCAGGGTCAACCGCGATTCCGAGGGTTGTACGAAGGAGCGCCACTCGGCGGCGGATATCGATGCGGTCATGGTGGTGGCCTAAACCAACGCCTCGCGGAACCCCGCCAGCCGCGCCGCCGCCTCGTCGAGCACGGAGTCGGGCTTGGTGAAGCAGAAACGGACGATGTTGCTCGGTGCATCACCCTCGAACAGCGCCGAGACGGGTATCGAGGCGACGCCGGCCTCGCAGATCGCGCGTTCGCTGAAAGTGCGGTCGTCGAGCGCCACGCCAGAAGCGGCCAGATCGACGCACAGGAACCACGTTGCGGCATTGGGCAGCACGGCGAAGCCCGCCGCTTCGAGGCCGCCACGCAGCCGCGCACGCGAGGCAGCCCAGGCTGCAGTGCGTGCGGCGAACCACGCATCGGGCAGCGCCAGCCCTTCGGCCACCGCCCATTGCAGCGCCGGCGGCGTGGTATAGGTGACGAACTGATGCGCGCGGGCGAGGCCGTCCGCCAGGTGCGGCGCGGCCACCATCCAGCCGGTCTTCCAGCCGGTCAGCCCGAAGATCTTGCCAGCCGATCCGATCTTGACAGTGCGTGGTGCCATGCCGGGCAAGCTCATGATCGAGCGGTGGGGCAGGCCGCCGAAGCGGACATCTTCCCAGACCTCGTCGCTGGTGACGATGAGATCGTGCGCGACGCAGGCCTCGGCGAGCATTGCCAGCTCGGCCTCGCTGGCGCAGCTGCCCGCCGGATTGAGCGGATCGTTGAGCATCAGCACGCGGGTCTTGGGCGTGATCGCAGCGGCGAGGTGGTCAGCGCAATAGCGCCATCCGGGCGGGTCCAGCGCCACCGAGACCGGCACCCCGCCTGCCCGCCGCACCATCGGCGCATAAGCATCATAGGCCGGCTGGAACAGGATGACCTCGTCGCCGGCATGGACCAGCGCCAGCACGGCGTCGGCGATGGCCTCGGTCGCACCGGAGGTGATCACCACCTGTTCGCGCTCCAGTCCGAGCCCCTGCCGCCGCGCATAGAAGGCGCAAACCGCATCGCGCAGTTCGGGCAGGCCGCTGCCCGGCGGATACTGGTTCGACTTCTGGCGCAGCGCACGCGCCGCCGCCTCGATCAGCTCGGACGGACCTCCGCCATTGTCCGGACTGTCGTCGGGAAACCCCTGCCCGAGATTGATCGCGCCCAGCGCGCGCGCAAGCCCCGACATCGCCTCGAAGACGGTTGTCTCCATCGCAGCGTAAACCGGATGGACTGTCCCCCCTGCCCTGCCCATGCCCCGTGTCACTCCGCCTAGCCAAGCTCCGCCTGGCCATAGCCGCATCCGCCCGGTCCGCGCCATGTCATTTCGCCCCGGCGATTTGTTGGAAGGCAGCTTTCCATGCTAGCCATGCGCGGCCCGAAACGGGGCTCGTGAGAGAGGATCCGCACTCCCCATGTCTTTCGAACTCAACCGCAAGCTCGCCGCGCGCCGCGATCCGCTGCCGACGACCGCCAGTATCGATCCAGTCACCGCCGACATCATCCGCGGTGCGTTCGAAACCGTGTGTTTCGAGGCGAACACCTTTCTTGGCCGCGCTGCAAGCTCGCCGATCATCAACCAGTCGAACGAGCGCAATGCCTCGATCGTCGATGGCCACGGGCGCCTCGCGATGGGCGCGGTCGGCACGCCGCAGCTCACATTCGTCAACCAGATGGAGACGCGCTGGGGGCTGATGAACCAGGAGCGCTATGACTGGGGCCCGGGCGATGTTTTCGTCGGCAACGATCCCGATCACGGCGGCGGCCACCTGCCTGACTATTGCGTTTATGGCCCGGTCTACGACGACAAGGGCGAGTTGATCTGCATCCAGACCTTGCAGGCGCACCAGGGCGACACCGGCGGCAAGGACGCCGGCGGGTTCAGCCTCGATGCCGTCGACATCTTCACCGAAGGGCTGGTGCTGCCCTGCCTCAAGCTGGTCCACCGCGGCGAGCTGCGCCGCGACACGTTCGACATGGTGGTGCGCAACAACCGCTTCGCCACTTTCGCGGGCGATATCGCGGCGATGATCGGCGGGGTGCAATATGCCGTGAAGATGCTCGAAGCACTGATCCGCAAGTGGGGTGCCGAGACGATCAAGGCGGCGATCAACCATTCGATCGAACACACCGAGCGCCGCGTGCGCGAAGAGATCGCGAAGTGGCCCGACGGGGCCTACGAGGCCACCGTGCTGATCGATCACGACACTGCGGGCACCAAGGACATCAAGGTCCACGTCACCTGCACCATTGCTGGCGACCAACTCACAGTCGATCTGACCGGCACCGATGACCGCCAGGACCTGGTCGGGGTGTGGAACACCTTCGCCAACACCCGCTCCTATGTGATGTGCCAGCTGGTCGCCGCGCTCGATCCGGCGATCGTCAAGAACGAGGGCTATTTCAACGCGGTCGAGATCATCATCCCCGAAGGCTGCATCGCCCAGCCGCCGCCCAACAAGCCCGCCGCGCTCGGCAGCTTCCATCCCGCCTGCGAAATCACCGAGGCGGTGTGCCTGGCGCTGAGCGAGGTGGTGCCCGAGCGCTCGCAGCCGCAGCTCTACAAGATCGGCATGCCCAATGCGGTGATCGGTTTCGACGACCAGGGCATGATGTGGATGGATCAGGGGGTCGATTGCCGTTCGATGGACGTCTCGGCGGTGCAGGGCATTGATGGCTGGGGCTCGTGCCCCAACAGCCTCGGCAGCCTGATCCTGTCCGAAGCCGAAGACGCCGAAAGCCGTTTCCCGATCCTCAACATCAGCCGCGAGATGACCACTGACGGCGGCGGCGCGGGGCAATGGCGCGGCGCGCCGGGCAGCCTCAACGTCAAGCAGGTGCTCAAGCCGACCACAGCGATGGCCTGGATGGTCTCGGCCGACCATCCGCTGCGCGGCATGTGCGGCGGCGACGACGCCATTCCCTATTCGAACCATTTCGAGGTCGGCTCGGCCAATGAACGCAAGATCGAGCATACCGCGCAGGCGCTGCTGCCCGAGCAGGCGGTCATCGCCTATCAGCACGGCGGCGGCGCGGGCTTCGGCCCTGCCCTGCTGCGCGATCCCAAGGCGGTGAAGGAAGACGTGCTCGACGAATATGTCAGCGAGGGCGCGGCGCGGTCAAAGTATGGCGTGGTGCTGACAGGGCAGCCTCGCGGAATACACGCTGGCGGTGGATGTTGCGGCAACCGAGGCGCTGAGATCGGAAATGCAGCTCGAAGCGGCGGAATAAACAAATCCTCTCCGAGCTTGTCTCGGGGAGGGGGACCGCCGCGAAGCGGTGGTGGAGGGGTCGCAACGTCGCGCTATCACCCCTCCGTCAGCCCTTGCGGGCTGCCACCTCCCCGAGACAAGCTCGGGGAGGATTTCAGTGGGTAGAGGACAAAAATGACCTATCGCGTTGGCATCGACATCGGCGGCACGTTCACCGACTTCGCGCTGTTGAAATCCGGGCTCAAAGGCAGCGAGGTCATCCTGCACAAGAACCTCTCGACACCGGAGGACCGTTCCGAAGGCGTGATGCAGGGCCTGGCCCGACTCGCCGAGATCGAAGGCCTCTCGCCTGCGGATTTCCTCGCCCAGTGCGACGCCATCGTCCACGGCACGACGGTCGCCGACAACACGCTGATCGAGATGAACGGCGCGGTCACCGGGCTGATCACCACCGAGGGTTTCCGCGACGAGCTCGAATACCGGCGCGGCTACAAGGAGGACATCTGGGACGTGCGCCTGGCCGCGCCCAGGCAGATCGTGCCGCGCCGCCGCCGGCTGACCGTGCCCGAGCGCGTCCTGCACGACGGCACGGTGCACAAGCCGCTCGACGAGGCTGCGGTGCGCGAGGCCTGTCGCAAGCTACGCCTGCAAGGGGTCGAATCGGTGGCGATCTCGCTGCTGTTCTCCTTCGTCAATCCCGAGCACGAAAGACGGGTCAAGGCCATCGTCGCGCAGGAAATGCAGGATGCACATATCTCAACCGGACATGAGGTTCTTCCGCGCGCGCCCGAATACGACCGCACCTCGACCACCGTGGTCAACGCCTATGTCGGCCCGCGCGTCACCTCCTATCTTGAGCGGCTGGTCACCCGGCTCGAGCAGGGCGGCTACAAGCATCAGTTGATGGTGATGCAGGCCTCGGGCGGGGTAATGACGAAGCAATACATCGACGGCGCGCCGATCCGGGTTTTGGCCTCGGGTCCGGCGGGTGGTGTGATCGGCTCGGCGCATACCGGCAGCGCCAAGGGCCACCCGGACCTGCTCTGCGTCGATATGGGCGGCACCTCCTACGACATGTCGGTGGTGATCAAGGGCCAGGCACCGGCCGAGGCCGGGTGGAACATGCACCACCGCTATCTGATCGGCGTGCCGATGGTGAAGGTCGAGACGCTGGGCGCGGGCGGCGGCTCGATCTGCCATGTCGCCAACGGCCAGTTGCAGGTCGGGCCGAAATCGGCGGGCTCGGTTCCCGGCCCGATTGCCTACGGGCGCGGCGGCAAGGAGCCGACGGTGACCGACGCGCTGGTCCTGCTCGGCATCCTGTCGACCGACGAGGGCTTCGCCGGCGGCAGCTTCCGCCTGACCGGCGACGGGGTGGAGGAGGCTTTCAAGGCCATCGGCGATGAAATGGGCACCTCTGCCGAACAAGCCGCCTTCGATGCCTGGCGCGTGGTCAATGCCAATATGAGCCAGGGCGTGCGCCGCACCACGGCGGGCAAAGGCATCGATCCCAAGGATCTCGTCATGCTTGCCTATGGCGGCAATGGCCCTGCCTTCGCCGCGATCCAGGCCGAGGACCTCGGCATCACCCGGGTGCTGGTGCCCAAGGCCTCGCCGACCTTTTCGGCGCTGGGCACGCTGGTCGCCAATCCGATGATCGACGAGGAGCGCTCGGTCATCGCCAAGGCGACCGAACTCGACCTGCCCAAAATCCGCGACCTGTGGCAGCAGCTGTGTGACCGCGCGGAAAAGTATTTCACCGGGGCGAGCTTTGTCAGGGACGAGGTCGTCGCCGATTACCAGCTCAACATGCGCTATCCCGGCCAGAATTTCGCGCTGACCTTCAACATCCGGGGCAGCGCGAAACTGGGCGACCTGTCGTTCATCGATGACCAGGAAGCCGGGGGCCTCGGCACGCGCGCCATCGCCGCTTTCAACGCGCGGCACATGGAGGAATACAACCACATCCGCGAACACGAAGTGCCGGAAATCACTGGCGTGCGCCTCGCCAGCCACGTTGAGACGCCCTCGCCCTCGGCACAGGCCGGCTTCACCGCGCCCAAATCGCAGGCCAAACCCGCCAAGACCCGCCGCGCCAATCTGGGTGCGGGTTTTGCCAATACGCCGGTCTATCTCGGCAGCCAACTCGCACCGGGCAGTGAAATCGCGGGGCCGGGGATCATCGAGGAGACCTTCACCACGATTGTCGTCTATCCCGGCTGGACCGCGCGGGTGGACGATGCTGGGGACTATGAGCTGGTCAGGGGGTGACGCGACCCGGGGGCATTCGGGAAGAACCTTGAATTGTGTAGCGTGCCGCGACTCGCGGAGCACACCATCGGGAGAGCGATATGGCCATGAACCTCGACGACTACCGCCTGCTCGGCCGCTCGGGACTGCGCGTCTCGCCGCTGACGCTCGGCGCGATGACATTCGGAGTGGCGGCGGGCACATGGGGTTCGACGCCTGAGGAAGCCCGGGCGATGGTCGATCTCTATGTCGGGAAGGGCGGCAATTTCATCGATACCGCCAATTTCTACGGCCAGATGGGCGGCAGCGAAGAATGGCTGGCACCGATGATCGCCGGGCGGCGCAACAGCCTGGCCATCAGCACCAAATATGCGCTGACCACCCGCCCCGGCGACCCCAACGCCAGCGGCAATCAGCGCAAGAACATGGTGCATTCGGTCGAGGACAGCCTGCGCCGCCTGGGGACCGACTATATCGACCTCTATTATCTCCACATGTGGGACTTCCGCACGCCGGTCGATGAGATCCTGCGCGGCTTCGACGACCTCGTGCGGGCCGGCAAGGTGCTCTACATCGGCCTCAGCGACACACCCGCCTGGCAGGCGAGCCGGATGCAGGCGATCGCCGAACTGCGCGGCTGGAGCCAGTTCTGCGCGTTGCAGATCTCCTATTCGCTCACCGAACGCACGGTCGAGCGCGAGATGATCCCGATGGCGGCGGAGATGGGCATGGGCGTATGCCCGTGGTCGCCGCTTGGCGGGGGCGTGCTCTCGGGCAAATACAGCCGCGCCGACCTCACGGCGGAAATCGACTATGGCTCGCGCAAGGGGCAGAACATGCTCACCGGGCGGCTTTCCGCGCATGCGCTCGATATCGCCGATGTCGTGGCGGAAGTGGCCCAGGACCTCGGCTGCACCCCGGCGCAGGTCGCTCTGGCCTGGACGCTGCTCAACCCGGCAGTGGATTCGCCGGTGCTCGGCGTGCGCACGCTGGCGCAGCTGGAGGACAATCTCGGCGCGCTCGACGTCACCCTGGAGCCCGAACACGCGGCGCGGCTCGACGCGATCAGCGCGGTCGGGCCAGTGTTCCCGGTCAGCATTCTCAAAGGGGCCGCCGAGGGCTTCATGATGGGCGGGGTGAAGGTCGAGGAACGGAGCTAGACCTGAGAGGCTGCGCTGTACATGGTGTAGATCCGAGCGGCGAAGCGCCACTTGCCGTCAACGCGGCGGAAGCTGTCGTGGTATTCGCCGATGACCTTGTGGGCAGAGCCATAGATCTGCGCTTCCATCACGCAATTGCCGACTGCGGTATCGCCATCGATTGCGACAATCAGGTTGTGGACCAGCGGCACCGGATGCGCACTGCCCTTGTTGTGCGCCATTTGCGTATGGATCGATTCGCGCCCTTCAAGCCGGTATTTGACCGTGAATTCAGGTTTGTCGGGATGGCCCTCGCGCAGCTCGAAGCTGCCGTCGGCGGTGAACAGCGTCGCCACCATGTCGGTCTGGTCGCTGCGGATAAAGCGCGCATAGGTGTGAGTCAGCTCGGCGATGGCGGTGCGCGCCTCGATTGCGTCGAGCCGGGCCTCAAGGCTGCGCTCCTGGGTCATGGTGTCTGGTCGGCGGAGGAGCGCACGATCTGCATGTGCTTGCGCAGCTTCGCCTGCTTTTCCACGTCCGGCCCCTGCACCTCGACGGCGATGTGGGCGAAGCTGAGCGTCAGGTTCATCAACCGCTGTTCGGCTGCGTCGAGTTCTGCGAGCGGTTTCCTGTCGAAGTGGTCGAGCACCGGAGCGACGAGGTCTTTCGCGGCGGCATAGAAGGCTTCGCATTCCTCGCGGCTGGTCTGCGACCGCAAGGCCGCGCGATGGGCGGTTCCGGCGACGGCGAACCGGGTAGCGAAGGGTTCGAGGGGCTCGAACCCGGCGGGAAGGCTTTGAGTCATTCCGGTCATCCCCGATGGTCTGCCTGTGTGCGCCAAGCCTAGCCACGCGCGGCTTCTTTTACAACACATCTGTCGAACTATGCTCCGCAGCTCGCCGCAGTCCCGTGATATGGCATTTGCCTTCATTTCCCCATTGGCATATCCGTCGATCCGTTTCCTGGCAGCGCTTGCCGCCCCCACATTCCGGAGGATGCCCGATGATCACCCCGCTGCTGCTGTTCGGCCCGCTGTTGCTCGCCTCGCCCAATGTGATGGGGCCCGAAGCGGTCGCACCCGGCACCGCGCACCTCGGTGCCCCTTCGATCCTGACCGGGCGCAAGCGTGGCTATATGGCGACCGAGCGCGCCGCGCAGGATCGCGATCTGGTCGAAGGCAAGCCGGTGCCGGTCCGGTGCAAGGTCTTCGCGCCAACGCTGTTCTCGGGCCGCATGGTGCCCGACAAGTGCCAGCTAGAAGTGATCCGCCCCGAGATGGACACCGTCGCCCCGGCGATCTTCTCGGGCCGCTCGCCCAAGCGCGGCAATGTCATCGTCGGCGCTGCTGCCGTCAGCTATGCGACGATGCCCGGGCGCAGCAGCGGCCAGACCGTCTCGACCGATCCTGTCTCCGGCCAGACCTTTGTCACCGACGACGCCACCGGACGGACCTATGCCGCAGTGCCCGAACAGGTATACAAGCCCGCACCGAAGCGCCGTGCCCCGTCGATCTTCTCCGGTCGCCGGGCGCGTCCGGCACCGTCGCAGTAAGCGCTATTCCGCCAGGACCGGTTGCGCCTCCGGCTCGGGGCGCGGAGTGAGGCGCATTGCCGGGACCCACAGCAGCGCGGCGAGTCCGAGTCCGCTGAAGGTCCAGAAGATGCCGCGATAGCTGCCGGTCAGATCGAAGATCAGCCCGAACAGCGGCGGCGTCCACAGCAGCACGAACAGGATGGTTCCCGCCAGCAGCCCCATGGCGCGGCCCACCGCGCGCTGACCGAACACGCGCGGCGCAAGGTAGCTCTCGATCGGCACCATCAGCCCGCCGAGCAAGCCGATCAGCGCCACGCCGGCGACGATCATGGGAAAGCCGGCGCTCGCCTGGGTCAGCAGCGCCATCCCCCCGGCAAAACCGCCCAGCGCAGCGAACATCAGCACGCGCGGCCCCAGCCGGTCGGCCAGCGCCGCAAAGTTGAGCTTCGCGATGAACCCGCAGGCAGTATAGACCTGGATCAGGACAGCCGCGCGGCTCGCCGCAATGCCGTTGTCGATCGCCAGCGGCGCAAGGTTGGTGATCATCCCCTTCATCCCGCCGGTGACGATCGCCACGGTGCCGGCGATCATCCAGAAGGCCGGATCGGTCAGCACTTCGCGCATGGTGACCGGCGCACGCGCCAGCTCGGCCCTGGCAAGCTCGGTCGGCTCGGCGGCTCCGTCGGGGTGGAGCCCGCACAGGCCGGGACGGTCGACCACCAGCATGGCAGCGGGCACGGTCCAGACCAGCAGCACCAGGGCGAGCAGCCGCAGGGCCTCGCGCCACTGGTGCGCGTCGAGCAGCCCCTGGATGACCATCGAGAAGACAAAGCCGCCCGCCGCGATCCCGGCAATGGCGATGCCCATCGCCTTGCCGCGCTTGTCCGCGAACCAGCGCGACAGCAGCACGGTGACCGCTACCGGGCCGATCAGCACATTGGCCGGAGCAATCAGCACGCCGAAGATCACCAGCACCTGGGTGAAGGAGGTGGTCAGCGAAATCGCGGCATAGCCGGCCGCCAGGCACAGCCCGCCCAGCACCATCAGCCGGCGCAGCGAAACCCGGTCCATCAGGTTGCCGAGCAGCGGCGCGAGCACTACGCAGGTGCCCGAAAGCACGGTCATGGTCAGCATCAGCACTGTCCGGCTCGGCTGGTATTCCTGCCCGAGCGGCACCGCGATCAACGAATAGGTCGAGGCGATCATCCCCACCGCCGACAGCAGCAGGAAGCCAATGCCGACCTGGCACCACCCCGCAGCGAAACTGGTTGGCACGGCCTGTCCTCTCGCGTTCAAACCTGTAGCCGCCCGTACTTGCCCCATCCCCCGCAACCGGCAAACGCTTTTGTGCCAAGCGCAGCCCGCGCTGGCCGATTGACCTTTCCATTTGAACGATTTGCGCCCATGGAGCCTCTATCGTGGATGGTTTCCGGTAGGCGCCCGCGACAGAGAGACCGTATGTGCTCCCGCTTACGCCGAGGAGCCAAGGCCATGGATCTCAATCGCCTCTATTTCCAGCACCAGCTGTCGCTGATGCGGCTGGCGGAAGCGGCTGACGCGTCGGCACGTGACCGCCAGCAGGTGCTGGCCGACGGATTCGCCCGCAGCATCGTCCGGTTCCGGCGCAGCTTCGGGTCCGACAGCGCGGGCATCTGCCACGCCGGAGCACCGGCATGAGCCGCGCGATCAACATCGAGATGGCCGAGGCAGCGGTGGCGGAAAGCTGCCGCAAGGCAGGCGTGGCGATCAGCGCGATCGAGACGCTGCCATCGGGCGGCACCCATCTGGTGTGCATCACCGCGGACGGGGCCGCCGAAATGCGCCACATATTCAAGCGCAATCTCATCGACGGGCGGGTCAAGCGCTTTGCCTTCTATTCGCTGCGCGCCAGCCGTTAGGCGCCGCCCACCCTATTCCAGCCCGTCGCGGCGCAGCACCCGCTGCTCCTCGCGCAGGAAGCGCTCCGCCACTTGGGCAAGGTCCATTTCCGGACGCACGCTGTTGGCAAAAACGCGCGGTCCAATGATCGAAGCTGAAAGCAGCATGACGCAATAGGCCTCCGCGTCGATGTCCTGCCCGGCATCCGCAAAGCTTTTGGTGAGGCCTGCGACCAGTTCGTCCCAACGCGGGTAGCTCTCGCGGATGTCCTTGCCCGAAACGAAGTCGTCGATCCACAGCTTGATCAGTTCGGGGTTCTCCAGCACGAATTGGCTGATGTGGCCGATCCGGTCGCGGGAATCGGTGCCGACGTCCATGCCGCGCGCCAGTTCGGCGCTGGCCCAGTCCTTGACTGCGGCGATCAGCGTCTCGCGGGTTTCGAAATGGTAGTAGACGGTGGTACGGTTGATCCCCATTTCGCGCGCCAGCGCCGCGATCGACAGCGCCTCGGCCCCCGATTTCGGCGATCAGCCGCACAGCCGTGTCGATCATCTCGCGGTGGGTTTCGTCGTAGCCCTTGTTGCGGCGCGGCGCGCGGATCGCATCCATGGCTCAGGCCGCTTCGCTGTCGGCGCGGATCGCGGCGTGGCGGGCTTCGACCGCCTGCATCCGCGCCGGATGGGTGATAATGTAGAGCCGCGCGGCGGCGATCCCGCGCAAGACAATCTGCGCCGCTGCGTCGGCCTCCATCGGTTTGACGCTGAGGCTGGCAGGCAAGGCATCGCCTGTCCCGCGGTGGCCGAGGGCAACAGCGACCATTGGCGTCCAGGTCATGCCCGGGCAATAGACCGAGACGCCGACGCCATGCGGGGCCATTTCGCGGTGCAGCACTTCGCTCAGGGCGATGACTCCTGCCTTCGACGAGCCATAGGCACCGACACCGGGCCCGTCGCTGGCCATCCCCTGCATCGAAGATGTGTTGACGATATGCCCGAAGCCACGCGCGCGCATGTCCGCGCCGAACGTGTGGATGCCGTTGAACACGCCGACGAGATTGGTGGCGACGACTGCCTCGAATGCCTCCGGCGCAAGGTCGGCAAGATGCACGCCGATGCCTGGCACACCGGCGTTGTTGAACAGCAGGTCGACCGGCCCAAGCGCCGCCTCGGCCTCGAGCTTCGCCTGCTGCCAGGTGTCGCGGCTGCGAACATCGAGCAACGCCCCGCGCAATTTCCCGTCGCCCGTTGCAACTGCCCGGGCCAAGGTGTCGGGATTGACGTCGGCAATGGTGACCGGAACACTGATCGCCACCAATGCGCGGGCAAGCGCGAGGCCGATCCCGCTCGCGCCGCCGGTGATGAAGGCATGTCGGGCGCTGGCCGGGTCCATCACTGCGTCAGCCGGTAATCGCAGGCCTCGCGGATCGCCGCGAAGCGCTCCTCGACGCCGGGCAGCACCTGCTTGTGGGTGACGATGTGCGAGGCATCGCGCTCGATCCCGTCGACGACCATGTCGCCAACGTCGCGCGCGGTGACCTCGGAAACAGGGATATGGGCGGAATACTGCCGCACTTCGCCCCCGATCTTGACCGTGTTGGCCCCGAGGTTGGTCGAGACATAGCCTGGACACAGCAGCGAGACGCCGACGCCGTGCGGCCCCAGCTCGCGGCGCAATTGCTCGCCGAGCGCGGTGACGCCGAATTTGGCCACCGAATAGGCCCCGACCCCGGCGACCGTGGTCACCAGCCCGGCCTGCGACGAGGTGAGCACGATGTGCCCGCTCCCGCGCGCCTGAAAATCGGCGGCGAAGGCGAAAACACCATTAACGACCCCGACCAGATTGATCGCCAGGATGCGGTCGAAGCTCTCCGGGTCCATTTCGGCAAACGACCGGCCATTGGGCGAAATGCCGGCGTTTAGCACCAGCACATCGACCGGGCCCAGTGCCGCCTCGGCCTCTGCCTTGACCCGCGCCCATGCTTCCCGGTCGCGCACGTCGAGCAGCACGCCGCGAAAGCTGTTGCCGCGCGTCTTCACGACTTCGGCGAGCGCTTCGGCATCGATGTCGGCAATGGTCACCGCCAGCCCGCGCGCCGCGAGGGCATCGGCCATGCCGAGGCCGAGGCCGCTGGCCCCGCCGGTGATCAGTGCGTGTCTGGCGGTTGAAAGGTCCATGTTCGCTCCTTTTCATTCCTCCCCGAGCTTGTCTCGGGGAGGTGGCAGCCCGACAGGGCTGACGGTGGGGCAAATACCCCTCCACCACCAGCTACGCTGGCGGTCCCCCTCCCCGAGCAAGCTCGGAGAGGATTTAGGCCAGCGCTGCCACGCCACCGTTGCCCCTGATCGTTTCCGCCGCACGGAGCCCCGAAAAGACGCAATCGCCCAGCGACAGCCCGCTGACGTAATAGTGCGAGCAGATGCCGACGGCAGTGCGCCCTGCGGCATAGAGCCCGGGCACCGTGCCGCCCTCGTTCGACAGCACTTCGCCGGTGTCCTCATCGACCAGCAGCCCGCCGACAGTGATCGACGAAGTCGGCGACATTTTCGCGCCGGTGCCGATGTCATTGGCATAAAACGGCCCCAGCACGATCTTGCGGCGCAGCTTGTCCTGCTTGCCGGTCGCATCGGGTTCGCCGCTATCGATGCGGCGGTTATAGTCCGCCACGCTGGCTTCCAGCCGGTCGGCCGGCACGCCGATCTTCGCCGCCAGTTCGGCGAGAGTTGGTGCGCTGGTGGTATAGTCGTTCTCGATCGCGCGGAATTGCACCTTCTGGAAGAACATCTTCTTCATGCTGTGCATCTCATCGAGTATATCGCTCCACAGCGGCTGGTCGAGGATCAGCCAGCCCTTGCCACCGGCGCGGCCGAACAGCGCTTCGCCAGTGCGCGCGCCGTAGAATTCCTCGTTGACCAGCCGCTCGCCATTGCCGTCGATCGACATCGACCTGGTGAAGCTCTCGGGCGGATAGAGGAATTTCCAGGCCGAGATGCGCTCGAGGCTGCCGGTCTGCGCGCCTGCGCTCATCCCCAGCTTGATGCCCGAGCCGTCGTCGGCGATCGTGCCGAGCGGCGAGGCTAGCAGGTATTCGGGTGCGTTTCTTTCCATCATCGCGCGGTTGTAGATAAACCCCCCCGCCGCAAGCACCACGCCTTTCTTCACCCTGATGCGCATTGGGCGGGCATGCCGCTTTTCGAGCGCGGCGATCGAGCCCTTGAGCCGGTCGACCGCGCCGAGCACGGTCATGGCGATATTGCTGACCAGAGCGATATATCGGGCATGCCGCCAGGCGGCAAAGCCGCTGCGGATGCGACGTACTTCGATGCCGACCACCACGCCTGCCCGGTCGAGCACCAGCCGCGTGGCGCTGGTATGGCGGAAAAAGCGGACATTGGGCTGGCGCTCCATCGCCGCGATCAGCGGGGGGAGCAGATATTGCCCCGAAAGCTTGCTGGGCTCGCCGCCGCGCGAAGGCTTGGCGCGGTGGCCGCGCTGCACCGGAGTTGCCAGTGCCCGGCCTGGCGCGGTGACCTCGTTGCCCGAGAAGTAGAGCGAGGCCTCGTTGGGAAAGGAGGTCTTTTCCTCGGTCGCCGGGCCGCCGAAGCGCGCACCGTATTTTTCAAGCCAGGACTGGAACCCGGCGCTCGCCTCGGCGAAGCGCCGCACGGTATCGGCGCGCACCAGATTGCCGGTCTCGAAGGCGAGATAATTGGCCATGTTTTCCGGCGTGTCTGCGATCCCTGCGGCTTTCTGTGCTGGAGTGCCGCCGCCCATGTAGACCACCCCGCCCGAGAGCTTGCTCGCGCCGCCGCCCGAAAAGCGGTCGATGGCGATGACATCGAGCACGGGGTCTTCGGCGGTGCGCAGCGCGGCACAGACCCCGGCCATGCCGACCCCGACGACCAGCACGTCGCATACCGCGTCCCAGCCCTCGGCATCGGGATTATCGACCACCCAGGCCGGATCGACCCTGGTGGCGGTTGCGACCATGTCGTCGAGAAAGCGATGGTCGGGGGTCATGCGGCGTTTCTCCCGGTCGAATCGCTCGGCGCTTGCATTTTGCGGCGTGTTGAGAGCAAGACAACTGCCCGCGATCGGGGGAAATTGCAACATGACTGTCGAAGAAGTAATCGCTGCCGCCTCGGCCCAGACCGGCCATTCCGATTTCGGCGATCCCGCCATTCTCGACGGGCTGGCGCGCTTGCTCGACAGCTATGCGCATGAGGCCCGCTTCACGCCGCGCGGCGCGGAAATGATGCATGCCGACCTGGTTACCACCATGGCCAACCGCATGCGGGTCGAAGACTGGCTCAAGCACCACCCCGAACTGCTCGCGCGCCCGGTCGAAAGCCCGCTGTTCGTGTTCGGTCTGCCGCGCACCGGCACGACGCTGGCAATCAACTTGCTCGCCTCCGATCCGGCGACGCGCAGCTTCCTGCGCTGGGAGATCTATGACCCGATGCCGCCGGCCCAGCCCGAGGAACTGCACGCGGGACCCCGCTACGAGGCGCAGGTGGCGAAGAACGAGATGGCGCTGCAATACATGCCGCATATCGCCGCGATCCATTACGAGGAGGCCGACAGCCCGACCGAGTGCCAGTTCCTGATGACCCCGAGCTTCTGCGCGCAGGTCTACGAATCGCAGGCCGATATCCCTGCGTGGCGGCACTGGTTCCTGCACGAGGCGGACTACATGCCTGCCTTCCGCTATCACAAACGCATGCTCCAGGCCTTGCAGACTTACGCGGGCGGGCGCTGGACGCTGAAGAACCCATGGCACCCGCTGTTCCTCGATGCGCTCACCGCAGTCTATCCCGACGCGCGGCTGGTGATGACCCACCGCGATCCCGCCGAGGTGGTCGGCTCGGCGTGCAGCCTGATCAAATATGTCCGGGCGATCTACAGCGACGCGGTCGACCTCAAGGGCATCGGCGCAAGCTTCATGGACACCTTCGCCGTAATGATCGACCGCGCCAATGCATTCAAGGCAAAGCACGGCGCGGGCGCGATCCATGATGTCCAGTATGCCGAAACCGTGCGCGATCCGCTGGGCGTGGTGCGCGGGGTTTACGCGCATTTCGGCGAGCCGCTGACACTAGAGGCCGAAGCCGCGATGCAGGCCTATCTGGCAAACAATCCCAAGGGCAAACACGGCTCGCACAGTTACGACCTGGCGGAATTCGGCCTGTCGAAGGATGCAGTGCACGAACGGTTCAAGGACTACATCGAGGACTACGACATCCCGGTGAAGGGGTGAATACGTGGCTCCTCTCCCCTTGCGGGAGAGGATACGCAGGCCTGAGAGCGAAGCGAACTGGCCGCAGTTGGAGAGGGGGACGGCACAGCGCCATGCCGCCCCCCTCTCCAAGCTTCGCTAGCTCCATTCGGAGCAAGCTGCGCTATCCTCTCCCGCAAGGGGAGAGGAGGGTGAATGGAGCAAACACGCCGGTCAGCCCCGCCGCTACGCCAAACGCGGCATGGGTGGGTTGGGATGCAGGATCAGCTTATCTACCCCGCATAATTCACCCGCACAGCCTGTCGCCGCCGCCGCAGCGCGCCGCCGATCAGGACGAAGCCTGTGAGCATCGTCGCCCATGTGGCGGGCTCAGGGACAGCACCGGCTACCGCCGCGCCGAGTTGAATGTTGTCAACATTCTGACTAGTTGCCAAAAATGGGCTGGCGACAAAACTACCATTCAAAGTAATTCTGAGCTCATCGATGTTAATTCCGGTTAATCCTCCGGCTCCGAAAGTCGACCAATTTGAATAACTAGGATTAAATGTCAATGTATTGGCAATAAGATAGCTTGTCGAGCCAACCACCGATCCGCTGACCATGCCGCTGACATTCAATGTCTGCGAACCCGTGCCATTGCTTGAAAATGCGGAATAATCCAGGCCGGAAAAGGTGAACAGGCCGGGGACTGCCGAGACGATCTTGAGCACACCCCCGCCACCAGATGAATCCCCTTCCATGTCCCTGTCGGGATTACCCCAGACATTGGAATACAGGTTGCCTGAAAGCACCGAGTAGGTGAAGCCAGCTTCCGTTGCCGATCCGCTGAAGGGGGTGCCAACTCCAGTGCCGAATGTAATCGTCGCCGCGCTGGTGCCGCTGCCAAGCATCATTCCGCTGGCGAAAAGAGCAAACGTTGCAATTCCTGCACGCGGCGAGATCGATTTGAAATGCCTCATGTCAAATACCCCCAGACTTTCGCCGCGGGTTGCGGCAAGGATGGACCCGGATGCGACCTGAGCCGGTGTGTCAGAGCGGGAATTTTTTCCGTGCAGCACACTTTGCACGGGGGGGGGGCTGCAAGTGGAATTGCGTTCATACTTGTGCCTTTTTGGTACGAAGATGGGATGAGCGCCGTAGGCTCTGGCCGAGCTCGGTTTGAGCAAAGTGGGCTTTCGCGACGTCATCTAACGCCCCATGTCGATCCACCCCTTGAGCGCGGCGTCGATGCGACCTTGCCAGCCCGGACCAGTTGCACGGAAATGGGCGAGCACGTCGGGAGACAACCGCACCGTGGTGCTGACCTTGCGCGGTGCCTTCTGCGGTCCGCGGCGGCGGATCGTTGCGGCGAGATCGGGAAAGACTTCGGCGAATGGTCGGGCGGTGGCGATTCGTTCGGCGGTCAGTTCGGGGTTGTCGCTGACCGCGTCGATGTCGGCTTGCGAATAGCGGGGCTTGGTCATGCGAGGAAACTCCTTTCCTTCCGCTTCGCGCGCCGGGCCGAGATCAGCGAAATGCCCTCAATGCCGAGGCGTGCAAAAATTACTACGACTATGCCCTTATGTCGGCCGATGGCCTGCCATCGCCCTGATTTCGCCGGAACAACCAAAGCCGAATCGAAAAATGCCTCGGAGATATCGGCGAAATCGATTCCATGCTTTGCAATGTTAGCGAGGCGCTTTGGTTCGTCCCAGACGATTTTCACCGGCTTTATGTAACAACAATTTAATCGCCCGTCAATCGGGCGACCGGCGATAGCTGTCGCCATGCATTGACCACGCCCCGATCTTGGCCAACCTTGCGGCATCCATGGGGAGAAGCATGATGGCGCTGGGCGACCGCTGGGGCGAGCTGTTCCAGTTGAGCTATATCACCCGCGACCTCGATGCGGCGATGGCGCATTGCAAGGCAAAGCTCGGCGTCCCGCATTTCGAGACGACCGACGCCGAGGTCGAGGTGCTGTCCTACGGTAAGCTGCGCCCGCTCAAGATCCGCGCCGCCTTCGGCAATGTCGGCCGCCATCAGCTCGAACTGATCGAGCCGGTCTCGGGGGCGATCGAGATCTACACCGAGGCGGTCGATCTCTCAGCGCACATCGTCAATTTCCACCACATCGCCATCGCGGTGCGCGGCGGGATCGAGCAGTGGCTCGAATTGCTGGAGGAGGTCCGCGCCAGCGGCGACGAATTTGCCTTCCTGTGCCCGCCCGAACCCGGGCCCGACGACAAGGTATGCTTCGCCTATGTCGATACCCGGCACAGCATCGGCCATTACACCGAATATCTGTGGATCGACGAGGGCATAAAGCCGCTTGCCGCAATGCCCGATCTCGACGCCTGAACTCAGTAGAACAGGTCCATCCGGTGGTGCGCAGGCGCGCGCACGGCGAAGCGCTCGGTTTCCTCGGCGAGCCGGTCCCAGCGCTGGGCGGCTTCAAGATGGCGTATCCTGACCAGCGGCAAAGCGCTGGTCTGCGCGGCCTCGCGCTGCTGCTCGGCGAAGTCCCGATACTCGGCGGCATTGGACATGGGCGTGCTCCCGCAAACGTGTCTGGCGGGATGATGGCACAGCGCAACTTGGCAAAGGGCAAACAAGCAGGGTTAAAATAGTGACGCTAATTGTCTTATACCAAAGTGCATTGATTGGAACCTATAAGCCCCTCCCCTTCAGGGGAGGGGTTGGGGTGGGGGCTGTCGGCAGAGCGTTGCGCTTGACCGACAACCCCCACCCCTCCGCCTCTGCGCGGCTCCTCCCCTCCCCTGAAGGGGAGGGGCTTCGATGAGTCAGACTCACCGCAACTTGGTCTTACGGAAATGCCCGCGCGGGCGCGCTTAGGCCTGGTCGCTGGCGGTGGTCAAGCCGGGATTTTCCGCGCCCATGCCCGAGAAACCGATCGAATAGCCGCCATCGACCGGCAGCACCACGCCGGTGACATAGGCGGCGTCGTCGCTGGCGAGATAAAGCGCGGCGGCGGCAATGTCGCGGGCAGTGCCCCAGCGGTTCATCGGGATGCCCGCGAGCACCGGCATGCCCGGCGGCGGTTCGTCGTGGGTCTTCGACGCTTCGACCAGGCCGGTCCACATTGTCCCCGGCGCGATGGCGTTCACCCGGATGTTGTTGCCGGCATAGTCCAGCGCGGCGACTTTGGTCAGCTGGTGCACACCCGCCTTGGCCGAGGCATAGACGCTGTGATGCTTCCAGCCGATCACCGCCGAGGCCGAGCCGGTGTTGACGATCGCGCCGCCGCCCGACTTGAGCATCGCGATGATGCCGTATTTCATGCCGAGGAACACGCCGCGCACATTGGTCGCGTGGATGCGGTCCCAGTGCTCGCTGCTCTGCTTGTGCAGCGGTGCCATGCCGCCACCGAAACCGGCGTTGTTGCACAGGATGTCGAGCCGGCCGAAGGTGTCTTCGGCGCATCCGATCATTGCCTGAACCGCCGCTTCGTCCGAAACATCGCAGTGCACGCCGACCGCGACGGGCTCGTTGCCCGCTCGCCGATGCGCCGCATTGACCGCCTCGGCGACTGCGTCCTGATTGCTGCTGATGTCGGCCAGCACCAGCCGCGCGCCCTCGGCGGAGAACAGCTCGGCCATCGCCCGGCCCATGCCTGAGCCCGCGCCGGTGATGACGGCAATCTTGCCTTGCAGTCTTCCAGTCATTGGTGCTCTCCTAGGCGCTCGTGTCGATGGTCGGGCGCACGCAGATTTCCGAGATGTTCACATTGCGCGGCAGCGACAGGATGAAGGCGATGACATCGCCGGTTTCCGACGCCTTGACCGCGCCGTCCTTGGAGACATGCGCGGCGATGGCCTCGCGCCACTGCGCATTGCTGATGCCGGAGGCGACCTCGGTCTCGGTGGCACCGGGCATCAGGATGGTGACGCGAATGCCGTAGCCGCCCAGTTCCTGGCGCATGCCGTCGGTCATCGCATTGACCGCGTGCTTGCTGGCCGAATAGGCGTTGGTCATCGGCCCCCCCTTGCGACCGGCGAGCGAGGAAATGGTGATGATGTCGCCCGATCCCTGCGCCTTCATGTGCGGCACGGCGGCGGCGCAGGTATAGACCGTCGCCATCAGGTTGATATCGATCACCCGGCGGTATTCGGCGAGATCCATGCCATCGATCCCGCCCGCCTGCATGATCCCGGCGGAGTTTATCAGGATGTCGATGCGACCGAAATGGGCGACGGTGTCGGCGACGCATTGGAGTGCATCGGCCTCCACACTGACATCGCAGGGCAGCGCCAGTGCCGTCCCGCCCGCCGCCGCGATCCGCTCGACCAGAGAGGCCAGCCGGTCCGCGCGCCGCGCCGCTACGGCTACCGATGCACCGGCGGCGGCAATGGCGAACGCCGCCGCCTCGCCGATCCCGGAGCTGGCACCGGTGACCAGCGCGACCTTGCCTGCAAGCGGATTCGACATGGCTCTCCCTCGTGTGATGCGATCACTGCCGTTGGCGCGATGCGCACGGCGAGTCAACAGCTTTGCTGAACAGGTGTTCAAACTTTGTCGGCGCGGCCACAATTGGGGACAGGCTCCTTTCAATTATGCCGCTGGCCAATCGCGCATCGCTCGGCCACATTGAACACAAGAACAGCCGGCCGCAAAGCGCCCGGGGGAGAGAGCCACCTATGAAAGTCCAGCCCGCAGCTTTCCTGCGCACCACCCTGCCGCTCGGCATCGACATGGCCGCCGGGTATGATTCGGGCCGCTATCATTCGATCTGGCTGCCCGATCACATGGTCAGCTTCTGGCCCGATTCTATCTGGACGCCGGAATTCACCGACCTTGCGGTCGCCTCGCCCAGCCCGCACCGCCACCTCGACGGCATGGCGGTCGCCGCCGCGACGGCGGTGCTGACCCGGAATGTCCCGCTCGCCACCTGCGTGATCGATACGGTGCGTCGCCATCCCTCGCTGCTGGCGCAGTCGGCGCTGACCATCAGCCACCTCTCGAAGGGCCGCTTTATCCTTGGCCTGGGTTCGGGCGAGCTGGAAAACACGGTTCCTTATGGCTTCGATTTCGACAAGCCGGTGGGCCGGCTGGAAGAAGCGATCAAGGTGATCAAGCTGTTGTGGCACAGCGAGGGCAAGGTCGATTTCGAGGGGAAGTTCTTCCGTCTCGAGCACGCGCGCATGGATACCGAGCTTTATGAGGGCAAGGCCCCGCCGATCTGGATGGGCTCGGTTGGCCCGCGCATGCTCAAAATCACCGGGCGCGAGGCCGATGGCTGGTGGCCGGCGGGAACTTACACCCCAGAGGACTATGCGGCCAAGCTCAAGGTCATCCTCGATGCCGGCGATGCGGCGGGCCGTGACATGAGCCATTTCGTCCCCGCGCTGACCCAGATCTGCCTGGTCGGCGACGAGGAGGAAGTCGCCGAAATGCTCCGGCAGCCGATGGTCAAGTCGATCATTTTGATGCTGACCGCAGCCGACCTGCGCCAGTTCGGCCACGACCATCCGATGGGCCCTGACTGGCGCGGCATCCAGGATTTCGACCCGGTCCGGCTCTCGCGCGAGCGCATCATCCGGTTCTGCGCCGATCTCGACACCCAGGCGATCCGCGACATCTTCCCGGTCGGCTCGGTCGCCGAAGTCGCGGCGAAGTTCAAGGGCTTTGCCGATGCCGGCATGCGGGTGTTCAAGGTGATGGACTACGGCGGCATGGCGGGCGCGAAATTCGCCGCGAAATCCTCGGCCAAGGTGCTCGCGGTCGAGGACGAGGTGTTGCGTTTGTGCGGGGGCACGGCATGAACGCCAGTCTCGATGCCGCCCAGTTGCTGGCGCGCGCCAGCGCGGAGACCGGCCTTTCGGACTGGGGCGATGCCAGTTTCGTGGAGCGCTTTGCCCTCGCCGCCGCGCACATCAATGCGATCCCAATGGACGGCGCGGGCCGCGCGGCGGCGGCGGCGACAATCCACTGGCTGCTCTCCGACCGGCTGAAGTTCTTCAACGATTTCAAAATCTACCCACTGGCCGACGAGATCATCGACCACCCGATGTTCGCTACCGGCGAGCCGCGCTCGGGCACCACCCTGATGCACGCGCTGATGGCGGTCGATCCCGAGGCGCGGGCGCTGCGCTTCCGCGAGGTGATGCACCCCTCGCCGCCGCCGGGAGCGGTGCCAGGCGTCGATCCGCGCATTGCCCTGGCCGATGCCGAATGGCGCGAGATCAACGCCAGGATGGCGAAGTGGCTGCATTGCCACCCCTACAACGACATGCTCGGCGATGGCCTGCCCGAGGACGAACGGACCTGGGCCTTCGATTTCCGCGTGATGACGCCGACCGCGTGGTGGCGCGTGCCGATGCAGAACCTGTCGCTGGGCCTGCCCACCGACAGCGCCGCGCAAAACCGCATCCACAGGATGATGCTCCAGTCGTTCCAGTACAATCGACCGAAGAAATTCTGGGTTCTCAAAGGCTTTCACGGCTTCCGCCTCAGGGAACTGTTCGACACCTATCCCGATGCGACGCTGGTCTGGCTGCACCGCGATCCGGTGCAGGTGGCAGCCAGCTCGACGGCGATGATGCGCGACATCATGGAAGGTATTGTCGGGCCGATCGATCTGGTGGCCGAGGCGAAGATGCACATGCAACGCCTCAGGATGAGCATTGCCAATACCATGGCCAACCCGCTGGTTGCGGACCCGCGCGTCCATCATGTCCGCTACACGGATTTCGTCGCCGATCCGATCGGCACGATCCGCAGCTATTATGCCTTTACCGGGCGCGAGCTGACGCCGCAGGCCGAAACGGCGATGCACGGTTACCTCGCCGCCAACAAAGGCGACCGCCACGGCAAGTTTGATTATTCGACCAAGCTGCTGACCGACGCTGGATTCGCTATCGACGCCTTGAACGCGGAATTCGCTCCGTTCCGCGATCGCTTTGGCGTCGAGATCGAGATCAGGAAGTGATGACTCCGAGAATACTGCCTCCCCTCCCCTTCAGGGGAGGAGGTGGGGGTGGGGTCTGTCCGCTCGGCGCAGGGCCGATTGCAACGGACATACCCCGCCCCCCGACCCCCTCCCCTGAAGGGGAGGGGGAGTAGTTGTGATCCACCCCCGCGTCTCGCTGCATCAGGTGGCTTTCCTCGGCGAAAGCTCGGCCGCGTTCATCGCCTTCTGCCGCGAGATTGGCGTGCGGCACATGACTCTGGTCACCCCGGCGCTGACCCGCCCCGGCGATTTCGACGGTGCCCTGGCCGAACTGGCCAGAGGCGGCCCGCAAGTGGGATGCGTCAACCACGTGTTCGCCGCCTTCCCCAATCTCGAAGGCGACCAGCGATGCTGCCGTCGGCGGGCTGATGCAGGCGATCGCCATGGCTTCGGCGCTCGGTGCCGGGGCGATCTACCTGATCACCGGCGGGCGCGGGCACCTGTCGTGGGAACAGGGCGCGGCGCGCTTCGGCGAATGGATTGCGCCGTGTATCGCGGCGGCCAAGGCAAAAGGTATCCGGCTGCTGGTCGAGAACGCTTCGGCGCTCAACGCCGACCTGCACATGGTCCACACTCTCGCCGATGCCGTGCGCTTTGCCGAGGCGACCGGGATCGGCCTGTGCATCGAGCTCCACGCCTGCTGGGTCGAGGCGGATTTGCCGTCGCTGTTCCGCCGCGCCATGCCGCTCACCGGGCTGGTCCAGGCCAGCGACTATGTTCTCGGCGACCGCACCACCCCCTGCCGCGCGGTGCCGGGCGACGGGGTGATCCCGCTCGAGGCCTTGCTCGGCGAGGTGCTGGCGGCGGGCTATCGCGGCGTCATCGACCTCGAACTGGTCGGTCCGCGCATTGTCGAGGAAGGCGCGCGCCCCGCCTCGATCCGGGCAGTGCAATACCTGTCGGAAATGCTGACCCGGCTCGGGGCCTGAAGCGCGCTTTCAAATTGGTCAATCTCGCTTGTCCCCCGCTAAGGCGGGGGCCTCGTGCGACCGGACGGGCCTGCATTTTCCGGCCCGAGGTCCCCGCATTCGCGGGGAAACCAGGTGTTCTGTGTTGAGGCCTGTTTGCCCTAAACCCGCATCGGCATCAGCACATAGAGCGCCGGGCTCTTGTCGTCCTGACGGATCAGGGTCGGCGCGCCGGCATCGGCGAGGTGCAACTCGACGGTATCGCCCTCGATCTGCCCGAGAATGTCTTTGAGGTAATTGGCGTTGAAACCGATCTCGAAGCCCTGCGCGCCATAGTCGGCGGGGACTTCCTCGGCGGCGGTGCCGTTGTCGGGCGAGGTGACCGACAGCGTCACCTTGTCGTTCTCCAACGCCATCTTGACCGCACGTGTCTTTTCGGTGGCGATGGTGGCAACGCGGTCGACGCCTTCCCACAGGCTGCGCGGATCGAGCCGCAGCAGCTTGTCGTTGCCAGTCGGGATGACGCGGGTGTAGTCGGGGAAAGTGCCGTCGATCAGCTTGCTGGTCAGCACCACACCGTTCTCGCCGCCCAGCGTGAAGCGCACCTTGCTCGCCGAAAGGTCGATCAGCACATTGGTATCGAGCGCTTCCTCGAGCAGCTTGCGCAGTTCGGCGACGCATTTGCGCGGCACGATGACATCGGGCATGCCCTCGGCGCCATCGGGCCGCTTGAGGGTGAAGCGGGCGAGGCGGTGGCCGTCAGTGGCGGCGGCCTTGAGCTCGTCCTCGCTGACGTGCAGGAAAATGCCGTTGAGGTAGTACCGGGTTTCCTCGGTCGAAATGGCGAAGCGGGTGCGGTCGATCAGCTGCGCGAGGAGTGCGGCGGGCAGTTCGAAGCTGGTCGGCAGGTCGCCTTCGACGATCGTCGGAAAATCGTCGCGCGGCAGGATCGGCAGCGAGAAGCGGCTGCGCCCGGCTTTCACCGTCATGCGATTCTCGGCGACTTCAAGGCTGACCTGGCTGCCGTCGGGCAGCTTGCGGGCGATGTCGAACAGCAGGTGCGCCGAAACGGTGGTCGCCCCGGCGCTGTCGACCGAGACCGCGCTCATGGTCTCGACCACCTGCAAGTCGAGATCGGTGGCCATGATCTTGAGCGTGCCCGCGCTGGCGGCTTCGAGCAGCACGTTGGAGAGAATCGGAATGGTATTGCGCCGCTCGACCACCGACTGGACATGGCCGAGGCACTTGAGCAGCGTCGCGCGTTCGATCGTGGCCTTCATGGTCGCGTGCGGTCCCCCTTGGCCGCCGGGATTCGCACCGGCGGGAAATTCGGACCACATTCCTTAGCGAGGGTGCGCGGTCCGGCAAGCGCGAAGTGCCGCAGGGCGAGGGAAATTGGGGATAAGGCCCTCACCCCAGCATCGCCATGCCGCCGTTCACATGCAGCGTCTGGCCAGTGATATAGCTTGCCTCGCGGCTGGCGAGATAGGCGACCGCCGCGCCGATCTCCTCGCCCTCGCCCATCCGGCCCATCGGGATGCGGGCGTTGAGCGCTTCCTTCTGCGCGTCGGGCAGCACTTCGGTCATCGCCGTGCGGATGAACCCGGGGGCGACGCAGTTGACCGTGATCCCCCGGCTGGCGAGTTCCTGGCCGAGGCTCTTCGACATGGCGGTCAGCCCGCCCTTGGCAGCGGCATAGTTGATCTGCCCGGGATTGCCCGTCGCGCCGACGACACTGGTGATGGTGATGATGCGACCGAACCGGGCCTTCATCATCGGCCGCGCGGCGGCGCGCATCAGCCGGAAGGCGGCCTCGAGATTGACCCGGATCACCGCATCCCACTCCTCGTCCTTCATCCGCATGGCGAGGTTGTCGCGGGTGATACCGGCGTTGTTGACCAGGATGTCGAGCTTGCCCAGCGTATCAACCGCGGCGGGGACCAGTTTCTCGACGTCATCGGGATTCGACAGATCGCAAGTGATCGCGACATGATCGACTTCCTGATGATGCTGCGGCGTGTGCTCGTCAAGCTCCTCGCGGAAAGCGCGCAGTTTCTGCGCATTCGAACCGGAAATCGCCAACCGCGCGCCCTGCGCGGCGAGTGCCTTGGCAATCGCCGAGCCAATTCCGCCCGAAGCGCCGGTGACGAGGGCTGTCATGCCGTGAAGGTCGAACATCTTCTATTCCTCCAAATGGATATTTTCGCGCAGAGACGCAGAGACCGCAGAGAAGGAACCTTCCGGTCGATAGTCGTTCACGAGCCGACGAATTCCTTCTTTCATTGTCGCGGCGGAGAAATTGAGAAGCAGCCCAACGGGCTGCTTCACGAGGCGAATATAGGTGAGAAGCTGCTTTGCGTGGGCTTTGGTCAGTTGCTCGACCGCTTTAACCTCAATGACAAGTCTTCCGTCCACTAAGATATCTATCTTGTATGCCCCTTCAAAGCGCATTCCTTCAAAATCTATGTCCACGGGAAACTGGCGTGCGACGCTGTACCCCATCCGCCGAAGACTTGCAGCAAGGACCGTTTCATAGACGCTTTCAAGCAGTCCCGGGCCGAGCCCGCGATGAATCCGGATCGCCTCGCCAACGACATCGGCACTGATTTCGTCAATTGGTTTCACAAGTTCCTCTGCGATCTCGGCGTCTCTGCGCGATAAAACTAAAAATCTTTGGCCAAAGCCTCGATATCCGCCATCCCCGCCACGCTGATCACCCCGGCATCCTCCACCGAGCGCGCAATCATCGGGCCGACGACCTTGCCGCCCAGTTCGACGAATTGCTCCACCCCCGCCGCCTGCATCGCCATTGCGCTCTCGCGCCAGCGAACGCGGCCGGTGACCTGTTCGACCAGCAGGCGGCGCACTTCGGCAGGATCAGCGACCATCGCGGCGGTGACGTTGGCGAACAGGGCGACGCGCAACGGACCCGGCGGGGTTCGCTCCAGTGCCTCGGCCATGGCATCGGCGGCAGGCTGCATCAGCGGGCAGTGGAAAGGGGCCGAGACCGGCAGTGCCATGCCGCGCTTGATGCCATATTCCTTGACCATGGCGATGGCCCGCCCGATCGCGCCGGCGTGGCCCGAAAGCACCACCTGCGCGGGGTCGTTGTCGTTGGCGACCGTGCAGACCTCCCTCTGCCCGCCCGGGAGCGCGCCCTGCGCCGCCGCATCGGCCAGCGCCTGCGCCTTGTCGATGTCCGCGCCGAGCAGCACGCACATCGCGCCCATGCCCACCGGCACCGCCGCCTGCATCGCCTTGCCGCGCAGCTTGAGCAGCCGTGCGGTGTCCGCCAGCGAAAAGGCCCCGGCGGCGCAAAGGGCGGTATATTCGCCGAGGCTGTGGCCGGCAACGAAGCCGGCCTTGTCGGCCAGGGCGATGCCGCCTTCCCGTTCCAGCACGCGCAGCACGGCGATGGCATTGGCCATGATCGCCGGCTGAGCGTTTTCGGTCAGCGTCAGCGCCTCGTCGGGACCCTGCTGCATGATAGCGAACAGCTTTTGCCCTAGCGCCTCGTCGACTTCCTCGAACACCTCGCGCGCAGCCGCGCTGGCCGCAGCCAGCTCCGCGCCCATGCCCAGTTTCTGGCTGCCCTGTCCGGGAAAAACGAATGCGCGCATGTGACCCTCTTTTTCTCAATGGCGCGCGCCCTTATGGCTGGCGCTGCGCAGTGGCAAGCCCGAAGGGCACTATCCTGTTGGCCGCGTCATGGCCGATATCGGCTCTCCCGAGGAAGGCAATGTCATGGCGCGCGCACCAGAAGCACGCGATTTCCTCTGCTGTCGCTCCGAACTCCCGGTCGTTGTCAGGCACCTCGCTCACCCGCCCCAGCCGCAGCCCGGCGATGCCGCGCAGTTGAGCGGTGACATGGAAGAACAATCGGTCGATGGCGTAGAGATGCTCGCTTACTTCCTCGACCACAACGACATGGCCGGCGAGATCAGGCATCAGCGGGGTGCCAGCGAGCATGGCCAGTGTAATCAGGTTAAAGGCAACCGCAGGGCGCTTGTCGAGCCCTGGCTCGCGGCCAGCTGCATCGCCCGAAAACCACGCCAGCGCGCGGCGAACGGCGGCGTCGCCGCCGGGCCTGGCGATATCGACCGGCATCGGGCCGTGCACCGGCAGGCCGATCCGACCGCGATAGAGCCCGCCGAGCAGATAGCCGGCGTCCGAATAGCCCATGAAGCACTTGCCCCGAGCCGCCGGGCCGAATTTGGCCAGCGCGGCCTCGGCAATCCGCACCGCGCCATAGCCGCCGCGGGCAAACCACACCGCATCGATCCGGGAATCGTTGGCGCATTCGACCAGCGCCGCCAGCCGGATGTCGTCCGGACCGGCAAAGTGATTCTGTGCTTGGAAACATTGCGGATGAAAATGTAGCTCAACCCCCGGAAATTCGGTCTCGGCGAGCGCGGTCACGCGCGGAGCCAGTGTCTTGTCGAAGGGGCCAGACGGGGCGCAGATGGCAATTCGGGGCATAGTGTCGGCATAGCCGCCCCGACATCCCGGCGAAAGCCCGTCGGCCTGAGAGGGCGAGGTTGTCAGACACTTCACACACCATTACCGCCGCAGGTATGACTTCTCCCTCGCTCACTTCCCACCCCTGGTTCTTCTGCGGCATCGGCGGCTCGGGCATGCTGCCCCTCGCGTTGATTCTCAAGGGCACTGGGGCCGAAGTCGCCGGCTCGGACCGCAGCCGCGACCAGGGCCGCACGCCGGAGAAGTTCGCCTGGCTGGAAAGCCTCGGTTTCGCGCTGTTCCCGCAAGATGGCAGCGGCATTGCCTCGGCCAGGCAGGCACTGGTCGCCTCCGCCGCTGTGGAAGACACGGTTCCCGAAATGGTGCGGGCGAAGGAACTCGGCTGCCCGCGCTTTAGCCGGGCCGAACTGCTCGCGGCGCTATTCAACGCCGCGCCGCTCGGCATCGCCATCGGCGGCACCAGCGGCAAATCGACCGTCACCGGCATGGCAGGCTGGATCATGTGCCAGTCGGGCCGCGATCCGACGATCATGAACGGCGCGGTGATGAAGAATTTCGTCTCGGCGGATGCGCCCTTTGCCAGCGCCCGGGTCGGGGCGGGCGGCACTTTTGTTTCCGAGGTCGATGAAAGCGACGGCTCGATCGCGCTCTATCGCCCGCAGGTGGCGGTGCTCGGCAATGTCAGCCTCGATCACAAGAGCCTGGAAGAACTGCGCGGCCTGTTCGGCGATTTTCTGGCGGCAGCCGACGTAGCCGCAGTCAATCTCGACGATGCTGAAAGTGCCGCGCTGGCGGGATGCGCCAAGCGATTGCTGACATTCGGCGTTGAACGCGACGACGCAATGATCGGCGTCGTGCCGGGCAGCATCGTCGAGGGGCCGGCGTCGCTGGCCGCAACCATCATCGACCGGCGCGATGGCGCATCACACGCGCTGACGCTCGAGGTTCCGGGCCGCCACAATCTTGCCAATGCGCTCGCCGCGCTCGCCGGATGCAATGCAGCCGGCCTCCCCCTCGGCGAAGGGGTGTCCGCATTGGCCTCGTTCGCCGGCCTCGCCCGCCGCTTCGATATCATCGGCACTTCGCCTGCGGGCATCACCGTGATCGACGATTTCGGCCATAACCCCGACAAGGTTGCCGCGACGCTCAGAACGCTCAAGGCGCATCCCGGCCGCGTCATCGCCTTCTTCCAGCCGCACGGCTACGGCCCGCTGCGCCAGATGGGCGCGGAGTTGGCCGGGGTCTTCGCGCAATTGCTGGGGCCGGAAGATCTGACGATCCTGTGCGATCCGGTCTATTTCGGCGGGACGGTCGACCGCAGCGAGGGCAGCGAGCGGATCGTGCGGCTGATCCGCGAGGCCGGGGGCCAGGCGGAGCATATTGCCGCGCGCGCGGATTGCGGCGCGCGCATCGCCGCGATCGCGCGGCCCGGTGACCGCGTGGTCATCATGGGCGCGCGCGATGACACGCTGACCGGGTTTGCCAGGGAATTGCTGGCTCGGCTCGATTGAGCTTTGCGACACTCAGTCTGCACCTACCGCCACAGCCTCGCCGGCGGCTTCGAGCAGTCCGTTCTCGACAGTCTTCAGCCTGGGTTCGGAGGCAATCTTCTCGCCGAGCAGGTCAGTGACATAGAAGGTATCGACCGCGCGTTCGCCATAGGTGGCGATATGCGCCGAATGGACGATGGTCTGCGCCTCGAACAGCGCGCGGGCGAGGCGGTTGAGCAGCGCAGGACGGTCGCGGGCGCTGACTTCGATCACGGTGAAGCGGTTCGAGGCCTGGTTGTCGAATTCGACCCGCGGGCGCACCTCGAAGGCGCTGGCGCGCGGGCGTGAGAGCGGCTTGGCGGCGAGCTGGGGCACCAGCTTGACCCGGTTGGCCAGCGCATCGTCGATCGAGGTTTTCAGCCGCGCAAGCTGGCTGGCTTCCCTGAACGGGCGACCGAGTGGATCCTGCACAAGGAAGTTGTCGACCGCCATGCCGTTGCGCGCGGTGTGGATGCGCGCGTCGATGATATTGCCGCCCGCCAGGTGAATGCCCCCTGCAATGCGATAGAACAGGCCAGGGTGATCCGAGGCGATCACCGTCACCAGGGTTGCCCCGCGCGCTGGATAATATTCGGTGGCAATATCGAGCGGCGGTGCGTCGCCGTCCGCCAGCTGCTTCAGGTTCATCGCAATGATGTCGTTGGGCTCGGCAATCCAATAGGCATCGCCCAGCTGCCTGCCGAACCTTGCGACGAGAGCGCCCTGGTCGCCCAGCCGCTCCGCAACCGCTTCCTTCTTGGCGGCGACTCGTTCGGAGCGACCGTGGCGGACATGGCCGAGGCGGATGCGCTCTTCGGCCGCGTTGTAGAGTTCGTGGATCAGCTGGCGCTTCCAGCTGTTCCACACGCCGGGGCCGACTGCGCGAATATCGACTATCGTAAGCAGGCTCAGCTGGCGCAGCCGCTCGAGCAATTCGACCGCAGCGACGAAATCGGTGATCGTCTTCCAGTCGGCCAGATCGCGCTTCATCGCTGTGTCGCTCAGCAGCAGGTGATAGCGCACCAGCCAGCTGACCAGCTGGGTTTCATCCTCATCGAGCCCGAGCCGCGGACACAGCTTGAGCGCGATTTCGGCTCCCAGCACCGAATGGTCGCCGCCGCGCCCCTTGGCGATGTCATGCAGCAGCACCGAAACGTAGAGCGCGGGCCGTGAATGGATCTGGTGGATGATCGCGTGGGCCAGCGGATGTTCGGGCTTAAGCTCGCCCTTCTCGATGCGGGCGAGCAGGCCGATGGCACGGATGGTGTGCTCGTCAACGGTGTAGTGGTGATACATGTCGAACTGCATCTGCGCGTTGACCCGGCCGAAATCGGGCACAAAGCGGCCGAATATGCCCGCTTCGTTGAGCCAGCGCAGCACGCTCTCGGGATTGTTGCGGCTGGTCAGCAGCTCCATGAACAGCGCGTTGGCGCGCGGGTCCCTGCGCACACCGGCGTCGATCAGCCGCGCGTCGCGCGCCGCCAGCCGCATGGCATCGGGATGCAGCTCCAGGTGCTCGGAATCGGCGATGACGAAAATCTCGAGCAGCCGCACCGGGTCTTCCTCGAACCAGTTGGCCGCAGGCACGCCGACCCGCCCGCCTGAAACCGGATAACCACGCACGATGCGCTTCTTGGTGCGGAATCCGGCAAAGAAACCACCGCGCTGGCGCCCGGCGAACTGATCGTCGAGCTGCGCGAGGAACACCCCGGTGAGCGTGCCGACCACTTTCGCCTGCAGGAAGAAATACTGCATGAAGCGCTCGACCCCGCGCTTGCCAGGCCGGTCGCTGTACTTCATCCGCGCGGCGACTTCGCGCTGGAGATCGAAGGTCAGCCGGTCCTCGGCGCGGCGGGTGAGGTCGTGGAGATGGCAGCGCACCGCCCAGAAGAAGTTCTCGGCCTTGCGGAACGAGCGGTACTCGACCTGGGTCAGCAGACCCGCCGCGATCAGTTCGCTGGGCGCACGCACCTTGTGGATGTATTTGCCGATCCAGTAGAGCGTGTGCAGGTCGCGCAGGCCACCCTTGCCTTCCTTGACGTTGGGCTCGACCATGTAGCGGCTGTCGCCCAGCCGCTTGTGGCGTTCGTTGCGCTCGGCGAGCTTCTCGGCGACAAACTGGTTCTCGGTGCCCTTGACCACCTCGGCCCAGAAGCGGCGCTGGCCATCCTCGTAGAGCGGCTGGTCGCCCCAGACATAGCGGCCCTCGAGCAGCGCGGTGCGGATGGTGAGATCGCCCTTGGCCATTCGCACCATCTCGTCGAGCGAGCGGCTCGACTGGCCGACCTTGAGTCCCAGGTCCCAGAGGAAATAGAGCATCGCCTCGATCACCTGTTCGCACCAGGCGGTCTGCTTCGAGGGCGTGAGGAAGGCGATATCGACATCGGAGTGCGGTGCCATCTCGCCGCGCCCGTAGCCGCCCACCGCCATGATCGCGAGCCGCTCGCCCGAAGAGCGATTGCTCGAACGATAGACATCGCCGATGACATGGTCGTGGATCACCCGGATCAACTGGTCGACGAGGAAGCTTTGCGCCTCGGCGCAATCGTGCCCAGCGGTCGGCTTTTCGGCGAGCCTGCGGGCAATCTCGACGCGTCCCTGCTCCAGCGCCTGGCGCAGCAGTTCGACAATGCGCGGGCGCGCCGCTGCGCCGCCCGTGTCGGCGACAGCCTGGGCGACGGCTTCGCCCAGCGCGCGGCGATCGACAATGGCGCGCTGGTTGGGGATGCGGCTGACGGTCATGGCTCTCCCTTAGCGCTGCCCTCGCCCTGCGCATAGCACGCCCGGAGCGCGCGGCGGTCGATCTTTTCGGTGCCAAGGCGCGGCAACGGCTCGGAGTGCTGCCAGACCAGCGCCGGAACCTTGAATGCGGCAATGCGGGTCGCGGCGAAGGCACGCAGCGCCTCGCCGTCGAGCGCGTGCCCGTCCTTGGCGAGGAACACCGCCGCCGGCACTTCGCCATAGCGCGCGTCGGCGACTCCGAAAACGCAGGCCTCGGCGACGCCGGGGTGGGCATAGAGCGCCTGCTCGACCTCGATGCAGGCGATGTTTTCGCCGCCGCGGATGATGATGTCCTTCTTGCGGTCGATGATGAACAGGTAGCCGTCCGGGTCGAGATAGCCGAGATCGCCGGTGAGGAAGTAGCCGTCGGGCCGGATCGCCGCTGTCGTAGCTTCCGGGTTCTGCCAGTAGCCGGAAAAATTGGCGATCGAACGGATCGCGATCTCGCCCATTTCGCCCTGCGGCACCGGCATGCCATCGTCGTCGAGAATGGCCAGATCGACAATCGGGCGGCTGGCCGGGCCGGTGCTGCCCGGCTTGGCGAGGTAATTCTCGTTGAAATTGGCGCAGCCGACGCCGTTGGTCTCGGTCAGGCCATAGCCGAGAAGTGGATAGCCGTCGGGCAGCGCCTCGCGAATGCGCGTGACATGCTCGACCGGGCGCGGTGCGCCGCCCGCGACGTAGGTTGCGCAGCGCGACAGGTCAAAACGCCCACGCTCGGGATGGGTGGCGATCTCGTAGCTCATCAGCGGGACGCCGACGAAATAGGTAACGCGCTCGGCAGCCATCAGCCGCATTGCCTCGAGCGCATCCCACTTGGGCAGGATCACCAGCTTGCGGCCGATCAGGAAGCTGTTGAGCAGCACCGGAACTTCGCCGGTGACATGGAACAGCGGAACATTGACCAGCGCTGCCGGCTGGCCCGTGGGAGCCTCGCCCCGTTCGGCCATGAGAGTGAGCGCCATCAGCGTCTGCGCGGCATAGCTCATCGCGCCGTGGACGACGCTGCGATGCTCGGACCATGCCCCCTTGGCCATGCCGGTCGAGCCCGAGGTGAACAGGATGGTGGCCAGGTCCTCGCCGGCAAGCTCAGGCAGCGCACCGGGCACTTCGGCCATCAGCGGGCCGAAGCCGGCCGCCGGATCGCCATGGCCGAAAACGACAATCCGCGCGCCGTGATCGAGTCCCTCCAGCCGTTTCGCTCGCTCGGAGTCGGCGAGTACCAGCCGGCAATCGGCAAGCGCGATGCCCGCTGCCAACTCCGCTCCGCTCCACCAGCCGTTGAACAAAGTCGCGCAGCCCCCCGCCATGAGCACTGCCATATAGGCGATGACCCAGCTCGCCGAATTGCGCGCGGCGATGCCGACGCGTTCGCCTCGCTCCACGCCCGGCTCCGCCAGCAGCCCCAAGGCCAGCCGCTGCGCGAGGTCGTGCACCTCGGCAAAACTCAGCCGCACCGCACCATCGACCAGGAACGATGTCGGGCCATATTGAGCGCGCGCGAAGGCGAACAGCGCGGGCAGCGACGGCGGAGCATGGACGAAGGCGGGGTAGTCGCGACCGTCGCGCGTCACGGTCGTGGTTTCGAACTGGCCACCCGGGGCGACGAGCCGGTCCATCGCCGCGCACAGTTGCCGGTCGAGTTCGCTTGCCATCGGCGCTCCTGCCTTCCCGGGATTTCCCCGGCCATGACGCAGACTTCGCGACAAGCCGGATGACATTCCTCGTGCCCATGTGCCAGAAGGCGGCCGGAGCCGCGCGCCAGCACGGCTGTTGTCTTAAGGGGTCGGGACTTTGCTGTCACTATTGGCTGTCGCGGGCGAACCGCTTTACTGGGTCGACTTCGGCCTGACGCGCGGGATCGACCTCGGCGTGCTGACCCTGCGCTGGTACAGCCTGGCCTATCTCGCCGGCATTCTGCTGGGCTACTGGCTGATGCTGCGCATGATCCGCAGCGCCGGCGCGCCGCTGGCACAGCGCCATGCCGACGACCTGTTCTTCTATTGCACGCTCGGCATTATCTTCGGCGGACGCCTTGGCTATGCGACCTTCTACGAACCGGGCCTGTGGGCGCAGCCGCTCGAACTGCTCAAGCTGTGGAACGGGGGCATGAGCTTCCATGGCGGTCTGCTCGGCACGGTGCTGGCGATCGCCTGGGTGTCGTGGCGCAACCAGCTCAATTTCGTGCGGGTGTGCGATTATATCGCGGTGTGCGGACCGCCGTTCGGGCTGTTTTTCGGTCGCCTGGCCAATTTCGTCAACGGCGAGCTGTGGGGCCGGGTTGCCGGCGAAGGGGTGTCATGGGCGATGGTCTTCCCCGATGGCGGCCCCTTGCCGCGCCATCCGAGCCAGCTTTACGAGGCGCTGCTCGAGGGCGCGCTGATGATTGTCGTCATGCAGCTGCTGTTCTGGAAGACCCGCGCCCGCTTCCGCCCCGGGCTGCTGGTCGGCGTATTTGCCGCCGGGATCGGCGCGGCGCGATTTTTCGTCGAGTTTTTCCGCGAGCCCGATGCGCAGCTCTCCGAGTTCGCCGCACGCACGGGCCTGTCGATGGGCCAGTGGCTGACCGTGCCGCTGATTGCCGTCGGGCTGTTCTTCGCTATCCGCGCTCTCGTCCGCCCGCCGCTGGGCAGCGCGGCGGTACCCGCCACGGCATGACCGCAATACCGCCTGCAACCGAGCCGCTGGCGGCGATCTTCGCGCGGCTGATCGCCAACACCGGCCCGATCAGCCTGATGCACTACATGGGCGAGGCCAATGCCCGCTACTATGCCTCGCGCGACCCGATCGGCGTGGCGGGCGATTTCATCACCGCGCCCGAAGTCAGCCAGATGTTCGGCGAACTGATCGGATTGTGGCTCGCCGACATGTGGATCCGCGCCGGCCGCGAGACGCCGGTGCACTATGTCGAGCTCGGCCCGGGCCGCGGCACGCTGGCGCGCGACGCGCTGACTGCGGCGAAGCGCTATGGCCTGACGCCGGGCGTGCATCTGGTCGAAGGCTCGATGGCGCTGCGCGATGTCCAGCTGGCCATGGTGCCCGGCGCGCAGTTTCACCACGATCTGTCGACCGTGCCGATGTATGGCCCGGTGCTGATCGTGGCCAATGAATTCCTCGATGCCTTACCAGTGCGCCAGCTGGTCAGGACCGCCGAAGGCTGGCGCGAGCGGATGATTGCCTGTGATGGCGGCACCTTTATCCCGGTCGCCGGCAGCCAGCCGATGGACGCCGCCGTGCCCGAGGCGCGGCGGCAGGCGGACGAAGGCACCATTGTCGAGACCTGCCCGGGCGCGGCGGCGGTGGTTTACGAGATCGCCGGCCGGCTCAACGATCAGGGCGGCGCGGCGCTGCTGATCGATTACGGCCACGATGCGGTGCGCGACGGCTCGACGCTGCAGGCGGTGCGCGAACACCGCATGGTCGATGCCTTCGCCACGCCCGGCGAGGCGGACCTTACAGCCCATGTCGATTTCGCCACCCTCGCCATGATTGCCCAGTCGCGGGGGGTCAAATGGCTCGGCACGGTGCCGCAAGGCCGCTGGCTGCGCGAACTCGGCATCGAGGCCCGTGCCGATGCCCTCGCTGCTTTCGCCCCCGAACACGCCGCAGCGATCCATGCCGCCAGGGACCGGCTGATCGGCGAGGGGCAGATGGGACTGCTGTTCAAGGTGATGGGGCTCGCCGGGCCCAGCTGGCCCGACGGCGTGGGGTTCTAGCTTGGCCGCGCCCTCGTTTTTGTCACGGGCGGTGCGCGGGCTGTTGTTGCGGTTGTTCCGGTTGCGCGGCTGGCGGCTCGAAGGTGCGCGCCCGGCGGCCCGCCGGTTCGTCATCGTCGGCGCGCCGCACACCTCGAACTGGGACTTCGTGTTCTTCATCGGCACCACCCACCATTTCGGCATCACCCCGCGCTTCATGGGCAAGCAGAGCCTGTTCCGCTGGCCCTTGCGCCGCTTCATGTTCGACATGGGCGGGGTGCCGGTGGATCGCGCGAAACGCGGCAATTATGCCGAGGCGATGGTGGCCGCGTTCGCCGCGCACGACGATTTCGCGCTGGTCATCGCCGCCGAAGGCACGCGCAGCGCGGTCGGCAAGTGGCGCTCGGGGTTCTGGCATATCGCGCGCGGGGCGGGGGTGCCGGTGGTGCCGGCCTGGGTCGATCATGAAGCGATGACCGGTGGACTCGGGCCGGAAATCATGCCGAGCGACGATTTCGATGCCGACATGGCCCGGCTGGCCGAGTTCTATCGCGCGAAGATGCCGGGGCATCCACGGTGGGCGGCCTTCGACGCGGAGGCCTGACGCGTCAGCGCACCACCGCTTCCACCCGAACGTCCGCAGGGACACCGCGCGCGGGCTCTGCCTTGAGCCAGGCTTCGAGCGCGGCGATGTCACTCATCCCGACCGCTGCCGCGCGCTGCCGCGAGAAGCCGAGAAACGTGTCGCCGCCCATGGCGAGAAACAGGTTGGTGGTGACGCGGTAGCTCGCCGCAGGATCGAGCGGCTGGCCATCGAGCGCCATCGCGACAATGCGGTTCCCCGCAGGCCGGCTGCGGTCATGGCGATAGGCAAAGCCCGCCGAGGGCGCGAGCGCCTGCATCGGCCCCACTTCATCGAGGCCCTGCTCGAGCGCCGCCTTGAGTTCGGCCCCGGTCATGGTCTGGGTAAGCAAGGCATTGTCGAACGGCTGGACCCTGAACAGATCGCCATAGGTCAGCGCGCCATCGCTGGCCGGGGTCAGCGCGGCGCGGATGCCGAACGGATTGGTCAGCGCGATCCGCGCGCCCGCGCCGCGCGTTGCCGCGAGTTGCGCGTCGGCGATCAGGTTGGCGAGCGCATGGCCCGCAGCGGGGGCAGCAAGCCGTCCGGCAGGCCGCTGCGCCTCGGCTGCGGCAGCGTCGGCATAGCGGCGCACTAGCGCGGCAATAGCGGCATCGGCAGCAAAACGCCCGGGCTCGACGATGACATTGTCCGCGCGTCTGCCCACCACTCGCCCGGCAGCAGGATCGATAGTCAGCGCAATGTCGGTGACCAGCTTGCCATGAAGCCCGGCGCTGGTCAGCAGCAGCGGGCGCGACGGATCGAAGCGACCGAAATCGCAGACATAGGCCCAGTGGGTATGCCCCGAGACCACCAGATCGACGCGCGGGTCGAGCCTGGCGAGGATCGGCACAATGTCGCCCGACAGCGCATTGCAGCCATCGGGGTCAAGCGGATCGGCGGTGCGCCCGCCCTGGTGGATCAGCACGGCAATCGCATCCGCGCCGCGCGCCTTGAGCCGCGCCACCTCGCGGTTGATCGCCTCGGCCTCGTCGCCGAAGCTCAGCCCGGCGACGCCGCCGGGCGAAACCAGGGTGGGGGTCGCGCGCAAGGTCAGCCCGATCACGCCGAGGCTCACCCGGCCGCGCCCCTTGCCGAAGCGGCGGATCGCGGAGGCGGGAAACAGCGTGCGTCCGCGCGCGTCAAAGGTGCTGGCGGCGAGAAAAGCGAACCTCGCGCCGGCGAAGCGTTCGAGCCGGCATGGTGCGCGCGCGGTGTGCTTCGCGCATCCGCCGTGCTGCATGCGCAGCAGTTCGGCGCTGCCCCGGTCGAATTCGTGATTGCCGACCGCGTTGAAATCGAGGCCGATGCGGTTCATCGCGGCAATCGCCGGTTCGTCGAGGAACAGCGCCGAGACGAACGGCGAGGCACCGATGAGATCGCCCGCCGAGACCGTGACGCTGTGGGCATATTTGCCGCGCAGCTGCCGGATCGCGCTGGCCAGATGCGCCGCTCCGCCGGCCGGCTCCTGCTTCGTCCCGCCCTTGCCATCGGGCGCGGCGACGCTGGTGCCCGGCGGCTCGAGATTGCCGTGAAAGTCGTTGATTGCCAGGATGCCGACAGTGACCGGTGCACCGCTGCGCGGGGTGGCGCAGGCAGCGAGCAGCAGGCAAGCCAAAGCAACGGCGCTGCGGCGCATCATGGCAGGCCCAGCGGACCATTGCCCTGGCCATAGCCCGGCGCGGCGAGGATCGCGGCACGGACATGGCGGCGTGCCCACGCGATAGCCTCGGGCAGCGCCATGCCCGCGCCGAGCCCGGTGGCGATCGCGGCGGCAAGCGTGCAGCCGGTGCCGTGGGTGTGGCGGGTCTGGATGCGGGCGTCCTGCCAGCAGGCCTGTTCGCCCGCGCGGGTGACCAGCCGGTCGACCAGAACTTCGCCCGCGCCATGCCCGCCCTTGACCAGCACCGCCCGCGCCCGCCCCGCGAGCGCCGCCTCGCCGCCCAGCGCCGCCAGTTCGGGCAGGTTGGGGGTAACCAGCGTCGCCAGCGCGATCAGGCTCTCGAAAGCGGCGAGCGTCGCCGCATCGGCCAGCACCGCGCCGCTGGTCGCCACCATCACCGGATCGAACACCACCGGCACGGCCAGCGCTGCCAGACGCTCCGCCACCAGAGCGGCAATCGCCGGCGAGCCGAGCATGCCGATCTTGACCGCATCGACCCCGATGTCGCCCAGGCAGGCATCGATCTGCGCCGCGACCAACTGTGCGTCCACAACCTCGATCGCATGCACACCCGTAGTGTCCTGCGCGGTCACCGCCGTGATCGCGGTCATCGCATAGCCGCCGAGCAGGGTGATGGTCCTGATGTCAGCCTGGATTCCCGCGCCGCCCGAGCTGTCGGACCCGGCGATGGTCAGGATACGGGGCGGCAAGCGAGGCATGGTGAACGGCTAGGGCAATGCCAGTGCTTCGACAAGCTCAGCACGAGCGGGTCCTGGGGCGAGACAAGCGAATCCCGCTCAGCCTGAGCTTGTCGAAGGCCCGACAGCTTCGATCTCCGCGCAGATTGCGCCGACCACGCTCTCGACCTCGCCCGCATCGTCGCCCTCGGCCATGACGCGAATCACCGGTTCGGTGCCCGAGGGGCGGATCACCAGCCGCCCGCGGCCCGCCAGCTGCGCTTCGGCATCGGCAATCACCGCCTTGACCCGCGCGTCATCCAGCGGCCCTCCCTTCGCGAACTGGCCGCCGGCAAATCGCACATTGCGCAGCAGCTGCGGCACCGGATCGAACAGGTGCAGCAATTCGCTCGCCCGTTTGCCCGACTGCACCAGTGCGCCGAGCACTTGCAGCGCGGCCACGGTGCCATCGCCAGTAGTGGCGTGGTCGAACAGGATCATGTGGCCCGACTGTTCGCCGCCGAGATTATAGCCGCCCGCCTTCATCGCCTCGAGCACATGGCGGTCGCCGACCTGGGTGCGGATCAGGTCGAGCCCGCAGCCACCGAGGAAACGTTCGAGGCCGAGGTTCGACATCACCGTCGCCACCACGCCGCCGCCCTTGAGCCTGCCCCGTTCCGCCATCTGCGAGCCGATCAGGGCCATGATCTGGTCGCCATCGACTGTCTTGCCCTTCTCGTCGACGACGATCAGGCGGTCGGCATCGCCATCGAGGGCAATGCCGATATCCGCGCCTTCGCTCGCCACCGCTTCCTTGACCGCGCCCAGTGAGGTCGAGCCGAAGCCGTCGTTGATGTTCTTGCCGTTGGGATTGACGCCGATGGCGACGACATCCGCGCCCAGTTCCCACATCGCCGAGGGCGCAACCTGATAGGCCGCGCCATGGGCGCAATCGACGACGATCTTGAGCCCGTCGAGCCGCACATCGTCGGGCAGCGAGGCCTTGACCGCGTGGATATAGCGCCCGCGTGCGTCCTCGATCCGCCGCGCACGGCCGATGTCGGGCGCAGGTGCCAGCGGCTGGCTGGCGGCGATCATCGCCTCGATCGCCAGCTCGTCCTCGTCCGAGAGCTTGAAGCCGTCGGGGCCGAACAGCTTGATGCCATTGTCCTCGTAGGCGTTGTGGCTGGCCGAAATCATCACGCCGACGTCGGCGCGCAGTTCGCGGGTGAGCAATGCCACCGCCGGGGTCGGCATCGGCCCCAGCAGCACGACATCCATGCCGACGCTGGTGAAGCCCGCGACCATGGCGTTTTCCAGCATGTAGCCCGACAGCCGCGTGTCCTTGCCGATCACCACCCGGTGGCGATGCGTGCCGCGCAGGAAGCGGGTGCCCGCCGCCTGGCCGACCTTCATCGCCACTTCGGCGGTCATCACCCCCACATTGGTGCGTCCGCGAATGCCGTCGGTGCCGAAATATTTGCGTGCCATGCGCGTCCCGTGCCGCTTGCCTGTTCCCGGGATTTGCTATGTCGCGGACGCGGGCTAATGTCACCCCGGTTTGGGCAATAGCTGCGGATGAGCGGATGGCGGGGCAGGCGGACGGCGATACAGGCAGGGCCGGGTTGCCCGATATCAGGGTTCCGGCAGCATGGACTTTCGCCGGGCTCGCTGCCGGGCTGGCGCTCGGCGTGGCGCTGCAGGGGACGCGCGCGCTCGACCTGGCCCTGCCTTACGTCACCCCGCTGGGCACGCTGTGGCTTCGCGGCTTGCAGATGACCATCGTGCCGCTGGTCGCCGCACTGCTGTTCACCGGCATTGTCGGCGCCGTCGCCGCAGCGCGGGCGGCTGGGCTGACGCGCCGCGCGCTGGGGCTGATCGTCGCTATCCTCACCGTCAGTGCGGTGCTTGGCGCGGTGGTGACGCCGCTGCTGCTCGATCTGGCACCGATACCCGGCGCGGCCAGCGCGGCGCTGCAAGCCGGCGCGCCGGTCGCGGCCGCGCAGGTGCCCGGTTTCGCCGATTTCCTCGATTCGCTGCTGGCCAGAAACATCGTCGCTGCGGCCGCGCAAGGCGCGATGCTGCCTTTGGTGGTGTTCATCGGCCTGTTCGCACTGGCCTCGACCCGCCTGGCACCGGCTTCGGGGCACATGCTGGCGCAGCTGTTCGAGGCGATTGCCGGGGCAATGCTGGTAATGATCGGCTGGGTGCTGAAGCTGGCACCCTTTGGCGTTTTCGCGCTGGCCCTCGGCCTGGCAGCGACCAGCGGCGCGGCGGTGTTCGGGGCGCTGGCGCACTACATCGTCGTGGTCAGCGCGGTTGGCGGGATCGTGCTCGCCGCCGCCTATGGCCTGGCCGTTTTCGGCGCGGGGATTGCGCCCATGCGTTTCGCCCGCGCCATGCTGCCGGCGCAATCGGTGGCGATTTCGACTCAGTCGTCGCTCGCCAGCCTGCCGGCGATGATCGCCGCCTGCCGGGCGCTGGCGCTGCGCGATGCCACCGGCGAACTGGTGTTGCCGCTGGCGGTGGCGCTGTTCCGCGCGACGGGTCCGGGGATGAACATGGCGGTGGCGATCTATGTCGCTCACCTGTCGGGCGTGGTCCTGACCCCCGCAGCCCTGGGCGCGGGCGTCGCAGTCGCGGCGATTGTCACCTATTCGACCGTATCACTGCCCAATGCGCTGACTTTCGTCGCCAGCGTCGGCCCGATCGCGCTTGCCATGGGCGTGCCGATCGAGCCCCTGGCGCTGCTGGTCGCAGTCGAGATGCTGCCCGACATCGTGCGCACGCTGGGCAATGTCACCATGGACGTCGCGGTCACCGCCACGGTTGATCGCAAGAGCCGGTAATTTGGCGTGGAGCTGCTTTGAAGGCTTGTCTGGCGTTAGGATCGCGCAGTTCGATCCGCCTGCAACAGATCCAGCGCCTCCGCTACGCCGACAATCCGGATCGCCCCCACGCTGCCCACGCCGAGCAACGGCTTGTCGCCCGTGACGATCAAGTCCGCCTGCGCGGCGATCGCGGTGGCAATCACCCAGTCATCATCGGGATCGGGGGCTATCGAGCGGCAGTTCCGCAGCCTCCACCAGCCTGCACATGTCCCGGTACTCATCGACCAATTCCGCTTTCTCAAGCGCCAGCTGGGCAAGCCGCCCAAGAATTGCGGGCTTGGCAAGTGAGCGGCGCAATTCGCTTATGAGCTTGTCGCTGGAAATCGGTTCGAAGCGGCCTTCAATTGCGTGTCTGATCAATAGGGAAGGGCTTCCACGCCAGAGCACGCCGGAAATCACAATGTTGGTATCGAGCACCAGCCGCATCAGCGGCGATCTTCACGCATCCGCCGCTCGCGCCGAACCACTTTCACAATCGCGGTGATTTCATCCATCGTCATCGGCTCGCCCGGAACGGCATGCAGCTTCTCCATCAACTGGCCCAATCGCTCGCCTGCCTGCCGCCTGAGTTCGGCGCTAAGTAACTCCTCAAGTCGGGCTTGCTCAAGCAAGCCTGCGGCCTTGGCTTTGCTTGCCAATTCGTCACCCAGATTGATTTCCAGCTTCGTCATGAGGCTAGAATAGCCCGATTCTCAAATCCCGTCCACAACAGCCAAAAAAGGGGCGGCCTTGGAGGGCCGCCCTTTCAATTCCCATTGGGGCTCACGCGATCAAAGCTTGCCCGTCAACTCCGGCACCAGCGTGAACAGATCCCCGACCAGGCCGATATCCGCGACCTGGAAGATCGGCGCGTCCTCATCCTTGTTGATCGCAACGATGACCTTGGAATCCTTCATCCCGGCAAGGTGCTGGATCGCGCCCGAAATGCCGACGGCGATGTAGAATTCGGGGGCGACGATCTTGCCGGTCTGGCCGACCTGATAGTCGTTGGGGACATAGCCCGCATCGACCGCCGCGCGGCTGGCGCCGACAGCAGCACCGAGCTTGTCGGCGAGCGGGAAGATCAGCTGCTCGAAGGTCGCCGCGTCCTTGAGCGCGCGGCCGCCCGAGACAATGATCTTGGCGCTGGTCAGCTCGGGGCGTTCGAGCTTGGCGATTTCCGCGCCGGCGAAGGAGGATATCCCGGCATCGCCTGCGCCCGAGACTGCCTCGATGCCGGCCGAACCGCCGCTGGGCTCCGCCTTGGCGAAAGCGGTGCCGCGCACCGTGATCACCAGCTTGGCGTCGCTCGATTCGACCGTGGCGATGGCGTTGCCGGCATAGGTTGGGCGGGTGAAAGTCTTGGGGCCTTCGACCGAGAGAATGTCCGACACCTGCATGACATCGAGCAGCGCGGCGACGCGCGGGGCGATGTTCTTGCCGTGGGCGGTGGCGGGGGCAAGCAGCGCGTCGTATCCCGCCATCAGCCCGGCAACCAGCGGCGCGACATTCTCGGCGAGCTGGGCGGCATAAGCGGCGTCATCGGCGACCAGCACCTTGGCGACCCCGGCCACTTTCGCGGCGGCATCGGCAGCCGCGCCGCAGCCCGCGCCCGCGACCAGCACATGGACTTCGCCAAGCTTTGCCCCCGCAGTGACCACGGCGAGCGTCGCATCTTTCAGCGAGGCATTGTCGTGTTCGGCATAGACGAGAACGCTCATGATGCGACTCCCAGTTCCTTGAGCTTGGCGACCAGCGTATCGACATCGGGCACCTTGATGCCAGCGCTGCGCACCGGCGGTTCGACGACTTTCAGAGTTTTCAGCCGCGGCGCGGTATCGACGCCGTAATCGGCAGGCGTCTTGTTCGCCAGCGGCTTGCTCTTCGCCTTCATGATATTGGGCAGCGAGGCATAGCGCGGCTCGTTGAGGCGCAGGTCAGTGGTGACCACCGCCGGCATCGCCAGCTTGACCGTCTCCAGCCCGCCATCGACCTCGCGCTTCACAGTCACCGAGTCGCCCTCGACGGTGACTTCGCTGGCAAAGGTGCCCTGCGGACGGCCCATCAGCGCGGCGAGCATCTGGCCGGTCTGGTTGCAATCATCGTCGATCGCCTGCTTGCCGAGAATGACCAGGCCGGGGGCCTCTTCATCGGCGATGCCCTTGAGGATCTTGGCGACGGCGAGCGGCTCGACCTCGTCGTCGGTCATCACCAGGATGGCGCGATCGGCACCCATTGCGAGCGCGGTGCGCAGCGTTTCCTGCGCCTTCTGCGGGCCGACGGACACCGCGATAATCTCGGTCGCCACGCCCTTTTCCTTGAGCCGGATGGCTTCCTCGACGGCAATTTCGTCGAACGGGTTCATGCTCATCTTGACGTTGGCGAGATCGACCCCGGTGCCGTCGGACTTGACCCGCGGCTTGACGTTATAGTCAATCACCCGCTTGACGGGGACAATAATCTTCATCGCTTTCGGTCCTTCCTCTCTCGGGCCGCCCGGAAGGCGGCTGGGCCAATTTAGCCGGACGATTAAATGACTCGCCCAGCGCCATTGCCGCACATGCGAAGAAGGTCAAGTCCCGGCGTGGCCTTCGACAGGCTCAGGCTGAGCGGGTCCGGGCTGGGACGTCGCCTCCTGACATCCGCTCATCCTGAGCCTGTCGAAGGATTACGCCGCCTGCCTGACCTCCGCCACAATCTTCTTTGCCGCGTCGCCAAGGTCGTCCGCCGGAACAATCGCCAGCCCCGATGCTTTGAGGATCGCCTTGCCCTGCTCGACGTTGGTCCCTTCGAGCCGCACCACCAGCGGCACCGACAGATTCACCTCCCGGGCCGCCGCGACAATGCCTTCGGCGATGGTGTCGCACTTCATGATGCCGCCGAAGATGTTGACGAGAATGCCCTTCACGGCAGGATCGGCAAGGATGATCTTGAACGCCGCAGTCACCTTCTCGGTGGTTGCGCCGCCGCCGACATCGAGGAAGTTGGCCGGGAACATGCCATTGAGCTTGATGATGTCCATCGTCGCCATGGCGAGGCCGGCACCATTGACCATGCAGCCGATGTCGCCGTCTAGCTTGATATAGGCGAGGTCGTATTTGCTGGCCTCGACCTCCGCCGGGTCTTCCTCGGTCTCGTCGCGCAGCGCGGCGATGTCGGGGTGGCGGAACAGCGCATTCGAATCGAAGCTGACCTTGGCGTCGAGCACCTGGATCTTGCCATCGGTGGTCTCGATCAGCGGGTTGATCTCGAGCATTGCCATGTCGGTGGCGACGAACGCGTCATAGAGTTGCCTGGCAACCAGTTGCGCCTGCTTGTTGAGCTCGCCCTTCAATTTCAGCGCGAAGGCGACAGCCCGGCCATGATGCGGCTGGAAGCCCTGCGCCGGATCGATGACAATGGTCTGGATCTTTTCCGGCGTGTCGTGCGCCACGGCCTCGATGTCCATGCCGCCCTCGGTCGAGACGATCATGGCAATACGCCCGCTGGCGCGGTCGACCAGCATCGAAAGATAGTATTCCTTGGCGATATCCGCGCCATCGGTGACATAGAGGCGGTTGACCTGCTTGCCAGCTTCGCCGGTCTGGATGGTGACCAGCGTGTTGCCGAGCATGTCGGTGGCATTGGCGCGCACCTCGTCGAGCGTCTTCGACAGGCGGACGCCGCCCTTGGCCTCGGCCGGCAGTTCCTTGAACTTGCCCTTGCCGCGTCCGCCGGCATGGATCTGCGCCTTGACCACATAGAGCGGTCCGGGGAGCTTGCCGGCGGCGGCCACCGCTTCCTCGACCGACAGCGCGGCATGGCCGGCGGGGATCGCGACGCCGAATTTCGCGAGGAGTTCCTTGGCCTGATATTCATGGATGTTCATGGGGCTGTCGCTTTCCGCTGTCTGTGGCGTCCTGGGGAGGAGAGCAGGAGGGCCGGTATTGCAACGCCGCCTAAGCATAAGCGCGGCGACTTGAAAAGTGCCATATGCCGGTCAGGGGCACCGCAGCGGCGGCAAGCAAGGAGAATTCGCAAGACATGATCGACCGCCACCGTCTTGAGGCCATCGTGCGCGAGGCCGGTGCCATCGCCATGGCGAGCTGGCCGGGTGCCGGCCATGCGCCGCAGGTCTGGGAGAAAAGCCCCGGCGATCCGGTCTCGGCGGCAGACCTGGCCGTCGATGCCTTCCTCCACCGCGAGCTCGCCGCATTACTGCCCGCCGCTGGCTGGCTGTCGGAAGAAACCGCCGATGCGCCCGGGCGGCTTGGCCATGATGGCATGGGAAGCGGCCTGATCTGGCTGGTCGATCCGATCGACGGCACGCGCGACTATATCCGCGGCCGCACCGGCTGGGCGGTATCGGTAGCGCTCGTCAACGCGGGCAGGCCGCTGCTGGGCATGCTCTGCGCACCGGCGCGTTCGCCGGAGCAAGGGGGCGAATTCTGGCACGGCGAGGCCGGGCAAGGTTCGTGGCGCAACGGCGCGCGGCTGGCGGCGAGTACGCGGGACCAGTTGCCCGGCGCGCGCGTGCCGGCGCGGATCACCAGCCCGGTGGACAGCGATCTGGTGTTCGTCGGCCAGCCCAACTCCATCGCGCTGCGAATCGCCATGGTCGCGGCCGACGAGGCGGACATGGTCGCGACGCTGCGCTGGGGCTACGAATGGGACCTCGCCGCCGCCGCGCTGATTGCGCGCGAGGCGGGAGCGGCGGTATCCGACGCCTTCGGTGGGCCGCTCAATTACAACAAGCGCGACCCGCGCGCGTTCGGCGTATTGGTCACGGCGCCAGCGATCCACGCCGCAGCGGTCGCTCGGCTGGCCGAACGGGCGCGGGCGGCAAAATGACGTCTTCCCGGACTTGATCCGGGACCGCTGGAAATCTGGACGCAACCTCGCGCGAGGACGGCAGCGGTCCCGGGTCAAGCCCGGGATGACGCTGAATTATACGAAGTTGCGGTGAGTTTGACTTATCGAAGCCCCTCCCCTTCAGGGGAGGGGAGGAGCCGCACAGCGGCGGAGGGGTGGGGGTTGTCGGTCAAGCGCAACGCCCTGCCGACAGCCCCCACCCCAACCCCTCCCCTGAAGGGGAGGGGCTTATAGGCTCCAATCAATGCACTGTGGTATTACTGCCCCGATTGCGCCCGCGCCGCAGCGACGTCTTCCTGGCTGACCGGGACAATCTTGATCTCGACCCGGCGATTGCGGGCGCGACCGTCCTCGGTGGCGTTGTCGGCGACCGGCATGGTCTCGCCGAAGCCGCGGCTGCGGATGCGCGCCGCCGAAACCCCGCGCATTGAGAGGTATTCCGCTACCGTCCGCGCGCGATTGTCCGACAGGGTCTGGTTATAGGCATCGGAGCCGGTCGAATCGGTGTGGCCGTAAACGTCGATCAGGCTGTCGGGATACTGCACCATGCTCCGGGCGATCTTGTCGAGCGTATCGCGGAACTGGGGCTTCAGGGTTGCGCTGCCGACATCGAATGTGACGCCGTCGGGCAGGTTGACCAGGATCGCCTTGCCATTGTCGGCTTCGGTGACATCGACGCCGCTGCCTGCGGTCTGCTCCTTGAGCTCCTTGATCTGCTGGTCCATCTTGTAGCCGATGACGCCGCCGGCGACGCCGCCTATCCCTGCACCGACGATGCGCCCGGTCGGCCCGCCGATCAGACCGCCCAGGATCAGGCCGACCAGCGCGCCGCCGCCACCGCCGATGGCGGTGCGCGAGACCTTGCGCTCGCCGGTGTTGGGATCGGTGACGCAAGCCGACGTAGCGAGCAGTGCGGCAACGGCGAGGCTCGAGACGGCCAATCTCGGAACGGCAAGTTTCGAGACGGCGGGGCGGGACTGGTTCATCGGGCGACCTTTCTTGCAATGGGCGACCGCGCACGGCCAGGAATGCGCGCCGAACTGCGCTGGCCCACCTGAATGGGCAATGGATGGAACCGCTGTCAATCGGCCCGGTTCCGATAGGCACAGTGCGTTAAACTGGTTAAATAGGGACTGTCCCTGTTTAATCGTGCCCGCTTCGCCTTTCCCGAGAAAACTGCTAGCGGACGCGATGTGACACCCTTTCCCTGGTCCGATGTCCTGATCATTGCGGGACTGATCCTGCTCAACGGCCTGTTCGCCATGTCCGAACTGGCGATCGTCTCTGCCCGCCCGGCGCGGCTGCGGGTTGCGGCCGAGCGTGGCAGCAAGGGCGCGGTGGCGGCGCTCAAGCTGGCCAGCGACCCCGGCAAGTTCCTTTCGACCGTGCAGATCGGGATCACCCTGGTGGGCATTATTGCCGGTGCCTATTCAGGTGCCAGCCTCGGCGGCCCGGTAGGCGACCGGCTGGCCCTGGTCGGTGTGCCGCTGCGCTATGCCGACGATGCCGGATTCGCCCTGGTGATCCTGGCAACGACCTATTTCAGCCTGGTGATCGGCGAACTGGTGCCCAAGCAGGTTGCCTTGCGCGCCGCCGAGCCGATCGCCAAGGCTGCCGCCCTGCCGATGATGGTGATCGCGCGGTCCACCGCGCCAGTGGTCTGGCTGCTCGACCGCTCCTCGGCCGTGCTCCTGCGGCTCACCGGGGTGCGCCATGCCGGCGAGCCCGAAGTCACCGCCGAGGAACTGCACATGATCTTCGCCGAGGCGACGCGCTCGGGGGTGATCGAGGAGGACGAGCGGGTGATCATGACCGGGATCATGCGCCTCGCCGACCGCCCGGTGCGCGAGCTGATGACCCCGCGCACCGAAATCGACTGGATCGAGCGCAGCGCCAGCGAGGCCGAACTGCGCGCCAAGATCAAGGAAAGCCCGCATTCGCTGCTGCCGGTGGCTGATGGTTCGGCGGACAACATCGTCGGCGTGCTCAAGGTGCGCGACGTGCTGGCGGCGCTGATCGCGGGGCGCAAGCTCAATATCTCGCGGCTGATGAAGAAGGCCGAGGTGATCCCCGACCAGATCGACGCGATGGACGCGCTGCGCATCCTCCAGCAATCCGATGTTTCCATGGCGCTGGTCCACGACGAATACGGGCACCTCGAAGGCGTGGTCACGCCAGCCGACCTGCTCACCGCGATCGTCGGCAACTTCGTCAGCCACCTCGACGAAGGCGACGAGCCGATGGTGGTCGAGCGCGAGGACAAGAGCCTGCTGATCGCTGGCGCGCTGCCTGCCGACGCGCTCGCCGACCGCTTGGGGCTCGAGCTAGACGACGACCGCGAATTCGCCACGGCGGCGGGCTATGTCCTGTCGGTGCTCAAGCGCATGCCGAAGGAAGGCGAGCACTTCCACCAGCAGGGCTGGCGCTTCGAAGTGATCGACATGGACGGGCTGAAGATCGACAAGCTGCTGGTCAGCGCGGAAACTTCATCAGCCCACGAAGGGGATTAACTTCCCGCGTTTGCCTGCGCCTCGCGGTTGTCGCCTTGCGGCGCGGCGAGGATGTCGCGGGTGACCTCGCCCTTGGCGACGGTGTTGGTCGCCGGATCGCCCACCGAGGTGCGGATGCCGGTGGCGGGGGCACCAGCGCGGCTGGTGGTGTTCCGTTCCACCTCGCTGCGCGGTGCCTGGCCGCCGAACAGCGCATCGAGCGTCTGGCTCTGGGTGTTGGTGTTGGCCGGGCGCGGCGCGCCGGGCTGGGGCGGGGTCAGCGCAAAATCGGGCGGCACCGCCAGTGGCATCTGGCGCTGCACGGCGAATTCGTCGGGCCGGTCGCGGTTGAACAGCCCGCCGCCGCCGCCGCAGGCGGACAGCAGGACGGTGGCGCCAAGCGCCAGGGCAGACAGGGTGGTTTTGCGCATGTTATCGGCTCTCCGGGAGGGTGTCCGGCTTCGTCTTCGGCTTTTCGCGCGAAAGCAGGGAGCGGGCAAGGATAATCAGGACGCCGATGGTGATAGCGGCATCGGCGACGTTGAAAATCAGGAAGGGTCGGAACGTGCCGAAATGCAGGTCGGCATAGTCGACGACATGGCCGAAGCGCACCCGGTCAGTGATATTGCCCAGCGCGCCGCCGAGCACCAGGCCCAGCGCCATGATGTCACCGCGCGCCCGTTCGTGCAGCAGCCAGACCAGCACGATCAGCGCGATGGCGGCAGTCACCCCGACCAGGATCCAGCGCCCCATCTCGCTTTCGGCGGTGAACAGGCCGAGCGACACGCCGTAATTCTCCGCCCAGCGCAGGTCGAAGAACGGCAGCACCGTGATCGCGCCGAGCTCGCGCAGTTGCAACGGGCCGATCATCAGCCACTTGACCAGCTGGTCGAGCGCATAGACGAGCCCCGCGAAGGCGAGGCCGGCATAATGGCGCGGGGTCAGCATCATATAAGCCCCTCCCCTTCAGGGGAGGGGTTGGGGTGGGGCCTGTCCCCAAACGCAGCGCCAGCCGGACAGCCCCCACCCCCTGCCCCTCCCCTGAAGGGGAGGGGGGAACGGTGCGTGCCGCACAGTTTCATCGCCAGACTCACGCCGCGTCCATGCCGGCGACGACATGATCGCAACGTGAACACAGCGCGCCGTCGGCGGCGACCTCGGGGAGATGCCGCCAGCAGCGGCCGCATTTGTGGTGGGTGGTGCGGGAGATGGAAATCGTTTCCTCACCGCTAGATACCAGGTGGGCATCGATAGATGCGACTATGGCTAATTCGGCGAACGTATCCGAACGGACGATATCAAAATCTTCGTCAGCAAGTGCCCCTATTTTAACGTGAGCTTCAAGGCTGGAGCCAATTTCCTTCACTCGACGGTGGGGCTCCACATTCAAATTAACCCATGATCGGAGATATCTGACCCGATCCCAATATTCAAACTCGTCATCCCCGCGAAGGCGGGGATCCATCTCCGGCGTTTCGCCAGGCGCGAGGTTAGGAGATGGGTTCCCGCCTTCGCGGGAATGACGACGAGGCGTGCGGGTTGGCAACTCCGGCCACTCCAGCAAATGCACGCTTCCGCCCTCCGGAAACCGCGTCCCCCACACCTCTTCCGCCGTGAACACCAGCACCGGCGCTGCATAGCGCACCAGCGCGTGGAACATCGTGTCAAGCACCGTGCGATAAGCCCTGCGCTTGGGATCGTCCGCCGCGTCGCAATAGAGGCAGTCCTTGCGAATATCGAAGTAGAAGGCCGACAAGTCCTCGTTGCAGAAGTCGGTCAGCGCGCGGACGTAGGTGTTGAAATCGAAGTCCGCGACCGCAACCCGCAAGGTCGCATCGAGCCTGGCCAGCAGCGCCAGCACATAGCGCTCCAGCTCGGGCATCTCATTAATAGGGACAGTCCCTATTTTCTCGTCCGCCTCGAAGCCCTCCAGCGCGCCCAGCAGATAGCGAAACGTATTCCTCAGCTTGCGATACTGATCCGCCACGCCCTTGAGGATCTCGTCGCCGATGCGGTGATCCTCGGTGTAGTCGACCGACAGCGCCCACAGCCGCACGATGTCCGCGCCGTTGGTTTCCATCACTTTCAGCGGATCGATGGTGTTGCCGAGGCTCTTGGACATTTTCATGCCCTTGGCGTCCATGGTGAAGCCGTGGGTGAGCACCGCCTTGTAGGGCGCGCGACCGCGCGTGGCACAGCTTTCGAGCAGGCTCGACTGGAACCAGCCACGATGCTGGTCTGAGCCTTCGAGGTAGAGATCGGCGGGGCCATCGCGCACCAGATCGGGCCATTTGCCGCTTTCCAGCACGAAGGCATGGGTGCAGCCGCTATCGAACCAGACGTCGAGAATATCGGTGACGCGTTCATAGTCCTCGGCCTGGTAGTCAGCGCCCAGATACTCCTGCGCGCGCGCTTCGCACCATGCATCGACCCCGCCTTCGCGGATGGCCCCTACAATCCGCGTATTGACCGCCGGATCGTCGAGATACTGGTTGGTGCCCTTCTTGACGAACAGTGTGATCGGCACCCCCCAGGCGCGCTGGCGCGAGAGTACCCAGTCGGGGCGGCCCTCGACCATCGAACGAATGCGGTTCTCGCCCTTTTCGGGGACCCAGCGGGTGGCGGAGATGGCCTGGAGGGCGGTCTGGCGCAGCGTCGATGCCCCTCCGTCAGCCGCTGACGCGTCTGCCACCTCCCCGAGCGAGCTCGGAGAGGATTTGGCTTCCTCAATCCTCCCCGAGCTTGGCTCGGGGAGGGGGACCGCCGCCGCAGGCGGTGGTGGAGGGGATATTTCCTTATCCATCGGCACGAACCACTGCGGCGTGCAGCGATAGATCACCTTGGCCTTGGAGCGCCATGAATGGGGGTAGGAATGCTTGTAGTCCGCCGAGGCCGCGAGCAATCCACCAGACTCGCGCAAGTCCGCACAGATCGGCCCATCGGGCGCGTTGAACTTGGCGTTGATGACAGAGCCCTGCCCGCCAAGCCACGCCCAGTCGGCGCGGTACTTGCCGTCGGCCTCCACCGCGAACACCGGCTCGATGCCGTGGGCCTTGCACAGCAGGAAATCGTCCTCGCCGTGGTCGGGGGCCATGTGGACCAGGCCGGTGCCGGTCTCGGTGGTGACGAAGGCCGAGCCATCGAGGAACGGGCGCGGGCGCGCGTAAAACTCCAGCGCGCGTTCCCAGTCCGCGTCGTCCATAACCCCAACCTCGTCATCCCCGCGAAGGCGGGGATCCATCTCCGGACCGTCGTTCTGACCGGAGGTGTCGTACGAGACGGACAGCGCGGGAGATGGGTTCCCGCCTGCGCGGGAATGACGGAGGTGGTTGTAGATTGGGTGGCGGGCGATGGTTCCGGCGAGTTCGGAGCCTTTGAATGACCGAACCACTTCGAAACTTGCTGTATTCTTCGAGGAACGAAGCTCAAAATCGGCAAGGAGACTGCGCGCGACAATGAATTTTCGACCGCCTAGATGATCTGACAGGTCATGCATCTGTTGAGCTCTATCCTCGTCGCTCAGACCTCGACTTGCGAGATGTGCCCCAACATGCTCAACCAAAACATACTCAACCTCAGCCCCATAAGCCAAAGCCTGATTGACCGGAATCGTCCACGGCGTCGTCGTCCACACCACCGCATGGGCGCCGACCAGCTCGGCAATCGGCGACGACACAATCTCGAACGCCACATCCACCTGCGTCGAGACAATATCCTCATACTCGACCTCAGCCTCGGCCAGCGCGGTCTTTTCCACCGGCGACCACATCACCGGCTTGGCCCCGCGATAGAGCTGGCCGCTTTCGGCGAACTTCATCAGCTCGGCAACGATGGTCGCTTCCGCCGCGAAATCCATCGTCAGGTAGGGATTATCCCAATCGGCATTGACCCCGAGGCGTTTCAGCTGCTCGCGCTGGGTATCCACCCAGGCTTGCGCATAGGCGCGGCATTCGGCGCGGAATTCGACCGGATCGACCTGATCCTTGTCGAGCTTCTTCTTGCGGTATTGCTCCTCGACCTTCCATTCGATCGGCAGGCCGTGGCAATCCCAGCCGGGCACATAGGGCGCGTCCTTGCCCAGCAATGTCTGGGTGCGCACCACCATGTCCTTGAGGATATGGTTGAGTGCGTGGCCGATGTGCATGTCGCCATTGGCATAGGGCGGGCCATCGTGGAGGATGAACTTTTCACGGCCCGCGCGAGCTTCGCGCAGTTGCTGGTAGAACCCTTCGGCCTGCCAGCGCGCGAGCACGCCCGGCTCCTTTTGCGGCAGCCCGGCCTTCATCGGAAAATCGGTCTTCGGCAGGAAGACGGTGCTTCGCCAATCGGTCTTGCTGAATTCGTCGCGCGGTTCGGTCATCGTGCGGCGGGCCTTAGCGGGAGCGGGGTACGACTGCAAATCGGGAAGAAGGGGTTCGCGCGGAGGCGCGGAGACGCGGAGTTGGCTGCGCTCGCCGCAGGCGACTTGAATCGATGCGATACCCGCGTCAGGCTAGTGAGTTCGGTAGTTCGGGAGGCTTCGCCTCGGGTCCAGATCCTCCGCGTCTCCGCGCCTCCGCGCGAAACTCATTATTCCCCGCCAAGCAGCCGCCGCGCCGATTTGCAATCGCGCTCCATCTGCGCGGTAAGAGCGTCGAGTGTGTCGAACTTCGCTTCGCCGCGCAGGAAATGGTGCAGGGCGACTTCGATCTCCTGCCCGTAGAGATCGCCGTCGAAATCGAAGAAGTGCGGCTCGAGCAGTTCCTTGGGCGGATCAAAGGTCGGGCGAATGCCGAGGTTGGCCGCGCCGTGCAGCAGGCGACCGTCGGGCAGGCGACCTGTCACCGCATAAATTCCGTAAAGCGGGCGCAGGTAGTTGGCGAGGTCGAGATTGGCGGTGGGATAGCCGATCGAACGGCCGCGCTTGTCGCCATGCTGGACCGCGCCGCGGATGGCAAAAGGGCGGGTGAGCAGCCGCGTGGCCTCGGCGCAGTCGCCGGCCTTGAGCGCGGCGCGGATGCGGCTCGACGAGATCGGCCCGGCATCGTCGTGAATTGCAGCGACGGTGCGCGTCTCGACCCCGCGCGCGCGCAGCAGATCGGGATTGCCGCTGCGCCCCTTGCCGAAGGTGAAGTCCTCGCCGGTGACGATCCCCGCCGCGCCGATGTGGCGGCTGATCGTGCCTTCGGCCCAATCGCCGGCGGGCTGGCTGGCCATCGCGCCGTCGAAATGGAACACCAGCATGGCATCGGCCCCGGCAGCGGCGAACAGTTCCTGCCGCTGGTCGAGCGTGGTCAGGCGGAAGGGCTCGGCATCGGGCTTGAAGTGCCGCATCGGATGCGGATCGAAGGTGGCGACAATCGCAGGCCGGCCTTCGCCATGCGCCCAGCGAATCGCCTCGCCGACCACGACCTGGTGGCCGAGGTGGAACCCGTCGAAATTGCCCAGCGCAAGGATCGCGCCGCGCAGTTCCTGCGGGATCGGTTGACGGTGGTCGAGGCGAATCATGCGGAGGCTATAGGTCGCGCTTGAGTGTCGTCCAAGCGAAGCCCGGCTGGCCGGCTTCGGCCCTGCGGTCCTCGCGGAACTCTTCACGCCAGCCGTCTCCGAGCGGCGGCATCCGTGCGTCGCCGGGATAGTCGGCATGAATTTCAGTCAGTTCCACCCGCGCGGCATAAGGGAGCGCCAGCGCATAGATTTCCGAGCCGCCGATCACCGCGATATGCGGCGCGTTGGCGAGCGCCAGCGCTTCGGCCATGCTGCGGGCGACTTCCGCGCCCTCGGCCTGCCATGCGGGGTCGCGGGTCAAGACGATGTGACGGCGCCCGGGCAGCAGTCCGGGCAGCGAATTCGAAGGTCTTGCGGCCCATCACCATCGGCAAACCCAGTCCATTTTGGCCCATGGTCAACGACTTGAAGCGCCGCAGATCGGCGGGGATATGCCAGGGCATCACTCCCCCGGCACCGATGGTGCCGTTGGCGGCGACGGCGGCGATCAGGAAGACTTCGCGGGTCACTCCAGCACCAGCCGGGTGACATGGCCCATCTTGCGCCCCGGCCGGCCCTCGCCCTTGCCATAGAGGTGGAGATGGTTTGCCGGATCGGCGAGGATCTGCGCCCAGTCCCCGGCTGCCCAGCCCTGCTCGCTGCCGCCGATGATATTGCGCATTTCGACCGACCGCGCGGCCAGCGTGGTCGATCCCAGCGGCAGGCCGCAAATCGCGCGGATATGGTTCTCGAACTGACTGGTGAGCGCGCCTTCGATGGTCCAGTGGCCCGAATTGTGCACCCGGGGGGCCATTTCGTTGAACACCGGCCCGTCGTGCGTGGCGAAGAATTCGAGGGTCAGCACGCCGACATAATCGAGCGCCTGCGCCACTTTCGCGGCCAGGGCCCGCGCCTCGGCCAGCTGGGCCTGGACCAGCGGCGAAACCGGCACGGTCGAGCGCGCCAGGATGCCGTGTTCGTGGACATTCTGCGGCGCGTCCCAATACCGCACATCGCCATCCGCGCTGCGGCACAGCAGCACCGAGAATTCGGCGATGTAGCGCACGAGTGCTTCATAGATCAGCGGCTGGCCGGGCAATTCCAGGGCCGTTGCCTCAGCTTCGTCGCCGATGCGCCACTGGCCCTTGCCGTCGTAGCCGTCGCGCCGGGTCTTGAGGATGCCTGGCGCGCCGATCCGGGCGATGGCGATCGCGAGGTCTTCGGCACCGATCACCGGCGCACACTGCGCCGGCCTGCCGCCGAGCTTCCTGACAAAGCGCTTCTCGGTGAGCCGGTCCTGTGCGGTCTCCAGCGCGCGCGGGTGGGGCAGCAGCCGGATGTCACCCAGCGCGGCCAGCGGGGCGACCGGCACGTTCTCGAACTCGTAGGTGACCACGGCGCATCCGGCGGCGAAGCGCGCCAGGGCTGCGGCGTCGTCCCAGGCGGCGCAAGTGAATGCGGCGCTGACTTCGGCAGCGACGCTGTCGGCCTCAGGCGCGTAGATGTGGCAGCGATAGCCGAGTTGCGCGGCGGCCATGGCCAGCATCCGGCCGAGCTGGCCGCCACCCAGGATGCCGATAGTTGCGCCGGGCGGGATCATTGGCGCACCTCCCCTTCGTCATTGCGAACGGCGCAGCCGCGCGGCAATCCAGTGTTGCCCATGCGGCCCTGGATTGCTTCGCGATGCTCGCAATGACGAAACATTGGGAAGGACATGACGTTCAGCTGGGCCTTTCCGCCACGCTGTCGCTCTGCGCCGCACGATACATCTTGAGCCGCTCGGCCAGCGCCGGGTCGCCCGTCGCGAGGATCGCGGCGGCCAGCAACCCGGCGTTGGTGGCGCCGGCCTCGCCGATGGCGAGCGTGCCGACGGGAATGCCGGCGGGCATCTGCACGATCGACAGCAGGCTGTCCTGCCCGGACAGCGCCTTGGACTGCACCGGCACGCCCAGCACCGGCAGGTGGGTCATGCTGGCGACCATGCCGGGCAAGTGCGCCGCGCCCCCTGCCCCGGCAATGATCACCTTGAAGCCCGCCTCCGCAGCACCCTTGGCGAACGCCACCAGCCGGTCAGGGGTGCGGTGCGCCGAGACGATGCGGACATCGTGGGCCACGCCGAGCTGGTCGAGCGCCTCGGCGGCGCGGCTCATCGTCGCCCAGTCGGACTGGCTGCCCATCACTATGGCTACGGGGACGATCGCGCCCGGTGCCGTCATCCCCGGCACTCCGAGAGGTAGTAGCGCTCGAGCGCTGCGAGACTGCCGTCGAGTTCATAGACGATCGGCTGGCCGGTCGGAATTTCCAGCCCGGTGATGTCGGCATCGGAAATGCCCGAGAGGTGCTTGACCAGCGCGCGCAGCGAATTGCCGTGCGCGGAAACCAGGACGGTCTCGCCGGCCTGCAGCGCCGGGGCGATGGCGCTGTCGTAATAGGGCAACACCCGGGCGATGGTATCCTTGAGGCTTTCGGTCGCGGGAATGGGGATACCGGCATAGCGCGGGTCCGCAGCGAGATCGAATTCACCCCCGGCTGCCAGCACCGGCGGCGGGATGTCGAAGCTGCGCCGCCACACCTTGACCTGCTCCTCGCCGTGCCTGGCCGCCGTCTCGGCCTTGTCGAGCCCGGTGAGGCCGCCATAGTGCCGCTCGTTGAGCCGCCAGTCCTTGACCTCGGGGATCCACAGCCGACCCATGGCCTCGAGCGCGAAATGCAATGTGCGGATGGCGCGGGTCTGGAACGAGGTGAAAGCGAGGCTGGGCAGCATGCCCTTCTCGGCCAGCAACGCGCCGGCGGCGCGCGCCTCTTCCTCGCCCTTGGGGGTCAGATCGACATCCCACCAGCCGGTGAAGCGGTTTTCGAGGTTCCACTGGCTCTGGCCGTGGCGGACGAGAATTAGTCTGGGCATGAGATCAGGCGGGGCAAGGCGGACGCTCCGATTGTCGAGCCGATTGGCGAGAGCGCCATGCCCTAGCCAGTCGGACGGGATTTGGGAAGGGTGCCGTCACCCGGGGCTTGGCCCGGGACCGCTGGCCCGGTCGCTGCGACTTCACGCGCCTGCGCCTTGCGGCGACGCAGGTTATCGCGCAGCCTGGCGGCAAGGCGCTCCTCGCGGCTGGGCTTGTCGGGCGGCGTTTCCATCGCACCCTCATGCCGCGCCGCGCCGCGCAGCTCAAGCACGCAGCCTGCATGCGCTTGACAAAGACCGGACCCCCGGCCAATAGCGCGCGCCTGCCCCGGCCCAGCCCGGAGCGGCCGATATCCGAATGGTCTTGCTGCCGTAGCTCAGTGGTAGAGCGCATCCTTGGTAAGGCTGAGGTCGGGAGTTCAATCCTCCCCGGCAGCACCATTCGACCCCACCGAAGTGGACAGGCCCCGGCGGTTTGGCCGTCGCCGCATTCACTTCGGCACATCGGCCGCGCCGTCATCCCTCAGCGTGTCGAGGTGCATCCAGCGCTTGACCAGCGGCGAGACCACCAGCACCACCAGCGACACGCCGATCGCCACCCAGCCGATCGAATTGTAGATGTCGAGGGTCAGCTCCTTCGACATGGTGCCGCCCTCACCGCCGGTCGCCTCGCCGATCTTGCCGGCAACGAACTGGCCGACCGCCGTCATGTAGAACCACGCACCCATGACGAAGCTGGCAAGGTGCAAGGGCGCCAGCCGGGTCATGGCGGACAGGCCGACCGGCGAGAGACACAGCTCGGCGGTGGTGTGAAGCAGATAGATCGCGAAGACGAACAGCACCGGGGTCATTCCCGCGCCGCCTGCCTTCGCACCCCAGACGAACACCAGGAAGCCGAGCCCGACCTGCGCCAGCGCCAGCCCGAACTTGGCGGGAGCGGAGGGTTCCAGTCCGCGCCGCGCCAAACCCTGCCACATGCCCGCGAACAAGGGCGCGAGCACGATGATGTAGATCGGGTTGATCGACTGGAACAGGCTGGTCGGCACCCCCGAGCGATCGACATAGCGGTCGGTGTAGAGGCTCAGCGAACCGCCGGCCTGTTCGAACAGGCCCCAGAACAGGGGGTTGAGCGCGATCAGGAACAGCATGGCGAAAATCCGCTCGCGTGGCTCCCTGGGCAGCTTGAACGCCTGAAACAGCACATAGCCGAGCATGGCGATGCCGGTGACGATCAGCAGGCTCTGGACCACCTGCTGCTGCTGGATAAGCAGGAACACTGCGGCAATGGCGGCGGCGCTGACCGCGTAGAGGCGGAGCTCGACCGGTCGCGCCAGCGGGCGCGGCGGCTCGCCGCGGCCCTTGAGCGCCGGCTTGCCGATAATGAAGATGATCAGCCCCAGCACCATGCCGATGCCCGGCAAGCCCGAAGCCCCACGACCAGCCGATGGTCTCGCCGAGATAGCCGACCAGCACCGTGCCGAAGAAGGCACCGGCGTTGACCCCCATATAGAAGATGGTGAAGGCCCCGTCGCGGCGCACATCGGTCATGCGGTAAAGGTGGCCGACGATCACCGAGATATTGCCCTTGAGAAAACCGGTGCCGACGCTGATCAGCGCCAGCGCCAGCCAGAACACATTGAGCGCCGGGTCGGCCTGTTTGGTCAGCGGATCGGCGATCCCCTGCGCGCCTTCGTAGGCCATGAACAGGTGGCCGAAGGCGAGCGATACCGCCCCGAACAGCACCGCCTTGCGTTGCCCCCACCAGCGATCCGCCAGATAGCCGCCGAGCACCGGGGTAATATAGGCGAGGCTGGTATAGGCGCCGTAGATCAGGTTGGCCTTGCCATCGGCGAACAGCCAGAACTTGGTGAGATAGAGGATCAGCAGCGCACGCATGCCGTAATAGGAGAAGCGCTCCCACATTTCGGCGTAGAACAGCACGAACAGTCCACGCGGATGGCCGGCGACTTCCTCGCTGTCGCGCGTGGCAATCACCGCGCCCACGGCGAGGAAAGCGAACAGCGAGATTGCCGCGATCGCGGCGATCCAGTCGCCTTCGTTCCAGCTGGCCATGTCCTTCATCGGCGAACCCTTTTTGCATCTGCGTTTCCGGTTGCCCGATCCTACTGCGCAATAGCCTTGGGGCAATCGCCAAATCGTGCGCGCCCAGCCCCGTGCCCGATGCCGCGAACCGTCCTGCGGGACCCGAGTCCCGAAAGGGTACGGCCAGAGATTAAGCCATTGCGAATCCATTGCATCTCTGGCAGTTTTGGCCGGTATGGGGAGACTCAAGGCGGCGGTGCTAACAGCGTGCTGCGGTCGGGAAGGCGAAGGGGAGAATCTGGCATGATCCGGTCAGAGCTTTTGCAGCAATTGGCGAAGGAAAATCCCGACCTGAGGGCCGAGGATGTCGAACGCGCCGTCGATACCTTTTTCGACGAAATCGCCGCGCGCCTTGCCAAAGGCGGCCGGGTCGAACTGCGCGGCTTCGGTGCCTTTTCCACCCGCGAGCGCGAGGCGCGCAAAGGCCGCAACCCGCGCACCGGCGAATCCGTGGAAGTGCCGGGCAAGCGCGTGCCCTTCTTCAAGCCCGGCAAGGATATGCGCGCGCGGCTCAACGCCTGAACGCGGCCACCAGTTCCAGCCCGCGCTTGCCGCCAGCCCCGGGCTCTGCCATCTGCCCGGCCCTATCCTACCCTGAGGCGCGGACGTGGCGGAATGGTAGACGCCGGGGACTTAAAATCCCCTGAGCCATGCTCGTGCGGGTTCGAGTCCCGCCGTCCGCACCAATCCCAAGCGCATGATGACAGGCCGCGCAAATGCCGCTAGGCGGGTCGGCGATGGGCTCGCTGCGCACCTTGCTCGGTCACCACCGCCTGCTGGCGGCACTGCTGCTGGCCCTGGCGCTCGCCATGAAGGCGCTGGTGCCGGCGGGTACCATGCCTGCGCCGAGCGCGCGGCTGCTTACCGTCTCGATCTGCGCCGATATGTCGGGCGGTGCGATGGTCAGGCAGATCGCCATTCCGATGAGCGGCAAGCCAGCCGACAGCAGGAGCACTCAGGGCAAGGGCGAGGCGACCTGTCCCTATGCGTCGGCGCTGGGTATGGCCGCGCTGGGCGGGGCCGATGCGCCCTTGCTGGCCCTGGCCCTGGCCTTCATCGTCGCGCTTGTCCTGCTGACCAGCCGCGCCGCGCCGCCTTCAACCCGCTTCCATTTGCGTCCGCCACTGCGCGGCCCTCCGGTAATTTCCTGAAGCTCTGAGGCCCATTGGGCCGGCACATCCGCGCGCCCCTTGCGCGTGTTTTTCGATATCCAGATCGCAGGAAATGTCCGTGAAATTATTGTTCATAGCCCATGTCGCGGCGCTTGCCGTCGCCACCCCGGCATTCGCCGCAGAAACCGCCGCCGACGCTGCCACTGATTCTGTCGATGCAGAAGCGGGTAGCCCCCCCATCCTGGTCGTCGGCCAGAACGAGCGGCCCATCGCCATCGCGCCGCGCGGCCTCGCCGTCAGTCTCGGCGAGGAGCAGATCGCCGCGATCAACGCGCAAAACACCGAAGACCTGATGAAATACGCACCCGATTTCTTCGTGCGCAAGCGCTATGCCGGCGACAGCAACGGCGTTCCCGGCTTTCGCGGCACCCATTCGACGCAAAGCGCGCGGGCCCTGGTGATGGTCGATGGCTTCACTGTTTCCAACTTCCTCGGCAACAGCTTTGCCTTCTCGCCCAAATGGGGCGTGGTCGGGCCGGGCGAGGTGCGCCAGTTCGATATCGTCTATGGCCCCTATTCGGCGCGCTATGGCGGCAATTCGATGGGCGGGATTGTCAATATCACCACCCGTGATCCGGCAGCGACGGAGGCCTTCGTCAAGCTCCAGGGCATGGCCCAACCCTTCGACCAGTTCGCCACGCACGATACCTACCTGGGCGGCGCGGCCGAGGCGGGCTTCGGTCTGAAGCAGAAGGACGGTCCCTGGTCCTTGCGCCTCACCGGGCGCTATTTCCGCAATACCGGCCAGCCGATGACCTTTCTCGGGTTGATTCCGGTTGCCGGTGGCGCAGGGACCATGGTGTCGGGCGCGGTGGTCGATCCGCTGCAGGTTGCGCTCAGTGCGGCGGGAACCGGACTGGAGAATGTGCCTGCGGGGCAGGCCATTCCAGCGGTCGTCGGCTCGGCCACCAACCCGATCTTCGCCGCGCAATCGCCCGCCGCGATCACCCAGAAGCAGGCCAAGCTGAAGCTCGGCTATGACGATGGCTCGACCAGCGGCCAGCTGTTGTTCGCCTACTGGAATAACGCCGATCGGCAATTTGCGCCCGATTGCTACCTGCGCGACGCCGCCGGCACTGTCATCTGTGACGGCACGGTGCGGATCGGCGCGCAGAGTTATGCCGCCTCGGGCGCAAACTGGTCGAAGGTGCTGCGCGACGAATATCTGCTCGGGCTGAAGCTTGCCCATGACTTTGGCGCGGGATGGAGCGCGCGGGCAAGCCTGTCCACCTACCGGATCGCCCGGCAGCAGGGCTTCACCTCGACCGGCTTCGCCAACGGCCGCGGCAACGGAGCAGGCACCTTGGCCGAGGCCGGACCGACCGGCTGGTACACTGCCGACGCGGCCATAGAGCACAAGGGCGAGAGCAACGATATCGCGCTGGGCATCGCCGCCAGTCTCTACCGCATCGACACGGTCAATTCCGCCCTGCCCGACTGGACCCGCGCGACCGGCAAGGTGTTTGCGACTCAAACCTTCGGCAAGACCCGCACGATCTCCGCCTGGATCGAGAGTGTCTGGCGGATCGCGCCCGACCTGCGCCTCACCGGCGGGCTGCGCTTTGACGACTGGCGGGCGTTCGGCGGCGGGCTGGCGCGCGTCGGCACCGGCGCGCTCGCCGGCCAGCGCATCGCCAACAGCTATGCCGCGCGCCATGCTGCGGCGGTCAGTCCCTCGCTTTCGGTCCAGGCGGAGCTGGCCGAAACCACCGTCCAGCTCAGCCTCGCCATGGCGACGCGCTTTCCCACCGTCGGCGAGCTGTTCCAGGGCGGGCTCAATGGCGATGGCAGCTTCAACGCCAACAGTTTCGATCCCGGCTTGCGGCCCGAGCGCAGCACGGATGCGAACCTCCTGGTCTCGCGCCGGCTCGGCAAGGTCAGGCTCACCGGATCGCTGTTTTTTCAGCAGGTCGATGACACCATCTTCCAGTTCTTCGGGTTCAACCAGAACGGCATTTCCACCTCGACCTTCAAGAACATCGACCGCACCCGGCAATGGGGCGTCGAAGCGATCGCCGAGGCGAAGGACTGGCCGCTGGACGGCATGGCGATCGATGCCAATCTGGCCTGGATCGACAGCCGGACCTTGCGCAATGCTGCCAATCCGCTGGCCGAAGGCGTGCAGTTCCCGCGCATCCCGCGGTGGCGGATCAACGCCAGCCTGCGTTACGATGTTGCGCCGCGCCTGCAAGCCGCGCTGGGGCTGCGCTATGCCGGCCGGCCCAATACCGACCTGTTCGGCCTGCAACGCGGCAACACCTTTGGCTTCACTTCGGAACTGTTCGCGCTCGATGCGCGGGTGAACTGGAAGGTGACCGACCAGCTGACTGCCTCGTTCGGCATCGACAACATCACCGATTTCCGCGCCTGGGTGTTTCACCCCTATCCGCAGCGCAGTTTCATGCTCGAACTCGGCTGGAGGATGTGACCATGGCGGCAAACGGCGCAGGCCTTGGCGCGCTCTATCGCACTGATTTGGCGCTGGCATTTCTATGCCGGGCTGCTGGTGCTGCCGGTGGTCATGGTGCTGGCGGTCACCGGCGCTGCCTATCTGTTCAAGCCGCAGGTCGAACGCTGGGAGGAGCGCGCCTATCACGGGCTAAGCCAGGCGGGCGCGGTCGGCCCGGCGGCGCAGGCCGGCGCAGCGCTCGCCGCCACGCCGGGGGCGCGGCTGGTGCATCTATCGCCTGCCCGAGCGCCCCGGCGATGCCGCGATGCTGCATCTCGCCATGCCCGGGGGCGGCATGCGCGATGTCTTCGTCTCGCCGCAGGGCAAGCTGCTGGGCAGTGTCGATCCCGAACGCCGCACGATCGAAGTGATCCGCCGCATCCACGGCCAGCTGCTGCTCGGCCCGCGCGGCAGCTGGCTGGTCGAGCTGGCGGCAAGCTGGGCGATCGTCATGATCCTCACCGGGCTTTACCTGTGGTGGCCGCGAGGGGGCGGTTTGGCGGGCGTCGTCTGGCCGCGTCTCGGCAGCGGCAAGCGGCTGTTCTGGCGCGACCTGCACGCCGTAACCGGCTTCTGGGTATCGGGCCTCGCGCTGGTCCTGCTGTTCACCGGCCTGCCCTGGGCCGATGTCTGGGGCAGCGCGTTCAAGGCGCTGCGCACCGAGCTGGGCTGGGTGGCAGGTGCAGCAGGACTGGACCATAGGCGGGCGCAGCGCATGCCGCTGGCAATGCGGACAACACGCCGAGCACGATCATGGCGCGATGATGCGGCACCAGCATGGCCACGGTGCCGCGCACCCCGCCCCGCCACAGCTCGATACGCTGGTGGCCCGCGCCGGTGGCGAAGACCTCGCCTTCCCGGTGCTGGTCGCGCCGCCGGAAGGCCGTGAAAGCCCGCACTGGACGGTCAGGTCCGACAGCCAGAACCGCCCGCTGCGCGTGACCATCCACTACGACGCAGCCAGCGGCCGCGAGCTTTCCCGGGAGACCTTCGCTGGCAAGCACCCCATCGACCGCGTGGTCGGCTACGGCGTCGCCTGGCACGAGGGGCAGTTGTTCGGCTGGATCAACCAGCTGATCGGTTTGCTGACCGCGCTGATGCTGCTGACGATTGCCGTGAGCGGCTTCGTCCTGTGGCGGCGGCGCAAGCCCACTGGCCAGCTCGGCGCACCGCCGCTGCCGGACCGCTTGCCCAGCCCGCGCGCGCTGCTCGTGGCGGCGGCATTGCTCGCCGCGCTGCTGCCGCTGTTCGCGCTGTCGCTGATCGCGCTGTGGCTGTTCGACCGCCTGGCGCTGCCGCGCCTGCCCGGCGCGGCGCGCTGGCTCGGAGCGACCTAGGTGAGCCCGAAGAACCTCTCAGCACAGCCGGCAATGATCCAGTTGCGCTCGGCATCGGGCACGCCCGCGAAGTTCCGCGCGATCACCTTGTGCGAATGCGGGAAGGTAGTCTCCGAGTGCGGATAGTCCGATGACCACATGATATTCTTGCAGCCCGGCTTGTGGCGCAGCTCGACCCCGACCGGGTCGCTGATGAACGAGGCATAGACGTTCTGGTCGAAATAGAAGCTCGGCGGCTGCAGGATGGCGCACTCGGTCCAGTGGCGCTGCATTTCCCAGGTGCGGTCCATGTATTCGCAGGCCCACGGGATCCAGCCCACGCCGCTCTCGATCAGGCCGAGGCGCAGGCCCGGAAAGCGGTCGAACACGCCCGAATAGAGCATGATGTTGACTGGCTCTAGCATCGCCGTCTTGCCCATCGGGATGTCGGGCAGGAAATTGGTCTTGTCCTTGAAGCGCGAGGTGCGCGCGCCGAGGTGGAACGTGACGGCGAGGTCAAGCTCGATCGCCGCCGCCCAGATCGCGTCGAATTCCGGGTCGCGATACTGGCGGCTGCCATTGGCATCACCGGTCATCGCTTGCCACACCGCGCCTTCCTTGGTGAACTGGCTGGCTGATTGCGGGAAGGCCGGCAAGTTGACCGCGACATCGCCGCGTGCCTTGGCATCGCGCATGCCCTTGACGGTGAGTGCGACATCGATGGTGGTGAGATAGGCGCAGGCATACATGCGGCCGTTCGAATCGGCGCAGAAGTCAGACTGCCAGCGGTTGAAGGCATCGAAACTGTCGAGATAGAGTTCGAGATTGCCCGACCCCAGCGGGCCGCCGCCGAAGCACACCGCCTTGTCGATGCCGTCGCGGTCCATATCCTCCAGCCGCGCGCCAACCATCCAGCCGCCGCTGCGCATGTCGGAGAGCTTGCCCGAATTCTTGTACTTGTCGAAAGTGCGCCCGGCCTGGCTCTGCATCAGGTTGACCGCGCGGCGGTTGCCTTCGAAGACGATGTAGTCGCAGTCATCGCCGCTCTCGACCTTTGGCGCGAGATCGCGAAACCGGGGCGAGAGATATTCGGCCCAGAAGGTCGGCGGCGGGGTGACGTGGACGTCGGCATCGACGACATAGTCGGCGACGCGCGGTTCGGCCTCGAAGGCGCGGTTCACGTCGAAATCGGCTTCAGCCATGGCAGAACTCCCATTCGTTATCGCGGAGGGCTATCATCGACGAGGAGGACTGGCAAACCAGCGGTGCCGCATTTGGGGCCGCAGTGGCCTTTTGCGGATGCACGGCAATGGCGGCGTTTAGCCGCGCTCCCAGCGCACCGGATCGGCGAGCAGCATCGGCAGCTCGGCCGAGGAAATGCCCGAGCGCCGCCCGTTGGCATGGAGTAGCACCACCCGCCCGACCCCGGGGGTGGCGACCACGCCGGTCACGGTATCGATCCACGCGTGCAACAGCGCGCGCTTGCGGGCGAGCGAATCGCCTCCGGTGGCGGCATCGCTGGAGGCTTCGAGTTCGGCCTCAAGCTGCATCACGCGGGCAGCGGCCTCGGCGATCTCCGATTTGTCGTGCTGTTCGTCCATGGGTGTTCTCCGCTTTGGCCCAGTGTGGCATGATCGGCGGTGCAGAGGGAGGGTTCGCCGATGCACTTTCAGGCAATCGTGCACGAAATCCGCACCACCGCACTGCAATCCGCTCATGCCAGGGTCAGCGGCACCTCGGGCAGCGGGATGAATTCCGCCTCGTCGCCCGGCACCTTGGCGAAGCGCCCCTCGCGCCAGTCGGCCTTGGCCTGCTCGATGCGTTCCGGCGATGACGACACGAAGTTCCACCACACGTGCCGCCGGGTGGCGAAGGCCTCGCCGCCGAGCAGCATCACCCGCCCGCCCGCGTCCGAGGCCAGCCGCATCGCGACCCCTGGTGCAAGCACATAGAGTTGGTAAAGCTCGAGCACCACGCCATCGAGGCTGGCTGCGCCGCCGACCATCATCACCGCGCGCTCGTCGGCCCCACCCTGCGCCGCGCCGTCGATCGGCACCGCGCCGCCCGCCTCCAGCACGATCTCGGCATAGATCGTCGCGGCATGCTGGGTGGTCGGCGCGCTCGCGCCCCACAAAGTGCCCATGATCACCCGCGCCGCAGCACCGCCATGCTCGACCAGCGGCAGGTCGGTCCGGCTTTCGAAGGCGGGGGCGATCTCCTCCTGCCCGTCGGGCAGCGCCAGCCAGGTCTGCATGCCATAAAGCCGGGGTCCACCGGGGCGCTCGCCCTCCGGGCTGCGTTCGGAATGGACGATGCCGCGCCCGGCGGTCATCAGGTTGACCTGGCCGGGGCGGATCGTCGCGAAATTGCCGAGGCTGTCGCGGTGGTCGATCGCGCCGGCATAGTCTCCGCCGAACAGCCAGGTGACGGTGGCGATGCCGATATGCGGGTGCGGGCGCACGTCCATCGCCTCGCCCGGCGGCAGCTGCGCCGGGCCGAACTGATCGACGAAGATGAACGGCCCGACCATCCGCCGCTGGCGCGCAGGCAGCACCCGGCGGACCGCGAAGGCCCCGAGGTCGTGGGTGACGGGGGTGACGGTTTCGATGATGGCCATGGCTGTCTCCGCGCGATTGCCGCTACTCAGGCCGAACATAGCGCAAGTCCCAAGGTGTGCCATCGCACTTCGCCACAGGAATCTGCCCCGCCCCACTCCCCATCCGCCCGGAATTGCGCCATCCGCCATGGCGATGCTTGCCGAACCGTCCGCTCCTCAAACTCATTCGGCCGACCCGCTGGAGATGCTGCACGCGACCTTTGGCTTCGCAGCGTTTCGCGGGGTGCAGGATCAGGTGGTCGGGCGGGTGCTCGACGGGCGCTCGACACTGGCAGTGATGCCGACCGGCGCGGGCAAGTCGCTGACCTATCAGCTGCCAGCGGTGATGCTGGCGGGAACCTGTGTGGTCATCTCGCCGCTGATCGCGCTGATGCACGACCAGCTGCGCTCGGCGACCGCCAACGGCATCCGCGCCGCCACGCTGACCAGCGCCGATACCGACCGCGAGGAGACCATCGCGCGTTTCCGCAGCGGCGCGCTCGATCTGCTCTATGTCGCGCCCGAACGCGCCTCGCAGCCGCATTTCCGCGAGCTCCTGGCGCATTCCCCGATCGCGCTGTTCGCCATCGACGAGGCGCATTGCGTCTCGGAATGGGGCCACGATTTCCGCCCCGACTACCGCGGGCTGCTGCGCCGCTGATGGATGCCTTCGGCCAGGTGCCCCGGCTGGCACTCACCGCCACCGCCGATGCCCACACCCGCGCTGACATACTCGCGCAGTTGGGCATTCCCGAAGATGGCCTGATCGTCGCTGGGTTCGACCGGCCCAACATCCGTTACCTCATCCGCCATCGCGAGAATGCGCTGCGCCAGCTGACGCAATTGCTCGCCGAACAGCCGGGTCCGGGGATCGTCTATGCCCCGACCCGCCGCAAGGTCGAGGATCTGGCGGAAAAGCTCGGGGCGGCCACCGGGCGGCGGGTGCTGCCCTATCACGCCGGGCTCGATCCGCCGACCCGCGCCGCCAACCAAGCCGCCTTTGTTGCCTCGGAAGACATGGTGATGGTCGCGACAGTGGCTTTCGGCATGGGAATCGACAAGCCCGACGTGCGATTCGTCGCCCACGCCGGCATGCCCAAGTCGATCGAGGCCTATTATCAGGAAACCGGCCGTGCCGGACGCGATGGCGACGATGCCCAGGCGCTGATGCTGTGGGCGGCGGGCGATTTCGCGCTCGCGCGCAGCCGCATCGACGAGCTGGAGGAGCACCGCCGCGCCGGCGAACGCGCCCGGCTCGATGCGCTCGCGCGATTGGTCGAAACCGCGCACTGCCGCCGCGCCGTGCTGCTGGCTCATTTCGGCGAAGAGCCCCCGGCTGGGTGCGGCAATTGCGACAATTGCCTGCATGCCCCCGGGGTCACCGATGCCAGCCAGATCGCCCGGAAGCTGCTCTCGGCGGTCTATCGCACCGGGCAGAGCTTCGGCCTCGGTTATCTCGAAAAGGTGCTCACTGGCCAGGCCGACGAGCGCGTGCGCCAGCGCGGGCACGACCGGCTGTCGGTCTACGGCATTGTCGCCGCCGAAGAGGCGCACCTGCTGCGCCCGGTCAGCCGCGCCCTGCAAGCCCGCGGAAGCCTTGCCGCGACCGAGCATGGCGGACTGATGCTGGCGGGCGATGCCCGCGCGATCCTGAAGGGCGAAATCCCGGTCGAACTGGTGCTCGCGCCCCGGGCCGAACGCCGCCGCCGCAAGGACCGCGCCGGGGGCGCAAACCCGGTTGGCGACCCGCTGTTCGACGCATTGCGCGCGCTGCGCCGCGAGCTGGCGGCGGAGGCCGGAGTGCCGCCCTACGTCGTATTCCACGATGCCACCTTGCGCGAAATGGCCGGAACCCGCCCCGCCAGTCTCGCCGCATTGGGCGAGGTCGGCGGGGTCGGGGGGCGCAAGCTCGACGCTTATGGCGAAGCGTTCCTCGCGGTCATCCGGCAGCACTGATCGCCAGTGTCCGGCTTTTGTGGCAAATTAACTCCCGTTTGATAGGTGCGAACCATGAAAAACGCGAACCGAACCGGCCTTCTTGCCCTCACCGCCGCCATGCTGGCGATCCCCGTGCTGCCGCTCTCGGCTCAGGGCAATACGCCCTACACCGTAGTCGAAACCGGCCGCACCTTCGCGCGGCTTCAGGATGCGGTCAACGCTATCGGCAGCGGCACCGGCACCATCCGCCTGGCCTCGTTCCGCTTCGCCGATTGCGCGGTGCAGGAAGCCGGCGACATCCTCTATACCGCCGCCGTTCCAGGCGAAGCAGTGTTCGATGGCACCGTCTGCGAAGACAAGGCGGCGCTGGTGCTGCGCGGCCGCCGGGCGCGGATCGAGGGGCTGGTGTTCGCCAACATGAAGTCGAGCGACGGCAACGGCGCGGGCATCCGGCTGGAAAAGGGCGATCTGGCCATCGCGCAAGCATGGTTCCGCGACAGCCAGGAAGGCATCCTAACCGCCAACGGCCAAAGCGGCGCGATCACGGTCGACAAGTCGACCTTCACCCGCCTGGGCACCTGCGAGTTTTCCGGCGGCTGTGCGCATTCGATCTATGTCGGCGACTATGGCTCGCTGGCGGTGACGCGCAGCCGGTTCGAAGCCGGCAGCGGCGGGCACTATCTCAAGAGCCGCGCGGGACGCATCACAGTGCTCGATTCGAGCTTCGACGATTCGGCAGGGCGCGGCACCAATTACATGATCGACCTGCCCGCCGGGGCGACCGGGCGAATCGCGGGCAACTGGTTCGTCCAGGGCAAGAACAAGGAAAACCATTCGGCACTGATCGCGGTGGCGGCGGAAGGCCGGGTGAACAGTTCCGCCGGGCTGGCCGTCGAAGGCAATAACGCCCGCCTTGCACCGGGGGTCGAATGGTCGACGGTGTTCGTAGCCGACTGGTCGGGCGACCAGCTGGCGGTCGGCGCGAATGCGCTCGGCGAGGGCCTGAGGCGCTACGAACGGCGGTGACGATTACAGCAAGTGCCCCGCGCGGTCGCGCTTGACCGCAAGATAGCGCGCGTTGTGCGGGTTGGCCGGGAGCTGGTGCGGCACCCGCTCGGACACAGTCACGCCTTCGGCTTCGAGCGCGGCGACTTTTGCCGGATTGTTGGTCATCAGCCGGACGACGCTCACGCCTAACAAGGCCAGCATCCGCGCCGCCACCGGGAAATCGCGCGCCTCGCTGGGCAGGCCAAGGCGGTTGTTGGCATCGATGGTGTCGAAGCCCTGGTCCTGCAAGCGGTAGGCGCGCAGCTTGTTGATCAGGCCGATGCCGCGCCCTTCCTGGCGCAGATAGAGCAGCACGCCCCAGCCGGAGCCCTCACGGGCCTCCTCGGCCATCGCTGCCAGCGCCGCGTCCAGCTGGGGTCCGCAGTCGCATTTGAGACTGCCGAGGATGTCGCCGGTGAGGCATTCGGAATGGAGCCGCACCAGCGGCGCGCGTTCGCTGCCCTGCTTGCCGATCACCAGCGCGACATGCTCGCGCAGGTCGTCGGCAGAGCGGAAAGCGACGATCTCGGCCTCCTCGCTGGCGGCCACCGGCAAGTGCGCGCGCGCGGCAATGGCCAGATTCGCCGTGTCCTTCCACGCGGCAAGGTCGGCGGGCGAAACTGCCTGGGCTTCCCCTGCCGGCGCGGGATCGACGAGGAACGCCGGCAGGACACCGGCTAGCCGCGCCAGCTCCATCGCGGCAGCGGCCGGCTCGCGGTGGTCGAGATGCTCGGCGATGAACGGCCCCTTCATCGGATAGATCAGGTCGAGCGCGGGATCGGCGACGGCGCGCGCCAGTGCGAGGCCGAACGGCTCCGCGCCGCGGATCAGCACCGGGGCCTGCGGCTCGGCCGCCTCGCGCTGGTTGGCCAGCTTGAGTGTCGCGGCGCGCGCGGCCGAAATCAGCATGCGCGGCGATGCCGTGTCCTGCGCCGAAGCCGGTTTCGGCAGGCAGCAGGGTGAACGCACCCTCCAGCGCAATCGGCCAGCCGTGGCGCAGCGCGTCGATCGCCAGCGCCACACGCCGGGTGGCGCTGGTCAAAGGTCGAACTCCGTGACCAGCGGCACGTGGTCCGAGCACTGTTCCCAGCTCCGGGTTTCCTCGACGATTCGGTGGATCCTCGACTGTCCGGCCAGTTCGGGCGAGGCCCACATGTGATCGAGGCGGCGGCCGCGATCCTTGCCCTGCCAGTATGTCCGGTAGGACCACCACGAGTAATTGCGCTCGGGCGCGGGAACATGCTTGCGTCCGAGGTCTTCCCAGCCGTGTGCGTCGCGCAGCCGCCCCAGCGTCTCGACCTCGAGCGGGGTGTGGCTGACCACCTTGAGCAGCGCCTTGTGGTCGTAGACATCGCAGTCGAGCGGGGCGATGTTGAAGTCGCCGAGCAGTAGTGTCGGCCGGTCGAGCGCGTCGGCCCAGCGGGTCATGCGCTCGAGGAAATCGAGTTTCTGGCCGAACTTGGGATTGGCCGTGCGGTCGGCAATATCGCCGCCGGCGGGGATATAGACATTTTCGAGCACCAGCCCCTGCCCCGCTCCGAGCAGTTCCACCCCGACATGGCGCGCCTCGCCGTTATCCTGCCAGTCATGCCGGGAGAACTCGCGCAAGGGAATGCGGCTGACCGTGGCGACCCCGTGGTAGCCCTTCTGGCCGTGCACTGCGCGATAGACATAGCCAAGGCTGTCGAATGCTTCGTGTGGAAACAGGCCCTCGATGCATTTGATCTCCTGCAAGCACAGCACATCGGGCGCGTGCTCGAGCAGGAAGCGCTCGACCTGCGGCATGCGCAGGCGGACCGAATTGATGTTCCAGGTGGCGATGGAGATCATGGGCTGAGCCCTAGCCCGAACCCCTCAACAAAAAAACCCTCGTCCCGGGGGCATGGGGACGAGGGTTCCTTGTGCGTTCGTCACGCTTGACTCGGCGGCCCACCAGGAGGCGCGGGCAACAGGGGGGAAACCCGCCTCAAGCCGCTCTGTCGAAAACCAATATAGGGATTTCTGGCTTGCCGCCAAGTGAACAACGTCGTCAGGAGTGTCGCGGCTTGTCGCAACCGGCGCACATCGCGCGGCGACGCGTGGCCCCCTATCGACGAGCCGGGCGGCGCGGATCGTTCCACGCAAAAGCACTGTCGGAAATCGCCAATCCATACTGATGATTCGCCAACCGAATCGTCGTTCGCTTGTTCTGCGAGTCGAGCGCGACCCAGCTGGCCAGTTCGAGTCCGCCTGGCGCGCCAGGCTTGCGCACGAAGATCAGGGTGATCACGCCGTATTCGGGATGGGCGCGGTCGCGCACCTCGATGCTGACCACATTGGGGTCGGTGGATGGTTGCAGCCGGCCGAATCGCGCGACATCGCGGTTGGGATCGAGCAGCGCGCCCAGCGGGCTGTTGCCGATCGGCCAGCGCTGCACCTGGCGCACCTCGTAGTCGATCAGAGTCAGCGCGCGTCCGTCCGAGACGATCAGCAGGGGAATGCCGGGGGCATACTGGAAGCGGATGCGCCCCGGACGCTTCAAGGTCAGCACGCCGGTCGTGCGCTGGCCGTTGCGGTCCGTCTGGGTGAAATCGGCGCGTAGCGTCGAAATGCCGCGCAATGCGGCGACGGCGTCGTTGAGCGGGCCGACCGCCAGCGTTTGGGCGGGTGCCTGGGCCGAAGCGGTGGTGAGCGCGAACGGAGCCGAAACGGCGAACGCCGCCAGAGCGGCGGCAACAGTCAGCTTGGCCAAGGCGGGCTTGATCCAGGGGGAAGCAGTGCGGTTCATGCCCCGGCCCCTAGGCTTGGCGCATTGAACAGCCGCTTAACCTCACTTGATCTTGGCTTCCTTGAATTCGACATGCTTGCGCACCACCGGATCGTATTTGCGGAAGCTCATCTTCTCGGTGGTGTTGCGCGGATTCTTCTTGGTGACGTAAAAGAATCCGGTGTCGGCGGTGGAAACCAGCCGGATTTTGACGGTTGCGGGCTTCGCCATGACGCATTCCTGAAGGTGTTCAAAACGATTCGAGCGGCGCTAGCTTCGCGCCGCCCGGTGAAGCGCGGGCCTTGGTCGATCACCTGGGCAAAGTCAAGAATACAACGACAGCAGCACGATCGCGGCGATGCCCGCGCCAATCCGGTACCAGGCAAACGGGGCGAAGCCGGCGCGGCTGACATAGGCGACGAACGCCTTGATCACCACCAGCGCGACGACGAAGCTGACCGCAAAGCCGATCGCGATCTCGCTCCAGCCGACCGGACCGAGGCCGGCGGCGAGCGCCGCGCGGCTGTCCCACAGCTCGAGCGTGGTCGCCCCCAGCATCGTCGGCACGGCGAGAAAGAAGCTGAATTCGGCGGCGGTGCGTCGCTCGATGCCCATCGCCAGCGCGCCCATGATCGTCGCGCCCGAACGGCTGATGCCGGGGATCATCGAGACGCACTGGTAGAGCCCGACGCCGAGCGCCTGGCGCGCAGGCAGCTGGGCAACGCCGCTCTTGGGGCCGGGTTTGGCCACGCGCTCGATGGCGAGAATGGCGATTCCGCCGAATATGAGCGCCCAGGCAACCACCATCGGACTGCCGAGCATGATGTCGATATAGTCCTTGAGCGCGAGACCAAGCACTGCCGAGGGCAGGAAGCCGAGCAGGATATTGCGCAGGAACGCGAGACTCATCGGCTCCAGCCGCAACAGCCCCATGCCGACCGCCCAGAACGTGCGCCAGTACTGCACCACCACCGCCAGGATCGCGCCGAGCTGGATGACGACGTTGAACACTTTCCATTGCCCGGCGTCATAGCCGAACAGCTCGGAAGCAAGGATCAGGTGCCCGGTCGAGGAGACCGGGATGAATTCGGTCAGCCCTTCGACAATGCCGAGCAGGATGGCGGTGAGGGTCAGGTCCATGGCGGGCGGATTGGCTGGCGACCAAAGCCTTCGTCAAGCGGCCAGCTTGCTTATCACCAGATGCGGACGCGCTGTTCGGGGGGCAGGTAGAGCTCGTCGCCCGGCCTGACGTCGAACGCGCGGTACCATTCGTCGAAATTGCGCACCACGCCATTGATCCGGTATTTGGGCGGCGAATGCGGGTCAGTGACCAGCAGCTGGCGCGCCACCGCCTCGCGCGATTTCGCCCGCCAGACCTGCGCCCAGGCCATGAAGAAGCGCTGATCGCCGGTAACCCCGCCGATCACGGGTGCCTGCTTGCCGCCCAGCGACATGCGATAGGCGCGGTAGGCGAGGCTGAGCCCGCCGAGATCGCCGATGTTTTCGCCCAGGGTCAGCGCGCCGCTGACGCAAGCCTTGCCGCCCGCGCCCGGCGCATCGCTGAACGGGCAGAATGCGGAAAACTGCCCTTCCAGCTTGCCGGTCAGCGCCTCGAAGTTTGCCTTGTCCGCCGGGGTCCACCAGTCGCGCAGGTTGCCCGCGCCGTCGGATTTCGCGCCCTGGTCGTCGAAGCCGTGGCCCATCTCGTGGCCGATCACCGCGCCGATCGCGCCATAGTTGACCGCCGGGTCGGCGGTCAGGTTGAAGAACGGCGGCTGGAGGATCGCGGCGGGGAACACGACCTCGTTGAATGTCGGGTTGTAATAGGCGTTGACCGTCTGCGGCAGCATGAACCATTCGCTGCGATCAACCGGTTTGCCGAGGCGGGCGATCTGGAACTCGAGCGCCCACTGGTTGGCGGCGATGCGGTTGGCCAACGGATCGCTGGCCGAAATCACCAGCCCCTCATAGCGCTTGAAGCTCGCCGGCGCGCCGATCTTGGGGTTGAACGCGGCCAGCTTGGCCTCGGCCTCGCGGCGAGTTTCGGGGCCCATCCAGGTGAGATCGGCAAGGTTGCCCGCCATCGCGCGGCGCAGGTTGGCCACCAGCCGCGCCATGGCCGTGCGGTTGGCCGGCGGGAAATAGCGGCGGGCATAGATCTGGCCGAGCAGCTCGCCGATCTGGCCCTCGACCGCGCCGATCCCCCGCTTCCAGCGCGGGCGCTGCTGCGGCTGGCCGCTGAGCACGGTGCCATAAAAAGCGAACTGCGCGGCGTCGATGTCGGCGGGGAGCACTGCGGCATGGTCGCTGAGGAAATGGGTGACCAGCCAGGCCTGCCAGCTCGCCAGCGGAGCCGCGTCGATCAACCGCGCGGTCGCCGGAACCCCGCCGCCCAGCTTGGCGAGCTGCTCTGGCGCGAGTTTGGCCGCCGCGCGCTCCGCCTCGCTCGGCGGCACTTGCGCGACGATGACATAGTCCGCCCCGCCCGCGCCCGACTTGTCCATCAGGCTGTGGATCGCCCCGCCCGGGGCCAGTGCATCGAGTTCGGCGAGCGTCAGCTTGTTGTAAGTGAGGTCGCGGTTGCGGCTGAGTGCACGGTCCCAGGTTGCGCGGGCGAGATCGGTTTCGAGCGCCAGCACCGCCTGCGCCGCGCTGCGCGGCTCGGCTTGGCCGGCGCGGGTCAACAGGAAGGTGAGATAGTCGAGATACTTGCCGCGAATTTCGCCATAGCGCGGGGTGTCCAGCAGGTAATAATCGCGGTCGGGCAGCCCGAGCCCGGCTTGCCCGAGATAGAGCGCATAGCGGCTCGAATCCTTCTCGTCGGCATCGACCCCCGCGCCGAGCGGCGAAGCGAAGCCGGGCGCGGCGAACAGCGCGATGAGGTCGTCACGGCTTTTGGCGGCGGCGATGCGGTCGAGATAGGGCTTGGCCGGGGCAAGCCCGCCCGCTTCGATCGCCGGGGTGTTGATGAAGGCCGAATAGGCGGCGGAAAGCCGCGCCTCGGGCGATTCCGCCGGCCATTTGCGCTGCGTCAGCCCGTCGAGAATGATGCGCAGCCGCTCTTCCGACAGGTCGCCGAGCTGGCTGAACGCGCCGATCCGCGACTTGTCGGCGGGCAGATCCACCGTGTCGCTCCACTTGCCGTTGACGTGGCGGTCGAAATCGTCGCCGGGCCGGGTCGCAGCATCGATATATTGAGTCTGCACCCCGAAGCTGCCCCACTCGCCGACCGGCTTGCCCGAGGCGGTTTCACTGGCGGTGGCACTGGCACTGGCCAATGCGGCGGCCAAGGCCAGCGAAATGGCAAGGGTGCGAAGCGCGGTGCGGGCCATGGTCGGGATTCCGGTCGAGGTCATAGGAGCGGTTGCAGCTGCCGGTCGTCGAATTGCAGCGCGGCGAGCCGGGCGTAAAGTCCCCCGGCGCGGGTTAACGCCTCATGACTGCCCTGTTCGACGATGCGCCCTTTGTCCAAAACGACGATGCGGTCGGCGGCGCGCACCGTGGCGAGACGGTGGGCGATGACCAGCGTGGTGCGGCTGGCCATCAGCCGGTCGAGCGCATCCTGCACCTGTCGCTCGCTTTCCGCGTCGAGCGCGCTGGTCGCCTCGTCGAGCAACAGGATCGGCGCGTCGCGCAACAAGGCCCGGGCGATGGCGATGCGCTGGCGCTGTCCGCCCGACAGCCGCGCGCCGTCCTCGCCGAGGAAGGTGTCGAGCCCCTGCGGCAGGTCGCGCAGGAACGCTTCGGCATTGGCCGCGCGCGCCGCCTCCCAGATCGCCGCGTCGTCAGCCTCCCAGGCTCCATAGCGCAGGTTATCGCGCGCATCGGCGGCGAACAGGATGCCTTCCTGCGGAACCAGCGCGAAGCGGCGGCGCACATCGGCGGGGTCGGCAGCGGTCAAGGGCACGCCGTCGAGCTTGAGTATGCCGGCCTGCGGATCGTAGAACCGCTCGGCCAGCTGGAACAGCGTCGATTTGCCCGCACCCGACGGGCCGACGATGGCGACGGTTTCGCCGGGTTCGACCTTGAGCGAAAAATCATGCAGCGCCGCCACTTCGGGGCGCGAGGGGTAGCGAAAGGTGACATGTTCGAAGGCGAGCTGGCCGCGCCCCGGCGACGGCAGCGCCAACGGGCGCGCGGGCGGCGCGATGCTGGGCTTTTCGTTGAGCAGTTCGTTGAGCCGGCTCGCCGCACCCGCGCCGCGCACCAGATCGCCATAGACCTCGGTCAGGGAACCAAAGGCCCCCGCGACCAGCCCGCCGGTGAGCACGAAAGCGGCGATCGTGCCGCCGCTGATGCTGCCGCGCGCCACCGCCAGCGCGCCCTCGCGCATCAGGATGGTCAGCGAGCCGAACACCAGCAGCATGACCACCGCAGTCATCGCGGCGCGAATGGTGATCCGCCGCCGCGCAGTTGCGAAGCTGCGCTCGACCGCCCCGGCAAACCGCGCGGCCTCGCGGCTCTCCTGGTTGAACGCCTGGACGATCTTCACCGCGCCAAGCACTTCGGCGACCAAAGCGCCGATGTCGGCGACGCGGTCCTGGCTCGAGCGCGAGACATTGCGCAGGCGGCGGCTGAACCAGACGATCGGGCCGATGACCAGCGGGATCGCCAGCACCAGCCCCATGGTCAGCTTGGGCGCGAGCGCGAACAGGAAGCCGATGCCGCCCACCGCCATGATCGCATTGCGCAGGGCCACCGAGACCGTGGTGCCGACCACCTGTTCGATCAGAGCGGTATCGGCGGTCATCCGCGAGGAGATTTCCTTGGGGCTGTTTTCCTCGAAAAAGCCGGGCGCGAGGCGCAGCAGGTTGTTCTGCACGGCAAGGCGGATATCGGCGACGACGCGCTCGCCCAGCCACGACACCGAATAGAAGCGCACCGCCGTGCCCGCCGCGAGCACCACGACGATGCCCAGCAGGATCAGGAACCAGTGCTCGACCGTGGCGGGATCGCTGCCGCGCGCGAAGCCCTTGTCGATGATCTGGCTGAACCCCCAGGGAATGCCCAGCGTCGCCGTCGCCGTCACCGCCAGCGCCGCCAGCGCAGTGGCGACACGCCCGGGATAGGCGAGCGCGGCGCTCCAGATCATGCGCAGCGGGCCCAGCTGGCGTACGGGCGCGACCGGAAGTCCCGGTTCAACGGCCTGGCGGTCGGTCTCGGCGTCCATCGCGCGCCCCTAGCTCAGCTTGGCGGGCAAGGCAAAGCGATAGGCGCGACCGCCTTGTGCGGGCGATCGAAGTATGAACCGCCTGCCACGCAGCCAGCGATTAAGTTCCGCGCCACAGCCCCGGTTTGGGGCGATTTGACGCAGATTCGCCAGCGGCAATTGGATTGTTAACTCCGAATGGCTATATTGCCTGCGTGGCACAGGCCGTTGGACGTCGAGACCTCTTGAAGAGGGGATTGGCGGCGGGAGCAATTCTCGCCATTCCGTCGCGCGCGCTTGCGCAAGGCGACAATAGCCTGGCCTCGGATTTCGACCGCACGTTCGGACCGGCGGCAAGGCCCCTGCCCGCCGATCCGCCGCCCTATGTGCCGCCGCCCGCGCCAGTCACCGATCCAGCCTATGCCCGCCGCCTTGGCGAGATCGCCCGGCGCGAGCGCGACCGCGCGGGATCGAAGCTGTGGCGCACCGATATCGTCGGCATCGCCGATTTCGCCCGCCCCTCGGCCTTGCCGCGGCTGCATTTCGTCAACATGGAGAGCGGCACGGTGCGCTCGTTTCTCGTCGCCCACGGTCGCGGTTCCGATCCCCAGCACGACGGCTGGCTGAAGTATTTCTCCAATGGCATCGGATCGGAGGCAACCTCGCGCGGGGCCTACCTCACCTGCGAGTGGTACAAGGGCAAATACGGCACCTCGATCCGGCTCGAAGGCATGGACGGCGACAATTCGCACGCGCTCGATCGCGCCATCGTCATGCATCCGGCGGCCTATGTCGATCGGGCGATGGCCAGCCAGTGGGGCAAGATCGGTCGCAGCGAAGGCTGCTTCGCCATGGCGCAGGCCGATTTCAACGAGGCGTTGTGGCACCTGTCGGGCGGCCGGCTGCTCTACGCGGACCGGATTTCACTGGTTTGAGGGTGCGGCAAAATCCAATCCCAACCTTGTCACCCTGAACTTGTTTCAGGGCCCATCGTGCCATTTGCTCAGACCTTGGTTCCCGGGCGGGAAACTGGCGACACAGCGTGTGTTCTCACAACACCGTTCGTGCGGCGAAATGGGTGCTGCAACAAGTTCAGCATGACGTTGCGGCAGCAACCAGCCCAGCGCGCCGCCCTACAGCGGGTTGTCCAGCTTGATGATCGCCTCGGTGCTGGTGCGCTGGCCGGTCTTGAGGGCGCGCGGCTGGGCGAAGCTCGCCAGCACCGGCGTGTCGCGGCCATAGATGTCGGCGAAGGTGGTCAGCTGGCCGGCGATGTTCTGCCCGACGGTGAAATAGGTGATATAGACCGGGAAGGTCTTGGTCATCGCCACCTTGTTGTATTTGCCCGAATCCGCCAGCTCGACCGCCTTCTCGGGGGTCATGTCCGCGCCGAGGATGGCCATGGTCATGCCCAGCTCCTGCGCCCGCTCGGTGCGCACGCAGCCGTGGCTGAACGCCCGCGCCGGGGCGTTGAACAGCCCGCGGTTGGGGGTGTCGTGGAGATAGATGGCATGCGGGTTGGGCATGTCGATCTTCATCAGGCCCAGCGAATTGCCCGGCCCGGGCTGCTGCACCACGGTGATCACGCCATTGGCGGCGCGGCTGACCTTGTAGCCCTGGCGCAGTGCGGCGGCGGGATTGCCGATCAGCCGCCGGCCCATGCCCTCGCCGACGACGATCGACTGCGGCACCGTCCAGGTCGGGTTGAACACCACTGCCTCGACTTGCTCGGCGAGCTGCGGCGTTGCGGTCTTGCCGGGCTTGCCGACGATGGTGCGGTAGGTGCGCACGATGCGGTCGCGCGTCGCCAGCCGCAGCTGGTATTCGGGCACGTTGGTGATCAGGTAGAGCAGCCCGAGATCGCGCGGCAGCCACCGCCAGCGATCGAGATTGGCCTGCAACTGGGCGCGGCGGCGCTGGTCGCTGCGCGGGGTTGCGGCGAGCGCGGCCTTGAGCGCCTGATAGTCATTATGCGTCGGCGCGAGCCCGGCGAGCACGCCGGCGACATCGTGGCTGTCGAGGGCTTTGGCCATCAGCGCCGGGGTGGGATTGGCATCGATATCGGGATCGACGGCAAACCACTGCACCCGGGCGGTCATCGGCGTGCGCCCATCGCGCAGATCCTCGGCGAGCCAGACAAAGCTCTTGCTGGCGATTTCATCGAGCGCCGGGCCGGGGCCGGCAGCGATTGCCGCGCTCAGTGCTTCGGACTTGTAGTCCGCCGGGACCAGCCCCTCCTCGCCAACAGTCTGGATCACGCCAAGCAACGCGCGGGCGTCGGCCAGCGACCAGACCATCACCGGGTCGGGCGGCGGCGGAGGCGGCGGGACCGGCACGGGCAGCGGCACCGCTGACGGGGGAGCGGGTTGCACTGCCGCTCCGGGCGAGGCCGGCGCGCTGGGCGATGGCGAGGGTTGCGGCACGGTGCTCGCCGCCGGAGCCGGCTGGGCCCGCGCCGGTGCCATGGCCGCGCTAGCGGGCAATGCCAGCATCGCCGCCGCCATGCCGGCCACGCGCCAGCCTTCGATCAACCCCTGTCGCATAAACGCCATGCCATCCCTATTCGCGGGCAAACACCTGCCGCAGTAGCGCGACATAGTGCCTGTTTCGAAGATTCCCATCAAGCAGCGCGGCTTACTATTCCATGAATCGCTGGGGATGATGACGCGCCGGCCGGATTTCCCTAGAGGCGCGGGACATGGCGCACGCTCACCCCATACTGCCCTTCCTCGCCGCCGGTGCGGGCATCGCCACGTTCAGTATGATGGACGCGACGATGAAGGGCGCGTCGCTGGCCGCCGGGGTCTATACCGCGCTGCTACTGCGCGTGACCATGGGCGCCGCGCTGATGCTGCCCGTTTGGCGGTTTGCCGGGACGGGATCGCCCAGCCGCGCCGTGCTCAAGGTCCATGCCCTGCGCTCGGCCGTGGTCGCCTGCATGGCGCCTCTGTTTTTCTGGGGGCTGGTGCGCATGCCGCTTGCCGAAGCCATCGCGCTGTCTTTCATTGCCCCCTTGATCGCGCTCTATCTCGCAGCGGCACTGCTTGGCGAGAAAATCCAGCCGCGCGCAATCGGTGCCTCGCTGCTTGGCTTTGCCGGCGTCGTGGTGATCGCCGCCGCGCGGCTCGGCGACAGCACGATGGGCACCGAGGCGGCCTGGGGCATCGCCGCGATCCTTGTTTCGGCGGCGTTCTATGCCTGGAACCTGGTGCTGCAACGCCAGCAGGCACAAGTCGCCGGTCCGGCGGACGTGGCGCTGTTCCAGAATCTGTTTGTCGCCCTGATTCTCGCGCCCGCCGCACCCTGGCTGTGGCGCTGGCCGGAGATGGCCGCGCTGGTCCAGATTTTTGCCGCCGCGTTGCTGGCGATCGTCTCGCTGATGCTGCTCAGTTGGGCCTGGGCGCGAGCCGAGGCGCAGGCGCTGGTGCCGGTCGAATATACCGGCTTTGCCTGGGCGGCGCTGCTGGGCTGGCTGTGGTTCGCCGAACCGGTTGGCTGGAGCACGGTCGCGGGGGTATCGCTGATCGTTCTCGCCTGCTGGCTGACGGCGCGCAAACCGGGGCTGCAGACCGCCCTGTAAGCCCCCGGCCAGGCCCTGGCCGGCAGAAGACCAGACCCTTGACCAAATGCCCGTGAACGCGCATCGGCGGCGCGACGATTCCATTCCCGCAGTGCAGCATCGGCGCGGCGCGCGGGAGCCCGCATAGTGAGGAAAGAGGCCATATGACCCAGGTCGGACAGGACACGCTCGGCACCCGCAGCACGATGACCGCCGGCGGCAGGCATGTGGCCTATTATTCGCTGAGCAAGGCGGCGGAAAAGCTCGGCGACATTTCGCGCCTGCCGTTTTCGATGAAAGTCCTGCTCGAAAACCTGCTGCGCTTCGAGGACGGCGGCTTCACCGTCTCCGTCGCCGACATCCAGGCGCTGGTCGACTGGCAGAAGAACCCCACCGAATCGCAGAACGAGATCCAGTATCGACCGGCCCGCGTGCTGCTCCAGGATTTTACCGGCGTGCCCTGCGTGGTCGATCTTGCCGCGATGCGCGATGCCATTGCCACGCTGGGCGGCGATACCAGCAAGATCAATCCGCTGGTGCCGGTCAACCTGGTGATTGACCATTCGGTGATGGTCGACGAGTTTGGCCATCCCAAGGCCTTCGAGCAGAACGTCGAGATCGAATACCAGCGCAACATGGAGCGCTACGACTTCCTCAAGTGGGGTTCCAAGTCGCTCAACAATTTCTACGCGGTGCCGCCGGGCACCGGCATCTGCCACCAGGTCAATCTCGAGAACATCGCGCAGACGGTGTGGACCTCGACCGACCAGTCGGGCGCGACCGTCGCCTATCCCGATACCTGCGTCGGCACCGACAGCCACACCACCATGATCAACGGCCTCGGCGTGCTTGGCTGGGGCGTCGGCGGGATCGAGGCCGAAGCGGCGATGCTCGGCCAGCCGGTCTCGATGCTGATCCCCGAAGTGGTCGGCTTCCGCGTCACCGGCGAACTCAAGGAAGGCGTCACTGCCACCGATCTGGTGCTGACCTGCACCAACATGCTTCGCAAGCACGGCGTGGTCGGGCGTTTTGTCGAATATTACGGCCCCGGGCTGGCCGGGCTGACCCTGGCAGACCGCGCGACGCTGGCCAACATGGCCCCCGAATACGGCGCGACCTGCGGCTTTTTCGGCATTGACGACAAGACGCTCGACTATCTGCGCCTGACCGGCCGCGAGGAAGACCAGATCGAGCTGGTCGAGGCCTATGCCCGCGAGCAGGGCTTCTGGATCGACGCCAGCGCCCCCGAGCCGATCTTCTCCTCGACCCTCGAGCTCGACCTCGGCACGGTGGTCCCCTCGCTCGCCGGCCCCAAGCGCCCGCAGGACAAGGTCGTGCTCACCGAGGTCGACGACGTGTTCAACAAGGACCTGACCGAGACCTACAAGAAGACTTATGCCCGCGTTCCGGTCGAGGGCAAGAGCCACGACATCGGCGACGGCGACGTGGTCATCGCTGCAATCACCAGTTGCACCAACACCTCGAACCCCGGGGTCATGGTTGCCGCCGGCCTGGTCGCCAAAAAGGCAAACGAGCTCGGACTCAAGCCCAAGCCCTGGGTCAAGACCAGCCTCGCGCCCGGCTCGCAGGTCGTCACCGACTATTTCGCCAAGGCGGGCCTGACCGAGCACCTCGATGCCATCGGGTTCAATCTGGTCGGCTACGGCTGCACCACCTGCATCGGCAATTCCGGGCCGCTCGCCGAGCCGATCAGCAAGGCGATCAACGAGAACAACATCGTCGCCGCCTCGGTGATCTCGGGCAACCGCAATTTCGAGGGCCGCGTCTCGCCCGACGTGCGCGCCAATTTCCTCGCCTCGCCGCCGCTGGTCGTCGCCTATGCGCTCAAGGGCACCGTGACCGAGGACTTCACCACCACGCCGATCGGGCAGGGCCATGGCGGCAAGGACGTGTACCTCAAGGACATCTGGCCCAGCAACCACGAAGTCGCCTCGACCATGGCCACCTGCATGGATCGCGCCATGTTCCAGGCGCGCTATGCCGATGTCTACAAGGGCGATGCGCACTGGCAGGCGATCGACGTCACTGGCTCGGAAACCTACCAGTGGCGGGCTGGGTCAACCTATGTCGCCAACCCGCCCTATTTCGAGGGCATGAGCATGACCCCGGCTCCGGTGACCGACATCATCGATGCCAAACCGCTCGCCATCCTTGGCGATTCGATCACCACCGACCACATCTCGCCCGCCGGCAACATCAAGGCTGACAGCCCGGCGGGCAAGTGGCTGATGGAGCACCAGGTCGCCAAGGCCGATTTCAACTCCTACGGCGCGCGCCGCGGCCACCATGAAGTGATGATGCGCGGCACTTTCGCCAACATCCGCATCAAGAACGAGATGGTCCCCGGCGTCGAAGGCGGCATGAGCCGCTATGGCCAGGAAGTCGCCGCGATCTATGACGTGGCGATGCAGCACAAGGCCCAGGGCACGCCGATGGTCGTCGTCGCCGGCAAGGAATACGGCACCGGCTCGAGCCGCGACTGGGCGGCCAAAGGCACCAACCTGCTCGGCGTGCGGGCGGTAATCGTCGAAAGCTTCGAACGCATCCACCGCAGCAACCTGGTCGGCATGGGCGTGCTGCCCTTGCAGTTCAAGGACGGCGATACGCGCGAGACGCTGGGGCTGACAGGGGATGATACGTTCACCATCCTGGGCGTCGCCAAGCTCCAGCCGCGTCAGGATGTGACGGTGGACGTCACCCGCGCGGATGGCAGCAAGTTCAGCTTCGTGGCGCTGTGCCGGATCGATACCGCCAATGAGGTGGAATACTTCATGAACGGCGGGATCCTGCACTATGTGCTGAGGAAGCTGGCGGCTTGAGGGGTGGCAAAAGGAATGTAACTGACGTGGCGACTAATTTTCGAAAGCAGTACAAAGATTCCAGTGACCAAGCCGTTTTGGACGCATGGTCGGAGGCCAAACAGCCTGGCTCGGAACAGTCCGGACAGTTGGAAGAGATTATGCGTTTTCGGGCGGCGATGGCGCAAAATCGCGCCGCAATCGCAGCTGAGAGATATACTAGATTGACCTTTTTCCTGCTGCTTGTGACGTCATGTGGCGTATTGATAAGTGCCTTTTGCAAGTAGTGAGGATTTGATCTCTCGCGTAATCCACGAAGTGGAAACGCTTGGCATCAACTATCAATTTCTGATATTAGCGAGCGCATGGCATCCCGCGCAAAAAAAACCGGCTCCGGCGATTTCGACCTGCTACCGCCCCTTCCCCCCGAAGGGCCGGAGCTTGATGCGCTGATCAAATCCAAGGTCGCCGAAGCCGACGCGAACCCGGCACCGGGCATCCCCATGGCGGAAGTATTCGACGGCCTGCGCAAACGCCACGCCGAACGGGTCAAGTGTGGAGCATGAAGTCATCTGGCGCCCCGAGGCGCGCGACGATCTCTTCACCATTTACGACCGGATAGCCGACCAGGCCGATCCTGATACGGCCTTTGGCTACACTTCGCGGATCGAGGCCTTTGCAATGCGGCTGAGCCATTTCCCCAACCGAGGAACACCTCGTTTCGACTTGGCACAGGGCTTGCGGACAGTTACCTTCGAGCGCCGCGTGATCGTCGCCTATCGCGTTGTGAAGGGCGCAGTGCATATCCAGCGGTTGATCCCTGCTGCTCGTGATTTGGCACTGGCTTTCGGTACTGGCTGAAGTCGCCGCAAGGAGTCGCCCCGACGTGACGGATATAGACCATGGCAACTGAGATGAATCCGATCCGCACCGAGGCGGATTATGAAGCGGCGCTGGAAGAGGTGGCGGCGCTGTGGGGTGCGGCATCGGGCACGCCCAGAGGCGACCGGCTCGGCATTTCTGCGGAGGTCCTGATCCAGCCATCTCGCAAAATGGCAGCATGAATCTGGCCATCGAAGCCGCCGGCTGGCTCGGCGCATTGCTCATCCTCGGCTCCTACATCCTGGTCTCCGCCGGCAGGCTCACCGGCCAGTCACCGGCCTACCAGTGGATGAATGTCGCGGGCGCGCTCGGCTTCGTGATCAACAGCGGCTGGCACGGGGCGATTCCCTCGACCGCGCTCAATGTTGTGTGGTGCCTGGTCGGAATTGGGACACTTTGGTCGCTGGCGCGCAAGGCGCGGTGATCGTTCAGCCGGCGTAAACGCAGGTTTTGGGAGCTTTCCAGCGATCACTGGAAGGGAACTTCACCATGCCTGCTGCCCGTTATCTCAGCTTTGCCCTGGCCTTCGCGCTCGCCGCTTCGCCGGCACTGGCGCGCGAGCGAGCGCCGCTCAACCCGCAGATCGACTATCCCGGCTTCGTGGCGCTCACCGGCGATCTCGCCAAGGTGCGCCGCACCCATCGGCTCGGCTGGGAGGAATTCGCGCGCCGCGCCGCTGCCGAGGGCGCGCTGCTGCTCGATGCCCGCTCGGCCGATGCATTCGCGCGCGGCCACCTCAAGGGCGCGGTTAACCTGCCGTTCACCGATTTTACCGACGAGGCGTTGCAGGCGGTGATCGGCTCCGACACCGGCCGCCCGATCTACATCTATTGCAACAACAATTTCTCCGACAACCGCGAGCCGATCAGGACCAAACGCGCGCCGATGGCGCTCAACATCCCGACTTTCATCAACCTCCACGGCTACGGCTACACCAATGTGTGGGAGCTCGCCGACATCATTGGCACGCGGGATGCCGGAGTCGAATGGCAGGGCACGGACGTTAAAACCGCCAGCGTCTCGCCGCTCTCCAATCGGTGAGTGCAGCCAAGCGCAGCGGGATCGTCCTCGCTCGCCAACGCCGCTACGGTGCGCCAGCCGATGGCGCGCAGGCGGGCGGCAGCTTCGGTATCGTGGCCCAAGGGCAGGAACAGCGTGTCGCGCGGTGCCTCGCGTGCAGCCAATTGATCGATCAGCCGGTCGGGGTAGAGCGAGAAGCCGATCGCGGCCTCCTGGTCACCTTGCCCTGGCCCGGAAATGCGGTAGGAGCCGCCCCGCCCGAGCGCGCCGGCAATGCCCTCGGCATAGAGCGTGAAGCCGAACCAGGTCTGGTATTCGAAGCCGTGGCGTTCGGAGGGATCGAGCGTCAGCCGCGCCTCGCCGGACACGCGCGCGGCAATTGTGCGCAGCGCGGCAATGCGGCCTGATAGCGCGCCGCGCCCCAGCGTGTTGGCGGCATCAAGCTGGGCGAGCCGTTCGATCGCGGATTCGAACGGGCCGATGGCGCTCAGCAACGGCAGATAGGCCTCGCCGCCCGCCGCGACCAGGCCGCCGGCATCCTTGGCGTCGAGTTCGCGCCGCACTGCCTCGATGGCGTCCGGTGCCAGCGGCAAAGCCGACCTGCGCCAGCACATCGACCAGATCGGGAAGGGTGAAATCGACCGAAATGCCGGTCGCGCCAGCGGCCTGAAGCGCCGCAATGGCAATCGCCGCCACTTCGCCAGCCGCCTCGACGCTAATCGTTGCCGATCAGCTCTGCCCCCAGCTGCAAACGCTCGCGCGCCGGGTCGAGCCCGTCGCCTTTGATCGTCACGACCTGCCCGGCATAGCACAACCGCAGCGGCCTTGCGGCCTGCGCCAGCCCGGTGGCGGCAATGCGGCCGACCTGCGGGGTCAGGTCGCTCCTGCAGCGCCATCATCCGCAAGCTGGCCGGATCGACGAAGCGGAACATCCGGCGCGGGCTGATCCCGGCCATGCGGCTGGCGAGCGATTTCTCGAATTCGATGCTCGGCGGTGCCACGCGGTCGTAGCCATGCCCATCGAGCACATCGACCACGGCGCGCGTCACCCGCGCCGCCACCGCCGCACCCGGCGGCAGGCGGTCCTCGAGCCCCTCGGGGAGCAAGTCGCGGTCGGTGTCGTCCATGCGAAGGGCCTTTAGCGGGGAGCAGGCGATGTGTCGAATGTAGCCGGAAGTGGTTTCGCGCAGAGGCGCAGAGAAAGCAGAGATCGCAAAGAGGACGTTTCAGCGCCGCTGGCATTTCGTTCGTGCGGCGCCGACTAATACCAAGTTGCGCTGAGTTTGACTCATCGAAGCCCCTCCCCTTCAGGGGAGGGGAGGAGCCGCGCAGCGGCGGAGGGGTGGGGGTTGTCGGTCAAAATGCAACGCTTTGCCGACAGCCCCCACCCCAACCCCTCCCCTGAAGGGGAGGGGCTTATAGGTTCTGATCAATGCACTTTGGTATAAAACGCGAGGCTGCCAACTATTTGGGGGCTGTGTCCCAGGAGCTGCACCTTTGCGTTCTCTGCTTTCTCTGCGCGAAACAGAATCAGAAACTCAAAGCCATCATCGTCTTCACGCCCGGCAGCTTGCGCGCTTCGTCCAGCACCGCCTGCGGCACCGGCTCGTCGAGCGAGAGCAGCAGCACCGCCTCGCCCCCGGCCTGACGCCGCCCGAGGTGGAAGGTGCCGATGTTGATCCGGTTTTCGCCCAGCAAGGTGCCGATGCGGCCGATGAAGCCCGGCGCGTCCTCGTTGACGATATAGAGCATGTGGCCATCAAGATCGGCCTCGATGCCGATGCCGAAGATTTCGACCAGGCGCGGCTCGCGGTTGCCGAACAGCGTGCCCGCCACCGAGCGGTCGCCCTGCGAGGTGGCGACCGTGACCCGCACCAGCGTGTGATAGTCGCCCTCGCGGTCATGGCGCACTTCGCGCACGTCGAGCCCGCGCTCGCGCGCCAGAAACGGCGCGTTGACCATGTTCACAGTGTCCGAATAGCGCCGCATCAGCCCGCAGAGCACCGCGCCGGTGATCGGCTTGATATTGAGCTGGGCCGCCGCGCCTTCGACCTCGATGCTGATCTGGGTGAGATTGTCATGCGCCAGCTGGCCCACCAGGCTGCCAAGCCGCTCGGCGAGCGCCATGTAGGGCCGCAGTTTGGGCGCTTCCTCGGCGGAGAGCGAAGGCATGTTGAGCGCATTGGTGACGCCGCCATGGACCAGATAGTCCGACAGCTGCTCGGCCACCTGGATCGCGACATTGACTTGCGCCTCGTCGGTTGAGGCCCCCAAGATGCGGGGTCGAGATGAAGTTCGGCGTGCCGAACAGCGGCGATTCCCTGGCCGGTTCCTTGACGAACACATCCAGCGCCGCGCCAGCCACATGTCCCGTATCGAGCGCCGCCTTCAGCGCGTCCTCGTCGATCAGCCCGCCGCGCGCGCAATTGATGATCCGCACGCCCGGCTTGCACTTGGCGATGTTCTCGGCGGACAGGATGTTGCGGGTCTGGTCGGTCAGCGGCGTGTGCAGCGTGATGAAATCCGCCTTGGCCAGCAGGGTATCGAGATCGGCCTTCTCCACGCCCATTTCCAGTGCGCGTTCGGGCGTCAGGAAGGGGTCGAAGGCGACGACTTTCATCTTGAGCCCGAGCGCCCGGCTGGCAACGATGCTGCCGATATTGCCCGCGCCGATCAGCCCCAGCGTCTTGCCGGTGACCTCGACGCCCATGAAGCGGTTCTTTTCCCACTTGCCGGCCTGTGTCGAAGCATCGGCCTCGGGCAGCTGGCGGGCGAGCGCGAACATCAGGGCGATAGCGTGTTCGGCGGTGGTGATCGAATTGCCGAACGGCGTGTTCATCACGACAATGCCCTTCACCGAGGCGGCGGGAATGTCGATGTTGTCCACCCCGATGCCGGCGCGGCCGACCACCTTGAGCCTGGTCGCCTTGGCGATCAGCTCCTTGGTGAGCTTGGTCGTCGAGCGGATGGCGAGGCCGTCATAGAGGCCGATGATCTCGCCCAGCTCTTCGGGGGTCTTGCCGGTAATGACATCGACATCGCAGCCGCGTGTCCGGAAGATCTGCTCGGCCTTGGGGTCCATCTGGTCGGAAATGAGTACGCGGGGTTTGGTCATGGTCTTGGTTCCCTGTCCACAATAATTAGGGACAGTCCCTATTTATTGCGAGGTGCAGTTCGATGGTTGGCGGCGGCGCACGATAAATAGGGACTGTCCCTAATTATCCGGGGCGCGTCAGTTTTTGAGTGAGGCCCAGGCCCAGTCGAGCCATGGCCCGAGCGCCTCGATGTCGGCGGCATCCACCGTCGCACCGCACCAGATGCGCAGCCCCGGCGGGGCATCGCGGTAGCCGGCGATGTCGTAGGCCGCGCCTTCCTGCTCGAGCAGCGCCGCGAAGGCCTTGATGAAAGCCTCGTCCGCCCCCTCGATCGTCAGGCAGACCGAGGTCTTTGAGCGGGTGCCGTGATCGACCGCGAGGTGGCCCAGCCAGTCGCGCGCCGCGACGATTTTCGCCAGGGCGTCGGCATTGGCGGTGCAGCGCGCTTTCAGCCCTTCGAGACCGCCGATGGCCTTTGCCCATTCGAGCGCGAAGATCGCGTCCTCGACTGCCAGCATCGAGGGCGTGTTGATCGTTTCGCCCTTGAAAATGCCTTCGGACAGCTTGCCCTTCGAGACCAGGCGGAAGACCTTGGGCAGCGGCCAGGCCGGCGTGTAACTTTCGAGCCGCTCGACCGCGCGCGGACCGAGGATCAGCACGCCGTGGCCGCCCTCGCCGCCGAGCACTTTCTGCCACGAGAAGGTGCAAACGTCGATTTTGTCCCACGGGATGTCGTAAGCGAAGACCGCGCTGGTTGCATCGGCGAAGCTCAGTCCCTGCCGGTCGGCGGGAATCCATTCGCCGTCGGGGACACGCACGCCGCTCGTGGTGCCGTTCCAGGTGAACAGCACGTCGTCGTCCCAATCGACTTTATCGAGATCGGGAAGCTGGCCATAGTCGGCGCGCATCACCGTGGGCTCAAGCTGCAACTGCTTGACCGCATCGGTCACCCAGCCCTCGCCGAAGCTTTCCCAGGCGAGCGCGGTAACGCCGCGCGCGCCGAGCATGGTCCACATTGCCATTTCGAAAGCGCCGGTATCCGAGCCCGGCACGATGCCGATGCGGTGCGTATCGGGCAGTTGCAACAGCTCGCGCATCAGGTCGATGCAATAGGCGAGGCGCGTCTTGCCGATCTTGGCGCGATGCGAACGGCCAAGCGATTGGGTGGCGAGCTTGTCGGGGGAATATCCGGGCGGCTTGGCGCAGGGACCGGAAGAAAAGAAAGGGCGGGCAGGTTTGCGCGCCGGAATTGGGTACTCAGTCATGCAGTCTCTCCTTGCAGAGAGCACGCGCGGCGTTGGGACCGCGTGGCCCGGGGCCGCCCTTAGAGGGCTTGTGCCCGGTGTCAAGCGCAGCGGAGCAGAGCGGTCTTCAAACCGATCCGGCTCCGGCCACTTTCTTGGGAAGTGCTTCATGGGGCAAGCGCTGCTGCCCGCAACGAGATCCATGGGCAAATGCCAGCCCTTCCTCGTCCCACAGTGGGACAGAGTGATCCTTAATTTTTTGTTTACCAGCAACAGTGTTCGGCCTATTTAAGCTTTAAGCTTTCAGCAACGGGGATTCGATCATGATGGTTAGCAACAAGTTTATGGCAAGGTCGATTCTTGTTTCAGTGCTCTTCTTGGGAAGCGTTGGATCAGCCCAAGCGGCGACAGCTATATTTGACTTCGGCGCCAACAATGGCCTGAATACCAGTGTAAACCCCGATATTTACACGCGCACGGTCGGTGGAGTTACAGTTACCGCACGCGGGTATAATGGCATTTTCAGCACGACTGATTTTGCCAGCCAGCAGAATGTAACATGGAGCAGCGGCGACGGCCTTGGCGTCAGCACATATGGCAAACCCGAGATCAATCTCGGCGACGTGAGCGGAACCGACCCGGGCGAAGGCCTCCTGCTCGTGTTCTCGCAGAGCGTGACCCTGACCAATCTGGCGTTCGGAAATTGGGACTCATCCGACGATGCCGATTTTGCTTTCGGTAGCCCGCTGGCCAGCGGCGTCGGCCTGTCGAATCTCACGGGTGTCACAGGCGGTGGTGCATGGACTGCCCCGGGAACCTATACCGGCACCCACTTCTTCATTGCCGCCATAGACGATACGTCCGACGATAACGACAAGTTCCGCCTGGACGGCCTCACCATTTCCTACACAACAACTGCTCCCGTTCCCGAGCCCGCCACATGGGCGATGATGCTGGCCGGATTCGCGCTGCTGGGGGCCAGCATGCGCCGGCGTTCGCGGCAAGCGCGGGTCCGCTTCGCATTGTGATTGCCTGAACATCAGCCTGAATGCAAACGGGGAGCGCGATGCGCTCCCCGTTTGCATTCAGGTTGATCGCGCGTCCCGCCAGTTTACTGATTGTTAACCATACTTGCGACAATCATGCCTGCCATGAAGCGGCTGACTGTCCTTCTCCCTTTCGTGACCATGCTGAACGCCTGCATGGACCTGTCCGATGCACCAAAGCGCCAGGCCATGCGCCAGTCGATCGCGACGTTCAGCGCCAGCCACGAAGTGCGACAGTGCCTGGCCAGTCTGGGCGCGACACGCGCCTCGTTCACCCCCGTGCCCGACCGCTACTTCAGCGCGGGCTGCTCGACTCTGGGCTCGGTGCGTCTCGCCGGTCTGCGCAGCGACAATGGTCAACTGGGCGTGAGCAACCTTGGCCCGGTGACCTGTCCGCTCGCCGAGAGCTTTGCCGCCTGGGCGCGCTACGGCGCGGATCGCGCCGCGCGGCAGATACTGGGCAGCGAGCTGGTGCGGATCGAAACGATGGGCAGCTATGCCTGCCGCAATGTCGCGGGCACCGAACGCCGTTCGGCGCACTCTACTGCGAATGCCATTGACATCTCGGCCTTCGTGCTCGCCGACGGACGGCGCATCGGCGTGCTCGGCGGCTGGTCGTCGCCGTCGCGCAGCGAGCGCGAATTCCTCCGCGTGGTCCACGCCAGCGCCTGCAAGCGTTTCGGCACGGTGCTCGGGCCGGGATACAACCCCGACCACGCCGATCACTTCCACGTCGAGCTGTCGGGGCGCGGCTTCTGCCGCTAGAGCCGTCTCAGAATGGCAAATTGTAAAGCCTGACCGCGTTGTCCTGCAACACCTTCTTCTGCACTTCGGCGCTATGTCCGCCGAGCACATCGACGAGGTGCGCCTGGACGCCCGGATAGAGCGAGGTCGGGTGCGGGAAGTCGGTTTCGAACATGACGTTATCGACCCCGATGGTCTCCAGCAGGATCTTCGGCGCGACTTTCTCGAACCAGAAGGTGCACATGAAGTGGTCGCGGAAATACTGCCACGGACGGCGGGTAAGCTGCCTGGAGAATTTGGGCAGCATCTCGTTGAACTGGTGCTCCAGCGCCTCGATGGCGAAGGGCACCCAGCCCGCGCCGCTCTCGATCAGGCCGATCTTGAGCTTGGGGTGCCGGTCAAGCCTCCCCGAGACCATCCAGTTGCCCAGCGTCGCGGCATTGCCGATCGAGAACATCGTCGCCACTACCGACAGCGTCTGCTCGAAAGCGAAGCCGTCCCAGGTCAGCCGGTTGGGATCGATCGCGGCGTTGAGGTGGAAATTGAGCGGCGTGCCGGTCGCCTCGCACATTTCTAGGAACGGCGTCCAGTGATCGTGCAGGAAGCTTGGCGCGCCGACGAATTCGGGGGTATCGGGCAGCACGAAGCCGCGCAGCCCCATGTCGATGCAGCGGCGCGCTTCCTTCTCCATCGCCGCCTTGTCCCAGAACGGCAGGTGCGCCATGTTGAACACGCGCTGGCCGCTGTCGGTCTGATATTCGACCGAGGCGTCGTTGTAGGTTTCGAGGATCGAAATCGCCAGATCGTTATCGCCCAGGCTCATCAGCGAGCCGGCCTGGGTGACGCCCGAATTCTGGTAGCAGATCTGGGCATGGACGCCCATGTCGTCCATCGCCTGGAGCCGGTCCTTGAGGATGTGACCGCCGGGATGCGCCTGCTCGAGCCTCGGGAAGGCAAGCCGGCCGAGCAGCTTGTTCTTGTCTTTGCGGATGACATTGCCGCCCATCGAGCCGAAATTGCGGTCGCCGACATACCATCGCTCGACCCCGTCGGCGTCGAGCTTCACATAGGGCACCTTGTCCTTGTATTTCGCCGGGGCGCGGCTGGTGAACAGGTCGGGGGCCTCGGTGATATGGGTGTCGGTATCGACGATCTTGATGCCGGCGAACATCGGATCGATCCCGCCCGACTGCGTGGCATAGTCAACCTCGCGGATCACCCCGCCTTCGGTGTAGCCCTCGGCGGACCAGTACGTCTTGGCGGAGGTGGCCAGTTCGGCGGTGTCGGCTTCGGCCATGGCAGTTCTCCTGAGCGAGTCTGTTCTGATGCGCCATATTCGCAAATACGAACGGCGATGGCAATTGCCTTGGCTCCGCCGGCCTCAAGACAGCGCCGCTGCGATCCCGCTTGCAGCGTTGCGGAAATTCGCGGGTTTGCCGCCGGTCACGCGGCAAGCCGCGGCACGAAACGCCGATTTGTGTTTCCCTCCTGCTTCTCCGGCACGGCGGGCAGCGCGGGGAAGCAGATTCCGCGCCCCCGCGATCCGCTTAACCTGTTCAGTTTTATGAAGGAAACTGGAGCGGGCGAAGGGATTCGAACCCTCGACCCCAACCTTGGCAAAGTTGCCAAAGGGTCTTTTCCAGTCTACTCCAGGGCACGCCATTATACCCCATAATACATTGATTTAATTGTTTATTATTCTCACAGATTACGCTATTACCATCCGGCGGGCAGCCGACCATTTCCGTTACGGTGGACGCGGCCCGGAGCCGAGGCTCAGGGTCGTAATTTTGAGGAATGGACGTGGCAAAATCTTCCACCACACTGATCACCAAGCGCGTCATTGACGCAGCCGCCAGCGCGGCCAAGCGCTATGACATCTGGGACAGCCAAGTGTCGGGATTCGGCGTCCGTATCGGTCTGACGGGTATCAAGACGTTTGTCGTCAGGTATCGCGCCGAAGGCGGAGGCCGAAATGCCCCCAAGCGCTATGTTACGGTCGGGCGCTATGGCGCGCTGACGGTTGAGCAAGCCAGGAAGAAGGCAAAGGAACTGCTCGCCGCAGTCACCGTCGGCAATGATCCCGCTTCCGAGCGGAACGCCAAGCGGATGGAAATGAAGATGACCGCCCTCATCGACCTCTATGAAGAGGAAGGGTGCTATATTCAGCGGGGCAAGCGCCTGGGCGAACCCATGAAGGAACGGACCAAGACCTACACGATCGCCCGCCTGCGCCATCACGTCGTGCCCCTGCTCGGAACGAAGCGGGTCACGGAAGTCCGCGCGGGCGACATCGAGCGGTTCTTCCGGGATGTCGCGGCAGGAAAGTCCGCCAGTGACGAAAAGCTCGGCCACCGCAGGCGGATCATCGTGCGCGGTGGCGACGGTGCCGCGCGGAAGGTGTTCCGGGATCTGTCGGCGGTTTTTAGCTTCGCCGTGCGCCGCAGCATCGTGCCGGCCAACCCCTGCGAAAAGGCCGTGGTCAAGAAAACCGATAATCAGAAGACGCGCTTCCTCTCGCTGGCGGAAGTTCAACTCCTCGGTGAGGCCTGCGATCTGCTTGAGGCGGAAGGCGTCAACGTGAAGGCGCTGAACATTGTGCGTCTCTGGGTTCTGACCGGCTGCCGCCGCCAGGAAATCGCGGAACTCAAATGGAGCGAAGTCGATTTCGAACGCGGCCTGCTGATCCTCGCCGATTCCAAGACGGGCCGCTCGATCCGGCCACTGGCAAACGTTGCTCTGGCATTGCTGAAAAGCATCGACCGGGTCGCGGATTCGGAATTCGTATTCCCGGCCGACCGGGGTGAGGGTTTCTTCCAGGGAACCAAGACCATCTGGCCCAAGATCGTCAAGAAGGCTGGCCTGGAAGGCGTTACGCCGCATACCCTACGCCACACGATGGGCGCGATCTCGACTTCGACAGGCGAAGCTCTCGCCCTGACCGGAGCCATATTGGGTCATTCCAACATGCGATCCACGATGATTTACGCGCACGTCGAGATGGATCCGTCCCGCAAGGCGGCGAACCGCGTCGGCAAGCGAATTGCCGACGCCCTGGCCGGTCAGCAGAGACCCGCGCCTCGCCGCAAGGTCGCCTGAACCTGCCAACATTGATCTTGAAAAATGACCTTTAAGGTGTATATTACATGACGGTAAAGAGAAAGCCGCATCATGAACTGGCTGCCATTCAGGCGAAATTCCATGATGCGGACAGTCTGGAAATCACGCTCAAGGCGACGCGCGATGCCCAGGCCCTGGGCTATTCGCTCGAGGATGTGGTCGATGTTGTACAGGCACTGGAGACTGGGGATTTCGTGAAGTCGGAAACGGCCCACAACCCTCCCAATTCGAAGGTCTGGCACGACAGCTACCGCATCCCGTTCGATGGGCTCTGGCTCTACCTGAAGTTTGCCGGCGAAACGCTGATCGACATCGTCCTGACGTCGTTCAAGGAGGTTTGAAGTGAGCGAGACACGCACCCATCCCGAAACGGGCAAGGTTCTGAGCCGGTCGGTTCGCCGCAGACCGTCAATGTCGGATCCCTGTCGCGCACCGTTGAAGTGCCGGGCTGGTATCCCGAGGACGACAGCGATTCCATTCACTCCGGCGCCGATCTGAAGGTGCTGGATGCCGCCTATGTTGAACTGCGTGCGGCCTATGCCGCGCGGGTCAAAGCCGTGCGCAAGCGCCTGAAGCTGACGCAGGAAGAGGCAGGACGGATTATCGGCGGGGGAAAGCGCGCTTTCCAGAAATACGAGAGAGGGACGACCCCGCCCAGCGATGCGGCGGTGGGACTCCTGGAGATACTGGATCGGCATCCCGAAGAACTGGAAACCTTGCGGTCGATCCGGGCGAAAGCACCGGCCATTGACCAAATTCCGGGCAGAACCGCGCGAACTCGAGGGTTGAGGGGCTCAGTATCTTTCGACAGCCAGGGCAAGGCCGCAGTTTAGTGCTGTCGGGAGTTGGCGCGAGGGCGGCACTGCCCGGAGAATCCCTGTCTCAGACCCCGATTTAAAAGTTTCTCAATGAGTTGAGAGTTTTGCGATTTGCGGGTGAGCATTCGGATGCTGGCGATATTGGCCAAGGCGGTGGAACTTTCGATGGAGCGCTCCCAATCCTTGGCAAGGCGGCGGCACCGGCCGAGCCATGCGAATGTGCGTTCGACCACCCGCCATCTGCATACTCGACACTGGCATCGCCGGTGCTCATCCGCTCGTTGCACCGGCGTTGGCAGGAGCATGGGCGTTCGACGAACGCTGGGGCACTGACGATCACGAGCCGCATGGCGGCCATGGCACGGCAATGGCCGGCCTCGTTCTTTATGGCGATCTGGAGGGCGCGGCCAACGATCAGAGGCCGCTGGAACTCTCTCATGCGGTCGAGTCCGATGAAGTCCTGCCGCCGCGCGGATTCGATGCGACGGAGCCGACACGATACGGCTTCGTGACCCAAGGCGCAGTTGCGCTGGCGGAGGTCGAACGACCGAACGCCGCGCGCAGCTTCTGTATCGCCACATCCTCGCCGGATTTTTCTCCCTCCCGGCCATCTAGCTGGAGCGGAGCGATCGACCAGCTGTGTGCAGGCGCGATGCCCGGTGAGCGCCAGGATCAGCAGTCCGCGACAGATCCAGGCAGGATCGCTTCACTGCGATCTCTGGCGCGGTGCAGCGGTCGATCTAGCGTCCCATGATGAAATCGCGGTCTATCCCGTGGGAGGCTGGTGGAAATCTCACGCCGGCCAACAGCGCATGAACGACAAGGGGCGCTATGCCCTCATCCTATCGATTGAGGCTCCAGGCCAGGCAGTTGATCTGCACTCCCGGATCGCTGCGATGGTGGAGGTCAAACAAGCAGAGATACAGGCAGCCTTGGTCAATGCCACTGGGCTGTGATCAATGCCGCTGATTGAAGGAGTAGGTATTCATCCCAATAATCAGTTTCTATCGGCTGACTAGAGAACCGTTTCGTCGGAACGCAGTTCCCAACCCTATGAATAGCTTATAGTAAAATCAGCGCGTTGGTGTCCGAGAGGACTTAATCGGGAATGCGGTGTGGAGCCATGGCTCCGAAGCCGCAGCTGTCCCTGCAACTGTAAGCGGCTAGCGCGGCGTTCATAGCACAGGCAGCAATGCATGTGCCGCCACTGGGGACCAGTCTCCGGGAAGGCGCGAGTGCCGTGTGATGATCCGTGAGCCAGGAAACCGGCCTTCGCACGTCGCTGTTGCGTGGTTCAGGGGTTGGCCTGCGCGCGGGGTTCCGTTTCGGGCGACATGGAGAGCGGACCACTACCAGGCAGTTTGCCTTGGTGGTGCAGCTCGCTGGCCGTGTGGCTTTTGCAGCTGCACTCGCCTGGGCGCGGAGGTGACGGTGCGGATTATAGAACCCGGACAGAAGCGGCAGTGATCGAGCTGCGGCAGTTGCGCTATCTGGTGCTTGCAGCAGAATCCGGCAGTTTCAGCAGAGCGGCAAAACGGCTCGGAATCAAGCAATCGACCCTGAGCCGGCAATTGCTGGCTCTTGAGAAGCGCCTCGGCATCGAGGTGTTCGAACGCCTGACGCGCGGTGCGATCCTCACGCCTGCTGGACAGGCCTATCTCAGGACGGCCGAGCGCGTAGTTCGCGAGTTCGCCGATCTCAACAATTGGCTTCATGATACGCGCAAGGGGCGCTCCGGCCGGTTGGCCGTGGGCTTTTACACATTGCTCTGGCCGGAAACCTGCGCGCCACGCTGAATCTTTCGCCCGCGCAAACGAGGCCATCCGAATCGAGCGGTTCGAGCGTGACCGCGAGCAATTGCTGGGCGGGCTGGAAAGCGGACTGATAGATATTGCGATCATGCCCGGCGAATGCCGGGAGCCACAGCTTGCTCGACGCTCACTGTGGAGCGAGCGCATTCATGTGGCGATGCCGGACAGTCATCGGCTTGCGGATGCCGAGGTGATCCACTGGACGGATCTGCGAGGCGAACGGTTCCGCCTGACCCAGCGAGATCCCGGACGCAATTCCGGCAGCTGCTGCTGGAAAGCTCGCAGACGCCTCGCACAAGCCAGACATCGACGAGGAGGATGTGAGCCGCGAGACCTTGCTGGCCTCGATCGGCACCGCCTCGCGTCTTTCGATTGTCGTTGAAGCGGCGCTGGTATCGGTATCCCCGGCATCGCCTTTCGGGAAGTTCACGATGGGACGGGCCGACCAGGGTGGGCTTCTCGGCCTATTGGCGGGAAGACAATCCCAACTCTGTGCTCAAGGCCTTTCTGGGCTTTACCGCAGCCGGTTTTCCCTGCCGGTGCCCCGGAACTAGTGGTGAAAATCTGACGCTTAGTACCCGCCTCGATTGACGGCCGAAAGTCCGCAGTTGGGACATTTCGGTCATTGGCCTTGCGTCCTATGAACGGCGGCTTGTAACCAGAGACACGGCATCAGACCGGACGCAAGCCACGGCTCGGAACGGGAACGACTGCCCCGTAGTGGACTGGCGGGTTTTGAAACCGAAAGGCGTCTAGAAGCTTGTTTAACTTGATATGGCCTAAGCGTCATGCTCCATTCAGGCGTAGGAAATCCGGGGGAAGGGTTTGGCGACGACTTCCCTTTGTCCGATCACAAGATCTATGTCGATCCAGTCAGATACCGCCGTTCGATTTCATCGGCAGCGAATATTGTCAGGACGGCTGGACCAAGCCCCGACCAACCCACGGAGCTCGGGGGCTTCGCCTCCGTCTTCGCCGAACTGCACGCTAAAAGAGCAGTCTCCCGCAACGATTTCGCCGATTTAGGGCTGACAGCGGTGGGAGGCAGGCCCTCAGGTTATGGCAAGTACATGGCGAGACGTATGGTCTTCGACTTCTCAGGAAAGCCTCGGTTCATGAATTGGGATGGTCCGACGGACTACATGCCTTCGTGGCGATCGGTTTACCGGTGGCAGCAGGTTGGTCGGCGTAGTGCCGATTACCCAAAAGCGGCATGGATCTTCGCACTCATGCGCCTTGCAAGGGTGTACAACACGAGGGTGAGCGTTCCCCTGATCGCGTGCGACAAGCGCGTCCACAGTTCCGCAGGGCCAACAATAGGCACGATTTTTACGTCAGAACTGCTGATGGCAATGATCGTTCGCTGGCATGTGAAGGCACCTGATGGCGTAATACAAGGCGACAATCTGGCAGCAGCATCAATCCGAGAGGCGTACAAGGCGGCTGGCAGAAGGTGGCGACGATGGATCAGAGGAAATGGAAGGATCCAAAAACTTGGGAAGCAGCGCTGCACGTCGCCCTATTGGATGCACTTACCAACTATCTGAAAATAGAGAAAAACAAAATCCACGACGAGTTGCCAGGCAATATGGCAAAGCTGGCGACCCCCACAAGGCTCGATGCGATGGGCGTTGTCGTCACGCTTGATGCGCAACTTCGAACGCTGGACGGAACCTTTGCGCTGGCAACATCCTTATATCTAAATCAAATTGCCTTTGGCACCGGCATGTACGACGGCACCGGATGCCATTCAGCCTTCGGAACCCCCTTAGACGGTCTAGCTCGACAATGCAGCGGGAGCAGCGAGTTCGGCGACGCTAGTCCTGGCAAAGCATATCGGGCCAAACCTGTGCGAGCTCGCGCCGGCGTGGCATGTAGGCTGCCCGATTATAAGCGGATTAACCTTGTTTGCGGGCACTTGCGCCAGCATGTGCTCAATGATCTGCCGGTCAATCTTTGTATCCGCGAGCCTGATCCATTCGTTTTTGATGGTCGAGAAAGATGCTCGGAAGCCGTGGGGCACATGACGCTGAGGGTAGCGCTGCAAGCGCCTCGGCCGGTAAGCCTTCGAGCTGGTCCACCAGCTCCGCGGACAAGCCGATCAGCTCAGCCGCTTTGAGGCGGGCCTTGTGCTGATCGCTGCGCTTTCGCTGTTCCTCCCCGAAACCTACCGCCTGAAGCCAGGCTTCGTTACCGCCCGGGCTGTAGCCGGCAGCCAGTTCGGCAGCGGTGATACGCCCGCGGTTGCCGCAAGCTGCCGTCCTTGGCCGGGATCCAGGCGGCGTCACGCAGGGCGATGGCGAGGGTCGATGGCTTCTGGTTGGCGGCCCGCGATTGGTTGGGCGAGTAGGTGGCGACCATCGCAGAAGCGCCGTGCGGCCTAACCGCGTCCCAGATCAGCCGCGAGATGGCAGGATCACCGCGGCCGAGCAGTTCATCGATGGCTTCGATATCGTAATCGATGTCCGTTCCTGTGCCGGTATGGCGTGTCGCGCCAAAGCCATGCTTCAACTCGCTCCAATGCGGGTGCGAGTATGCGATAGTGGAATACACAACCGAAAGACTGTCCTCGACGCCGCACTCGGTCAGGAACTCGACGAGATCCTTGCGCTTGAGCTTTTCATAGCCCTCCCATAGCGCGACCCGATCGCGTCCTTCGATTGTGCCATCATAGACCCGGCCCAGCGCCGATTCGAGGTAGGGCGGACCGAAATATATCGCGTCCGCATCGTGATAGTCTGCATCCAATCCGGCTCGGATGAAGCTGACTTCGGCAAACAAGCTGACATCGCCGTGCTCCTTCCACCACCGCAGGAACCGGCGCATATGTTGAAGGTGGCGTTCTCGATTTGGCCGCGGCCCGCCGCCCTTATATTGAGTGCGGATGATCGCCGTGAGATACGCTTTCTCGTCGACATCCTTCACGCCGACGCGCCGCAGGAACTGCTCGACGTCCTTGCCGCGACCACGACCCAAACGCACTAGGCTGTTCTTGACCAGATACAGATCACACTGGTCGGCCTCAGGGTCGAGCGCGCTGTCGGCGGGCGCGAACACGGCGGCATTGGGAGATGTGCGTCGGCTGCCTTCGATACGGACGAAGCGAAGGCTGGCGATCGAAGTGGTGCGCTTTTGCGCCTTAAGGGCCGGGTCCAGGGCCAGGTAGAAGCGTTGTGCGTCTTCGTCCGCGAGCCCGTCGAACCAGGCAAGCGCCCGTTTGCGAGCGTCGGTCTCGGCTTGGTACCAAAGCTGGTTTTGCCCGAACGCGCGCTGGAAGGCGTTGAAAAACTCGCCATAACCCCATTCCTCGATCTTGAGCATCGTGAGAAATGCTTCAGTTCGACTGTTGCGCAGACCAGTGACGATCCAGCTGCGTCTCGACTTTCCGCCAAACTGGTCTAGTCCCTCATCCCCGAGCAGCTCACGCAGTTGGCGGACCCCGCACGGCGTCGCCGGCGGTTACGTAGCTGCCGGCATGGGTTGGGATCAGCGGCTCGGCAAGGAACGTCTTCGCGATGGTGGAGCGGATCGGCGAGAAGATCGCCGGCAGCTCGTCGCCGCCATTGGGGAGGAGGTCGAGGACGCCGCGCTTGAGCAGGCCACGGTCGCGAAGGTCGGGAAGCGTGTCTGCGACCAATGTCGCGAGCGACTCGATCAGCTCTGCGTTCCAGGCGTCATCGAGCTTGATGTTGGCCCGGTTGTCGGTGAGCTGGAATGGGCCGTGGATGAGAAAGTGCAACCCGGTAATTTCCTGCGTTTCGAAGAATACCATCAGCCTTGTCGGTGCGTCTTCGGCAATCAGCTCGCCGCCGTCGTTCATCCGGATGGCGGCCTTGACCTCATATTGCTTGCGCTGCTCGCGCTGCTCGACCGAGCGCGTCAGGATCATGAAGCGTTCGCGGTGTGTCGAGCGATCGGGGAGGACCGACCGAATCGTGCGCAAGCCCTCCGCATTGTCCTCGACCTCAGCATGGCCGCGAGTCTCGCCCTCAATCCATTCGAGGCGCTTGATGTGCTGGAGGAACAGCAACGAGCGGGGACCTCCTGCAGCGAGACCTTCGCGCGCGCGCCCGAGCGTGGTCGCTGCCGTGTCCGGCCTGAGCGGCAGGACGATGCGCGTAGTGGCGTCACGATGTTGCGTCGGGATGATGCGCGGAACCACCAGATTTCGATCGCAAAAGCGAGCGGATCGCCTTCGATCCGCGAATGCACTTCAGGCCGTTCGGTGATGACATAGACCGATTTGAAGCCGATCCCGAAACAGCCGATTTTGTGACCGTCATCCAATTTGGTCGTGTTGCCGATCCCGGTGATGCCCTCGATGTCATCGCGGTCAAACGGTCTTCCGTCATGCTCGAACTGGATACGATCGGATTCGAGCAGGAAGCGGACCCAAGTAGCTCGGCATCTTCGGCGTTCTGCAGAAGCTCGAAGATGAAATGGCTGGGGTCGGCATATTTCTCGACGGTCGCGTTCCAGATGCCGCGGTCGAAGTTGTTTTCGTGGCTGGCGCTAACCCAGCGCTCGCGCCTGGCGCGGAGCGCGTCGAGCCAGAGATCGAAGGGGGCGTCCATGTCAGTGCTCCACCCGAAGAATGCCCGCCGCGACCCGCCGCGGAAGGATATCGGCACGCCGCTCGGCGGCGGCCAGATTGTCGAGCGCCTCGCGATGGTCAACATTGGCGCGCGCAAGCTGGCCCAGTCGCATGCGGCGGATGCGGTCCTCCGAGACCAGGCTCAGCTGTTCTTCCAGAATCGCGACGCGTGCCCGGTGGCTCGCTTCGAGGCTGTCGCGCCGGAACCGCGCGATTTCGCCAGCCTCGGCAATGTGCGCAGCGCGGCGTCGGGTCCATAGTTCGTGATGCCAGCCCTCCAGACCTTCGACGACGGCGATGCTCGGAAGCGCGACATCGTCGGTGTCCTGGGCGGCGGCAAAGATGTCCATGAACACCGCGCCGACGGCTGCGTCCTCTACGACGGAAACGAGCATGGCGTCTTCCCGTAGCCCGCGCATCTGCCATTGGTAAATTGCGAACGGGTGGTCGCCTGCCGGCAGCGCCGGGTCCGACACCTTCAGCGCCACCTGTATCTCTTCGTCGCCGGCGAAGAACCGGGCTGCCGCCTGGGTGAGCGGGTGGACCGGCGTGATGAAGGCGAGATCGCGATCGGCATTGGCCGTTTCCCGGTCGAAGGTGAGCGCCAGGGTCTGCTGGTCGCCGCGCAGCCAGCCTTCCCATTCCCGTTCGGCGAGGTTCAGCCGTGATCCGCGCGCGCGCGGCGGGACGAGCCGGCGGCGTGCGTCTGCGGACAGTCGCAAGCTCTTTGCCGGACCTTGGCCGCTGATGGGATTGTGGCCGACGTCCAGTTCGCGCTCTAGGTGGAGACCGACCAGGCGTTCGATCGCGTTCGGCTCGAGCCACCGGCTGGATGTGCGCGATGTCGTCGTCGATCTGATTGCGCTCAACGCGCACGCCGAACAGCTCGGCCTCGCGTTCCTCGAGCGCATCGGTCTCGATAACCTGGCGTATCTCATTGTCGGCGAGCTGCTGTAGCCGCGCCTGGCGTTCATCGTCGGTCAGAGTGAAGTCATCCGCCACGGCGAGCAGCGCCCCGGCAATCCTCGCCGAGTATAGCCTCGCTGCCGCCGATGGCGCGTTCGAACACGCCGATGCGCAATAGACAACGGTTGAAGATGTCGAAATCGACCGTGCCCGGCGTCACGAAATTGTAGATCGCAACGGTCTGGCTGGCCTGGCCGTAGCGATCGATGCGTCCGATACGCTGCTCGATGCGCATCGGGTTCCACGGGATGTCATAGTTGACCAGCGCGTCGCAGAACTGGAAGTCGAGACCTTCCGAGCCGACTTCGGAAGAAAGCAGCACATCGATCGCGTCATCGTGCTCGGGCGGGAGGGCAAACGCCTTGCGGAGCCTTCGACGATCGTCGTCGGCGACCCCGCCATGGATGAGGCCCACGCGCACGCCGCCCGCGCGCAACGCCGCGTCGACATAGGCAAGGGTATGACGGAACGAACTGAATAGCAGAAGCCGCCGGTTGGGCATCTCCGCCTTTTGGCTGATTATTTCGACCAACCTTGCGAGCTTGCATCATCTGCGGCAAGTCCTCGGCACGCTCGACGATGGCGGAAATCTCGGCCCGGATGAGTTGATCGCAGTTTCGGCATCGTCGAGTTCCCCACCGCCAATCTCGACGAATTCGAGCTCGGTAAGCCGCCGGGACAGGATCGTCTCCAGGAAGGGCACAAGGCCATGCAGTGAGCTTGCGGCCTGGCGACGGATCGTAGTCATGAGGAAGCCCAGCGGCCCCGCGCCATGCGTGCGTAGATAGATCGCGCGCTGCAAGGATAGCAGGTCATCGTGGATGGCGCGCTGCTCGGGCGTGAATGGCACCTCGATCGTTCGCGCCTTGCGGCTGGTGAAGTTGCCGATGTCGCGCCGACGGGTGCGGCTGATCATCGAAGCAAAGCTATGCAGCCCCTCGGCTGGCCGGATTAGCCGCACGCGGTCATCATCGGTTTCCGCTGTCCCAATCGCCGTTAGCAAGTTGCGGAATTCCGGCGACGGCGCGAGCATGGCGCGTCCCCAAATCCGTCTCCGCTGCCTCTTGAAGATGAGACCGCGCGTTTGCTTGCCAGCCAGAGGTGGCGCCGCGAATAGAGGCGATCGCCGCATTGATCGCCTCGTTCGGCTCCGCCATCCGCTCGAAGGTCGGCCGGTCCATCACCAGGTCGGGTCGCAGCAGATTGAGCAGCGAGAAAGAGATCACCGGTCCCCAGCTGGACCGGCGTCGCGGTAATGAGCACCACCGCCTCGGCATTGTCCGCGAGCAGCCGCAAGCCTTGATGCAGGCTGGTATCGCTGTTGCGCGCGTTGTGCGCCTCGTCGACGATCAGCAGGTCGAAGCGAGGCGGTGCGTCGAGAGTACTCAGGCCTGGGCCATGTCCGCCTCCGCGTTGTGCAAAGCCTTGGAGCAGGTTCTCGTTGACCAAGGAGAAGGGCAGGATGGCGCGCGAAAAGCGGTCGGGCCATTCGCCTTCGAGATCGCTCTGGTCGTAGGCAGTAGCGCAGGTCGTCGCTGCCGAGCGTCACGAACTCCTCGTCGAAGCGCCGCATTTCGCGGTGCCACTTTTCCTCTACCACGAGCGCCTTCGAGCAAACGATCAAGACCGAGCGCAGCGGGCGTCGCGCTTGCAACTCGCGCAGCAGGAGTCCTGCCTCGATCGTCTTTCCCACACCCACCTCGTCAGCGACGAGCATGCGCGGGCGATCTGCGCGGACGAACTTGAGCACGGGGCGAAATTGATAAGGGATGAAGTCGATTTGCCCGGCCTGCAGCGAATAGAGGTTTGCAATGCTGGGCTCGGCGAGTTGGAGCGCAGTCAGGCGCGCACTGAACTCATCGAGCGTCGCGCGCACTGCTCCTGGCGTCAGGTCCGCCGCAATGACCTGGCTAAGATACCAGGTCTCCAACCGCCCATCGATGAACACGTTGAGACGCGTTTCGCGATTGCTCGGCGTAATGCCGGTGATCACACCGATCCGCGCCGGATCCGACCGCAGCGAAACGGTATGGCCGATCTGGAAATTGGGTGCCGGCGAAGACTGGGCAGCTTCTATGCGGGTCGCGATGATCTCGCGGACCCTTCGCTCAAGCGCCACCACGTCCAGGCCGTGGGCCTGTGCCGCCGCGATGATTTCATCGTCGCTCGCCTCCAATATACCTTCGGCAATGAGCGAGAGAAGCTGGTCGGGATCGCGGGGCGTTGTCATGAGGTCCATCCGGGTCTGAACTGGCGTTGTAGGGTACGGATCATCCGGCGCCGGGCTGTGTCGTAGCCCGTTTCGTCGATGCCGAGTTGGCTGCGCGCATCCTTGCGGCTGGTTTGGGCAAGGAGTTCGCTCGAATATGCCGAGCGCGGGTGTATCTTCTCGCAGCGCACTGCGCATGCATTCGGTCAGGTCGGCAAACTCGTTTACCGAGGTCGTTCCGCCGTCATCGGCCAACGCGTCCGTGTCGTCGGCGAGCGGCTCGCGCTGGTCTTCGTGACGCCACTGGCTGGCAATGCTTCGCATCACCTGCGACAGGAACGCGGGCAACGGCACGTTCGCCGGCCATGGCCGGTCGCCAGACAAGGCGCGGGCGAGCGCTTCGTGCAGCAGCTCAGCGGCGTCGCGCCGCGGGCAGCCATTTACCCAGGTCTGAGCCAGAGCCGCGAGACGCAGCAGATCGGTTTGGCGTAGCCGGCTTAGCAGCCGGTTCACCTCCTCGATCGATAGCGTTTACGACTCCTGCGACATCTGCGGCGCGTCTCCCTTCATACCTGTTGCGGAGATGAAGGGAAAAACGGGAAGCGAGGAAGAAAAAAATCCGGGTCCAGCACCATCGCCGTCAGATCATGGCTGTAAGGACGGCCAAAAGCGGCCTGCCAGCAAGCGCCAATTCTTGTCGTTCGAAGCGTCGGCCCATGAGGATGATCATACGGCAGGTGTCAGGAAATCACTTCCACCGATCGAATGTCCGCATTGTCGGCGAAATTTGCCGCTTGTCACCGAAAGACATTGGATCGCTGGTGTCGCGTGTTCGAACGATCAATCGCTGACCATCAACCTGTGAATTCAGAGCCCCGCGGCAGCCTAGCTAACAGCCATTGGTTAATGTTGCGATAGGATCTGCAGCGCGAAGGGAGGTGGCTTCGAGCCCGACAACGCAGTCACCGCATTGCGCATGACCGCACTCGCTCCAAACATACCGCCTTGCGCCTGAGCCAGGCGCGGTGACGGCAGTGCGAATATTCCGATGGCGTCAGTCCGGCGGCGATCCGATGATGGACCTGGCGCCAATGATCGGGATCCGCGTCGCAGGCGTCGATCCCGATGGCTTCGACCGTATCGATCGCGCGCTGAACCTGGCTGACCTTTGGCCAGCTTGCGGTATGCAGCAACAGTTCTCCGCCGGGATCGATACAGGCCAATGTGGTGCAAGCTTCGTGACGCCCCACAGCCCGCACAACATCGATGTGCGAGGCGATCGTCCCGAAGTCGTTCGCCGTCCAGCGCACCAGCGCGAAAATCGCGCCTGGCTGGAACGAAGGCGATGCGTGTCCGGCGGTTGACGATACGGTCACGGATCGGGTGGCCGAAGCGCAGCCACTCTTCTCTCTTTCCGGCAATCCACGTGAGCGAGACTGCGGTCAGGTTGTCAGGGTTGCTACCCCAATCCTGCAGAGCCTGTTCGCTAAGCGATCTGGCGGAATGATCACGCCGCTTTGGCACTTCATCCACAGGTCGCTGATGCGTTAGAAAGAATCCGGGAAGGATTTATTGTTAGCATAGTTAGGGCCGCCAAATGGCGAGGATTTCCGCGGCTTTCGAGGCGATTTCGGTTCCCGATAGCACGACTTTGCGGTTCCTGATGGCACGACTTCGCCGGTTCCTGATAGCACGAGCCGCATCAGCGCTTATCCACAGGCCGAAGACCGGCACGGCGCATGGCGACATCGAACAGATCGGGCGGTGTCGGGGTGAAGATCAGTCGCTCGCTGCCGAATGTCGTTTCGAGCGTGAGCTTGTATCCTGGCAGTGACTGACGCTGCACGATGTCGCGCAGTTCGAACGCAAAGCGTTTGAGCGGCGATAGCGCACCGGACTTCATGTGAAGGTGCGGGACGTCGAAGCTCCAGCCGCCGCGCTGCCGCCCGCCATGCTTGCGCACGATCCGGCAGAAGCCATCGCTCGATCCCGCCGGTCAGGCCGAAATAAGCGCGGTCGATGGTGAGCACCAGGGCTTGCTCGACCACACCGGCATAAAGTCAGCTCGGAATGATCAGATCCACCCGAAGCGGACGACCATTGCCGCCAAGCCGCTTTTTAGATTCGTTGAATCCATGAAAATCATGGCGGCGGCGCCGATGCGGCTGCGGATCGACGTTGCGATCGTCGTCGATTCCAACTGGTTTAGCGCGGCTTTCAGGCGACCATAGTCGCGGCGGACGCGCCCCGGCCAAGGAAGGAGAGCACTTCATGTGGCGTGGACCCCATGAGGCGCGACTGCGGCGACCCGTATTCGCGGGCCTCCACCATCTGGCTAACAGCCCAGATAGGACGTCGCATCTCCAGATGCTCCGCGACGACATGTTCCGGCGTCGCCTCGACCTTGATCCAGGTGTCGCCCATGCGAAAGTCGATAGGCTGGAGGCGCTTGTCTTGGCGAGGCTGAAGAACGGCCAGGCCATGAAGATCCTGCGCGTCACGCGGTCAAGGTTGCCCGGGATCGAGCGAAGAAGCGCAAGTTGAGGCCCGACAGGCACTGCGCCGACGCGGTTGGACTGCTTGGGCACGGGCGATCAGCGCCGCACGACGTCGGCGGGGAGGCGCTTGGCCGGGTGGACGATCCCCGTGCCCGCATCGGAAGTCGAACGGCGCAGGCCGAACTCGGCCCAAGCGCCGAGGTCGTCGACGGCGTAGACGATCCGACCGCCCAGTTTGCGATAGACGGGCCCGGCGCCGAAGCAGCGACGCTCTCAAGCGTGCGGCGGAAAGACCGAGATGAACAGCAGCATCCTGGGTCCTCAGGTATCGCGGCGTAGCAGCGGCAAGGGCAAATGACTGGGCCATCCTCCGGCAAGACACCTGCCGCTTGTCTGCGGCTGCGGCGAACAGGAAGGGAGAATGAAACGGCTGCGGATTTCCCGGAATGGACACCCGCGAGGGGGGCAACGGGTGTCCCAGATCAGCGTTCGCAAAGGAGCCGAAGGTAAGCCCGGCCATCGATGGCAGCGCTGAACATCACACGGCCCGTGTCCTGCAGCTTGATGAACGCATCGCGCCAGGCGGGCATCTCAGGGCCGAAACCTGCGCTGGTAATGACGACGAGGCGGCCACCCTCGGCGAGCCGTGCCAAAGCCGATGACAGATGGCGAAGCGCCGCATCCTTCATCGTGTGATCGACATGGGCCATCGCAGAGAAGGGCGGGTTCATCAGCACGACGCTGGGACGAATATCAGTGCCAAGATAGTCATCGATCTGCGCGTGCATCGTGCCGTGTGACAGCCACCCCGCCAAACAGGCGCTCCAGCAGTTCGGCCCGCGTGTCGGCAAATTCATTGAGCACCAGCGATGCGCCTGCCCGCTGGGCATGGATCGCCAGCAGGCCCGTTCCCGCAGAGGGTTCGAGGACGACGTCGGTCGGTGTGATGGCGGCGGCCATAGCCGCGATCGATCCGCAGCACGCCATTGCTTGCCAGCGAGATGAACACACCTGCGCGTGCCACTTCCTGCGGGTCATAGATCGCGGGGCGGCGGACATAGCCATCGATGAGGGCTTCCAGTTCACCCAGGCGCGCATCGACTTCCTCGGGCAGATCGTCGCCGCCGTCATATTCTTCGGTCAGCTGGTCGAATTCGGCCATGAGCGCATCGCAGGCCGCCTGCTCGGCCTCGGTCAGAGGTTCGGTCGTGCCGGTGATCCGGCGATGACCATATTCATGGCCATAGGGCAGATCGGCTGCGGCCTCGATCCATTTCCAGCCTTCCCTGGCGATCTCATGGGCGGTTTCGCTGAGATTTTCCGCCACCATTCGGTCCAGCAAGGCCACGTCCTGCATCCAGCCGCCCTGATCGACCGTGAACAAGTCGCGCATGATCGTGCCGCCCGCTTCCTCATAGGCTGCGATACCGACGATGTGCCCGGCGATCACTCACCGGCACGGCCTCATTGGTCAGCAAGCGGCGGATGTTGTACGGCTGATTGGCATAGCTCTGTGCCGACATCGGCCCAGATCTGCTCCTGGCGGGCATGGTCCGACGAGACGCTGAACGCCATCAGCTGATCGAGCGTCATGCCGTCATCGGCATAGATATCGAGCAGGGCTTCGGAGACGGACGCGAGCCGCAGGCGCTGCTTGACGATGCTGGGCGTGACGAAGAAGCGCGCGGCGATTTCCTCCTCCGACGTCCCCTGCTCGCGCAGAGCCTTGAACGCGCGGAACTGGTCGAGCGGATGCAGCGCCTCGCGCATGACATTCTCCGCCAGCGAATCCTCCTCGGCGCTGCCACCTTCGCGCACCACGCAGGGCACTGGCTGGGTTTTCGCCATCCGCTTGGTCTTGACCAGAAGTTCGAGCGCGCGGAAGCGCCGACCGCCAGCGGGCACTTCGAACTTTCCGGTATCCTGGCCATCGGCATCGAGGACGGGCCGGACATTGAGGCTCTGCAGCAGGGTCCGGCGGACGATGTCGTCGGCAAGCTCGCCGATCGAGACACCGCATTTGACGCGCCGGACATTGGACTGACTGAGCACGAGCTTGTCGAACGGGATGTCGCGCGAACTGCTCAGGCGAAGTTTGGGAACAGAAGTTGCCATGGTATTTCTCCATGACGGGCAGCCGAGAGACTCTCTCTCAGCCCTCACCCGTCACGAAGGCGAAGCCCCCCTCTCACTCTCACCTGGGCGCAGCCCGGATCGCCGCCGCCCGGTGCAGGGCAATGTCAGACCGCTTGGTCAGATGCCGCCAGACGCGCAGGCACCGCCTGCGGCACCCTGCTCATGCCTCCGATCGCTCCAGCGACCAGCGGCATTGGGCCAGAAGAAACCGCACCCTGAAGGGAGGAGACGGCGAAAGGGCCTGTGCGGGATTGGCCAGGGCGGGGCTTGTCGTCATGGTCAATCCCGCGCTGGCCCTTGCCGAGCCGGTTCAGAGTGCGTGCGGGGCCGCCATTGAGACTTCGCACCCTGGACGATTTCCAATCGGCCAGAGCGCGGCATCAGCCCCGCTCATCATATGGGGCGTTGCGGGGTGTCCCCGCAGAAGGGGTAGCCGGAAACAGGCCATGCCGATTCCGGCGTCAGGGGAAGGCATTCCCCACATGAGGGACCGGAGATCAGCCTCTAAGCGATCCTTTGATGTTGATTATCAGTTCGTCTGCCAAAAGGGTCAGCAAGACTGAGCGCCAAATGTACACGAATGTTTGCGCTGGAGTGTGCGCCTATTAGCTGCTTACAAGGTGCTTACATTCCTGAAGGAAATGCCGCTGTAAGCAGCGGCTCCCCGTTGGGGGAACTTTCTATACCAATGATTTATTTGGAAAAACTGGAGCGGGCGAAGGGATTCGAACCCTCGACCCCAACCTTGGCAAGGTTGTGCTCTACCCCTGAGCTACGCCCGCTCGAACGTCCGGGGCCTGCCGCGCGAAAGCCGGCCGACCGGGGTGAGGCGCGCGGTTAGCATCGGGTCCAGCCCCCGGCAAGGGAAAACAAACCCCCCGGCAAGGGAAAATACAGCCCCCCGGCCCGGGATTTTCGCCGCGCGCGCCGCCATGCCGGATTTCGCTGCATTCGCCCTTCACAAACGCGCGAAAAGCGCCAAATTGGGCGCGAATTCATTCCAGCCAGCCACGGAGCAGCGAACTTGGCCACCTTGGGTCTCAATCTCGAAGAGCAGAAAGCGGTTGATCGCTTCCGCAAGACGGTCGCCGAACCGTCGATGACCGCGCTGGTGATCGTCGATTTCTGGGCGGAATGGTGCGGGCCGTGCAAGGCGCTGACCCCGGTGCTGGAGAAGGTCGCGGGCGATTATGCCGACAAGGGGGTGGTGCTCGCCAAGATCAACGTCGATGAGGAACCGTTCATCGCCGCGCAGTTCCAGGTCAAATCGATCCCCACGGTCTATGCCGTGTTCCAGGGCCAGCCGGTCGCCGATCTCACCAATGCCCGCTCCGAATTGCAGTTGAAGGGGATTCTCGACCAGCTGCTCGCCAAGCTGCCGGTCGCCGGCGACGCGGCGGGCGGTGAACCGGCGCAGGACCTCGCGCCGCTGCTGGCCATGGGCGAGGAGGTGCTCGCTGCGGGCGACGGCGAGCGCGCGGCGGGGATCTTTTCGCAGATCGCCGAACTGGCCCCGGACAATGCGCAGGCAGCAGCGGGTCTGGTCCGCGCGCTGGCGCTCGCGGGGCGCATCGCCGAAGCCGACGGCGTGCTTGCCGCGCTCGACCCGGCGCTTGCCGCCGATGCCGCCATCGAGCGGGCGCGCACCGCGCTCGATCTGGCGCGGGCGAAACCCGAGGAGGGCGAACTGGCATCCTTGCGCACCGCCGCCGAGGCCGCGCCCGCCGACATGGACGCCCAGCTCGCCTATGCCGAGGCCGCCTTTGCTGCGGGCGAACGGGATGCCGCAGCGGCGACGCTGCTCGCCATGGTCGCCGCCGACCGCGAATGGCACGAGGGCGCGGCGAAAGCGCGGTTGCTCCAGATGTTCGAGGTCATCGGGCTGGAAGAGCCGTGGGTCGCCGCCACGCGCCGCAAGCTCTCGACGGTTCTGTTCGGGTAGGAGAGAGGCATGGTCGAGGCGGGCACGCGAATCTCGATCTTCCCGCTGGCGGGCGCGCTGCTCTATCCCGGGCTGCACCTGCCGCTGCACATCTTCGAGCCGCGCTATCGCGCCATGGTCAGCGATGCCCTGGCGCGCGACCGGCGGATCGGCATGATCCAGCCGCAACGCGCCCAGGAAGGCGCGCCGCTGTTTGCTGTCGGCTGTCTCGGGCGGATCGGCGAGGTCGAGGCGCTGGATGACGGCCGGTTCAACATCGTGCTCGAAGGCGAGGCGCGCTTCCGCGTGCTGCGCGAACTCGACGTGACGACGCCGTTTCGCCAGGTCGAGGCGCAACTACTCCAGGAAGCCGGCGAAGACTTTCTCGCGCCGGTGGAGCGCGCTTCGTTCGAGCGCGAGGCGCGGCGCTTTGCCGATGCCCAAGGCTATAGCGTTGACTGGAACTCGGTGGCGCAGCTCGACGATGTCGCGCTGATCAACGGCGTCAGCCAGATCGCCCCGTTCGATGCGGCGGCGAAGCAGGCGCTGCTCGAGGCGGCGGACATTTCGGCGCGCTGCGAACTGCTGGTGCAACTGATGCAGTTTTTCGGCCGCCGCGATGGCGACGACGACCGGGTGACGTTACAATAGGCCTTTGGGGCAATAGGCCTTTGGGGCGAAAGGACTCTTGAGCCACAGACCTTAGCGCGGCGGCGAAAGGGCGGAGGTGTCGATCACCGTCTCGAAGTCCTTGCCGTTCCACAGCAACAGCTTGAAACGGCGCTCGCTGGTGCCGGCGCGGGTCTCCCAGCCGAGCGTGGCGTCGTTGGCGATGCCCAGTGAACCCATGCGTTCGCCGGTTGCGTCATAGGCCCCCAGCGAAGCCTGCGTGCTGGCGTCCATGGCCGCCAGAGAGGCGCGCTGCGCTGGCGACTTTCCGCAATCGGCAACCCGTGCGGCGACCATTTCGGGGGCGGGCAGCGCGCGTTCGTCGGCGAGGCTCATGTCGAGCCGCCACTTGTATTTGCCGTTCTTCTGGCGCTGCCAGACGGTGACATAGCTGCCCACAGAACCGGGGCGCTCCCATGCGCCGCGAGTTACCGCATAGGAGCCGTCGCAGCTCGACCAGACCGCATGCGGCTGCCAGCGCACCGGCACGGCGGGATCGGTGCGGCCTTTGAGCCAGCCCTCGGCAAGCACCCGATCGGGCACGAACATTTCCGCGCCCTCGGCGGCAGTCGCGCGAAAAGCGGACCATTGGCCCTTGGCCTGCGCCAGCTGGTTGAAACCGATCTCCGCAGCGATCACCGCGCTGGCATCGGCGACGGGGCGCAGCGGCAGGCCGCCGCCCATGCCGCCAGTCCCGGGCGCACAGGCAGCGGCAGCGAACGTCAGCAACAATGAATGGCGCTTCACTTCCCCTCCCCTTCAGGGGAGGGGATCGAGGGGTGGGGCTTGCCGTCTAGGCGTGTAGCCAGGCGGACAGCCCCCACCCCAACCCCTCCCCTGAAGGGGAGGGGCTTGCCGATTTCCAGCCGCTTCAAATCGCGTCCTCCGCCAGCGCCAGTCCGGCATTGCGGTGTGCCGCGACCAGGGTGTTGCGCAGCAGCACGGCGATGGTCATCGGGCCGACCCCGCCGGGCACCGGAGTAATTGCCCCGGCGACCGCGCTCGCCCCGGCGAAATCAACATCGCCGACCAGCCGGGTCTTGCCCTCTTGGCCAGCCGCGACGCGGTTGATGCCGACGTCGATCACGCAGGCGCCGGGCTTGATCCAGTCGCCCCTGACCATTTCAGCGCGGCCGACGGCGGCGATGACAATGTCGGCGCGGCGGACCACCTCGGCGAGCTCGCGCGTACGGCTGTGGGCGACAGTTACGGTGCAGCTTTCGCGGATCAGCAATTGCGCCATCGGCTTGCCGACGATGTTCGAACGGCCGATCACCACGGCGTCGAGCCCGGCAAGGCTTCCGAGCCGGTCTTTCAGCAGCATGATGCAGCCGAGCGGGGTGCAGGGAACGAAACCGGGCAGCCCGGCCGACAGCCGCCCGACGTTGATCACGTGGAAGCCATCAACGTCCTTGTCGGGGTCTATCGCGGCGATCACCTTCTGCTCGTCGATGTGATCCGGCAGGGGCAGCTGGACGAGGATACCATCGACCAGCGGATCGGCGTTGAGCTGTTCGACCAGCGCCAGAAGCGCGGCCTCACCGGTTTCGGCGGGCAGCTTGTGCTCGAAGCTCGCCATGCCGCAGGCCAGCGTCTGCTTGCCCTTGTTGCGCACATAGACCTGGCTCGCCGGGTCCTCGCCGACCAGCACCACCGCGAGCCCCGCCGGGCGACCGGCTGCCGCTTCGAATTCGGCAGCAAGCAGACCGACTCGCGCACGCAGGCCTTCGGCAAAGGCCTTGCCATCGATGATCGCGGCTCTGGTCAGGCTTTCAGGGCTCATGCCGCCGCGTATGCCAGATTGCCGAGAACGATGCGGACGACCTGGAGGAGGATAATCAGCACCATCGGCGAGAAATCGATCGCGCCGGTATCGGGCATGATCTTGCGGATCGGGCTGAGGATCGGATCGAGCAGCGCGTTGATCGCGCGCCACACCGAGGCGACGAAATCGTTGTGCATGTTGATCACGTTGAAACTGATCAGCAGGCTCATGACGAATTGTACGATCACCAGCATGACGACGACCGAAATCAGGTAGCCGACGATCTGGAACAGGGTGGCGGCGATCAAAGGGCGGTCCTTTCGCGGGCGAAGTGTGGCTCCGATAGCCGAGGCCTGGGCATCGGAGCAACCTGGCGGTGGGGCGGCTCCACCGCTATTCGCGCTGTGCGGCGTTTTCGATTTGCCAGAGGCGCTGTGCGGGGCTCGCGGCAGGAACCCGCTCGATCCGGCGCAATGTGACAATGAGCGGCCGCACGCCTTCCGGGCTCTCAAGCAGCATCGGCACCCGGTAAGTGAGCGCACCGCCCTCACTGTCGAATGCTCCCTGATCCGAGCCAATGTTGACGAGGCTCAAGGAAGGCCCGGAGAAATCCTCGCTGAGTGATTTCGCCGTGACTCCGGCTTTGGGGCTCCAGGTTGATGCCGCCGCCGCCCAATCACCCTTGGTGAGCGCGCTGGCGAAGGCATCGACCACTTTCTCCGCTTCGCGCTGGTCGGGGCCTGCCGCCGGAGACGGCGCAGCCGAGGATGCGGCCGCAGCGACCGGGGCCAGGCTTGCCGATTTGCTCTGCGGATCAGTGGGCGCAGAGTCGCAGCCAGCCAGGAGGCCGGTCATGGCGAGCGCCAAGCTTGCGTTACGAATGTTCATGTCTGTTCTCCCGTTGCCCGGATCAGCGTGCCCGCGCCCTTCGAGGTGAAGATTTCAAGCAGCATCGCATGCGGCACCCGTCCGTCGAGCACCACCGCCGCCTCGCAGCCGGCCTCGACCGCATGGATGCAGGTCTCGAGCTTGGGGATCATCCCGCCCGAAATGGTGCCGTCAGCCTGCAGCGTGGCGATGGCGACCGGGGTGAGATCTGTGAGCAGGTTTCCCGCCTTGTCGAGGACGCCGGCGACATCGGTCAGCAGGAACAGTCGCGCCGCACCCAGCGCGGCGGCGATCGCACCGGCCATGGTGTCGGCGTTGACATTGTAGGTCTCGCCGTCCGCGCCCGGCGCGATCGGGGCGATCACCGGGATCATGCCGGCGGCGCAGATGGTTTCGATCACCGTGGTATCGACATGCAGCGGCTCGCCGACGAAGCCGAGATCGACGACCTGCTCGATCTGGCTGTCGGGGTCCCGGGTGGTGCGCGTGACCTTGCTGGCGATGACGAGTCCGCCGTCCTTGCCGGAAATCCCGATCGCCTTGCCGCCCGCGCCGGCAATCCAGCCGACCAGTTCCTTGTTAATCGCGCCCGAGAGCACCATTTCGGCGACTTGCGCGGTTTCCTTGTCGGTGACCCGCAGGCCATCGACGAAGCGCGATTCGACGCCGAGCTTCTTGAGCATTGCCCCGATCTGCGGGCCGCCGCCATGGACCACCACCGGATTGATGCCGACCGCTTTCAGCAGCACGACATCCTCGGCAAAATCGTGCGCCAGCTCGGGATCGCCCATCGCATGGCCGCCGTATTTGACCACGAAGGTCCGCCCGGCGTAGCGCTGGAGATAAGGCAGCGCCTCAACGAGGGTTTCGGCCTTGGCCAGCCCGAAGGACTGCGGGACGGGATCGTGGATCTCGGTCATGCAGGCGCATTGGCCGAACGCGGCAAAAAAAACAACGTGGAGATTGCCTCGTGCCGGCTCAAGCCCGGGACGAGGCCTTCATCACCATGGCCGCGCCCTTCTCGGCGATCATCATCGTCGGTGCGTTGGTGTTGCCCGAGGTGATGCGCGGCATGACCGAGGCGTCGATCACCCGCAGGCGCTCGACGCCCGTCACCCGCAATTGCGCATCGACGACCGCGCCCATGGCCGCAGTCCCGGCAGGGTGGAAGATGGTCGTGCCGATGGCACCGGCGGCCTCCCGCAGCTCATCCTCGCTCTGGCAGGCAAGGCCGGGGCGGACTTCCCGGGGGTCGTAGCGCGCGAGCGCGGGCTGGGCGGCGATGCGGCGGCTGATGCGGATCGCCTCGGCGGCGGCGCGCCGGTCGCCCTCGGTGGCGAGGTAGTTGGGAGCAATTGCGGGGGCATCGGCGGGATCCTTGCTGCGGATCGCGGTGCGCCCGCGACTTTCGGGGCGCAGGTGGCAAACGCTGGCGGTGAACGCCGGAAACGGATCGAGCGCGCCGCCGAAGGCCGCGAGGCTCAAGGGCTGGACGTGGTATTCGAGATCGGCTGTGGCAAGGCGCGGATCGCTCCTGACGAACATGCCGAGCTGGCTGGGGGCCATGGCCATCGGGCCAGTGCGGCGCAGCAGGTATTCGAGCCCGATCAGGGCCTTGCCGATCAGGTTCGAGGCGCGATGATTGAGTGTCGCCACGCCCGAGACCTGCCAGGCGCAGCGCAGCTGCAGATGGTCCTGCAGGTTGCCGCCGACTTCGGGGCGATCGACCAGCGGCGCGATGCCCAGCGCGGCCAGTCTTGCCGCATCGCCTATGCCGGAGCGTTCGAGAATCGCCGGTGAGCCGATCGCACCTGCCGCCAGCAGCACTTCGCCAGTGGCGCGGGCGACCCGCTGCTCGTTGCCGAGACGATAGGCGATGCCGCTGGCGCGTCCATCCTCGAACAGCACCTTGTCGACCAGCGCGCCGGTGACGACCTGCAGGTTGGGCCGGCTGCGCACGGGCTTGAGGAAGGCATCCGCCGCGCTCCACCGCCAGCCCTTGCGCTGGGTGACGTCGAACAGCGCCGAGCCTTCATTGTCGCCGCGATTGAAGTCGGCGACCGGTGCCACGCCGTATTCCGCAGCCGCGCGCTGGAAGGCTTCGAGAATTTCCCAGCGCAGCCGCTGCTGCTCCACCCGGATTTCGCCGCCCGCGCCGTGGAATGCGCCCGGCCCGGCATAGTGGTCCTCGGCGCGCTTGAACAAGGGCAGCACGTCGTCCCAGCCCCAGCCATCGCAGCCCGATTGCCGCCAGTGGTCATAGTCCGCCGCCTGCCCGCGCATGTAGATCATGCCGTTGATCGAGGAACAGCCGCCGAGCACGCGCCCGCGTGGGTATTTGAGGCTGCGGCCCTTGAGCCCCGGCTCGGCCTCGGTCTCGTAGAGCCAGTCGGTGCGCGGGTTGCCGATGCAGTAGAGATAGCCGACCGGAACCTTAATCCAGATATAGTTATCGCGCCCGCCGGCTTCGAGCAGCAGAACGCGCCGGCGCGGATCGGCGCTCAGCCGGTTGGCGAGCACGCAGCCCGCGCTGCCGCCCCCGGCAATGATATGGTCGAACCTGTCCATGGCCAGTCCCGCAACACCAAGGCGCGGGATTGGGCAAGGGCTTTGTCGCTCTACCCGCGCGGCATCGCCCGGCGGAACGGCCAGTCAATCACCTCGCCCGCCCACAAGGCCAGCCACACGACGAATGGTTGAAACAGCATGCGCGGAATGTGGTAGTCCCAGCCTGCGACCGGCTCGGCCTTGGCCATGTCGAACAGCATATGATTGATATTGGCCGGGAAAACGCAGACTGCATAAAGTGCCAGGCCGATGGCGGCAGCCCGGCGCAGACGCGGCGCGAACCACTGCACCAGCCCGGCCGCGCCCGCGAGTTCGGCAAGCCCTGTCAGAAGTACCACTCCCGCAGGCCACGGCACCCAGCCTGGCGTGACTGCCAGGAACGGTGCGGGCGTAACAAGGTGCGCCACGCCGGCCGCACCGTAGAACAGCGCAAGCACCAGCCGCGAGACGGAACGCGTTGTCGATGAATTGGACCAGCTCTTGATGCGCCTGCTCTCCCGGATATGCTCGCCGCCGGTTTCAACCCGAAGGGAATCCCGAGCATGACCGACCCACGTGCATTTATCCAGACAATGATTGCCCTGGCATCCGCTTCGCTTGGCCTTGTCGCCGCGCTGGCGTGGAACGAGGCGATCAAGGCCACGCTCGCCGAGCTTGGCCTCGGCGACGATCTGGCGGGGCTCTACACCTATGCCATTCTCGCCACCGCCATTGCGGTGACCGTGTTGTCGCTGCTGGGCAAGGCAGCGGCGCGGCTGGGCGGCGCGGCGGCGTTCGAGCGCGAAGCCGAGGGCTGATCCCGCAACACTTGGCTCCCCACCCGGCGGATGATAGGTTCCGCGACGGGAGTCGAGTCAATGCGTGCATCGGGACGTGCAACGGGATCGCGACGACAGGTGATGGCAGGCGCGCTGGCGGCGCTGGCTGTGCCCGGTGTCGTGCGCGCGCAGACAGACGCAACCGCCGCCGATCCGCTGCGCCAGTTGCTCGGCCAGGCCTTGCCCGCGCAATTGCGCGCGATCATCCCTGGTGAGGCATTCCAGGCCGCCGAATTCGTCGGCGCAGTGATGAACCTTGAGGCCGAGGCCAGGGTGGCGAAACTGCCCCCCTCGCGGCTCACGCCGGGCGATGTGCCGCTTTCCGCCGATCTCGAGCGGCTTTACGAACTGGCTTTGCCGCGGCTGGTCGCGCTGATCGACCGGGCCGAGCAGTCCAGTCCCGAGCTTGCCGAGAAAGGCGGGGCGCTGCTCGCCAAACTCCACGCCACCCAGCATGTCGTGCCGCAATGGCTGACAACGGGGCTCGGCGGGCCGGCACTGCCGGTGGCGGGCATGACCGAACCGCTGCGGCTCGATCCCGGATCTGACGAGGGAGCCGAACTGTCACTCAGGCGCGCCACTGACCTGCCGCCGATTTCAGCTGCCTGCACCGGAAATCGCCGTGCCCGCCGGGCCGGTGACGATCAGCCGGTCGCTGCGCTTTGCCGATCTCGCGAAGGAATATGCGGCGATGTTCGCCTCGGCAGCGCTGCGCGCGCAGCACGGCGAAACCGCCAATTGGCACCTCGCCATGATGCGCCAGTCACGCGGGCGGTATGAAGGCGTCGGGCGGCGCGGCGGGGTGCCCTGGTATGTCATCGGCGCGATCCACGGACTGGAGGCGAGCTTCAACTTCCGCGCCCATTTCCACAACGGCGATCACCCGCTGACCAGTCGCACCCGCCAGGTCCCCGCTGGCCGCCCGACCGACTGGCTGCCGCCAAGCGACTGGGAATCGAGCACGATCGACGCATTGCGCCTGCTTGGTTTTGCCGGAGCAAGCGACTGGAGCCTGCCGCGAACGCTCTATCGGCTCGAGGCTTACAATGGCTTCGGCTATCGCCGCCTGGGCCGTTCGTCGCCCTATCTGTGGTGTTTTTCGACGCATTACGAGCGCGGCAAGTTCGTTTCCGACGGTCGGTACGATGCGCGCGCCCGCTCGCAGCAGTGCGGCGCGGCGGTGATGCTGAAACTGCTTGCCGACGCGGGCGAAATCGCATTCACCTGACGGACGGCAACAGTCGGGGGCAGTCAGTGCGGCAATTGCGAATTTCGGGACTGGTGCTTGCAGGCGCTGCGCTTGCCGCGCTGGCGGGCCCCTCGGCGGCGCGGAGCCCGCAGCAGGTGGCCGAATCGGCGCTCAGGGCCGCGCCTGTGTGGGACGGACATAACGACGTCCCCGAGCAATTGCGCGACCGGCGCAACAACCTGATCGCCGACTTCGATTTCCGTGACACCCGCGCCACCGCCGATCCGGCAAAGGACAAGGTTGCCATGCAGACCGACCTTGCGCGCCTGCGCCAGGGCCGGGTCGGGGCGCAGTTCTGGTCGGTCTATGTCTCGGCTACCCTGCCCGAGCCGCAGGCGGTGCAGGCGACATTGGAACAGATCGATGTGACCAAGCGGCTGGTGGCGCGCTATCCCGCCGATCTCCAGCTCGCCACCAGCGCCGCCGAGGTCGAGCGGGCCATGCGCGCCGGTAGGATTGCCTCGCTGATCGGCATGGAGGGCGGCCATTCGATCGGCGGGTCGCTCGCCGTGCTGCGCCAGATGCACGCGCTCGGCGCGCGCTACATGACCCTGGCGCATTTCCGCAACACCGCCTGGGCCGACAGCGCCACCGACAGGCCCCAACACAACGGCCTGACCCCCTTCGGCAAGGACGTCGTGCGCGAGATGCAGCGTATCGGCATGCTGGTCGATCTCTCCCACGTCAGCGAGAAGACCATGCTCGATGCGCTGGAGGTGGCGCGCGCGCCAGTGATCTTCAGCCATTCGGGCGCGCGCGCCGTCGCCAGCCATCCGCGCAACGTCCCCGACCGGGTGCTCGACCGGGTCAAGACCAACGGCGGCATCGTCATGGTGGTCACCTTGCCTGCCTATGTCAGCGACGAGGTGCGCGTCTGGACCAATGCCCGCGATGCCGAAAAAGCGCGGCTCGATGCCTATTTTCCCGGCGATCCCGCAGCAGCCAAGGCCGGGCTGGCAAACTGGCTGCGCGAAAATCCGGCACCGCGCGCGACAATCGCCCAGCTGGCCGACCACATCGACCACATCGCCAAACGCATCGGCATCGATCACATCGGCATCGGCGGCGATTTCGACGGGATCGCCACCACGGTGCAGGGGATGGAGGACGTTTCGGGCTATCCCGCTCTGTTCCTGGAACTGGCCCAGCGCGGCTACGGCCAGGCCGATCTCGAAAAGGTCGCCAGCCGCAACATGCTGCGCGTGCTGCGCGCGGCGGAAGCTTACGCGGCGGTACACCGCAGCGATCCGCCGATCGAGAACGCGACGACGTTCTGATCAGCGCGACGTATCGCTCTTGGCGGCATCGTTGCGCACTGCGCTTTCAGGCAGATGCTGCTCGCCGGTGCTCGCGCCGGTGATCCAGATCAGAGACATTGCCACGATCGCCAGCACCAGACTGATCGCCAGCACGTAGCGCACGATATGCGGCTTCGAGCCGCCGCTCGCTTCTTCGGTGGTGATGTGAACTTCTTCGCCTTGCCGTTCCATGATTGCGCACTCCCGCGATGGTCGATGGGGGAACGCTGCCGGTCGCTCTAGGTTTCGCTTCGCGGCAAACGCGTCCCCGCCGGCGGAGCGTAACAGAAAACGGCGAGCGTTGCGCCTAATCGCGGAGCAGCTCGTTGATTCCGGTTTTCGAACGGGTCTGGGCATCGACGGTCTTGACGATCACTGCGGCATAGAGCGAAGGGCCGGGCGTCCCGTCGGGCAGCGGCTTGCCCGGCAGCGATCCGGGCACCACGACAGAATAAGGCGGAACGCGCCCGATATGGACCTCGCCAGTCGCGCGGTCGATGATCTTGGTCGAAGCGCCGATGAACACCCCCATCGACAGCACTGCCCCGGTCCCGACGATCACTCCTTCGGCGACTTCCGAACGCGCGCCGATGAAGCAATTGTCCTCGATGACCACCGGATTGGCCTGCAAGGGCTCGAGCACCCCGCCGATCCCCGCGCCGCCCGAGATGTGCACCCCCTTGCCGATCTGCGCGCAGGAACCGACCGTCGCCCAGGTGTCGATCATCGCGCCTTCGCCGACATAGGCACCCAGGTTGACGAAGCTCGGCATCAGCACCACGCCTTTGGCGATATGCGCGCTGCGACGGACGATGGCTCCGGGTACGACGCGAATGCCGGCGGCGCGGAAGCGGGCGTCGTCCCAGCCGGTGAACTTGAGCGGCACCTTGTCGAAAGCCGGCGCGCCCGCCGCGCCCAGCTCCATCACGCCATTGTCATTCAGCCGGAACGAAAGCAGCACAGCCTTCTTGAGCCACTGGTTGACCTTCCAGCCGCCGCTTCCATCGGGCTCGGCGACCCGAGCCGCGCCGCTGTCGAGCAGGTCGAGCGCCTGTTCGACCACTGCGCGGACCTCGCCGCTCGCCGGAGTCACTGTGTCGCGTGCAACCCAGGCAGCTTCGATGGCGGATTCGAGGTCGGACATGCGGCAGGTTCCCCCAATTTTCAGTCAGGCCGCGCGACTACCGTCTGGCGGAGGCAAGGACAAGCGCCGATCACGCTTCGTTAGCGAAGTATTAGGGATGTTCGGCTAGATTCCATTCAGCATTCCGGCAGATTTTCAGGATTAACGCGCAATGTCCGCAATGCGGGGGGATCGCACCATGCGTAGTGAAGCGACTGTGACAGCGCGTTGGCCGCTTCGGATTGGCACGGCAGTCGCTGCGCTGGCCTTGCTTTCGGCCTGCGGTCATGACGGCACGGCAAGCACCCCGCCCCCGCTCGGCGGCGGCAGTGCGACGCCAACACCGACGCCGGCTCCTGCACCCACGCCGACTCCCACGCCCGCTCCGACACCGACACCGACGCCAACCCCTACTCCCACTCCAACTCCGACCCAACGCCGACACCCACGCCGACTCCAACTCCGACGCCGACGCCGACGCCAACTCCGACCCCAACCCCAACTCCGACCCCAACGCCAACTCCGGCACCAACTCCCGCCCCCACGCCTACCCCCGCAGCGTCCTTCGACACTGCGGAGTATCGCCGCTCGACCGGGCCGTCGTTCCACAACGCGATCCCTGCCTGGCAACTTGGCGCGAACGGGCGCGGCGTGACGATCGGCATCATCGACAGCGGCGTGGACACGACAATTGCCGAGTTCGCCGGCCGCATATCGCCGGCGTCGGGCGATGCCGCAAGCAACCGCGGCGTGGCCTGGGAAGATGACCACGGCACGCTGGTGGCGCTGGTTGCCGCCGCAGCGCGCAATAATTCGGGCGTCATGGGCATCGCCTTTGAGTCGACCATTCTGTCGCAGCGCGCGGACTCGCCGGGCTCCTGCGCCACAACCAATGGCTGCGCCTTCTTCGATTCCGCGATTGCGCTCGGCATCGACCGCGCGGTCCAGGGAGGGGCGAAAGTGATCAACCTCTCGCTCGGCGGCTCCCCGCCCAACAATGCGTTGCGCAATGCGATCGCGCGGGCGGCGGCGGCTGGCGTCGTGGTGGTCGTCTCGGCGGGCAACGATGCCGATGCAGCGACCCCGTCGCAGGATCCCAACAATCCCGATCCTTTCGCCACCGGATTGCGCCAGGCCGGCGATGGCAATGTCATTATTGCCGGCTCGGTGAACAGCGCCGGCACGCTATCGGACTTCGCCAACCGCGCCGGCTCCGAGGCGAGCTGGTATCTCGGGGCGCTGGGCGATCTCGTCTGCTGCGTCTATGAGAACGGCGCGATCAAGATCACCACGGTAAACGGGCAGCAATTCGTCTCCGTGGTTTCGGGCACCAGCTTCTCCGCGCCGCAGATTTCCGGCGCAGCTGCATTGCTGCGGCAGGCCTTTCCGAATCTCACCGCCAAGCAAGTGGTCAGCCTGTTGCTGTCGAGCGCGCGCGATGCGGGCACCGCCGGGACCGACTCGACCTACGGGCGCGGCATTCTCGATATCGGCGCAGCCTTTGCACCGCAGGGCCAGATGAGCTTGGCCAGCAGCCTGGTCGCGTTGCCGCTCGGCGATTCCACCGGCTCCACTTCGTTGGCGATGGGCGACGCAGTGCAGACCGCGCAGCTTAGCGCGGTGATGCTCGATGGCTATAACCGCGCCTATCGCATCCAGCTGGGCAATCGCCTGCAATCCGCGCAGGTCGATCCGCGCCTTGGCGCTGCGCTGCTCAATCCGATGGAGCAGGTTACCGGCGGCGCAGGCAGCGTGACGCTGGGCTTTTCGGTCGATCGGCGCGGGCGGCTGGCGGCTACGCCGTGGCAGGGCAAGCTCAGGCTCAGCCGGGCCGACGCCGAGATATCGCGCGTGCTCGCCGGGCGGATCGTCGCGCGCATAGCGCCGCGCACCAGCATTGCCTTCGGCTTTGCCCAGGGCGCGGACGGACTGGTGGCGCAGGTTCAGGGCCACAGCCAGCCGGCCTTCCTGATCGCGCGTTCGCCCGCCGACGACTTCGGCATTACCCTCGGCAAACAGAATTCCTTTGCCCTGCGCCGCCAGTTCGCCGGCTTCGGCCTGACCCTGGCGGCGGCGCACGGCAATGCCGAAAGCTGGCGCAACCCGTTGCTTGCGGCGAGCCAGCCGCGCCCGCGCAAAGACGGCGTCACGCGGCTGGGCCTGGCACTTGATCGCCGGTTTGGCGCGCTCGATACGGCGCTGTCCGCCAGTTGGTTGTCCGAACAGCGAACCATTCTCGGCGCGCGGCTGCACGACGCTTTCGGCCCGCGCGGGGCGGACAGCCTGTTTCTCGATGCCCGTGCAGCATGGGCGTTCGCGCCGCAATGGCGGCTGGCGGGCGCATGGCGGCAAGGCTTCACCCATGCCCGCGCCGGGGGCGCGATCACTGCGGGATCGAAGCTTGCCAGCACGGCCTGGTCGCTCGATCTCGAACGGCGGGCGCTGTTCGCTGCCAGCGACACCCTGGCCTTGCGCGTGTCTCAGCCGCTGCGGGTCGGTTCGGGCGGGGTGCGGCTCGATCTGCCGGTCGCCTATGACTACGACACGCTGGCGACGACCAACGCCTTTACCAACCTCTCGCTCGCGCCGAAGGGCCGCGAGCTGGACGCCGAGCTTGCCTGGCGCGGGCCGCTGCGGGGCGGGGCAGCCTCGGCCAGCCTGTTCTATCGCAGAAATCCCGGCCACCATGCCGCCCTGCCGGCAGACAAGGGCGTGGCGCTGAGCTGGAAGACGGAATTCTAGGGCTCTTAGAGCCATTCCGACCTGGCTAGACCAGTGCCGCCATCGTCCAGATCACCCCGACAATCAGCAGGGTGCCGGCCAGATCAAGCAGCAACCCGGCCTTGAGCACGCGCGGCAACGAGACATGCCCCGTCGCCCAGGCGATGGCGTTGGGCCCGGTGCCCGATGGCAGCATGAAGCCCCAGCTGGCGGCAAGCGCGGCAGGCAGGGCGAGCAGGATCGGGTCCGCGCCCATCGCCGCGATCAGCGCGGCGACCACCGGCATGATGCCGCTGGCTGCCGCGATGTTGCTGGCGAATTCGGTCACCACCACCACGAAACCGACCAGCACCAGCGCCACCACGATCAGCGGCAAGGCGGAAATCGGCAACAGCATCTCGCCGAGCCAGGCAGCGAGCCCCGATTCGCTCATGCCCATCGCCAGTGCAAGCCCGCCGCCGAACAGCAGTACCACGTCCCACGGAGCGCGGTTGGCTTCGTGCCAGGTGAGCATCGGCCTGCCCGAGCCATCGGGCAAGACGAACAGCATGAGCCCGGCCACGGCGGCGATGGTGCCATCGGTCAGCCCGCCCTTCGGCAGCAGGGGCTCAAGCAATGGTTGCGCTAGCCAGGCGGCGACGGTGAGGGCGACAACCGGGACGAGGCGGCGTTCGGCCATCGACCATGCGCCGCCATGCTCGATGGCTTGGCGCGCGGCGGCGGGATCGAAGCGGTCCTCGCCAAGGCGCTGGACGCGGGCGATGATCCCGGCGGCCAGCGGGATCGCCAGCAGCACCAGCGGCAAGGCGTAGAAGCTCCATTCGGCAAATCCGATGCGCACGCCCAGCACCTGGTCAATCAGGCCGGCAGCGATGGCATTGGTCGGCGAGCCGACCATGGTGCCCAGCCCGCCGATCGAGGCGGCGAAGGCTATGCCCATCGGCAGGGCACCGGCGATGCCCCCGGTCTCGCCGGTCGCCACCCCGCCCGAAGCCAGCATGGCGAGCGCCATCGGCATCATGATCAGCGCGGTCGAGGTGTTCGAGATCATCGTCGATAGGACGGCGGTTGCCACCATCACGGCGAGCAACAATTGCCAGTTGCTGCCGCCCGCGCGCTTGAGGATGGCGAGCGCGAGGCGGCGGTGCAGCCCGGTGCGCTCGATCGCGAGCGCGAGGAACGCGCCGCCAAGGAACAGGAACATGATCGGCGAATAGTACGAGGCTGCGGTCTTGGCGGCATCGGCAATGCCGAGCAGCGGCAGCACGATGAACGGCAGCAGGGCGGTGGCATAGAGCGGCAAAGCTTCGCTCATCCACCAGGCCGCCATCCACCAGACCAGCCCCGCCGCGCGCCAGGCAGGCAGCGGCATGCCGTCGGGTGCGCCAATCAAGAGTGTGACCAGAAACCCGGCGAGCCCTGCGGCAAAGCCGATGCGTTGCGCGGTCATCCCGCCATAACCCCTGCCCGCGTTATTTCGGTGCGACCACCATCAGCATCTGGCGGCCTTCCATGCGCGGCCAGGCTTCAACCTTGGCAATCTCCGCAATATCGTCCTGCACCCGGCGCAGCAGATCCATGCCGAGTTGCTGGTGGGCCATTTCCCGGCCGCGGAAACGCAGCGTGACCTTGACCTTGTCGCCCTCGTCGAGAAACTTGGTCACCGAGCGCATCTTGGTGTCATAATCATGATCGTCGATATTGGGACGCATCTTGATCTCCTTGATCTCCTGCGTCTTTTGCGACTTGCGCGCGAGGTTGGCCTTTTTCTGGGCCTCATAGCGGAACTTGCCGACATCGAGGAACTTGCACACCGGCGGATCGGCGTTGGGCGACACCTCGACCAGATCGAGCCCGACTGCGTTGGCCTGCTCGATGGCTTCGTTGGTCAGCATGACGCCGAGGTTTTCGCCGTTCTCGTCGATCACGCGGACCTTGTCGACGGCGATCATCTGGTTGAAACGGGGCCCGCTCTTGACGGGGGGCGTCATCAGGCGCCGGGGTGGGGGTGCTATAGTGTCTGCTCCTGAGGCAATAGGGACTTGCGCGCGTCCTTAGAGCGAAACGCGCGCAGAAAGGAAGGGGGAATTATCGCGCGGAGCGATATGTGGTGTCCGGGCCGGGAGAGAGGGCTGGTGCGGCATCCGCCGTCAAGCGGAAAAGGACTCGGCGCGCCATAGCGGATATTCCACAAGCTTGCCCCCCGCCGCTGCCAGCGCGTCGATGGCGCGGGCAGGCTGCATTGCCGAGAGAATTTCGCGCGCGGCGGCATTCATGCCCCCGGTGAGCGCACCGAAAGCGGGCAGGATCAGCCGCGCCTCGCTGCGCACAACGCAGGGCCGCGCGATCCGCCGCCCACGCGCTGCAATGGTAAGGCGCGGGTGGAAGTGGCCGGAAAGCTCGGGCCGGCGTTCCTCAGGGCAGGCATGATGGCGCAATACGAGCCCGCCAAGTTCGAGTTCCGCCAGCGCGGTTTCCTCGCTGCCATCGTGATTCCCCGCGATCCACACCCAGTCGAGCGCGCGTGTCAGCGCCGCCAGCATGCCGGCCGCATGCGGCTCGAGCCGGGCGGCCCCGCACGCATCGTGGAAATTGTCGCCGAGGCAGAACACCCGCCGCGCGCCGGTTTCGCGTACCGCCACGGCCACGCGCTCCAGCGACTCGCGGCTGTCATAGGGCGGCAGCATCTGGCCGTGACGCGCGTAGAAACTCGACTTTTCAAGATGAAGATCGGCGACAAGCAGCGCATTTTCGCCCGGCCAATAGACTGCGCGGCCTTGCACCAGCCGCATTTCCTGCCCATTGAATTCGAAAGAGTGGGCGAACGAACCGGGAACCATGGCTTCCCCTTGCTCTATGTCAAATCGCTTGGCAAGGCCCTGTGCAACTGGTTCCCGGTCGCGCGCTTGCGGCTGGCAGGAGACGCATCGTGACTGACTGGCAACCCTACACTGCACGCGCCAGCACCTGGTTCGAATCATTGCGGGATCGCATTTGCGCCGAGTTCGAAGCGATCGAGCGCGAAGCCGGGAGCGAGGCCGCGTTCGCTTATACCCAGTGGCAGCGCGAGGCTGTCGAGGGCGGGGCTGCGGGCGAAACCGGGGGGGGCACGCGCGGACTGGTCAAGGGCAAGGTGTTCGAAAAGGCCGGGGTCAACATCTCGACCGTCCACGGCGCTCTGGCCGCCGATTTCGCCGCGACGATCAAGGGTGCCAGCGCCGAACAGCCGGCTTTCTCCGCTACCGGGCTCAGCCTGGTTGCACACATGGCCAATCCGCATGTCCCCGCCGTCCACATGAACATGCGGTTCCTGACGACCACCAAGGCCTGGTTCGGCGGCGGCGCGGACCTCAATCCGCCGCTGCCCTATGCCGAGGATACCGAGGACTTCCACGCTGAATTCCGCGCCGCCTGCGCTGCGCACAACCCGACCTATTACGAGCGGTTCAGGCAATGGGCCGACGACTATTTCTACATCCCCCATCGCGGCGTCCATCGCGGCGTCGGCGGCATTTTCTACGACCATCTGGAATGCTTGGACGAAGCGGGCTGGGAGCGCAATTTCGCCTTCACCCAGGCCGTCGGCGAGGCATTCCTGGCGATTTTCCCCAAGCTGGTGCGCCGCCGGATGGGCATGGCGTTCGGCCCCGAGGACAAGCGCCGCCAGCTCGAGTGGCGCGGGCGCTATGCCGAATTCAATCTGGTCTATGACCGGGGTACCCTGTTCGGGCTCAAGACCGGCGGCAATATCGACGCCATCCTGATGAGCCTGCCGCCGCAAGCGGAGTGGAGCTGACCGTTCAGGCTGGCGCGATATGCTGGCGAAACCAGTCGGCCAGTTCCTCCTCGCTGAGTTCGCCGGCGGCAAGGGCGAGCATGGCAACGACCACCTCAGCATCGGTGGCAGTCAACGCATTTCCATTGAGCATCAGGAAAGTTTCGCTGACCACTGCCGCAGTCCGCTTGTTGCCATCCACAAACGGATGATTGCGGGCGATCCCGTAAGCATAGGCGCCTGCGAGGGATGCGGCATCGGGCTCGCCATACAAGGCAAGGTTCTGCGGTCGCGCCATCGCGCTCTCCAGCAGACCGCGATCGCGCACGCCTTCGCCGCCGCCGTGTTCGGCGAGTTGCTCGGCATGCGCCGCCTCGGCCACCGCAAGGGCGACCCAGATCCACTCCTGGGCCATGACTATTTGGCCAGTTCGCGGAGCGCGCGCTTGCGCCGCGCCATGACCTCGCGTGCCGCCGCCATTTGCGCATCGAAGTCCGGCTCGGCTGCGGAAAGCTCAAGACCGCGCGGTGTGGTGACAACCGAAAGCGACTCGCCCACCTCGGCCTTGAGGTGCGCCAGCAGCTCCTTGGGCAGCACGATTCCGGCGGAATTGCCGATCTTGGTGATCTTGAGCGTCGCGTTCATACAAGCGTTATAACGTGCCGGGCTTTGCAAGGCAAGCGCCTTTCCCCTTGCCCTTCGCCGCATCCTTCGCCCATCCTGTCGCCAATGCTGCGCCAGTACGAACTCGTCGAACGCGTCAAGGCCTATGATCCGGATGCGGACGAGGCGCTGCTCAACCGCGCCTATGTCTATTCGGTGGTCAAGCATGGCACGCAAAAGCGTGCTTCGGGCGACCCCTATTTCAGTCATCCGATCGAAGTCGCGGGGCTGATGACCGACCTGAAGCTCGATCAGGAAACCATCGTCACCGCGCTGCTCCACGATACCATCGAGGATACCCTCGCCACGATCGAGGAAGTCGAGGAGAATTTCGGCCCCGACATCGCCCGGCTGGTCGATGGCGTCACCAAGCTTTCCAAGATCGAGACCTTGACCGAAAACGAGCGTGCGGCGGAGAACCTGCGCAAATTCTTCCTCGCCATGAGCGCGGACCTGCGGGTGCTGCTGGTCAAGCTTGCCGACCGGCTGCACAACATGCGCACGCTGCATTTCATCAAGAGCGCCGACAAGCGCCGCCGCATCGCCCGCGAGACCATGGATATCTACGCCCCGCTCGCCGAGCGCGTCGGCATGTACGAATATATGCGCGAGATGCAGTTGCTTGCCTTCGAGCAGATCGAGCCGCAGGCCCATGGCACCATCGCTGGCCGCCTGGCGCAGATCCGCGAGCAGGAAGGCGGGCAGGTCGATGCGATCGCCCTCGCCATCAAGCAGGCGCTCGCCGAGGCCGGGCTCAAGGTCGAGGTCTCGGGCCGCGAGAAGCACCCCTATTCGATCTGGAAGAAGATGGAGGAGCGCCACGTCAGCTTCGAGCAGATCACCGACATCATGGCCTTCCGCGTGCTCACCGAGACTGCGGCCGATTGCTATTGCGCGCTGGGCATTCTTCACACCACCTGGCAGATGATCCCGGGCCGCTTCAAGGACTACATCTCGACCCCCAAGGCCAACGGCTATCGCTCGCTGCACAGCGCGCTGATCTATGAAAACTCGATGCGCATGGAAGTGCAGATCCGCACCCGCGAGATGCACCGCACCAACGAATTCGGGCTGGCCGCGCATTGGGCCTACAAGCAGGGCAACCGGCCCGACGGCCAGGTCGGCTGGCTGCGCGACCTGATCGAGATTGTCGATGCCAGCCACGACGCCGAGGAACTGCTCGAACACACCCGGCTGGCAATCTATCAGGATCGCATCTTCGCCTTCACCCCCAAGGGCGCGCTGCACCAGCTGCCCAAGGGGGCGACGCCGGTCGATTTTGCCTATGCGGTGCATACCGATCTCGGCAATGCGGCGGTGGGCGCAAAGATCAACGGGCGGCACATGCCGCTGCGCACCGTGCTCAACACCGGCGATGTCGTCGAGATCATCCGCAGCCGCAATTCAACGCCGCAGCTGTCGTGGCTGGGCTTCGTCGTCACCGGCAAGGCGCGCGCCGCCATCCGGCGCGCCGTGCGCGCCAAGGAGCGGCAGGAAGTCGCGGCGATCGGCCGCAAGCTGTTCGACGAGATCGCCGGGCGGCTGCCTTCCCGGATCGGCAAGAAGGCGGTCGGTGCCGCCGCCAAGCGGCTGGGGCTGGGCGGCGAAGATGAAATGATGGCGGCGATCGGCACCGCCAAGCTTTCCGACCGCGAGGTGATGGAGGCGCTGGTTCCGGGCAGCGCGCAGGGACTGGCCGATCCCGAGGACTGGCCCAAGCAGGCACGCGCCATCTCGATCAAGGGGCTGACGCCGGGCATGGCCTTCCGCCTCGCCGATTGTTGCCATCCGGTGCCGGGCGACCGCATCGTCGGCCTCAAGCAGCCCGGCGTCGGCGTCGAGGTCCACGCCATCGACTGCCTGTCGCTGGTCAACGGCACCGATGCCGACTGGCTCGACCTGTCATGGGGCGAGCGCTCGACCGGAGCCATCGGCCGGCTGCGCGCGGTGCTCTATAACCGGCCCGGAACGCTCGCCGAAATGACCGGCATCTTCGCCGGCAACCGGGCGAACATCGTCCACCTCGAAATGGTCAATCGCGACGAGCTGTTCGGCACCTACGAGGTCGATCTCGAAGTCAGCGACCTCGCCCACCTCACCCGCATCGTCAGTTCGCTGCGCGCAAGCGACGCGGTGGCCGAGGCCGAGCGGATGTAGCCCCGTTCGTCGCGCTAGGGGATCAGTCGCCTTCCTCCAGCGCGGCCATGTCGGCGTCGCCGAGGCCGAAATGATGCCCCACCTCATGGATCAGCACGTGCGCCACTAGGTGCTCCAGCGTCTCGTCGCCGCGCGCGATCCATTCGTCGAGGATGGGTGCGCGAAACAGGCGGATGCAGTCGGGCAGGCCGGTGCAGTCGGACTGGATCTTTTCGCCGACCGGCACGCCTTCGTAGAGCCCGGTGAGATCGAACGGGTCGTCGATGCCCATCTGGCCAAGCGTTGCCGCATCGGCGAACTCCTCGACCCGCAGCACTACATCGCCGAGGTGGGCGCGAAACTGCGCTGGCAACCGCGCCATCGCCGCGCGTGCCAGCGCCTCGATTTCCGCCGCATCGGGGGCAGGGCCGAAGTGGGTCCGCATCGCGCCGCGATAGACGCTCCGCCGGCAAAGCGCCAATGCTTGCGCTGCCTCCCGCCCGCCGCTAGGGCGCGCCTCTGTCCAGTGCGATTTGATGGGTCGCCTGATTCACGGCCCGTGCTTCGCACGATCCGATCAGGCTCATGCGGAGCGGTGGCCGAGTGGTCGAAGGCGCTCGCCTGGAAAGTGAGTATACGCCAAAAGCGTATCGAGGGTTCGAATCCCTCCCGCTCCGCCACCGGCCTGTTTCAAGGCATCTCATCCAGACCCAAAATGCGCAGAAATCCAAGGGTTTCAGCCGATTTCGTGTGGCAATGCGATTCGTCGCGTTGCATGGTAACCAGCGTTTCGTGTGGTAAGAAATGTGGGAGCAAATTGTTGGGCCGGTTGAGCGCGACATCGGTGAAGGCGAACAAGGTGCCGGGGCGCTATGGCGATGGCGACGGGCTGTTCCTGCTGATCGGCCCGAGCGGAAGCAAATCATGGGTGGTCCGGGTCCAGAAGGACGGACGCCGACGCGACTTTGGCCTGGGCAGCGAAAAGAAGCTGAGCCTCGCCATGGGCTGCAAGCTGGCGGCGGAACTGCGTGGCCAGGTTCACCTCGGAATCGATCCCATTGCCGAGCACCGCAAGCGTGAGGGCATTCCGACATTCCGCGTGGCAGCAGCCAAGGTCTTTGCCGAGCAGCAGAAGGGATGGCGCAACGCGAAGCATCGGGGCCAGTGGCTTTCGACGCTTGAGGCCTATGCCTTCCCCAAGTTCGGGGATGTTGCCGTGAGCGAGATCACCGGCCCCGAGGTGCGCGATGCCCTTGTTGCCATCTGGCTTGAGAAGCCTGAGACAGCACGGCGGGTTCGCCAGCGCATTGTCACGGTGATCGATTGGGCCGTGGGCAAGGGCTATCGCTCCCTGCCGCTGCCCATGGCGGCAATCAACAAGTCGCTGCCGAGGGTAAAGGCCAAGACCGAGCATCACAGCGCCCTGCCTTATGAACAGGTGCCCGCCTTCCTGTCCCGGCTGCGCGAACGCGAGAGCGTGGGCGGGCTTGACCCTCTGAAGTTGCCGCCTAAGCTAGGATCGTAATTTATTCTGGGCAAGCCACGCCTCTATGTCTGAGATCGACTGGTCCGATTCCGAGAACGATCTGATCGTAGCAGATTATTTTGCGATGCTGATCGCCGAGATTTCCGGTCGCGAATTCAATAAATCCGCGCATCGACGTAATCTTCTTGTCCTCTTGCCGAAGAGAAACGACGGGTCGGTTGAGTTCAAACATCAAAATATCAGTGCGGTGCTCGTTGGGCTCGGCCAGCCATGGATTACTGGGTACAAGCCAAAAGCGCGCTTCCAGAATTCTCTCGTCGATGCAGTATTAAGATGGCTCGAGATGCGTCCAGACTGGTCGCGCACAGCCAAGCTGTCGCTTGCTGAGCCTGACAATCGAGTTAAGGACACGGAGGCACCGATCCTGTGGATCGGCCCTCCTCCCACACTCTCAAATGAGCCGCCGCCCGTCGATGCCAAGTTTATGGCGTCGATCGCCAGAAAATATGATGTTGCTGAGCGCGATGCCAGGAATTGTTCATTGGGTCGAGTGGGCGAGGAGCGCGTTCTCGAACATGAGAGGGCAGTGCTCAGAATTCGCAGGCAGATCGGATCTAGCTGATAGGGTGCGGTGGACGGCGGTAGAGGACGGCGACGGAGCGGGATACGACATATTCAGTTTCGAACCTAATGGGGCGGATCGCTTGCTCGAAGTGAAAACAACTGATGGATGGGAACGCACCCCATTTCACGTTTCGCGCAACGAGTTGGCAGTTGCAAATGCCAACCGCGACTCTTGGCATCTCGTTCGTCTCTGGAATTTCGCGCGCGAGCCGAAGGCGTTTTCCATACGCCCGCCTCTTGATGCGCATGTCTCTCTAACGCCGACAAGCTTTCTGGCCTCGGTTCACTGAAGTTTCTTGTTGGATAACCTACAGGTGTCGCTCGTTCGGTGCCCACAGCGCCGAGATCGGTACTGCGCGCTTGCCCTCGCCGAACGGCAGCGATTGCTCTCCGTCATACAGCACTACGCCGCCAGCAAAGCGGTCACCCGCCGCTGCCGCCAGCTTGGTCAGTTCGGCAAAGTCCCTTCGGCCAACCGTGGCGGCGGCTTTGACCTCGACCCCGGCGATCCTGCCTTCATGGTTCTCGACGACGATATCGACTTCCGCCCCGTCCTTGTCGCGGAAATGCGAGAAGCTGTAGCGGCCCTCGCTCCAGCGGTTCTGCTTGTCGAGTTCGCCGAGGACAAAGCTTTCGAGGAGCGGGCCGAATGGCCCCTTTTCAGGCGTAAGCTTCTCCGCCGTGAAGTTGGCGAGATGGGCGGCAAGGCCGGTATCGACAAAGTGCAGTTTGGAAGCCTTGACCAGTCGCTTGACCGCATTGTTCGACCATGACGGGAGCGTGCGCACCGCGAATGTCTGTTCGAGAAGGTCGAGATAGCGCAGCGCCGTCTTGCGGTCGATACCCAGGCGGCTGCCGATGTCGTTTGCGTTGACCAATTGCCCATTGAGCGCGGCGACAAGCTGCAACAATCGCGGCAGGGTTGCTGGACGCTCGATGTTGGCGATGTCCGGAATGTCCCGCTCGGCAATGGCACTGGCATAGGATGCGAACCAGTCCTGGCGGCGCGCAAGCGATGTCCGGGCAATGGCGTCTGGAAAGCCGCCGGTCAGCACCCGGTCGATCAGTTGCGGATCGCGCTTTGCCTCAACGAAGCTGTCAGCGGCAAACAGGCGGTCGAGAAAATGCGCCGGGCCTGTCGCGGCAAGCTCGTCCTGGCTGAGCGGCATCAGCGGCAGCAGTTCGATCCGACCGGCCAGCGAATCCTGAATGGTGCGCAGCGTCAGGAGATTGGCCGATCCGGTCACGATGAACCGGCCCGCTCGCCGGTCGGCATCGACCGAAGCCTTGATGGCGAGCATCAGGTCCGGCGCGCGCTGGATTTCGTCGATGATGATCTTGTCGCGGTCGCGCAACAGCCCAACCGGATCGTCGAGCGCCGCAGCCCGCAAGCCCGGATCATCGAGGTTGAAGTAGGCGCGCTCGCCGCCGATGGACTTGGCCAGCGTCGTTTTTCCCGCCTGACGCGGCCCGACAATTCCCAGCACCGGGGTATCGGTCAGGATGACCTTTGCGTGATCCGAGGCGTAACGCGGGAACATTGGCAACTTCCGTCCTGTTCGGCCATATGGGAAAATTCAGTTCGGCCAATCGGGATTGTGATAGCGGCCATTTGGGAATATTCAAGCGGCCATTCGGGAGCGTTGAGCATTTTACGGCGCGACCTGCCGGAGCTTCCGACGAAGGTTCGCGCGAGATTGGCGGCATCCAGCCTGATCGCACCAGTTCCTGCCCTTGATCGACGGACCCTTGGCCGCTCTGCGCCGCCCTTGGACAGCAAAGGTTGTGGAACTCGAACCCACGACCTTGACCGGGATGTAGGGGAATCCGGAATGACTGCATTTGAGCGGCAAATGGGCCGAAGCGGGCATACGTTCGCGGACCCCCGTCGCGACCGCTTCCGACCAGACCCGGCCATTCGCCGGACAGCGCGGCAACGACCGCTCCCGACAAGAGCAGCCTCGAAGTACTGGGAGCACCGATCGCACCGCAGCCCAAATTTTTGGCGTTTGCGGTCGGTAATCTGATCCCTGAATTGAGTTGGTCCGCTTTCCCGATCAATCGCCAGGTTTGATGTTGCAATCAGGGCCGAGGAGAATTGAACGGCGCGGGAATGACCGAGCGATCCCACTTGGCGGTAGGTCTGTGAACAATGGCGGGATCCGTGCCACCGAGCGCGGGGAGCCAGGTTCGACCATCTTGCCATTCTGGATTCGGAACGCCTGCACCCAGTCCCACTGGCGGCCGGCACCCATCTTCCAGGTGCCGACGGCGATCACCAGATCATCCTCGCCGATGAGGAAGTATCTGAAATCTGAAATCTTCCAGTCCTTGCCCACCGCTTTGAGCGTATCGCGATATTGCTCCGCCGTGTAGGCGCGATGGGGTCCGCCAGTATCGTTGCGGGTGTAGATCGGGCCGGCGATCTCGGGAATGAGATCAAAGTCGCACTTCGCCCACATCTGATCGTACCACCGCGTCAGGATCGCCTTGTTGCCCGGTGCCGGGCCCATTTGCGGCACTTCGTCACCCACCCATGCGGTTTGTGGGGTGGGATAAGTTCGGGGGTCGTTGCCGCCCATCCCGGGCAGCCAGGTTTCGACGAGCTTGCCGTCCTCGATGCGGAACAACTGCACCCAATTCCATTCGTGGCCGCTGGCGAACACCATCCGCCCGATCGATCCGACGAAATCCCCGTCGGCGACCAGGCGATAGGCGAAGTCGACCACTTTTCCGCCCGGCTCGGCCGCGCCCGCCAGCCGGACATACTGATCCGCGGTGATCCGGTCGGTGGCGGCCAGCGAGTGATGGCGGACGTAGACCGGACCGGCGAGATTGGGGATCAGCGCGAAGTTCATGTTCGACCACATCTGGTCGTACCACCGGTGAAGCAGCGCCGTATTCGCTTCCTCCTTGGCCCCGCGTTTGGGATTGGCGGTCATGGCGCGGGTGCGGGCGACGGATTCTCGCGCAGCGGCGACGATCCCGGCCGACAGCAAGCCGGCCACGATGACGCGCCTGCGATCGATAGGAATAGCCATTTCCAGTTATCCCCGGTCCAGTGAGCGCCACGATATCGCGCGCCTCACGCCGTGCGGAGCATAGGCGACCGGGCTGCGGCTGACAACTGATATCAAGGTGTGACGATGTTAAAATCGCTGCCGAATGTGGTGAGGGCTGCGCGCAGCCGCTCCACAGCGGCAGGGTCACCCGACACCTGCAAACCGTCCGATGCTTCAAGGTCTCCCAAAGACGCGTTCGACGAGAACAACTTGAGCAGGGTCGTCCACGGCAGAACGAGGCGCGCCTGGGCTTGGTCGTCCTGCCGTCCCATCTCCGGCACCAGCACCCGATTCGAAATGGTCATCAGGGCCGTGTCGGGCCGATCGGTCAGGCGCAGATCGATGGTGAGCGGTGCATCGCCGATCTTCTCAGGGTCGATCCGCGTTGCCAGCGCCTCCAGGAAGGCAGCTGTCGGCATGGCGCGCACAAGATCCGGGCTGCCACCGCCGAGTGCCCGGACAGGCTTGCTATCGCGCAAGTCCTTGGCTCCGGCGAGATAGACATTGCGCCACAGCCCGCTCTCGCTCTGGTAGCCGAGCTGTTCGTAGACATCGGCAAGCGCCGCCCGTGCCCGCGCATTGTCCGGGTCCGCGAAGACCAGCTTCTGCAGCAGCTCGGCCGCCCAGCGATAGTCTCCCTTCCGCGCCGCTTCGGAACCTGCGGCGAGCATCCGGTCCACGCCGCCGGCGAGGTCGACATAGCGCTTGGCTGCCTTAACCACCGGTAGCGGGTTGAGATCGGCGGGAATGCCATCGAACCAGCCAAGATAGCGGTCATACACAGCTTTGGAGTTATGGCTGACCGTCCCATAATAGCCGCGATCGTACCACTCCCGCGCCAGGCTGTCGGGCAGGCGCATCCGCTCGGCGATCTCGGTGGGCGTCAGACCCAAGTTCATCAGCCGCACGGACTGGTCGTGAATGTACTTATAACTATCGCGCTGCTTGGTGAGGAAACGGGTGAGCTCTTCCTGGCCGAAGCGAGGAAAGCAGTGGCTCATCAGCACCACGTCGCTGCGTGGCGCATAAAGCCGCAGGTCCTCGGTCAGGTAGCCAGCCCAGCGCAGCGCGTCACGCGGGGGCGCGCCGCGCAGCGCCTGAATGTTGTGCAGCGTGCAGCTGGTCGTCTCGGCGATGAGCAAAGCGCGGTGCTGGGGCAGATAGAGGTTCATTTCTGCCGGTGCCTCGCTTTCCGGCACCATCTGGAATTCGATGTCGAGGCCATCGATCCGGCGCCTGTCGCCTGTCCGCAGGATGCTGTCGGTGGGCGCGATGAGGGTGATCGTGCCCCGCGACGTGCCAAGGCCGACGCCGTTGCCGGTGTGCCCGCGCGGGCCGTCTTCAAGCAGCGAGCCGCTGTGGTACAGCGCGCGGCGGTTCATCGCCGGCCCGGCGAGGACATTCTCCGACATGGCCTCGCGCATGAACCCATCGGGCGCGAGGATCGCCACTTTGCCGGAGTCCACCTCCGCTTGCGCCACCACCCCACGCACGCCGCCGAAATGATCGGGATGGGTGTGGGTGTAGATCACCGCGCGTACGGGTCGCCGGCCCAACTTGTCGTAGACCAGGTCCATCGCCGCCTTGGCCGCTTCCATGGTAATCAGAGGATCGACGACGATGTAGCCGCCACGGGTTTCCAGAATTGTCAGGTTCGATGAATCGAAGCCCCTGACCTGGTAGACGCCATCGGACACCTTGAAGAGCCCATTGAAGGTCGCAAGCTGAGTTGCCCTGGCCAGGCTCGGGTTCACCGTTTCTGGAACAGGACCCCTGGACCAATCGCCTGCCGCGAGATCCTTGACGACCCTGCCCTTGTCATCCCGGATTTGCGGGCTCGGCCACGTGGCAATGAAGCCGCGCTGGGCGAAGTCAAAGTCTCGGCGATCGGCAGGGTCGGGCGGGATCGGTTGACCAAGGACGGCTCTCGTTGCCGCCGTCGCCGGTTTGCTCGCGAGGTCACCGGGCGCGGTTTGCGCTCTTGCGAGCGAGGCGCCGAGCAGACCGCCAGCCAGCGACGCGAGCAAGATAGGTCGCATTGCGCTTTCCCGATAGATACTTGTCGCCATGATGTGTTCGATCACACCGCAGCTTTACCATCACAGTTCAATGAACCTTTGCCTCTGACGTCAACTGGTTTTTCTGCCGGGCGGCTTCAAAGCGGAAAAACTGGGTGCGAATATGGTCGACGAAACGGACGGCCGGTATCGAGGACCTCGTTACGACCGGCGGGGTTGAGAGGCGACGCCGGCGGTCGACGATGGCCACCACATCGGTGGCCGCTTCCTACACCACCACCTGGGGCACGACCGAGCGGACTTGCAGGACCGGGCCAGCCTTCCGCACACCGCCGACCGCGAACGGCCTTCGCCCGCTTCTGACAACTGCGGTCGTTCGCCGCGATCACTCGGAACGGCAGCAAGGTCCCAAGCCCGGTCATTCAGGAGCACCCGATGTTCGGTGAATGTAGGGCAGGAATTCAGGGACGTGTTTCGAGGGACTGAATGGCGGCAATGTTGTCGGAAGCGGACTTGGTTTCCCAGGGCGCGGGCCGCTTCAGCAGCTCGACCATTTCGGGCACCGGCTTGGCCGGGCGGTCCAGCAGTTCGACAAAGGCGGTGAAACCTTCGGGCGACATGCGAATGACCGTGTTCTCCATGATCACTTCCTCGGCAGCCCGCACCGCCGCATCCCGCATGAATTCGGTACGCGACCGGCCAAGCAGGCTGGCCGCGCGATCGATGATCGCGATATCGGAACTGAGCAGCCGCATCGATAGAGGATGACCTTTGCGCGAGGTGAAGCGAACCACGGTTGTTCTCCTTGGATCACCCCATAAATCGTTGTGCTGATTTTGGCACAACATTCTGTGGCATTTGACTCGCCTTGCCGAGCACCATGGGGGGCTTTCCAAGGCACTATTGACGATGTGCAATGGCTCCTCCACGGTCCTTCGACAGGGTACAAAACCATGCCAGAAATTGGCCTGGTTTGGATGTCGATTTCGATTCTGTGGGAAGAAACGTGGGAGCGAAATTTCCGATTTTCGCCAGAAAATGCCGGAATTCTCACGTTGCTTGAATGACCTTGGCGGACTCCCGCTCCGCCACCGGCCTGTTTGTCCAGCCCTTTCCAGCCCTGCGGGGTGGGTGACAGTCCGACCTCCGGAAACGCGCCCCGGCTTGGGCCGTGCCGGTCTATAGCGCCGCCGCCAGCGCCTTCTGCCGCCTGCGCTGCACCGAACTGCCCAGCCCGATCGCTTCGCGGTATTTCGCCACGGTGCGCCGGGCGAGGTCGAAGCCGCGGGCTTTGAGCAGATCGACCAGGGCGTCGTCGGAGAGGACGGCATTGGCCCCCTCGGCGTCGATCAGCTGGCGGATTGCCGCCTTGACCGCCTCAGCCGAGGCCGCGCCCTCCCCATCGCTGCTGCCGCCGACCCCCGAGGTGAAAAAGTATTTGAGCTCGAAAGTGCCGCGCGGGCACATCAGGTATTTGTTGGAGGTCACCCGGCTGACCGTCAATTCGTGCATGCCGATCGCTTCGGCGACCGCGCGCAAGGTCAGCGGCTTCAGCTGCGCGACACCATGGCGAAAAAAGCCGTCCTGCTGGACGACAATCTCGCTCGCCACCTTGAGAATGGTCTTCGCCCGCTGGTCGAGCGCCTTGATCAGCCAGTTGGCGTCTGCGAGCTTTTCCGACAGCCAGCCCTTTTCCTCTTTGCCGCAGGCGGTCCTGAGCTCGGCATAATAGCTGCGGTTGACGATGAGTCGCGGCAGCGTCGCCTGGTTGAGCGCGAGCGACCAGCCGACCGGCTGGCCCTTCGCGTCGAGCGCGGGGGTGAGCAGCACATCGGGGGTCACCGGCTCGCCGCCCGCCGCGCCGAAGCGCAGCCCGGGCCGGGGATCGTAGCCGCGCAGTTCAGCGAGCATGTCGGCGAAATCCTCGTCATCGACCCCGCACATCCGCCTGACCCGCGCCAGCTCGCCGTGAGCGACAAGGTCGAGATTGTCGATCAGCCGCGCCATGGCGGGGTCGTAGCGATCGGCCTCCTTCGCCTGCAGGGCAATGCATTCGCTTAAGGTCCGCGCGCCGACGCCAGTGGGATCGAGCGACTGGACCAGCGCCAGCGCCGCCTCGGCCTCGCCGAGCGCAATGCCGAGCCCGTCGGCAAGTTCGCGCAGCGACATCGACAGGTAGCCTGCCTCGTCGATCTGGCCGACGATCCAGGCGGCGATAGCGGCAAGGCGCGCATCGGAGGTAGCGGTGCCGATCTGCGCTTCGAGATGCTGGGCTAGGGTCGCGCTGGCCGCGCCGCGCTCGTCGATTCCCGGCAGGTCCTCGCGGCCGGCGGAATATGCCGCGCCGCCCCAGTCGCCCCCGAAATCGCTACCCGAGCCCGTATCGCGGTCGCGATCGAGCGCATCGGGATCGATATCGAGTGGGGCGTCCTCGCTGGCGCGGCCTTCGCCGATCAGCTGGTCGGCGGGCGAACTTTCGAGTGACGTTCGGCGGACCTCGGCGGGCTCGGGAGGAGCGGCGTTTTCCTCGATTGGCGTGCGCTCGCCGGTCTCGAGCAGCGGGTTGGCCTCCAGCGCCTCGCCGATGAAGGTCTCGACTTCGAGGTTTGACAGTGCCAGCAGCTTGATCGCCTGCTGCAGCTGCGGCGTCATCACCAGCGACTGGCTTTGCCTCAGGTCAAGGCGCGGGCCGAGTGCCATGGTAGGCTAGCTCAGCGCGCGGCCTCGACAGGCTCAGGCTGAGCGGGGCTGGTGTGTGGGTGTTCGCCCAAACCCCGCTCATGCTGAGCTTGTCGAAGCACGCCCGGGATGACGGACCACCTCACAGCGTGAACCCCTCGCCCAGATAGAGCCGCCGCACGTTCTCATCCGCCACCAGCGCCTCGGGGCTGCCGGCGAACAGCACCTGCCCGCCATAGATGATGCAGGCGCGATCGACGATGTCGAGCGTCTCGCGGACATTGTGGTCGGTAATCAGCACGCCGATGCCGCGCGTCTTCAGGTCTTTCACCAGATCGCGGATGTCGCTGATCGACAGCGGATCGATGCCGGCGAAGGGCTCGTCGAGCAGCATGATCGAGGGCTTGGCGGCGAGCGCGCGGGCGATTTCGCAGCGCCGCCGCTCCCCCCGACAGCGCCATGGCGGGGCTGGCACGCAGCCGGGTGATGTGAAACTCCTCGAGCAGCCGCTCGAGCTCCTCGGCGCGCACGGCCTTGTCGGGCTCGACCAGTTCGAGCACGCAGGCGATGTTCTCCTCGACCGTCATGCCACGGAAGATCGAGGTTTCCTGCGGCAGATAACCTATCCCGAGGATAGCGCGGCGATACATGGGCAGCTTGGTGATATCGACCCCGTCGAGCAGGATACGACCCGCATCGGGGCGCACCAGCCCCATGATCGAATAGAAACAGGTGGTCTTGCCGGCACCGTTCGGCCCGAGCAGCCCCAGCACCTCGCCCTTGCCCACCGACAGCGAAATGTCGGTCAGCACCGCGCGCTTGTCGTAGCTCTTGGCGATCGACACCACTTCGAGCCCGCCCTGCGGCAGCGCGGGAGCGGCAGCGGAGTTGGCGGTGCCCGCAGCGGCGGCTGGGCCAGCCGCAAGCGGCGGCGTCAAGGCAGTGACATCATCCATAGGACCGTCCGATTAGGCAAGCAGCCCGGCAACGGCAAGCGGACAATCCCGCAGAATCGACGACTGGGCCCCGAAAGCGAAACGATCTGGCAGGTTTCATGCATGGGAAAATTATCGTGCCGGGATGACGACAAGGTTAACCGGGCTTGATCGCAAAGCCCTTAAGTGGTTTACTCGGTTTCAAGGAATAAGGGGATCGCCAATGGTGAGGATGGAGCCGCGCAGCTTTCTGCCGCCGCAATCGGCGGTTGGCGGCGAAAAGCGCCGCAGCGACTGGCGCCGCAGGATGAGCGACAACATCGCCTATGCTCTGCTGGTCTACACCGGGCTGCAAATCTTCGTGACGATGAACGCGCTCAGGGCCGAGGGTGGCTCGCTGCTGCCCTATCTGGCGCTGGTCATCCTGGTCGCTGCAATCATTCCCGCCTGCCGCCGCTTCGAGCGCCGCTGGAACCGGCTGACCGATGATCAGGCACACGACCCCGCCATGGCCCCCTTCTTCCGCCGCGACCGGCTGATGCTGTGGCTGCTGGCGATCGGCCTGCCGTTCCTGCTGACCGGCCTGTTCAAGGGGCTTGGCGCAGCCTATTCCTGATTTCCGCCGCACGCTTCCCCTCTGCTTCGTCATGCCGAACTTGGTTCAGCGCCCATAGCGCCGCATGCACAGTTTCACGTTACTCGACCAATCATGCGGCGTTGTTGCCCTGCCGGCCTTCGGCGCATTTGGCGAAATGGGCCCTGAACCCAGTTCAGGGTGACGCGGTTTTGTTGTTGCGGAGAGTATTTCCCACCCCCTAGAGCGGCGGCGCGGCGCGGCCCTTCCCCGCGCTCCGGAGTGCCCGATTCCATGCTCAGTCCCGATGCCGCCAGCGACCGCGCCCAGGCCCTGATCGCGCGCGCGCGCCGCGCCGGAGCCGATGCCGCCGATGCGGTCTATAGCGCCGATGCCTCGGAAAGCGTCTCGGTGCGGCTCGGCAGCCTCGAGGATGTCGAGCGCTCGGAAAGCGAGCACATTTCGCTGCGCGCTTTTGTCGGCAGCCGTTCGGCGAGCATCGGTTCGTCCGACATGAGCGACGAGGCGCTGGAAGAGCTCGCCGCGCGCGCCGTCGCCATGGCCCGGCTCGCACCCGAGGACGCCTATGCCGGTCTTGCCCCCGAGGACATGCTGGCGCGCGGCCAGCTGCCTGCGCTCGATCTCGACGATCCCGCCGAGCCCAGCCCGGCCGATCTCCGCGCGACCGCCGAACAGGCGGAAGACGCGGCCCGCGCCGTGGCCGGCGTGACCAATTCCGAAGGCGGCAGCGCCAGCGCCGGGCGCAGCCTGTTCGCGCTGGTCACCAGCCATGGCTTTCGCCGGAGCCTATGCGACCACCAGCCGCGGGCTGTCGGCCAGCGTGGTTGCCGGCGAGGGCTCGGGCATGCAGCGCGACTATGCCTGGCGCTCGGCGCACCACGGCGACGGACTTGCCGAGCGCGGAGGAAATCGGCACACCTCGCGGGCACCCGCGCCGTCGCCCGGCTGAACCCTGGCCGGGTCAAAAGCGGGCCGATGCCGATCGTGTTCGACCCGCGCGTCGGCGGCACCCTGGTCGGCCACCTGGTCGGCGCCATCGCTGGCAGCGCCATCGCCCGGCGCGCCTCTTTCCTGCTCGACCGGCTGGACGAGGACCTGTTCGACAGCGCGCTGGTGATCGCCGATGCGCCCCACCGTCCGCGCGGGCTCCGGTCGCGCCCGTTCGACGGCGAAGGCCTGCCGACCGCGCCGCGCAATCTTGTGGAGCACGGCAAAGTCACCGGCTGGCTGATGGACAGCGCCTCGGCCCGCCAGCTCGGCTTCGATCCCCACCGGCCACGCCAGCCGCGGCCACGGCGGCGCGCCGGGGGTGGGCACCAGCAACGTCCACCTCGCGGCGGGTAGCGTGACGCCGCAAGCGCTGATGGCCGACATCGCCGAGGGCCTCTACATCACCGAACTGATCGGCCACGGCGTCAACGGCGTCACCGGCGACTACAGCCGGGGGGCATCGGGCTTCCGGATTGTGAACGGCGAGATCGCCGGCCCGGTGGCGGAGTTTACGATAGCGGGCAATTTGCTGGAGATGTTCGCCGCGCTGACCCCGGCGGACGATCTCGAGTGGCACCGCCCGGTGAATGTGCCGACGATCCGGGTCGATGGGATGATGGTGGCGGGGGATTGAGGGGGAAGAGCCTAGTTTGTATTGTGCCCCCGGAATTTCACAGCGCCCGCCGCCGCGAGGTGAATCAGGGTGACACATTGGCCCCGGTGTCACCCGCTGCATCGCCCGTCATGCGTTGAATTCACGACGTTTCTGGGCGAGGTGACGGGTGACACATGTCCAACTCCGGCGTGCGGATCGATGATCTGAAAGAGCGGCCAGCAGTCTGGCACGAGAAGGCAATGTAGGAAATCGCGGGTTTGCGGCGTTCTAATTGCGGCGAATTCCGGGGGATGTTGGTGGCAACGGGAATTAATTGCACGGTCACCGTTTTTTCGAAGTATTGTGTCCCCGGAATTCCCCCCCGCGCCTGATTAGTTAGGTGCGCGCGGAACTCCCAACCCCGCGAACCGGATGCTGACCCGGCTCCGCCGCATCGCGCCGCCGACCAACGCAAAGCCGACGATCATCATTGCCCAGATTGACGGTTCAGGGACGGCAGCCACTCGGAAGTTCAATCCGTAATTCGCCGTACCAGTCGCGGTTTCCTGGATCCAGACCGAGTACGAGCCCGGGCCGAGCGGCGTGCTGAACCCCGACGAGCCCGCCACCGGGATCGCCATGTCATCGAGAATGTCGGTGTTGATATCGGCCGGGCTGTAATGACGCCAGCCGAGGAGCCCCGCCGCGCTCGCCGCAGTGGGCAGGACCGTCAGCTGGTTTCCGGCTTGCAAGCCGATGAAGGACACTGATCCGCCGCCGATTGATGTCGTTCCGGGAAGAACCTGGATTGCGGTCAGCGCAGACCCGGACGAAATCGTGAAGGTGAAATAGTCGCGATCGACTACGCCGCCTGTGCTGCGCCCGGTGGAACCGAATATCTGATTATCGCCAAGCCCGAAAACGAGCGGGTTGGGCGTTGCTCCGATGTTAGAGAGATCTCCGGAGATGGTCTCATCATAGGCAGTGGCGGCCTGAGCAGCACTTGCCGCGGTGAGAGCGAGGCCAAACAGCGCGATTCCGGCGGCCTGTGCAATCTTGGTCATACGTATCTCCTGCTAGCCCGGCATTGAGCGCAATCCGGATACTGGTCGGCAGTTGCGTCAACCGCGGCGTCAAAACATCGTCAACGCCGCGTTAAATCGTTCGGCAGGGGTCGAGATCGAGCGAGTTGCGCTAGATCGTGAGCAATGCCGCCTCACGCCGCTCGCGATCGAGATCCGATCGCAAACGCGCGCGCAAGCGCTCGAACCGCGGGTCGCCTCGCAACGGTCTGGAACGCCGGCAGGTCGGCGATATCGGGCAGCGGCGCGCGCGGATTGTAGTGCCAGCCGCGATCGATGGCCGTTTGCAAGTCTGCCAGCGCCCGATCGCGCTTGCCCTGTGCGGCCCATAGCTGCGCTGCGGAAGCATGGAACCAGTTCGGCACTGGACCCAATGCCAGCGAGTGCCGCACCGCGCCTTCCACCCGCCGCAACATCGCGTCCGCCTCTGCCACGCGCCCGACGGAACGCAAGGCAAGCGCCATGTTCACACCGTTCTTCTGCAGGTTCCGGGCCGAGGCCCCCGCGCCCGCCAATGCTCCGAGCGGACTAACCGGATCGTCGAGATAACTGACAACTTCAGCCCCTCGCCCGGCGTTCAGCAGCTGACCAACCGCTCGCGGCAGGAGTTCTGCCAGCAAACTCCTCGTGCCGGGCCCGGTCATGCAGCTCACGAAATGTCGCGCCGCTCGGCACCTCACCGCTCACAAATTGCCAGACACCGTCGGGCAGCCGCAGCAACAGACGGGCCTTGTCGAGATAGCCGAGCGTCAACAGCGCGTAGCCGACTTTGTTATCCGCTTCGACCGAAACTGCGAGCTTGGGACGCGCCGCGAGCGTTTCCTTGATGATCGCGGAATAGTCGCCCTTCGTCCAGTCCTCGGCATATTCGCAATTGAATGCCGCGCCGAAACTGACCCGCCGGAGCCGCTCCCGATAGGCAAGCGCTTCCGCGCCGCGCCCCATTTCCCAGGAAGCGAGCGCCGAGGATCCCGTCGCGGGATGCCAGGTGGGATCGATCGACGCAGCGCTCCAGGCCGTCTTGAGCCAACGATCATAGTTGCCCTCGCTGGCGTAAACCTGGCTCAACCAATATTGAATCTGCGTGTCTTTCGGGTCGAGCGCGCCGCCTTCCTGATAGCAGCGCGCGCTTCGGGCCGGTCGAAGCCGAGCACCATGCCAAGCGTCCCGTGCGCCTCTGCCAGGTCTGGTGACAGCGCCAGACCATGGCGGACATAGCGTTCTGCTTCCGCCAGACGTTCATCGGTCGGGTTGCGCATCGCCACGACGGCCCCGAGACTGACCCACGCCGAGGCAAAATCGGGGTCGATCGCCACGGCGCGCCGAAGCAGCGACTCGGCGACGGAGTATTTGCTCGCATTGCGTTCATGGATTTCCCCGCGCGCGGCGAAATACAGTTCGCTGGCGTCGCTTCTGGACGCCTCGGGCTGCGAGCGCAGCGCATAGCCCAGGATGGCCAGTGGCGTGGCCGCAAGCACAAGCCCGGCGACCCAGCGCCAAGGCTGCACGCGCAGCGATCCGGCCCCTGGCGCGCCCGGCGGCTCGGCCTTGGGCAGGCTGGCCGGGCCCGCCGCGGGCAGGTTTTGGGGCAGCGTCGGCGCGAGTTCGGCCAGGCGCAGACGCAGCGCGCGCGCCACCGAAAGATTATCGCGTGCGTCAGCCGCCTGCGCTGCTGCAGCAACCAATCCGATCAGCGCGTCAAACCGCCGGGTCCGTTCGATCTGCAGCCAATCGTCAAAGCCCGGGGCAAGGCCGTCGAGGTTGGCGAATAAAGTCTCGTCGCTGTCGGGAAGCGCCGCCAGCAACCGTTCGTAATCGCCCGCCTGGCACAGCTGTTCAAGCCGGTCGAAATCGGTGATCAGCGCGCCGGGATGGAGCGTCACGGCTTCGCGCTCGATGGTCAGCAGTCCGCGACCATTGGCCAGTTCGCGCAGCTCGGACAGCGACTGGCGCAAGCTGCCGCGCGCCTGCTCCTCGCCTCGCTCGCCCCACAACAGTGTCATCAGCCGCTCGCGACTGATCGACTTGCCAGGGTGCGTCGCCAGATAGGCGAGCAAGGCGCGGGCCTTGCGCCCGCGCGGCCTGAGTTCCGCGCCCGTCGCGACATCTTTAGTGCGAAGTCACCCCAGCACCGCATCTCGGCGCGCGCCACAACGTATTTCTCGACCCGGCCAGGTCGCGACCTCCGGGGTTCCGGGGACATCAAGACCTAATCCACCGCCCTTTCCAGCGCCTCGACGATGATCCGCTCGGCCGTCGCCAGGTCACCCCAGCCCTTCATCTTCACCCACTTGCCCGGCTCCAGATCCTTGTAGTGCTGGAAGAAGTGCTCGATCTGTTGCGTCACGATCGGCGGCAGGTCTTCGTGGCCGGCGACTTCGCGGTAGTAGGGGAAGGTCGCATCGACCGGCACGGTGATCAGCTTCTCGTCGCCGCCCTTGTCGTCTTCCATCAGCAGCACGCCGACCGGGCGCACCTTGATCACCGCGCCGGCGATGATCGGCGAGCGGGTGATGACCAGCGCGTCGAGCGGGTCGCCGTCTTCACCCAGCGTGTGGGGGACGAAGCCGTAGTTCGCCGGATAGCGCATCGGCGTGTGCAGGATGCGATCGACGAACAGCGCGCCGCTCGCCTTGTCGAGCTCGTATTTGACCGGCTCGCCGCCGATCGGCACTTCGATGACGACATTGAGTTCGTGGGGCGGGTTGTCGCCGGCGGGGATCAGGTCGATGCGCATGGGATCAGCAATACCTTTGGAAAATCCCGTTCGTGCCGAGTGAAGTCAAGACACTCGAGCGCAACGTGTCTCGACTTCGCTCGACACGAACGGGGGAGGGGAAGCGAGATCATGCCTGTCCGATCACCTCGTCGCAACCGTCCTTCTCGGCGCCAGCAGCCGGTCGAGCCCGCTTTGCCCGCTGCTGCCCGGAACCCGTTCGAGCCAGGGATAGCGCAAGCCGCCGGTCCAGGTCAGCGGCACGGTGAGGAAGCGGTCGCCGCGCCGCAGGAGCAGCTCGATCGGCTTGCCGTCGCTGCCCTTGGCGGCGGTGATCGCGGCTTTCAACACATCGGCATCGTAGGCAATGCCGCCCACCGCAATGACTTTCGCGCCCGAAACCACGCCGGCGCTGAACGCCGGGCTGTCCCAGCGCGGATTGCCGACCACGCCGTCCTTGTCGAGCGTGAAGCCCAGCGAATAGGTCAAGGGCAGGTTGCGCGCGTCTTCCATCCGCGCCTTGTCGTAGGGATTGGGCTCTTCCTTCCACACCAGCCGGTAGCCGGCGCGTGTGATCCCGGCGAGCGGCGCGGGCTGGCCGGGCATTTCGATGCGGCTGCGCAGGAAGCCCGCCCAGTCGTGGGGATAGACGGAGTTGAGCGCCGCGACGATATCGTCGAATTCATAGGGCACCACGCCCTGGTCGCCGTCGCGGATGCCGAAGAAGCCCCGCGCGAAATCGTCGAGGCCCCGCCGCCCGCTAGTGCCGGCGCGGATCAGCTGGTCGGCTTCGAGCCAGATCAGCGCGCCTTCGTTGTAATAGTCCTCGCCGCGCGCCATCGACGGCCAGGGCCGCAAGCGGCGCGCCGCGACGATCGGATCGTGGGTGGTATCCTCGATCGAGCGCCAGCCGCGCCCGGCGAGCGCCTGGAAATTGCCCGCCTGCCCGGCGATCATGCCGAGCACGGTTTCCTTGGTTTGCAACCCCGAGCGCGCGGCCAGCACCCAGCCCCAGAACTGGTTCTGCCCTTCATAGACCCACAGCAGGTTGTCCTGCATCGGCTGGCGATAGTCGGGGGTCCACAGCCTCGCCGGGCGGCGGAACTTGCCGACCCAGGAGTGCGCCAGCTCGTGGGCCAGGACATTGCGGTCCCAGTCCATCTTCTCCCACTCGATGAAATTCTTCGGCTCAAGCTGGTTTTCGCTCGAGCGGTGATGCTCGAGCCCGATGCCGCCCATGCGATCGGTCAGTGCGACAAGGAAGTGGTAGCGGTCGAAGTGGCGGCTGCCGAACAGGACCAGCGCCTCGTCGCCGAGCGCTTTCAGCGCCGGCAGCCGCTCGGGCGGCAGCTTGAGCAGATCGGGCTTGTCGGCCACCGCGTCGAGCGTGATGGTGTTGCCGAGATCCCAGCGGCGCGCATGGAGCCCGGCGAACACCGGCGAATCGACCAGGGTCTCGTAATCGGTCTCGGCCCAGCCAACGCGCGGGCCATCGAGCCGCGCGCCATCGAGCGCGGTGAACACCGACCAGCCGGCGGGAAATACGACGGCTGGGCGCACGCGGATCCGGCGCACGTAATGCCCGGCGGGATAGAGGCTGACCTGCTCCCATTGCAGGTTGAGCATTTCCTGCGTCACCACGATTCGGCCTTCGGCGGCCACCAGGGGGGTCGCGCGGATGAACTGCGCCACCACCTCGCGCGCGCCGGCGGGCACGGCGACGTGGAAGGCATTGACCTCTACGGCATCGCGCTTCCATTCGAGTGCCTTGCCCTGGACGGTGAAGCGCAGGTCGACCAGATCGGCGGTCGAGCCGCGCGGGCCGTGCTGGCCCGGCAGCCACAGCGGCGAGAACAGGATGAGCCGCGTGGTTCCGGGGCCAAGCGGAATAGTCTGCGTCACGCGGAACAGGCCGCGCGCCACGTCGCTGGCATCGACCTCAAGCGTCATCGCTCCGCCCGGCCAGAGCACATCCTGGGCATCGGGCACCGACGGGATGATCGGCACGGCCAAGGGCGCGGAGCGCGTCGCTACCTGCGCTGAAAGGGGCGCGGACAGGATCAGACCGGCCAGCATTGGCAGGGCCGTCAGGCTCTTCCTCATGGCTCGTTTCTTGGCGGCATCGCGGCCAACGCGCAAGCACCCGTGGCGCGCTTTCCCACGCTGCGAATTCCCGCTAGAGGCGCGGCCCATGGAAACACCACAGGCCATTCGCGGCACCCAGGACATTTTCGGCGCCGATGCCGAGGCCTTCGCTCATGTCGTCGAGACCTTCGAGCGGGTCCGCAAGCTCTACCGCTTCCGCCGCGCGGAAATGCCGGTGTTCGAGAAGACCGCAGTGTTTTCGCGAAGTTTGGGCGAGACCACCGACGTGGTGTCAAAGGAGATGTATTCGTTCGAGGACAGAGGCGGCGATTCGCTGACCCTGCGGCCTGAGTTTACCGCTGGAATTGCACGGGCCTATCTGACCAACGGCTGGCAACAGCACGCGCCGTTGAAGCTGGCGACGCACGGCCCGCTGTTCCGCTACGAACGCCCCCAGAAGGGCCGCTACCGCCAGTTCCACCAGATCGACGCCGAGATCATCGGCGCGGCGGAACCGCAGGCGGATGTCGAGCTGCTGGCGATGGCGGATCAGTTGCTCAAGGAGCTGGGGGTTTCGGACGGCGTGACCTTGATGCTCAATACGCTGGGCGACGGTGCCAGCCGCGAGGCGTGGCGGGCGGCGCTGGTGGGCTATTTCCTTGGCGTTCGCGGCGAGCTGAGCGAGGATTCGCAGGAGCGGCTGGAGCGGAACCCGCTGCGGATTCTGGATTCGAAAGACCCGAGGGACAGGGCATTTCTCAGCGATGCGCCGAAGATCGACGATTTTCTGAGCGAGGAAGCGCAGGACTTTTTCGGCAAGGTGACGTCCGGGCTTGATGCGGCGGGCGTCGAGTGGACGAGGGCACCGGCCTTGGTGCGCGGGCTGGACTATTACCGGCACACCGCGTTCGAATTCGTCACCGACCGGCTCGGCGCGCAGGGGACGGTGCTGGGCGGCGGGCGCTATGACGGGCTGATCGAGACTTTGGGCGGGGCGCATACGCCTGCGGTCGGCTGGGCAGCGGGGATCGAGCGGCTGGCGATGCTTCTCGATGGTCAACAAATGGACCAAACTTCAGTCAGTATTGCTGTCGAAGACGATGTGCTGATCAACACGGGAATCAGCGCAAATACTGCACTTCGACATGCTGGGTTTTCGACAGAGATGATCTCAAGCGGATCGCCTAGAAAACGATTTGACAAGGCGGCTAAAGTACCAGCAAGAGTGTTGGTGTCCATATCACTACGAGACGGAAAGACTGTAATTCGAACACAGTCCGCCCCAGGCATTGTGGAGTTTGAGAAGGTCTCAGAGATTCTCAAACGCTTTGAATCGTGACTATCTCCTTTGCCTACCCAACCCGTCACCCTGAACTTGTTTCAGGGTCCATTTCTCCTCCCGCGCCGAAGCTTTGTGGGGCAGCACGGTCGCGCCGTCGCGCTTGGCAATCGAGAACTGGGCTAGCGGCGCGATGGATGCTGAACCGAGTTCAGCATGACGAAGAGGCGAGAGTGGCACCTGCCCACACACCCACCCGTCACCCTGAACTTGTTTCAGGGTCCATTTCCCCTCCCGCGCCGAAACCCGATTGGGCAGCGCGGCAACACCGTCACGCTGCCCAATCGGGACCTGGGCTAGCGGCGCGATGGATGCTGAACCGAGTTCAGCATGACGAAGAGGCGAGAGTGGCACCTGCCCACACACCCACCCGTCACCCTGAACTTGTTTCAGGGTCCATCTCTCCGCTTGAACGGAGGCAGCGGTGCAAAGCCGATGCCCACGGCAAGGTCAGCCCAATGCGGATTGGCTTCCTCGATCAGGTTGATCTTCCATTGCCTGTGCCAGTTCTTGAGCTGCTTCTCGCGAGTTATCGCCGCAATCATGTCACCGTGCATTTCGAACCAGACGAGCCGCTTGACGCCGTGCCTTTCCGTAAAGCCCGGAACAGCACCTTCCCGGTGCTGCCAAAGCCGCGCTTCAAGATTGGAAGTCACGCCGATATAGATCGTGCCTCGCGGCTGACTGGCGAGGACATAGACGCACGGGTTGCGTTCAACGGCCATGCGACGGTGCATGCGGCACGATGGACCCTGAAACAAGTTCAGGGTGACGGATATTGTGAGGCGATGGCATGACCACCTCCGACGCCCGCCTTGAGCATCGCTGCTTCCCCTCCCCTTCAGGGGAGGGGATCGAGGGGTGGGGGCTGTCGTCGGGGCGTCACGTTTGCCTCACAAACCCCACCCCAACCCCTCCCCTGAAGGGGAGGGTCTTGCAGTGACCCTCGCCGACACCCGCCTCGTCCAGATCGCCTCGCGCTTTGCCGAGCTGGAAGCGCGCCTCGCCTCGGGCACGCTCGAAGGCAAGGACTTCGCCGCCGCCAGCCGCGACTATGCGGAGCTGGAGCCCGTCGCCAAGGCCGCCGCCGAGGTCGCCAGCATGCGCGCTGAAATCGCCGAACTTGAGGCCATGCTCGCCGATCCCGAAATGCGCGCTATGGCCGAAGAGGAAGTGACCCGGATCAAGGTTACCTTGCCCGAAGCCGAACACCGCCTCGCTGTCACCATGCTCCCGCGTGACAGCGCCGATGCCCGCCCCGCCATGCTCGAAATCCGCGGTGGCACCGGCGGCGATGAGGCGGCGCTGTTTGCCGCCGATCTCTACCGCATGTACGAAAAATACGCCGCCGAGCAGGGCTGGAAGATCGAGCTGATCTCGGCCAACGTCTCCGATATTGGCGGGTTCAAGGAAGTCATTGCCCAGATCGCCGGGACCGGCGTTTTCGCCAAGCTCAAGTTCGAGAGCGGCGTGCACCGGGTGCAACGCGTGCCAGTGACCGAATCGGGCGGTCGCATTCACACCAGCGCCGCCACGGTTGCAGTGCTGCCCGAGCCCGAAGAGGTCGATGTCGAGATTGCCGACAATGACCTCAAGATCGACATCTACCGCGCCTCGGGAGCGGGCGGGCAACATGTCAACACCACCGATTCGGCGGTGCGCCTCACCCATCTGCCCACTGGCCTCGTGGTGATCCAGCAGGACCAGCGCAGCCAGCACAAGAACAAGGCCAAGGCGATGCAGGTGCTGCGCACGCGGCTCTTTGACCTCAAGCGCGCCGAGGCCCAGGGCGACGAGGCCGAGGCGCGCAAAGCGATGGTCGGCTCGGGCGACCGCTCCGAACGCATCCGCACCTACAATTTCCCGCAAGGCCGAGTCACCGATCACCGCATCAACCTGACCTTGCATCGCCTGCCCGAGATCCTCGAAGGCGCGGGGCTGGGCGAACTGATCGATGCGCTGATTGCCGAGGATCAGGCCAAGCGGCTGGCGGCGCTGGGGGAATGATGCTTCGACAAGCTCAGCATGAGCGGGTGTTGTCGTATGATCCATCTCCCTTGCCCCGCTCATCCTGAGCCCGTCGAAGGATGTCGCGCAACCTTACCCCCGGCACGGTCTCCAGCGCACTGCGCGAGGCCGCATCCACCCTCGCCCAAGCCAGCGACACGCCCCGCCTTGATGCCGAATTGCTGATGGCCCATGCACTGGGTGTCAGCCGCCCGGACCTGCTCCTGCGCCATATGGCCGCCTCCGCGCCCGACGCCTTTGCCGCACTGGTGGAACGCCGCCGCACGCATGAACCGGTCGCCTATATCCTCGGCCACCAGCCGTTTTTCGGGCTCGATCTGCTGGTCACCCGCGATGTCCTGATCCCGCGCGGCGACAGCGAGGTCATGATCGAGACCGCGCTCGCGCAGCGCCCGCTGGCGCGCCGGGTGCTCGATTGCGGCACGGGTTCGGGGGCGCTGCTGCTTGCCGTTCTGGCCGAGCTGCCCGAGGCCACCGGCACCGGCATCGACCGCTCGCCCGCTGCGCTCGCCGTCGCCGCCGCCAACGCAACGCGGCTCGGCCTGGGCGACCGCGCCGGCATGGTCCTCGCCGACTGGGACCAGCCCGGCTGGGCGAGCGACCTGCCCGCGCCGTTCGACCTGATCCTTGCCAATCCCCCCTATGTCGAGGATGCAGCGCAGCTCGCCCCGTCGGTGCGCGCGCATGAGCCTGCGGGCGCACTGTTCGCCGGACCGCTTGGCCTCGACGCCTATCGCCGCCTGATCCCGCAATTGCCTGGCCTGCTCGCGCCGGGGGGCCTGGCGCTGGTCGAGATCGGCGCGGGCCAGGCCGAGCCGGTCATGGCCCTGGCCCGCGCCGCCGGCTTCGCTGCCACGCTTCACCGCGACCTCGCATCCCGCCCGCGCCTGCTCGAACTTGTGGACACGCGTTAAGATTCCGCTTGGCATTCGCTGCGAGATTGCGTAACCGCGAGGTCAGGCCAGCCGGCGGATGCACGCTTCCCCCCGGGCCGGCCCAACTCCAGCATTTGCAGCCGGGCGCGGGGAAAGCGCCACAGGTGGAACGCAGATGCCGGAACCACGGCACCCCGCAATGGTCCGTGGCACACCACCATGCGACATGCCGGCATGCCCCAGGGCAGGCGGCGGTCAGGGGTCTAAGGATAATTACCCTTGAATAACAACAATCGTGGCAACAACAACAGCAACAACAACCGTCGTCGGGGTCGTGGCGGCAACAACCGCCAGCAAGGCAGCGGCCAGCAGCTCAACCGGATCGACAGCCGGGCGCGCGGCAATGCGCCGCAGCTGCTGGAGAAATACCGCAAGCTGGCGCACGATGCGCACCTGAATGGCGACCGCGTCCAGGAGGAATACTACCTCCAGTTCGCCGATCACTATTTCCGCGTGCTCGCCGACCAGCGCCAGCGCCAGGAAGACCAGCGCGGGCCGCGGCGCGACGAGCGCTGGCAGGAAGGCGGCGAGACTTTCCGCGAAGACGGCGAGGATGCCGGCGAATATGCCGCCGAGGGCGAATACCAGCCTTACGAACGGCAAGCCTATAACCGCAATGACAATCGCCCCGACCGCGACGAAAGGCCGCGCGATGAGCGACCGCGCGAAGCACGCCCCCGTGACGGACAGCGCGAGGATCGCCCCCGTGGCGAACCCCAGCGCGAAGAGGCCCAGCGTGAAGAGCCCCCGCGCGATGCCCGGGGCGACGACGAAGGTGCCGCACCGGGCAAGGCCGAGGTGACGGCCGAACCGGCGTCGCCCTACGAGCCGCCCGAGAATCCCTTCGTCCGCGGATCGCGCGGGCTGCGTCCCCGCCGCGAGGCCCGTCCCCGCCCGGTTCTCGACGCGCAGGACGATGCCGGCGACCAGCCCCGCGACGACGCCGCAACACCGCGCGGGCTCGATCCCGCGATACTGCCGCCGCCGATTTCCGTCACGCGCGGCGACGACGAGGACATTCGCGCCGAGGCCGACGAAACCCCTGCCCCGCGCCGGCGCACCCGCCGTCCGCGCGTGGTGGAGAGCGATGCTGGCGAAGGCGAGCCCCTGAAAGAGGCGAGCTGATTGCTGCGGCCTTCGGCCGCGCGCAAGTCCCCTCAATGGCCCGGCTTATGCCGGATTTAGGCGGGCGCTCTCTCCGGTCAACGGCGACCCGGTGACACACCGACCGAAGAGATACGCCCGCCAGGGACCGGCGCGGCTGGCACCTGCCCCATCCCGTCCGGACCGGCCCGGACGTTACCCCCCGTCCGCACTTCCGCGACATTGCTGGACTGGCACCTCAATACGGAACTGCGGCGATAATTGCTGTCACGTTGCACCGTGACAGGCGGCCCGGCGGCACTTCAACTCCGGTTCATCTAACCGGCGGGATCCTTTCAGAAGCGGATCAGCCCGAGCCTGAAGCCTTTCACCGCCGCCGCGATGCGGTCGTTGACCTCGAGCTTGGCGAACAGGCGGCGGACATAGGTATCGACGCTGGCGGGCGACAGCGCCAGGATGGTGGCGATATCGCCGTTCGATTTCGACAGCCCGATCCAGTGCAGCACCTCGCGCTCGCGTTCGGACAGGGCAATGTCGAGCGCGGAGCGGCTCTCGACCAGCTGGGCAATCCGCCGGTTGGCAATCTCGACGATGGCGACGATACGGTTGACCGTTCCGGCGTCGTCCGGAGTGAAAGCGCGGCCGATCGAGAAAGTGGCGAAGGTATCGAAATCGAACGGGCCATAGACCGGCAGCGCCATGGTTTCGCCGAGGCCTGCGGCGTCGAGGCGGGCGGCGAAGGCCGCTTGCGCGGGCTTCAGCGCCATTTCCTCCAGCGCCTGGCGGTAAGTCATCACCCGGCCCGAGCGCATGACATGGTCGGGCACCGGATCGTGGCGGCGCACGGCGGGATCGCGATATCCCGTGATCCATTCGCGGCGGTGGCCGAAGGCGACGATCACCACCTTGTTGCCCACCTGCGAGGCATGCGGCGCGGTGAGATGAAAGGTGGCGCAGCGCACCCCGAGCCGCGACGCTCCCGCCCGCGCCACGGCAATTACCTTTTCGACCGAGTTCTGCCCGGCGGTCCGGCTCAGCATGTCCTCCACCGCGCGGCTCCCTCATCCGGTTGCGATGATTGCACTTTTAAGCATCGTACGGCAAGGCGCGCCAGCCCGCGCCGGGCGCACCGCGCTTGACTCTGCTCCCCTGATCCCCCAGAGGCCCGCCCTGACCGGCGGGTTCTGCCCGGCGGTCATCCGTCCGAGACCGTCGGTGCGTGCCATTTTGGCACACTTAATTTCCGACCGAGACGGGGACAGAGATATTCCGGCCCACGCTCCCGATGGAACGCGGTGTCCCTGGCGATCCCCTCAAACTCGGGGCCGCTGCTCCTTCCCCATCGCACGGACTCGCCCGCGCTGCCTCGCAGCGGCGCGGACAACGTAGCCGGTCGCGCGGGGTTTTCTCCGCACGATCACAAGTGAAGGAGTAAGCATGGATCGTTCGCAAAAAGCCGAAACGGTCGCAGCGCTCAACGCAACCTTCAACGAGGTCGGCGTGGTGGTGATCACCCGCAACCTCGGCATGTCCGTGGCCCAGTCCACGGCCCTGCGGCTGAAGATGCGCGATGCCGGTGCGTCGTTCAAGGTTTCCAAGAACTCTCTTGCCAGGCTTGCCATCGCCAACACGGACTATGCCGGGATCGGTGACATGCTCACCGGTCCCGTGGCGCTGGGGACTTCGGTCGATCCGGTTGCCGCTGCAAAGATCGCGGTTGAATTCGCCAAGACCAACGAAAAGTTGGAAATTGTTGGCGGCGCGATGGGTTCGCTGGTTCTGAATGCCGAAGGGATCAAGGCGCTCGCCTCGATGCCGTCGCTCGACGAACTGCGGGCAAAGCTGGTCGGCCTCGTTCAGGCCCCGGCGACCAAGATCGCCCAGCTCGCCACCGCTCCGGCGGCCAAGCTGGCGCGCGTTTTTGGTGCCTATGCCGCGAAAGAAGCCGCGTAAGACAGTTCAATCCCCTTTTTATCTCCGGGCAGGAGTTCATCCGACTCTTCCGGGACCATCAATCTGGAGCATAAATCATGGCCGATATCGCCAAACTCGTTGAAGAACTTTCGAAGCTGACCGTCCTCGAGGCGGCTGACCTTGCCAAGGCGCTGGAAGAAGCATGGGGCGTTTCCGCCGCTGCCGCCGTCGCGGTCGCCGGCCCCGCCGCCGCGCCCGCCGAAGCGGTTGAAGAGCAGACTGAATTCGATGTCATCCTGACCGGCGACGGCGGCAACAAGATCGCCGTCATCAAGGAAGTCCGCGCGATCACCCAGCTCGGCCTGACCGAAGCCAAGGCGCTGGTCGAAGCCGCTCCGAAGGCGATCAAGGAAGGCATCAACAAGGCCGAAGCCGAGGAAATCAAGGCCAAGGTCACTGCTGTCGGCGGCACCGTCGAGATCAAGTGACGCAAGCGTTGGCGCGGGGCTAGCCCCGCGCCTTTACGCCTTGCGTCATCCTGAACTTGTTCCAGGATCCAGACGACAAAAGTTTTGCGGGTGTCTTGAAGCATCCGTGATTGGAAGGGCGGCTCCGCGAGGGGCCGCCTTTTTCATTTGCGGGCTCAGCGGTTCATCCAGAACAGCGTCAGGGCCGCGACAGCCAGCAACCCAGCCAGCACCCGGTCGGCGCGCCAAGCCGGAGGTGCGCTTTTTTCCGCAAGGACCACCACGGCGAGGGCAGCGACCCAGGCGAGGTTCATCACCCCGCCGACGAACAGCAGCAGCATCAGCCCGGCGCAGCAGCCGACACAATAGACGCCGTGGCGCAGGCCCATGCGGACTGCCCCCAGGGTTCCCGGACGCCAGTAACGAGCGAGGAAAAACGCCGGAGACTGGCACTGCGACAGGCAGCGGCGTTTGAGCGGGCTCAGCTCGTAGAGTGCGGCAGCGAGCAGCAGCATGGCCGCCAGCCGGCCATTGCCCAACGCCAGACTGGCGGCATCGACCAACCCCGCTTCGATCAGAGCCGCCTGTGCCATGGCCGCGAGGAGCGCGAAGGCGGCCCAGAGCATGAAATAGGCGAGCGCGAAGGCCACGGGAGCGGCAGAGCTGAACCCGTTCTTCCGGCTGAACACCTCGTGGAGCAGGATCATCGGGGCCGCCGAGGGCAGCATCATCGCGACCATCATGATCGCCCACATCAGGAAGGCCGAGCCAATATACCCCGCAGACCATGCCAGTTCCCCTTGGGACATCGGCATCGGCATGACCATAGCGGCCATATCCGCCATCGGCGTTGCTCCGCCGGGCGAGGCGGTGCGCCACAGCCACCACCAGGCCAAAGCCGACAGCAGCACCACGCAGCCGAGCGTCGCCAGCCCGTGACGGGTGAGGATTGCGCCAAGAGTGCCGCGCAAGGCTCGTGTCACGCTGCCCCGTGGGTCGACAGGTCGAGCATCGCGAGGTGGGCATGCCGACCGCTCCAGTCGAGATCGACCGGCCCGGTCGCCCGGGTGTTGCCGCTGGCATATTCGGCCTCGCGGTATTCGAAACCGCCCGGCAGCGAAACCCGCACGCGGTGCTCGTCGCCGGTGACCGGATTGCGGATCGGCTCGGCCGCAGTATCGATCACCCCATCGACGCTGACCCTGCCGGTACCGCCAGCCACATCGACGGCGAAGTCGATTGGCAGGAAGGCCGGCTCGTGGTGCGTGTCGATCACGGTGGCGAAAACGTTGAAGATGGTCGCTCCCGGCTCGGTCTCGCCGCCCGACAGGATGGTGAGCAATGCCGCGCGCTGCGTCTCGCTGGCGCTTTCGTCGATCACCACAAAGGCTTCACCCCCGCCCTCATGGATTGCGCCGGGCCACGCGAACATGCCGACCCAGGCCAGCCCGGCGAGATCGGTATCGCCAAAATGGCCCTGATCTATGCGCATGGCCGTCATCGCACGGCAATCGCCCCGTGTTGGCAAGGCGTTGAACTGGCAGGGGCAGCCCCAGTCGCAATTGCAGTTTGCCAGTTCCGGACCGCGCATGCGCCAATCGACATAGGCCATGGATCGTTCTCCATTCCCGCTGAGCCCTGCATTCTATCACTCCGTCCGTCCGCCGTGAACCCGGCAAAACGGGCATTGTCGCTGCGGCCAATTGGCTTACTGCTTGCCTCCGCATGCCGCCCGCCCCTGCCTCCCCCTTCCGCGCCGAACTTGGCGCGACGCTGCGGCTCGCGTGGCCGCTGGCGCTCGCAAACCTGCTCCAGATGGCGATCTATGCCACCGATGTGGTGTTCATCGCCCGGCTGGGGACCGAGGCGCTGGCCGCCGCTTCGCTGGCCACCTCGCTGTTCGGGCAGATGGTGTGGACCTTCTCGGGGCTGACCGGTGCCGTCGCCCCGCTGATTGCCGCCGAGCTGGGGCGTGCGAAGCATGCGGTGCGCGAGGTGCGGCGCTCGGTGCGGATGGCCTTGTGGCTGGCCGTATTCTGCGCGCTTGCCGGCATGGCAGTCTGCGCGTTCGGCGAGGCGATCCTGCTGGCGGCAGGGCAGGATACGGCGGTCGCGGCGCGGGCGGGCACGTTCCTCGCGCTGCTCGCCTGGTCGATGGTGCCGCAGATCGCCTGCAACGTGCTGCGCACTTTCGTCGCCGCGCTGGGCCGGCCGGTGTTCGCCATGGCAATCATGGCCATGGCCATCGTGATCAATGCGCTGGGCAACTATGCGCTGGTGTTCGGGAACTTCGGCGCGCCGGCGCTGGGCCTCGAAGGCTCGGCGATCGCCACCGTCGCCACCTCGCTGGCGACGCTCGCTGCTTATCTCGCGGTGATCCACACCGACCGGCGGCTGCGGCGCTACCGGATCCTCGGGCGCTGGTGGCGCGCCGAGTGGTCGCGGATGCGCGATCTCGTGCGCATCGGCATTCCCATCGGGCTCACCGTGCTCGCCGAGGGCGGGCTGTTCAACGGCGCGACCTTCCTCATGGGACTGATCGGCGCGGCGCAGCTCGCGGGGCACGCGCTCGCCTTCCAGGTCGCCGCGCTGTTCTTCCAGATCCCCTTCGGCATCGCCCAGGCGGCAACGATCCGCGTCGGCTTCCATTTCGGCGCGGGCGACCGGGCCGGGATTGGCCGCGCCGGCTGGGCGGCGGTAGCGGCGTGCGTCGGCTTCCAGCTGGCCGGGGCAGCGGCGATGCTGCTCGCGCCCCATGCCATTCTGGCGATCTATGTCGATCGCGCCGATGCGGCCAATGCGGCGATGCTGCATTTTGCCGTGCAATACCTGATGGTCGCCGCCATGTTCCAGCTGTTCGACGGCCTCCAGGCGGTCGCGGCGGGGGCCTTGCGCGGGCTTCAGGACACCCGGCAGCCGATGGTCATTGCACTGCTCGGCTACTGGGTTCCCGGTTTCGGCGTGGCGGTGGCACTCGGCTTTGCGACGCCGCTGGAAGGTCTTGGCGTGTGGATCGGGCTCGCGGTAGGGCTGGTGGTGGTTGCCGCGCTGCTGCTGTGGCGCTGGCACGCGCGCGAGCGGCTGGGACTGGTTGGTCCCCCTCCCGCAGGCGGGAGGGGCTAGGGGTGGGTCTGTTCCCGCTGCTTCCCATCAGGCCCACCCCCGGCCCCTCCCGCCAGCGGGAGGGGAGAATCTTTTTCCGCCAGACTCTCCTTGACGGCGCATGAACGCAGCACCATATGCGCCGCGCTGGCACTCGCCCCCGGTGAGTGCCAACAGCTATTTCGTATCCACTGGAAGAGGAACATTCCCATGAAATTCCGTCCGTTGCACGATCGCGTGCTCGTGCGCCGCATCGAGGCCGAAGAAAAGACCGCCGGCGGCATCATCATCCCCGACAGCGCCAAGGAAAAGCCGGCCGAGGGCGAGATCGTCGCTGCCGGTTCGGGCGCGCGCTCGGATGACGGCAAGATCACCCCGATGGACGTCAAGGCGGGCGACCGCGTGTTGTTCGGCAAGTGGTCGGGCACCGAGGTCAAGGTCGATGGCGAAGACCTGCTGATCATGAAGGAAAGCGACATTCTCGGCGTGATCGCCTGAGAATCTGCAAACCATCTGTCCTGATCCCCTGCGAAGGCAGGGGTCTCAGGCCCGAGGTCCCCGCCTTCGCGGGGACACGCAACAAAAGGAATTTTTGAAATGGCTGCCAAGGACGTACGCTTTTCGCGCGACGCACGCGAACGCATTCTCGCCGGTGTCGATATCCTCGCCAACGCGGTGAAGGTCACGCTGGGCCCCAAGGGCCGCAACGTCGTGATCGACAAGAGCTTCGGTGCTCCGCGCATCACCAAGGACGGCGTCACTGTCGCCAAGGAAATCGAGCTCAAGGACAAGTTCGAGAACATGGGCGCGCAGATGCTGCGCGAAGTTGCTTCCAAGACCAACGACCAGGCCGGCGACGGCACCACCACCGCTACTGTGCTCGCCCAGTCGATCGTGCGCGAAGGCATGACCTCGGTCGCCGCCGGGATGAACCCGATGGACCTCAAGCGCGGCATCGATATCGCCGTGACCAAGGTTGTCGAAGATCTCGTCAAGCGCTCCAAGCCGGTTTCCGGCACGGCGGAAATCGCCCAGGTCGGCATCATCTCGTCGAATGGCGATACCGAAGTCGGTGAGAAGATTGCCGAAGCCATGGAAAAGGTCGGCAAGGAAGGCGTGATCACTGTGGAAGAGGCCAAGGGCCTCGAATTCGAACTCGATGTCGTCGAAGGCATGCAGTTCGACCGCGGCTATCTCAGCCCCTATTTCGTCACCAATGCCGACAAGATGACCGTCGAGCTGGAAAGCCCCTACATCCTGATCCACGAGAAGAAGCTGTCGAGCCTCCAGGCGATGCTGCCGATTCTCGAGGCCGTGGTGCAGTCGGGCCGTCCGCTGCTGATCATCGCCGAGGATATCGAAGGCGAAGCACTGGCCACCCTGGTGGTCAACAAGCTGCGCGGCGGCCTGAAGGTTGCTGCGGTCAAGGCACCGGGCTTCGGCGATCGCCGCAAGGCCATGCTGGGCGACATCGCCACGCTGACCGCCGGCGAGATGATTTCCGAAGACCTCGGCATCAAGCTCGAGAACGTCACTGTCGGCATGCTCGGCCAGGCCAAGCGCGTCACCATCGACAAGGACAACACCACCATCATCGATGGCAGTGGCTCAGCTGACGAGATCAAGGCCCGCGTCGAGCAGATCCGCTCGCAGATCGAGACCACGACCAGCGACTATGACCGCGAGAAGCTCCAGGAACGCCTGGCCAAGCTGGCTGGCGGCGTGGCCGTGATCAAGGTCGGCGGCGCGTCGGAAGTCGAGGTCAAGGAGCGCAAGGACCGCGTCGATGACGCCCTCCACGCCACCCGCGCGGCGGTCGAGGAAGGCATCGTCCCCGGCGGCGGTACTGCACTGCTCTATGCCACCAAGTCGCTCGAAGGCCTCAAGGGTGCCAACGACGATCAGACCAAGGGCATCGACATCGTCCGCAAGGCGATCCAGACGCCGCTGCGCCAGATCGCCGAGAACGCCGGCCATGATGGCGCGGTGGTTGCCGGCAACCTGCTGCGCGAAGCCGACGAGACCCGCGGTTTCAACGCCCAGACCGACGTCTACGAGAACCTGGTTGCCGCTGGCGTGATCGACCCGACCAAGGTCGTGCGCACTGCGCTGCAGGATGCGGCCTCGGTCGCCGGCCTGCTGATCACGACGGAAGCCGCGATCAGCGACCGGCCCGACGACAAGCCGGCCATGGGCGGCATGCCCGGTGGCGGCATGGGCGGCATGGGCGGCATGGACTTCTAAGGTCCGCGCCACTCGGCCTGGGGACGCGCCACTGCGTGTCCCCCGCCTCAACGAAACGGGGCCGGAGGGGAAACCTTCCGGCCCTTTTTCTTTAACGGGGTTGGTATATACTCCCGACATGGCCACACGCTCGCTCGATCCTGCCTACCGCCGCGCAACGGTGCGCGAGTTTCTCGATATGGACATGGGCGACGCCAAGGCAGAGCTGGTCGATGGCATGATATTGATGATGGCAGGCGGATCGCCGCGCCACGCCGCGATTGCCGCCAACCTGATATTCTCGCTGATGACCCGGCTGCGCGGAACCGGCTGCCGCCCTTATGGCTCCGATCTTGCCATGCAAACCGGCGAGGCTTCGATCCGTTTTCCCGATGTCAGCGTTTATTGCAGCGATGTTCCGCCGCCCGAAGACCCGAAGGTCAAGTTGCTGGGCGACCCCAAAGTGGTATTCGAAGTGCTGTCACCATCGACCGCCTCGAACGACCAGATCACCAAGCTGCGCGAATATCGTGCGCTTGCCGGTGTCGAGGCGGTTGTCTTTGTCGATCCGGCGAGCGAGCGCATCCGCCTTATCGATCGCGGCATGCCCGATGACACCGAAGGCGGCTGGCTGCCCGCAGGCAGCGACCTCGCCTTGGCCATGCTGGACATCACCCTGCTCCATGCCGAAATCTTCGCCCGCGACTAGCTCGGCCATGCTGGTAAGGTGCCGCCAAACCTTGAAATTTCCCGCAAGCTGTCTCCCTGCGGGCCAGTTTCGCGCATTCTGCGCAATTGCCCGCATCCCACGGCCATTTCATCGCCACGAGGTTTGACGAAAAAGCGATGTGGGTTAAGATCGGCTGTTAAGGAATTGCAAAGCATGACTTCGGTACCCTGCCAATTATGACGATGGAATCGATCCGCACCGGGTTTGCCCGCGCTGTCACGCCGCTGTTGTGGGGCTTGGCCCTGCTCGCCCCGCTGACCGCCGCGCGCGCCAACGATAGCGCCGATATCGCCGCTGCTTTCGATCGCACCTTCGCCGCTTCGGTCGAGGCGCGCGAGGCAGTGGCGCGCGATCCGTTTCAGGCACAGGTCGCGCGGCTCGCCAGCGGCGATCTCGGTCGAATCGGCGTCGCCGCGTTCGATCTGGCCAGCGGGCGCAGCGTCGCCGTGCTTGGCGACCAGCCGTTTCCGATGGCCTCGACCAGCAAGGTCGCCATCGCCGCGACCTTCCTCGAAATGGTCGATGCCGGGCGTTATCGCCTGACCGACCAGTTCCCGCTGATGGTGCCGGTGCCCTCGCGCAAGTTCGACGGACCGGTCGCCCCGGTGCGCCCGGGCACCTACCTGACCGCCGAACAGCTGATCGAACTGGCGCTGACCAAAAGCAGCAATCCCGCGACCGATGCCCTGCTGGCGGCTGTCGGCGGCCCGGCCGCGGTCAACGACTGGTTGCGCCGCACTGGCAATTTGGGTCTGCGCATCGACCGCGACATCGCGACGCTGGTGCGCGATGATGGCGCGGTCAATCCCGCCACCACCATCGACCCGCGCGACAGCGCCACGCCGATGGCGATGGTGCGCCTGCTCACCGGGCTCTATCGCGGCCAGTGGCTGAGCGCGGGCAGCCGCACCTACCTGCTCCAGACCATGTCGCGCTGCGCTACCGGCAAGAGCCGCATTCCCGCGCTGATGCCCGAAGGCCTGGTGATCGCGCACAAGACCGGCACACTGGCCAACACCGCCAGCGATATCGGCATCATCTCGATGCCCGATGGCCGGGCGATCGCGCTGGCGATCTATGTCACCGGCCAGGGCGGCAAGCCCAACCGCGACTGGAGGATCGCCGAAATCGCGCGTGCCATTTACGATGGCTATCTCTATTCGCCCTCAAGCCTGCGCCCGGCAACGGCGCGCAAGTAGCAAGCGAACCAGCGGGCTAACCCAGTCCCGATGGCGGAGCAAGGCGCTCAACGCCCGGCGAAGAAGCCGACGCTGTAATCACCATTGGCGCGGCCCGAGAAATGTTCGGCGCTGAACGCCATGCCCATCACACCGGCGGACCAGTCGGCCGAGGCACCGGCGTTGTCGATGAAATCATAGAGCATGACGCGCCGGGCGATGCGCCATTCGCCGTCGCGGCGCTCGAGGCTGTCGAGATAGCGTCCGCCGATGGTGGTGTCCTGATGGCCTGATCCGGTATCGACGCGGTGGTAGGACGAAACCAGCGTTTCCGAGCGCGCACTGTCGCCGGCGAGTTCGGTGTGGGTCTGGCCGAGGAAATGCAGCGTGCAGGGCAGTGCCGGATCGCCGGGAACGACAAAGCCGAGGTAGGTCGGAAAATCGCCCGAAAAAACGCCGAAATCGATGAAGGCATCGCTCCAGTAGGCCGAGGAAATCTGCGCCGCATCGCGCCGGTCCTCGCCGCGCGCCAGACGGACAATGCAATTACGGATCGCCTCCCGGTCGAGCATTTCCGCAAGCGCTTGCGACTGATCGATCATTTCGCCTTCCTCTCTCTGGGCCGACCCGATAGACCGGGTGCACCGTGCGAATGCCGCGATGCGGCCCGCGCGGCAAGTTCTGCAATGAATTTAACGTCGATGGCGATCCACTCCATGTCGGGATCGTCCGACACGGCCTCGAATATCCGGTCGAAAATGCCTTGCTCGATCCAGCGATAATAGCGGCGCTTGGCCGTCTGGTAGGGGCCAAAGCGGTCCTCAGGCAGATCACGCCAGCGTCCGCCCGAGCGTGCCAGCCACAGAATCGCGTCGAAAAACCGCCGCCCATCGCTGCGCGGCCCGCGCTTGCCCTTGCGCCCGCCAGGCACAAACTCCCGCAACCGCTCCCACTGATCGTCCCTGAGTATCTCGCCTTCCACACCAGCCTCCAAAAGCCAGTGTTGAATCAGAACTCAGACCAAATGGGAATCCCCTAATTTGTCACTACAGCCTAGCAGGCTGCTGAAAAACTCGCGATTCCGTTAGATTTTGCGTGATCTGGCATGATGGATTGCGAGTTTTCTGGTTGGAACCGTTGTTTGGTCTGGCCATTGTGGATTGATCGGGCGGTTTTGGGCGGTCTCATGCCGGATGACGGATGAGTTTGGGTATTCGGACGAGGTTGTAGGCGATCATCCGGAAGGTGAAGGCGGCGTCGGCGCGGGCGAGGCCTCTGACCTTGAGCTTGGCCAGGCCGCCGATGGTCTTGGCCCATCCGAACCCTTCCTCGATGCGCTTTCTGATCCGCTGGCTGACGATGTAGCCTGCGTGGCGGGTGGTGCGCTTGTCGACCAGGGTCTTCCTGACCTTGCCCAGCTTGCTGAGCGTGCCGTTGATCGCGACATGCGGGGTGATGCCCCGGGTCCGCAGTTCGCCGGTGAAGCTGGCCGCATCGTACAGCTTGTCCGCACCCAGCGTCACGCGCCTGCCCGGTCTGCGGGTGCGCTCGATCATAGTCAGCGCCGTCTCGCGTTCGGCAGTGCCGGTGGCGTGGGTTGCCTGCGCATCGACGATCAGGCCGCTCCTGTTCTCCATCAGGGCATGGCCGAGATAGGCGAGCTTGCTCTCCTGCCCGTTGGCCTTTCTGAACAGCCGCGCATCGGGATCGGTGGTCGAGGCGTGGGTCTCGTTCGAACGCTTCTCAGCCCGGAAGTCGCGCATCCCGTTGCGCCCCGGTCCCGGAGGTTCGTCCGATCCGTCCTTGCGGCGGAAGCTCTTCATCGAGGCCCAGGCTTCGATCAGCGTGCCATCGACCGAGAAGTGATCGCTCGACAGCAGCCGCTTGACCCGGCCCAGGCCCATCAGCGCCGTCAGAAACTCACGCGCGACATCGGCTTCGAGCAGACGGTCGCGGTTCTTCGAGAAGGTCGAGGCGTCCCACACCTTGTCGTCCAGCTCCAGCCCGACGAACCAGCGGAACAGTAGGTTGTAGTCGAGCTGCTCCATCAGCTGGCGCTCCGAGCGAACCGAGAAGAACGCCTGCAGCAGCGTCGCCTTGAGCATCTGCTCGGGCGGGATCGAGGGACGGCCGGTGTGCGAATAGAGCCCCGCCAGACGCGCCGAGAGCCGCTCCAGAACCTCCTCGACCAAGCCCCGTATCGTCCGCAGCGGATGGTCCGCCGCCACCCGATCCTCCAGCCGCACATACGAAAACAAACCCGCCGTCCGCTCGTCAGTCCCGCGCATCAACCGTCTCCGCTGGCACTCGCCAACTGAATCAGTCATCATCGTATCTGTCGAGAGTTTTTCAGCAGCCTGCTAGAGCCCGAAGCCCAAGCCCAGCTCGATCCTCTCCGCCAATTGCGACTTCGCCGGCTCGGCGAGGCAGCGATACTGCATGGTGTAGTGCCGGGACTGGAAGCACCAGCCTTGCGCCAGCAGGACGTATTCGTCCTCGTAGAAGCCGAAGATCAGCGAAAGGCTGGCCTCGCCCTGACGCTGCGATGCTTCGAAAACCGAGAGCCGGGCATTGGCCCGTGTCGTCGGCAACGTCGATCAGGCGCGGCATCGCATTGCTGGCGGAGGAAGGCAAAGCCGGCGAAGGTGTGGCGCATGCCTTCGCTTTGCACTTCGCGGCCTACCCGTTCGGGGCCATCGGCGATCCTGATCCGGCAATCGGGTGCGAACAGCCGCCCTGCGGCTTCGGCATCGCGGCGATTGACCGCGTCGCAATAGAGCCCGACCAGCCGCCGGATGGCGCTTTCGGCTTCGAGACGCGCCAGCAGGTCCATTAATCATCGACCTCGATGTGATAAATGCGCGCGGCGGTGCGGCGGAACAGGTCGTCCTTCTCGTCCGCGGAATAGTTGGTGCGCGATCCGCTTGAAGGCGTTCCACGTCGCGCCATAGCCGGCCGAAGCATTGTCGGGCGGAAAATTGCTCTCGAACATGCAGCGCTCCGGCGTAAATGCCGCGATGCAGGTCTCGACCAGTGGCCGCCATTGTTCGGCCAGGACTTGGAACGACTGCGCGCGGCTGATCGCGCCGATCGGTCCATCAAGGTCCATCCCCATGCCGCCGAGCTTGATCGCCAGATTGGGTCGCCGCGCCAGTTCGGCTGAGGCTCGCCGCCCATTCCGCCAGCGCCTCGCTCTCGCGCCCGGCATAGCGCCCGGTGAGGTCGGGCGTGCCGATATGATCGAGAACGATCGTGAGGTCCGGCACGGCGTCGGCCAGCGCAGCCAGTTCACCAAGCTGCGGATGGAAGCGCCAGACGTCGAGGCTCAGCCCCATGCGCGCGAGCACTTTCGCCCCGACAAGAAACTCCGCGCGGCCGACCAGACCCTGCAATGCCGGGTCGCAGGGAGAGCCGAACATCCCCGCCGCGCGCCAGGCCGAACTCATGCGGATGCCGCGAAAGCGCCCGCCGCCCGCCGCGACATGCACTTCGAGCACCGGCGCGACCGCCTCTCCGAGCAGCAGATCGGCAGTGCCGACAATGCGGTGGGCGATGCGTGCGGAGCCATACATGCCACTGGCACTCATCGCCGCCTGCCCGGCGACGAATTCGGTCTCGCCGACCGGGCGCAGTTCGACCGGGCCATTGGCGCGGTGCATGGCGTGGCATTCGACGAAGACCGTATGCGTGATGCGCTGACCACTCGCCGCGATCATCGTCGCGGCTTCGGGCACGAAGAAGCGCTGCGGCACAGAGCGCGCGCCGGGAGCGGCGAATATCTCCCACAGATGCAGGTGCGGGTCGATGATCGGCCGGTCGGGGTCGAGCGGCGCTTCCTCTGCCTGTGCTGCGGCCGCCTTGCATTCGCGCATTGCCATCTGCGGGCCTCTCCTGTTCCCCGCGCGCATCATCCGGCCTCGCGAGCAAAAGGCAAGCGCGGCGAATTCGCCCCGGCGATTGGCACTGCGCCCGAATTCCGCGCCCGGGCTTAGGGCTTTGTTTACCATAGTTACCTAGTCATTCCCCTGAGACAGGGGACATACCAGCCATGAAAGCCATCATCCTCGCCGGCGGCCTGGGCACACGCCTCAGCGAAGAGACCACCACGCGCCCCAAACCGCTGGTCGAAATCGGCGGCAAACCGATCCTGTGGCACATCATGAAGATGTACAGCGCGCATGGCATCGACGATTTCATCGTCTGCCTTGGCTACAAGGGCCACATGATCAAGGAGTTCTTCGCGAACTATACCCTGCACATGTCGGACATCACCTTCGACGTCGCCCATTCGCGGATGACCACGCATCGCAACGAGGCGGAAAACTGGCGCGTCACGCTGATCGACACTGGCGAGGCGACGATGACCGGCGGCCGGCTGGGCCGGGTGATGGGCATGGTCGGCGGCGATGAATCGTTCTGCCTGACCTATGGCGACGGGGTTTCCGATATCGACATCGGCGAAACCATCCGCTTCCACAACAGCCACGGCAAGCTCGCCACCGTCTCGGCCATGCTGCCGCCGCGGCGCTTCGGCATCCTCGAGATCGAGGGCGAGCGGGTGATGCGCTTCACCGAGAAGCCCAAGGCCGACGGCAGCCACATCAACGGCGGCTTCTTCGTGCTTTCGCCCAAGGTCTCGACCTATCTCGGCGACGATTCGACGGTCTGGGAAGAAGCCCCGCTGCAGGGCCTCGCCGCCGCTGGTGAACTCAACGCCTTCCGCCACGACGGCTTTTTCCAGCCGATGGATACGCTGCGCGACAAGGCCTACCTCGAAGAACTATGGGCCAGCGGCGAAGCGCCGTGGAAGCGCTGGTAAGCCAGATGGACGCAGTGACAACCAGTTTTGCCACCGTGGCGCTTGCCGCGCGGCTGCGCGCCCACGCGCTGCGCATGACCAACGCGGCACGCGCCTCGCACATCGGTTCGTGCCTGTCGATGGCCGACATCCTGGCTGTGCTCTATGGCGCGGCGATGCGGGTGGACCCAGCGCGGCCCGACTGGAACGACCGCGACCGGCTGGTGGTTTCCAAGGGCCACGCCGCCGCGATCGTCTATGCCGCGCTCGCCGAGCAGGGCTTCATTGGCATCGAGGAACTTGCCACCTACGCGCAGAACGGCAGCCGCCTGGCCGGCCATGTCACCAAGACCGTCCCCGGGGTCGAATTGTCGACCGGTTCGCTTGGCCATGGCCTCCCCGTCGCCGCCGGCATGGCGCTGGCCGCCAAGCGCGCGCAGGCCGACTGGCGCGCCTTCTGCATCGTCAGCGACGGCGAGCTCGACGAGGGCTCGAACTGGGAAGCAATCCAGTTCGCCCAGCATGCCCGGCTCGACGGCCTGGTGGCGATTGTCGATTACAACAAGATCCAGAGCTTCGGTTCGGTCGCCGAAGTCAGCGACCTGCACCCGCTGGCCGACAAGTTCCGCGCCTTCAACTGGGGCGTTCGCGAGATCGACGGCCACGACCACGCCGCGCTGCTCGCCGCATTGACTGCCCCCCCGGCGATCCCGACGCGCCCCACCGTGGTCATCGCCCATACCGTCAAGGGCAAGGGCGTCTCGTTCATGGAAAACAAGCTCGCCTGGCACTACAGCAATCCGAACGATGAACAGCTGATCGCCGCGCTCGCCGAACTGGGAGAGCAGGCGTGAGAAACGAGACCATCGCCGCACTGACCGAATACGCCACCGCCAATTCCGACGTCATGCTGCTCACCGCCGATCTCGGCTACTCGGTGCTCGAACAGTTCGCGGAAGCCCTGCCCGGGCAATATTGCAACGTCGGCGTCTGCGAGCAGGCCATGGTCGGCATCGCGGCGGGCCTGGCGCTGTCGGGCAAGCGCGTCGCGCTCTATTCGATCGCCAATTTCCCGACGCTTCGCTGCCTCGAGCAATTGCGCAACGATGTCTGCTATCACGACCTGCCGGTCACCGTCATCTCGGTCGGCGGGGGTCTTGCCTACGGGCCGCAGGGCTATACCCACCACGGGCTCGAAGACCTCGGCATCATGGCCAGCCTGCCGGGCATGGCGGTCACCTGCCCCGCCGATCCGCACGAGGCCGAAGAGCTGCTGCCCCAGCTGATGGAGCGGCGCGGCCCCGCCTATCTGCGGCTTGGCCGCGCTGGCGAGCCGGTGCTTCACCAAAGCGGCACGCCGGTCACGCTGGGCAAGGCCGTGACCCTGCGCACCGGCAGCGACGTCGCGCTGCTCGCCACCGGGCCGATCCTCGGCCGCGCGCTGGCCGCCGCCGAGGAACTGGCCGGGCAAGGCATCTCTGCCAGCGTCGTCAGTTTCCCGGCGATCACCCCGCTCGATGCCGAATGCATCTTCCGCCTCGCTGCCAGCCACCGCGCGCTGCTGACCATCGAGGAACACAGCGCGTCAGGCGGCTTTGGCAGCCGCGTCGCCGATCTGCTGATGGAAGCGGGCACTGCGGTGCGCTTCGCCAAATGGGGCACCACCCCGGCGCTGCGCGGGCAGGTCGGCAGCCAGGCCTGGCTGCTCGACCAGCTGCCCTCGGTCGCCAGCCGCGCCGCGGCGCTGCTATGAAACTGCTTGTCACCGGTGCCTCGGGATTTGTCGGCGCGCGGACCGTCGCGCTGGCGCTCGATGCCGGCCACGAGGTAGCCGCTGCTGTCCGCCCCGCCAGCCCGGCGCGCCGGCTAGCGCCGCTCGCCGGGCGCTATCTGCCGCTCAGTGTCGACCTGCGTGAAAGAAAGGCGCTGATCGCCGCTGTCGCCAGCTTCCGGCCCGATGCGATCGTGCACCTCGCCTGGGCCGGAGTGAGCAATGCCGCGCGGTTCGACAACCGGCAGATTTCCGAGAACATCGATGCCGCATGCAGCCTGGTAGAGGCCGGCGCAGCCGCAGGCTGCACGGCGTTTATCGGCACCGGCAGCCAGGGCGAATACGGCGCGGGCTCGCCGATGCGCGAGGACTCGCTGCCCGAGCCTACCACGCTCTATGGTGCCGCCAAAGTCGCCGCGCTCTATCTCACCCGGCAACTGGCCACTCAGGCCGGCATGCGCCACGCCTGGCTGCGGCTGTTTTCGACTTACGGCCCCGACGACAACCCGGGCTGGCTGATCCCCTCGCTGATCGCCCAGATGCTGGAGGGCGAGCGCCCGAAGACCACGCTGGGGACCCAGTATTGGGACTGGCTGCACGTCGATGATGTCGCGCGCGGGCTGATCGCGGCCGCCGCGACCCCTGCGGCTGAGGGCATTTTCAATCTCGGCTCGGGCGAACCGGTGCAGGTGCGCCGCGCCATCGAGACGATCCGCGACCACGCCGCGCCGGGCATGGAGCTGGTGTTTGGCGAGATCCCGTTCCGCCCCGACCAGGTGATGCACATGGCCGCCGACAATACCCGGCTCAAGGCCGCCACCGGCTGGGCACCGCAAGTGCCATTCGAGGCAGGCATCGCCGAGACCGTCGCCTGGTATCGCGCGCAAGTGCAGGCCAAATTGCAGGAGCGCGCGGCATGAGCCCGGAAATGGCGCGCTTTGTCCGCTTCCTCGCCACCGGCGGGCTCAACACCGGCTTTGGCTATGCCAGCTACGCCGCTCTGGTGCTCACCGGCATGCCGCTGTGGCTGGCCGTCGGCGCAGCGACAGGGCTCGCCATCCTGTTCAATTTCTACTCCTATGGCGGGCTGGTGTTCGGCAAGACCGCGCGGCACTACCTGCCGGCGTTTCTCGCCTTCTATGCCGCGCTGGGCCTCGCCAATTATCTGGCCCTCAGGGCATTGGCCGGGGCCGGTATCGGACCGCTCGTCGCGCAGGCCCTGCTGGTTCCGCTGCTCGCTGTGACCGGCTATGCCGGCATGCGGCTGATCGTGTTCCGCGACAGAAGGAGCGCGTAAATGCCGATGGCCAGCGCCGAGATCGTCGAAGAGTTCAAGCCCGTGCCGGTCGATCTCGGCAGCGGCTGGCTGGCAGGCCTGCGTTTCCGGCTGCGCAGCTGGGCCGACCTGCAATTGCTCACCTGCATCCGCTTCATCGCCGCGCACCGGGCGCTGCTCACTGGCAAGCTGCTCGACGTCGGCTGCGGCCAGATGCCGTTTCGCCACCTGTTGCCGGCAAGCGCGGACTATACCGGCATCGATATTCCCGACGCCGGCAGCTTCGGCATGCACAAGCACGCGCAGATCGTCGAATTCGATGGCACGCAAATCCCTTTCCCCGACAATCATTTCGACGCGATCCTGTGCACCGAAGTGCTCGAACATGCCCTTGAGCCGCAGGCCCTGATCGCCGAGATGCACCGGGTGCTGCGGCCCGGCGGATCGCTGGTGCTGACCGTGCCCTTCGCCGCGCGCGTCCATCACATCCCGTATGACTTCCACCGCTTCACCCGCTACCGGCTGGCCCAGATGTTCGCCGCGTTCGGCGCGGTGCAGGTCGAGGAGCGCGGCAACGATCTGGCAGTGATTGCCAACAAGATCATTGTCGCCACGATCCGCCAGCTCAGCCCGCTGCGCCTGCCGCTGCTGCTCATCGGCATTCCCGCATCGCTGGCGTCGCTGGCAATTGCCCATCTCGCCCTGTGGTTTGGCTGGGGATCGAAACTCGATCCGCTGGGCTATGGCCTGATCGCGCGAAAGGACTGAACGACAATGGCCGATATCGCTGTCAGGGACGATCGCGGGTTCAACCAGGTGTTCGCGCCGGTCGGCTCGACACCCTTGCGCCAGCAGCGCCGCAACGATTGGGTGCTGGCGCAGATTGCCCGGCACGATGCGCGGCGGGTATTCGAGATCGGTTCGGGCACCGGGGAAAGCGCTGCCTATATCGCCGAGCGGACTGCGGCCGAAGTCGTTGCCGTCGATATCAGCCCTGCCTTCGTCGCTGGTGCGCGCTCGAAATACCGCCTGCCCAACCTGCGCTATGAACGCTTCGATCTGCTCGGCGGCGAGCCGCTCGCCTTCGGCCAGTTCGACCTGGTCTGCGGCAATGGCATTCTCCACCACCTGGTGCGCCAGCTTCCCGCTGTGCTCGAATCATTGCGGAAACTGACCAACCCGGGCGGCGGCATGGCCTTCATCGAACCGAATTTGCTCAATCCCTATTGCGCCTTCGCCTTCGGCACCCGGCTCGGCCGGCGATTTGCCCGGCTCGAGCCCGACGAAATGGCGTTCAGACCCGGCCAACTGCGCCATGCACTCGCCGAAGCCGGCTGGCGCGATGTCGAGGTCCGGATGCGCGATTTCCTGGTTCCCGGCCTGCCGCTGGCCCTGGTCAAGCCGACGCTCGCGCTCGAGCCGCTGCTCGAATCATCGGCAGTGACCCGCTGGCTCGCCCAGTCGCACTTCATCACCGCGAGTGCCTGAACCATGAAGCGCATCTCGATCATCTCGCCCGCCTATAACGAGGAAGACAATGTCGAGGCCTGCTACCGGGCGGTTGCCGACCTGTTTGCCCCGGGCGGACCGCTGGAAACCTACGAGCGCGAGCATATCTTCGCCGACAACGCCTCCGAGGACGGCACGGCGGAAATCCTGCGCGGGCTCGCAGCCCAAGACCCATGCGTCAAAGTGATCCTCAACGCGCGCAATTTCGGGCCGTTCCGCTCCAATTTCAATGCGTTGCGCTATGCCACCGGCGATGCCGTGGTGGTGTTCCTGCCCGCCGACCTGCAAGACCCGCCCGAGATCATTCCGGAAATGGTCAGGCACTGGGAAAACGGCATCGAAGTCGTCGCCGGCAGCCGCGCCAACCGCGAGGAAACGCTGATGCTGCGCAGCTTCCGCCGCATCTTCTATCGCATGTCGAACTCACTCTCGGAATTCGAAATCCCCGAGAACGTCGGCGAATTCCAGCTGATCGACCGCAAGGTCTGGGAAGTAGTGGTCAGCCACACCGATCAGTATCCCTATATCCGCGGCATCATCGCCTCGACCGGATTCAGGCGGCTGATCCTGCCCTACACCTGGAAGGCGCGCAAACGCGGCATTTCGAAGAACAATGCCCTGGCGCTGATCGACCAGGCGCTCAACGGCATCTTTTCCTTCACCACCGTGCCGCTGCGGCTGTGCAGCTTCATGGGCTTCATCATCGCCTTTTTCGCCCTGGTCTATGCCGTGTTTACCATCGTCTCGACGCTGATCGACCCCGCTGCGGCACCAGCGGGCACCCAGACGATGATCACTGCGATCTTCTTCTTCGCCGGAGTGCAGCTCGCCTTCATCGGGCTGCTCGGCGAATATGTCACCGCGATCCACGCCCAGGTGCGGCGCGGGCCGATGGTGGTCGAGCGCGAGCGGATCAATATCTCGCACAACGCACCTAACGTCTGATCGCGGACGGTGGCAGCCAGCTTCCTGCCGGTTTTGTTCTATGCGCTGCTGCTTGTCGCCGCAGTGTTGCTACCGTTCGTCGCGCGCGGCCGGTCGTTGCTGCCTGGCACCGGCGCGGACAACCGCCTGTTCGCCATACTGCTGGCCAGCGGCAGTATCATCCTTACGATCATGCGCCACGGCCTGCTGGTTGAAGGCGCGGTGCTGCTGGTGCTGAGCGCGCTGGGGCTAGGGCTGCGCGCGCTGGCCGGGGCGATTGCGGCCACGCTGCTGTTTGCCACGGCAACCTGGTGGCTGGCCGAGCTCGACATCCAGGCGTGGCAATATCCGCTGGCCGCCGCGACCTGCCTGGGTGCCGCGCTCATCGCGCGCAAGTGTCGCTTCGAACCGGCAGGTGGCGGAGCGGCTCCATCGGCTCGAAACGAGGCAATTCTCGTCGCCGCGCTGTTTCTCATCGGCCTCGCGGCTGGCCTGCTGACCGGCGCGACCAACAGCTACAAGGCCGGCATGATGGCCTGGCACCACTGGGGGGCATTCGTCTCACCGGCATATCCGCTGCTTGCTGGCGGCGTGCCGTTTCGCGACTTTCCGGTGCAATACGGCATGGGGCCGACCCTGCTGATCGCCGCAGCCTGTGGCAGCAACTGCTGGACCGGCCTCTATTGGCTCACGGTGGTTGGCAACGCGCTTTATCTCGCGGTCTGCGGCTGGTCGGCCCTGTTGCTGACTCGCGCCATGGGCCGGGGCGCGCGGCTGTTTGCCCTGGCTGCGCTGACTTTTGCCATGCTTGTCTGGGCGGGCTATCCCTGCGACTGGGGCGGCGCGATCATGACACCGTCGGTTGGCGGATTGCGCTTCCTGCCGCTGGCTCTGCTTGCCGCGCTGATCCTCTTCATCGAGCTGGGAAACCCTGCGCGCGCGCTGGAAGCGGCACTACCGCGCGGGCTTGCGCTTGCCGGCCATGCGCTGTGGCTGCTCGGCCTCGCCTGGTCGCCCGAAGCAGGCTTTTTTGCAACGCTGATCTGGTGGCCGTGGCTGGCGCTGCGACGCGCCGATGCCGCCGACACGTTCGGCGGCGCATGGCTGGCGCTGGCGCGTGGAGGCGCGATCGGAGCGGCTGCCGTCATTGCCGGCTATGCGGCACTCGGCCTGCTGTCCCGCGCGGTTTACGGCGACTGGGTCTCGCCCGGTGAGTTTCTGCTCTATCTGCGCTTTCCGCCCGGCCGCCTGCCATTCAATCTGTATGGCCCGATGTGGTTCATTCTAGCGGCCATGTTGCTGGGCGCTCTCGCCATCCGCAACAGCCAAGCGGGCGCGAAGCGGCGCGCGCTCTGCGTCTGCTTGCTGACGGCGGTCGCCACCTCGTCCTATTTCGTAAGCCGCAGCTTCGACAACAACGTGTTCAACCTGCTGCCTTCGCTGGTGCTGCTGCTGCTGGCGACGCAGGCTGCCGCGCCGACCGCACTGGGCGGCGGCTTCCTGCGCGCCTCGCTTGCCGCGATGATCGGTCTTTCTTCTGCCATGCATTTCCTCCCCTGGACGCTGGCCCGCGATACACCGGGGCTGGCTGGACTGCAGCTTGGGCCGGCAGCACTCGTTTCGCGCCTTGCCCTTCACGGCGGCGACCCGGCCCCGCTCGCCCCGCGCGAAGCGGTCAGGCTCTACACCGACTTGCGCCGCGAGACCGGCGAAGCCGTGCTGCTGTTCGACGGCAAGCTGATGATGCCCACTGCCGATCCCGCGCCGGCATGGACCGGGGTCAACAACCCGGCGAATTTCGTGCCTTTGCCGCCCGAAGTCATCCGCCACTATGTGCAACGCGGCGCGCAGCAGTTCCGCCGACCCGGCTGGCTGATTGTTGCCAATTCCGGTTCCGCGCGCTGGCTTTCCCTGTTCGACGCGGGCTATGCGCCCGGCGATATCCGCCGCCTCGGCAACTATACCGCCTATCGTCTGGTGCCGCGCGATGCCCGCTGACGCATTGCGCAACTGGAACGGCATCGCCGCGCGCCTCGCCTTCGCCGCGTTCATTGCCTCGTTGCTGCTGGGGCTGCTGCTGCCAATGTACACCGACGAGCTCGGCTGGCGCATGCAACTGCGCGCCGGGCTCGACGGCGGCGTCGACCGCATGATCAACGACATCTGCGGGCCGAACACCATCGCCGCGCCGCCTTGGTTCATGATGCCGTCGCGCCTGGTCTCGGCGTGGCTCAATGTGACTTTCGCCGACCCGCTCTATGTCCGCCTCACCGGTGTCACCTGTGCCATCGGCTGGGCCTTCTTGCTGCGCGCGCTGATCGGGCGACTGGCGAACGATCCGCTGCGGCGCGACATCCTCCTCGCGCTCGCTTTCGGCCTGCTGGGGATGGGTCTGCTGCCGATCATGCTGACGATGAGCCGGCCCGATCAGATCGTACTGCTGGCATCGACCGCAGCCCTGCTCGCCGCGACGATCGCCGGACAGGATGCCTCGCCAACCCGCAACTGGCTCTGGCCGTTGCTGATCGCCGTGATCGGCGTCGTCGCGATCAGCAGCCACCTCAAGGGCATTCTCGTCGCGCCACTGGTTTTCGTCTGCATCCTCTTTGCCGGTCGCGGAAAAACGTGGCTTCCGCGCGCTTTCTCGGCCGCGCTCTTCTCGATCCTGACGGTCCAGGCCCTGCACTATTGGGTGGCGCGCTTCCGCTGCCCGGGTGATCCGGCTCTGGCGGCGCGGCTGGCGAGCGAAAACCTTGCCTCGGCGCTCGCTGAGGGGCGGAGCTGGACCGAGCTGGCGGGGATCGCGATCCAGGGTGCCAATCCCAACATCTACATCTCCTTTGCCGAACTGCGGCTGCGCATGATGTCGGACTGGCTGCCGCGCGATCTGATCGGCGAGACAGCGGCGACGGTGCGCTATCTGCCGATGAACCTGGCGTGGAACGCGCTGATGCTGGTCGGCGCGATCTGCCTGGCCCGCGCGCTGCTTCAGCGCTGGCGCGCGCGGCGGCTCGACCTTGGCCTGGCTGCGCCCGTGGTGATCGCCGGGCTGGTGCTGGTCTGGGGGATGAGCCAGCGGGTCAAGAACGACTACGAGATCATGTTCGTCATGCCGATGATCGTGCTGTTCGGCCTGTTCGCGATCACTGCAATCGAGTGGACGCCCCGGCGCGCGCGCCAGCTGCGCGTCGCGGCACTGGCGCTGGTCGCGGTGTCGCTTATCGGCCAGATCGACCTCGTCAGGCGCCTCGCTCCGCCGCTGTGGCGCGCGGCGCAGTCGCCCGGCTACGTCGCCGGCCAGAACACCTCGGTCTCCGCCTATGGCTATGGTGCGATCCGGGGACCGATCCTGGCGACCGCGCGTCAGTGCGGCATCGGCACGCAGGGGCGCGCGCGGCATCCGCTGGTCGATGATGTCACCGCCTTTGCCCTGACCGACAGCCGGCAGCCTTTTCACTATCTCGGCGTCATCGGCCAGTGGCGCGGGAGCATCCGCGATCCCTTGGCCTATCTCAGGTCGCGCGGCTCGGACGGGCTGATCATGGGCTGCCACCTGCTGCCCCCGGACTTGCGGGCGCAAGCCGTCCGCAACGGCGCGTTCTGCTGCATCTCGACGCGCTGAGTATCACAGCCCCAGTTCGGCCAGCACCTCGCCGGTTTGCTCGCCCAGCGAAGGACACGGCCCCGCCACCTTGCCCGGCGTCGCCGAAAACCACGTCGGCACGCCCGGGAAGTTGACCGTGCCCTGCGGCGTTTCCACCTGCTCGAAAAAGCCGACCGCGTTGAGGTGTTCGTTGTCGAACAGCTCGTCGGTGGTGCGCAGCGGCGAGGCGGGGATATGCAGCTCCTCGAGCAGGTCGAGCCATTCCTGCGTGGTGCGGGTAGCGAAAGTTTCGCCGAGCAGGCCATAGACCCGGTCGATCTGCCTGGCGCGGTCTTCCAGCCGGTCGAATTCGGGGCCGTTCCATGGCGGCTTCACGCGATCGACAAAGGCTTGCCAGTGCTTGTCGTTATAGACCAGCGCGGCGACATGGCCGTCGCTGGTGGCATAGGGCTTGCGGTTGCGCGCGACAACGCGGTGATAATGCGCCGGCCCGAGCGGCGGGTCGAACAGCTTGCCCGAGGCGTGTTCGACCAACATGAAAGCTGGCCATGGTCTCGAACATGCCGACCTCGACCTCCTGGCCTTCGCCGGTCCGTTCGCGGTGGAACAGCGCCATCATCGTTGCATAGAGCGCAGTGAGACCGGCAACCTTGTCAGCGATGATCGTCGCCATGAAATCGGGCTGGCCGGTCATCAGCCCCTGCAAGTGCGGGATGCCGCATTCGGCCTGGATGGTGTCGTCATAGGCGGGCTTGTCGCCATCGGGCCCGCGCCGCGAATAGCCATAGCAATTGGTGTAGACGATATCGGGCTTGATCGCCTTGACCGCAGCATAATCGAAGCCGAGCCGCGTGATCGCCTTGCCGCGCATCGAATGGATGAACACGTCCGCCGAGGCAATCAGCCGCCTCAGAGCTTCCTTGCCCTGATCGGACTTCAAGTCGAGCACGACGCTGCGCTTGCCGCGGTTGACGTTGACGAAGACCCCGCCCAGCCCCGGTGCCGGGCCGGCGTTGATATAGCGGGTGTTGTCGCCATCGGGGGTTTCCACCTTGATTACGTCGGCACCCATGTCGGCCATGATCTGCGTCGCATAGGGACCAAACACCATCGAAGTCAGATCGACGACTCGGATGCCCGCAAGCGGACCGCTGTGTTTGGGTTTGTCGGGCACGCCGTTCTCCATCTCATTGTGCTCCTAACCTACTGTCGCGAGCAATGCTAAGCCTATTTTCGTTCACTGAACGTATATTCGCACATTGTCAGCACCGGCACCGGCTGCTAGGCCCGGGTCTATTCCCCTGTTCCAGGAGCGCAAAGCCCATGGATTTTGCCTTCACCGAAGACCAGCGCAACATCCGCGAGGCGGTGCTCAGGCAGTGCTCGCAGTTCGGCGACGACTACTGGCTGGAGCATGACCGTTCGGGCGAATGGCCGGTCGAATTCCACAAGGCGATGGCCGATGCCGGCTGGCTGGGGATCGCCATGCCCGAGGCCGTCGGCGGCGCCGGGCTGGGCATCACCGAGGCGGCGATCATGATGCAGGCAGTGGCAGAATCGGGCGGCGGGCTGTCGGCCGCTTCGGCGATTCACGGGCCGGTGTTCGGGCTCGAGCCGGTGATCCTCAACGGCACAGAGGAACAGCAGCGCCGCATGATCCCGCCGATCCTGTCGGGCGAGGAGCGCATGTGCTTTGCTGTCACCGAACCCAACACCGGGCTGGACACCACCAGCCTCAAGACCCGTGCCGAAAAGGTGCCCGGCGGCTACCGGGTCAACGGCGAGAAAATCTGGATCACCAACGCGCATGTCGCAGACCGCATGCTGCTGATCGCGCGCACCACGCCGCTGAACGAGGTAAAGAAAAAGACCGAAGGGCTGACGCTGTTCTATTGCAAGCTGGATCGTGATGCGATCGAGCACCGGCTGATTCCCAAGATGGGCCGCCACGCGGTCGGATCGAACATGCTGTTCATCACCGACCTGTTCATCCCCGAGGAAGACCGCATCGGTGCCGAAGGCCAGGGCTTCAGGATCCTGCTGCAGGGTCTCAATCCCGAACGCGTGCTGCTCGGCGCGGAAGCCACCGGGCTGGGCCGCGTCGCCATCCAGAAGGCATCGAAATACGCGCGAGAACGCGTGGTGTTCGGCCGCCCGATCGGCCAGAACCAGGGCATCCAGCATCCGCTGGCCAAGGCCTGGATGCAGGTCGAGGCCGCCAGCCTGATGGTGTTCATGGCGGCAACGCTGTTCGATCAGGGGCTCGATTGCGGGGTCGAGGCCAACAGCGCCAAGTATCTCGCCGCCGAAGCCGGCTTTGAGGCCTGCCAGACGGCGGTGATGAGCATGGGCGGCATGGGCTATGCGCAGGAATACCATGTCGAGCGCTACTTGCGCGAAGTGCTGATCCCACGCATCGCGCCAGTCAGCCCGCACCAGATCATGAACTTCATCGCCGAAAGGGTGCTGGAGCTGCCGAAGTCTTATTGAACAACAAGCCCCTCCCCTTCAGGAGAGGGGTTGGGGTGGGGGCTGTCAGGCAAGCGACGCGCTCGGCGGACAGCCCCCACCCCTCGATCCCCTCCCCTGAAGGGGAGGGGAAGAAGAGGATGCAACCTATGCCGATCGATCACCAACCCTCCACCGCCCGCTCCTGGCTGTTCGCGCCGGGCGACAGCGAGAAGAAGATGGCCAAGGCGATGGACGGGCCCGCCGACATCGTGCTGATCGATCTCGAAGACGCCGTCGCGCCCGGCAGCAAGGTGGCCGCGCGGCCGATGGTGCACGATTTCATCAAGGCCAACCCGGCCCAGCGCCACCGCCTGTGGGTGCGCATCAACCCGTTCGACGGCCCGCACACGCTCGCCGATCTCGCCGCGATCATGCCGGCCCAGCCCGGCGGGATCATGCTGCCCAAGGTCTATGGCCGGGCCGAGGTCGAGAAACTCGATCACTGCCTCTCGGCGCTGGAAGTCGCGCACGGTATTGCGGAAGGCTCGACCCCGGTGATCGTGCTGATCACCGAGACCGCCGAAGCGATGTTCCACACCGGCAATTACAAGGATGCGCCGCGCGTGGTGGCGCTGACCTGGGGGGCGGAGGATCTGGCAGATTCCATTGGTGCCAGCTCGAACAAGAATCCCGACGGCTCCTATGGCTTCACCTACGAGCTCGCGCGCAGTCTTACCGTGCTCGGTGCAGCGACGGCCGGGGTTACCGCCATTGAGACCATTTCGGCCGACTTCAAGGATCTCGATGCCCTGCGCCTTCGCGCCGAGGGTGTCCGCCGCGACGGCTTTCGCGGCATGATGGCGATCCACCCGGCGCAGGTCGAGGTGATCAACGCGGCCTTCACCCCGAGCGAGGCGGAAGTGGCCGAGGCGCAGGAGGTGGTCGATCTGTTCGCCGCCAACCCCGGCCTGGGCGCGATCGGCTGGAAAGGCGGGATGCTCGACCGACCTTATCTGGCGCGCGCCGAGCGGCTGCTGCGGCAGGCGGGGAAGCTGTGAAATCAGTGCGACCCCCGATACAAGCCAGTCACCCTGAACTTGTTTCAGGGCCCATTTCTCCGCACGGACCGAAGGTTTGTAGTGCCAGCAGACGGCAGCGTCGGGCTTGCCTCGCGCGCTCCGGACGAGAGGCCCGATGGGTGCTGAAACAAGTTCAGCATGACGAAAAAACTTTAAGGGGGCTTTCGTGGCTGAGGTCGTAGCTGCCAATGACCTCGATCTCGCCCGCTTCCTCAAGCCCGGCGACCGCATCGTCTTCGGCCAGGCTTGCGGCGAACCATCGACGCTGGTCGAGGCGCTGATTGCCCAAGGGCACGAAATCAGCGAACTCTCCGCCTTCATCGCCACCAGCTTTTCCGGTGCCTTCACCCCCGAAACCGCCGACAGCTTCGCGCTGTCCAGCATGGGCGCGATCGGCGCATTGCGCGGCATGACCAAGGCCGGCAAGCTCAGCGTGATCCCCTGCCATGTCGGCCAGGTCGGACCGCTGATCGCGCGCGGCGAAGTTCCCTGCGATGTCGCCATGGTCCAGGTCAGCCCGGCGGACGCCGAGGGCATGCACAGCTTCGGGCTGGTCAGCGATCATGTCCAGGCGATGGTGGCGAAAGCGCGGCTGGTCATCGCCGAAGTCAATGCTCAAGTTCCCTTCACCTTCGGCGAACTGCTGCCCGCCTCGCGCATCGACGTCGCCATCCGCACTTCGCGCCCGCCGGTCGAAGTGGCAGCGGCGAAGATTTCCGCGACCGATGAGGCCATCGCCCGCCACTGCGCCGCGTACATCGTCGATGGCTCGGTGATCCAGACCGGAGTCGGCGCGGTGCCTGATGCGATCCTGCGGCTGCTCTCCGACCGCAAGCACCTCGGCGCGCATTCGGGGATGTTCGGCGACGGGCTGGTCGATCTGGTCGAGGCCGGCGTGCTGACCAATGCTCGCAAGGAGATCGACACCGGGGTTTCGATCAACGGTGCGCTGATCGGCACGCGGCGGCTTTACGACTGGGCGCACCGCAACCCGGCGATCCGCATGTGCGATACCGCCTATACCCACGACGCCGGCGTCATGGCGCGGCTTTCGCGGCTGGTAACGATCAATTCGGCGCTGGAGGTCGATCTCACCGGCCAGGTCAATGCCGAGCAATCGGGCGCGGCCTACATGGGCGGCACCGGCGGTCAGGTCGATTTCGTCCGCGCCGGGGTGCGCTCGCCGGGCGGACACTCCCTGATCGCGCTGGCATCGACCGCCAAGGGAGGGACGATCAGCAAGATCGTGCCCGCGCTCAATGGCCCGGTGACCACCGCGCGCAGCGAGGTCGACGTCATCGTCACCGAATACGGCGCTGCGGAACTGCGCGGACAACCGCTGGCCGAGCGCACCCGCCGCCTGGTCGCCATCGCCCATCCCGATTTCCGCGAGGAGCTGGACCGGTCGGCGTTTGTCATTCGCGAGCGGGGGTTTTGAATTCGTTTCGCGCAGAGGCGCGGAGACGCGGAGAATGTTGTTTTGCGCCGCAGGCAAATGTGATCAAGGCAACCTTGCTTCTTGCCGGACGGTTGAGGAGGTCAGGCGGCTTCGCCGCAAGTCAATACTCTCCGCGTCTCCGCGCCTCCGCGCGAAACACTATACCAGGAGCAATCCAATGACCGACCCAGTCCTGATGCATGCCCGCGCCGACGGTATTGCGATCATCACCATCAACCGCCCGGAGCAGCGCAACTGCCTGAACAGGGAAGTGCGCGAAGGGCTGTTCGCCGCCTGGGAGTGGTTCGAGAATGACCCCGCCATGCGCATCGCCATCCTCACCGGCGCGGGCGACAAGAGCTTCTGCGCGGGCGGCGATCTCAAGGAAATGGTCGAGACCGGCATGGCGGTTCCGCCGCGCGATTTCATCCCGCTGCCCTATGACAATCTTGAGCTGACCAAGCCGACCATCGCCGCAGTCAACGGCTTTGCCTTCGCCGGCGGCTGGGCGCTGGCGCAGAACTGCGATCTCTGCGTCGCCAGCACCACGGCAAAATTCGCCATAACCGAGGTCAAGGTCGGTCGCGGTTCGCCCTGGGCCGCGCCGCTGATCCACATGATCCCGCAGCGCATTTTCATGGAGATCGTGCTCACCGGCAAGCCGGTAACGGCACAGCGCGCCTACGAAATCGGCCTGGTCAACCGCCTCGCCGAACCCGCAGCCTTGATCGACACCGCGCTGGAACTCGCCCGCGAAGTGCTCGAAGGCGCGCCGCTCTCAGTCAGCGCCGCGCGCGAGACGGTGATGCTCTCGACCGAGATGGGGCGCTCCGCTGCGCTGCAAGCCGCTCGCGCCGCGCATGAATTTGCCTACAACAGTGAGGACGCCCAGGAAGGCCCGCGCGCCTTCGCCGAGAAGCGCAAGCCGGAGTGGAAGGGCAAATAAATAGGGACAGTCCCTATTTCTTCCAGGCCTCGAGTGCGGCCCGCGCCGCTGCCGCCATGTCGGGCACGGCGCAGGCTGCGATATATTCCCGCTGCAACCGCGCGACCAGCTCGGCGACCGGGGGGATGTCGTAAATCAGTCCGATGCCCTGCCCGCCGCTCCAGATATCGCGCCACGGGGTCTTGCCGGGCGGCAAGTGCGCGGTGCCGCGCGCTTCAGGGATGACCAGGTTTTCCGGATCGAGGCCGATCGCGCGCAGCGAAGCCTTGAGCCAGCTGGCCGGCATGCCGTTGACTCCGCGTGTGTAGATCACTTCGGTGACCCCGCCTTCGACCAGCATCGCCTTGTAGGCTTGCGGCGCGCTCAATTCCTGCGTCGCGATCAGCCGTGTGCCGAGATAGGCGAGGTCCGCGCCGAGCGCCTCGGCGGCGCGGATCGCCGCGCCGGTGGAGATCGCGCCGGCCATCACCACCGTGCCGGCGAACATCGCGCGCACCTGGGGGATGAAGGCGAGATGGCTGATCGTGCCGGCGTGGCCGCCGCCGCCGGCGCCGATGCAGACGATCCCGTCCGCCCCCGCCGCTGCGGCTTTCTCGGCGAAGCGGATGGTGGTCGCGTCGTGGAAGTGGAGCAGGCCGTGTTCCTGCACCAGCGGCGCATTCCGGGTCGGGTCGCCCACCGAGGTGACGATGATGCGCACGCCGTATTGCTTGCAGGCGACGATCTGCCGGCGAAAATCCTCCGGGCTCGAATTGGGCGATATGTTCATCGCCAGCGGACCGATGGTGCGGCCGGGGTGTTCATCGGCAAAGCGCTCCAGCGCCGCGCGCACCGCTTTCAGCTGCGCGATCATCTCTTCATCGTCGCGGCAATGATTGCGCGTCAGCGAACCGATAATCCCGGCCGTGCAGCAGGCTATCGCCAGCTCGACCCCGCTGCACAGGAACATCGGCGCGGCAAAGGCCGGCAGGGTCAGGCTGTCGCGCAGGTCTTGGGCAAGCGCCATGGTTCGATCGTCTCCGGTTCGCTGGTTGGCTGCCTCTTGCCCGCAATTCGCTTGCTTGCGCAAGGTGGCTCTGCATGATGGCGGCAAAGCGGAATGATAGGAGATTGGCCGGTGTTCAAGCAGATCTGCTTCTTCAGGAAGCGCCCCGACATGACCGCCGACCAATTCATGGACTATTACGAGAACCAGCATTCGCAGCTCTCCAGGCGCATGGGGCTGAAGCCCGCGATCCCCAACGCCACCCGCTATGTCCGCCGCTATCTCCTGCCCGAGAAGAACCCGGTGACCGGCCAGGTGCACGACGCGGGCTACGATTGCATCATGGAAATCTGGTGGAACAGCCGCGACGACTTCGAAGCCTCGCAACGCCTCATCGCCAGCCCTGAACGGCTGCCGCACACCATCGAGGACGAGAAGAAGCTGTTTGCCTCGAGCGCCAATCCGATCTGCTCGGTGATCGAATACGATTCGCCGATGGGTCCGAACGGCGAGGCGACCCATGTCGAACTGAAATATGGCGACTGAGCGATAAAACCAACCACCGGGCGATTGACCGCTGCCCGGCTATGGCCGAAGCCATTGCGCAATAACCGGGAGAGACGCCATCGCCTACCTCGCCGAGCTGCGCAGCAACTGGCGGCCGTTGCTGGCTGCGACGATCGGCATCGGCACCGGCATGTCGACTGCCGGGACAATCACCAGCGTGCTCGCCCCCAGCCTGATCGAAGGCAACGGCTGGGCCAGATCGGATTTTGCCGCAGTGGGCGTGCTCGGCCTGTTCAGCACCCTCGCCTTCCCTTTCATCGGCCGACTGGCCGATGTGCTGGGGGTGCGCTGGACGGCGCTGATCGGGCAGGTGACCCTGCCGCTGGCCTATCTTGCCTATGCCACGATTCTGGGCGGCAGCCTGACGGTCTACATGGCGATTTTCGTCGTTCAGTCGATGCTGTGCGTGACGACCACGTCGACGGTCTACACCCGGCTGGCCGTGCAGTATTTCAGCAGGGCGCGCGGGCTGGCGCTGGCGATCGTCGTCTCGGGCTCGGCGATATTCGGCGCTATCGGCGGGCCGATCCTCAACCAGTATGTCGAAGCCCACGGTTGGGAGGCGACCTATCGGGCGCTGGCCGTGTTCGCCACCGTGGCCGCGGTGGTGGTGTTCCTGCTGATCCCGCCAGGCGCGGGGCGTGGCAGCAAGGATGCGCCCAAACGGCGCGCGCGCGACGACTATCCGATGATTTTCCGCACCCGGGCGTTCTGGATCCTGGCGGCGGTGATGCTGTTGTGCAACCTGCCGCAGACCTTGCTGCTGGTGCAGCTCAAGCTTCTGCTGCTCGCCAATGGCGTCAGCGGTCCCGGTGCCTCGGTGATGTTCACCGCGCTATCGGTGGGCATGCTGACGGGCCGCTTCGTGACCGGTCTGGCACTCGACCGGTTGGAGCCCACCCTCGTCGCCTTTGTCACGCTGGGCCTGCCCAGTCTCGGCATCTACCTGATCGCCTCCAGTCTCGACGGCACAACCATCCTGACTTTCGCCGTGTTCTGCCTCGGCTTCGCGTTTGGCGCGGAGGGCGACATCGTCGCGTTTCTGGTTGCCAAGCGTTTCGGCCTGGAGGTCTACAGCTCGGTGATGGGGCTGCTGACCGCGATCATGTCGCTATCGACCTCGCTGGGAGCGGGGCTGCTCAGCCTGACCCTGACCCGCACCGGCAATTACAACCTGTTCCTGGTGATCAGCGGCACGGCGGTCATCGTCGGGGCGACCCTGCTGTTGCTGTTGCGTGGTGAGGAGCGGCAGCCAGCGATGGCCTGACGGCTCGTCAGCAATCACGAAATCTCGGCTCTGACAAAGCGCCTGCGCTGGTCCGCGTCGAGCATGGCGAGCGCATTGCGCGAGGCGAGCAGCTTTGCGTTGCGGCCAGGTTCGAAATTGCGGTGGTCGATCCAGAACGGCCGGCAAACCGTGGCGTAGATCACGGGGCGGGTTTCGCTCGAGAGGTAGCGACGACCGTGGTGCAGAATTCGCAAATCCCAGACCTGGCACGATCCCAGCGGCAGGGCGGCTGTCACGAATTCGCGGCCGTCCGTGATCGTCGGATTGCGCTGGCTCCCGGGCAGGAAGGCAGTTCCGCCATTATCCGCCGCGACGGCCACCAGCGGACAAGAAATGGCGAGCGCGGCCGGCGGCAGGATTGCATCGAGCTTCTGTTCGGGGAACAGCGCGCCGCCGTCGCTGTGGACGCCTTGATCTTCGGCCCCGGGGCGTGCGCAGATGACCCCGAACGCCTCGAACACGAACTGGTCGCCCAGCATCGCCGAACACAGGGCTGACAACACAGGATGGAGCAGGATATCGGCGCAATCGAACGGCGCTGCGTAAGCGATCGGGGACAGGAAGCGATTGGTCCCAACAGCACGATGGTCGTCCGGCAATTCGCCCCCGGTTGCGACATATTCGGGATAATGTGCCGCAAGTGCACCGTGCAGACCGGCAATCCGCTGTTGCGGCCAGAGTCCATCGAGCACCGCGACGCCGTCCCGGCGAATCGCCGCCACAACTCCAGGCACATCGTCAGTGCCAAAACGAGCGATGGCCGCCACCGTGTCTATCCGCTCCACGCCCGCCGTTCTTCCGCCGCGCGCAGCACCTCGTAAGCCAGTTGCAGCGCCTGGAAAGCCTTGGCGGCATCGGCGTCGCCGGGGCGCACATCGGGATGGACCAGCTTGGCCTTGGCGCGCCAGGCCTTCCTGACCGCGTTGAAATCGGCGTCTGGGGTCAGCTCTAGCAATTCCAGCGCGCGCAACTCGTCGCGGCTGCGGCTGCCGTCGCCCGATCCCGCCCAGCCATAGTGCGCCGCCTCGCGATAGCCGGAATTGTCGCGCGTCTCGGCACTTTCGCGCGCAGCGGCTTCCTCGGCGGTTAGTCCGGCAAAATAGTCCCAGCCGGAATTGTATTCGGCAGCATGGCGCTGGCAAAAATACCACCGTTCGGGGCTGTTGGGGCTTTTCGGCGCGGGGCAATCGCCGGCATCGGTGCAGCCGACGCGGTCGCACAGCCGCACCTGCGCCGCTTCGCGACCGCTGCCATAGCCACGCCACCGCGGGAATCCCCAGTCAACTGATCTGCGCGCGCGGCTCATGCGCGGAACGATAGGCAGCCGAGGCGGCGATGCGCAAGCGCACTGCGCGGTTCATCGAAATTTAATTGTCCGCCCGCTAATTGCCGCATTGCACAAAGCCATATCAACACTTATATTCACCTAGGCAAGTACCATGGAGCATCCGATGAGCGACAGGTTGGCGATATCTTCGGCGCTATCGGTGCTCATGATGGCCGGCTACGTGCTGTTCGGCGGCCAGGCGCGCGAGGCCGAGTTCGGCCCGCAGGCGGGCTTGCTGCCTGGCATATCGGCCCCGTCAGGTTTGCCGCAGGCGGCAGTCCTGCTGGGGCGCTAAACGCTCAGTCGATCGTCACCGTCACCGCGCGGCGGTTCTTCGCCCAGCTCGCCTCGTCCGAACCCATAGCGGCGGGGCGCTCCTTGCCAAGGCTGACCGTGGTAAGCCGCGCCGCATCGACCCCCAACGAGGCGAGATAGGTCTTGGCGGCATTGGCGCGGCGTTCGCCGAGCGCGAGGTTGTATTCGCGGGTCCCGCGCTCGTCGCAGTGTCCTTCGATGGTCGCGCGCTTGGCCGGATACCGCATCAGCCACTGCGCCTGGGCCGCCAAGGCCGCTGCGTCCTCGCTGTCGATGTTGTAGCGGTCGGTGTCGAAATAGACCGTATCCGCCCCGTTCATCGTAAAGACGAACTCAGCCTGGCTGCCGGGTACCGGGCCTTGCGGGGCATTCGAGGTGGTTGCCGGCCCTGGATCGGGCGGCAATTGCTTCGGGGCCTTGCTGGCGCAACCGGCCAGCGCGAGGCCGCCGAGCAGGGCCAGCGTTAGCGCGCGGGGATTTGCTAGTCGTGTCATCGCCGTTCTCCTCGTCAATTGCGCCCCCGCCCTGTTCGACCTTTGCCCATCACGGCCTGATCGCTCCCCAGGCCGGGTCCGACCCATCGACCGGGGTCGGCAGTTGCCGCTGGTTGCGTCCGGTCAGATCGACCTGCCACAGCGAGGCTTTGCCGCTGCCCCGCCCGGTGCGGAAGAACTGCAATATCCGCCCGTTGGGTGCCCAGCTTGGTGCCTCGTCCTGCCATGAGTCGGTAAGATAACGCAGACTGCCGCCATTCGGGCTCATCACCGCGACGCGAAAATTGCCGGTAATGTGGGTGAAGGCGATCTGATCGCCGCGCGGGCTCCATTCGGGCGTCGCCGCGCGCCCGCCGAAGAAGCTGATGCGGCGCTGGTCGCTGCCATCGGCGTTCATAACGTAGAGCTGCTGGCTGCCCGAACGATCGCTCTCGAACACGATCTTGCTGCCATCGGGCGAGAAACTGCCGCCGATGTTGATGCCCGGCACATTGGTCAGGCGCTGGCTGACCCCGCCTTGCGCCGGGATGCGGTAGATGTCGGTATTGCCGGCGATCGCCATCGAATAGAGCACCCAGCGTCCGTCCGGCGACCAGCGCGGGGCAAAGGTGGGGTTGCGGCTCTCGGTGACCAGCCGCTGCGAATTCGACGCCAGATTATAGACATAGATTCGCGGATTGCCGTTCAGATAGGAGAGATAGAGGATCGAGCGATAGTCGGGCGAATAGCGCGGGGTCAGCGCCATGGCTTGGCCGGTGGTGAGGAAACGGTGGTTGGCCCCATCCGAGTCCATCACCGCGAGGCGCTTGATCCGGCGTGATTTCGGCCCGGTTTCAGCGATGTAGGCGATGCGGCTGTCAAAAAACGGGTTCTCGCCAGAAAGCCGCGCATAGACCAGATCGGAACACTTGTGCGCCGCGCGTCGCCAGTCCGCCGCCGCGAGCGTCCAGCTGGCCCCGGCAAGCTGCTGCTTGAGCGCGACATCGAAGAGGTAGCAGCCCACTGCCAGCTGGCCGCCCACCGCGCGCACCGATCCCTGCACCAGCATTTCGGCGCTGCGCCCCTGCCACAGGCCGAAAGCCGGGGCCTGCACCTCGCCAAAGCCGGGCTGCGGCAAACCGTCGGGACCGCTGGGCTTGAACAGTCCGTTGTTGCGCAAGTTGGCGGCGATGATCCGCGACAGGCCGCGCCCCAGCTGCGCGGTCGAGCCGGCCTGGGTCGCGGTCGGCACATCGGCGTCGGTGGCGAAATCGGTGATGGCGATGCCGAGGTCCTGCCACTCGTTCTCGTCGGACACCGAACCCGACAGGCCACCTTCTTCGGCGGGCGGGGCGGGCGGCGGTTCGGCGGCGGATTGCGCCAGCAGCGGTGCCGCCAGCACGGCGAGCGAAACAAATACTAACAGTTTCATTGCGATAGCCTCTTGTCGAAGCGGAACGAGGCGACCCGCTGCCAGGCGCTGTAATATTCGGACGGCAGTTCGAACGGCGCGGCAAGCTGGACCGCCCGGATCGCCTGTTCGGCATGGCGCGCGGCCTGCGCACGGTTGGCCTCGGTGATCCCGTCCTGCCGCACCAGCCGCGGGGCACCGGCCAGGCTACCATCGCGGGCGAGACCCCAGGCGAGAATGGTCACCAGCTTCTCTGCCTCGGCCCCTTGCGGCGCTGCCCAATGCGGCTTGAGCTGGCGCGAAATCGCAGCGGACAATGCCGACTGCACCGCCGGGCCGATGGTGGCGGCGGGCATGCTGCGCGATGCCGTGTTGCTCTGCGCACCGGGAACGCCCTTGAGGAAATCGTCGGAAATGCGGCTGGCCCCGGCGGGGCGCACGGCCGGGCGTTGCGCCGGCGCGGGCTGCGGGCGCGGTGCCAGCCGCGGCTGCGGCGTGGGGCGCGGCGCGGGAGCCACGACCGGTGCAGGGCGCGGACGGGGAACTGCTTTGGCAGCCGGAGCAGGCTCGGGCCGCGCCTGGGGGAGCGGCTGCGGCGCGGGCGTTACCAGGGGCCGGGCCGCCGGTTCCGGCACGGGTTCGGGCGCGATTGCTGGAGCGGCCGGCGGCGCGGCCTTGGCCTGCGGTTCGGGCGAGGTGGAGGTGAGGCCGGCCTCTTCGGACAGGGTAACGCTGATCCGCTCGGGCTCGGGCAGGCGCTTGACCGGGGCGGGATGGAACACCAGCAGCGCCAGCAAACCGGCGTGCAACACCAGCGCCAGCGCCAGCCCGGCAAAGTCTTCGCCGCGAAGGGACCGTGAAGCCATGCCCGGCCCCTAGTTTTGCGCGCCTGAACCGGCGGTGAGCGCCGGTTCCAGCGTGGCAGCGCCGGTGACCAGCGCGATTTTGGTGAAACCGGCGCGGTTGAGTTCGCCCATCACACCGATCACCCGGCCATAGTCGAGCGCCTTGTCGGCGCGCAGCGTGACGGGCCTGGGCTTGCCGTCCGCGCCGGGCGGCAAGATGGCCAGCCGCGCCGCCAGCCCGCCAGAAGCAACGGGCGCATCGTCGAGGAAGACCGCGCCATCACGGGTCATGGCGATGGTCACTGCGGTGTTCTCCTCGCCGAGCGACTTGGCACGGCTGTCGGGCAGTTCCACCGGCACCCCGGCCTTGAGCAGCGGCGCAGTGACCATGAAGATGATCAGCAGCACCAGCATGACATCGACCAGCGGCGTGACATTGATCTCCGCCATCGGCGCGCGGCGGCGGCTCCCGCTGCGCGTGTGGCGATGGACGCCGAAAGCCATTTACTGCTCCAGCTCGCGGCTGACGCTGGCGTGGAACCGGTCGGCAAAACGCCGCAGCCGCGCCTCGAACATGCCGACGCGGTGGCTGTAGCGGTTGTAGGCGATGACGGCAGGGATGGCGGCAAACAGACCGATGGCGGTGGCGAACAGCGCCTCCGATATGCCCGGGGCGACGACCGACAGCGACGAATTCTGCTGTTCGCCGATCTGGAAGAAGCTGTTCATGATCCCCCAGACCGTGCCGAACAGTCCGACGAAAGGCGCGACCGAGCCGACTGTGGCGAGGAAATTGAGCGGTTCGGCCAGCCGGTCGGCCTCCACGGCGACCGCGCCGTCGAGCGCCACGGCAATGCGCTGGCGCGTGCCGTCCCGGTCGGCCCCCTTGCCCGCGCGCCGCCATTCGGCGAGCCCCGCCATGGCTACCCGCGCCGAGGCGACATTGCCGCCCTTTTCGGCATGCAGTGCCTCCGGGTCGTCCGCCTTCCAGAATTCACGCTCATAGGCGTCGCAGCGCCGCCGCGCGCTGGTGAGACGCAGGGCAATCGCGACAATCTGGGTCCACACCCAGATGCTGGCGAGCAGCAGCCCGGCGATCACCGCCTGGACCACGACGTCAGCCCCGAGAAACAGCTGAACCGGATCGAGATGCCTGGATGGCGAAGCAGCGGCGAGGAGGGAAAGGAAAGTCATTCGGGTCCTTCAATGGGAGCAATTGCTTGAAACGCGCGGCGCCAGGCCTCGGGCTGGCGCCGCGGGCGGCCGTCGGGGCCGACGAAGCCGACACGCAAACGCACGTCGGCGAGCAATGTGCCCTGACGCCAGACCTGCTGGTGCATCCGGCAACTGGCGGCGCGCAGTTCCTCGGCGCGAGGTCTCGACGATCACGGCATCGTCGAGGTGGGCGGGCCGCAAGTAGCGGATGGTGAGTTCGGACACGGCAAAGGCCCCCTCGCCCGCGTCCTGCACGGCGCGCTGTTCGATGCCGAGCAAACGCAGCATCTCGCTGCGCGCGCGCTCGCACCAGCGCAGGTAATTGGCGTGATAGACCACGCCCGAAAGATCGGTGTCCTCGAAATAGGCGCGAACCGCGAATCGGTGGACCCGGCCGTCGAAAGTCCCGGTGGAGGGTGCGCAAGGGACTGTCATCTCGCGCGATTCTAGACCGGGCATGGCTATGGGGGCAAGCTGCAAGCACCCCGGCATGGCGTTTCGGCACGCTCGCCGGGCAGTTCGTCCCGGGCCAAGTCGACTTGGGGCGAAAAGAAAGGGCGCGCGAACCGAAGTTCGCGCGCCCGATCTTTTGCTTTGCCTGACGGCGAAGATTACATCTTCTTCGCGGCGTCCGAAGCGGCAGCAGCAGCGTCCTTGGCAGCGTCGGCAGCGCCCGAAGCAGCAGCGGCAGCGCCGGCAGCGGCTTCCGAACCGGCAGCAGCGGCACCCGAAGCAGCTTCGGTGGCGGCGGCAACGGCGCCCGAAGCAGCGTCGGTGGCGGCAGCGGCAGCGTCGGTGGCGGCAGCAGCAGCGTCCGAAGCGGCCGAAGCGGCTTCGTCAGCCGGCTTCGAGCAGGCCGAGAGGGTCAGGGCAGCGCCGGCAACGGCGGCAGCGAGAACGATCTTGCGCATGAATGGTAATCCTTGAACAGCGAGTGGACCAAGCGCAGCACAAGGCTGTGCCGAAAGCCTACCGCTCCGGTAGACTTCGCCGCCAATTACTCATCTTGGCGCGCCGATGCAAGCGCTAGTCGCGCATGAAGCGATTTAAGGCGAATTTTCTGGGCCGATGCCTAACGGGGAAATGTGTCGAAGCTGTGGCGAAATTGCCCGTGGGAGAAATCGCGCCTGGCCGGATGACGCTGCGCCCGTGCCTTGCTAGGATGGCGCAATGCAGCCAAAAAACCACCTCTATCTGGTCGATGGATCGGCCTATATCTTCCGCGCCTATCACCGCCTGCCACCCTTGACCGACCCCGCAGGAACCCCCGTGGGAGCGGTCTACGGCTACACCACAATGTTGTGGAAATTAGCCGACGACCTGCACAAGGCGGACGGTCCGAGCCACCTTGCCGTGGTCCTCGACAAGGCCGGAACCTCGTTTCGCAACGCGATTTACGACCAGTACAAGGCGAATCGGCCCCCTGCGCCCGAAGACCTCGTTCCCCAGTTCCCGCTGATTCGCGACGCCACCCGCGCTTTCTCGCTGCCGCTGATCGAGGAAGACGATGTCGAGGCCGACGACATGATCGCCTCCTATGCCCGCGAGGCGACGCGGCGCGGGTGGGACGTGACCATCGTCTCTTCCGACAAGGATCTGATGCAACTGGTCGGCAAATCCGCCGAAACGCCCGGCAGCGATGGCGAAAGCGGGGGCCATTTCCCGGGTGGCGGCTGCATCGACATGCTCGACACGATGAAGAACCAGCGCATCGACGTCGCCGAGGTCGAGGAGAAATTCGGCGTTGCGCCCGGTCTGGTCGGCGATGTCCTGGCGCTGATGGGCGATTCGGCGGACAACATTCCCGGAATTCGCGGCATCGGACCCAAGACCGCGACCAAACTGATCCAGGAGAACGGCAGCCTCGAGGCCGCGCTGGCGGCCGCGCCGCAGATGAAGCCCGGCAAGCTGCGCGACAGCCTGATCGAACAGGCGGACATGGCGCGGCTCAGCCGGGTGCTCGTCCAGCTGCAGGGAGGATTGCCCGCTGCCGATCGCGCTCGATGACTTCGCACTGGGTGCGATTCCCCCCGATCCGCTGGCGGCATTCCTGGGGAAGCACGGCTTTACCAGCCTGCTCAAGCGGCTGGGCAGTGGCAGCGGCAGCCCCGAGCGCAAGACCCAGCTCAACCCGGCCAAGCCTGTCAACGCTTCAGCCGCGCCAGTGGAAGGCGCAGCGCGCCAGTCGCTGCCCGAAATGCCCGCCATCGACCTGTCGGCCTATGAATGCGTGCAGACCCTGGAGGCGCTGGATCGCTGGATCGCCCGCGCTGCGGATGCCCGGATCGTCGCATTCGATACCGAGACCAGCGCGCTCGATGCCATGCAGGCCGATCTCGTCGGGGTGAGCCTGGCGGTCGGCCCGAACCAGGCGTGCTATATTCCGCTCGGCCACGGCGGCACTGACATGTTCGCCGAAAAGCCGCAGCAGATCGACCGGGCGACTGCGCTGGCCCGCCTGAAGCCGCTGCTGGAAAGTGATGCCGTGCTGAAAATCGGCCAGAATATCAAATACGATCTCAACGTCATGGCGCGCTATGGTGTCGCCGTCTCTCCCATCGACGACACCATGGTGATCAGCTTTGATCTCGACGCCGGGCGCAGCGAGGATGGCATCGGTGGGGGTCACGGCATGGACGAGCTGGCCCTGCGCCACCTCGGCCACAGCTGCATCGCCTTCAAGGAGGTCTGCGGCACCGGCAAGAAGGCGATCTCCTTCGCCGAAGTGCAGCTCGACAAGGCGACGCAATATGCCGCCGAGGATGCCGATGTGACCTGGCGGCTGCACCGCGTGCTCAAACCCCGCCTCGCCGATGAGGCCGCGACCCGCATTTATGAGCGCGTCGACCGGCCCTTGATCGCGGTGGTGGCGCAGATGGAGCGGCACGGCATCAAGGTTGACCGCGAGAAGCTGGCGGGGCTTTCGACCGGATTTGCCGTCGAGATCGGCAGGCTGGAGGCCGAAATACACACCCTCGCCGGGGAGCCCTTCACCATTGGCAGCCCCAAGCAGCTCGGCGACATATTGTTCGACAAGATGGGGCTGAAAGGCGGCAAGAAGGGCAAGAGCGGACAATATTCCACCGATGTCGGCATCCTCGAAGGACTGGCGGCGCAGGGCGTCGAGATGGCCGGGAAAGTGCTCGAATGGCGCCAGCTATCGAAACTGCGCTCGACATATACCGAATCGTTGCAGGCGGCGATCAACCCCACAACAGGTCGGGTGCACACCAGCTACAGCCTTGTCGGCGCGCAGACCGGGCGCTTGTCCTCGACCGAGCCAAACCTCCAGAACATCCCGATCCGCACCGAAATTGGCCGCCAGATCCGCGATGCCTTCGTTGCGGAACCCGGCAACGTCATTCTTGCCGCCGACTACAGCCAGATCGAGCTGCGCCTCGCCGCCCACATGGCCGATGTGCCCAGCCTCAAGGAAGCCTTCGCCAATGGCGAGGACATCCACGCCCGCACCGCGCAGGAGATGTTCGGCGAAGTGACCCGCGACACGCGCGGGCGGCGCCAAGACGATCAACTTCGCCATCCTCTATGGCATCAGCCGCTGGGGCCTCGCTACGCGGCTCGGCACCGAGCCCGACGAAGCCCAGGCGATGATCGACCGCTACTTCTCGCGCTTCCCCGGCATCCAGAACTACATCCACACCACGCTGGAGCAGGTCCGCGAGCGCGGCTATTCGCGAGACCCTGTTTGGCCGCAAGAGCTGGTTTCCGCGCATCAGCTCGAGCTAGCCAGGCCGAACGCCAGGGCAGCGAACGCGCCGCGATCAACGCGCCGATCCAGGGCACCAGCGCGGACATCATCAAACGCGCGATGGCGCGAATGTTGCCAGCGCTGGCAGAGGCCGGGCTGGGGCATGTGCGGATGCTGCTGCAGGTGCATGACGAACTGGTGTTCGAACTGCCCGAGGGCGATGTGGCGGCGGCCAGCCCGGTGATCGAGCGGGTGATGGCCGAGGCGGCATTGCCTGCAGTCAAGCTGGGGGTTCCGCTGGGGATCGAGATCGGCACGGGGGCGAGCTGGGGAGCGGCGCATTGAGGGGGGAATTCCACTTGCAAATAATATCAAAAACGGTATAGAGCGCCATGTGGACCGTTGAATTTGCCAGCAAGGTCGCAGAGGCCGAGGTGGAAGCATTGCCTTCCGATCTCCGGTCCAAATTCCTGCGCATTGCCGACATGATCGAAGGCTACGGGCTGGAAAAACTGCACGAACCTTATGTGAAGCATCTTCAAGGCAAGATTTGGGAAATGCGATTGAAGGGCCGCGAAGGCATTGCCCGTTCGCTCTATATCACCGCTGTGGGACGGCGGGTCGTGGTGGTCAGGACCTTCGTCAAGAAGACGCAGGAAACGCCGCGACGGGAAATCGAAATCGCATTGGCACGAGCGAAGGAGGTTAGATGATGAAAAACACCATTCCGGCACGCGAAGCCTTTGATCGGTGGATGCAAGACCCCGAATTCGTCAAGGAATACGACGCGCTCGAAGAGGAATTCGCCCTCGCCTCTGCGCTGATCCAGGCGCGGGCGGACCTCAGCCAGGCCGAGCTGGCCCGCCGCATGGGCACCAGCCAGAGCGCCATCGCCCGGCTGGAAAGCGGTCGCTCGCGGCCCTCGACCCGCACCCTGCGCAAGTTCGCCGAGGCGACGGGGATGAAGCTGCGGTTTGTGTTTGAGCCGGTGAAGGGGTGAGCTGGGGGCGGCACAGTGAGGGGGCCGTCAACAAGCAAATTTTGAAAGAGAAATGTGCGATTGCACGTCCTTCACGGCATCAAGCAATTCGAGAAGTGCGAATTTCTCACCCAAAATTTGGACCGAATGATCAACTTCATCATAGAGGACAGGGACTGATTTCAAGCAGCACCCTTCGCGTTTCGTCGGGTAGATCGGCATCAAGAATCATCTCGATGGATGTGAAAGAGCGTGGACTGTTGCCGACCCATGTGTCCAAGCGCTCGTCCAAATGTTCAAAATGATCGCGAAGGCGCCGATCACTCAATGGATGATCGATTGGCAAGCCTACCAGAGCCCGCAATTCTTCGCATCGCCGCATAACCTCCGCATTGGAGTTTCGCAAAGGCCAAAATAGCTTGGAAACATTGGCGGAAAAATGCATTGAGAGGCGAATTGCGTTGAAAATAGACAGGAACTCGCGACGTTCGGCACCACCTTCAAGCTCTGTCCTTATTCCTCCGAGGCGCTCAATCTCTTCAAACTCGCGGATTGCGCGACCACACTCGATTTTTGCATACCATAGTCTAATGAAGTTTGGCTGCACTTGGGTAATTGAAAGTTCGCTGCCTTCGTCCACCCTATGTTATCCTCAGATGATACGACGCCGAAGCTGTGCTTTCCATCAAGTTACGGTGATACCCTACTTTTCCCCTATCCTACGCCGCCAGATACCGCGCAATCTCGAACTCCCCCTCGCGTTTCCGCGCCTCGGCAATCTCCCATGCCGTCTGCATCCTGAGCAGTGTGTCCATCTTCACGCCGAACGCCTTCTCGATGCGCAGCGCCATCTCCGGCGACAATCCGCCGTGTTCATTCATCAGGATCGACAGCGTCTGACGCGTCACCCCCAGCACGCGGGCGGCCGACGAGACATTCAGCCCATGCCCTTCGACAATTTCGCGCACGAAAGCGCCGATGTGGCTGGGGCTGTGCATGGCAATTTCCGCGCTCATCAGTGATAGTCCTCTAGATCGAGAATCCGGATTTCTTGTGCCTCGTCATCGACCGCGAAGGCCAGCCGATAGTTGGCCGTTACATGGAAACTCCAGCGATCATCGCTCAGCTGGTGTGGTTTCCAGAAGGCAAGTTCCCGAAATTCGTCACTGTGCGACATTCCGGTCAGGAAAGTGATCTGCACCCGGAGCTTGCCGACCATCCGCTTGTCGAGTTTCGAGGCATCGTCCTTCTCGACAAAGCGCGCGAGCCCTTTGTGACGGATCGAGACAATTTTCACGTCACGGGAATAGCGCCAGACATGTCATATGTCAATAGACATGTGACACTACGCGATCACCCCCCCATGATCCCCGCGCCCGAAGTCTGGCCGCGCATCGTCCTGCCCCTCGGCAATAATCGACCTCCGGATCGCCCGCGTCCGGGTGAAATGCTCGAACAGCGCATCGCCATCGCCCACCCGGATCGCGCGTTGCAGCGCGGTCAGATCCTCGCTGAAGCGTTGCAGCATTTCGAGCACGGCGTCCTTGTTCGACAGGAAGACGTCGCGCCACATGGTCGGGTCGGAGGCGGCGATGCGGGTGAAATCGCGGAAGCCGCCGGCGGAGTATTTGATCACTTCGCTTTGGGTCACTTGCTCCAGGTCCGAGGCGGTGCCGACGATGGTGTAGGCGATCAGGTGCGGCAGGTGGCTGGTGACGGCGAGGACGAGGTCGTGGTGCTCGGCATCCATGATCTCGACCTTGGCGCCGAGCGATTCCCAGAACTGGGTCAGCGCGGCGAGCTGGGCCGGGTCGGCGTCTGCGGGCGGGGTGATGATGCACCAGCGGTTGTGGAACAGCGCGGCGAAGCCCGCGTCCGGACCGCTGTTTTCGGTGCCTGCGACCGGGTGGGCGGGGATGATCGCATGGCCGGGCAGCGCCTCGGCCAGCGCCCTGGCCACCGCGACTTTCGACGAGCCGACATCGCTGACCAGAGCATGTTTGGGCAGCGCCCCGGCAATCGCGCGCGCCGCATCGGCCATCGCGCCGGGGGGCACGCAGAAGATCACCAGATCGGCCTCGCGCACCGCATCGGCGGCGCTCTCGCATACTGTGTCCGCAAGGCCCCGTTCGCGCGCGCGCTGGCGGGTGGCGGGGTCGTGGTCGTAGCCGGTCGTCGTGGCCCCGGGCAGGTTTGCCCGCACCGCAAGGCCGATCGATCCGCCAAGCAGGCCCAGGCCGATGATGGCGATGCGCTTGAAGGTCACAGGAAGCCCCTCCTCTTTAGGAGTTTGGGGTTGGACTGCCCCCGGCAGTCCAAGTCCAGTCCGGGGGACTGGACGACCCCAAACTGGGTTGGGGTGGGGCATGTCCGCTTAGGCAAGGTTTCGCTTGGCGGACAGCCCCCAACTCCAGCCCCTCCCCTGAAGGGGAGGGGGGAAGATGCGTTGGCAGTCACTTGGCTTGCTCCGCCATGTCGCGCAGGCCCCGCGCAATCGCGTCCATCTGTTCGCCCGTGCCGATGGTGATGCGCAAGGCCTGCGGCAGGCCCTGGCCGGGCAGCCAGCGGGTGATGGTGCCCCGTTCCATCAGGCCATTGTAGGCCGCCTCGGCAGACAAGGCTCCCTCGAACAGGATCAATATGAAATTGGCTTCGCTGGGCACGGCGCGCAGGCCGTGATTGCCCAATGCCTCGATCGCACCGACAAAACGCGCGCGCTCGACCGCGTTGTGACGGCGCGACATTTCGACGAAGGCCTGGTCCGCGACCGCCGCGACACAGCTGGCCTGCGCCGAATTGGAAAGGTTGAACGGGCCCCGGATGCGGTTGAGAACTTCGATCAGGGCTGCCGCTCCGGTGGCCCAGCCGACCCGCTCGCCGGCCAGGCCATAGGCCTTGGAGAAGGTGCGGGTAACGAGGACGTTGGCCGCGCTGGCGGCAAGCGCAAGCCCGCCGTCGTCATCGCCCGGCGCGACATATTCGCCGTAGGCCTGGTCGATCACCAGCAGCACATCGGCAGGCAGCGCGGCATGCAGCCGGGCGAGTTCGGCGCGGGTCAGGAAGCTGCCGGTCGGATTGTTGGGATTGGCGAGGAAGACCACGCGGGTGCTTGCCGTGATTGCCGCCAGCAGCGCATCGACATCGGTGCCATAGTCGGCATCGCACGCCACGACCGGCGTCGCCCCGCAGCGGCGGATAACGATGTCGTAGAGCGAGAAGCCATAGCGCACGTAAACCACCTCGTCGCCCGGACCGGCAAAGGCCGAGGCGGCAATCGCCAGCAGCTCGCCCGAGCCGGTGCCGCACAGGATGCGCGCCGGATCGATATGGTGGAGTTTGCCCAGCGCCGCGCGCAGACCTGTGCTGTCGGGGTCGGGATAGAGCGAAGGGGCCACTGCATCGGCGCGCGCCGCCAGTGCCAGCGGGCTGGTGCCCAGCGGGTTCTCGTTGGCCGAAAGCTTGATCAGCGGCCGTCCGTCCGCTCCCGACGACTTGCCGGGGACATAGGCATGGATATCGGCAATCCAGGGCTTGCGGAACAGGGGTGCTAGGCATGGCGCGCGGGCTGTAGCGAAGCTCGTGCTTGATTAACAGGCTTTCCTCCCCCAAGTCGCCGGTCATGGCCGCCGCCCCGATTGACATGACCCGCGATGTGCTCACCCTCGCCGCGCCGCTGCCGCTCGACAGCGGGCAGAGCCTGGCCGGCGTGCGCGTCGCCTATGAGGCTTATGGTGCACTTTCGCCCGGCCGGGACAACGCGATCCTGATCTGCCACGCGACCAGCGGCGACCAGCACGTTGCCAGCCGCCACCCGATCACCGGCAAGCCCGGCTGGTGGGACCGCATGGTCGGCCCGGGGCGGCCGATCGACACCGCGCGCTTCTTCGTGGTCTGCGCCAATGTGCTTGGCGGCTGCATGGGCTCGACCGGCCCGGGATCGACCGCGCCCGATGGCCAGCCTTGGGCGATGCGCTTTCCGGTCATCACCATCCGCGACATGGTCCGCGCGCAGGTCGCCCTGCTCGACGCGCTGGGGATCGACCAGTTGTATGCGGTGGTCGGCGGATCGATGGGCGGCATGCAGGGGCTCAGCCTTGCCGCGCATTGGCCGGACAAGACCGGGCGCGTGCTGTGCGTCGGTGGCACCGCGACCATGCCGGCGCAGAACATCGCCTTCCAGGAAGTCGGCCGGCAGGCGATCATGGCCGATCCGGACTGGCAGCAGGGAGCTTATTACGGCACCGGCAAGGCCCCCGATGCGGGGCTGGCCGTGGCGCGCATGGCGGCGCACATCACCTATCTGTCCGAAGCCAGCCTCACCGAGAAGTTCGGGCGGCGCCTGCAGGACCGCCCGGATGGCAGCAAGGGCACCAAGACCTTCGGCTTCGACGCCGATTTCCAGGTCGAAAGCTACCTGCGCCACCAGGGGTCGAGCTTCAAGGACCGCTTCGACGCCAACTCCTATCTCTACATCACCCGCGCCATGAGCTATTTCGATCTCGCCGAGGAACACGGCGGGCGGCTGGCCGATGCTTTTGCCGCGACCAGGGCGAAGTTCTGCGTGGTCAGCTTCGACAGCGACTGGCTCTATCCCACCGAGCTGTCGCGCACTCTCGCTCATGCGCTGAACGCGGCAGGCGCGCCGGTGAGCTTCGTCGAACTGTCCGCCCCCTTCGGCCATGACAGCTTCCTGCTCGAGGTGCCCGCGCTCGACCGGGTGGTGGCGGGGTTTTTGCGGAAATGACAGCATTGCGCCCCGATCTCGCGTTGATTGCCGCCCATGTCGCGCCGGGCAGCCGCGTGCTCGATATCGGCTGCGGCGACGGCACGCTGCTTGAAGCGCTGCGCGACGAGCGCCGATGCGATGCGCGCGGCATGGAGATCGACCCGGCCAATGTCGCCGAATGCGTCGCCAAGGGGCTCTCGGCGATCCAGGGCGACGCCGACGCCGACCTCGTGTTCTATCCGGATCAGTCGTTCGACTATGCCATCCTCTCCGAAACACTCCAGACGATGAAGCGGCCCGACCGGGTGCTCGATGAACTGCTGCGGATCGGCAAGCATGCGGTGATCAGCTTTCCCAATTTCGCTCACTGGCGGGTCCGCGCCTCGCTGCTGTTGGGCGGGCGCATGCCGGTGACGCGGCTGCTGCCGATTGCCTGGTATGCAACGCCCAACATCCACCACCTGACCATCGCCGACTTTCGCGAGCTGGTGACAGCGCGCGGGATCACCGTCGATCGTGCGTGGTTCCTCTCCGGCGACGGCCAGGTCGGCGCGAGACTGGCCAATTTGCGCGCCGAACACGCGATCTACGTGCTGTCGCGGTGAGTCCGCAAAATCCTCTCCGAAACGAAATTTGGCCTCTAGCTAACCGTCTTCGTCATCCTGAACTTGTTTCAGGACCCATTTCCCAGCCTATCCCGCCAGTGCAGGAATTGCGCAAACCACCCGGTTGGCTTCTCAGAGGCAAGCGGGGGAGCACTCGGCTCAATGGGTCCTGAAACAAGTTCAGGATGACTAATTTTGATAAGGCAACCTTATGCGTCAGCCCTTTTACACGCCTGGGAAGTTCAAGCGTTGACCAGCAACACCGAATCGCCCCGTGCCAGCACCCACAGACTGAGCCCCGCCGCTTTGGCGCGCTCGACCGCGAGGCTGGTCGGCAGCGACACTGTCACCAGCGTCGTTGCCCCGGCGCGCACGGCCTTTTCGACAATTTCGTAGCTGCACCGCGCGGTCGAAAGCACGAAGCCGGTGGCCAGGCTGCCCCCCGCGCGCGCCATTGCCCCGACCAGCTTGTCGAGGGCGTTGTGCCGCCCGACATCCTCGCGCACCAGCTTGATCGCGCCCGCCGGATCGCACCATGCGGCGGCATGGGCAGCGCCGGTGGCAAGCCCGAGCGGCTGGCACCGATCGAGCGCGCCGAGCGCACCAAAGATCGCCGATACCGCAACCGCATGATGCGGCGCGACAGCCGGCAGCGGCCTCGCCACGGCCTCGAGGTTTTCGATCCCGCACAGCCCGCAGCTCGATTCCGCTACCCGCGCGCGGACCCGCTCGCCCAACTGCTCGGCACCGAGCCCCGCCAGCGCGGCGCGCACGATCCAGCCGAGCTCGACTTCGGCCACGGCAAGGTCCGAGACATCGCCGGCAGCCGCCGCCAGACCTTCAGTCAGGGCAAAGCCGGTGGCGAAGTCGGCAAGGTCCGCTGGCGTGGCCATCATCACCGCATAGGCGAGCCCGTTGAATTCGAGCGCCACCGGTGCCTCGGGCACCCATCGCCGCGCGACCGAGTGGCGGCTGCCGTCCCTGCGGACTTCAACCGCCTCGACCGGGTCCCTCTCCATTTTCACGAAGTGCAAATGGGGAGGTGGCAGCGCGAAGCGCTGACGGAGGGGTAGATCGGGTGCTGAATCACCCCTCCACCACCCGCTGCGCGGGCGGTCCCCCCTCCCCATTTGTGCTTCGCAAAAATGGGGAGGGACCAGGATCATGCGCTCAGCCGAAGTTGAGGTTATAAAACGCTGCCAGCTTGTTGCCGTCGGGGTCGCGCAGATAGGCGCCATAGGAGCCCGGCGCTTGCGGCTTGGGCTCGGGCTGGCCCTCGCAAGTCCCGCCATTGGCCAGGCCCGCCGCATGCCATGCCGCGACCTGTTCCTCGTTATCGGCCTGGAACAGGATTGTGCCGCCATTGGCATGGGTTGCGGGCTGCTTGTCACGCGTCGGGCCGACTGCGAAGTTGGGCCCGCCGGGCAGCCTGTACATGGCGATCGGATATTCGGGCGGCATTGGCGAGCGTTCGACGCCAAGCACGCCGAAAGTGGCATCGTAAAAGGCGCGGGCCTTGTCGAGATCGTTGCAGCCAAGGCGCAGGTTTTGCAGTTTCATGATTTTTTCTCCTCAGCCCGCAGGCAGCATGGCGCAGAGCTTGTTGCCATCGGGATCGCGCAAGTAAGCGAGATAGAGCTTGGCAAAGCCGAGATCGCGCACCCCCGGCGGGTCTTCGCAAGAGGTGCCGCCCGCAGCGACACCGGCATCGTGCCATGCCTGGGCCTGCTCGTTGCTGTCCATCGCAAAGCCGATGGTCCCGCCATTGGCGAAAGTCGCCGGCTCGCCGTTGATCGGCGTCGAGACCATGAAATTGCTGCCCTTGTGCGCATAGGCCAGCCGCGTGCCCATTTCCATGCCGGGTTTGCCGCCAATGGCGGTGAACACCGCGTCATAGAAGGTCTTGGACTGGGCGAGGTCGTTGCTGCCGACGACGACGTGGGTGAACATGGCACTCTCTCCGTATTGTTGTTGAGTTGGCTGGTTACATAGGTTGCGCGCGCCGGGTTATCCACTCGATTTCGCCGCACGCCGGCAACGCGGCGGGTGGACGCCGCCCGGTGGCTTGGGCCATAGGCTGCGGCCATGTGGCAGCTCTATCAGTTCCCGCTTTGCCCGTTCAGCCGCAAGCTGCGCCTGCTGATGAGCGAAAAGGGCATCGGCTACGAGCTGTGGCGCGAGAATCCGTGGGAGGGGCGGGACGAATTCCTCGCGCTCAATCCCGCCGGGCGCACCCCGGTGCTCCACGATGCCGAAAAAGGCGTGACGCTGTGCGACAGCCGGGCGATCTGCGAATACCTCGAAGAGACCGTCGACAAGAACGCGATGATCGCCGGCACTGCGGCAAACCGCGCCGAGGTCCGCCGGCTGGTCGCGCTGTTCGACGAGAATTTCTACCAGGACGTCACTGCGCCGATGCTGCTCGAGCGCATGAAAAAGCGCCTGATCCTGCGCCAGGCGCCCAATTTAAAGGCGCTGCGCGAGGCGATGAAGCTCGCCCACAACCAGCAGAATTCTCATCGTAAATTATTCGGAAATCGTCTGCGGGGGCTGGAACCGCTGGAGCAGCGCGGCAGGCTCCGCTTGGGCATCCTGAAGCTGGCCGTTATAGTAAAGCCGGATCACGCATCCGTAATAATCGCGCCGTTCCCCGCGCCCTTCGAGCTTCGGCAGGTCATACTCCACCTCGAGCGTCTCCGTGTCGCTGCCCTCCCAATTCGCCGGCGGATCCGCCCAGCGGTTCTTCACATTCGCCGCGGTCGTCGCGAGGTCGCGGCCATTGATGCGAATCGTCAGAACTCCACGAAAATCTTCATGTTCCGCACGACGACCGCGCTCCCCGCCGCCGCGCGAATCGGCACGCGCATCGTGAATTTCTTTGCCGCCGCCGGATCCTCGTCATTCACAAACACCGCCTCACCGAGGCCGAGAATCTTCCCCTCCGCGATGCTCGCAGGAGCGCCGGACGGGCTCGTCTGGCGCACCGTGTCCGAGATCGCCGAATCGAGCTTCGCCTTCGCCGCCGAATACAGCGCGCCTGCATTCTCGCCCATCGCCAGGATGCGCTTCCACTGCGCCGCGGCCTGGTCGCCCAGCGTCATCTTTTCAAAAGTGAACGCCTGCTCGGCGATCGCCACGGCATTCCCCGGCGCGAGCGCCTCCGCCTCGCGGAACTTCACCAGCGCCCCGCCGGTATCTCCGTTTGCGCGCAGCAGCTTGCCCTGCTCGACGAGTTCGTTGAACCGCGGATCCACCTTCTGCGTCAGCGCCGTCAGCGGCACCGGCGTCGGCCTCGCGGGCTGCCCGCTCGTCACCGGCGGCGCGGGATTCAGCGGCTTTGCCTCCGGGATCGGCTCCGTCCGCACGGGCACCGGGCGCGCCCCTGTCGCGCTGATCGCCACGGGCTCGCTGTCCAGCGGGTCCACAGTCGCCAGCGGCTCATCCGGCGGCGGCGGCATCTCCGCGAGGATCCTGCTCACATCGATCTTCTCCGGTGGAATGCGCACACCATCCCCGTTCACCGCAGGCTGCGTCTGCATGAAGCGCCACGCCACCGCCGCGAGCTGCGCGACCGCGACGACGCCCAGCACACCCGCCGCGATGACGAACGTGCGACCGGGCGAACGCCGGGTGATTGGTGTATTGGCAGGCATCAGAGAAAGGGCGTGGACGCTAGGCGCGTGCTTGCAGAGTGTCAAACACGCACGGGCTTTGACGCCAGCGCCCGCACCGTGTAGAGCTTCGCGCGAAAACCGCAAATGAATCGGCTGTTCATCATCATCACCGCCACCGCCCTCGTCGGCACCATCGCCTGGGCCGTCCTCCGCCAGCCCCAGCCCGTGAGCCCCGCCACCGACCCCATCACCGGCGCACCCCGCGCCTGCTGCGAAAAACCCGCCAGCCGCGCCTCACTCCTCACCGGCCAAAAACCGGACGCCCCCCGCTGACGCACGCACCGCCGCAAGCGCGACCGCCCCGGCCTTCCCATCCGAATCACACGATCCCCGCGCCCGGTGCGGAAATGGAAAGTCATCACCGTCCACCGATCACCGTCCACTACACCGCTGGCCGCTGCACGACCATCGTCGCACTCCCCGCACGGTTGCCGGATTTCAAAACAACGTACACCTTCAGCGCCACAGCCGTCCCCGGCTGCGTCAGCCCAAACTGCACCGTAAATTCATTCGCCTCATTCGGCTCGTGACGGCCCAGAAACACCGCATCATCCCCGCGGAACTCATCCCCATTCGTCCCCTCCAGCTCGTAATGCGACAAATCCGGGTCACTCGACGCCTCATGCACCACGTGGGAAGTGCTCGGCGCGATGTAAGACGAGCTTGCATCCACCGCATCCGGCGTATGCCCCGGCTCAGGCGTCAGCTTCGGCAGAGTTTCGATGAGATTCGGATGCTGCGCCAGCCGCGGCGGCACCGCCAGGCGGTAAGCCTTCATCAAATCATACGCATTCGCCTGCACAGAATCCCGCTCCGTCCGCGAAAGCACCGCACTCTGCTCCGCATTCGCCTCCGCACTATAGGCCACCTGCAGCGTCGCCACCGAAGAAGCGAACCCACCCTGATCCACCCCGCCCGCCAGCGTCAAAGGCAGCGTCACCCCCGCCGGCGGCGCCCCCGCATTCATCTTTTCCCACAGCGTCATCGCATCCACCATCGGGCGCGAAAAGCGTTCCTGCCCCTCCGTCACCACAGGCGCCAGCGGCTTTGCATTATAAAACTTCGTCCCCTGGTAATACGCCTCCATCATCCCGGTAAACTGATTGAACAGCGCCAAAAGCGCCGCCTTCTGGATATTGATGTCCCCCCTGGCAATCTGCTGGTCATTCAGCGCACTCTGAACACTCGTCTGCGCCGTCAAAAGCTGAGTCCGCACCGCATCAAAGAGCGCCCGCGTCGTGGCAGTGCCTCCTGGCTTTGCGATGATGAGCGGCGAAGCCCCGAGAGCCGTATTGCACTGCTGCCAATGAGCGAGAAACTCGTCCATCGTCGGGATGTAGCTGGCAGTATTGGTGATTGGCATAGTGTGTGTCCTGGTTGGTGGTTGATGATTGATAGCCCGCTGGTGCGGAATTGAAAGTGGTTTGTTGAAAGTAGAAAGATTCGATTAAAAATCAATATTCGTATCATCTGGAAAACCCCTGTGCGCCAACGGCGCAACCCATACCAGCCTGGGGCAACGCCCCAGGGACCGGACAATGACGGGATGAGGGCTGAAAGCCCGACCCATCCTGCACCTGTGAAGCCAGATGAGGCCGGGCTTTCAGCCCTTTGGCCTTATACCTGGCCTTACCTTGGGCGTTGCCCAAGGCTGGTATGAAACCGGGCCGTCGGTCCTGCGCATTGCCCAAGGCTGGGATGAAATCTGGCCGTCGGCTTTGCATGGCAGGATCCTGACTTATCTCATAAGATATGAATAAACGTATGTAATGTGCCGATGAAAGCTGGTAATTTGGCGTTGGCAGTCTGTAATGTGTCACAGGTAGTGGATAATGTGTTACTGAGATGCAATAATAAGACATTTATGCCTGATAATCTGTGAACATGGGTTTGTGCGTTATGATTGTTTGTTTATGATGAAGCACTGGCGGTTACTGTTTCTTGGGCATGGCGGTTTTTTTCTCTGCTGCTTTACGCTGTTGGCAGGCCCTGGCTTTTATGAGGTAGGCTGCGTATTTTACGGGATCGCTCTTTCTGCGCTCCCGCCAGGCTTTTTGTCGGGCATTGTTCTTCTTGCGATACTCGGGGTCTTGCATTCGGCGCTTCATTCTGGCTCTCGTCTTGGCAAGCGATTGCTGATGTGCCTCGGGGTCGGCCTTGCGGCGCTTGTATCTTTCTTTTCTGAGCTTTAGCTCGTGTTCGGCCCGGCGTGGGTCGCTCATTTTGGCGAGGTATTTTTCCTTTGCGCGAAGTTGTTGCCGCTTGTATCGCTCCGGGTCTGCCTTGATGCGCTGGGAGCGCAGGCGGACACGCTCCTGATATTTTCGTACCCACTCGGGGTCCTGCATTTTTTTCTGCATCCATTTGCGCGCTGCAAGCTGGATGCGCTTGCGCTGCATGGGATCGGCCTTCAGGAGCCTTAGCCTTTCTTTGTTGCGCTGGTTGTTGGCGTTGACCCAGCCGGGTGTGTTACGTTTCGCGGCGTACCGCTTTTTGTGATACTCGGCCTCGTGTTTTTTCTTCAGCTCCTGTATTTGTGCTTTGCTGAGGCCCTGGTATTTTAGCTGATTGTGCGGCGGCACGGGCTGGCCGGGGTGTCTTCTTGCCCAATCGCGGCAGCGTGCTTCCTCCCGGCGGTCGGCGATGCGCTGGGCGCGGCCCTCGGGGGTGTCCGGATAAGGGCTCGGGCGGCCGCGGCGTTTTCTTTCCGGCGGTGGCTGGCTGTGGATGTGTGGTTCCGCAGGCATGGGCGAGTGTGGGCAGTGTCTGGCGGGGTGGCAAGGGCGGAGTGGCCCGTCAGAAGTGCTCAGTAAAAAGTGCTCAGTGCTGAGAACAAGGTTATCCAATCTGAACACTGACCACTGAGCACTGAACACCGCGCCGCGGGTCTTCGCGATGGGGTTTGCTCACAGTTTCCTGTCGGCGTCTTCGCTCCGGAGGTGGATGGTCTTGTGTTCGAGGCTGTGGACGGCGCGGATGTAGCGGACGGTGCGGCTTTTTGCGCGCATGAGGATGCTGTGGGTGATGGCGTTTTTGCCCATGAGCTTCACGCCGGGGAGCAGGGGGCTGTCGCTGATGCCCGTCGCGCAGAAGATGCAGCTGTCGCCCCACACGAGGTCCTCCGCGTGGAAGACGCGGGCCATTTCGGCCTCGCCGATGGCTTTCAATGTGGACTGGCGCTCGGCTTCATCGCGCGGCCACATGCGCAGGAGCATGTCGCCGCCGAGTGCGCGCACCGCGGCGGCGGTGAGGACGCCCTCGGGGGAGCCGCCGATTCCGAAGAACAAGTCCACGCCGCTGTCGTGGAGCGATGGGGAGACGGCGGCGGTGATGTCGCCGTCCGAGATGAGGCGGAGGGCGACGCCGGCGCTGCGTGCGGCGGCGATGAAGTCGGTGTGGCGGTCGCGCTTGAGGGTCATGACGACGAGTTCGGTGACGCGTTTGCCGAGGGCCTTGGCGACTTTGGAAAATGTCTGCTCCACCGGCTCGTCGAGCGACAGTGGTTCCATCGTCCCGCGCGCGATGGCGTCCACGACCTCCGGCCCGTAGGCGAGCTTCGTCGCGTAGAAGGTCGGGAGGTTTTTCATGACGTGCGGTTCGCCGACCTTGGCCTCGCTTGCGGCCATCACGGAGATGCTGTTCGGCATCCCGAGGGCGATGTTGGTGGTGCCGTCAATCGGGTCGAGCGCGATCTCGAATCGAGGGGAGCCCGCGCGCCATGTGCCGAGGTGGTCGCCGAGGAAGATGCCGGGCGCGTTGTCCTTGATGCCCTCGCCGATGACGACTTCGCCGCAGATGTCCACGAGGTCGAACACGCCGTAGATCGCATCGCACGCCGCGGCGTCGGCCTTTTCCTTTTCACCGCGGCCCAGCCAGGGGAGGGAGTTGAGCGCGGCGTTTTCGGTGGCGCGGACGAATTCAAACTCGATCGTGCGCTCGGGGTCGGTGGCGGTGAGAGAAGGCATGGGGGCAGAGTTTCCGAGACCGCGGCGCATTGGGAGTCAAAAGTTTTCGCCCTGCGCGATGCAGAGGCAGCGGGGCGTCGTCATCGTGCGCGGGTTTGCAGGCGGCTTGCGGGACAAATTCCTTGCTAATTCGCGGGGGAGTGAGCGGTGTTCTCATTCACTCGCATTCCATGATTGCTCCCCTCGCGAGAAACCAAAACCAACCACTGCAATGTCCAAACTTGCCACCATCCAACGCCTCTTGACCCCCGGAATCATCGCCATCCTGCGCTCGCCGACGGGTGCGAAACTCGGCGACGCCGCGAAGGCGCTCGTCGCCGGCGGCGTCACCGCCATCGAAGTCACCATGACCACGCCCGGCGCGCTCACGATCATCCGCGACATGAAGCGCGCGCTGGGCGATTCCGCAGTCGTCGGCGCGGGCACCGTGCTCGATTCGGAGACCGCGCGGTCGGCGCTCTTCGCCGGCGCGGAGTATCTCGTGACGCCGGTGGTGAGCATCGAGGTCATCCAATCCGCACTGCGCTACGGCGTGCCGATCATGTCCGGAGCGATGACGCCGACGGAGGCGCTCGCAGCGCATCAGGCGGGTGCGGATTTCATTAAGATCTTCCCGGCGGAGCAGCTCGGGGCAGGCTACATCAAGGCGCTCAAAGGCCCGCTGCCGATGCTCCAGGTCATCCCGATGGGCGGCGTGACGCCGGAAAATCTCGGCCATTACATGGATGCCGGCGCGTGCGCGGTCGGGGCGGGCGGGCATCTCGTGTCGAGCGAGAGCATCGAGAACGGCGACTGGTCAAAGGTGACGAAGCTGGCCGGGAAATACGTCGCCGCGATGAAGAAGGTGCGCGGAGCGTGAGCGGGAAAAAGCCACTGACGGGCACGCTGCTTTTCAACATGCGCGGCGGCGGCGCGCGCTTGATCGGTGCCAAAGACGAGTTGGTGGCGTGGATTCCCGAGGACGCGACCGCGAACGCGCTGCATCGCGACGAGGTGGAGGCGCGGGTCATCCGCGGCGACCTGGCGCGCGTCACCCGCGTGGTCTCCCGCGGGCGCGAGAACCTCGTGGGCACCTACCAGCGGCAGAAGGGATACGAGTACGTGATCCCCGATGAGCCGCGGATCGCGTGCAACATCCTCGTCCGCGCTGGCGGCCCGGCCTTGGAGCGACCACCGCGTTCCGGGGACAAGGTCGTGGTAAAACTCGAGCCGTGGACGAATGCGAACGTGATGCCGGCGGGACGCATCGTGGAACTGCTCGGCGCCGCGAGCGCGCCCGGCGTGGACATGCTCTCGGTCATCCGCGACCACGATCTGCCCGGCGAATTTCCCGCCGCGTGCGTGCGGGAAGCGGAGGCGTTTCCGCGGATCGGATCCCCGACGCGGAAATCGCACGGCGCGAGGACTGCCGCGGGCAGTTCGTCATCACCATCGATCCCGACGACGCGAAGGATCTCGACGACGCGATCGCCGTCGAGACGCATCGCGACGGCTGGCGGCTCACGCGTGCACATCGCGGATGTCGCGCACTACGTCCGCCCCGGCACGGCGCTGGATCGCGAGGCGCGGCGGCGCGGCGAACTCCACTTATCTCGCCGACCGCTGCATCCCGATGCTGCCCGCTGCGGCTGAGCGCGGACTGTGCTCGCTGCGGGCCGGGGGTCGACGCGGCTGGCGCACGCGGCGTTCATCGACTTCACGCCGCAGGGAAAATTCACCGCGTGCGCTTTGCGAAGACGGTGATCCACGGTGCACGCGCGGCTCACCTACCGGCAGGCCGCATTCTCGAAGCGATGATGCCGCCGACGCCGAAAGAGAGCGGCGCCGGTGCATCTCGCGCGACGTGCCGTCGTCACGCCGCGCGTCCGCGACCTCGCGTGGGAACTCGCCTCGCTGCTGCGCAAGCGGCGCTTCGCCTCGGGCTCGCTCGACCTCGACTTTCCCGGAGGTGAAAGTGTGGCTCGACGACGAGGGCCGCGCCGAGCGATGGAGCGGATCGAGAACGACGATTTCGCACCAGCTCATCGAGGAATGCATGCTCGCCGCGAATGAGGCCGTCGCGCACGAGATCAAGCATCGCGCGACGCCGTGCATCTATCGCATCCACGAAAAGCCGGACCCGGACCGGCTCGAATGAATTCCGTCAGTCCGCGGCGACGCACGGGTTCAAAGCTCGGCGACCTCACGCAGCGCCGCGAAGTGTCAGAATGCTCTCGCCTGCATCAAGGGCACGCCGGAGGAATACGCGATCAAGCTCGAATTCCTGAAGAGCCTCACGCGCGCGCCGCCTACGCCCCGACCCGCTCGGCCACTACGGCCTCGCGAAGGCGAACTACATCGCATTTCACCAGCCCGATCCGCCGCTACGCCGACCTCGTCGCGCATCGCGTGCTCGCGCGGGAACGCGGCGCGAGCCGAAGGAACTCGCCGAAGTCGCGGCGCATATCTCCGAGACCGAGCGCGTCTCCGCCGATGCGGAGAAGGAGAGCCGGCTGCTCAAGAAGATGGAGTTTTTCCAGCGCCAGCTCGACGCGCGCAAGCCGCATGGAATTCCGCGCCATCGTCACCGATGCGCGCGCGCACGGCCTCTTCGTCGAGGTGCCCGACGCCGACACCACGGGCTCGTCCCCGTCTACATGCTGCCGGGCGGCCCCTACGAATTCGACGGCCCGCTCTCGCGTCTCGTGGCCGCCGCAGCAAGCGGGTGTTCAAGATCGGCGACACTTGAATGTGCATCGTCTGCCGCGTGGACGCCGCGCGCCGGACGATCGATTTCGCGGCGGCGTGAAAATCGACCATCCTGACGATCGGCAAGCGCGGCTCGCCTTCGCCCGCGCAGGGCGTGGAGGAATACGTCGCGCGTCTCGGGCGCGGGGCGGCGTCGAGATCGTCTGATCAAGGCGGGAACCCGCGACGCGGAAAGCGAGGCCCTGCTCGCCCGGAGCGAGGGAATGTTCCGCGTCGTGCTCGACGAGCGCGGCGAGCAGGTCACCTCCCGCGAACTCGCCGGCAAGCTCGGCTCGATGGGAGCTGGACGGCGAAACACCGTCGCCTTCCTCATCGGCGGCGCCGACGGCCACACGGACGAACTGCGCCGCAAAGCCGACTGGTGCTGGTCGCTCGGGAAACTGACCCTCCAGCACGAACTCGCGCTCGTCGTCGCTGCTCGAACAACTCTACCGCGCCCGCTGCATCAACACCGGCACGCCCTACCACCGCGACTGACGCCGGCCCCGCCCGCCGCGGAAAAGTCACGAGCACGAGGGGCGTGCCTACGCCGCGGGCCGGAGTGGCCGGCAATCCGATAGTGATCACTGCCTCGCTGTGCAACGCGGAGGCGTAGCGCGTTAGACTTCCGCCGCTGCCAGGGCCGCGTCCACCTGAGACTTCCAATCTCCCTCCAAAACGAGCTGGAAGCGCATCGGTCCAGGCTTGTCTTCAAGCGTAAACTCTCCGACCGGGACGCCGCCACCGCTATGCCGCTCCAATGTCTCGAAGAGCTTTCGCTTGTAGTCGGTGTCCTCGTTCTTGAGGTGCGATCCTTTCGTCTCCACGACGACGAGTTTCGCAGGTCTCCCTTCAATTTCTTCTAGTGCTACGAGGAGATCGGGAAAGACCTTCTTCCTCTTCCAGCCATCAAGGTACCAGTCGGCTTGCACCGCAATGCGATGCCACCAGCGGACGGCCTTCACGTCGTCGATGTACAACGCGACATCCTTTTCAAGCTGTTGAAATGCCTGCTCCATATCTGGTCGAACAACGATTTTTCCACCGGCTGCCCCGAGGCCTTGTGCGTGATCTGTAAGTCCGGCGGCTGAGTGACCTCGAAGGCCAGCTTTTCCGCCAACTCCCAATTTAGCCCTTTGCCTTCGAGGCGGAAAGACAGTCCGCCATCCGCGAGCAAATCGCAGAAAACCTGTCGGTCTGCACGTGGATGTCCGCCAGGAGGTCGGCGCGCATCTTCTCGATGAGCCGATAGCGACTGGCCAGCAACTCGTCTTCGGTAAATCCCCCGTCCACGCAACCCGCGGGCGCCGCGCAGGACGCGCGCTGCCTGCCACGGATTGGGAATGACATCCGCCAGCATCCGCGCTAGCGCGGGAAAATCAAGGTCCGGTTTGCGCCCACTTCCGCCACGCTCAGTGGCTTCTTCGGGTCTGGTCCGAGTTGGTCGACGTCCACAGCGACGCGCGTGTGGGCCAGCGAGGAGGCGTCGCCGGGAGAGAACTCTGCAGCTTTCGTCCACTCCAACGCTTCCCAATAAACATGCGAGAGAAGATCGCTCTCATAATCGAACAACCGCCAGTTGTCGCCTTCGCGGGCGAGGATGCGCGGGAGGAATATGCGCCGGCGAAACCCCGCACGCCGCTCCACCTCCACCGTCACCACATTGCCGCCCGCCCGGTGCACCCGCCGCGCGCACCAGTTCGCCGAGGTCGCCCATGCCTTCGCTGGAGAGTCCTTCGCGCACCTTGGCGACGGCATCCGCCACGTTCTGACGGTGGACGAAGACATGGCTCTGATTCAGCGCCGCGCGGCTTTCGGGAAATACTCCGCGTGGGGCTGCCTGAGGATGCGCCCAATCATCTGCGTTAGCGCCGTCCCTGCGGTCGTCTCGTCGAGCACCGCCAGCACGTAGGCAAATGGGCAATCCCAGCCTTCCTGCAACGCCGCCTTCGTGAGGATGAACCGTACTGGGCAGGTGTCCGCCATCAGGTCATGCACGGACAATTCATCTTCCGCGCTGCTCTTCTCCGCCACTTCGCCCTCTTTCGCGCCGAGGCGTCGTGCAGGAATTTCCGCACGTCGTTCGCGTGAACTTTGCCCGCCTCCGTCTGGTCCCTGCCGGTGCGCTCCACGCGGACGAGCAGGTATGGGTCGCACATACGCCCTGTCTCATCGCGCTCGCGGTCCGCAAGCTCTTGCAAGTTCTCCAGCTTACCGTGCGCGGCGATTAGCGTGTCCTTCCAGTCGCCCTGTCCGGCATTGTGTAGGTTGAGCGGGAGCTTCACCATCTCCTCACTCTTCAACGCCATGCCCGTTACGCTGTGCAGCACGTTGCTTTGCTGTTCCTTCGCGCGGTTCGGCGTTGCCGATAAGTTCGAGGACGAAGCTCGGGTTGAACTTCGCCAACGTTGCGCGCCGGATGGGCGAAAAAGCCGTATGGCCCTCGTCAAGCACGACCGTCGGGCGCGCGAGGCAGAGGACGCTGCCCAAGGCTTTGTTTCACCGTCGGCCCGCTGCCCACGCGCCTTCTGCGAGGTCGAGAGTCCCGAGGTTGGCACCAGCGTGAGCAGTTCTTTTTGCGCCTCGAAATCATCCTCCGGCGGGAAGAAACCCGGATAGCGCCCGGTATCCTGAAACATCTTCAGCACATCCGTGTCTTGTCTCGCCGCCGCCGCCATCA
>CAVZRM010000004.1:0-80412 GCA_963777795.1 uncultured Alphaproteobacteria bacterium
GGTGTGCTCTACCGCTGAGCTACGCGCCCGCCGTGCCGTGCTGCGCCTGGCGGAAGGCGAGGCCCTTAGGCAATGCCGCGCGAATTGACAAGCGCGGCGATGGCCCTAGAGGCGCGGGGCATGAGCGACGAACCTGAAAGCGCCCCCGCGCCCGCCCCGGCGACCACTCCGGGTGGCTCCGATGTGCCGCCCGATCATCTTGCGATCAACCCCGCGAGCCCGCATTTCGACGCCGACCTGCTGCGCCGGGGCATCGGCATCCGCTTCAAGGGCACAGTGCGCACCAATGTCGAGGAATATTGCATTTCCGAAGGATGGGTGCGGGTTCAGGCGGGCAAGACCATGGACCGCAAGGGCCAGCCGCTGACCATCAAGCTCAATGGCCCGGTCGAAGCCTGGTTCGAGGATCTCAGCGAAAGCCCGCCGGTCGCCAAAGCCTGATCAGCGAACGGCGAGACGCGATTTGCGCGCGATGATCGCGCCGATCGGGTCGTCGGCGGCGATAGTGGTGCGTGCCGCCGAGGCGCGCCGGCGCATCCCGGCGGACCAGAGTCGTTGGCGAAAGCATCGTCGGCCTCTCACCGGGCTCGCGATTGTAGATGAAGCCGCGCACCGGCCAGCGCGTCGTGCCCAGCCCCTCGATCGGGGCAAACCACACGCGAACTTCGCTCCAGTCGTTGGCCGGGGAGACATCGATGGCGCGGACATTGTCCTCGATTTGCCCGCGCCGCCCGTTGATCGGCGACCAGTTGGCATGGCGCAGCAGCACGGTGCGCGAATTGACGATCCGGCTGACCGCCGCGACATGCCCGAGCCGCATGTTGCCGCTGGGCCGGAAGGCCATCACAGCGCCCACCCTGGGCTCGCGCCCGCGGGCATAATGGCCGGCGGCCTGATCCCACCAGGTGTGCGCATCGCCGAAGATGCGGATGCCGGAGACCTGACGGGCATAGGGGACGCACTGGAGATAGGGCTGAACCTCTCCGCCGCGCTGGATTTCGACCGCCGCTGTCGCCAGCCCCGGCACAGCCAGGGCGATGGCGACTGCGATCTGGCAGGGCGAACGGCGCGAGAGCATTGGGCGGGGATAAGCGGCGAATGGCTAATATCGGGCCTGCCGGACTTGGTTAACCGCCCGGCAACCATCCGCCGTTTCGCTTGCCAAGCCGGTCGCGGCGGGGCAGGCGCAGCCGATGTTGCCGCAGGTCATCATCATCGGACGCCCCAACGTCGGCAAATCGACGCTGTTCAACCGGCTGGTCGGCAAAAAGCTGGCGCTGGTCGATGACCAGCCCGGGGTGACGCGCGACCGGCGCTGGGGCGAGGCGCATTTGCTCGGGCTCGATTTCGCCATCGTCGATACTGCCGGCTGGGAGGATCACGACCCCGAAAGCCTGCCCGGTCGCATGCGCGCGCAGACCGAGGTCTCGCTGCAAGGTGCCGATGTTGCGCTTTTCGTGATCGACGCCCGCGCCGGCGTGACCCCGCTCGACGAGGAGATCGCCCGCTGGCTGCGCGGCCAGAATGTGCCGGTGGTAATCGTCGCCAACAAGGCCGAGGGCAAGGCTGGTGATGGCGGATTTTTCGAGGCCTTCGCGCTGGGATTCGGCGAACCGGTGGCGCTTTCGGCCGAACACGGCGAAGGCCTGGGAGATCTGTTCGAGGCGCTGCTGCCGCTGATCGAAGGCGTCGCCGCCGAAGCACCGGTCGAGGATGAGGACGACCTTTCCGGTCCGCTCAAGCTCGCCATCGTCGGGCGGCCCAATGCCGGCAAATCGACGCTGATCAACCGCCTGCTGGGCCAGGACCGCCTGCTCACCGGTCCCGAAGCCGGGATCACCCGCGATTCGATCGCGGTCGATTGGCTGTGGACCGACTCGAAGACCGGCGAGGCGCGGCCCGTGCGGCTGATCGACACCGCCGGCATGCGCAAGAAGGCGCGGATCACCGACAAGCTCGAAAAGATGGCGGTGGCCGATGCGCGCCACGCGGTCGATTTCGCCGAGGTTGTCGTGCTGCTGCTCGATGCGACGCTGGGGCTCGAGCATCAGGATCTCAAGATCGCCTCGCTGGTGCTCGAGGAAGGCCGCGCGCTGATGATCGCGATCAACAAGTGGGATGTCGCCGAAGACCCTTCGGGCCTGTTCAACGGCATCCGCACCGCGCTCGACGAGGGGCTGGCGCAGGTCAAGGGCGTGCCGCTGTTCGCGGTTTCGGCGAAGACCGGCAAGGGGCTCGACGACATGCTGCGCGCCGCCTTCGCGATCCGCGAGGCCTGGTCGAGCCGGGTGCCCACGGGGCTGCTCAACCGCTGGTTCGAGGCCGCGCTCGAAGCCAACCCGCCGCCCGCCCCCGGCGGCAAACGGATCAAGCTGCGCTATATCACCCAGGCCAAGACGCGCCCGCCGGGCTTCGTGCTGTTCGGCACCCGGCTGGACGACCTGCCCGAAAGCTACCGGCGCTATCTGGTCAACGGCATCCGCCGCGAACTGGGTTTCGAGGCGGTGCCGGTGCGGCTGACCCTGCGCAGTGCGAAGAATCCCTTCGCCAAGGACAAATAGCGCAGGCTCAGCTGCCCGCAGCCTCGCTTTGCAGCTGGATGTAGTTCTGCAAGCCCATCCGCGAAATCATCTCGAACTGGGTTTCGAGGAAATCGACATGCGCTTCCTCGTTGTCGAGAATTTCGGAAAACAGGTCACGGCTGACGAAATCGCGCACCGATTCGGCGTGGACGATCGCCTCCTTGAGCAGCGGCACCGCCTCGAGCTCGACGGCAAGGTCGGCTTTCAGAATTTCTTCGACCGATTCGCCGATGCGCAAGTGGCCGATCGCCTGGAAATTGGGCAGGCCTTCGAGAAACAGGATGCGCTCGGCGAGCTTGTCGGCGTGCTTCATCTCGTCGATCGATTCGTGGCGCTCGTATTCGGCGAGCTTCTTGACGCCCCAGTTGTCGAGCATGCGGTAGTGCAGCCAGTACTGGTTGACTGCGGTCAGCTCGCCCAGCAGCACCTTGTTGAGATATTCGATGACCTTGGCGTCGCCCTTCATGGCTGCCTCCTGGGTAAATGACGGAATTGGCACGGATTATGCGCGCATAGCCGGTCACAGGCAAGCCTTGCCAGCGAAAAAGCACTATTTTCCAGTTAGATAGTAATGCGGATGATTAGCAATTAGGCCCGTCAGGCATGGACCAACGTGAGCGCGCGCTCGTCGATCAGGATTTCCGCTGCATCGTCAAGGCACTGGCCGCACTGCGGGCGCATTCCGAGCGATTCGTAAACGGCATCGGCATCACCGGGGCAACTGCGTGCGGCGCAGCGCAGCGTGGTTTCGCGAATGGCGTTGCAGATGCAGACGTACACTGGCCGCTCCCATCGAATTCACCCTGAGGGTAATGCGAATGGATCGCAATAGCAACTGCTATTGCTGAGGCCCCTGTGCCAGCAAAATGTCAGTTGCGCGTGGCCATGCAAGTGATGCCGCCAACCGCAAGCCGCGCGCAGGCGGCCTGCGCCGCGCTTTCGCTGGCATAGCCCCCGGCTTGCAGCTTGGTCACCCGCCCGGCCGGCACCAGCAACCTGGCATGCCCGGCTATTTCGGGCCGTGCCTTCACCCGTTCCCACATCGCGGCGGCATTGGCTGGCACCCCGAAGGCACCCAGTTGCACCCGCCATGTGCCGCTGCCCGGAGTGGCTGCTGACGTCGCTACCGCTACCGGGCGAGGCGCAGGCGCGCGCGGGGAAACGGCGACGGCGACGGCGGCGGGACGCGGCGGACTGGCAACAGGCGCAGTGGCGGCAGGCGGAGTGGCGGGCCGGCTCGCGGGCGGCACTGGTGTTCGCGGGCGGGCATAGTCCGCCCCCGCATCGCGTGGGCTGCCCGGCGGCGGCGGCGCTGCCGCTGCGATGACCGGCGGCATACCCGGCCCGGCGGTCACCACCGGGGCAGACGGCTGAATAGGCAGCGACGCGCCGAGATCGGCCGAAGCCAGTTGGCGCGCGCGCGTCGTTTCGGCCTGCGCACCCAGTTCCTGCGCCAGGGCGACGCTCTTCTGGCGTTGCTCGACCGGCACATACTGGTCCATCTGGGCCAGCGCAGCGGCGGCCTGTGGCAGGCCTGCCTGCTGGGCCAGGCTGACCAGCGCATAGGCGCGGACCCAGTCCTTGGCCACGTTGTCGCCGTTGAAACTGGCGATGCCGAGCAGATACTGCGCGCGCGGTTCGCCGCGATCGGCGGCAGCGGTGATATAGGGCAGTGCCCGCGCCCGCTCGCCGCGCTGAAACAGCAGCAGGCCGAAATTGTCCGACGCGTGCAAGTGGCCCCGCGCCGCCGCCTGGCCGAACAGGTCCTCGGCCCGGGTGAGATCCTGCTTGACCCCGCGGCCCAGCTTGTAGGCCTGGGCAAGATTGAACTGGGCATCGGCGTCGCCACTGGCCGCCGGACCGACCCATTCGGCGACAGCGGCGTTGAAGTCCCCTCGCGTCCAGGCATCGACCCCGCCCTTGACGTCGGCCAGCGCCGGTGCGCCAACCCCGAGAAACAGCACGCCAGCTCCCGCCATCAGCCAGTATCGCACCAGCATGTTCCGACCCTTTCCAAAAATTCGTTCCCGGCGCGATGTCTTAACGGGAAAATCGCGGCATGCCAGTGGCGAAACCCGCACAAGCGCCCGCGCCGGTCCCAAAGTTGGTCAAGCGACGTGGTTAATCAGCTGTTGCCCAACCCAACAAACCGAATTTCCCTCGATTTTGGGCAATTCGACGGCGTCGCCATTAACCCAAAATTAGGAACGTTCTGCGATCCCGCTGGACCGGAGACCACTTGATCCCGTCAGCTTTTCAGGGGAATTGCATTGCGCGTACTGGCATTGGCATCGCAGAAGGGCGGTTCGGGCAAGACAACGCTTTCGGGCCATCTCGCCGTTCAGGCGCAGCGGGCCGGCGCGGGTCCTGTCGTACTCATCGACATCGACCCGCAAGGATCACTCGCCGACTGGTGGAACGAGCGCGAGGCGGAATTGCCCGCATTCGCCCAGACCACGGTCGCCCGTCTTATCGCCGACCTCGCAGTGCTGCGCCAGCAGGGCTTTCGGCTGGCGGTAATCGACACCCCGCCGGCGATCACCATGGCGATCCAGAGCGTGATTTCGGTCGCCGAGCTGATCGTCGTCCCCACCCGTCCGAGTCCGCACGACCTGCGCGCGGTCGGTGCCACGGTCGATCTGTGCGAACGCGCCGGCAAGCCGCTGATTTTCGTGCTGAACGGCGCGACTCCCAAGGCCAAGATCACATCGGAGGCCGCCGTTGCACTGTCGCAGCACGGCACCGTCGCGCCGATCACCCTCCACCACCGAACCGATTTCGCGGCCTCGATGATCGACGGACGCACGGTGATGGAAGTCGATCCAGGCGGGCGTTCGTCGCTCGAAGTGGCGGCGCTGTGGAACTATATTTCCGACCGGCTGGAGAAAAACTTCCGCCGCACCGTTTTCGCCGCGCCCAGCGCGGTTGCGGTGCTTCCCGGTGCCCAGCGCCCGCAGGGGGCTTCGGCCGCCGTGTCGCCGGGTCCTGACAAGGGGCGCGGGGGCATGAGCGAAGCCAAACCCATCGCCTCGCTGACACCCGGGCTGCTTGCCCGCAAGGGCGGCGCACGACCGGCGATGCGCTCGCAATTGCAGCTGCCAGTGGCGCAGCAGGCCGACGACCTCGGTTTCAACGATCATGGCGAAGACCCGCCGTTCGGACTGCGTCGGCCAGCCCAGCACGTCGCGGAAGTGCTGCCGATCAAGCCGGCAGTGCAGCGCCAGCAGGAACAACTCGCCGCGCGTATCGCGGGTGGCGCAAAGCACAGTCCGTCGCGTCGCAGTGCGCTCGCCGACGGCCGCAGCGCCGCCTTCACGCTCCGCCTCGATGCCGATCGGCACCTGCAGTTGCGGCTGGCCTGCACGCTCGCCAACCGCAGCGCCCAGCAACTCGTCACCGAAGCTCTCGACCACATGCTCGCGTCCCTGCCCGAAGTCGCCGACCTGGCGGCCCGGGCGGGCAAGCGCCGCTGATTTTTGCACGCTTAGTATGCACAGGGGGAAGTACCATGACCTCGCTCCGTTCCAGGGCCAAATCCTTCGGCTACGTCGCGGCCACCGCTATCGCGGTGGCGACGATCGCCGGCTGCTCCGGCAGCGCCCAACTCGCCAAGGCCGGGACTTACGGCGAACGCGACGTGAACCGCGCCCATCGCGGAGCCGACAAGGGGGTCAATTCGGCCGAACGCGCGGTTGCGCGCAGTCCGCAGAACAGCTCGTTGCGCGGCGCGCTGGGGCTGGCCTACCTTCAGGCCGGGCGCTTCGCCTCGGCCACCCAGGCGCTCGACGACGCCATGCGGCTTGGCGACAACACCCCGCGCACGGCGCTGAGCCTCGCGCTCGCCAAGATCGGCGCGGGACGCGGGCGCGAGGCAGTCGCCATTCTTGACGACTGGCGCGACACCATTCCCGCGAGCGACCTCGGCCTTGCGCTGGCGCTGGCCGGCGAGGGCGGACGCGGCGTTGCCATCCTCACCGATGCGGTGCGCGGCGGCGACACTTCCGCCAAGCTGCGCCAGAATCTCGCCTATGCCTATGCTCTCGACGGGCGCTGGCGCGAGGCGCGCACGATGATGGAACAGGATGTTCCCGCCGACCTGATCGACGCCCGCATCAGCCAGTGGGCGATGCAGGGCAAGGCCGACGATTTTCAGAAGCGTGTGGCGGGGCTGCTCGGAGCGCCGGTGCGCAACGACCCGGGCCTGCCGCCGAACCTCGCGCTGGTCGATTCTCAACAGATCGAGCAGGTCGCCGCCGAGGCCACCGCCATGCAGCCGCAACCGGTTTCGGCAAGCGGCGAACTGCCGGCCGCCGGCGAAGCCCCCGCGACGGTGCCTTCGGTTGCCTTCAACGAACCGCCGGTGCCTGCGCCCTTCGCGCCGCCTGCGGCCCCCATGGCTTTCACGGAGCCCGCAGCAGCGCCGGTGACCGTGGCGGCCCCGGGGGTCGATTCGCCCGTCGTCCAGCAGATCGATACGTCGAACTTCGCCAGCGCCTTCAGTGGAGCGGCTCCTGTCATCCAGCAAGCGCCGGCGACGTGGACCGCACCGCGCCGGGTACCGCGCACGGTTCGCGTGGCGCTGCCCGTGGCCAAGCCGGTCGCGCAGCGCAATGGCAGCCATCTCGTCCAGCTTGGCTCATTCTCGAGCCCACAGGGCGCGCGCCGCGGCTGGGGCGTGCTGGCCGCGCGTAACCCGCGGCTGCGCGAATATCGCATGGTGATCACCCCGGCGGTGGTGGGCGGGCGCAATTACTGGCGCGTCGCCGCAGCCGGGTTCGATGGCAATTCGGCGCTGGGCATGTGCTCGACAGTGCGCAATCGCGGCGGGGTGTGTTTCGCCTATGCCTCGAACCGCGCGCCGGCCGGTGCTCTGCCGGTCGATGGGCAGGGCGCGTCCGGCATGCGCCTGGCCCGCCGCCGCTGACTTTCAAGATCCCCCTGAACAGGGACTGACTCGCCCCTCCTTCCCGCGCTCCGGCCCGGGGCGGAGGGGTTTTTCCTAATCGGAAATGTGCGCCCCGCCCTTCCACAGCGCGGTGACCCGGCCCTGCACCGGCTGCTTGTCGAACGGGGTGTTTCCGGCGCTCGCTGCCATGCGGTCCGAATCGACGATCCACGGTTTTTCGGGCTCGATCAGGGCGATGTCGGCCTGCATGCCCTCGGCAAGCACGCCGGTATCGACGCCTAGCAGCCGCGCTGGATTGGCGGCGAGGAGTGCGAATGCACGCGCGATGTCGATGACGCCGTCGCGCACCAGCGTGAGAGTCAGTGCCAGCAGCGTCTCCGCCCCCGCCATGCCCGGTTCGGCGTCGGCAAAGGGCAGGCGCTTGTCTTCGGGGCCGCGCGGATCGTGGCCCGAGGCAATCACGTCGATGGTCTCGTCGGCCAGCGCCGCGATCACCGCCTGACGGTCGGCCTCGCAGCGCAAGGGCGGCGACAAGCGCGCAAAAGTTCGGAAATCGGCGATGGCGAGGTCGGAAAGCATGAAGTGTGCCGGGGTCACCCCCGCCGTCACCGCCAGCCCGCGCGCCTTGGCGGCGCGCACCAGCGCAAGGCCTGCGGCGGTGGTGACCTGGCGCAAATGCAGCCGGGCTCCGGCCATTTCGGCGAGCGCAATATCGCGAGCAACAGCCAGTGCCTCGGCCCCGGCGGGGGCGGCGGGCAGGCCCAGCCGCGTCGCCATCTCGCCTGCCGTGGCGACCGCCTGGCTGGCAAGTCCGCCGTCCTCGGCGTGGGCGACGACGACGAGGTCGAGCATTGCGGCATAGCGCAGAAGCCGCAGCATGGTGCCCGAATCGGCGATCCACTGCCGCCCGGTGGCCACCGCCCGCGCGCCGGCATCGCGCATCAGCGCCAGTTCGGCGAGTTCGACGCCCTCAAGGCCCCGGGTCGCCGCCGCCAGCGGGTGAACCCACAGGTCGGGCTTGCCTGACTGCGCGGCAAAGCGCACCCGCGCCGGATGATCGAGCACCGGCGACTGGTCGGGCATCAGCGCCGCGCGGGTGATCCCGCCGAAATGGAACGCGGGCTTGTCGATCGCGAAGGTGCCGAAATCGACCAGCCCGGGCGCGATCAGCGCGCCCTTGGCCTCGACCACCGTGTCGCCGGCTTCGGGGACAATGTCGCCCAGCGCGACGATGCGGCCGCCGTGCAGCGGATAGCGCCCTTGCGCGGCGGACCTTCGGGCAAAACCAGCAGGCCGTTGGCGATGGTCAGCGGGCCGGCGAGGCTCATGGCACCCAGCCCTCGGCACCGCGCGCGGTGCGGGTGAGCACGTCGAGGCAGGCCATGCGGATGGCGACGCCCATTTCGACCTGGCGGGTGATCAGCGAGCGGCCGGGCAGGTCGGCGACATTGCTGTCTATCTCGATGCCGCGGTTCATCGGCCCGGGGTGCATCACCACCGCGTCGGGCCTGGCCCGCGCCAGCCGCTCCATGGTCAGTCCGTAGAGGTGGCGGTATTCGCGGGGGGAGGGCACGAACTGCCCGTCCATCCGCTCCTGCTGGAGCCGCAGCATCATCACCACGTCGCTGCCGGCCAGCGCCGCGTCGAAATCGTGGAACGGCGTCACCCCCATTGCCGCGACGCCCTCGGGCATCAGCGCCGGCGGCGCGCAGACGCGCACTTCGGCCCCCAGCGCGGTGAGGCACAGCATGTTCGAGCGCGCGACGCGGCTGTGCAGGATGTCGCCGCAGATGGCGACGGTCAGCCCGGCGATCTCGCCGCCGGTTTTCTCCTGGAACGCCCGGCGCAGTGTCAGCGCATCGAGCAGCGCCTGGGTCGGGTGTTCGTGCTGCCCGTCGCCGGCGTTGAGCACCGGGCAATCGACCTTGCCGGCGATCAGCGCGACCGCGCCCGAGCTGGCATGGCGGATGACGATGGCATCGGCGCGCATGGCATTGAGCGTGACTGCCGTGTCGATCAGCGTCTCGCCCTTTTTCACGCTCGACTGGCCGGCGTTCATGTTGACCACGTCTGCGCCCAGCCGCTTGCCGGCGATCTCGAACGACAGGCGCGTGCGGGTCGAATTCTCGAAAAAGGCGTTGATGATGGTCAGCCCGGCGAGGCACTCGTCGCGCTTCTGCGGCTGGCGGTTCAGTTCGACCCATTGCTCGGCCTCATCGAGCAGGAACAGGATCTCGTGCCGCGCGAGCCCGGCGATGCCGAGCAGGCCGCGATGCGGGAACGCGGCACCCCCCGCCGGATAGCGGCCCAGATGGGAAGGGTGCGCCGATGTCATTGAAGCCAGCGCCTTAATCGCGAGTGGCGCGGCGCTCAAGTCACTTTGCCAAACTGTCCACTATACTTAAACCTGGCCGGGCCTAAAGGTGCGGCGATTGACGACAGGAGCAGGCATGATTTTCGCGCGCAAGGTCTGGCATGTGCTGGTGGCGGTCAAGGACGGGCTGGCGCTGCTGTTCCTGCTGCTGTTTTTCCTGCTGCTGTTCGCCGCGCTCTCGGTCCGCCCCGGCCCCGCAGCGGTTGTGCGTGATGGCGCGCTGTTGCTGCGGCTCGAAGGCGCGGTGGTCGAGGAGCCACAGCTGATCGATCCCCTGGCGCGGCTGGTGTCGCAGCAGGCACCGATGGGCGAATACCGCGCGCGCGATCTGGCCACGGCCCTGCGCGGCGCGGCAAAGGATCGGCGGATCAAGGCGGTTGTGCTCGATCTGGCGAAATTTACCGGCGGCGGCCAGGTGCACCTCACCCAAATCGGCGCGGCGATGGACGCAGTGCGCGCCGCGAACAAGCCGGTGCTGGCCCACGCCGCGCTCTATGGCGACGATGCGCTGCTGCTCGCCGCCCATGCCAGCGAGGTCTGGGTCGATCCGCTCGGCGGTGCCTTTGTCACTGGCCCGGGCGGCAACCACCTGTTCTTTGGCCAGTTGCTCGAGAAGCTGAAGGTCAACGCGCATGTCTTCCGCGTCGGCACCTACAAGAGCGCGGTCGAACCCTATCTGCGCAACGATCTCTCGTCCGAATCGCGCGAGTCGAGCCTCGCTGTCACCGGTGCCTTATGGGAGGCGTGGAAGGCCGATGTCGCGCGGGCGCGGCCCAAGGCGAACATCGCCCTGGCGACCGGCGATCCCGCCGCGTGGCTGCGTGCCTCGGGCGGCGATGCCGCCAAGGCGGCGCTGGCGGCGGGGCTGGTCGACCGGATCGGGACACGCGCCGACTTCGGCACCCGCGTGGCCGAGATTGCCGGCAAGGATATCCGCGACAAGACGCCTGGAGCTTTTGCCCATACTTCGCTCAAGGCCTGGCTCGCCGCCAATCCCGCGCCGACACCGGGCAAGAAGATCGGCGTGATCACCATCGCCGGCGAGATTGTCGATGGCGACGCCGGGCCGGGCACTGCCGGCGGTGAGCGCATCGTCGGGCTGCTCGACGATGCGCTCGCCGCAGACCTGGCCGCTCTGGTGGTGCGCGTCGATTCGCCGGGCGGCTCGGTCTATGCCTCCGAGGATATCCGCAACGCAATTCTGCGCTTCAAGGCCAGGAAAATCCCGGTGGTGGTTTCGATGGCCAATCTGGCGGCGAGCGGCGGCTATTGGGTATCGACACCCGGCGACCGCATTTTCGCCGAGCCGGCAACGATCACCGGGTCAATCGGGGTGTTTGCCGTGGTTCCCAGCTTCGAGCGCGCGCTGGGGCAGTGGGGCGTGACCAGCGACGGGGTCAAGACCACGCCGCTGTCGGGCCAGCCCGACCTGATGGGCGGGCTGTCGCCGCCGGTCGAGGCCATGCTCCAGGCCAATGTCGAAAACATCTATGGCCGCTTCGTCGGCCTGGTCGCTGCGGCGCGCGGCAAGAGCCCGGCCGAGGTTGATGCCATGGCGCAGGGCCGCGTCTGGGACGGCGGAACCGCGCGGCAGAAGGGGCTGGCCGACCAGTTCGGCGGGCTCGATGACGCGCTCGCCCATGCCGCCGGGGCGGCGGGGCTCAAGCCGGGCAATTGGCATCCGGTCTACCTCGGGGCCGGGGTCGATCCCTATGCCAGCCTGATCGGGCGGCTCACCGGCGACGAGGAGAGCGCCCCGCCAGGCACCGCGCGGGTGGGGGCGCGAGATTGGGCGGGGATGATCGCCTTGCGGCAGACCGGAGCCTTGCAGGAGGCACTGGCCGGGGCCGAACGACTGCTCGGTCGCACCGGCGCGCAGGCCTATTGCCTCGACTGTCCGGCAGGCACCGCGCGGGCTGCCTCGACGCCATCTGACGCTGGCTTCCTGATCCGCCTCGGCCGCCTGCTCGACCGCTTCTGACACGGCCTGCGGGCGAAGCGGAACGATGCGGCCCACGACGCTTGCCCTTTGCCCGCACTGCCCTTAAGGGCACGCGCCTGAGATTTCTCGGGCTTCGTCGTCCTGCGGGCGTGGCGGAATTGGTAGACGCGCTGGTTTTAGGTACCAGTATCGCAAGATGTGGGGGTTCGAGTCCCTTCGCCCGCACCATTCCCGCCGCACGTCAGGAATCGCTCCGGCAGGCGAAGCGCCAACTGGATATTGAGAAGGCATTTACCGGTCATGCAGATTGTCGAAACCAGCAACGAAGGCCTCAAGCGCGCCTATTCGGTCAAGATTTCCGCCAGCGACATCGCTGAGCGGGTCGAGGGCGAGGTCAAGCGTCTCGCGCCGCAGGTGCGCATGCCCGGCTTCCGCCCCGGCAAGGTGCCGGCCAACCTGGTCAGGAAAATGCACGGGCCAGCGCTCCATCAGGACGCGCTCAACACCTCAATTCGCGAAGCGATGGATGCACTGGTCGCCGAACAGAAGCTGCGCCCGGCAATGCAGCCCGAAGTCACGCTGGGCGATGGCTACGAACAGGGCAAGGACGCCGAACTGTCGGTCAGCCTCGAAGTGCTCCCCCAGGTCAAGGCACCCTCGCTCGACGGTCTCAAGCTTGAAAAGCTGACCGTGCCGGTGTCCGACGCCGAGGTCGATGAGGCCGTGGCGAAAATCGCCGCCGGGCAGAAGAGCTTCAGCGACGCCAAGAAGGGCAAGAAGGCCGAGACCGGCGATCAGGTGCTTTGCGACTTTGTCGGCAAGCTCGAAGGCGTCGAATTCGACGGTGGCAAAGCCGACAACCAGGCGATCGAACTCGGCGCGGGCCGGCTCATCCCCGGTTTCGAAGACCAGCTGGTCGGCGTCAAGGCGGGCGACGAGAAAGTCATTACCGTGACCTTCCCCGATGACTATCCCGCTGCTGAGCTGAAGGGCAAGCAGGCGACTTTCGACATCACCGTGCATACCGTCAAAGTGCCCGGCGAGACCACGATCGACGACGACTTTGCGAAGAACCTCGGGCTGTCCGATCTCGAACAGCTCAAGGGACTGATGCGCGGCCAGCTCGAGCAGGAACTTGCCGGACTGACCCGCACTCAGATGAAGCGCGCGCTGCTCGACCAGCTCGCCGCTGGCCACGATTTTGACGTGCCGCCATCGATGGTCGAGGCCGAATTCGCCCAGATCTGGCAGCAGCTGACCAACGAGGCGAACAGCGAGGACGACCCTGAGGCGGCGCTCAAGGAAATCGAGGCCGAAAAAGACGATTACCGCGCCATCGCCGTGCGCCGCGTGCGGCTCGGCCTGCTGCTCTCGGAGATCGGCCAGTCGAACGGCGTCGAAGTCACCAACCAGGAAATGTCGATGCTGGTCAGCCAGGCCGCACAGCAATATCGCCAGGAAGATCGCCAGCGCTTCGCCGACTATATCGCCTCGGACGCCATGGCCGCCGCGCAGCTGCGCGCGCCGCTCTATGAGGACAAGGTGGTCGACTTCCTGTTCGACAAGGCGGAAGTGTCGACGCGCGAAGTCACGCGCGAGCTGCTTCAGGAAGCGATCGAGAGCGAGGACGGCTCAAGTGGCGAACACGTTCATGGTCCCGATTGCGGCCATGACCATGGCACCAAGCCGGCCAAGAAGGCCGCTGCCAAGAAGACTCCGGCCAAGCAGCCCGCAGCCAAGGCCGAGGAAGCGGCTCCGATCGAAGCCAAGCCCGCCAAGGCCGCAGCGAAACTGGTCGAGCCCGCACCGCTCGAGGCCAAGGCGGCCAAGAAGCCTGCTGCCAAGCCCGAAGCCAAGCCTGCCGCGAAAGCCGCCAAGGCATCAGCCGAAGCGGCACCGAAGAAAGCAGCAGCAAAGAAGAAGTAACGATGGGGCGGACTTTCCGCTACCCCTGATTGCATCTGCGATTCAGGTGGTGGCGCACCGCCGTGGCCGGTCTCGCCAGTCAGACCCGAAGGGGTCCATGGCGCACCGCGCTGCCGATAATCGGGTTAACGCCCTTGAACATCGCAGCTGGCCACGCGACATAGGCGCTCCACGCACATGAGGACTCCCATGCTCGATCTGATCGGCCACAACAGCGCCCCCCATTCCGGAATTCAGGGAAAATTCAGCCAGGATCCCGTCACCGGTGCGCTGGTGCCGGTCGTCGTCGAGCAGACCAGCCGCGGCGAACGCAGCTTTGACATCTTCTCGCGGCTGCTGCGCGAGCGCATCGTCTTTATCACCGGCGAGGTCGAGGATCACATGGCCTCGCTGATCGTCGCCCAGCTGCTGTTCCTCGAATCGGAAAACCCGTCGAAGGACATCTCGATGTACATCAACTCACCGGGCGGCGCGGTGACGGCGGGCATGGCGATCCACGACACGATGCAATATATCCGCCCCAAGGTCTCGACCGTGTGCATCGGCCAGGCCGCCTCGATGGGCAGCTTCCTGCTGGCCGCTGGCGAGCCGGGCATGCGCATCGCGCTGCCCAATGCGCGAATCATGGTTCACCAGCCTTCGGGCGGCGCGCGCGGCATGGCCTCGGATATCGAGATCCAGGCCCGAGAAATCCTGCGCATCCGCGAGCGGATGAACGGTCTCTACGTCAAATACACTGGCAAGAGCCTGACCGATATCGAGAAGGCGATGGACCGCGACACCTTTCTCGAAGCCGACGAGGCGCTTAAATTCGGCATTGTCGACAAGGTGTTCGAGAGCCGCCCGAATCCGAAAAGGGCGGCGAAAGCGGCGGGGCCAAGGAATGATCGCCATTGGCGAATTATAAACCTTGGCGCTTCAGCACCCGGCAATTCACCGCTGCTAGGTGTCAGGGTTTGAAAATCGGGCTCGCGCGGCTAAGCTTGGCGAGTCGGCCCCTGCGGGGGCGCATGGGATAGAGCATGACCAAATTGAGCGGTTCCGATGCGAAGAGCACTCTTTACTGCAGCTTCTGCGGCAAGTCGCAGCACGAGGTGCGCAAGCTGATCGCCGGCCCCACCGTGTTCATCTGCGATGAATGCGTCGAGCTGTGCAACGACATCATCCGCGAGGAAACCAAGGCCGGCATCGCCGGCAAGAAGGATGGCGGCGTACCCAGCCCGCGTGACATTTTCACGACACTCAACGACTATGTCATCGGCCAGGACCGCGCCAAGCGCGTGCTCTCGGTGGCGGTGCACAACCACTACAAGCGGCTCAAGCACAGCGGCAAGGGCGGCGAAGTCGAGCTGCAGAAGTCGAACATCCTGCTCGTCGGCCCGACCGGCTGCGGCAAGACGCTGCTCGCGCAAACGCTGGCCAAGACCTTCGACGTGCCCTTCACCATGGCCGACGCGACGACGCTGACCGAGGCCGGCTATGTCGGCGAGGATGTCGAGAACATCATCCTCAAGCTGCTCCAGGCGTCGGACTACAATGTCGAGAAGGCGCAGCACGGCATCGTCTACATCGACGAGATCGACAAGATCAGCCGCAAGGCGGAAAACCCCTCGATCACCCGCGACGTTTCGGGCGAAGGCGTCCAGCAGGCGCTGCTCAAGCTGATGGAAGGCACCACTGCCAGCGTGCCGCCGCAAGGCGGGCGCAAGCATCCGCAGCAGGAATTCCTCCAGGTCGATACCACCAACATCCTGTTCATCTGCGGCGGCGCTTTTGCCGGACTCGAAAAGATCATCGGCGACCGCCTGCAAAAGCGCTCGATCGGCTTTGGCGCGCATGTCGCCGATCCCGACAAGCGCCGGGTGGGCGAGCTGTTGCAGAAGGCCGAGCCCGAAGACCTGCTCAAGTTCGGGCTGATCCCCGAATTCGTCGGCCGCCTGCCGGTGATCGCGACGCTCGAAGACCTCGACATCGCCGCGCTGGTCAAGATCCTGAGCGAGCCGAAGAACGCGCTGGTCAAGCAGTTCCAGAAGCTTTTCGACCTCGAGGACGTCGCCCTGACCTTCACCGACGACGCGCTCGAAACCATCGCCCAGCGCGCCATCGAGCGCAAGACCGGCGCACGCGGATTGCGCTCGATCGTCGAGGGCATCCTGCTCGATACCATGTTCGACCTGCCGACCACCGACAACCTCTCCGAAGTGGTGGTCGACAAGGATGTGGTCGAAGGGCGCAAGGAGCCGGTGCAGGTGCTCAAGGGCGACAAGACCGAAGAGGCGGCCTAGGTTTGCCACTTACGGTCGCTTTGGCAGCCTGAAATCCATTGCCAGATCGGTCGCAATTGCCGCACTTTCGGGATTCGTCGCTTCACTACAGGATTTGTGAGATGCGAATGTATTGCGTTTGACGGGCATTGAGTTCTTCTTCCCCTCCCCTTTAGGGGAGGGGATCGAGGGGTGGGGGCTGTCGGCTGGGCGTCTGACTGACAGCCCCCACCCCATCCCCTCCCCTGAAGGGGAGGGGCTCTAAGGGAGAGCCCATGTCCCCCATCCCCGTCGCCCGCGTCATCCATACCATCCACGCCACCACCGACATCCATGGCCTGCGACTGCTCTATCAGGATGCGCTCGGGGGCCTCGTCTTCGCCGAGAACTATTTCCCTGCCGAGGACCGCGACTGCGCGCTGCTCTATGTCGCCAACCATATGGTCGAGCCGATGGCACCGCGCCATCCGGAGGACATGAGCAAGCCCTATGCGCGCATGGCGGCGAAGATCGGGCAGGCGTTTCATTCATTCGAACTGAAAGTGGCCGACGGCAAGGCTGCGAGCCAGGCGTTCCGCGATGCCGGCTGCGCGGTCGCCAGCGACTACGGCGTGTTCTTCTTCGTCAAGGCCGAATCGACTGGCGGCGTGCTGCTCGAAGTCTGCGAGACGGCGATGCCCAACGACCCCTGGGACCGCCCCGGCGGCTGGGGACCGCAAGTGGGCACCGGCCACACCTCCGGCGTCATGGCGCTCGATCACATCGCCTGCGTCACCGCCGACATCGAACAGGCGCGGCGCTTTTTCACCGAATGCGTCGATGGCACGGTGCTGGCCGACGAACGCACCACGCAGCCCCAGCCGGCGCGGCGCCTGCTGCTGCAAGTCGGCGACACCCGCGTCGCCTTCCTCCAGCCCGACGATCCCGCGAGCGGCCCCTTGGGCGCGTTTCTGGGCAAGATGCAGAACGGCATCTATGCCCTGGTCTGGCAGGTCACCGACGCCGAACGGGCAAAGGCGCATTTCACCGGCGATCCGCGCAAGCTGCGGCTGGCGGAAGAGGCTTGTGTTTCCGCAGGCTTTGCCATCGAACCCGAGGATTTCTTCGGCGGGCGGCATGAATTCGTTGCCTGATCGTCGTCCCGGACCCGATCCGGGACGACGTCAGACCACCGCCGCGCTCTCCAGCGCGCAGTCCTCGCCGCTCAGCATCTCGATCTGGATCGTCGCGTGGCCGATGCCAAAATCATGCGCGAGCCCGTGCGCCAGGTCGTGGAGGAACGCGTCGCCGGGGTGGCCGCCGGGCATGACCAGATGCGCGGTCAGCGCGGTTTCGGTGGTGCTCATCGGCCAGATGTGGAGATCGTGCACCGCCGTCACGCCCGGCTGCGCGGCCAACAGCGCGCGCACCTCGGCTTCGTCGATCGCATCGGGTACCGCCAGCAGACCCATCCTCAGCGCATCGCGCAGCAGTCCCCAGCTGCCCCAGGCAATCACCGCAATGATCGCCAGCGAGGTTGCAGGGTCAATCCATTGGCGTCCGGAGAGCACTACGGCGAGGCCGGCCAGCACCACCCCGGCTGACACGGCCGCGTCAGCGATCAGGTGCTGGAACGCCGCGCGCAGATTGAGATCGTGGCGACGGCCGCGCGCGAACAGCAGCGCGCTGGCCCCGTTGATCACGATTCCCAGCCCCGCCACCAGCATCATCGTCGTTCCGGCCACCGGCGCGGGATCGGCGAGCCGGCGCAGGGTTTCGACCAGGATCGCGCCCAGCGCCACCCACAGCAGCGCGGCATTGGCGATGGCGGCGAGGATCGAGGAGCTCTTGAGGCCATAGGTGAAGCGCGACGACGGCGGCCGCCGCGCCAGCAGGCTCGCCCCCCACGCCAGCAGCAGGGTCAGCACGTCGGACAGGTTGTGCCCGGCGTCGGCGAGCAGCGCCATCGAACCCGCCATCAGCCCCGCTGCGACTTCGGCGCAGACGAAACCGAGATTGAGCACGATCGCTACGGCAAAGGCGCGGCCATGGCTGGCCGCTCCGGCAGGATCGTGGTGATGGTGATGATGGCCGCCGCTCATCCGCGATGCTGTCGCACATGCCCCCGGCAGCGGCAAGATTGGGCTGGCGGGCGCGCCGGGGCTCTGGCATGACCCGGCGGCAGCGCGCTGCCGGACAGCGGCGTGCAGCTCATCACCGGGAGGCAACATAATGATCCGACTGCGACTAAACCGAACTGCCCTGCTGCTCGCTGCCGCGGCGCTTGCCCCGCTGGCCCAGGCCCAGGCCGCGACCTGCCCGTCCGCAGGCGCTGGGGCGCTGACGGTGGGCACGGTAGCCGATGTCGCTTCCGGCGCGGCGCGCAGTTTCACGCTGGATCTCGCCGCCAACGAAGGCGTGATAGTCGATCTCGTCGGCCTCAAGCCCGCACCGGCTGCCAGTGGCGGCGACGATCACGAGCACGGGGCAGGCCCGGCTTCGGCGGCCACTCCGCGCGCGCTCAAGCTGTGCGATGCCAGCGGCGCGGTGCTCGCGCCGCAGCCGGGCGAAGTGTTCGAAAAGGGCGGCAGCGTCAGCGCGACCGGCGAGGGCGAGCGGCTGCGTTTCGTCGCCCCGCGCGCCGGTCGCTACCTCGTTGCGGTGGCCGCCGGCGAAGAGCCGCGCGAAATTCTCGTCCGCCGCCGTAAGGTCGGCGCGAACACCGCGCCGGTGGTCTCGGCGCAGCTCGATGCGACGCAGAAGGGGATTACCGCCTCGACCGCGCCGATGGTGTTCTCGTTCACCGGCGCGGCGGGGCAGTGGGTGCTGCTCAAGTCGACCTCGGAGAAGGACACCGTGCTGCGTCTTGCCGGCCCCGACCGCGCGGGCGATTATGCTGTGCTCGCCGAGAACGACGACAGCGATGGCCTCAACCCGGTGATCCGTCGCAAACTGCCCGTGGCGGGCACCTATTACCTGCAAGTCGATTCGCTGTCGGAAGAGCCGGGCGAATTCGAACTGTCGCTGAAACGCACGACAGCGCCGGTGCCGCCGCCGCCGCCGGCGGCGCTGCGGCTTGGCGCTCCGGTATCGGCGCGGCTGACCGGCGGCGACGACATCAAGCTTTACACCCTCGCCGTGATCGCCGGGCACTCCTACCGGCTCGACCTGACCGCGCCCTATGACGGGGTGGTCGGCATCGGCCTGCCCAATCCGGTCGAGCCGGACGACGGCGGCGACAAGCCCGATGCCGGCTATGCCGACATCAAGTCGCAGGATTCAGGCACCACCGGCGCTGAAAAGCTGACCTTCACCGCGCGCAGCTCGGGCCAGCTGCTGGTGCGGATCAAGAGCTTCGGCATCGGCGAGACCGACGGTGCCTACACGCTGACAGCGACCGATCTCGGGAGTTAGAGGACCGCCACCGAACTGCCAGTGACAGGTGGTTGCCCGCCGAAGGCGGGGACCCGGGCCACTGGAGTTTTTCTGAATATGATGGGCTCACCTGCTCCTCCCTCGTGATGCGGGAGATACGAAACCCGGCGGGACCGTCAATCCAAACCACCGCCCCAAAAAAAGGAACCCCCATGCTGACAGGAGCCCGCTTCGGCACCCGCGACATCAAGCGGGCGATCAATTTCTACGACGCAATTGCCGCCATTCTCGGCGCAGCCCGCGTGATCGACCGCCACGGCATGGCCGCCTGGCGCGGGGCGACGGGCGAACTGTTCCTTGTCGGCACGCCGCGCGAGGGCGAGGCCAGCACCGGCAATGGCAGCCAGGTGATGTTCGCCGCCGCGAGCCGGGAGGCAGTCGATGCGGCGCATGCGAAGGCACTGGAACTCGGCGGCACCAGCGAAGGCGCGCCGGGCCCGCGCGGTGAGCCCGAGCGCAACATGTACGCCGCCTATTTCCGAGATCCCGATGGCAACAAGGTGATGGTGCTGCGGGTCGGGGATTGAGTAAGCATCCCACCCCATTTTTGCGTCAGCATAAATGGGGTGGGACCAAAGCCGCGCATGATTGCCTCACTTCACTCCACCCCGTAAACCAGCAGCACATTGCCCGGCGTCTTCGAGGCAAAGCCATAGCCCGAGGGCACGATGAGCTGGCCCTTCCAGGCGAGCGGCGCGACGCCGCCGCTGATCGAGCCGCCCTTGCCTGGCACGCCGTTGACCGTGGCGAAAGCGCGCTGGGTCTGGTCCTGCCAGACCACACGGCCAGTGTTGGCATCATAGAGCCGCACATGGCCATCGTCGGCACCGATCAGCACGAGGCCGCCGGTCACGGTCACCGCGCCGCCATAGCCTGCCAGGCAGCTCGGGCTGGCAGTGCAGGTATTGACGGTGTCGGGCGCTTCCCAGAGCGTTTTGCCGGTGCCGATGTCGAGCGCATAGAGCCCGGGCCGTGCCGGGAAGGGGTCGGGGCCCATGGCGACGCGGTCGCTCATCGGCACGAAGAGTGTGCCGCGGTCCGCCGCCATGCCGAAATGGACCCCGCCCGAGGGCGAACCGCGCCCGATGCGCTGTTTCCACACCAATGCGCCGTCGCCCGGATCGAAGGCATAGACCCAGCCCGATTTCTGCCCGGCGAGAACCAGCTCGCGGCCGGTGCTGGCCTTGGCGAGCACCGCCCCCGCGCCGAAATCGAAATCGGGCGCGGCCTCGTCGGGGCAGCTGTCGGAGGTTTTGGTGATGCAGGCGACATTCCAGGCATCGCCGGTGAGCACCTGATGCTGCCATCTGATCCGCCCGGTCGCCAGATCGAGCGCGACGACAGCGTCGCTGAGGCCGGTGGCGGGCAGCGAATAATTGTCTCCTGTCGCAACATAGAGCTGGCCGCGCGCAACGTCGATCGCCGGGCTGTTCCACACCGCGACGCCCGACGGGCCCAGCCTGGGCAGGCCGGTCTGGCTGGTGCCCTGCTCGCACTGGCGGATCGACCAGCCAGGTGCGCCATTTCTCAGCGGCCGCAGGCGGCATCAAGCGCGACCACCGAACCGCGAAAGGTGCAGCAGGCATAGCCCGGACTGGTGGCGAAGGCCTCTTCGAGCGAGGAGACCGGCACATAGAGGGTGCCCGCGTGCAGGGTCGGCGTGCCGGTGATGATCGCGGCGGGGTGGGCGTCGGCGGAGACCTTCCAGGCGAGCGATCCGTCGCGCAGGTTGACCGCATAGACATTGCCGGCGACATCGCCGAAATGCACCAAGGGCCGTGCCGAACGGTCGCCCTTGCGCCATGGGGCGACAATGATGCCGGTGCGCACTTCGGCTTCGGCGGCAAAGGCCCAGCGAACGCACCCGGTTTGGCGATCCAGCGCATAGACCGCGCCGTTGTGGTTGCCGACCAGGATCGCCCCGCCGGCCAGCGCCGGTTGCGAGCGCGCGCGCGAGGAGTGCGGGAAAGCGAAAGCCCACTTGAGCTTGAGGCGCGGCGCGTTGCGCGGGGTAAGGCCGGAGAGGCGCGCGGGGATGGCATGGGTGCTGGCGGCGTCGAGCCCCCAGCCGGCCAGTACGGGCGGCTCGGCCATGTCGAAGCGCGCGGCCGCGCCGCTGCACAGGTTGAGTGCGGCGGTCCGCGGAACTCGACCCCATTTTGCGCCCGGCGACGAATTCGGCAACCGCGACGCGCTGTTCCTCAGTGAGCGCGGCGCCCTGCTCGCGCATGGATCCCTCGCCCAGCGCGCGGGCGATGGCTTCGGGGGTCATGTCCTGCAGCGCGAGCAATTGCGGTGCGCGCTCCAGCCCGGCATCGTGGCAGCCGGCGCAGGTGTCGCGATAGATGTGGCCGCCGGGCGTGTCGGCAGCCTTGGGGTCGCGCCCGGTCCAGTCAGGCACGGCGGGCGGGGAGGCGGCCTCGATGCCAGCGATGGCTGCGAAGGCAACAAAGGCGGAAACCAGCGATGTGCCGATCAGGCGCATGACCATCCTGATTCTTTCCCTCCCGAATCTGTTTTCAGGCGAGGAATAACACAGGTTCCCGCTCAGCGCATCGGCCCGGCAAAGAGCTGCGGATCGAGCCGCGCATTGCGCCACTTGAGGCTCCAGTGGAGGTGCGGCCCGGTTGCCCGGCCGGTCATGCCGATATAGCCGAGCAGCTGGCCCTGGCGCACCCGCTCGCCCTCGCGCACCACCAGCCGCGAGCTGTGCAGGAAGGCGCTGTTGAGCCCCATGCCGTGGTCGATCATCAACAGGTTGCCCTCCAGCGTGAACGGGCTGGTCGCCGCGAGGATCACCACGCCGTCAGCCGGGGCAACATAGGGCGTGCCGCTCGCCCCGGTGGCGATGTCGGTGCCCGAATGATAGGCGGCGGGCCCGGCAGGGTAAATCCGCTGCGAGCCGAAGCGGCCCGAAATCCGGCCCCGTGCCGGCCAGATGAAATTCTGCCGCCAGCCGCTGCTGTCGCTGGCGATGGTGCGCGCGGCGTTGATCCGGGCGAGTTCACCGGCGCGGCGGCGGAGGAAGGCCTCGTTGGGCGCGGTTCCGGGGCGCGGGCCGAGCGGGATGCGCTCGATCTGCCATGAGCGCGGAGATACGGCGAGCGAGCGGATCACGCTGCGGCCATCGGCGAGCCGCGCGGCGAGCGTGGCCGAGGCACCGGCATCGCGGTCGAAGGCGGCGAAAAAGCGACCGTCGCGAGCGACTTCGATCGCCAGTCCGTCGAAGCTCAGCGTGCGCACATCGAGCGGGGCCAGCCCGGTGATCCAGCCGCCCTGGGTGCGCTCGCCAAACAGCACGAAGTCCGCCCCGCGCACCAGCGCGGGCGGTGGCGGCGGCAAGCGCGCAGGGCGGGGCAGCGAGGGCAGGGTCTGGATACGGCCCGAGGCGCGGTTCTGCGAGCCGTCGTTGCAGCTGCCGCTCGCCGTCAACAGCAGCGCGCTCGCTCCGGCGAGGCCCAGAGTAACCGTCCTGCACCACGGTCCTGGCGTTACACAGCGCCCGTAAGCCGCCTGGTCGCCGCCTCGGCGCTGGCATAGGCCTCCTGCCGGGTGACGCTCCAGTAGCGCAGCGCCTCGAGCGCGATACGCTCGCCGCCCACCGCGCAGAGCACATAGCCACCGGGGGTGAGTACGCGATAGCCGTTGGGGCCATAGTGCAATTTGGCCGGGCGTTCGTTCGATGACATCAGCATGGGCACCGGCCTAGCAAACCGCGCGGGTCAAAGCAATTTGCCCTGTTCGGGCACTGGCGGACGGCTGGGCTTCGGGGAGCGCGCAGGGGCACTCGGACCCAGCGCCAGACGGCCATCGGCGAATTCCAGCTCGAGCATGTCGGCGGCGCGCGCCGTGCCGGCCGACATCACTGGCTTGCCCGCGCCGTCGCGCACGATGGCATAGCCGCGCTGGAGCACGCGCGCGGGGCTCAGCTGTTCGATCATCCGCCACAGCGTCTCGCCCGCCGCACGCCCCTCGGCAATGCGGCGCAAGACCGCAGCCGGGGCGAGCCGGGCTGAGGTCAGCCGTTGGCGCGCCTGCTCCAGCCGTCCGCGCAGCAAGGGCAGCGACAAGCGCCCGGCGGCCTGCTGGAGCCGGGTGCGGGCCACGCCGGCGCGCTCGGCGAGTCCCCGGCGCAAGCGGTCGCCCTGCTCGTCGAGCCGCTGGGTATAGGCGGCGAGTACGGCCTCGGGCCGGGGCAACCGGTCGCCGCGCGCCTCCAGCCGCTCGCGCCCCAGCGCCAGCGGGCGCAGCGCCGCGCGGCGCTGGCGCAGCGCCAGTTCGCCGAGCTGGGCAAGCAGGTCCTCGCGCACCGGCACGGCGAGTTCGGCAGCCGCGCTGGGCGTCGGCGCGCGCAGGTCGGCGGCGAAATCGGCGAGCGTGGTGTCGGTCTCGTGGCCCACCGCGCTGATCACCGGGATGCTGCACGCGGCTATCGCGCGCACCACCTCTTCCTCGTTGAACGCCCACAGGTCCTCGATCGAACCGCCGCCGCGCGCAACGATCACCACGTCGGGGCGCGGGATCGGCCCGTCCGGTGCGAGCGCCGAAAACCCCCGCAGCGCCGCCGCGACCTGCCCCGCCGCGCCCGGTCCCTGGACCAGCACCGGCCAGACCAGCACATGGCTGGGGAAGCGGTCGGCGAGGCGGTGGAGGATGTCGCGGATCACTGATCCGGTCGGCGAGGTGACCACGCCGATGGTGCGCGGCAGGAACGGCAGCGCCCGCTTGCGCTCGCGCGCGAACAGGCCCTCGGCCTCGAGCCGCGCGCGGACCTTCGCCAGCATCGCGAGCAGTGCGCCCTCGCCGGCGACTTCCATGCGCTCGATGACGATCTGGTAGGTCGAGCGGCCGGGATAGGTAGTGATCTTGCCCGTCGCGATCACCTCGATGCCGTCCTCGGGCCTGAAGGCCAGGCGGGAGACCTGCCCCTTCCACATCACCCCGTCGATCCGCGCGGTCTCGTCCTTGAGGCTGCAATAGAGATGCCCCGAGGCGGCACGCTTGACCCCCGACAGCTCGCCGCGCAGCCGCACGAAGGAAAAGCGCTCCTCGACAGTGCGCTTGAGCGCGGCGGAAATCTCGCTGATCGACCAAGGTATCGCATTTTCGCCCTCCAATGTCGGTGCGGGGGTCGAATCGCTATTCGCAGGCAGGGGACCGGTCATGCGTTTGCTCTACCGTGCGACGAAATTGTGAGTTAGGTTGATACCGCTGCGGGGAGCGGGCGACACTTATGAGCCAGGACAACGGCGAGGGCAATCCGGGGCCGATTGGGCGACATGGGGTGACCGTGGCGCTGATCGGCGCGGTTTCCGCCGTGCTGGTGGGCATGATCAACGGCAAGGTGTGGCCATTCGATGACTCTGCTCCCGCTCCAGCTGCAACAGGAGCGCTCGCTCCGGTCGGACCTCCGCCTTCGCTGACGCCGGATAGCGGCGCTGCCGGCCTCGGCCCTCGTGTGGCGCAGGCCGGACCCGGCGAAGCCGCCCCGAGCCCGGTGCAGACCGCACGCCGCTTCCTCGACGAAATGGATCCCGAATTCGATCCGCAGGTGGCGGTCAATCGCAAGATCTATGTTCAAAACCTGTGCGGCCAGCCGTTGATGGTGCGGATCGTCTATGAAAAGATCGACAAGGCTATCGATGGTCTGGGCGAGCAATATACAGTCGAAGCGGAAAAGATAATCCTGCCGGCGTCCGATGACGGCAAGCCGGCCGCGACATTCCGGCGATATGTCTTGCTCTTTGCGCGGAGCGAGGACGATTCCCAGCGCTTTACCGGCAGGTATCCGCTGACCACCGAGCAGGGCGTGCTGAATTTCCGGCCATCGCGGCTTGAGGTGGACGACGATGGCGACTACCGGGTCAAGCTCATCTGCGAAACGTAACTTTCCATTTCCGGACAAGCAAACCCATGAACATCCTGCTGCTGGGATCGGGCGGGCGCGAACATGCGCTGGCGTGGAAGCTGGCGCAATCCCGGCTGTGTAGCAAACTGTTCGCCGCTCCGGGCAATCCGGGGATTGGCGGACATGCCGAGCTGGTGGCGCTGGACATCGCCGATCACGGCGCAGTGGTCGCTTTCTGCCATGCCCAGGCAATCGGCCTTGTCGTGGTCGGCCCTGAAGCCCCCTTGGTCGATGGCCTCGCCGATTCCTTGCGCGCCGCCGGAATCCCCACCTTCGGCCCCGGCAAGGCCGCCGCCCAGCTGGAAGGCAGCAAAGGCTTCACCAAGGACCTGTGCCAGCGCGCTGGCATCCCGACCGGGGCCTATGTCCGCGTCACGGGCGAGGCGGAAGGGCTGGCGGCACTCGCCGGCTTCGCCATTCCCGTGGTTATCAAGGCCGATGGCCTCGCGGCGGGCAAGGGCGTCACTGTCGCCTTGGACCGTGACGAGGCCGAAGCCGCGATCCGCGACATCTTCGCGGGCCGGTTCGGAGAAGCCGGGGTGGAAGCGGTGATCGAACAATTCCTCGACGGCGAGGAGGCCAGTTTCTTCGTGCTGACCGACGGCACGACCATCGTCCCGTTCGGTTCGGCGCAGGACCACAAGCGCGTCGGCGACGGCGACACCGGGCCCAATACCGGCGGCATGGGGGCTTACAGCCCGGCGCGCGTGCTCACCCCCGCGCTCGAGGACGAAGCCATGGCGCGGATCATCGCGCCGACGGTCAAGGCGATGGCGGCGGAAGGCATGCCCTATTCGGGCGTGCTTTATGCCGGGCTGATGCTCACCCCGACCGGCCCGCAACTGATCGAATACAACGCCCGTTTCGGCGATCCCGAATGCCAGGTGCTGATGCTGCGGCTGGAAAGCGACCTGGTGGAAGTGCTGCTCGCCTGCGCCGAGGGGCGGCTGGGCGAGATCGAACCCCCGCGCTTTTCGCAAGACACTGCGATGACCGTGGTGATGGCGGCGCAGGGTTATCCGGGCACGCCGAAGAAGGGCGGCAGCATCGCCGGGATCTCGGATGCGGAAGCCACCGGCGCGAAGGTGTTCCATGCGGGCACGGCCATGGCGCCGGACGGCCGGCTGACGGCGAACGGAGGCCGTGTGCTCAATGTCACGGCGCGGGGTGGCTCGGTGCGCGAAGCCCAGGAGCGCGCCTACGTGGCGGTCGATGCCCTTGAGTTTCCCGACGGGTTTTGCCGGCGCGATATCGGCTGGCGCGAAGTCGATCGCGAAGCAACCGCCTGACGCTCGGGCGCTTTACCCCGCCAGCGCCCGCAAATCCGCTTCGGGCCGCGCACCATAGTGCGAAATCACTTCCGCCGCGCAGATCGCGCCGAGGCGCAGGCATTCGGCAAGCGGTTTGCCCCGGACATGGCCGAACAGGAAGCCGGCTGCGAAAAGGTCGCCCGCGCCCGTCGTGTCGATAACCCTGGCCACGGGCTCGGCCGCCACTTGCGCCCGTTCGCCGCCCGCCACCGCCACTGCGCCGTTTTCGCTGCGGGTGACCACCAGCACCGGCACTTTGTCGGTTAGCGCCGCCAGCCCCGCCTCGAAATCGGCTTCGCCGGTCAGGGCCGCCAGTTCGTGTTCGTTGGCGAACAGGATGTCGATGGCCCCGGCGGCGACCAGCGCGCGGAAGTCGTCGCCGTGGCGGTCGATGACGAAGGCGTCGGACAGGGTGAAGGCCACCTTGCGCCCCGCATCCTGCGCCGCCGCGATCGCCAGCCGCATCGCCGCGCGGGGCTCTTCCGGGTCCCACAGATAGCCTTCGAGATAGAGCACCGCAGCGTCGGCGATCAGCCCGGCGTCGAGCGCCTCGGCGGGGAGGAACTGCGATGCGCCGAGAAAGGTGTTCATCGTGCGCTGACCGTCGGGGGTGACGAAAATCAGGCAGCGCGCGGTCGGCGGCTCGCCGGGGCGCGGCGCGGTGGCATAGTCGATCCCGGCAGCGCGGATGTCGTGGGCGAAAACCTCGCCGAGCTGGTCGGCTGCCACCTGGCCGATGAAGGCGCAGTCCGCGCCCAGCGCGGCGAGCCCCGCCAATGTGTTCGCCGCCGAGCCGCCGGAAATTTCCTTGGCCGGCCCCATCGCGTCGTACAGCTCCCGCGCGCGGTCGGTGTCGATCAGCATCATGCCGCCGCGCGCCATGCCGAGCCGCTCGATCGTTGCCTCGTCGCAGGGGGCCATGACATCGACGATGGCGTTGCCGATGGCGATGACGTCGTAACGGGGCTGGGACATCGGGTTTCCTTGGATTGCGAATGAGTATTGCGAATGGTTCAGCGGGCGCGGGTAGCGGGCGGCTTGGCGCTCGGCAAGGGTGCGCGGGCGTTGACAGGCGTTCAGCCGCGCGCAATGCCGGCGCGACCAATCCTCTGGCAATCCACTGGCCGACTGGAACCATGACCCTGCGCCCTGCCTTGCTCACCCTTCTGGCCTTGTTGCCGCTCACCGCCGGGTGCGGTCCGGGCGGCGGCAAGGTGGCGAGCGCCAGCAGTCCTGCGCCGCCCGCGCCGCGCCAGCATTCGCGGCTGCCGCCGGTGCGTGCACCGTTGCGCACACCCCCGCCCGCCGCGCAGCTCCAGGCTGCGCCCGGACTCGAAGGGGTGATCGGCTCGACCCGGACCGAACTCACCCGCCAGTTCGGCACGGCACGGCTCGATGTCTGGGAGGGCGATGCGCGCAAGCTGCAATATACCGGCGAGGCCTGCGTGCTCGATGTCTATCTCTATCCCGGCGCGCCCGGCCGCGAACCGCAGGCAACCTATGTCGATGCGCGCCGCGCCAGCGACGGCAAGGATGTCGACCGCGCCAGTTGCATATCGGCGCTGCGCCAGCGCGGTGCACCGCCCCCGTCCGTGCCGTCCGCCAGTTCGCCTGTTCCCGGCGGGTAACCCCGGGTTAAACATATTCCGGGATAAGCGGGGCGCTCTATCGAGGGGGACCCCGAGCCATGTCTATGCATTTCCGCGCGCTCGCCGAACAGGCGATGGCCGACGGCGAGATCGCCGCCGAAGAGATTCTGTCGCTGCGCCGCGAAGGCTGGTCGAACGGGGCGATCGATGCCGACGAGGCCGACGCGATCTTCGTGCTCAACGACCACCTCGAAGCGTCCAGCGCCGAATGGTCGGACTTCTTCGTCGAAGCGCTCAGCGAATATGTGGTCCACGCCGTCGAACCGCGCGGCTACATCGACGAGGGCCAGGCCGAGTGGCTGATCGAACGGATCGATAACAACGGGCGGCTCGACAGCATGACCGAGCTCGAACTGCTGGTCAAAGTGCTCGAAAAGGCGACCGGCGTGCCCGAGCGCCTGCGCGCCTACGCGCTCGGCCAGATCGAACAGGCAGTGCTGACCGGCATCGGGCCGACCCGCGATGGCGGATCGCTTGAACAGGGCAATATCACCCCCGCCGAAGTGCGGCTGCTGCGCCGGATGATCTTCGCCCAGGGCGGCGATCGCCCGGCGGCGGTGAGCCGCCGCGAGGCCGAATTGCTGTTCCGCCTCAAGGATGCGACTCTGCATGCGGACAATGCGCCCGAATGGCAGACCCTGTTCGTCCAGGGAGTCGGCAACTATTTGCAAGGGTTTGGCGGCAAGGAGCCGCTATCGCGCGAGCGCGCCGCCGAACTCGAACAGTTCATGAACGAACCGGCGGCCAGCCTCGGCGGCTTCTTCGGCCGCATGGCGCGGGGCGGGGTGTCGGGCTTCGGCACGGTTTTCGGACGCAAGCCAGAAGCGGTCGATCGCGATGCGGAATTCTCTGCGGCGCAGGCGGTCACCGATGAGGAACAGACCTGGCTCGACAGCCAGATCCAGGCCAACCACGAGGTCGATGCCTACGATCAGGCGCTGCTTGCGTTCCTCGCCGAGGAGTGAGCGCGGCGGGCGTGTAGAGGATCACACGTCAAGATTCGCCACGTTCAGCGCGTTTTCCTGAATGAATTCACGGCGCGGCTCGACCACGTCGCCCATCAGCCGGGTGAAGATCTCGTCGGTGACGTCGGCATCCTCGACCTTGACCTGCAACAGCGCGCGGTTTTCCGGATCGAGCGTGGTCTCCCACAGCTGCTCGGCATTCATCTCGCCCAGCCCCTTGTAACGCGCGATGGAGAGGCCCTTGCGCCCGGCAGCAAGGATCGCGTCGAGCAATTCCGAGGGCCTGGTGATCGCGCTGTCCTTGGCGGCGGCGCGGACGGCGACGGGCTCGTTCTCCTCGCCCTCTTCCGGCTCGACTTCGGATTCGACTTCTTCGGTGGCGGAGCCGGCCTTCGTCAGCCGCGCCGTGCTGGCATAGACCTCGGCCTGTTCGCCGGCGAGGCGGGCGAGCTTGCGCGCCTCGGCGCTGGTCAGGAACTGGGCTTCGACGACGTGGTGGTCGGTCACCCCGCGCCATAGCCGCTGGACCGTAACATGGCCCTCGCCGGTCATCGCGGCAGTCCACCTGGCATCGCGCTCGCCCAGATCGAGCCAGGTCGCGGCCCTGGCCAGCGCTGCCTCGCGGCCCGCGCGGTCGAGCTCGGGATCGAGCACTCCGGCGAGCGCCAGCGCCTCGACGATGGCCGGATCGTAGCGGCGCGGCACGAAGCCCATCAGGCTCTTGAGCCGCATGGCGTGCTCGACCAGCGCCTGCAATTCGGCCCCGCCGCGCGTGCCGCCCGCAGTCTCCAGCACGCGTCCGGCGAGGCCTGCCTCGACCAGATAGCGATCGAGCGCGCCATTGTCCTTGAGGTAGACCTCGCTGCGCCCCTTGGCGACCTTGTAGAGCGGCGGCTGGGCGATGAACAGGTGGCCGGCGCGAATGATATCGGGCATCTGGCGGTGGAAGAAGGTGAGCAGCAGCGTGCGGATATGTGCGCCATCGACGTCGGCGTCGGTCATGATGACGATCTTGTGATAGCGCAGCTTGGCGAGATTGAACTCGTCGCGGATGCCGGTGCCCATCGCCTGGATCAGCGTGCCGACTTCCTTCGAGGAGATGATCCGGTCGAAACGCGCGCGCTCGACGTTGAGGATCTTGCCCTTGAGCGGCAGGATCGCCTGGATATGCCGGTCGCGACCCTGCTTGGCCGAGCCGCCGGCGCTGTCGCCCTCGACGAGGAACAGCTCGCATTTCGCAGGGTCACGCTCCTGGCAATCGGCGAGCTTGCCGGGCAGACTGGCGATGTCCATCGCGCCCTTGCGCCGGGTCAGCTCGCGCGCCTTCTTGGCCGCTTCGCGCGCGGCGGCGGCGTCGATGATCTTGCCGATCACCGCCTTGGCATGCGCCGGATTTTCCTCGAGCCACTGGCTCATGCGGTCCGCCATCAGGCTTTCCAGCGGCTGGCGCACTTCGCTACTGACCAGCTTGTCCTTGGTCTGGCTGGAGAACTTGGGATCGGGCAGCTTGACCGAGACGATCGCGGTCAGCCCCTCGCGCATGTCGTCGCCGGTGAGCTGGACCTTCTCCTTCTTCATGATCCCGGATTTTTCGGCGTAACCGTTGATCGTCCGGGTCAACGCCGCGCGGAAGGCGGCGAGATGGGTGCCGCCATCGCGCTGGGGGATGTTGTTGGTGAAGCACAGCACGTTTTCGTAATAGCTGTCGTTCCATTCCAGCGCGACATCGATGCCGATGCCGTCGCGCTCGGCGGAAATGGCGATCGGCTCGGGCAGCAGCGCCGCCTTGTTGCGATCGAGATAGCCCACGAACGCACCGATGCCGCCCTCGTAAAACAGGTCATGCTCGGCAATATCGGCATGGCGCTTGTCGCGCAGCTTGATCCGGACGCCGGAATTGAGGAAGGCGAGCTCGCGGTAACGGTGCTCAAGTTTCTCGAAGTCGAACTCGGTGACGTTCTTGAAGGTGTCGGTCGAGGCGAGGAAGGTGACGCGCGTGCCCTTCTTTCCCGCCGGGACCGTGCCGGTGACGCGCAACGGCTCGACCGCATCGCCATAGGCGAACTTCATCCAGTGCTCCTCGCCGTCGCGCCAGATGGTCAGCTCGAGCCATTCGCTGAGCGCATTGACCACCGACACGCCGACGCCGTGCAGCCCGCCGGAGACCTTGTAGGCATTGTCGTCGCTGGTGTTCTCGAACTTGCCGCCGGCATGCAGCTGGGTCATGATCACTTCGGCAGCGGAGACCCCCTCCTCGGCATGGATCCCGGTGGGAATACCGCGCCCGTTGTCCTCGACCGAAACCGAGCCATCGGGGTTAAGCTCGATCAGCACCAGATCGCAGTGACCGGCGAGTGCCTCGTCAATGGCATTGTCCGAGACCTCGAACACCATGTGGTGCAGCCCCGAACCGTCGTCGGTGTCGCCGATATACATGCCCGGCCGCTTGCGCACCGCATCAAGGCCCTTGAGAACCTTGATCTGATCGGCACCGTAGGCATTGGCATTGGGGCCGCTGGGCGGCGGATTATCGGTCTCGCTGGTCATGAGCAGCATATAGGCACGGCAGTGCCAATGCGGAACCCTTTGCCTTGGGCTCCATCCACAGGCTAGGTCTGCCGAGTTCGCCGGTTCGCCAAGGGGCAATCGACGCATTGAGGGCGGCAAATGGGCGGGGCGGCTCGCAGTGCGCGCGCTGTACGCCGGTCGCGACTATCTGTTTGATCTGGTCAAGGCGCTGGTGCGGTAGTTATCGGCAAGTCGTCATGCGAACGAGAATAGTATCATGAGCCGGCCCCGGCCCGAACTGCCTGCATAGGCAGGGCCAGGCGCGGGGCCGCTTCGAGTTGCCGGACATTGTCAGACGAGCGCTACGGCGATCATCAGACTGCCGGTGCCAATCGCAACGGCGAAGCCGAGCGCATTGTGCAGAAACTGTCTCATGTGAACCTCCTGTAATTGCTGTATGTGCGAATTCTTTTCGCATATGCAATATAACCAAATCGCTAAGGATTGCCCGTGCAAAGGCCGCAAACCTTGTTGCAAAGATTGCAATCGTAAATTTTGAATGAAATATTATGTCGCGTGGGCGCGGAAGTCGGCCGGTTTTCGCCGCCATCTGGACAGGCGCGGGTCGCCGCCCTAGGTGCCCCGCATGACCATTCAGCCGTCCGACTCCGTCCTGATCGTCGACTTCGGCAGCCAGGTCACCCAGCTGATCGCGCGGCGTGTGCGCGAGGCCGGGGTCTATTCGGAAATCGCCCCGTTCAACAGCGCCTCAGCGGCCTTTGCGCGCATGCAGCCCAAGGGGGTGATCCTGTCGGGCGGCCCTGCCTCGGTGACCGACGCAGGCAGCCCGCGCGCGCCGCAAGTGGTGATCGACAGCGGCGTGCCAATCCTCGCCATCTGCTATGGCCAGCAGACGCTGTGCACCCAGTTGGGCGGCACAGTCGAAGGCGGGCATGCCGCCGAATTCGGCCGGGCCGACGTCGAAGTGCTGAAGGCGAGCCCGCTGTTCGAGGGCTTCTGGCAGGTCGGCGGCCGCTATCCGGTATGGATGAGCCACGGCGACCGCGTCACCGTGGCCCCGCACGGCTTCGAGGTGATCGGCACCTCGCCCAATGCCCCGTTCGCTATCTGCGTCGACGAGGCGCGGGCCTATTACACCACCATGTTCCACCCCGAGGTGGTCCACACCCCCGACGGCGCAAAGCTGCTGTCGAACTTCGTCCACCGCATCTGCGGGCTGGCCGGCGACTGGACCATGGCCGAGTTTCGCAGCACCAAGATCGCCGAAATCCGGGCGCAGGTCGGTTCGGGCCGGGTGATTTGCGGCCTGTCCGGCGGCGTCGATTCGTCGGTCGCCGCAATCCTGATCCATCAGGCAATCGGCGACCGGCTGACCTGCGTCTTCGTCGATCACGGCCTGCTGCGGCTGGGCGAGCGCGTGCAGGTCGAGCGCCTGTTCCGCGATCATTACAACATCCCGCTGGTCACGGTCGATGCCGAGGCGCGGTTCATGACGGGCCTCGCCGGCGTCACCGATCCCGAAGCGAAGCGCAAATTCATCGGCGGCGAATTCATCGCGGTGTTCGAGGAGGAGGCCGGGAGGCTCGGCGGCGCGGATTTCCTCGCGCAGGGCACGCTCTATCCCGACGTGATCGAGAGCGTCTCCTTCACCGGCGGCCCCTCGGTGACGATCAAGAGCCACCACAATGTCGGCGGGCTGCCTGAACGCATGAACATGCAACTGGTCGAGCCCTTGCGCGAACTGTTCAAGGACGAAGTCCGCGCGCTGGGCCGCGAGCTTGGCCTGAACGAGCAATTCGTCGGCCGCCACCCCTTCCCCGGCCCGGGCCTCGCCATCCGCATCCCCGGCGAAGTCACGAAAGAACGCTGCGACGTGCTGCGCCTCGCCGACGCGGTCTATCTCGACGAAATCCGCAGCGCCGGGCTCTACGACCAGATCTGGCAGGCCTTTGCCGTGTTGCTCCCGGTGCGCACCGTCGGCGTGATGGGCGACGGGCGCACCTACGACAATGTCTGCGCCTTGCGCGCGGTGACCTCGACCGACGGCATGACGGCGGATATCTATCCGTTCGAGGCGGCGTTCCTCAGCCGGGTGGCGACGCGTATCATCAACGAGGTCAAGGGGATCAACCGGGTGGTTTACGACTATACCAGCAAGCCGCCGGGGACGATCGAGTGGGAGTAAGGGGCGTAGCGTAGTATTGGATAGAATTGCGTAAAATCGCAAGGGTTTGGCGGCAGTTTCGTTGATAATCCATGGCCGTTTGCCCAATGCGGCACTTTTGGCATAAGTTGTTGAAAAATATTACCGCGATGAGTGCTGGAAATGAGGCTACCCCATGAAAACAACGGTATTCTAGGGTCAGGACCTATTAAAAGGCTTGCATGATGGGCTGAGGGTTGATTTAATGGCGGCACCAGGGAGGTGCTGTTTATGGACGATCTGTTTATGCTGAGCGAGGCGCAGATGCGCCGGATTGCGCCGTATTTTCCGCTATCGCACGGTATTCCGCGGGTTGATGACCGGCTAATCGTGTCGGCGATCGTCTTCGTCATCAAGAACGGCCTGCGGTGGCGTGATGCCCCCCGAACTTACGGGCCGCACAAGACGATCTACAACCGCTTCATCCGCTGGAGCCGCCTTGGTGTGTTCAACCGTATCTTTGTCGAACTGGCTGGAAAGGCCGGAGAGCCTGACCGGATCATGATCGACGCCACGCATCTGAAGGCGCACCGGACGGCGGCAAGCCTCTTAAAAGGGGGGCTCTTCCCAGATGTATCGGGCGCACCAAGGGCGGCTTGAACTCAAAGCTGCATGCGGTGTGCGACGGTGAAGGCCGCCCCATCGTGATGATGCTCACCGAGGGCCAGATGAGCGACCACAAGGGCGCTGTTCTGCTGTTTGACGCATTGCCCAACGCCAAGGAACTGCTGGGCGACAAGGGCTATGACAGCGACTGGTTCCGCGCCGCGCTGACAGCGCGCGGCATCACCCCTTGCATCCCGCCAAAATCCAATCGCAAGGTGCAATATCACTACGACAAAGCGGTCTACAAAAAGCGCCACCTGGTCGAGAACCTGTTCGCCAAAATCAAAGACTGGAGACGCATCCACACCCGCTATGACCGCTGCGCCCACACCTTCATGTCCGCCATCGCAATCGCTGCAACCGTCATCTTCTGGTTGTGATCAATGAGTCCTGACCCTAGACGGTAACCGCGCTCGCCACATCATTGGGCTGACAAATGACCGTCAGGTTGACGTCAATCGTTTGACGGTCATTTGCAATTCGTCACGCGGGTTGGGGAGCAGAGGGTAGCTGAAATGACCAAATCTGTCCGCCGCTGGTTCCGCGTCAGGGAGCTGACGAAGGACGAGAAGCTGTTGATTGCCTTGCGCTGCGAGACATTCATTGCCGAACAACTGGCACCTAGATTTTTACCCGAGATCAGGCCAACCGAATGGAATTACCCAATCGCACTCCACGGCAAATGGCGCGGCAACAAATACAGCTTCTTCATCCGCTACCGTTCGGGCTGGGAAGACAATGCAGGTGAAGAGTTTGACTCAGCCTGGGTACGGCTCGACCATGCCCAAGAACTCCTGACCGAAACACGCTTCCACATCATGTGGCACCGCCATACCGGGCAGTGGTTTCCCTGCCACGCTTCCGCGACGCTGGATGAGGCCCTGCGCATGATCGAGACCGATCCGATATTGCAGCCGCACACATGACATCGGTTGAGCGGGCCCTCGCGCCTGCGACTATTATTATTATGGTGACAGTGCACTTAATTTCCGCTGGCATTGAGGAAACTTGACGGCAGCCTGCGATGGCCGAGCAAATGAGTGCACTGTCACCGCAATTGAGTAAATGAGTGCACTGTCACCGCAATTTGCCTGTCACCGTAATTTGCACTGTCACCGTAATTTTGTCACCGTAATTTTTCCTCAAGAATAGCATCTGGATTCAGCACAATGGCATGTTCTTTAGAAGCGAATCCAGCCATGCGTCCAGCCGGTTCGCTAGATGAATCGACTCACCGAGGGATTGCAAACTAGACTCGATATGGTGAAGCAAGCCAACCGTCCTATTTGCGGTAGCCAGATGCTCTGTTATATGATCGTAGTGTTCAGTCTTCCAATGATCTCCACCGGAATGGCCGTAACTTGCCGCGTAATCCTCAGGTGAAGCCAAGTTTATTGTGCCTGACTGTGTAAATTCTATCGTATACAGAATAACTTCGGAGAACACAACTGGATTAGCGTGACTTACGAATTTGGCTGAAGTGACCAATTTTGCTGCGTGCTGCTTACCGCTCAGACGTTGATCACGCGGTCCATCCCTATGGCTCGGCGGACGCCATTCCGGATGCTCGATTTGCCGAATGCTAAAGAATGCGTAGCCGTCTTCTGCGAGGGCAACATCTTCAAAGTACTCATAGCGCCCCCCATCCGATGTCCCCAAGCGCGTTGATGTGGGTGTAGTAAAAATATCTGCTCGTCTTTTCAATTCCGCCCTAAGATCTCCAATTTTTTTGTACTGATGGGCCAGTGTGTACAGAATATCTTCTTTTAGCGCATCTTTTACAAACTTACTATAAGATTCAATAAGCGCACGTTTGTCTTTTGGCACTCTATTAGATTTTGTATTCAGAAGATGAAGAGGGAATATGCTCAACGCTACTTGATCGAACGTTGCATAGCCATAGCGTGTAAGGTTCTGTGTTTTGGCATCTAGCTCAAATAAAAGTGCTGACGCCAATTTTCGGTCGGACATTGCAGTTGCCCAAGTGTTTGAAATTGCCTTAAGCGTTGAGCTTTGAATACCAATTGCATCATCGACAGACTGCTGCTTCACTACAAGTTCAAACTTGACTGCCAGGAGCGCGAGTTCGCGCCTAATATCCGCCAATTGTTCAGAAATCATATCAAGGCGAGCAAGAATTTGCCGTCTGAATCCTTCCTCTGCCTCTTTCTCACGTCCCTTCTCCAGTGCCGCTAGGATCGCTTGTGCGATGGCCGCAACGGTAGCGGGGTCTACGTAAAGAACCCTTGTTATTGCTTCTGCCTGGTTTCTTAATTTAGCGTTCCACAAGGTTGGCTGAAATCTGCTTGGATCCCCGTTGGCAGACTTCCCTTTTACTGAAGCCATCCGATCCTCCCTCGAAAGATTATAGTGCGCGTTGGAACCGAGGCATCACATATTGTCAGACTCTATCGAACACCGCAACTGAAAAACTTGAAATTACGGTGACAGTGGGTATTACGGTAATTACGGTGACAGTGAATTACGGTGACAGTGCACTAATTTCCCGGCACCTCCTCGCAGGCTATCGCCAACCTCCCGCAAAGGTAACGGCAATTGAGTCCACTGTCACTATATTGAAAGGCTGTCACTATATTGAAGGACCCGTCCTGCCCTTGCGGACAAGCCGGCCCGCACCGGATTGAGCGCGACATACGCAAAGCAGTGACGAAATGGGCCTCGTCCATCGCGACCAAACTGAAGCGGCTCGGGCGCCGCACTCAATCAGAAAACGATGGCGGTGCGAAATTCAGGCCCTCTTTCTCTAGCGTGGCCATTGCTTGTGTCTCAATCGCCAGTGCCCGCATGACCGAGGGTCGCCGCTCCATCTCGCGAGCATGAGCGGTGAAGCGCGGATAGGGTGTCACATCAAAATTGGCCCCTTCGACCCGCCAGAACACCCAGTAAAGATAGGCATCCATCGCGCTCCACGCCGCGCCGTACCAATAGGGACCCTGTGCCAGCCGGTCTTCGATGAGCTGAAAATATTCGCGCATCGCCGTGCGGCCCATATCCCAGACCGCGCGCGCCGCTTCGGCTGGTGCGAAAAATTGCGGCATCCGGATGCGCGTGACAATCGGGTGAAGCGTTGCAGCACAGAAGCACAGATCGGCGAGCTGCCGCGCCTTGGCCATCGGATCGCGCGCTTCGGGAAGCAGCCCGGCTTGCGGGAAACGCTCGTTCAAAAAGGTGATAATCGCAACATTCTCAGTCAGTGCTTCGCCGTCGATCAAAATGGCTGGCACCTTGCCCTTGGGGTTATGGGCTTTGAACGCTGGCGATTTATGCTCACCCTTCATGAAGCGGACCAGCTCAGTCGTGTAGGGCAGAGCGATTTCTTCGAGCAGGATTGTCGGCACCCTGGCGCAGCTGCCGGGCGCGATGAAGAGCTTTACCTCGGTCATGTTGCATTGCCTCTCATAGGGTTCATTCTTCCGCATCTATCAGCGACTGGAACAGCCGGCGTGCTTCGATGCCGCCATGATCGGTGCGGAATGATAGTTCAGAAGGGGTATCGGCACCGTCCAGTCCGGCCTCGATCAAGCCTGCGACTTCGCAGTCCTGCGCCAGAACCGCCTTGTTCTGCGCGCACATTGCAGCCGACAGCCCCTCATCGTCGCACCTGAAATTGCGCGTGACCAGCGAATAGACGTTGGTCGTTGTCGCGGTTTCCGGCGTGATGCCGTGGACGAAATGGATCTGCCCCCAATCCTTGCCCGCCAGTGGACTGCCCTCTGCCTCACGCACCCATGGGCCAACGGCGGTGATCAATCCGGGGCCAAGGAATTCGGTTCCCAAGGTTTGTTGGACCGGGCCGACACACTCGGGGAAGAGAAATCGCGTAAAATCATCGACAGGTCCGATTTCGTGGCGGTCCGCGCGCAGGACTCCATCCTTCCGGGACACAAGGGCGGATTCTGCGCAGATCGACGGTTTGCCGAGCAGGCTGGCATGGACCCAGGCGATATGGCTGAGGTCGAACAAATTATCGACGATCAGCATATAGCGCGCGGAAAAATGCATTGTGCCGTTGGGGTCAGCGCGCCAGCCTTCGGCAGCAATGCCACAGCGGCTTGTATCGGGCATTCTTGCCATGTCGGCGGCACCCTCGCCCATCCAGACCCAGACGAGCGGGCCTTGCTCGACGATTTCGTAACGTTTCAGCCGCGCTGCACCGCTGGCAAGTGAACCTGCCGGACCTTTGGTGCAAATACCCTCGCCGTCAAACGTCATTCCGTGATAGGCGCATTCGATGCTGTCACCAGCGCGCTCGCCCTTGACGAGGGGCATGAAGCGATGGGGGCACAGACCTGCGAGAATGGTCGCGGCTCCGCTCGCACTCCGGAACAGCAGCACCCGCTCGCCCAGGATCGTCCGTTCAATCGGGGCCTCGCCGAATTCGTTCGACCAGCCAGCGATATACCATTGGTTGCGGGGCCAGAGCGGGCCATCTTTCAACGGATACATTGAACCTGCCCTCCCCTTCAGATTGGTTCAGCGAGCCGCATCGACGATGCGTGCATCACACCGGGCACATCCACTCCGGGCGTATGGTCAACCTCCCATTGGGCGAGCTGGCACGACGTCTCCACGATATATTTGACCCGGTCATACCGACGGGCGGCAAAGCGCGCCAAGGCGGCCTCGACAGGCCCGCCAGTCGCCACTTCCTCGGCAAGGACAATCGCGTCCTCGATACCCATTGCGGCCCCTTGAGCCAGAACAGGCGGATTGGCATGAGCGGCATCACCGATCAGGGCGACGCGGCCCTTGCTCCAGGGTGCAGGGGCAAGCAGCCATTCAAGCGGGCGGTAACTGATCTTGGCAGGATCATCCAGCGTCGCGGCGAGCCTTGCAACGAGCCCGCCATAGCCTGTCAGTTCTGCGCGCATCTGCGTGTGGAGTGTAGCCGGGTCCCTACGCGTGCCATTCGCTGCATTTTCAACGATGTAGAGATAGGCCAGTGTGGGTGAGACCGGATTAACCCCGACGACACCGTGTCTGCCGCCGAAAAACAGATGCGTGCTATCCACCCCGGCTGGGCGGACACAGGCGGCGCGCCACGCGGCTTGCCCGGTCTGCATGGGCTGACATTCAGGGAATATCTGTGCTCGCGTTCCGGAATACAGGCCGTCCGCGCCGACCATCAGCGCAAAGCGACCAACACTCCGGTCCGAGAATGTCACGCCAAGCAAATCTCCTTGCTCCTGCCAGTCCGCGACCGTCAGCCCGCAGCGGATGGTTACACCGGCATCGCGTGCTGCCTCAACCAGAATGGCGTGAAAGGCCGAACGGCTGATGCCTGTCGCGCCAGGCCAGCTCAGCCCTTCGATTCTGGCTATCGGATTTTCGAAGTGAAATGCCCCATCGGGCCTATGCATGAGCAGACAGTCCGCTGGCACACCCGCTGCGACGCAGCGCTCGGCAACGCCAATTTCATCGAGCGCGCGCATGGCATTGGCGAGAAGCGAAAGGCCAATTCCACCTTCATCAGCAAGTGCCGCCTTGCGTTCGACAAGAACGGTCCTGATCCCCTTGCGGGCCAGCGCGGTCGCTGCAGTCAGCCCGCTGATACCGCCGCCAACGATCAGAATATCGCCGGTCACCCTGTTGCACGCCCCGGCAAAATGTCGATCTCGAGTGCGGTCACGGGCCTTTCCTCAGTGATCCTTCGGTTTGGGCGTGGGTGTCGCGCCTTCGAGATAGGCCACGTCCCACGCCGCTTCATCGAAAATCCAGGGCTGGAGATTGTGCATGAAGGTCATCGAACCAAATGTCGCGCTCCAGACGCGCGGAACCCAGCTGTCGTCCATATGATCGCTATCCGCACCATATTCTGCTTCGCCGCCCGCCGGGCAGGGCAGATAGAGGAAGATCGAGCTGGCAATCCGGTGGCGTCCGAGACCCCACACCGATTTGGGCCAGCCGCGCCGCTCCATGTAATTGGCCCCGACCATCGCTTCCTCAAAATCCTCGACGCCGTAATTGACGTGATTGAAGCGCACTTCATTGTCGAAGCCCGGAAACGGCAGGCTGGCTTTAAGCCAGTAAATGCTGTGATGCTCGGTGCAGCCCGGCGCGCGGGCAAAAATGCCAAAGCCTTGCTGAACATCGGAGAGACGGAAATCGAGGTATTTCTGATACCAGGCCCAGCTCGCATCGGGATCGGGCACTTGATAGACAACATGTTCGATGGTCTTCGGGCAGGCCTTGAGCAACCATTTGCGCTGTGAATTGAGGCGCTTCACATTGTCATAGCTGTTCATCGGTTCGGGCGCGCCCATCACGGTGACGCGGTTCCAGATGCGCAGGCCCATCGCGATACCGTCGCAATCGATGAAATGGGCGGTGCCGCTTTCGTCGATGGTTACGTCGGTGCCGGTGCGCAGGCGCTTCACCGCCCGGTCGAAATGCTTGCTGTCTGGCACGCCCCAGATGACTTTCTGGACGCCGATGCCTTTTAGGCGCTGCCCTGCTGTCACCGCGTCGGCCAAGGGCCGCAGGATGACCGAGCAGCCTTGCCTGAGTTCGAACAGCGCCTCGGTGTCGCTCGCTTCGATCAGGGGCAATCCGAAATCGTCGAAATAGCGCGTGCATGTTGCCATGTCGTCGACGCCATAAATGACCGTTTCGATCCCGTTGATGCCATTGGGTGCGCTCAATTCCAGTCTCCTAAACTTCGGCTTTGCACGGCGTTACCTGACGCCCCGCCAGCCCCGAAATCTCGCCAGTCATGACATCGCCGTCCTGCAGCATGCGCCCATGGTGGATGCCGTTGCCCGAAGGCGATCCGGTCATGATGATATCGCCGGGATTGAGTTGGGTGTGGGCCGAGGCGAATTCGATCAATCGCGCGACGCCGAAGATCATATCATCAGTGCCCTCATCCTGCATCACCTGCCCGTTGAGCGATAGTTTGATATGGAGCTTTTGCGGGTCAGCAACAAAGCGCGCGGGCGTGATGTAGGGGCCAAGAATATTGAACCCCGGTGCGCTTTTGCAGCGCATCCAGTCCATTCCCATTTGCGGAATATCGGGCCGGTCCACCAATTCGCGCGCGGTAACATCATTGGCGATGGTGTAACCGGCCACATGATCGAGAGCATCGGCGAGAGCCACCCGCCGCGCAGCCTTGCCAATCACCACCGCAAGCTCAAGCTCCCAGTCTGGCTGCGAGACATCCTTGGGAAGGATCAGCGTATCGTGCGATCCCGCAATCGCGCCGTGCAGGCCGACCCAGATGAAGGGCAGGCCAGTCGCCGCGCGCCGATCCATGAACTCCGTGCCCCAAACAAGGCGCTCTTCGGGGGACATATGCTCCGCGCCGCCGCTGCCCTTGGCAACGATGAGGTCGATGACGTGGCGTCGATAATTCGCACCAGCCCCGAACAGTTGCCCCGGCATGAATGGCAAGTGCACGGCAAAGTCTGATTCCGGTCGCCATCCCGCTTCGGGGGGCAATGCCATCGCTGCATCAATTCGCGGGCCGTAATGCTGCCAATCCCGAAACACCGCACCCAGATCAGCAGGTGCATCGCCCAAAATCAGCGCGAGCGGCAGAACCTGGCCGCCCAGCACAACCGCTGGAAATGGCGCGGCGCCATCGCTTGACAGCGTTCCCAATGAATAGATGTCCATTCACCCTCGTTACGGCGAACCAACGCATTTGCCGAATGGAGATTTACGCATCCAGTTATCGCCCAGACCGATAGTTCAAATTGCTCGAATCCGTTTTCCTAATTCATGCGAAGGCCTATTCAGCATAGTGAGGAGAGCGCAGTTGAAGGGCGTCGAAAAAATTCTTATCGTCGGTGGCGGCATCGGCGGAATGGCAACCGCCATTCACTTTGCCGAGGCTGGGGCCGAGGCTGGGATTACAGTTGATCTGATTGACCTCGACCCGGAATGGCGGGTCTATGGCGCAGGCATCACCATCACTGGCCCCACCTTGCGCGCCTATAAGCGGCTTGGCCTGCTGGATCAGATCAAGGCCGTGGGCGCGGTCACCAACGGCACAAAACTGCTGCATTTCTCGGGTGCGCTTATTCAGGAGATGGATGAGCCGCTGATCGAAGATGGATTGCCTGCCACAGGCGGGATTTTGCGGCCCGATCTCCATCAGATCATGTCCTCCCACGTGCGTGCACTGGGTGTATCTGTTCGGCTGGGCCTGACGGTGGAGGACCTTGAAAGTGACGCCACCGGTGTCGATGTGCGATTCAGCGACGGCAGCGCTGGCCGCTACGATCTTGTGGTCGGCGCGGACGGTATATTTTCCAAAGTCCGCGACATGCTGTTTCCGGATGCCGTAAAGCCACGCTTCACCGGGCAATCAAGCTGGCGCATATTGTGTGATCGGCCTGCGGATTTTGACCGTACCGAAATCTATCTCGGCCACCGCAATCTGGCGGGGCTGACAGCGTGCTCCCCCACGCAATGCTATGTCTTCATGCTCAACATCGACCCTGACCGGACGTGGATCGAGCCGAAAGATTTCCCAGAAACCGTGCGCGGCTTGCTTGCCGACTTCGGAGGCAATCTGGCGGTCGCGCGGGATGCCGTGACCGCCGATACTCCAGTGGTCTATCGCCCGCTTGAAAGCGCACTCCAGCCGCCGCCATGGCACAAGGGCCGGGTGATCCTGATCGGTGATGCGGCCCATGCCACCACGCCGCATCTGGCAAGCGGAGCCGGCATTGCGGTCGAGGATGCGCTTGTTCTGCGCGAAGAACTTGCGGCTTGCGACGGCGATATCGAAGCCGGGTTCGCGGCGTTCACCGAGCGGCGCTTTGAGCGGTGCAAGCTGGTTGTCGATTCCAGCGTGGCGATTGGTGACGCACAGATTGGCCACGCCCCGGCAGACCAGATCGGCATGATGATGGGCAAAGCGCTCCATGCGCTTTTCGCAGAAATTTAGACTGGGGATTTGAGGATGAGCGGAATTGTTGCGACCTGCGGTCCCGAGCGCAAACCCATCCCGGTTTCGGCGCGCGGGCAGCACCTTGTCGTCGATATCCACTGCCACCTCGGTTTTCCCGCCGCCGATGCGATGGTGCGGGCAGCCATGCCCGATGCGCCCGCCGCTTTGCCCTTTTCCTCACCGGCCTCGAACAGGGTCAACGGCGCGCTGTTTGCCGCAATCGGCCCCAGGCTCAACGGCGTCGAAGCGCGGTTGGAGGATATGGACCGGCTCGGCGTCGATGTGCAGGCGATCAGCCCGTCGCCAGGGCAGTATTTCTACTTCGCCCCGCCAGAGTTGGGCCGCGAGACCAGCCGGTTGATCAACGACGGCATCGCCGAAGCCTGCGCTGCGCATCCGGACCGGCTGGTCGGCATGGGCACTGTGCCGCTGCAAGCGCCCGAACTGGCCATTGCCGAAATGCGCCGCTGCGTGAACGATCTTGGCCTGCGCGGGATCGAGATCAGCAGCCACGTCAACGGCAAGGAACTGGCCGCACCTGAATTCCGGCCCTTCTTTGCGGCGGCCGAGGAACTTGGCGTGCTGCTCTTCCTCCACCCGCTCGGCTTCACCCACGGCCAGCGCCTGTCCGAACATTATCTCAACAACATCATCGGCAATCCGATCGAATCGACCATTGCGCTCAGCCACCTGATCTTCGAGGGCGTGCTCGACAGCTACCCCGGCCTCAAGCTTTGCGTCGCGCATGGTGGCGGTTATCTGCCGGGATATTGGGGCCGGATGGACCACGCCTGGCGCGTGCGCGAAGATTGCCGCCAGCACATCACCCGCGCACCGTCGAGCTATCTCCGGCAAGTCTGGCTCGACACTCTGGTGTTTGACCGCACCGAGCTTAACCACCTTGTCGCCAGCCACGGTGCAGACCATTTGTGTCTCGGAACGGACTATCCCTTCGACATGGCTGAACCAGACCCGGTCGGTTTCCACGCCCATCTGGCGGAGGCGGACAAGGCAAAGATCATGGGCGGGAATGCCTGCGGGCTGTTGGGTTTGACGCAGCCTCTTGCACACCACAACGCATGAAAGGACGGGCTATGCAGAAGACGCAACGTAGCGCCGAATTGCAGGCGCAACTGGATCATCTGGCAAGCTTGCCCGACGATCAGATCGACACCGCTGACATACCCGAAGCCCCTGCAGAAAACTGGCGGCATGCAAGGCGTCCTGGTCTGTATCGCCCGGTCAAAAAGCCGGTAACACTCAGGCTGGACGCGGATGTTGTCGAATGGTTCAAGGAACACACTGCAGACTGCGGCTACCAAACCGAAATCAACCGCGTGCTGCGCCGTCATGTGACGGAGAGCGAGGCGCGGGCTTGATCGGCGTTGGTTCCGTATGTACTGGACCGCCAACCTCGCCATCCCCGGTTTACCCACCGCTCAAGCCGCCAACCGAAACTCCGCCCCCACACTGTCCCATAGCACCGCCACCCGATCCACTGCCTGCCGCTCGATCAGGCCGTTTTCGATCAGTGTGGTCACGTCGCCGTGCACCGCCTTGTAATCGCGCCCCGCGGCTGCAGCCAGCGCACGGATCGAACTGGGGCCTGTCTGGCGCAGTGTGCGCAGCAGGGTGAAGCGCTTGGGTGTCAGCACGCTCAGCAAGGTCTCCATATCAGGGAAGGAGAGATGGGCCTGCCCCGCTACAGCCTCACCGCGATCCAGCGCGCGGGCAATTTCAAGCGCACGAGCCTCAAAGCTGCGCGCAGGTTCGATTTCAAAGATCAGCCGGTCCTCACGCATCATTCGCCTCTTCCTTCGCCACATCGGCAAAAAAGTCCTGCAACAGGCGTTCCATCGTCACGAACACATAAGGCAATTCATGTTCGCCATAATGACGGTGGTCGCCTTTTCCCGCCTCATTGTCATAACCGACAATCCTTTGGCCCGGACGCCCATAAAAAAGCGAATATTTTAGCCCGTGCGGCCTCTCATTCGTCACTCCAGGCAATTGCCAGATTTTGATGTCCACAATCGTTCCGTCGGCATTCTGGCGCTTGAGAAAGACCAATGGTTTAGCAGACATATGGGCTAAATACCATATGCCTATCTCGATAGCAAACCAGACAGCATGGCTACACACTCCCGAAGCGCCTCAGGCTGCGCGAGTATAGCCCCTCGCGCCATCCGCCGAAGCGTGGCCCGCTGCGCCTCATCGAGATACTCCACTGGTGATTTCCCATCGACCCGCGCCAGGGCCAGAACGGGCAGCAGCGCGGCGGCTCGAGCCTCGAGGGCCTCGACCGGCTCCCAATCGGCATGGGCGAGATAGGCGGCGGCAAGCGCATCGAACGAGGCAGCCATCGCTTCTTCCGCGCCCGTCACCACCAGCCGCTTGATCAGCAAATGATTGAGGCAGAATGCGAGGTCAAAAGCAGGATCACCGAACCACGCGCATTCGGCGTCGAGCAGGATCGGGCCATCGGGGCCGAGCATGATGTTCTTCGGGCTGACATCGCCGTGGACCAGAACGCGCTTGGTATTGGCGGTTTGTGCAGCAATGGGTTCGATCAGTGGGGCAAGGTCTGGATGAGCTCGCGCGGTAGCGAGCAGATAGGCGTCGATCCGCAGCGCGTGGAAACTGGCGTCAGTGGCAAAGCGCGCCGGGAGCGATGGATCGCGCGCGGTGGCGCTATGGATGCGCCCGAGCAAATCACCCATCGCGGCGGCATCGCCCGCATCGACCCGCCCGGCGAGCAGCTCGTTCTTCCACAACCGGTGCCAATCCGGCACCAGCCATTCCATCGCGAACAGGCCGCGGGCCTTGTCGTGCGCGATGGGGCGCGGCACATGGCCGGGCGCAATCGCGCTGGCGACCTGCATGTAATCCCATTCAAAGGCGTTGCGCTCGACCGGCGCTTTCCATTCGGCAGCGACTTTCAATTGCGCTAGCGCGCGCTTGACACACCAGCTGGTGCCGCCCGCATCGACGCGCCATATATCGGATGACACGCCGCCGGTCAGCGGGGTCCAGACGGTCGCGGTCCCGCGCGCGATCAACCCGGCGTCGATCAGGAATTCATCCAGCGCGGGTTCTGGCGCGCTCAAAAGGGTGCAATTCCCGATGCGCCCGCCCAGTCGAGCCCTTCCTCGTCCAGCCTCAGCAACTGGTTGTATTTGGACAGGCGTTCGGAATTGCGCACAGAGCCGATCTTGATCTGCCCTCCCGCAACACCCACCGCCAAATCGGCGAGGAAATCATCCTCGGTTTCGCCCGAGCGAGCCGAAATGACGGTGGCGTATCCGCCGGTGCGCGCGCTGCGGATCGCGTCGAGTGTGCCCGAAAAGGTGCCGTTCTGGTTGACCTTGATCAGCGCGGCGTTGCAGATGCCCGCCGCCACGGCGCGGTCAATCCGCGCTGGCTGGGTCGCGAACAGATCATCGCCGACGAGCTGGATCGCACCCAAAGCACTGGTCATCGCAGGCCAGTTGCCCCAGTCATCCTCGCCCAGCCCGTCTTCGATCGATACGATTGGAAAGTCGGCTACCCAAGCCTGCTGCAACGCGATCATTTCTGATGCAGTATAGGTTCGCCCAGCGCGCGTGAAAGGATAGTCGCCCGCATCATTCACCAGCGAAGATGAGGCAATATCAAGCGCAATGGCAGCCTCCCTGCCCGGTTCAAGCCCGGCGCGTTCGAATGCCTTGGCCATCAGCGCCAGCGCCTCCTCAGAGGTTTCGAAACCCGGCGACAGCCCGCCTTCGTCAGCGAGCAGCGTGGTGATATGTTGCTCGGCACAGAGCGCCGTCGCCGAGGCGCGCACGCGGCACACCCAGTCAAGCGCCTGCGCATAGCTCTTCGCGCCCACCGGGATCATCAGAAAATCCTGCACATCCATCCCGCGCCCGGCGTGCAGCCCGCCTGAAAGGATGTTGACCATCGGCATCGGCATTGTCGGCGTTGTGCCTGCAAGCGCAGCGATGCGGCGAAACAGCGGTTGCCCCGTCGCCATCGCACTCGCGCGGACAGCGGCAAGGCTGACGGCGAGCGTGGCATTGCCGCCTAGGCGTGACAGGTTGTCCGTCGCGTCAAGCTCGCGCATCCGGGTATCAAGTCCGCCTTGATCGCAGACGTCATGTCCGGCGAGCGCCGCCGCTATCTCGCCAGTCACATTGGCAACCGCCCGCGAGACACCAAGGCCGCCCCAGGCCTCCCCGCCGTCACGCAGTTCGACCGCTTCCGCCTTGCCGGTTGAAGCGCCGGAAGGAACCGATGCGCGAGCCATGCGGCCATCGTCGAGCCAAATCTCGGCTTCGACCGTCGGGCGGCCCCTGCTGTCGAGAATCTGGCGGCCCCTGATACTTGCAATTTTCGTCATGGTTTCACTTCTGGCGCGTTACAGGGAAAATGCGGCATCTCGCCCGCCAGCACGCGCACAACCTCTTCGGCAGAACGGCGACGCAGTTCGGCGAGCGATGCATCGGATGAAAAGGCGATATGGGGCGTGACGATCACGTCGGCGCGGTCCACCAATGCGCGCGGCGGACTGGGTTCTCCCTCTACCACATCCAGCCCGGCACCTGACAGAGCCCCGCATTCAAGCGCCGCGATCAAGGCCTTGGTATCGACGAGCGGCCCGCGACTGACGTTGATCAGGAACGCACCCGGTTTCATCGCGTCGATGCGCTGGGCATTGAACAGGTGTTTCGAGGTCTCGGTCAAAGGCGCGTGGATGATGACGGCATCACTTGCAGCAATGAGCGCATCCAGCGCGAACATCTCGACATTTGCAGCTCCGCGCCCGGACGGCGAATATCCCAGAACACGGCAGCCAAACGCTGCCAGACGGTGGGCAGTCGCCGCCCCGATACGGCCCACACCAATGATGCCGACGGTCAGTTCGGCAACCCGCCTTAGCCTTGCCGCCGCTGGATTCCAGTCCCCGGCCTTGACCGAGCGATCAAACCCGACCGTCCCGCGCGCCCAATCGAGCAGGAGCGCGACAGCATGATCGGCGACTTCGCCGACGCAATAATCTGGCACATTGGCGACCCATGTTCCGCGCGCGGTCGCAGCAGGAACGACGATATTGTCGAGTCCAACCCCGATGCGCTGGACGATCTTCAAGTCAGTTGGCGTGGAAATCGCTTTGGCTGAGACCTGCGCCCAGCAGGTCATGATCGCCTGCGGATTGTGCGCCGCCACCAAGGCTTCAATGTCTTCTGCTGATGCAGGCGTCGCGGATCCAGCGATCAGCTGATGCCCTGCGCCTTCGATCACCTCGCGTTCGATGCTGACATCGGGCCAGGCGAAATCGGTTTGAACGACGACAGCCACGTCAGGCAGGTCCGCTTCGCCACAGACAAGAGAGCTCGATCCCGCTGCCGATCGGGAGTAAAACCGACTGCAAGTCTGCACATGCGCCAACCACCGCGCGATAGGCTTCAGCATCCGGACGCGACATGGCGGGTTCGAGCATATTGTCAGCAGCAATCACGGCATTGTTGGCGAGTTTGGGGTAGAGTTTTTCGAAACAGGGAATGTAGAGATCCTTCCACAGATCGATGAGCGCAAAATCCACGCCTTCAGCGATTGCGTCAAGCAGGGCAACCGCGTCACCCAGATGCCATTCGACATGGTCGGCAAGTCCGGCCTCGGCCAATTGCGAACGGGCATAATCCTGCTTGTCAGCCGAGAGTTCAAAGCTGTGAACCTTGCCGCCGGTCTGGCGCGCGGCATCGGCAAGAAACAGCGTGGAATAGCCATAGGATGTGCCGAGCTCGACAATCATCTTGGCACTGCGGGCGATGACCAGCGCGTGGAGGAAGCGTCCGACTTCCTCCCCGACTGGCAACAAAAATTCATCGCGCCGGGCAAACAACGTCCCGGGGTTCTCCGTGCGCCAAAGTTCGGCTTCAGCCTCAATACGCTGGGTATAGTGCGCCAGAACTTGATCGAACTTTGCATCCATCATTCACTCTCCGGCGGGGAAGGCAGGCGTGTCGCCTGAAAATTGACAATCTGCCAGCGCCCCTCGCGGCGCTCCCAGACCTGCGTCACAAAGGCTTGCACCTCGACCCGTTCATCATGCCCGCGCCGCGCGACGGTGTTGGTCATGCCACCGGTCATTATCGCATGGTTTTCACCAATGGCTCGTATCTTCAAGTCATGGCGTTCGATGTTGATGAAGCGCAGAAACCCGCCGGCGTGGCCCAGCAACGCCGCTTTGTCCTGCACAATTCCGGTCGTGTGAACGTGGGTCACATCGTCCGCAATCAGCAGGGCAAAGGCAGCCATGTCGTCTGCCACCAAAGCATCGCGCCGCGACCGTTCTGCCGCCAGAATCTCGTGTTCCACGGTCATGGGCAGAGCCTGAAAGTCAGAACTTCACTCCCGCCCGGAGTCCATATGTGCGCGGCGGGCGGAGAGACCCCGCAACCAGCTGCGCGCCACCAAACGGATTGGGAAAGCTGTTGCCGATGATGTCACTATTCTCGATATTATTTATGTAGGCGGTGACGAAATAGCGGTCATCCGCCTGCGCCAGTGTGATCGAGGCGTCGCTGGTGGTGTAGCCCTTCTGTATTTGCGACGAGAGATATTCAAGGCCAGTGAACACCTCTGACTGAAGCCGCGTTGATCCGCTTAGTACCAACTTCCAAGCCCCCAGAGGAACTGTCTGCTGGATGCCGAACGAGGCCACCCACTTCGGCGCATTGGCCGGCCGCTTGCCGGAGCAATCCTGGACGTAGACCGTTGTCGGATTGCCGAGCACGAACGGGCAATTGGCAGTCGGCGGCGCTGACGTGAGCAAGCCCGGAACCTGGGGCGAATTGTTGGGCGTTGTGAACAGGAAACTATCATATTTCGCGTCAAGATACTGAAGATTGGCGGAGACTTGAGTGTTGCGGCCAGGCTTCGCAACGGCTTCGATCTCGAATCCCTTGTTGGTCGATGCGCCGACATTACGCGTGGCGAAAACGACATTCCCCGCACTGTCACGCGCCGCCGAACTCACCTGCTGGTCGCGGTACTTCCAAAGGAAAAGCTCGACATTGAGTTGCAGGCGATTGTCGAGAAACCGGTTTTTCGAGCCAATCGTCCAGGCCTTGATGGTTTCCGGGCCGAAGGCCGGATTGTCCGTCGTGAAGAAAAATCCACCCGATTTGAAGCCGGTTTCATAGGAAGCGTAGAGCAACGAACTTTCGCCGACATCATATTCAACGCCAGCACGCCAGGTTACCTTGCTAAAGCTGTCGCGATTGTTGTTCTGGAACTGGCGAATGCTGAGGAACGACGGCGTCGTTGCGGGGCCACCGGGGAAAGCCGCCCCCGTGCCGAAGGGCGAAAAGGGCACCGGCGCTCCGGTCGGGAGCAGCGGATAGCCCTGGGTCGGCGTATTGGCGAGCAGTGGCGCGCCAAAGCAATTGGTAACGGGCGCGCCGGCCGGACTCAAGACCGTCCCCCCGCACAGGACCGACGCGGTCTGGAAGGTCCCCTCAAAGGTCTTGCTTTCGTGCGTGTAGCGGATGCCGCCCGTCACGCGGAACGCGTCTGTAAGCTTGTAGGTGGCGCGTGCAAAGCCCGCATAGCTCTCGGTATCCGGGAAGTAGGTTTGAACCGAACCACTCACCTGCTGATTGTACGATGCTACTGGAACATCGATATTTTCCTTGATGTAGAAGGCGCCTAGCAGCCATTCAAACGGCCCGTCCGATTGACTGGCCAATCGTGCTTCAAGCGTGAATTGTCTGTCTTTCTCGCGTTGGTTGATGAGGAAGCTTGGCGTTGTCGAACGGTAGTTGATGCTGGCACCGCGATAGGCGGGGATCACCGTCAGATCGGCAAATCCCAGATCGGCATCCAGCGAGGCGTATACCCCCCAGCTGTTGTTATCGACGAAACCGTCGTTTGCCGGCAACTGGAGGATGTTGCCCGCAGGGAAGAAATAAATTCCATTGAAGGCCGGGCGCGAGAGTGGATCTGTGATTCCGACCCGGCGATTTGTTACTGCGTCGGTCAGAATCGTTGATCCCAAGCCCTTGCCCTTTTGCCGGTAATAGTCGCCACCAAGGTTGATCGTGACCGTGTCACTGGCTTCAAATTTGAGCTGAATGCGGCCGGCCAGATCATCCTGATCGCTGGTGCCATCGGACATATAGCCATCATGCTTCACATATTGCCCGGCGACGCGGACAGCAGCGCGCTCGCCAAGCGGAGCGTTCAATGCACCGTTGAGCTGGATTGCATCATAGTTTCCGTAGGAGACCGACGCATCGCCGCCGAACGTGCCCAGTTGCGGCTTCCGGGTGATGATGTTGATCGCACCACCTGTCGCGTTGCGGCCATAGAGCGTGCCTTGCGGGCCTTTCAGAACTTCGATCCGGTCGACGTCATAGAGTACGCCACTTGTTGAAGAGGGGCGCGCCACGAAGACGCCATCGATATTGAAGGCGATTGCCGAATCCGAAAGCGCATTGGAACTGAAGTTGCCGACACCGCGCAGATAGAACAGCGCATAAGGACCGGCCGCCTTGGCGATCTGAAGCGATGGCACAAGGTTGGTGAGCTGGGTTGTATCGGTCACGCCGCCTTGGACAAGCTGATCTGATGACACAGCGGAAACCGCAATCGCCGCCTTTTGAAGATTTTCCTCACGGCGCTGGGCAGTCACAATAATATCGGTGAGGCCTGCGCTTTCCTCGTCAGCGCTGCCTTGAGGTGCAGCCGTTTGCGCAAGGGCTGGAACGGCCCCGAAACCGAGCGATACGATGCAGCTTGTTGCCAGCAGAGTTTTTTTCATGTGAACCTCCCGTTTGCAAAAGGCACTTTGCGCCATTTTGACGGAGACTAATCCCCAGCCATCTAAACATCGAATCAATATGATTGCTTAGATGTATCACCTACGGTGATAGCTGGCTTGCTGTTTTGATATGATCGGCCAACCATTTAAGGCCCTCGTCGGCTTGACGGATCCGGTGCCACTGCACGCATTCACGGACCTGCGGGAGCTTGTAGGGCATGTCGAATATGCCAATCGGCATGATCTGCGCAAAATAGTCGGCATGGCGGCGGTGCATGGTGGCGATGCGCTCCGTTCCGATGATGCTCTGTGGGATCGCGGCAAATGTCGAGACGCGCACATCGATTTTGCGGACGATGCCCATCTCTTCGAACAGCGACTCTGATAACGCCGGAAAGCGCTCTGGTCCAAAAAACGTAATCGCGTGGCCGAGCTTTTCGAACACCGCCTTGTCGATCCCGTTTTTGCAATGCGGGTTCTGATCCCATGCAACAACGGCGTGCTCATCAACACACAACAACTCTTTGGGGTGACCGCGTGCCAAATAGCTTTCAATTGTCAGGAACAAGTCAACTTCGCCACTTTCAAGCCTTTCAAGGGCACTCACATCCGGAGGCAATACATCAAAGGATGCGCCGGGCGCTTCTTGTCCCGCAACCTTGAGGGCATCAGCAAGAAAAACATTATAGGCATAGTCAGACGCAACGATGACGAAGCGGCGTTCGGTGCTGGCAGGATCGAAGTTGGCCGGAGTGGTGATGTTGGACCGGATCATCAACAGCGCCTGACGCACCGGCTCCACCAATTGCTGCGCCTTGGGGGTGAGGATCATCCGGCGGCCGCTGGGTACAAGCAATTCATCGCCGAAATAGTCACGCAGACGGTTGAGTGCGCCGCTGACCGCTGACTGGCTGAGGTTGAGCGAGCGGGCCGCCGCTGAAACATTTTGCTCATGGCCCAGCACGTCAAATGCGACGAGCAGGTTGAGGTCAAGACGGTCAAACCGCACGCCGAATCCTTTATCGGTGGAATCAATAGATCGGCTTTGATATAATGATTTCCCGGATAGCTCCAGTCAGGCCATGCCCATCTGCATCGGGAGAACAGGGGGCATAGCGTAGGCTAAAGCCGCGCGCAGACCGCTACGCCCAGATTGATCCACAGCGCCAGCATGGCGAGAACGCCGAGGACGAAGGCCCCGCCGCGGTGGCTGGGGTTGTTGCTGGTCATGTGCACTGCGCTCTGCACCAGCCGCAACGCGACATAGGCCCAGGCAAACACCAGCGTCCACGGGCCCACCGCTCCCAGGGCATAGGCCGTCAGGCAGGCGGCATAGAACAGCGTCGGCAGCTCGAACAGGTTGCCATAGTGGCGCACTGCGGCGACCGTCGCCTCGGGCTCGGGTGCGCCGAGATGGGCTTTGTAATAGGCGGGATCCTGGCCGGCTTTCACCGCCGCCCCGCGCGCCGTCGCCATCTTGATAAAGGCGACGAAAGTCAGCGCGACGACGACCAGCATCGGCACGAATATGGTGACCGCATTGGCTGCATTGAACATGGTTCGCTATCCCCCTTTTGCTTCCGCCCGGGAGAATGCCCGCGAATCCGCGCCGCGCAAGCAAAATTGCTGGACGGCGGCTAGACTTTGGCTGCGGCGACAATGCCCTTCTGCGAGGGATTGGACGCGTTCTGCTTCTTCGGCTTTTCCGCCTTGGGCTTGCGAATTTCCTTGCTCGATTTCTTCTGGCTCTTGGCCATGGCGGATTTCCTTCGCGGGCGCGAGGGGCCTTGGCAGCGCCCGCGCCGAGGCTAGCCCTCGCGGCAGGCAAAAGCGAGACGATTGTGCGATCTGGCGGACTGCCCTATTGCCCGACGGCCTGGACCGCCTCGACCACATTGCCGTCCGGGTCCTCGGTCAGGAACAGCAGGTAGCCCGGGCCGGTGGCCGGGAGCCTGATGAGTTCGGCCTCGTGGCCATCGGCCCGGAGCTGCGCTGCAACTTTCGCCGCGTCGGGCACCATGATAAACAGCCAGCCCGAACCCGCGCGGAAACCCGAGGTGCAGCTGGCCAGCTTGCGGTGCACCGCATCCCCGGCAGTCGGGCCCCTGGCCATCAGCGCCCTGCCCTCGGGGGTGGCGCACCGGTCGAGCCACAGCGTGATCGGGCGCTGCGTCGAAGTCGGCTCGCTCGAAGCCATGGAGATCTCGCCGGCATTATAGACCTTGTCCCGCTTCAGCGGGAAATACCGGGTGTAGAAAGCGATCGAGCGCTCGAAATCGCTGACCGGGTATTTGAGTCCAAACACGCCGACCGCCGGCTGCTGGGCCGCCGACGCACCGCCCAGCGCCAGGGTGCCGAGCGCGGCCAGGCTTGCGAGAACTTTCTGCATGATCCTCCACCTCGTTCTTGTGTGCGGATTATCGACCAATCCGGGATCATGGCGTCGGCGGTTGCCGCGCGCCGTGCAAGCGGAATCTCAGCCGGGCGCGCGGCTGCCTGGCTGATTGTGTTCCGGCGCTGCGCGCTGCGGGCACGCGCCGGGGCCCGCTGGCGCGGGTTGCAAGGGGAATGGGTGGCGCGGCGACGGATGCGGCCGGTGCTGTTGACCTGAGCGTCACAGGGTTGCTTGTGCGCTGTTTCTTGCGACTGGCCGGCAGGGTTGCGCACCACGAACCGCCGGCTCGGCCCTGAAGCTGCGTGGCGCTGGCGGGTAGGGCTCGCAAATGGCCGCCGGGCGATTGAGTCAGGAACTCGAAGGTTCCACGATCCTGATTGCGGCACCGAAGCACCGGCCTTTGCAGGGTTCAGGCGGCAGCTCGCGAAACCGTCCCCCGCACCCGTCTGTCGCGGCGTTTAACCGGTTTGGTTCGTGTAGGAAGGGGGGCCTTATTTTCCTGCGCTGGTTGCCCGGCAGGTCGGCGACGTCTGGTGCGCTTGGTCATGATATGGGTCTCGCCTTCGCAGGCGTCACAATGCGCATAATCGAACACCGCGCCCAGCGTCCATTGCTGCGCGTCGACGTCCCACACCGCCCAGGCATCGTGCATCACATTGTCCGACCCGCAGCTCTCGCAGACCATGCGAACGATTGGTGCTTTCCTGCGCGCCGCCATGTGCGCATGATGGCACAGCAGCGGGGGAACGGAAGACATGGCGGGGAGGGATTGGTCCGATGTGGTAGAAATTGCTGTTCGCCGCCTGGTAGCGCGAACCAGAATGGGTGCACTGTCAACGTAATTCCGTAATTCCTGTCACCGTAATTCGGATATTTCTGAGGCCGGAATAAGTGTACTGTCCCCGAATTCAAATTCCAGGCAGGTTCAGTAAGCCGAATCACTGCAAGTCAAGATTTCCGGTCTGCGCCTGGCGATTCCATCCAGTTTGGCTTGCAATTCACTGACAATCTCGCTGGGTTCGGGCGGTTTGCCTTCGCGGAGCGAGTTTTGCACTTCATCCCATTCCGAGAAGACGACTTTGGGGTCTGACAGCGAATAGACGTTGCCGCCCCGGACAATCGGATAGGCGAGCCATGTCAGTTCGCTATTGCTTGGTGTTGTCGCCGGGAAGGCTGGCAAGGAACTGAAAAACTCGCTGTCCACCACGACAAAGAACTTTTTGCCCCAGCGACGGAAGACGGGGACTTTCAACTGCAACTGGGGCACCAATCGTTTTTGTGCGCATGAACGGAAATCCGGGCGGCGGCGCGTATCGATCCCTTCAAGATCGCGCTCACTGATGAAATGTTCGAAAACCTTGCGCAGACTGCCGCCCGAGAAATGGGCGGCCTGAATTTCAACGGCGGCGAAATCCGTTATCCGTCCGGCAACGAATATTCCCCAGCAGAAAGTCGACTTTGCCGATCTTCTGTGCGGTTAGCTGCGCACGGCTTCGGCGATCACAGCATCGTGTAGACGCGAAAGCTTTCCGCAGCATCACGCCGCTTACGGGCCAGCAAGTTGCCGCAGCAAAATCTCCAGCGCGAGCGCCGTAGAATTCTCGGTGGAGGCGTACCAAATCGCTCATGCTGCCATAAAAGCAAAGTTAAAGAATGCGTTGAAGCTGAGGTTGCGGCGCCCCTCACGCCGCTCGTAATGATTGCGTCGCCGTTAGCATCCCATACGGAGCCGCATTCCTCGTCATGCATTCCTCCCGCTTGCCCTGCGGAGAGCCCGTGCTTCAGTTCAGACTCTTGAATCTATACAATCGCCATAAATTTGAACTTCGTAAGGGTATTCTCCATACATCTCGCCGATGTTGACCTCTGAGGTCATAAATTCCTGAGAACTGAACGGACAATCAAAACGAAATACTCCCGATCTATTTTCCATTTCGAGGCACGTCTATCCCTTGGTAGTAATAAATTTGTGCGTCCTGGCTTTAGTGCTGGTGTTCGAATGTGTCGATATCGGAACCAAAGAGGACATCGAAGCCGGCCTGCATGAAGCCATGGCTCAATCCGCCCGCTCCGCAGAATAGATCGACAACGGTAGGGCGATCACGCATCAGTCGTTCCTTCTATGTTCCGACTAGTGCGGGCCGAAGCGGTCGTCAATCGTTTGGGGGCCAAGCTGGTCCAAATCGGAGCCTACTCCGCCGCAATACCCTTCGCCGCGAACCTGTCCAGCCCGTCATCCTCGGCACCGCCTCAGCCTCAGCGCCATCGTTCGCGCCTTCGCTGTTGCGCGATTTCCGCCGCTGGTCGAAGTTCGCCCACACCGAGGTCCAGTCGCCCCGCGTCGCCAAGCCGTTCACCACTTGCCCCCCGCCTTCTCGATAGCCTCGAGCAGCGCTTGCTTGCTCGCGGTGCGGCGTTTGCCATCGTTGCGCGGCGCGGGCAAGTCGTCGCCTAGTGCCGCCCGGCGTGCCGCGAGTTCGGCCGAAAAGCGGGCAAAGTTTACCCGTGGGCCGGCCCAATCGGGCCGGATTTCAGAACTGGAGGATTTCGATCCCATAATCGCCTGCGGTTTCAAATCGAACACGGCGCTCAAGGTAGTCCAGATCGATATCGGGGTGAAGGGCAAAGAGTTGCCGGGCCTGATCGAGCCTGTCCTGCGCCGTGCCGGAGGCAAATTGCCCCATGCGATCAGCGATCAAATCTTCCACGGCGATCACGGCAAATCCAGCGCCTTCGGCAACATCATCGACCAGGATTATGTGATCACGATCAACTTTGCCGTCGAGCGGCGCAGAACCGACAACTTCGAAACCGAGTTTCAAATCCGGATGGACAAAGCCGCGCGACAGTTGCCCGGGCCCAGATGGCTTGACGAAGCCGTGACGCTGAAGTTCAGCTTCGAATTCGCCCTGCAACGCCGTGCAGATGTCGAAATCGCCGGTCATGAGCGCGCTCGCTGAATAGTATTCAACAGCCGCGCCGCCCACCAGGATCGGCCGCGAAAGACCGCTCCTTGACATCGCTTCGCTAACCCGGGCAAACAAACGCAGCGCGGCTTCGAACTCCGGACGATAGGGGCTTGTCACCTACTCCGCCGCAATCCCCTTGGCCGCGAACATGTCCGGCCCGTCATCCTCGGCACCGCCCGCAGCCTCAGCCCCGTCGTTCGCGCCTTCGCTGTTGCGCGCTTTGCGGCGTTGATCAAAGTTCGCCCACACCGAGTTCCAGTCGCCTTTCGTCGCCCCCTTCGAATATTCCGTCGCGCGGGTCTCGAAGAAATTGGCGTGCTCGACGCCGTTCAAAAGCGGCGCCAGCCAGGGGAGCGGGTGGTCGTCGACCATGTAGATTTCGGGCAGGCCGAGCTGGCCGAGCCGCCAGTCGGCGATGTAGCGGATGTAGCGCTTGATTTCCTTGGCGCTCATGCCGGGGACCGGGCCCTGCTCGAAGGCGAGATCGATGAAGGCGTCCTCGAGCCGCACGGTCTTCTGGCAGCAGTCGATGATGTCTTCCTTGACGCTCTTGGTCAGGCAATCGCGCTCCTTGACGAAGGTGTGGAACAGCCGGGTGATGCCTTCGCAGTGCAGGCTCTCGTCGCGCACCGACCAGGTGACGATCTGGCCCATGCCCTTCATCTTGTTGAACCGCGGGAAGTTCATCAGCATGGCGAAGCTGGCGAACAGTTGCAGCCCTTCGGTGAAGCCGCCGAACATGGCCAGCGTGCGCGCGATGTCGGCGTCGTTATCGACCCCGAAGGTGTGCAGGTAATCGTGCTTGGCACGCAGCTCCTCGTATTCGAGGAACATGCCGTATTCGCTTTCGGGCATGCCGATGGTGTCGAGCAGGTGCGAATAGGCGGCGATGTGCACCGTCTCCATATTGGAGAAGGCGGCGAGCATCATCTTGATCTCGGTCGGCTTGAACACGCGGGCATATTTGTCGTGGTAGCAATCCTGCACCTCGACATCGGCCTGGGTGAAGAAGCGGAATATCTGGGTCAAGAGGTTGCGCTCGTGCTCGGAAATCTTCTGCGCCCAGTCGCGGCAGTCCTCGCCCAAGGGCACTTCCTCGGGCATCCAGTGGATCTGCTGCTGGCGCTTCCAGAACTCGTAGGCCCAGGGATATTCGAAGGGCTTGTAGGTCTTGCGGGCTTCGAGAAGGGGCATTGGGCTTACTCCGGAATCGGGGCGCGGGGGACCGGCGCGAACAGACGTGTCTGCCGCATTTCGCGGGCGCGAGAGAGGGGGGCGGGCGAGCTATCCCCAGCCGCGTCGCGGGCTGTGCGCGGGCGGATTGTAGCATGGGGACAAGGCCGGGGATATCCTGTTTTGTTCCGGTGGAATGCGTGGGGAAACCGGGTTCGCACGGAGAAGCGGAGAATATCTCGCGCGACGACGCAAGGCCCTTCGCCCTTGCGACTGAGGCCGGTTGGGGATTGTTCAAGGGCCGTCATGCCGCGCTCCGTTTCTGGCGCTGGAGCAGCGCGACCAGGTTCGGTGCCAGCGGGGCGTCGCTGCCATGCTGAAGCTCGCTGCCCCAGACAATGCCGCCCCGCGCCACCGCCCATGCCAGGAATCCGCCGTTGCCGAAGCCGATTTCAAGCACCGGCCGGTCAGCCAGGGCAAGCCCGCCAAGCTCGGCATCGTACCCCGCCAGCTCGCTGTGGCCCGGGGCCATGAATTCCCCCAGCCCCCAATCCTTCCAGACGGCGTAAGCGGCATAGCTTTCAGGGGCGGGCTGCGCGTTCATGCCGGGGCATCGCACTGCGGAAACCGGATAGTGCTGTCACCAGCGCGATTCCAGGCCGGTGCCATGGGTAATGCTCCCCGCCGGCCTACTGGCAGGCGAGGCATTCCTCGTAGTCGGTCTGCGCGGCGAGTTCGATGATCGGAGCCTCGGCGGTGTTGTCCGCCTCGACCCCGCCGGCAAAGCCCGCGCGCTGGACCGATTTCGAGCGCAGGTAATAGAGGCTCTTGATTCCGCGCTCCCAGGCCTGGAAGTGCAGCATCATCAGATCCCATTTGTCGACATCGGCGGGGATGTAGAGGTTCAGCGACTGCGCCTGGTCGATATAGGGGGTGCGGTCGGCGGCGAATTCGAGCAGCCAGCGCTGGTCGATCTCGAAGCTGGTCTTGTAGACGTCCTTTTCCTGCGCCGAGAGGAAATCGAGGTGCTGGACCGAGCCGCCATGCTCGAGGATCGAATTCCACACGTTGTTGGAATCCTTGCTCTTCGCCGCAAGCAGCTTTTCGAGATAGGGGTTCTTGACCACGAAGCTGCCCGACAGCGTCTTGTGGGTGTAGATGTTGGCCGGGATCGGCTCGATGCAGGCCGAGGTGCCGCCGCAGATGATCGAGATCGAGGCGGTCGGCGCGATCGCCATCTTGCACGAAAAGCGCTGCATCACGCCGCGTTCCTCGGCATCGGGGCAGGCACCGCGTTCCTGCGCCAGCAGCATCGAGGCCTCGTCGGCCTTGGCAGCGATGTGTTTGAACATCTTGAGGTTCGAGCGCCTTCGCCATCGCGCTCTCGAAGCCGATGCCCTTCATCTGCAGGAAGGAATGGAAGCCCATCACCCCCATGCCGACCGAACGCTCGCGCCCGGCGCTGTATTTGGCGCGCGCCATTTCGGGCGGCGCGCGGTCGATATAGTCCTGCAGCACGTTGTCGAGGAAGCGCATGACGTCCTCGATGAAGGTCCGGTCGTCGTGCCACTCGTCCCAGGTCTCCAGGTTGAGCGAGGACAGGCAGCACACCGCCGTGCGGTCGTTGCCGAGATGATCGACCCCGGTCGGCAGGGTGATTTCCGAGCACAGGTTCGAGGTCGAGACCTTGAGCCCGAGCTCGCGGTGATGCTGCGGCATCATCCGGTTCACTGTGTCGGAGAAGACGATATAGGGCTCGCCGGTGGCCAGCCGCGTCTCGACCAGCTTCTGGAACAGCGAGCGCGCATCGACCGTGGCGCGCACCGAATTATCCTTGGGGCTGCGCAAGTGGAACTCGGCTCCATCGCGCACCGCTTCCATGAATTCGTCGGTGAGCAGCACGCCGTGGTGGAGGTTCAAGGCCTTGCGGTTGAAATCGCCCGAAGGCTTGCGGATTTCGAGGAACTCCTCGATCTCGGGGTGGCTGACATCGAGATAGCAGGCCGCCGAGCCGCGCCGCAGCGAGCCTTGCGAAATCGCCAGGGTCAGCGAATCCATCACCCGGACGAAGGGGATGATGCCGCTGGTCTTGCCGTTGAGCCCGACCGGCTCGCCGATGCCGCGCACCTGGCCCCAATAGGTGCCGATGCCGCCGCCGCGGCTGGCCAGCCAGACATTCTCGTTCCACGTGCCGACAATGCCCTCGAGGCTGTCCGACACCGAATTGAGATAGCAGCTGATCGGCAGCCCGCGCCCGGTGCCGCCGTTCGACAGCACCGGCGTCGCCGGCATGAACCACAGCCGCGAGATGTAGTCATAGAGCCGCTGGGCGTGGTCCTGATCGTCGGCATAGGCATCGGCGACGCGCGCGAACAGATCCTGATAGGTCTCGCCGGGGAGCAGATAGCGGTCGTCTAGGGTGTCCTTGCCGAACAGCGTCAGCAGCGCATCGCGCGCGGGATCAGTGACCACAGCGAAGCGCCGCGCCATGATTTCCTTCGAATCGGCCGGAAAGGCTGCTGCCTTCACCGCGCCCGCCAGCGCCTGCGCGCCAAGCTGGGTGATCAATGCATCGCTACCCGCGTCGCTCTTTTCCGCCATGGCCAGTGCCGGGCTAGTGCCCGCCTCCTCGAAGTCCGCCCTGTTGCCGTAGGGCCCGCCGTCATCCGCCGCAGGCCGCGCGGCAGCCTTGGCCATGGGGGCTGCTGTCTCGAACAAACCGATCTCTCCCGCCGGAACTTCCGGCTCATCCGTGCTTCTGAAATCCACTCTACTGCCCCCAATTTCCGACACCGGCGGCAGCCTGTGCCCCGCGCCCGTTCCGCATTCGTTCGAGTCGGCGGGGCAAGCGCCCTGCCTAACACACCGGGCGGCAAACGCGGAATCGATTATCCCCCATTTGTTCCCTGCCGGCGCGGCGTGTTCGCCCTCGCTCCATCCCCGATCCAGCTTCCGGCACTGATGCGCCGCTCTGCCGAATAACTAGGTCTAGAGGTTCCCCTGCAGGCCGTACCACTATCAATAGTGCCTTATCCGCATCCGGACGCAAGAGGGTAAATGCGCGGTTAACCCTGTCCGCGCGTCCCGGCCACTGCTACGCGCCATATTGCAGCGCAGCGACGCGCCAGCTTCCGGGCGCTTGGACCCGGCGCAAGGGACAAACTGAATCTGTGAAAAAATAGTTGGCGGGGGAAAGAAGTCCCACCCCTAACCCCTCCCGCCTGCGGGAGGGGAACACCGTAGCGCAAATTCGCACGCGATCATGGTTCCGGCACGACCTGTTCCCCTCCCGCAGGCGGGAGGGGCTAGGGGTGGGCGATAAATGTAACTCACGGCACCAGCACCGTATCCTTCGCCTCGCCATCGGTCTGCGGATAGTCGAGGATATAGTGCAGCCCCCGGCTTTCCTTGCGCTTGAGCGCCGCGCGGACGATCAGTTCGGCGGTCTGGAGCAGGTTGCGCAGTTCGATCAGATCGGTGGTCACCCGGAAGGCACCATAATATTCCGCCACTTCCTCGGTGAGCAGCTCGATGCGGTGCTGCGCGCGTTGCAGCCGCTTGGTGGTGCGCACGATGCCGACATAGTTCCACATGAAGCGGCGGATTTCGGTCCAGTTCTGCTTGATGATCACTTCCTCGTCGGAATCGGTGACCCGGCTTGCGTCCCAGCCGCGCACCGGCGGCGGGGCCGCGAAGCTGTCCCAGTGCGCGAGGATGTCGGAGGCGGCGGCCTCGCCGAACACGAAGCATTCGAGCAGGCTGTTGGACGCCAGCCGGTTGGCCCCGTGCAGACCGCTTTCCGAGCATTCGCCGGCGGCATAAAGCCCGGGCAGGTCGGTGCGCCCGGCGAGATCGACGATGATGCCGCCGCAGGTATAGTGCTGCGCCGGAACCACCGGGATCGGCCCCTTGGTCATGTCGATGCCGAGCCCGAGCAGCTTCTCGTGGATGTTGGGAAAGTGGCCGGTGACGAATTCGGGCTCGCGGTGGCTGATGTCGAGATGGACGAAATCGAGCCCGTCGCGCTTGATCTCGGCGTCGATCGCGCGGGCGACGACATCGCGCGGCGCAAGTTCCGCGCGCTTGTCGTAAGCCGGCATGAAGCGTTTGCCGGTGCGCGGGTTCTTGAGTTGCCCGCCTTCGCCGCGCACCGCCTCGGTAATCAGGAAGTTCTTGACCTCGAGATGGTAGAGGCAGGTCGGGTGGAACTGCATCATTTCCATGTTGGCGACCCGCGCGCCGGCGCGCCAGGCCATGGCGATGCCGTCGCCGGTGGCACCGCGCGGCGCGGTCGAAAACTGGTAGACCCGGCCCGCGCCGCCGGTGGCGAGCACAGTGGCGCGCGCGACATGCGCCTCGACCCTGCCGGTCGCCTCGTCGAGCGCATAGACCCCCCAGACCCGGCCCGAGCCCGAATAGCGCATTTCGTGATGCCCGGTGATCAGGTCGATACAGCTGCGCCCGGGCAGCAGGGTAATGTTGGGGTGCGCCTCCGCCGCCGTGAGCAGCGCCTGCTGCACCGCCCAGCCGGTGGCGTCATCGACATGGACGATGCGCCGCTGCGAATGGCCGCCTTCGCGGGTGAGGTGCAGCTTTTCGCCGCTGGCATCCGTCGCAGTGTTGAACGGCACGCCGAGCTCGACCAGCCGCTCAATCGCGGCCGGGGCCTGTTCGATGACGAATTCGACGGTTTCCTGCCGGTTGAGCCCGGCCCCGGCGACCATCGTGTCGCCGATATGCTGTTCGAAGGTGTCGCCGGCATCGAGCACGGCGGCGATCCCGCCCTGCGCCCAGGCGGTCGAGCCGCCGGTCAGGCTGCCCTTGGCCAGCACCAGCACCCTGAGTTTGTCGGCGAGGGCAAGCGCAGCGGTCAGCCCGGCTGCTCCCGATCCGGCGACGATTACGTCATGCGGCACATTACGGGGCGCATTCACGCGCGGGAATCGGGAATTGCGGTCATCGCGCCGTCATGCCCAGCCTGTGCCGCTGCCGCAAGCTGCGCCGCCAGTGTTGCATAATGGCAATAGTGAATGGCATTAACGCTGGAAACCCGTCCAGCCACGTTGCGCCGCCGTGCGCTTCGCCCTAGGCTCGCGGGCAACCAGGTTCCTGGCCTATTGGCGAGGGCGATCCGGATAACGACACCGCGTCACGCGGAACCATGGAGGAGATTGAGATGAGGACCATTCGGGGCAAGGGAATTCGCGTGTCGGCGCTGCTCTGCGGAGCTGCCATGGCCTTGCCGCTGTGGGCCGCGCCGGCGCTGGCGCAGGGCAGCGCGGAAGCGCTCGACAGCAGCGACATTATCGTCACGGCGCAGCGGCGCAATGAGAAGCTCGAAGACGTGCCGATGTCGGTGGCGGTGGTGACCGCCGAGACGCTGGCCAATGCCGGTGTCAATTCGGTCCGCGATCTCGCCAACGTCACTTCGGGCTTCCAGCTCAACCAGAGCGGCGTTGTTCCGCAGCCAGCGATCCGCGGCGTCACCACGGGCAATGCCGGCACCTATGAAAACAATGTCGCTCTCTGGGTCGATGGCCTTTACCAGATCACACCGCAGATCCTCAACCTCGACCTGCCCAATGTGCAGGCCGTCCAGATCCTCAAAGGCCCGCAAGGCGCGCTCTATGGCCGCAATGCCACCGGCGGCGCGATCCTGCTCGACACTATGGATCCTGGCGATCTACTGACCGGCAATCTTGAGGCGACCTACGGGCGTTTCGGCGACCGGCGCATGCGCGGCTTCATTGCCGCTCCGCTGAACGATAAGGTCGGCGTCAGCCTTGCCGGAACCTATCGCAAGACCGACGGCTATTACAAGAAAGTCAGTCTGACCGACCCCACTGTCCTGACCGGCAATACCTTCGGGATGAGCCAGCAGTCGCTGAGGGCCAAGATCAAGGCCGAATTGACTGACGCGTTCAAGGTGACGGTCGGCTACAACTACACCCGATCATTCGATCCGCGCGGCGCCCATTTCACGCCCAGCGAAAATCTGACTGCTGGCTTTGCCGTGCGGCAACGCGGCGAAACCGCCACTGATCAGGCCAATCTCGATTTCAAGCAGCATGAAGGCATGCTCAAGCTTGAACTCGACACGGGCATCGGCACTCTGCGTTCGGTAACCGGTTATCAGAAAGGCAAGCTGATAACGATATTCGATCAGGACGGTCGCTACAGCCAGGCCCTAAACGCTGCGGCGGACGCGATCGCCGACGTCATCGCCCTTGAAAAGACCTGGCAGGAAAATCTCGATTTCACCATCACGGCAATCGACAAGTTCGACCTGATCTTGGGCTTCAACTATTTCCACAACACCCTCGGCTTCGATCCCGCTCACAACAACATCAATCGGAATTTCCCGAATGCCACTGGCGGCACGCTGGGCACGCCACTCTCCGCCTACCTGAAATTTTCAGACAATGGCTATGACCGCACCAAGGCGTCCTGGTCAGGCTTCTTCGACGCGACATTCCACGCAACCGACCGCCTGACCTTCAACGTCGGCGGTCGCTACAGCGAGGAAAAGCAGAACATCCACACCATTCGGCGGCTCTTCTGCACCACCGCAGCAGGCTGCCTTGTGTCGGGTGCGACTGTGCCGCTCGGCGGCATGACCAGCCTCGTCTATGACGCATCGGCATCTTCCAAGTACAGCAAGTTCACACCGCGTGCCTCGATCCGCTACGAGCTTGCGCCGCGCACCAATGTCTATTTCAGCTATTCGCAGGGCTTCAAGGCTGGCGAGTGGAACGGCGTCATCCCGGGCGACGATGTGGCGAATTGGGATGCGAACGGCGAAGTCGGCCAGGAAACCATCGATGCCTTCGAAGTCGGCCTCAAGTCTGGTGGCGGTCGCTTGCGGTTCGACCTGTCGGGCTTCTACTACAAATACAAGAACCAGCAGATCAGCTCGATCCAGTTCCTCGGCTCTACCGTCGGCGTGCTGCTGCAGGCGATCCCCAAGTCGCGGATATATGGTCTGGAAGGCAATGCCGAATTCGACGTGACTGACAACTTCAAGATCAGGGCAGGTGCAACCTGGCTGAATGCAAAGTATGGCGAAGGTGCAATCTATCGTGGCACTGCTGTGACCCCTGTCGCAAACCCGGCCGTGCCGAACCCGTCAGATCCGCTCAAGTCCTTCCCCAACCTGTTCCTCCCGCCAGCCTGGCAGAACCTGGCAGGCCTGCAGATGGTCCGCGCGCCTGACTTCTCCGGATTCCTTGGCTTCGAATACAACATCCCCAAGGGCGAAGGCGGCATCCGTTTCTCCGGCAATGTCAAATACACCTCCAGCTACGTGCCCACCGACGCGGCGATCTGGGGCGGTGAGACCGATGCCTCCTACCAGGCGCGGCGCCTGGCGACCGGAAATGCCAGGCTCACGCCCGACAACACACAGATATTCACCGCCGCTGGCGCTGTCGGCCAGCCCTTTCTTCCCCGCGCGAGCGAGCAGCGGACCCGGCAGAGCGGCTATGCCTTGCTCAACGCCTCGGTCACCTGGACGGACGAAAACGGTCGTCTCTATGCCCGCGTCTGGGGCAACAACCTGACCAATGAGATATACGCCACCCACTACCGGCCCACCACGCGGACCTACATCCCGATTGGCGAGCCGCGCACCTTCGGCGGCACGATCGGCGTCAATTTCTAAGCTGACGTCCGGCTAACAAAAAGCCCGGCTGCGTTTGTGCGCAGCCGGGCTTTTTGTGTCTTGCGTCCCCTCCTCTCCCCTTGCGGGAGAGGATACGAAGGCTTGGCGCTGCAAGCGCCTAGCCGTAGTTGGAGAGGGGGGGGGGCGACAAAACGCTGCCCCCTCTCCAAGCTTCGCTAGCTGCTGAAGCAGCAAGCTTCGCTATCCTCTCCCGCAAGGGGAGAGGAGTTGGAGTCCCGCGCGCTCCTTCAATCCCAGCGGATCGCCAGCGAATCCATGGCGATGATATTGCCCGAATGGAATGTCGCGGGCGCGTCGGGATCGAGCCGCCACCTGGGCAGCCGCTTGAGCATCTGCTGATACAACACTTGCAGTTCCACCCGCGCCAGATGCGCGCCGAGGCAGCGGTGGACGCCGGCACCAAACGCAAGATGGACCTTGTTCTCGCGGGTCAGGTCGAACGTTTCGGGGCTGGCGAATTCGCGCGGGTCGAGATCGGCACCGGGATAATAGAGCACCAGCACCTCGTCCGCCTTCATCTGCCAGCCAGCGAACTCCAGGTCCCTGGCCACGCGGCGCTGCGGGATGGTGAAGCTGTAGCGGCGCAGCATCTCTTCGGCGGCCTCGACGATCAGCCCGGGCTGGGCGCGCAGCTGGTCCTGGAGATCGGGGTTCGCGGCGAGATGGCGCACGGCAAAGCCCATGCCGTTGATCACCGTGTCGAGCCCGGCGACGAACAGCAGCACGCAATAGTCCTCCATCAGCGCGACAGACATCGGCTCGCCGTCGATCTCGGTCTGCCACAGCAGGCTGATGATATCGTCCTGCGGATCGTCCTTGCGGGCCATGATATCGGGCAGCATGGCATCGGCCACCTTGCGGAACAGCGCGGCCGTCTGCCCCGGATCGCCGCTGGTGTTGGCGAGGAATTCGTGCACCAGCACGCGGAATTCGGCGAGGCGGCTCACCGGCAGGCCCATCAGCTCGAGAAAAATCGTCACCGGCAGCGGCTCGGCGATGGCGGGGATGAAATCGCAGTGCCCCCGGTCGATCACGGCATCGATCAACCGGTCGGTCAGCGCGCGGATGTGCTCGATCTGGTTCATCGCCGCGCGCGGGCTGAAGGTTTTTTGCAGCGGCGCGCGAAACCGGGTGTGGTCGGGCGGGTCCATCGATATCGGCGTTGCTTGCGGGAAACGCGGGGTGCCGGGAGGCAGCATCGCCATGGCCGCCTTCATCATCTCGGGCGACATGTAGGTGCTGGTAAAGCGTTCCGGATCGCGCGCCGCCTCATAGATTTCGCGATAGCCGATGACGATCCAGCGCCCGCCGTTGCGCGGCGACCAGAACACCGGCGGGGCCTCGCGCAGAAGCTCGCGCACCCGTTCGTGCGGATCGGCGAGCAGCCCCGGATCGGCGCGCATGTCGAAATCGTAAACCGCTTGCGGAGGGATATGGGCGGGCACCGGGACGGCGGGGGACAGGGCTTCCATGGCAGGGCTCCTTGGGGGCGGATGGGGGGGCGGATGGGGCGTGGCCGCGCGTGGTATCGCGTCCCCGGATTGTGATCCACCCTAAATCATACGTTCCACCATCTCCGCCGGTCGGCAAGGATCGCCCGCGCCGCATTGTGCCCCGGCGCGCCGGTCACGCCGCCGCCGGGATGGGTCCCCGCACCGCACATGTAGAGGCCTTCAATTGGCGCGCGGTAGTCGCCGTGGCCCAGCACCGGGCGCGCCGCCCACAGCTGCTCCAGGCTCATGCGGCCATGGAAGATGTCGCCGCCGACCAGGCCGAACTTGCGTTCGAGATCGAGCGGCGAGTGGATCTGGCGGGCGATGATGCTCGCCTTGAAGTTGGGCGCGTGGGCGGTGACGGTATCGACGATGCAATCGGCGGCGGCCTCGCGCTCGTCGTCCCAGCTGCGCCCATCGGGCAATTCCGGCGCGAAGTGCTGGCAGAACAGGCTGGCGACATGCGTGCCCGGCGGGGCGAGACTGTCATCGACGGTCGAGGGGATGGTCAGTTCGACCACGGGGCTGCGCGACCAGCCGAGCGCGCGCGCCTCATCGTAGGCGCGGTCCATGTAGTCGAGCCCCGACGCGATGACGATCCCCGCGCCGTGATGTTCGGCCTGGGCCTTGCCGGGCAGCACGGTGAAATCGGGCAGCTCGCTGAGCGCGACGTTCATCCGGAAGCTGCCCGAGCCGGTCTTGTATTGCGCGATGCGGTGGCGGAAATCAGGGGCGAGGTCGGCAGGGTCGACCAACTGGCGGAACAGAAGCGCCGGGCCGACATTGGCGGCGACAACCGGCGCGGCCAGTTCCTCGCCGCTCTCCAGCACCACGCCCCTGGCCCGGCCCTTGTCGACCAGCACCCGCGCCACCGGCGCATCGAGGCTGATCGCGACGCCCTGATCCTCGCAGGCCGCGACCATCGCCTGGGTAATCGCCCCCATGCCGCCGATAGCGTGGCCCCAGGCACCCTTCTCGCCGTTCACCTCGCCGAAGACATGGTGGAGCAGCACATAGGCCGAGCCGGGGGTCGAGACCCCGGCATAGTTGCCGACAATCCCGTCGAAGGCGAAGGCCGCCTTGATGCGGTCGTCCTCGAACCAGCCGTCAAGGAACTCGCGCGCCGAGCGGGTGAACAGCGCGAGCAGATCCTGCTGCGCGGCAAGATCGAGCCGGGCCAGCGGCCAGCCCTGCCGCGCGAGGCCAGCCAGCGCGCGCAGGCCGCCGCCGGGTCGCGGCGGGATCCGGAGCGCCAGATCGCGCAGCACTTGCGCGATTTTCTCCAGCGCCGCGCCATAGGCCGGATAGGCGGCGGCGTCCTTGGCCGAAAAGCGGGCGAATTCGGCCTGCGTGCGCGGCATACCTCCACCGAGCTTGAGGTAGTCATTGGCGAAGGGCAGGAAGTTGGCCAGTGGCCGCCCGGCGATGCGCAGCCCGCGCTGGTGCAGCGCCATGTCGGCGATGACCTTGGGGCGCAGCAGGCTGACGGTATAGCTGGCGGTCGAATTGCGGAAACCGGGGTGGAACTCCTCGGTCACCGCAGCCCCGCCGGCCACGCCGCGCCGCTCGAGCACGCGCACTTTCAGCCCGGCGCGGGCCAGATAAAAAGCGCAGACCAGCCCGTTGTGCCCGCCTCCGATGATCAGTGCGTCATGGGCTTGTGTCACGCTGCGTCATGAGTTCCTTCGCGCTGGCAAGCCATCTGCCGCGCTGCTAGGGTCATGCGCGATGCACGATGAGCCCGGCAAGCAAAACATGGACCTATTGCCATGCGCATAGCCGTGGCCGATGTCGGCGGCACCAATGCCCGGTTCGCCCTCGCCGAGGCGGCGGGCGGCAGGGTGGTCGCACTCGACGAGCCGGTTGTCCTCGCCGCGCGCGACCACAAGGGGCTGGCCGAGGCCTGGCAGGCCTTCGGCGCGAGCTTGGCAGGCCCCCTGCCGCGCCACGCCGCCTTCGCGCTCGCCGGCCCGATCACTGGCGGGCCGGTGCGCTTCGTCAATTCGCCGTGGCTGGTTGATCCCCAGGTGCTCGATGCCGAACTGGGGCTGGAGCGCTCGCTGCTGCTCAATGATTTCGGCGCGATGGCGCATGCCGCCGATGCGCTCGGCCCCGAGCATTTCGTCCATCTGTTCGGGCCCGACGTGGGTCTGCCTGAGCGGGGCGCGATTTCGGTGATCGGGCCGGGCACCGGGCTGGGCGTCGCGGTGTTGCAACGGCGCGGGCGGGACGTCGCGATCCTCGAAACCGAAGGCTCGCACATCCATTTCGCCCCGCTCGACGAGGCCGAAGTGCGGGTTTCGGCGGCGATTGCCGCGCAATATGGCCGCACGGCGGTCGAGCGGGTGGTCTCCGGGCCGGGGCTGGGCGACATCGTGCGCACTTTCGCTCCCGCCGATACGCGCGACGATGCCGACCTGTGGGCGGCGGCCGTGGCCGGCGAGGAGTCGCACGCGCTCGGCCTGTTTCTCGCCAGCTATGGCGCGGTGGCAGGCGACCTGTCGCTGGCGCATGGCGCGTTCGCCGTGGTGCTCACCGGCGGATTGACGGCGCGGCTGCTGCCGCATCTGCCGGGAAGCGCATTCCATGCCCGCTTTTGTGCCAAGGGCCGCTATCGCGTGCGCATGGAAGCGATTCCGGTCAAGCTGATCGTCCATCCCCAGCCCGGCCTGTTCGGGGCCGCCGCCGCCTTTGCGAGAGAACACCCATGAACCAGATCGACGCCCTGATGCGCACCGCACCCGTCATCCCGGTGCTGGTGATCGACGATGCGGCACATGCCGTGCCGATTGCCGAGGCGCTGGTCGCGGGCGGGCTGCCGGTTCTCGAAGTGACCCTGCGCACCCCCGCTGCACTCGATGTCATCAAGGCGATGAAGCAGGTGCCCGGCGCGATTGTCGGCGCGGGGACCGTGCTCAATCCCGCCGATCTGGAGGCGGCGCTGGCTGCGGGCGCGGAATTCATCGTCTCGCCCGGGCTGACCAAGAAGCTCGGCAAGGCGGCAGTTGCCGCAGGCGTTCCGTTTCTTCCCGGCACCGCCAATGCCGGCGATATCATGCTCGGGCTCGACCTCGGGCTGACCCGCTTCAAGTTCTTTCCCGCCGAGGCTTCGGGCGGGATCGCCGCGCTGAAAGCCATCGCCGCGCCGTTCGGCATGGCGCGGTTCTGCCCGACCGGCGGCATCACCCAGGCGAGCGCGCCCGCCTGGCTGGCGCTCGATGCGGTGCTCTGCGTTGGCGGCTCATGGCTGGTCGGCAAGGGCGCGCCCGATGGCGCGGCGATCGCAGCGGCGGCGCGGGCGGCGGCCAGCCTCGCCGGTTAAGTTTTGCACCCCGCGCAGTCCCCATTGGGAACGGCGCGCAAGCCGGCGGCCTTGCGGCATTCCGCCGCCAGCCGTTTCGCGTTATGCTTGCAGTCATCACTCAGGACTAGCAGGCGGATATGACCATCGATTTCAAGGGAGCCTTCGCCATTGCGCTGGCCGCACTGGCCGCCGGGCTGGCCGTGGTGGCGCTGGTCACCGCCGATCCGCCGGCGCGCCCCGCCTCGCCGCGCCAGGTCGCCGCCGCCGAGCGTGCCGCACCTTCGCCGAAAGCCGCGCCTGCCGCGCCTGCCGCGCCTGCCGCCGACGAGCGCTTCGTGATCAAACGCATCCTGCCGATTTCCGGCCCGATCAAATATGGCGAATGGCACTGGAACGAAGCCGATGTCCCCGCCGGGCCGATCGTCGTGACGGTCGATCTCGATGCGCGGGTGATCTCGGTTTTCCGCAATGGCTACGAGATCGGTGCGTCCGCCGTGCTGCTCGGCACCGAGGCAAAGCCGACCCCGACCGGCGTGTTCCCGATCACCCAGAAGCGGCGGCATCATGTCTCCAACCTCTACGATTCGCCGATGCCCTACATGCAGCGGCTGACCGACGACGGCATCACCCTGCACGCCACCAAGGTCGAATGGGGCTACGCCAGCCACGGTTGCATCGGCATGCCCGAGGCCTTCGCCAAAAAGGTGTTCGAGACGACATCGGTGGGCGACCGCGTGTTCATCACCCGCGGCAAGACCGCGCAGATGGGCGATTCGCTGGTTTCGTAAGGCGGCACTTGCGTGATTTCGTGATCGATCCTCGCCATCCGGGGAAGGCGCGAGGGCATGGCGGGCTCCCGGGTGTCAATCCGTCCACCGCATCGATTGGGGATCGCTTCCCGTCACCAGCCGGCGCAGCGCGGCGCGCGCCAGCCGCTCGACCTCGACCTTGCGCCGCGCCGGGGCGAGCCCGAGCAAGGGCGCGGGGCGCAGGATTTCCGCGTCGTAGCCATCGGCGACGATCACCCCGCACTTTTCCGGCAGGAACAGCTCGCCTTCGAGCGGTGCCCGCTCCAGCCCGGGCGGCAGGCCCCAGTAGAAGCGGTCGCAATGGTCGAGATATTCCGGCCATTTCGCGTCACCCAGCAGGTCGGCCCGGCTGACCTTGATCTCGACGATGACCACCTGCCCCTTGGCGTCGATCCCCATCAGGTCGGCGCGGCGATGGTTGCGCAGCGGCATTTCGGCCAGGCACCAGATGTCGTTGCGGGCAAACAGCCGGGCAATGCCGCGCGCAACGCCCAGCGCGGCGCGCAGCTCTGGCTGGACTGCCAAAATCGGTGCGGGGGGCGAATCACTCTCAGCCATGCCCCCCTATCGGGAACATAGTGCGAACTTTCAAGCGTTCAGGCGAAGCGTACCGGTCCCGGCGCGCCCGGCGGCGGGCTGAGCGCGAGCAGCGCATCGCGCGCGGCGACGAATTCCTGCCACAGCGCCATGGCCGGGGCGGCGGGGCTGACCCCGCGAGCGTGGACCGCGAGCAAGGCCGAGAGCCCCGGCTCCATCACCGCGCCGAGGTCTTCGATGCCCTGTTCGGCGAGCCCGCGCCGCCAGTCGGCGGCGTCGCGCAGCGTCGCAGGGAAATTGCGCAGCGCGGCGGTCATCGGTTCGGGCGCGATTCCGGCCAGCGTCGCGACCACGCCGGCGGCGTCATGCAGCGCCGACCATTTCATGCTGAGCGCGCTGACCGAAGCCTGGCCGAATGCCACGCGCCCCGCGCCGGGCAGCAGGCCGCCGGGCGGGCTCGTCGTGCCGAAATCGGTGGGCGGCATGTTCATGATCCAGGTCCTAGCGCAGCCAGCCTTGCCAATTTGCTAATTGCACGGTCAGCTGGCCTCAAATGGCCCACACGATGGCCCGGAAAAGGCGCGCGCGATGGGCCACGGCAAGCCGGCTTGCCCGCGCCGGCTGCCGCAACGCCGCTGTTCGCGGCCCTGGGCCGTTGTCCCGGTCAATCCGCTTCACGGCACTGGCCAAACGGCTCTGGCCACATAGCACTGGCCACATAGCACTGGCATCGGCTCCCGCGCTCTGCTAACCGCCGCCCGCGCCCGCAAGGGTTCAGGCACCCGTAGCTCAGCTGGATAGAGCGCTGCCCTCCGAAGGCAGAGGTCACAGGTTCGAATCCTGTCGGGTGCGCCAGTTTTCCAAAAATTCCACAAAACTGCCGCAAGATCGTCAAATTGGCGACAATACGTTTTGACTCGTTTTACTGAGGGGAAGGCCTTCCCCTGCTGGCAAGGCAGCATCCTCCTGATCGAGTGTGCTTGATTTTCATGTTTTTCCTCCCTCCCAAGTAGCTGAACCAAATTTTTTCCCACTCGAGTTGCGGGCAGCAGGAATCTCGCCGGATGAATCAGGGCAAGACACCCACTCTTACCCCCCCTCGACAACAGGGGGGTGGGGCGGGGGGGATAAGGCAACACTATCGCAGTGCCGGTAGGTGCCCAGGGTTACCCATCTCCTGGAATATCTCGAGATCCACACCTTCGTTTCTATACCTCTGCTCGACCCGGCTCGCCAGGCGATCTGCGGAAACTGATGCGGCACAATCGCGCACCACGCGCTCTTCGTCGGTGATCTGATCTTTCATGTGATACAGGAGCAAATAGGGTGATCGATCTTCAGCATCTGGGGCATGTAGTCGGTCCATGATCTGGCTGGATTAAAGCGGGATGCGAATAATCTGCACCACTTCTTCGTCATTGCGAGCGAAGCGAAGCAATCCAGGGCGAATTGCACCGCTCTGGATTGCTTCGCTTCGCTCGCAATGACGAATGATTTTCATTTCCTGCGATCTGCTCTAAGTTGTTCTCCGCTCGGTCGCATCTGCCAATTAACGGTTCAGACCAACCGTGATCACCACTGGTCAAGGCAATCGACAATGCACTCTGGCACCCCGGCGGAATTGGGCAGCAGCATGATCGTGTGGATCAGTTCCGCCAGGTCTTCCGGCTTGGTCATGTCTTCCCGCGAAACCCTGCTGGCGTTCTGTCCCATGTCCGTCAGGACATATCCGCAGCAGATCGAGGTTGCGCGCACACCGTCGCCCCAGGCCTCGCGGCGCACGGCTTTGGTCACTGCCATCATGGCGTGCTTACTGGCCGCATAGCCCACCATCGGCGAGAACAACGCCTTGCCGGATACCGACACGACATTGATGATCCGTCCCTCGCCGCAAGCCTTCAGCTGAGGCAGCGCCAGCTGGATCAGGCGAAGCGGTGCCTTGACGTTGACGCGCCACATCTCGTCAAGCTGGGCATCATCCTCGCTCTGGAAATTGTAAGGCCGGAAAATGCCCGCCACATTGGCAAGGGCATGGACCTTCCCAAAGGTTGCAAGCGTTTGAGCCAGCCATGTAGCGGCCGTATCAGGCAATTCGGCATCGTAATGCCGATAGATGACCTGGTCTGTGTCAGTGAACTTCGAAGGGTCGCGAACGCCGGCGGATACCTTGAAACCTGAGGCTATCAGGCGATCCGCGACCGACTTGCCGATGCCACGCGATGCGCCAGTGATCATTACAACCCTGTCAGTCGGGTTCAGCATAGTCAGTCCCTCACCATAATTCGTCATGCGCAGATGCGTTGACTGGCCATTGGGGTAGAGGCTGCGACCTTTGTGTGACAAGCCCGGAAACAGCCTTGAAAGCGCGTTTTTTCGTCGATTTTGCTTGAGAAATAATCGGTAACCGCTCGCCCGCAGGACTGCTATGCATGGTGGGGGAAGCTCTTGCCCGAAGGCGGGAGCCATTCAACCGACATGCAAGAATCCGGTTGCGGCGCAGAACAGTAATCAGGCCATAAGCGCCGATTGCGGAGAGGGTGTCATGTCACGTTATCTGCCTCCATTGAACGCGTTGCGCGCTTTTGAAGCTGCGGCCCGGCATGGGAGCTTTACCAAGGCGGCCAATGAACTGTGCGTGACGCCGGGAGCTGTCAGCAGGCAGGTCCAGACGCTTGAGGAACACCTGGGCACCACGCTGTTCACGCGCATGAACCGCGAAGTCGTGATCTCTCCGCAAGGCCGGCAATACAGGGAAGCCCTGACTGCGGCCTTCGACCAGATCAACGCATCGACCAGCGCCCTGAAGAGCGAGCGCAAGCTTAACATCAGCTCTTATCCGACCTTCAGCTTGCGCTGGCTGGTGTCGCGGCTGGGCGGGTTCACCCGCCAGCATCCTGCCAGCCCGATCACGCTCAGCACCACCCCGCCCAATATCTTCGACGTCGTTTCCGGCATCATCGATATTGCCATCCTGGCGGGTCATGGCGACTGGGCGGGAGTCCACATGGAAAAACTGTTTTCGGTCGAACTTGAGCCGGTCGTCAGTCCGCAGTTCCTGAAGATGTCTCCGCTCAACAAACTGGATGATCTGGCGTCAGCGCCCTTGCTCCATTCGACCGCCAGGCCCGACGATTGGGCCGAATGGCTCGAACATGCCGGTGTCGATACCGTCACGCCGAGCAGCGGCATCATGTTTGAAAGCTCATCGCTCTGCTTCGAGGCAGCGCTGCATGGTGTTGGCGCGGCCATGGGGCAACGCGCGCTTATCGCCGCAGAACTTGCCGATGGCCGGCTCATCGCGCCGTTCGACAAGCCTTACAGCGACGGTACTGCCTTCTACCTCGTCTACTCAAAAAAGGTGGCGGACGACAGGCGGGTCAAGAGCTTCAGGAAGTGGATATTGGCTGAGGCCACCGCATTTTCGGAGCAATCCCTGTAAGCGGGTGCCAGACTTTCCCAGAAGCCTTCGCGCAGCGCATGGAACTCAAACGACAGTCACAAAATCTGGTTTGACCTTGGCGGGCTGCGGAGGGATGCAGCCAGTGAGCACGCCAAACGCGCTTTTCCGGAGTGGATGATGGATCGCGAAGCAGACCTGATTGTGATTGGTGCCGGCGCTGCCGGGCTCTGTGCAGCTCTCACCGCTGCTGAGGCCGGGCAACGGGTTCTGATCCTGGAAAAGGAAGCGGTAATCGGCGGTTCGTCAATCCTGTCCGGAGGCAGCGTCTGCCTGGCCGGGACGGAAATTCAAAACGAACAGGGCATTGCCGATACAGACGATCTGCTGTTCGAGGATTTGCGCCGTGCTGGCGGGAACAAGAACGATCCCGAGGTAGTCAGAGCCTATACCCGCAATCAGGCGGAGGCTTACACTTGGCTGCGCAACAGCGGCGTTGAATTTTCTGCCACCTTGCGGGATTTGCACGGCAATTCTGTGCGCCGTACGCACATCATCACGCCTTCGTCTGCCCTGCCAACCTTGCTGGAAAAGGCCGAAGCCACGGGTCTGGTCGAAATCATCTATGGCGCGCGTGCATGGCAGCTTGTCAGCGAACCGGAATCGGGCCGGGTGATCGGTGTCGAGGTGGACGGAGAAGATCCCTTCACCGCTGGCGCAAGGTTCGGCGTAATCCTCGCCAGTGGCGGCTTCACCCGCGCGCCAGACATCCTGCAGCGCTTCGCCCCCGCTTTCAGCTCGGCGCGTGTTTCCGGCGGCAAGGGCAACACCGGTGACGGCCTGCTGATGGCCTGGAAGCAGGGTGCCGATCTGCTGGACTTCGGATATATCCAGGGCAACTACGGCGTCCATCCGGACGGCAAAAGCAATGTCGTGGTCCACCCGATTTTCAGGGGCGGCATTGCCGTCAACAATCGCGGCATCCGCTATGTTGATGAATTGATTTCCTTCAAGATGCACAGCGATGCCTGCATGGCGCAGCAAGGGCAGGTCACTTACCAGATCTTCGATCAGGGCGTCATGGACAGGAGCGACGACAGTCTACCTTCCTTCAGCTTTCGTTCGCGGGTTTCGACCGGCGAAGTGCTGAGGGCCGATACACTGGCCGAACTCGCCGGCTTGATCGGCGTCTCGCCCGAAAATCTGGTGAACACCGTGGACCGCTATAACGCCGCAGTCGCAACCGGCGCGGACCCGGAGTTCGGCAGGAAGTCGATCACGTCCGCAGGAGAGCCACTGGTCCAGATCGCCACCGCACCGTTCTATGCCTATGCATCAACCGTGGTGATCCTGGGCACTTATTGCGGCATCAAGGTCGATGGATCGATGCGGGTCGTCGATGTCATCGGCATGGAGATCGAAGGCCTCTACGCGGCGGGCGAAGTGGTCGGAGGCTTCCACGGGCGCGGCGAAATTCCGGGTGCGGCGCTGGGCAAGGCACTGATATTCGGACGCCTCGCAGCAAAAACCGCATTGGCCAATGGCGCGTGAAGACCTCCGAACTGTCTATGTAACGATCGATCCGCCGTTGACCACGATGGTTTCCGAATTGATGATCCTGGTGCCCACGCACAGGAACAGGATGACATCGGCAATATCCTGAGGTGTACTCATCTTCTGGATCATCGAATTCATCCGCGAGGATTCCCGCCGCTCCTCGGACCATTGCGCAATCCACGGGCTATCGACAATGCCTGGGGCCACTGCGTTCACCCGGACATCGGGCGCAAGTGCCCGTGCCAGACCCTTGGTCAGGTTGATCAGGCCGGCCTTGCTCGCGGCATAGGCAATGCTGCTGGCTCGCAGCCCCAGACCGGCAACCGAGGCGGTATTGACCACCGCGCCTTTCCGACTGCGCAGCGCACCCGCCGCCGCCTTGGTGCAGCGAAACGGCCCGATGAGATTGGTGGTGAGGATTTCACCCCAGAACTGTTCGGTCACAGCATCCAGATCGGAAAACGCGATGGGCTCCACGGTCGCGGCAGTCCCAGCGTTGTTGATCAGGAAATCGAGACCGCCCAGCGCCTCGATTGCCGCGGCAACCATGTCCTCTGCTTCTGACGGCACACCGATGTTGCCGGGTGCGGCCAATACTATCCCGCCACCTGCACGCAGACTGGCCACCGCCGCCATGCCGCGATCATCGCCGGGCAGGAAATTCAGGGCAACGCTGGCCCCGCGCGCGCAAAAGCTCTGGCCGTGGCCAGCCCTATTCCCGATGCCGCCCCTGTCACGAGCACGCATTTTCCAGTCAGATCCATTTTCTGTCCTCAGTTGCATTCAGGCTCTGGGTTCGCATGTCGGCAGCAATCGTGCGGCTGGCTTGCCAGAAAAGTCCGGCACCCAGGCCAGCGAACACCAGCAGCACGATCATCGCCAGGCGCAGCCCTTCGCCCTCGCCAAGCCCCCATTGATGATTGAACATATCCGACATGAAACCCACGATCAGCGGCCCGAAACTCAGACCGATCAGATTGGTGAGCATCAGGACCACGGCCGAAGACGTAGCGCGCATGTTGTTGGGCACGACGCTGTGGGCTGCGGCATAGATCGGGCCATACCAGGTCGAAAACAGGATCGATGCCAGCGCCTTCCACGCCAGCCCGGCGAACACGCTGGTCGACAGGAAAGTCATCATGAAGCAGGGCAGCGACAGCAGCGTGGCGATGGCAGGCACCAGCAGATAGGCGCGCACATCGGTCCGCGCCCATTTGTCAGCCAGCTGGCCGCCGAACCACGTTCCGATCATGCCTGCCAACCCGCCCGAAACGCCCAGTGCGAGCCCCAGAAACCCCAGCGGCTTGAGGCCTGACCATGCGGCGATCTGCGCCAGTTCGGCACCCTGCGTGCGCAGGAAGAAGCTGGCGAGGAACGGCCCCAGGCCATATCCTGTCACCGTGACCAGGGCCGCCCCCATCGCGATGTTACGGAATGTCGGGACCCGCATCAGTTGCAGCAGCGCCCGGCCGAGCGGCACTGACGCAGGTGGCTTCCCGGCAGTGGCTCGTACCGATCGGCGTGGTTCCCGCAGGAATAATGCAGCCAGCACTGCAAGCAGCAGACCCGGGATCCCGACGACGAAAAAGGCGACGCGCCAACCGAAATAGTCGGAAATGACCCCGCCCAGCGCAAGGCCTGTCAGAGTCCCGAATGGAATGCCCATCGAGTAGAATGCCAGCGCCGATGCGCGCTTTGCCTTCGCCGTGTAGTCGCTGATCAGGGAATGGGCGGGTGGCGTGGCGCCTGCCTCACCGATGCCGACAACGATGCGGGCGGCAATCATCTGGGTGAAGTTGAGCGCCAATCCCGAGCAGGCAGTGGCCAAACTCCATACAGCAATGGCTGTACCAATCAGCCTGGGCCGATCAGCCCGCTCGGCATAGCGGGCAATCGGCAGGCCGAGGATCGAATAGAGCAGCGCGAAAGCCAGCCCCGTCATCAGCCCCACCTGCCAATCATGCAGGTGCAATTCCCGTTTCACCTGCTCCGCCAGAATATTGAGGATCTGGCGGTCGAGATAACTGCAGGTGTAGACCATAAATAGCAGGAACAGGGCGCGCCGCTGGAAACGCGCATCGTAAAGTCCTGCCAAACTGTTTTGCGGTGAGCCATTTTCCGTGCCGACTGGCTGAGCGGCCATCACAGGCTTCCATGTGCCATGGCAGGCCAGATATTCAGGGATGCGATCATTCTCAATCCTCTCATGGCCGCTGGTTTATCCAGCCTGTCCTGTTCGCCTCTGCACCTGCCGCCCCGGTCATCCGGTTGCAACCGGTCCCGTCAGGTCCAGGCGGAAACTGCCTTCGCATCCAGGAATTCCTCGATGCCCATCCGGCCACCCTCACGCGCACGCCCGGAACGTTTGACGCCGCCGAACGGGGCACCGGCTCCGCGCGGCTGGCCATTCATCTCGACCATGCCCGCATCAAGCCTGCGTGCCAACCGCTGCCGCCGATCGACATCGGTGCTCTGCACATAGTTGCTGAGACCATAGGGCGTATCGTTCGCGATCTGAACGCCTGCTCCTCAGTATCGAACGGAATGATCGAAAGAACAGGATCGAGACCTCTCCTGGGCGATTGTCATATCGTTGGAAACGTCGGCAAAGATCGTCGGCCTGACGAAGTAGCCCTGGTTGAACCCTTGCGGGCGTCCTGGGCCGCCTGAGACCAGGCGAGCGCCTTCATCGATGCCTGCCTGGATCAGCGATTGCACCCGGTTGAACTGCCGTTCCGAAATGACGGGACCGATATGCGGACCGGATAGATGGGACCGGTCGACTAAGATGGAGCT
>CAVZRM010000005.1:0-205057 GCA_963777795.1 uncultured Alphaproteobacteria bacterium
AGCCATGCAATATGTGCCAGCGCATGCGCTTACGCTTTTGCAGGCGGGGAATTGCGGTTCATGCCGGATGGCGGAAGGCTAGGACTGCATCAATTTCGTAGCTCGTCTGGGCCGGGAGCCTCCGAATCTGATGCGCAAACGATAAGCGGCATCTTGGTCTCATATCTTTCGGATATGGGGGTGGATGCCAGCGCCTTTGCAATCGCATCGGTCACGGAATCGACTGAAATTGTTTGGCTTTCGTACGATGATGCGCTGGTTTATCGCTTCGTCAACAATGGGGTGTCGGCGACAACCGCCGAGCTCAAGATGGTTGATATGCGGCCTTATTTGCGGCTTAATCAGGTTGAACCAGATGCCCAGTTGCGTGCCCTGTTAATCTGCTGGCATGGAGGCATCACGATACAGGCAGGAATCGTGACAAATCCTGAGCAAAGCGCAAACATGGCCGACCCGGACTGGACGAAGCGTTCATATCTAGATTTGGACTCTGCCGAACTCCAACCCGTTCCGGGCATTGCAGGCGTTCAAGTGCAGGACAGCACGGTTTGGTTGGAGCGAGCTTTGAGCCCAGGGCAAGTCAATTCTCTAATGGCAACAAGCGACTTGGGAATATGGTTGGATGGCTTTGGAATGGTCCGATTTGGCGGTGCAATGGACCTTCGGAACGTGCGCGACGCAATCGCAAACTATGTCAAGCAATGCGCTGCGACGAATTTGAAACATTAGCAGCCGCCCCCAAATTGGGGTTTGAGTGGTTTGATGCCAACCGAATCGACGGGGATTCCCATTGCGGCGGCGCTGTGATTTTACTTCTTGCTGATGGCAGGGAGGCCGGAGGCTGGCAATAATAGCTCCACTGCGCCCATTAGCAGGCAAACCCCGGCGTGCAGAACGTGAAGGCGAGCGGCCTGTTTTGCTGGGCCAACAAGCGCGGACGCAATTCTTGCTGAGGCTGGGTGGTCAATTGAGGTAACGCATAAAGCCGAATACGTGGCCGTCTAGGCAAGGCAAATGGGTCCGCATGACCTTGCCTCCCTGTGTATGGGTTAATGTTCCCTCTGGTTGAATAATTGTCCATCTTGCTTGAGTTTGGAGAGCTACGGACGTGCGGCCGCACATATGTTCCATCGCTTCGAATATGCCCGCGCACATGCACTTGCGCTGATGCAAGCTGTGGTATCAGCGATACGGCCAGAGCAAGAAAAAGCAGCTTCAAGACCGCCTCCGCCGTCAATTGCTACCAAAGTAAGCAGGATACTCCCTAGCCAGCAATCCGGCAACCGCCTCCATGTTAGCGTCACTGCCAGTATCGTATTCGTCTAGCTTGATAAAGGCAGGCGCGCCTGACAGCGTTTCCGGGCCAAAGGTCCCTAGGCCAAAGCCCGATCTTTGGCCGGAGAAGTCGATAACCAATCGCGCCTCGCGCTTGATGAGAGAAATTGGCACAAGATAGAAGTAGACCTGTTCCGCATATTCATTGCCAGAATTTGGTTCCCTATGTTCCCGAATCTCGGAACGACTGAATTTTTGAAGCGGGATGCGTATATCTTTGACCTCAAGGTATGCCGATTTGATGGGTAATTCGGTAGATATTACTGACTTTGCAACGATCATGAGAACCGCATGCTTTCCCATGGCTTCGTATTCTTCGGCTGTGGCAGGCAGGCATAAATCGTAGTGTGCTTCTCTGATTTTCCCCCTCTCCAATTGGTCGGGAAGGGTTTGGGCGATGGCAGGTTCAGCATTGACGACTAAGCCTGCGATCATGGCCGCAACGGTCGCAAGGCGGATCGCAGCATTGATGATTGCGATTCGCTTGGCAGATGACCTGAGATTGCATGCGTGGAATGTCATTCTGATCTTGGCCAGGGTCAATTGCATCGGAAACATCCTCAAGCTTTGCATGCCGCGCGCCGTGTAGAGCTACGCTGCAACCTTCCAGCCGCCGCTGTCTTGCTCAAGCGTGATGCGGGCATCGCTTTCCTCAAGGTCGGAATCCACCAGCCGCTCGATCATGTCGCGGATATGGGCGTTGCCCTCATTCAATTCCCGGTAGATCGCACGAATGAAACGATCAGCAATCTTGGGCTGGCCTCCCCGCTTCTCCCATAGGGCAACCGTCTGAGCCTCATTGCCAAGCATGGTGGCGAGTTTTGCTTGGCTCAGGCCCATCTCTTGGCGAAGGAAGCGCAACTCGGTCCCGGTCAGCTTCCCGCCTTTGTTGACAAGTCCATGCGCAACAGCGCGGTGGAGGCCTTCCACGTCATGGATGGCGATACCCGGTCCATAGGGGGTGTCGTGCTCATCATAGCCATTCGCCAGCCAGACGTTGCGAAGGCCGCATTCCCGATAATGATACATGCTCGCCTCCTAAAACACCGTGATGACGATTGCCCGGCTGGGAACGTCAATCGCGACTGCTACATTCAAATCCCTGCCCGCTACGCGATGCGAAACGGTCAACTTCCAATTCCCATGCATATCCAGCGCAACCGGCTCACTAATGGTGCCGCGCTGGAGACAGGCAATAACCTGCACTGGGGAAACCTTGCGTTGCCGCATTCGCTGCCGGGCGTGATGCGTGAAGATCACTTGGGCACTGTCCTGTGCAATCTCTCGAAGGACTTTGAGCGCCGTTGCGTCGTTCATCCTCAGGGGAACCGGCTCTGCCATAACCCATAATTATTATAGGTTGGTTGCTTTAGCAAGGGCAGAGGGAGGTGACTTGCAAGCAAGTCACAGTGATCCGCGCAGTTTGTATCGTGCTGCGCGGATAGAATCGCAGGATTCAGCCAATGTCACGGCGGGAGACGTTGAAATGATTTGCGGTTGAGCAAGGCAAGTCAATCTGACTGAGTAGTGACCATCGGCCAAGGGGCGCACAAACCTGCCATTTCTGGCCGCGATTTGTCGCGTACGGTGTGGGGCCATTTATTCACCCATGCGGACCGGAAGCACGGCCCGAATTGGACTGCTCGACCTGCACTGCCAATCATTCGGGATAGGGCGGGCGGCTGGCGCGCATGGTCCCTGCCATGGAAGCCGATTTGTCCGAAGGCGTCCGGCTTCAAGCAAGCGTTCTATCGGGGAGCGGTTTTGGGAACGGAGGCCTTGCTTTGAAAAAATATCAATAAAATCAAGACAAGATGGCGGAGACGGAGGGATTCGAACCCTCGGTACCGGATTTACCAGTACGACGGTTTAGCAAACCGTTGGTTTCAGCCACTCACCCACGTCTCCGGATCGCAGCGGCGCGGGCGGGCTATAGCGAGGGCGGACGGGGGGAGCAAGGGGCTGTGCGCAGGGCCATGTCTGGCCGCCCGGGCTCGGCTGGGCCTATTTGCGACTCGGCTCGTCGCGCCGCGATTGCAGTGGTCCGGAGCTTGGAATCTGCTTCGCGCCAGACACGCGAGCCCGGGGTCGCAGGGGGCTTCCGGCCGCATCATCACGGAACGGCAGCAAGCATGGAACGCAGACTTGATCTTTCATGGCGCGGTGCCGCGCTGGCATGCGCGGCGGCCTTGCTGGTTGCGCTTTCAGCACCAGCCCACGCCGCGCCCGATCCGCCGATAGACGGCGACCTGATGCCCGCCGAGGCCCTCCCATCCCCCACGCCCGCTTCGCCAGCCGCACTGCCTGCCCCCGCGCCCGCTGCTCCCTCGTCCGCCACTGTCCCTACGCCTGGTGTCGATATCGCTGCGCCCGTTCCGGCGACCGACCCGGCAACTGCCGCCGCCGACAGCCCGACGACCTATCGCAAGGACGACCTCATCGGGGCCGCCGAAGGCGTGTTCGGCAAGGGTGCGGCCGGGCTGGCGGGGATCATCGAGGATCTGCTCGCCAAACAGGGCGAGCCCAATGGTTATATCGTCGGACGCGAAGGCGGCGGGGCGATTGTCGTCGGGCTGCGCTATGGCTCGGGCACCCTCCATCACAAGATCGAGGGCGAGAAGCCGGTTTACTGGACCGGGCCGTCGATCGGCTTCGATGCCGGGGCCAATGCCGGCAACGCCTTCGTGCTGGTGTACAACCTGTTCGACACCCAGGACCTGTACAAGCGCTTCGGCGCGGGCGAAGGGCAGGCCTATCTGGTTGGCGGTTTCCATGTCTCCTACCTCAGGCGCGGCGACATCGTGCTGATTCCGGTGCGCGCCGGTGCCGGGCTCAGGCTGGGGATCAATGCCGGCTACATGAAATTCTCGCACAAACAGAACTGGCTGCCGTTCTAGACCCGGCTCACCCTGCCCGTTGCCCACTCGCGCGCCGCGACGCGGCTGCTGTCGATCACCGGGGTGGCGTCGGCCATGTCGCGGGTTGCCAGCAGGACAGCGGGCTTCAGCGGCGTTTCGAAATCGAGCCCGCAATGATTGCCTTGCGACCAGGCAACCGTACAGAATGCCTCGAACGGACCCCAGCCCAGCACGGCGCGGGCACCCGCGCGGGTCCTGCCCTCCGGGATCATGAGCTTGGCCCCCTTGAACGACAGGTTGAGCAGGGTCGCTGTCAGCGTCCCCTCGAGCGTGATCAACCGCGCCGGAAGCTGGACGCGCAGCCGGCTGTGGCGGCGGCGACCGGCGGCGGCATCGCCGGAACGCCGCATCGAACAAGGTTTGTCGCTGCCCATGGCCGCCATGGTCTGGCACGGTCGCGGTCAAGGCCGGGTGGATTTTCGCCTAGGGGAAAACCCGTGGTCTTGCCGCGCCGGGTCCGCCCGGCTATGCGCGCGCTCGCCATGCTTAGCAATCTCCCCCAACAGCCCGCCGACGCGCTGCTCGCGCTGATCAAGCTCCACAACGCCGATCCACGCCCGACGCGGATCGATCTCGGTGTCGGCGTCTACAAGACCGGCCAGGGCGACACGCCGGTGTTCGGCGCGGTCAAGGCAGCCGAACAGCGGCTGGTCGCCATGCAGGACTCAAAGGCCTATCTCGGCCCCGAGGGCGACATGGGCTTCGTTGCCGCGCTGATGCCCTACGTCTTCGGCGCAGCGAACCCGGATAGGGACGGGCGCATCGAGGGCATGCAGACCCCGGGCGGCACCGGCTCGCTGCGGCTGGCGCTGGCGATGATCAAGCGCGCCGGCTGCGGCCAGGTGTGGATGGGCGGCCCGAGCTGGCCCAACCACGCGCAGATCTGCGCCGATCTTGGCCTGCCGATGCAGGGCTTCAACCATGCCACCGCCGAGGGCACGGTCGACATGGACGCGCTGCGCGCTGCCATTGCCAAGGCTGGCGAAGGCGATGCCATCCTGCTCCACGGCTGCTGCCACAACCCCACCGGCATCGATTATTCCAACGCCGACTGGGACGAGATCGCCGGACTGATCGCCGAGAAGAAACTGCTGCCGCTGCTCGATCTCGCTTACCAGGGGCTTGGCGCGGGGATGGAGGAGGACGCTTACGGTGTCCGCCGCGTGCTCGCCGCCGTGCCCGAGGCACTGATCGCCTACAGCTGCGACAAGAATTTCGGCCTCTACCGCGACCGCACCGGCGCGCTTTATGCCATGGCCGCCGATCCTGCGCAGCTTCCCGCGATCATGTCGAACGGCCACGCGCTGGCCCGCGCCAACTGGTCGCAGCCGCCCGATCACGGCGCGGCGGCGGCGCGGATCGTGATGGAGGACGCCGCGCTGACGGCCCAATGGCTGGACGAGCTCGACCAGATGCGCACCCGCATGCGCCAGGTCCGCGCCCGCCTCGCCGCCGCAGGCAAGGTCGGCGGGGTCGATCTGACGCCGCTGGGGTCACAGAACGGGCTGTTCTCAATCATTCCCTTCACCCCCGACCAGGTGCAGGCGATGCGCGAGCGGCACGGCGTCTATTTCGCCGGCTCGGGCCGGATCAATGTCGCCGGGCTGACCATGGCGAACATCGACCAGTTCATCGCCGCTGTCGCGGATGTGACCGGGTAGGATTGATTTCGCGCAGAGGCGCAGAGGACGCGAAGATCGCTAATACCTAGTTGCGGTGAGTTTGACTTATCGAAGCCCCTCCCCTTCAGGGGAGGGGAGGAGCCGCGCAGCGGCGGAGGGGTGGGGGTTGTCGGTCAAGCGCAACGCTCTGCCGACAACCCCCACCCCAACCCCTCCCCTGAAGGGGAGGGGCTTATAGGTTACAATCAATGCACTTTGGTATAAGGGGCTGCTTTGTCGGCGAAGCCACTTTGACGATTCGACGGTGCCTTTCGATCGGCTATGCGATTGGCTTTTTGACCTGCGGCGCTAAGCAGACTCCTCTGCGCACTTTGCTTCCTCTGCGCCTCTGCGCGAAACAAGAAAATTCAACCCCGCAGGCTCTGCATCCGCTGCAGATAGCGCGCCAGCACGTCGATCTCGAGGTTGACCTTGTCCCCCGCCTCGAGCGCGCCCAGCGTGGTCACCTCGGCGGTGTGCGGGATGATGTTGAGCGCGAAATGGCATGAGCCGTCGGGCTGGTCGGCGACTTCGTTGACCGTCAGCGAAACTCCGTCGACGGTGATCGAGCCCTTGGCCGCGAGGTAGGGCGCGAGCGCTTGCGGGGCGGCGATGCCGAGGCGCCGCGAATTTGCCTTCGGGGCACACGCCGACAATCGTCCCGACCCCATCGACATGGCCAGTGACGATGTGCCCGCCGAGTTCGTCGCCGAGCTTGAGCGCGGGTTCGAGATTGAGCGCCTGGCCCGCGGACCAGCGACCCGGCACGCTGCACGAGACGGTCTCGCCCGAGATGTCCACCGCGAACCAGGCGTCACCGGCGCTCCCGCCGCGATCGACCACGGTGAGGCACACCCCCGAACAGGCGATCGATGCGCCAATGGCGATATGGGCGGGATCGAACGGGCAGGCGATGACGGCGTGAAGATCGCCGGCCTGGCGGAACTCGCGGATCGTGCCGATCGCAGTGACTATTCCGGTGAACATGGAACCGCGTCGTAGACTTCCAAGTGTCGCTGCCAAGCTGGCGGCGGTCGCTCATCCGCCATTGGCCATGGGCATCGGCGAGCGCGCCCAGGCCGATGTCGCCGATGCCGGGCATGCCGCCACCGATAAGCACCGGCGCGCGGTAGATCAGCAGCCGGTCCACCAGGCCCGCTGCGAGGAACGAGGCCGCCGCCCCCGCCCCGCCCTCGACCAGCAGATACTGGACATCGGCCATTTCAGCGATGGCTTCGGGCGCAGCGAGCGCCAGCCAGCCTGCCGGGGCAGCGCCGCGCGTCAGCACCCAGCGCTGCGGACTGCGAGTTTCCAGGCCCGGCAGGCGCACATCAAGGCGCGGGGCATCGGCGCGCAGGGTGGCGCCGCCGACGAGGATCGCATCGGACCGCGCGCGCTGCGCATGGCCATGCGCGCGCGCCGCCGCGCCGGTGATCCACTGGCTCTCGCCGCCGGCCGTGGCGATGCAGCCATCGAGCGACAGCGCGAGCTTGAGCGTGACCAGCGGGCGGCCATGGCGGCGCTGGATCAGATAGCCGGCGAGGCTGGCCTCGGCCGCGGGCGAGGGAAGCAGTGTGACGGCAATCCCGGCCTCGCGCAGCCGCGCCAGGCCCTTGCCCGCCGTGCGCGGATCGGGATCGGCGCAACCGACTACCACCCGCGCCAGCCCCGCCGCCGCGACCAGCCCGGCGCAATCGGGGCCGCGCGGCGATTGGTGCGCGCAGGGTTCGAGGGTGACGTAAAGTGTCGCGCCGCGTGCCGCCGCACCGGCCTGTTCGAGCGCCACGGCTTCGGCATGCGGACGTCCGCCCGCCCCGGTCCAGCCCCGGCCGATGACACGCCCCTGCCTGACCAGAATTGCACCGACCGCCGGGTTGGGCCGGCTCAGCGGCAGCGCGCGCGCGGCCACACTCGCCGCTGCCGCCAGCCAGCGCCCGTCGCTGCCCGCGTCGTCATTCACTGGCGGCGGCAGCCTGCCGTTGCCGCAGCCGTTCGGCCTCGGCGGCCGCTCGGGCGGCTTCGGCGACGCGGTCGGCGACGGCCTGTTTCTCGATGGCATCGACGTCCATGCCCGAGATGCGCCCCAGCGTCTTGTACATGCCGCGCACGTTCTCCTCGCGCTTCGCCTGTTCGGCGGCAAGGCGTTCCTTGCGCTTCTGGTTGACGAGATTGGAGGCCCTGATCTCCGCAGCGCTGCGATCCGCGTGCCAACTGGTAATGTAGGTCACTTGCGGCGACCGGGGCTTGCCGCGCACTTCCTCGTTGGCGAACACCAGCAGGATGCCCAGCGGCGGCAACAGGGCGAGCCCGGCAATGCGCCAGCGGTTCGGCCCCGCCTGTTTGAACACGGTGATGAAATCGCCAATGGCACCGCCGGGACTGACATCCCGCCACATGCCGGCGCGTCTGAACAGAGCCATGTGGCCCTAGATAGGGGTTCGCGCGCCGCGATGCCAGAAGTTCTGGGGCTGAGGCTCAATCAGAGCCAGAGGGCGATGGCAGTAGCGAGGCAGGAAGTTTGCGGCGAGCTTGCCGTAGCGCGCAGCCAAGCGGCGGAAATCCTTGAGGCGGCAGAAGGCGTTTTCGATCAGGTGATGCCTGCGGTAGCGTTGCCCATCGTAACGGATCGCGCGCTTGCAGTTGAGGCGACGGCGGCAAATTCTCGCCCTGCGTTCGGGGATCCCAGGGCGGGACACGCATTCTGAACATTGAGTTAGGTTCAATGATAAAAAGATGCAATATGCGTGTCATAGCGTCTTTCACATCGGATATACCTCGCCTTTTCAAAGGGAATTTTATGGGAATCCTCATCAAGACGTTTATCACTGTATCCGCCTTGATGTTTCACATCGCCCCAGCGCAGGCCGGTCCACTTAGTCGGCTCTATCTCACCGATGGCAATGGTGGTGTTCAAGTCGTTCAAGGGAACGCCATCGTCAATTCCTGGGGCAGCCCATCGGGTCCAGGCGTGAATGCCAGTCCCTCACTGGCAGTCTTGTCATCCGTCCGCACCTATTCTGATATCGATACCGGAATCGGACATGAATTTGCGCTCGACGGGACTCCAACCGGGACGACCTATGCAAACACGGTCGGGTGCTGTTTTCGCGATGGCACCACCGATGGCATATACAACTATGCGTTACGGGCGCAGTTTGGCGATTCCATCGCTTACCGGTTCGGGCTGGACTGGACGAATCCCGAGGTGTTTGACTTAAGCTTTACGAATGGCGTCAATATCTTCACGATCGGCACGGCGAGCGGGATTGCCTGGGATCCGCGAGACAATTCGTTCTGGCTTGCTGGTGACGGTGCCATATTCAACATCGACGCAGCGCGTCAGGTTATCGCCGGCTTCCTCATTCCCGACACCTCGACCGGCTACGCGGTCGCGTTCGATACGGCGGACAACACTGTTTGGCTGACGACCAATTCAGGTGCCGGCGGTTTCTCGACGCTGCTCCAATACGCTGGCACCAAGGCCTTTAGTGGCCGACCAGTCCCGCTCGATACGCTCGTTCTTTCAGGGATCAATATCCTGGGGGCTGAGTTTGCCCTCGCCTCGACCGTTTCGCCCGTTCCGGAACCAGAAAGCTGGGTGTTGCTCCTTGTCGGTTTTACCCTCGTCGGGGGAATGATGCGCCAGAGGCGGGCCAACCCTGTCGCCATTTAAGTTGATATCAAACTCCGGCACCGAATCCGGGAATTCAAAACTGGGCTCATTTTCTTAACCGAACGCCGCGTAGAGCCCGCGCCCCTCGCGCTTGAGCCAGCGGTTGGCCGCAGCGATCTCGCCCTCGTAGAGCACGCCAAGGAGCGCGTGAAAGGCCGGGCTGTGATCGAAGTGGACTAGATGCGCAACCTCGTGGGCGACCACCGAGCGGCGCACTTCATCGGGAGCCATGATCAACCGCCAGTTGATCCGGATCGCGCCAGAGGCGGCGCAACTGCCCCAGCGCCGCTGCGCGTTGGACAGTGCCAGCTTCGGCGGCGCGCGGCCCGCGCGCGCACAATAGTGGGCGAGGTCCTCGGCGATCAGGCGGCGCGCCTCGCCCTCCAGCCAGCGCCGCAGCCGCGTCGGGAGCCCATCGATCGGCCCGCCGCAGCGCAGCGCCTCGCCCTCCAGCCGCACCCGGCGCGGAGCGGCGGGATCATGGGCGATCGCCAGAGCGGTGCCGCGAAAGGCAAGGCTGGTGCCAGGCGTGACCACCTGGCGCGCGGGCAGCGCCGCGATCTGGCGGGCGAGCCAGCCGGCGCGGCTGCGGGCGAATTCCACCGCCTCGACCGTTCGGCCCCAGCGCGGCATCGACACGCGCACCTCGCTGCCATCGGGCGCAAGGCGCAGGGTCAGGCGGCGGGCCTGGGGGAGGCGGCGAACGACGATCGGCAAGCGGCGGCCACCCAGCTCGATCTCGGGTGCGCTGCGCTTGAGCCAGTCAAGCATCGCTGCCGGAATCCGCCTGCGGATGCATCCAGTTGGCCTCGCCCGTGAGGATGTGGTTCTCGATCGGTCCGGCAAGATCCTCGGTGACCACCCGCCCGCGCACCGAAACGCCGGCACGGTGCACCGCATCGCGGTCGCCGCAGACGAGGTAGTGCCATTCGGGCAGCGGCTTGCCCTGCGCGCGCAGGCGATAGGCGCAAGTCGCCGGCAGCCAGGCCAGTCCCGCCAGCTTGGCCGGGGTCAGCCGCAGGCAGTCGGGAACATGGGCGAGCCGGCCGCGATAGTCCTTGCACTGCGCCGTTCCGCTATCGAGCAGGCGGCAGGCGACATTGGTGAAATGAACCTCGCCGGTGTCTTCATCCTCCAGCTTGTGGAGGCAGCACTGGCCGCAGCCATCGCACAGTGCTTCCCATTCGGCGCGGCTCAGCCCTTCCAGCGGGGCCTGCCAGAACGGCTTCACTTCACCCATTTTGCCAGTTCCGCCGCCACTGCTTCGCCGTCCTTGTCAACCGGCAACATGGTGATCGGTTCACCCTTCGGGCCCATCAGGTAGGCGATGCGGCTGTGGTCCATCAGATAGCCGCCCGAGGTTTCGGTGCCGCGCTTGTAATAGACCGCGAAGGCCCTCGCAGCCTGATCGACCTGTGCCGACGTTCCGGTGAGCCCAATCAGTCTCGGCGAAAAGGCGGCGGCGAACTCACCGACCATGACCTGCGTGTCGCGCTCGGGATCGATGGTGATGAACAGCGGCTGTAGCCGCGCGGCGCGCTGCGGCTGTTCTTTTTCGAACCGGGCAAAGCCCTGCATCATCACCTGGACGTCGAGCGGGCAGGCGTCCGGGCAGAAGGTATAGCCGAAATAGACCGCGCGGTACTTGCCCTGGAAATCCTCCCAGCGCACCGGCTTGCCGTCTTTGTCCACCAGGGCGAACGGGCCGCCAATTTTGGCGCCTTCCAGCGGCGGGCGCTCGGTCGCTGGCTGGACTGGCGCACTGTCCTGGCCACAGGCGGCCAGCGTCAGGGGCAGAACGATGGCGGTGGTGAGGATCGCGAAAGTGCGGGAAAGTCTGCGCATGGCGGAGCGGTTCATGCTCTGCTAAACTCATTGGCGCAAGGGGGCGAGCGCAGGCAAAGGGAGTTTCAGCGGGTGGCATCGAGGATCGGCATGGCAGGGATTTTGGCACGGACGATGCTGCGGACACTCGCGCTGGCATTGGCGGCGGCGCTGGTTGCTCCCGCGCCGGCAATTGCGCAATTTTCGCGCAGCTACAAATTTCTCGAGGCGGTGCGCAAGAAGGACGGCACGGCGGTGCAGGACGCACTCAACGAGCCTGGCTCGCAGGTTGTCAACACGCGCAACTCGACCAGCGGCGAGACCGCGCTGCACATCGTCACCGCGCGCCGCGATCTCACCTGGATGAGCTTCCTGATCGGCAAGGGGGCGAATGTGAACGCCCATGACGGACGCGGGACGACGCCGTTGCAACTGGCCGTGACGCTGGGCTTTCCCGAAGGTGTCGATCTGCTGGTGCAGCAGCGGGCGCGCGTCGATGAGCCCAATTCCTCCGGGGAAACGCCTCTCATTTCCGCCGTCCACCGCCGCGATGTGGCGCTGATGCGGCTGCTGCTCAAGGCCGGGGCCGATCCCGACCGGGCGGACAATTCGGGACGCTCGGCACGCGACTACGCCCTGCTCGGCGGGCGCAGCAGCACTCTGGTCGGCGAAATCGAGAGCAACGCAAAGCCGCGGGGCCAGCGCGCGACGCCGCAGCGTTCCTATGGCCCGGCGCTGTGAGCGGTGATGTGATCGCCGGCGACCTCACGCTTGCGGAACTGCGGCTGGCGCTCGCCCCCGCAGTCGCGGCGGCGGCGGTGTTCGACGGCTGGAGTGATGCCGCAGTGGCCGAAGCGGCGCGCCAGCATGGCATCGCTCCCAAGGTTGCCGCGCTGGCCTTTTCCGGCGGAGCAATGACCATGATCGCGGCGTGGATCGGCGCAGTCGATACCGCGATGGCGCGCGAATTCGCCGGCGGCGTGCTGACCGCCCTGCCCATCCGCCAGCGCATCCGGCGGCTGGTGACCTTCCGCCTGGAGGCACTGGCCGGGCGCGAGGAGGCGTTGCGCCGCGCGCTATCGATCATGGCCATGCCGCCGATCGCCGGGCAGGCGCTGCGCCTCGGCTGGGCCAGCGCCGACGCCATGTGGCGGCTGGCCGGGGACACGGCAACCGACTACAACCACTATACCAAGCGGACCCTGCTGGCGGGGATCTATGCGGCGACGCTGGCAGTCTTCTCCCAGGACGAGAGTATCGACAAGGCCGAGACCCTGGCCTTTCTCGACCGCCGCATCGAAGGGGTGATGCGCTTCGAGAAAGCCAAGGCGCGGCTGTTACGCCCCGATGCCGAGCGCTTCAGCCTGGCGCGGTTGCTGGGGCGGCTGCGATATCCGGCGGTCTGACGCATATAGCGTTCATTCTGAAACACCCGTTTCCCCCGCGAAAGCGGGGACCTCAGGCAGTCGGACGTGACGGTCCGCCCAGCCGAACGAGGCCCCCGCTTTCGCGGGGGAACAACGTTGATCCATGAATTTCGCCCTACGGTACCACTCGCCCGCCGTGAATCCCGATGGTCTGCCCGGTGACCAAGCCCGCGCCTTCCGAGCACAGATAGCCGCAGGGGTTGGCGATATCCGCCACTGCGCCGAGCCGGGCGAGATGTTGTTCACGGTGATGCCGTCAAGCGGTTTGTGGCGTCAGCCCAGCACCTCGAAGCGCCCGAGCCCGTAGTCGCCCTTGATCGTCGTGCGGTGGACCACGCGTTCCTCGTCGGGCGGGCAGCCGGCGGCGTGGTGGAGCAAACGCCAATTGTCCCACAGCACCAGGTCGGTCAGTTTCCACTGGTGGAAATAGGGCTTCATCACCCGCATCGCCTCGTCCCAGATTTCGGCCAGCAGTGCGAAATCCTCCTCCTCCTTCTCGCTGCCGACGATGCCGCGCGCGCCATAAGGCGTCATGTGGAACACCGTCTCGCCGGTGCTGCGCGTCCACAGCGCCGGATGAATCGAGCGTGGATCGCCCTTGGTCAACTCATGCAGCAGACTGGCATGGTGGCGGATGACGCGAAAGTTGTCCGGCAGTCCATAGCGCTGTTCGGTATAGCGCAGGTCGAGGTTGTAGAGCAGTTCGAGCCCCTCGGCCTTCCGCCGGATCGCCGGGTCCATGTCGTTGTAGATCTGGATGCCGTCGGCAAAGCCGGTACGCCCGCCCGTGCTGGCAATCTTGAGCGAGCGCAGCACTCCGGCGCGGTTGAGCTCGTTGTTATAGGCATGGTCGAAATGCCACGGTTGCCAGGTGACCAGCTGCTCGCCGTCGATCTCGACGACGCACATGTCCTCGCCCGCCGAAATGGCGATGACGCCGACCAGCTTGTCGGCATCGGCGCGGTCTACCGAGGCGACGGGATGGTCCTTGAGCGGACCGAACACCGTGCTTACCGCCACCTGCATCTCGGCGCTCGGCTCGACGCCCTCGAAGACGATGACGCCGCGATCCTCGAACAGCCGGTTGAGCCGGGCGCGGACATCGCCGTCCTCGAGCATCGACTGGGTGATGCCCGAAACGCGCGCGCCGAACGGAAGGCCTTCTTCCAGTGCGCTGACCGTGAAATCGGCCATAAATCTCTCCTCGCTGTTCTGGACTCGCGTCCAGCATTGCGCGAAATGCGCTGCGCGGCAATGGGGCTCAGGTGGAAATCGCGGAGTCGATGAACCGCACGATGTCCTCGAAGGTCTCCGCCGCGCCGGTCAAGGCGAGCCCGCGCACCACCGCGACGTGTTCCATGCCGGCAATCGCGCTGAGCCGGGACTCCACGCCCGCCGCCAGCAGTTTGGCGTGGAAGCGCAAGGCGTCGTCGCGCAGCACTTCGCCACTGCCGACGCTGATCAGGGTGGATGGAAACGCGGCGATGTCGGCCAGCAGCGGCGAGACCAGCGGATGGGTGGGGTCGAAGCCCTGGAGATACAGCTCGGCAGCCACATCGGCTGATTCCTGCGAGAACATCGGGTCGCTGGCGGCGTTATCCGCATAGGCGGGTGCATTCACCCGCAGGTCGAGCCACGGCGAGAGCACCACCAGCGCATCGATTGCCGGGCCGCGCAGCAGCGCGAGGCTCGCCGCGAGCCCGCCGCCTGCCGAATCGCCCAGGACCACCAGGGGCACCGTGCCCGGTTCGGCGCGCAGCGCGTCGAAGCTCGCCACGGCGTCGATCAGTCCGGCAGGGAAAGGATGCTCGGGGGCGAGGCGGTATTGCGGCACCACCACCTCGACGCCGCAGCGCGCAACCAGCGCCTCGGCGAGCAGGCTCTCGAACTCGGGCCGGCCAATGCGGAAACCGCCGCCGTGCAGGGCCATGACCGTTCCGCGCGGCGCGGACTCGGGTTGGAAGCGCAGCGTCCGGCGGCCGGCGAGTGCGGTCTCGAGCGGCGGCAGCGCGGTGTGCCACGCCCCGGCATCGACCGCCGCCTGCATCTGCGCCCGGCGCGCGGCGAGGTCGGGATCGGCGGGACGGCCCGGGCGTTCGGGGGGTAGAGTCAGGCTTGCCATCCGCAGCTTCCCACTTTCCAGCTATGCATTGTAAACCAGCCGCATCCCCGGCTCGTGCCAGCGCACTTTGACCAGCGCGCCGCTCTCCGAATAGGTGACATAGGCATCCATCATGTCCGGCCCGCCGAAGGCCACATTGGTCACCAGCCGGTCGCCGAGCGGGTGCTTGGTCACTTCGCCCTCTGGCGTCACCGTGCTCACGCCGCCCTCGAACACCGTCGCGACGCAGACATTGCCCGCCGCGCTCATCGCCAGGCTGTCGAGCAGGACCAGGCCCGGCACCGTCGCCACCAGGCGCGGCTCCTGCTCGGCGACGCGCCGGTCATAGCCATAGATCCGCGCCGAATAGGTATCAGCGACATAGACGCTGGACCAGTCGGGGGAGACGCCGACGCCGTTATAACTGAGCGCTCCGCCCTTGATTCGCACGATACTGCTGCCATCGGCGCGGGCGCAGTAGAGCCCGCCGAATTCCTTGCCCGCAGCAGAAATCTTGCCGAGGTCGGTGAACCACATATTGCCGTCGCAATCGAACATCAGGTCGTTGGGCGCGGAGAGCGGCTTGCCATCGCAGGCCTCGTAGAGCCGCTCGACCCTGCCCGTCGCGAGGTCGATCCGCTCGATCCGGCCATTCTCGACGGGCGCGTCGCTGTCGAGCGCCAGACCGCCGCTGTTGCAGACATAGAGCGCGCCATCGGGGCCGATCGCCGCGCCGTTGGGCCCGCCACCGGGCGTCGCGGCGGTCTCGGTTTTCCCACCGGCCCAGCAGCGGGTGATGTGTCCGGTGTGAATCTCGACGACGAGCACTGACCCGTCGGCCATGACCACCGGGCCTTCGGGAAAGTGCAGCCCTTCGGCGATCACTTCGATATCGGCCATTCCGCGCGCTCCCTCCGCTTCCGTTCCGGGCAGGCTAGGACGAAGGCGCGCCCTTGGCCAGTAGCAGGTGCGCGCGCGCCGCTTCGAGCGCGGCGAGAGCCTGGTCGACCTGTTCGCCATGGCCCTGCGCAATCGCTTGCCCGCCTTCCGCCAGCATGCCGTGAAGGAACAGGCGCACGCCATGGAGCGTCTGCCGCTCGACCATGTCGGCATCGACCTGCACCCCCCAGGCGGCATTCATCGCCGGACCGCCAACGACCATGTTGAGAAAGGCCTGCCCCGCGAGCAGCGCCTCGTCCGCCGCCAGACCGGCGCGGCGCGCGAACAGTTCTGCGAGGAAGTCGATGGTCGGCTGGGTGCCCTGCCGGACATTGAAGGCCCCGATCTCGGGCATGCGGCCCGATTCGGCATTGGTCAGCCGCAGCAGGCGCAGCCCCGCCGGACTCATCAGGTTGGCGACCAGCAGCCGGGAGATGGCGAGCAGGCTGGCCTCGAGATCGTCGCGCTCGACCGCGCGCAGACGGGCGATGGGCACGATCCACTCCGCGATCGCGCGTTGCAGCGCCGCCTTGAACAGGCTCTCCTTGTCGCCATAGCGGGCATAGACAGTGCGCTTGGCCATGCCAGCGGCAGCGCAGATGCCTTCGATGCTGGTGCGCTCGAAGCCCTGCGTCAGGAACAGGTCGAGCGCCTTGTCGAGCAATTCCTCGTTGCTGAGGGAGGGGCGACCGGGCCGGCGTCTGACGGCGATGGCATTTTCCGCGAGCATTGGCGCGCCTCCGGGTGGCTTGGGCATATTGAAACGACTAAGGTGATATTCAAGCATCGGCAAGAGCTAAACCGGGCGCGGCCAGCGCTTGCATCGGGCTAAATGAAACGATATAGGCAATAAACAATGGGCCGCCGATTCGCCGCAGCAGGGCGTTGGCGGGCCTGCGAGGGTGAGAGGAGCCGGTCATGAGCCTTGCCACAGCGCTTGAGTCGGTCAAGCTGACCGAGCGGATGGGATCCGAAGTTTTGCTTGGCAAGGCCGCGCTGCTCGGCGGCGCGCATGCGCAAGACATCCGCGCGCTGCTGGTCGAGCGCGGCGCGCTGGTGGTGCGCGGACTCCATCTCAACGACGAGGAACTGCGCACAGTCGCCCGTTCGCTTGGCGATCTGCGGCTTGGCGGGCAGAAGCGCGGCTCTGACGGGAAAGTGCTCAGCGAGGGCGACGAGGGCGTGCTCAAGGTCAGTCTCGACCCCAGGGTCAACCCCGACTATGCGCGCTTCCTGTTCGGCAATTTCCTGTGGCACATGGATGGCACCTACGAGGAAACTCCGCCCTTCGCGACGCTGTTCATGCCGTATCGCCTCAGCCGCGAGGGCGGCGACACCATGTTCGCCAGCACCTACGCCGCCTTCGACGACCTGCCCGCCGGCGAGCAGGCGCGGCTGGAGAAACTGCATGTCGTCCACACCATGCATGCCGCGCTGTTCCCTGGCAAACGCAACTGCACGGCCGAGGAATTCGCCGTGTGGCACTCCTATCCGCATCGCACGCATCCGCTGGTCTGGCAGCACAAGTCGGGGCGCAAATCACTGGTGCTGAGCACCTCGGGCGCATGGATCGAGGGGATGCACGCGGCGACTAGCCACGACCTGCTGCAACGGCTGATGCTCCACGCAACGCAGGACAAATACACCTATCGCCACAAGTGGCAGGTTGGTGACCTCGCAATTTGGGACAACACCGGCGCGATGCACCGCGCCATGCCCTACGAGGAAAACAGCGAGCGCGAGTTCCACCGCTGCACCCTCAATGGCGAAGAGCCGATCACGGCTGCGGTGTGAAATGCTCCCCCTCCCCTGAAGGGGAGGGGCTATCAACTTGGGAGATCAACCAATGCAAATCGGCATCCACCTGGCATTTCAGAACCTGCACGGCATTCCCGATCACGAGTTCCACCGCAAGGAAACCCAGCTCGGCGTCGAGGCCGAAGCGATGGGCTTCGACTATGTCGGCTCGGTCGAGCACCATTTCACCGACTATGCCGCCTGCCCCGATCCGATCCAGACGCTGACCTGGATCGCGGCGCGCACCAAAACCATCAAGCTGATGCCCGCTGCGGTCATCCTGCCATGGAACGATCCGCTGCGCGTGGTCGAGAAGGCGGCGATGCTCGACGCGGTGAGCGAGGGCCGCATGATCCTGGGCATGGGGCGCGGCGCGGCGCGGCGCGAATTCCACGCACTGCGCAAGGACCTCGCCGACAGCCGCGAGCTGTTCGACGAGGCGGCGGTGATCATCATGGAGGGTCTGGAAACCGGCTTTGTCGAGGCGGATACCAAGCACTTCCAGCAGCCGCGCATCGAAGTGCGCCCGCGCCCGCACGGCTGGACGCGCGACCGCATGGTGATGGTCTCGATGTCGCCGGGCTCGGCTGAAGTGGCGGCGGACTATGGTCTGAAAGCGCTGCGCTTCAGCCAGGGCGAGTGGGAACGCTCGATGCCCGAGATCAATACCTACCGCGACACCTTCGCGGCCAAGCACGGCAAGAAAGCGCCGCCCTTCATCATCAGCGATTTTGTCGTTTGCCACGAGGATCCCGCCAAGGTCGCCGAACACACCGACAACTATTTCGCCGCGCAGTTCATGCAGGTGGTCAACCACTACGAATGGGCCAGCGATCACTTCAAGTCGCTGCCGAGCTATTCGACCTATGTCGCGCTCGGCGAGATGACCGAAGCAATGGGCGGCCCGACCAAGGCCTACAAGGGCTTCATCGACGGCAACCTGATCGGCACCCCCGAAGTGATGCTGGAAAAGCATGCGATGCGCACTGCGATGGTCGGCGCGTACGACATGCTGGCCAATTTCAGCTTTGGCGGCATGCCCTACGAGGAAGTCTACAAGCAGATGAAGCTGTTCGCCGACAAGGTGATGCCGGTGATGAAGGGGTGAGGCGGCAAGGCAGCTAACTTAATCAGCCCGTTCCCCCGCCTTCGCGGGGGAACGGGCTTGTTGAAAATTGCAAGCCCGCCTCAAATTCCCGCGTACCACTGGTAGTCGCTGGCATCCTCCCAGTAGCCGCCCTTGCCGCCGTAGAGCCCGGCGAGGCTGGCGCGGGCTTCGATGCGCATGACGTATTTGGCATGCTTGTAGCCCAGCTGGCGCTCGACCCGCAGGCGCAGCGGCGCGCCGTGGCCCACAGGGAGCGGTCGGCCGTTCATTTCCCAGGCGAGGATGGTCTGCGGGTGGAAGGCATCGGCGAGGTCGATCGATTCGTAATAGGGCGCGCCGCCGATTGCGTCGGCGCAGTGGAACACGATATAACGCGCCGCCGGCAACAGTCCGGCAAGCGCCAGCACCTGCGCCAGTTGCGGCCCGCGCCACTCGCCGATCGCGCTCCAGCCCTCGACGCAATCGTGCCGGGTGATCTGGCGGCGCTGCTGCATGGCTTTCAGCGCGGTCAGCGGCAGCGCCAGCGGATGGCGCACCAGCCCGTCCACAGCCAGCGCCCACCCGGCGAAACCGGCGGCGACGTGGCTTTGGTAGGCCCCGGTGCCGGGATCGGCGGTGCCGTTGACGCGGAACTGCGGCGACATATCGGTCGCGCCATATTCGCGTGCCAGCCCTTGCCCGCCGATCAGCCGCTGCGCACCCTGATGCCAGCTGCCCGCCTCCTCCAGCGCCGAGCGGAAGGCGGGGTTCGTATTGAGCCGGTCGCAGCCCGCAAGAACCAGCCCGCCTGCCCCGAGCGCGCCCGTGCCGAGCAGCCGGCGGCGGGTGAGAATTGCCCCCCCCTCCCCTTCAGGGGAGGGGCCGGGGGTGGGGGTTGTCGGGATAGCGCCGCCTCTGACGACAGGCCCCACCCCAACCCCTCCCCTGAAGAGGAGGGGCTTCAGAATGCCCTCGTTCATGGCACGCGCTCCCTGGGCAGGCGATAGCGACCGGTGATCATCGACCGCACCTCGTTCACCGGCCCTGCCAGCACCACCATGGCCAGATGGACGACGATGAACGCCGCGAACCCGCCAGCGGCAATGAAGTGCAGCGAGCGCGCGGACTGCCGCCCGCCCAGCCATGCCGATACCGGCAGCGCGGCATCGAACCCCGGCGACATGGCGAGGCCGGTGAGGATCACCAAGGGCAGCAGCACCAGCAGCACGCCGAGGTAGGCGGCCTTTTGCAGCACGTTATAGTTCAGCGCCGCCGCGCCGGTGGGGAAGCGCAGCCGGGCATGCTGCTTGATGTCGTGCCAGATGTGCGTGGGGCGCAGCTCGGCGCGGGTGAACACGAGGTCGCGCCACAGGTGGCCATTGGCCAGCGACCACAGCAGATAGAGCGGCGCTCCCGCGAGCAGCACCCAAGCGAAAGCAAGATGCCAGATGCGCGCATCGGCCAGGCTGTAGTCCGAAGGAATGGTCAGCCAGCCGGGAAAGGCGACACCTTCCATGCTGCCGATCTGGAGCCACGCGGCATCGGGATTGGCCCCGAATTCGCCCCAATAGAGCCGCGGATGGGCATTGAAGATCATCAGGCCGCTCATCAGCATGACAAAGATCGCCAGCGCGTTGAGCCAGTGCCACACCCGCGTCGAGAGCCGGTGGCGGCGGACGAGGTCGCCGCCTTGCGGGAGACTCTCGGCAGGGTCGGCCATGCGCGCTTCCTTTCGCGCGGCAATCTAGCCGGGATCGCGAGCTCTGCCTAGCGGTGGGTGAGCCCCGGATTTTCGGGTGCCAGTCGGCTGCGCAGCGAGTTCTGGATGAAGGCGATGGCGACATATTGCCCGACCATGGCAGGGAATTCGATCAACTGCGCCTCGTCCCAGCGTTTCGCCAGGACATTCCAGGTCGCCTCGCCGAGCGCGAAATCGGCGATCAGTTCCTCTACCCCGCGCAGGATCGCCGCCTCGTGCTCGCTCCAGCCAGGCGCGGCCGAGCCCACCGTCGCGCGCTCGATTTCCTCGGGGGTCACGCCGTAGCGCTGGCTGATCCTGACGTGTTCGCCCCACTCATAGGGCGCGCCCGCCAGCCAGCCGATGCGCAGCACGGCGAGTTCGCGCTCGCGCGGCGGAATGAGCCCTTTGAAGAACACCGTGCCGGTTTCCATCTGGCAGCGGAACAGCGCCGGGTGCTTGACCAGGGTGCGCATGTAGTCGGGGACTTCGCTGGCCGCGCCCGCGCCGGCCGAGGCGCGCACGGCATCGACCAGCGCACGGGCGTCGCCGCCGATCTCGCTGTCGGCGAGCGCCGCGATGCGCGGCCCGTCGGCAACCACCTGGGCGTGGCGGCTCGCGGCGTCATAGCCATTGGTATGCATGATCGGCTCATATCCTAGCGGTGCGACAGGCCGGGGTTGCCCGCCCGCAGCCCCGCGCCGAACGAATTCTGCTGCATGGCGGTGGCGACATAGACCCCGACCAGGATCGGAAACTCAAGCAATTGCTGGTCGCCCCAGCTCTCGGCCAGCACGCGCCCAGGTCGCGTCCGAAATGCGGTAAGCCGACAGCATCTCGTCGACGCCGCGCAGGATCGCCGCTTCGTGGCGGCTCCAGCCAGGCGCATCGGCACCGGCGATGATGCGCTCGATTTCCTCGGGCAGCACGCCGCAGCGCTTGCCGATATCGACGTGCTCGCCCCATTCGTAGGGCGATCCGGTCACCCAGGCCTGACGCAGCACCGCCAGTTCGCGCTCGCGCGGGCTCAGCGTGCCCTTGCCGGCCAGCATGATCCCCATCTGGGTCTGCGCATCGTTGAGCGCCGGGTGGCGCAGCATGGTGGCGGTGACCTCGGGAATCTCGCCGTTCTCGGGAATGCCGAGGCTGACTCGCAGGTTGCGGCAATATTCGAGCGCATCGGTGCCGAGCTCGCTTTTCGCAAGCGGGCCGATCTTGGGCGGCTTGCCGTTTATTTCCGCATCGCGCGCCGCAGCGCTGGGGGCTCCGGCAAGCACTTTCACAGCGGGCATTCCTCTCACGTTTCAAGCTTCGCCTTGCCCATAGCTGTTTCGCGGGCACGGGCAAGCGGGCGGCTTGCTTGACCGGACGCGGGTTTGCCTGCACCAGTCCGGCCAGAGGATGACGGAAAGGAAATGCAGATGGCGGACGTGCTGGTCGAGCGGCGCGAGGCGCTGGCAATTGTCACGCTCAACCGGCCCGAACGGCGCAACGGGCTGACGCTGGGAATGACCGTCGGGCTCTACGACGCACTTCAGGCGCTTGCGGCGAGCGACGCGCGGGTGGTGATCCTGCGCGGCGCGGGGACCGATTTCTGCGTCGGCGCAGACATGGCCGGGCCGAACGCCGGCGAGACGGAAGCCGCGCGGCCCTCCGGCTTCGACGACCAGGCCCCGATCTATCATGCCTCGCTGCTGCTCCATGGCATGCCGCAGGTGACCATCGCCGCAATCGACGGTGGTTGCGCCGGAGCGGGGATGGGCTGGGCGGCGGCCTGCGACCTGCGCTTTGCCTCCGAGGAAGCGCGGTTGTCGACCGCATTCCTCAGTGTCGCGGCTTCGGGCGACATGGGGCTGGCCTGGTCGCTGACCCGCATCCTCGGCGGCGCACGGGCGCGTGACATGCTGTTCTTTCCGCAAAAGCTCACCGGCGCGGATGCCCTCGCGCTCGGCTTTGTCAGCCGGGTCTATCCGCGCGAGCGCCTGCATGCGGAAGTCGAAACCTTGGCGCAGCAGCTTTGCAACCGCGACCCGCTGGCGCTGGGCATGATGAAGGCCAACACCCTGTCCGCCGAAACACTGCCGTTCGCGGACTACATTGCCGTCGAGACCGCGCGCCACCTGCGCTGCGCCAATCGCCCTGACTTCGCGGCGCGGATGGCCGAACTTTTCGCCAGGTCGCGAGCCAAATAAGCGCGCCCTGCGCCGACCCGCCACACCGACGGCGAGCTCGCCGACATCCGCGCCTGAGGCGAACAGCAGCTCTCCGAAATCCGCAAACGCTACATTGACGACAGCGCCTTTGTCGTGGCAGTGACCCGCCGACCGGTCGGCCCAAGAGCACAAGACGAAGGGTAAAGCGACAGGGACAAATCGCGCAAGGTATTGAAAAGCGGGTGTAGCTCAATGGCAGAGCAGCAGCTTCCCAAGCTGAATACGAGGGTTCGATTCCCTTCACCCGCTCCATTTTCCTGTCCGCCGATGTTCGCAGGCGTCTAGACAAACCCCCAAAATCCACGGTATTAAGCGGTTATCAGGCCGCAAGCGTCCACCCACGTTCGCATCCAGCCACCTGCCGCTGGGGGTATGATTGGGGGGTATTTGCAAAACGGCCAAGTCGATACCCCCACGCTTGGGGGTATATTGGGGGTATGAACCCCGGAGAGGCTAGGAAATCCGTGGCTTTGACCGATGTAGCAATCCGAAATGCCAAGCCCGGCACGAAGGCGATCAAGCTAGCGGACGGGGGCGGCATGTTCCTGCTGGTCACGCCAGCCGGGGGCAAGCTCTGGCGGCTCAAGTTTCGCGTCGATGGGCGCGAAAAGTTGCTGGCCATTGGAGCCTATCCCGAGATTGGCCTGGGCGAGGCGCGCAGGCGTCGCGAGGAAGCACGGGAACTGATCGCCCTTGGCAAAGACCCGTCGCGCGAGAAGCAGCGCGACAAAGTACGCGCACGGATACAGGCGGCGACGCGGCCTATGCGCTCGCCAGCGGGCAGGGGAAGGCGCGGGCGCAACAGAGTGGGGCTTTGCGCCGCCGCGCCGAATGGCGGGTCATGGTGTGCAGCACCGGGGAAATCGGCCTTGCCGATCATATGCGCGCCGCCAAGCGAGGCGAACGGACAATGGCCGGGCAGGAATTGCGCTTGCTCGATTTGCCAGCCGATGCCGGAGCGGGTTTCGGGGCTTGGGAAGCCCTGCACAACATGGCCGGGCCAGCAGCCTTTTCCGATGCGATCAAATCGGCTTGCGCCGCCCATTATGGCCACGCCGGGCCTGCCTTCGTTCGGGGACTTGTTGCCGATCCCGCGCATTGGGAGGGCGAGGCCAAGCGCCTGGCCAAGGCTTTCGTGGCGAAGGCGGCGCAAGACGGGGACAGCGGGCAGGCAAATCGCGGTGCCGCGCGCTTCGCTGCCGTGGCGGCTGCTGGGGAAATGGCGGCGGCGCTTAGCGTCGTGCCATGGCGAGCCGGAGTGGCAGAGGCGGCGGCGCTGGCTTGCTTCGGTGCCTGGGTTGCTGGTTTCGGTCGCACCGCTTGCGGGAGCACCGGCAGATTCTGGAGCGGGTCCGCAACGCCATACAGGCCGGTCAATCCCGCTTCGGGCGTATCGCCCATGGCAAGGTGCAATCGTTCTATGGGAACGATGCAGGCGATGGCGACGGCGGGGCCAGCAACCGGGAAGGGGAAGCCCGTTCGCTATCCACGCTGGGCTATCTGCACGACATTGAGCCGGGCAAGGCCTGCTACCTGTTCCATGATAGCGGCTGGGGTGAAATCCTGACTGGCTTCGATCCGAAGGAAGCGGCTGCGGTCCTGCAACAGCGTGGCTTCCTTGTCTCTGGCGATGGCAGACGGCCCAAGCGCAAGCAACGTGTCGGCGACCAAACCCCACGGTTCTACACCGTGCGCGCGACCATTCTGGAATGGGATGCGAGCGACCTGGCGAAAGCTGGCAGCAGCCCGCCCGATGATGCCCCAGCGGAGCCGGTGCAGCGGCCCATTGGTGCTGGTCCAGCCGCACCGGAACCGGACGATTATGACTATGGGGCCGATGATTTCGATCCCCTCGGCGACGGTGGGGACGGCTGATAATGCCCGCCCCTGCCAACCCTTCGGCTGTACTATCGGGATGAATTGCAGCCATAGGCGCGGCTGGCAGCGAGCGGCGCTAGCCTCGCGCTGTTCCCAAGGAAAATGACTGGGAACAGGCATGGCGATTTCTGGGAACACAATTTTGGATGGCAGGCCAAGCATTTAGGCCGCGTGTTCCCAATTTCCCGCTGTTCCCGCCATTTGTAGAGCCACCCCACAACGCGATGCGCCAGCCGCGCTGGCTGGCCTCGTGCGATCTGGGATGAGCAATTCACACTAAGTCGAGCCTTGCCCAGTTGGGAAGGCGGCCAAATGTCAGAAACAAAACAGTTTTCCAAAGCGGTGAATTGAATGTGACGCGCAATTCTGTGGCCAATTTGATCTGATTGAGAAGTGACCATCGCCCGAGACGCGCGGATTTGCTGGCTTTGGGCCTGCGAATTGTCGCGTACGGTGTGTATCTCTAATTGCGATCATCGTTGCGGTGTTGAAGTCCCGAATGGCAATCTCGGACAATGAAAACCAAGCCAGCGGGAGCCGTTAGACGAAGGCGAATAAGGGCGAATTTCATCCCTAGCCATCGCGCTTGGGGGTATGATTGGGGGTATCATGGAAAGTGCGGCCCAACTGGCGGAAATCGAGCTCTTAGAATCTCGGGAAAAATATCCTATTTCGCCGTTACCTTCACCGGCTTTTCAGATCTCAGAGATCAGCCATTGACTTGGGCCAACAATGTGCGGGTTGCTTCGATTGCTTTGCGGGCGCGGCTGGCGGGATCGCTGAGCGCGTTCGGGATTTCGAGCGCGATTGGCAAGCCGGGCAAGAGCTGCAACAGCTCGGCAAGTTCAATCTCGCCCTCGCCTGGAAACAGCCGGTCCGAGCGGGCCTCGCGCAGAATTTCGTTCATTGCCGGGATTGGACCGGCAATGTCACACAGCTGGAGATAACCGATCGCAGGATCGCCCGGCACCAAGTCATCGGGCGATCCGCCCGACCGGGCAAGGTGGAAGGCATCGATCAGCAGGCGGCAATTCGCGATACCGGCGATTCGCGCGCGCGCCGAAGCCAGATTCGGCGCGCAGGTCCAAGGCATGAATTCAAGGTGCGGAGTCACCCCGAAGGCAGCGGAACGATCGGCCAGTTGCGCCAGGCTGGCGTGACTGCGCGCGCTGTCTGGATCATTGTCTGCCACCAGCAAGCGGGGCGCGCCAAACCGGGCGGCGAATTCCAGTACGCGCTCCAGTTCGCCCCAGTCGATTTGCGGAACCAGTCGGACGATCTCGACATCGAGCACGCCAATGCCTTCGCCGGCCAGAACCTTCGCCAGTTCATCGCTGAGGCTGCGGTCGATCAGAACAGGGAAGTGCGGCTCGGTCGGCGTCGCGGCAACCGGGCGCAGGCCGATGTGGGTGTAGCCGCAGCGGGCCGCAATCCGCGCGGCTTCGAGCGGAGAGACTTCGAGGACGGTCAGCGCCGCAAGAGAGACAGGAAGGTTATCCGCCATCGCTCAGGCACGGCATATCCGCAGCACGCTGTCGATTACTTCCGCCCGGCGCTTTCCGGCTTGTCCGGGAGAACCAAGATCCAAGTTGAAGATGTGGCCGAAGGTATGCCGGTTGGCGACATAGTAAAAGCACATCGAACTGATCGTCATATGCAGCTGGAGCAAGTCGATATCGCTGCGAAAATGTCCGCTGGCGACGCCGCGGTCGATGATCCGGGCCATACTGTCCAGCACCCCGCGGCGCCGTTCCAGGCCTTCGACTTCGGCCATGTGCTCACCGTTGTTGATGTTTTCGCCCATGATGATCCGGACGAATTCGGGCGAGGCGAAATGGGAATCGAAGCTCTGGCCAACGAAGGCCGCCAGGGCTTCGACCGCAGTCATCGCTTCGTAATCTACAGCCTCTTCGGCCATGCGGAAGGTGCTGTAGGCGTTTTCCAGCGTGGCCCGGTAGAGCCCCTCCTTGCTGCCGAAATAGTAGTAGATCATGTGCTTGCTGGTCGCGGTCAGCTGGGCGATCGCATCGACCCGCGCGCCGGCCAGCCCTTTGGCGGCAAATTCGGCCCTGGCCGCCGCGACTATGGCAGCCTGGGTCTGGTCGGCATCGCGCCGCTTGCGTTCCCTGCCAGGACGCCTGCCGCGAGCGGTTGAATCGGCAAGCTGACCCACGGCCACAAATTTCCCCTTTGTCGATCCGGGCGTCCTGCCACGGATGCGCCGGACTGGCTAGCGCAGTTGCTCAAGCCTATCCACAATAACATACCAACCAGTCCGGAAGTTAATTGACATACCAGTTGGTCCATTGCAATAGAGCTGTCGGAGGTGCCTCTCGCAGGAATGCGGTTAGAGGCGATCAGGGAGGAAAATCATGAAATCTTTGCTACTTGCTAGTGCTTCCTTGCTCATCGCGCCGGCAGCGCCGGCCCTTGCGCAATCTGCTGCGGGCGATTCGGCAGCTGTTTCGAGTGCCGACGAAGCGACCGATTCCGCTGCTGGCGACATCATTGTAACCGCCACCAAGCGCAACGAACGTTTGCAGACTGTCCCGGTCTCGGTTCAGGCGGTCACCGGCGAGGCGCTGACCTCCATGGCGATCAACACGCCGAAGGATTTTGGCCAGATTTCGCCGACACTGAATTTCCAGGCCGCTGACGAAGCCCGCCTGTTCAACTTCTCGATCCGCGGCATCGGCACCGATACTTTCTCGATGGCGGTCGAGCCTTCGGTTTCGAGCATCGTCGATGGCGTGGTTTACACCCGCATTGGCGCAATATTCGATGGTCTGGGCGATCTTGAGCGGGTCGAAGTGCTCAACGGGCCGCAAGGCACGCTGCAGGGCAAAAACGCTTCGGCGGGCGCGGTGTCGATCATCACCAAGGGGCCGAACCGCGACGAGTTCCAGGGCCGGGCCGAGCTCGGGATCGCCGAACACGGCGAATATTCGGGCAAGCTGATGCTGACCGGACCGATCAACGACAAGCTGGCCTTCCGCCTGTTCGGCTATTACCATACCGAAGACGGCATCGTTAAGGACGTCGGCACCGGCAAGACGGTCAACAATGTCGAGAGCTACGGTGTGCGCGGCAAGCTGCTGTTCGAACCCTCGGACGGCGTGACATTCACGCTGGCAGGCGACTGGAGCCACCGCAAGGCCGATTGCTGCGGCGAGCCGATCCGGATTGCTGCCGCAACCGGCAACGTCACGGCAGCCTTCACCAACACCCCCGTCGGACCGCTCAACAAGTTCGTCGCCTTCGACACCTTGCAGGAAGGCTACCAAAAGAACCGCGGCATCTCGCTGACCGGCGATATCGAGATCGGCGATCACACGCTGACCACGATCACCGCTTATCGCCAGTTCCGCGACTTCGCCATCCGCGACCGCGACGGCACCCCCGCGCCCTTCGCCGGGGTCACGCCGACCCAGCTGTTCCGGGCGACCAATCCGGGCGTTACTGCCGCCCAGGCCCTGACCCTAATGGACAATCTCCTGCTCAGTTCGCTCGGCTTCGCGTGCCGGATGACCAGCCGCAGTGCCTCCGAACCGGTCTGCGGCGAGAGCCAGAGCCTGGAATCAAGCAACACCTTCAGCCAGGAAATCCGGCTGGCCTCGCCCGCCGGGGGCACGTTCGACTATGTCGCCGGGCTGTTCTACTACAACAGCCTGATCGGCCGCGACCTGACCATCGCCGGTATCCGTTCCAACATCGCCGGCAATGTCAGCTTCCCGACGCCGACGACGCTGTTGGTCAATCGCGACACCGCCTATGTCTTGGCCGATTACGTCGGCAGGGTGCGCACGGTGAGTTCGGCCGCTTTCGCCAATGTCAACGTCCGGCCCTTCGACAAATTTACGCTGACCGGCGGCGCGCGCATCGTTCGCGATACCATCGATTGGAACCACAAGAAGGTCACTGGTCCCAACGGCGACCATTTCGGCGCTAACAATGGCCTCAATCCCGCCGGCGTGGCGGCACCCGGTGCCAACCCGGGTTCGCCGAACTTCAATTTCGTGCGCAAGTTAGCGGACACCCATTTGCTCGGCCGCGTTTCCGCGAAATATGAATTCACGCCGGACTTCATGGCCTATGCCTCCTGGGCGCATGGCTACAAGGCCCAGGCGGTCGATGCCGACCTCGTGCTGACGCAGGCGAGCTTCGATGCCAGCCCGGTTGCGCCGGAAACTTCGAACAGCTGGGAACTTGGCTTCAAGTCGCAGTTCTGGGACCGCCGCGTCACCTTTAACGTCACCGCGTACAAGACGACGTTCAGCGGCTATCAGACGACCTCGTCTGGCATCGATCCCTCCGCGCCGCCCGCATTGCGTTCGGCTGGCAAGCTGTTCACCCAGGGTATCGAAGGCGACCTGACAATCCGTCCGGTCGACGGGCTGCGCCTGTCGGGCAACTTCCTGTTTGCCGACAACAAGTTCGGCGATCTGTTCATCACCGCCGGTGGCGCCAACCAGAAAGGCGGCGACCCGCTCAATGCGCCGGAAACGAAAGTGGGCCTCGCCGGGTCTTACGATTTCGAGGCTGGCAGCGTCGGGGTCAACCTCAACGCCAACTACACCTGGACGAGCAATACGCTGTTTACTGACCTGGCTTCGGCCACCAATCTGGCATCGGTCTGGCGGCGGCCGTCGTTCGGGGTGGCCAACGCGGCGATCAACTTCAGCTTCGCCGACGACCGCTACAAGCTGGGCATCTACGTCAAGAACCTGTTCAACACGCACTATGTCGCCGGTCTGCGCCGCATATCCGGCTCAGTCGGCGGTGGCGGGGCGGTGGCCCAGGCCCTGCCGCGCGATTTCGACCGCTATGTCGGCGGTTCGCTGACCGTCAATTTCTGAGCCCGATCCGGGTCGTGCCCAGAAGGAACCGCCGATGATCCCCTGCCGCAAGGAAGCAATCCGGGCAGGTCTCATCGGCGGTCTGGCATGCAGATTCTCGCCAGAACAATCATGACAAATCCCGGTTCCTGCACAGTCGGCCTGATCGGCCGGGGAATCGGCGCAAGCGGCTCGCCGGCCATTCACCGGGCGGAAGCGCGCGAACTGGGCATTGCGCTGGCCTATGACATCGTCGATTTCGACGCGCGCGGCCTGCCCGATTCCCGGCTGGGCGAGACCGTGCGATCGCTGGCCGCATCCGGCTGGACCGGCTGCAATGTGACGCATCCCTTCAAGCAGCAGGTTCTGACGATCTGCGACGAGGTCAGCAGCGAGGCGACGGCGCTTGGCGCGGTCAACACGCTGACTTTCCGGGACGGGCGCATCCTTGGCGACAACACCGACTGGATCGGGTTTTCCTGGATGATCGAGCGCCAGATTGGCCCGGTCGAGGGCACCCGTGTGGCGCAAGTTGGCGCAGGCGGTGCGGGCTCGGCCACAGCCTATGCGCTGGGCCGGATGGGCGTGCGCGAACTGGCGCTCTTCGATCCCTCCCGCGAGCGTGCGAACGAGCTAGTCGCCCGGCTGGCACCGGTCTTTCCCGAATGCCGGTTTCTCGTTTGCGACAGCGACGCCGCTGCCATCTCCGGGCGGCAAGGCATTGTCCAGTCGACCCCGGTCGGCATGGCTGCGCATCCCGGCACGCCGTTCCCGCCTGAGCTGATGCAGGACGGGCAATGGCTGGCGGACATCATCTATTTTCCCCGGGAAACCCCGCTGCTGGCCGCGGCGCGCGCGAAGGGCATGCGCGCGGTCAACGGTGTCGCCATGGTCATTGGCCAGGCCGCCGAAGCCTTTCGCCTGTTCACCGGCCGCGAACCCGATCGCGAGAGAATGCTTGCCGGCCTTGAGGCGCGCGATGCATCGGTGGCCAGCCCGGAGCGGAGGAAGAGATGAAGACCTCGATAGCCACAGTGTCGGTCGGCGGTGCGCTGGCCAGCAAGCTCGAAACCATCGCGCGGGCAGGATATTCGGCAGTCGAGATTTTCGAGAACGACCTGCTCTCCTCGCCGATACCGGCACAGGATATCGGCACTATGATGCGGGACCTCGGCCTCTCCTGCGCCATGCTGCAACCATTCCGCGATTATGAGGGCATGCCAGCCGATCAGCGCGCCCGCGCGCTGGAGCGGATGCGGCGCAAATTCGCGACGATGGATGCACTGGGTACCGATCTCATCCTGCTGTGTTCCAACTGCTCGCCGGACTCCAGCGGCGATCGCCGCCAGACGCTCGACGATCTGCATCTGCTCGGCGATCTCGCCGCCAGTCACGGCAAGCGCATAGCCTATGAGGCGCTGGCCTGGGGGCGGCATGTCAGCGACCACCGCGACGCCTGGTCGCTGGTCCGCGATCTCGATCACCCCGCCATCGGCCTGACGCTCGACAGTTTCCACACGCTGGCGCGCAAGATTCCGGTCTCCAGTATCGGCGATATCCGGCCCGAGAAGCTGTTCATCGTCCAGCTTGCCGATGCGCCGCTGCTGGAAATGGATTATCTGAACTGGAGCCGTCATTTCCGCTGCATGCCGGGCCAGGGCGATCTGCCGCTCGACGACTTCGCCGCCGCGCTGCGCCGGATCGGCTATCAGGGCCTCTGGAGCCTCGAAATCTTCAACGACCGCTTCCGTTCCACCTCGGCAAGCCAGATCGCCCGCGACGGCATGCGTTCGCTCAAAGCAATGCATGATCGGGCAGGCATCTTGCTGGGAGCCTCGCCGCAACTGGCCCCGCCGGTGTCCCCTGAACGGGTGGAGTTCATCGAATTTGCCGCCAGTCATGCCGAGGCGGAAGACTTCGGGCGGATTTTCTCTGCCCTGGGCTTCGCCCCGGTCGCCCGCCACCGCAGCAAGGATGTGACGCGCTGGCGGCAAGGCGAGATCAATCTGGTGGTCAATTCCGAACCCGAGGGCCTCGCCCACAGCTTCGACATCGTCCACGGCGGCTCGGTCTGCGCCGTCGGCCTGGCGGTGTCCGACCAGCAGGCCGCTCTGGCCCGCGCGGGCGGGCTGGAAGTGGAGGACTATTCCCAGCAGGTCGCACCCGGCGAATGGCAAATCCCCAGCGTGCGCGGGGTGGGCGGCAGCCTGATCTATTTCGTCGATGCCGCCAGCAGCGAGACAATGTGGGCCGATGAGTTCCCGGTCGCAATGGAGGCTGCGAAGCCGCGCAGCGATCTCACCGCCGTCGATCATATAGCGCAGACCATGCAGTATGAGGAATTCCTCAGCTGGTCGCTATACTACACCAGCCTGTTCGATTTCACCCGCACGCCGCAGCTCGAGATCGCCGATCCCATGGGGATTGTTTACAGTCAGGCGGTCGAGAGCCGGAATCGCGCGGTTCGCATCACGCTCAATGGTTCGATGGCGACAAACGCGCTGAGCACACGCTTCGTGCATAATTATTTCGGTGCCGGAGTACAGCATATCGCCTTCGCCACGCCAGACATCTTTGCGGCGGCCGAACATGCGCGCGATGCCGGGCTGCCGATGCTTGAGATCGGGCCCAACTACTACGACGACATCGAAGCGCGGTTCGGCCTCGCTCCGGAGTTTGTCGGGCGCATGCGGGAGCTGGGCATCCTCTACGACCGCGACGGTCCGGAAAAGGGCGGCGCGGAGTATTTCCAGTTCTACACGCGGGCCATCGCCAAGCGGGTCTTCTTCGAAGTGGTCGAGCGGCGGGGCTATGACGCCTATGGCGCCGCCAACGCCGCGATCAGGCTCAACGCCCAGGCCGCATATCGCGATCCTGCAGGCATTTAGGGAAGTACGACCGACATGGCTCTCGATGCTGCTTTGGCTGCTCCCGCCCCCGGCACTGCGCTTCTTGACGAATGGGACCGCAAGAGCATTGCCATCGTGCTGCTGTGCTTCGTGCTCAACATGGTCGATGGCATGGATGTGCTGGCGATCAGCTACATAGCGCCTGCCTTGCAAAAGGAATGGGGCGTAAGCGCCGCGCAGCTCTCGATCGTGTTCAGCACCGGGCTGGCCGGCATGGCGCTGGGCGGACTGGGCCTGGCACCGCTTGCGGACCGTTTCGGTCGCCGCCGGATGATCGTGCTGGCAATTGCGCTGATGGCAGTCGCCATGCTGGTCAGCAGCCGCGCTACGTCGGTGGCGCAGCTCACGACAATCCGCTTCTTTGTCGGCACCGAAATCGGCACGGTGCTGGCCTGCATCGCCGCAGTTGCTGCCCGCGTCGCACCAGCCAAACATCGCAATTTCGCCGTCGGCATTCTTCAGGGCGGCTATCCGATCGGCGCGATGATTACCGGCTTTGTCTTCGCCTGGGCACTGCCGATCTACGGGTGGCGAAATCTGCTGATCGGTGCTGCAATCGTGTCGGCGCTGTGTATCCCCCTTATCTATGTGATTCTGCCCGCCCGGCTTGAAGCGCAAACCGATGGCAAGCCGGTGCCGCTGGCGGCGACGGTTGCCGGACCGAGGCTGCGAAATTCAATCCTGCTGTGGACCGCCACGATCTGCGGTTTCATGGCGCTCTACTTCATCACCAGCTGGATAACAAAGCTGTCGATCGAGGCGGGCCTGCCGGAAACCAAGGCGATCTTCGCCAGTGCGATCTACAGTTTCGGGGCCTTCGCGGGCACGTTGGCGATGTGCACGGCCGGCACAACACGCGACATCCGCAAGATTTGCTGCTATCTGCTGCTCGCCGCCATCGCCGTATTCCTGATCTTCGGCGGCGTTTCCATGTCGTTGCCCTTCGTGCTGCTGTCTGCCTTCGCCATGGGGGTGACCCTGCAAGGCGGCTTCAACGCGCTCTATCCGATCGCCGCAAACGTCTATCCCGACGAAGTGCGCGCAACCGGCATTGGCTGGGCTTTCGGCATCGGGCGAATCGGCGCGTTCACCGGTCCCTTGGTGGGCGGATGGGCGCTTGCACAGCAATTGCCGCTAGTTTTGGTGTTCGGAATTTTCTGTGTGCCGCTTTTCATCGCTGCTTTGGCGGCAAGGGCAGTGACGTTCGCAGTCGAAAGCGCGAATGTCCCGCGCTGATAAGGCGCACAATGTATCGCGATGTTCAAGAGCCGCCTGCGCTGATTGTCCGAAGAAGGAGATTATGCGGTCACTTCTTCCCGCGCGCCCTATTGCCGCTGCATGGGAGCTGATCCCTCGCTGCTATCGCTCCATTGCACACGCGCGGCGACCTGGAACTGAGACCTGAGGCGAATGTCAGCAGACGAACTGCCGACCATCACTTCATAGGTTCCGGCTTCCAAGACCCAGAGCTTTGACTGGCTGTCCCAGAAGGCGAGGTCGCGCGGATTGATGGCAAAGCTGAGCCGGCGCCTCTCGCCCGCCTTGAGCGGCACCCGCTGGAAGGCGGCGAGCTGGCGGCGGGGCAGCTTCACCGAGCCTGATGACAGCGCGCGGACATAGACCTGGGCAACCTCGTCTCCGTCTCGCATTCCAGCGTTCTGCACTTGCGCTTGCACCAGCAGTGGGTCCGCCGAATGCTTGGCGAGGGCAACCACCAGCCTGTCATAGGTGAAGCTGGAATAACTCAGGCCATGGCCAAATGCATATTCGGGCGTGCCGTCGTAATAGAGATAGGTCGTGCCCTTGGTGATGTCGCGATCGTTCATCGGCCGGAGAAAAGTGTCTGAGCGATAGACCGTATAGGGCATGCGGCCTGCTGGATTGTAATCACCCAGCAGCACATCGGCGATGGCATTCGCACCTTCCTCGCCGGCCCAGAACATGTCGAGGATGGCCGGCGCTTCGGCTGATTTCTCGCCGGGGAAAGTGTAGCCGGTGAGATACTCGATCTGGGTCGGTGCCAGCGAGATCGGGCCGCCGTTCTGCAACACCAGGACGGTGCGCGGATTGGCTGCCCGCACCCGACGGATCAGTTCGCCCTGGACCGGCGGCAGGGTCAGCGCAGTGCGGTCGAGCGTTTCACGCTCGAGCTTGTCGTTCGAACCGGCAAAGACAATTGCGACATCGGCCTTGCGCGCCGCGTCCTCGGCCTCCTTGAGACTTGCCTCGGGATTGTCGGTTTCCATCACGCCGCTGCCTCGCGCATAGATGACCTCGGCTGTGCCGGCGAGCTTCCTGCGGATGCCATCGAGGTTGGAAGGGAAGCTCGACGACATGCCGGTGTACTGCGCGCCGCGCGTGATTTGTGCGGCCATCGGGCCGATCACCGCCACGGTCCTGAGCTTGCCGCGATCGAGCGGCAGGAGATTGCCCTCGTTCCTCAGCAGGACAATCGCCTCGCGCGCGACCCGCAAGGCGACCTGGCGATGCGCGGGCAAATCGATGATGCTGGGCGATATGCGCTTGTAAGGGACCATAGCCGGCGGATCGAACTCGCCCAGCCGGAAACGCACGCGCATGATCCTGCGCAAGGCAACGTTGATGTCCGCTTCGGCCAGCAGTCCCTGCTGCCTGGCCTTGTCGGCGTAGAATGCAAACGAGCCCGTATCGAGGTCGGTGCCCTTGCGGATGGCATCGGCGACAGCGTGGACCATGTCTGGATAGGCACCGAAGCGCCGGACCAGGTTTTCCACCGCACCTGAATCCGGTACGGCAATGCCGGAAAAGCCCCAGTCCTTGCGCAACAGGTCGATCATCATCGTGCTATTGGCCGCGCCCGGAACGCCGTTTATCGCATTGTAGGACGACATGACCGAGGCCACGCCCGCCTCGACCACGCCGGCCTTGAAGGGCCGCAGGTAATACTCATACAGCACCCGCTCACTCACCGAAACGCTGATTGAGGAACGGTCGCGCTCCTCGTCGTTGAGCGGGAAGTGCTTCAACGTCCCGGCGATCTTGAGATAGCGCGGATCATCGCCCTGCATGCCCTTCACGTAGGCGACAGTCATGCGCGACATCAGCCAGGGGTCTTCGCCGAAGCCCTCCCAGATCCGTCCCCAACGCGGATCACGCGCCAGATTGATCACCGGCGAGCGATAGAGCAGTCCATTGTGGCCATAGGTCTCACCCCTGGCGGTCACAGTCACCCGCATGCCAAGCAAGCTCGGGCGGTCTTCTCCTTCGATGGTCTGCCACAGGTTGTTGATCGCGCGCGCCTCGTCGGCGATGATCGACGAAGCCTCCTGGACCAGCACTGGGTTCCAAGTGGCGGCCATGGCAATCGGTACGGGGAATGTAGTGGTCGGCCGGGTCCAGACCACGCCGTGCAGGCTTTGGTTAAATCCGTTGAAAGCGGGAATCTTCAAATGCTCGACTGCGGCTGCGGTTGTACTGAGCAGGGCGATCTTTTCGGGCAAGGTGAGCCGGGCGGAAAGGTCGTCGAGCCGCGCTTCAAGCGGCTGGGCCGGGTCAAGATAAGGCAGGTGTTCCTCGGCGACCGCAGGTTGCCAGATCTGGATCAGGCCGGCGATCAACCCTGCCGCCACGCGCTGCATTTTATGTCGCATAACTTGTTTCCAAAAACTGGTGCCCCATTCAGGGGCCGTCGTCCAACGGGAACAACGAACACGCGTCTGCGGTATTTTGACGCACTGGCATGACCCCCAACCTTCAAACAGTCGCGATTGGAGCTCGGCATCTTTGTTGCCCAACGGGGCAGGTGAAGCAAGGGGCTTCGTAGCTTGTTGCCACTCGATCCTGGCCTCGCCGCACCATTCCAGCACCGTGTTCGAGGTCAGCTCGGCCCCATAGCCGAAACGGCGGCGCTGATGCGCCAACTCGCGCAGCTTCTCCCGCAAAGGGCCATCTTTGTCGCGGCGCGACCGGTAGCGAACAACCAGCCGGTCTGCGGCGATGACCCTGCGTGACCGCTTCACGCCTCGCGGCGGGCGTCACCATTTTTTTGACAGCAAGTTCTTCAGTCCTGCAGTGTCCAGCGTAGCATCGGCCAGGAGCCGCTTGGCCTCGGACACCTCCAACCCGCCATACTTGGCCTTCCAGTTGCAAAGCGTCGCTTCCGATACACCATGCTTGCGGGTAGGATCAGCCGTCTTCACGCCGGCCTCCGCCTCCCCCAGCACACCGATAATCTGCTCTTCGGTAAATCTCAGCCGCTTCATCGTTCCGTCCCTGCGTCAGGTCCGGACTCTAATCAATCTTGGAGGGAAATCAGGGGGCACGTCACCTAGTCACGCAAATGCAGGGATTCGGCAGGCCATTAAGTATTCTTCCCTGAGACGAACAACCAGTTCCGCGACAGTCGGAATGTCGTTGATCAGTGCAATGCCCTGCCCAGCGCTGCCGATATCCTGCCACGGCTTGATTACGCCGCCGAGGTGATCCGCGCCTCGCCAAGTCGTGCGTTCCGGGAGGGCTTCAGGATCGAGCCCGACACTGCGCAGGCCATCGCGCAGCCAATTGGCGGGAATGCCTGTGGGGTTGGCTGTATAGATGAGGTCGGCGATACTGCCGTTGATGATCGCCTGCTTGTATGCGGGCGAAGCCGCAGCCTCCTGCGTCGCGATGAACCGCGTCCCTAGGTAAGCGAGATCGGCGCCGAGGATTTCCGCCGCCCGGATGGCCTGGCCGGTCGATACGGAACCCGCCATCACCAGCACACCATCGAACATCTGCCGCAGCAATGGAATGAACGCTAGCGGGCTGGCAGTTCCCGAATGCCCGCCCCCACCCGAGCCAATGGCAATCAGGCCATCGACTCCCGCCTTGATCGCCTTTTCGGCAAAACGCACGGTGGTGACATCATGGAATGCCATCGCGTCGAAATCGTGCGCGCGCGCGATGGCATCGGTCGGATCGCCGAAGGCGCTGATGAAAACCTCGACGCCGGCGTGGCGGCAGATTTGAAAGAACCGCTGCTCGTCTTGCGGGGTCGCAACGTGCGCGACATTGACGGCGAGCGGACCGACGACATGGCCCGCCTCGCGATGCGCGTCGAGGCCGCGACGAATGTCCTCAAACCATGCCGCGAGCTGGTCCAGGCTTTCAGCGTTGTGTGCGGGCAGCGCGGCCATGAGGCCTGCCTTTGCCGCTTCGCAAACCAGCGCGGGACCGCTGACGTCCTTCATCGGCGCACAAATGGCAGGGAGCGACATCTGTTGGCGAAGTTGAAGGTGAAGCGACATCCTTCCTGGGTTCCTTGCAAATTATTCTCAAGCTCGACCGGCCAGGATCGAATGGGCGTTACGACTTTACGAAGTGTTTCCGACGAGGCCATGAAGAAGCAGGTCCACGAAGGAATCGCAGATGGCTTCACGCGATAGTGGACCCGATGGATTGTACCAGGTTGCAACCCAATTGGTCGCGCCCATGATCAATTGGGTTGCAATATTGATGTCGACATGACCGGGCAAGTATCCAGAGTCCTGCGCATCCCTCAGCAGCTGGCGCCACAAACTGCGGGTCTTGCCGCGCCTGACGCTGAACTGGCTGACGAGCTCATCGGGAATCTGGTTGAAACTGCGCTGATATGCCTGCGAATAGTCGCCCTTTGGCGATGTATTAAGCACCAGAGCGGCCTTGATGGCAGTTCTCAACCGCTCGCGTGGCGACAAGTCGGGTGAAGCTTCCAGGGCCTCATGGAGCACATCATATACCCGGTCGATCGAAGCCAGCAGCACTTCCATAACCAGCGCTTCGCGCGATGGGAAATAATAATAGATGCTACCCGCGTGTGTCCCCACGTCTGCCGCAATCTCGGTCAGGGTTGTTTCAGCATAGCCTCGCCGGGCCAAGACCTTGGCGGTTGCATCCAATACACGCTGTCGCTTTTCGATGGATTTTGAGTGAACTCGCCGCGGTGAACTAGACATCATTGTTCCGTTCAATTCTGAAGTATGCAGATTGCTTGTATAGCTGCACTTTTTTCCTGCCAAGCGCGCAAGCACGATATTTTGAACGTGAAATCGAGCCGGCGGCCCGATCCGGTCCAAACCATGAAATTGATTGAATTGCGCCTAATCATGAAGCGGACGCAGGGAAAGCGGTCTCAGGAGCGGTTGAGCCTTCGACAATGCCGCTTTCGATAAGGCGCTCGATCTCGTCGCGTGGCACACCCCATTCCCCCAGGATCACAGCAGAGTGCTCGCCAAGGTCGGGCGCGTGACGCTTGACGGCAAGCGGTTTGTCCGGAAACGTGAAGTAGCCGGCAGTTGAGAGTACCTCGCCCAGGCGCGGATGGAGCCAGCTTTCGGTGAACCTGTTCTCGTTGAGCCATGGATCTTCCCATATCTCCTCGGGCCTGATTGCCGGGCAGGCCGGCACCTTCAAGGCCTGAAGCTCAGCAAGCAAAGTCTTGCGAGACTTGCCTGCCGCAGCACATTCAATGAGCTGCGCCAGTCGGCCATCACGCGGCGCGCTGAGTGGCGCGGTTCCCGGCTCAACCTGCAGATGCGTGCAAAGCGCGCCTGCTTGTTCCGCCGTTGTGCAATCGATCGCGATCCAGCCGTCGGCACAGACATAGTGGCGTTCCAGTGCCCTGACGCCAAGGCAGTCCTTCCCGCCCAGCGGTGCCGGGCTTCGTCCGACATAGGTGACCATTTCGCCAAGTTGAAACAGCAGGCTCTGGGCAAGCAGGCTCGTCATCACCTCCTGACCTTCCCCTCTGCCGCTGCGCACATGCAGTGCGGCGACAACCCCCATCACCGCAGTCGCTGCGGCAGCGATATCGTTGACCGACAGCGTCTGAACCACCGGCTCGTCTGCGCCGCCCTGCGCCGCCATCATTCCCCCCTCGGCCTGCAAGAGCGGATCGAAGGCAGGGTGCCCTGCGCGCTCGGCAACATCGCCATATCCCGTGATCGAGCACGAGATGATCGCCGGGTTCGCGGCCTTCAATGCTGCATAGTCGATGCCGAGACGCGCGCGTACGCCGGGACGGAAGTTGTCGATCACAACATCCACATTGCGGGCAAGCGTAACGAACAGAGCTTGCGCCTCGGGGCGCTTCAGATCGAGGCAAAGCCCTCGCGTTCCGCGATTGATGCCCAGGAATCCCGCAGAATCGGAGCGCCAGCCGTCGCCTTCGTGTGGCTCCACTTTCACTACGTCCGCGCCCAGACTGGCAAGGATCGCACCAGTATAGGCACCGGCGACCACGGCGCCGAGGTTGAGCACCCGAACGCCGGCGAGCGGCAAACTGTTTCGCGGCGCGGAATTGCCCACTTCGGCTGGCTCCCAACGGGGTGGCAGAGCCAGGGTTTGCGGCAAGTGGCGCACCGCAGCCGGTGTCACGCTGAGCGAGACCGGGGGGGCCGGCATGGCGACATGGCCCAGCTTTCCGTCTTCGAAGGCAAGGTGCAAGCCGGCAGCGGCCACGACATCGCCGCCAAACCACTCCTCGCGGCGCTGAATGGTGGAACATGGCACATCGGTGCCGCGAAGCAACTCGAGCCATTCTGCGCGAGGCCGGGTCAGGAATATATCCTGGAGCCGTGCTTCTGCGGCAACTGTATCCGCCTCAAGGGCATCTAGCTCGTCCGCGATGCCCATCACCGCCAGGGCGCGGCGATAAAACCCGACAAACAACGCGCCGAGGAACAGCCACTCGCCGTCGGCACAGCGATAAAGCCGGTACCGCGGATTCTGGCCTGGACGATAACGCGGAAAATGCTTCCCGTTGCCCATCCGGGCATACATATTTGCTTCAGCCGCGCCGTGCAGACCTGTAACCTCGACTGCCTGTCCCCAGCCTGTCGAGCGCCGCTCGAACAGGGCAGCGCCAATCGCCGTTGCGCCTAGCACGGCCTGCGCATGCCACAGGACCGGCAGAACGAGATGGACGGGAACGTCGCTGAAGGCCCCCTGGTGAAAGGCGTTTCCGGTCAGCGCGGCGAGCAGTCCATGGCTAGGAGGAAGTTCGCTCCACGTGCCGTGGGTTCCATATGGCGGCATCCAGGCGTGGACGAGAGCCGGGTTGTTCGCGCGCAACGCGCGGGCGGTGAGGTCCAGCGCGGACATGCGGCTGGGTGCGAAATCGAACAGAGCCACGTCGGCACCGGCCACGAGGCTGCGGGCGCATGCCATCCCTTCCGAGCTTTCCAGGTCGAGCGTTAGCACCTGCTTGTTACGGTTGAAGGCGAGGTAGCCCGGCTCGCTTCTCAGCCTGTCACCCTCCGGCGGCTCGACCTTGACCACTTCAGCACCAAAATCGCCAAGGAGCATCGCCGCCATCGGGCCGGCGACGCCTGCGCTGAAATCGACGATCCGGATGCCGCTGTAAGCCGACACGGTCAGAACCCCTTGATCCTGGCATAGCGGTCGCGGTGCATGGCCTGGTTTCCATAGGCCGTCTCGGCCGCCCGCGCCCGCTTGAGATAGAACCCGGCATCGTGGGCATCGGTCATGCCGATGCCGCCATGCATCTGGATCGTCTCGTTCGTCACCAGATGCAATGTGTCGCCCATGCGCGCCTTGGCAAGGCTGACCAGCTCGGCAATGTCGGGGCTGTCCGCATCGATTGCGGCCAGCGCCGCCTCAACAGCGGAGCGCGACAATTCCAGCTCGCAGAACATCAGCGCGGCGCGATGTTGCAGGGCCTGGAACGAACCGATCAGCTGTCCGAACTGGACCCTCGTCTTGAGATAGTTGATCGTCATGGCAAAAGCCTGGTTGGCTGCCCCCAGCATTTCTGCGCACAGTGCGGCGCGCGCGCAATCCAGCGCGTGATCGAGCAAGGTAATACCGCTTCCCAAAGTGCCAAGCAGGCCGTCCCTCACCTTAACCCGGCATCCGGCGAATTCGACATGCGCCGCGCCGCGCGAATCCAGCAGTTTGACGCTGCGCCGCGTTACGCCAGGCCGCTCCGCCTCGACGATGAAGAGCGTGATGCCCTCGGCATCGCCGGGCGCATTGGCCGTGCGGGCAGACACGATGAATACGTTCGCCGAGGGGGCCTCGAGCACGAATTGCTTTGACCCGGTCAGCACGAAGCCATCGCCGTCGGCCCGCGCGCGCAGCGTTACTTGCGAAGGAGAGTGATGCGCGAGCTCCTCTGTAGCCAGCGTGCCGATCACCGCGCCGGTGGCGATGCGGGGGAGCCAAGCACGTTTCTGCTCCTCGGTTCCGCCAGCAATCAGCGCCGATGCAGCCGCGACCGACGAAGCAATGAGTGGCGAGGCGGCAAGCGAGCGGCCCATCTCCTCGAGGATCACCCCCATCGCCCGGTGGCCGAGGCCAGAGCCGCCGTAAGCTTCGGGCACGATCACACCGGGCCAGCCCATCTCGATCATGCCGCGCCAGGCGGCGGCATTGAATCCCGCTTCGCAGCCACTGTCGCGCATTCGGCGGAAGGCGGTTACCGGGCTCTCGCGCGCCACCCAGCCCTGGGCCGAGTCCTTGAGCATTCGCAGTTCGTCGTTGACGGTCGTCATGTCAGGTCTTCCATGTTCCGGCATCGCGGCTGAATCGCGGCTGCCGCAAGGTTAAGGCTATGCCGATGCGGCCTCGGGCAGCCCCAGGATGCGCTTCGAAATGATGTTGAGCTGAACCTCCCAAGTGCCGCCAGCGATGGTCGCTGACTTCGATCGCAACATTGTTTTCAGCGCCTCGCGTTCGTTGGCGCTGAAGTCGTCGCCTTCCCAGCCCAGCCCCTGATACCCCATGATCTCGATCGCCAGTTCTGCCTTGTCCTGTCGCAGCTTGGAGCCGATGTTCTTGAGCGCTGAGCCTGCCGGGCTTGGCCCCAGTCGGCTTTCCGCCGCGACCCGCAGGCCGGTGAGCTGCATTGCCTGCTCTTCCATCAGGTGGCGCACAACGCGCTGGCGTAAGTCATGGTCGGCCAGCCGTCCCGAGGCGTCGAGCCCGACATAGCTCCTGGCGAGTTCGACAATGCCCGGGCCCTGCAGTGCACCGGGGATGGCTGCGGGCGTCGCGTGGCCGAGCCCGGAGCCGCCCTGGCGCTCGAACAACAGGACGTACTTGGTCACCGCCCAGCCGCCGTTCACCTCGCCGATCAGGTTCGCCTTCGGAACCACGGCGTCAGTGAAGAATGTCTCGGAAAACGGAACCGTATCGTTGATCAGGCGCAAGGGGCGCACTTCGACCCCGGGCTGGTGCATGTCGATCAGGACGAAGCTGATGCCGGCATGCTTGACCGAAGTATCCGTGCGGACAAGGCAGAAGCACATGTCCGCATCCTGGGCATCGCTCGTCCAGACTTTTTGCCCATTGACCAGGAAATGATCGCCCATGTCCACGGCAAGCGTGCGCAGCGAGGCGAGATCGGAGCCGGCCCCCGGTTCGCTGAAACCTTGGCACCAGCGGATGTCATTGCGGCAGATCAGCGGCAGAAAACGGCGCTTTTGCGCTTCGGTGCCGAAATTGATCAATGCCGGGCCGACAAGTCCGCCGCCGGGCGCATCGATGGGATTATAGGCCTTTGCCCGCTTCATTTCCTCGCCAAGAATGCCAGCCTGCTCCGGGGAAAGGCCGCCGCCACCGTAGGCCCGCGGCCATGTCGGCGTCCCCCAGCCTCTGGTGCCCATGGCCTTGCGCCAGGCCTCCTGCTCTGTCGACATCTGCGGGAATCTGGGCGGCAGTTGCCCCGCGAGCGAGGGAGGGAAATTGGCCTCGAGCCAGGACCGTGCCTCCGCGCGAAAGCTGGCTTCATCCATCGCCGAAAAATCGGGCGCTCCGGTATCCGTGCCGGCCAACAACTTGCTCGATCCCATCGGACATATCCTCGATTTGTGCCAGCACTATTCAGCGGCTTGCCCATACTGCGGGGCGCTTTTCGAGAAAGGCGCGGATGCCTTCCCGGTAATCCTCCGTGCTGCGGACATGCGCGGCCGAATGCGCCACGATGAGTGCCGATTCCTCCTCGGTGGTATTCAGTGTCGCGCGCGCAGCTGCGAGCGAATACTGCACGGCGATCGGCGCTGCCGCTGCAATCTCTTCTGCCAGTGCGCGAGCCTCGGCGAGTGCCTGGCCCGGCGGAGTAAGCCGGTTGACCATGCCCCAACCATGCGCGCGCGTCGCATCGATCGGATTGCCGGTGGCGATCAGTTCCAGTGCGATGTTGCGCGGGAGGACTTGATGCAGCCGGTGCACGCCGCCCGCGCCCGCGACGAAGGATCTCTTCACTTCCGGCAGAGCGAAACTCGCGTTCTCTGAGGCCACGATCATGTCGCAGGCGAGGCATATTTCGCAACCGCCGCCGAAGGCCAGCCCTTCAACAATGGCGATCCAGGGCTTCAGCCGGGGCACATTGACGAAGCCGGCAAAACCACCTTTCGCCGCCTGGGTCTTGACGTCCTCGGACACGGTCTCGACGTTGATCGTCGCAATGTCGGCTCCGGCGCAAAACGCGCGCGCGCCCGATGAAGCGAGCAGGACCGCGCGAATTTCAGGATCGGCTTCGGAGCGCTCGACGATCTGGCGTATCGCGATGGCCATTTCGGTGTTAACCGCGTTGAGTTTCGCCGGCCGATTTAGCGTGACCAGCAGAACGTGGCGGCCAAGCCGCTCTTCCAGGACGAATTCGGTACCGCACCCTGCCTCGCTGGCCGCTGCCTCGTTGGCCATTGCCTCTTCTCCAATTCGCGTGCCGACCTGATCGGGCTATCGCTCTTTGCGGTTGTGTCGTACCGGCTTATATATTCCAATTACAATTGTAATCATATTTTTGGCCCTGACGCAAGTGGTCTACTGGAACAGGCCCAGGTCTATTGCCGCAGCCATGGCAAGGTATCCCGCATCGTTGGGATGGAGCCAGTCGCCCGAGTGAAATTCGGCGCGCATCCGCGCGGGTGCTTGAGGATCGCGCATCGCCGCATCGAAATCGATCAGGCCATCGCCCTCTGTGCCTCTACGCAGCCAGGCATTCACCGTACCGCGCACCACTTCGCCCTCGGCTGTGTAATAGAATGCCCCTTCGTAGGGCAGCAGGGTCCCGAAAATCACTTTCACTCGGCGTGCATGGGCGCGCTCGGCAAGTTGGCGGAATGCTGCGATCAATGCCTCCGCGTCTGGCGGTGCCGGTCCGCCAAAACCGATGTCGTTGATACCTTCAAGGACAACAATATGGCTTACCCCGGCGACGGCCAGGGCATCGCTATCGAAGCGGGCCAGAGCATTCGGTCCCACGAAGGCGACCCCTGCCACGTCGGCGAGCAAGCGGTTGCCGCCAAGGCCGGCGTTGACCACGCCCATACGCCCTGCTGTCCGCTCGGCAAGGCCGTCAGGCCAGCGGCGGTCAGCACCCATGGTCGATGCTGTACCGTCGGTGATCGAATCCCCGAAGGCGACGACCACCGGGGCGCGGGCATCGCCCGCTTCGACCTCAACCCCGGCAAGAAAAGCGCGCCAACCCCTGTAGGCATCCGAGAGATCGGCAAAGGCCCGATCCGTGTAGTCGCCCGGCGGCGATACCGCAGCTCGTTCGCGCCCGGTGAAATGGCATGTGCAAGTTGGCACCTCTCCCTTCAGGTAGAGCGCCACCTGCACGCGCGCGCGCGACGGGGTGGGCAAATCGATTTCATCGCTAAGCCATGGAGCACCAGCGGGGATCGTCGCCGAGGCGCGGCCCGAGAAACTGACACGACGGCTTTCGCCCGGACTGCCGTCGGCGCGCAAGAGCGTCACCCGCGCTGCGCCGATGGTCAGCGGCGTCGCGCCGAATGCGTTGGTCAAGCGCAGCCTCAGGCGCGCGCCGCCAATGCTGAGGCGCAAGGTCTGCTGAATCGTCTGGTCATAAAAGACCGGAGAAACCCTTTCGGGCGGGATCGCAGGTCCTGGCGCCTGCGCTCCCGCAGGCGCCGCACCCCAGGTGCCGAGCCATCGCGCGGTTGCCGCACAGGCCTGCGCGGAAAACAGCAGAACGCAGACCATCGCGATCGTGCAGCGCGGCACTGCGGCATGCATCGGCTATAGGCTCCCGCCGCCGCCTGCCGCAGCACCTTCACTGCGATTTACCGCCGCGCGCATTGCGGGCAGTGCGAACCAGAGAAGCACGATCATAGTGCCCAATCCCAACCCGCTGATCCACGCCAGCGACAGGCCCAGACTATCGCGATCCTTGAACCCGAATTCGGTGAGCGCACCAGCCACCGTGGGCCCCATGGCTACGCCGACCAGATTTATGAATGCGAGGAAAAGCGCCGACATCTTCCCCCGTAGCGCATTAGGCGTAAATTGCTGGATTGTTGCAGCGCCCAGCGCAACAGAAGGCATGATCAGGAGAGCATAGGCACTCGCACAGACAATGAACATCGTGCTGCTTCCGGTCAGAAACATGGCAGTGGCGAATGGGAAGCCGATAAGAGCCATTATCAGATAGAGGCGAAGAGTGGCATCTTCCCTGCCGCGCCGCGCCAGCCAATCAGCCAAGAAGCCACTGGTGAAATGGCTTACGAGGGGCGGGATGAGGTGTGTCATTCCCAGGACTGCACCAATGCGCGTGGTTGGCCAGTCGAACGTGCGCCTTAGGTATTCCGCCGCCCATGCACCCTGTGCGAAGGTAACTGTCACCGAAAGGCCGAAGATCAGAAAGGCGAAAGTCAGAATTCGCGCATTTTCCTTCAGGAACGGGAGAAACTTCACACCGGTGGGTGCCTGCTTGGCGGCTGTTCGACGGGGCTCTGGCAAAAACAGCGCCAAGAATGCCATCGCGCATCCGGGCACGCCGATCACAATGAACACAAACTGCCAATCGCGGATGTTCCCGAATAGTCCGGACCCCACCCTATGCGAATACCACGCCAATAATGCCCCGGCAGCGAATAGGCCGAATGCCCCACCGACAGTCTGTCCAGCCTGATAGACAGAGAAAGGCCCAGTCCGACGTTCTCGCGGAAACATGTCCCCCATCAGCGAGTGGGCTGAAGGGCTGATCGATGCCTCGCCCCCTCCTACGAGCACGCGAAACAGGAACAAGGCGACAAACGAACCGGCAAAACCTGATGCCAGCGTCGCTAATGTCCAGACAATCACTCCACAAAAGATGATTGCCCGCCGAGAGTAGCGATCGACCATGGCACCAATTGGTAGGCTACACAGGACATATGTGACGGCAAAAGCGGGCCCGAGAAGCAGCCCGGTCTGAAAATCGCCCATCTGAAAATCGCGCTGGATCGAATGAACCAACATGGAAAGCAACGTTCGGTCTGCCGTCGCGAGCGCGCCAAGCATTGCCAGAATTGCAACGGCACCCCACGCGCGCCGGGCTGACATTCTGGTTGCAGGCGGCACCCCAACCACGGTTGGTCGGAGAGTATCATCAGACTGATTTGCATGCGTCATGATGCTACGATCCTTAGTTGCCAAGCATTTGCTGGCGGGCGTGAGCGGACAATTTCACGGCGGAAGGTGGGCGCGCATTGCGCACTTCCCAATTCAGAAACATCAGAAGCAAGGCTCATGCGGTTGAACACCCATCGCCATTTTTGCCGGGTCAAATCCGTCATCATGCCTCCCCTATACCTTTCCCAAGCTGACATCCGTCTCCTGCAGCTATGCGGCAGCTAGAGGCTCTCACATAGCATCATATATAAATTACAATTTCAATTTGTTTGTTGCCCCGGGAGCGATGTCAGGGTTGAAGCATGCCTTGATCAAGAGTGCGCGGCACTTGAAACCTAGATATCGTGCGCCGCGCGCAGAGCCGCGATCTCGTCTGCCGCCAAGCCCAGCACCTCGCGCAGCACTTCGTCGGTGTGCTCGCCAAACCTTGGCGGGGCAAGGCGATAGCTGGGCATCGTCTCCGACATCTTCAGCGGATTGGCGACAAGGCGCAGCGGCACGCCGGGCACTTCGCGGCTTTCCATCCGCACTTCGACGCCGCGCGCCTGGATTGTCGGGTCTTCGAACGCCTCGTGATAGGTATTGACCACTGCGGCCGGGATTCCCACCCCGACGAGCGCGGCTTCAAGCTCGCGTTTGCGCCAAGCCAGCAAGGAAGCGCGAACGGCATCGGTCCAGGTGGCCCGGTTCTGGAAGCGGCTGGCATTGTCGGCAAACCTCTCGTCATGCTCCAGTTCGGGGTGACCGAGGATTGCGCATAGCTGCCCGTAGTTCTTCTGGCCGGCCGAGATGTAGATCTCTCCGTCCGAACACTGGAAGATCGTGGCGGGGTGGCTGCCATTGCCGGTATTGCCGAGCCGCGGCGGCTGCTCGCCGGACAGCAGGTAGTCCTGCACCAGGTGTGACTGGATCGCGATGGCGACATCCAGCAACGCGACATCGATCGACTGCCCGCGCCCGGTCCGCTCGCGATGCAGCAGTGCCGCAAGGATGCCGACAGCCGCGCTATAGCCGGTGGCGATATCGACAAGGCTGGGCCCTGTCTTCATCGGCCCTGCGCCGGGGGTACCCGCCTCCGGCCCGGTCACCGCCATCAGGCCGCTCTTGGCCTGAAAGACGGGATCGAAGCCCGGCCGCCGGCGGTTGGCACCGGTCTGTCCGAAACCTGTCAGCGAGCAATAGATCAGCGCAGGGTTGAGCTTGCTCAGGTCATCATAGCCAAGGCCGTATTTGGCGATCGTACCGGCCGGATAGTTTTCAACAACCACGTCGCAGCGGGCGGCAAGCTGTTGTGCAATACGCTGCCCCGCGATCTTCGAAAAATCAATCGTGATGCCGCGCTTGTTGCGATTGGCCGAAGCGAACATCGCGGCTTCACCAACGCGATCGTCGCCGGTCTTAAGGCGGCGTCCGAAACTGCGGGCAAGATCCCCGCGCCCGGGGTGCTCCACCTTGATGACGTCGGCACCAAGGTCGGCAAGAATTTGCGTAGCATAGGGTGCTGCGAGCACATGCCCCAGATCAAGAATGCGAATCCCGTCCAGCGCACCAGCGGGCAAGTTGCCGATCCCACTGCCCAAGTCAGTACCCAAGCCGCTTCTCCATTTTACCATGCGGGCTTTATGCCTGCACCGTTGTCTCGCCGCCACACGGCAACTTGCCTTCGGCAAGCTGGCACCAATATCAGCCCGCCACAGCAACGCGCCACCGCATTCAGTAAGGGATCCACCTCGACGATAAAGTCTAACTCAAATTACATTTTGATTGCAAGCGACGATGCCTGTCGTGATAGGTGTGTATCAGAGCGGAAGGGCAAGACTGGAGCACGCCGCCAGCCGGGAGATCTGACGATGGACAGGGAAGGCGCAGGGACTAGTGCTGCCAAGGGCGTTGGCGACCGCCACTCGCCGGGCTCGCAGCGGGACAGTAGCAGTCCGCTTGCCGCTTTCAGCGGTGAGAAGCCCGCTGCTCCGGCATGGTTCGTGTCGGCACTCAGCGATGTGCCGGAACGACGCATGCTGGAAACACCGCGCGGTGCAATCGAAATGCTGCTGTGGGGTGAAGTCGGCAAGCCCGGCCTCCTTTTTGTCCATGGTAGCACCGCCCACGCGGATTGGTGGTCATTTATCGCGCCCTTTTTTGCAGCTGACTATCGTGTCGCCGCAATGTCGCTTGCCGGCATGGGTGCTTCGCAATGGCGCGAGCACTATGCTCCCGATGACTTTGTCCTCGATGCAAGCGATGTCGCCTCAGCGGCCGACTTGTCGGCAAACGGGCATCAGCCGGTCTACATCGGCCATTCCTTCGGCGGGCGGCAGGTGCTCTATGCTGCGGCGCACGCGCCCGGACATCTGCGCGCTGCTATCGTCATCGATACATTGACCGGCGAACCCACGCGCAAGGTCGCCGAATCCCGCTCGGAATTGGCGAAGCGGATTGCCGGAAATCCGGAGGTTGAACGCACCATCCGCATATATCCGAACCTCCCTGAGGCCATAGCACGCTTTCGCCTCATGCCTCCGCAGCGGGTCGAAAACCTGTTCATCCTCGATCACATCGCGCGAACCAGCATCAGTCCTGTTGCAGTGCCCGGTGGCGCAGAACCGGGCTGGACATGGAAGTTCGATCAGCGGAACATGCAGAGGCCAGACAAGCCAGGCAGGCCGATGGAGCGGCCAAAGTCACCGCCGCCGGAGGTGCCTCTGGCCCACATTATTGGCGAAATGAGCGCCATTCATAATCGCGACGAGGCCGGCCATGTGGTGCCAATCGCACCGCACGAGATCCAGATCGAGATACCACAAGCGGCGCATCACATAATGCTCGATCAACCGCTCGCGCTCATCAGTGTGCTGCGTTCGATCCTGACCGTCTGGCGTGCATAGCACCCGCTCAGGCGCGCATCATACGAGCGCTGGGACTACAGGGGTCTCAGCGGGGAAATGCATCATTTTATAATTTTGGTTGCATTTATATTTTGGCCAAGACTATATGGGATCAAGCGGCAGTGCTGCCTGAATGGCGGCACCTTCATGGCAGATTGGGAGACATCATGGTGGCTATGCTTGAAGGCCTGAGGATCGCCGACATGACGTCGGTGTTGTTCGGTCCCTATTGCACGCAGATGCTCGCCGACTTGGGCGCTGATGTCGTCAAGATCGAGCCGCAGAATGGTGACAATGGCCGAACGATCGGGAGCCCGAACAAGACACCAGGCATGGGCGCGATGCACATGAACATCAACCGCGGCAAACGCTCAGTCAGCTGGGACTTCAAGAGCGAGCGAGGCCGCGAGAAGCTTCGCAAACTCATCGCGTCAAGCGACGTGTTCATTCACAATTTGCGGCCAAGCGCCATTCTCCGACTGGGATTTGACTACGACAAGGTCAAGGAATTCGCACCCGAGATCGTCTATGTAAGCTGCACTGGCTTCGATTCTGACGGGCCGGACGCAGACGTACCCGCCTATGACGACATCATCCAGGCCGGTTCGGGCATCGCATCGCTGCTCTCCCGGGTCGATGGCCATCCCGAGCCCCGCTATTTGCCGACCGCAGTGGGAGACAAGGTCGCCGGGCTTTACGCACTCCAGGCAACACTGGCCGCGCTGATCCATAAGCTGCGAACGGGCAAGGGGCAATTTGTCGAGGTTCCGATGTTCGAGGCAGTGACTGCTTTTACCCTTGTCGAACACGTCGGTGCCGCCGTCTTCCCCGATCGCCCGCGCAAGGCCGGGTATGCGCGGCAGGTCAGCGCCAAGCGTCAGCCGAGCAAGACTGCGGATGGCTACGTTAGCCTTGCGCCTTACAATGAAGTGCGTTGGCGGCGGCTGTTCGACTGTATTGGCCGGCCGGATGTCTTCGAGGATGAGCGCCTGAGTACGCCTGAGCTTCGCTTGCGCAACCGCGACCTGTACTACGAGATTATCGCGGAAATAACGCCAACGAAAACAACTGAGGAATGGCTTGAGATTGCCTGCAAAGCGGACGTACCCGCCAAGCGGGTCAATACGCTCGAAGAGCTATTCGACGATCCTCAACTCCAGGCGGTAAAGTTCTTTCAGGTACGCGAACACCCGACCGAGGGGCGCTATTATGAAGTCCGCCCACCGGTAAAATACAGCGCCCGCGCCAACTCGGACATCGGCTTCGCACCGCATCTGGGCGAGCACAACGCTGTCCTCGAAAGCGAACTTGGGCTCGAGGATTCAAGCGAGACTTGAGCAAATACCGGCGGGGATCGGCGAATAGCCGGGTCGAAACGAAGCTTGGGGAGATTTCGCATGACGGAGAAGACGCAAACCGTGGACCGGTCCGAATCTGTTGACGCGCACATCACTCCAGACCACGTCGAACGCGCCAAGTCTCTCGTCGGATATGACGAGGCCGGTTCCGAGCGACTGCCCGTAACCGTGGCCAACGAAGACAGCATTCGCGCGTTCGCCCTGTCCTATGGCTGCGATAATCCGCTATACTGCGACGCCGACTACGGCCGAAAAACCCGCTGGGGATCGATCGTTGCGCCTGGTCCGATGGTGATGAACATGGGCTCCCCCTTGCTGGGGAATCCCCGGCCCGCCGATATCGCCAAGGCAAAGAAGGGGCTTTTGCGCAACGTCCACTGGATTCACGCGGCAACCGAATGGGTTTGGTATCGTCAGATCGTGCCCGGCGACATGATCTACAAGTTCACCGGTGACGAATTCGTCGAAGAAAAGGCATCGGAATTTTCTGGCAAGTCGCTCTTGAGGATATCGCGCACGGTCAATTTGAACCAGCGCGGCGAAGTCGTCTCGCTGACGCGGCGGACGATGTTGCATACCGAGCGGGGAACGGCCAGCAAGCGCGGCAAGTACAAGGACATCAAGCCCGCTTTCTATACCGATGAAGATCTTGCCATGATCGACGCGATCTATGAGGCAGAAGTCGTGCGGGGTGCTGATCCACGCTACTGTGAGGAAGTCGAAATCGGAGAATCTCTCGGCACAATGGCAAAAGGTCCTCTGACCGTCTCGGATATCATTGCCATTCACACAACGGGATTTGCCCAGTTGCCGTTTGGTCCAGCGCCTGGGCGGTTAGGCTATCAACGACGCAACAAAATGCCTGGTGCCTACGTCAAGAACCTGAATGGGATTCCCGACCTGGTAATGCGGATCCATTGGGAAGACGAATGGGCACACGAAATGGGTGCGCCCATGGCATACGATTATGGATTGCAGCGCGAATTCTGGCTGTACCACTACCTGTCGGACTGGTGCGGCGACGACGGGATCGTGCTGCGCATGAAAAACGACATGCGCCGCTTCAACTACATCGGCGACACCCAGACCATTACCGGCGAGATTACCGGCAAGCGCGAGGAAGACGGACGATCGCTCGTCGACGTCGCGGTCCGCTTCGTCAGCCAGCGCGGCGAAACCACCGGCACATCGCATGCAACAATTGCATTGCCATCCCGCACGGGCGGAGAAAGCCAGTTCCCCCCGGTGCCCGAGGATATCTCAGAACGCGCGGCCAAGTTCTGGACGCGTCACCTAGAACTCTCTGCGCAACGGATCGCGGGCTAGTCTAGGCGAGGGGACGTTTGCCACGCGGCAACCGGCCCCTCGCCGACTTCAACGATCAGACGATACCGCCCGCCTCAAGCGCGTCCGCAGCTTCGCCTTCCATGCCAAGCCATTCGGACAGCACTTCCCGCGTATCCGCCCCCAGCATGGGCGGAGCCTTGATCTCGCCAAGCGGCGTCTCGGAAAAGCGGATCGGGTTCTTCAGCAGCCTGACGGAGCCGGCAGCCGGATGCGGCACGTCAACAACCAGTCCCCGACTTTGCACCTGTCGGTCGGCGAGCGCCTGCGGCACCGAATAGACCGGCCCGCAAATCACATCGGCTTCGACGAGAATGTCATAAGCTTCCTCAAGTGACAGCCCGGCGAAAACGGGCTCGAGGATTGCGGTGATCTCCGCCTGATTGTCTCGGCGCGCAAGCCGTGTGGCAAAGCGGGGATCCGCAGCGACCCCGCCCAAACCCAGCGCTTCGCACATCCGCGCGAAATGGGAATCGACGCTCGCCTGAATGTGGATCCGACCGTCACGACAATCAAAGAAGCGCGAGGGAAAGGCGCCCGGCTGGGCATTGCCCATTCGCTGCGGCTCGCTGCCGGTCATGAGATAGTCGATCGCGCGGTGAGATGTCGCGGCTATGGCGCAGTCGAGCAGCGCCATGTCTATCTGCTGCCCCTGCCCTCGTCCCGTATCGCGATGGCGCAATGCGGCAAGCGCGGCGATCGTCGAATAAAGGCCGGTTACCATATCAACAATAACCATACCCACTTTTTCCGGCGGTCCATCGGGCTGGCCGGTGAGGCTCTGCAATCCGCTCATCGCCTGAAAGCAGCCATCGGTGCCGGGACGATCGCGGTAAGGTCCGGTCTGTCCGAAGCCCGTTACCGAAAGGTAAATCAGCCCCGGGCTTTCGGCGCGAAGCTGCTCATAACCAAGTCCATAGCGTTCCAGGGTTCCGACCTTGAAATTCTCGATCAGAATGTCGCTGTGCCGGGCCAGGTCGCATATGAGCCGCTGCCCGCCAGTCAGCGAGAAGTCGACCGAGATAGAGCGCTTGTTGCGATTGCAGGCGAGGTAGGAACCCGAATCGCGCGTTGGCTGGCCTTCGGCGTCAATCAGGAAAGGGGGGCCATAGGAACGGAAATCATCGCCGCCGCCCCTTCGCTCGACCTTGACAACATCAGCACCGAGGTCCCCCAGGATCTGGCCGCACATTGGAGCGGCGAACAGCCGCCCCAGTTCCAGGACGCGCACCCCGGCAAGCGGCAGGGCAGAGGCTTCGTTGGCTTGTGGCATGGGCACTCTCGGCAATGACGTGGCCATGAAAGACCGGCTAGGAAATCAAAGACCAGTGAACTGTGGAGGCCGGCGCTCACGGAATGCCGTCATGCCTTCCTTTGTCTCGCTAGTTCCGCTCAGAATGCCGAAATTGCTGAGTTCTGCATTGAGCACATCTTCGGCAGAGAAGATGCCTGCCCCCATAGAATTCTTGACCAGGCTGGCCGATATCGGTCCAACGCCCGCAAATTCCTCCGCAATCTCGAGGGCGCGCACCATCGCTTCACCTGCTTCTACGAGTTCGTCGGCCAGGCCGATGCGATAGGCCTCCTCGGCGTTGGCTTGCCGGGACAACATCATCATTTGCTTGGCGCGTACATAGCCGATCCGCTGCGGTAACGTGAACAACAGCCCGGTATCCGGCGCGATGCCCACCTTGGTGAATGCGGCACCGAAGCGTGCGGTTCGCGCAGCGATTAGGAAATCGCAGGCACAGGCAATCGACAGGCCCGCACCAAACGCCACGCCTTCGACTGCGGCGATGACTGGCTTGGGGTTGTGCAGCAATTGCCTTAGCAGGTTGTGTACCTCCTTCATGCGCTCGCGCAGCGCCACCATCGTCATCGGGCCGGCGGCGCCTGCCGCTGTCAGGTCGCCGCCCGCACAGAAGTCGGTGCCCTCGCCTGAAATAACCACGGCGCGAACTGCGCTGTCTGTCGCAGCTTCGCAAAGCTTGTCAGCCAGTGCCCGGCGCATTGTCGGTGTAAAGGCATTCTTGCGGCCAGGATTGTGCAACTTCAACACCAGGGCAGAGCCAACCTGCTCGAAGCCGAATCCGTCGATAAATTCCATTTCTCTCTCCAAGTACGGCAGCAGCACGGACCAAGGCACGATCTGCGCGTTTGCGCGACCGATCCGTGCCTGCGCCAAGAGCCTCAGAATTCCATGCCGATGGTTCCGCCGAACCACCTCGGCTTGGCGGCCTGCGTCGAGTCAAGCAAAGTGGTGATGATGTAACCCACGCCATAGACCTGGCTGGTGAGGTTTTGCCCGAAGGCCGTGAAATAGAAGCCCTTGTCAGACTTCCACGTCGCCGATGCATTGACGACCTTGTACCTGGGCTGGGCGAGGCGATTGCTGATTTCGACCCAGTAGGAGTCGCTGAAGAAGGCCGAGGCGGTCAAGGTCAGGTCGCCGCTGCCCACACGGCGCGTGTAATTGGCCCCAATGCTGAACGTGTAGTCAGGCGCACGGATGAGTTCCTTGCCGCTGACGTCGGCTGTGGTGTTGGCGTTACCTGCATTGCCGGCCAATGGCACCAATATAACAGCGTTTGAAAAGTCATTAACCCGAGTCTTCAGCAGAGAGACTGATGCATCAACTGTCAAACCTTCTGCGATTTTTGCAGTTATCGTACCTTCAAATCCGTCAATCTTGACCTTTGCCGCATTCTGTACTGTAGATGTTTGCACGCCATTGCGGATAATAGTTGATGATACCTGGAGGTCCTTGTAATCATAGTGATATCCAGCGAGCGTGTAGCGCAGCCATGACGATATTTGGCCCTTCATACCAACTTCATAAGCGGTGATGACTTCAGGATTTAGTGCCGAGGGAGGTGTGGTACCATTGTTTATGATCCCGCTCTTATATCCTTGCGTATAGGACGCATAGATATTGGCACGCGGGGAAATTTCGTACCGGGCAACGAATCGGGGCGAGAGCTTGTTGTAGGATGCTTCTGCAGTCTGCATTGCAGCTGCGTTCGTTTGAATAAAACCAGTCTTATGGTCATAGCTATAACGCAGCCCACCCGTCAGGAACAGAGACGGTAATGCCTCCATTGTTCCTTCTGCGAAGACAGCCGCAGACCTCGTTTTTTGTCCAGTCAGCTGCAGGGTCGTAGTTACATTGCCCGTGGTCTGGCTTCGCGAGGTCGCGATTAGAGGATCGAACTGGGACTTCGCGATAAAGCCTGTAACCCCAACCAGCCAATTGATACGCTGACTTCCAGCGCTCGAAAGCACCCACTCGGTCTGTGCGTAGTCGGTCTCTGATTCGTAATAGAGAGTCGATAGCTTGAAGGCAGTAGCGTCACCCGCACTGTTATTGGTTCCTCTAGTTGCACCGCCCGCAACAACTCCAGTCAAGGTTGCCCAGTCAAAATCGACCTCGACATGTGCGTCTATCAACTTCTGGGTGATGTGACCGGACGGCACGAATGCGGTCGATGTCGTATATGGCTTGTCGGCGACTGCCAGCGCAAGCGGTATTCCGGTAGTGTTGACCGCCGGCCTGTTGACTACGGTGCGCCCAACTGAGTTCCCGAGATAGGCATAGGCCGAGAGCAAGACGTTATTATCGCTCTCAGCGTAGAGACCATTCAGCTGAATCTGAACATTGTCGCTCGCCTGTATAAGAATTTTGGGGCGCAGTACCAGACCACTGCTCTTGCCCTGCTTATCGGGCAGAATGATACTGTCTACATAGCCATCGTCACCGAATGCGACGCCTGAAATACTCGCTGCAACGGTATCTCCAATCAGAGGCCCAGTAAGAAAAAGCGTGCCCTTGCGGTAATTGTAGCTGCCGTACGTTCCGGAGATCGAACCACGGAAGTCGAATGAGGGCTTGGGCGTGATGATGTTCACAGCGCCGCCAGTGGCATTGCGGCCAAACAGCGTTCCCTGCGGCCCCTTCAGGACCTCGATCCGCTCGATGTTCGAAAGTTCGAACAGCGTACCGATCTGGTCAGGCTGATAGACGCCGTCGAAATAGGTTGCGACGTTGGGCTCGTCACCCGGCGAAGCGTTTCTGCTGCCCACGCCGCGAATCGTCGGCTGATTGAAGTTGGTCGACCGCCCCCAGAGCAGGCCAGGCACTGCCAAAGTAAGGTCCTCGGTCTGCCGGGCGCCCCTTTGCGCCAAAGAGTCAGAGTTCAGACTCGTTACGGAGATCGGTACGTCCTGCAGGCGTTCCTCGCGCCGCTGAGCGGTCACGATGATCTCGCCAAGCCCTTCGCCCTTTGCGTCATCCGAAGCCGTCTGGGCCATGGCACTGCCGCTCATCGCGACGAGCAGTGACGATACGGACGTTAGTAGAGCGCGACGACGCATGAACTCTCTCCCAGATTATGATTTCCAACCCCACCTCAGGCCGGGTGTTGAGTGGCCAGCCTACATAATCCAATAGCAATTGCAATTTATATTTTTGGGCAGATGGATTTTCGTTTTTACGCCAGCGAATGCGCATTGCTCCAAGGCATCACCACAACGGGCGCAATGCTCGGCATGATGCCGGTCATCGCCGCGCGCGGGTACCTGCATTTGTAAGCAACTTGCCCACGCCGATGTGCGCATAAGCATTGAGCGCCTGCTTGCCAGACTGGACAACACCCGGCTTTCGCAAGGACGCACAGTTCAGCCGGCGACCGACGCTTCAATTACGCGCCAAATCATCAAGTAGTCCGACCGCGCCAAGGGCTTCGAAGTCCTGCCCAGGCGATGAGTCGTCGAGCGCACCTTCGTCTGGCTGGGCCGCAACCGCCGCCTCGCCAAGCACTTCGAGCGAACCATCGAGAGCGCAACCGCGTGGCTCTACCTCGCTTCCATTCAGCTCATCTCCCGCCGAATCGTAAGCGCCTGAAATCACTGATAATGATCTTGATTCAGACCCTAGGGCATCATCATCCGTCCACTCGCCCTCTGATCAAATTCGACGACCCGGCTCACCGAGCTACTTGAATTTCTATAGTTAGTCGGAGTTGCTAACTCACAAATGGCCGCAACGAAACAGGCTTCGACGCAGATTGACCAGAAGGACACCTCCATGGGGTCGGGTTCGAGACGAGTGGATTGATTTGCCGTGCAATCGAGGAACTGACATGCGATTCGGTCGCCCTCCTCCGAAGCCGTCCGACCGCATCCCACGGCTTTGGGTGTAGATTTGGCATTATTGCGAAAATAGTGCGCCGCCAAAATCTTCGAAAAACGTCCATTTCACGACAATTTGCGGCTCCCTTCACCTCCATTTTTCCAGACCATGGGGATGGTCAACCGGCGATTGATTGATCGCCGGGAACCCTTGAGGCTTTGTCTGCGCTACACGGCAGGCCGCTTCGCCGATGGTTCGCTTCCCTTGACCCTCCAGCCGCACTTCACTTGCCCCCGGCCAGCAGCGCATCGATCACGCCGGGATCGGCCAGCGTCGAGGTGTCGCCGAGGTTCGACACGTCGCCCTCGGCGATCTTGCGCAGGATCCGCCGCATGATCTTGCCGCTGCGCGTCTTGGGCAGCGCCGGAGCGAAGTGGATCACGTCAGGCGAGGCGATCGGGCCGATTTCCTTGCGCACCCACTGGACCAGTTCCTTGCGAACGTCCTCGCTTTCAGCCTCGCCGGCGTTGAGCGTGACATAAGCGTAGATGCCCTGGCCCTTGATTTCGTGCGGCATGCCGACCACCGCCGCCTCTGCCACTTTCGCGTGGGCGACCAGCGCGCTTTCGACCTCGGCGGTGCCCATGCGGTGGCCCGAGACGTTGATCACGTCATCGACCCGCCCGGTGATCCAGTAATAGCCGTCTTCGTCGCGGCGGCAGCCGTCGCCGGTGAAATACTTGCCGGGATAGGTGGTGAAATAGGTCTGGAAAAAGCGCTCGTGATCGCCCCAGACGGTGCGCATCTGGCCGGGCCAGCTTTGCGTGATGCACAGGTTGCCCTCCGCTGCGCCCTCCAGCACGGCGCCCTCGGCATCGACCAGCTGGGGCACCACGCCGAACATCGGAAACGAAGCTGAGCCCGGCTTGAGGTCTGTCGCGCCAGGCAAGGGCGTGATCATCGCCGCGCCGGTTTCGGTCTGCCACCAGGTGTCGACGATCGGGCAGCGCTCCTCGCCGACCACCCGCCAATACCATTCCCAGGCCTCGGGATTGATCGGCTCGCCGACGCTGCCGAGCAGACGCAGGCTCGAACGCGAGGTGCGCGTCACCCACTCGTCGCCCTCGCGCATCAGGGCCCTGAGCGCGGTGGGTGCGCCATAGAAGATATTGACCTGGTGGCGGTCGACGATCTGCCAGAAGCGCGAATGATCGGGGTAATTGGGCACGCCCTCGAACATCACCTGCGTCGCGCCGTTGGCCAGCGGGCCATAGACGACATAGGAGTGCCCGGTGACCCACCCGACATCGGCAGCGCACCAGTAAATCTCGCCGGGGCGATAGTCGAACACGTAGTGGTGGGTCATCGCCGCCCAGACGAGGTAGCCGCCAGTGGTATGCAGCACGCCTTTGGGCTTGCCGGTCGAGCCCGAGGTGTAGAGGATGAACAGCGGGTCTTCCGCGCCCATTGCTTCGGGCGGGCAATCGGCGGACATGGTTTCGCGCTGCTCGTGCCACCAGTAGTCGCGGCCCCCGGTCATGGCGACATCGCCCTGCGCGTGGCGCACCACCAGCACGGCCTCGACGCAGGGGCACTGCACCAGCGCCGCATCGACATTGGCCTTGAGCGGCACCCGCTTGCCGCCGCGCATGCCGCCATCGGCGGTGATCACCACCCGGCTGTCGCAATCCTGGATGCGGCCCGCCAGCGCCTCGGGCGAGAAGCCGCCGAACACCACCGAATGGACCGCGCCGATGCGCGCGCAGGCGAGCATGGCAATTGCCGCCTCGGGGATCATCGGCAGGTAAATGGTGACGCGCTCGCCCTTCGCCGCGCCCAGCGCTCTGAGCGCATTGGCCATGCGGCAGACCTCGCCGTGCAGATCGCGGTAGGTCAGCCGGCGCTGCTGGGCCGGGTCGTCGCCTTCCCAGATGATCGCGACGGTGTCGCCGCGCTCCGCCAGATGCCGGTCGAGGCAGTTTGCCGCGACATTCAAGGTCCCGTCGGCGAACCATTCGATCCCGAAGGTGTCCTCGTCGAAGCTGCATTGGCCGAGCTGGGTCCATGGCCGGATCCAGTCGATCCGCGCCAACTCGGCGCGCCAGAAGGCTTCGGGGTCTGCGAGCGATTCCCGGTATTTCTCAGCATAACCCGCAGCATCGACATAGGCGCGGCTGGCCCATTCGGCGGGGACGGGGTGGATGGTCGACATCGCTTGCATTCCTCTTCGTCGGCCCGGGACCGCTGGCATCGCCGGGCAAGCTCCGCTTTGCTGTGGCCAGCGGTCCCGGGTCAAGCCCGGGACGTCGAATCAGGTGATCGGTTGGGCGATCAGGCAAAGGCCGCCGCCGGCGAAGCCGATAGCTGCAAGCGAGTCGGCGAGGCCGCAGGAGCCCGGCGCAATCCGCTCTCCCGCGATGGTCACGCTGCCCCATGTGGGGATGACAAGAACGGGTGCCCGGTAATAGCGCGCCGCAGTCGCCGCATCGGGCGCGCCGTCGATACGGTCCAGCCGAAACAACGGCCCCTCAGCGAGCACCACTGCGCCGCGCTCGGGCAGGCGGAAGCGCAGTGCCGGCGGATGCGGCGTGCCTTTCGCCACCGCCAGCCCTGCGTCGAGATGCAGCTCACGCGGGCGGCCGTAGTCATAGAGGCGATAGGTGACCTCGCTGGTCTGCTGCACTTCGATCAGGCTGACACCCGCTCCGATGGCATGGACCGTGCCCGCCGGTATGTAGAAGAAATCCCCGGCGCGCACCGGATGCCAGTCGAGCAGATGCTCGATGCTGCCGTCGCGCGCGGCGGCGCGAATTGCCTCGCGCGAGAGCGGCTCATGGAACCCGACCCCCAACGCCGCGCCGGGCTCCGCGTCGATCACCAGCCAGCATTCTTCCTTGCCATGGCCCGGCAAATCCGCGTCCGAGGGATGCACCTGCACCGACAACTTGTCCGAGGTGAAGATGTATTTGACCAGCAGTTGCGGCAGTACCGGCGAGGGCTCGAACCACACTTCGCCGATTCGCCGGCCCGGCAGCGCGGCGAAGGGATGGGGCAGCACCTCGCGGCCCCACGGTTTTTCGACCATGCGCGTGGCAAGCAATGCGCTCACTGCCCGAAACTCATTGATTGACAGCTCCTCCCAGCTTGCCGACCAGCTGCGTGCCCTCGGCGCTGGTCACCAGCACTTCGTCGCCATCGACCACGACGATCACGCCTTCGAGCCCGATCACCGAAACCCGCGGCCCGTCGCTATCGACCAGTACGTTGCGGCAATCGATCAGTTCGGCGCGGCCGGCAACACTGTTGCCGTCGCCGTCGCGCGCGCGAGCATCGTGCAGCGCCTGCCAGTTGCCGATATCCGACCAGGCCATCTCGGCGGGGACCATGGCGGCGCGCGTGGTATTTTCCATCACCGCATAGTCGACCGATTCGCCCTCGATCCGCGCAAACGCGTCCGCGCCTGGGTGAAACCGCCTTCCCGCCTCGCGTCCGTCGCGAATCGCCTCGCAGACGCCGAGCGAAATTGCCGGGCGGTGCTGTTCGAGCTCGTCGAGGAAGTGCTTGACCTGAAAGGCGAAGATGCCCCCGTTCCAGGCATAGCCGCCCTCGGCGAGGAAGGCGGCGGCGCGCGCGGCATCGGGCTTTTCGACGAATTGCGCAACGCGGAAGCCGCCGCCCTCGATTGCCTCGCCGCGCTTGAGATAGCCGAAGCCGGTCTCGGGGCGGTTGGCCTCGATGCCGAACGAGACCAGCCAGCCCTGCTGCGCCAATGCGGCGGCGGCGCGGGCGGCAGCGGCGAAGGCGGCGGCACCGCCGATGTGATGATCGCTCGGGCAGACCAGCATCACTGCCTCGTCAGGCAGCCGCATCGCGGCCAGCGCAATCGCGGCGGCGGTGTTGCGTGCCGAGGGTTCGACGATGATGCTCGCGCCGGGTGCCGCGCCCAGTTGCGCCTCGACATGCGCGAGATGCGCCGCGCCGGTCACCACGACGGGCGCGGCGAAGGGCGCACAGCGCGCCAGCGTCGCCTCGAACAGCGTCGCCTCGCCGACCAGCGGCAGGAACGGCTTGGGCATGGCGGCACGGCTCTTGGGCCATAGGCGGGTGCCGCTGCCGCCGCACAGGATAACGGGAATGATCATGGGCATGGTTTCAGCGCGTTAGGCATTAATCGCTAAGCTTAGGCTAATTGTTCCCGCCCGGATAGAACCAGCGCTGCTGCCAGCCGAAAGTCGATTCCACCGGCTCGCCATTGGCAGCGAGCGCCGGGCGGAAGCGGAAGCGCTCGGTGGCGAGGCGGCAGGTGATGCTGTCGGCTTGCGGGTCGCTGCTCGGGCGGTGGACGCGGCAGGCCCGGACCCGTCCGTCGGTGCCCACGGTCAGTGCGACAACCACCGCCTGGCCGATGCGCAGGTCACGGCTTTCGCGCGGGTAATCGCGCGCCGAATTGATCTCGCCGGCGATCTTTACTGCCTTTGTCGCCATGCCGCCGCCCTGCCCGGTACCGCCATTGCCCGAGCCAGTGCCGCTGCCCTGCCCGCCGGCACCGCTCCCCTGCCCAGCCTCGCGCGCGCCGGCGGCGTTGTCCACGCCCTGGCCCGCGACCGGCGGCGCGGGGCGTGGGGCAATGGCGATCTTCGGCGCGCGGCGCAGTTGCCTCGCGCGGCACCGCCTTTTTGCCGATTTCGGCCGCAGCACCTGATTTTTCCGGCGCGCGCGGCGGCGGCGGTTTGGGGGAAGGCGGCGGCGTGGTCACGGTCACGGTAAAGGTCGAAAGCACCTGGTCGGCGACTTGTGCGGTAAACCCGGGCGCGAAGGCGCGGATCAGGCCGAGCACGGCAACGACATGCAGCCCGATCACCAGCGCCGCGATCAGCCGGCGTGTGCGCGGCGGCGCGGCAAGGTCGAGATCGTCGTCGCTGGCGAGCTCGTGCAACTTGATCTTGCCAGCGACGGTGGCGTCGAATTGCGCCGGGACTATCGAATGCGGCTCGGTTTGAGTCATCCTCTTGCTTTCATCACGGGTGGCAACTTGGCCGGCCTTGTGCAAGTCTTCCCGAAAATCCGCATTGGGGGAGAGAGCAATGGCCGGCAAGGTGGCATTTGTGACGGGCGCGGCCTCGGGCATCGGGCGCGGCACGGCGCAGCTGTTCGCCGCGCGCGGCTACCGCGTCGCGCTGGCCGACCTGTCGGTAGCGGGGCTCGGCGAGACCGAGGCAATGATCCGCGAGGCCGGCGGCGAGAGCGCCGGTTTCGCCTGCGACGTGGCCGATGATGCCTCGGTCAGGGCGGCGGTGGCGGGCGCGGCGGCGCGTTTCGGTCGCATCGACGCTGCGTTCAACGCGGCGGGGATCGATGGCGAGACCGGGCAGATGACCGCCGATTGCAGTCTCGAGAACTGGCACCGGGTTATCGGCATCGACCTGACCGGCGTGTTCCACTGCATGCGCCACCAGATTCCGCAGATGCTGGCGCAGGGTGGCGGCACCATCGTCAACTGCGCCTCGACCGCCGGAGTGCGCGGCGCGGCCTTCTGCGTGGCCTATGCGGCAGCCAAACACGGCGTGGTCGGGATGACCAAGGCGGCAGCACTCGAATATGCGGCCCAGGGCGTGCGGATCAATGCGGTCTGCCCGGGCATGATCCGCACCCCGATGACCCAGAAGGAGCCGATGAAGGCGGCGATCGACCGGATGGTGCTGGACACCCCGCTTGGCCGGCTTGGCGAGCCCGAGGAGATCGGCGCGGCGGTGCTTTGGCTGTCGGGCGACGATGCCAGCTTCGTCCACGGCCAGGCGATAGTCGTCGATGGCGCGATGACTTCTCGATGAGCGAGCTTCGCTTCGAGCGACGCACCGCGATTGTTACCGGCGCGGCCGGCAATCCTCAGCCCCGCGCCCCGAACAGCGCGCTGCCGACGCGGATGTGGGTTGCCCCCAGCATCACGGCGGTTTCGAAGTCGTCGCTCATGCCCATGCTGAGCCCCGCAAGCCCGTTATCGTCCGCCAGCTTGGCCAGCAGCGCGAAGTATGGCGCAGGCTCAAGCCCCAGCGGCGGCACGCACATCAGCCCGGCGAGCGGGATCGCCGTGCTGCGCGCCTCGGCGATCAGGGCGGCCAGGTCGCTGATCGCACAGCCGCCCTTCTGCGCCTCCGCGCCGATATTGACCTGGACGAAGCACCGCACCTGCCGCCCCGCCTTGTCCATGGCGCGGGCCAGCGCCGTCACCAGCGAGCTCCGGTCGAGCGCGTGAATGCAATCGAACAGCTGCACGGCTTCGTCCGCCTTGTTCGATTGCAGCTGGCCGACGAGGTGGAGTTCGATATCGCCATGCGCCTCGCGCAGGGCTGGCCATTTCTCCGCCGCTTCGGCTACCCGGTTTTCGCCGAACCGGTGCTGGCCCGCCGCGATCAGCGGGGCGATGCGGGTCGCCGGGTGGGTCTTGCTCACCGCGATCAGCGAGATGTCGCCTGTCTCGCGCCGGGCGAGGCGTGCAGCGGCGGCGATGCGGGCGCGAACGCTTGTGAGGGTCTCGGCGGCGAGAAGGTCGGCTGGCTGATCCATGGCGCGCTGCTATAGCGCGGTGATGCGCCTGCGCCACCCCGACCCTGGGATGTCTCACCCCTCGCCGCGAATCTGGCTGGTCAGCGATGCGCGCAACGACGCCATGCTGGAAGCGGTGCTTGCCCGCCTGCCGCGCGGTTCGGGGCTGATCTTCCGGCACTATCACCTCGCCCCTGCCCGCCGCCGCCGCCGCTTTGCCGTGCTGCTGCGCCTGGCCCGGCGCAAGGGCCACAGCGTAGCGCTGTCGGACAGCGCGCGCGCGGCGCGGCGCTGGGGGGCCGATGCCGCCTATGGCCCGCCCGGGCGGCTGGCGCGCGGCCCCGCGCTGCCCCGGCTGGTCACGGCCCACAATCTGCGCGAACTGGGCGCGGCGCGGCGCGCGCGGGCCATTGCCGTGCTGCTTTCGCCGGTCTTCCCCAGCCGTTCGCATCCCGGGCGTAGCGTGCTGGGTCCGCTGCGCTTCCGCCTGCTGGGTGCATATTCACCGGCACCGGTCATTGCGCTTGGCGGCATGAACCCGCGCACTGCGCGCCGGTCGGGCGCTTCCGCCTGGGCCGCCGTCGACGGACTGTGCGACACGTCGTCCCGGACCTGATCCAGGACCGCTGGTGCCGTGACTATACCCTCGCGTCAAATCTCCAGCGGACCCGGATCAAGTCCGGAACGACGGGATTCTTGACGTGGAGTCAGTCACAAGCGCATAACCCCGCGAAACGGGGAAGCACGATGGCGACACGCCCTTTGGGACAATCGAAACAGCGGATCGGAACCGCGAACTGGAACGCGCTGGTCAAGCGCGCGCTGCGGCGCAGCGCCGAGCTTGGCGGGGCGGCGCTGCTGTTTGCCGCGATGCTGTTTCTCGGCATTGCGCTGGCCAGCTATCACCAGACCGACGCCTCCTCATCGACGGCGGCGGGCGGCGCGGTGCTCAACTGGATGGGCGCGGGCGGGGCCTGGGCCGCCGATGCGGCGCTCACCCTGTTCGGGCTGGTCGCCGTGCTGCTGCTGCCGCTGCTCTATGTGTTCGCGCGCAAACTGTGGCGCTTTGCCGAGGAGGAGGACGGCATCCTTCCCCATGCCGACCAGCGCTGGTGGCAACCGCTCGGCGTGCTGATGCTGGCCATGCTGCTGCTCGGCACGGTGCTCTCGCTCGCCTTCACCCAGCCGGGCGGCTCGCTGCCGGCCTCGAGCGGCGGCATTGCCGGGCTGCTCGGGGCCAGGGCGGTGCGCGGGCTCGCCGCGCTGCTACCCGAGGCGGCGCAGGCCTGGACGATCCTCGCCGCCGCGCTCGCCAGCCTTGCGGGCGGGGCCTTTCTCGCCGGGCGCGTCTTCGCCATTGACTGGGCCATGCTGCTCACGCTCCCCGGCGCGCTGCGCCGCGCTCCTGCGAGCGACGGCACGACCTATATCCATGCGCGCGAGAAGAAAGCGAAAGCCGGTGCCCGACCGCTCGCCGCGCCGCTCGAAGCGCCGCGCAAGCCGCCCGAGATCACCGACCCCGCCCGCACGGCAAAACCCGCGCAGATCACCGGCAAGAGCCGGCAGGGCGACCTGTTCGACACCTACGAGTTGCCGCCGCTCGACCTGCTCGCCGAACCTCCGCCCAATTCGCAGCCCCGGATCGACAAGCTCAGCCTTGAGCGCAACGCCCGGCTACTCGAAACCGTGCTCGACGATTTCAATGTCAAGGGCACGATCGAGGCAGTGCGCACCGGCCCGGTGGTTACCATGTACGAGCTCGAACCCGCGCCCGGCATCAAGGCCAGCCGGGTGATCGGCCTCGCCGACGATATCGCCCGCAACATGAGCGCGATCTCGGCGCGCGTTTCCTCGATCCCCGGGCGTACCGTCATGGGCATCGAACTGCCCAATGCTGACCGGCAGATGGTGGCACTGCGCGAACTGGTCGCCTGCGAAGCCTTCGCCGCCTCCAAGGCGATGCTGCCGATCATTCTCGGCAAGGACATCGCTGGCGAACCCGTGGTCGCCGACCTTGCCGCCATGCCGCATTTGCTGGTTGCGGGCACCACTGGCTCGGGCAAGTCGGTCGGGCTCAACTGCATCCTGCTGTCGCTGCTCTACCGGCTGACCCCGGCGCAGTGCCGCCTGATCCTGATCGATCCCAAGGTGCTCGAACTCAAGAGCTACGACGAGATCCCGCACCTGCTCTCGCCCGTGGTCACCGAACCCGCCAAGGCGGTGCGTGCGCTCAAGTGGGCGGTCGAGGAAATGGAGCGGCGCTATCGCCAGATGAGCGAGATTTCGGTGCGCAACCTTGCCGGGTTCAACGAAAAGGTCCGCGCCGCCGCCGCCAAGGGCAAGCCGCTCGGTCGCCGCATCCAGATCGGCTTCGATCCCGACAGCGGCGAGGAACTCTACGAGGACCGCCAGCTCGACTATCAGGCGCTGCCGCAGATCGTGCTCATCGTCGACGAGCTGGCTGACCTGATGGTCACCTGCGGCAAGGAAATCGAAGTGCTGATCCAGCGGCTCAGCCAGAAGAGCCGCGCTGCGGGTATCCATCTGATCATGGCAACCCAGCGCCCGTCGGTCGATGTCATCACCGGGGTGATCAAGGCCAACCTGCCAACGCGCGTCAGCTTTGCCGTCACCAGCCGCATCGACAGCCGCACGATCCTCGGCGAACAGGGCGCCGAACAGCTGCTCGGCAAGGGTGACATGCTCTACAAGGCGAGCAGCGAGCCGGTGAAGCGCGTCCACGGCCCGTTCGTTTCCGACGAGGAAGTCGAGGGCATCGCCAATTTCTGGCGCGCGCAGGGCAGCCCCGAATATGTCGATTCGGTCACCGAGGAACCCGAGGACGGCATGTTCGGCTTCGATGACCTCGACGCCGCATCCGACAACCCCGAGGACCGCAAATATCGCCAGGTCTGCCAGCTGGTGTTCGAAAGCCAGAAGGCTTCGGCAAGCTGGCTCCAGCGCCAGATGGGCGTGGGCTACAACACCGCGTCGAAATGGATCGAGCGGATGGAGAGCGACGGGCTGGTCGGCCCGGCAAACCATGTCGGGCGGCGCGAGATTTACCGGGATCGGGATGGGAATGTGCTGTGAACCGGATTGTCGGCGCGGCTTGAAGGATGAAGCCCAAGATCCTGAGCACGCTGGCTGACTACAGCTGGCCGCAGCTGGGTCGGGACGCACTCGCGGGAACTACTGTAGCCCTGGTCGCATTGCCGCTGAGCATTGCCATCGCCATTGCTTCGGGCGCGCCGCCAGCAGCGGGTATCACCACTGCGATTGTATGCGGTTTCCTGATCTCGGCACTGGGCGGCAGCCGGGTCCAGATTGGCGGGCCGACCGGGGCATTCATTGTACTGGTTTACGGTGTGGTGGCGAAACACGGACTCGATGGCCTGGTTGTCGCCACCGGCATGGCGGGCATCATCCTGGTGATAGCGGGATTGCTGAAGGCAGGGCGGCTGGTGGCGCTGGTGCCCGAGCCAGTGATCGACGGCTTCACCATCGGCATCGCCGTGGTCATTGCCGCCAGCCAGCTTCGCGACTTCCTCGGCCTTCACACACCGCCGCTGCCGGCCGAGTTCCTCGGCAAAGTGCCGGTGCTGTGGGCGGGTCGGCATTCCTTCGATCACGCCTCGGCACTGATCGGGCTGGTAGCGCTGGTGGCGATTGCCGGATTGCGCCGCAAATGGCCGCAGCTGCCGTGGCCGCTGCTTGTCCTCGCCCTGGTTTCGGCTGCTGCTCTCCGTTGGTTTCCGGATATCGGCACGGTAGCGGGCAGCTATGGACACTTGCCCGCCGGCATCGGATGGCCGCGCTGGCCCGCCGCAAATGGTGTCATGGTCATTGAGCTGCTGCCCTCGGCGCTGGCGATTGCCTTCCTCGCCGGAATCGAATCGCTGCTTTCCGCCGTGGTCGCCGACCGGATGATCGGCGCACAGCACCGCCACGGGGCCGAATTGCTGGCGCAGGGCGCGGCCAATATTGCCGCATCGCTGTTCGGCGGCATCCCGGCAACCGGGGCGATTGCCCGCACTGCGACCAATGTCGCTGCGGGCGGCCGGACACCTGTGGCGGGCATTGTCCATGCTCTGGTCATCTGGGTGCTCGTGGTGCTGGCCGGCGACCTCGCTGGGCAGCTGGTCCTGCCAGGTCTTGCCGCGCTGCTGCTGCTGACGGCCTGGAACATGGCCGAGCCAAAGCGCTGGGGCGAACGCCTGCGGCTGCCCAAAGCGGACCTGTTCACATTACTGCTGACCGCTATACTGACCGTGCTGGTCGATCTGACTGTGGCGATTGCCGTGGGGACCATGATCGGACTGGCACTGCGGATACTGCGGCAGAACGAGGCGATTTCCCGGGATCGCAACCGGGAAGTGCTGTAGCCGCAATTTTTTCGCCCGCTTCACTCCGAGAGTTTCCATGCAATTCGACGCTTTCGACGAAGAAGCCTTTCTGCGCGAATACTGGCAACGCCAGCCGCTGCTGATCCGCAATCCGTGGGACCAGTGGCACAATCCGCTGAGCCCGGACGAATTGGCTGGCCTCGCCTGCGAAGATGGTGTCGAATCCCGGCTGATCTCGCAAGGCCGGCAAAGCGCCGCAGCCGAAGATGGCCCGTTCCCCGAAGCCCGGTTCGGCAAATTGGGCCGCGATCCGTGGACCTTGCTGGTGCAGGCGGTCGATCACCATGTTCCCGAGGTGGCCGCGCTGATTACCCCGTTCCGCTTCATTCCCAACTGGCGGATCGACGATGTCATGGTCTCGGTGGCGAGTGACGGCGGCGGAGTTGGCGCGCATTTCGATCATTATGATGTGTTTCTGGTGCAAGGCCTTGGCCAGCGCCGCTGGCAAGTCGGCGCGCTCTGCGATGACACCACCGATCTGTTGCCGCACGATCACCTGCGCCTGCTCGCGGAGTTCGAACCAGTCGAGGAATGGCTGCTGAACCCCGGCGACATCCTCTACGTGCCCCCCGGCTACGCACATAATGGCGTCGCGGTGGGCGACAACTGCATGACCTACTCGGTCGGCTTTCGCGCGCCATCCAGCGCCGAACTGATCGGAGGCTGGTGCGATGAAGTGGTTGCGGACCTGCCCGATGACCTGCGCTACACCGATCCGGGCCTCACCGCGCAGGCCAACCCCGGCGAGATTTCGGCGGAGGCGCTGGCCGCATTGCACACTCTGGTGACGGAAAAACTCGGCGACCGCGAGGCATTCGCGCGATGGTTCGGTGAATACACGACGACGCCCAAATACCCCGAGGTGGACTGGGGGCCGGAGGAGCCGGTGGGTCTGGAAGAAATGCGCGAGATGCTGGCCGAGGGCCTACCGCTGATTCGCAATCCGGCAAGCCGGTTTTCGTTTGTCCGGGGGGAAGCGGGGGCGGTGACGCTGTTTGTCGATGGCGAGAGGTTTGCCTGCGAAGGAGAGCTTGCGGTGTTTGCCGAAGCACTATGCGCGAAAACCCGCATTGCACATGTCCCGCATTCCGACGCGGTGATCGGCTTGGTGGTGCCTCTGCTCAATCAGGGAAGTGTGGCTTTTGAAGCTGAGGATTGAGCAACTCGATAACAATAATTGCGCAATATATGTCATTTTGCTATGGCTATCACCGAAGTTCGATGCAGGAGCATAGCTATGAATGTCTCGATCGGTGAACGCTGGGAAAGCTTCGTCGACAGCGCCCTCAAGGCAGGTCGCTATGGCTCGGCCAGCGAAATCGTCCGCGAGGGGCTGCGGCTTGTCGAGGAACGCGAGGCAAAACTTGAGGCTCTGCGCAGCACACTCGATGCCTCGATCATGCGCGGCGGGGTGCATAGTGATGCAGACGTCGGCAAACATATCGACGCCGCACTGGACGCATGGGAAACTGCGACAAATCCCCGCTGATGCAGCGTTCCTGACCGCGTGATGAGCCACTGCACGAAGATCGCTCGATGCGCACCAGACTGAGCATCTGCAACCGCAAGGCCCGCTATCGCAGCGAGCAGGAGGCCGTGTTGGCCGCAGGACAAGCCAACATCCTGCTGCGGCATTACCGCTGCGACCGCTGCCAGCAATTTCACCTGACCAGCCGGACGAAGGGTAAGCGTGTGCCGAGGGTGGAGCCTGTCGAAGTCTAAAACGGCCTGCGTAAAATCTGACCCAAAAGAATCCGTCTACCCTGAGCTTGTCGAAGGGCTGCTCTTTCTTTCGTGCCTAGCGCGCAACCGCCTGAAGAAAAAGCGATCCTTCGACAAGCTCAGGATAGTCGGGGATGATGTTCTGGAGGTGCTCAACGTCCTGCGTGGCAGCCGGAATACAATCCGCTATTTTGAAGGGTGAGATACCGGACTGTATGAGACGGGGAGGAAGGAAAGAGACGAGGAAATGCTATTTTTAGTCCTTTCTCATCTCATTCAGCATCGCCGCGCAAAAATCGATCTGCTCATCAGGATCAATCTTCTCAACTTCGGATACGAGTTTTCGAAATGTATCGGACATGCCTACGTTCATCTGCGTGATGGCCCCATGGTAAACGAAGAACACATATCCCTCAGGGTGAATTAGATCGTTTGTCAGATCAACATACGCCCCAAGCGCATACATCAGCAGCTCAAGATTATCGAGGTCATTCAGTGAGATATGCGAACGTGGGTCCCTGTCTGCATGCTTAAGAAAATTGGCAATACGATTCCGCTTATCCCAAAATCGCTTTCTGTCATCTTTCTCTACATAAGCAACTATGTCCTTAAACTCTGAAGTGGCAGTGATCGGCAAGAGTTCCGCCCACTCACAAATCCAGCGCATCGCTTCAGGGTCCTCCGAGAAAGTGTTTGGGAGCGTGCCCCGGCGATAGTCTCGCACGACATAGAATATGGCGTTGAGTTGGTGATCGCCAGCTTCGTCCCGGCCTCGGTCGGACTTAAGGTCACTGAGTACGCTATATGCCGCTGAGGCAACCGTGTGGATTGCCAGCTCGTCCTCTCGTTCGAAGAACATTCGGATTGCCGCACACAATTGACGCCGGGCAGCCGCGAGTTTTGTTACGTGAATCTCAGCTGACGCACGATTGCTTTGAGATTCATCATCTGTCGAGTTTGCCATAAATGCCGATCCATCCTTCGTAAATTCGATACATCCCTCGATTTCGTTACACAGCATTCATCTCGCTAGGTCTCAAGGCTAAACGCCAACCTCCCGCCACTCCCCCACGCCCAGCCCTTCAACCGTCCAATTTCCGATCCCCCAGCGCACCAGCCGCAAGGTCGGATGCCCCACGGCTGCGGTCATCCGGCGCACCTGGCGGTTGCGGCCTTCGCGTATGGTCAGCTTCAGCCAGCAATCGGGCACGGTCTGGCGGACACGGATGGGCGGGTCGCGGGGCCATAGTGCGGGATCGGCGATCATTTCTGCGTCCGCCGGGCGCGTCGGGCCATCTTTCAGCCGGATCCCTTGCCGCAGCGCTGACAGCGCATCCTCCGCCAGTTCGCCTTCGACCTGCACCAGATAGGTCTTGGCCAGCTTGAACTGCGGATCGGCGATGCGCGCCTGCAAGCGGCCATCGTCGGTCAACAGCAGCAGCCCCTCACTGTCGCGGTCGAGCCGGCCTGCCGGATAGACGCCGGGCACGGCCACATAGTCCGACAGCGTCTGACGAGGCGAGTCCGCGCTGCCGCGATCGGTGAACTGGCTGAGCACGCCCCAGGGCTTGTTGAACAGGATCACCCGCGCCATCGCCGTTCGCCTCCCTGCCCGCGATAGCTCGCGATCCAGCCGTTTGATAGGCTTGATGAAATGACATAGCATCGCGGGGAACCGCTTGCGGAGAATCCTGCCTTGACCAACGCCGCCGCCAGCTGATGCCCGAAGCCGCACACGGTTCGCTGCTGCGCGACGCGCTGATCCTGCTCGGCTTCGCGATCGGCTTCGTGCTGCTGTTCCGCCGGCTCGGGCTCGGCGCGACCCTGGGCTATCTGGTCGCCGGCGCGGTGGTTGGGCCGCAGGTGCTGGGGCTGGTCGGCGGGGCCGAATCGAAGCTGGATTTTGCCGAACTGGGCATCGTCTTCCTGCTGTTCATCGTCGGGCTCGAACTCAACCCGTCGCGGCTGTGGCGGATGAAGCGCGACATTCTGGGGCTGGGTCTGGCGCAGGTCGCACTGTGCGGCCTCGCGCTGGCGGGGATGATCGCGCTGGGCACGGATTTCACCCTCGCCGCCGCGTTGTCGCTCGGCCTGCCGCTCGCCCTGTCGTCGACCGCGCAGGTGCTGCCGATGCTGCAATCGGCGGGCCGGCTGCGCACCCCCTTCGGCGAGCGGGCTTTCTCGATCCTGTTGTTCCAGGACCTGTCGCTGATCCCGCTGATCACCATCGTCGCCGCGCTCAGCCGCAATCCCGCCGAGCAGGGCGGGCCGCCAGGCTGGCAGATCGCGATCCTGACCGTCGGCGCGGTCGCCGCGCTGATCGCGGCGGGGCGCTTCCTGATCCGGCCGCTGTTCCGCCTGATCGGCAATCTCGGCGAGCGCGAGATGTTCATCGTCGCGGCGCTGTTCACCATCATCGCCTCGGCGGCGGTGATGGAGCTGCTCGGCATGTCGGCGGCGCTGGGCGCCTTCATCGCCGGGGTGATGCTCGCCGATTCACCCTATCGTCACGAGCTCGAGGCCGATGTCGAGCCGTTCCGCTCGATCCTGCTCGGGCTGTTCTTCCTCGCCGTCGGCATGATGCTCGACCTGCGGGCGATTGCCGAGAACCCGCTGTTCGTTGTCGGCATGGCCCTGGCCGTGATCGCGATCAAGGCGGCGGCGATCATGGCGATCGGATTGCTGTTCAGGATGCGCTGGCGCGAGGCGCTGGCGCTGGGGCTGCTGCTCAGCCAGGGCGGCGAATTCGGTTTCGTGCTGTTTGCCCAGGCGCAAAACGCTCTGCTGATCGACCCCGAGGCAGCCAGCCTGTTCGGTGCCGTGGTCACCCTGTCGATGGCGACCACTCCGTTCCTCATGCGCTGGACGCGGCGTATCCGCACCGAGCCCGAGGCCGCCGGGCAGGAGCGCGATGCGCCAGTCTCCGACGGGGCCAACGCCCTGATCGTCGGCTATGGGCGCTTCGGCCAGACCGTCGCCCAGATGCTGGGCGCCGCCGACGTGCCGGTGACGCTGATCGACACCGACACCGAAATGATCGACATTGCCGAAGGGTTCGGTGCCAAGGTCTATTTCGGCGACGGCACCCGGGTCGACCTGCTGCGCCAGGCCGGCGCGGCCGAGGCAGAACTGATCCTGTTCTGCATCGACGGTGACCAGATCAGCGCCGAACTGGTCGAGGCGGTCCACCAGGCGTTTCCCGACGCCGCGATCTACATCCGCGCTTACGACCGCCGCGCGGTGCTGCGGCTCAAGGGCACGCCAGCGCGGTTCATCGTGCGCGAAGTGATCGAATCGGCGGCGAAGATGGCGCGGCTCGCGCTTGAGGAAATCGGTGTCGATCTCGAGCACATCGACCGCGCCGAAGACATGTACCGCGCCCGTGACCGCGAGCGACTGCGCGCCCAGTTCGAATCAGGCGACATCCGCACCGCGCGCGACCGCATCATCACCGGGCCGGCGCAGGCCGACGATGCCCCGGCCGGTTAGAATGCGTTGCGGTCAATTGGCAAGGAAGCGAGCCGGCATGTTGCCCGGTTGGCAATTTTCGCTGGACTCGGGTATAGTGAGTGCAATGGCCGTGAGTGCTGGAGGATGAGAGATGGCGGAAATCGAGATTCGCGCGCTGCGCGACGACCTGAGCTTTGGCTCGGTCGTCACCGGGCTCGACTGGAGCAATATCGACGACGAGGCGGTGCGCGAGCGGATGCGCGGCCTGTTCGTCAAACGCGGGCTGCTGGTGTTCAAGCAGATGGAGCCATCGGCCACGATGCAGGTGGCGCTGAGCCGCATCTTCGGCCCGCTCAAGGACCACCCGACCAAGACCACCCCGCGCGACGAGGCCACCGGCGAAGAGGCTGTCGGCGTGATCGACATGCACTACGTTCCCGGCAACACGGGTGATCCCTTCGACGGCGGCCTGGTCGAAATCGAGGGCGAGGTGCTGGCGCGCTTTTCGCCGTGGCATTTCGACCACTGTTACAACGACGAGCTCAACTATGCCGGTGTGCTGCGTTCGCCGGTCAGCGCGCCCGAGCGCGGCCGCACCGGATTCATCGACGGGGTCGAGCTCTACCGCCAGTTCCCGCCCGAACTGCGCGCCCGGATCGAGGGCCAGAACGTGATCTACACGCTCGACACGCGGCTCTCGAAAATGCGTTTCGGTGTCAACTTCAAGTTGCTCGGCGGCGAGATCGCGCTGGTCAAAGAGCTGCTCAAGGAAGTCGCCATATTTCCGCGTGCGATGCACCCGGCGGTGTGGACGCGGGCCAGCGGCGAAAAAGCGATGCACGTCGGCCCGTGGATGGCGGTCGGCATCGAGCATCACGAAGATGCCGATGGCGAAGCGTTGTTCGACGCCGTCTGCCACGAGGTCAACCGGCTCGGCAAGGGCACCAGCGCCTACTGGCACGACTGGTCGCCCACCGACATGGTCATCTGGGACAACCATCGCATGCTCCACGCGGTCGAAGGCTGCGATCCCCAATACGAGCGCCACACCATCCGCTCGACGATCAAGGGCGACTATGGCCTCGGCTATTTCGAGCATGGCAAGAAGATCGGCGAGGTGTTCCGCGAAGTCGCCTGAGCCGGGGCGAGAGCGGCTGGGTTTGACAAGCCTGCGATCGGTCTATCTGATAGCGCTTCGGACCGGCGGCGCGGCTGTCGGCCAAGGGACGATGGAGTTTGCGAAACCGCCATGTGGCACGATTTGACCTCCGATCAGGAATTGCTGCGCGACACCACCGCGCGCTTCCTTGCCGACCGCGCGCCACTGGCAAAAATGCGCAAGGATCGTGACCATCCGGCGGGCTTCGATCCCGATTACTGGACGCAAGGCTGCGAGCTTGGCTGGACCATGCTGCTCGCCTCCGAGGAAGACGGCGGCGGCAGCGTCAGCGGGCGCGGCATGGTCGATCTCGCGCTGATCGCCTACGAATTCGGCAAACGCGCCGCACCCGGCCCGCTGGTCGATTGCAACGTCGCGGCGCTGGCGCTGTCGGGCCAGCCGGGCGCTGCGCACCAGGCCGCGCTCGGCGAAGTGCTTGCGGGCGCGGCGATCGTCTCGGTGTGCCTCGGCGCGGCCCCCTGGCATGGCCCGGGCGAGGCGAGCGTGACGATCCGGCGCGAGGGTGGCGATCTCGTCATCGATGGCGTGGTCAAGCCCGCCGAATCGGCGGCGCAGGCAAGCTTTCTGCTGGTCACCGGGCACAGCGATAGCGGCACGTCACAGGTGCTGGTGCCCGCAGATGCGCCCGGCGTGACGATCAAGCCGCTGAAAGGTATCGACGTTTCGCGGCGCTTTGCGAGCGTGACTTTCGAAGGCGTGCGCATCGCTGATACCGCCCTGATCGGTGCATTTGCCGGAGCGGACGCGGCGATAGCGCGGCAGGTTCAGCACGCCGCAGTGATGCTTTCGGCCGAAGCGGTCGGGGCGATGGACGCGGCCTTCGAGATGACGCTCGACTGGGCGTTCAACCGCTACACTTTCGGCCGCGCGCTCGCCTCCTACCAGGCGCTCAAGCACCGCTTCGCCGACATGAAGTCATGGCTTGAGGCAAGCCATGCGATCTGCGACGCCGCCGCCGAAGCGGTCGCTGACGGCGCGCAGGACGCCGCCGAACTGGCCAGCGCGGCCAAGAGCTATATCGGCGTGCAAGGCCCCGAACTCGCCCAGGAGGGTGTCCAGCTCCACGGCGGCATCGGCGTCACCTACGAGCACGACCTGCACTTCTTCCTGCGCCGGGTGACGCTCGACGCGCTGCTCTATGGTACACCCGCCCAACACCGGCGGCTGCTGGCGGCGATGCAGCCCGGCATGGAGCAGGCAGCATGAGCGACCCCATCGAAAGCGTCGAAGCGTTCCGGCTGCGCGCGCGCGCCTGGATCAAGGCAAACCTGGGCCCGATGCAGGGCTGGGACATGACCCAGCATTGCGAGAACGACGAGGAGGAAGTGAAGGCCGTCGCCCGCGACCGCGCGTTGCAGCGCAAGATCTTCGACGGCGGCTTTGCCGGCATCTGTTTCCCGAAGGAATACGGCGGACAGGGCCTGGCCCCCGAACATAACCGCGCCTTCAACGAGGAACTGGCCGGTCACGAATACCCCTCGCGCTTCGCCGTGCCCACGTTCAGCCCTTGCGCCTCGACCCTGCTCGAATGGGCGACGCCGGAGCAGAAGGCGAAGCATTTGCCGGCGATCCTCAAGGGCGACGAGGTCTGGGTGCAGCTGTTGTCAGAGCCGGGCGGCGGTTCCGACGTTGCCGGCATCACCACTGGCGCGGTGCGCGCCAAAGACTCTGGGCCAAACGGCGACTGGATCCTCAACGGTTCCAAGGTCTGGACCTCGCGCGCCTGGTGGGCCGACTGGGGACTGATCCTGGTGCGCACCAACTGGGATGTGCCCAAGCACCAGGGCATGAGCGTGTTCATCCTGCCGCTGCACCAGCCGGGCATCGAGATCCACCGCATCGAACGGCTCAACGGCGAGAGCGAGGCCTGCCAGGAATTCTTCACCGACGTGAAGATCCCCGAGAGCGACCGGATGGGCGAGATTGACGCCGGCTGGACCATCGGCCAGCGCTGGATGTATCACGAGCGGCTGGGGCACAATTCGCCCTATGTCACCACCCCGATCGGCGGCAAGAAAGCCCAGTCACACGAACCTTCGACTGTGGGAATCGCCCGCAAGGCCGGCCGGCTGAACGATCCCGCCGCGCGCGAACTGATCGGCGAGCACCGCGCGCTCGGGCTGGTCAGCCAGCACCTGTCGCGCCGCATCGCCATCGCCGCAGCCTCGGGCAAGGGCAACACCGACCTCTCCTCGGTCGACCGGGTGTTTCGCGCCACGAGCGGCATTCGCCGTTCGACCATCGCTTACGAGCTGGCGGGCGCAGGCGCGAGCGTGTGGGACGAGGACGAAGAAAGCGCCGCCGACGCGGTGGGGATGAACTTCCTGCTGCGCCAGGCCGGGGCGATCGGCGGCGGCACCACCGAAATCTCGCGCAATGTCGTCGCCGAGCGTGTGCTCGGCATGCCGCGCGAACCCTCGGGCGACAAGGGCGTGGCCTTCCGCGACATCGCGCGCGGTCCGAAACGCAGCTGATCGCGCGGGTTGGAAGCCATGAGCTAGTGACAGCCACTTCGCCGGACCGCCGCATCGACGGGCTCCTCGCACGCTATGAAGCGCGCGATGCCTCGGTGGCGGCGCTGCTGTGCGATGGCCACGATCCGGCGGCGCGCGCCTTCCGCTTCATCGCGCCTGACCTTGCCGTGCACGATCTCTCCTACGGCGAACTGAGGGCCGAGTTTGAGCGCTTCGCCGCAGCGCTGGATGATTTGGGCGTGCGGCCCGGGGAGCGCGTCGCGACGCTGATGGGCAAGAGCCGGGAATATGTTGTCGCACTGATCGGCATCTGGCGGCTGGGAGCGGTGCATGTGCCGCTGTTCACCGCCTTCGCCGCTCCGGCGATCGCGCTCAGGTTGGCCGGCAGCGCGGTCCGGGTGGTGGTGTGCGATGCCGATCAACTGCCCAAGCTCGCACCCGGCGGCGACATGCCCGCCGATCCGCCATGGCAGGCGATCTGCACTGGCCCCGGGGGAAACAGTGCACTGCAGTTCGACAGCCTCCTGGCCAATGCCCGCCCCGGCTTCCCGCCGGCGGTGCTGGGCGGCGATGCGCCGTTGATCCATATCTATACCTCGGGCACGACAGGCAGCCCCAAGGGCGTCGTCGTGCCGGTCCGGGCACTCGCCTCGTTCCATGCCTATTGCGAGTTCGGACTGGGAATCCGTCCGGACGACACCTTCTGGTGCGCCGCCGACCCGGGCTGGGCCTATGGCCTCTACTACGCGGTGATCGGCACGCTGCTGACTGGCGTGCGCAGCATACTGCTGCAAGGCGGGTTCTCCGCCGAAGCCACCCTGGCCGTGCTCGATTCCGAGCGTGTAACCAATTTCGCCGCCGCACCGACGGTCTACCGCGCGCTGCGCAGTTCGGGGCTTGCTCCCGCCGCCCCCCTCGCGCTGCGCCGCGCGTCGAGCGCCGGCGAGCCGCTGACCGCCGAGGTCAATGTCTGGGCGCGGCAGGTGCTGGGTGTCGAGGTTCACGACCACTACGGCCAGACCGAGGCCGGCATGCTGATCAACAACCATCACCATCCCCTGCTTGCAAAGCCCTTGCGCGAAGGCGCGATGGGGCATGCCATGCCGGGCTGGCGGGCTGTGGTGCTCGACGGGGAGAGCGACCGCGCGGCCGAGGTGGCGCAATCGGGCCGCATCGCCATCGACCTTGACGCAAGCCCGCTGGCCTGGTTCGCGGGCTACGACGGGGATCCGGCGAAGAGCGCCGAAAAGTTCTCTGCCGACGGGCGCTATTATCTCACCGGCGATACCGGCATGATCGATGCCGAGGGCTATTTCCATTTCTCCGCGCGCGACGACGATGTGATCATCATGGCCGGCTATCGCATCGGCCCGTTCGAGGTCGAATTCGGCGATGCTGACCCATCCGGCGGTCAGCGAGGCGGCGGTGATCGCGGTTCCCGACGCGGTGCGGGGCGAAGTGATCGAGGCCTATGCGGTTCTGGCCAGCGGGCATGACCCCTCTCCCGAGCTGGTCGGCGACATCCAGCAATGGGTCAAGACCCGCTTTGCCGCCCACGCCTTCCCCCGTGCGATCCATTTCACCGCGAGCCTGCCCAAGACGCCGAGCGGCAAGATCCAGCGCTTCGTGCTCAAGCAGCAGCGTCAGGCGGAGCTGGCGGACCGGGCATGACCCGCGACGCGAGCTTCGTATCGGCGATCGAGGCGGTCACCGGCCGCCGCTCGATCCGCCGCTTCCTGCCCGATCCGGTTGGCGAAGCGGTGGTCCGCGCCATCCTCGCGGCGGCGTCGCGCGCGGCCTCGGGAACCAACATCCAGCCCTGGCTGGTCCACGTCGTCACCGGCGCAGCGCAAGAGCGGCTGTCACAGGCGGTCCTGGCCGCTGCCGAGCGCGACGAAAAGAGCCCCGAGTATACCTACGAGCCCGAGCAGATGTGGGAGCCCTACCTCTCGCGCCGCCGGCAGATCGGCTATGACCTTTACGCCAAATACGGTATCGAACGCAGCGACTATCCCGCGCGCAAGGCCGCCATGCTGCGCAATTTCCGCTTTTTCGGCGCGCCGGTCGGGCTGTTCTTCACCATGGAACGCGCAATGGCGATGGGTGCCTGGATCGACTGCGGCATGTTCATGCAGAACGTCATGACGGTCGCACGCGCGCATGGTCTGGAGACTTGCCCGCAGCAGGCCTGGTGCACCTATGGCGCGGTGGTCCACCGCGAACTGGCGATCCCGTCCGAGCATATCCTGCTCAGCGGCATGGCGCTGGGCCGCGCCGATCCCGATGCGCCCGAAAACACGCTGGAGACCACGCGTGCGGGCGTCGATGAATTCACGACATGGCACCGTTGAACGGAGCCGGAGCTCACGAGGAGTTTCACGGACATGACAACCACCCCCAAAGTGCGCAGCCGCCGACATCGCCGCTTGGCGACACTTCTCGCCGGCGGGACGATCCTTGGTCTGTCGCTCGGCTCGGTTCCACAGGCAACCGGTCCGGCAGGTTCCGCCGAGCCCGAGGCACCCTCGCGCCTCGCCCGGGCCTGCACCGCCGCATCGGTGCAAACACTACTCGACCGGCTCGACACCAAGGCAACGGCGGGGCGGATCGCGAACAACCCCGGCCCGTTTTTCGCCGACGGCACCAAGTTCGTCGCCGCCGCCAATGGCCTTCCAGCCTACTGCCAGGTCACCGGCAGCTACGTGACCAACCCGGCGAGCGGCAAGACCGCCAATTTCCTCGCGACGTTTCCCGATAACTGGAACGGTCGCTATCTCCAGCTCGGCTGCGGCGGCCATTGCGGCACATTCGCGGTGAGCAATCCGGCGATGTTCACCATCACCATCACCAACCAGGGACTGCCCGGCGACATCATCCGCCGGGGCTATGCCGCCTTCGCCACAGATCAGGGACACACCGCGATGACCGGCGGCACCTGGGCGATCAAGGGCCCGGGCCAGGTCGATGACGATGCGATCGCCGACTTTCTGTGGCGCTCGTCGAAAGTGCTCGCCCGCTTCGGCAAGGCGTTCACCGGTGCCTTTTATGGGACAAGCGGCGCGCCAGCCGCGATCAGGCGTTCCTATTTCAGCGGCTGTTCGGGCGGCGGGCGCGACGCGCTGGTGGCGGCAAGCTATTTCCCCGAGGAATTCGACGGCATCGTCGCCGGCTCGCCCTACGACCCCAACGGCCGGCTGTTCCACCTCGCTGGCACGGCGCTGGCAACGCTTCGCGCGCCAGGCGCGGGCATATCCAAGAGTCAGCTGGCCTTGTTCAACCAACGCGTGACCGCGCAATGCGACGGGCTCGACGGAGTGCGCGACGGGCTGATCCAGAACCCGGCGGCGTGCAACTTCCGGCCCGAGCGCGACCTGCCCAGATGCAGCGGCGGCCAGGAGGGCGGGCAGTGTTTCACCCCGGTGCAGATCGAAACGCTCAGCGTGGTGCTGACCGCAGCGACCGACGAGCAGGGACGGATCGTGCAACCGGGCTATTCGGTGAGCGACCTCGGCCCCGATTTCGCGCCACCGGTGGCTCCCGCTGACCCCGCCGCCGAAGACCCCTGGCCCGACACGCAGACCCAGCAGGGCGGCCTGTGGCCGCTGGCGACGGCAGCGATCAAGGTGTTTTCCTATGGCAACGATCCCGCCTTTTCGACCCGATCAATCTTTGCCTTCCGCGCCGGCGGCCCCGGGGCGATTCGCGACTATCGGACGGTGGTGCCGCGCGCGGCGGTCGACCGGGTGGTCGCGGCGCTGCGCCCGGGGACCGGCCATTTCCCGCAGAATTTCGACAAGATGATCGCGCAGAACCGCAAGTTGCTGATTTGGCACAACCTGAGCGACGAGAAGCTGCCGCCCTACGCCTCGATCGAGCTTTACAAGCAACTGGCGGCGCGGCGCGGCGGCTATGCCCGGCTGCAAGACAACGTCCGCCTGTTCCCGCTGCCCGGCACCGCCCATTGCAGCGGCGGCGGCCAGCCGTCAGGTCCGGGCAGCTTCGATGCCCTCGCGGCAATCGAGAACTGGGTCGAGAAAGGCCAGGCACCCGACGCGCTCCAGGCGACGCATTACCAGCCGACGCCGATCAGCGTCGATTATGCGAAGCCACTTGGCCGGACCATGCCCTTGTGCAAGTTCCCCGAAATGGCGCGCTACTCCGGCACCGGCGATCTGCGCGACGGGGCCAACTGGAGCTGCCCGGCGAACGACACGCGCATGCTGCAACTGGGTGAAAGCGGGCGGCGCGCGGGCGTGTTGCGGTGACCCCGGTGCGCAGGCTCGCGCTGCTGGCGGCAGCCGCGCTGCTTGCCGGCCAGGCCCTTGCTGCCGACCGGCCGGAGCCGGGGCTGCAAGGCCAGTCGCTCCCCGGCGAGACCGGCCAGGTGCTGCCGGTGCCCTATTCCAAGGGCGTGACCCGCATCGGCCATGAGCCGATCCGCAGGCGCGATTCCAACGTCCAGCTCGCCTGGGCCGGTCACTGCGCCTACGTCGCGAGCACCGGCGGACCGTTCCCGATCATCGGCGCGATGAAAGGCGATGCGGCGCTGCTCGGTACCGCAGTGATCGACGTGCGCAATCCGCGCCGGCCACGACTGACGAAGATCCTGCGCGACAAGGGCGCGCTGAGTGCCGCCGAGTCGATCCACGCTATCGATGCGCCGGGCCGTAAAATTCTGGTTGCCGGCAACTATTTCGGCGGCCCGGCGGCGGCCGGGACATCGGGATCGGGGCACGATCCGGGCGCGAGCGAGCCAGCCTGGCTCGCCATCTACGATCTGTCCGACTGCGCTAATCCGCAGCTGATGGCCCAAGTGCAATGGCCGGAAAACGCCCATACCCTGCGGCTCTCGCCCGATGGCCGGCTGGTCTATGGCACTCAGCTGTCGCCGTTTGACGGCAAGGGCGGCATCCAGGTCATGGACATTTCCGACATGGCCAACCCGCGCTTTCTCGGCAAGTTCGGCGCGATCCGGCCCGACGGTTCGAGCTTCGAGTTCGCAGCCCACGAGCTCTCGTTCAGTGCCGACGGACGCCGCGTCTATGCCGGGGTCAATGCCTCGCTCGGCGGCGACCTCAACCGGGGTATTCGCACTTTTCCGCCGAACAAGATTGCGCTGGGGCCCGATGGCGGTGGTATCTACATCTTCGACAACAGCGATTTCATCGACAAACGGCCCGAGCCGAAGCTGCGACTGCTCGGTGCCATGCCCGCAGGCGGCTGGCATTCGGTGATGCCGGCGCGGATCGGCGGCATTCCTTACCTGGTCGGCGGATCGGAACTGGGCGGCTGCCCGGGCACCTGGCCGCGCCTCACCAATATCGCCGACGAGCGCAAGCCGTTCATCGCCGGGGAATTCCGCCTGGCGATGAACCACGCCGAAAACTGTCCGCCGCCCGGCCCGGCCTCGGGGGGCAGCAGTGGCATCGTTCCCGATCCGGGCACCGCGACGCTGCATTTCAACGATGTCGACAGTGCCAGCGATACCCGCCTCGGCCTGTTCAACTTCATGTGGGCGGGGCTGCGCATTGCCAACCTGAGCGATCCGCGAAAGCCGGACGAAATCGCTTATTTCAAGCCCGGTGACGTCTGCACTGGCCATGTCCGATATCTGCCGCGCACCGGCCAGATCTGGCTGGCCTGCAACGCCAGCGGGTTTCATGTGCTCCAGCTCGATGCCAGGCTGCGCGGGCGGCGCTGAATCCTGGCTGTCACGCCGGAACCGGATGGTGAGCCCAGCTGGGTTCGAACCAGCGGCCTACTGATTAAAAGTCAGTTGCTCTACCGACTGAGCTATGGGCCCTCACCAGGTTGTGCGCGATAGGCAGCGGGCGTGGCTGGGTCAAGCGCGCGCGCAAGTGTACGACGGTCAGGCCGGTGAGCGGATCGCGCCAACGCGGAGCGATCCTGGCTGCGGGCGCGAGGACGAACGCGCGCTTGCGGAAGGCGATATGCGGCACCGTCAGTCCCGGCGAGGACCAGGCCCCGCCCTGCCACAGCACGATATCGAGATCGAGCACCCGCGCCGCCCACCGCCGGCCGCCGTGCCGCCGCCCGAAGCTGCGCTCGATTTCCTGGAGGCGCGCGAGCAGCGCGGCAGGATCGCGCTGGCTGCGCAATACCAGGGCCGCGTTGGCATAACGCCGCTGCGAAGGCCCGAGCGGGGCACTGGCGACGATGGGCGACACCGCTTCGACCCTATTGCCCTTGGACGCGGCCAGCGCCGCAATCGCCGCGCGCAGCACGCGCGCGGGCGCGCCATGGCGGGGATGCCGCCGGTTCGAACCGAGCGCGATCAGGTAGCGCAGCGGCCTGTCAGACATCCTCGACAAGGCGGCCATAGAGTTCCGGCCTGCGGTCGCGGAAAAAGCCCATGCCGGCGCGGTGCTTCGCGGCGCGGGCAAGATCGAGGGAGGCAAGCACCACGCCCGATTCCTCTGCGCCGAAGTCTGCGACAAGATCGCCCCATTCGTCGGCGATGAAGCTGTGCCCGTAGAAGCGCTGGCCCTGTTCGCTCCCGATGCGATTGGCAGCGACCACCGGCATGCAGTTCGACACGGCATGGCCCTGCATCGCGCGCCGCCACATGCGGCTGGTATCGAAACTGTCGTCGTAGGGCTCGGAGCCGATGGCGGTGGGATAGAGCAGCAGCTGCGCGCCCATCAGCGCCATGGCGCGCGCGCATTCGGGGTACCACTGGTCCCAGCACACGCCGACGCCGATGCGCGTGCCGGCGACATCCCACACCCTGAAACCGGTGTTGCCGGGGCGAAAATAGTACTTCTCCTCATAGCCCGGGCCATCGGGGATGTGGCTCTTGCGATAGACGCCGAGCAATTCGCCGGTCTCGGCGATCATCGCGAGGGTGTTGTAAAAGTGCTGGCCATCGCGCTCGAACACGCTGGTGGGGATCGCCACCTTGAGCGATTTCGCCAGCGCCTGCATCGCTGCGACCGCAGGATGCCCGGCAATCGGCTGCGCCAGCGCGAACAGCGCCTCATCCTCGACCTTGCAGAAATACGGCCCTGAGAACAGCTCCGGCGGCAGCACGATCCGCGCGCCCGCGCCCGCCGCCTGCTCGACCAGCGCGGAAACGGCGGCGATGTTTTCCGCCTCGTCGGCGGAACCCAGCGCCAGCTGCAAGGCGGCAACGATAACTTCGCTCATGCCATGCGTCTATTTGGGCTCCAGCGCAAAGTCCACTGCGACGCTGACCGCGACGCGGCTGGTGCCAGGGCGGATGCTGGGCGGAGGCGGTGCCGAAACCGCCGCTGGTGCCGAAGCATCCCGGGCGGCCTGCTCGGCATAGACCATCGGCATCGGCATGCCGCCGCCCTGCCCGCCATCGCGGATCGCCAGCACGCGTGAAATTTCCATGCCGGCCGCCTCGGCATAGGCCTCGGCCCGGGTGCGCGCGGCGCGGTAGGCGGCGATATAGGCCCCGCGATTGGCCTTTTCGGGATCGGCGATGCGCAGGCTGGGGCCGGACAGCACATTGGCCCCGGCATCGGTCGCCGCCGCCACCGCTTCGCCCGCCCTGGCGACATCGCGCAAGCGCACCCCGAGGATGTTGTTCGCCTGGAACTGGCCCTTGAACTTGCCATACTCGACTCGGGTGACCGACAGCGTGCGGGTCTGGATATCCTTCGCCTCGACGCCGTAGCGGGCGAGCGCGGCGGCAATCGCCTCGCCCTTTTTGGCCACTGCGGCGCTGGCGGTCTGGGCGCTGACGGCAAAGGCCTCGACCCCGACTTCGATCCCGGCCTCGTCGGGCACGCTCTCCGCCTCGCCCATCGCGCTGAGCGAGAGCAGCGTCTCGTTGCGGTCGAGCCCGCGCGGATCGGGCTTGCCCTGGCCGCATGCGGCGAGCAGCAGCGGAACGAACATAAGCAAACGGCGCATAGTGCCCTCCCGTAATGGCGCGAGTGGGGAAATCGCCTTGCCGCGATGAATGGCGACTGACTGCGGGCGGGCCTGCCCCCTCAGGGCCGCTTGCGGAACAGCAGCGTCATGCGGTCGCTCTCGCCGATTGCCCGGATACGCGGCTTGTCGGCCTCGGCGACGCCGCGCAGCCCTGGCGGCAAGGTCCACACACCGCCGGGATGATTGGCGGGATCGCCCGGATTGGCGTTGATCTCGCTCTTGCCGACCAGTTCGAAGCCATGCGCTTCGACCAGCGCGACCACGTCCTTTTCGCGCAGATAGCCCATCGTGCCATTGGTATAGTCGGCGCTGGCGTCGGGCTTGGCGCGGTGCTGTTCGATGCCCAGCAGTCCGTCGGACTTGAGCAGGCGGCGCACAGCGATGAGTTCGCGATGCATCAGGTTCATCCGCCAGATATTGTGCATCTCGCGGAAGATCAGCACGCGATCGACCGTGCCGTTCAGCGCCGGTGGAATGCTATCGGTGTTGTAGGCACCGATGCGGTCGGCGGGCGCGCCGGTCCATTCTGTGACCTTGGGCGGCAGGGTTGCCGCGAGATTGCCGAAAAACTGCTTCATCCGCGGATCGACCGTCGAAACGTCGGGGTTGAGGCCGATGTAGCGCCCCTGTTCGCCCAGATAGGGCACCAGCACCCGCGTCCACCAGCCGCCCGACGGCATGTAATCGACCACGGTCATGCCCGGTTCGACCCGGAAGAAGGCCAGCGTCTCGGCCGGGTGCCGCCAGCTGTCGCGGGCGCGGTCTTCGGCGCGGCGCGGATCGGCCAGCACCTGGGCGATTGCCGGGCGCACGGCGGCGGCATGCCGTGCGCCATGACCCGCATGCTGTGCGGCAGCAGGAGCGGCCAGCACCAGAGCGGCGGCAAGCAAGGTGAGTGTGCGCATCGGTAAATCCTCTCGGTCCTGGCGGTGACAAGCGCCCGGCTAGCGCCTATCTGATGAGCCGAGGAGTATCGGAATTATGGACGGACAGGCAACGGCAATCGTCGCGGGCGGTTGCTTCTGGTGCACCGAGGCGGTGTTCAACGACGTCGTCGGGGTCAGCGGGGTCGAAAGCGGCTATATCGGCGGCGCGGTCCCCGATCCGACCTATCGCGCGGTGTGCAGCGGCAGCACCGGCCATGCCGAAGCGATCAGGGTGACCTACGATCCCGCCCGGCTGGCCTACGGTGACCTGCTCGACATCTTCATGGCGACGCACGATCCCAGCCAGCTCAACCGCCAGGGCAACGATATCGGCACCCAGTACCGCTCGGCGATCTTCCCGCTCGATGCCAGCCAGCGCGCCGAGGCCGAAGCGGCAATCGCGCGGTGGAACGCAGAGCACGGCAGCAGCCAGGGCAAGAGCGCGGCCACCACCATCGAAGGCCCGGCTCCGTGGTATCCCGCCGAGGACTATCATCAGGAGTATTGGCAGGGCGAAGGGCAGCGCAATCCCTATTGCCAGGCAGTCATTCCGCCCAAGCTGCAGAAACTGCGCAAGAGCTTCGCGGCACGGGTCAGAGACTCGGCGGAGTTGGGCTGAAGCGCGCAATCAATCCGGTGAAATGCCGCAATTGGTCGTTCGTCCCGAATAAATTGCCATTGGTCGCAAAGGCACTTGATTCGATTATGGAAAATCGATTCTGATTCGCTTCGGGGTTGTTGATTAGTGCCGGGGGGCACTGGTCTAACCTGGAAAATAAACATGACATTCGGTTCGCGCCAATATTCGGATCTGATTGCAAGTAGCGCCTCGCGCGCCTTTTCCATATCGTATCGAAACAGGCTTGGGGATTACTTGGTCTCGCCGCCCTTGTCCCATTCCGCCGCGTCGCGGCGCGAGGCCGGCAGTGCTTCGGCGGGAGAGCGGCGATGAGCGCGCTGTTGCTCGTATTGTTCGCCGGCGCGGCCGGCCTCGCCGTGGCCTGCATCGTCGGGACGGGACGAAGCCATGCCATGGTGCTGCTTGCTATCGGCGGGGAGCTTGACCGGGTGCCGCGTCGCACCAGGCCATCGCCGGTCGGCCGAGGCAAAGTGCGCTTGGCGAGGCGCGCATTGCCGTGCCGGGTGTCCGCGAAAGACAGCCGCCGCGCGCGGCCATGGCCCGCAGCCGGCAAACCCGATCAGGTTACCCGCCGCGCGGCAAGTCGGGTGACGACGCCCTTGGTGCGACGGCAATTTCAGGCACCGCGTCCGGGCGGCTGGGGCATGAACAGGGATTGATGATGGGGCAAAGCCGGGCTGCAAGCCTGGACTGACAGGGGGGCGTCGATGTCGATTTTCGTAATTCCGAGGCACAAGCGGTTTGCCGTGCGGCAGAATGTGCAATTGCGCGAGGGCGGCGGCGAGTCACACAGCGCCCTGTTGATCGAGGTTTCGCTGCAAGGTTGCCGGGTCTGCGCTTCGGGCCTCGGCCGGTTTGCCGTCGATCAGCCGGTGACGATCGAAATAGCCGGCTTCGGCGATATTCGCGGCCATATTCGCGCCGTCAGCGACCGCAACTTTGCAATCCGTTTCGCCGAGCCGATCCAGAGCACCGCATTGCACGAACTGGTCTGGTCACACACCGACGAATCGCGCCCTATCCTGCACCTGCCGGCTTTCGCCACCGCGCGATAAAGAACCCGTCGAGCCCGCCCGCATCGGCGAGCATGCCCGGATCGCAGCGCAGCCAGCCCTCGGCTGACACGGCGAGCCCGGCGGGGAGTTCCGCAGCGCTGACGGGATCGACCGGCAAATCCACGCGCGCAGCCCGATCCTCGCCCTCCGCACGCTCGAGCGAGCAGACCGCATAGACCAGCCGTCCACCGGGCTTCAGCCATTGCACCGCACGTTCCAGCAGGGCCGCTTGCAGCTCGGCCATTTCGGCAATGTGGCGCGCGCCGATGCGGTGGAGCACATCGGGGTGGCGGCGGCAGGTGCCGGTGGCGGTGCACGGCGCGTCGAGCAGGACCGCGTCGAAGGCGGCCTCGGGCTGCCACTCCAGGGCATCGGCCCGCACCACCTCTGCTGCCAGCCCGGTGCGCGAAAGATTGTCGCGCAGCCGCTCGAGCCGTTTGGCACTGGCATCGAGCGCGGTTACCTGCCAGCCAGCTGCCGCCAGTTGCAGCGTCTTGCCGCCGGGCGCGGCGCACAGGTCGAGCACGCGCCGTGGCGTTTGATCGAGGCCTTCGCCTGCCCCCAGCAACCGCGCCGGCAGGCTGGCGGCGAGGTCCTGCACCCACCACGCTCCCTCCTTGAATCCGGCAAGGCGCTCGATCGCCTCGCCGCGTGGCAGGCGCAGATGCCCGGGCATCAGCGAAGTGCCGCCCAGTTCCGCCGCCCATCGACCGGTTTCCGCCGGATCGCGCCCGAAATCCCGCAAGGTCAGGTCGAGTGGCGGTGGTTCCGCCAGCGCCGCCGCAATCGCACCCGCGCGTTCGCCCCAGCGCGCGGCTGCGGCAGCTGGCAGGCTCGGCGCTGCGGGCAGCTTCACGTCGCGCCGCACCAGTGCCGCGAACACCCCGTGCGCCAGCCGCCGGGGGCCGCCTGCGAGCAGAGGCAGTCCCGTGGCGATCACCGCGTGCGGCGGGGTTTCCAGCCGCAGCCAGCCGGCCAGCATCAGCCGCAACACCGAGCGCGCCTTGGCATCGTCTGCCAGCGGCAGCCGCGTGGCGCTGTCGATCAGCGAATCGAGGTCGGTCAGCCAGCGCAGCGCCTCGCCAGCCAGCGCGCGGGCGAGCGCGCGGTCGGCGTCGCTGCGGATGCCCTGGAGCGCGGAAGGCCCTGCCTGCTCCAGCGTCTCGCCCCGGCGCAGCACGGCATCGATCAGGCGCAGCGCGGCTGTGCGCGCGGGAAGGCCGGGAATGTCCATGGCTTGCGCGCTAGGGGAGATTGCATTCGAGCGCCAGCACGCCCATCCTGCTGACATGACCCAGCGCGCCACCCGACGCCCCGCCCCGTTCGCCAAGCCCGCCCACTGGAGCGACGCGCCGCCGCCCAAACCCGAACCGGCCAAGGGCGAGGAAGAGGAACTCTCGCCCACCCGCTATGGCGATTGGGTGAGCAAGGGCATCGCCGTCGATTTCTGACGTCGAGAGAGCGGGTTGCGGTCAAACTGGAAGCGTGGCTTCCCCGCGAAGGCGGGGACCTCGGGCGGGCAAGCGCGAGGTCCCGCCCAGCCGCATGAGGACCCCGCCTTCGCGGGGGAACAAGGGTAGAGCATGGATTTTGCATGCCGCACTACGGCAGAATATCGATCATCGCGCCATCGGGCACTGCCTGCCACAGCGCCTCCATCTCCGCGTTCGACAGCGCGATGCAGCCGTCGGTCCAGTCCCCCGGCACCCGCCCCGCCGGCAGCCCGTTGGGCTGGCCATGGATGAAGATCAGTCCGCCCGGGCTGCGACCCTGCGCGCGGGCATAGGCGGTATCGCGGGCATTGGGATAGGAGATGTGCAGCGACAGGAAATAGCTGCTGTCGGGGTTGCCATAATCGATGGTGTAGCGCCCCTCGGGCGTGCGCTCGTCGCCCTGGAAGCGCTTGTGCCCCGCCGGGGCATCGCCGAGCTGGATGCCGGCAATGATGTGGACCGGCTGACCGGCGGCATAGAGCGTCATCGTGCGGGCCGCCTTCTCGACGCGGATATAGTCGATTTCGGGCAGGGTTGGTGGCGCTTGCGCCGAAGCTGCGCCTGCCATGACAAAAAGTGCGCTCGCCATGACGGAACGCAGCTGCCGGGCCTTCGACAAGCTCAGGCTGAGCGGGAGTTGGGCCAAATCCATTGCACAAACCCCGCTCATGCTGAGCTTGTCGAAGCATCTCAGTCCACAAAAGGATCGCGAACCAAAATCGTATCCTCGCGCTCCGGGCTTGTCGAGACCAGCGCCACCGGGGTTTCGATCAGTTCCTGCACCCGCTGGATATATTTGACCGCCTGCGCCGGCAGGTCGGCCCAGCTGCGCGCGCCGGCGGTCGTGCCGCTCCAGCCTGCCATTTCCTCGTAAACCGGCTCGACGGCAGCCTGATCGGCGGCGTGGCTGGGAAGGTAATCGAGCAATTTGCCGTGCAACTTGTAGCCTGTGCAGATTTTCACGGTCTCCAACCCGTCGAGCACATCGACCTTGGTCAGTGCGATGCCGGTGACGCCGGATATCGCGCAGCTCTGGCGCACCAGCACCGCATCGAACCAGCCGCAGCGACGCTTGCGCCCGGTCACCGTGCCGAACTCATGCCCGCGCTCGCCCAGCCGCTGGCCGACCGCGTCCTTCAGTTCGGTGGGGAACGGCCCTGCGCCGACGCGGGTGGTGTAGGCCTTGACGATGCCGAGCACGAAGCCGGTGGCATTGGGCCCAAGTCCCGAACCGGAGGCCGCAGTGCCGCTCACCGTGTTCGAGCTGGTGACGAAGGGATAGGTGCCGTGATCGACATCGAGCAGCACGCCCTGCGCGCCTTCGAACAGGATGCGCGCGCCCTTCTTGCGCACCGCATTGAGGCGCTTCCACACCGGCTCGACATATTGCAGCACGAAGGGCGCGATTTCCTTCAATGCGGCGATCAGCCCGGCGCGATCGACCGGGGCTTCGCCGAATCCGGCACGCAAGGCATCGTGATGCGCGCAGAGGCGGTCGAGCTGGGGCTCCAGATGATCGAGATGGGCAAGATCGCATACCCGGATCGCGCGACGACCGACCTTGTCCTCATAGGCCGGGCCGATGCCGCGCCCGGTGGTGCCGATCTTGCCCGCGCCGGCTGCCGCCTCGCGCAGGCCGTCGAGCTCGCGGTGGATCGGCAGGATCAGCGGGCAATTGTCGGCAATGGCAAAGTTCGCCGTGGTGATCGCAACGCCCTGGCCTTCGAGCTTGGCAATCTCTTCCTTGAGGTGCCAGGGATCGAGCACTACGCCATTGCCGATGATCGACAGCGTGCCGCGCACAATGCCCGAGGGCAGCAGGCTGAGCTTGTAGGTCGAGCCGTCCACCACCAGCGTATGCCCGGCATTGTGCCCGCCCTGAAAGCGCACCACGGCATCGGCGCGGCTGGCCAGCCAGTCGACGATCTTGCCCTTGCCCTCATCGCCCCACTGGGCGCCGATCACGGTTACATTGGCCATGGCGATTTCACTCTCGGCGAGGGGGTTGCAAACCGCGGGGCGCACTAGGCGAAGCGGGAAGCGAGGGCAAGGCGGACTGGTTAGCCCTTCGGCTGCTGCTCCACCAACCTGATCTTCAACTCGCGCAGTTGCTTGGCGCTGACCGGCCCCGGCGCGCCCATCATCAGGTCTTCGGCCTTCTGGTTCATCGGGAACACCACGACCTCGCGGATATTGGGCTCGTCGGCCAGCAGCATGACGATGCGGTCCACACCGGGAGCCGAGCCACCATGCGGCGGCGCGCCGTATTTGAAGGCGTTGATCATGCCGGCAAAATTGGTGTCGACATCCTCGCGGCTGTAGCCGGCGATCTCGAAGGCCTTGTACATGATGTCGGGCCGATGGTTGCGGATCGCGCCCGATGACAGTTCGACCCCGTTGCAGACGATGTCATATTGCCAGGCCTTGATTTCCAGCGGGTCCATCGTTTCCAGCGCCTCAAGCTCGCCCTGCGGCATCGAGAAGGGGTTGTGGCTGAAATCGACTTTCTTGGCCTCTTCGTCGTATTCGAACATCGGGAAATCGACGATCCAGCAGAATTTGAACTCGCCCTCGCCGATCAGCCCGAGTTGTTCGCCGACCCGCGTGCGCGCGGCACCGGCGAGCTTGGCGGCCTGCAATTCCTTGCCCGCCGCAAAAAAGCAGCCGTCGTCTGGCCCGAGGCCCATGGCGTCATAGAGCGCCAGCATGCCCTCCTCGCCGTGGTTCTTGGCAATCGGCCCGCCGAATTCTCCGCCCTTGCGGGTGACATAGCCGAGCCCGGCATGGCCCTCGCCGCGCGCCCATTCGTTCATGTCGTCGAAGAACTTGCGGCTCTTCTCGGCAGTCTTCGGCGCAGGAATCGCGCGCACCGTGCCGCCGCCGCCGACGATCTTCTCGAATAGGCCGAAGCCGGACGTTCTCGAAATGGCTGCCGACGTCGTGAATCATGATCGGATTGCGCAGGTCGGGCTTGTCCGAGCCATATTTCAGCATCGACTCGGCAAATGGAATGCGCGGGAACGTCCCCGCCGGGGTCACCGACTGCTGCCGCTCGCAAACTCCTCGAACACGCCCGCCAGCACTGGCTCGATGGCATTGAACACGTCGTCCTGGGTAACGAAGCTCATCTCGAAATCGAGCTGGTAGAACTCGCCCGGCGAGCGGTCGGCGCGGGCGTCCTCGTCGCGGAAACACGGCGCGATCTGGAAGTATTTGTCGAACCCCGCCACCATCAGCAGCTGCTTGAACATCTGCGGGGCCTGCGGCAGTGCATAGAATTTGCCCGGATGCACCCGGCTGGGCACCAGATAGTCGCGCGCGCCCTCGGGCGAGCTGGCGGTGAGGATCGGCGTCTGGATCTCGGTGAAGCCCTGATCGACCATGCGGGCCCGCAGGCTCGAAATCACTTTCGAGCGCAGCATCATGTTGGCGTGCACCTTCTCGCGCCGCAGGTCGAGGAAGCGGTATTTGAGGCGGATGTCCTCGGGGTACTCCTGCTCGCCGGCGACCGGCATCGGCAGTTCCTCGGCGCGCGATTGCACGGTAACGGCGCGCGCATAGACCTCGATTCCGCCGGTGGGCAGGTTGGCGTTGACCGTTTCCGGGCTGCGCGCCTTGACCTCGCCATCGATGGTGACGACGCTTTCGACCCGCAGCCCCTCCAGCACGGCCAATGCCGGGCTGTCGCTGTCGGCGACGATTTGCGTGAGGCCATAATGGTCGCGCAGATCGACGAACAGCACGCCGCCATGGTCACGCTTGCGGTGCACCCAGCCCGATAGCCGGACGGCCTGGCCGGTCTCGCAGCGCTCAATGCGCCGCAACTGTGGGTACGATAGGCATGGGGCATCGAAATACTTTCCATTCGGCCAGCGATGAGGCAGGGGGAAAGCGCGGCTAACAGGCGATGGCCGCCACTTTGTCAAGCCGAGGACCCGCATGGGCCCGCCCCGAAAAGAACCGTCGCAATGAAAATACATCCCCTGATTACCACTAGCGATGCACTCGCCGATCTCTGCGCCCGCCTCGCCAAGGCCCCGTTCATAACCGTCGATACCGAGTTCATGCGCGAGAACACCTTCTGGCCGGAGCTCTGCCTGATCCAGATCGCCGACACCGAGGAAGCCGCAGCGATCGATCCCTTGGCTCCGGGCATCGATCTTTCGCCGCTGCTCGACCTGCTGACCGACAACGAAGACGTGCTCAAGGTGTTCCATGCCGGCGGGCAGGACGTCGAGATCATCTACAATTTCACGCAGCGCACCCCGCACCCGATTTTCGACACCCAGATCGCCACCATGGCGATCAGCCAGTCCGAGCAGATCGGCTATTCGAACCTGGTCGAATCGTGGCTGGGCATCGCCGTCGACAAGGGCGCGCGGTTCACCGACTGGTCGCGCCGGCCCTTGACCGAGCGCCAGATCGAATATGCCATCGGCGACGTCACCCACCTGGCGCAGATCTTCCCGAAAATCCTCACCCGGCTGAAGAAGACCGGGCGCGGCGAATGGCTCGATGCCGAGATGGAAAAGCTCGCCGACCCCGAAAACTACCGCAACGATCCCGCCAATGCCTGGCGGCGGATCAAGGCCGCCGGGCGCAATCCTGCGGTGCTCGGCCGTCTCAAGGCGCTTGCGGCTTGGCGCGAATTCGAGGCGCAGGACAAGAATATCCCGCGCGGGCGCATCGTCCGCGACGAAACCCTGGCCGATCTCGCCAGCCACCCGCCCAAGCAACAGGCCGATCTCGCCAAGGTGCGCGGGCTTTCGGCCGGGTGGAAGGACAACGAGATCGGCCGGCGGCTGATGGCGGCGCTGGCCGGTGCCGCGCCGCTCGGCGACGGCGACCTGCCGCCGCGCTCCCCCAAGGGCGCGCCGCTGGGCAAGGAAGGCTCGCTGGTCGCCGACCTGCTCAAGCTGCTGCTCAAGATCCGCAGCCGCGAGATCGACGTTGCCTCGCGGTTGCTGGCGCGCAGCGAGGAGCTGGAAATGCTCGCCGCCGGGGTGCGCAAGAATCTGGCGATCCTTGAGGGCTGGCGTTATGAGCAATTCGGCCACGATGCGCTCGATCTGGTCGAGGGGAAGATGGCTTTTGCCGTGGTGAACGGCAAGCTCAAGATGACGCATGTCGATGATTTGATCGAGGACGAGGCTGAGGTTGAGGTGGACGCGGCGGAGTAAAGGGGTTTCTCGCGAAGGCCGCGAATCGATCCCGGTGCCGCGTCTTGTCGAATCACTTGAGTTTTTAAGGCGGCTTCGCCGCAGGCGCGGCCCCTTCGCGCCCTTCGCGGTCTTCGCGAGAACCCTTCTGCCCCTCGATCCTGCAACCGCGCTTGCGATTTCGCACGGGAAGCCTTATGTCACATGTGACGAAAGGCAGGCCCATGGGTGTTCACGAAAGACTGACCGGAGCGCAGCGCACGGCGAAGTACCGCGCCGCCAAGCGGGCGCAGGGGCTGCGGCTCAAGCAGATATGGGTGCCGGACCTGAGCGATCCCAAGGTGCGGGCGCGGCTTCGGGCCGATGCGGCGGCGCTTGCGGCGCAGGGTGACCGGTGGGCCGATATCATCGATGATGCCGAAGCCCTGTCGGCAGAGGTGCTCTGCGATCTTCCGCCCTACGATTGGGGTGACGATCCGCGCGGCAATCCGGAGCATCGCGCCAAGTGAAACGCGGCGATGTCGTCATCGCCACCGGCCCCGGTTTTGGCGGCAAACCGCGCCCCAATCTGGTGATCCAGGCCGATACCTACCTTGTCCTGCCGACCCTGATCCTGCTGCCGATCACCACCGACCTCGCCGACCCGCCATCGCTGCTGCGCGTCCGGCTCGATCCGGATGGCACGAACGGGCTGCGCGAGGCGTCTGAAGTGATGACCGACATTCCGTTCACCACCCGGCCAGCGAAGGTTCACCAGCATGTGGGGACGCTCGCCCCGACAGACCTGGAGCGCGTTGAGGAGGCTTCGCGGCTGGTAATGGGGTTTGCGGGATGATCTCCCGCCGTGAAGCCTTGGCCACGCTGGCGGGTGTTGCGTCGCTGCTGGCGGGTTAGAAATACGGTGGAAATACGGTGACAGAAATACGGTGACAGTGCACACATTTAGAAATACGGTGACAGTAGAAATACGGTGACAGTGCACACATTTACTCGGCCAACGCAGGCTGCCGCCAAGTTTCTCAAAGCCAGCGGCAATTAAGTGCACTGTCACCATAATAATAATCGCAGGCGCGAGGGCCCGCTCAACTCAGCCGCGCCCGCCTGCGCTTTCCTACATTGCCTCCTCGTGCCAGACTGCTCGGCGCTCTTTCCAATCGTCGATCAGCACGCTGGTGTTGGACAAGTGTCACCCGGCACCTTGCCCCAGGAATGGCGTTGAATCAAAGCATTATGGGCAGGGCGCAGGGTGACAGTGTGTCCGGTGTGTCACCCGAATCGCCTCGTCAGGGCGCGCGGCAGTCACGGCGATCGCGCCATTGCCGACGCAACTCCGCCATTGCCTACCGCTTCCTGCCCTGTACACACGTTCAGCAAATACGGTGACTGTGCACTTAATTTCCGCTGCCATTTAGAGAGTTATTCAATAGCACGCGGCCATGGAAGTTGAAATGCGTGCACTGTCACCGTAATTCGTACATTCGTGACGGTGATCGAATTTGTCACCGTAATTCTGTCAACCGTAATTCTGTCACGCGAAATATCGACCGTAATTTATGCCTAAGGAATAGATGACTATAAATCGTGATGTCTTCCTCTCCATCCTCGCCATGGACGCCTATCAGCGCGGCTATTCCCCTGGCATCAACGGAGTGAGTCCAGCGGTTGCGAAAGGTGGCCTGATACCAGCCGTCACTTGCCCTAACCCTCTTTCGTCATTCCCGCGAATGCGGGAACCCATCTCCTGCCCTATCGGTTTGAGCAAGTTTCGAGCACGGGAGATGGGTCCCCGCATTCGCGGGGATGACGAGTCAAAGGTTAGGACGATTGGCCTGACCTCGCATCTGCCATGACCGCCTACCACCCCACCCTCAAACAACTCCAATACCTCGTGGCCCTCCACGAGCACGGCCATTTCGGCCGGGCCGCCGATGGCTGTTTCGTTTCCCAATCCACCCTCTCCGCTGGCCTCCGCGATCTCGAAACCCTGCTGGGCGTGGTGCTGGTCGAGCGCACCAAGCGGGCTGTGCGCTTCACCCCGCTGGGCAACAGCGTCGTCGCCAAGGCGCATCGCATCCTGCGCGAGGCGGAGGAACTCAGCGACCTGGTCCAGTCCTCCGGCCAGCCGCTGTCGGGCGAAGTGCGGATGAGCGTGATCCCCACCATAGCGCCGTTCCTGTTGCCGCGCATGCTCCCCCGCCTGCGCCGCGAGCGCCCGGCGCTCAAGCTGTTCCTGCGTGAGGAACCGAGCGCGGCGGCGATGGAATCGCTGCATCATGGCCGCGCCGATTGCGTGCTGCTGGCGCTGCCTTACCCGACCGGCGAGGTCGAAAAGGAAACCATCGAGCTCGACGCCTTCTTCGTCGCCTTCCCCAAGGACGATCCGCGCGATCCACCGGACGAGATTCACCCATCACTGATCGACGAGAGCCGGTTGATGCTGCTGGAAGACGGGCATTGCCTCAAAGACCACGTCCTCGCCGCCTGCAACCGTCCGGAACTGCGCGCGAGCGCGACAATGATCGGCACTTCGCTGCACACGCTGGTGCAGATGGTCGATAATGGCCTCGGGCTGACCATGCTGCCCGAAATGGCGCTCGACGCGGGCATCCTCAACGGCACCAATGTGGTGGCGCGGCCGTTGAAAGCGCCCAATTCCAACCGCGAAATCGCGCTGGTCTGGCGCAAGAACTCGCCGCGCGGCGACGAATTCCGGCTGCTGGCGGAGGAATTGCGGACGGGTTAGGCAAACGCCTCTTCGCCCTCCAGCTTGGTGCGGTGCATCAGCCGGCCGCTGTCGTAGTCGTAATGCGTCGCGCGGTGCATGGTGCCGGTGTTGTCCCAGATCACCATGTCGCCCAAGGACCAGGTGTGGCGGTAGGAGAATTCGGGGCGGGTTGCCCATTCGCGCAGCCGCACCAGCAGGGCCTCGCTCTCGAACATGTCCATGCCTTCGACCTGCAAGGCAGTCGCGCCGAGCACCAGGCTCTTGCGCCCGGTGCGGTGCTTCCACACCAGCGGCAGGGTGTTCTTGCCGATCGACTGCCACAGCTTCATGTCGGCATAGCTGGGTTCGGGATCGTGATAGAGTTGCGAGCGCCACATGGCATGGACCACCTTGAGCTGTTCGATGGCGCGCTTGTCGTCTTCGGGCAGGGCATCGAAGGCCGCATAGGTGTTGCAGAAGTCGGTCTCGCCGCCTGTCTTGGCCAAAGCGCGTGCGCTCATGATCGAGGCGAGGATCGGCATGTCCGACATGGTGCCGTCGATGTGCCAATAGAACGCGCCGCGCAGATAGGAGGCGTTGGGATTGATCTTGGGGTCCATGGTGATCGGATAGACCGAGTCCATCGCGCTCTTCGATTCGCCAAGCTCGTGCGCGAAGGTGCCGAGCGTGTGGGTGAAGGCGATCTGTTCCGCGTCGGTGAGATTGATCTCGGGAAACACGATCACCCCGCGGCTCTCCATCAGCGCGCGGATTTCGCCGGACCTGGCACCCGAAAGCAACGTCTGCTTGTCGGTGCGGATGGTGCAGCCGATCTGGGGCGCGACCTTGGCGACGTCCCAGCGCGATGGCGACATGTCGTTCATGGCATTTTCTCCCTCGCGCCGCCGATGCCATGCGATCATCGCGGCTTCCACCAATTGCTGAACATCTGTACAGCGATGGATTTGGACGTCAAGCGCGATGGCACCCGGGCGTGAATTGATGTAAACTTGACGCTGGTCTGGCAGGTGCAAGTCAACGGAGAGCAACGATGAGGACGATCGGGCGCGCGCGGCGTTTCGCGGCTCTGCTGCTGGCGATCCTGGCAATGGCCGCCGCCCAGACCGCCACAACCCAGGCCGCCCCAACCCAGTCCGCACCCGCGATCGGCGCGCGCCAGGCAAGCTTTATCGATGCCAGCCGCCCGATCAAGGCGAGCATGGGCTTTGCCGGCTCGCCCGACCGCCGGATCGATCTGCGCATCTGGTATCCCGCTGCAGCCAGTGCCGAGGCTGATCCCGCCCCGCTCGCCGCAGGAGGCCCCTTCCCGCTGGTGATCTACAGCCACGGCACCTTCGGCAGCGCTGACAACGCGATGCATTTGGTCCGACATCTGGTTCGCCATGGCTATATTGTCGCCGCGCCAGACTATCCGCTGTCGTCCCGCGCTGCCTTCACCAGGATCAAATTCGCCGATCCCGGGGATGTCATCAACCAGACCGGGGACATCAAATTCATCATCGACCGGCTGCTCGCCGACCCGGTTTTCGGTCCTGCCATCGATCCGGCCAGGATCGGCACCACCGGCCACTCGCTCGGCGCAGTGACCAGCTATTTCAGCAGCTTTGGCGCGCAGACCCGCGATCCGCGCATTGCCGCCACGGCGCTGATCGCTGGCGGCGATCCGGTGCAGACCGCGCTGACGCAGAACATGGGGATGCAAGGGACCGGCCACGCCGAAGCAAGGGTGCCGGTGCTGTTCCTTTCCGCCGATCGCGATGTCTTCGCCCGGATCACCGGTCGCCCCTATGCCGCCTATTCGCGGGTCGCAGGGCCCAAGACCGAAGTGCTGGTCAGGGGCGGCGTCCACGTCTGGTTCCGCGATGCAAATGACGTCCCGCCCGGCGGCAAGAACCCCGATTGCACGTTCTTTGAAACCTACGTGCCGAACATGGTCGTGCCCGGCTGCGAATTGCGCGGCGGGCTGATCGCGCCGGCCCGGCAGCAGGAGATCACGCGGGCAGCCGTGCTGGACTTTTTCGATGCCTATCTGAAACGGAACGCCGCAGCGCTGAGGCGGCTGCGCGGGCTGGGGCGGCAGTATCGCGAGGTTGCCGTCCGCGCCGAGGACTGACCCCGGAGCAAACGGCGTCTCGACCGCCGACTTCTGGCGCGCGCTCCGGTGACGGGCGCTCCGTTGATGAGGTCCGGATAAATAGGGATAAATAGGGACTGTCCCTATTTATCCCGGGAAACACCAGCACCCCGCGCGCTTCGAGCAGATCGCGGTTTTCGCCGGCGAAGCAACTCGGCCTTGGCATTGACAATGCGGTTGCCGATCTGCGGTGCGATGGTCCGGTGGACGAGGCGGACGGCATCGGCAACGGACAGGGCTGCGGCTCCTCGCGCGGCGGCAGGTCAGGCCCGCGCCGGTTGCAGCCCTTCCGCCTGCGCCGCCAGTTGGTCGAGCCAGTGTTCGACAAAGGCGCGCGCTTCCTTGTGGCCCATGGTCACGCCCATGCCGCCCTCCATCACCAGCACCCGCCCGATCCCGGCGAGCACGACCGCAAACCCGGCGGGCGGGCAGCCGCCCGGCCCGGCCAGCCGCTCGCCCAGCAGGCGCGCAATCAGCACTTCCTGACGCTGCCGCATCTCTTCGGAATGCTGCACCATGAACGCGCGAATCGCCTTGCGATGGTTGGCCAGCGCCATGAATTCCAGCATCAGCGCTGTGCGGCTGGTGTCGGCGAAGAATTCCCACAGCGCGTGCAGCGGATCGGGCGCGGTGAGCGCGGCTTCGAGCATGGCGTCGCTCTGTTCCGCGCCGCGCCGTGACAGCGCGATCAGCAAGTCGTCGGTGGTCGGGAAATAGTAATGCACCAGCGAGGGTTTGAGCCCGGCCCGGGCGGCGACCTTGCGGGTGCTGACCGCACCATAGCCTTCGTCGCGCATCAGCGCGTCGGCGGCGTCGAGCATTTGCGCGCGCGTCGCCGAGCTTTCGGCACCGATCCTGCGCGGGGTCACGGCCATCGTCTATCCCTTTAAGCGGCGCGCGACCCTAGGCCGGGAGCCGGGTGAGTCAATGGCCGCATGAACCCCGTCCTGTTATGGCCAGTCCCGTTTTGACCAGTCCCGTTGCGGGCGTTTCATTGTCGCGATGGTTGCCGCGCCGATGCCGAGGATCGCCATCATCAGCCACAACAGCGGATCGTAGCTGCCGTAGGCGTCGTGCAGGCGGCCGGCAATATAGGGCCCGAGCGCGGCGGCGACGGCACCGCAGCCGATGATCGCGCCGAACAGCGCGGCAAAGCTCCTCAGACCGAAGTGGCGGGTGGCAAGGTAGATCGCGACATCGATCTCCGCCCCCAGCGCGGCACCGAAGAACACCGTGGCCACCGATAGCGTCAAGACGCCCGGCGGGCCGAACAGCAGCAGCAGGCAGCCGACCACCGGACCCAACTGGGTGATCGTGCCGATGACATTGCCGGGGTAGCGATCGAGCAGGAAGCCCACCGAAAGCCGGGCGACAATGCCGACAATGCCCATGATCGAGGCGATTCCGGCGGCCTCCATCTGGCTGATCCCGGTTTCCGCCAGCAAGGGCACGAGATTGGTGGCGATGGTCATCGAGTAGAACGAGAAGCAGCCAAAGGAGAGGAACAGCCGCAGGAAGGCGGGGGTGGCGATGCCTTCCCGGAAGGTCAGGCCCGGCTGTGCGGTCGCTGGCGCGGCTGACGGAGCTGCTCCGCGCTTGCCTGCGCTGCGGGCGTCGTGGAACAGCAGGAACACCACCGGCAGGGTGACCGCCAGCCAGATCGCCCCGACCCCGGCGAACGCCGCGCGCCAGCCGTAGTCGCCGATCAGCCAGACCGCCAGCGGCGGCGCGATCATCGCGGTGAGTGGCGTCCCCGACAGCGCCATGGCCATCGCCATGCCGCGCGAACGGTCGAACTTCGCCGCCACCGCGCTGGTCCACACCGTCGATTGCACGGTGAGCACCCCGAAAGCGAGCACCAGCCACAGCAGCGACCAGTTGAACAGGGTGCCGGTCGCAGTGCCGAGCAGCGCAAAGGCACCGCATTTGAAGAACAGCCCCGAGAGCGCAACCCGGCGCGGCCCGAAGCGGTCGACGATCAGCCCGACAGCAAGGTTCATGACGATGCCGACCGCGTTGGAAATGCTCACCCCCAGCATGACATCGGCGCGGCTCCAGCCGAACTCCTTCTCGAGATGCGGCACGAACGGTCCGATCCCGTAGCTTTGCAGACCGATCGTCGAATAGCCGATCATCGCCGCCAGGGTCAGCGGCCAATGCGCGCGCCATTCCTGCGCGGCGGTGCGGCTTTGCGGCGCAACCATCGCACCATCCATCGCGCTTTCCTCCCCGTCGTCACCTCTGCTTGCGCCGACAAGGAAGCGGCGGCCGCGCGATGTCAAGCGACCGCCGCGAATCAAGTTCAGTCGCCGAAGCGGAACTTCACCCACGCAGTGCCGAACAGATGGGGAGGACAGCGATTGACATAGCAGGCGGAGGTGACCTTTCCAGACTTCGCCATTGGTCAGACAGGCAGCGGCACCAGATAGTCCGGTCGGCCGACGCGCTCGCGCCAGTAGCCGGTCTCGCTGATCGCCGCGCCGTGGGCGAAGCGGATGTCGCCCGGCATGGCGGCGCGGAAATTGACGAAGCTGAGGCCCTCGGGACCGGCGCTGAAGCCGTAGAGCGTGTCCGCCGCGATCGCCAGCGCGGTCCCCGGCCCGACCAGCCGCGCCCCCAGCCGCATCGCCCCGGCGGTGACGAAGATGATCTCGTCTTCGCTGTGCGAATGCACGCCGCGCTGCGCCTGCTCCGGGGTCTGCCCGATGCCGCCAGGGAAGTGGTTCTCGTGCAGCCAGACCGCGCAGGTTTCGCAGCCGCTGTCGGCATGCAGCCCGCCGCTCACCCCGCTCGCCCCGCTCGCCCCCGCCTCAGCCAGCATGCGCGGCACCCGGCCGGCGGGCAGCAGATGCACCTGCCCGCCGGCGCGCGGGCGCGCAGGCGGCGCGGCGGCGGCAAAGCACAGCACCAGCGCCTCGCCCGCGCCGCCGCCGGTGACTGCGAGCGCCGCGCCATGCTCGACAATCGCGCTCGATCCTGCCGGCAGCGCGGCACCGCCGGCGCGAACCTCGCCCTGCCAGACGAACAGGGCGCAATCGGTCGCCGCCGGGCCGATCGCCAGCGCCGCGCCGGGTGCCAGGCGACAGAGGTGCAGATGGATCGGGTCCTTCGCGCCAGCGAAATAGGCCTCGGCGGTGGCTGACCCGGCAAAGCCCGCCGGGGCCACCCCGCCGCGCGCTTTCTCGCGGGTCATCACCGATACTTTCGCCATCGCCTGCTCCTCTGCGCCCGCGCGGCTATGCGATGGGGTTTGCCCCGTCCATCAGCCTGTCACTGCTTAGTCTGAACCGATGCAGCACGCCATCCGCCCCCTCGAGCGCATAGTGCGCCACGCCCTTGAACCACGGCGCGCGCTCCTCTGGCAGCGCCGCCCGGATATAGGTGTCGAACACGCGCGGATCGTAGAACCGGAACAGGGCAATCATGCCATCGGGCAGTTTGGCCTGCAAAAAACGCCGGAAATGCCGGCGCAGTTCCGCGAGCGACAGCCGCGATTCGCACAGGATCCCCCAGTGCTGCCTGCGGCCATGCTGCTGCCAGATGCCCGGCAGCGGGTCGGCGGGGTCGATCCTGACCAGCCACGGCGCGGCGGCCTGCAGCACCGGCGCAACGTCTCCCGTGAACAGGCAGACATGCTCGCGGCTTTGCTGCACCAGCGAAACCAGCCGTTCGTCGCGCGAGCAATCGATCACCGCGAACCAGTCTCCTGCCGGCCGGGCTCATCATCCCTTCTGACATTGCTCGCAAAACGGAGTGCCGGTGTTGCCGGCAGCGACGAGCACTTTCGCCATGCCAGCCGGGTCGGCAGCGCCGCCTTCGCTGGCCAGACGCGGCATGGCCGTGCCCGCGCCCGCGCCTGCGCCCGCACCCCCTCCGCCCCCGCCACCGGCATCGCCGATTATCACGGTGGGACAACCCGCAACGATCACGCCGCCGTGCGCCGTCATGTCGCCGATCCGCGCGGCAGGCAGGAAACCCACCAGCACCGTGGCCGAGCCCTTGGCGATGATGTCGGGCGGCCCGACACAGGTCACCATGTCGGAAACGCGCGCCTGGGGCATGAAGCCGGTCAGCACGGTGGGCTCGCACGGCGGCAGGATCGGCCCGCCCACATGCGGCACCACGCCCGTGACCATCGGGCAGGTATGCATGTCACTGAGACGGGCGGCAGGGGGCATGGGGGGCTCTTGGGGTTTGCGTGGGTCAGGCTTCGATTGGACGGCGATTGTATCGGCGTCAACACGTCGATCGGCGGCAGGATAAGCTTAATGGCAGCACACATTCCTGCCCTTGACCGGCGCGATTGCGGCGGAAAGCTGCACGGCGGCGGGCTATATTTGCCTTCGCGCAGCCGCATCCCAAGCTTGCTTCGGGGCGAACATGAAACGAGTGAGGGCTGAACTAGCGCCTGCCGCCGGGCATCCCAGTCGCGGGGGACACATGAATAGCCGCCAGCGTCGCTCGCGCCGCCTCGGCCTCGGCCTGGATAGTCGGATCATCCGGCGTGGCCGAGAGGAGTGCGTTGCAGCGAGCGCGAGCCACACCATCGCCGCAGCCTTGCGCTGCGGTGCCATGTTCTGACCGTGGTCATGACAGAACGCTCGTGCCCGAAGCATTCGCGCGCGGGCTAAAAACGGTCGGGTTCGGCCACAACCCGCACATTGGCCAGATGCGGGTTGGCATCGTTTTGCGAAGGGGCGAGCATGAAGCCTTGGCGCAAGGTGGGCACCGGCACCGGACTCCAAGTGTGCGGACCTGGCAGGTCGGGCAACTCAAGCGCACCGTACGACCGCGCAACTGCGCAAGCCCGCGCTCCGGTAAGCGGGTTGCCGTGCTCCAGCCGCGAACGCTTCCACTCGCTCTGGATCGATCATCTCTGCATTGAGGTCTTCCGCCAAGCCCGGAGCCCACACGCTCGCGTTGCTGCGGGTTACCGCTTCACGTAGGGCGGCTTCGGTAAAGGCTTCCGGTGCGATGTCTGCATGACCCGCCTGGAAGGTAATCGCCTGCCGCCGGACCAAATTGTACTCGTCATCGTTTTACTCCCCCCCGCACGCTCCGGCCTGCGGTGTGCACAGCAGCAGGAGGGTCCAAGCATCGACTGGCGGCGAGACAGCCTCACCCCGCCTCCCTTGCGCTCTTGCGCTCAGTGCGTACTGGAGCAGGGCGGACTTGAAATGCGCCATGAACGCTTCCCCCTCGGCAGGTTCGTGGACGTTACCGAGGCAGGTGCCCATCCACTTTACAAATGCCGGATTGTTGGGCTGGCCCATACCCACAGGCGAGCGCTAAGCTCTCCGCAGCAAGATCGATGATCGTGCCCGCCGCCTGCGCACCGTAATAGGGCAGGACTTGGGTGAATGCCTCGTAGGTGATTTCCACTTCCTGCACCGCCACTTGACTAGCGAACCATTGCTGTGCCGCAGCGCTCGCCCATTCGGCGCGCGCCTCAGGCCATGGCTGCCCCTGCTGGTCCAGCCAGCCTTCCGTGAGGTAGCGCTCAGGCGTCGCAGCCAGCATTTCCTCACGCGTGCGGGGACGTAGCGGCATGATGTCAGACCTCGCTCAGCATGGTGGCTTATTCGCCGACTTGGCACTGCGGTTGGCACTTCAACCGCAGAGATCTTGTTCCACCCCGCCAGGTTGATCTTCCCGTTTTTCACCTATCCTCGGTCCGAGTCACCGTCACCCCGACATACGGGTCATGGATCGTGTAGGTCTTGGGCGGTCCGGGCTGCAAGCCGGTCACCAGTACATAGTGGTTGTACTGCCCCGCCCCGTCGCCGATGACGATCGGCACCGGGGCTCGGTCGCCAGCCCGCTGTCGATCAGCGGCATTGGATCGGCGGGGTCTTTCTGGGTCTTGTAGGTCACCCCGGTCGCGTTGCTAGATTGGTTGAACAGGTCGTCCGCCCACCGCCCCGATCCCCCCGCCTGATCCCGGCCTGTCGCGACGCCCGCATGATCTCCCGCCGCATCACCTTTATAGGTGCTGGTCAACATCTTGCGCTGGTCCTCTGCGAGGTTTTGGGTTCTCCTTGGTCGCGTCGGTCCCGTCGACCAGCCCATGTTCGGGTTGTCCTCATGGACCTGTAGCGCATAGACTGGGTCCATCTGCCCACGCACTGCTTCGGCGGTAGTCGCGTTACACGAATAGCTCCACTGCTGCTGCACGCCTTTGCCGTTACTGTTACCGGTCAGCGAAAGGTTGTCCTTCAGCCACGTGTCGGACTTGCCGCTGATCTTCTTGCCGAAAGCGGCGCACTCGTTAAGCGTGTGGCAAGCAGCGAAGGCTTTCCAGATATACGCCCGTTCGCAGTCGGACTTTGCGTCTGCCAGCGCTTTCTCAAAGGTCGCCTTGCCGCCGCTGTCCAGCGAAGCGAATTTGGACTTCCCCCGCGCCTCCATGGCCGAGTTGAGCACACCCGGGCAGGCATTAGCTGCCGCATAGGGGCAGGACTGGACCGCCCCCCCCGCGACCTGACCACGGCTCAGCGGCGGGCCTGCCTGAGGCGAGACCGCCCCCCCCGAACCACCGCCGCTATTGCTGCCTCTGCCGCCTGCGCCTGCAATTGCACCGATCAGCGAGCTTATGACGGAGGCGACGGTCGAGACGACATTCGCGATCCCGCTGACGATTGAAATCGAGCCAGCCCATCCCCGGTCAGCGTGGCTCGACCGGCAGCGGCATCACTGGCCTCCCCGTCTGCTGGAGCGCGGCGAGGGCCAAATCATAGACCTGCTCCATCCGTTCGCCAGGGTTGCCGAGAATCCGGCTCTTCAGTGTCGAGGCCACCCACGGGAGCTTCGGATCGGTGTCGAACTCCGCCCCCAGCGCGAATCCAAGGCACGCGAACTGGTACAAATGGTACTCGCTGCTGATCTGGTGGCCCCGCCCGCGCGCTATAAGCGCCCGAACTGCAGTCTCTGTCCCCTGCTGCCCCAGCGCACGTGCGTGCTTCGGAAAGTGCAGAAGCATCTGAGCGACAATACGTCGCACATAGGTCTCCTCATGCGGTATCGACAGAGCCTGCTGCGTACCCTGCGAAATGCTCAGCACGCCGCCCCCCCGGCCCAAAGCCGCGCTTCCGTTATCCACACTTGTACATGAAGCAACCCCCTACAAAAGAAAAGCGCATTTCGCCGCGACTGCGGGATTACTGAGTTACGGTGATGGTGTGGACGGCGCTCTGTTAAGGGTTTGATTCGGGAAGCCCGGACCTCCACGACATGGTTGTTGTCAAAGCAATCTGTCACAGGAGCACCATCCACATGAGCAAGCTACCAAGCGATCTGTCCGCTGTCACGCGCGTTGGCCTCGATCTCGCCAAGTATGTGTTCCAGGTTCACGCCACCGATGCCAGCGGCCAAGTGATCGTTGAGGAATTACGGTGACACCGCGTAATTGATCAATTACGGTGACAGTGCACTTATTTTCAATTACGGTGACAGTGCACTTATTTTCGGAACCACGGTGACACTGCACCCATTCCCCGGCGGCGCGAGTGCAATGTCCCCAAACAACGCCCCCCTTGCCCCGCCCCCGTATATCCCGTATATACATCCCGCATGACCACCCCGATCCACACCAAAGCTTTCAAATCCGGCAACAGCATCGCTGTGCGCCTGCCCAAGGTGTTTGCCATTCCGCAGGGTGCGGAGCTGGAGTTGAACAAGTCCGGCGATACCGTGACGATCCGGGTGCGCCGCAGCGCTGACGATGCACGGCGGCAAATGCAGCAGTTGCTGGCAGACCTCGAAGCCATCGGGCGGCCTGCGGATGGCGTGCAGAAGCGGCCCGAGTTCGAAGCTCCCGAACGTCCGGGCCTATAGGATTTGGCCTTTCTGATCGAGACTGACGTGGCGCTTCATTTGCGCGACGGGTCACCTGAAATCGCACGGCAAATTGCCAGGCTGGACGATGTGCCGGTCATGTCGGTCGTCACCCTGGTCGAACTTGAAGCTGGCGCTGCGAACGATCCTTTGCGCACCGCGTTGTTGGACCGGTTGCGGCAATCGATCATGGCGCTACCGTTCAATGCCGCCGAAGCCGCAGCCTATGGCCGGATTGTAGCACAGCTGGGCTATGACCGGCGCAAGGTTCTCAACCGGATGATTGCGGCGCAGGCAATGGTTGCCGGCCGGCGGCTGATCACGATCAATCAGCGCGATTTTGCCCGGATCGATGGGCTTGCGCTTGAGGTATGGAAAGCCCCGAGCGACTAACGCCCCTTCGCGGCCTTCGCGCCTTTGCGTGAGAAACCTCTCTCCACCACCCTGCGGGCGGTCCCGCTGGCGCCTGCGCGCCCTCTGCGGGTCCCGCCAACCTCATCGCCGTCGCCCCGGGTCAAGCCCGGGATGACACGAAAGGTGGGATCACTCCTCCCCCATCCGCAGCGCCGCGATAAACGCCTCCTGCGGGATGCTGACATTGCCATACTCGCGCATCCGCGCCTTGCCCTTTTTCTGTTTTTCCAGCAGCTTCTTCTTGCGGCTGATGTCGCCGCCATAGCACTTGGCGGTGACGTCCTTGCGCATTGCCTGAATGGTTTCGCGGGCGATGACCTTGCCGCCGATGGCAGCCTGCACCGGGATCTTGAACAGGTGGCGCGGGATCAGGTCTTTCAGGCGTTCGCACATGTGGCGGCCGCGATCCTCCGCCACGCCGCGGTGGACGATCATCGACAGCGCGTCGACCGGCTCATTGTTGACCAGGATCGCCATCTTTACCAGATCGCCTTCGCGCAGGCCGATCTGCTCGTAATCGAAGCTGGCATAGCCGCGGCTGATCGATTTGAGGCGGTCGTAGAAATCGAACACCACTTCGTTGAGCGGCAGCTCATAGCTGACCTGGGCGCGGCCGCCGACATAAGTCAGCCCGGTCTGCACGCCGCGGCGATCCTGGCAGAGCTTGAGGATCGAGCCGAGATATTCGTCGGGGGTGTAGATCACCGCCTTGATCCACGGCTCGTCGATCTGCTCGATGCGGCTGGGATCGGGGTAGTCGGCCGGGTTGTGGAGCATGATTTCGCGCGCATCGTCGGTTTTGCTTTTGCGCAGCTGGATGCGGTAGACCACCGAGGGCGCTGTCGTGATCAGGTCGAGGTCGTATTCGCGGGTGAGACGCTCCTGGATGATCTCCAGATGCAGCAGGCCGAGGAAGCCGCAGCGGAAGCCGAAGCCCAAGGCGGCGCTGCTTTCGGTCTCGAACGAGAAGCTGGCATCGTTGAGCCGCAGCCGGGCGATCGATTCGCGCAGCTTGTCGAAATCGGCGGCATCGACCGGGAACAGGCCGCAGAAAACGACGGGCTGGACGGTCTTGAAGCCGGGGAGCGCCTGGGTTGCGCCACCCTGCACCGTGGTGATGGTGTCGCCGACGCGGGCCTGCGCGACTTCCTTGATCTGCGCGGTGATGAAGCCGATCTCGCCGGGGCCGAGCTCGTCGAGCTGCTCAATCTTGGGCCGCATGCAGCCGGTGCGGTCGATCAGATGCTCGGTGCCGCCGGCCATGAATCTGACCTTGAGGCCCTTCCTGATGACCCCGTCGATGACGCGCACGAGGATGACCACGCCGAGGTAGGGGTCGTACCATGAGTCGACCAGCATGGCCTTCAGCGGCGCGGCGCGGTCGCCCTTGGGCGGCGGGATGCGGGTGACCACGGCTTCGAGCACTTCGGCGATGCCGATGCCCGATTTGGCGGAGGTGAGCACCGCGTTCGAGGCATCGAGGCCGATGATCTCCTCGATCTCGGCGCGGACTTTTTCGGGTTCGGCGGCGGGCAGGTCGATCTTGTTGATCACCGGGACGATCTCGTGGTCGTGCTCGATCGACTGGTAGACATTGGCGAGCGTCTGCGCCTCGACCCCCTGCGCCGCATCGACCACCAGCAGCGCGCCCTCGCAGGCAGCGAGGGAGCGCGAGACTTCATAGGCGAAATCGACGTGGCCGGGGGTGTCCATCAGGTTGAGCTCGTATTCGAGCCCGTCCTCGGCGGTATATTTGAGCCGAACCGTCTGCGCCTTGATGGTGATCCCGCGCTCTTTCTCGATGTCCATGTTATCAAGAACTTGCGCCGACATCTCGCGCTCGGTCAGGCCGCCGGTGAACTGGATCAGCCGGTCGGCAAGCGTCGACTTGCCATGGTCGATGTGGGCGATGATGGAGAAATTGCGGATTTGCGCGAGGTCTGTCATCGCGCGCCGTTAGCAGCGCCGGTCGTCGCTGTCAGCAGCCAGACACGGGAAACCGACGGTGACATTGACTGGGGCTAGTAATGCAGTATTACGTATTACACGATGGAAGTGAGCAAGGTCACCTCGAAATTCCAGGCCACGGTGCCAGCCGACGTCCGCGCCGCGCTGGGCATTCAGGCCGGCGACCGGCTTGCCTGGGAGGTGCGCGACGGTGTCGCCACGGTGCGCCTGCTGCCGCGCGATCTCAAGGGGTGGGAGCCGCTGACCTGGCTGGGCTTCGCCGACGAGTGGCTCAGCCCCGAGGATCAAGACGCCTTCCGTGACCTTTGAACCGTTCGACGTCGTCGTCGTGCCCTTCCCGTTCGCCGACCGCAACGAGAGCGTGGTCCGGCCTGCCCTGGTCCTGACCGGCCACGCCGCGTTCCATGCCCACAGCGGCGTCGTGATCGTCGCGATGATTACGTCCGCCAAGCGCTCCGCCTGGCCGTTCGACGTGCCGGTGAGCGATCTTGCCAGTGCCGGGCTGACGGTGCCCTGCGTGGTGCGGGCCAAGCTCAATTCGCTCGATTGCCGTCTGATCGCGCGCCGCATCGGCACGCTGGCACCGGCGGATCGCAGCGCGATCGCGGCGGCGTTGCGGGGGGTGCTGGCCGGGGTGCTGGGCTGAGCGGGATTGGAGTGCCGGGGTTAGAAGCGCGGCATCATGGCGGCGGGAATGCGAGCCGGATCGACGTAGCGATAAGTGACATCTCCTGAATAATCATACTCCGAAAATTCTTCGACACTCTTAATCGTGAATATACCTCCGCCAGCATCTGAAGTCCCGATGGTGACGTATTCAAAAGGTGCGTGCTGTGTAACTGAATTGAACTTGCGAATTTGCCGATCAACCTCTCTTGAATTTCCTGTGCCGGATGGGGCGGTAGATGCAATCCCGACTGAAGTTACAAGTGCAAATCCACACTGGTCAATGCATCGATTGGATTGGTTTCCCTCTCCCATTTGCCCCATCCTGTAGTAACCTGCTTTTACAGGAAGCGCGGCGACCCTACGATACTCACTTGCCAGAAAATGCCTACGTTCCTGCGGAAGGGCGGCCTGTGCACAAAAGGAATAGCTCTGCCGGGATCCATGCCTAGTAACACTGAAATGTTCGGGATCCACGACGTTATAGGTTGCATTGTCAATCGCGGTGTCGCCTGCAGCGACTGCCTCTCTGGCCACATAGGTTCCCGGTTTGGTTAAGCGAATTGCCTCGACAATGGATTCAGCATTCTGATGCGGGAAGGCATACGCTCCGTCACCGGAATCGATGAAGATCAATCCATCGCTTGGCCTCGCGCAGGTCGCGCCTGCTGGAATCCAGGCACCCAACTTTACCGGCAATCGCGGTTTCCCCGTATTCGGGTCGCGTGTTGGAAAGCTCGTCTGCACGGTTACGGGAGAACTTGTATCGGCAACGGCCATCACCTCGCCCAAGCCTGTGATCTGCGGCGAGCTGGTAGCTGCCGGATTCCCGCGCGCTGATGAAGCCCGTCCGCTGCCTGCCAACTGCGCCCCAGCCCAGCACCCCCCCAGCGCCTCACGCATCGCTTCCCCCGCTCCCGTCAGCGGGACGCTGCCGTAGGCCACGCCATCGACGGCAAGCGCCACGCTCTGCCCGCTGGCGAGCGCGTTGAGCACGCGGGGGTCGCGGACGGCGGCGCCCCAGACATTGGTCGCGCCGTTGCGGGTGATGACGATAGCGCCCGAGGCCGCGCCGATGCGCAGGGTGAGCAGCGCGGGATTGCGGCGCGGCGGTTGGCGAAGGTTGATGGCAAGCACCGGAAGCGCGCCCTCGCAGGCCAGCCCGAACCCCGATGCGCCGCCGGTCATCGCGACGCGCGCGACCTTGTAGCCACCGGCTCCGGTAGTTGTGTCCCAGGCCTGAGCGCGGGCGGGTGAGGTGAACGCAGGGCTCAGGCCGACAAGCGCCAGCGCCAGCCAGATCGAAACACGCATAAGGTCCCCATCGACAAGTCGCCGCATCGTCACCAGCCTTGCGTGGATTTGCCGCAGGGTCAATCAGTGCGGCCAATCGGCCAGGGCAATCGGGTGAAGTGTTTTGCCGAAGAGCTTTTCCTCAAAATCCTCCCCGAGCTTGTCTCGGGGAGGGGGACCGCTCCGCTAAGCGGAGTGGTGGAGGGGCGGAGGGGAGGAAGCGGCAATATTCCGAGACAAGCTCGGGGAGGATTCAAGAAGTGGCTTCCTCGTGAGGTTGCGCGAAACCTGCCAGCGGTCCCGGGTCAAGCCCGGGATGACGAAGATAACAGTTCGAACGTCCGTTCCGAGTGACTACCCGGCCTTGCCACCCTTGCGCGCGACATCGCTCTGCTGGGCGAATTTGGGCAGGGTGAAGGCTCCCGGCATCGACCCCGCTCCGCCTCCCGCCATGGGGAACCCGGCGGACCCGGGGCCGCCAGGAGTAATGCCGATGCCGGCCATGACATAGGGCGAGACGCGGTTGCGGGTGCACAGGCCGCCGGCACCGTCATCGACCAGCGGCAGTTCGAACTCCAGCCCCTGCATCGATCCCGCTGAACGCCGCACCGTCGCCACCGCCAGCTGGCCCTCGCCGAAATCGACGACGAACTGCTCGCCCACTGGAATGTCGAGCAGGCCCTCGAGCATGCAGCCGCTGCGCGACAGGTTGCGCATCATCACTTCGTAGCGGTGGTTCTCATGGATCAGGCCGACCTTGCGCAGCACCGTGCGACGATCCGAGCGGTATTTGCTCGGGCCGTCGGGCTCGATGATCCACTCGCCGCTGGCCATGGCTTCGCAGACCTGATCGAACGGCACCGGCTGTGCATAGATATAGCCCTGGATCTGGCGGATGCCGAGCTTGCCCATCATTTCCAGTTCGTCGTGCGCCTCGATGCCTTCGGCGGTCGTCTCCATCTCAAGCCCCTCCGCCAGACTGACGATGGCCTTGATGATGGCGGCATTGCGGCTGCCGGGCTCGGTGACGCCGCGGATGAAGCTCTGGTCGATCTTGATCTTGTCGAACGGCGCTTTCTTGAGATAGCCGAGCGAGGAATAGCCGGTGCCGAAATCGTCGAGTGACAGGCGCACGCCCAGCATCTTGAGCGCGGCGAACATGTCGTCGGTGGTCTGGTCGTCGGCGAGGAAGATCGACTCGGTCAGTTCGAGCTCCAGCCGGTCGGGTGCCAGTTCCGATGCTGCGAGCGCCTGGGTCACCACGGCGGGGAAACCCAGGTTGCCGAACTGCACCGGCGAGACATTGACCGCAACCCGCACCCGGCCCGGCAGTTGCGCGGCGGCTGCGCAGGCGGTCCGCAGCGCCCAGTCGCCGAGCGGGCCGATCAGGTTGGTCTCTTCGGCGATGGGGATGAAGATGCCGGGAGCAATTTCGCCCAGTTCGGGGTGGCTCCAGCGGATCAGCGCTTCCAGCGCCACCACCTTGTTGCTTTCGGTTTCGACGACCGGCTGATAGGCGAGCCACAGTTCGTCCCTGGCGAGCGCGTCGCGAAGGTCTTCCTCGATCTGGCGGCGGCGCTCGGCCTGGGTATGCAGGTCGCTGGAATAGAAACGAAACTGGCCGCGCCCGCCGCCTTTGGAGGCATAGAGGGCAAGGTCGGCACTGCGAACCAGTTCTTCCGAATCCGCGCCGTCGAAGGGGGCGATGGCAATGCCCACCGACGCGCCGATAACGCAGCGGCTGCCCTCGATCGAATAGGGCTGCGAGATCATGTCGATGATCTTCTTGGCCACTTCGCCGAGCCGGCCACGGTCGTCGACATCGGGCAGCATCACCTGAAATTCGTCGCCGCCCAGCCGGCCGATTTCGCACTTGTCGGGAATGATCTGCTTCAACCGCTGCGCCACCTGCTTGAGCAGTTCGTCGCCGGCAGGATGGCCAAGCGTGTCGTTGACCTGCTTGAACCGGTCGAGGTCGATCATCATCAGCGCGCAGCAGCGCTTGGCCGTCTTGTAGGCAATCAGCGTCGAGGTGAGCCGCTTGCCCATGCTGTGGCGGTTGGACAGGCCGGTGAGCGAATCATACAGCGCCAGCCGCGAGGCATCCTTCTGGTGCTGGCGGCTCGCGGTGATATCCTTGCCGTTGCCAATGTAGCCGCAGAACTCGCCGGAGGCGCTATATTGCGGACGTCCGGAGATCGACCACCAGACCTCCCGCTCCTGCGTTGCGGCGCGGATGGTCAGCTCGGAGAAGGTTTTGCGGGCACTGAAGATCAGAGGCAGGGTTCGCTCGACGGTGTCTTCTTCGTCGCGTTCGAGAATGAACAGCGAATGGAACGGTTGACCCGCAAGCTCGGCGGCGGTGGTTTCGAGCTTTTCGGCAACGCACGGCGAAATATAGGCGATTTGCCCCTGGTCATCACTCGACCAGAACCAGCCTTGCCCGGAATTTTCATAGTCGCGCAGGAGCAGGTGCGCCTGGACGAGCTCATCGCGCGGCGCGGCCGGGCGTGAACCAGCGCCGCCCGACTTGCCGCCGAGCAATCCGCGCAACCGGCCAACTCCAAATTCGCTCACCCCTGCCAACGCAACGCCTCGCTATTAATGCCCAGAAACCTTCTCCGGAACTCTAGGTCATCGTGGTTTACGAAGCCCTAATGAATCCCCCTGGCCCGGTCGCAATGCCCGATTACCCGGGATTTCCTAACCGGCCTTCTTGAGCAGGATGCCCTCGCCCGGTTTGCGCGCCGGCTGCGGCGGCCGGGCAGCGGTGAATCGCCCTGTATCTTCGAGTTGCAGCGGCACCGCGAAGGCGACGCCGATGCGGTCCTCGCGCGCCCAGCGGGTGGTGGCCGCGACCATGCGGTCATGGGCAATCTGGATCTGGAACACGGTGCCGGGCGGCACATTCCACAGTCCTTCGATCATCGCGCCGCTCGACGAGATGTTGCGGATCGTGCCGAAGTAGCGTTCGCCGGCATGGTCGAGCACGACCTTGCGCAGCATGGTGTGGCGATGCGCGCGGGACGCGCGCGGACCATGGGCGATTGCCGTGAGGCCGGATTCAAGCCGCGCCGTCGCTGCCGCTGCGGTCAGCGCCTTGTCGTAGATATAGCCCTGGATGTGGCTGCATCCGAGCACGCGCACCAGATCGAGTTCATCGAGCGTCTCGACTCCCTCGGCGGTGGTCTCCATGCCCAGCGCTTCGGCCAGGCTGACGATCGAGGCGATGATCGCGCCGTTGCGGCTGCCCTCCATGGTCGCGCCGCGCACGAAGCTCTGGTCGATCTTGATCTTGTCGAACGGCGCTTTCTTCAGATAGCCGAGCGACGAATAGCCGGTGCCGAAATCGTCGAGCGCAAGGCGCACGCCGATGCGCTTGATCGCGTCGAACATGGCATCGGTGCCGGCGTCGTCGTTGAGGAAGACGCTTTCGGTGATTTCGAGCTCAAGCCGTGCCGGGTCGATCTGCGCCGCCGCCAGGGCGCTGGTGACAACCGCCGGAAGCGCCGGATTGGCGAACTGCAGCGGCGATACATTGACTGCGACACGCACCGATTCCGGCCAACGGGCGAGGTCCTGGCAGGCAGTGCGCAGCGCCCATTCGCCGATCGGCGCGATCAGGCCGGTTTCCTCGGCGATGGGAATGAATTTCGCCGGCGAGATCGCGCCCAGCACCGGATGGGTCCAGCGCAGCAGCGCTTCGAACCCCGAGATCTGCTCGGTCGTGGTCTGCACCACCGGCTGGTAGTGCAGCTCCAGCCCGCCAGTGACCAGGGCATGGCGCAGATCGTGCTCGAGCTGCCGGCGCTCTTCGGCGTCGCTGTGCAGGTCGGGCGCATAGAAATGATGGCGCCCGCGGCCGCCGTCCTTGGCGGCATAGAGCGCGAGGTCGGCGTTGCGGATCAGCGCCTCGCTGGTGACACCGTCGTCGGGCGAGACGGCAATGCCGATCGATACCCCGATCACTGCATTGTGCCCGTCGATCGAATAGGCATGCGACAGGTTCTCGATGATCCGCCGCGCCAGCTGGGCGAGGTCCTCGCGCCGCAAACGGCCGGGCAGGATAACCTCGAATTCGTCGCCGCCGAGCCGGCCGACGCGACCCGCCTTGTCTACCGTGCGCTCCAGCCGCTGGGCGACTTGGGTGAGCAGCGCATCGCCCGCTGGATGGCCCATGGTATCGTTGATCTGCTTGAAGCGGTCGAGATCGAGCAGCATGACGGCGCAGGCGCGGTGATCGAGGCTGCGCGCGTTGAGGATTTTTTCCAGCAATTGCGACATCTGGAAGCGGTTGGCGAGGTCGGTCAGCGAATCGTAGTGCGCCAGGCGGTTGGCATTGGCTTCGGAGCGGCGTTTTTCGGTGAGATCGGTGCCCGAACCGCGAAACCCGACGAAATTGTTGAACGCGTCGTGGATCGGCCGCCCGGAGATCGACCACCAGCGTTCCTCGTCGCCGGCGTTGGCTGCGCGTACCGCCAGGTCCTGGAACGACGAGCGCGCCGAAAGGTGGAAGCTGAGCGTCCGTTCGCCTTCCTGGCCGCCGTTTTCCAGCACGAACAGTTCGGCAAACGGCTTGCCGATCAGTGTGCGTGAATCGCGTCCGATGACCTTGCCGATGGCCGGCGAGACATAGCTGATCGCCCCGCGCCGGTCGATTTCCCAGAACCAGCCTTGTCCCGTCTGCTCGTATTCGGCGAGCAGGCTCTCGGCGCGCAGCTGGGCTCGCTCGAGCGTATCCTTGCGGTCGGACTCGACAAGGTCGCGATTCCGTTGACGGTGCGCCAAAAAAGCTGCCAATCCGATACCGACGGCAAGAATGGCACCTGCGGCGAGCGACCTGGCTGCGATGGCCGGCCCGACGCAGATCGCGACAGTTGAGAGAACGACAAGCGGCGGTCGCGAACCGAGCAGAAGCGAAGCAACCGTGCTCACGATCAGCAATCCGCTGACTGCGGCCGCCCAGGGCTGCGGTGCGGTTGCCTGGGTCCAGTCGGCGATCGCACCGCCGAAGCAGAACAGGGGAATGGCAACACACCCGACATTGATGGCCAACCGGGCGAATGGCGTCGCATCCGCCGCGCGCGCGAAGCGGGTGAAACGACCGCTCGCAGCCGTCGCGGCAATGGCGAGCGATGCCATCGCGACTGCCGGAAGTGGCGGCAAGCTCAGCGAGGCAATGCCCAGAAGCAGCAGCGCACCGGCCATGACCAGAGCCAGCAGCCGCCATTCGACGGAGATGTGGAAATAGTAGGACGCCCCGTCCGGATGCGCCGTCGCGCGTCCTCTGGTGCGCCCGGCACTGGCCGAGGGCAAAGTGGATGCCGCACCAGAGGGGGGCGCAGCCGGCGGCGCGCCCGCGCGCGCTGGCACATCCCGCTGATGCTGGCTTGTCGCTTCCCTGGCCATGCATACTCTTGGACCGGAACCGCTTGCAAAACGGTTAAGCATGCTTGTTCAATGCCTGACGGCGGGGCATGCTGCGCGACCGGGGTCTGACAGCTGCCAAGTCACCTGGACGCCGCATTGAACCGCTTTTCCGCTTGCGGAATTGCGCCAAACGGCAATGGTAACCGGAACATGAAGCCGGTCGAGGGAAGAGGGTCAGGCGTGAAGCACATTGCGGTGATCGGCTCGGGGCCGGCGGGATACTATACGGCGGAAGCGGCGCTCAAGCACTGGGGCGATGACGTCCGCGTCGATATTTTCGACATGTTGCCCGTGCCCTATGGCCTGATCCGCACCGGCGTTGCCCCTGATCACCAGTCGATCAAGGCGGTTTATCGCCGCTATGAGACCACGTCGCTGACCGATGGCGTGCGCTTCATCGGCAATGTCATGGTCGGGCGCGACGTGACCATCGCCGAATTGCAGGAACTCTATGACGCGGTGGTGCTGGCCACCGGCGCGCCGCACGACAAGAAAGCCGGCCTGCCCGGCGAGGATCTGGGCAATGTCTTCGGCAGCGCCGCCTTCGTTGGCTGGTACAACGGCCATCCCGATTTCGCCGCGCTTGGCCCCACCTTCTCGGGCAAGCACGCCGTGGTCATCGGCAATGGTAATGTCGCGCTTGATGTCGCGCGCATCCTCGCCAAGACCCGCGCCGAATTTGCCGGCAGCGACATCGTCGCCCATGCGCTCGATGCGCTGGAGGGGGCGAATACCGAAGAGATCGCCATTCTCGGCCGGCGCGGGCCGCACCAGATCGCCATGACCCCCAAGGAGCTTGGCGAACTCGGCCATCTCGCCCGCGCCTGCCCGCGGGTCGATCCCGCCGATCTGCCCGAGCTCGGCGAGGACGCCCTGCTCGAACCCGGCCAGCGCAAGTCGGTGACGCACATCAGGAGCTTCGCCGCCATCCCCGAGGCGCACCGCGCGGACAAGGCGATCGACATCGCATTCGATTTTTTCGCCGCGCCCAAGGCAATTCTCGGCACCAGTGAGCCTGGCGGCCGGGTCACCGGCGTTGAGGTGGAACGCACGCGGCTCGAGGGCGGCCGCGCGGTCGGCACCGGAGAAACCTATACCGTGCCCGCCGACCTCGTCGTCATTTGCATCGGCTACCAGACCTCGCCGATCGCCGGGGTGCCGTTCGAGGAAAGCGCCGGCCGCTTCGCCAACAACGAAGGGCGCATCATGCCCGGGCTTTACTGTGTCGGCTGGGCGCGGCGCGGGCCATCGGGCACCATCGGCACCAACAAACCCGATGGTTTCGCCATCGTCGAACGCATCGCCGAGGATATCGGGACGGGCGCGCGCAAGTCGGGCGGCGCGGGTTTCGATGCACTGGCGGCGCAGCGCGGGCTCAACGTGGTGGGTTTCAGCGACTGGAAGAAGATCGAGGAGGCCGAAAACGCCCGCGCCCGCGACGGCAGCCCGCGCGAGAAATTCGTCGCCGTGGCGGAAATGATCGGCGCGGCGGGCAAGGGCCAGGCAACAGGCTGAGACGATGGCCTATGGCGACGGACCGGCGGACGAACTGTTGCGCAAGGCCTGGGCAGGCTTCTGCGACCGGCTGAAAGCGGCGGGCAACCTCGTATTCAAACCGGCCAATCCCGCCGATCCGGCGATGCGCGCCGATGGCTATCACTTTCTCACGCAAAATCTGGCGCAGGCCTTCAATCTTGCGCTTGAGACCAGGGACCCGGCCTTTCCGCAGATCCACTATTTCACGCACCCCAACATGAAACTGGGCGGCGACGTCTGCGACTTCACCTACCGGCAGGCATGGATTTCAAGCGAGCACGCCTACCGGATCACCGGCCGCAAAGGCACGGCACGCTGGTTCAATCTGACCGTGCAAGGCCCCAGGCCCGACCGGATTCCGGGCACCGACTGGCCGCCGCTGCACGAACCGTTCGGCGATGCGCCCGAATGCAACATCCCCGGGCAGCAGATCGAGGCCGATGCGCAGGGCTATTTCGAACTCCATATCGGCGGGCCGCCGCGCGAGACGAACTGGCTGCCAACCACACCGGGCAGCCGCAAGCTGTTCATCCGCGAAGCCTTCGACCGGTGGGGCGAGACGCCGACCAGCCTGACCATCGAACGCCTTGGCATGGATGCCCCGCGCCCGGTGGCCACGCCGGCACGCATGGCCGAGGCGATGGCCTGGGCCGGCGACTTCGTTTCCGGAATCATGCGCGACTGGCCCGATCACGCATGGGCGACATCGGGCGGGGTCTGCGATCCCGGCCAGCCCAATGTGTTCCCCGCCGACAGGAGCGCCAACTCCGCCGAAGACGCCAAGCGCGGTCGCATGGCGGCGAACATGGTCTGGGCGCTTGCCCCTGACGAGGCGCTGGTGGTCGAGATGGACTGGCACGACGGCTTCTGGCTGTTCGGCATGGGCGGCTTCTTTGCCGGGAGCATGGATTACCTCTACCGCCCGGTGAGCTATTCCCCGGCGCGCAGCAAAGTCGATGCCGATAAGGTCGTGCGCTTCGTCATCGCGCATGACGATCCCGGGGTGCACAACTGGCTCGATACGCAAGGCTTTCCAACCGGCAATCTCGGCTACCGCAACCTGATGAGCCAGCATGCGGCGAGCTTCCGCACCCGTCTGGTCAAGCACGCCGCTGTGCTCGCCGCGCTGCCTGCCGGCACCGCCATGGTGACCCGCGAGGAGCGCGCCGCGCAACTCATCGAGCGCTACCGCGCGATCAAGCTGCGCTTCGGGATCTGATGTGGGGGGGAAGCCCGACGGCCTCCATCGGCTCGGCGCAATGGATGCCGGCGCGCCGGACCTGATCGGGGGCGATCAGGCGCGCAACCCTCTTCCCTTGCGCGCGCGGCATAGTCGCCAAAGCTAATCCAGCGTGAAGCCCACCTTGAGCGTCACCTGATAGAGCACCCGCGCATCGGCATCGATATAGCCGCGGCTGGCGACCACCTCGAACCAGCGGACATTGCGCAGCGAGGAGCGGGCGCGCTCCAGAGCGGTCTTGATCGCGGCGTCGCTGCCCTCGTGCGAGGTGCCGACGATCTCGGTGAGTTTGTAGACATGGTCGGTCATGGCTGGCCTCCGTGGATGAGCCGACACGATACAGCAGATATGCACCGCGCCTGCAACAAAATGGCGCGGCGGCTGCGGGATGTCCCCGGCTGGCTCCTGCGATCAGTCGCTTGCGCTGGCCGGGGTCCTGGACCCCATGCGGTCGCGCACGTCTTCCTTGAGGTCCTTGGCGTAGGGCTGCCATTCGCGCCGGAAGCGATAGAGCGCCGTGCCGACCGTGGCGACGACACCGAGCAGCGAAATCAATTTCGCCAGGCGATCACGCTTGCGCGAGCGCCCCGACTGGAGACCTTTGCCATGACGGGCGAAACCACTGCGTGCCATTGTGCTGTCCACTTCATGCCGTTGCGCATCTCCTGCGGGATGCGGTTGCCAAACCCCGGGCCGAGGCCAAGGTTCCCGGGGTCGCTTGCAACCGGTTCGGAAAAATTGTCGACGGCGTGCAGTCAAAAAAGGCCCCGTGGAATCGCTTGCGAAACTTTCTGCAAGCCTGGAACTTTGGCCGGGGCCGCAGGTTTTCGCGATGCAAAACCACCCGATTTCAGGAGATTTCCTATGGCTAGCAACGCTTCCCGCTCGTCTGGTGACACGCGCTCGAAAGCTGCATCGCGCGCCCGACCGAAGAGCGGATCGCGCACGATGCGCCGTGCCAGTCGCAGTGCCGCGAGGCCGCAAGACGCGATCACGCTTCTCAAGACTGACCACCGCGAGGTCAAGGGCTGGTTCACAGAATTCGACCAGGCCGAAAAAGATTCGGCAAAGCAGGAACTGGCCGACAAGATCTGCAAGGCGCTTTCGGTTCACGCTCAGGTCGAGGAGGAAATCTTCTATCCCGCCGCCTATGACGCACTCGATGATGACGGTGATGACCTGCTCGACGAAGCCGAGGTCGAACATGGCAGCATCAAGGCGCTGATCGCCGAGATCGGGGCGATGTCGGTTGGCGAGCCGCTTTACGACGCCAAAGTCAAGGTGCTCGGCGAATATGTCGATCATCATGTCAAGGAAGAAGAGGGCGAGCTGTTCCCCGAGTGCAAGGATTCCGACATGGGCCTTATGGCGATCGGCGAAGCGATGGCCGCGCGCAAGGCCGAATTGATCGGCGCTTAGCCCGCGACCGCAGAACCAGTTCCGGTGCCGCGCGAGGACCAGTGCGGTGCCGGAAAAGCATGACTATCCGGCGATTTGCCGCATTGCGCATTTACGCTATAAGCGCAGGCGCGGGGGGCCGCTGAGTAGGACATGCATTGGCATCGCAAGACCGACCGCCTGGCATTCCACCGACCGGTGAACGTGCTCGCATTGGCAGTGCCGCATTCCTTGCCGTGGTTCTCGCCGGGCTGCTGGGCTGGCTGGTGTGGACGGCTCGCGAGGCGGAAACCGCGCGCAATGCGGCCAACGAACTGGAGATCCGCACCCTCTATGTGCTTCAGACCACCGGCGGCATCCTCAAGGCGGCAGTAGACAGCGAAACCGGTCAGCGCGGCTTCATGCTGACCAGCGACGAGCAGTTTCTCGAGCCGTTTCTCGCCGGCCACCGGCAATTGCCAATGCAGATCGCACGGTTGCAGCAGCTCACCCGTGATAGTCCGCGACAGCAGGCCAACACCGCGCTGATTTCCGACCTGGCCACCCAGCGGCTCGATCAGATCGACCAGACGATCCTCAACGTTCGCGCCGGCTCGATCGGCCAGCTCAACCTTGCCGAATTCATGCGCAACGGCAAACACACGATGGATCAGCTGCGCGCCACGGTGGCGCGGGTCGAAGCCGACGAGCAGCGGCTGCTGGCGGTGCGCAAGCAAGACGCGGACCGCGCCGAACGGCGCGCTGGCGAATGGCGGGTGGTGCTCTCGTTCTTTGCCCTGCTGCTGTTCGCCACCTGCGTCGCAGCGTTCGTCATCCTGTGGCGGACCTGGCGGAAGACGCGCGAGGCGCGCAAGCTCGCCAGGACCAACCAGAGCATCGCCGAAGGCTTGCGCCTGCTCCAGACGATCATGGATTCGAGCGCCGACGCGATTTTCGTCAAGAACCGCGCCGGCGAGACGAAGTTCACCAACCGCCAATACGACGACGTGCGCCGGAGGCTCGTCGAACAGGGCCAGGCCGACCGGTTGCCGGGCGCTCAACATCCGCTGACTGCGTCCGATATCGAAGTGATGGAGCAGGGCGAAGCGCGCACCATCGAAGAGCATGTCGTGATCGATGGCGAAACCCGCACCCTCGCTATCGAGAAAATGCCATGGCTGCGCGGCGGCGAAGTGGTCGGCATGATCGCGGTCTCGCGCGACGTGACCGAGAACCGGCTCCGCGAATCAGAGTTGCAGGAGGTGGTCGATCGGCGGACCGCCGAACTGCGCGCCGCGATTTCGTCGCTGCAACAGGAAATGGAAGAGCGCGAAGCCGCCGAACAGGCGATGCGGCACATGCAACGGATCGAGAGCCTTGGCCAGTTGACCGGCGGCATCGCGCACGATTTCAACAATATGCTGGCGATCGTTCTGGGCTCGCTGGCCATGGCGCGTCGGCGAATACCCGAGGATTGCGACCCCAAGCTGGCGATCGCGCTCGACAATGCCGAAGAAGGCGCGACCCGTGCCGCCGAGCTGACCGCGCGGCTGCTGGCTTTCGCCCGAGCGCAGCCGCTCGATGCCCGGCCGGTCGAGATCAACACACTGGTATCCAAAACCGGGCGGCTGCTCGAACGCTCGCTGGGCGGCAACATCGCGCTGGTGTTCGACCTCGATCCGGCGGCGGGCTGGGTCGAGATTGATGCGCCCCAGCTTGAGAGCGCGCTGGTCAATCTGGCGGTCAATGCCCGCGACGCGATGCCCGATGGCGGCACGCTGACCATCGCCACCCGCCGCGAGGGCAAGCACCTGCGCCTGACCATCGCCGATACGGGCGATGGCATGCCCGAAGCCATCAAGGCCCGCGCCTTCGAACCGTTCTTTACCACCAAGCAGATCGGCAAGGGCACCGGGCTGGGTCTGAGCCAGGTCCACGGCTTCATCGTTCAGTCGGGCGGCAGCGTGACGATTGAAACCGCGGCGGGAAAAGGCACGACGATTGCCATCGTGCTGCCCTGCACGGCTGCGGCGGCCGATTTTGCGATGCTGCGGCATGTGCCGGAACCGCACGGGCTCGGGCAGGCTATCCTGGTTGTCGAGGACGAACCGCTGGTGCGCAAGGTTGCCGAGGAGGCGCTGGCGACGCGGGGCTACGAGGTGCTGACCGCGTCGAGCGGCGAGGAAGCGCTGGCCATCCTCGCCGGGCGCGGCGACGTGGCGCTGATGCTGGCCGACGTTGCCATGCCGGGAATGGAAGGCACCGAACTCGCCGCCGCCGCCAGCGCCGCGCATCCCCGGCTCAGGATCGTCCTGACCACCGGCTTCGGACCCCGCAGCACTGAGGGATTCGACTGGCCGGTGCTGACCAAGCCCTACCTGATCGAGCAACTCGAACAGACCGTCGGCGCAATGTTGCGGGCCGCTCCCGGCGCACCGGTCCTCGCGGAGAACGACCGGCAGTTCGGAACATAGCCGGAGCCGGTGCATTATTCTGCCTCTCAGAGGAGAATACCCATGAACATTATCATCATCCTCATCGTCGGCGGGATCCTCGGCTGGCTCGCCAGTCTGGTGATGCGCACCGACGCGCAACAAGGTGTCGTCCTGAATGTCGTCGTCGGCATCGTTGGCGCGCTGATTGCCGGGCTGGTGCTGACCCCGCTGCTCGGCGGTGCGCCGATCACGACCGGCGCGCTCGATCTGCGTTCGCTGGTGGTCTCGTTCCTCGGCGCGCTGGTGCTGCTGGCGATCGTTAACCTGATCCGTCGCGGCTCGGCCCGCTAAGATTTCCCGCGCAAGGGCTGGCACCGGAACAACCACGCCGTGTTCCGGTTAGCCTGGCCTATGATCGAAACCCTCAGCTGGTTCGCCTCAGCCGCGACGATCGTTGCCGCGATCATGACCGCAGCCAATCTGGGTACGCGGTTCACCGGCTGGGGGTTTGCCGTCTTCGCGCTGGGTTCGATGGCCTGGGCCAGTGTCGGCCTGATCGAAGGCAAGGGCAGCCTGGCGGTGACCAACGGTTTCCTCATTCTGGTCAATCTCGTCGGCGTGTGGCGCTGGCTGGGGCGGCAGGCGCGGTACGAGAAAGGCAGCGCGGTCGCCAGCGCGCGCAGCCGCCAGGCGCGCGCCGTGCCGACGCTGTTTTCTGGCGCATGGCTGCTCGGGGCTGAGTTGCGCGATGACGAGGGCGCGGTGGCCGGCACAATTATCGACGCCATGATTGACTGCGAAACGATGCATTTCGCTTACGTGGTGGTCGGGCAGAGCGGGATCGGCGGCACGGGCGAGACCTTGCACGCGCTCGCCCCGCGCCAGATCCGGATTGTCGGCAGCACGATTCGGTCCACCCTGACATCGACGCAGATCGTCGCGCTCCCTGCGATCGATGACGATGCCTGGCCGCTCGCGGCACCATTCATCGCGTAACCTCAGCCTGTCCCGGCAAAGTGGAAGCCCCGCCAGGACAGTCAGACACAAGGTTGGCGCGGCCTCCACTCGCAGAGGCCGCGCCAGCTCGTTCAGCGGCACCGCACGCGGTCATTGCCGCCGCTGGAAGCCGCCGCACCGATGGCTGCGCCGCCGATCGCGCCGAGCACGGTGCCGAGAGTCTTGGAATCGCCCGGCGCGATGATATTGCCGGCGACGCCGCCGGCCAGTCCGCCGACGATCAAGCCGGTGGTCCCGTCCGAGCGGCGGCAATAATAGCGACCGTTGCGCCCGCGATAGACGCGGTCGTTGTCGGAGAGAGACCGTTCGCGATAGCGCCGGTCGGTGCGGTAGTAGCGCTCGGGATAGTAGCCATTGTAGCGCGGATCGGGGCGGTCGTAGTCATACGAGCCATAACGGCTGTAATACCGGCTGTCGTAATAGCCCCAGTCTCCTGCGCGCTCGTCGCGATAACCGTAACCATTGGTGGCGCAACCGCCGACCATGGTCGCGGCAACAAGCGATAACATAACAAGTTTTCTCATGTGGATTCCTCCATCATTGCAAAGCACCGCAGAAGCCGCGCTGTGCGGCGGTCGGTCACTGCAATGGTAAATGCAGCTTGGCGCAGATTGTTTCGTCAGCGGCCATTTCGACTTCCCACCTGCCCGCGCGGTCATCTCCACTTCATGCATGGATCATAGCGCAACCCGCTTCGCCAGGGCACGAGGCCGCACGGAAGGCTGGCGGGGCGGAGGATGTGACAACCGACGCCGTAGCGCTCGCTGCGGCATCGTTCAGTCCGCCGCCGGCGCCACCGGGAAGTCCAGAGTAAGCACCGCGCCATCGCTGCTGCTGGCGATGGTCATGGCACCATCGAGCTGGGTCGCGAAGGCCTCCATCAGGTCGATGCCCATCTGCTGGCGCGCAGCGTCGGCGATGAAGCCGCTCCCGTCGTCGGCGATGGTCAGCAGTGCGCGCGCGCCTTGCGCGCCATAGTCAACGGTGATGGTGCCACCCCCGCCGTGCAGGTAGGCATGGCGGAAGGCATTGGTGACTGCCTCGACGGTGAACAGCGTCACCGGCACCGCCTGATCGACCGACAGTTCGCTGCTTTCGCGCGCGGTGCATTCGAGCGCGACATCGTTGCGGCTGCGGTTGACGGCGCGCAACTGGGCGCAGAGTTCGGTGAGCAGCAGGCGCATGTCGATTCTGCCCTGTTCACCGCCGCGCTGACCCTCGTAAAGCAGCCGGTGGATCAGCGCCAGCGCGCCGATGCGCGCCCGCGCCTGGGCGATCACATCGCGCGCCACAGGGTCGCTGAGCCGGTCGCCCTGGAGGGTCAGCAAGCTGGTGACGATCTGCAGGTTGTTCTTGACCCGGTGGTGAATCTCGCGGGTAAGGGCGGTTTCGACGAGCAGCGCATCGCGCAGTTGCCTCTCGTGCAGTTCGATCGACTGCGCCATGCCGTGGAGGCGATCAGCAAAAGCGGTGATCTCTTCGGGCGCGTTTGCATAGCTTTCGCGTTCGCCGGCGAAGTCGCCGCCAGCAAAGCGGTCGGTCAATTGCTGCAATCGGTGCAGCCAGCGCAGGATCAGCCGCTGCGCGCCGATCCAGATGGCCAGCGAGGTGAGTAGCAGGGTCAGCACCTGGAGCGCAATGGCGAAGCGCGATTGCGCCACCTGGGTGGCCGTTACCGCGCTGTCGGGCTCGGCATAGACGACATAGAGTTCGTCGCCGAACAGCGGCGCGGATACATAGGTCCAGCCGCTGCCATCGCTGGCCCGCGCTTCGCGAGGCTCGGTCTGCGCTTGCACCACATCGGGCAAGCTGGCGAACCGCCCGATCGACGTTTCGAGCATCGGAATGCCATGGCGGTTGGCGATGAACAGTGCGCCGGTGTGGCCCGCCTGCTTGGCTTGCAGCGACAGCGCCAGTTTCTCGAGGCTGATGCCGGCGCTTAGATTGCCGTCGAACCTGCCGTCGGCGGACTGCATGGCGAGGACCAGGATGACCACCGGCTGCTTCGAAACGCTGCCGATCTGGGGCGAGGTAGCGACGACCCCCGATTTGCCGAGCGATTCGACCCACCATTTATCGCGCGACATGTCGCGATCGGGATCGAACGGCAGCACCGAACAGCGCACTTTCGCATCGGGCCCGGTGCGCACGAAGTTGACCACGCCGTCTGCCCCCCTGAGCGCACTGGCGAGCACCGCGCGGCAATCGGGAGTGGATGCGCGAACGGCGGGCTGGCTGGCGGCGAAGATCAGGGCGTGGCGGGCGATGATGAAGGGGTCGCGTTCGCTTTCCGCCAGCGCCCAGGCATTGGCGCGCAACCGGTCAGTGACCAGCCGGCGCGAATCGTCGTAGGCCAACTTGCCCTGCCAGGCGCTCAACAGGGTGACCGGAAGCAGCGCCGCCAGGACCACCAGCAGCAACCGGCTCCGGATCGTCCCTCCCCTGATGCCGACGGTCGCCACCCCCCGCGTCGCTTCAGCGGCCTGCCACGGCCGTAATCCGGGCGGCATGACCGGGTTCGGTGCCGGCGAGCGCGACACTGTCGCCGTCGATCATCCGTGACAGGGCGGCCCGGCCGCGCGCGATCCGGCTCTTGACCGTGCCGAGCGCGCAACCCGTCACGGCTGCGGCGTCCTCGTAGCTCATCCCGCCGGCGGCAACGAGCAGCAGCATTTCGCGCTGTTCGGCCGGCAGCCGCGCCATCGCGCGTTCGACGTCCGCCAGATCGAGCCCGACATGCTGCGTTGCCGGCGTCACCAGCAGTCGCTCTGCGGCTTCGGGATCCCACGATGACATGCGGCTGTTCTTGCGGATGGTCGTATAAAACTGGTTGCGCAGGATCATGAACATCCAGGCACGGAAATTGGTGCCAGGGGTGAAACTGTCGCGCGCCGCCCAGGCCCGCGCCATGGCTTCCTGCGACAGGTCGTCGGCCAGATCGCGATTGCCGCACAGCCCGCGCGCAAAAGCACGCAGCGACGGAATCAGCGCCAGCATCTGCTGCTTGAACTCATCGACCGGCGGAGCGCCCGATTGCGGATCGGCTGCGCCAGCCATCAGTTGGGCTTTCGCCTGGCCGGCGCATCATCAAGGCGATCGAGCAATCGCATGAAATCGTCGGGTATGCCTTCGGCTGCCACGTCGTCATGCAGCTGCCGCAGCGCGGCCTCGATCGGATCGAACGCCAGTTCGGGAGCGGCACGGCCCGGATTGCCCCCTGGATTCCCCGAAATCTGCTTGCGGCGCTTGCCGGTCATCGCAATCCCCTCCCCGGATGCGCCCGCATCCCTGCTGCCGACCGGCCACCGCGAGAATTCTGCCGGGCGGGGTATCTCTTCCACATCGATATTCCAGAAACCATGAACTAGACTAGCCAAAGCGCTGGACCGACAAAAAAGTTCCCGCACCCGGAACAAAAACCTGCGTCGCGCGTCTTGCTGGAGGATCGAGAGGGAAACCTTATGGCATTGCGGGACGTGATCGGGGCGGAACTGCCCTACCTCAGGCGCTACGCGCGCGCGATAACCGGCTCGCAAGGACTCGGCGATGCAGCGGTGCGCGAGATGCTCGAAGCGCTGATCGAGGCACCCGGAGAGTTCGCCACCGATCAGCCGCCGCGCGCCGAATTGTTCCGCATTTTCCACCGCATCTGGAACGCTGCCAGCCTCGAGCCGGTCGAAGTGCCAAGTCGCGACGGCACCGTGGCCAGCCTGCCGATCACCGCCCGCCAGGCGTTACTGCTGACCGCAGTCGAAGGTTTCAGCGAGAGCGAGGCCGCGACAATTCTCGGCATGACCCCCGGCGAAGCGGCGCGGCACATCGACGACGCACGCAGCTCGATCGTCAATTCGCTGACCGGTTCGGTGATGATCATCGAGGACGAATCGATTATTGCGCTGCACCTCAAATCAATTGTCGCGGCGCTCGGCCATGCGATTTCCGGTGTCGTGCGCACCCACCGTGAGGCGGTCAAGCTCGCCCATGAAGCCAAGCCCGATCTGATCCTCGCCGACATCAGCCTGGCCGACGGATCGAGCGGGATCGATGCAGTGCGCGAAATTCTGGAAGAACAGCTCGTGCCGGTGATCTTCATAACCGCCTTCCCCGAACGCCTGCTCACCGGCGAGCGCCCCGAACCAGCTTATCTGATTACCAAGCCGTTCGAGCCCGAAACTGTTTCAGCGACGATCTGGCAGGCGATGATCGCCCACCGCGAGACCGAAAAGCGCTACGCCTGAAATCCGATTTGCCGGTAGTGGGTGCTTCCAGCGACCGGTGCCGGGTGGGACTTTCGCACCGGACCGCTGGAAGCAATTTCACGCCCGCAACGGGAGGGGGGGAGTTGCGGGACGTGAAACAAGGCTGAAAATCGGCACCTGTGTCGAGTGAGGCACAAATTGTTCCCCGCGATAACCCGCCACCGGCGATTTGGTTCCGCACCGCCCATCACATTTGCGCAAGAATTCCCGAAATCGGAAAAAAGCCGAAGCATACCGAGCTGTCGGCGACGCCATAGGGCATGAACAGATCGTCGCCGACCGGGATCGCCCCGCAGGTATAAACGACATTGGGCACATAGCCCTCGCGGTCCTCGTCGGCGGCTGACAGCATGGGTGTGTAGCTGCGGCCGAGCACTTTGCCCGGATCGTCCTTGTCGAGCAGCACCGCGCCGATGGCGTATTTGCGCATCGCGCCCACACCATGGGTCAGCACCAGCCAGCCTTCTGGAAGCTCGATGGGGGCACCGCAATTGCCGATCTGGATGAACTCCCAGGGAAACTTCGGCTCCAGCAGCAGGGTCCCGCCTTCCCAGTGGTCGAGCCGGTCGGAACGCAGCAGGTAGAGATTCTTGCCATCCTGCCGCCCGAGCATGACGTAGTCACCGCCGATCTTGCGGGGGAACAGCGCCATGCCCTTGTTGCGCCCCGCCGCGCCGGTGATCGGGGTCAGCGCAAACCGGTCGAAATCGTGCGTGCGCAGCAATTCCGAGCCGATCGAATGCCCGCTATAGGCGGTGTAGGTGCCGATCCACTCGCGTTCGCCATTGTCATGGCTGAATTCGGTCAGCCGCAAATCCTCGAGGCCATTGCGCTGCGCTTCGGTGATCGGGAAAATCACTGTGCCCGAAATCGGACTGTCGCGGTGGCGGCGGATGAACGACGTTTCGGACTGCTCGGGCTTGCCGGGCCGCAATTGCGCAGCCGTGGCGAAGGCCGGCTCGGGATGCAGCGTCAGCTCGCGCCCGACCGCGACAATCCCCTCGCGGAAGGCAATCGTCGAAATGTGGCCCTCGCCCACCGCGCGCAGTGCGATCAGCACCCGCACGCTGCCCGGCTTGAGCCCGCTCTGGTCGGGATGGCGCACCACGCTGGGGTTCATCAGCGCGGCAGCAGCATAGCTGTATTCATGGCAGAAATAGGCACCGATCAGCTTGCGCATCTCGGGCCGCAGACGCAGACCGTCGAGCCCCAGCTTGGGCGCGATTTCGCGGTAGCGCTGCTCGAACACCTGCTCGATCTGCCAATGCCGGTCAGCAAAGTCGCCGAGCACCACGCCGAGCTCGCCGAGCACCGTGCGGCTGTCGAGCTCGACGATGTTGCGCGCCAGCTGCTGCACCCGCTCGAGATCGGGGCCCGACGCCTGCCAGGCGAGATGGAACGGGCGCACCACCACGCGCGCCGGATCGGCATTGAGCCGGAGCGGGTGAATCCAGCCTTCGCTCATGGCTCAGGCCGGTTTCGGCTCGCTTCTGCGGTCGCTGCCTTCATGTCCCTCTCCCGCAAGCGCCTCGAGCGTAATCATGCGATCAGATGCCAGATGCAAGGCGAGGACCGATTCCGCCCCCTGGTTGCGATTGACCCCGCGAGGGCTGAGCCCGTCGAAGCAATCGCCCGAAAGTGCATCGGCCAGCGCCAGTCCGCGATCATTGCCGCCCCAGAACCAGGCATAAGCAGCGCGCGCCGCATCGCACCAGCGCTGCTCGCCGGTCCGGTCATACGCGAGCGCGGCAGCATCGACCGTCGCCCAGGCATCGACCGGTTGTTGGTCGAAGGCGGGCAGTGGCAGGCCGGTGCGACCGAAGCCTTCGCTGCCGACCGGGCGGAAATGCCCGGCAGGCGCGGTTTGCCTGGCGACGACCCACGCCAGTGCGTCGAGCGCAGCGCCCGCTGCTTCCGTATCGCCGTGCCGTGCCGCCGCCCGCAGCAGCGCCTCGGGCAGGCGGCAGTTGTCATAGGCCAGCTCTGCCTCGAACCAGCGCCAGTCCGGCCGGCTCGCCGCATCGAGCAGAGCCATAAGCCGGGCCTGGCCGTGGGCGAGGATGCGTTGCGAGAGCGCCGCATCGGCATGGCGGTCAAGATGCCGGTCGGCACCCAGCATGGCGAAAGCGAGCGCTCGGGGTGAGCCGAATTCCAGCGCGATGCCCGCCGCCTTGCAATAGAGGTGATCGGCCCACTCGCGGATTGCGGCATCGCCTTCGACGCTGGCGACCCCGAGCGCCCAGAGCACCCGGCCGCAACTGTCTTCCGAACCCGCCGCTTCCAGCCAGCAGCGATTGAAGCCCATGAAATTGCGAAACCGCCGGGTTTCGGGGTTCCACGCATGCTCGATGAACGCAGCAAATCTTCCAGCCAGGGCGGCAATCGGCGGACCGGCGCGACAGGCGAGGATCAGCGCGCGGGCATTGTCATCGACGCAATAGCCGTGCGAACGATCGGGCACGGCCAGCACCGAATGCTGGAACATGCCGGTATCGTCGCACAGCCGCAGCACGCCGCCATGGCCCGGGACGATTTCTGGCGCGCTGGCGCATGGTTGGGCGCGCACCGCTTCGATCGCGGCAAGCGACCTTGCCGCAAACGCGGTCCACAGCATGTCGCGGCCGCGCAAATAGGCGCGCCGCTGCATCGCCGCCAATTTGGTGGGATCGGCGAGCAGGTCAGCAACTGCAGCCGACAGCGCCTTGGCATCGCCGAAAGGAAACAGGATTCCATGATCGCCGGCCAGCAATTCGCGGGCATGAACATAGGGCGTCGAGACCACCGCCTTGCCCAGCGCCACCGCATAGGACAGCGTGCCCGAGGTCGACTGGCCAGCCCCGGAATACGGCGTGATATAGATATCGGCGGCCTCGACCAGATCGAGCAGTTCCTCGGTCTCAAGGAAGCGGTCGATCCAGCGCACGTTCCCGGCGACGCGCAGGTCGGCGGCCATGGCCTTGAGCCGTTCGCGATAGGCCTCGCCCTCGCGCGCTGCAAGGTTGGGGTGCGTCGCCCCGGCAATGCAATAGATCGCGTCGGGATTGCGCGCGACAATTGCGGGGAGCGCGGCAATCGCGGTCTCGATGCCCTTGCCCGGCGACAGCAGGCCGAAGGTGAGCAGCACCTTGCGTCCGGCCAATCCGAGCCGCCGGCGCATCGCCTCTGAGCGGCCGAACGGGCGATCAGGAACGCCGTGGTGGATAGTCTCGATCTGCTCGGGCGCGACCCCGTAAACGCTCTCCAGCGTCTTGCGGCCTTGTTGCGACATCACCACCAGTTTTGCCGCGCGGGCGGTCAGCCAGTCGATTACGTGGCGCTGGTCCGCGTCGGGGTGCTCGAGGATGGTGTGCAGGGTGACGATGATCGGCGCGCTGACCCGGCCAAGCAATTCGATCACCATATCGCCCGCCGGGCCGCCGAAAATGCCGAACTCATGCTGGAGCCAGATCGCGTCCGGCTGGCTTTCCTCGATCCGCGCCGCTGCCTGCCGGTAGCTGGCGGGGTCGCTCTCGGCGACCGGCCAGCAGCGCGGATCGGCTTCAGGATCGTCCGATTGCAAAACCATTGCATAGACATCGATCGCGGCATCGGGACTGGCAGTGGCAATCGCATCGACCATGTCGGCGGTGAAGCTGGCGATGCCGCAGCGGCGCGGCGGATAAGTGCCGATCACCGCGAGCCGCATGGCGCGCGCAGGGCGGCGCGGTTGGACAGGCGGCGATCCGGTTGGAAAGAACAGGACCTCGTGCGGCAGTTCGATACCCATGACGGTGGCCTATCCGCTTCCTGCCGGCTCCTTCGTCAATCCGGCGAGGAGAGTGCGGACACGGCCCTCCTCATCGGCGAGCCGCGCCTCATGCCGGTCGCGGATCGGATCGGACGCGCTCATGCCCTCCTCTTCGGCCTTCAGCCGGTTGCTGAGTTCGAGCGCCCAATCCTGCAGCAGCGCGAGCTTTTCCTCATCGGTCAGGCTTTCGTCGGCAACCAGCATCTCGGGCGATTTGAAGTGGCGTTTGGCGTTGGGTGCCTTTTCGTCGAATTCGTCGCGCGCGACCTTGCCGGCGGGGGTGGTCACATCGGTCACATCGGTGGGCGCGCGGGCGGGTGGGGTGTCTTGATGGTTCATGAGCGCCTAACCCGGCGTGCAGCCGAATGTTCCATGCCGGCTCGGTGATGAGTTCGTTCTGTCGCATCGGCGGTGCCGTCCGCCGCGCCTGCTTACTGCGCCATGCCGGTAGGGGAACAAGGCCCGCCACGCCGCGTTGCTCCGACGAGAAATCCGACAGGAGAATTGCGATGCACAGGAATTTGAAGCTTGCTCCGGCGCTGGCGCTCGTTTGCACGTTTGCGATTGCCCCGGTCGCCGCCCAGAGCCAGCCCGAAACCGCCCCTTCCCCCAGCGAAGTCCCGCCTGCCGAGACCCCGCCCGCCGAAGTGCCGCCCGCACCGATGCCGCCAGACCAGATGCCGCCGATGGAGGTCCCGCCGCCCGATCCTGTGCCGCCGGCAATGCCCGCGCCCACGGCCGCGCCGGCCCCGGTCACGATCATCGACACCCGGTTGCCGCCGCCGCCCCCAGCGCAAGCAGTCTATCCGCCCTGCACCGCCACGCTGCGCGACCAGTGCACCCAGACCAGGGAACCGGGCATGCGCCGCGCAGGCCGCCGCGGCTGACGGATTGGCCCGAACCGGCACGCGCCGACGCGTCGCCGTTAATGTTGGCCCGCCATCGGGCGGCCAACCCATGCATGCGCGGCCTTACTGGGATCCCGCCCGCGCTGCGCCGATTTGATCGCAGAGCGGTGCTTGGCAAGCACGTCGCAAATGGTGGCGGAATTTCGGGCGGAAGTGCCCGCCTAGTCGAAAGTCGCGCCGAGCACGTCGGGCGAGGGTCCTGCAAGCTGGCGGTGGATTGCCGCGAGCACGGCGGTGAGCACCACCGCCGCCGCCGCGCCGATGATCCCGGAAACCAGCCCGCCGATCAGCGTCGCGAGCTTGCCCTGGCCGGCGATCAGCACCGCCAGGCCCATGGCCATCACGCCCACCAGCATGACCACGACGAAATAGACCACGGCGAGCAGCAGGTAGAAAAAGAACAGGCGCAGCGAATTACCCTTGGTCAGCCGCCACGACCGGGCAAGCGCGGCAATCGGGTTTGACACCCGCTCGATCACGATAACCGGCAGGACCAGCGAAAACTTGACCATGACATAGACCATGGCCGCGACAAACAGCAGCACCACCAGCGCCACCAGGGCCCCCAGCCCGCCCGCCGACCCCACTGCCGCAGCTAACAGCACGAACACCAGCACAGCGCCGAGATAACTGGCAAAGAACAGCAGCGCCGCGCCGACCACCGTCGGCAGCGCCCGGATGGCGATGCCCAGCGCCTCGCCCACGGTGGGCCGCGCCCGGTCGGTCAGCAGGGCGAGCATGGCGAGATAGCCCAGCGATTGCAGCACGAAGGATATCAGCCCGAAGCCGACGACCTGCCCGGTCATCCCAGCCATGATCCGCTCGGCCGCTTCGGGGTTGCCGAAGTTGGCGATCATATCCGCCTGGAAGTCGCTGAGAAACACCGCCGAGGCAAAGCCGGGCAACAGGAAGAACACCCCGGCAACAGCCACCAGCACCTCGCGGTTGCCGGCAAGGGAGGCGGTGGCCTCTCGCCAGGCGCGGTTACTGTCGAACTGCATCGGGGTCTCCTCTTCGAGTCTATTGCATAATTCGCGAAAAGGCGAATTCCCGGTTCGGGAGCGGGCCGGTGCCGCGCCAGAAATTCCGGGTCACCGGAATTTCGAACCAGGCAGTTAGAGACGCTTGATAACCACAGCGAAAGCCGCCACGCAACGGGCGATGGCAGACACGGATGAAACTGGCGAACTGCCCGCGACAATCGATTTGCGCCGCGATGAGGCGCTGGTGCCCTATCGCGAGGCGCTGGCCGCGATGAACGCGCGCAATGCCGCCATCGCCGAAGGAACCGCGCGCGAACTGGTCTGGCTGCTCGAACATCCGCCGGTTTACACCGCCGGGACCAGCGCCGCCCCCGCCGAATTGCTCGATCCGCGTTTCGAGGTGGTCGCCGCCGGGCGCGGCGGGCGCTATACCTACCACGGGCCGGGCCAGCGGGTGTGCTACGTGCTGCTCGACCTCAGGACCCGCGCGCGCGACGTGCGCGGCTACGTCCATGCGCTCGAAGGCTGGATGATCGGTGCGCTGGCCGACCTCGGCGTGCCCAGCTTCCGCTGCGAGGGGCGCATCGGCATCTGGACGCAGGACATCGACGGGCGCGAGGCGAAGATCGGCGCGATTGGCGTGCGCATCCGCCGCTGGGTGACGATGCACGGCTTCTCGGTCAATCTCGCGCCCGATCTGGCGCATTTTTCCGGCATCGTGCCCTGCGGCATCGGCGAATACGGCGTCACCAGCCTGGCCCGGCTGGGCCTGACGGTTGATTCCGCCGCCTGGGATCGCTTACTGCTGGCGCGCGCCGGCGAATTCCTGGCCGCGCTCGATCGGCCCTGCTGCAAGGAGATAGCCTTTGAGACCTGACCTTCGCCTGCTCGCGCTGGCTGTGGCTTTGGCGTCAGCGGGGGCGCTGGCCGGGTGTCAGGGCGAGAAGCAGGCGGCGAGCAAGGGCACCGCGACAGCGGGCGGCGAGGTGCTGCCCGGATCGGTCAGCGACGCGATGCTGCCGATCGATGCGGTACGCTCGCAGCCGCCGCTTGCGCCCAAGGCCGAGCCGGGCAGCAAGGTGGGCGTGGCAACGAAGCCCGGCGCGCGTGCCGGAGCCAGCCAGGCGGCAGCCGACGCTGCGCCCGCAGCAGCGCCAGCCGGGGAGGGTGCCCAGGAACCTGCCGTAAAACCTGCGGCCGAGGCACCGGCCGGCGAGTGACGCGCGTCAGGCCGAGCGCATCATCCGCATCGGCGTGAGGTCGCCGGTGCGTGGTTCGCTGGCACCCAGGATCTGCTTGGCCAGCTTGAGCTGCGGCGTGTCGATGCGCCGCCGGTCGATCGGCGCGCTCTCCGCATCGCTGCCGTCCTCGTAGGCCGAGATGATCCGCCGCGCTGAATCGAGCTCGGCCTCCGACGGGGTGAAGGCAGCGTTGATTTCGGCGACCTGGCCGGGATGGCTCGCGAGCATGCCGGAAAAGCCGTCGGCGCGGGCGGCGCGGGCGGCGAGCTTCAGGCCCTTGAGGTCCTCGGCATCGCCGTGCATCGCCTCGATTGCCATGATCCCGCAGGCGTGCGCGACCAGCAGCGCCTGCGCGCGGACATGGCGAAACGGGTCGCTCCAACCGCCTCGCGGCTCGCGCTGGCGCGTGGCGTTGATCACCGCGCCGAGGCTGCCGGCGCTCCAGGCGAGCCCAGCAAGCCGCGGGTTGGCAATATCGATATAACTGGCCATGGTCAGCGCGGCGCGGGGCGTTTCGCCCGCCAATGGCAGCACCTTGGTCGAGCCGGGAGCGATGTGGTGGATTTGCTCGAGCTCATAGAGTTCGGCGGCCAGTTCGCGGATGGTCTCGGGTCCGGCGCATCGCGGCACGACAATGCCGGCGGGCGCACCGGGCAGCACAGCCAGCAGATCCTCGCGCCACAGCCGGCTGTCGAGCGGATTGATCCGCACCCAGCGCGCCATCGGTGCCGCCTCCAGCACCTGACGGCGATGCGCCTTCAGCCATTCCGCCGCCATCGCCCGCGCCGTCGCCTTGGCCTCGGGTGCGACGGTCGAATCGAGGTCACCACCACGACATCGGCACCGGTAGCCAGGGCCTTGCCGAGCTTGCGCTCGCTGTCAGCGGGCACCACAAGCCAGGACCGATAGCGCATTATGCTCAACCCCCGTCAGTCATGCGACCCGCGAGGCCATTCCCCCGCGAATTCCGTTCACGATACGGGATTATGCCGGGCGATTATGAACAAATGGTAGGTTTCCTGCGGGGGGGGGTGGTGGCGGCGGCAATTGGGACGCTGCCGCAGCCGGTTGGCCCATTCTGCCGCGCGCCTGGCAAGTTGGGCGCGGTAATTGCGGTCTCCCCCGATGCCAGCTTTTGGCGCGAGTTTCGAGGATATCGGCCGCAGCGGATCAATCGGCTGTCCCCCGGAACCGCATTTGACATCCGGCCGGCCCCGCCCTACATGCCGCCTTCGCTCGGCGCTTCGAGCACGGCGGGTCCACGCGCAGGGGCCAGCCACGGAAGGAAGCGATCCGGGCTCCATCTGACGCATGTGGCTGCTGGCCGGGGATTCCTGTTGCGGGAATGTTCGTTGCCAAGTGGCCGTTTCGCGTTGGCCGGTTTCCGCACCTGCACACGAAATTTGTAGACCCGCACCAGCGAAGAGGCACGTTCCCGCCATGGCCACCCAGCCCCGTTCCACCGCCGCCGCCAATCGCTCGACGGCCAAGAAGCGCATCCGCAAGATCTTCGGCGACATCCACGAAGTGGTGCAGATGCCGAACCTGATCGAGGTTCAGCGCGAGAGCTACGAGCAGTTCCTGCGGTCGAATCCGGCGACGGGCTATGTCTCGGGGCTCGAAAAGACGCTGCGCTCGGTCTTTCCGATCCGCGATTTCGCCGGCACCAGCGAGCTCGACTTCGTGCATTACGTGCTCGAGGATCCCAAGTACGACACCACCGAATGCCGCCAGCGCGGGATCACCTATGCCGCGCCGATGAAAGTGACGCTGCGGCTGATCGTGTTCGAGGTCGATGCCGAGACCGAGACCCGTTCGGTGCTCGATATCAAGGAACAGGACGTTTACATGGGCGACATGCCGCTCATGACCGAGAATGGCACTTTCGTGATCAACGGCACCGAACGCGTCATCGTCAGCCAGATGCACCGGTCGCCGGGCGTGCTGTTCGACCACGACCGCGGCAAGACGCACTCTTCGGGCAAGTTCCTGTTCGCCGCGCGGGTCATTCCCTATCGCGGCTCGTGGCTCGATTTCGAATTCGATGCCAAGGACATCGTCAACGTCCGCATCGATCGCAAGCGCAAGCTGCCGGTGACCGCGCTGCTCTATGGCCTCGGGCTCGATGCCGAGCAGAATTCTCCACCACTTCTATGATACCGTCGCCTGGAAGCGCGGTGCCAGCGACATTCAGGGCGGCGGCTGGCGCTTGCCCTATGTGTCCGAGCAGTGGCGCGGCCAGAAGCCGACCTTCGACATCGTCGATGCCAACTCGGGCGAAGTGATTTTCCCCGCCGGCACCAAGATTTCGCCGCGCGCCGCGAACAAGGCCGAGAAGGACGGGCTCAAGGAACTGCTCATACCGACCGAGGAAATCTTCGGCCGCTATGCCGCCAGCGACATGATCGACGAAAGCACCGGGCGCATCTGGATCGAGGCGGGCGACGAGGTCACCCCCGAGAACCTCGACCTGCTCGACCAGGCGGGGATCGACCAGATCGACCTGCTCGACATCGACCACGTCAACACCGGCCCGTGGATCCGCAACACGCTGAAGGTCGACAAGGCCGAGAACCGCGACATGGGGCTCGAGGCGATCTACAAGGTGATGCGCCCCGGCGAGCCGCCGACCAAGGAAACCGCCGAGGCGCTGTTCGAAGGCCTGTTCTTCGACGGCGACCGCTACGACCTGTCCGCCGTCGGCCGGGTCAAGCTCAACATGCGCCTTGCGCTCGATGCCGAGGACACCGTCACCACGCTGCGCACCGAGGATATCCTCGCGGTGGTCAAGGAGCTGGTCAATCTCAAGGACGGCAAGGGCGAGATCGACGACATCGACAATCTCGGCAACCGCCGCGTCCGGTCGGTCGGCGAGCTGCTGGAGAACCAGTACCGCGTCGGCCTGCTGCGCATGGAGCGTGCGGTCAAGGAGCGGATGAGCTCGGTCGACGTCTCGACCGTGATGCCCAACGACCTGATCAACGCCAAGCCGGCGGTGGCCGCGGTGCGCGAATTCTTCGGTTCCTCGCAGCTCTCGCAGTTCATGGACCAGACCAACCCGCTGTCCGAAGTCACCCACAAGCGCCGCGTCTCGGCGCTCGGACCGGGCGGCCTCACCCGCGAACGCGCTGGTTTCGAAGTGCGCGACGTCCACCCGACGCATTACGGCCGGATCTGCCCGATCGAGACCCCTGAAGGCCCGAACATCGGCCTGATCAACTCGCTGTCGACCTTTGCGCGGGTCAACAAGTACGGCTTCATCGAGACGCCCTACCGCAAGGTCATCGACGGCAAGGTGACGCGCGACGTGATCTACCTCTCGGCGATGGAAGAGAGCAAGCACACCGTCGCGCAGGCCTCGGCCGAAACCAATGGCGACGGCAGCTTCGTCGAAGAGCTGGTCTCGGCGCGCGAGGCCGGCGAATTCGTCATGGCGCCGCGCGATCACGTGACGCTGATGGACGTTTCCCCCAAGCAGCTGGTCTCGGTCGCCGCTTCGCTGATCCCGTTCCTCGAGAACGACGACGCCAACCGCGCGCTGATGGGCTCGAACATGCAGCGCCAGGCGGTGCCGCTGGTTCGCGCCGAAGCGCCGTTTGTCGGCACCGGCATGGAAGAGACCGTGGCGCGCGATTCTGGCGCAGCCATTGGAGCCCTTCGCGCCGGCATCGTCGATCAGGTCGACGCCACCCGCATCGTCATCCGCGCCTCGGGCGATATCGAGGCCGGCCAGTCGGGCGTCGATATCTACACGCTGCAGAAATTCCAGCGCTCGAACCAGAACACCTGCATCAACCAGCGCCCGCTGGTGAAGGTCGGTGACACCGTCGAGCTGGGCGATATCATCGCCGACGGCCCGAGCACGGAATTGGGTGAACTCGCGCTGGGGCGCAACAGCCTCGTCGCCTTCATGCCGTGGAACGGCTACAACTACGAGGACTCGATCCTGATCTCCGAGCGCATCGTCAAGGACGACGTGTTCACCTCGATCCACATCGAGGAATTCGAGGTCATGGCGCGCGACACCAAGCTCGGGCCCGAAGACATCACCCGCGACATTCCGAATGTCGGCGAGGAAGCGCTTCGCAGCCTCGACGAGGCGGGCATCGTCTATATCGGCTCCGAAGTGCATCCCGGCGACATTCTGGCGGGCAAGATCACCCCCAAGGGCGAAAGCCCGATGACGCCGGAAGAAAAGCTGCTGCGCGCGATCTTCGGCGAAAAAGCCTCTGACGTGCGCGACACCTCGCTGCGCCTGCCGCCCGGCGTTTCGGGAACGGTGGTCGAGGTGCGCGTGTTCAACCGCCACGGCATCGAGATCGACGACCGTACCCGCGCCATCCAGAACGAAGAAATCGAACGCCTCGCCAAGGACCGCGAGGACGAACGCGGCATTCTCAACCGCGCCACCTACAACCGCTTGCGCGAAATGCTGGTCGGCCAGGTCGCGGCGGCGGCTCCCAAGGGCTTCAAGAAAGGCGCGGAAATCACCACCCTCGAGCTCGAGGAAGTCGAGAAGTGGGAGTGGTGGAAATTCGCCGTCGCCGACGACAAGGTCCAGGGCCAGCTCGAAGCGGTCAAGGCGCAGTACGACGAGACCATCAAGACCATCCAGGAGAAGTTCGAGGACCGCAAGGAGAAGCTCGAACGCGGTGACGAGCTCGCCCCGGGCGTGCTCAAGATGGTCAAGGTCTTCGTCGCGGTGAAGCGCAAGCTGCAACCGGGCGACAAGATGGCCGGCCGCCACGGCAACAAGGGCGTGATTTCGCGCATCCTGCCGATGGAAGACATGCCGTTCCTCGAGGACGGCACGCCGGTCGATATCGTGCTCAACCCGCTCGGCGTGCCGAGCCGGATGAATGTCGGCCAGATCTTCGAGACCCACCTCGGCTGGGCCGCGCGCGGCCTCGGCCAGCAGATCACTGCGCTGCTCGAAGATTGGCGCCACGCCAATCCCGACCCCGAAGCGGCAGCCCCGCCGACCGCGCTGATCGACCGGCTGAAAGACATCTACGGCGAGAACTATCACGCCGAGATCGACAGCCGCTCGGCCGGCGACATCGTCGAAATGGCCGAGCTGCTCAAGAACGGCGTGCCGATGGGCACCCCGGTGTTCGATGGCGCGCGCGAGGCCGACGTCACCGCGATGCTGGTCAAGGCCGGGCTCGATACCTCGGGCCAAGTGACGCTCTATGACGGGCGCACCGGCGATGCCTTCGACCGCAAAGTGACCGTGGGCTACATCTACATGCTCAAGCTGCATCACCTCGTCGATGACAAGATCCACGCGCGCTCGATCGGGCCCTACAGCCTCGTCACCCAGCAGCCGCTGGGCGGCAAGGCGCAGTTCGGCGGGCAGCGCTTCGGCGAAATGGAGGTCTGGGCGCTCCAGGCCTACGGCGCGGCCTATACCTTGCAGGAAATGCTGACGGTGAAGTCCGACGACGTCGTCGGGCGCACCAAGGTCTACGAAGCGATCGTCAAGGGCGACGACACCTTCGAGGCCGGCATTCCCGAGAGCTTCAACGTGCTCGTCAAGGAAATGCGCAGCCTCGGCCTCAACGTCGAACTGTCCTCGCTGGCGGGCGAAGACGATGACGACGACTGGGCCCAGGCGGCGGAGTAACTTTCTCCCCTCCCGCCTGCGGGAGGGGTCGGGGGTGGGCCTGTTGAGCCACAGCGTCCACCCAGCACATGCCCACCCCTAACCCCTCCCGCCAGCGGGAGGGGGATAAAGGAAGAGAAACCAATGAACGACCTGACCAAATTCACCAACCAGATCGCCAAGCCCGAGACTTTCGACCAGATCCAGATCGGTCTGGCGAGCCCCGAGCGCATCCGCTCATGGTCCTTCGGCGAGATCAAGAAGCCCGAGACGATCAACTACCGCACCTTCAAGCCCGAGCGCGATGGCCTGTTCTGCGCGCGCATCTTCGGCCCGGTGAAGGACTACGAATGCCTGTGCGGCAAGTACAAGCGGATGAAGTACAAGGGCGTCGTCTGCGAGAAGTGCGGTGTCGAGGTGACGGTGACCAAGGTGCGCCGCGAGCGCATGGGCCACATCGAGCTCGCCGCGCCGGTCGCGCACATCTGGTTCCTCAAGTCGCTGCCGAGCCGCATCGGCCTGCTGCTCGACATGCAATTGAAGCAGCTCGAGCGCGTGCTCTATTTCGAAAGCTACATCGTCACCGAGCCGGGCATCACCCCGCTCGAGCGCTTCCAGCTGCTCACCGAGGACGAACTGCTCGACGCGCAGGATGAGTATGGCGAGGACGCCTTCTCGGCCGGCATCGGTGCCGAGGCGGTCAAGCACATGCTGATGAGCCTCGACCTGGTTCAGGAAAAGGCCGATCTGCTCGAGGAACTGGCCACCACCAAGAGCGAGCTCAAGCCCAAGAAGATCATCAAGCGGCTGAAGGTGGTCGAAAGCTTCATCGATTCGGGCAACCGGCCCGAGTGGATGATCCTCGATGTCGTCCCGGTCATCCCGCCCGAACTGCGCCCGCTGGTGCCGCTCGACGGCGGTCGCTTCGCCACCTCCGATCTCAACGATCTCTACCGCCGCGTGATCAACCGCAACAACCGGCTGAAGCGCCTGATCGAGCTGCGCGCGCCCGACATCATCGTGCGCAACGAAAAGCGCATGCTCCAGGAAGCGGTCGACGCCCTGTTCGACAACGGTCGCCGCGGCCGCGTCATCACCGGGGCCAACAAGCGCCCGCTGAAATCGCTGTCCGACATGCTCAAGGGCAAGCAGGGCCGCTTCCGCCAGAATCTGCTCGGCAAACGCGTCGATTATTCGGGCCGTTCGGTGATCGTCACCGGGCCTGAACTCAAGCTCCACCAGTGCGGCCTGCCCAAGAAGATGGCGCTCGAGCTGTTCAAGCCGTTCATCTACGCCCGGCTCGACGCCAAGGGGCTGTCGATGACGCTCAAGCAGGCCAAGAAGTGGGTCGAGAAGGAGCGCAAGGAGGTCTGGGATATCCTCGACGAGGTGATCCGCGAGCACCCGGTGCTGCTCAACCGCGCGCCGACGCTGCACCGCCTCGGCATCCAGGCCTTCGAGCCGGTGCTGATCGAGGGCAAGGCGATCCAGCTGCACCCGCTGGTCTGCTCGGCGTTCAACGCCGACTTCGACGGCGACCAGATGGCGGTCCACGTGCCGCTCAGCCTCGAGGCCCAGCTCGAGGCGCGGGTGCTGATGATGTCGACCAACAACATCCTCTCGCCGGCCAACGGCAAGCCGATCATCGTGCCCTCGCAGGACATGGTGCTGGGGCTCTATTACCTGTCGATGGACCGCCAGGGCGAGCCCGGCGAAGGCATGATGATGTCCGACATGGCCGAAGTGCACCAGGCGCTCGAGGCCAAGGCCGTGACGCTGCACACCAAGATCGTCGCGCGCGTTCCGCAGACCGACGAGGCCGGCAAGGAATACCTGCGCCGCTTCGACACGACCCCGGGCCGCATGCTGGTCGGCGAATGCCTGCCCAAGAGCCACACCGTGCCCTTCGATCTGGTCAACCGCCTGCTCACCAAGAAGGAACTCGCCGACGTCATCGATCAGGTCTACCGCCACACCGGCCAGAAGGACACGGTGCTGTTCGCCGACGCGATCATGGGGCTGGGCTTCCGTCACGCGTTCAAGGCCGGCATCAGCTTCGGCAAGGACGACATGATCATTCCCGACAGCAAGGAAGCGCTGATCGAGGAGACCAAGGCGCTGGTCGCCGATTACGAGCAGCAGTATCAGGACGGCCTGATCACCCAGCAGGAAAAATACAACAAGGTGATCGACGTCTGGAGCCGCTGCGGCGACCAGGTGGCCAGCGCCATGATGGACGAAATCCGCGCGACCCCGCTCGACGAGCATGGCCGCGAAGCGCCGGTCAATTCGATCTACATGATGAGCCACTCGGGCGCGCGCGGTTCGCCGACGCAGATGAAGCAGCTCGCCGGCATGCGCGGGCTGATGGCCAAGCCTTCGGGCGAGATCATCGAAACCCCGATCATCTCGAACTTCAAGGAAGGCCTCACCGTCCTTGAATACTTCAACTCGACCCACGGCGCGCGCAAGGGCCTGGCCGATACCGCGCTCAAGACCGCCAACTCGGGCTATCTGACTCGCCGCCTGGTCGACGTGTCGCAGGATTGCGTCGTCGTCATCGAGGATTGCGGCACCGAGCGCGCGCTCGAGATGCGCGCCATCGTCCAGGGCGGCTCGGTGATCGCCTCGCTCGGCGAGCGCATCCTCGGCCGCACCCTGGCCGAGGACATCGCCGACAAGGACGGCTCGATCATCGTCCCTTCGGGAACGCTGCTCGACGAGCCGACCACGGCGAAGATCGAGGCTGCCGGCGTCCAGGCCGCGCGCATCCGCAGCCCGCTGATCTGCGAGGCCGAACAGGGCGTCTGCGGCACCTGCTATGGCCGCGATCTCGCGCGCGGCACGCCGGTCAACATCGGCGAGGCGGTCGGTGTTATCGCCGCCCAGTCGATCGGCGAGCCGGGCACCCAGCTGACCATGCGCACCTTCCACATCGGCGGCGCGGCGCAGGTCAACGAAACCTCGCATCTCGAAGCGATCAGCGACGGCACGGTCAACTACCGTGACATCCCGACCATCGTCGACAAGCGCAAGCGCCGCCTCAGCCTGGCGCGCAACGGCGAAATCGTCGTGATCGACAACGACGGGCGCGAGCGGGCGATCCACAAGGTGCCCTATGGCACCCATCTGCTCCACGAGGACGGCGCGATCATTGCCGAGGGCGATCGCCTCGCCGAATGGGATCCGTTCACCTTGCCGGTGATCACCGAGAAGCATGGCATCGTGAAATACCAGGACCTGATCGACGGCAAGACGCTGACCGAGGCGACCGACGAGGCGACCGGCATGACCAGCCGCCTGGTCACCGAGAACCGCGCCACCGGCCGCGCCAAGAAGGACGACCTGCGTCCGCGCCTGACCCTGCTCGACGAGGAATCGGGCGAGGCCGCGCGCTACATGATGGCGCCGGGCACGACGCTGTCGGTCGAGGACGGGCAGGAAGTCTCGGCCGGCGACGTGCTCGCCCGCGCCAGCCGCGAAGCCGCCAAGACCCGCGACATCACCGGCGGTCTGCCGCGCGTCGCCGAGCTGTTCGAGGCGCGCAAGCCCAAGGACAATTCGGTGATCGCCAAGGTCTCGGGCCGGATCGAATTCGTCCGCGACTACAAGGCCAAGCGCAAGATCGCGATCATCCCCGAGGAGGGCGATCCGGTCGAATACCTGATCCCCAAGTCGAAGGTGATCGACGTCCAGGAAGGCGACTGGGTCAAGAAGGGCGACAACCTGATCTCGGGCTCGCCCGACCCGCACGACATTCTCGAAGTCATGGGCGTCGAGGCGCTGGCCGAATATCTCGTCGCCGAAATCCAGGAAGTCTACCGGCTCCAGGGCGTGAAGATCAACGACAAGCACATCGAGGTGATCGTTCGCCAGATGCTCCAGAAGGTCGAGATCACCGACGGCGGCGACACCACGCTGCTCGCCGGCGAACAGCTCGACTACGAGGAGATGAACGAGATCAACGCCAAGCTGCCGGCCGGCCAGAAACCGGCCGAAGGCAAGCCGGTGCTGCTCGGCATCACCAAGGCGAGCTTGCAGACGCGCATCGTTCATCTCGGCGGCCTCGTTCCAGGAAACCACCCGGGTGCTCACCCAGGCGGCGGTCGAGGGCAAGAAGGACTCGCTGATCGGGCTGAAGGAAAACGTCATCGTCGGCCGGCTGATCCCGGCGGGCACCGGCGCCGGGATGAACCGCTTGCGGGTCGCCGCCTCGAGCCGCGATGCCGCGCTGCGCGCGCAGTATCGCAAGCTCCAGGAATCGCTGATCGCGCCTGCCTCGGCGGCCGAAGAGCACGCCGCGGAGCTCGCCCAGGGCCCCGAAGCGGCGATCGGCGACGATCCGCTCGCGGCGGTCGAGGGCGAAACCCACGGCACCGACGCCGATGCCGGCGATTACCTGATCCAGCAGGACGGGGCGGAATAGCTGACAGCGGACACACGGATACTCGAGCACAAATTGCGCTAGATCCGCGCCGGCCCCGCTCATGCTGAGCTTGTCGAAGCACCGGTTGTTAGGGTGAGCTCGCCTGTGCCCGAGGGTCCTTCGACAAGCTCAGGATGAGCGGGATTTCGAGATTGCGAGATTTCAAGTCGGTGGACATCCAATTCCAGTAACAGCCCGCCGGAGCGATCCGGCGGGGATTTTGTTTCAAATTGGCACAGTCCTGAAAAACAATCGAAAATTGGCGCTTCACAGCACGACGGGCCACTTCTTGGGCTTGCTTTGCCGCGAATCCCGGTTAACATGGGGTTAATGGTCGCAACCTGTCGGGGCGACTCGCTAAAAACGGCGAGCGCAATCGCATTCACCAATGCATCGAGGAGCTCGCAACCATGTTTAGCACCAGAATAGCCAAGTCCGCCTTGCTCGCGTCGCTCGCGGCTGCAGCGACTTTCACCGCAACCCCCGCACTGGCAGCCGACCTTGAGCTCGCCCTGGCGCTCGACTCTTCGGGCAGCATAGGTGCCACCAATTTCAACCTGCAGAGAAATGCCTATATCAGTGCATTGAGCGACCCGACCGTGCTGCCCACCAACGGGTCGGTCGCGATCGGCATTTACCAATTCGCTTCGACCACGACTACGGTCTTCTCGATGGCAGAAATCACTGCGGCCAACTTGCCGGCTTTGATCGCGGCGTTGACGGGCATGGTCTATGCCGGCGGTGGGACAAATGCCTACTCCGCCATCGATGCCGCCCGGGCGCAAATCTTCGGCAATGCCATCTCATCGAATCGCCAGCTGATTGACGTATCGACCGATGGCATTACCGGCGGCGTCGATACGCGGGCGGCGGCGCTTGCCCAGGGGATTGATCAGATCAACTGCCTCGGTATCGGAGCCGGCTCCGATTGCACGACCATCCAGGCGGGCCCGGGAGCTTTCTCGGTGCTGGCACCCAATTTCGACGCTTTCGAGGCCGCGTTGCGCGCGAAGATCAAGACCGAAGTTACCGGCGGCGTGCCCGAACCCACCACTTGGGCAATGATGCTGCTCGGCTTTGGCCTGATCGGCGGAGCGATGCGCCGCAAGCAGAAGGTGGCGGTGCGTTACGCCTTCTGAGGCTTGGATTTAGCTTGAACCTGCCAGCCCCCGCCGGAGCGATCCGGCGGGGGTTTGCGATTGGGGTCCGCCAGGGAAATGCCAGATGGCTGCGGGCTATTGTCCCAATTCGGGAGATTAAGTGCTGGAAATCAGGCAAATACTTGCCACGCGCGTTTGCATTCAAGATTGTCCGGGCCTTCGGCCTCTGATAGGCTTAATCCCACATTAACACTTAATGAGTTGCGGCAACCCCAGGTTTGGGCATGAAACTCTTCTAAAGGAATTGACCATGAAATTTCGTATTCCACACCTGATCGTCAGCTCCTTGGCGCTGGTGGCGTCAATGGGCCTTGCCGGTGCCGCCGGTGCAGCACCGGTGTGCGTCGGCAATTGCGGCACACTGGGGGCCGATGGCGACGTCCCGGCACCTCCGGGTGGCACGACCTACAGCTACGTCAGCACCGATGGCGGCGTGAGCGGCGCTGGACAGATCAGCGGCGTTGGCGGGACCAACGGGTCATCGTACACCACCGATACCTTTGCCGCTGCGGTCGGAGACCCGCTGAACTTCTATTTCAACTACATTACGTCCGACGGCACCGGCTCGTTTCCCGACTACGGCTTCGCCGAGCTGCTGACCAGCGGCGGCACCAGTGTCGGCTTTCTGTTTACTGCGCGGACCGTCGTCAATCCCGGCAACACCAGCCCGGGTTTCGGTCTTCCGGTCAATATCTCGACGCTGACTCCGGCGACGACAGCCATCCAGGACGGACTCTCCAACTGGTCGCCGCTGGGCGGCAGTTCGGGCGCTTGCTTCGGGGGGATTGGTGCGGGCTGCGGCAGCACCGGCTGGATCCAGTCGACCTACAACATCGCCGCCGCCGGCAGCTACATGATCAAGTTCGGCGCATCGAACTTCGGCGATACTGCGCTTGATTCCGGCCTGGCCTTCTCGGGCATCACCATCGCCGGCACCCCGGTCAATCCCACTGGCGGCGTCCCCGAGCCCGCCACCTGGGCGATGATGCTGCTTGGCTTCGCCGCGATTGGTGCCGGCATGCGCCGCCGCCAGAAGGTGGCCGTGCGCTACGCATTCTGACGCTTTCTCGCGCTTCGAAATACAAAACCCCGCCGGAGCAATCCGGCGGGGTTTTCCATGTGTCCCAAAGTAGTACATTAACCGTTCATTAATAATAATTGCACGCACGAACAGTCTGTGCCAGTCTCTGCTTAACAATGGGAACTGAAAGATCGGGTCGCTCCATCTACTTTTGACTGGAGACCAGACATGAAGCGTACAATTGCAACGATGACTGCCTTTGCTGCCACTCTGGCATTGGCAACTCCCACCCTCGCCGCGACACTGGTGATCAATCCGATCCTGGCAACCTGGCAAAGCATCGTCGCCGGTGCCCCCGGGACAGTCACCTTCAGCGGCCAGAACACCGCGAATGCCAGCGTCAGCTGGGGCACACCCGCGTCTGGGAGCGGCAAAAGCGGCTACAACTTCACCGCCGCGCCGGTGCCGCTGAATGTCGCTTTCGTGCCCAATGGTGCCACCACCGCGTTCACCCTCGGCGATTTCAGCCATATCAACCGCCCGATCGACGCCGGCACCAGCATCACCTCGGCGCAGCTCAAGATCACCTATGGCGTGTTCCTCGACGCCGTGTCCCTCGGCAATTTCGATACGCTGATCAACTTCGCCCATGACGAGACAACCAACGGTGCAAACCCCTGCGCCTATGGCGGGGCCAATGGTCAGGGCGTCAATATCAACGGCTGCGCCGACAGCGTCACCCCCTCGCTCAATCTCGGCGGATCGCAGGCCTTCTCCATCGGCGGGGTTGACTACCTGCTCAACATCACCGGCTTCACCATCGGTGGCAATCCGGCGACGCAATTCCTGACGATCGAGGATGCGGTCAACACGGCGCAGTTGCGCGGCAATATTTCCGCCAAAAACCTGCTGCCCGAGCCCGCCACCTGGGCAATGATGCTGCTCGGCTTCGGCGCGATCGGCGCGGGCATGCGCCGCAAGCAGCAGGCGCAGACGCGGGTTCGCTTCGCCTTCTGAGACCAAAGTGCATTGATTGGAACCTATAAGCCCCTCCCCTTCAGGGGAGGGGTTGGGGTGGGGGCTGTCGGCAGAGCGTTGCGCTTGACCGACAACCCCCACCCCTCCGCCGCTGCGCGGCTCCTCCCCTCCCCTGAAGGGGAGGGGCTTCTGCGTCCGGATTCTAGCCGCCGCGCAGCCGCCGCCATTTGACGCCCCCTGCCCCATCCTCCAGCGCAATCCCCCGCGCGGCAAGTTCGTCGCGGATGCGGTCGGCTTCGGCGAAATTCCGCGCCAGCCGCGCCGCCTGACGCGCATCGACCAGCGCCTCGATCGCTGCGGCCTCGGGGTCCGCCGCCTCGTCCGGCAGGGCGATGCCGAGGATGGCACCCAGCTCCGTCAACTGCCGGGCCAGGTCCGGCAAGCCGCTGCGGTTCACGGCGCTGGCCAGTTCGAACAGCACGGCAACCGCCGCCGGGGCGTTGAAGTCCTCGTCCATCGCGGCGCGGAAGTGCCTGGCGTGGGCCTCGTCCCAGTCGAGCGGCGCGCCGTCGCCCGCCACACTGCGCATGGCATTGTGCAGCCGGGCGAGCGCACTCGCGGCATCGGCCAGCCCTGCCTCGCTGAAATTGACCGGACTGCGATAGTGCGTGCGCACGAAGTAGAAGCGCACGACATCCGCGCCGTGGCTCGCCACCGCTTGTTCGAGCGTGGTGAAATTGCCCAGCGATTTGGACATCTTGTCGCCGGCGATGTCGAGCTGGCCGACATGCATCCACCAGTTTGCCAGCGGCGCATGGTTGGCCGCCTCGCTCTGCGCGATCTCGTTTTCGTGGTGCGGAAAGCGCAGGTCCGGTCCGCCGCCGTGGATATCGATGGTCTTGCCGAGCAAGGCGCGCGCCATGGCCGAGCATTCGAGATGCCAGCCCGGCCGCCCCGCCCCCCATGGCGAGGGCCAGATGGCGTCGGCAGGCTCGCCCGGCTTGCCGACCTTCCACAGCACGAAGTCCATCGGATCGCGTTTGCGGGCATCAACCTCGATCCGCTCGCCGGCGCGCATGTCGTCGAGCGCGCGGCCCGACAGCTTGCCATAACCGGCGAAATTGCGCACCGCATAAAACAGGTCGCCCTGATGGTAGGCGACGGCCTCGCGCTCCAGTTCGCCGGCCAGTTCGATCATCTCGGTGACATATTCGGTGGCGCGCGGCTCGTGGTCAGGCGCGCGCAGCGCAAGCCCGGCATAGTCAGCGTTGGTCTGGTCGATCATGCGCTGGGTGAACGCGCCGATCGGCTCGCCGAGTTCGCCGGCGCGGGCGATGATCTTGTCGTCGATATCGGTGAGGTTGCGCACATAGGTGACGCGGTAGCCCGAGGCCTCGAGCCAGCGCACCACGACATCGAAGCCGAGGTCCTTGCGGGCATGGCCGAGATGTGGCGCGTCATAAACCGTCTGCCCGCAGACATACATCGTCACCACGCCGGGAACCAGCGGTGCGAAGGGGCGGGTTTCGCGGGTGAGGGAATCGTGGATGCGCAGCATGCCCGCCTCTCTAGCGAGGCGAGGCGCGGAAACAACTGTCTGCTAAAGCTGGCGTGGATCGAAGCAGGCTCGCACCGGTGCCTGCGGCACCCGACATTTCCGTCATGGCCTGCGGCTCCTCGCCGCCGGCACACTGCACGTTGAGCCGCTTGTTCTGCGCGGCGAAAGTGAACAGGCTCTCGGCCTCCATGCAATAGCCGCCCCCTCCCCTGCCCGACCTGAGCGGCTGGCGGGCGAGGAGCGGACGAGAGAGGGGAAAACTATCCCCCCAGCCCTTCGGGAATCCAGTTCGGCGCGCGCTTCTCCATGAACGCCCGCATGCCCTCGCGCGCTTCGCTGGTTTCGCTCATCAGCGAGACGAACATGGTCTCGTAGTCGATTGCCGCATATTGCTGGTTGAGCATGCGCTTGATGTGGGCGCGGCATTCCGGCGCGGTCTGCAAAATCTCGATTGCCGCCTTGCGCGCCTCGGCGTGCAGGTCCGCGTGGGGAACCATGCGCGAGATCAACCCGATGCGCAGCGCCTCCGCCGCATCGATCTTGCGTGCGGAAAGCAACAGGTCGCGGGCCTGCGCCATGCCGACATGGATCGGCAGCACGGCGGCGTAGGTCGCATCGACGATCCCGCGCAGCAGCTCGGGCACGCGGAATGTCGCCCTGTCGCTGACCACGGCGATATCGGCCAGCAGTGCAATCAGCAGCCCGCCCGCCTGGCAGATGCCGTTCACCGCCGCGATCACCGGGGCCTGGCTCTCGCGAATGGCGACGAAGGGGAGCGTCTCATAGGTGAGCCCTTCGGGCGTGGGTGTGTCGCCTTCCTCGCAGCGCCCGCCGAGATCACCGCCCGGCGCGAAGACATCGCCGGTGCCGGTGAGGATCAGCCCGCGCAGGTCGTTGCGGCCATCGTTGACGTGGCGCACGACCCTCTTGATGCCGAAATACATCGCCGGGGTGAAGGCATTGCGCGCGTTCGGCCGGTCGATGCTGCACCACAATAGCGGTCCTTCGCGGGCGAGCTTCAGGTTGCGGGTTCCAGGGTCGAAGTCATAGGGTTCCATGGTCGCTCCCGGCAATGGTCAGGGCCTGTGCTCCGGCGGCACCATGAGGCTGTCCTCGGCCGCCCATTCGGTCGTCACCCGCCGCTCGGCAATCAGCCATTCGCCGTCCACGCGGGCGAAGCTATCGCGATAGACGCCCGAATGGTCGGGCCCTGCGTTGGTCACGACCAACCAGTAGGTGCGCGCGCTGGCGCTGTCGGGGCCGGCCATATCGATCTTGCAGGTGGTAAGGTTGTGCCGGGCGAAGGTCAGGGAAACCTTGCCGGGAACCCCAATGCCCTTGCCCGGCGCGCGCTTTTCGGTCTGCCAGGCAAGGATCGCCGCGCGGCTGGTCAAATGGAGGCCGCGGCCCCCACCGGCCATCGCCGTTTCGAGAATGCCATCCTCGGTGAAGCAGCGGGAATATTCTTCGGCGCGCAGACTGTCGCCGGCCTGGGCGCAGCGCGCCAGCGTGGCGCGGATCGCCTCGCGGGCGAGCATTTCGTCAAGCGTCATAGGGTGCTCTCTAAAGTTTGGGCAGCGTCACGCCCTTCTGGCCCATGTATTTGCCCGCGCGGTCGGCATAGCTGACCTCACAGGGTTCGTTGCCTTGCAGGAACAGGAACTGGCACGCACCCTCATTGGCGTAGATCTTCGCGGGCAGCGGCGTGGTGTTGGAAAACTCCAGCGTGACGTGGCCTTCCCAGCCCGGCTCGAGCGGAGTGACGTTGACGATGATGCCGCAGCGCGCATAGGTGCTCTTGCCGAGGCAGATCACCAGCACATCGCGGGGCACGCGGAAATACTCGACCGTGCGGGCGAGCGCGAAGCTGTTCGGCGGGATGATGCAGACATCGGTCTTGCGATCAACGAAGCTGTCGGGATCGAAATTCTTCGGGTCCACCACCGAGGAATTGACGTTGGTGAAGATCTTGAAATCGTCTGCCACCCGTGCGTCATAGCCGTAGGACGAGAGGCCGTAGGAAATGCCGGCCGCCCCTGATTTACTGGCGCGGCACTGGCTCTCGACGAAGGGCTCGATCATGCCCGAATGCCGGGCTTCGTTGCGGATCCAGCGGTCTGAGAGAATCGTCATGGCCGGTGTGATAGCAACGGCGCGCGTCCCGGCAAGAGTCAGAGACCGTGATACTCCCGATACCAGCGGACAAAGTTGGGAACACCGACATCGATCGAGGTTGTCGGCGAAAAGCCCAGGTCGCGTGAGATTGCCTCGATATCCGCAAAGCTCTGGCGCACGTCGCCTGGCTGCATCGGCAGCATTTCAATTTCCGCCTTGCGCCCGCATTCGGCCTCCAGAATCTCGACCACCTTCATCAGGTGTTCCGACCTGTGGTTGCCGATGTTGTAGAGCCGGTGCGGCTTGCAGCTACCGCCAGCCTTTTCCAGCCCGTCATCCGGCGGGGGGTTATCAAGGCAGGACACCACGCCGGTGACGATGTCGTCGACATAGGTGAAATCGCGGTACATGTCGCCGTGGTTGAACACCGGGATCGGTTCGCCGGCCATGATCTTCTTCGTGAAGATCCACATCATCATGTCGGGCCGGCCCCACGGTCCATAGACAGTGAAGAAGCGCAAACCCGTCAGCGGCAGGCGGTAGAGATGGGCGTAGGTCTCGCTCATCAGCTCGTCGGCCTTCTTGGTCGCGGCATAGAGCGAGAGCGGGTGATCGACCCGGTCCTCGACAGCAAACGGCAGCTTGTCGTTGCCGCCATAGACCGAGCTCGAACTGGCATAGACCATGTGTTCGAGCCCCCGATGCCGCGCCACCTCGAGCAGGTTGAGGTGCCCGACGAGATTGGCCTGGACATAGGCATGCGGGTTCTCGATCGAATAGCGCACCCCGGCTTGCGCGCCGAGATGGACGACGCGGTCGAACGCAGTGCCCTCCAGTGCCCGGGTCAGCCCGGCAAAGTCAGCGAAATCCTGGCGGTGGAAGGCGAAGCGGTTTCCGCCGGCCTCGCGCAGCCTCGCCAGCCGCGCTTCTTTCAGCGCCACATCGTAATAGGCGTTGACGCAATCGACGCCGATCACGACGTCGCCGCGCGCCAGCAACCGCTGGGCAACCGAGTAGCCGATGAAACCGGCCACGCCGGTGACGAGAACTTTCATGCCATTTCCTACTCGTGTGTTCCCGCGAAGGCGGGGACCTCAGGCCGGGATGCTGTACCTCGCCGCACGGGGTCCCCGCCTGCGCGGGGAAATCCGGGTTGGCAAATATTTACAAGGTCCAGTCCGCCGCTGCGCCAAGCTCGCCCTTCAGATCCGCCAGCGCGCCGCCCGGTGCCAGCAGGGCGCGCAAGGCCTCCCCGCCGAGGCTGAGATATTCGCGGTGCGGCACCGCCAGCACCACGAGGTCGTAGCGCCGTTCCAGCGCGTCGGCTGCCAGCGGGATGCCGTATTCGTGGAGTGCCTCGGCCATATCGGCATGCGGATCGTGGACTGTCACGCCGTGCCCCAGCCGGCCCAATGTGGAGACCAGATCGGCGACCTTGCTGTTGCGCAGGTCGGGGATGTTTTCCTTGAAGGTCAGTCCCAGCACCAGCACCGAGCCCGCCCGGCCGCCGCGCAGATCGTGCAGCCTGGCACCGACCCAGCCGGCCATGGCATCGTTGATCCCGCGCCCCGCAAGAATAACCCGGGGGTCGATGCCCAGCTCCTCGGCGCGGGTTGCGAGGTAATAGGGATCGACCCCGATGCAGTGCCCGCCGACCAGCCCTGGCGCGAACGGCAGGAAGTTCCATTTGGTCCGCGCCGCAGCGAGCACGTCCCACACCGAGAGGTCCATCGCGGCAAAAATCTGCGCGATCTCGTTCATGAAGGCGATGTTGATGTCGCGCTGGGCGTTCTCGATCACCTTGGCGGCCTCGGCGGCCTTGATCGACCTGGCGCGGAACACCCCGCCGCTGGTGATCGCGCCATAGAGCGCGGCGACCCGGTCGAGCACCTCTGGTGTCTGGCCGGAGACCACCTTGGTGATCCTGTCGATGGTATGCTCGCGGTCGCCGGGATTGATCCGCTCGGGGCTGTAGCCGAGGAAAAAGTCGGTGCCGCAGATCAGCCCCGAGGCCGTCTCGAGGATGCCGGCGCAGATGTCTTCGGTGACGCCGGGATAGACTGTGCTCTCATAGACCACCACCGGCACCAGCCCCGCAGCGACCGCGCCGGGCAGCAGCGCGCCGACGGAGCGGCTGGCGGCCTCGACCATGCGCAGGTCGGGCCGGTTGGCAGCGTCGATCGGGGTGGGCACGGTGACGATGTAGAAATCGCACGGCGGGCACGCGGCGGGATCGCCCAGCAGCGCGAGTTCGCTGGCACCAAGCCGCGCGGGCGCAATCTCGCCGGTGCGATCATGGCCGCGTTGCAGCTCGTCGATCCGACGCGCGTCGATATCGATGCCGACAGTGTCGAATTTCTCCGCCATGACCACCGCCAGCGGCAGTCCGACATAGCCAAGCCCGAGCACCGCGACGCGGGTGGTCACGGTCTCGGCGATGGTCTCGAAACGGGCACGATCGGCAGCCACAGGCGGGGACATGTAGGTCAAGCAACGGCCTTCCGGAAGCGCGAATGCGGGGTGATAGACGGAGAGCCGTTATTTCGTGGTTAATCGGGGACGGCTGTGCGCTGTTCCCTTCTCTTCAGGGGAGGGGAGGATGGCGAAATCCGGAGGTGCAGGAAAGGGCTGGGCTTCCTTCCAAGGGAGGTCGATTGAGTCGCGTTGTTCGATTTTCGAAAGCGGACATTGCCAGAGCACGGGTGGCTAGATTTGCAGCTGGCTGCCCAGTTCGACAACACGATTGGTCGGAAGCTTGAACAACTCCATGGCGCTTTCCGAGGTCTTGGTCATCCAGGCGAACAGCCGCTCGCGCCACAGCGCCATGCCCGGCTGGTCCTTCGATGCGATGAGCTTTTGCCGACCGAGGAAGAAGCTCGCATTCATCATGTTGAACGGCATGCCGATTGTGTCGATGCCGGCAAGGTCGCGCGGGATGTCGATCTCCTCCATGAAGCCGTAGTGGAGAATGACCCGGTAGAACCCTTCGCCAGCGCCATGAACCTCGATCCGCTTCTCACCCTCGATGTAGGGCACCTCCGCAACTGCGACGGTCAGGATCAGCACCCGTTCGTGCATCACCTGATTGTGCTTGAGATTGTGCAGCAGTGCCGACGGGATGGTGTCGGACGACGCCGAAAGAAACACCGCCGTACCGCGCACCCGATGCACAGAGCGGGCCGAACTGATGAAAGTGCGAAGCGGCATGGCGGTTTCCTCCAGCCGCTCGCGCATCAATTTGCGACCTGCGGCCCACGTCGTCAGAACCGTAAAAAGTATGGCGGCGACGACCAGCGGGAACCAGCCGCCGTCGGGTATCTTGGTGATGTTCGAAGCGAAATACGCCAAGTCTATCAGCAGGAAGGTGCCGATCGTAGCGACCGCCAGCCAGCGATTCCATCGCCACACGCGAAAGATCAGGAAGCCGAGCATCACCGTCGTGATCAGCATCGTGCCCACCACCGAGATTCCGTAGGCCGAGGCCAGGCGCGTCGATGCCCCGAAGCCGAGAACGAGCATTAGCACCATCGCCAGCAGACCCCAGTTGATTGCCGGAATATAGATCTGCCCGGCTGCCTTCTCGCTCGTGTGCAGCGTACGCAGGCGCGGGAGGAAGCCAAGCTGGACTGCCTGGTGAGTGACTGAAAAAGCCCCCGAAATGACAGCCTGACTGGCAATGATCGTCGCTGCCGTGGCAATGAACACCAGCGGCAGCCGCGCCCATTCCGGTGCCATGAGAAAGAAAGGATTCTCGACTGCCGCTGGCGTATCGAGCAGCAGCGCGCCCTGGCCCATGTAATTGAGCATGAGGCAGGGATAGACCAGCGTGAGCCAGCTGATGCCGATCGCCTTGCGTCCGAAATGGCCCATGTCGGCATAGAGCGTCTCTGCCCCGGTCACCGCCAGGAACACCGAGCCCATGGCAAGGAAGGCGAGGCGAGGGTCGTAAAGAAAGAATGCGACCGCCCACCGGGGATTGACGATGCCCAGTATCTCGGGACGATTGACGATGTTGGCTACTCCGAGTGTAGCCAGGGTGGCAAAATAGATCAGTACGATCGGGCCGAACAGCGCGCCGACTTTCGCCGTGCCGCGCGACTGGATGAGGAACAGCGCCACCAGGATCACCACGGAGATCGGCAACACCAGCGGGGCAAGGCTGTCTTCGACGATCGTCAGGCCCTCGACCGCAGAAAGGACGGAAATCGCCGGGGTGAGCATGGCATCGCCATAAAACAGCGAAGCCGCCAGAACGCCGAGCATGACGATCCATGCGGTCGATCGATTGCCCTCGAGATTGCGTGAAATCAGCGCGAGCAGCGCGAACGAGCCGCCCTCGCCCCGATTATCGGCGCGCATCGCGACGAACACATATTTCGCCGTGACGATCAGCATCAGCGACCAGAAGATCAGGCTGAGCACGCCGAAGATGTGCAGTTCGTCGACCGAAAGCGGGTGCGGGCCGATGAAGCTCTCTTTCAGGGCGTAAAGCGGCGAAGTGCCGATATCGCCATAAACGACCCCGATCGCCCCGAGCATGAGCACGGGGAGCCTGTCTTGCGCGATTTGCGGGACCGCTGCGATTTCGCCGGCTGCCAGCGCTGGGTTCAATGTTGCCATGCAACTCACGTGGCCCCGAACCGCATAAAGATTCCATGTGGAATGGCATAAATGCCGCTGGAAATTCTCGACGGACGGCACCTCCGGGCCCATGTTGAGCGCATGAAGCTCGAACTGATCGCCCTTGATGACCGGCGCTCCGCGCTCGCCCCTCAGGTCATGGGATATGCAAGTGCGGCGCTCGCGGTCGCGGCATCGACCATCGCCGGTCTGCTTATCGTGCAGCACTGGGGCAATGAGCCGGTGGTGCTCCTCTACATCCCGCCCGTGCTGGCGCTCGCGGCCTGGTGGGGCCTTTGGCCCGCACTTGCCGCAGCGGCCGGATCGGCGCTGGCGTACAATTTCTACTTCACCGCGCCCTATCGCACGTTCCTTATCAGCAACCCGGCGGACGTCGTCACCGTGGTCGTCCTGTTCCTCGTCGCGGCGGTCACCAGCCAACTCGCGGGACTGCTTCGCGCTCAGGCGCGCCTGGCCGCAGCCCACGCCGCGCGCAACGCGATGATCGCGGGCTTCGCACGGCGGCTGCTCTCCTGCACCGGCGAGCAGGCCATTGCAAAAGTCACGGCGCAAGAGCTTTCGCGGTTGTTCGGATGCAATGCGGTGGTGATGAACGGTGCGGACAATCCGCAACCGGTTGCGAGTGCCCCGGCAAATGTCGCGCTGGCACCCAGTGACCTCGCGGCGGCGGCGGCAACCCTGAACACCGGCGAACCGACGGGACGCGGCCTACGCAGGCTCGACCTTGCAGATTGGCAGTTCCGTCCGATCGCTTCGGACCACGCGATTATGGCCGTGGTCGGGATTGCGCGCGACGATGGAATTCCGCCGGTCGCGGAGGGTCAGCTGCTCCTGTTGGAGAACCTTCTCGATCAGGTCGCGCTCGCACTGGAGCGTGCCCGGCTCGAGCGCGAGGCGCGCGAGGTCGCCACGCTGCGCGAACGCGACAAACTGCGCTCGACGCTGCTCGCGTCGATCGGCGAAGACGTCAAACCCCGCCTGCACGCGATAGGCGCTGCCGCTCGTGCGCTCAGGCGCGCCGGGGCGAGCGACAAAGCGCTTGTCGCCAGCGTCACTTCGGAAATCGTCAAGCTCGACCGGTATGTCGATAACCTCGTCGATCTGAGCCCCGGTTCCGACCAGGAACCGATCGAAATCGGTGCCCTAATGATCGATCTCCACTGCCGGAGCGTTCATAAAGAGGGTGCGGAAATCCACCTGACTCCGAAAGAGTATGCCGTGCTTGCCGAGCTTGCCAAGCATGCGGGCCGCGTGCTGACCCATGCGCATTTGCTGCGGGCGGTATGGGGACCGGCTCAGGCAGAGCAGATCGAATACTTGCGAGTGGCGATCCGCGCTCTCCGGCAAAAGCTCGAAACGAATCCTGCCCGGCCCGAATTGATCATCAACGAGCCGGCTGTTGGTTATCGGCTCGTCGCACCATAGGTGCGCTCTGCGCGCCCATGCCCGACCCCGCCGCGCTACGGCCTCAATCGCGCCAGGAGCGCGGCGACCTTGCCGCGCAGCCAGGCGTTGATGCGCCCGCCGGCAGGCGGCTCGATCACCTCGGCCTCCGCAGCAGCTGGCCACAATTCGCCTTGGGCCTCCATGCCGCCACCTTCCGCCAGGTCGGGACCGTCCGGCCACTCGTGTACCGGCCAGGCATCCGGGACAGACGTTTCGGCAATGGGCAGCAGCTTGGGCGCAAGCAGACTTTGCAACCGTTGCTGCAGATCGGGTTCGAGCAGCGCAAATCCGGGCTCGGCGAGCCGCTCGCCGGCGCGCGTCGCCAAGTCCGGCTCGGGCCGCGCCGGCTTGGGCAGGTCCGGCTCGGGCAGGTCGGCCAGCCGGGGCGGTGGCGTATCGGGCAGCAGGCGTGGTTCGGACGAGCCCAGCATGTCGCGGAAATCCCAGGCCTTGCCGGGCACCTTCTTGGCCAGCAACGGGCTCTTGCCTGCTGCCACCGCCGCCGCCATGTCGGGCTGTGCGGCGGCAGCGGCAGCCGGTTCGGCCTCGCTGGTTGCCGCACCGTGCCCGCTGTCCCCATGATTGAGGCTGCGCAGCTGCGCCAGGCGATCAGACAGGTCCGCTTCGCTCTCGTCGAGCACCAGCACCGCCCGCTTCTTGCCGCGCGGAATCCCGGTTATCAGCAAGCTGCTGTAGCGCGGGGCAGGGGCTCCGTTGACGGTCTGGTCGGCTTCCTCCGCCGCTTCGGCTGCCTTGCGCGCCGCTTCGGGCATGCCGGCCACCGGCGCGTCGAAATAGGGATAGACCCCGCTGCTCCCGGCCATGGCACAGAGCGGGCGCGGCAATCCGTCGCGCGCGATCCGCTCGGCAACCGCCTGCACCAGCAGGGCAGAGAGCAGGCAGGCCCCCAGCGAACCGGCCCGGACGCCGTCCTCGTCGGGCTCGTCGCTGGCCAGCAGGCTCGCTTCGAGCCCGGCCAGCGCCCCGTGCAGATCGTCGATGCCTTCCAGCCACAGGGCCGAATTCGGCCGCTACCGAATCGCCGCTCCAGCTGCAGCCGTAGAACGAATAGCCATCCAGCAGGTCGTCGCGCCCGCTGACCGAGAACGGATAGGCGTTATCGCTGAAATAGCTGGTTTCGAGGTGGGGGCGTAGCCTTCCAGCCGCGTCGGGCGGGGGCACTTCCTCCTCGGGCCAGCCGAAAGCTATGGACAGCGCGGTTACCGGACGCCCGGGCTGGTCGTGGCGGCGGACAGCCTCGCCCAGCGTGTCCCAGCCGCACAGGACCAGGTCGCTGGCTTCGACGGTGAGGAAGCGTTCCGGCAGCAGACCCCCGGGTCCGGCATAGGGCGCAAGCAGCGGGCGCAACTGGGCAATGGCCGCGCCCGCCCTGCCCTCGCGGAGTCTGTTTTCGATCGAACGGCGGAAGTCTTCCTCGTTCAATCCATCGATGACAATGGTGGACACGCGCGTTTCCCGGGTCTGGCCGTAAACACGGACTGTGCTGTGCAATAGTTGATTTGTGGTTACGCGTGCCCCGGATGCCTTATCGCCCCCTTAACCCGCCCATGCTAACTCCCGCGCCCATGCCGTCCACCATGCCAGCCCCCACTCCCATCCTCGTCGTCTTCGGCACCCGCCCCGAAGCCATCAAGCTGTTCCCCGTGGTCGCCGCGCTCAAGGCCGACCCGCGGTTCGACTGCAAGGTCTGCGTTTCCGCCCAGCATCGCGCGCTGCTCGATCAGGTGCTGGCTATCGCCGGGATCGTGCCCGATTTCGATCTCGACGTGATGCAGCCCGACCAGAGCCTCGATGCGCTCACCGCCAGCCTGCTGACCGGGCTGGGCACGGTGATGGACGCGGTGAAGCCCGCGCGCATCATCGTCCAGGGCGATACCGCGACGGCGATGTGCGGTGCGCTGGCGGCTTATTATCGCCAGTTGCCGGTCGATCATGTCGAGGCGGGGCTGCGTTCGGGCAATATCTATCATCCCTGGCCCGAAGAGATTAACCGCAAGATCATCGGCGCGATGGCGAGCCTCCACTTTGCCCCCACCGAGACCTCGGCGGCGGCGCTGCGGGCTGAGAATGTCGATCCGTCGCGGATCCATGTCACCGGCAACACGGTGATCGACGCGCTGCATTGGGTGACCCGCAAACTCGCCACGCAACCCTGGCTGGCAACGGGCGTGGCCGAAGTCGAGCGGCGCTTCAAGGGCAAGCGCATCATCGGCGTCACCAGCCACCGCCGCGAGAATTTCGGCGGCGGACTGGAAGCGATTGCCGACGCGATCCGCCAGATTGCCGCACGCGAGGATGTCGGCATCGTGTTTCCGGTGCACCCCAATCCCAATGTGCGCCGGGTGATGGAGGGCGCGCTCTCGGGCCTGGCCAACGTGGCGCTGATCGAGCCGCTCGATTATCCGAGTTTCGCGCGGCTGCTCGGGCTCGCCGAAATCATGCTGACCGATAGCGGCGGGGTGCAGGAGGAAGCGCCCGCGCTGGGCAAGCCGGTGCTGGTCATGCGCGAGACCACCGAGCGCCCCGAGGGTGTCGCGGCGGGCACCGCCAAGCTGGTCGGCACCCAGGCGGCGAACATCGTTACCGAAATTTTCACCCTGCTCGACGATAAGGCTGCCTACGAAAAGATGGCACGCGCACACAACCCGTTCGGGGACGGGCAGGCCGCGCGCCGCATCGTGGAGTCGCTCGGGAATGAAATCGCCAAGGAAATCTGATTCGAAGCCCGAGGTCTGCGTTGTCGGGCTGGGCTATATCGGCCTGCCCACTGCCGCAGTGATCGCCCGTTCGGGCTGCAAGGTTCTCGGCGTCGATATTTCGCAACAGGTCGTCGATACGATCAATCGCGGCGAGATCCACATCGAGGAAGTCGATCTCGACGCGCTGGTGCATGGCGTGGTCAATCGCGGGCTGCTGTCTGCCGCCACCGAAGTCGCGCCTGCCGACGTCTTTGTCGTCGCCGTGCCGACGCCGTTCGACAAGGACCACGCGCCCGACATTTCCTATGTGCTGGCCGCTGGCAAGGCGATCGCGCCGGTGCTCAAGCCGGGCGATGCGGTGATCCTCGAATCGACCTCCCCGGTGGGCACCACCGAGCAGCTGCGCGACATGATCGCGAGCCTGCGGCCCGATCTGAAGTGCCCCAATCCTCAAGACAGCGGGGGCCTGTCCCGCGAGACGCCCGATATTTCGATTGCCTATTGCCCTGAGCGGGTGCTGCCCGGCCATATCCTCAAAGAGCTGATCGAAAACGACCGCTCGATCGGCGGCATCACCCCGCGCTGCGCCAGGAAGGCGCTGGCCTTCTACAAGCTGTTCGTGCGCGGCACCTGCGTGGTCACCGATTCGCGCTCGGCTGAGATGACCAAGCTGGTCGAAAACGCCTATCGCGACGTCAACATCGCCTTTGCCAACGAACTCTCCATCGTCGCCGATCGCATGGGCCTCGATGTCTGGGAAGTGATCCGGCTGGCCAACCGCCACCCGCGGGTCAACATCCTATCACCGGGGCCTGGGGTGGGCGGGCATTGCATCGCGGTCGATCCGTGGTTCATTGTCCACAGCGCACCCGAGGACACCCCGCTGATCCGCACCGCACGCGGGGTCAACGACGGCAAGATCCGCCATGTCATCGCCAAGGCAGAAGCCCTGGTCGAAGCCAACCCCACGGCGCGCGTCGCCTGCCTCGGCCTCGCCTTCAAGGCCAATATCGACGACTTCCGCGAAAGCCCGGCGCGGCTGGTGGCGGCGACGCTGGCGCGGCGCTTCGGCGCGCGCATCGAAGTGGTCGAGCCCTATGCCAACGCACTGCCGATCGAATTCACCGGCACCGGGGCGCAATTGATCGACATCGATACCGCGCTCGAGGAGTGCGATGTGCTGATCGTGCTGGTCGATCACGATGTGTTCCGTGTCGTGCCGCTCGCCGAGCGCGCCGGCAAGCTGGTCTACGACACCCGCGGCATCTGGCCCGACCAGCCCGCGCCCGCCGCCAAAGGCGAGCCGGGACTGAGGCTGGCGGGCTAGGGCGGGCTGCGGTTGATCTGTACCAATTCCGCTCAAGGTGAAGAGGGACTGATACCAAAGTGCATTGATTGGAACCTATAAGCCCCTCCCCTTCAGGGGAGGGGTTGGGGTGGGGGCTGTCGGCAGAGCGTTCCGCTTGACCTACAACCCCCACCCCTCCGCCGCTGCGCGGCTCCACCCCTCCCCTGAAGGGGAGGGGCTTCGATGAGTCAGACTCAGCGCAACTTGGTATGAGCTTGTCGAAGGCCCGTCTCGAACCACCCGCGCGAGGGTCCTTCGAGACGCCACTTCGACAAGCTCAGCGGCTCCTCAGGATGAGCGGTTCAGATTAAACGCAATCCGCTAAAAATCCTTACTGCAAAGCCTGACAAGAAGAGGGCGGCCCCTGCGGACCGCCCCTGTTTTTCTGGCAATACCCCAGCCGTTGCGGCGATCAGGCCGCTTTCTTGAGCCGCCGGCGGGCGACCAGCGTCGCCGCTGCCGCGCCGAACAGCAGCAGCATCGGTGGGGCGGGGACCGGAGTGCCACCGGTCGAGCCGCCACTGGTTCCGCCCGAGGAGGAGCTCGACGAGGAGCTGCTGGTCGAGGACGACGAACTGGTGCTGCTCGAGGTGCCGCCGCTGGTGGTCGATGTCGAACCGCCCGAGGATCCCGAGGAGCCGCTCGAGGTCGCCCCGCCCGAGGTGGCACCGCCCGAGGTGGACGAGGAGCCCGAGGACCCGGAGCTGGTCGACGATGAGCTCGATCCGCCCGAAGAGGTCGCGCCGCTCGAGGTCGATGATCCGCCCGACGAGCCGGAGGACGACGAGGAGGAACCACCCGAGGACGACGAGGAAGACCCGCCGGATCCGCCGCTGCCGCCCGAGCTGCCATGGCCACCAGAGCTGCCATGACCGCCGCTGCTGGTGCCGGGCTTGCCACCGGTCGATCCGCCACCCGATGAGCTGGAGGACGATGACGAACTGGACGACGAGGAGGAGCTCGACGACGAGGACGACGAGCTGCTGCTGGTCACGTTACCCGATGAGCTGGAGACATTGCCCGAACTGGTCGAAGTCGATGTCGAGACGCCGCCGGTCGAGGTCGAGACTCCGCCAGTGGTCGACGAGGTCGAAATCCCGCCGGTCGAGGTGCTCACGCCCCCGGTCGAGGTCGAGATACCGCCGGTGGTGGTCGAACTGGTGATGCCGCCGCTCGAGGTCGAGCTGCCGCCGGTCGAGGTCGAACCGCCCGAGGTCGAGGTCGAACCGGTGCTGGTCGAGGAGACCACGACGCTGCCCCCGCCCCCGCTGCTGCCACCGAAGAAGCCGCCAAAGAAGCCGCCGCCGAAACCGCCGCCAATGCCGCCGCCGCCGACGACCACCTGGCCGCCGCCGCCCGACGAGCTCACCGGCATCGGCGGCAGGGGCGGCATGTAGGGTGCGGGCATCGGTGCCATCGCCATCTGCGGTGCCGGCTGGCAGCTCATCGTGCGGGTGACTACGCGGCGGGCGCGCCGGACCTGGCGCGGCGCTGCGGCGACGGCGCGGCGCGCGACAGGGCGGCGCTGGACCACCCGCGGTGCGGCCTTGGCGTGCTTGACATACTGGACCTGCCGGGCGGGCTGTTCCGCCACATGGACGGCACCGCCGCCGACGAGCGCCCCGCCTGCTGCGCAGGCGGCCAGTTTTGCGAGGGCCATACGAACCGACATAAGCTTGCTCTCTTCTCGTTCCCTGTGAGGCGCTCCGGGCGGGGGAACCCGATCCGGCGTGCTTCTGTGCCTCCAGAAACGCAGAGAGTTGTTAATGCGACAATCGTGTTAACCTTGATTCCGCAGCAGCTTGGAGCGATTTCTTCGGCTTGCGCGCACTTGCCCGGGCAACTGTCCCGGAATGGAACCGAATGCAGGGAATTCCCGAATCTGTAGCGGGTTAACCGTGTCTATTCGCCGTCGTCTGCGGGGCCGGGCGGAGAATCGAACAGGGTGCCCGGTCCGGGAGCAGGCGGGTTGCGGTCGAGGTGCCGCCAGGCAGCGTCGTTGAGGCAGCGCCCGCGCGCGGTGCGTGCGACAAGGCCGAGCTGGATGAGGTAGGGCTCGATCACGTCCTCGATGGTGTCGCGCGGTTCGGAGAGGCCGGCGGCGAGGGTTTCGACCCCGACCGGGCCGCCCTTGTAGATGTCGGCGATCATCGTCAGATAGCGCCGGTCCATGGCGTCGAGCCCCAGCCGATCGACCTCGAGGCGGGTCAGGGCGTCGTCGGCAAAGGCGCGGGTAACGCTCGCCGCACCGGCGACATGGGCGAAATCGCGCACCCGCCGCAGCAGCCGCCCGGCCACCCTGGGCGTGCCGCGCGCGCGCCGGGCAATCTCGCGCGCGCCGTCGCTGTCGAGTCCCATGCCGAGCAGCCCGGCCCCGCGCGTCACCACGCTTTCAAGCTCCTCGACCGAGTAGAAATTGAGCCGCACCGGGATGCCGAAGCGGTCGCGCAGAGGCGTGGTCAGCAAGCCTTGCCGGGTGGTCGCGCCGATCAGCGTGAAGGCCGGCAGCGGCACCCGCACCGAGCGCGCCGAGGGCCCCTCGCCGATGATGAGGTCCAAAGCGCGGTCCTCCATCGCCGGGTAGAGCACTTCCTCCACCACCGGATTAAGCCGATGAATCTCATCGATAAACAGCACATCGCCTTCTTCGAGATTGGTCAGCAGCGCGGCAAGGTCGCCGGCCTTGGCGATCACCGGCCCGGAGGTGGCGCGGAAGCCCACACCAAGCTCGCGCGCGACGATCTGCGCCAGCGTCGTCTTGCCGAGCCCAGGCGGCCCGAAAAACAGCACATGATCCATCGCCTCGCGCCGGCTGCGGGCGCTGGCGATGAACACCGAAAGATTGTCCTTGGCCGCCGCCTGGCCAACGAATTCGGCAAGCGTCTTGGGCCGCAGGGCAGCGTCGGCGTCCTCGGGCTGGCGCTGGGGGGTGAGGTGGGGGTTATCGGTCATTCGGGGAGGTGCCGCGGTACGTCTCGCGAGTGGTGAAGGATGCGAAATACCTCTACAGTCGTTCCGCTTACGCGATAGACTACCCGATGGCGGTTGCAGATCAGGCAGCGAAATCTGCTCCCCCACACTGGTCTTGGCTCTCCGCTTTGCGGATAGTTTGCCAGCCGGTCGAAGGCCAGCTCGATGTCCTGTTGATAGGCGTCGGCAGCGTCACGACCGAATTGAGCTTCCCCGTATTCGCCGATTTCCACCAGATCGGCGCGAGCGGCTTGGCTCAGGACTATTTCAGCCACGTCGAGCGTGGCGTGCGGCGACGATTTCCCTGAGGACTTCGCGCGCGTCGCGGTCAATGAAGCCCGAAGCCTCGCCTTCCGCGATCTTTTCGCGGACCCACGCCGCATCCGCCGCTTCTTCAAGATCGCGGCGCACCAGCGCGAGCAGGTATTCGCTCGCGTCGGCATAGTGCCCGTCCGCGAGGCGCGATTTCAACGGACCGGTAAGGTCGTCCGGAAGCGAAAAGCTGAGGTCGGTCATGGTCAGGTTATCCTCCAACTTGGCGGAGGCGGCAAGCGGGTTTGGGCGCTTGGGGATGAGGCGGGGTTAAGCTCAGGCATAGTGCTTGACCGCATCCCCAGAAATTTCGATCCATTTGTGCTTGCGGATTTCATAAACCGAAAAGTCCGGAGCTGGAAAATCCGGGTCGGCAAATGCGCCGACCGGAATCGCGATCAGATCGCGGTTGGGGCGGCAGCGATACCACAGCGTCGAACCGCAATCTGGGCAGAAATGGTGATCCGCCTGCTCGCCGCTATCCGCAGTGCGCAGCCAGACTTTGGCCTCACCAGTTATCCTTACCCGCTCGCTCAGGAACCGCGCCTGCATCGCGAAGGGTGCCCCGCTACGACGTTGACAATCAAGACAGTGACACACGGAAACGCGCACCGGTTCGCCGTCACATTCGGCGCGCAACTGGCCGCATTGGCATGTAGCGGTGAGCATCACTTCACCGCACCAACAAACTCATCCTGCGTCACGCCCGCCTGCCGCAAAATCCCCGCAAGTGTCCCAGTTTTCACTTCGCGATGCAGCGGCACAACCGTGCCCGCGCTGCCTCGCCGCATCGCAACATGGCTGCCGCGTTGGCGCAATTGCGCGAAACCCAACCGCTCCAATGCCCTGACGATCTCCGCTCCTGAAAGCACAGGAAGCTTAGGCATGAATCGCCACGTCGAAACTCGTGACCAAGGCCGCACCGTGGAAGGTCATCGGGAACTCCTCCAGGTAAAGCTCGACCGCCTCGCGCAGATTGGCGATTGCCTCTTCGATTGTGTCGCCCTGGCTAACAGTCCCGGTCTCGGGATTGAGCGCGACGAAGCCGCCCTCTTCGGCGGGGGTGAGGACTGCGGTTACCTGCATTGGAAGTTCCTTTCTCTCTTCATCTTACCCCGCCGCCCGCTTCAGCGCCACCCGCACCAGCGCGTTCAGCCCCGCGTCCTCACCCAGCTCGGCCACCGCCTGCGCCACCGCGCCAGCCGCCACCACCGGCTTGAACCCAAGGTCCTGCAGCGCCGAAACCGCATCCGCGCTCACCGAGCCGGGCCGAACCGCGATCAACGAAACACCCGCCCCCGCCGGCAAGGCCCCCGCCTTGTCCTTCAGTTCATTGACAATCCGCGAGGCCAGCTTTGGGCCAACCCCTTGCGCCCGCGCCACTGTCGCCGCATCGCCGCAAGCGCAGGCGCGCTGCAATTCTTCCGCCGACAGCGCCGACAGCACCGCCAGCGCCATCTTGCTGCCGACGCCCTGCACGCCCGTCAAAAGCCGAAACCATTCGCGCTCGCCCGCCGAAGCAAAGCCGATCAGCCGCATGTCGTTCTCGCTGACTTGCAGCTCGGTGTGCACCGTCACGAGATCGCCGCGCGCGCCCAGCGTATCAAGCGTCTTGGCCGAGCAATGTACCAGGTAGCCGACGCCGCCGACGTCGATCACCGCCCAGTCGGGGCCGAAATCCTCGAATGTGCCGGTGAGGCGTGCGATCATGGTTTGTTCCTATGCCCTGTGCTGGCGAGGCGCGCAAGCCCACCCCGCTGCGTTGCCCACCCCCAACTCCTCCCGCTTGCGGGAGGGGAGCGAGACTTGCGCAGCCGCAGGCGGAGCTAGTCGCAGCGGGGTGGGCGAATCATTTCCCCATATGCGCATGGGCAATCGCCACCGCCAGCGCATCCGCTGCATCCGCGCCGGCCAGCTTGACCCCCGGCAACAGCACCCGAAGCATCGCCTGCACTTGCGCCTTTTCCGCCCCGCCGGTGCCTACAATCGCCTTCTTGACCAGCCGCGTGGCATATTCGCTCACTGGCATGCCGGCGCGCGCCAGGGCCAGCAAGCAGACCCCGCGCGCCTGGCCGAGCTTGAGCGTCGATTGCGGATTGGCGTTGACGAACACCTCCTCGACTGCGCCGCTGTCGGGCCGGTGCGCGAGGATGACATCAGTGAGCTCGCGGTCGAGCGTCACCAGCCGCTCGGCCAAAGGTGCTTGCGCGTCGGTTTTCACCTGACCGTTGGCAATGTGGCTGAGGCGATTGCCTACCATGGCTATCACCCCCCAGCCGGTGCAACCCAGCCCGGGATCGAGGCCGATGATGATCAGGGCTAGCCGTGCTTCAGCGGGCCGCGCACCGGACGCTGCACGTTCCACACCAGCCCCAGTTTTTCCAGGGCGAGGATGACCCAGCCCGAGGGGTCAATCTCGTGGGCGCGCACGCCGTTGATCGCCGCGCGGGGATGGGCGTGGTGGTTGTTATGCCAGCCTTCGCCGAGCGTGACATAGCCAAGGAACAGGTTGTTGCGCGCCTCGTCGGGAATTGCGAAATTCTTGTAGCCATAGCGGTGGCCGAAGCTGTTGATCGCAAAGATCGCGTGCGTTGCCAAAGTGAGGCGCAGAAAGCCTGCGACCAGAACGGTGCCGGCAACCGCGCCTGAGCCGCCCCAGCCATAGCCCCACAGCGCCGGAAGAATGACCAAGGTGACGGCGAACCACAACCAGCGGGTCTTGTGGCAAAAATCGATCACGGGATCGCCAATCAGGCCTTTGGCGAAGCTGTCCAGATTGGTCGTCGCGCCGCCATAGGCCCAGCCCATATGGGCATGCTTCAGTCCGGATGCCCCGGACATTGGCCGCCCGCGGTCGTCGACGTGCGGACTGTGGGTGTCGCCGGGCCGGTCGGAGTAGGCGTGGTGCCGCCGGTGATCGGCGCACCAGTGGCGCAGCGAGCCGAACACGCCGCATTGCGCCAGTATGCCGAGCGCATAGCGCATCGTCAGTGAAGTTTCGAACGCCTTGTGCGTGAAATAGCGGTGATAGCCGAGCGTGATGCTGAAAATATTGAGCACATAAAACAGCGCGAAACCCGACCATTCAATGATGCCCGTCGGTTGCGTGGCGATCCAGACAAGCGCCGCCAGCGCGCCGCTCAGCTTGATCGCCCCATAAGTAAGATATTCGCGCCGCTGCGCCCGCGCTTCGGGACCGCCATAGCGAACCGCCGAGCGCCAGCGCTCGATCAGGCTGTTTTCATACGGCGCGGCGACCGGCGCTTCGGCGATGCGCTCGCGCAGCTGCGGGTCCGCCGCCCGATCGATCGTTTCACTGTCCATCAGCCACCCCCGGGATCGGCCCGAGAACGCGAAATACACCATTTGCTAACTATCGCAAAGCGCCGTTAACCTTGGCTTTTCGCGCGGCATCAGAAGCGCAGGCCAATCCGCGGCCCGAAGTGCGCCATCGTCAGATAGAGCGCCACGGTCAGCGCGCAGCCCGCCCCCAGCGCCAGCCAGAAATTGATCCCGCCGCGCAGCATCGCCGGGATGGCCAGAAACATCGGCAGCGACGGCAGCACGAACCAGAAGGTCGCCTCGGCATGGATCGCCATGTTTTCGGCGTCGGGCCGTTCGCGCCACAACAGCATCATGCCGAGCACCGAGACCAGCGGCAGCGAGGCGACCAGCGCGGCGAGTGCGGGCAGGCGCTTGCCAATCTCGGCGATGGCAACGATCAGCGCGCCCGAAAGCAGCGCCTTGGCCAGCAGGCCGAGCATGCTAGAGCTTCTCCATCACCGCGTCGGAAACCTCGTAATTGCCCCACACCGCCTGCACGTCGTCGTCGTCGTCGAGCACGTCGATCAGCTTGAACAGGGTTCCGGCATCACCCTCGCCGACATCGACCTTGAGCCCCGGTTTCCATGCCAGCTTGACCGCCTCGGCCTCGCCCAACGCCTTTTCCAGCGCGCGCGCGACCGGGTGGAGCGTCTCGATGCTGGTCCAGATGGCGTGGCCCTCGCCGTCGCTTTCGACATCGTCGGCGCCGGCCTCGATCGCGGCTTCGAGCACTTTGTCCTCGTCGCCTGCAGTGCCCGGATATTCGATCAGCCCCAGCCGCTCGAACCCATGGCTCACCGCGCCGCTCGCGCCCAGATTACCGCCGTTCTTGGCGAAGGCGGTGCGCACGTTGGTGGCGGTGCGGTTGCGGTTGTCGGTCAAGGCTTCGACGATCAGCGCGACGCCGCCCGGGCCATAGCCCTCATAGCGCACTTCCTCGTAGTTCTCGGCGTCGCCCTTGCTCGCCTTGTCGATCGCCCGCTGGATATTGTCCTTGGGCACCGACTGCGCCTTGGCGGCGTTGACCGCAGCGCGCAGCCGCGGGTTCATGTCGGGATCGGGCATGCCCATCTTCGCCGCGACGGTGATTTCGCGGGAGAGCTTGGAGAACTGCGCCGAGCGCTTTTTGTCCTGCGCGCCCTTGCGGTGCATGATGTTCTTGAATTTGGAATGGCCTGCCATGTGTGCGCCGTCAGCTGTGAGGGTTTCGCGCGCGCCCTAGCCGAGACGCGGGCCTGGAGCAATCGTCGTCCCGGACGCGATCCGGCACTGCGGCCAATCACAGGCGAGTCATCGCGAAAGTCCGGCAGCGGTCCCGGCTCGAGCCCGGGACGACGTCAGATGACCACGGCGGTGCCCGAGCAGCTGACCATCAGCATCGAACCGGACTTGCCCAGCACCTCGTAATCGATATCGACGCCGATAATCGCATTGCCGCCGAGCCCGGCCGCTTTGGCCTCCATCTCGGCCAGCGCCTCGCTGCGGGCGCGGCCCAGCACTTCCTCGTACTTGCCCGAGCGGCCGCCGAAAAAATCGGTCACCGAGGCGAAAATGTCGCGCACCACATTGGCCCCGGCAATCACCTCGCCGGTGACGATGCCGAGATAGCGTTGCACCGGCTGGCCTTCGATCACGGCGGTGGTGGTCATCAACATGCGGTGTGCCCTTTCGTTCAACCGAGCCCCAGCGCCGCCTTGTAGGTATCGAGCAGCATTTCCATCTCGCTGCGGTCGTCGGGGTTCATCTTCCGCAGGCGGACAATCTGCCGCATGATCTTGCTGTCGTAGCCCACGGCCTTGGCCTCGGCATAGGTGTCGCGGATATCGTCGGCGATGCCCTTTTTCTCTTCCTCGAGGCGTTCGACGCGTTCGATCAAAAGGCGCAGGCGGTCGTCGGTGGCTTCGGCCATCGGGGAGGTCTCCGGGTGTGGGGTGAATCGGTTGCCGACGCCCTAGCGGCGGCTTCGGCTTTGGGCAAAACGAGGGCTGTGGAAATCGTCGTCATCCCGGACCTGATCCGGGATGAAAGGTCGTGCCCGCGCCCGCGTCAGTGCGTCCCGCCGTTGAGCTTCAAGCTTTCCTGCATCCGTGCGAGTTGCTCGGGTGTCGCCTCGCCCTGGAATTTCGCCTTCCATTCGGCGAAGTCCATGCCGTGGATCAGTGCCCGCGCTTCGGCCTTGCCCAGCGGCGCGCCGGCATCGACGATCCAGTCCGACAGGCAATTGCGGCAGAAACCGGCGAGGCCCATCAGGTCGATGTTCTCGGCATCGTGGCGCTGCCGCAAGTGGCGCACCAGGCGGCGGAACGCGGTTGCCGCGATGGCGTCATCAAGTTCGTCGAGGGCATCCATGGCATCGGTCCTTGGTCTTTGGCGCATGCTTTGCCATAGGGTGCGGCGCAGATGGAAGGATAATTCGCTTGGCCAACCCGATAGTGCAAAAAGCGGCTCCCAAGGCGCATCAGCGCGGGCGCAAGGTGAAGATTCTCGCCACGCTCGGCCCGGCCAGCCGATCGCCCGAAATGATCGCGCAGCTGCTTGGCGCGGGTGCCGATGCGTTCCGCGTCAACATGAGCCACGGCGACCACGAGACCCATGCGGCGACCATCGCCGCGATCCGTGCCGCCGAGAAGGATTTCGGTCGTCCGGTGACCATCCTGTGCGACCTGCAAGGGCCCAAACTGCGCGTTGGCCAGTTCACCGACGGGCGCGCGGTGATCCGCCACGGCAGCCACTTCACCCTCGACCGCGATCCCGCGCCGGGCGACGAGACCCGCGTCTGCCTGCCGCATCCAGAACTGTTCGGCATCCTGGAAAAGGATCAGCGCCTGCTGATCGACGACGGCAAGCTGCGGCTTCGGGTCATCTCGGCTTCCGACGAGAAAATCCTGTGCTCGGCGGAAGTCGGCGGGGTGATCATGGACCGCAAGGGGGTCAATGTCCCCGATGCGCTGGTCCCGGTCGCGGCGATGACCGAGAAGGACCGCCGCGACCTGTCGTTCGCCGTGGCGCAGGGCGCGGACTGGATCGCGCTGTCTTTCGTGCAGCGGCCCGAGGATGTCGCCGAGGCGCGGCGTTTGCTGGGCGGCTCCGGCGGTTCGGGGGCGGCGCTGATGGCCAAGATCGAGAAGCCCGCCGCAGTCGAGCGGCTCGCCGAGATCATCGAACTGGCCGACGGCATCATGGTCGCGCGCGGGGATCTGGGCGTCGAGCTCAACCCGTGGGAAGTCCCGCCGCTGCAGAAGCGCATCGTTGCGGCGACGCGGCATTCGGGCAAGCCGGTGGTGGTGGCGACGCAGATGCTCGAATCGATGATCGAGAGCCCCTCGCCGACCCGCGCCGAAGTCTCCGACGTCGCCAATGCGATCTACGACGGGGCCGACGCGGTGATGCTTTCGGCGGAGACCGCCTCCGGGGCCTGGCCGGTCGAGGCGGTGGCGATGATGCACCGGATTGCCGGGCAGGTGGAAGCCGATCCCGGCTATCGCAAGCAATTGGCCTTCACCATGATCGAGCCCGACCACACGACCGCCGATGCGCTCGCGCATGCCTGCGCGACGATTGCCGAGACCGTGACCCTGGCCGGGATCATCGTGTTCACCGGCTCGGGCTCGACTGCACGGCGGGTAGCGCGCGAGCGACCGGGCGCACCGATGCTGGTGCTCACCCCGTCGGTCAGGACCGCGCGGCGGATCGGGTTGCTGTGGGGTGCCTATCCGGTGGCGACGCGCGACATCGGCAGTTTCGAGGAGATGATCGCCAAGGGCAAGCGTATGGCGCTGCGCCACGGTTTCGGGGCTGCGGGATCGAAACTGATCGCGCTGGCCGGCGTGCCCTTCGGCACCCCGGGCTCGACCAACCTGCTGCATGTCGTGACCTTGACCGGGGATGAGCTCAAGGCAGCTAAAAAATAGGACTGGAAAATAGGGACTGTCCCCTATTTCTCCCCCCTATTTCTCCCCGCACCAATCAGAGACGCTTTTCGTAGATATTATACTGCTTGTTGATCTTGCTCTCGATGGCGTCGGCGATGGCCACCATTCCCTGATTGTCCTCCAGAATCCAGCCAATCTCGCCGCGCCTGCCGCCATAGCGGGCGATCGAGGCCTGGCGAATGATTTCGATCATCATGAAAGCGAGCTGGCTGGCCATGCGGGTGCTTTGCAGCCGCTTGAGCACCCCCATCAAGGGCACCCGCATGTCGGCGGGTTTCGGCTTCCGCAACCACAGCGCGATCTTCAGCCAGCCGATCGGCGAAGGTCTGCCGTCACGGCGGTTGGCGCGGGCCAGCGCCTGGTTGAAATCGGGCAAGGTCATCATGAAGGCGACCGGCTCGCCATCGTATTCGGCGATGCGGATGAGATCCGGCTTGACCAGCGGCTTGAGCGCTTTGGCGGTATAGGCGATTTCGCCGGGGGTGAAGGGCACGAAGCCCCAGTTGTCCGACCAGGCTTCGTTGAGGATGTGGCAGATGATGCCGACATCGCGGTCGAAATGCTTGAGGCTGACCTCGCGGATGGCGATCCGCGCGTTCTTCACGCCCGAGGCGACGATGCGCTGGATCAGGGGCGGGAAGTCCGGGATGATGTCGAGATCGTAGGTAAAGAGCCGTTTGGCCAGCGCGTAGCCCGCGCCCTCGATCCACGGCTGGTAGCGCGGCGATTGGTGCCCCATCATGTACATCGGCGGGTGATCGTGGCCCTTGACCAGCAGCCCCGGTTCTTCCCAGACCGAGAGGTTCATCGGTGCCAGCACCCGGCTCATTCCCTGCCCGCGCAGCCAGTCCTCGGCGGTGGCGATCAGCCGGGCGGCAATGCCGGCGTCCCCGGTCTCCAGCGCCCCCCACATGCCTGTTCCCGGCCCCATGCCCTGCTCGGCGGGCTGGGCCAGCGCCAGCTCGTCGATATGGGCGGCAATTCGCCCGACCACCTGCCTCCCGCGCCGCGCGAGGAACAGCTGGCAGCGGGCATGCTCGAAGAACGGGTTCTTGCCCGGAGTGAACTTGCCCAGTTCCTCGCTGCGCAGATTGGGCACAAAGTTGGGATCGGCGGCGTTGATGGCAAAGGCGAAGTCGACAAAGGCCTCGCGGTCGGACCTGGTGGCGACGGGCGTTATCACTATTTCTTGCTGGGTCACGGTCTCGCCTTTGTTCGCTGCCATGCGGCTGTGTCTATCCGCCCGCCGCCTTGTCAAGCACACTGCGGCCATTGTAGGGCCGTCCCGATCTGGAATGCCTGATGAATGCGTCTGAAATCCTGACCCGCGAATCGCTGTCGCCGCCCGCCGCCGCTCCCGCGCGTGGTGCCGACGACATGGCGATGCTGCGCGCCGCAGTCGAACTGACCCGCGACCTGGGCGCGGCGCGGCCGGCGATCTACTGGACCGACATGCTCGCCTCCGCCGCGATCGGCTATGCGGCACTGGCCGGGGCGATCCTGCTGGCAAACCCCTGGCTGGCGCTGGCTTCGGGCGCACTGGCCGCGCTGGCGCTGTATCGCGCATTGCTGTTCATCCACGAACTCAGCCACATCCACCGCGATGCGCTGCCGGGGTTCCGGCTCGCGTGGAGCGGGCTGGTCGGTATCCCGCTGCTCACGCCGTCGTTCATGTATGAAGGCGTGCACCCGCTGCATCACGCCCGCACCCGCTACGGCACCCCGGAAGACCCCGAGTATCTGCCGCTGGGCCTGATGAAGCCATGGACGCTGCCGCTGTTCCTGGCTGTTGCGGTGCTGCTGCCCCCGGCGCTGCTGCTGCGCTGTGCCATCCTCGTGCCGCTGGGTGCGATCATCCCGCCGCTGCGCAAGCTGGTTTGGGAGCGCGCCTCATCGCTCTCCACCAACCCCGCCTTCCGCCGCCGCCCGCCCGAGGGCGAGCTGGCGCGGATGGTCAAGTGGCAGGAGGCGGCGGCGGCGCTGTGGGCGATCGGGCTGCTGGTCAGCACCACCTGGATCGGCTGGCGGCCGTTGGCCATCGCGCTCGCGGTGATCGCTGGCACCGCCGTGCTCAACCAGCTGCGCACGCTTGCCGCGCATCTGTGGACCAACGACGGCGCGGCGATGACGGTGACCGCGCAGTATCTCGATTCGGTCAACGTCCCGCCGCCTGGGCTGCTGCCTGAACTATGGGCTCCGGTCGGCCTGCGCTATCACGCCACGCACCACCTGCTGCCCAGCCTGCCCTATCACGCGCTGGGCGAAGCGCACCGCCGGCTGACCGCGCAACTGGGGCCGGGATCGACCTATCGCGGGGCGAGTTATCCGGGACTTTTTGCACTTCTATCCCGTTTGGCGCGCAGCACGATGCGGCTGGGCTGAACGGAACGGCAGGCCAGACACCGCTGTCAGCCTCTCTCGGCGTCAGCTTCGGCAATCCACAGCAAATGGGCACAGTCGCCGCTGCCAATGGCAACCAGCCGGGCGCCATGCATCAGCACGCCAAGGCCGTGTTCGTCGTCCCAGGTGCAGCCGAATTCGAAGCCGGCATAGGGCGTTCCGGCATTGTCGGTCTGGTGGATATTGATCGCATACAGGCCGATTCGCTGCCGGAGGTCGTCCGGTGACGATAGGACAGGCAGAAGCGCGCGTTTTTCCTCAGCCGAGAAATCCCCGGAGGATTGGAGATCGGCATAATGTTTCACGACCGCCGCTTTCACCGCAGCGGAAATCTGCGGCTCATGATCGAGAAACCATTGCACCAGCGCCAGCTCTTCGGCGCTCAGCGGGCTGGTGTCGCGGCCTTCGGGCGCGAAGACGATCTCGACCGAACCGTCCGAGTGCCCACCCGGACCAGGGCCGCCATAGCGCCCGCTGCGATCCAGAAAACCGGCCCACGATGCAAACCTGGCTTGTGCGGTCTGGAACAGGCCATGGTCATCGAGCGTGAATTCCATTGTCCCGGTTCCCATATGGATGTACCCAGCCCTCCCGGCTGAACCGCTGGCCGCGTCATCCGCGTCCTCGTCTATTCCTCAGTCCTTACCAGCACCGTCTCGCCGACCAGCGCGAACAGCAGGAACGGAGCCCAGGCGGCGATCATCGGCGGATAGCCGCCGAAATTGCCCATCGCCAGCGCAGCATTGTCGATGACGAAATAGGCGAAGCCGAGCGCCATGCCGATCACCGCGCGAATCAACAACTGGCCCGAGCGGGCGAGCCCGAAAGCCGCAATCGCGCCCAGCAGCGGCATCAGCATGGCCGACAAGGGGCCGGAAAGCTTGTGCCACCACTTGCCCTCGATCTCGCTGGTGCGTCGGCCGGCTGCCTTCATCTCGCGGATCGAACCGGTAAGGTGCAACAGGTCTTCGCTGTCGGGATCGACCGTGCTGATCGCCACTTGCGCCGGGGTGATCTCGCGCGCGAGCACCGTGGCGGGAAGCTGGCGGGTTTCGGCCTTGACGACATCGAAGGCGATGGGGGCTTCGAACCGCCAGCCGGGTGCGGCAAAGGTGGCGCGCGGGCTGCGCAGCTGCTCGATGACCATTCCCTGGGCGTCGCGGCGATACCAGGTGACCCGTTCCATGACCGTCGCCCGGCCCTCGCCGGAAATGGTCGCCGCAGACAGCACGTTCGCTCCGTCGCGCAGATAGACATTGCTGCGCACCGCCGAATCCCGGGGGATCGGGCCATAGCCGGCGGCCTGCCATGCCTTGAGCGTGGCATTGGCGCGGGTCACCACGCGCTCGTTGAAGGCGAAGCTGATCGCCGAGATCGCCATGGCGGTGAGGAACAGCGGGGCGAGCACCTGATGCGCCGAAAGCCCTGCCGCCTTCATGGCGATGACCTCGCTGTTCTGGTTCAGCGTGGCGAGGGTCAGGATCGTTGCCAGCAGCACCGAATAGGGCAGGAAGCGGGCGATCAATTGCGGTGCGCGCAGCGAAACGTAGCTCCATATCTGCGCTTCGGCGTTGCCCTCGAAGGCCATGATCTTGCTGGTCTCGCTCAGCAGGTCGAGCATCTGCAGGACCAGCACCAGCATCACCAGCACTGCCGCGATGCGCACCGCGAACAGGCGCACGAGATAGAAGGTGAGTGTCTTCGACGGGAAGAATTCGAGCTGGGTCGCGGTCGCCATTGGTCGTCCCTCAGGTAGCGCGCGCCGGGCGCCGGCCGAGCAGCGCGCGCAGGCGCTTGCCAAAAGTATCGACAAAGCGTTCGAGCGCGCCGATCGGCTGGCCGCCGGGAACATAGGCAATGCGCCAGTACATCCAGCCGATGATCAGCGCGAAGACCACGAAGGGCCCCCATTGCACCAGCCAGGGATTGGCCCGCCCGGCGGCGGCGACGCCCTGGCCATATTCGCAGACCTTGTGGTAGAGCACGACCAGGACAATCGAGACGAACACCCCGAGCGATGAGGTCGAGCGCTTGGGCGGCACAGCCAGCGCCACTGCCAGCAGCGGCAGAAAGATCATCATCGCCACTTCGGCCATGCGATAGTTGAAGCTGGCGCGGCTCGACAGGCGCAACTCGTCGGGTACCTTGTCACCCCAGCCAATGCGCAGCAGCTCGGGCAGGACATATTCGCGGTCCTTGCCGCGATTGCGGAATTTCTCGATAGCGGGCAAGTCGATCGGGATGTCGTGGCGCGAGAAAGCGAGCACGCGCGGGGTCTGGCCGGGCGAATCCTGCAGGATGCCGGCCGTCGGTCAGGCGCAGGATGATGGTGTCGGGATTGTTGCGCAGCGCCATGAAGCGGCCCTCGCGCGCGGAGATGGTCAACACCTGGCCGCGGGCATTGGCGATGCGCGCGAAAATGCCGATCAGCTCGCGCCCTTCGTTGCGGCTCTGCTCGATGCGCAGCGCCATGCGGTCCTTCAGCGTGGTGAACTCGCCGACCTTGATCGATGCGCCCAGCGCGCCCGAGCGCAGTTCGAACTGGAGCTGTTCGTAATAGTAGCGCGACAGCGGCTGGAGATAGCCGACGACGAACAGATTCAGCGCCATGAGTGCGGCGGTGATCAGATAGGGCACGCGCAACAGCCGGTTGTAGCCAAGACCCACCGCGCGCATCACGTCAAGCTCGCTTGAGGTGGCGAGCTTGCGAAAGGCGAGCAGGATGCCGAGCATCAGCCCCAGCGGAATCGCCATGCTGGCATACTCGGGCAGCAGCCCCGCAAGCATCTGGAACACCACGCTCACCGGCCCGCCTTCGCTGGCGACGAAGTCAAACAGCTTGAGCATCTTGTCGAGCACCAGCAGCGAGGCGGCGATGACGAAGACCGCCAGCATGGGCATCAGCACCAGCCGGAAGATGTAGCGGTCTGTGGCGGTGATGAAGGGCACGAGGGCGTTTCGCTGGGGTAAGGTGAAGCTGGCCTAGGCGCTGAGGGTCAGCGCGGCAAGCGTCAGGCCTTTTCCAGCGTACATTGCAGCGGGTGCTGATTGCGCCGGGCGAAGTCCATCACCTGGTTCACCTTGGTTTCGGCGATCTCGTAGGGATAGACGCCGCAGATGCCGACGCCTTTCTGGTGGACATGCAGCATCACCCGCGTCGCCTGTTCGAGGTCCATCGAAAAGAAGCGCTTCAACACCATGACGACGAATTCCATCGGGGTGTAATCGTCGTTGAGCAGCAGCACCTTGAACTGGCTGGGCTTCTTGGACTTGGCGCGGGTCTTGGTGGCGACGCCAAGCTGGTCGCGTCCGCCACCGCCGGCCTTGTCGCCCGAATCGCCATCATCGCCGGCGCGTGCACAGCGGACTTGCAGCGAATCCATGGGAAGGCGGGAAGGGACCATCGGAACAGTTTATCGCAACGAGCGGGTGCAAAACAAGACGGCGCGGTCAAAAACGGCAATGCAGGACGGCGAAAGGGCCGGACAGCGCATTGCCGTCCGGCCCTTTCCCGAAAAGTCCGGCCCCGACCCGGGGCCGGAAAGGCGCGCTCAGGCGGCCTTCTTGAACTTGTCGATCGCCAGGCTGAAGCGCGCCGAGATCGGGGCGAAGCTCTCACCGGCGAGCTTGAGCGCGGCTTCGCTGTTCTTGGCACCGAGATCAAAGGCATGGTCGAGATTGCGGCGAGCGATGGCCGACTGCACGCGGATGAACTCGACCGGCGACTTGACCGCCGTCAGTTCCTTGACGTCGGCAGACAGCGTTTCGTAGGCCGACTTGCCTTCGGCGACATAGCCCTTGCTCAGGTCCTGCACGCCGGCGGCCAGGATCTTGCCCGAAGCGACGACGGCATCGACGTTGCCCTTGGTGAAGTCGCTGGCTTCGCCCAGCACTGCGCTGCCCTTGGCGAGCGCGAGCTTGGCCTTGACCTGCACGTCGGCAGCGGCGGTCTTGATGGTCTTGGCGAAATCGGTGGTCTTCTTGGTGGTGGTCATGATGGTTTCCTTGATAGCGAGTGTGGGGTTGGACTTGATGGTGGGCTTGAGAACAGACTGGGGCTTGAAAACAGGCTGGGCAGGCTTCGCCGGCTTGGCGGCAATCGCAATCGCCACGGGCTTTTTCGCCGGCTTCGTCGCCTTCGTCGCCTTGGCGGCGACGGGCTTCCGGGCGGCGACCAGCTTCTTCGCGGGCGCAGCCTTGATGGCGGGTGCGGCCTTGACGACCGGCTGGGGGGCAACCACCGGCTCGGCCTCAGCGACCGGTTCGGCCTCGACGACCGGCGCAGCTTCGACAACCGGTTCGGCAATCACGGGCTTGGCCTCTTGCGGCGCGCGGGCGCGCTTCGGCTTGGACGGGAATTCGAGGGCCGTCTGGGCGTCCTTGACCTCGGGCTTCGCAACCGGAGTTTCCGGGGCGGGGGTCACGGGAGCAGCCACAGCTGCATCGGCCTTGGCAACCGCGCTCTCGGCGGCGGCGGCGTAGGCGCGTTCGGCGGAATCACTGCCAGGTTGTTTGGCGGATTCAGGCATGGTGTCGCGGTCCTTCTGTTTCGGGGCACGGGCCGCAAGGCGCAGCTCATGTTGCGGTGCACCATTTATGCGCTGCGCCTGCTAAGTCAAGCAAAAATGTTGCAGTGCAGCAAAAATTGATCAACCTGTTGCGGGATCGCGATTATTATCGTGTGCGCACATAGCGCCCGGGGGCATCCTCGATCACCAAATCACCCTTGCCGCCCGGATTGCGCTTGCCCCTGACCGGCACCTCGGCCGGATCCCGCGCGCGAATCCATGCCGACCAGTGCGGCCACCAGCTGCCCTTGTGCTCTTCGGCCCCGGCAATGAAGGTGGCGAGACTCCCGGTCTCGCCGGGGTTGGTCCAGTGCTGGTATTTGCCCGAGGCGGGGGGATTGACGACTCCGGCGATATGCCCCGATCCGGCCAGCACGAAGTCCCACGGCCCGGCCAGATAGCGCGTCAGCTTCCACACGCTCTCTGGCGGGGCGATGTGATCCTCGCGACCGGCCTGGATATAGCAAGGTGTCATGATACGGGTAAGATCGATCGGCGTGCCCAGCGCAGTCAGCGAATCGGCGACCACCAGCCGGTTGTCGCGATAAAGGTCGCGCAGGTATTGGACGTGCCACTTTGCCGGCAAGTTGGTGACATCGCCATTCCAGTGCAGCATGTCGAAGGCCGGGCGCTCCTCGCCCAGCAGGTAATGCTTGATCGCCGGACTCCAGATCAGCTCGCGCCCGCGCAGCAGGTTGAACGTTGCCGCCATGACGCGCCCGTCGAGATAGCCTTTGGGTGCGAGCTTTTCGATCAGCGCGATCTGTGCATCGTCGATGAAATGCCTGAGGTCGCCGGCAGCCTCGAAATCGACCTGCGCGGTGAAGAAGGTGGCGCTGGCGATTTTGCCGGCATCGCCCCGGCGCGCCATGATCGAGAGGGTCGCGGCCAGGGTGGTGCCGGCAACGCAATAGCCGATGGCATGCACCGAGGGCACGCCGAGCCGCTGGCGGATCGCGTCGCAGGCGTCGATCTGCGCGGCCATGTAGTCGTCCCACACCACCTCGGCCATGGACTCGTCGGCCGACTTCCACGACACCATGAAGGTGGTGATGCCCTGCTCGACTGCCCAGCGCACGAAGCTCTTCGCCGGATTGAGATCGAGGATGTAGAAGCGGTTGATCCACGGCGGGAAGATCACCAGCGGCGTCGCCAGCACGGTGCCGGTCGTCGGCGTATACTGGATCAGCTGGTAGAGCGGGGTTTCGTGCACCACTTTGCCGGGTGTCGCGGCGATCGTCTCGCCGATGCGGAAGCTGGCCGGGTCGGAATGGGTCAGCTGGCCGCGCTCGAGGTCGGCGAGCAGGTGCTCCATGCCCTTGACCAGGCTTTCGCCGTGGCTGGCGGTGGCCCGTGCAATTGCGTCGGGATTGGTTAGCGGGAAATTCGCCGGGCTCAGTGCATCGGTCAGCGCGGCGGTGAAAAAGCGCAGTTGCTCGCGCCGCGCGGGTTCCAGACCGTCCACCCCGGCAGCCAGGGCATCGGCCTCTTCGGCGAGCAGCAGGTAGGTCTGATGGATCAGCGCGAACAGCGGGCTGTCGCGCCAGCCCTCGGCGGCAAAGCGGCGGTCGCTGCGCGGCAAGCCGCCGGTCTCGCCCGCCAGCACCGATTGCCATAACGCGGCAAGCTCTCTCCACAGTTTCTGCTGACGTGCTCCCGCGCCATGGGGAAGACGCTGGCTCCAGCTGTCGAACAGCGCCGACCAGCCGTGGGGATCGGCCAGCGCCGCCGCCCGCGTGGCGGCCTCGCCGCTCTGTTTCTGCAGAAATTCGAACCACAGGCCCTGAATCTGCCGCCCCGATTCGGCCCATCGCGACAGGCCGACCACGCTCGGCGCTTCCGCCGCGACGCCCGGGAACAGCTTGCCGAGAAGTTCGCCCGCCAATTCGGACTGGGCGCGCAGCAGATCGGCAAAAGCGCTGGTCGTGTCGCTGTCACTGGCTGGGGTTTCGGCCACTGGCACTGGCTCCTTCGGCGGACCAGCATAGTGTGCGAGGCCCGATTTGCCAGAGCCTGTTTAACTGCCTAGAGACAGCTTTTGCGGCAATTCCGCCGCGAACAGCCGGAAAATCGAGGTCATGGAAGACGAGTTCTACCGCATCAAGCGCCTGCCGCCCTATGTCATTGCCGAGGTGAATGACATGCGCGCCGCAGCCCGCCATGCGGGGCAGGACATCATCGACCTGGGCATGGGCAACCCCGATCTGCCGCCGCCAGACCACGTTATCGCCAAGCTGTGCGAAGTGGCGCTGAAGCCCGATGCGCATGGCTATTCGGCCTCGGCAGGCATCCCCGGGGTGCGCAAGGCACAGGCCAATTATTACGCGCGCCGCTTCGGCGTCGAGCTCGATCCCGCCAGCGAAGTGGTGATGACCATGGGCTCGAAGGAAGGGCTCGCTTCGATGGCGACGGCGATGACCGCGCCGGGCGACGTCGTGCTCGCGCCCAACCCCAGCTATCCGATCCACACCTTCGGCTTCATCATTGCCGGCGCGACGATCCGTTCGGTGCCGACCACCCCCGACGAGAACTACTGGCGGGCGCTGGAACGCGCCATGGCCTTCACCGTGCCGCGCCCTTCGGTGCTGATCGTCAACTATCCCTCGAACCCCACGGCCGAGACCGTCGATCTCGCCTTCTACGAGCGGCTGGTCGCCTGGGCCAAGGAGAACAGGGTCTGGGTGCTTTCCGACCTTGCCTATTCCGAGCTCTATTACGACGACAACCCGACCGTCTCGATCCTCCAGGTTCCCGGCGCGAAGGACATCGCGGTCGAGTTTACCTCGATGAGCAAGACTTTCTCGATGGCGGGCTGGCGGGTCGGCTTCGCGGTCGGCAATGCCAAGCTGATCGCGGCGCTCAAGCGGGTGAAGAGTTATCTCGACTATGGTGCCTTCACCCCGATCCAGGCTGCGGCCTGCGCCGCGCTCAACGGCCCGCAGGACATCGTCGAAAAGAACCGCGCGCTCTACCGCAAGCGCCGCGACGTGCTGGTCGAGAGCTTCGGCCGGGCCGGATGGGATATTCCCAGCCCGCGCGCTTCGATGTTCGCCTGGGCCCCGCTGCCGCCTGCGCTGAAAGAAATGGGCAGTCTCGAATTTTCCAAGCAGTTACTCACCCACGCCGAAGTCGCGGTCGCCCCGGGGGTCGGTTACGGCGAAGACGGCGAAGGCTTTGTCCGCATCGCCTTGGTCGAGAACGAGCAGCGGCTGCGCCAGGCGGCACGCAATGTGCGGCGCTATCTCGTCTCGATGGGGGTCAACACCACCGCCGCCTGACGTCGCGGCGGCGATGACTTGCCATCAACGATTGCCCTTGGACCACGGCACTGGCAAAGCCGCGTCAAAATGGAGAGACGCATGACCGGCCCGCTTACCCTCGATGAAATTCGCATCGACTATCCCGATGCCCCGCCGCATGTGCCCAAGGATCGCATTGTCGATATCAGCTTCGCCATGGGCGGGGTGCCCAACGATCTGGTCGATCCCTACGAGCATATGGGCTGGCTGGCCGACCAGGATATTCCGCGACTGCTCTACAACAAGCCGAGCATGAGCGCGATGGGCGCGGCGGCGGGCGGCGGCGGCATGGCGGGCAACTGGGTGGTCAGTCACTACGAGGATATCGACCGCGTTTATTGTGACAACGAGCATTTCTCCAACAAGGGCACCGCCGAGTTCCAGCGGCTGATCGGCGAGACCTTTCCCTCGATCCCGCTCGGGCTCGATCCGCCCGAGCACACCAAATACCGCATGTTCCTCACCCAGTTCCTCGGCCCGGCGACAATCACCCGCGTCATGGAGCCGATGATCCGCGACGTGCTCGACGACATGATCGGCGCGATCGAGCATAAGGGCGAGGTCGATATGGCCTGGGATTTCGCCCGCGTCTTCCCGGTGCGCATCTTCATGGGCATGATGGGTTTCCCTAAAGCGATGTTCGACGATTTCCTCGAATGGGAATGGAACATCCTGCACTCGGGCAGCCTCGAAAAGATGCAGTGGGCCTTGCGCAACGTGCTCCAGTTCCTGCGCGGCTTTATCGCCGAGAAGGAGGCCAATCCCGACGAATTCCTCACCAGCTTGATCGTTCACGGCACGATCAAGGGCCAGCGGTTCACCGAGGACGAGAAGATCGGCATGGTCTGGTTCCTGTGGCTCGGCGGGCTTGATACCGTCGCCGCGACGATCAGCCAGATGTTCCGCCGCATGGCCTTGCAGCCCGACATCCAGACCATGCTGCGGGGCCATCCCGAACTGACCAATGGCGCGGTCGATGAATTTCTGCGCACCCAGCCGATCCTCTCCTCGGGCCGCCGCGCGCTCAAGGACTTCGCGTGGCACGGCGTGCAGATCAAGGCCGGCGACAGCTTCACCTGCCTCAACCCGGCGGGCAATTTCGATCCGGCGCGCTTCGAGAATCCGCGCCAGTTCGATCCGACCCGGCGGGGCAACCGCCACTTCACCCTGGTGGCGGGCGTGCATTCGTGTCTCGGCGGCCACCTGGCGCGGCGCGAACTGCGCATCCTGCTCGACGAATGGTTCGCGCGCATTCCCGAATTCAGGGTCAAGCCGGGCGCAGATACCACTGTATTTCCAGGGCTGTTGTCGATCCGCAACCTGCCGCTGGTCTGGGATGTGAAGTAGCACTCAAAAACTGATGGCGAAAACTGCGGCAGGTATTTGTCCGGCTTGTTTCGTCCTGCTTGCGCGCTAACACCCGCCGGGGGCGCGACTTCCGCAGGCCGGGTACGGCAATTCGCGGCCAGGGTAACACTCGACCGGAGAGGGGGGCCTGCCGTGCGCCTGTTTCGCTGGCTGTCGGCCAGGGCAATCCCCCCGTCGCTCGATCTCAGGCGTTGCGGGTGGAGCATGGTCGCAGCCGGCGTGGCCACCGACGATGGCCGGCCCAGCCCGGCGCTGGCCCATGCCGGGTGTCTCGACGATCACTGCTGGAGTGCGCTGGGCGAGTGGCGCTGGATGCCCCTGCGCGGTCTGGTGCTGTTGATCGGCATCGACGACGAGGAGGCGCGCGCGCGGCTGCTGCGGCTGGGCTTCGGCGATGTCATCGGCAGGCATACCGGGCTTGGCGAAATCGCCGAGCGGGCGCTGCGCATATCCGCGCGCGCCGCAGTGGTGCCGCGCCTGCGCCAGGTGGGCAGCCTGCGGCTTGACCTGTTCGCCCGCGACGGCTTTGTCGGCACGCGCGCGATCGGTTTGCACCCGCGCGAATTCGCTCTGATCTGGCGGCTAGCCGATGTGCCCGGTGCGGTGGTGTCGAAGAAGGAGCTGGTGCGCGACGTCTGGCGGCTGGCATATGTGCCCGACACCAACAGCCTTGCGGTCCACGTCTTCCGGCTGCGGGCGAAACTGGCACTCGCCGGCCTGCCGGGCATCGTCCAGACCGCTCCGGCAGGCGGCTATTTCGTTTCCCCCGCGCGCCCGGCGGGGGACAGCGCGCCTTTCATGCTCGCCGAAGCCGATGGACACGAGGCCCGGGCCATGGCTCTATCGGTCGAACAGAGCCTGCCGTGGGAGTCCCAGCGATGACAGACAAATCCGGTTGCAGCGAGCGTGTCGCGGTCAACATCGGCACCGATGGCATCGCCGAAGTTCGCCTGGCGCGACCGGACAAACTGAACGCGCTCGACCGACCGATGTTCGCGGCGCTGATCGCGGCGGGCGAGGAACTCGCCGGCCATGGCGGACTGCGCTGCGTGGTGCTGTCGGGCGAAGGCAAGGGCTTCTGCGCCGGGCTCGATCTGTCGATGTTCGCGGCGCTGGCCGGCGACATGCCGCCGCTCGCCGCGCGCAGCCATGGCCGCGCCAATTTTTTCCAGCAGGCGGCAGTGGTCTGGCGCGACCTGCCGGTGCCGGTGATCGCCGCAGTGCATGGCGTCTGCTTCGGCGGCGGCTTGCAGATTGCCGCCGGAGCCGACTTGCGCGTTGTCGCGCCCGACGCGCGGCTCGCGGTGATGGAACTCAAATGGGGCATTGTCCCCGACATGGGCCATTTTGCCCTGTGGCGCGGGCAGGTGCGCGAGGATGTGCTGCGCGAGCTGACCTATTCCGCGCGCGAGTTTTCCGGCGAGGATGCGCAGGCTCTCGGTTTCGCCACCCATCTCGATGCCGATCCGCGGGCGCGGGCACTGGTGCTGGCGCGCGAGATCGCCGGCAAGGATCCGGCAGCGATCCGCGCCGCCAAGGCGCTATTCAACCGCGCTGCCGACCTGCCAGGCGATGCCATCCTGATGGCTGAAAGCGAAGTGCAGGACCGACTGCTCGCGGCAAAACGCGCGGCTGCGGGACGCTCAGCCGGGCAAGTCGGCTAGCCGCTCCGGGGCGAGGCGCATCACCTCGGCGAGGGTTTCGCCCAGTGCGACAATATCCGCCTCGCTGGCATTGAGCGTGATCGCCACGCGCAGCCGCGCCGTGCCTGCGGGGACAGTCGGCGGGCGAATGCCGCGCACGTCGAAACCGGCGGCCTGCACAGCGGCGGCGCGCGCCATGGTCCCGGCATCGTCACCGATGATCAGCGGCAGGATTTGCGAGCCGCTGCGCGTTGCCCCCAGCGGGCCGAGCACGTCTTCCGCCAGACGGATTCGCTGCCACAGCGCCGTGCGCCGCTCGGGCTGATCGGCGAGCAGACGCAGCGCAGCGCGGATCGTCGCCGCCATCAGGGGTGAGGGTGCGGTGGAGAAGATGAAACCGCGCCCGCGATTGACCAGGAAGTCTGAAATGACACCAGGCGCGCAGACCAGCGCACCCTCGCAGCCCAGCGCCTTGCCGCAAGTGCGCAAGTTGACGACATTGTCGCGCCCGTCGAGATGCGCGGCAAGGCCGCGGCCGTCGGGGCCGAACACCCCGGTGGCATGCGCCTCGTCGATCAGCAGCGCCGCGTCGTGGCGGTCGGCGATTTCGGCCAATGCATCGAGCGGCGCGCGGTCGCCGTCCATCGAATAGAGGCTTTCCGCTGCCAGCCAGATGCGACCGGTCCCGCCCGAGCGCCGCCAATTGCCGGCGGCGAGGTCGAAGGCATTGGCATCGTTGTGGCGCACCGCGACGCATTCCGCCCGGCCCAGCCGCATGCCTTCGTGCGCGCTTGCGTGGATCAGCTCGTCATGAATCACCAGATCGCCGCTTTGCGGCAAGGTGGAGAACAGCGCCGAATTGGCGGCGAACCCACTCGAGAACCACAGCGCGCGTCCGACCCCGAAAAACGCCGCAGCTTCGGCCTCCAGCGCCTCGTGCTCGGGATGGTTGCCGCGCAGCAGCCGCGAGCCGCCCGAGCCCACCGGCACCCCGCGAGCCAGCGCCTCGCGAACGGCATCGGCGAGTTCCGGCGAGCCAGCTAGGCCGAGATAGTCGTTCGAGGAAAAGTCCGAGCCATCGCGCCCGATCAGGCTGCGGCGGCGCGATTGCCGGCCGAGCCGCTCGAGGTCTGCGTGCTGCGCGGCAAAGGCGGCATCGCGCGTCACTAAACCGCCGCTTCGCGCTCTCCGCAGGCGCGCCCGCTTGACTGTGCCAGCGGCTCGGGGCCAGTCATCGCCGTCAGCCCCAGCCGATCCATCAGCGCCGCGTCGGCATCGTCGCCGGCGTTGGGCGCGGTCAGCAGGCGATCGCCAGTAAAGATCGAATTGGCCCCGGCGAGGAAACACAGCGCCTGGGTTGCATCGGACATCGATTCGCGGCCCGCCGACAGCCGCACCATCGAGAGGGGCATGGTGATTCGCGCCACGGCGACGGTGCGGACGAACTCGATGTCGTCGATCCTGGCCAGGGGCGTGTCGGCCAGCATGTCGCCGAGCACGGTGCCCTTGACCGGCACCAGCGCATTGACCGGCACGCTCTCGGGATGGCGCGGAAGGGTGGCGAGCGTGTGGATGAAGCCGACGCGGTCGGCGCGGCTCTCGCCCATGCCGACGATCCCGCCCGAGCAGACATTGATCCCGGCCTGGCGGACATGGCCGAGCGTTTCCAGCCGGTCGTCCAGCGTGCGGGTGGTGATGATGTCGCCATAGCGTTCGGGCGAGGTGTCGATGTTGTGGTTGTAATAGTCGAGCCCGGCCCCGGCGAGCATGTCAGCCTGCTTCGGCGTCAGCATGCCCAGCGTCATGCAGCTCTCCATGCCCAGCGCCGCGACGCCTTTGACGATCTCGACGATCGCCGGCATGTCGCGGTCCTTGGGGTTGCGCCAGGCCGCGCCCATGCAGAAGCGCTGCGAGCCGGCAGCCTTGGCCCGCGCTGCCGATTGCAGCACCGCGCGCACGTCCATCAGCCTGGTCGCCTTGACCCCGGCATCGGCATGGACCGACTGCGCGCAATAGCCGCAATCTTCCTGGCAGCCGCCAGTCTTGATCGACAGCAGGGTGCACAGCTGGATTTCGGCGGGCGCATGGCGGGCGCGGTGGACGCTCGCCGCCTGAAACAGCAGTTCGGTGAACGGCAGGTCGAACAGTGCGGCGATCTCGGCGCGGGTCCAGTCGGTTCGGGGCTCAAGCACCCTGGGCGGCCTTCCAGTCGCGCTTGATCTTCTTGGCGAGGCTCCATTTGTGCACCTCGGTCGGCCCGTCATATATCCGGAAGGCGCGCACTTCGCGGAACACCTGCTCGACGATGGTCTTGCCAGTGACCCCCATCCCGCCCATCACCTGGACGCAGCGATCGGCAATGCGCATCAGTGCTTCCGACACCGCGACCTTGGCCATCGAACTTTCCACCGTGCCCAAGGAACCGGTATCGAGCACGCCGGCGCACCAGTCGATCATCAGTTCGGCCTGCTTGAGCTCGATCAGGTTCTCGGCGAGCATGAAGCCGACGCCTTCGTGGTCGATCAGCGCCTTGCCGAAGGCCTGGCGGCGGTTGGCATAATCAGTGGCGATCTCCTGCGCACGGATGCAGCATCCCAGCCAGCGCATGCAATGCGACAGCCGCGCCGGGCTGAGGCGAATCTGCGCATATTTGAACCCCTCGCCCGGCTCGCCCAGCATCTGGCTGGCGGGGACGCGCAGATTGTCGATGGTCAGCGTGGCGTGGCCGCCGGGCATCGACGAATCGATGGTATTGGGAATCTCGTCGATCGTGATTGCGGGATCGGGCAGATCGACCAGGAACATGCAGGCACCCTCATCGGCCTTTGCCATGACAATGCCGACGCCAGCGCCCTGGAAGCCGGTGATGAAGGTCTTGCGGCCGGAGATTACCCAGTGATTGCCGTCAGGGCGGCAGGTCGTCTGCATCATCGAGGGATCCGAGCCCGCTCCGCCCTCGTGCCATGGCTCGGTCATCAGGAAGGCCGAACGACTGCGCCCCGCGACCATCGGCGCGAGGAAGCGCTGCTTCAGCTCCGGGCTGCCGACCTTGCCGATCAGGTAGATATTGCCCTCGTCCGGCGCATTGGTGTTCACCGCCAGCGGCCCGAGCGGGGAAAGTCCGCTCCTGATCAGCACTTGCGCGGTTTCGCGCTGGCTCAGGTGGCTGCCATCGGCGAGGATATGCGGGGTGAGCACCCCGGCAGCGCGGGCCTTCTCGCGCATTTCCCAGACCAACTCGTCGAGCGGCGCACCGTGGTGATCGCGGCGCGGATCGGCCTCGTAGGGAATCACGATATCGCGCACGAAGGCTTCGACTTGCGCGGCGATCTGCGCTGTACGTTCGGGCCCGGCCCCTGTCATGGCTGACTGCTCCTTCGTGCGAAACTGGTGCCGCTTAGGTGACTTCGAACACCTGACCCCATCATTACGAATGATGTGCTCTACCGGCTGAGCTAAAGCGGCATACCTGCGGGGCACAAGGCCCCCGGGCAGGGCGCGCGTTTAACCGGGCGGGGCGGCTGGCGCAAGAGGGGGCAGGACACTATGCTTGGTGCCGGGCTTGGCGCCCGGCTTGGCACGGCGCGATTCCGCGACAGGGGGAACGCCGCGAGAGGAAACGGAAACCAGACAAATGAACATGATGCGGCGCGAACCCCATCCGCTGACCGGCACGATCTATGAGGCACTCGGCGAGGGCAAGGTCAAGGTGCAGAAGGAAGGCAGCAATGCCTTCGGGATTTTCACCTGGCAGGGCGAATGGCTCGAAGGCGAAGTCACCCAGGCCGATCCGCAGATGCTGCTCTATATCGCCGGACCCGACCTGCCGCGCGATCACGAAGTGATCTGGATGAGCGCCCCGTCGAAAACTTTCGACGGCACGATCCCGATGGAAGCCTTCCCCGGCACCCATATGGACGACATGGGGCGCATTGTCGGCAGCTACCGGCCCGACAAAGGCAAGCAAACCAGCGAGGGCTGGCGCTCGGTGGCCTATTTCGATCCGCAGTTCTTCCTCGAAAACGACCGCAAGCCCGAATGCATCCCGCCCGAGATGCGGCTTACGGGCACGATCACCGGCGGCCCCAGGAAGGTCAATACCGACCGTTACTGGAAGCAGGAATACCACGATCTTGAGGTCGAGAAGATCTGGAAGAAGACCTGGCAGATGGCCTGCCGCGAGGATGAGATTCCCAACCTCGGTGACTATTACGTCTATGAGATCGCGCACCTCTCGTTCCTGGTGGTGCGCACCGAGGACGGCGTCAAGGCCCACCAGAACGTCTGCCTGCATCGCGGCCGGCTGCTCAAGGATTGCTCGGGGCGCGGCGAAAAGGAGTTCCGCTGTCCGTTCCACGGCTGGGCATGGAACCTCGATGGCTCGCTGAAGGAAATCACCACCGAGTGGGATTTTCCCGGCGTGCGCGCGGAGGCGGCGCAATTGCCGGCAGCCAAAGTGCAGTGCTGGGAAGGCTTCGTTTTCATCAATCCCGACCCCGATTGCGGGCCGCTCGCGGAGTTCCTCGGGCCGGTGATGATGGCGCATTACAGGAAGTACGGCTTCGAGCATCGCTATATCCAGGCCAATGTCTCCAAGCTGATCCGGGCCAACTGGAAGGTGGTGATGGAGGCCTTCATGGAGGCCTACCATGTCATCGCCACTCACCCGCACCAGATGCTGACCAGCGGCGATCTGTCGAATTCGGTCTATGATGTGTTCGGCAACTGGGGCCGCGCCTCGCAGTTCCCCTCGCCCGGCAGCCCGCAGCGCGGCATCATGGTCACTCCCGAGGAGGCGATCGAGCAGTATCGCCGCGCCGCCGACGGCACCCGCGGACTGATCGAGGCGCTGACCGGCGAAGACCTGTCGGACTTCTCCGATCTCGAACTGCAGGGCGGCTCGTTCAACGACCTGTTCCCCAACCTGCACCCGTGGGGCGGCTGGATGCGCATCGTCTTCCGTTTCCGCCCCAATGGCAGCAACCCCGAAGAGAGCATCATGGACATCTGGCTGCTTGCCCCCTGGCCCAAGGATAAACCGCGTCCCGCGCCGGCGAGACCCCGCAAGCTCGGTTTCGATGATGCCTGGACCGCAGCGCCCGAGCTGTTGTCGCTCTCCAAGATCACCGACCAGGACGTGTTCAACGTGCCCTCGGTGCAGAAGGGGGTGCGCGCCAAGAACCCGCCATTCGTCTGGTATTCGGCCTACCAGGAAGGCAAGATCAGGAATTTTCACGCAAACTACGAACGTGCACTAGGGATCGCGGACGAGACACCCTAGGCTGTGCGGCAGCATTATCCGGGAGGAAGCATGATGGTACCGAAAACTGGCCGTGTCGGCGTCTGGTCGACGGAGATGCGATTCGGCGATGCCGCTGCGGTCGATGAGGCGGCGGTCGAGCTTGAGCACCTTGGTTATGGCACGCTGTGGCTTCCCGGTGGGATCGACGACGCGGTGCTCGAGAGTGTCGACCGGCTGCTGTCGAAGACCAGCCGCATGACGATCGGCACCGGCATCATCAACATCTGGAAGCAGGAGGCCGCCGATGTCGCCGCCTGGTGGCTGGCGACAATCGGCCGAGCGGCAGGCGCGGGTGATGCTGGGCATCGGCGTCAGCCACGCGCCGCTGATCGGCGAAGACTGGATGAAACCGATCACCAAGACCCGCAGCTGGCTCGACGCGGCGCTGGCCGCCGGGCTGCCCGCAGATGCGCTGTGCGTTGCCGCGCTAGGGCCGCAGATGCTGGCGCTCGCCCGCGATCGCACTGCCGGCGCGCATCCCTATCTGGTTACGCCAGACCACACTGCGGCGGCGCGCGATATTCTCGGTCCGGGCAAGCTGCTCGCGCCTGAACAGGGCGTGGTGCTCGAACGCGATCCCGAGGCCGCCCGGGCGCTGGCGCGCGGCGCAGTCGAGTTCTATGCCAAGCTGCCCAATTATACGAACAACTGGAAGCGCTACGGCTTCACCGACGAAGACATTGCCACGCTGAGCGACCGCCTGGTCGACGGCCTGTTCGCCTGTGGCGGCCCCGAAGCCATCGCCGCGCGGGTTGCGGCGCATCACCAGGCTGGCGCGGACCATGTCTGCATCCAGGCGATTTCGGCGACCGGGCTCGACGGCGTGCGCCAGGCGTGGCGCGAGCTGGCGGGGGTGTTGGTTTGAGGTTTGCCATGCGCGCGCCGATTGAACTCGAATTCCAGGATAATGTGTCTCATTTGAGTTACAGGAGCCGGCAATGAGTGCACGCAGTTCCATGCTCCACATCCGCGTGGACGACGAGCTCAAGGCGAAGGCGAGCGACGCTTTGGCGGCGATGGGTCTGTCTGCTTCAGATGCCGTGCGGCTGCTGTTTCATCGTATCGCCGCCGATCAGGCGTTTCCGCTTGAGCTCAAGGTGCCCAATGCGGAGACGCGCGAAGCCCTTGCCGAGGCTGAAGTCATGCTTGCTTCCCGCAAAGCGCGGTTTGGCGATGGAGCGGCCATGATCGCCATGCTCGACGATGGTCGCAAGTAAGCGCGCGCCGCATCCGCGCGCCTGCGACTTTGCCAAGGCATTCTCGAAGGACTGGGATCGGTTGTCGCGCTCCTGCCGCTTCGATATGAACCGGCTCAAGCAGACCATACTGTTGCTGATCGCCAACGACGCGCCGGTCGGCCCGGAGTGGAAGGATCATCCGCTTGGAGGCGAATGGTCCGGCGCGCGCGAATGCCACATTGGCGGCGATTTTCTGCTGATTTACAAACTCGACGAGAGCGCCGGACCGGGCGGCGGCATCGTTTTTGTCCGCGCTGGAACACATAGCGAATTGTTCAGGTGACAAATTGCGGACGAGGAATCAAACTGCCGCCGGATTCCAGGCTGTAGCACCACGAAAAAAGGGCCGGTACGGGACCGGCCCCTTGAAGTTTGGGAGAGGATGCCTGAAAGGCAGGTTGAATATCCACCGATTTCGTTAACAATTCAAGTGCAAACCGCTCAGGGGCTGTTGATAATAATGCAATCAGTCTGTTAACGTTTTGAAATCACGCCATATAAATCGTGCGCATCGGCCTGTTCGATGTGGACTTCGACGATATCCCCGACCTTGAGACTGGCGGGAACCTGGCGCAGCAGCACCGCGCCGTCGATTTCCGGGGCATCGGCCTGCGATCGTCCGGTCGCGCCGATATCGCCGTCCTCGTCCGGCTCGCCGATCTCGTCGATGATCACCGGCAGCACGCGCCCGAGCTTGGCGGCGAGCTTGGACGCGCTGATGGCCTCGCATTTTGCCATCAGCCGGGCATAGCGCTCCTGCTTGACTTCCTCGGGCACCGCGCCGGGCAAGTCGTTCGCCGCAGCACCTGCGACCGGCTCGAAGCGGAAACCGCCGACGCGGTCGAGCCGGGCTTCGTCGAGCCAGTCGAGCAGATAGGCAAAGTCCGCCTCGCTTTCACCGGGAAAGCCTAGGACGAAGCTCGAGCGAACCGCGATGTCGGGGCAGATCGCGCGCCACGCCGCCAGCCGCTCGAGCACTTTCGCTTCGTTGGCCGGGCGCTTCATCGCGCGCAGCACATTGGGCGCGGCATGCTGGAAGGGGATGTCGAGATAGGGCGTGAGCAGCCCCTCGGCCATCAGCGGGATCACTGCATCGACGTGCGGGTAGGGATAGACATAGTGCAACCGCACCCACGGCGTAGCGCCTTGCGGGGTGCGCAGCTGGCCGAGTTCGCGGGCCAGATCGGTCATGTGCGCGCGCACCGATCGCCCGTGCCAGTCGCGCGGCGCGTGGCCGATATCGACCCCAAAGGCCGAGGTATCCTGGCTGATCACCAGCAGTTCGCGGGTGCCGGCGGCGACCAGTTTCTCCGCCTCGCGCAGCACTGCATCGATGCGGCGGCTGGCCAGCTTGCCGCGTAATTGCGGGATGATGCAGAAGGCGCAGGAATGGTTGCAGCCCTCGGAAATCTTCAGGTAGCTGTAATGGCGCGGGGTGAGCTTGATATCCGGTTGGGGAATGAGGTCGATGTAGGGGCCCTGCCCGGGCGGCGATGCCTGATGCACCGCCTCGACCACCGCCTCGTACTGGTGCGCCCCGGTCACCGCGAGCACTGCCGGGAATTTCGCCCGGATCGCCTCGGCTTCGTTGCCCATGCAGCCGGTGACGATCACCCGCCCGTTTTCGGCAATCGCCTCGCCGATCGCGGCCAGGCTCTCTTCCTTGGCCGAATCGAGAAAGCCGCAGGTGTTGACCAGCACCACGTCGGCACCGGCATAGTCGGGGCTCATCGCATAGCCGTCGGCGCGCAGCCGGGTGAGGATGCGCTCGCTATCGACCAGCGCCTTGGGGCAGCCGAGGCTGACCATGCCGACTCGCGGCTGCTTTGGGGGCTGGGTGGGAAGGGTTGTAGCCATTGGCCGCGGCCCCTACACCGCTTCACGCCGCCGCGCTACTGTTGCGGCCTTCCCGGGGAAGAGAGCGCGCCATGGGACCGGTTGACTGGATTGCCGTGGTGCTCGCCGCCATTTTCGCGGTGGGCCTCGGCATAGTCTGGCATGGCCCGCTGTTCCGCACCGGGCGGCCGCTGCTCGAAGGCGAGCGGCAGGGCAAGGCCAAGAGCTATGCCGCCGTGGTGCTGGTGATGCTGGTCGGCGCGGCCATGCTCGGGCACAATTACGCGCGGATCGGCGCGGCGACGCTTGCCGCCAAACCCTGGCTCTATGCCATGCAAGCGGGCGGGCTGGCGCTCGCCTTCGTCATCCCGGCGGTGTGGCTGACCCATGCGCGCCACGGTGCCAGCCCGCACCAGCGACTGGTCGATGCGGGCTTCTGGCTGGCCGCCTATCTGGCGATGGGCGCGGTGTTCTGGGCGCTGGGCTGACCCCCGGTCAGCGCGGCGGCAAATGCTCCGCCGGATCGACCGGGCGGTTGTTGCGGCGGATCTCGAAATGCAGTTCGGGACCCCGCGCCATGCCAGTGCGGCCCGACAGGCCGACGCGCTCGGCGGCGCGGACCTCGTCGCCTTCCTTGACCGTGATCCGGCTGAGGAAGGCATAGGCGCTCTGCCAGCCGCCTTCGTGTTCGACCACCACCAGCTTGCCGAACTGGCGCGGCTCGTCACCGGCGAACAGCACCTTGCCCGCCGCGCTGGCACGCACGGCGGTGCCTTCGGGGGTGCGGATGTCGAGGCCTTCGTGATGGTTGGCGCTGGTGGCGCGCGGGGTGAAGCCGCGCCGCACCGGGCCGGCGATCGGCCAGGCGAACCGGGATGCGGGGGTGGGAGAGGCAATCGGCGCTGGCGTCGCGGTGGCCTCGGCAGGCGGAGCGAGCACGCTGGGGATGAGCAGCTTCTGGCCGGTGCGCAGCTCCGCGCTCGCGGCGATGGCATTGGCGACGGCAATGTCGGCCCAGGGCACGCCATAGAGATAGGAAATGGTGAAGCGGGTGTCGCCGCGCCCGACGGTGTGGTGGCGGGTGCGCGGGATTGTCAGCCTCTGCCCGGCGCGCAGGGCATAGGGCGCGGTCAGGCGGTTGGCCTCGACGATCAGCACCTGCGGCACTTTGGCGCGCAGCGCGATGCCGGTGAGCGTCTCGCCCGGCTTGACGACGTGCTCGATCTCGCGATCAGGCGGCAGCGGCGCGGGCTCGCCGGCGGCGAGCAGCAGCGGAAGCAGGGTGAGAAGGGCCATTCCAAGTTTGTTGGGCCGCCTCATGCCGCGTAGAGCCCGGCGAGCGGGGCGAGCGAGGCCTCGTGGGTGAAATCGAGTTGCAGCGGGGTCACCGCAACATAGCCGTCGGCGATGGCCTCGAGGTCGCTGGCGTGGCCCGGGGTCTGCTCGATGCCGTGGAGGCCGAACCAGTAATAAGGAAACCCGCGCGGGTCCTTGCCCTCGACCACCGAGCCGCGTGCGTAATCGTGAAAACCCTGGCGAACCACCCGAATTCCCCTCACATCTTCAGCGCCAAGCGGTGGGAAATTTATGTTGACGAGTGTGCGTGGCGCAAACGGGGCGGCGAGCAAAGGCCGGATCGCGCGTTCTCCCCAGCTTTCCGCCGCGCCGAACGGCACCTCGGCCCCCATGCCCTCGGCGCGATAGACCTGGCTCAGCGCGATCGACCGCACTCCGGCAAGCGCGCCTTCGAAGGCCGCCGAGACCGTGCCCGAATAGGTGACGTCGTCGCCGAGGTTGGCCCCGCGGTTGACGCCCGAGAGGATCACGTCGGGCGGCGCAGGCAGCAGTTTCTTGAGCGCCATGGTGACGGCATCGGTGGGCGTGCCGGTCACCGAAAAACGCCGCGCGTCGTGCTGCTTGAGGCGCACGGGCCTTGTGAGCGAGAGCGAATGGCCCGCGCCCGATTGCTCCTCGTCGGGCGCGCAGATCCACACGTCGTCCGAAAACCGCGCGGCGATGCGTTCGAGCACGGCGAGGCCGGGAGCGTGAATGCCGTCGTCGTTGGTGAGGAGGATGCGCATGGTTACCCTAATCCGCTCAGGCTGAGCTTGTCGAAGCCCTTCGACAGGCTCAGGGCGAGCGGGCTCGTCATGCTGGAATCAGCCTGGTGATTCCGCCCATATACGGATGCAGCACAGGCGGGACATCGACCGAGCCATCCGCCTGCTGGTAATTCTCCAGCACCGCCACCAGCGTGCGACCGACGGCAAGCCCCGAGCCGTTGAGCGTGTGGACGAATTCGGGCTTGGCCTTGTCGCCGGCGGGCCGGTAGCGCGCATCCATCCGCCGCGCCTGGAAGTCGCCGCAGTTGGAGATCGAGCTGATCTCGCGATAGGCCTGCTGCCCGGGCAGCCAGACTTCGAGGTCGAAGGTCTTCCTCGCGGTGAAGCCCATGTCGCCGGCGCAAAGCAGCATCTTGCGATAGGGCAGGTCGAGCGCCTGGAGGATCAATTCGGCGGCTTTGGTCATCCGCTCGTGTTCGGCGGGGGAATCTTCCGGGCGGCAGATGGTGACCAGCTCGACCTTGTCGAACTGGTGCTGGCGGATGTAGCCGCGCGTATCCTTCCCCGCCGCACCCGCTTCGGAGCGGAAGCAGGGGGTCAGCGCGGTGAGGCGCAGGGGGAGCTGGGCTTCGGCGAGGATTTGCTCGCGCACCGAATTGGTCAGGCTGACTTCGGCGGTGGGGATCAGCCAGCGGCCGTCTGTCGTGCGGAAAAAGTCATCCGCGAATTTGGGCAACTGCCCGGTGCCGAACACCGCCTCGTCGCGCACCAGCAATGGCACTGCGCATTCAGTGTAACCGTTCACGCCGGTCTGCCGGTCGAGCATGAATTGCGCCAGCGCGCGTTGCAGCCGCGCCATCTGGCCACGCAGGAAGGTGAAGCGCGCTCCCGCAATCAGCGCGCCCGTCTCGAAATCGAGGCCGAGCGCGGGGCCGAGATCGGCGTGTTCTTGCGGGGTGAAGGTGAATTGGCGCGGGGTGCCCCAACGGGTGACTTCGGCATTGCCCGCCTCGTCCGCGCCCTCGGGCACATCGGCATCGGGCAGGTTGGGAAACGCCGCGAGCACGTCCTGCAATTGCCCGGTAAGCTCGCTCTCTTCCTGCTCCAGGGCCGGAAGCGTCGTCTTGCAGTTCGGCAACTTCCGCCTTGAGCTGATCTGCCTCGTCCTTGTCGCCGCGAGCCATTGCTGCGCCGATGAGCTTGGAGGCCTCGTTGCGCCGAGTTCTGCGCTTCCTGCATCCGCGTCGCGGCGGCGCGCCGGGCGGTGTCGAGCGCGATGACGGTGCCCGAAACGGCCTCCACCCCCCGCCGCGCCAAGCGCTGCATCGAAAGCCTCAGGGTCGTCGCGGATCAGGCGGATGTCGTGCATCGGCGCGGCCTATTGGCCGCGCCGCGCCGGGTCAAGAGATGCTGCTGTTCAGAACGCCGCCACTTCGGTCCAGTCGACCTGCACCGCCGCGCTCCACGTGCCGGTGGCCGGCACTGCGACCGAGCGGATCGAAAACCCCTCGTTCTGCGCGAGCACCAGCGGATGCTGGCCGTCGCCTGCCTCGGCGCGGAACAGGATGGTGCCTGGCGCGATGATCTCGCCGCCCAGCGAGCCAGTAATCGGCCCGGCGGCGGCGAGCGCCGCAAGCGCCGCGCCTCGAGCGTCTTGGTCCCCGCGCCAAGCGCCGCCGTGGTGGCAATGCGGATATCGCCCGCCGCCACCAGCGTGCTGCCCATCGCGGTGCGCTTCTTGAGCAGCGCCGCCGGGGTGATGCCGGTGCCGCCGGTGCCTGCAACCGTCCATGCGGTCGATTTGACCAGGTCGATCTGCACCGGGACGCCGGCGGCGAACATGGTGGTCGAGACGATCGCGCTGAGCTTGATCTCGTTGATCACGCCAGCCGCGCCACGTCCTGCCAGCGAAACTGGAAAATCTCGCTGTTGGCGGCGAGCGCGGCGGGCAGAATGCCGGTGAAGCCGCCGTAGCTGAATAGTGGCCCAGCGAACCGTGATCGAGCGGGCGCGGGGTGATGCGTTGCGCGCGAAACGCAGTGCCATCGACTTCGGCGACCACACCGCCATTACCCTGAATCTGAATTGCCATGAACCTGTCTCCTTAGTTCCATTCCCAGCCCACGGTGAACGCGCCGGTGAGCCGCGTGCCTTTGCCGCCGCCCGTGTCCGGGCGCTGCTGATTGAGGCCGGCACCGGGACCGGCAAGGCGGGTTCCCGCCCATGGCCCGGCGACCGGCTCGTTCAGCGTTCCGGTGTTCTTCGCGTGGATCGTGAAGCCGGTGCCGGGGACCACATTGCCCGCGATCACGGCAATGGTTTCGAGCCAGTGCTCGTCGGCGCTGTGGTCGGCGGTGGCCGTGCCCTCGATCCATGCCCTGATCCGCGATCCGGCGACAATTCCCGCCTGCCCGGTGATTGTCGCCGCCGTATCGCTGGTGCCGGGAAAGGCCCCGAAATCGACCGTGGTCACGCCGCTCGCGCCCGCTGCACCGCCGCCGCTGCCCGATACCGACCGCCACGCCCCGTTCTGGAAGACCGCCAGGCATCCGGTCCCGCCGCCGGTGAGCGGCGACGAGCCGGGCGTGCCATCGGTGACGAAATAGACCACCCCGGCGCGGCTGATCGTCATGATCTGCGCGAAGGTGACCTGGGCGAAACCCCAGCCGCCGGTCACCTCGAACCAGTTGGGCACCGTGTCGGTGATGCTGCCGCCGCCCCGCGCGATAACCAGGTCGTGATAGCTGCCCCCGCCCAGGCCCTCGTTCCACACCAGCGCGCCGCCGCTCATGTAGTGCGCGACCTTGTGGGTATTGCGCGCGCCAGGATTGCCGTTGAGCCCGACGATGACCGGACGATCGGCATTGCCCGGCGGCGGCGCGCCGCCGAGGCGGACATTGCGCAGCAACGGCCCGAAATCCGAAACGAACGAATTGGTCTCGAAGCAGTCGTCGCGGGTGACCTTGACGTCCTCGATGACCAGAAGGCTGTTCGATGAGTGATTGACGCAGCCGAACTGGCCGAGCTGTATCTGGCCGTCGGCAATCCTGCCATTGACGCCCTCGAAGACGTTGAAATTGGTCTGGGTCCACACGGTCGAGCCATCGGCCACCGTGCCGCTCTCGGGCCATGCCGGCTCAGACCCGCCGGTGGTGCCCGCCGTGGTGACGCGGTACATCTTGACGTTGCCCGCCGCCGTCTGCCCCTGGGCGAGGGCATTGAGCGCCTTGGTCCCAGAGGTCCAGAGCGGCGCGTCGCGCTGCTGATGGGTGAAGCCGGTGATGGTGGCGCGGTTGCCGCCGCCCCGGTAAATGCGCAGGCTCTCGCTGCGGCAGCCGATCATGATGGTCCGGTCGCCCACGGTGCCGCTTGACCCCTCGACATCCCAGCCGTCGCTGGTGATCTGCTCGTAGCCATAGATCGATTGGAAGCCGCAGTGCAGCACATCGATGTTGCCCGAGGCAATCTTGACCCCGGTGAGGAACTCCTGGAAATTGCAGCCGAGCAGCGTGTTGTTGAGCGCGTTGTTGCCGTTGTTGAGGAACAGCGCGTCGCCGGGATTGTGTCCCGCGCCCTGGAAGGCGCAGGACAGCCACAGGCATTCTGAACCCTGCCCCGAACCGCCGGCCACGCGCTGGTTGGTGAAGGCGAATTTCGAATTGGACGTGCCGAAGAAGAAGCATTGCTCGAAGGTGATCTGCTGCACCCCGAAGCTGCCGTCCGGCTCGCCATCCAGCTCGAACGCCCCGCCGGTGGGATTGGCATTGCACCAGAAGCCCAGCCCCTTGACTGTCGAGCGCCAATACCCTCGCGTTTTCATCGCCGGAAACGCGCCCGCCGCAATGATCGAGCGATCCGGTCCCTCGCCGAGCAGGTTGATGCCCTTGCCGTGGACGATTTCCGGCGAGGTCAGCACCTTGTAGGTGCCCGCCGGGAAATAGACCGTCGCCCCGGCGAGGGTGAGCGCATAGTCGATCGCCGCCTGGATCGCGGCATGATCGTCCGCCACCCCGTCGCCCGCCGCGCCTGCCTGCTTCACCGATATATGTGGTTCGGGCAGCAGCCGCCAGTAGCGCAGGTCGGCCGATTGCTTGCAGAAGCGGGGGTGGGCGGCGGCAAGCCCCGCATTGGCCAGGCCGTCGCTGACATAGCTGCCCGCGCCCGGGCCGTTGGCCGCATAGCCGCCGGTGCGGATGGCCTGGACCGAGGCCGCCAGGCGCAGGGCGGCGATGCCGGTGGCCAGGCCGACATCGGCGACATTGAGCAGCCCGGTGCCGAGATACTGCGTCGTCATCAGCCGATCACCGTCACCCGGTAGGCATTGCTCGCGGGCGCGACGGCAAAGCCGAGGGTCACGGTGTTGGTATCGGTCGCCACCCAGTCGGTGATCGCTGCGGCATCGCTCGACACCTCGCGCAGCGTCACCTCGACATCCTTGGTGCCGAGATTGTGCGTGACGGCAATCGCGGTGAGCGATCCGTTGCCGACATTGGTGCTGTATTTGCGGGCGACCAGCGAGCTGTCGATGCCGATACCCGCGCCGGTGACGACGATTCCCGTGGTGGCAACCGCGCTGATCACCGAGCCGGCGACCTGGATGCCGTTGCCGGCGGTATAGCTGGTGCCGCCGCTGAGTTGGCCCCAGGTCTGCGCTGTCGTGCCGATGACCACTGCGGCGTCCGAGATGATCATCCACACCTTGTCGGCGTTGGTCGTGCCCTCGGTGACGCTGACTGCGGTTCCCGGTGCCAGCTCGCCGTTGGTATCGGCGTCGCCAGCGCGGGTCGGCGCGCCGCTGAGGTTGACTGTGTAGATGCCGTTTTCCGATGCTGCGGTCTGGTTCTTGATGAGCACGCGGTCGCCGGTCGCCAGGGTCACGCCGTCGATCGACTGGCCATTGGCATAGGCGCTGGCGAGCGCGCCGTTGGCGGTCGTCGCCACGCGAACCGGGGCCTTCCACTGGATGCCGCGCGCGACATTATCGACATACTGCTTGTTGGCCGCATCGCTACTCGCCGACGGATCGGCCAGACCGACGATCTTTTGCGACTGGAGGTCCAGCCCGTTCAATACCTTCTTTGCCATGGGTGCGGCTCCTTAATAGGCGAGGACAAAGCCCGATTGCGGGCTGGCATGGGTGACCGTGATGGCCGTCGCGGTGACGCTGACGTCAGCGATCGCCTGTTCGCCCGCGCCGAGGAAAACCTCGACCATCGGCACCCGGCCGAGGCTGTGGGCAAGGATCCAGGTGGCCGAGAGCGAGGCATCGATGCGCTGCGGCGCAGCGCCCGGGACGCCCGATCCCGGCGGCCCAGGCGGGCCGACGATGGCGGCAACGGGCATCTGGGGATCGCGGTCGAGCGGCTCGGCCATGCCCGCCGGGCCGCGCCAGCGCGTGACAATGGGGCGCTCGGGCGTGCGCCAGCGCAGGATCATGGTCATGCCACGGCTGCCTGCGACAGCGCGATGAAACCGCTTTGCTCGGTCATCTCGACCGCACCCGGAAGCGTCAGCCGGGCATCGATGCCATAGACCCCGGCAGGCAGCGTGGCCGTCGTCGCGGCGCTCAGCGCGATCAGCCAGCCGGTGGTGCCGGTGGCGGTCACGGTCATGGCGATGCCACTAGCGGCATCGTCGAGCACGAGGCGATTGGCCACCACTTTGGCGGGCTTCATCTGCGCGGAGATGGCGGTGACCGTGGCGGGGTCGCCGGTCACCGCGTCGAGCGCGATGGCAATATCCTCGCCGATGCGGAATGCGCCGATTGTGCCATGCATGGGGGAGCTCCAGAGCCGGGGCATGCCAGCGGCATGCGATTCGCTGCGTTGGAGGCTGTTTTATAACCGAAACGATGATGTAGGAAAGATTATAATCCCAAATAGGTTAATATGGCCAGATCGGATGCGGGATTTGACGCTGGTTGCGCAGAGGTTTATGCGCCATCGTATATCACAACTATGCCCGATTGAGCGGAGCGAGGCCCATGCCGGAACTGATCGAACGCGACTATTTCAGCGACTATGAGATCCTCAAGGAACCCTACGCCTTCTTCGACGCACTGCGCGAACATGGGCCGGTTTACCAGCCGCCGGGGCGCGACTATTTCGTCGTTACCGGTTTCGATGAAACCCTCGAAGTGTTGCGCGAACACGATAGCTTCTCGGCGGTGATCGCGCTCCAGGGTGCCGCCGCGCCGCTGCCGTTCCAGCCGGCGGGAGCGGATATTACCGCACAGATCGAGGCGCACCGCCTGCAATTTCCCGGTGGCGACCAGGTCGTCAATCTCGACGACGAGCAACACGCCCGTCTGCGCGCGCTGATCAACACGCTGTTCGTGCCTTCGCGGCTCAAGGCCAGCGAGGCGTTCATCGCTGCCTATTGCGACGATCTGGTCAAACGGGCGGTCGCTGCGGGCGGGGTTGAGCTGATCAAGGACATTGCCACGCCCTTCGTCACCGTGGTGGTCGCCGATCTGCTTGGGGTCCCGGTCGAGGACCGTCAGATTTTCATGGACGCCATCGCCAAGGCCCCGCCGCCCGGTAGCCTCGACGGCGGCAACCCGATGGAAGGTGCCGACCATCCCTTCGCGGTGATGGGCACCTATTTCTCCGGCTACATTCATAGCCGCCGCACCAGTCCGCAGGCCGATATCCTCAGCGAACTGGCCGAGGCGAAGTATGCCGACGGGACCACGCCAGAACTTCACGACATCGTCCAGCTCGGCATGTTCATGTTCGGTGCCGGCCAAGACACCTCGGCCAAATTGCTGGGCAATGCGATGAAATACATCGTCGAGCGCCCCGATCTTCAGGATCGCCTGCGCGCCGATCCCGCGCTGATCCCCGCTTTCCTTGAGGAAGTGCTTCGACTTGAGGGTTCGACCAAGCAGACCGCCCGCCTCGCCCGCAAAGCGACGCGCATCGGCGGCATCGACATTCCGGCGGGCTCCCGCCTGCTGGTCGCGCTGTCGGCCGCCAACCGCGATCCCGCACGCTGGAACGATCCTGACGCGCTGGTGCTCGATCGGCCCAAAATCAAGGAGCACGTCGGCTTCGGGCGCGGCAAGCATGTCTGCGCCGGAGCACCGCTGGCTCGGGTGGAAGTGCGGGTGATCCTGGAGAAGTTCCTGAGCTGCACATCGAAGATCGAACTCGACCCGGCGCAGCATCCCGGCGGCATCGGAGATCTGGTATACGAGCCCAGCTTCATCATCCGCGGGCTGGCCGAGATGCACCTCAAGCTGACGCCGGCATGATCCATCCGGGGAAGGATGGTGGGCGCGGCAGGGATTGAACCTGCGACCCCACCCGTGTGAAGGGAGCCAGCCAAATCAGATAGTTAGCTGTTTTGTTTGCAAAAACAGCCGCTTGTACGAGGGCCGCTGTACGCGATTTGTACGAGAGGGCCTCTGGAAGCCCTCGAAAACGCGCATATCTGGTCGGATTTTGGCAGCGACGGAGGCAGTTGCCAGACCGCCAGACCGGAAACGAAAAACCGCCGGAAGGGCTGCCACCCTCGCCAGCGGTCATTTCGATAGCGTTGCAGCTACTGCCTTCTCATACGATATCACGGAATCCCGTGCAAGCGCCGAGCTTGCGGGCGGTGCGTCATGAGCGCGACCCTTGCCCATGGCGGTCTTCCCGAGGGCGTCAGGCGCATAGATATGCTGTCCCTAGTCGAGGACCTAGGCAAGCGTGGCCTTGGCCTGTCCAGCACGGCCACGCGGGTGCTCAGGCAGTATATCTGGCGCTCACGTGATGATGATTACCGGGCCGGTCGCATCTGTGCCGTCTGGGATCGGGTCTGCCGAACCGCCGACGACCTCGATCTGTGCAGCCGTGCCATCAATGATGCCGAGCGCGAGCTTGAGGCGAAGGGACTGATCGCTAGAACCACGGGCGGCAACGGTGGCCGCTCTGGCCTCAGGAGCGGCGGTGTCATCCGATGGGCTGCAGGCATCAACCTAGCGCCACTGATCGAACGCTACGCCGATCTGAAGGCGATTGGGAGGCACGCCGCATGGAGCAGCAAGCAATCGACACCTGCAAGGCTGAGATCCGCCGAACGCGCCGTCTGATCCGCGATGCAGCCGATCCGGCCTTGATAGCACGGGCTGACGCAATTCTGCCCGATGGCCGGGT
>CAVZRM010000006.1:0-577796 GCA_963777795.1 uncultured Alphaproteobacteria bacterium
GTATCCTGTGCCAGATGGGTACGCAACATCAAGGGGATGAGAATGCGGTTGACCTGAATGGCGATCCGATTCATAGCCGATCCATGCGGAAAACCGCCCCAAGGGGCGCGGTTTTCGGATTCTTGGAGATTTGATGATGGGAAGCGTCTCCCAGCTCAGGCCGCCGTCGGAACTTGGCGGCGATGGCACTGATGCGGATTTTGCAATTTTTTCCGCCGCCCAGCGCGCCGAACTTGGGAAGATAATCCGGCATCGATCCTTCCGGACGGGGGAGTTTGTTCTCTCGTCAGGCAAGCGAAGCAGTCTCTATTTCAACATGAAGCCAACCATGATGGACTCGCGCGGTGCAGAGCTGGCGGCACGGGCGTTCATCGCATTGATGGCCGAGAACGATCTGGAATATGTCAGCGGCCTCGAAATGGGAGCGGTTCCCGTGATTGGCGCGATGGCCGCAGTGGGCACCCTGATCGGCCATCCGGTCAAGACCACGTTTGTGCGCAAGCGCAAGAAAGAACACGGCACGAAAGAACTGATCGAGGGCCTTGGCCCGGACAAATCTCTTTCGGGGAAAGCCGTTCTCGTGATCGACGATGTTGCCACAAGCGGAAAGTCGATCCTCCAGGCAATTGAAGAAGTTCGACAGGCTGGTGGCGTGGTCAACTATGCCGCCGCTCTGGTCAATCGCCATGAAGGAGGGGATGAACTGCTGGGCCAGCATGGCGTCAAGTTGCTGGATATCTTCTCGGCGAACGAAATTGCAGAAAGCAACGGCTGACTTCCTGGCGGGTTTGTCGCTTGAGCAGGGATTCAACGGTCTTTACGTTGCCGCGCGGAAGATCGAAGACATCTCGCGCAAAGAGAAAGGCCGCGCACTCGCCGGTGCCTTGATGATCATGCGCTGGGTGCTGTTGGGTATCGCGCGAGAACTCGAAAGCGAACCTTCGGCAGACTTATGGAATTTCCGCGCGGCGCAGCTTGATGCGCTTGAGGTGCTCGTGCGCAATCGAGATGCCGTTTCATTTGCAAACTTCGCCACATTCCCAGGTTGAATATGTCTTCCACACTAACCATCACCCTTCCCGACGGCTCCTCGCGCGAAATGCCCGCCGGATCGACCCCCGCCGATGTCGCCGCCGCGATCGGTCCCGGCCTCGCCAAGGCGGCGCTGGCGGCGCGGGTCGATGGCGAGCTGGTCGATCTGTCGCGCCCGTTCACGGGCGATGCCGCGCTGGCGCTGGTCACCGCGCGCGACGAGGCCGAGGCGCTCGATCTGGCCCGGCACGATTTTGCCCATGTCCTGGCCGAAGCGGTGCAGGCGCTGTTTCCCGGCACGCAGATCACCTTCGGCCCCTCGACCGACGACGGCTTCTACTATGACTTCGCGCCCGACAGGACCGCGGCCGTTCACCGACGAGGACCTGCCCGCGATCGAGGCGGAAATGCGGCGGATCATCGCCGCCGACAAGCCGCTCATCCGCGAAGTGTCGCGCCGCGATGCGCTGATCGCCCAGTGGCGCGCGGCGGGCGAGAGCTTCAAGGCCGAATGGGCGGCCGAACTGCCCGAGGGCGAGGAGCTGACGGTCTATCAGTCGCGGAAGCGACTGGCTCGACATGTGCCGCGGTCCGCACCTGCCCTCGACCGGCAAGCTCGATCCGGCAGCGTTCAAGCTGACGCGCGTGTCGGGCGCCTATTGGCGCGGCGACCAGAACAACGCGATGCTCAGCCGCATCTACGGCACCGGCTGGCTCAACAAGAAGCAGCTCGACGCGCATCTCATCCGGCTGGAGGAAGCCGCCAAGCGCGACCATCGCCAGCTCGGCGCAGGAGATGGACCTGTTCCACCTCCAGCCCGAGGCGCACGGCAGCGGTGTTCTGGCACCCCAAGGGCTATCATCATCTGGCGCGAGCTCGAGGCCTATATGCGCCGCGCCATCGACGGCGCCGGCTATGACGAGGTCAAGACCCCGCAGCTGATGGATGCGCGCCAGTGGGAGCAGAGCGGCCACTGGGGCAAATATCGCGAGAACATGTTCGTCAGTCCCCGACGAAGTCCCCAACACCGAGGACGAAGGGCCCGGTGGTTGCGCGGCGAGGCCGACTGGATGGCGCTGAAGCCGATGAACTGCCCGGCGCATGTCCTGATCTTCCGCCAGGGCATCAAGTGCTATCGCGACCTGCCGCTTGCGCATCTGTCGAGAACGGCTGCTGCCACCGCAACGAACCGCACGGCGCGCTGCACGGGCTGATGCGCGTGCGCCAGTTCACCCAGGACGACGCGCATATCTTCTGCCGCGAGGACCAGATCGTCGAGGAAGTGCGGGCTTTCTGCGAGCTGGCCGACCGCGTCTACCAGCGACTTCGGCTTCACCTATGCGATCAAGCTGGCGCTGCGCCCGGACAAGCGCTTCGGCAGCGAAGACGATGTGGGACAAGGCCGAGCAGGAGCTGCGCGATGCCGTCGCCGCTGCCGGCCTGGCCAATGCCGATTATGGCTGGGAGGAACTGCCCGGCGAAGGCGCGTTCTATGCGCCCAAGCTGGAATGGCACCTGACCGACGCGATCGGCCGCACCTGGCAGGTCGGCACGATCCAGTCCGATCGCGTGCTGCCCGAACGGCTCGACGCGAGCTATATCGGCGAGGATGGCGAGAAGCACCGCCCGGTCATGCTGCACCGCGCGATCTTCGGCTCCTACGAGCGCTTCATCGGCATCCTGATCGAGCATTACGCCGGCAAGCTGCCGCTCTGGCTGGCGCCGGTGCAGGCCGTGGTGGCGACGATCGTTTCGGACGCCGACGACTATGCCGCGCGAGGTCGAGGCGCAGCTTGAAGGCGGCGGGCATCCGCGTCGAAATCGACCTGCGCAACGAGAAGATCAACTACAAGGTGCGCGAGCACTCGCCTGGCCAAGGTCCCGCACCTGCTGGTGGTCGGCAAGCGCGAGGCCGAGGAGGGCACAGTCGCGATCCGCACGCTGGGCGAGGAGCGCCAGCGGATCATGCCGCTGGACGAGGCGATCGCGATGCTGAAGGCTGAGGCGACGCCGCCGGATTTGCGGGACTGAGCCTACCCGGCGGCGATCAACGCCAGCGCACAGCCGCAGACGATCAGGCCTCGCCAGCTTGCCAGCTTCGGAATGCGCAAGGGTGTCGCAAAAAGGGCGATGACTCGTGCCATGCGGGCGATTTTGCGCCGGGAGCGGTTGCGGAAAGGTTAAGTTGCCCCAATTCCCCTAAGCATCGTCATCCTGAACTGATGACGGGAATCGGCGAGGTTGGGCTTAAGGCGCCGGCATCTGCTGGCTGGCGCAATGGAACCCGCCGCCGCCCGCGAGCACGGCATCGGCGGGCAGGCCGATGGTGTCGCGGTCCGGAAACAGTGCCGCCACGGCGGCGACGCCCTCGTCGTCATGGGCCACGCCAAAAGTCGGCACGACCACCAGCTTCGTGGTGATCGCGAAGTTCATGTAACTCGCCGGCTCAACCCGCCCATCCGTTTCGACCCGGCCCGGCGACGGCACTTCGCGCACCGCCACCCCGAAGTCCTCGGCGCGCGCCCGGGCATCGGCATAGACCGCAGAATTGGGATCGTCCGGCCCGGTTGCAACCGGCAGCGCCAGCACACCCGGGGCGACGAAGCGGGCGAGGTTGTCGACATGGCCGTCGGTGTGATCGTGGAGCAGGCCGTCGCCCAGCCACAGCACCCGCTCGAAACCGAGATCGCGCGCCAGCCGCGCCTCGATGTCGGCCTGTGACAGTTCCGGATTGCGGTTGGGGTTGAGCAGGCATTGCTCGGTCGTCACCACCAGCCCGGTGCCGTCGCCGTCGAGCGCGCCGCCTTCGAGGATCCAGTCGGAAGTCGTGACATGCAGCGCCGCATCGCGGGCCAGTTCCGCGCCAATGGTCTGGTCGCCTTCCATCAGGTATTTCTCGCCCCAGCCATTGAAGCCGAAGCGGCGGGCCAGCCGCTTGCCACCGCCGGCGACGACCAGCGGCCCGGTGTCCCGCAGCCAGATGTCGCCATAGACGCGGCGTTCCAGTGTGACTTTGCCGCTCACCAGCCGCCGCGCCGCCGCCTCGTTGGCCTCGCTGCGCACCAGCAGCCGCACCTCCTGACCGCTCTCCGCCACGGCGCTGGCGAAGGCGGCGATCTGCGCCTGCGCCGCCTCCAGAAAGCCGGGCCATTCGCCGGCATCGTGCGGGAAGCCGATCCACAGCCAGTCCTGCGGATGCCACTCGGGGGGAAGACGCCAGGTCATGTCCCCGACCCTAGCCGCGCCAGGCGCTTGCGGGAAGCGCCGCGACAGGCCATTCGTTGCTGATGACTTCTCCCGACTGGACCGGTGCTCTCGAACGGGCCGCCGCCCACGCGCCGTTCCTTTCCCGCGCCATCGACCGCCAGCCCGGGCTGGTCGCGCTGCTCGCCGCAGGGCAGGGCGAAGCGGCGCTGGCATGGGCCAAAGCGGCGGGCCAGGATCACGACGATGTCGCCGTCGCGCTGCGGCGCGAGCGGCTGGCGCTGGCTCTTGCGCTGGCCATCGGCGATCTTGCCGGCGCTTTCCCGCTGGCGCGCGTCACCGCCGAACTCTCGGACTTTGCCGACCGCGCGCTCGACGCCGCCATCGCCGAGGCCATCCGCCGCCGCGCGCCCGGCGAAGAGCCTGCGGGCTTCCTGGCCCTCGCACTCGGCAAGCATGGTGCAAGGGAATTGAACTACAGCTCGGATATCGATCCCATCCTGCTTTACGATCCGGCGCTGCTGCCGCGCCGGTCGCGCGACGAGCCAGGCGAGGCGGCGAACCGCGTCGCGCGGACCGTGGTCGAGACGCTCGCCAGCGTCACTGACGAGGGCTATGTCTTCCGCGTCGATCTGCGCCTGCGCCCGCAATCGGAAGTCAGCCCGCTGGCGATCCCGATCGAGGCGGCGCTGACGCATTACGAAAGCTCGGCGCTGGCCTGGGAGCGCGCCGCCTTCATCCGCGCGCGCGCCTGCGCCGGCGATGTCGCGGCGGGCGAGGCGTTCCTCGCCGCGATCCGGCCGTTCATCTGGCGCAAGAGCCTCGATTTCGGCGCGATTGCCGAGATCGGCCGGCTCACCGCGCAGATTCGTTCGACCAGCAAGAGCGCGTGGCTGGTCGGCCGGGGGTTCGATCTGAAGAAGGGGCGCGGGGGCATCCGCGAAATCGAATTCTATGCCCAGACTCACCAGCTCATCCACGGCGGGCGCAACCCGGCGCTGCGGCTGCGCGGCACCCGTGCGACGCTCGATGCGCTCGCTGCGGCGGGCATCGTGCCGGCCGACGACGCGCGCCTGCTGGGCGACAGCTACGACCGCCTGCGCACGCTCGAACACCGCCTGCAGATGGTCGCCGACCAGCAGACCCACCGCCTGCCCGCCGACTGGGCGGCGATCGATGCCGTGGCGCTTCTCGACGGGCTGGCGGGTTCGGAAGCGCTGCTCGGCGAAGTTACCGCGATCACGCAAGGCGTGGGCGAACGCTACGATGCGCTGATCGCGGCCAGCGGCGGCCCGGCGGCCCCGCCGGTCGCCATGGCCAGCGGCGACGCGCTGGTTGCGGAACTTGCCCGGCTGGGCTTTGCCGATCCGCAGGCGCTGGCCGAGCGCATGGCCGGCTGGACCTCGGGAAAGCTGCGCGCGCTGCGCACCGACGCCGCGCGCGTGGCTTACGAGGCGATCCAGCCACAACTGCTCGCCGCCTTCGCCGCCGCGCCCGAGCCAGACCGGGCGATGCTGCGCTGGGAGCATCTGCTCACCGGCCTGCCCAGCGCGGTCAACCTGTTCCGTTTGCTCGAAGCGCGGCCCGGCCTGTTGCAACTGCTCGCGCGCATCCTCAGCCTCGCCCCGCCGCTCGCCGACGAGCTGGCGCGCCGCGCCGACCTGCTCGACCCGCTGATCGATGCCAGTGCCTTCGAACTGCCCGGCGATGTCGCGACGCTCGCCGGGCAGATGCGTGACGGCGAGCGCGACGACGACTACCAGCGCATCCTCGACCGGGTGCGGCGCAAGGTCGGCGAACTGCGGTTCGCGCTCGGCGTCCAACTGATCGAGGGGACGACCGATCCGCTGGCGATCTCGGCCGCCCTGTCGCGCATTGCCGAGGCGGCGATCGCGGTGCTGACCGACGCCACCGTCGCCGAGTTCCGCCGCAGCCATGGCAGCATTCCCGGCTCGGAACTGGTTGTGCTCGGCCTCGGCCGCATGGGCGGCGGCGCGCTGACCCATGCTTCGGACCTCGATCTGGTCTACCTGTTTACCGGCGAATCCGGCACCGAATCGGATGGCAAGCGCCCCCTGGGCGCGACGCACTACTATAACCGCCTCGCCCAGCGGGTCACTGCCGCGCTCAGCGTGCCGACGGCGGAAGGTGCGCTGTTCGAAGTCGATACGCGTCTGCGGCCGTCGGGCGAGCAGGGGCCGCTGGCAGTCGCTTTCGACAGTTTCGCGCGCTATCAGAGCGAACAGGCGTGGACCTGGGAGCATATGGCGCTGTGCCGCGCGCGGGTGCTCCATGGCTCGAAAGCCGCGCGCCAGGATCTGGTAGGGATCGTGTCGTCGGCACTGTTGCAGCCGCGCGATCCGGGCAGGCTGCGCGACGAGGTGCTTGAGATGCGCGCCACCATCGCCGGCCACAAACCGCCGCGCGGCGTGCTCGACGTCAAGCTGGCGCGCGGCGGGCTGGTCGATCTCGAATTCCTCGTCCACTTCCTCCAGCTGCGCGACGGCGCGGGGCTCAAGGGCGCGCTGACCCCGTTCCTCGGCGATGCGCTGCGAGTCTTCGCCGCTGCCGGACTTGCGCCGGCGTCGCTGGGCGCGGCGCACGATGCGCTCACCCGGGTGCTGGTTGCCATGCGGCTGCTTGCGCCCGATACGCACGCCCCGCCCGCCGCCGCGCGGCTGACGCTTGCCAAGGCCTGCGGTTGCGGCGATTGGGATGGATTGCTGGGCCTGATCGCCAAGGCTCGCGCCGACGTCGCGCGCGCGTGGCAGGAAACGTTCGGCGAGAATCTGGAGATCTGATCGATGAGCATGAAACCCGGGAGCAGCAAGCCCGGCCTCGGCGACGGCATGCCCGACGTGGCCATGGAGACCCCCGATGGCGGCAGCGTCAGGCCGTCCGATTTCGCCGGGCGCAAGCTGGTGGTGTTCTTCTATCCCAAGGATGATACCCCGGGCTGCACCACCGAGAACCAGGATTTCACCGCGCTGGCCGACGATTTCGCGGCGGCCGGGGTCGCGCTGCTCGGGGTCAGCAAGGATCCGCCGCAGCGACACCAGAAATTCATCGCCAAATACGGCCTGGCCGCGCCGCTGGCGAGCGATGCCGCAGAGCATGGCCTGGCCGATGCGCTCGGCATCTGGACCGAGAAGCAGAACTACGGCCGCACCTACATGGGCATGGTCCGCACCACCTATCTGGTCGGGCCGGACGGCAGGATCGCGCGGGTGTGGGACAAGGTGAAGGTCAAAGGGCACGCCGCCGAAGTGCTGGCCGCCGCCCAAGCGCTTTGACCCTGCCCTCCGTTGCCGCCGCGATCCGCGCCGCGCTGCTTGAGCCCGACCCGCGCGCCAAGGTGATGGCGGCGCGCGGCGTGGCGCGCGACTGGCGGCTGGGCCGGCTGTCCTTCGCCTTCGATATGGCCATGCCGGACTGTCCCGCCCGGCCCGCCGCACCCGAGCTGCTGCCGCCGGGCCGCATGCCCAAGCGCGGTCGGGGCGGTTCCGAGCGGTCGCGAATCGCACTGTGGCATGCGCTGGCCCACATCGAATTTTCGGCGATCGATCTCGCGCTCGATGCTGCGGGGCGATTCGGCGAAGCACTGGGGCGGCAATTCGTCGATGATTTCCTCTCCGTCGCCGCCGACGAGGCGATGCATTTCGCGCTGATCGCGCGGCGGCTGCGCGCGCTCGGCAGCCACTATGGTGCTTTGCCCGCCCACGCCGGCTTGTGGGATTCGGCGCACGCCACGCGGCACGATGCCGCTGCGCGGCTCGCCGTGGTGCCGATGGTGCTCGAGGCACGCGGGCTCGATGTCACGCCGCCGATGATCGAGCGGCTGGTCGCGGCCGGCGACGAACGCGGCGCACGAATCCTCGAACGAATCCTTGACGATGAAATCCGCCATGTCCGATTTGGCTCAAAGCATTTCGCCGCATTGTGTGAATCGCTCGGCGCGAATCCCGAGGAGCTTTGGAAAAGCGTGGTGAACTGCCACTTTCGCGGGGCTGTTAAGCCGCCGTTCAACGACTCAGCGCGCCTCGCAGCCGGTTTATCGCGGAGTTTTTACGCTGGTATTGCTTTATAAACCACGTTCCAGTTAGCCCCAATCAACGAGACGGCGGGGGGTTCCGACCATCTCCAACAAACAGCCAAAGCGCCCTCGGGCGCGGCGGGATAATTGGGTCGCACGGCCTTCACCGGCAACCGGGTTGCGCCGTTAAGACAAGGTATTTTGAGTGATTGGTTTTGAAAATAGCGTGAAATTGCAGGCGATTGCGGGCATTTCTGCCGCAGCCGCTGCGCTTTTGGGCGCCACACCTGCAATCGCCGCCAGCAGCAACGCCGCCGATATAGCCGCTCCCTTGCGCGCCGCGCAGGATGCCCGCCACTCCGCGCTGGGCAACGGCGACGAGGAATTCCGTCAGCTGTTCTCCAGCTGGCGCTCGCTCGACAAGGCCGCCGGTTTCGTCGCGCCGACCACCGCCCGCCCGATGACCGGTCTTGGCGTGCCGGTTGCCGCAGTCCGCACAGTTTCGATCCCTTCGCGCATGCCGGTCGAAGGCGTGCGGTTGTCCAGCGAGTTCGGCATGCGCACCCATCCGGTGCTCGGCGGCCGTCGCGGTCACAAGGGCGTCGATCTTGCCGGGCCGACCGGTACGCCGATCCACGCCACAGCCGACGCCGTGGTCAGCAAGGCCGAATGGTTCAGCAGCTACGGGCTCTATGTCTCGCTTGAGCATGGTGCCGATATCCAGACCCGCTATGGCCACATGTCGCGGCTCAACGTCTATGCCGGCCAGCGCGTCCGCAAGGGCGACGTGATCGGCTATCTCGGTTCGACCGGCCGCTCGACCGGCCCGCACCTGCACTATGAAGTCCGCATCGCCGGGGCGGCGGTCAATCCGCTGCCCTACATGCAGGCCGACCAGTTCAACCATCAGCCAGCCGATCGCCTGCCCGTGCCGAGCTTCGGCCAGGCCGTGGCCGCGCGCCGCTGAGCCCGCAAGGGTCGCATTGAGCAGCCAGGGCCGCTAACGGTCCGGCTGGATTCCGATAGCTGCCGCCCTCTTTCGGGGCCTGGTTTCCTTGAGCCTTTCCAGGCCTAACCCAACAGGCGTCGCGCAATCGCGCGCACTTCGTCGGCCATGTCCTCGCGCTCGAGCGCGAGCGCCAGCGTCGCTTCAACGAAACCGGTCTTGGAGCCGCAATCGAACCGCCGCCCGGCGAAAGTCACGGCGTGGAACGGCTGCCTGCCGAGCAGCTTGGCCATGGCGTCGGTCAGCTGGATTTCGCCACCCGCGCCCTTGCTCTGCCCTTCGAGCACCGCCATGATCTCGGGCTGAAGGATATAGCGTCCGGAAATGATCAGGTTGGACGGCGCGGTGGCGACTTCGGGCTTTTCGACCAGCCCGGTCACTTCGGTGACCGCGCCTCCCAAGCCTGGGTGCCGCTCGCCAGGCGCGATCACGCCATAGCTGGAAACCTCCTCGCGCGGGACTTCGAGCACGCTGACGACGTTGCCGCCGATTTCGTTGTAGGCCTCGACCATCTGTTTCATGCAGCCGGGCTCACCGATCATCAGCTCGTCGGGCAGGAAAATGGCGAAGGGTTCCTCGCCGACGATCGCCCGCGCGCACCAGATGGCGTGCCCCAGCCCCAGCGGCACCTGCTGGCGCACGGTCACGAGATTGCCCGGGGCAAGCCGAGTCGGCTTGAGGATTTCGAGTGCCTTGGCGCGGTCGCGCATCGTCGCTTCGAGCTCGAAGGCGATGTCGAAATGATCGACGATCGCGGTCTTGCCGCGCCCGGTGACGAAGATCATCTGCTCGATCCCCGCCTCGCGCGCCTCATCGACGGCATACTGGATCAGCGGCCGGTCGATGATCGGCAGCATTTCCTTGGGAATCGCCTTGGTGGCGGGGAGGAAACGGGTGCCGAGGCCGGCGACGGGGAACACGGCCTTCCTGATCGGCTTGCGCGGGTTGGTGTTAAGCATCATGCCGTTATGGCTACAGCCAGTTGAAACCGGGTTAAAGCCTTTTGCCAATTAACCTTGCCGCCGCGACTTGCCGCTCGCGCAAATCCCGTTAAGTCCGGTGGCATGGACAAGATCATCATCCACGGCGGCAAGCGCCTGTCGGGCGCAATTCCCATTTCGGGCGCGAAGAATTCGGCGCTGACCCTGCTGCCCTGCGCGCTGCTCACCGACGAGCCGCTGACGCTTGCGCAACCTGCCGCGGCTCGCCGATATCGACGGGTTCCAGCACCTGATGAACCAGTTCGGCGTCTCGACCACCATCGCCGGCAGCCGTCCCTCCGATTTCGGCCGGGTGATGACGCTCGAGGCGACACGGATCACCTCCTCGGTCGCGCCCTACGAGCTGGTGCGCAAGATGCGTGCCTCGATCCTGGTGCTCGGGCCGATGCTGGCGCGCATGGGCGAGGCGACGGTGTCGCTGCCCGGCGGCTGCGCCATCGGCAACCGCCCGATCGACCTGCACCTGAAAGCGCTCGAAGCGCTCGGCGCGCAGATCGAGCTGGCGGCGGGCTATGTCCGCGCGGTGGCCCCCGATGGCGGGCTGCCCGGCGGGCGCTACAGCTTTCCGGTGGTCTCGGTCGGCGCGACCGAGAATGCGCTGATGGCGGCCGTGCTGGCCAAGGGCAAATCAACGCTGCACAACGCCGCGCGCGAGCCCGAGATCGTCGACCTGTGCCATCTCCTCGTCGCCATGGGCGCGGAGATCGAGGGCATCGGCAGCTCCGACATAACCATCCACGGCGTCCCCCGCCTCCACGGCGCGACCTACCGCGTCATGGCCGACCGCATCGAGGCTGGTTCCTATGCCTGCGCGGCGGCGATCACCGGCGGCGAGGTGACCCTCAAGGGCGCGAAAATCGACGAGATGGACGCGACGGTGCAGGCGCTGCGCGATGCCGGGGTGACGGTCGAGCCGGTCGCCGGCGGGCATCCACGTTGCCGCCGATGGACCCTTGCGCGCCATCACGCTTTCGACGGCCCCCTATCCCGGCTTCGCCACCGACATGCAGGCGCAACTGATGGCGCTGCTGTGCCGCGCCGAGGGAGCCTCGGTGCTCACCGAGACGATCTTCGAGAACCGCTACATGCACGTCCCCGAACTGAACCGCATGGGCGCGCATATCGAGACCAAGGGGCGCACGGCGGTGGTCCACGGCGTGCCCGGGCTGACCGGGGCCGAAGTCATGGCCACCGACCTGCGCGCCTCGATGAGCCTGGTGATCGCCGGGCTGGCGGCGGCAGGGGAGACGCAGGTGCACCGGCTCTATCACCTCGACCGCGGCTATGAGCGGCTGGAGGAGAAATTGGCGCTGGTGGGGGCGCAAGTGGAGCGGGTGGGGGGGGATTGAGTATTAGGCGAGAGGCCCTAATTCTTTTACCGAGGACTGCATGGCAGATGAACTGATCTCACTTTCAACCGCAGCCTTTGGCGCGGGTGTATGGTTTGCTCAAAAAATCCTAGAGCCAACGACCCAAGCGCTTGGGGACAACATTCAAGCGTATTTAGGGCGTCGGGTGAGCAAGGTATTCGCAGCCGGCGAGCAAATTGCAAAGGCATCGAACCTTGATCTCAAGCCAATTGCACCTGGACTGCTGACCCGAATGATTATGGACTCCAGTTTCTCAGCCGACGAAGATGAAATTACTGAATGGTGGGCGCACCTCTTCGTCGATGCCTCTCTCAAAGGTTCAAACCAACATGCTGTCTTTTCGGATATCATGGCTCTGCTTGGACCTCTCGAAGTTCGGTGCCTCGACGAATTTGTCAAGTTTTGCGTCCAATTTGAACACTCTGGTTTCGGGGGTTATCTTTCAAGCAGTATGAATGACACAAACACGGGGTTTGAGTTCGCTGTTAAGAATAGGATCACGCAGGAGAACGCCGCAGATCGCTACGACGAGATCGTGTCTCAACTCTTGCGAGGCACATACGGGTGGCCGATCAGGCCAACTGAATGGCGCCTCCCACGAAAGGACGGCGAGTCCGCAATCTTTGGCTTTGGGTTTGACAGTTGGAGTCGTGATCGACGCTTGCCGCTTGGAATTTTGCAACGGGCGGGAATTTTGCAACCACTTTCGGCAACTTTTTCCGCGTGGGGTGGCAGCACTTGGGTTCGAGCGAACGGGCTTACGCCACTTGGTTATGAATTTTACCGCGCATGCAACGGACTAATGCCTTCTGAGACCAATTGACCAAGACCAATGGGGGTTCCTACCCAGCCCCCAAAGCCTCCCTCAACGCCGCATTCATCCGGCTTTGCCAGCCCGGTCCGCTTTTGCGCCAGCCTTCGATCACGTCGGGATCGAGCCGCAAGGTGATCGACTTTTTAGCATTGGGCTTGGTCCAGCCGATCGGGCGGCCACGCTTGCCCTTGCCGAATGCGGCCAGCACTTGCGGAGGCAGCACTTCCGCAGCAGGCCGCGCGCGGGCGAAGTCTGCCTCGGTCCACTCCGGATTTTCATCATAATCGGCGGGCGGTTTGGGCTTATTCATAACGGCGCATCTCCTTGTCATGGGCGCGGCGATAGCTGATCGCGCGCACGGCGCTGGCCGTGTAGGTGAACACCAGACAGCGGCCTTCTCCATCGACTCGGCCAAAAGCGCGGAACCGCACCTCGCCATAGTCGAAGCGGTCGTCGATCTCGATTACCGCCGTCTCGATATCGAACTCTGCGGCTTCGGCCAGCGACAGGCTATGCTTGACGGTGTTGATAGCATCTTTCGCAGGATCGAACTCGACATCCATAATTTATATGTAGTGTCTTATTAATCGTGTGCCAAGCAATTTTCGAGGAGCCTGTTGTCTGACAAATTGACGTATCCAGTGCCCCGAAAGCGAGGCCAAATGTCTGCCATACCCATCCGCACGGATCCTTCGGGTTTGTAATGCTGCCGGTGCCACAATACGCACACAGGTCGCCTCAGGCCCCCTGCCAGCACCCAGCTCCAGCGCGAAACCCGCAGCCCTCACCGCCCCTTGCGGTGCTCGCCCTTGACCCAGCGCACGGTGCCCGAACTGGCGCGCATGACCACGCTTTCGGTGGTCATGGTGCCGTCCTTGCGGCGCTTGACCCCGTCGAGCAGCGAGCCGTCGGTGACCCCGGTCGCGGCGAAGATGCAATCGCCCTTGGCCAGTTCCTCGAGCTTGTAGATGCGGTCGAGATCCTCGATGCCCCATTTGCGCGCGCGGCCGCGTTCGTCGTCGTTGCGGAACAGCAGCCGGCCCTTGAACTGGCCGCCGACGCAGCGCAGCGCCGCCGCCGCCAGCACGCCTTCGGGCGCGCCGCCCGAGCCCATGTACATGTCGATGTTGGTGTCGGCGTTGGTGGTGGCGATCACGCCGGCGACGTCGCCGTCGGGGATCAGCAGGATGCCGCAGCCCAGGCTGCGCAGCTCGGCGATCAGATCGGCGTGGCGCGGGCGGTCGAGCACGCAGACGATGATCTCGCCGGGCGCGACGCCCTTGGCGGCGGCGACCGCCTTGACATTTTCGGTCGGCGACTCGTGCGAGGTCGATCACGCCTTCGGGATAGCCCGGGCCGACCGCGAGCTTGTCCATGTAGACGTCGGGCGCGTTGAGCAGGCTGCCTTCCTCGGCGATCGCCAGCACCGCGAGCGCGTTGGGCCCGGCCTTGGCGGTGATCGTCGTGCCTTCGAGCGGATCGAGCGCGATGTCGATCTTCGGCCCGGTGCCCTGCGCCGAGCCGACCTTTTCGCCGATGAACAGCATCGGCGCCTCGTCGCGCTCGCCCTCGCCGATCACGACGGTGCCGTCCATCGCCAGCTCGTTGAGCGCGGCGCGCATCGCCTCGACCGCGGCGGCGTCGGCGGCCTTCTCGTCGCCGCGGCCGATCAGCTTGGACGGCGGCGATCGCCGCCGCTTCGGTGACGCGCACCATTTCGAGCACGAGGACGCGGTCGAGGATGTGGCTGGCTGGGGTGGCGTTCATCGGGGATCCTGTCGCTGGCCGGAAGGGGTGGAGGCGCGATTAGCCATGGCGGAGCGGCTTGTCGAGCGCGAGGCGCCGGCTTAGTCGCCGAGGATCTGCATCACCAGCGGCGGCGCGGAGAGGCTGGGCGAGCCGTCGAGCAGGCGCAGCGCCTCGCTGACCGCGCTTTCGGGCCCCTCGTGGGTGACCATGGCGACGAGCACCTCGCCGCCGGCCTCGGCGCGGCCCTTCTGGATCAGGCTTTCGATCGAAACCCCGGCATCGCGCATCGCCGCGGTGATCTCGGCGAGCACGCCGGGGCGGTCGGCGACGCATGAAGCGGATATAGGCGCGGCCCAGGCGGTGGCCGGTGGCGGCCGGCGGCATGGCCTCGAGCTCGGCGACCGGGACCGAGAACGGCGCGCCGATATCGCCGCGCGCAATGTCGATCAGGTCGGCGACCACTGCGCTCGCGGTCGGCCCGTCGCCCGCGCCCGCGCCCTGGAACAGCAGCCGGCCCGAAAAATTGCCCTCGGCGACCACCGCATTGGTCGCGCCATCGACATGGGCGAGCGGATGGTCGAACGGCACGAGATGCGGCTGGACCCGCTGGAACAGGCGCGCGCTGGGTCCGGACCGGTCTTCCTCGGCCATGCCGATCAGCCGGATGACGATAGCCGAGCGCATCGGCCTGGGCGATGTCGGCGGCGAGCAGGCGGGCGATGCCGGCGGTTTCGACCGAGGCGAAATCGATCGCGGGTGCCGAAGGCGATGCGCGGCGAGGATCGACAGCTTGTGCGCGGCGTCGGTGCCTTCGATGTCGAAGCGCGGGATCGGCCTCGGCATAGCCGCGCGCCTGGGCCTCGGCGAGCACGTCGGCGAAATCGCGCCCGGTGTCCTCCATCGTCGAGAGGATGATAATTGCAGGTGCCGTTGAGGATGCCATAGACCCGCTCGATCTCGTTGGCCGCCGCGCCCTCGCGCAGCCCCTTGATCACCGGGATGCCGCCGGCGACCGCCGCCTCGAACTTGAGCGCGACTTCGGCGGCTTCGGCCGCATGGGCCAGTTCGAGCCCGTGGTGCGCGATCATCGCCTTGTTGGCGGTGACCAGCGCCTTGCCCGCCGCGATGCGTCTTGCGCGCCAGCGCCAGCGCCGGGCCGTCCGAGCCGCCGACCAGCTCGACCACGACATCGACATCGGCGCGGCGGCCATCGCGGTCATGTCGTCTTCCCAGACGTAGCGCGAGATATCGACGCCGCGGTCCTTGGCCCGGTCGCGCGCACCGATCGCGGCGATCTCGAGCGGCCGGCCGGCGCGGCGCGCGATCAGCGCGGCGTTGGCCTCGATCAGCCGGATGACGCCGCCGCCGACCGTGCCGAGGCCGGCCAGGGCAATGCGCAAGGGGGCAATCCTTGGGGAAGCGGGGGTACGCGGTTCGGACATGGAGCTTGCCTTTCGGCTGCGCGCCCTAGGCGAGGTCGCCGCGAAAGGCCAGCCGCGTCTGTCGTCGCGACTCCCGCCGCCGCTATCGCCGCAACCGCTGGCAGGGTCCCAGCGCCGCCATCACCAGCCGGTAGTCGGCTTCGGCCATCGCCTTCTCCCCGGCGCTTTCGGACAGGTTCACCCCCGCCGGGATCGACGCGCGGCAGAAAGCAGGCGAGACGATACCAGCGCAGCGTTTCGCGCGCCGGCGGGGTGCCGCCCTCGGCGACTTCGGAAAACGATACCCCCCACACCGGCGCGCTCCCCGTGCGGCGGGTGACCGCGATCGAGGCGGCAGAGCCGTCGCTGGTGGCGAGAAACATCTGCGTCTCGCCCTCGCCCGCCAGTCCGCCGGCGACATGGATCGCCTCTCGCACGCCCGTGACTTTGGCCGGCGCGTCGGGCGCGACCAGTTCGGTGAGGATGGCGCGCAACATCGCCTCGCTCGCGGCATCCCATGGCACCTGCGCGTCGGACGCGACCAGCCGCAGCTCGCCCGGCCGGCCCGGCACCGGAGCGGCAAACAGCAGCACCGCCTGCTTGCCCAGCCGCTGATTGGCCGCAGTCACCGGCTTGCCCCTCGCATCGAGCGGCAGATCGACGAGATAGCGCAGCGATTCCATGGCCACCCCGTCGCCCGCCAGCATCGCGCCGGTCTTGGCCTCGACATAGAAGCGCCCCCAGCCGGGCCGCACTCCGGGCGCGCGGGCGGGTTCGACGCGGACCAGCCTGCGCAACTGCGCGCGCAGCACCATGGGTGCCAAATCGGCAAGATCGGCGAGGTCGGCGTAGGCGATCGCGGGGGGCAGCGGCGGCGGCGGTGCGGCACCGGCAGCACCCGCAGCGAGCATGATGGCCGCTGCGGCGCGCAGGCCCGCAGACAGCGGGCGGCGGCGGATGGTCATGGCATCGGACTCCTGAAACGGCGAAGGGCGAAAGAGCATCCGCCAGGCGGGCAGATGCAAATGCAGAACTTATAGCAGTGTACCACAAGTGAATTGCCCGTTAACTCCTGTCCGTGCCGATAAGGCGTTGCGTGGGTAGGGGTTCAACGCTAAGCTAACAAGAATTGGGCCGAAAAAAATGAATCGGGCCCGCATGTTCGCCTTACCAGGCATCGGGCGTCTTGGCGGACCGAAGGTTCAGGAAGGGCCGAAAGAGTAGCTGGTCTCGAAGCGGGATTGAGGCCCGCTCCGGGGGTGCCCGGGAACCGGGTTCCGGGGCGATAAAAATAGGAGTGGTGCGACTGAATGGCTTACGCTGACCAACCAATGAGCGGTAATCGGATTACTGCGCTAATCATCGTTGCCATCCTCCACATCTTGCTGGGCTATGCGCTGGTGACAGGGCTTGCCTACGATGTGGTCAAGAAGGCGGTCCAGCGGGTGACCACCGTGGACATCAAGGAAGAGGTCAAGAAGGAAGAGCTGCCACCGCCGCCCAAGAAGCTGGACCTGCCGCCGCCGCCCGCCGTGGCACCGCCGCCCAAGATGACGATCAGTCCGCCGCAGCAGACGATCACGACAGTGACCGAGGCCCCGCCGGCCCCGCCGCCGCCGCCGGTTCTGGTGCCGCCGCCGCCTTCCGCCCCGCCGCCGCCGCGCTTTACCGCGACCAAGGCGACGCCGCGCGGCAATCCGGGCAGCTGGGCCAATTCGAACGACTATCCGTCGCGGGCGCTGCGCGAAGAGCGCGAAGGCGTCACCCGCTTCCGGGTTTCTGTCGGTGCCGACGGCAAGATCACTGGCTGCACCGTCACCGGTTCGAGCGGCCACCCCGATCTCGACGAGGCGACCTGCTCGCTGGTTTCGCGCCGCGGCCGGTTCAATCCGGCCAAGGATGGCGAAGGCCAGCCGACCACCGATTCCTGGTCGAGCGCCGTGCGCTGGCAGATTCCAAAGGACTGATTTTCTTGACAGGCACCGGCCGGTCCGGGGCCGCCAGAGGCAACCACCGATTATCTTGAGAGGAACTACGCATGCTGATTGAACTCCTTCAGGCCGCCGCAACCGCTGCTCCGCAGAACCATTTCGGCTTCATGGCAGCGCTCGAGCAGGGCGGCTTCATCGCTTACGCGACCGTCGGCATCCTGGGTGTCATGTCGTTCGGCTCGTTCTACATCCTGTTCACCAAGTGGGTCGAACAGTCGAAGATCATGAAGCAGGGCCGCGACATGAAAGCCAGCTTCTGGCGCGCGGCCAGCCTCAAGGAAGGCGCTGCCAAGCTCGACAAGAACAGCGCCTGGCGCCAGGTGGTCGATGACGGCCTCGCCGCCGAAGACCAGCATGGCAAGATGGTCAACGATACCGACGCCCACGAGTGGCTGGTCGGGTCGCTGCAGCGTTCGGAAGACACGATCAACGCCCGCTTGGCCAGCGGCCTGCCGTTCCTCGCGACGGTCGGCGCGACCTCGCCGTTCATCGGCCTGTTCGGCACGGTCGTCGGCATCTATCGCGCGCTGATCAACATCGGCATTGCCGGCTCGGCCTCGATCGACAAGGTCGCCGGCCCGGTCGGAGAAGCCCTGATCATGACCGCGCTCGGCCTGCTCGTCGCGGTGCCTGCGGTGCTCGCCTACAACTACCTCCAGGCCCGCAACAAGCGGATCGCGGAAACCCTGCGCGGCTTCGCCACCGACGTGCTGGCGAACATCAATTCGAAGGGTGCGGTTCGCCCGGCCATGGCTGCGCCTGCGGGCAAGCCTGTCGGTGCTGCTCCGGCGAAAGCGTAAGCGTCACGAAGAACGGCGCGCCCGGGTTGCCGGCCGCCATCTTCGCGGGAGAAATGAGGTGGCGGGCTGCGGCATGCGGGACCGCCACCATCTCCCGGGCCAATTGCAAGGATAGGATGTAGTTATGGCAATGTCGGTTGGTGGCGGTGGGGACGAAACCCCGATGTCAGACATCAATACCACGCCGCTGGTCGATGTGATGCTGGTGCTGCTCATCATCTTCCTCATCGCGGTTCCGATCGCGATCCAGACGATCGAAAAGCTCCAGCTTCCGGTTCTGGTTTCATTGGAATCGAAGGACAAGGTCGAGAACCTGCTGCTCAGCGTTTCCACCACGGACGCAGGCGGGCGCAGCCCCGGCGAGGGGGGCTACGAAGGCCCGACGCGCAACGGCGAATGCCGCATCTATTTCAACAATATCACAGCGGTGAATTCGGCGGAATTGCGCGACCAGGCGTTCAAGCGGCTCGACAACATCGTCAAGCGCGCAGGCGGGCCGGAAGCACTCAAGAATAATCCGGAGAAGGTCCCGCAGGTCCACATCCGCGCTGATGTCAATGCGCCGTGGCGGTGCGTTGCCGGCGCGATCTACAATGTGCAGATCTCCGGCTACCCGACCGTCGGTTTCATCTCGAACCCGGTCGATCCCAACGCCTGATCCCGGCACCCAATCACCGGGCCTAATCGCAGGCTGCGGTCGCTCGTAAATTCAGGAGTAAGTTCAATGTCAATGTCAGGCGGCAAGGACGATGGCTCGCCGATGATGGAAATGAACACGACGCCGCTGATCGACGTCATGCTCGTGCTGCTCATCATGTTCATCATCACCATCCCGGTGGCCACCCACTCGGTCGATATCGATCTGCCGGTGCCCAACCCCAACGATCCGCCGCCGCCGCCGGTCAAGCCGGAGGTCAACAAGGTGACGCTGACTCGCGACGGCCAGGTGATGTGGAACGCCTCGCCGGTGACCGGCGGGCAGCTGGTGCAGAACCTGTCGATCACCCGCAGCATGACGCCCGAGCCGGAACTGCAATTCCAGCCCGATTCAGAAGCGAGCTACGATCTCTCCACGAAGGTGCTCAACATCATCAAGGGCTCGAAGGTCACCAAGTTCGGCTTCGTCGGCAACGAGGCCTATTCCGAATTCAACAAGCCGCCCGGCGCCAAATAGCGCTGCGGCACGAAAGCCGGGTTTGAAAAAGGGGCGGAGCAATCCGCCCCTTTTTTTGTTGCACACGAAGACTTCGAAGATATCGCCTCTGGCGCGAAGCCCGCTGAAAATCCCAGGCCGATCATGCTGCGGCTGAAGCGAAAGGGGAACCTGCGGTTTGGCGCAACATCTTCGGGACTGCGTGTGAGCCCCCTTGTTGCGTGTCCTACCCTGCCCGCATCGCCGCCGCCGCCAGGCCTTCCGCCTCGATCAGCAATTCGTCGTCGGCCATGCCCGCCGGCAGGTTTTCGCGCCCGATCATCGACAGCAGCGGCACCGCCAGCGGGCTGACCCGGTCGAGGCGGACATGGTCGATCTCGCGCGCCGCGCGTTCGAGCACGTCGGCGACGCGCGCGACATCGGTCAGCCGGGTGCGCGCATCGGCCCAGGCAGCCTCGATCAGCACATGGCCGGGCTCGTGCTTGCGCAGCACATCGAAGATCAGGTCGGTCGAGAAGGTCACCTGCCGTCCGCTCTTCTTCTTGCCCGGATGCTGCCGCTCGACCAGCCCTGCGATCACCGCCACTTCGCGAAATGCGCGGCGCAGCAGATAGCTCTGCTGCACCCAGTCGACGAACTCATGGGTGAGGATATCGGGCGAGAGCAGCGCGGCGGGCTCGTCGAGCGGCTGCATTGCCCACACCGCCAGCGCATAGTCGTTGGCGACGAAGCCCAGCGGACCCAGCCCGCGATCCTCCATCCGCCGGGTGATCAGCATGCCGAGCGACTGGTGCGCGTTCCAGCCCTCGAACGGGTAGAAGGCGGTGTAGTGCAGCCGGGCATGCGGGAAACTCTCGACCAGCAGCTTGCCCGGCGCGGGCAGGTGCGAGCGCCAGTCCTGCATTTCAAGCCATTCGCGCACGTCGTCGGGGAAGCGGCCCCAGCCGGCGCGGTCGGCCAGCATGGCGCGAACCCGCTGCCCGAGATGCGTGGTCAGGGGCATGCGTGCGCCCATGTAGCTAGGAATGCTCGCCGAGCGCCGCGCCGCACGCACGATCAGTTCCGCGCCGCGCAGCGCTTCGACCTCGAGGTCCATGCCGGCGAAGCGGAAGGTGTCGCCGGGCGACAGGCCCGCGCCGAACTGTTCCTCCACCCGCCCCAGCGCGCGCCCGTTCCGGAAGCGCACGTCAAGCATTTCGGCATCGACGATGATCCCGGCATTCATCCGGTGCTGGTGCGCACGCTCGGGATGGGCGAGCCGCCAGATGGTCTCTCCAGGCTCGCCATCCCTGGCGCGGACGATGCGGCGGAAGCGGTCGTAGGCGCGCAGCGCATAGCCGCCGGTGCTGACGAAATCGAGCAACCGCGTCCAGTCGGCCGCAGTCACCCAGCGATAGGGCGCGGCGCGGCGCACTTCGGCGAGCAGCGCGGCCTCGCCGAACGGCCCGGCGCAGGCCAGCCCCATGACGTGCTGGGCGAGCACGTCGCGCGCGCCGGGGCGGAATTCATCGCCATCGCGCTGCCCCTCGGCGACGGCATCGGCCGCCGCCATCGCTTCGAGAAATTCGAAGCGGTTGCCCGGCACCAGCAGCGCGCGGCTGGGCGTGTCGAGCCGGTGGTTGGCCCGCCCGATGCGTTGCAGCAGCCGCGACGAGCCCTTCGGCGCGCCCATCTGGACGACCAGGTCGATATCGCCCCAATCTACTCCGAGATCGAGGCTGGCGGTGCACACCAGCGCACGCAACGCGCCGCGCGCCATCGCGCCCTCGACCTTGCGCCGCGCCTCTTTCGACAGCGAGCCATGGTGAATGCCGATCGGCAGCTTGTCCTCGTTGGCATCCCACAACAACTTGAACAGGTATTCGGCGAGAAACCGCGTGTTGGCGAAAATCAGCGTGGTGCGGTTGCGCTTGATTTCGGCGTAGAGCTGCGGGATCGCCCATGAAGCGGCATGGCCGCTCCACGGCACGCGGTTCTCTTGCGGCAGCAGGATCGCCACTTCCGGCTCGGCCCCGGGCTCGCCTTCCACCAAAGTCACGGCATCGGCGTCGGCATCGGGTGCGAGCCAGGCGCGGTAGTCCGCCTCGTCGGCGACCGTGGCCGACAGCGCGGCGCGGCGCATTTCAGGTGCCAGCGTCTGGAGCCGGGCCAGCGCCAAGGCCAGCAGATCGCCGCGTTTGCCGGCGGCGAAAGCATGCACCTCGTCGATCACCACCCGCTGGAGGCTGGCGAACAGCGCGGCGCTTTCCGGCCAGGTGAGCAGCAGCGACAGCAATTCGGGGGTGGTCAGCAGCACATGCGGCGGCCGCACGCGCTGCCGCGCCTTGCGCTCGGACGGCGTATCGCCGCTGCGCGTTTCGACGCGGATGGGCAGGCCGATTTCGTCGATCGGTGCCATGAGATTGCGCTGGACATCGTGCGCGAGGGCCTTGAGCGGCGAGACATAGAGCGTGTGCAGGGTGTCGGGCAGCGGCGCGGCGCGCGAGGGCGCGAAGGCGGCCAGCGTCGGCAGGAACCCCGCCAAGGTCTTGCCCGCGCCGGTATCGGCGACGAGCAGCGCGTGGCGGCCGGCCTGGTCGGCGGCGAGCATGCCCAGCTGATGGTCCCGCACCCGCCAGCCGCGCGCATCGAACCAGGCGGCGATTTCGGGGGGGAGGATCGCTTGGCGGGACAAATCCTAGAGCAATTCCCCCTGCGCACCCTTCTGGTGGCTAACCCGTGTCTCGACGCGCGCCGCCTTCTTGACTGGCGAGATCAGCGGGGGAAGCTGGGGCAGCGGGCCGTGGAAGAACTGCGCAAGCGTGACGATCTGGAGCGCCGGATAGCGGGGGATATTATGCTGATCGCCGCCGACCGGCACTTCGATCAGCGGATGCGATGCGCCTTCCTCGCGCATGCCCTTGGTTGGCAAGCCCTTCATGATGAACAAACCGAACTCGTGGCCGTCGCGCTTCATCACCTGCCCGAGATCGCGGACCATACCGGGGTTGACGTTGTCACCGGCCTTGACCGAGATCACCCCGGTTCGGATCGAACCATCACCGGCGAGGTAGTTGAACCAGCCATCGACGCCCTTGTCGCCGCCCTTCTTGTCGCGCGGGAAACCGCCGACCTGCCAGCACACCCATTGCTGGAACTGGTGCGGATCGTCGGCGGCGAGGCGCTCGGCGCTGGCAAGGTCCCTGGGCACGCCGATGGTCTCGAACTGGATGCCGGGATAGCCTTCGCGCATCCGGTTCTCGATCATGCCGATGGCGATGTGCGTGACATCGATACCGATCCACTGCCGCCCCAGCTTGTGCGCCGCATCGACCGCCGTGCCGCAGCCGCAGAACGGATCAAGCACCACGTCGCCGGGGTTCGACGAGGCGGCGATGATGCGTTCGAGCAGCGCTCGGGGTTTTTGCGTGGGATAAGGCAAGAACTCTTCGGATCGATTGTTGATCAGCGGAATATCGTCCCACAAATCCTGCACCGGCACTCCCAGCCCCTCGTCGAGATACCTCTTATAATGAGGCACGGCTCCGGGCCTTGTTTGCACGATCCGCCCCTCCTCGATGAGACGCTGCATCTTTTCCTGCGTGTATCGCCAGTAGCGTGTGACGCCCATCACTTCGTAGGCTGGGTTGCCACGGTCCTTGCCGCCCGGCCCCTGTAGGTTATCATGGCGATATCGGCGGCCATCCGGGTCTTTGTGCCGATAATCACGCTCAAGATACTTCACATCGTAATCGCGATAGAGCGCTTTCCAGTAACGATTGCTCGATTTGCTATACAACAGGATGCGATCGGTAACTCGGCCAAAATGCTTCGCGCCCTGCCGACTGTCGTTGTGTGCGTAGGTACGCCTCCAAGTTATCTCGTTGATGTAATTCTCCGCCCCGAACACCGCATCGAGCACCAGCTTGAGGTAGTGGCTCGCGGTCGGGTCGCAGTGCAGGTAGAGCGAGCCGGTGGGCTTGAGCACCCGGTGGAGCTCGACCAGCCGCACCGCCATCATCGCCAGATAGGCCATCAGCGGGTTCTCGCCGATGGCGCTGTGCATCGCGCTCATCATCACCTGCAACGACCGGTTGGTGCCGGAGGCGATGTCCATCAGCGCGTTGCGGCTGGCGTCGCCCCAGGTCCAGGTATCGTCGAAGGCCTCGATGCTGGCATCGGCACCCGCCCCGCTCGCGGCCTTGAACAGCACGTTGTAGCCCGCGTTCGAATTGAACGGCGGATCGAGGTAGATCAGATCGACGCTGGCATCGGCAATCGAAGCGCGCAGGACCTCGAGATTGTCGCCGTAGTAGAGCCGGTTGGTCATGGCGCGTATGTGGCACGGCAGCGGGCGCGGCGGCAAGATCGCAGCGGCAATCCTCCCCGGCGGCCTCAGTGCCCCGCCTGCGGCCCGCGCTTGAGGCCGCTTTCCGCCAGTTGCGCGTCGATCTGCGCCATCAGCCGGTCGAGCCCGGGCTGGTCGTTGCTTTCGGCGCGCGCGACCAGCACGTCCTGGGTGTTCGAGGCGCGCAGCAGCCACCAGCCGTCGGCGGTCGCAACGCGTACCCCGTCGGTGGCATCGACCTCCGCGCCCGCCGCCGACAGCCGGTCACGGACTTCCTCGACCACGGCGAACTTGCGGCTCTCATCGACCTGGAAGCGCATTTCGGGGGTGTTGACCAGCGCCGGCATCTCGCTGCGCATCCGCGTGACCGATTTGCCCAGCCGCGCCGAGGCGGCGATCAGCCGGACGGCGGCATAAAGCGCGTCGTCGAAGCCGTAATAATCATGCGCGAAGAACACGTGGCCGCTCATCTCGCCGGCGAGCGGCGCGCCGGTTTCCTTCATTTTGGACTTGATCAGGCTGTGCCCGGTCTTCCACATCACCGGCTTGCCGCCGAACTCCGCAACCTTGTCGAACAGCGCGCGGCTGGCCTTGACATCGGCGATAATCGTCGCGCCCGGGACGAGACGGAGCAGGTCCTCGGCATAGATCATCAGCAGCTGATCGCCCCAGATCACCCGCCCCTCGCCATCGACCGCGCCGATGCGGTCGCCGTCGCCGTCGAAAGCAACTCCAAAATCGAGCTGCTTGGCTGCGACCAGCGCTTTCAGGTCTGCCAGGTTCTTCTCCTCGGTCGGGTCCGGGTGATGGTTGGGAAAATTCCCGTCGACCTCGGTGTAGAGGCAATGATGCTCGCCAGGCAGTTTCGCGACCAGCAGTTCGAGCGCCGGACCGGCGGCGCCGTTGCCCGCGTCCCAGCCGATCTTGAGGCCGGCCAGACCGGCCGCGTCGATCCCGGCAAGGCCCTGCACCAGCCGGTCGATATAGGCGGTGAGGACTTCGCGATGCTCGGCCTCGCCCTTGCCGCTCAGCCAGTCGCCCGCCTGCGCCATGCGGCCCAGCGTCAGGATGTCCGCGCCGAAAAACGGTCGCCCCTCGAATACCAGCTTGAAGCCATTGTAATTGGCGGGATTGTGGCTGCCGGTTATCTGAATGCCGCCATGCACATCCTCGGCTGAGGCCTCGGCGTAATAGAGCATCGGCGTCGGCCCCATGCCGACCCGCACGACATCGACGCCGGTCTCCAGCAGCCCCGCGACCAGCGCTTCCTCAAGCATCACCGAGCTGACCCGCCCGTCATAGCCGACCGCGACCTTGCTGCGAGCGCCATCGCCGCGCGCGCGGCGCAGCAGCGTAGCGAATCCGCGACCGATGGCGCGGGCGTCGTCTGCGCCCAGGGTCTCGCCGATGATGCCGCGAATGTCGTATTCGCGCAGGACTGTGGGGTGGAACGAGTGGGTCATGTCTGCTCCGGTTTGCGCGCGGCGAGCGTCTTGAGCAACAGGTCGCGCGCGGCATTGGCCTCATGCACCTGTTCGTTGGTGCCGCCGCGGTCGGGGTGGACGATGGCGACAAGGCGGCGATGCGCCTCGAGCACTTCGCCATGGCTGGCATCACGGGCGATGCCGAGCAGAGCGCGGGCCTGCGCTTCGCCCGGCCTCGGCGCTGCGGCGAGGAACTGCCATGGCCAGCGTCCCGCGAACATGCGGCAGGCGAGCGCTGCCAGCACCAGCAGGACGACCAGCTTCATTGCCCGGCTGCCATGGCCAGCTCGGGCTGCGGCGCGGCGGGCATCGGCAGGTTGAGCCCGGCGAGCAGCGCGCGCATTTCCTGGCGCGCCACCAGATGGCTGGTGCCCAGCTCTCCCAGATGGCCCTTGTCGAGCAGAGTCAGCCCCGAGGGGAACAGCTCGCGATAGATCACGCGCTCGGAGAGGCCATTGGCGATGCGGAAGCCGACGCGCTTGGACAGCTCGGTGAGCGCGCCGTCGAGCCGCTTCATGTTGCGCGCCTCGACATGATGGGTGCGGTTGCGCACCACCACCCAGTCCATCTCGCGCTTCTGCCCGCCTTTCTGCATTTCCTGGATCGTCGTCATCGCCCGCTTCTTGCGCGCTTCCCAGATCAGCTCGGCATAGAACGACAGGCGGCGGATCTTGAAGGTTTCGGCATCGACCTGGCCGATCAGGTCGAAATCGACGAAGCTGTCGTTGAGCGGGGTGACGAGCGTGTCGGATTGGGTGGCGACATGGCGCGCCAATGCATCGTCGCGGCCGGGTGTGTCGAACACGATGAAATCGCTGGTCTCGGCGAGCTCGTCCGATAATGCGTCGAGCGCCGCGACCGCGTCGCCCTCGAACACGGCAAACCGCGCGCCGGGCAGGGTGATGCCGCGCCGCCGTTCGGTCTCGCTGCGGTTTTCGAGATAGCGGTGGAGCGTGCGCTGGCGTGGATCGAGATCGATCGCGGCCACCCGCGCGCCCTGATAGGCCAGCGCGATGGCGACATGGACCGCCGTGGTCGATTTGCCGGTGCCGCCCTTTTCATTGGCGAATACAATGCGATGCGCAGACACTGGGTGGAACTCGCTTTCTCAAGAGTGTGGTATCGCGGGCGATGCGGCGCTAGGCACCAGGGCCGGGCCGGTCAACCGATCATAGGCGAAGGAGCGGGTGCCATGCAAATTTTCGAGGCTCTCGATCCACTGCGCGATGCGGTGAGGTTGCTGCGGCAGGACGGGGCACTGGCGCTGGTGCCGACCATGGGCGCGCTGCACGAGGGGCATCTTGCGCTGGTGCGTGCGGCACGGGACCGCGCCGCGCATGTCGCGGTATCGATTTTCGTCAATCCCCGCCAATTCGGCGCGGGCGAGGATCTCGACGCCTATCCGCGGCCACGGACGCGCGATCTGGCGCTGCTGGAGGGCGAAGGCGTGTCGCTGGTCTGGGCCCCCGAGGTGGCCGGGATGTATCCGGCGGGCTATGCCACCAATGTTTCGGTCGGCGGCGACATGACCGGGCAACTGTGCGGCGCGGCGCGGCCCGGGCATTTCGACGGCGTGGCGACAGTCGTCGCCAAGCTGTTCAACCAGGTCCGCCCCGACCTTGCGCTGTTCGGCGAAAAGGACTGGCAGCAGCTCGCTGTGATCCGCCGCATGGCCAGGGATCTCGATCTGGTGCGCCCGCATGCCGCCGCGATCTACGGCGTGCCCACGGTGCGCGAGGCGGATGGCCTGGCGATGTCTTCGCGCAATGCCTATCTCACCGCCGAGGAACGCGCCCGCGCCGCCGCACTGCCCCGGGCGATGACGGCGGCAGTGGGGGCGATCGCGGCGGGAAGCGACGTCGCGGCCAGCCTTGCGGAATTGCAGGACACGCTGCTCGCCGCCGGCTTTGCCAGCATCGACTATGCCGAACTGTGCGATGCCGCCACGCTTGCTCCGCTGCGCATGCGCGGCAATGGTCCCGCCCGGCTGCTGGTCGCCGCGCGGATCGGCAAGGCGCGGCTGATCGACAACATGGCGGCCTGAATCGTCACCCCTTGGACGAAAATTTCACGCCGCAAGGCTTTCTTGACCAAATTCGCCAATTGTTTTGTCCGCGCCGGGGCGTAAAGCTCGCTCCACGCAACTGTCCGGGCGGCCGGAGGCCCGCGCCAGCCCGCAAGCCATGGAGATTTCGATGCGCAAGATCGTCACCGGCATTCTCGCCAGCGCCGCCCTGCTGGCTGCAAATCCGTCGCTTGCCGCAGATCGCGGCTCCTCCGGTCGCCAGGCGCAGCAACGCGCTGCGGCAGAAATCCCCGTGTGCAACCGCAATCTCGGCGCCCTGGCGATCGTCGAGCCGGACAACCAGTGGTGGCGCGAGTACAATCTCGGCAGCCCCGAGGCGATCCTCAAGATCATTGTCCAGCGCTCGGGCTGCTTCACCATGGTCAATCGCGGGCGCGCAATGCAGAGCCGCGCGATGGAACGCGCCATGGCTGACAGTGGCGAGTTGCAGCGCGGCTCGAACCTGGGCCGCGCCCAGGTGCGCACCGCCGACTATTACCTCGAGCCCGACATCGTCTCGGCCAATCGCAATTCGGGCGGCGGCGGGGGCGGCGCGGTGCTCGGCGGGATCGGCGGGCTGTTCGGGCGCGGCTTCGGCGCGATCGCCGGCGGGATCAGCGTCAAGAAGGGCGAGGCCAACGTCACCCTGTCTATGGTCAATGCGCGCACCACCGAGGAAATGGGCATCACCGAAGGCTATGCCCGCAAGAGCGACGTCAGCTTCGGAGCGGGTGGCGGCGGCTTCTTCGGCGGCACCTTCGGCGGCGCGGCCGGCGGCGGCTATCAGGACACCGCGATCGGCCAGATCATCGTGCTCGCCTATATCGATGCCTACAAGAAGATGGTCGGCGAACTCGGCGGCCTGCCGGACAACGCGGCGGCGGCGGCACCGACAGCGCGGTAGAGCATCGTGCTGAAAAATGGGAACCGGTTTTCAGCTTTTAACGATGCGATAACAAACAACTAGGGCGGGCGACCTGCGTCAGCTATTACACAGCCCGCGCTAGCCGGCTTTCGGTGCGGCTTTGCCACTCGCCTTGGCAGCGCGGCGGCGCGGTCGATTGGCCGCCGGTTTCGCCGGACAATCGAGATCGTAGAACTTCACGACATGCCCCCAGGCCTCGTCGGCGGTCTCGACCCGGTGAAACAGCGACAGGTCTTCGCGGTTGATCACCCCTTCCTCGGCCATGGCCTCGAAATTGACGATGCGATCCCAATAGGCCTTGCCGAACAGCAGTATCGGCAGCGGTTTCATCTTGCCGGTCTGCACCAGGGTGAGCAGTTCGAAGAATTCGTCGAGCGTGCCGAACCCCCCCGGGAACACCGCCACCGCGCGCGCGCGCAGCAGGAAATGCATCTTGCGCAGCGCGAAATAGTGGAACTGGAACGACAGGTCAGGCGTGACGTAGCTGTTGGGGGCCTGTTCGTGGGGCAGGACGATGTTGAGCCCGATCGATTCCGCCCCGGCTTCGGCCGCGCCGCGATTGGCGGCCTCCATGATTGACGGTCCCCCGCCCGAGCAGATGACGAACTGGCGCATGCCGTTCTCAACGACGCCGCACTGGCTGGCGATGCGGGCCAGCTCCCAGGCCTGGGTGTAATAGCCCGAATTGGCCACCAGCCGTTCGACCACCGCCTTGCGCTCGGGAGTCGTCGCACTGCGCAGCGCTGCCTCGGTCTGTTCGGGCGCGGGAATGCGCGCTGAGCCATAGATGACCAGCGTCGAGCCGATCTTCGCCTCGTCGAGCAGCATCTCGGTCTTGAGCAGCTCGAGCTGGAAGCGGACCGGGCGCAATTCCTCGCGCAGCAGGAAATCGGTATCGCGAAACGCCAAGCGATAAGCGGCGCTCTGCTGCTGCGGCGTGGTGTGCGGCTGCGCTTCGACGAAGGAAGCTTCCTGCTCGGCCTTGTAGAAGCGGCGGCGCGTGACGCGTTTGTCGGACTGGCTCATGCGCGCCCTCATGCCCCAAGCAGGCGCTCAAGGGAACCTGGCCAGGCAACAAGGGGCCGCAGGAAGGCTGGATGCCCCGCGAGGATTCGAACCTCGATAAACGGAGTCAGAGTCCGGTGTCTTACCGTTAGACGACGGGGCAACAGGGGCGAGCCTCTAGGCGCGTGTGCCGGGGCCGTCAAGACGGCGGACTTGCTTGCCGCTGCACTCCCGGTTAGAAATGGCATCAGGTACGCAGGCCAAAGGCCGCGAAAACAATAAAGAGTGCGATTTCATGGCGGATAATGGTTCGCCGGTATTGCAGGCGGATGCGGCACTCGGCGCGGATGCCGCGCCGGCGCGGGAAACTGGCGATTCGTTCGGCGCTGCGGCACCCGCCAGCGCGTTTGCGCCGTCCCGCCCTGCTTTCGGGACCCGTCAGTCCTATGCCGCGATCGATCTCGGGACCAACAACTGCCGCCTGCTGATCGCGCGCCCGTCTGGCGAGAACTTCGCCGTGGTCGATGCCTTCAGCCGGGTCGTGCGGCTGGGCGAAGGCCTGGCCCAGACCGGGCGGCTGAACCAGGCCGCGATGGACCGCACACTCGGCGCGCTGCAAATCTGCGCCGACAAGTTGCGCCGCCGCAATGTCCACCTCGCCCGCTCGGTCGCCACCGAGGCCTGCCGCCAGGCGACGAACGGCGCGGAGTTCATCGAGCGGGTGAAATGCGAGACCGGCATTGCGCTCGATGTGATCACCGCACGCGAGGAAGCACGGCTTGCAGTGCTCGGTTGCCATATCCTGCTCGAGCCCGGCAACGGCCCGGCGATGATCTTCGATATCGGCGGCGGCTCGACCGAACTGGTGCTGATCGAGAGCACCGACACGGTGCCGCGCATCCTCGACTGGCAAAGCGTGCCCTGGGGGGTGGTTTCGCTGACCGAGACCTTCGGTGCCGAAACCGGCAACCGCACCACCCGCATCGCCCGCTATGCCGGTATGCGCGAACGGGTGTCGCAGAGCTTCGCCGATTTTGCCGACCGGGTGATGCGCGCGGGCAAGCTCGCCGAGCCGGGCAGCGCCGTGCGGCTGCTCGGCACCAGCGGCACCGTGACCACGCTTGCCAGCCTGCACCTCGACCTGCCGCAATATGACCGGCGCGCCGTCGATGGCCTGATCGTCCCCGCCCAGGCGATGCGCGAGATCAGCCAGGGGCTTTCGGCGATGTCGCTCGCCGAGCGCCAGAAATTGCCGTGCATCGGCCGCGAGCGCGCAGACCTGGTGGTGGCGGGCTGCGCCATCCTCGAGGCAATTCTCGATCTGTGGCCGGCGGGGCGCCTGGGCGTCGCAGACCGCGGCATCCGCGAGGGCATCCTGCGCAGCCTGATCGCCGCCAATGGCAATGGCGACCGCATGCGCGCGGAAGTGATGCAGGCGCGCCGGGGCCATTCGTGATGGCGCAAGCAACGTGAGAGGGGAAGGCAAGGGCGGGGGCCAGCGCCTGCGCACCGCCAAGGGGCGCACCGCCAGTTCGACCCGCTGGCTGACTCGCCAGCTCGCCGATCCCTACGTCAGGAAGGCCCGCGCCGAGGGCTATCGCAGCCGCGCCGCCTACAAGCTTGCCGAACTCGACGAACGCTTCGGCCTGCTCAAGCGCGCTACCCGGGTGATCGATCTGGGCGTTGCGCCCGGCGGCTGGAGCCAGCTGGTGTGCCAGCGCTGCCCCGGCGCGCGCATCGCCGGGATCGACCTTTTGCCCACCGACCCGATAGAGGGGGTCACGCTGTTCCAGATGGACTTCATGGCCGACGAAGCCCCGGCTGCGCTGGCCGGCGCGCTCGACGGGCCGCCCGATCTGGTGCTCTCGGACATGGCGGCCAACACCGTCGGCCACAAGCAGACCGATCACTTGCGCACGATGGGACTGGTCGAAACGGCCGCTGACTTTGCCATCGCCCATCTCGCCCCGGGCGGGGCCTTTGTCGCCAAGGTGCTCGCCGGGGGTACCGACGCGGCGCTGCTGGCGCTGCTCAAGCGCCATTTTGCCACGGTCAAGCACGCCAAGCCGCCAGCCAGCCGAAAGGATTCGTCGGAATGGTATGTGATCGCGCAGGGCTTCAAGGGCCGCGCATAGTGCGCCAAAAATCAACCACACCGTCATCCTGAACTCGTTTCACGATCCATGTCGGAAGGGCTGCGGCTGGCTATCTTGCCCGCGCCGTTTCCCACGCTGCCAGCGCCCGCGCGCGCGCGGCTTGGTGGCCGATGAGTTGGTCGGGATAGGCGGCGGGGCGCGCGCCGCCCCCGGTTTTGTCTTCACGGTGCATGGCGTGAATCGCCGCGTCGCTGGAACCGGCCAGTTCGGGCACGAATTCCCGCACATAACCGGCCATGGCGAACTTTTCGGACTGGATATAGGGTGCCATGATACGCGAGAACACCGGCGCGTCGATGCCGCTGCCCGCGACATATTGCCAGTTCATCGCGTTGGCACCGAGATCGGCATCGAGCAGTGTGTCCCAGAACCAGCGCTCGCCGCGCCGCCAGTCGATCAGCAGGTGTTTGACGAGGAACGAGGCGGCGACCATGCGGACGCGGTTGTGCATCCAGCCGGTCCGCCACAACTCGCGCATGCCGGCATCGACTACCGGATATCCAGTGCGGCCATTGGTCCAGGCGCGGAAGTCGGCCTGGGCCTCCGGCCCGCCGCGCCAGTGCAGCTGCTCGAACACCGCCCGGCCATTGGCCTCGGCATAGTCCGGCATCTGGTCGACCAGATTGAGCCCGTATTCGCGCCACGCCACTTCGCGCAGGAATGCGGCGGCACCGTCGCGGCCCTCGCCGGCATGCCACACCGTCGCCGGAGACAGCTCGCCGAAGTGGAGGTGGGGCGAAAGGCGCGAGGTGCCGGACTCGGAGGGGAAATCGCGCGCCCGGGCGTAGCCAACGAGGCCGTCGTCGAGGAAGCACTTCAGCGCCGCCCGCGCGCCTTTCTCGCCGGGTTGCCACGCGGCAAAGCCAGTCGACCAGTCGGGCGTTTGCGGCAGCAGGTTCCAGGCGTCGAGGCAGTCGGATTCCGGCCATTGCTCCGGCCCGGCCACGCGTTCGGGCGCGGGCAGTGGCTCGGGCGGGGGCATCAGCTCGCGCAGCCGCGCAAACCACGGCGTGAACACCCGGTACCGCCCGCCGCCGCCGTTCAGCACCGCACCGGGCGGGGCGAGCTGGTTGCCGTGGTGCAGGATCAGGTCGGCTCCGCTTGCCACTTCGGCTTCGGCGTGCCGTTGCCACGGTTCGTAATGGTGCAGCGCGTGAATGCGCCTGGCCCCGGTCTCGCGCAGCAACGCCGCCAGCACCTCGGCGCTGCGGCCCCGGCGCAGGATCAGCCGGCTGCCGCGCTTGGCCAGGCTGGCCGCAAGCGCGGCAAGGCTGTGGTGGAGCCACCAGCGCTGCGCCCCGCCGATAGCATGATTGCCGGGCCCCTCGTCGTCGAGCACATAGACCGGCAGCGCTGCGCCTTCGGCAATCGCCGCCAGCAGGGCCGGCTGGTCGCTGACGCGCAGGTCCTGGCGGAGCCAGACCAGGCCCGGCGGCATGGCGGTTCAGCGGCCCTTGAACGCGGGTTTGCGCTTCTCGCCAAAGGCAGTAACGCCCTCGATGAAATCTGAGGTGCGCGACGCATCGCGTTGTGCCAGACGTTCGTACTGCAAGGCGGTCTCCAGGCTGGCATCTTCCGCTGCCCAGGCATTGCGTTTGATCATCGCCAACGAGGCGGGGCCATTGGCGAGGTCTTTCGCGATTTCCATCGCCGCGCTTTCCACCTCATCGTCCGGCACCAACTTGGTCACGAGTTCCCAGTCCAGCGCCTGCTGGCCATAGATCCGCTCGCCCAGAAGCATCATCTGCAAAGCCCGAACCCGGCCGATTGCGCGACTGAGCAGCCACGAAGAGCCGCCATCGGAAACCAGCCCGACATTGCGAAACGCCTGAAGGAAATAGCTGCTCTCGCCGCAGACGATGATGTCGCCTGCCGTGGCAATGCCGCAGCCGACGCCAGCGGCCGGGCCACGCACTGCGGTAACAATTGGCAATGGCGAGTTTTTCATCGCGACGATTACCCGGTTGAAAGCGACATCAAGCAGCGCACCGACATCGCGCATCGGGTCGTCAAGCATGGCCTTGGCGTCAGCCAGATTTGCTCCAGAACAAAAGCCCTTGCCTTCACCGGTAAGCAGGATGGCACGGGCTTCACTGCTTGCCCTGTCGAGCGCAGCAGCAAGTTCGCGGCCCATTGTTTCGCTGCCCGCATTGAGAGTGGCGGGATCGTTCATGGCGATGCGCGCGACGCCGCCGTCGAGCGTATAGTTGATTTTCGTGTAGGTCATGGCCCGCTCCTTAACCCAGCATGCCGGCAAGCCGGGATTTGATGATGGCCTCAGCGTCGCCCATGATCCGGTCGATCAGCACCTGGCAGGTCGGAATGTCGTGGATCAGCCCCTGGATCATCCCCGCCCAGAAAATGCCGTGTTCGACATCGCCCGACTTGAGCATTTCCGCGCCCTTCGCGCCGCGCACCAGATCGCTGACATCGGCAAAGGTCGCGCCCGGCTGCTTCAAGCGGACGACAACTTCGTCCGACACGCCGTTCTTGCCGACACGCGCGGTGTTGTGGAGGTTGCGGAAGATCAGGTTGGTGCCGCGCTCGTCGTTCTCGACGTATTTGCCCTTGATGTTGGGGTGGATCGGCGCTTCCTGGGTGGCGCAGAAGCGCGTGCCCATGTTGATCCCCTCCGCCCCCAGCGCCAGCGCCGCGACCAGCCCGCGCCCGTCGCCGATGCCGCCCGAGGCCAGCATCGGGATTTTCACCTTGTCGGCCGCCGCCGGGATCAGGATCAGGCCGGGAATATCGTCCTCGCCGGGATGGCCGGCGCATTCGAAGCCGTCGATCGAGATGATGTCGCAGCCGTTGCGCTCGGCTGAAAGCGCGTGGCGCACGGCGGTGCACTTGTGCAGCACGGTGATCCCGTGCGGCTTCATCATCGCCCACAGCTCGCGCACTTCAGCGGTGCCCGCCGTCTCGACGATCTTGATGCCCTGATCGATCACTGTCTGGGCAAAGGCCTTGTAGTCCGGCGGGGTGACAGCGGGGAGCACGGTGATGTTGACCGCGAAGGGCTTCGCGGTCATCGCCCGGCAGCGCTCGATCTCCAGCGCCAGCGCCTGCGGGCTGGGCTGGGTCAGCGCGGTGATCGTGCCGAGCCCGCCGGCATTGGACACGGCCGAGGCCAGCTCGGCATAGCCGACGTTCTGCATGCCGCCCTGAACGATGGGGTGCTCGATGCCGAGCATTTCCGTGATGCGGGTCTTGATCGCCATGAGAGTGCTCCCTTCGGCACCGCAGGACGGTGCCGATTTAACCGCGTGATTAAGCGGCTCTCGCCGTGGCTGCAAGCGTGCTTGTTCGAACCCTGTGTTGATTCTCGACAGGCCTTGCCCGAGGCTCTACGCCACTGCCCATGAAGCTCATCATCGGCAACAAGAACTATTCGAGCTGGTCGCTGCGCGGCTGGCTGGCCTGCAAGCAATCCGGGCTCGCCTTCGAGGAAATCCTCGTGCCGATGTATGGCGAGGACTGGGACGAGCAACGCCGGCAGGACGGGCTCGCGCCGTCGTCGGGCAAGGTGCCGATCCTGTGGGACGGCGAGGCAGTGGCGTGGGACAGTCTCGCCATTGTCGAATACCTCGCCGACAAGGTTGGGCGCGACCGTTTCTGGCCCAAGGAAGACGACGCCCGGGCGATGGCGCGGTCGATGGCGGCGGAAATGCACTCGTCCTATGCGGCGCTGCGCAAGCAATGCCCGATGAACATCCGGCGCCGCTTCGAGGACGCGGAGATCGACGGGGACGCGCGCGCCGATGTCGTGCGCATCCTGACGCTGTGGGCCGAGGCGCGGGCGCGGTTCGGCAAGGGCGGGCCGTTCCTGTTCGGGCCATTCAGCGCGGTCGATATCTGCTACGCGCCGGTGGTCAGCCGCTTCATCAGTTACGGCATTCCGGTGCCCGGCTTCGCCATGGCCTACATGCAGGCGGTGTGGGAGCACGAATGGCTGCAAAGCTGGATCGACGCCGCCGAAGCGGAGGAATGGTCTATCGCCCAGTACGAACAGCCGGTGGCGCAGAAGTGACCGCAGAAGTGGTCGATGTCGTCGCGCTTACCGAGGCGCTGATCGCCTGCCCCAGCGTGACGCCCGCCGCAGGCCTGGTGTTCGATTGCCTCGAAGCGCAGCTCGCGCCGCTCGGTTTCGCGGTGCACCGCGCGGTCAGCGGCGAGCCGCCCGACGGGCCGGTCGAAAACCTCTTCGCCATCCGCAAGGGCCCCGCCGGCAGCCGCCATTTCGGCTTTGCCGGGCATGTCGATGTCGTCCCCCCAGGCGAGGGCTGGACCACCGCCCCTTTCGCGCCCGAGCGGCGCGGCGATCTGCTCTGCGGGCGCGGCGCGGTCGATATGAAGGGGGCGATCGCGGCGATGATTGCCGCTGTCGCCGAGGTGCCTGCCGAGGCCGGCACGATCAGCTTCATCGTCACCGGCGACGAGGAGGGCCCGGCGAAATTCGGCACCTTGGCGCTGATCGACCACATGCGCGCGACCGGCCAGGTACCCGACCTCTGCCTGGTCGGCGAGCCGACTTCGGCGCAGCGCTTGGGCGATACGATGAAGATCGGCCGGCGCGGCTCGGTCAATGTGTGGCTCGAGGTGGCGGGCGCGGAAGGCCACGTCGCCTATCCGCATCTCGCCGACAATCCCGCGCCGAAACTGGTCGCGCTGCTCGCCGAACTCGACGCTCTGGTGCTCGACGGGGGCACCGACTGGTTCCAGCCCTCGAACCTCGAGATCACCGACCTGACCATCGGCAACCCTGCGACCAATGTCATCCCGGCCAAGGCTTCGGCGCGCATCTCGATCCGCTTCAACGACTTGCACAGCGGCGCGAGCCTGACCGCGCTGGTCGGGCAGGTGGCCGCGCGCCACGGCGGCACCGCCCGCGCGGTGGTTTCCGGCGAGGCCTTCCTGACCCCGCCGGGCGCATTCTCCGAAATGGTCGCCGGTGCCGTCACGGCGGAAACTGGCCTCACCCCCGAAGCTTCGACCAGCGGCGGCACCTCGGACGCGCGCTTTCTGCGGGCGCTGTGCCCGGTGATCGAATTTGGCCTGAGCAATGCGACCATGCACAAGCGCGACGAGGCGGTGGCCATGGCCGACCTGGCGGTGCTGGCGCGGATCTATCGGCGCATCGCCGCCGGGGCACTCAAGGGATGAGTAGCGTGTATGGGCCTTCGACAGGCTCAGGCCGAGCGGGGTTGGAGGATGTATTCTTCTGCTTGTTTCCGCTCCGCCCGAGCCTGTCGAAGGCCCATCCGTGCGCAATGCCGATGAAGGGCCCAAGCCGATGACCGAACCCGCAGCCCACGCCAGCCCGTCCCACAGCCGTTTGCAATGGCGCATTCTCGCGGGCTTCCTGCTCGGGCTTGCCGGCGGGCTCGCGGCCTATGCGCTCGCGCCCGGCGCGGACTGGGTCGATGCGGTGGTCAAATATGCCACCGGACCCGCCGGCCAGATCTTCCTGCGCCTGCTGTTCATGCTGGTGCTGCCGCTGCTGTTCTCGGCGCTGGTCATCGGCATCGCCGAGATGGGCGAGATCGGCGCGCTGAAGAGCGTCGGGATCAGCACGCTGGTCTATACCGTCGTGGTCTCGGGCATCGCCGTCGCGATCAGCCTGACCGTGGTCAATGTGCTGCAACCGGGCGGGGGCGTCGATCCGGTGGCGGCGCGCGCGATGATCGGCGAGGCCAGTGCCGGCGCGGCCGGGATCATCGAGAAATCGGGCACGGCACCCGGCGGGGTCGATGCGGTGATCGCAATCATCCCTTCGAACCTGGTCACCGCGATGAGCGAGAACAACATCCTTGCGGTGATGTTCTTCGCGCTGTTCTTCGGCATCGGCCTGTTGCTGGTGCAGACCCCGCGCACCGCAGTGCTCAAAGGCGCGCTCGAAGGCTTGTTCGAGGTGTCGATGCGGCTGATCGGGCTGGTCATCCAGCTCGCGCCGATCGCGATCTTCTGCTTCATGTTCAACCTCGCCGCGCAGTTCGGCTGGGAACTGATCATCAAGCTTGCCGCCTATGTCGGGGTTGTCCTGCTGGCGCTGGCGATCCAGATGTTCGGGGTGTTCCCGGCGCTGCTCGCCGTGTTGGCGCGCAAGAACCCGTTCGACTTCTTCCGCGAAACGCAGGAGGCGACGGTGATGGCCTTTGCCACCTCGTCGTCGAATGCCACCCTGCCAACCGCGCTGCGCGTCGCCGAAACCCGGCTCAAGCTGCCGCCGCGCATCGCCCGCTTCGTGCTGACCATCGGCGCGACCGCCAACCAGAACGGCACGGCGATGTTCGAAGGGGTGACCGTGCTGTTCCTCGCCCAGTTCTTCGGCGTCGAGCTGGGCCTTGCCGACCAGCTGTTCGTCATGGTGGTCTGCATCCTCGCCTCGATCGGCACAGCGGGGGTGCCGGCGGGATCGCTGCCGGTGATCGCGCTGATTCTCGGCGGGGTCGGGGTGCCGCCCGAAGGCATCGGGCTGATTCTCGGGGTCGACCGCTTCCTCGACATGTGCCGCACGACACTCAATGTCGTCGGCGATCTCGTCGCCGCTACGGTGATTTCGGCGCGGACCGTGCCTTCGGAGCGATGACCTTGGCCTTGTAGCCGCACAGATCGGCCACCGGGCAGCGCCAGCATTCCGGCGTGCGCGCCTTGCAGATATAGCGTCCGTGCAGGATCAGCCAGTGATGCGCGCCCACCCGGAACGGCGCGGGCACTTTCTTTTCGAGCTGCTTCTCCACCGCCAGCGGGGTCTTGCCCCTGGCCATGCCGGTGCGGTTGCCCAGACGGAAGATGTGGGTATCGACCGCGAAGGTCTCGGCGCCGAAAGCGCAGTTCATCACGACATTGGCGGTCTTGCGGCCGACGCCGGGGAGCGTTGTCAGCATATCGCGATCCGCCGGCACTTCGCCGCCATGCTCGCGCACCAGGATCTCGGATAGCCCGATGACATTCTTCGCCTTGGCGTTGAACAGCCCGATGGTCTTGATGTGCTGCCTGAGCCCCTCTTCGCCCAGATCGATCATCTGCTGCGGGGTCTTCACCTCGCGAAACAGCGCCCGCGTCGCCTTGTTGACCCCGACATCGGTCGCCTGCGCCGAAAGCACGACGGCGACCAGCAACTGGTAAGTGTTGCCGAAGGCCAGCTCGGTTTCGGGTGCGGGATTGGCCTCGGCGAGACGGCGGAAGAATTCGAATGTGGCTTCGCGCTTCAAAGCCCGAGCACCTCGGGCATCGTGTACCGCCCCGCCGGCTTGCCGATCAGCCACTGTGCCGCGCGCACCGCGCCCTTGGCGAAAATTCCGCGATTCTCGGCGAGGTGGGTGAGCGCGAGGCGCTCGTTGTCGGCGAGGAAATGGACGGTGTGATCGCCCGCCACGCTGCCACCGCGAAGGCTGGCAAAGCCGATCGCGCCGATGCCGCGCGCGCCGGTGATCCCGTCGCGCCCGCGCTCGCTGTTGCCGGCCAGCGCGATCCCGCGCCCCGCCGCCGCCGCTTCGCCGAGCAACAAGGCCGTGCCTGAAGGTGCATCGACTTTCATGCGGTGATGCGTCTCGACCACCTCGATATCCCAGTCCTCGCCGAGCCTGCCGGCGGCCTCGCGCACCAGATGGGCGAGCAAGGTGACCCCCAGCGAGGTGTTGCCGGTCTGCAGTACGGCGATCTTGAGCGCGGCGTTGTCGCAGAGGAAATGGTGGCGCTCCTCGAGCCCGGTGGTCCCCACGACGATGGCAACGCCCGCCGCCACGGCCGCATCGAGATTGGCCTCGAGCGCCTTTGGCGAGGAAAAATCGACCAGCACGTCGCTGGCCATTGCCAGCGCCAGCGGATCGCCGCCCATGTCGATGCCGCCGGCATGCGTCTCGCCCGCCGCCGCGATCGCCTCGCCCAGCGCATGCCCCATGCGCCCCGCGCTGCCGATGATGCCGATGCGTGCCATTGCCAGTCCCCCGCGAGGCGTGCTTCATGAGCGACATGAACCAGTTTCGCAACATCGTCATCCTCACCGGCGCCGGCGTATCCGCCGAAAGCGGCATCGACACGTTCCGCAGCGAAGGCGGCCTGTGGGAACAGCACCGGGTCGAGGACGTTGCCACGCCCGAAGCATTCGCGCGCGATCCCAACCTCGTCCTGCGTTTCTACGACATGCGCCGCGCCGCGATCCAGACCAAGCTGCCCAACGCTGCGCACGAGGCGCTTGGCCGGCTCAACCGGGAATGGCCGCGCAAGCGCACGGGAAATGACCTGCTGATTGTCACCCAGAATGTCGATGACCTGCACGAGCGCGGCGGCGCGTCGGCGGGTGCTGCATATGCACGGCACGCACCTGCTCGCCTGGTGCACCTTTTGCGATGTGCGCTCCCCGTGGCGGGGGTCGCTGATCGAGCGACCGCCCTGTCCGGCCTGCTCGGCACGGGCGCTTGCGGCCCGATGTCGTGTGGTTTGGAGAAATGCCCTACCGCATGGACGAGATCTATGCCGCGCTGCGCCGCTGCGACCTGTTCGTCTCGATCGGCACCTCGGGCGCGGTCTATCCCGCCGCCGGTTTCGTGCGCCAGGCGCGCGATCTCGGCGCGCGGACGCTGGAGCTCAATCTCGAAGCGTCGCAAGGCTCGCCATGGTTCGACGAATCGCGCTTCGGCCCGGCAACCGAAGTGGTGCCGGCCTGGATCGACGAGCTATTGGACTGAAGGGCGAATGGTGGGCGTAGCAAGGATTGAACTTGCGACCCCTACGATGTCAACATAGTGCTCTACCACTGAGCTATACGCCCGCACCATTCGTTCCGCCCAGCGCGCTCGGCGCGGGCAGGGCTGCGCCTTTAACCGCGCCTTACCGCCGATGCAAGGGTCAGATCGTCGCTTGCGCCGACTGGCCGAAAACGCGCTGCACTTCGAGCACCAGATCGCGCAGGTGGAACGGCTTGGACAGCACCTTGGCTTCGGGCATTTCGCGGCTGGCCCTGAGCGAAACCGCGGCAAAGCCGGTGATGAACATCACCTTGGTTTCCGGCGACAGGTCGGCGCAGCGCTGGGCGAGCTCGATCCCGTCCATCTCGGGCATGACGATATCGGTCAGCAGCAGGTCGAAATAGGCGGTTTCCAGCCACGGCAGTGCGGCAGTGCCGCAATTGACCGAGACCACCTCGAAACCGGCGTTTTCCAGCGCCCGCGCCAGGAAGGTGCGCATCGTGTCGTCGTCGTCGGCAAGCAGAATGCGAATCATGGGGCTCAGCCAGTTACGCGGCAATCCGGTTCCGGGGCCGCTCCGGTTCCTCCATACGGCCATAGCGGTTAAGATTCTCGCCCCAATTTGCCTGCGGCCAGCTTTGACACAGGCGGCCGGACAGTTCAGCAAGGGGCGATGAAGGTTGATGCCGAGGAAACGGGCGATTCGTGCTGGCGGGCGGGCGGGACCATTCCCGGCTCGGCGGGTTCGCATGCCTTCACGCTGAAAGGCCCGGTGCCCTCGCCGATCCCCTTGCTGATCGCAGTGCCGCATGCCGGCCGCGCCTATACTGGCTCGCTGCTCGAGCGGATGCGCAACCCGGGCTTCGCGGCGCTGCGGCTTGAGGACCGCTATGTTGATCGTCTCGCCGGGCAAGTCGCCAAGGAGACCGGCGCGACCCTGCTGATCGCGCATGCGCCGCGCGCGATGATCGATCTGAACCGCGCCGCCGACGATGTCGATTGGGACATGTTCGGCCGCGGCGCGCCCGCCGATGTCGGCTCCTATACGCCCGGCCGGCGATCGCGCAGCGGGCTGGGGCTGATTCCGCGGCGACTGCCCGGTATCGGCGAGCTGTGGAAACGCCGCCACGACGAAGCCGACCTCGCGGCGCGCATCGCGGGCATCCACGAGCCCTATCACCTGGCCCTGGCCGAAGCCCTGGCGGGCCTGCGCGAGCGCTGGGGCGCGGCTTTGCTGCTCGATCTTCACTCGATGCCGCCGCTGACTCTGCGCGGCGGCCAGCCCCCGCCCGAATTCGTCCTCGGCGACCGCTTCGGGGTCACCTGCCATGGCAGCCTGGTCGGCTCGGCCTTCACCTATTTCGCCGAGATGCGGCGCGGCGCGGCGCACAACCGGCCCTATGCCGGCGGCTATGTGCTCGACCGGCACGGCGAGCCGGACAAGGGCCTGCATGCGCTGCAGCTTGAGATAGACCGGTCGAGCTATCTCGATTCGCGGCTTGCCGAACCCGGCAGGGGATTCGCCGCGATGGCCCATCTGCTGACCGGGCTGGTGCGCCGTCTGGCCGCCGATGTTGCCGCGCTGGGGCAGCTCGATGGTGCACTGCGCTGGCAGGAAGCAGCGGAATAGCCGGGTTTCCGCCGGTCATGCCACATAAAAAACCACCTCGCGCATATGCGCGAGGTGGCCAAGGTTCAGGGAGGAGGTGCACGATGTGCACCAAACCCCGCCAAGCCATGAGGGTAGCTGTAGCGGAGCGATTTCAAGGTAGGGGTAACCCTGCCCGGTTGCAAGATATAATCGTTTATCCCCGGCGAATTTGCTGTCCGCCGGGGCGGGGGATCAGGTGACCGGAAGCGCAACCGGCCCCTTGCCGAGCTGGACCTGGCGGCCGAAGATATCGGTCATCAGTTGCAGCGACATCAGGTGGGCATAGACCAGCGGCAGCAGGCCGTTCTGGTTCCACTGGCGCAGCACGTCGCCGCGAACCTCGCGCAGTTTGGCTTCGTCGATCATCTGGAAGCCGCGGTAGATGAACGGCTGCGCGTTGCCTTCCTGCTGGATGGCGATTTCGCCGTCCATCAGCAGCTTCTGCTTGGCCAGCTCTTCCATGAAAGCCTGGGTCTTCTGGCCTGCAACTTCGAACTGTTCGCAGAAAGTGAGGGTCGCCTTGCAGGCATCGGTGGGCGCTTCGCCGTCGAACAGCTCGGTGCCCTCGTCGAACTCGCCGACCAGATCGGTGGTCGGATCGAAGCACAGCGACAGATCGGTCGCTTCCGGGTTGAGCCGGGCCAGCATGAAGGGATAGCGACGGGCATAGGCCGGAACATAGACCTGCTCGGTCACCGCGCCTTCTTCATCAACAAACACGTTGACGCCCTCGTTGAGGCCCATCAGCGCCAGCGGCACCGGGTTCTCGCCCGAGGAGAAGACGATCGGGAAGTTGCGCTGCGCCTGCGGGAATTCCTCCACGGTCAGCGGAATCGCGTGCTGGCCGGCCAGCCATTTGGCCTTGTCGGTGGTGCGGCTGCGCCATTTGCCATGGTCGCGGCTGTTGAGCGGCATCAGGTCATTGTAAAACAGGGGCAATTGGGCGGTCTGCGGCGCGCTGGCCATGAAGTGTCTCCGAAATGCAGCAGAAATGGGAAGCGCGAGCCTTTAGGCGTGTGGCGCTTGCGGTGCAAGCAGCTTGCCCGGATTGAGCAGTCCGGCGGGATCGAGTGCCCGTTTTACGCGGGCAAGCAGGTCGAGCGCGACCGGATCGCCAAGCCGCGCCAGCTCGTCGCGCTTGGCCTGGCCGATCCCGTGCTCCGCCGATATCGAGCCGCCCCACCGGGTGACCAGATCGTAGACCTGGGCACTGATCGCCTTGCCGTCGCTCGCCTCCCAGGCCTCGCGCGCGACACCGGGCGGCGCGATGACGTGAAAGTGGACATTGCCATCGCCGAGGTGCCCAAAGGCGACCGCCTGCGTCCCCGGCCAGGCGGTCTCGATCGCTGGCACCGCGACCGCGACGAAATCGGGCATGCGCGCGACCGGCACCGAGATGTCGTGCTGCACGGCAAAACCATGCGCGCGTTCGGAAGGCGCGATCGCCTCGCGCAGGGCCCAGAAGGCTTCGGCCTGGGCCTCGCTGGCGGCAATCGTCGCATCTTCGACCAGACCCGCTTCAAACGCATCGGCGAGCATCGCCTCGCCGCGCGCCGCCAGGGTGTCGGCCGCAGCGCGGTCAGCGATCACTTCGAGCACGACATGCCATTGATGCTGGCCGGCCAGCGGCACGCGCGAGGCCGGCAGATAGTCGAGCACCCGCGCCAGCGAGGCGGCGGGAATCACTTCAAAGCCTTCCAGCGCATCGCCGGCAGCCGACTCGCAGTGCAGCAGCAGCGCCCGCGCCGCGTGGAGGCTCGGCACGCCCGCCCAGATCACCAGCCGCTGCGCCACCGCCGGAACCAGCTGCAGTGTCGCGGCGGTGACAATCCCGAGCGTGCCTTCCGAACCGATCAGCAGCTGCTTGAGATCGAACCCGCGATTGTCCTTCTTGAGCGGGGTCAGCGCCGCATAGACGCTGCCGTCCGCGAGCACCGCCTCCACGCCCAGCACCAGCGCGCGCATGGTGCCGTGGCGCAGCACCTGATTGCCGCCGGCATTGGTCGAGACCAGCCCGCCGACGGTCGCCGAACCCTTGCCGCCGAGCGTCAGCGGGAAGCGCAGCCCCTGGGCGGCGGCGGCATCGTGGACAGCTTGCAGCACCACCCCGGCCTCGCAGACGATCTGGCGCGCGCCGGCATCGATCATGCGGATCGCGGTCATCCGCCGCAGCGACAGCAGCAACTGCGCGCCGGTGCCATCGGGGGTCGCCCCGCCCGACATGCCGCTGTTGCCCCCCTGCGGCACCACGGCCACTCCGTGGCTGGTGCACAGCCGCATCAGCGCGGCAAGCTCCTCTGTATCTGCGGGAGAGGCCATGGCCAGCGCCTGCCCGGTGAAGCGCCCGCGCCAGTCGGTGAGCCAGGGCACGATCAGCTCGGCATCGCGCGACAGTCCGCGCGGACCCATCAGCGCTTCGGCTTCGGCAAGGAAATCGGTTTTCGCGTCCATGACCCTGCTATGGCACATTGCCTGGCAGCTTGCATCCGCCAGTCTGTCGGTTAGGGCAGTCTGCCGGTTCAGGCAGTCTTCCGGTTCGGGCAGTTTGGCAGTTAAGGGGCCGTTCAAGCGGATGGACTATGGGGAGTGCCAGGTTTGACCAGTCCGGACGACCGATGAGTTTGCGTGCATGATCTTTGTTGCCGCCCTGCTTGCCCCGCTGGCGCTTCTGCTGCCAGTGGCGGGCGCAGTGGAGCAGGTGCGCGATGCTGGCGAGGGCAAGTCGCCGGTCATGGTGCAGGCGCAGGCACCGGTGGCAAACCAGGTCCGTATCGAGCAGCGCGTGACCATCCGCATCACCCCGCGCCCCGGCCCGGCGCGGCCCTCGATGCTGATGGACCTGCCCACCCGCCCGCTGCCAGCGCGCCTGACCGAACGCGAAATCGGGCGCTGCTTGCCGATTGCCGGGATCGCCGGGGTCCAGGCCACCGCAGATAACCGGCTGATCCTCTACATGCGCGACCGCCGCGTGGTCAGCGCCGCGCTCGAGCGCAGCTGCCGCGCGCGCGATTACTATTCGGGCTTCTATGTCGAGCGCAATTCCGACGGCCAGATCTGCGTCAGCCGCGACAGCCTGCTTTCGCGCAGCGGTGCCAATTGCAAGCTGTCGCGCATCCGCCAGCTGGTCGCGGCGGGGAACTGATCGTGCCGCAGCGCGGCATTTTCTTGACTTTGCCGCAACTTTGCGCCTAGGGCGCGGCTGCTTTCGCGAGGCATTGCCCGGCGCAGGCACCAGGCCGGACCGCAAGGCCCTGCCCCCCATTGTTTCCGGAAAAACGCCAAGCCTATGAAATTCGCCGATCTCGGCCTGTCAGACGAATTGCTGCAATCGGTCCTATCGGCGGGCTACGACACGCCGACACCGATCCAGGCGCAGGCAATCCCCAGCGTGCTGATGATGCGCGACATCATCGGCATCGCCCAGACCGGCACCGGCAAGACCGCCGGCTTCGTACTGCCGATGATCGACATTCTCGCCCATGGCCGCCGCCGCGCGCTGATGCCGCGCAGCCTGATTCTCGAGCCCACCCGCGAGCTCGCCGCGCAGGTCGCCGAGAATTTCGAGAAGTACGGCAAGAACCACGATCTCAAGATGGCGCTGCTGATCGGCGGCGTGCAGATGGGCGATCAGGTCAAGGCGCTGAAGGACGGCGTCGATGTGCTGATCGCCACCCCCGGGCGGCTGATGGACCTGTTCGAGCGCGGCAAGATCCTGCTCACCGGATGCAGCCTGCTGGTCATCGACGAGGCCGACCGCATGCTCGACATGGGCTTCATCCCCGACATCGAGACGATCTGTTCGAAACTGCCGCCCAATCGTCAGACATTGCTGTTTTCGGCGACCATGCCGCCGCCGATCAAGAAACTTGCCGACAAGTTCCTGTCGAACCCCAAATATATCGAGGTCTCGCGCCCCGCCTCCTCGAACCTCAACATCGTCCAGCACAAGGTGGCGGTGACCAGCCGCAACAAGAAAGACGTGCTGCGCCAGCTGTTGCGCACCGACAATGTCACCACTGCCATCGTGTTCTGCAACCGCAAGACCACCGTGCGCGAACTGGCCAAGAGCCTGTCGCAAAGCGGTTTCTCTGCGGGCGAAATCCACGGCGACATGGAACAGCCCGCGCGCATCGCCGAGCTTGACCGCTTCAAGGCCGGGACGATCAACATATTGTGCGCCAGCGATGTTGCAGCCAGGGGCCTGGACATCAAGGGCGTCTCCCACGTGTTCAACTTCGACACGCCGTGGCATCCGGACGACTATGTCCATCGCATCGGCCGCACCGGCCGCGCGGGAGCGACCGGTCGCGCCTTCACCCTGGTTACGTCCGAGGATGCCGAGGCCATCGGCAATGTCGAGAAGCTGACCGGCATGGAAATCCCGGTTTTCGCGCTTGACGGCGTGGCAGCAGATGGAACGCAGGACGATGGCCCCGCGCCCGCGCAACGGCCTGCACGAGCGGATCGCAGGCCCCGGGGAGCCAGAGCCGACGCCAGCGAACCGCGACCGCCGCGAGAACCGCGCGAACCCCGAGCGCCCCGCGAAGCGCGTGGCCCCCGCGAAAGCAGACTGCCGCGCGAGGATGCTCCCCGCGCCGAGCCGCAGCGCGCCGAGACCCAGCACGCCGGACCCCAGCAAGCCGGACCAAAGCGCACCCCGCGCCGCCAGCCCGCCGCAGAGCCGGTGGACGACGCCGAATGGAACGGCCCGGTGCCCGGCTTCCTCGGGGTGTCGGCGCTGGCATAATGCCGCAATAGGGCCGCCCGTGTTCGCCATCGAGACCTTCACCGCGCAGGCCGATGTGGTCGAGGACCGCATCCGGCTCGACGCGATAAGCCCCGATGGCCAGGCGGTGTCGATCCTGCTCACCCGGCGGCTTGCTGATCGCTTCCTGCCGCTATTCGTGGCAGCGATCGAGCAGGGCGGACGGCCCGGTATCCCGCGCGCGATCGAACTGGCCATGGCCCAGCAGCAGTTGCGCCAGCAGCGCGCCGAAAGCCCGCTGCCCGATGTCGTCCTGCCGCAAGGCGCGGGGCAATGGCTCGCCCGCACCATCCACCTCGAAACCCGCAGTGAAGACCTCGTCTGGACCCTGACCGACGATGCCGAAAACGCAGCCGCCATGGCGCTGCCAGGCGACGGCCCGCGCGCGGTGCTCGATATCCTGCTGCTGATGTATCGCCAGCTGGAATGGGGCGAGGGGCTGTTTCCGGAATGGCTGATCGAGGACGATGCGCCCGATCAGTCCGCGCGGGTGATCAACTGAGTCCACCTTCCAGCTTCACGAAACTGTCGATCACGCGCTTTCTCCCCGCGCTGTCGAAGTCTATTTCCAGCTTGTTGCCCTCCTGGGCGGCGACCGTGCCATAGCCGAACTTGTCGTGAAACACGCGCGCGCCCACCGCGATGTCGCTGCGCGGCCTGGCGGCGAAGCTGGCGGCGCTGCGGCTGGGTTCGGCGATCCGGCGCGGGGCGGGATCGAAGCTCTGCGCAGCCGCGCGCTGCCAGCCAGGGCCCCGCGACTGCGCCCGGCCCGGCGCATCGCGCGCAACGTCGGCGAAAGGATCGGCGCGTTCCGACCAGCTGGCGCGCCACAGCGACGCGCCGCCCGCCAGCGTCGTCTCCTGCTCGACATGGGCCGCCGGCAGCTCGGCGATGAATCGGCTGGGGATCGAGCTGGTCCACTGGCCGTAGATGCGCCGGTTGGCGGCATGCAGGATGGTGCAGCGCTTTTTCGCCCGGGTGATCGCGACATAGGCGAGGCGGCGCTCTTCCTCGAGGCTGGCGAGCCCGCCCTCGTCGAGCGCGCGTTGCGAGGGAAACACGCCGTCTTCCCAGCCGACGAGGAACAGCTGGTCGAATTCGAGCCCCTTGGCGGCGTGGATGGTCATTATGGTGACCTTTTCGACGTCGCTGGCCGCATCGTTGTCCATCACCAGGCTGACATGTTCGAGGAAATCACCGAGTGTCTCGTAGTCTTCCATGGCGCGGGCCAGTTCGGCGAGGTTCTCGAGCCGGCCGGCGCTCTCGGCGCTGCGCTCGGCCTGGAGCGCGGCGGTGTATCCGCTCTCGTCGAGCACAGTGCGCGCCAGCTCGGCCGGGCTCGCAGTACCGGCCAGATCGCGCCAGCGGGCGAAATCGCGCATCAGCGCCAGCAAGGTGCCGCGCGCGCGCGCGGGCAATTCGTCGGTGTCGACCAGTTCGAGCGAGGCGGCCGCCAGCGGAATGCCGCGCGCGCGCGCGTGGCGGTGCATCTTCTCCAGCGTCTTGTCGCCGAGCCCGCGTTTCGGCGTGTTGTAGATGCGCTCGAAGGCGAGGTCGTCTGCCGGCTGGGCGATAAGCCGCAGATAGGCCAGCGCATCGCGGATCTCGGCACGCTCGTAAAAACGGAAGCCGCCGACGATCTTGTAAGCGAGGCCGATGGCGATGAAGCGGTCCTCGAACTCGCGGGTCTGGAACTGCGCGCGCACCAGAATCGCGATGCTGTCGAGCGAGGCCCCTTCCCGCTCGAGCCGCTCGATCTCCTCGCCGACCCGGCGCGCTTCCTCGGGCCCGTCCCAGACGCCGATGACGCGCAGCTTGTCGCCGCCGCCCCGCTCCGTCCACAAGGTCTTGCCGAGACGACCGCTGTTGGCTGCGATCAGCCCGGAGGCGGCGGCGAGGATATCGGGCGTCGAGCGGTAGTTCTGCTCGAGCCGGATCACTTTCGCGCCAGGAAAGTCCTTCTCGAAGCGCAGGATATTGGCCACTTCCGCGCCGCGCCATGAATAGATCGACTGGTCGTCGTCGCCCACCACGCAGATGTTTTTCCGCGTCTGCGCGAGCAGTCGCAGCCAGAGATACTGGACCTGGTTGGTATCCTGATACTCATCGACCATGATGTATTTGAAACGCTGGCGGTATTGTTCGAGCACCTGCGGGTGGCCGCGCAGGATGTTGAGCACATGCAGCAGCAGGTCGCCGAAGTCGCAGGCGTTGAGCGCTTTGAGCCGGTCCTGGTAGAGCCGGTAGAACTGCTGGCCCTTGCCTTGGGCGTAAGATTCATTCTCCGCCGCATCGAGGTCCTGCGGGTTGAGGCCGCGGTTCTTCCAGCGATCAATGCATCCCGCGAGTTGGCGCGCGGGCCAGCGCTTGTCGTCGAGGCCCTCGGCCTGGATCAGCTGCTTGAGCAGTCGCAGCTGGTCGTCGGTGTCGATGATGGTGAAATTGGACTGCAGCCCGGCGAGCTCGGCATGGCGGCGCAGCAGCTTGGCACCGATGGCGTGGAAGGTGCCCAGCCACGGCATGCCCTCGACCGCATCGCCGATCAGCCGCCCGACGCGCTCCTTCATTTCGCGCGCCGCCTTGTTGGTGAAGGTGACGCAGAGAATTTCCGACGGCCAGGCCAGCCGCGCGCGCACCAGATGGGCAAGCCGCGCGGTCAAGGCCGAGGTCTTGCCGGTGCCCGCGCCTGCCAGCATCAGCACCGGCCCCTCGGTGGTGAGCACGGCCTCGCGCTGCGGCGGGTTGAGCCCGGCGAGGAGGGGGTCGCTGTCGGTCGAAACGGTTGGTGCCTGTGTCATCAGGGATAGCGCTGACGGGCGTGGACCACGCGCAGGATCGTCACCAAGCTCCGCGTGACCTTGTAAATCAGGATGTAGTTGGGGTGGACTACCCATTCGCGCGTTCCGGCAACACGGCCTGGCCTTCCGGCCATCGGCATCTCAAGAATTGTGGCTATGCTGCGATCGACCAGCGCTTCGATCCTTTCGGCAGCGGGTCTGTTGCGTTCCGCAATATAACCGACAATCGAATCGAGCTGATCGAGCGCGCTAGGCCGCCAGATCAGGGTTCGCACGGCTGCGCTCTTCAATCGTCTTGCGAATTCGTGCCATGACTTGTTCGTGCGGAATTCCCGGCCCTTTTTCCTTCAGCGCGGCCTCGACCTGCGCGCGGAACCACACATCATAGGCCTCCGCCTCTTCCTCAGTAGCGAATTCGGAGACGATCGGATCGAGCTTGCCCATGGGTGGAGGCTAGCACGCCGCAGGGAACAAACCAAGAGCAAAGGGCCGCATGGTTGACAGCGCCGGGCCGGCTTGCGAGCGACGCGCATCAAGGGGGAATTTTCATGCATCCGATCCGTCAGCACCGCCGGGTGCTCGCCGCCTCTATGGTCGGCACGGCAGTCGAATTCTTCGATTTCTACATCTTCGGCACGGCGGCGGCGCTGGTCTTCGGGCTGCTGTTCTTCCCGTCGGAATCCGCCGCTGCCCAGCAGCTCGCGGCCTTTATGAGCTTCGGGCTGGCATTCTTTGCCCGCCCGCTCGGCGCGATTGCCTTCGGCCATTTTGGTGACCGGATCGGGCGCAAGGCAACGCTGGTTGCTTCGCTGTTGCTGATGGGTGGATCGACCGTGCTGATCGGCGTACTGCCGGGTTACGCCGCCATCGGAACGCTTGCGCCGCTGCTGCTGTGCCTGCTGCGGTTTGGCCAGGGCTTTGGCCTCGGTGGCGAATGGGGCGGGGCGGCGCTGCTCGCGGTGGAGAATGCACCGCGCGGCTGGGAAGCCCGGTTCGGCGCCGCGCCGCAGATGGGCGCGCCGCTGGGTTTCCTGTTTTCCAATGGCCTGTTCCTGCTGCTGGGTCTGGGCCTGAGCGAGGCGGACTTTGTCAGCTGGGGCTGGCGCATCCCGTTTCTGGCAAGTGCCGTGCTGGTCGCAGTGGGCCTGTGGATTCGCCTGCGTATTGCGGAAACACCGGCCTTTGCCCACGCTGAGGCCCCACCGGTAAAGGTGCCGATCACTGCCGTGTTCCGGGACCATGCGCTGCTCTTGCTGGCGGCCTCTGCGGGGGCGGCCTGCTGTTTTGCGATTTTCTATCTCAGCACCGCCTTCGCGCTCTCCTATGCGACCAGCACACTGCATATCGACCGCCAGACATTCCTTGCCGTGCAGCTTGGTGCCAACCTGTTTCTGGCACTTGGCATAGTAGTCGCCGCCTATGCGTCTGACCGGTTCGGTGCTGGCCGGATCATTGCGCTGGGAGCTGGCTTGACCCTCATCGCCGGGCTGGTGTTCGGCCCGGCCCTGGCCTCCGGCTCGCTCCCGGCGATATTCGCCATGCTGTCGTTCGCGCTGATGGTGATGGGGCTGACCTACGGTCCATTGAGCGGCTGGCTGAGCGCGCTGTTCCCGGTTAGGGTGCGTTATACCGCGATTTCGCTGGCCTTCACCCTCGGCGGGATCATCGGCGGCGCGCTAACCCCGATTGCAGCGCAGCAACTGGCCAGCGGCGGCCATCTGTCGGCGGCAGGCTGGTTGCTGGCAGCGGTGGCTTTGGTTACGCTGGCCGGGCTCAGGCTGGCCCGAAGTCGAATGGGGCGCGCAGCAGGGTGATCCGCGCCTTGCCGACCTTGCGGTCTGCCGCGACCTCCAGCGCCTTCACATTGGGCGCTTCATCGGCATGGGTCTCAAGGCTGATCCAGGTGGCGGGCCCGATCCAGCCGAGCCGCGTCAGCTTTTCCAGCGCCACGCTTCCCGCGCCGCTGCCATAAGGCGGATCGAGCAGGATCAGGTCGAGCGGGGTCTTGGCCGGGCCGAGGGACAGCACCGACGCCGCGCGCACATCGCATTGGCCCTGCGCCCGCAGATGGGCGATGTTGGCGCGCAGCGCGCGGATTGCCGGGGGATCCTGCTCGACGAACAGGCAGGTGGCCGCACCGCGCGATAGCGCCTCCAGGCCCAGCGCGCCCGATCCGGCGAACAGGTCGGCCACGGCCAGCCCGTCGAAACCGCCCAGCCGGCTGACCAGCATCGAGAACAGCGTTTCGCGGGTGCGGTCGGCGGTGGGTCGGGTGGTGTCGCCTTGCGGCGCGTCGATCCTGCGCCCGCGCCACTGGCCGGCGATGATTCTCACGTATCCCTCATGTGCGCGGTGCGCCCCGCCCTCGGGGCTTCGGCGGACGGCGGCTGAGCGGGCCATCGGCTGGCCGCGAAGGAGAGCCGGGCCGCGATGGAGAGCCGGGCCGCGACGGCGATGCGCCGGCATTGCGGGCAAAGCCGCGCCGGGAGGCCGTGCCGGGCTTTTTCGAGGCAGGATCGCGCGCCTCGTTGCGGGCAAAGGTGGGCAACGCCTCGCGGAATCGCGCAACCTCCTTGGGCGGCACCTCGTTGGCGCTGCCGCGCGGGATATCGCCGAGGCCGAACGGGCCATAGGCAGTGCGCAGCAGCCGCGAGACCTCAAGCCCGAGATGCTCGAGCACCCGGCGCACCTCGCGGTTCTTGCCCTCCGTCAAAGTAAGCTCGATCCACTGGTTGCGCCCAGTGCGGCGTTCCATGTTGGCGTCGATCTTGCCGTAGTGGATTCCCTCGATGGTCACCCCGTCGATCAGTTCCTCGAGCTGGGCCTGGGTGATGGTGCCATAGGTGCGCGCGCGATAGGTGCGGGGGATACCCGAGGAGGGCAGCTCCATCGCCCGCTTGAGCTCGCCATCATTGGTCATCAGCAGCAGGCCTTCGGTGTTGAAGTCGAGCCGGCCGATCGGCATCAGCCGCGGCGTGCCCGGCGGCAGGGCATTGCGCAGCGCGCTATAGATCGTCGGGCGACCGGCGGGATCGCGCTCCGCCGTGATCAGCCCGGACGGCTTGTGGAAGCGGAACAGCCGCGCGGCTTCGGCGGCCTTGACCGGAATGCCGTCGATGCTCACTCCCTGGAGGCTCTCCAGCACGGTGGCCGGCGTGGTCAGCACTTCGTCGTTCAGCTTGACCCGCCCCTCGGCGATCATGCGCTCGACCTCGCGGCGGCTGGCGACGCCGGCGCGGGCGAGGAGCTTGGCGATGCGTTCGCCGGTTCGGGCGCCGGTGCGTTCGGTAACTGGTGGGGGAGGGGCCATGTTGCGGCCTTAGCGGGCTGCACGCCTTTCGCAAATCCTCCCCGAGCTTGTCTCGGGGAGGTGGCAGTCGCCACAGGCGGCTGACGGAGGGGCACCCGTCCGCGTTTCCCCTCCACCACCCGCTGCGCGGGCGGTCCCCCTCCCCGAGACAAGCTCGGGGAGGAATTCTCACCAGGCCTTTGCTTCGAAGCAAACCGCGCTAGTCTCGCGCCTAGCGAGGGTAGAAGAGGGATCGCGCATGTCCGACGCCGCCGAAGCACCGCGCAGCCTGTGGGATTCAATCCGGCCTTATCTCGAACGCGAATCACTCGCCGCCTTCTTCCTCGGCATGTCCTCGGGCTTTCCCTATGCGATGATCGGCGCAACGCTGACCACGCGGCTGGCGCAGGACGGGATCTCGAAGAAAACCGTCACCGCCTTCACCCTCGCTTTCCTGGTCTACAATCTCAAATTCCTCTGGGCGTGGATCGTCGATGGGGTGCGCCTGCCGCTGATCGGCCGGCTGGGGCAGCGGGTATCGTGGATGCTGGTCGCCGGACTGCTGGTGATCGCCGCCGTGATCAATCTCGCGCTGGTCGATCCCAAGGCAGACATCGCCTGGACCGCGACATGCGCCATTCTGGTCGGCGCGGCGGGGGCGACCTTCGATATCGTCATCGATGCCTACCGGATCGAGACGCTCAAACCCTACCAGCTCGGTACCGGTTCGGGGATGAGCCAGTATGGCTGGCGGATCGGCTCGGCGGGGGCAGGCGCGCTGGCGCTGGTGGTGTCGGCGCGGATGGGCTGGAGCGCGGCCTATATCGCCTGCGCCGCCTTTGCCCTGCCGGCGATGCTCACTGCGCTGGTGCTGGGCGAGCCGCCGCGGCATCGCGATCCCCTGGCCAAGAAAGGGATGGGGGAGCTCTGGTCGTCGATCACCGGGCCGTTTGCCGAGTTCTTCCAGCGCAATGGCGCACTGCTGGTGCTGCTGTTCATCCTCGTCCACAAGATCGGCGACACGCTGGCCAATCTCACCTTCCGCCTGCTGTTCGACGATCTCGGCTTCTCGAACGACGAGGTGGCGATCTGGGACGTCGGGGTCGGTTTCTGGGCCTATCTGATCGGCGTGTTCATCGGCGGCGTTGCCTATGCCAGGCTGGGCCTCAAGCGCTCGGTGCTGCTGGCGCTGGTGCTGATGGCGGTGTCGAACCTCAGCTTTGCGGCGCTGGCGGCGGCGGGCCATTCCAACCTAGGCATGGCCGCCGCGATCGGCTTCGAGAACGTGGCCTCGGGCTATGGCGGGGTCGTCGTCGTCGCCTATTTCTCGGCGCTGTGCGACTTGCGTTTCACTGCCTCGCAATATGCCCTGATCTCGGCCGGGGCGAGCGTGGTCGGCCGCTTCGCCACCGGCACCACGGCAGGCGGCCTGATCGAAGGCATGGGCTATGTCAATTTCTACCTGCTGACGACGCTGCTGGCGGTGCCAGGCATCGTGCTGTTCTGGTGGATGAGCCGGGTCGGGCTGATCGATGCCGCAATGGGCACGGCCGGCGGCGGCAGCGACGGCGACGCCGAGACTCCGCATTAAAATAGGGACTGTCCCTATTTAGTCCGGCAACTCGTGGTTGAGCCGCAGCACCTCGCCGGCAAGGTAGAGCGATCCGGCGATCAGCACCTGGCCGCCGGCTGGCAGCGCGCGCAAGGCCTCGGGGACGGATACTGCGCCGCTGGCATCGGCACCGAAAGCGGCGGCGGGATGACTGTCATGCCCCGGCACCGGCACGGCGGTGACACTGGCGAGCCGGTCTTCGAGCGGCGCGACAATTGCCGCCGGATCCTTGGCGGCCAGCATGCCGATGATCAGGTGGAGCTGCTGCGAAGCACCCACCCCCAACCCCTCCCGCCTGCGGGAGGGGAGCGAGACTTGCCGAGCGCCTGCGAGGCTAGTTGCAGCGGGGCGGGCCCCTGCGCACGCGCCGAAGTAGGCAGCAATCGCCGCGCCGGCATCGGCATTGTGTCCGCCATCGAGCCACACTCGCCGCCCCGGCACCAGCGCGGTGAGCGGCCCTGGCCCCAGCAATTGCAGCCGCGCCGGCCAGCGCGCGGCAACAATGCCGCAAGCCATGGCCTCGGGCGAAACCGTCACCCGGTCCTGATGGCGCAGCATGGCGACGGCGAGCGCGGCATTGTCGGCCTGATGCGCGCCCGCCAGCACGGGCAGCGGCAGGGTCAGCGGGCCGAAGCAATCGTGGTAGTCGATCGCCGCTTCACTGACATTTGCCCCCCAGGCATGGCCGCGCATGAACAGTTCGGCGCGGTGCACTTGCGCTGTCCGGGCCACCGAGCGGGCCACCTCGCGCGGATAGGCCTGCGTCACCAGCGGCGCGCCTGGCCGCGCAATGCTGGCCTTCTCGAAGGCAATGCGGGCGAGCGGTTCGGCGGGTACGCCGTCCTCTGGCCGCAGCAGGAAGGCCTCGTGATCGATGCCGAGCGATGCAATGCCGCAGGCAGCGGGCCGCTCCAGCACATTGGTCGCATCGAAGCGCCCGCCAAGCCCGACTTCGATGACGCAGGCGTCCGCCGGATGGCGCGCAAAGGCGAGGAAAGTGGCGGCGGCGGTGACTTCGAAGAAGCTGGGCTCGAGATCGGCGCCGATGTCCAGCACTTCGCTGAGCAGACTGGCGAGCAGCGCATCTTCGATCAGCCTTCCGGCAATGCGGATGCGTTCGTTGTAGCGCACCAGGTGCGGCTTGGTGGCGACGTGGACGGTGAGGCCCTGCGCTTCGAGCATGGCGCGCAGATAGGCGCAGGTCGAGCCTTTGCCGTTGGTCCCGGCGACGTGGAAGGCGGGCGGTATGTTGTGCTGCGGGTTGCCGAGGCGAGCCAGAAGCTGGGTGATCGTCTCCAGCCCGAAGCGTCCTTGCGGCAAGTTCAGCGCACCGAGCCGGTCGAGCTGGGCCTGGACCAGCGGGTTGTCCGAGATGGCAAAGTCTTTCACTCAATCCTCCCCGGCCATTCGCATATGCCGAAACCCATCCCTCTTTCGTCATCCTGAACTTGTTTCAGGAACCATTTCGCCGCTCAACCGGAGCGTGCGATTGTTAGCGAGACGGTGGGGCGGGTTCTTAACCGGTTAGCTCCGCGCTTGCGGCCTGATGGGTCCTGAAACAAGTTCAGGATGACGATGAATGAGAAGGGCGGGGAAGATTCACCCTCGCGCGCTATGCACCGCCTCGGCCAGCGCCCGGGTCAATTCCCGCACTGGGCCTGCGGCATTCGCGCCATGCTGTGCCACCAGCTCGACCAGCGCCGAGCCGACCACCACACCGTCCGCCACTTTGGCGATAGCGCTGGCCTGCTCGGGCGTGCGCACTCCGAAGCCGACCGCGACCGGCAGATCGGTCGCCGCCTTGAGCCGCGCGGTGGCCTGCTTGATCGAGCCGAGCGCAGCCTGCTGCTTGCCGGTGATTCCAGCGACCGAGACGTAATACAGGAAACCTGAAGTGTCCTTGAGGATCGTTTTCAGCCGCGCTTCGTCGCTGGTCGGCGTGGCGAGGCGGATCGGCGAAACGCCTGCGCTGCGCAAGGCCGGGCCAAGCTCGGGGTCTTCCTCGGGCGGAATATCGACGCAGATCACCCCATCGACGCCGGCCTTGCGGCACTGGTCCGCGAACCATTCCGGCCCGCGCGTGGTCATCGGATTGGCATAGCCCATCAGCACCAGCGGCACGTCCGGATGGCGCGCGCGGAAGGTGCCGGCGATGCGGAAGATGTCGGCGGTCGTTGTTCCTGCACCGAGCGAGCGCAAATTGGCCGCCTGGATCGCCGGTCCATCGGCCATCGGATCGGTGAACGGCATGCCCAGCTCGATGACATCCGCGCCGCCTTCGACGAGGGCGTCGAGGATCGCGGCAGTGGGGCCATCGCCGGCAGTGACGAAAGCGACAAGCGCGGGGCCGCGCGCGAAGGCGGCGGAGAAGCGGCTCATATCTCCGCCCCCAGCGCCTCGGCGACGGTGAAGATATCCTTGTCGCCGCGCCCGCACAGGTTGGCGCAGATGATTGAGTCCTTCGGCATGGTCGGCGCGACTTTCGCCACGGCAGCGATGGCGTGCGAGGGTTCCAGCGCCGGGATGATCCCCTCGGTGCGGCACAGCAGCTGGAAGGCGTCCAGCGCTTCGGTGTCGGTCACCGACGTGTAATCCACCCGGCCGATCTCTTTCAGCCAGGAATGCTCCGGGCCGATGCCGGGATAGTCGAGCCCCGCCGAAATCGAGTGCGCCTCGGTGATCTGGCCGTCTTCGTCTTGCAGCAGGTAGGTCTTGTTGCCGTGGAGGATGCCGGGGCGACCGCCTGCCAGGCTCGCCGCGTGCTGCTTGTCCAGCCCGTGCCCCGCCGCCTCGACCCCAAGCATTTTCACGCTCGCATCATCCAGAAACGGATGAAACAGCCCGATGGCGTTGCTGCCCCCGCCGATCGCCGCGACCAGCAGGTCGGGCAGGCGGCCAGTACGCTTCAGCATCTGCTCGCGCGCCTCCTTGCCGATCACGCTCTGGAAATCGCGGACCAGCTCGGGATAGGGATGCGGGCCTGCCGCCGTGCCGATGATGTAGAAGGTGTCGTGGACATTGGCGACCCAGTCGCGCAGCGCCTCGTTCATCGCGTCCTTCAGCGTGTTCGCGCCGCTGGTCACCGGCACCACTTCGGCCCCGAGCAGCTTCATGCGGAACACATTGGGGGCCTGCCGCTCGACGTCCTTGGCACCCATGTAGATCACGCAAGGCAGGCCGAAGCGCGCGCAGACGGTGGCGGTGGCGACGCCGTGCTGGCCGGCGCCGGTCTCGGCGATGATCCGGGTCTTGCCCATGCGGATCGCCAACAGAATTTGCCCGACGCAATTGTTGATCTTGTGCGCGCCGGTGTGATTGAGCTCGTCGCGCTTGAACCAGACCTGCGCCCCGCCGAGCTCTTCGGTCAGGCGCGGCGCGAAATAGAGCGGGCTGGGGCGGCCGACATAGTGTTCCAGCAGATCGTCGAACTCGGCGTGAAAGGCGGGATCGGCCTTGGCCTTGATGTACTCGCGCTCCAGCTCGAGGATCAGCGGCATCAGCGTTTCGGCGACATAGCGCCCACCGAACTGGCCGAAATGGCCGCGTTCGTCTGGCTGGTTGCGGAAGGAGTTGGCGGCGGGGGCGGGGGCGGTCATGACGGCGCGGCGATTGGCAGAGCACGCCTGCGAAGTCCAGCATTTCGGTATCAGCGCGATTGTGGCTCACTCGGGCCGTCGTGCGTCTGCGCCGGTGCAACCCGTTGAAATATCGTCCTATCGCATTGCAGCAAAGTCTGAACGGCCAGTTCATTCGCGCGCAACACTGTCCGCCATAGCCCGGGCCGCGCCCTCGATTTGGGCATGTGCATCAAGGAGTTCATCATGCGAAAGATTCTTCTCCCGCTCGTCATCGCGCTGGCTGCAACCTCGCCGGCGCTGGCCAACGAGGCCCGGGTCGAGGCGCGCGGCGGCGTCTTGTGGGGCGGCGGCGATACCGACGCGACTGCGGGGGTCGCGGCGGGATACGACGCCGATCTTGGCCCCGGCGCTTTCGTCGGCGGCGAAGTCTCGGGCGACAAGATCCTGGCCTCGAACACGCGGATAATGTTCGGCTTCACCGGAAGGCTGGGAATCAAGACCCTGGCCGGCAAATTTTTCGGTGCCGCCGGGCATACCACCAAGCCCTGCGAATTCTGCGTCAGCAGCGAACATCTCGGCGCGGGTTACGAGCACGGCTTCGGCCCGCTCTATGGCAAGGTCGAGTATCGTCACTACTTCACCCACAACGGAGCGCCCGATGCGAATGCCGTCATGGCCGGTGTTGGTCTGAAATTCTGAAGCGCCAATCGGCTGGCGTGAAGGGCGGTCCTGCGGGGCCGCCCTTTTGCTATGCGCCGCGCGCGGCCGCCGCAAAGGCGCGAATCTTGTCCGCGTCCTTGATCCCCGGCGCAGACTCAATGCCCGAGGAGGTATCGACCAGCCGCGTGCCGGTCAGACGGATCGCCTCGGCGACATTGTCCGGCGTCAGCCCGCCGGCGAGGCCCCAGGCGAGCGGGCCCTGCCAATGTGCCACCAGGCTCCAGTCGAAGCTCAGCCCCATGCCGCCCGGCAACATGCCCTTGGGCGTTTTGGCGTCGAACAGCACCAGGTCGGCGGCACCGGCAAAGGTCTCGGCGCGGGCGACATCGGCCCCAGTGGCGACCGGCAGCGCTTTCCACACCGGCAGGCCGAATTGGGCCTTAAGCTGCGCGGCACGAGCGGGCGTTTCCTGCCCATGGAGCTGGAGCACATCGAGCCGGGCAGCAGTCAGGGCCTCGGCAATCGCGGCATCGCTGGCATCGACGAACAGGCCGACTTGCGCGATCCGCCCTTGCGCCCGCGCCGACAGGGCCGCGGCATCCGCCAGTGTGAGATTGCGCGGCGAGGCCGGAAAGAAGACGAATCCGGCATAGTCTGCCCGCGCTGCAATCGCGGCATCGAGCGCTTGCGGCGTCGTCAGGCCGCAGAATTTGATTCCGGGGGCGGGCATCCACGGCCCCATAACCGATTGGCCCGAACTGTCGAGCGACCTGTCAAGCGCCGATCGGGCTTGCCAGCCGCCGCGCGGGGCAATAGCCCGGCACTGGAAGTGCAACCGGGGGCAACAGTGTGAAGCAGAAGGGCCAGGCATGGCTGGGCGTTGCCGCCGACTGGTGGCGACTGGGCGCGGAAGCATCGCTGGTCGTGCCGCTGCGGCTGGCGCGGCTGGCCTTTGGCGGTGCCAGGGCCAAGGCCGAAGTCCGGCTGATGATCAGCGAAAAGGTCGGCGCGCATGGTGCGCTGCTGCACGACCTGCGCCGGGGCAAATTTGGCACGCGCGGGGCGGATGTCGCGGGCGGCGTGGTGCGGCACTATCTCGTGCGGGTCCGCGCCAATCGCAAGCGGTTGTTGCGCGAGTTTGGCAGCTGACAACAAGCGGGGAATAACCAATGGACTATCTGCGGGTGGCGAGCGTGACCGATGTCGGCATGGGCATGATCGTGCCGGTGCAAGCGGCAGGGGTGAAATTGCTGCTTACCCAGGTCGGCGGGCAGTTCTACGCTGCGCAGCGCAAGTGCCCGCATCTCGGCTTCAACCTGTGCCGGGGCAGTCTCGAGGGTCGCGCCGTGGTCTGCCCCTTGCACAAGGCCAAGTTCGATCTCGCCACCGGGGAAATCGAGCGCGATCCCAAGCTGCTGTTCCTGAACCTGAAGGCCAAGAGCAATCTCAAGACCTATCCGGTGCGGGTGCTCGACAACGATATCTACGTCGGCGTGTAATACCAGGCGTCTGACGCGCTGACCCCAATCTTCGTCATTGCGAGGCCGCAGGCCGAAGCAATCCAGCGCGGTTGACGCTGGCGCTCTGGATTGCCGCGTCGGCTACGCCTCCTCGCAATGACGAGACCTTGGCTGGGGCGTTTGGTCTTACTGGGTGCCCTCGGCATACCAGGTGCGGAATTCGTCGTACTTCGGCATTTCTTCCGAATTCGCCCTGGGATCGATGACCACGTGGACCACGCCGACCTTGCCGCTGGCATAGGCACGCTCGATTGCCGGGCGGATGTCTTCGGCTTTGGTGACATATTCGCCGTGCCCGCCGAAGCCTTCGCAGACCTTGTCGAGCCGCACCTTGTCGCTCCAGTGAACGCCGGGGCGCGGCACCTGGTTGCCGAAGGTGCGCTTGTAGACGCCGACTTCGAGGCCCCACTGGTTATCAACCCCGACCACGCAGACCAGCGGCAGCTCGCGGCGCACTGCGGTTTCCAGCTCGGCGATGTGGAACATGAACGAGCTATCGCTGGTCACGAGCATGCCCGGGCGCTGCTTGCCGGTGGCCGCCGTGTCGGCGATCATCGCACCGACGATGTAGGGCAGGCCGGTGCCGATGTGGCCGTAGTTCTGGTTCCAGATCACGTCGCGCGGCTTGCACATGTTGTAGGTCCAGCCGAAGATCACCGTCGCGCCGCCGTCGCGGCCCATGATGCCGTCTGCCGGAAATGCCCTGGTCGCTTCGGTGATGAACCGCGAGGTGTGGATCGGCACCCCGGCGGTGCCGTCGCTCTTGGTGCAGCTTTCCGCGTAGAGGTCTTTCAGCTGCTGCGCGTCCTGCGCGATGTATTTCGCCAGATTGGCCGAGGGCGCGCGCTTCTCGCCGCCGAGCGCACGCACCAGCTGGGGCACGACGCCGCGGATGTCGCCTACCAGCGGAACGTCGTAGGAGCGGTTGACGCCGATCGCAGTGGGGTCCTGCTGGACATAGATCCATTTGCGGTTGGCCTCGCCCGCCACCCAGTGCCGCCAGCGGCCATAGTGCGACGGCTCGCCAAGTTCGGTGCCGAGCGCGACGCACAGGTCGCTCTCGACCACCGCGTCGATCGAGCAATCGGAGAAGCCATAGGGGAAGGTGCGCTCCTCGAGGCCGGGGATGAACGAGGTGCCGCCCGAGGTCTGGACCACCGGACAATTCATCAGGTCGGCGAGCTGCTTGACCACAGCCTGGCTGCCGCTGGTGTGGACCGCGTGGCCGACCAGCAGCACCGGGTTCTTCGCCGCCTTGATCAGGCGCGCGGCCTCGGCGATCATGTCCATGTCGGCACCCTGGTTGACCAGGCGATACTTCGACGGCGGCGGCGCGTCGCCGACGTTGAGCTCTTCCTGGATGACATGGCTGGGGAATTCGACATAGACCGGCCCGGGGGTGCCCGACATGGCGCGGCGGATGGCTTCCTGGATGATCTCGTCGGTCTGGTCGGCATATTCGATCGAACTGGAGAACTTGACCGAGGTCTCGATCATCGGTTCCTGGCGGACGAACTGGATGCGGCCGCGCCGCACACGGCGCTCGGTGACGCGGGCGCGCTGGCCGCCGAGGAAGATCACCGGCGAGTTTTCGACCAGACAGCACTGGATAGCCGGCATCATGTTGGCCATGCCCGGCCCGAGCGTGCCGATGCAGACCGCCGGCTTGCCGGTGATCCGCGAGGCGGCCTCGGCCATGAAGCCGCCGGCGGCCTCGTGGTGCGGCGAGACGACCTGCCAGCCGCGGGTCTCGGCCTCGAGGAACAGGTGGACGAAATTGGGATCGGGAATGCCGAAGATGGTGTTGATGCCTTCGGCCTCGAACAATTGCAGGATGCGTTCGTAAACCGGGACGCCGGATGTTGCGGCGGGCTTGGCTTGCGGGTTGTCGTCGTACATCGTCCGGCCTCTCCAGTTGGGCGTGTTTTCACGCCATCGAGCGGGCCTTTGCCGGGAATCGAACCGGCCTGCAATGGCAAAACGGCAAAATATTGAACTAGTGTTCAGCCCCCGCGATCAGGCGCGCGAACATTCCACAATCGCCCCGTGCAATTCATACCCGTTGATATCCTCGATCCAGCCAACCGTCGGCTGGCGCGCCAGGCGGATGCCGGGGACGCGCAGCAGGGCGTCGATGAACACGCGGGTTTCGTGCATCGCCACTTGCGCGCCGGGGCAGCGGTGCGGGCCGTCGGCGAAACTGAACCAGTTGCTGGGCATTTTCTGGCGCTTCGAGCGCTCCGCATCAATGGCATGGGGGCATTCGCCGGCCGCGGCCTGGTCGAGATTGATGCCCCGGATGTCGATCAGGAATTTCTCGCCGGCTTTCACCTCGCGTCCATCGGAGGTGGTCATATCCGCTTCGGCGCGGCGATAGACATAGGCGGCAACCGGATCGATGCGCAGGATCTCGTCGAGAATGGCGAACTGGACGTCTTCGCCGCCGCCGAGGAACTGTGCCCGCAGGTCGTCCTTCTCGAGCAGGTGCCAGGCGACCATGACGATGAATTCGCGCGTGGTGATCATCCCGGCGGTGGCATAGGTCATGCATTCGATCAGAACTTCCTGATCCGAATAGCCGGCCCGCACCAGATAGGAGATGACATCGTCGCAGTCATGCGTCTGGCGGTGGCGGATCGCCGGGATGACATCGCGCCGGAAGAACCACAGGGTGCGGGCAACGTCCTCGAGCGCGCCAAGCTTGCCCATCAGGCCGGGCCGCTTGCGCTTGCCGCTGGCAGTGAACTTCTTGCGCAGCCGGGACGACATGGCATCGGCATCGGTATTGGTCAGCCCGACGATCTCGGCGGCGACATCGCAGGCGAGGCGCAGGCTCATCACATCGAGCTGGCCGCTCCCCTTGCGGCGCAACCCTGCCATCAGCTCGTTGGTGGTTTCGTGCATCACTTTGCTGTGCCGGTCGCGAATCGCCTTGGGGGTGAAATAGCGGGCGATCTGAGCGCGGCGCTGCTTGTGAAGCTCGCCATCCAGGAAGATCACCGGCACCTTGCTCGGTTCCTTGTTCTTGAAATAGTCGACTTCCATGCCCTGGCGCACAGCCGGGCTGCGCATGATGTCGCGGGCGAAACTGAAGCTGCGGACCGGCGCGAAGCCCGGGTCGGGTTTGGCCTGGGCGTCGGCAATCGCGGCGCTCTTGCGGTCGTCGCGGGCCATTGAACCAGGATGGGCGACGGGGCAGGCGGTGAGCGATTCGATCATGGCACGATCCAGCAAGTTATGATCCACAATGTTTCACTTCAGCGAAGCGACAAGCTTTGTCAATTGCAGGGTCTCGCCTAAAGGAGCGCGATGCAACCCCCTGGTTCCCGTTCGGCCAGCCGCCTGGTGCTCGCCGCGTGTCTGATCGCCGTGCCCGGCCTTGCCCGGGCGGCAAGCGACGCGAAGGACGATCCGATTGTCGTCTCCGGCAAGGGGCTGGAGGATACCCCGGCGACCCCGGCCTATGGCGTGCAGGAACTGTCGCGCGAGCGGCTGGTCGCCACCGCTTCGGGCCGCATCGAGGACGCACTGACCGCTGCCGCCGGGTTCCAGCAATTCCGCCGCTCCGACAGCCGCTCGTCCAACCCTTCGGCGCAGGGCGTCACCCTGCGCGCGCTGGGCGGCAATGCCACCAGCCGCACCCTCGTCCTCCTCGATGGCGTGCCGATGGCCGATCCGATGTTTGGCTACATTCCGCTCTCCGCGCTCGCGCCCGAGCGCCTCGCCTCGGCGCGGGTGACGCGCGGCGGCGGCGCGGGGGCATTCGGTGCCGGCGCGGTGGCGGGGAGCATCGAGCTGACCAGCGCCGATGCGGCGACGCTCGGCCTGCTGTCGGGCTCGGTGCTCGCCGACGACCGCGGCGAGACCGAGCTTTCAGGCAGCTTCGCACCCACACTGGGCCGGGGCTTCGCGGTGCTTTCGGGCCGCTGGGATCGCGGGCAGGGCTTCTGGATGACCCCTCTGGCGCAACGCGTTCCCGCCAGCGTCAGGGCGGCATACGACAGCTGGTCGGCCTCGGTGCGGGGCGTGATGCCGCTGGACGAAGCCCTTGAAGTGCAGGCACGCGGGCTTGCCTTCGCCGATCGCCGCACGCTGCGCTTTGCCGGGGGCGACACGAGGTCGCAGGGCAAAGATGCCAGCCTGCGCTTGGTCGCGCGCGGCGACTGGGGGCTCGATGCACTGGCCTACGTACAGACCCGCGATTTTGCCAACTTGGTGATCAGCGCCACCAGTTTTCGCAAGGCGCTCGACCAGCGCCGCACGCCATCGACCGGCTGGGGCGGCAAGCTCGAACTGCGCCCGCCGCTGGGGGATGCCCATGCGCTGCGCTTCGGCGCGGACTGGCGGATCGCCGAGGGGCATCTGGAGGAGGACGCCTATAGCGCCGTCACCGGCCTCGTCACCGCGCGGCGGCAGGCGGGCGGGCGCAACAGCGATGTCGGGCTGTTTGCCGAGCACGACTGGACGCTCGGCCCGCTGGTGCTCACTGCTGGCCTGCGCGCCGACCGCTGGACGGTGCGTGACGGTTTTTTCACCGAGGCCAATGCCGCCGGGGTGGTGACGATCGACAACCGCTTCGCCGACCGCTCGGGCTGGGCCACCAGCCTGCGCGGCGGCGCGGTGTGGCGCGCGAGCGGCGGGCTGTCGCTGCGCGCGGCGGGCTACAGCGGCTTGCGCCTGCCGACGCTCAACGAGCTTTACCGACCGTTCGTGGTGTTCCCGGTCACCACTCGCGCCAATGCGGCGCTGGCCAACGAGAAGCTCACCGGGTTCGAAGCCGGCATCGACTATGTGCCCTCCGCCGCTGTCCGGCTGTCGCTCACCGCGTTCGATAACCGGGTGCGCCATGCGATTGCCAATGTCACGATTGCCACGAACCTGCGCGAACGGCGCAATGTCGATGCCGTCCGATCGCGCGGGATCGAGCTGTCGGGCGCGCTGCGCTTCGGTGCCGTTGCCCTCGATGGCTCGCTGGCCCTGACCGACGCCGAGGTCGCGGCCAGCGGCATTTCGGCCTTGCTCGATGGCAAGCGCCCGGCGCAAACCCCGCGCCTCGCCGCCAGCGCCACGCTGAGCTGGACCCCCCGCCCCGGCTGGCGACTGACAGCGACCCTGCGCCATGTCGGCGCGCAGTTCGAAGACGATCTCGAGACCGACCAACTCCCCGCCGCGACCGTGCTCGATGCCTATGCCGAGCTGCCGCTGGCCGGGCCGGTCAGCCTGGTGCTTCGCGCCGAGAACCTGACCGGCACCGAGGTGGTCACCCGCAACCAGGCCGGGTCGATCGATCTTGGCGCGCCCAGGACCTTGTGGGCCGGGGTCAAAGTCAGGCTGGGGCAGTGACGGGTTTGCGTTGGTTTCCCGGAACTGAAATGAGCTCCATAAAATTTTCGTCATGCTGAACTTGTTTCAGCACCCATCGTGCCGCATGCCCGGTGCCCCGGACCGAGGCGTAACTGTGTGGTCTACTTGCGCCATGAAGCTCCGGGGGCGGGAGGAGAAATGGGCCCTGAACCAAGTTCAGGGTGACGAAATTTCTTGATGCGAACTTCAGTTCATCGCGCGTGTCGAGACATCGTGTCCAAGGTGTCTCGACTTCGCTCGACACGAACGGGTAAGGTGGAGTTGAACAGGAGTCCGCCATGCACCGCAACCTCGATTGCAGCGACGCCGAATGGCAGGCGCGGCAGGACCTTGCCGCCTGCTACCGCATCTTCGACATGCTCGGCTGGTCGGAGTGGATCTACAATCATATCTCGCTGCGCGTGCCGGGCGAGGAAGGGGCCTTCCTGATCAATTCCTACGGCCTGCTCTATAACGAGGTCTGCGCCTCCAACCTGGTCAAGATCGACATCGATGGCCAGACGCTCGATGGCAGCCCGCACCCGGTCAACCTCGCCGGCTTCGTCCAGCACAGCCATTTCCACCGCCACCTGCCCGCCGCCCACGCCATCTGCCATGTCCACACCACCGCGACGATGGCGGTCTGCTCGGTCGAAGGCGGGCTCCAGCCGAGCAATTTCTATGCCGCCAGCTTCGCCGGTCAGATGGGCTATCACGATTTCGAGGGAATCACCGTCCGGCCCGAGGAAGGCGAGCGGCTGCTCGCCAATCTTGGCGACCAGCGCGTGCTGATGCTCAGGAACCATGGCCCGGTGGTCATGGGGCAGACGATCGCCGAGATGCTGCACACCCAGTGGGCCCTGCAGCGCGCTTGCGAAGTGCAACTCGCAACCCAGGCAATGGGCGCGCCGATCATGGTGCCGCAAGAGGTCGTTGCCGTGCACCAGCGCGACCTGGCCAAGGGCCGGCCGCCCGGCGGCACGGGCGAGGCCGGGTTCGCGGCATTGAAGCGCCAGGTCGACAGGCTCGATCGCAGCTGGCGCGATTGATCATGCCCAGTCTCAAGGTCAACGGGCAGCCGCTCGAATTCCGCATGGACCCGCAGACGCCCCTGCTCTGGGCGCTGCGCGACGCGGCCAACCTCACCGGTACCAAATACGGCTGCGGCGCGGGGGATTGCGGGGCCTGCATGGTCCTGGTCGATGGCGAGGCGATGCCTTCGTGCCAGATTTCGCTCGCCGAGGCCGAAGGGCGCAGCGTGACCACCATCGAGGGCCTGTCGCGCGACCGCTCGCACCCGGTGCAACAGGCGCTGGTTGCCGAACAGGCGATCCAGTGCGGCTTTTGCACACCGGGTATCGCGATCAGCGCCGCCGCTTTGCTCGCGCGCAATGCCGATCCCGGTGAGGACGAGATCAAGGCAGCGGTGCCCAACCTGTGCCGTTGCGGCGTCTATCCGCGGCTGGTCCACGCGATCCAGCGCGCCGGGCGGGCGCTGCGCGACCTTGAGGTGATCGACGGGGCACCGCTGCCGGGCCAGACGGCCAGCGAGGCCGCGCGCACCGTGCCGGCGATCAGGGCGCAGTAAGGCTTCAGAATTTTACCCGCGCGGTGAAGCGGGCATTGATCGGCGCGCCCGGGGTGATGTTGTTGGCGTTGTGCGCGTCGGAGAAGTAGGCGGTGTCGAACAGGTTTTCGACATTGACCTGCAATTCGATCTGCTCGCCGGGCTTGAAGAACAGGGCGGCATCGACCCGGGTGAAACCGGGCAGGCGCGTGGTGTTGGCCGCCGTGCGGATCGCGGCGAACTGGCCCGATTGATACACCACGCCGAGCCCCGCGCCGAAGCGCTGGCTGAAATCGTAGCGGTTCCACAGCGCGAACTGATGCTCGGGCACCTGCGCCAGCGCCACGAAGCTGTTGCCGCGCAGCTTGGCTTCCTGCCAGGTGTAGCCGCCGCTCATTTGCCAATTCGGCGTGATCCGGCCGGTCAGCGCCAGCTCGATGCCCTTGGTGCGGGTTTCGCCGATGTTGATCGTGTTGGCGACATTGCCCGGATCGGGCGTCGTCGCATTTGTGCGATCAAGCTGGAAAAGGGCCAGCGTGACATTGAGGTCGGGGCGGATGTCCCACTTCGCGCCCACCTCGTAATTGGTGAACTTTTCCGGCGCGAGGTTGGCTTGCGTCGCGGTCATGGTCAGGAACTGGTCGCCCGAGCGCGGCAGGAACGACTGGCTGTAACTGCCGTAGATCGAGATGTTCTCCCTGGGCTTGACGATTAGGCCGATGCGCGGGCTGACCTTCTCGTCAGTCCGCGCGAACGGGCGCGGGGTGCCGATCAGGTCGGTGCCCTTGATCGCAAAGCGGTCGTAGCGCAGCCCGACGACGACATCGACGTGCTCGCCAAAGCCGATCTGGTCCTGCGCATAGGCGGAGAAGAATTCGACATCGGACACGGTATCGCGGGCCAGGGCACCGAAGGTCACGGTTGGATAGACGATGCTGGCGAGATTCAGGGTGCTGCTCGACAGCGTGCCGTTGCGCCGCTGGTTGCTTGAATCCTGAGCGCCGTATTCCAGCCCGAACAGGATCGTGTTGCCGACCGAGCCGAAATTCACATCCCACACCAGATTGGTCTGGGCGATGAAGTTCTGGCGCCTGGTCGGATCGACATAGCTTGACAGCACCACCGTGCCGGTCTGGGCGCTGGCCGCACCATTGGCGAAGACGTTGGTGTAGTATTTGTCGTAGTCGCCATAGAGCACAGTGGTCGACCAGTTCAGGCTGTCGGTCAGTTCGGCGTCGAGCCGCGCCTTGACCACATGCGCCTCCAGCCCCGCGCGGTTGACTCCCGGCGTGCCGAAGAAGGTGTCGCGATAGCCAGTGATCGGCTCGTTCGGCTGCCCGGCGGTGGTGGCGATCGAGGGCACGCCGCGGTCGGTGATGCGGTCGTCATCGACATATTCGTAGGCCAATCCGAACTTCCAGCCCCCCAGGTCGATCGCAACGTAGGGATTGATGGCATAGCGCCTGCCGCCGAAGAAATCGCGATGGCTGCCCAGTTCCTCGTAGTTGGCGTTGAGGCGAAAGGCGGCCATGCCGCTGAGAGGTGCGTTGATGTCGGCCGCAATGTCCCAGGCACCGAAACTGTTGACGCTGGCCACGCCGGCCAGCGTCAGTGCCTCGGCAGAGGGCACCTTTTGCACCCGGTTGATGATCCCGCCGCTGCCGCCGCGCCCGAAAATCAGCGCGAACGGCCCCTTGAGCACTTCGACGCGCTCGATGTTGTAGAGGCTGCGATAATACTGAACGTCGTCGCGCACGCCATCGAGGAAGAAATCGGCGGTGGTGTTCTGGCCGCGCAGGGTGATCTGGTCGCGGTTGCCCTCGCCCTGGCCGACCGTGGTGCCCGGCACATAGCGCAGGACATCGGCCATGCTGCGCAGTGCCTGATCGTCGAGCCGCTCGCGGGTGATCACGCTGATCGACTGGGGAACGTCGAGCAACGGGGTGTCGGTCTTGGTGGCGGTGACCGATTCGCCGGCGAGGTAGCCGTCGGCGTGGCCGATCACCAGAATCGGCGCGGATTCGGCGGCATCGTCGGACACAGTTTCAGCCGAGGCGGCCGGTGCGAGGCAAGTCGACACAAGGGCCAGCACGGCCGCATGCAGGCGCAGGCCGGCGCGGCCCGATATTGGTGTCACTGGCTTCCCCAATTGCGATTGACTTGCAACAGCGGCTAGTGCGAGTCGTTCGCATTTGCAAGCCTAGTCTGACTGGCCTGCGCGGGTTCAGGCTTCGCGCAACACAAAGGGTATCTGCACCAGGCCCGTGATGACCACGGCCCGGCCATCGCGGATTGTCGGCGACCAGCGCCAGTTGCGCACCGCCGCCAGCGCGGCGTCATCCAGATCGGGAAAGCCACTGGAGCGCTGAACGGCTACTTGCGTCACCCGCCCGCCTTCGGAAACGACCAGCCGCAGCACCACGGTCCCTTGCTCGCGCTTGCGGCGTGAACCCATCGGATAGCGCGGCGGTGATCCGCTGAGCAGGTTGGTGTTGAGATTGGCAACGTTGACCGGGCCGGAGCCTGATGAAGAGGCCGGCGGCTCCGCCTTCGGCGGCACCACCGCGCTCGGTGCAGGTGGTGCGGGCGTCTCAACCGCGACCGGCGCAGCGGACACATCGGGCTGTAGCGCCAGCTTGGGCTGCGGAACGATCACCTCGGTCTTGGGCTGCGGCTGGATTACCGGTTTCACTTCGTGTTTCGGCGGTGCGCGTGCCGCCGACGGCGGCTCAGGGGCGGCGCGCAGGCTCAAGACGGTAAGTTTTTCCTGCCGTCCGGGCATGCTGATGACGCCCATCGACAGCAAGGCCGCCAGAAAGAGCCCCTGCAGTGCGAGCGAGCAGGCGACGCCGACCCAGTTGATCGTGTTGAAAAATACAGTGATCCGGCCAAAAATGCCGCCAGCGTCGAAGCCCGGGTTAGACATGAAATAAGTCACGTCGTCGCCGGGATCTCTAGCAGCGTGCGTGGATCGAACAGTGCCTCCACCTCGATCCCGAGGTCGTTGATGCCATAGACCTCATAACAGCCGTTATAGACCTGGATTTTGTGGATCTTCCAGCCAGCGGCTCTCAGCTGGCGCTGGAGGCGGACCGAGGGCTGCCGCTCACTGCGCGGCACGGTGCAGGTGGCGTCACCATGCGCCATCGCAGGGACAGGCAGGGCGAGGGCGGAAATGGCGGTTACAGCGCAGATCAAATGGGTCTTCATATGCCAGTCTCCTTGGCGCAGAGGGAAGGTCAGGTAATCGCCCAGCGGCGCAGCAGGTTGTGATAGATCGCGGTCAGGCTGACGACATCGGCGCTGTCGGCATCGAGATGGCCGCGCAGGCGCTGGATGGTCTGGTCCAGGTCGAACAGGATGGTGCGATTGGCTTCGTCGGCGACCAGGCTTTCGGCCCAGAAGAACGAGGCAGTCCGCTCGCCGCGTGTCACCGGGGTTACCCGGTGCAGGCTGCTGGCGGGGTAGAGCACGGCATCGCCGGCAGCGAGCTTGACCGATTGGGCACCGAACGCGCCTTCGATTTCCAGTTCGCCGCCGTCATAGTCTGCTGGATCGGTCAGGAATACGGTGATCGACAGGTCGGTGCGCAGCATGTCTGCTGAGCCTCTGGCCCGCATGAGCGCAGCATCGACATGCGCACCGTAGGTTTCGCCCACGCCGTAACGATTGAAGCGCGGCGGATAGAGCTTGCGCGGCAGCGCGGCAGAGATGAACAGCGGGTTGGTCCACAGCTTCTGAATGACCCGTTCGCCAAGGCTGCTGGCCGGTTCCCCGCCGTCAGGCAGTTGGCGGTTGACCTTGCGGCTGGTCGCCACCGATCCCGCAGTGCGCGCGCCGTCTTCCCACTGGGCCTGATCAATCTGGCGGCGAAAGTCGGCCAGCTCGGCAGTGTCCAGAACGTTCTCGATGACGATAATCATTATCAGTTGATTCCCGGGTCCGGGATCAGCCTCTGCGCCAGCACGCGAATGCTGGCAAGCCGGTGCTGGCATGAAAATGGCCCGGGCATTGCTGCCGGGACCCTTTTCGAATGCCTGCGAAAGCCCATCAGAAGTTGACGTTGAGCGTCGCCACGAACTGCCTGGCATCGCCCTTGTAGAGGAACGATCCCGACCGATAGACCGCCGTGTAGTAGTTCCGGTTGAACAGGTTGTTCACGTTCACTCGCAGATCGATGCTGTTGGTGAACTCATATTCCGCAGAGAGGTCGGCGACGAAATAGGCCGGGACAGGCTGGCTGTAGACATAGGGGACATCGCCAACCGCTGTACCGGGAGAGAATACCGCAGCCGTGTCAGGCTGGCCGCCATAGCTCCGGCTCTTGAACTTGAATGCCCCGCCGACGGCGAATTTGTCGGTCACCTGATAGCGGGTCATGAATTCGGCCTGGGTATTGGCAAAGTTGGTCAGGGTCTTGCCGACGTTGGCAGGCGTGAACGATTCAAGGATTCTGGCCTCCATCGTGGTGAAGCCGCCCTGCACCGACCAGCGATCGGTGATATTGCCGGCCACGCTGATTTCAAAGCCGCGGACCCGGTTCTTGCCGGTATTGAGCGTGCCGGTCGGGTCATAGCCCACCGGAATGTTGCCGACCGGCGGCTGTGCCACGCCCTCCATCACATCGGATTTGGTCGTCTGGAAAATCGCGGCGGTCAGCAGCAGTTTCTCATTGAGCAGGTTCCACTTGGTGCCAATCTCGAAATTCCAGGAACGCTCGGGCCGTGCGGGCGCAGCGTCGCCGTTGAACAACACGAGGCCGCCATATCCGGCGCTGGTGCCCGAATCTGGCTCGCCGCCATTGATGTCGGAGGCGGTCGCGATGCTGCCATAAAACATGCCGCCGCCGCCGACCTTCCAGGTCAACCCGACATGGCCATTCCACAAGGTGTCGGTATAGTTGTAGAGGGCGGTCCTGGCACCAGTGGCACCGGCCAGCGTTTCAAGCTCGAAATCATAGTGGTCAAGCCGAACCCCGGCAAACAGGGTTACCGACGGCGCGAGATCGACCGTATCCATCAGATAGCCGGAAATCGTGCCAACGCTCCATTTACGCGTCGGGGAAAAGCTGCGAACCGAGGTCTGGCCCAGCAGGGTGCTCAGGTTGGCCACTGCCTTGCCGCTGGCATCGGTGATGCAGAACTGGTCGTTCGCGCCTGCGGTTGCGGCAATGCGGCAATTGCGGGTGCCGGTGCGGGTCAGGGTGAAGGTGCCGCTGTCCACATTGTGCTTGGTATATTCCACGCCCGCGATGAACTGATGCCTGGCACCAAACAGATTGGCATCGACATAGAGATTGGTCTGGTTGGCGATATAATCCACGTCCTGCCAGCCGCTATGGCCGCCATCAATGCCGCCGGTCGTGTAGATGCCTGTGGCATTGAATGCCGATGTCGTGCGCAGGCCAAGTCCCGAATTGACGTACTGATTGTAGGACGTGCCATAGCGCGTCAGGTTGGTAATCCGTACATCCGGCGAGAAGCTGTATTTAAGGCGGGCGGTGAACGTATCAACGTCGGATTTCAGGAAGTCTGTGTCCTGGGCATAGACCGGCAGTTCCGGCCCGGGACGGCGAACGCCATCCAGGCCGGTTACCAGAAAGCCGCCAAGATCGGGATTGTCGTGCGCGCGCAGGCCATAATAATCGAGCGTGATGCTCAGGTCATCAGTCGGGGCATAGAGCGCCGACACGGCCAGGCCCTTGCGGTCGCGGAAGGCCGGGCGGCGATCGGGAACATCGGTGGTGGCGTAGAGCGCGTTGGCGCGAATGGCGAAGCTGTTGCCGGTCGAATAGTTGATGTCGGCGGTGGCGCGGATGAAATCGTCGGTGCCCACGCCAACCGAAGCCTTGGCAAAATTGAAATCGGTGGTTGCCTGCTTGGTGATGGCGTTCACCGCGCCGCCGGACGAACCGCGTCCGGCAAAGCTGGAATTGGGGCCCTTGGAAATCTCGATCTGCTCGATGGCGAAGCTTTCGCGAATGGTCATGCCCGGATCGCGCAAGCCATCGACGAAGACATCGCTTTTCGCTTCCTGGCCGCGGATTATGTAGCGATCGCCAAAGGCATTGCCGTTCTCGCCAGTGCCGACAGACACGCCGGGCTGGGCATCAAGAATGCGCGAGAGGTCGGTATAGCCCGACTGGTCGATCTGCGCGCGGGTCAGGACGGAGATGGTTGCCGGGGTTTCGGCCAGCGGGCGGCTGTGGCGCTCGTCACCTGAGGTCCGCGCTTTGAACGGGACGCCCAGCTGGGCATTGGGGTTGGGGTCGATCGCGGTATCTTCCACTGTCATCGTGGCCAGCGGAGCGTCACCGGCGTCTTGCGGCTGGGCCTGGGCAAGCGCCTGGCCGGGCATCAGCATGGCGGCGGAAACGCCGAGCAAGCCTGCGGTGACGCTGGCCAGCTCGCCACCCAGGCGCAGGCTGCGCGGCGCGATGACACCGGATTTCGGATCGGTCATTCAATTTCCCCTGAACAAAATGCTGATGTTGCGATTGATTCGCAATAGATGAACGGCTATTGAGAGAAGATCGCAATAGCAAGAAGAAAAGGATGGAATTCAGCGCTGGGTTCTGAATTGGCCGATCAGCGGGGCTTGACCACGGCCCGGCAGTGGCAGATTGGCCTGAGGATGCTCAAGGCAACAATCTGGCACAATCCGGCCTGCGGCACCTCGCGCAAGACGCTGGCGATTCTCGAAGAGACGCCGGGCGTCGCGGTGACGGTGATCGAATATCTCAAGCATCCGCCCAGCGCCGAAAAGCTGGCCCAACTCTTTTCCGACGCCGGCATCGCACCGCAGCAGGGGCTGCGCCTGCGCGGCACCGATGCCGAAGAGCGCGGCCTGCCGGGTGCCGACGCCGCCACTGTGCTCGCCGCCATGGCGGCCAATTCGCGGTTGATCGAGCGGCCGTTGGTCGAAACCGGAAAAGGCGTCCGGCTGTGCCGCCCGCAAGACAAGGTGCACGAGATTCTGTGAGCTCGGCCCCAGCGACTTGCAATGCCCGGCGAAATTTTGCAAACGCCCGCAATCCGACCTTTCCCGCAGCGACCCGAGGCCGTTCCTCCGCATGACCAGCACCCAGCTCGCCCGCGAGGCACTGTCGCAGAAATTCAAGCGCCGCTTCCAGCGCGCCCTGGGGCCTTGGGGGGTGTTCTTCGAGGGCTTCCTGCTGCACCCGGTTATGGTCGGCTCGATCATCCCCTCGTCGCGCTTTACCATCGCCAAGATGCTGGCACCGGTGCGCTGGGACGAGTGCAGGCTGTTCGTTGAATATGGCCCCGGCGTCGGCACTTTCTGCCGTCCCGTGCTCGAGCGCTTGCGCGGCGATGCCGAACTGATCGTCATCGACACCAATCCGCTCTATATCGATTATCTGCGCGCAACGATCCGCGACAGCCGCTTCACCGCCGTGCTCGGCTCGGCCACCGACGTCGAGGCAATCGTCGCCGCCCACGGACACGATCACGCCGACTATGTCCTCTCCGGGCTGCCGTTTTCGACCCTGCCCGAGGGTGTCGGTCCGGCCATCGCGGCGGCAACTCACCGCGTGCTGCGCCCCGGCGGGGCCTTCCTGGTCTATCAGTTCACCGCCCGCGCGCGCGATTTCATGGCGAGGCACTTCGCGAGCATCGACCGCGATTTCGAATGGCGCAATGTGTTGCCCAGCTACCTGTTCTGGGGCTGGAAGGATGCGCAGGACGAGGCGTGATTGCGCGCCGAAGGCCGTTGCCGCGTGGCTGATTTTTCGCTCCCCGGCTTCGATCTCCCCAGCTTCATCGCCGCGACGCTGGCCGAGGATCTCGGGATTGGCCTGCCCGGCGGCGGGCATGACGTCACTTCGGAAAGCGTGATCCCGGCCGAGGCGCGGTTTTCCGGGGTGATGGACAGCCGCGATACGATTGTCGCCGCCGGGCTGCCGATCGCCGCCGCCTTCTTCCTTCGGCTCGATCCGGCAATCGAGATCGAGATTCTGGCGGGCGAAGGCGATGCGGTGCCCGCCGGCAGCGACCTGATGCGCCTGACCGGCAACGCCCGTGCCATGCTGACGGCGGAACGCAGCGCGCTCAATACCGTCCAGCATCTCTCAGGCATCGCAACGATGACGCGGGCCTATGTCGCTGCGATGGGCTATGCCAAAGCCGTGTTGCTCGATACCCGCAAGACCATTCCCGGCCTGCGCGTGCTCGAAAAGTACGCCACCCGGATGGGCGGGGCGCAAAACCACCGCATGGGGCTGTGGGACGCCGCAATGATCAAGGACAACCATGTTGCCGTGGCCGGCGGCGTCGGCGAGGCGGTGCGGCGCGCGCGCGATGCAGGCGTCGCGCGGATCATCTGCGAGGTGGATAGCCTCGGGCAGATCGAACCGGCGCTCGGCGCGGGCGCGGGCCATCTGCTGCTCGACAACATGAGCGTGGCCACCTTGCGCCAGGCCGTGGCGCTGGTCGCCGGGCGGGTGCCGTGCGAGGCCTCGGGCGGGGTGCGGCTCGACACCATCGGGGCGATTGCGGCGACGGGCGTCGATTATGTCTCGGTCGGCCGGCTGACGCAGAGCGCACCGGCGGCGGATATCGGGCTGGATTTCACGCCCCTGTGAAGCACTGGGCCGTGAAGCACGGGCTGTTCGCCCTGGCGGTGCTTCTCCCCGCCCCCGCCCTGGCGCAGGCCTATCAATGCCGCCTGCCGCAGCGCATCGATCCGGTCCCGCCACCACGACCCGACGGGCCGGCGCGCCGCGTGGCCATCTCCGGCTATGCTCTGGCCGCCAGCTGGTCGCCCGAATATTGCCACAACGACAGGGCCTCGATGCAGTGTTCCGGGCGCAACGGTCGCTTCGGCTTCGTATTGCACGGGTTGTGGCCCGAAGCGCGCGTGGGGCCGCCGCCGCAATGGTGCAGTGTCACACCGCGCCCATCGCCCGAGCTGATCCGCCGCAACCTGTGCATGACCCCGGTGCCGTGGCTGCTCGAACACGAATGGGCCAAGCACGGCAGCTGCATGGTGAGGACGCCCGAGGCCTATTTCCGGGTGAGCGGCATCCTGTGGCGCTCGCTGCGCTGGCCCGATGCGGACCGCCTGTCGCGGCAGGAGGGGCTGACCGTGGGCGACCTGCGCCGTGCCTTCGTCGCGGCCAATCCCGACTGGCGGACGGCGCAGGTCGGCGTCGAACTCAGCCGCAACGGCTGGCTGAAGGAACTGCGGCTCTGCTATGGGCGCGATTTCCTGCCGGCGGATTGCGACCGGCGGGGATTTGGCCCGCGCGATCAGACGGCGCTGAAAGTGTGGCGAGGGTTATAGAAGAATAAATCTCGCACAAAGACGCAAAGACGCAAAGATGCCTCAACTTCGGCGGTGAGTTGTCACTTCGCGCCTTTGTGGCTTTGTGCGAAATGTCATTTTCATCTCCGCCGCTCCCGGAAAAACGCCCTGAGCAATTCGCCGGCCTCCGCCTCGCCGATCCCGGGATAGACTTCGGGCCGGTGCAGGCATTGCGCCTGCTCGAACACCCGCGCGCCGTGCTCGACGGCACCGCCCTTGGCATCGCTGGCACCGTAATAGAGCTTGCCGATCCGCGCATGGGCAATCGCGCCGGCACACATCGCGCAGGGCTCCAGCGTCACCCACAGCTCGCAGCCTTCGAGGCGTTCGTTGCCCAGCAGGCGTGCCGCCTCGCGGATCGCCAGCATTTCGGCATGCGCGGTGGGGTCGGCCAGCGTACGCGGGGCATTGTGCGCGGCGGCGATCACCGCGCCATCCCTGACCACAACAGCGCCCACGGGCACTTCTCCCGCAGCTGCTGCCAGCTGCGCCTGTGCCAAAGCCGCGACCATGTTTGCGGGAAGCGGCCATTTCGTCATGTCACGCGCCTGCCCCACACACCTTGACCTCGCAAGGGTGAATCGCTAAGCGCGCGCCTTCGCCGGAAACGGCCCCTGCAATCTCGAAGTGAGTTACGCCATGTCCCGCATCTGCGAACTGACCGGAAAAGGCCGCCAGACCGGCCACAACGTCAGCCACGCCAACAACAAGACCAAGCGCGTGTTCCTGCCCAACCTGCAGAACGTCACGCTGATGTCGGAAGCGCTCGATCGCAGCTTCAAGTTCCGCGTTTCAGCGCATGGTCTGCGTTCGGTGGAACATGTCGGCGGGCTCGACAACTGGCTGGTCAAGACCCCCGAGACCAAGCTTTCGGCGGGCGCGGTCAAGATCAAGCGCGAGCTGGCCAAGAAGGCCGCCGCCTGACGCGAAATTGCTGTTCCCCCTCGAAAGCGGGGGCCTCAGGCTGCCGGGCAGGTCGTCGCGTTTCACCGCCCGAGGTCTCCGCCTGCGCGGAGACGCCTGGTACAAGGCTTCGCCCGTTCTCCGATCACGGATATTTCATTACCACCCGCGTGGTGAGGCCGCTGCGCGCGACATTGAGCCGCACCGAGCGGAACGAGGGCAGCCCAGCGAGCGTCGCCGGATTGTTGGTAAAGCCATAGCCTTCGGCGGGCAGCCCGATCATGCTCCGGTCGAACTTCCCGTTGCCGTTCTCATCGTGATAGAGCACCAGCGCATAGACGCCTGGCTGCGGCAGGAAGATGCAGGATTGCGTCGTCCCGGCTGTGGCATCGACCCTGGCCACCCAGATCGCCCCGCGAGGGACGAGAAACTTGCGCGGATTGTCGGTATAAATGGTCACCGCCAGTTGCCCCCGGCCGCTGCGCATCCCCGAGGCGACGACATTGAGCCAGGTTCCGGTCGGCGTTTCGCCGGAACAGCCGGGCGGCGGTGCGGGGCTCTGCGCATTGGCGGACGCAGCCGTGGCTGCCGACAGGGCAGCGGCAAGCGCAATCACCGCGGCGCGGGAACGTCTCGGCAAGAACATGGGCAAGTCATTCCTGATGGGGAGAGAGGGACAGACGCAGCGCTGACAGGTGCAGCGCGGCTGGTTCGCCAGCCTTGGTTGGGTTCGGTCGCTGGCGGGCAACTTGCATGAAGCCCGTGAATATAAGGTGAATTGGGCAAAATTGGGTCATGCCGCTGCATCCGGTTCCGCTGCCGCGATGCGCCCGCCTTCCAGCGTCACGACATGGTCGGCAATGGCTTGCAGCGCGCCCTTGTGGCCGATGACCAGCACTGTGGCATGCGCGCGCAGCCGGGCGACCGCAGCGGCGATCGCCACCTCGTTGGCCTGATCGAGCGCGCTGGTCGCTTCGTCGAGAATCAACAGGTCGGGCCGGCGCAGCAGTGCCCGGGCGAGCACGATGCGCTGGCGCTCGCCGCCCGACAGCTGGCGCCCGCCTTCGCCCACCGGGGTATCGAGACCAAGCGGCAGCGCCAGCACGAACTCCGCCGACGCTTGTTCCAGCGCGCGGCGAAGCTCGGCCTCGCCAGCTGCGGGATCGGCCCACAGCAAGTTGGTGCGGATGGTGCCGGTGAACAGCACCGGATCCTGCTGGACATAGGCGACGCGGCGACGCCAGGCGCGCCGCAAGGGCCCCGCGAGCGTCACGCCATCGACGGTGACCCGGCCCTCGTCGGGTCCGGTCAGCCCGCCGGCGAGATCGGCCAGCGTGCTCTTGCCCGCGCCCGACGGTCCTGCCAGCGCGGTGATCCGCCGCGCCGGGATTTCCAGCGAGACGCGGTGAAGCGTCGGCAGTTCGCGGCCGGCGAAGGCCACCGAAACGACCTCGAACCGGATCGCCCGGGTCAGCGGCGGCGGCAAAACGCCCTCGTCCTCGGGCTCGCGGGCGGCTTCGGCCTCGGCGATCAGCCTGACGGTCGCCGCCATCGCCGGGCGGCAAAAGGACCAGTTCTGCCAGGCGGTTTGCAGAACGCCGAGCAGCGGCAGGGCGCGGGCGAACAGCGCGACCAGCGGCAGGATCGTTGCCGGGCCGGCCTGCCAGCGCGCAGTCGCCAGCCACACCAGCACCGCCAGCAGCAGCGCGCCGATGCCTTGCAGGGCGACCTGGCTGAGGCTGGTGACGCCGATGTAGTCGCGCTCGGCCTGACGCATCCGGGCAAAGTCTGCTGCGAAGGCCCGTATGATCGCATCCTCGCGCCCGAAGCTCTTGATCACCCGCAGCGCAGCGAGGTTTTCGCCGATCGCGGTGTGGATGGCGTGATAGGCGTGGCCCATCTGCTCGCCCAGCGCCGCAGCCCGCAGCCGCAGGCGGCGATAGGCGAGCAGGGCGACTGCGCCGCCCGCCGCCGCCGCCAGGGCGATCGGCGGCGACAACGCGAAACCCGCCAGCCCGACCCCGGCAAGCGTCACCAGTGTTGCCAGCGCGTTGACCGCCTGGTTGACCCCCATGCCAACGCGGTCGACCTCGGTTATCAGCAGACTGGCGTTGTGCGACTGCTGCATGGCCGCGAGCCGGCGCCAGTCGCAATGCAGCAGCGCCGACCAGGCCCGCTGGCGCAACCCATCGACCAGCGCCACCTCGAAACGCTGGCCGAGCAGCGCCCGGGCATGGAGGATAGCGCCGCGCAGCAGGACCAGCGCGACGAAGATCGCCAGCAAGGGTTCGGGGTCAGGCGGGATACCCAGATCGCCGAGCCATGCGCCGAACCGCCCGGCGAGCCCGCCCGCCGCGTTCTCGCCCCCCAACGCCGCCAGCATCGGTGCCAGCAGCATCAGCCCGAGGCTTTCGGTCGCCGCTGCGGCGAGCATGGTCAGCCCCAGCAAGGCCGCCAGGCCGCCATGCCGGCGAGGCTCGAATATGCGCGGATGCGCGCTGGGGGGAGGGTCGCCGGCCATATGCCGCAGGGGCATGCCGCCCCCCGACTGCCGCGTCAATCGCACGGCCCGGCGCGGCGATATCGCGCCGCAGAGCCCTAGCGTGTGGAAAACACGGTGTGCTGCTTGTCGCCACAAGATGTGGTGTCTAACGCAAGTGCAGCCATGGCTTCGCCCCGCATTTCGCCCTCGATCCTCTCAGCCGACTTCGCGCGTCTCGGCGAGGAAGTCCGCGCGATCGATGCTGCCGGGGCGGACTGGATCCATGTCGATGTGATGGACGGGCATTTCGTGCCCAATATCACCATCGGTCCGGCAGTAGTGAAAGCGCTGCGGCCGCACAGCGCCAAGCCGTTCGATGTCCACCTGATGATCGCGCCGGTCGATCCCTATCTGGAGGCCTTCGCCGAGGCGGGGGCCGACATCATCACTGTCCACCCCGAGGCTGGCGCGCACACCCACCGCACTGTTCAGGCGATCAGGGCGCTGGGCAAGCAGGCCGGCATTTCGCTCAATCCGGCGACTCCGGCCAAGATGCTCGACTATCTGATCGACGAGATCGACCTGGTGCTGGTGATGAGCGTCAACCCCGGGTTCGGCGGGCAGAGCTTCATCGCCAGCCAGTTGCGCAAGATCGAGGCCGTGCGCAAGATGATCGACAAGACGGGGCGCGATATCCGGCTCGAGGTCGATGGCGGAATCGATGCGGCGACTGCGCGGCAATGCCTCGACGCCGGGGCCGATGTGCTGGTCGCGGGAACGGCGGCCTTCCGCGGCGGGGCGGCCCATTATGCCGCCAATATCGCCGCCCTGAGAGGAACGGGATAGACCATGGCCGACGCCGTCACCCGCGATGCAAAGGTGCCGGGCGATGCGCGGGGCGCCAAGGCGGGCCACGTCACGGCACGGGCCATTCCGCTCGACAATGGCCGCGAGGAAGCCCTGGTTAGCCGGGATGGCGACGAATCCGGCGAACCGGTCGGGCCGGGCGAACTGATCGAGCCGGGCCGGGCGCTCGCGCTGGCCGATTTCGCCCCGCCCTCGCTGGGTGCGGGCGAACGGCTGATCCGGCTGGCCTACCGCGCCGGAGTGCCCGCCGCGATGCTCACCCTGCCGATCGGCCAGAAATCGCGCCCGCGCATCATCGCCGCCGTCGTCAACCCGCTGCCCGGCGAGGCCGCGGCAGGCAAGGCACTGCGCGCAGGGCACTTCATCGTCCACGGGGTCAAGGCGCCGATCGCCCAGATCGACTTCGGCGGCGCGGCACGGCTGACCCCGCCGTTCGAGCGCGTGGTGCACAGTTTCGCCTGGCTCGCCGATCTCGAGGCGAGCGGCGCACGCGAGCAGGTCGGCCCCGTCGCCGCGCGGATCGTCACGGCCTGGCTCGATGCCAATCCCAAGGCGCTGGCGCGACCGGGCAAGCGTCCGGCATGGATCGTCGCCAATGCCGGCGCGCGGGTGCTCAACTGGCTGGTCCACGCGCCGCTGATCTTCGCCACCGACGACAAGGCGCTGCGCAAGCGCGTGCTTGCAGCGCTGGAAGACACCGCCCGCTGGCTCGACCGCAATGTCGGCTCGGGTGACGACCGGCTGGCGGAAGTCGCGGGCTGGTGCGGCCTGGTTGCCGCCGGACTGCTGATGGCCGACGGCAAGCCGCGCCGGCTTTATAGCGAGGCCGGGCTGGTGCGGGCGCTGGGCGAGCTGGTCGGCGACGATGGCGGAGTGCTGTCGCGCAGTCCGCTGGGGCAGATGGAGGCGATCTCGCTGCTGGTCCGCCTGCGCGCCTGCTATGCCGCCGCCAAGCGTGAGGAGCCGGCTGCAATCGGTGCGATGCTCGCCATGCTGGTCCCGCCGCTGCTGGCCCTGACCCACGGTGACGGCTCGCTGGGCTCGTGGCAGGGTGCCTGGGCGGTCGAGGCCGAGACCCTGGCCCGGCTGGTCGCGGCGAGCGGCGTGCGCAGCCGTCCGCTGCGCGATGTCCGCCAGTGGGGTTACCAGCGCGTCGCCGCGCAGAAGGCGATCCTCCAGTTCGACGCCGCTCCGCCGCCGCTGGCGCGCCATGCCCGCAGCGGCTGCGCCTCGACCCTCGCCTTCGAACTCAGCCACGCCGGCGAGCGCATCATCGTCAACTGCGGCGGTTCGGCCTGCGCCGGCGGACTGGTGCCGGTGCGGCTCGAACAGGGGCTGCGCGCCAGCGCCGCGCATTCCACCCTGGTGCTCGACGACGCCAACTCAACCGCAGTGCTGATCGGCGGCCAAATCGGCACGGGGGTGGGCGAGGTCGAGGTCGATCGCCGGGTGCTTGCCGGCGACCGCAAACCCCCGGCCACCCGGCTCGAGGCGAGCCACGACGGCTATGGCCAGCGCTATGGCCTGATCCACAACCGCATCCTGATCCTGCGCGACGATGGCAGCGAACTGCGCGGCGAAGACCTGCTGGTGCCCAACGGGCGCAAGGGCAAGCGCGGCAAGGTCGCCTATGCCATCCGCTTCCACCTCGGTCCCGACATCGAGGCGCGGCTGACGGGCGACGGCCAGGGCGCGGGGCTGGCGCTCGGCGACGGCAGCTACTGGCAATTCCGCTCGGGCGGCGGCGAAGTGACCATCGAGGAAAGCATCTGGGTCGATGGCCAGGCGCGGCCGATGCCGGTGCAGCAGCTGGTCCTGCAAGGGCTGGTCTCGCGCGGCGGGGGAACCTTCTCCTGGCTGCTCAAGAAAATGGGGTAAGTTCGGGCACATGAGCGAAGTTACCATCCGCCGGGCGCTGCTGTCGGTGTCCGACAAGACCGGGCTTGCCGATCTCGGCCAGGCGTTGGCGGCGCGCGGCATCGAGCTGGTCTCGACTGGCGGCACAGCCAAGGCGCTCCGCGATGCCGGGCTCAGCGTGCGCGACGTGTCCGAGCTGACCGGCTTTCCCGAGATGATGGACGGGCGGGTCAAGACGCTCCACCCCAAGGTGCATGGCGGACTGCTGGCGGTGCGCGACAATCCCGAACATGCAGCGGCCATGGCCGAACACGACATCGGCGCGATCGACCTGGTGGTGGTCAATCTCTATCCGTTCGAGGCGACCGTCGCGAAAGGCGCAGACCGCGACGAGGTGATCGAGAACATCGACATCGGCGGGCCGTCGATGGTGCGTTCGGCGGCGAAGAACCACGCCTTTGTCGCCATTGTCACCCAGCCCGCCGACTATGCCGGGCTGCTGGCCGAACTGGACGAATGTGCCGGTGCAACGCGCCTGCCGTTCCGCAAGCTGATGGCGGCGCGCGCCTTTGCCCAGACCGCCGCCTATGACAGCATGATCGCCCAGTGGTTCGCCTTCGCCGACCAGCAGCAGACCTTCCCCGAAATGCTCAGCGTCAACGGTCGCCGCGCCGCCGAGCTGCGCTATGGCGAAAACCCGCACCAGGCGGCGGCGCTCTATCTGCCGGTCGGGCCGCACATTTGCGGGATAGCCCAGGCCGAGCAGGTCCAGGGCAAGGCGCTCAGCTACAACAATTACAACGACGCCGATGCCGCGCTTGAGCTGGCCGCCGAGTTTCGCGGACAAGCGCCCGCAGTGGTGATCGTCAAGCACGCCAACCCCTGCGGCGTGGCGCAGGCCGCCACCCTGCTCGAAGCCTGGCAGGGCGCGCTGGCCTGCGACGATGTTTCGGCCTTCGGCGGCATCGTCGCGGTCAACTCCAGGCTCGACGGCGCGACGGCCGAGGCGATCTGTGCGATTTTCACCGAAGTGGTGATCGCTCCCGAGGTCGATGACGAGGCCCGCGCCGTGTTTGCCAGGAAGAAGAACCTGCGCCTGCTGGTCACCGGCGACCTGCCCGATCCGCGCCGCGCGGGGCTTGCGGTCAAGCCGATCACCGGCGGACTGCTCGTGCAGACCCGCGACAACGGCGCGATTGCGCAAGGGGACCTCAAACTGGTCACCAAACGCGCGCCGAGCCCGCAGGAGTTGAAGGACTGCCTGTTCGCCTGGACCGTGGCGCGCCACGTCAAGTCGAATGCCATCGTTTACGCGAAGGACGGCATCACCGCCGGCATCGGCGCGGGGCAGATGAACCGGCGCGATTCATCGCGCATCGCGGCGATGAAGGCGGCCGAGGCAGCCGAAAAATTCGGCTGGCCGAGCCCGCGCACCCGGGGCAGCGCGGTCGCCTCCGACGCCTTTTTCCCCTTCGCCGACGGATTGCTGGCGGCAGCGGAAGCCGGGGCGACGGCGGTGATCCAGCCGGGCGGCTCGATCCGCGACGACGAAGTGATCGCGGCGGCCGACGAGCGGGGGCTTGCCATGGTGTTTACCGGGATGCGCCATTTCCGGCACTAGATTTCCCGCCGACTGTCGCAACCGCAGCTCCGCCCGTCGTTGCAGTGCAGCAAAATCGGTTCCGTTCACTGGACAGAAAGCTGCATTCTGCGAAGGAGACTCGCGAATCGTTAACCTTTGCGACTTACCGGATTGTTTTGCCATGGGCCTGTTCAAACCCGATCTCTACCGCTCCTTCGCCATCGGCTTCGCCGTGGGCGCGGTAATGGTGTTTTCGGCGCTGGGCATCGATCCGGGCCGCAATCTCGCCAATGGCGTCGCTCCCCCCGCCGAGGCGGCTGCGGCGCGCTGATACCGTGACCGGGCAGCGCCGCTTCCGGTTCATCCTTGCACCGCTGCTGCTTGCCTGTGCCGCTCCGGCGCTGGCTGCCGAGCGCGCGGTACTCGCCCCCGCACCCGTCCGCGAGGCCAGCGAAGGTGCCGGGCTCAGGACCGCGATCTTTGCCGGCGGCTGCTATTGGGGCGTCGAAGGCGTGTTCAGCCATGTGCCCGGGGTGACCAGCGCGGTCGCCGGCTTCCACGGCGGCACCCGCGCCCGGGCGACCTACGAGCAGGTCAGCGCCGGGATAACCGGCCATGCCGAGGCGGTGCGGGTGACTTACGATCCGGCGCGGGTGCGCTACGATCAATTGCTGCGCATCTTCTTCTCGGTGGTCGCCGATCCCACCCAGCTCAACCGGCAGGGCCCCGACACCGGCTTGCATTACCGCTCCGCACTGGTGCCGATGAGCGAGGAACAGCGGCAGGTGGCCAGCGCCTACCTCGCGCAGCTGGCCGCCGCGCGGCTGTGGGACGCGCCGATCGTCACCCGCATCGAGCCGCACCTGCGCTTCTATCCGGCCGAGGCCTATCACCAGGATTTCATGGCGAAAAATCCGCGCCATCCCTATATCCTCGCCTGGGACGTGGCCAAGGTCGAGGCGCTGCGGCGGCTGTTTCCCGCGCATTACAAGCCGCGCTTCACGCCGGGCTGAGCCGCGCCTATAAGGGGGGCATGGCGGGTCACGATCATCACGAGCATTCGGGCGCGGGGCTGGTCTCGGCGGCGCGGCAGGCGCTGACCGAGGCGGGCGAGCAGTGGACCGAAATGCGCGCCGACGTCTTTGCCGCGCTCGCCGCCTGCGGCAAGCCTGTCTCGGCCTATGACATTGCCGAAAGCGTCTCGGCGCTGCGCGGCAAGCGGGTGGCGGCGAACAGCGTCTATCGCATCCTCGACCTGTTCGTGCGCACCAACCTTGCGCGCCGGGTGGAGAGCGCCAATGCCTATGTCGCCAACAGCCATCCGGGTTGCCAGCACGACTGCATTTTCCTGATCTGCGACAGCTGCGGCGCGGCGGTGCACCTCGACGACGACCGCCTGACCGGCGCGCTGGTCACCGCCGCCCACAGCGCGGGCTTTGCCCAGATTCGCCCGGTGGTCGAATTAAGGGGCCATTGCGCCGCGTGCAGTTGACGGCATGGGCCGGGATTGACCGTCGCCAATCCCTGGCGCGGACCTGGCCAGCGTGGACATGAAACTTCCACCCCTGTTGCTGGCCCTGTTGCAGGCCCTGTTGCAGCAATGTCACCCCGTGCCGGGAATGCGCCGGGGCGCAATCGACACTGGCCGGACCGGCGTGTAAACCCGCAAAGATGATGTTCCCTTCGGTCACCCCTCTTCTCGACCAGGTTCCGACCCCGGTGGAGCTTCGCCGTCTGGCGCCTTCGCAATTGCGCCAGCTGGCGGACGAGTTGCGCGCCGAGACGGTGTCGGCGGTGTCGGTGACCGGGGGGCATCTGGGGGCGGGGCTGGGGGTGGTCGAGCTGACCGTGGCCCTGCACTATGTGTTCGACACGCCGGTGGACAAGCTGGTGTGGGATGTCGGCCACCAGGCCTATCCGCACAAGATCCTCACCGGCCGCCGCGACCGCATCCGCACGCTGCGGAGCGCCGGCGGGCTGTCGGGGTTCACCAAACGCAGCGAGAGCCCCTACGATCCGTTCGGCGCGGCGCATTCGTCGACCTCGATCTCCGCCGCGCTGGGCTTTGCCGTCGCTGCCAGGCTGGCGCAGCGGCCGGGGCGCGGCATCGCGGTGATCGGCGACGGGGCGATGTCGGCGGGGATGGCCTACGAGGCGATGAACAATGCCGGGGTGGCGGGCAACCGGCTGGTGGTGGTCTTGAACGACAACGACATGTCGATCGCGCCGCCGGTGGGCGGGCTGTCGGCCTATCTCGCCCGGCTGGTCTCCTCGCGCCCGTTCCTGTCCTTGCGCGATCTCGCGCGGCGGTTTGCCCGCAAACTGCCCGGGCCCTTGCACCAGGCGGCGCACAAGGCCGACGAGTTCGCCCGCGGCATGGCGATGGGCGGCACGCTGTTCGAGGAGCTGGGGTTCTACTATGTCGGCCCGATCGACGGGCACGATCTCGAGGCGCTGATCCCGGTGCTGGAGAATGTCCGCGACATGGCCGAGGGGCCGTGCCTGGTGCATGTGGTGACCAGGAAGGGCCACGGCTACGCCCCCGCCGAGGCGGCGGCGGACAAGTATCACGGGGTGGCCAGGTTCGACGTGATCACCGGCGAGCAGGTCAAGGCCAAGCCCGGCCCGCCGCAATACCAGAACGTGTTCGGCGAGACGCTGGCGGCATTGGCCGATCATGATCCGCGCATCGTCGCGATCACGGCGGCGATGCCCTCGGGCACCGGGGTGGACAGGTTCGCGCTGCGCCATCCCGAGCGCAGCTTCGACGTCGGCATTGCCGAGCAGCACGCGGTGACCTTCGCGGCGGGGCTGGCGGCGGAGGGCCTGCGCCCGTTCTGCGCGATCTATTCGACCTTCCTGCAGCGCGCCTTCGACCAGGTGGTGCACGATGTCGCGATCCAGTGCCTGCCGGTGCGCTTCGCCATCGACCGCGCCGGGCTGGTCGGTGCCGACGGCGCGACCCATGCCGGCAGCTTCGACCTCACCTATCTCGCCACCTTGCCCAACATGGTGGTGATGGCCCCCGCCGACGAGGCCGAACTGGTGCACATGACCAAGACCGCCGCCGAATACGACGCCGGGCCGATCGCGCTGCGCTATCCGCGCGGCCAGGGCACCGGGGTGGCCCTGCCCGAAGCGGCGCAGGTGCTGGAGATCGGCAAGGGACGCATTGTCCGCCATGGCAGCAAGGTGGCGCTGCTCAGCCTCGGCACGCGGCTGGGCGAAGCGCTGAAAGCCGCCGACAGCCTCGAGGCCAAAGGGCTTTCGACCACGGTCGCCGACCTGCGCTTTGCCAAGCCGCTCGACGAGGAGCTGATCCGCCAGCTGATGATGGCCCACGAGGTGGTGGTCACCGTCGAGGAAGCGAGCATCGGCGGGCTCGGCGCGCATGTGCTCACCCTGGCCAGCGATGCGGGGCTGCTCGATGCCGGCCTCAAGATCCGCACCCTGCGCCTGCCCGACCGCTTCCAGGACCACGACGCCCCCGACAAACAATACGACGAAGCCGGCCTCAACGCCCCCCACATCGTCGCCTGCGTGCTCAAAGCGCTGCGCTGGAACGAGGCCGATGCAGTCGCCGAGGCGCGGGCTTAAGGAATGTTGCGTTCAATTTGAAATAGCGGGTTTCCCCGCGAAGGCGGGGACCCCTGGCCGGCAGGCGCGTCGATCCGCCCAGCCGCACGAGGCCCCCGGCTTCGCGGGGGAACACCATCATCGATTTCGCGTGGTGCTTTGGGAGCGCAAGTTCGCCCATTCGGGGTGCTTGTCGAAGGCTGCCGCGACATAGCTGCACTGCGGCACCACCGTGAAGCCCTGTGCGCGCGCGTCGGCGATCAGCGCTTCGACCAGCCGCGCGGCGATCCCGCGCCTGCCGATCTCGGGCGGCACCAGCGTGTGCTCGGCCACCCGCGCACCGCCCCGCGCCACCCAGGTGAGGCGGCCGATGTGCGCACTGCCGGCGACATGCGCCCGGTATTCGCCGGAATCGCCATCGCTGTGGCGGGTGATGGTGACGTCATCCATGGTTCAGCGCTCCGCTGCGGTTCGCTGTCCGGATAGCGCCCGTAACCCTTCTCGGTACGTGGGATAGCGCGGGATCCAGCCCAGCACGCGTTTGGCCTTGCCGTTGGCGACTCGCCGGTTCTCTGCGTAAAAGGCGCGGGCCATCGGCGAGAGTGCGGCCTCGCCGAGCGCTTGCAGCGGCGGCGGCTCGATGCCGAGCAGCCGGCAGGCCTCCTCGATCACCGCGTTCTGGCTGCACGGATAGTCGTCGGCGAGGTTGTAGGCCCCCGGCGGTGCATCCAGCGCGGCGAGCACGCCGGCGGCGATGTCATCGACATGCACCCGGCTGAAGGTCTGGCCGGGCAAGTCGATGCGGTGCGCTTTTCCTGCGCGAACCCGGTCGAGCGCGCTGCGCTCCGGTCCGTAAATTCCCGGCAGGCGGAAAACCCGTGCCCCCAGCGCCAGCCACCCCGCATCCGCCTCGGCCCGCGCGGTGCGGCGACCTGGTGCCAGTCGGCGCGCGCTTTCATCGACCCATGCCCCGCCGGTGTCGCCATAGACCCCGGTGGAGGAGAGGTAGCCGAGCCATTTGGCCTTCAGGGCATCGCCATAGGCCTCCAGCACCGGGTCGAGCCCCTCCCCGCCCGGTGGCACCGACGAGAGCACATGGCTCGCATCGGCCAGCGCCAGGCGGACATTGCCGGTGTCATCGAACGACAGTGCGCCGTCGCGGCCAGTGGCGATCACCTCCCAGCCTTGCATGCGCAACGCGGAGGCGATGCGGCTCGCGGAGTAGCCCAGGCCGAAGATAAACATGCGTTTCACTCCCTGCCCTTGCCGTTCGTGTCGAGCGAAGTCGAGACATCAAACGCAAGGTGTCTCGACTTCGCTCGACACGAACGGGTATGGCAGGGCCATGGATATTGCAGCAAGCCCAACTCCCCCCGTCACCATCCGCCGCGAGGACTATCGCCCGCCCGACTGGCTGGTGCCCGAGGTTGCGCTCGATTTCGCGCTGGGGCTCGACGAGACCCGCGTCTGCGCCACGCTCAAGGTCGTGCGCAACCCGGGCGGCAGCGGCGCGCAGACGATCCGGCTCAATGGCGACGGTGTGGCGGCGTTGTCGGTCAGGGTCGATGGGAATGGGGTCAACGACTGGCGCATGGACGGGCCGGACCTGCTGATCGACCTTTCCGGCGAAGCGCATGACATCGCCGTCGAGACCCTGGTCCGTCCTGCCGCCAATTCGCAGCTGATGGGGCTCTATGCCTCGAACGGCATGCTGTGCACCCAGTGCGAGGCCGAGGGCTTCCGCCGCATCGCCTTCTTCCCCGACCGTCCCGACGTGCTCTCGACCTACCGGGTGCGGATGGCGGGCGACAAGGCGGCGTTCCCGGTGCTGCTGTCAAACGGCAATCGCACCGCCGAGGGCGACAGTGCTGACGGCAGCCACTGGGCCGAATGGCACGATCCCTGGCCCAAGCCCTGCTATCTGTTCGCGCTGGTCGCCGGGCAGCTGGTGGCCAACACGGCGGAGTTCACCACGATGGGCGGCCGCAAGGTCGATCTCGCCATCTGGGTGCGCGGCAATGGCGAAGGAGGGGGCGACGAGAGCCGCACGCACCACGCGATGGAATCGCTGATCGCTTCGATGAAATGGGACGAGGAGGCCTTCGGGCGCGAATACGACCTCGACCTGTTCAACATCGTCGCGGTGTCCGATTTCAACATGGGGGCGATGGAGAACAAGAGCCTCAACGTGTTCAACACGCGCTATGTCCTCGCCGACCCCGAAACCGCGACCGATGGCGACTACGACGCGATCGAGGGGGTGATCGGCCACGAGTATTTCCACAACTGGTCGGGCAACCGCGTCACCTGCCGCGACTGGTTCCAGCTCAGCCTCAAGGAAGGCTTCACCGTGCTGCGCGACCAGCTGTTCAGCGCGGCGATGGGCAGCGAGGCGGTCAAGCGGATCGAGGATGTGCGGGTGCTGCGCGCGGCGCAGTTTCCGGAGGATTCGGGGCCGCTCGCCCATCCGATCCGGCCCGACGCCTATCAGGAAATCTCGAATTTCTACACTTCGACGGTCTACAACAAGGGAGCCGAAGTGATCCGCATGATGCGAACCCTTGCCGATTTCGGGGGCGGGACCGAGCGCTTCCGCGCCGGCACCGATCTCTATTTCGACGCGCCACGACGGCGAGGCGGCAACCTGCGAGCAATTCGTTGCCGCGATCGAGCAGGGCGCGGGGCTTGATCTGGCGCAGTTCCGCCTGTGGTATTCCCAGGCCGGCACGCCGCAGGTCAGGGCGCGGCTGAGCCATGCCGGCGACACCGCGACGCTGCATCTCGAACAGGCGGTGCCGCCGACGCCGGGCCAGCCGGCCAAGCAGCCGGTGCCGATCCCGCTGCGGCTGGCGCTGTTCGACCGGGCTTCGGGCAGGCATCGCGGCGAACAGTTGGTGGTGCTCGACAAGGCTTCCGCCACGCTCGCATTCCCCGGTTTCGCCGTGCCGCCGGTGCTCTCGATCAACCGCGGCTTTTCCGCGCCGGTCGCCATCGATGCCGACGTGACGCCCGCCGACCTCGTCTTCCTGGCGGCGCACGACGATGATCCTTTCGCGCGCTACGAGGCGATGCAAAGCCTGGTGGTGCGGCATCTGGTGGCCGCAGTCAGCGGCGGCATGCCCCATGGGACTCTGGGCGATGCCGAGCGGCAGGCCGGGCGCGATGCCATCGGCGGGGCGCTGGCTGCGGTGATCGACGATCCCGCTCTCGACGACCTGATGCGCGGCGAACTGATGATCCTGCCAGCCGAGGCCTATCTTGCCGAGCAGCTGCTGGTTGCCGATCCCGGCGCGATCCACGCGGAGCGCGAGGGGCTGAAAGCCTGGCTCGGGCACAGACTGGGCGACCGGCTCGCCGCGCTGCACGACCGGGTCAGCGCGGTGCCCTATTCGCGCGACGCCGCCGCGCGCGGCGCACGCAAGCTCAAGACCCAGGCGCTGGTCTATCTCGCCGCCGGAGCGCCCGCCGAAGCGGAGCGCCGTGCCGCAGCGCAATATGCCGCCGCCGACAACATGACCGACCGGCAGGGCGCGCTGATGGTGCTGTGCGGGCTCGATGCGCCCGCACGTGAAGGTGCTCTCGCTGACTTCCACGCGCGCTATGCCGGCAACGCGCTGGTGATCGACAAGTGGTTTTCGCTCCAGGCGGGATCGCTCCACCCCAGAGTGCTCGACCACGTCAAGCTGCTGGCAGGGCATCCGGACTTTACCATGGCCAATCCCAACCGCGTCCGCGCGCTCTTCATGTCGGCTGCGGTCAATCCCGCAGTGTTCCACGATGCCGGCGGCGAGGGCTACCGGCTGATCGCCGACCTGATCCTCGCGCTGGATCCGGTCAACGCGCAGACGGCGGCGCGCTTCGTGCCGCCGCTCGGGCGCTGGCGGCGGATCGAGTCGGGGCGCTCGGCGCTGATGCGCGCCGCGCTGGAGCGCATCGCGGCCAGCCCCGATCTATCGCGCGACACCCGCGAGCAAGTGACCAAGAGCCTTGGCTGAGGCACCCGATGTAACGGGCGGGCCCGAAGTCATCCGCGCAACCACGCTGGACGGCGTGCCGCATGGCTTCCTCGGCCGGCGCGGTGGGGTCTCGACCGGCCTGGTCGCCGGGCTCAACGCCGGACCCGGCTCGGGCGACGACGAAGCTGCGATTGCCGAAAACCGTCTGCGCGCCGCCCGCGCCGTGTTGCCCGGCGCGGCGCTGGTGGGGGTGTATCAGGTCCATTCGCCGCATTGCGTGACGGTCGTCGATCCCTGGCCAGACAGTGCGCGGCCCGAGGCCGACGCGCTCGTCACCGACCGGTCGGGCATTCTCCTTGCCATCCTCACCGCCGACTGCGCGCCGGTGCTGCTTGCCGACCGCGAAGCCGGGGTAGTCGGCGCGGCACATGCCGGCTGGAAAGGGGCGCTGGGCGGCGTCACCGATCGGACTATCGCCGCCATGGAAGCATTGGGGGCAAAGCGCGCGCGGATTGCCGCCGCGATCGGCCCCTGCATCGCCCAGCCGAGCTACGAAGTCGATGCCGCCTTTGCCGCGCGCTTTGCCGGCGCCGATCCCGGCAACGTGCGCTTTTTCGCGCCCGGCAGGCCCGGGCACGCCCATTTCGACCTCGAAGACTATGTCGCGCACCGGCTCGAAATCAGCGGGTCTTGGCCGGGTTCAGCGGCTCGGCCTCGACACGCTCGCCGCGCCCGCGCGCTTCTATTCCTACCGCCGCGCCACGCTCGCCGGCGAGCCGGCCTACGGTCGCCAGATTTCGCTGATTGCAGTGGCTTGAGCGCGCTGTGCGCCATCTCCCTCGGGGCCATTGAAAAAGGCCAAAAACACGGTTGGCAGCGCGGATTTTCGCGTCTATCAGCGCGCCAAGCCGGTCCCCGCGTCAGCTTCGGCTGGCGGATGTGGGGCGGGCACCGGGGGGCTCCTCGGACGCGGGAAAAACAGGGATTCGGCCTGCTCCGGCAACCGGGTGCGGGCCACTAGAGCAAGGCAAGGTCGACCATGGCACACGATGCGGGTTTAGCCACTCCGGATGGGGCAGTGCCCGGGCACGATGCCGGCGAAGGCGTGCGGCGGCGCGATTTCATCAATATCGCGGCGGTTTCCGCAACCGGTGTCGGCGCGGTCGCCACGCTGGTACCGCTGATCAGCCAGATGGCTCCTTCGGCCGATGTGCGCGCCGAAAGCTCGACCGAAATCGATATTGCCGCGATCAAGCCCGGCCAGGCGATCAAGGGCGTGTTCCGCAAGCAGCCGGTTTTCATCCGCAACCTGACCCCGGCGGAAATCGCCGCTGCCAACAAGGTCGATGTCGGGTCCTTGCGCGATCCGCAATCGCTTGCCGAGCGCACCAAGGAAGGCAAGGAAAACTGGCTCATCACCATGGGCGTTTGCACCCATCTTGGCTGTGTGCCGATGGGCGCGGGCGAGGGTGAGGTGAAGGGCGAGTACGGCGGCTATTTCTGCCCTTGCCACGGATCGCATTACGATACCGCGGCGCGCATTCGCAAGGGCCCCGCGCCCAAGAACCTCGAGGTTCCGGAATACGTGTTCAATTCCGACACTGTCGTCAAGATCGGCTGAGGTACCCTGACATGAGCTTTCCCTGGGCCAAGGAATATACGCCAAGCCATCCCTTCATGCAGTGGATGGACGAGAAGCTGCCGCTGCCGCGCTTCGTCTATAACGCGGTCGGCGCGGGCTATCCGGTGCCGCGCAACATCAATTACTGGTGGAACTTTGGCTTCCTCGCGCTGATCTGCCTCGGCCTGCAGATTGTCACCGGGATCGTGCTCGCCATGCACTATGCCGCCAATGCCTCGGTGGCGTTCAATTCGACCGAGCACATCATGCGCAATGTCAACTGGGGCTGGCTGATGCGCTATGCCCACGCCAACGGCGCTTCGGCCTTCTTCGTGGTGATCTATATCCACATCTTCCGCGGCTTCTTCTTCAGTTCCTACAAGGCCCCGCGCGAGATGATCTGGCTGCTCGGGGTGGTCATCTTCCTGCTGATGATGGCGACCGCGTTCATGGGCTATGTCCTGCCCTGGGGGCAGATGAGCTTCTGGGGGGCCAAGGTGATCACCGGACTGTTTGGCGCGATCCCGCTGGTCGGCGAGCCTATCCAGCAGTGGCTGCTCGGCGGATTTTCGCCCGACAACGCCGCGCTGAACCGCTTCTTCTCGCTGCACTACCTGCTGCCCTTCGTCATTGTCGGCGTGGTCGTGCTGCATATCTGGGCGCTGCATATCCCCGGTTCGTCGAACCCCACCGGGGTCGAGGTGAAGGGTGAGAGCGACACCATTCCGTTCTACCCCTATTTCATCGCCAAGGACGGCTGGGCGGCGCTCGCCTTCCTGTTCCTGTATTGCGCGATGGTGTTTTTCGCGCCGAACTATCTCGGCCATCCGGACAACTACATTCCGGCCAATCCAATGAGCACCCCGGCGCATATCGTGCCCGAGTGGTATTTCTGGCCGTTCTACGCGGTCCTGCGCGCCTTCACCTTCGATTTCCTGTTCCTTCCGGCCAAGCTGCTCGGCGTGCTCGCCATGTTCGGCTCGATCCTGATCTGGTTCCTGCTGCCCTGGCTCGACCGTTCGCCGGTGCGCTCGGGCCATTATCGTCCACTGTTCCGCAAGTTCTTCTGGTTCGGACTGATCCCGGCGATGGCGGTGCTGTTCTACTGCGGCGGTGCTCCGGCGGAAGAGCCCTATGTGATGCTCAGCCAGCTGGCCGCGCTTTACTATTTCGCCCACTTCCTGATCATCCTGCCGATCGTCTCCTCGATCGAACGCCCCGAGCCGCTGCCCTTCTCGATCACCGAGGCGGTGCTCGGGCGCGATGGCGAAGCCGCCCTCGGCAAGCCGGCCTGACCCCCAGCGAGACGGAAAGACACGCATCATGATCCGCATCTTGTCCATCTTCGCCGGCCTGTTCTTCGTGGCGGCGCTCGCCTGGTCGCTGCTGCTCGGCGGGATCCAGTTCGCCTCGGACGGCCTGCCACATTCGGTCGAGCGCAGCTTCCACAAGCATCCGCGGCATCTGGCGCTGGCCAGCGACGGTGCCTTCGGCCACTTCGACAATCGTCAGCTGCAGCGTGGCTTCCAGGTCTATCAGGAGGTCTGCGCCGCGTGCCATGCGCTCGGCCAGGTCGCCTATCGCGACCTTGCCGCGCTTGGCTACAACGAGGATGAAGTGAAGGCGATCGCCGCCAAAGCGACGATCCCGCAATACAATCCTGCGACCGGCGAAGTGAAAAGCAAGCCCGGCCTGCCCACCGACAAGTTCCCGCCGGTGCCCTATGCCGCCCTCGGCGTGCCGCCGGACCTCTCGCTGATCGCCAAGGCGCGCCACGATGGCCCGGCCTATGTCTACTCGCTGCTCACCGGCTATGCCGACCAGACCGGTTACAAGAACGAGAAGGGCGAAGTGCTGCTTGCCAAGTACCCGGATGCCAAGACGCCCGAGGGGCTGCACTTCAATCCCTATTTTGCCAATCTCAACATTGCCATGGCCGCGCCGCTCACCGAGGGTCAGGTGACCTATGGCGACGGCACCAAGCCAACGGTCGACCAGATGGCCAGGGACGTCTCCGCTTTCCTCGTCTGGACCGCCGAGCCGACGCTCGCCAAGCGCAACCAGACCGGCTGGCCGGTGCTCGGCTTCCTGCTGTTCGCGACAATCCTGGCCTACATGGCCTATCGCAACATCTGGGCCGACAAGAAGCATTGAGGCCTGCTTTCCCCCTCCCGCAAGCGGGAGGGGTCAGGGGTGGGCATGTTTCCCGGGTGGTCCAGCAGGCCCACCCTCAGCCCCTCCCGCTTGCGGGAGGGGAGTTGGAACAAGCCATGACCCCCGTCCAGCTCAAAACGCTGATCCGTTCGGTCCCCGACTTTCCCAAGCCGGGCATCCTGTTCCGCGACATCACCACGCTGATCGGCGATGGGCCGGGTCTGGCGGCAACTGTCGCCATGCTGGCCGATGCGGCAGCTGCGGCGGGCGCGATGAAGATCGCCGGAATCGAGGCGCGCGGGTTCATTTTCGGGGCGGCGGTGGCGGCGCGGCTGGGGCTGGGCTTCGTGCCGGTGCGCAAGCCAGGCAAACTGCCGGTGCCGGTGATCGCGCTCGACTATGCGCTCGAATACGGCACCGACACGCTGGAAGTCGATCCGGGGGCGCTTGCGCCTGGCGAACACGTCGTGCTGATCGACGATCTCATCGCCACCGGCGGCACCGCGCTCGCAGCGGCGCAATTGCTGCGCAGCGCCGGGGCGAGCTTGACCCACGCGCTATTCGTCATCGACCTGCCCGATCTCGGCGGGGCCGAACGGCTGCGCGCGATGGGACTAACGGTTGAAGTGCTGATCGACTTTCCCGGTCACTGACACAAGCACGTTCAAAACTGAACCCGCCCGTTCCCCTGCGGAGGCGGGGGCCTCAGGCCGGAAAACGCGATGGCCCGCCCAGCAGCCCGAGACCCCCGCCTTCCGGCCAATTGCCGGAAGTTTATCCTGAGCGGCTGGCTTGCCAGCCAGCCGAAGGGCGGGGGAACAGCGCTGATGTGGTCGGCAACATCACGCTGCGCGTTTGCCTGGTTTGGCCTCGTTCGCCGGCTCGATGCCTGCCAGCGAAAGCACTGCCCTTGAGGCCGGAACGGTGCCCAGTTCGGCGAGCTGGAAGTGGTTCGCCTCGATTTCGCCGAGGTCGTAGACGTAGCTCACCATCACCCCGTGCGACTGGCGCAAGCCATTGGGCGAAGGATCGGCCCCGGCGTGGATCGCCTCGAGCCGAGCGCCGTTGCCGAGGTGGAAGCGCGCCACCGAATCAGTGACTCCGCCCCTCGCCGAACGCGCCACCACCAGATAGCGCGCCGCCAGCGCCCGCAGTGCGCCGGTGGCGGGCAGGCTGGCACCTTCGCCCAGTTCCTGCTTCAGCCAGCCGGCAAAGCCGGGCAGCGGCGAGAGGGTGGCGAACGTGGAAAGCTGCGACAGTTCCTCCTTGAGCAGGCCGACCACCCGCTTGATCAGGAAATTGCCGAAGGGAATGCCGCGCAGGCCATCCTGGCAGTTGGAGATCGAATAGAAGATCGCATGGCTCGCCCGCTGGGGATCGACCAGGGGGCGCTGGTCCGAGAGGATCTGGCCGATCGCGCCGGGCAGGGCGTTGGTCAGCGCCACTTCGACGAAGATCAGCGGCTCGTGGGGCATCTGCGGGTGGAAGAAGCCGTAGCAGCGCCGGTCGGCGGGCTCGACGCGGCTGCGCAGGTCGTCCCAGCCGGCGATCGAATGCACTGCCTCATACTGGATGATCTTTTCGAGCACCGCCGCCGGGCTGTCCCAGCCGATGCGGCGCATCTCGAGAAAACCGGCATTGAACCAGGCGGTGAAGGCGTCCTCCAATTCGGCGTCGAGCGCTGTCAGTCCGCCGTCGCCGCGCGGCGCATTGAGCAGGTCGGTGCGCATGGCAAGCAGACGGCGCGTGCCCTCGGGGGCGAGGTTCAGCAGGTTGATCAGCGTCAGGCACGGCAATTCGCTGGCGTCGTTGAGTGCCTGGGCCGAGGCTTCGTCGCGCTTCGCCTGCCAGCGCTCGATCGCCGCATCGATCGCTTTGGCATCGCGCGGATGGAGCGCGTGCAGCCGGGCGAGGAAGGCATGGCGCGCGGTCATGTCGCTCGCCTCGTAAAGGTCGAAAAACGCCGAGGCCAGCGCCGGGCCCGAGGCCTTGCCGCGCAGCGACAGCAGCGCCGAGGCGAGATCGAGCAGCCCCTCGATGCTCGCCGGGCGTGGGGCTATGCCGATGCGGGTGAGCAGCTTGCCGAGCCGCGTCTCCATCACCCGCTCAAGCGCGCCGCGCCGGCGCAGCGGCGGCGCGGCGCGGAGCTTGGCCGGAGGAACCGGGCTTTGCCGGGGCATGTTCATCGCACGGCTCCATAACATGGTCGCTCTCCGCCAATCGCAGCGAATCGCGGCATATCATGTGCATGCTGACTATTCGGTTACAAGCCCCACGTGGGCCAGCCCCTCGAAACATGCGGCACCGCAGCAAGAATATCGCTGCGGCGCAGCACCCTGGTTCAGTCGTCGTTGCGAACAATCAGCTGGCAGTAGAGCCAGCCGCCCAGTCCGCCGCCGAGCAGCGGAGCCAGCCAGAACAGCCACAGCTGCTGCAAGGCGATCCCGCCCTCGACCAGAGCCGGACCGGTCGATCGCGCCGGATTGACCGAGGTGTTGGTGATCGGGATCGAGATCAGGTGGATCAAGGCCAGGGCCAGCCCGATCGGCAGCGGGGCGAAGCCGGCGGGGGCCTTGCCGTGGGTCGAGCCCATGATGATAAACAGGAAAAAGCCAGTGAGCAGCACTTCGGCGGCGAAGCCGGAACCGAGCGAATAACCGCCCGGCGAATGGCTCGCGACGCCGTTGGAGGCGAGGCCGGAGGCGGCGAGATCCCACCCCGGCTTGCCGCTGGCGATCCAGTAGAGCGTGAAGGCGGCGACGATTGCACCGACCACTTGCGCGACCACATAGGGCAGCACATCGCGCGCCGGAAAGCGCCCGCCGGCCCACAGCCCGACGGTTACCGCCGGGTTGAAATGCCCGCCCGAAACGTGGCCGACGGCATAGGCCATGGTCAGCACGGTGAGTCCGAAGGCCAGGCTGACGCCGAGCAGGCCGATGCCGAGCTGCGGAAAAGCGGCAGAAAACACCGCGCTGCCGCAGCCGCCAAAGACCAGCCAGAATGTGCCGAACGCCTCGGCGAGCAAAGCATTGGTATTCCTCATATCCCCCTCCAGGTCCGCCGGGAATGCCAGCGAAGGCGCAGCGTGGCGCAGGCACGGGCCGGAGTAAAGCCTGATCCCGAGTGCAGCATTGCCGTCCCGCGCCGCGCACGATTGACCGCATGGCCCGGCTGGCGCATAGGGACGCCGCAGCCACCGGCGCGCTCGCGGGTATAGCATAGTGGTAATGCACTAGCCTTCCAAGCTAGCTAGAGGGGTTCGATTCCCCTTACCCGCTCCAGTTTGCTGATCGCCGGCCTTCCCAGCCGTCGGGACAAGCGGGGCGGGAGGCTTCCGGCGACCTTGTCGCCGATCCCGGCACAAGGCCGCGCAAGCTGGGGATGCCTCGCTTCGGCAATCCTGGAAATGATAGCGCCCGGGGCGCTCTTGGAGTATCATCGGACTTGGCAATCAAGGGACGTTGCGCAGGGAGAGCTTGCGGCCAACGACAGGAGATGGCGATGACCAAGGATGAAAAGAAGTCCGCGATAGAGCTGCTCAACCGCATCATGGAAGGCGAGCTCGCCGGAGTGGTTCGATACACCCATTATTCGCTCATGGTCTATGGCTACAACCGCATCCCGATCGTGTCCTGGCTGGAAGGCAATGCCACCGAAGGTCTGGCCCATGCCCGCAGGGCGGGCGAACTCGTGACCATGCTCGGCGGACACCCGTCGCTGCACATCGGCTCTCTGCTCGAGACCGCAAAGCACGACATCGGCGACATTCTGCGCGAAAGCCTCGAGCATGAAACCAGTTTGCTGGCGATGTATTACGAGTTGCTCCATGCCGCCAGGGACAAGTCGGTGGTGCTTGAGGAATATGCCCGCGAGCTGATCGTGCTCGAAGAGCAGCACCTCGACGAGGTCGACAAGATGCTGCGCAAGCCCGGGGATATTCACGCGTTTCACGAATGAAGCGAATGCGATGGGGGTGGCCGGACCCGGGCCGCGGTTTCATGCGGGCACTTTGCCGTGAACCAGCTGGCCATGCTATTGTCGGCAGTGGACCGCAACTGCCATGGAGGTGACGATGTCCGGGCGCGAGCATGTGCGCCAGTTGCTCGAAACCGGCCAGGGACAGCCGCTGGCCGCCTGCCCTTTCTGCGGGTCGGCGGATGTCGGCTATTACGAGCATGTTTATGCCAGACATTTTGCCGTGACCTGCCATGGCTGCGGTGCCGAGGGACCGCTGCGGCCTGATTGCGGGGAAGCCGGCCGGTATTGGAACGGGCGTGTGCGTGAAGGCTGAGCAGACGCTGCTGTATGCGGAAGCGGCCGAAGCCGCCGATGTCGCGCAGCGGCAGCGTGCCGGTCTTGCCGAGGTTTTGCGCCTCGTCGGGCAGCGGCTGCGCGACCGCGATCCGCCGCTTGTCCTGACGTGCGCGCGGGGCAGCTCCGACAACGCCGCAACTTTCGCCAAATACCTGATCGAGACCCGGGTGAGGACGCCGGTCGCCTCCTACGCGCCATCGGTTTCCTCGCTCTATGCGACGCCCTGGCGCAAGCTGCGTGGCGCGCTGTTCCTGGCGATTTCGCAATCGGGACAGAGTCCGGACATCGTTGTTTCGGCCCAGGCGGCGCGCGATGCGGGAGCGCTGGTCGTTGCCCTAGTCAACGATCCGCAATCGCCGCTCGCGCAAGCTGCCGATTTCGTCATCCCGATGTTCGCCGGAACCGAGCGCAGCGTTGCGGCGACGAAGAGTTTCATCGCCTCGTTGCTGGCCGTTATCGGCCTGGTCGCGGCCTGGACGGGGGACCAGAGTCTCGACGAGGCGCTGACGGGCGCGCCCGAAGTCTTGCGCCGGGCCTGGGAGCTCGACTGGACGCCTGCGGTTCCTGCGCTGATCGAGGCCAGCGGCCTCTACGTGCTTGGCCGCGGGCTCGGTCTAGCCATTGCGCAGGAGGCCGCGCTGAAGCTGAAGGAGACCTGCGCCCTCCACGCCGAGGCATTCAGCGCCGCCGAGGTGCGGCACGGCCCGATGAGCCTGGCGGGCCCTGCCTTTCCGGTGCTGATGCTGGCACACAGCGACAAGGCGCAAGCCGACTTTGGCGAACTGGCGCAGGAATTCGCCGGCTGCGGAGCGCCGGTGATCGCGGTCGGCGTGCAAGGCCCTGGCGTGGTGACGCTGCCGGCGCTGACCGGGCTGCACCCGGCGCTGGCCCCGCTGGCCACGATCCAGAGTTTCTACCGCTGCGCCATTGCCCTGAGCCTGGCGCGGGGGTGCGATCCGGATCGCCCGCCGCATCTTCGCAAGGTGACCCGGACCCGATGAGCCAGGTCGTGCTCCAGCCGGCACGCGTGCTGACCCCGGCCGGGTTCGAGGAGGATTGGTGTGTCCGGATCGACGGCGGGATGATCGCGGCGGTCATGCCGTCGGGCGATTGTCCGCCGGGAAGCGACAGACGGCACCTGAAGGGCGACTTGCTGCCCGGCTTCATCGATCTGCAGGTCAATGGCGGCGGGGGGGTATTGTTCAACGATTGCCCGAACGTCGCGGGCATTGCCGCCATCGGTGCCGCCCACCGGCGCTTCGGCACCACCGGTTTCCTGCCAACCCTGATCAGCGACGAGCTGGGTGTCGTCGAGCGCGCCATCGCCGCTGTCGATGCTGCTATCGCGCACGGTGTCCCCGGCGTGCTCGGCATCCACATCGAAGGACCGTTCCTCAATCCCGCGCGCCATGGCATCCACGATGCTGCCAGGTTCCGGATACTCGACGCCGGCAGCATCGACCTGCTCGCTTCGTTGCAGCGCGGGCGCACGCTGGTGACGCTGGCTCCGGAACTGGCACCGCCCGGCGCGATCCGGGCGCTGGTCGAGCGCGGCGTAACCGTTGCCGCCGGGCATAGCGCCGCCACTTACGACCAGATGCAGGCCGCGCTGGCCGAAGGGCTCAGCGGTTTCACCCATCTGTTCAATGCGATGTCCCCGCTGACCAGCCGCGAGCCAGGCGTGGTCGGAGCTGCGCTCGACAGCCGCGGCAGCTGGAGCGGGGTGATTGCCGACGGACACCACGTCCACCCCGCCAGCCTGCGGATCGCCCTCGCGGCGCTGGGGCCGGAGCGGTTGGCGCTGGTCACCGACGCCATGCCCCCGGTCGGGTGGGACCGATGCGAATTCATGCTCGGCGGCCAGAAAATCGTTGCCGGGCGCGGGAAATGCACCGGACCGGATGGCACCCTGGCCGGGTCGGATCTCGATATGGCCCGGGCGGTGCGCAACGCCCGGAGCATGATGGGCATCGACCTGGCAACGGCCGTCCGCATGGCCAGCGCCGTACCGGCTGCGGCATTGGGCCTGGCGGGCGGGCGCGGTGCCATCGCGCCCGGAATGCATGCCGATCTGGTGCTGGTTGATAGTGACCTGCAAGTGCTGGAAAGCTGGATCGACGGGTGCACGAACCTGACCTGATCCCAACCTAATCCTGCGCCGCGCGCTTGCGGGCCAGCAGGATCGCCCCATCGATCGCATCGCCCAGGGGTTCGCGCAGCCGCGCGCGGACACTGGCCGCCAGCCAGTCGCGCATGCGGGCGGCGACGCCCCCCATCAGGCAGCAATGCGGCGCGCCAAGATCGAACAGCGTGCGGACCATATTGTCGATCCGCCGCGCTGAATCCTGCACGATCAGTTCGGCCGTTTCGTCGCCGGCAATCGCATGATCGAGCACCAGCGGCGCAAAGGCGCCGTAATCGGCCGGGGTCGCGCCGGCTGTCCAGTCGACGATCTCGCCGGCCGAGCCATGAAAGCGCTCCAGCACTTCGCGGGTCATCGGCGTGTGGGCGATGCGACCGTCGCGCGCCCACAGTGCCCGCCGGATCGCGCGCAGGCCAAGCTCGGCCCCGCTGCCTTCGTCAGATACCGGAAATCCGTAGCCGCCCAGGGTAAAAATCCGTTCGCCGACCCGGCCGAAGCCGACGCTGCCGGTGCCAACCACGACAATCGCCCCGTCGCCGCCGGCATGGGCGCCAAGATTGGCGATGGCCGCATCGCTGGCAAAGGCAATCGAGCCGAACGGGAAAGCGTGGTCCTTGAGGCCCTGCAAGACGCCCTTGCGGTTGAGCCCGGCGATGCCAAGCCCGGCGTGGACCGTGGCAATCTGGGCGGCGCTCAGTCCGGCCGCTGCGCAGGCATCGGCACAGGTTTCCTCGATCGCCCGGAAGAGCTGCGCCAGCCCCCTGGGCGTATTGGCGGGGCCGCCTTCGCCGATGCCGAGAACTTCTCCGTCACCGGAAACCAGCCGCGCCCGCGTATGGGTGCCACCGGCGTCAATTCCAAGGTAAAATTCCATAAGCGCCCGGATAGTCTCACAACTGGCGTGAGTATGATAGTATCGATGCAAAGCCCCGCATACCTTCTGGGAGATGACACCTTGACGACCGAAGGCATCGACCCGCGCTATGCCGATCTCGATCTCTGGACTGCCGATGATGCGGTTCAGGCCATGCTCGAAGGGCACATGGCCGCCGCCGCCGCAGTGCAGATGCAGACGGCGGCCATCGCCAGGGCCGCCAGCGAAGCGGCCGCGCGGCTGGGCGATTCCGCCGGACGGCTGATCTATGTCGGCGCGGGCACGTCGGGGCGAATCGCGGTGCAGGACGGGGTCGAACTGGGTCCGACTTTCGGCTGGCCCGAAGCGCGGCTGGCCTGGCTGCTCGCCGGCGGCAAGGCCGCTCTGGCCACCAGCGTGGAAGGAGCCGAGGACGATGCCGCAGCGGGAGAGGCAGCGATGCGCGCGCTCATGCCCGGACCCGCCGACGTCATCATTGCCGTGGCCGCCAGCGGCAGGACGCCGTTCACGCTCGCCGCGATCGAGGCCGCCCGTTCCTCCCGCGCGCTGACCGTGGGCATCGCAAACAATCCGCAAACGCCTTTGCTCGCGGCCTCGGCGCACCCGATCCTGCTTGAGACCGGGGCGGAAGCGATTGCCGGATCAACGCGGATGAAAGCAGGCACCGCCCAGAAGATCGCGCTCAATCTGCTTTCGACCGCCACGATGCTGCGCTTGGGCAAGGTCTACAGGGGCCTGATGGTCGATATGCGCGTCTCGAACAGCAAGCTGCGCCGCCGCGCGGTGGCGATGGTCGGCGAGATTGCCGGGGTCGACCCGGCCGGGCCGAAGCGGCGCTCGACCGGGCGAACGGCCAGATCAAACTGGCGGTGCTGATCGCGCGCGGGGAAACGCCCGAGACGGGTGCCGAACTGCTGGCGGCTGCGGGCGGAAATATGCGAACCGCCTTGGGCCGGGGCGTCCGCAGGCAAGGTGGCGTGACCAGGATCGATCCATGAATTCGCCCAGCGATTGGGAAAGCCTCGACGACTACAAGTTCGCTGACGAAAAGGCGGTGCTGTCCGGCCTGCTCGAACGCGAAGTGCTGAGCGGCCCGGCCCGGCTCTCGATTGTCAGGGAAGCGAGCGGACTGGTCAGGCAAGTGCGCGCCAATGGCAGGCGGCAGGGCGTGGTCGAGACCTTCCTCGAGGAATTCTCGCTCGGCACGCGCGAAGGCCTCGCCCTGATGTGCCTTGCCGAGGCATTGCTGCGCACACCCGATGCGGAATCACGCGATGCGCTGATCGCCGAGAAGATCGGCATGGCCGACTGGGCGGGCCACCTCGGCAAGTCGGACAGCCTGTTCGTCAATGCCTCGACCTGGGGACTGATGCTGACCGGTAAACTGGTCGATATCGGTAGCGAAGCCAGGCGCGATATCGGGGGATTCCTCAAGCGGCTGACCGCCCGGCTGGGCGAACCGCTGATCCGCGAGGCGGTGGCGGCGGCGCTGCGGATGATGAGCCGGCAGTTCGTGCTCGGTCGCACGATCGAAGCGGCGCTCGCCCGGGCCGGGCGCGAGGGCATGACCTGTTCGTTCGACATGCTCGGCGAAGGTGCCCGCAGCAGCGCAGATGCGGAGCATTACCACCGGAGCTACGCCGAGGCGATCGAGGCGGTAGGCAAGGCGGCGGCGGGAGCGGGACCAGAATCCGGCCACGGCGTTTCAGTCAAGCTTTCGGCGCTTTGTCCGCGCTTCGAAGCGGTGCAGGAGGAGCGCGTCTGGGCCGAACTCTATCCCCGGCTGAAGGAGCTGGCGCTGGCGGCGGCGCGGCATGACATCGGCCTTGCCATCGATGCCGAGGAAGCCGACCGGCTGGTGCTGTCGCTCAAGCTGGTCGAACAGCTGGCGCGCGAACCGGAGCTGGGCGGGTGGACCGGGCTCGGCGCGGTCGTCCAGGCCTATCAGAAGCGCGCGCCGGCGGTGATTGCAGGGCTCGACCGACTGGCCGGAGCGAGTGGCCGGCGGATCATGGTGCGGCTGGTCAAGGGTGCCTATTGGGACAGCGAGATCAAGGCGGCGCAAGTGGCGGGCATGCCGGACTATCCGGTATTCACCACCAAAGCCGCGACCGATCTGTCCTACCTCGCCTGCGCGCGCGCGCTGATTGCGGCGGTCCCGCGCCTTTACCCCCAGTTCGCCACGCACAATGCCCATACGCTGGCTGCGGTGCGGCACATGGCGGATGAAGCCGGGGTGGCGGTAGAGCATCAGCGCCTGCACGGCATGGGCGAGGCGCTGTACGAGGCGGCGCAGCAGCACTTTGGCGCGCTGCGGGTCAGGGCCTATGCGCCGGTGGGCGGGCATGAGGAACTGCTGCCCTATCTGGTGCGGCGGCTGCTGGAGAACGGCGCGAACAGTTCGTTCGTGCATATGCTGCACGACGAGAGCGTTCCGGTCGGTGCCGTTGCCGCCGATCCCATCACCGTGGCCGAGGCCAATCCGGACCGGCATCCGCGAATTCCCCTGCCTTGCGACATTTATGGGCCGGAACGGCGCAATTCAGCCGGCCGGGACCTGAGCCAGCGCGCCGTGCGCGAAGACTTGCACGCTGAGCTCATGGCGCTGGCGGGCACACGGCTGCGCGCCGGACCGATCTTGGATGGCCAGCTCCTCGAAGGCCCCTTCCGCCCGGTGGCCAGCCCCGCCGATAGCGGGCGCATTATCGGTGAGGTGGTCGCTGCGGAGCCCGGCCAGATCGACCTCGCCGCAGCAGCCGCCCGCCGGGCGCAACCTGTCTGGGACCGGGCCGGAGGAGTGGCCCGGGCGGGGGTGCTGCGGCGGATGGGCGATGCGCTGGAGGACGCCATGGGCAGGCTGGCCGCCTTGCTGGTGCTCGAAGCGGGCAAGACATGGCCCGACGCGATCTCCGAAGTCCGCGAGGCCGCGGATTTCTGCCGCTATTACGCAACGCTGGCGACGCGCCAGTTCGGCGCGCCGCAAAGGCTGCCGGGGCCGGTCGGCGAGACCAACCACTGGCACCTGAGCGGGCGCGGCACCTTCGCCTGCATCTCGCCATGGAACTTCCCGCTGGCGATCTTCACCGGCCAGATCGCCGCAGCGCTCGCGGCAGGCAATGCGGTCATCGCCAAACCCGCCGAGCAGACCCCGCTGATCGCCGCAGAGGCAGTGCGCCTGTTCCATGCGGCGGGGCTCGAACCGGACCTGCTCGCACTGCTGCCCGGCGAAGGCGCGACACTCGGCGCGGCGCTGGTTGCTCATCGCGGGATCGACGGCGTTGCCTTCACCGGCAGCACGGATACTGCCTGGGCGATCAACCGTGCTCTCGCGGCGCGCGGCGGTCCCATCGCACCCTTCATCGCCGAGACCGGCGGCCTCAACGCCATGTTCGCCGACACCACCGCGCTGCGCGAGCAGGTGATCGACGATGCGATCCTGTCTGCTTTCGGTTCAGCCGGTCAGCGCTGTTCGGCGCTGCGCATGCTGTTCCTGCCCCGCGACGGTGCCGACAGCATCGTCGCTGGTCTGGCCGGTGCGCTGGCGGCGCGCCGGATTGGCGATCCCGCCCTGCCAGAGACCGACATCGGCCCGGTGATCGACAGCGCGGCGCTGGCCCGGCTGGAAGCGCACGTCGTGCGGCTGGAGCGGAAGGCGAAGATCATCGCACGCGGCAGGGTGCCGGACGGTCCGGGCCATTTCTTCGCACCGGTGATCGCCGAAGTCGCCGAACCGGATTTCCTCAGCGAAGAGGTTTTCGGACCGGTCCTGCATATTTGCCGCTACGCCCCCGAGCAGTTGCCCGGCTTCGCCCGCCGGCTCGCCGCGCGCGGCTATGGGCTGACCCTGGGCATCCACAGCCGCCTCGAGAGTTTTGCCGAAGAAATCCAGGGGCTGGTCCCGGCGGGCAATGTCTATGTCAACCGTTCGATGATCGGCGCGGTGGTGGGCGTGCAGCCGTTCGGCGGGCTGGGACTGTCGGGCACCGGTCCCAAGGCAGGCGGGCCGCATTCGCTGCTGCGGTTCTGCCATGAGCGCAGCGTTTCGGTGAACATCATGGCGCAGGGCGGGGACCCGGGGCTGATCGGGCTGTGAGACGTGATCGCGCCGGATTGGCGGCTCAACAGGCTTCGACCTGCATTTCCAGCAAGGGACCACTCCCCTGGACGGGGGGCATCACCATTCCGTCGTGCTCAGCGGCCCTGCGCCGGAATTCCGCCGCCATGGCACGATGCATGGCGCGGGCGGCCCCATCCTCGGTCGAATCCGCCAGGAGGTCGTGCATTCTTGCCCGGTCCAGACAGTCCGCCGGATTACCCACGCTGGACATGGATCATACTCCCATCACACCGGACAGGCACCCCGCCATCTCGGCAGGCACCCATCGACCGGTCCTATCGGCACGCAGGCAGGAATCATCCCTGCCAAATCCGAAACGCCGCAGTTTTACTCCCGAATTGCCGCTCTGGAAACAGAAATGCGATTCATGGTTAACCAGCCGCCTATCGTGTTCCATTGGCTTTCGGCTGGAGCCGGTGCTGCTTGAGCTCGCGCCGGTCGCCGCTGTCGATCTCGCTCAGACAGACCTCGTAGCCCCACAGATCGGCGAGGCTCTGCAACACCAGATCGGCGTCGCTTTCGGCGAGCAGCACGCCATTGGTTACGGCGTGCTCCAGCATCAGCGTGCGGTCGCCAGCGAGATCGACATCGACGATCTGGATATCGGGTTCCTGCCGGCCGATATCGTATTCGCGGGCCAGCGCGCGGCGCAGGCGGCTGTAGCCGCGCTCGTTGTGGATGGCGTCGATGCGGATATCGGATTCGCCTTCGTTGTCGAGAATCTGGAACAAGCGCAGCTCGCGGATCAGGTGCGGGCTGAGGAATTGCGCGATGAAGCTTTCGTCGCGGTAGTTCGCCCAGACATCCTTGAGCACGTCCATGGGCTCACCCGATCCGGCGATCTTGCCGAACCATTCGCGGTCCTCGTCGGTCGGAGCGAGGCAGACGCGCTCAATATCCTGCATGATACCGAGGCCCAGGGCATAGGGGTTGAAGCCGCCAAAGTGGCCTGAGTCGAAGGTTGGCTGGTAGATCACGCCGGTATGCGAATGGAGGAATTCGAGGAACGAACCGTCGGTGATCTGCCCGCGCTCGTGCAACGTCGTCATGATCCGGTAGTGGCAATAGCTCGCGCAACCCTCGTTCATCACCTTGGTCTGGCGCTGCGGGTAGAAATACTGAGCGATCAGCCGGACAATGCGCAGCACCTCGCGCTGCCACGGCTGAAGTTTTGGCGCCGATTTCTCGAGAAAATAGAGGATGTTCTCTTGCGGCAGGTGCAGGGCCGCGCGCCGCGCATCGGGCTTGGCCAGCGGCGGCCTGGTGCTGGCCGGCATGGTGCGCCACAGATCGTCGTAGATCGAGTCGCGATAGGCCTGCCGATCGGCCTCGCGCGCCAGTTCGGCCTTGAGGTCGCGCGCGCGCACCCGCGGGTGGCGATGGACGCCCTGGTGCTGCAGGGCATGGGCTGCATCGAGCAGTTGCTCGACCGCCAGCTGGCCGTGTTTCTCCTCGCATTCGGCAATGTAGCGCTTGGCGAAATCGAGGTAGTCGAGAATGCCATCGGGGTCGGTCCACTGCTTGAAGACATAGTTGTTCTTGAAGAAGTGATTGTGCCCGAAGGCGGCGTGAGCGATCACCAGCGTCTGCATCGTCGCGCTGTTTTCCTGCATGATATAGCTGATGCAGGGGTTGGAATTGATCACCAGCTCGTAGGCCAGCCCGCGCAGACCCTTGCGGTAGAGCAGCTCGTTGGAGACGAATTGCTTGCCGAACGACCAGTGCTTGTAGAACAACGGCATGCCCACCGAGGAATAGGCATCGAGCATCTGTTCGGCGCTGATCACCTCGATCCGGTTGGGATAGATATCGAGCTTCATCTCGCCGATGCCGATCGTCTCGACGGCATCGTGGATGCGCTGGATCAGGGCGAAGTCCCAGTCGCTGCCCTCGAACAGGGGATAGCTGCGATAGGCGTCCATCACGTTCGCTCCAGGGCGCCCTTGCGCTGAAACAGCTCGCGGAACACCGGATAGATCTCGCGGCGATGATGGACCTTGCGCATGACGAAATGGCCATGGGCCTCCGAGAGCGGCCGGTAGGCCTTCCACAGGTCGCTGGGCACCAGCACGGTCTCGGGCCGGGGAAGCTCCTCGCGACCGACTTCGAGATAAGCGAAGTACTGAACGATCGGCAGGATTGCTTGCTGCATCTGGTTGAGCACCAGGGCATTGTCACTGGCCATGGTGTCGCCGTCCGAGGCTTGCGCCACATAGATGTTCCAGTCGTCGGGCGAATAGCGGTCGGTCGCCACTTCGATCATTTTCTCCAGCGCGCTGGAAACCAGCGTGCCGCCGCTGACCTTGCTGTGGAAGAACGTCTCCTCGTCGACTTCCGCCGCCTTGTCGGTGTGGTGAATGAAGACCACATCGACATGGCGATAGCAGCGCGTCAGGAACAGGTGGAGCAGCGCGAAGAAGCGCTTGGCCAGGTCTTTCATGTGCTCGCTCATCGAGCCGGAGACGTCCATCAGGCAGAACATCACCGCCTGGGCGACGGGCTTGGGCACCGGCTCGAAACGCCGGTATCGCAGATCGACCGGGTCGATATAGGCAATCAGGTTGCGCTTGCGGATCACCCGCGCGCGCTCCTCGCGCAGCGCCGCGAGCCGGGCTTCACCAAGCGCATCGAGCGGCGTGCTGGCCTCGATGGCAGCGATCTCGTCCTCGATCCGCTTGAGTTCGCCGCTGCCCGGCCGCTGCAATGCCAGGCGGCGCGACATCGCCTTCTGCATGGTGCGCGGAACCGAGAGATTGGACGGCGAACCCGAAACGGTATAGCCCGCGCGCCGTATCCCCGCCACCGCCGCGCCGACGATCTTGCGCTTGACGAGGTCGGGCAGTTCGAGATCGTCGAGGAACAGCTCGAGAAACTCCTCGCGGGTCAGCACGAACTGGAAATCGTCGGTGGCGTCGCCCTCGCCCGCCTGCGAGCCGCTGGCTTCGCCGCCCTGCGGGCGCGGCAGCGTGTCGCCTTCGAGATATTCCTTGTTCCCCGGGAACACCCGCTCGCGGTTGCCGCCGCTGGAAGAGCGGTGCAGCGTCGGCTCCCGGATGCCGCCGCGCTTGATGGTGATCTGGCCTTCCTTGTCCAGCTCCTTGATCGAACGGTCCTTCAGGCTTTCGCGCACGGCCTGCTGGACATGGGCCTTGGCGCGGCGAAGGAAGCGCTGGCGATTGACCAGGCTCTTGCCCTGGGGGTTCAGGCGTCGGTCGATGATGTGCATCGTGTTGCCGCTAGCCGGCCTCCTTCATCCTGCCTGCTTGACCCGGATATACCATTCGACCAGCCGCCGCACCTGGCGCTCGGTATAGCCGCGCCCGATCATCCGGTTGACGAATTCGTCGTGCTTCTTCTCGCTCTCGCCATCCTTCTTCGAGCCGAAGCTGATCACCGGCAGCAGGTCCTCGACCTGGCTGAACATGCGCTTTTCGATGACTTCGCGGATCTTCTCGTAGGAGGTCCAAGACGGGTTGCGGCCATCGTTGCCGGCGCGCATGCGCAGCGCGAACTTGACCACTTCGTTGCGGAAATCCTTGGGATTGGCGATGCCGGCCGGCTTTTCGGTTTTCGACAGCTCCTGGTCGATCACTTCGCGGTTGAGCAGCTGACCGGTATCGGGGTCCTTGAAGTCAAGGTCCTCGATCCAGGCATCGGCATAGGCGACATAGCGGTCGAACAGGTTCTGGCCGTAGTCGTGATAGCTTTCGAGATAGGCCTTCTGCACCTCGTTGCCGATGAATTCGGCATAGCGCGGTGCCAGCTCGCCCTTGACGAATTCGAGGTAGCGCGCCTCGGTATCGGCGGGGAACTGTTCCTGGCGGATCATGCCTTCGAGCACATACATCAGATGCACCGGGTCGGCGGCGACTTCGATGGTGTCGTAGTTGAACGTCGCCGACAGCGCCTTGAAAGCGAAGCGGGTGGAAATCCCGCCCATGCCCTCATCGACCCCGGCGGCGTCGCGGTATTCCTGCAAGCTCTTGGCGCGCGGATCGATCTCGCGCAGCATCTCGCCGTCATAGACCCGCATTTTCGAATAAAGGTTCGAATTCTCGTGCTCGCGCAGCCGGGTCAGCACCGAGAAGCGCGCCAGCATGTCGAGCGTGCCGGGGGCACAGGGCGAGGCCGCCAGATCGGATTCGCGCAGCAGCTTGTCATAGACCATGCGTTCCTCGGTGGCGCGCAACGCATAGGGCACCTTGATCACGAAAATGCGGTCGATGAAGGCTTCGTTGTTCTTGTTGTTCTTGAAATTCTGCCACTCGCTCTCGTTCGAATGGGCGAGGATGATGCCCGAGAAGGGGATCGCGCCGATATTTTCGGTGCCGATGTAATTGCCCTCCTGCGTCGCTGTCAGCAGCGGGTGGAGCATCTTGATCGGGGCCTTGAACATCTCGACGAATTCGAGAATCCCCTGGTTGGCGCGGTTGAGCCCTCCTGAATAGGAGTAGGCATCGGGATCGTTCTGCGACAGCATTTCGAGCTTGCGGATATCGACCTTGCCGACCAGCGAGGAAATGTCCTGATTGTTCTCGTCGCCCGGCTCGGTCTTGGACACGGCGATCTGGTTGACCCGCGACGGCATCAGCCGCACCACTTTGAACCGCGCAATATCTCCGCCGAATTCCTCGAGCCGCTTGCGGCACCACGGACTGACCAGCCCGGTCAGGCGGCGGCGGGGGATGCCGTAGCGGTCCTCGATCATCGCGCCGTGGGTGTCGGCATCAAACAGCGCCAGCGGACTTTCGAAAATCGGGCTGATCTCGTCCCCGGCCTTCAGCGCATAGACCGGATGGACTTCCATGAGGGCCTTCAGCCGCTCCGCCAGCGACGACTTGCCGCCTCCGACCGGACCCAGCAGGTAAAGGATCTGCTTGCGTTCCTCGAGCCCCTGCGAGGCATGGCGCAGGAAAGCGACGATCTGTTCGATCGTCTGCTCCATGCCATAGAAATTGGCGAAGCTGGGATAGAGGCGGATCGTCCGGTTCATGAAAATCCGGCCCAGGCGCTGGTCCTTGGCGGTATCGACGATCTCGGCCTGACCGATCGCCGCGAGCAGCCGCTCCGCCGCCGTCGCATGCATCAGCGGGTCGCTCCGGCAACCCACCAGATAGTCCTCAAGCGACATTTCGGCCTGCCGCCGCTCTTCGAACTTGCGCACGAAATCGGAAAAGAGATCGTTGTTCGCCACGTATCAACTCCCGTATCAGCAGTCGCCCCAACCGAAATATAGTCCTTTGAGGGCCCCGTAACCAGTGCCGACCCATTGATTGTCCGGATTTTTCGAGCGGCGGCAATCGGTCTGCCGGCAGCCCGCAAGCGCCGGTCGACGAACAAACGTTATACGAATCTGCGGGATCGGTGATTATACTCGCGCTGGCGATGTCGAGGAGCGCGCATGTTCCCGCAAGGCAGTATCATCGGGGCACTGGGCTCGCTGCCGTTCGGCGGTCCGGGCGAATCCGGCAACCACTGGCCCAGCGCGGGCCATGCGGCGAATTGTTGCGCCTGTTCGGTCGCCCGTGTCGACGCTGGGTTGCTGCTGCCATGAACGGGCTGTCCCAAGCCGAGCGCCACAGTCTCGAACCCATCGGACTCCAGCCGATGCTGGAGCGCACGCTGGCATGGGCAGCGATCAACAGCGGCAGTGGCAACCTTGCCGGGCTGGCGGAAATGGCCGCGCAGCTGGCCACGGTCTTCGCGGCGTTTCCCGGCGAAGTCGCCCTGATCGATCCCGATCCGGTGGAACGAATCGGCGCGGACGGGACACCCGCAGTGGTCGCCTGCGGCCGGCATCTGGTGCTGAGAGTCCGCCCCGAAGCGGCGCGGCGCGTGCTGCTGACCGGCCACATGGACACCGTCTTTTCCGCCGACCATCCGTTCCAGCAGTGCGCATGGCTCGACCAGCGCACCCTGCGTGGTCCCGGCACCGCCGACATGAAAGGTGGCATTGCCGTGATCCTCGCCGCACTTGCCGCCTTCGAAACATCGCATCCGGCGCTCGGCTACGACGTGCTGATCAACAGCGACGAAGAAACCGGCTCGCGCTCCTCGGCGCGGCTGATCGCGCAATTGGCGCAAGGCAAACGCGCCGCGCTTACCTATGAACCGGCCCTGCCAGACGGCGGCATGGCGCGCTCACGCCCCGGCTCGGGCAATTTCGCGGTGGTGATAACCGGGCGGGCGGCCCACGCCGGGCGCAATCCGCAAGAGGGCCGCAACGCGATCGTTGCCGCGTCCGACCTGGCCCTGCGCCTCGCCCGCGCCCGCACTGCCGCGCTCGGCATCAATCCCGCGCGGATCGACGGCGGCGGGCCGGACAATATGGTGCCCGAGCGCGCTGTCCTGCGCTTCAACATCCGCCCGCGCGGACCGGAACAGGCAGCCGTGGCCGAGGCGCTGATCGCGCGGCTGATCGACGAGGTCGCCCGCGAACACGATGTCGCGATCCGCTTGCACGGCAGCTTCGGCCGCCCGCCCAAGCCGGTCGATCCGGGAAGCGAAGCGCTGTTCGCGCTGATCCGGCGGGCCGCCGCCGATCTCGGCGAAACGATCGACTGGCAGGACACCGGCGGGGTCTGCGACGGCAACACCATCGCCGCCTGCGGCATTCCGGTGATCGACACCATGGGGCCTTGTGGCGGTGCGATCCACTCGCCGGACGAGTTTCTGCTGGTCGATACTCTGGTAACCCGCGCGCGGCTCTCCGCGCTGGTGCTGCACCGCCTTGACCGGGGAGAGGTCCGCCCATGACCTTCGTCCTGCGCGCCGCCCGGCCTGGTGATCTCGGTGCGCTCTGCCGCATCGCCGGGAGCACCGGCGGCGGCTTCACCAACCTGCCGCCAGACCGGGAAACCCTGGCGGCCAGGCTGGAGCGCTCCGCCGCTGCATTCGCCCGCGATGGCGACCAGCTGGACGATGACCTGTTCGTCTTCATTCTCGAAGACTCGGCCACCGGCGAGGCCTGCGGCACCTGCCAGATTTTCTCGAAAATCGGCTCGACCTGGCCGTTCTACAACTACCGGCTGAGCGCGCTCAGCCAGGTCAGCAAGGAGTTGAACCGCACCTTCAGGGCCGAAATGCTGACCCTCTCCACCGACCTCGACGGATCGAGCGAGGTTGGCGGGCTGTGGCTGCATCCGGACTTGCGCGGCTCCGGCCTTGGCGCACTGGTTGCCCGCAGCCGCTATCTGTTCATCGCCATGCACCGCGCCCGTTTCGCCGAACGCACCATCGCCGAGCTGCGCGGCACGCATGACGATCAGGGCGGCTCACCGTTCTGGGACGGCCTCGCCGGGCGCTTTTTCGGCATGCCGTTTCGCGAGGCGGACGAATTCAACGCCGTGCACGGCAACCAGTTCATCGCCGACCTGATGCCCAAGCATCCGGTGTACACCGCCATGCTGCCCGAAGCCGCGCGGGCGGCGATCGGCGTGCCGCACAGTTCCGGGCAAGCGGCGATGCGGATGCTGGAAGCCGAGGGCTTCGCTTACGACGGCTACGTCGATATCTTCGACGGCGGCCCGGCAATGTGCGCGGCAACCGGGCAGATCGCCACCATCCGGGAGGCCCGGGAGGCGCAAGTGACCGCTATCGGCGAGAGCCATGCCGCCGTCTCCAGTCTGGTCGCGCATGGGCGGCTCGCGGACTTCCGCGCCTGCCACGGTGTGGTAACTCCGGCGGGCGACGGCGCGATGCTCGATGCCGATGCTGCGGCGGCGCTGGGCGTCGCGGCGGGTGCCGCCGTTGTCCACGTGCCGCGCTGAGCACCATGCTGCGCGAAATAAACTTCGACGGCGTGGTCGGTCCCAGCCACAATTTCGCCGGGCTCAGCTTCGGCAACCTCGCGGCGATGCACAATGCAGGAGCAGTATCCCATCCGCGCGAAGCGGCGCTGCAGGGCCTCGCCAAGATGCGCGCCTGCCTCGATCTCGGGCTGGTGCAGGGCCTGCTGCTGCCGCACGACCGGCCCAACGAGGCCTGGCTGGCGCGGCTGGGAACCAGCCTTGCCGGGGCCGGCGAAGCCTTGCGCGCCAACGCCCTGTCGGCCTCCGCCATGTGGGCAGCCAACGCCGCGACGGTGTCGCCTGCGCCCGATTGCGCCGATGGCCGTTGCCACCTCACCGTGGCCAACCTGACAACCATGCCGCACCGCAGCCACGAATGGCCGGGCACGCTGGCGCAGGTGCGCCTGGCCTTTGCCGATACCGGCCACTTCGCGGTCCACGAGCCGGTGCCGCCGCCGTTCGGCGACGAGGGTGCTGCCAACCACATGCGGCTCTGCGCCGCGCACGGCGCGCCCGGGGTCGAGGTCTTCGTCCATGGCGAAAGCGGCGGGCCATACCCCGCGCGCCAGCATGCCGAGGCGGGCAAGGCCATCGCCCGGCGGCACCGGCTCGATCCGGCGAGGACAATTTTCGCGCGGCAATCCGCCGAGGCCGTGGCCGCCGGGGCATTCCACAACGATGTCGTCGCGGTGGCCAACGAACATGTGCTGTTCGCCCACGAGCAGGCCTTCGCTGATCGCGCGGTGCTCTACGAGGCGCTGCGCCGCGCCCTGCCCGAAGTGGAGATTATCGAGGTTCCGGCCTGCGCGGTCAGCCTGGCCGAGGCCGTCGCCAGCTATCTGTTCAACGCGCAGCTGGTGAGTTTGCCGGCTGGCGGGATGGCCTTGATCCTGCCCACCGAGGCGCGGGACAATCGGCGGGTGTGGACCTGGCTGGAGCAATTGGCCGCGGGCAATGGCCCGATCCGGCACCTGGTCGCGGCAGAATTGCGCCAGTCGATGGCAAACGGCGGTGGCCCCGCCTGCCTGCGGCTGCGGGTGGTGGCGGACCCGGCAACCATCGATCCCCGCTTCCTGGCCGATGGCACCAAGCTCGACCGGATCGAGGCGGTGGTGCGGCGCGCCTGGCCCGGGCGCATCGCCCCTGCGGATCTGGCGCAACCCGCGCTGTGGCAGCAGGTCAGCGCCGCCCGGCTGGCCTTGCTCGAAGCCCTCGATCTTGGCGTGCTGGCAAACCAGGCCTTAGCGCGCGGTTAGCGCCGCATTAGCGCGCGCGCGCACAAAGGGCTGGCCTTTGCCGGGCACGCAGTTAAGCCGCTTGACGCAATGGGGAGCACGGGGGCCCGCTGCGTGCAATATCGCCCCATCCAACTTTTTCTTGTTCCCCTTATGATCGTCCGCTAGGTGATCGGAGACCGGGGGTTATTCCCTGCGAGGCAATGCGATGACGCTGGAATTCTGCGAATTGCGAGATCGATGCGGGCTTGGGCTTGCCGATGTCGCTGCGGAGTTCGGTGAGCCGCTTGAGGCGGTTTATCGGTGGGAGAATGGCGAAGTTTCGCCGCCCGACCGGGTGTTGCGGTCGCTTTCGATCATGGCGGATTTTTCCGGTAGGCCAGCATTGGTGGTTAGCGGCGCTGCGCTGTTGGAGCGGCTTGAGGTCTTGCTGCGCTCCGCACCTGCCACGCCGCGCCAGCGAAAATCGCAGTTTGGGCAATTCATGACGCCGCCAAGCGTCGCCGAATTCCTGGTCTCGCTGTTCGAACTTCCATCGCAAAACGCCATTGGCCTGCTTGATGCCGGGGCTGGACAGGGCGCGCTAACCGCAGCGTTCATCGAGCGAGCGCAGGGGACAGCCCGGATCGCCGCAACGGCCTTCGAGTTAGACGTTCAAATCCTGCCCGACTTGCGCGCAAACCTTGCCGTGCTGCGCGAGCGCGCCAACACCGAATGCGAACTGATCGAGGGCGATTTCATCGAGGAAGCCGCCAACCGCATCTGCCTTGGCAAAGGCGAGCGCTACACCCACGCCATACTCAACCCGCCCTACAAGAAGATCGGCAATGACTCGAAGCATCGCGCCTTGCTTCGCGCAGCGGGGCTGGAGACGGTCAATCTCTATACCGGTTTCGTCGGTCTGGCGCTCGAATTGCTCGAACCGGGTGGCGAACTGGTGGCGATCATCCCGCGCAGTTTCTGCAACGGCCCCTATTACCAACCCTTCCGCCGCTTCATCCTGCGACGCGCGGCGATCCGGCACATCCATTTGTTCGATGCCCGCAACAAGGCGTTCAAGGCTGATGGCGTCCTGCAGGAAAACATCATCATCAAGCTGGTGCGAGGCGGTGAGCAGGGGGCGGTCACCGTATCGACATCGACCGACGACAGCTTTGCCGACTACGCCGCGAAGCAACACGCCTTCGCCCGGATCGTCTTCCCAGAAGATGCCGACACATTCATCCACATCCCGACCGGTGACGATGAACAGCTTTTGGAGCGCGCCAGCTACGGCCACAGCCTTGCCGATTTGGGGCTGACGGTATCGACCGGCCCCGTGGTCGATTTTCGGCTGCGCGAGGATTTGCGCGCCGACCCAGAGGCCGGGACCGTGCCATTGCTCTATCCCGGCCATTTCAATGGCACCGGCCTGCAATGGCCCAAGCCCGGTTTCAAAAAGCCCAATGCCATCCGCGACACCATGGCGACGCGCAAATGGCTCTATCCCAACGGCTTCTATGCCGTGGTGCGGCGCTTTTCATCGAAGGAAGAACGGCGGCGGATTGTCGCCAATGTGATCGACCCGGCGCGCTTGCCTGCGCAAATGATCGGCATCGAGAACCACCTCAATGTGTTCCATGCCAAGCGCCAGCCGATTTCCGAAGACCTGGCGCACGGGCTTGCCGCCTATCTGAACGCTACTGCCGTAGATGCCTATTTCCGGCGCTTCAACGGCCATACCCAGGTCAACGCGACCGACCTTCGCGCGATGCGCTACCCTGGCAGTGAGGCACTGATCGCATTGGGCCAATGGGCGAAGACTCGCGTCGGCGTGACGCAGGACGAGATCGATGAACGGGTGAACGGCCTTTGATCGACCATCCTAAAATCGCCGCCGCGCTCCAAATTCTGATCGATCTTGGCCTGCCCCTCGCGCAGCAGAATGACCGTTCGGCGCTGACCCTGCTGGCCTTGCTCGATTTGCAGCCCGCCATGGATTGGAAGCGTGCGAGTGCGCCGCTGATCGGCATCACCCCGATCATGGACTGGATTCGCCAGCATTACGGCAAGCAATACAAGCCCAACACGCGCGAGACCGTGCGCCGCCAGACGATGCACCAGTTCGTGCTGGCGGGCATCGCACTCTACAATCCCGACGATCCGGCCCGCCCGGTGAACAGCCCGCGCGCGGTCTATCAGGTGTCGCCCAATGCGCTCGCCCTGTTCAAGATCTATGGCAAGGCGGGATGGGCCAAGCGGCTTGCGGCCTATCAGGGCGACGTGAAGACGTTGACCGCCCAATATGCCCGCAAACGCGAGATGGAGCGGATTCCGGTGACGCTCGCCGACGGCACCGAAATACGACTGAGTCCCGGCGAGCATAGCGCGCTGATCCGCGACATCATCGCCGAATTCGCGCCTCGCTTCGCGCCGGGAAGTGTGCTGATCTACGCTGGCGATACCGGCGACAAGATGGGCCATTTTGACCGAGAACGCTTTGCGGCGCTTGGAGTTTCGCTCGATAATCATGGCAAGATGCCCGATGTTGTGATCCACGACGTCAAGCGGAACTGGCTGCTGCTGATCGAATCCGTCACCAGCCACGGCCCGGTCGATGGCAAGCGCCACCACGAATTGATGGAGCTGTTCGCCGGATCGAGCGCCGGACTGGTCTATGTAACGGCCTTCCCGACCCGCGCTGTCATGGCGCGCTACCTCGCCGAGATCGCATGGGAATCCGAAGTCTGGGTTGCGGATGCACCGACGCATCTTATTCACTTCAATGGGGTGCGGTTTTTGGGGCCTTATGACGGCTAGAGCAGATTGCAGCAAATCAGAATCATTCGTCATTGCGAGCCCATCGACTGCCTTGCAGGCGCTCAGGATAAACTCGCGCGTAGCGCGAGCGAAGCAATCCAGGGCGGTCTGCGCGGCTCTGGATTGCTTCGCTGCGCTCGCAATGACGAAGAAGTGGTGCAGATCAAACGCATCCCGCTCTAGCCGGGCCGGGTATCGAGCATCTGTTCGGGCGCTATGAAGCCCTGGTCAATCCGCTCGAACGGCTCGGCGCGGCGAAGAATTCGCGCGTGGCGAGGATGGCGAAGCGGCGCTAAAATCCTCCCCGAGCTTGCTCGGGGAGGGGGACCGCCCGCATGGCGGGTGGTGGAGGGGATTTTCCCGCGACACGCGCCGCGCCAGGGCCCCTCCGTCATTGCTGCGCAATGCCACCTCCCCGAGACAAGCTCGGGGAGGATCGAACTCCGCCCCGCCGTCAACCATATCCCTGACCTGTCCGCTTAACCCTGCCCGTGCTTGCATCGCCAGCCATGCCGGATGGGAAGGGAGATTCGCATTGCACTCAGGGGAACCCGCCCATAGGTTGCGCGGCATGGGCGCAGGCAAGACTCTCGGCCGGATCGCGGCACTTTGCGCGGGGCTTTGCGCTGCATTCTTCGCTGGCGGGCCGGCATCGGCGCAGGGCTATGCCGATCCCGCCGGATCGGGGCCGATCATCGGCGCGATTGCGTGGATCCAGGGCACCCTGCTGGGCACGGTGGCGACTGTCGTCGCGGTGATCGCGGTGGCGGTGGTCGGGCTGATGATGCTGACAGGCCGCATGAACTGGCGCTATGGCGCGACGGTGATCCTCGGGCTGTTCATCCTGTTCGGCGCGGCCAGCATCGTCGCCGGCATCCAGTCCGCCGCGAGCGGCGGGTTCTAGGCAGCGCCGCGACCATGGAACCCGGACGCATCGAACCAGATCTGGCGCGCGATCCGCTGTTCACCGGGCTGACCCGGCCGCAGATGTTCGCCGGGGTGACCTATACCTTCTTCGTGATCAACGGCGTGATCTCGACCGAGTTTTTCCTGGTGTTCAAGTCGGCCTGGGTGGTGCTGTTCGCGCTCGCTGTCCACGCGCTGGGCTTCCTCGCCTGCCTGCGCGAGCCGCGCATCTTCGATCTCTGGCTGGTGCGGCTGGCGCGTTGCCCCAGGGTGCGCAATTACAAGTTCTGGCGATGCAATTCCTATCGCGCGTGACACCCGGAAAACCGGACTTCGCGCGCGAGGAGAGCGCGGGCGAGCGGCTGCCCTATGCCCACCACGTCAACGACCGCGTGCTGCGGCTGCGCGACGGCACCCTGATGCTGGCGATCCGCATGCAGGGGCTGCTGTTCGAGACCGCCGAGAGCGACGAGCTCAATTACCGCAAGGGGCTGCGCGATGCGATGCTGCGGGCGATCGGCTCGTCGCGCTATGCGCTGTATCACCACGTCGTGCGGCGGCGGGTCGAGCCGATCGGCGGCGGCGAATTTCCCGATGCCTTCAGCCGCGAGCTCGACGCGGTGTGGCAGGCGCGGCTGTCGGCGAAAGCGCTCTATGCCAACGAGCTGTTCCTCACCCTGATCCGCCGCCCGATGCAGGGCGGGGCGGGGGTGGCGAGCCGGGTGGCGGGCTGGCTCGGCCTGGCGCGCGGCACCCGCGAGGCCGAGGCGCGGCTGGCGGGCGAAGTGCGCGCGCTGGAGGCGGCGGGCGAGCAGCTGATTGCCGCCCTGGCGGCCTATCGCCCGGCGCTGCTGGGGGTTTACGACACTGCCGGCGGGGCCATGCAGCGAGCCGCTCGAGATGCTTTCGCTGCTGTATAATGCCGAGCTCAGGCCCGTGCGGCTGCCCTATGGCGATGCCGGCGAGATGCTGCCCTACCGCCGGGTGAGCTTCGGCGCGGATACGCTCGAGCTGGGTCCGGCAGCAGACCTGCCGCGCGGGCTGGCGGCACTGGTTTCGGCCAAGGACTATCCCGGGCAGACCATGCCGGGGATGCTCGACGAGCTGCTGCGCATCCCCGCCGAAATGGTGGTGACACAGAGCTTCGCCTTTGTCGACCGGCAGGCGAGCCTCGGCCGCATGAACCTGGCGCTGCGCCGCATGCGCGCTTCGGACGACGAAGCGCTGAGCCTGCGCGGCGAGCTGGCCCAGGCCAAGGACGAGGTCGCGGCGGGGCGCGCCGCCTTCGGCGAGCATCATCTCACCGTGATGGTGCGCGGGCCCGGCCAGGGCGAGGTCGATGCCGGGGTCGCCGAAGTGCTCTCAGCGCTGACCGATCTTGGCATGATCGCGGTGCGCGAGGATCTGGGGCTGGAGGCGGCATTCTGGGCGCAGTTTCCGGGCAATTTCGCCTATATCGCCCGGCGCGCGCTGATCGGTTCGGCCAATTTCGCCAGTCTGGCCAGCGGCCACAATTTCCCGCTCGGCTCGCCCACCGGCAACCACTGGGGCGCGGCGGTGGCGACCTTCGAGACCACTGCGGCGGGGCCCTATCACTTCAATTTCCACGCCAAGGGCGGGGCGGGGGGCGATCTCGGCAATTTCACCGTGATCGGCCCGTCGGGTTCGGGCAAGACAGTGATCGTCAACTTCCTGCTCGCCCAGGCGCGGCGGTTTGCCCCGCGCATCGTGTTCTTCGACAAGGATCGCGGTGCCGAGCTGTTCATCCGCGCCATCGGCGGGGTCTACGACGTGCTGCGCCCCGGCGTGCCCAGCCGGATGAACCCGCTGCTGCTGGCGGACACGCCCGAAAACCGCCGCTTCCTGATGGAATGGGTGGTGCGCCTTGCCGGCAGCGACGGCGAGCCAGTAACCCCGGACGAGGCGGCGCAGATCAAGGAAGCGGTCGATGCCAGCATGGCCGCTCCCCCCGCCTACCGCCGGCTGCGCAGCTTCGTCGAGCTGCTGCGCGGCGGGTCACCGCCCGCATGCCGGCGACCTCCACGCACGCATGCGGGCGTGGTGGGGCGAGGGCGAGCATGCCTGGCTGTTCGACAATGCCATGGACGAAATCGACCTCGGCCACGAAGCGATCGGCTTCGACATGACCCGGCTGCTCGACGACCCGGTGCTGCGCACCCCGGCGATGATGTACATGTTCCACCGCGTCGACGAACGGCTCGATGGCAGCCCCGCGATCATCGTCGTCGACGAGGGCTGGAAGGCGCTCGACGACGAAGTGTTTGTCGCAGCGCATCCGCGACTGGGAAAAGACCATCCGCAAGCGCAACGGCATCGTCGGCTTCGTCACCCAGAACGCCGAGGACGCGCTGTCCAGCCGCATCGCCTCGGCGATCGTCGAACAGGCCGCAACGCAGATCTTCACTGCCAACCCCAAGGCGGCGCGCGGCGACTATGTCACCGGCTTCGGGCTGACCGAACACGAATGGCAGCTGGTCCGGACCCTGCCCGACTCGGCGCGCTGTTTCCTCGTCAAGCACGGGCAGGAAAGCGTAGTCGTGCGGCTCAACCTCGCCGGTGCGGACGACCTGCTCACTATCCTCTCGGGCCGCGAGCGCACCGTGCGGTTGTTCGACGAAATCCGCAGCCGCACCGGCGACGATCCCGCGGCGTGGATCCCCGAACTGATGCGGGTCGCCTGATGGCCATGTGCGCGCCATTCGCGCCGCTCGGGGGCTACGTTTCGAGCGTGCTCGCCTGGACCGACTGCCAGGCGCTGGCGCTCGGCGAGGAGGGCTACCGCGCGCTCGGCCCGGGCTCGGCCGTTCGGCATGGCGCTGACCGGGCTGCTGACCATCTACGTCGCGCTGATCGGCTACCGGCTGCTGCTCGGCGGCGACGTCACCGTGCGCGATGGGCTGGCCGCCGCGCTCAAGGTCGGCGTGGTGCTGGCATTGGCGACGCAGTGGCCGGCCTGGCGGGTGCTGGTTTACGATGTCGCGACCAAAGCCCCCGAAGGCATCGCAGCGGGCTTCCTTGCCCCCGCCGGGCTCGCCAGCGGCGGCTCGCCGGGGCTCGCCGCGCGGATCGACGGGGTCAGCGCGGCGCTGGCGCAGATGGTGGAGAATGCCGCCGCGGCCAAAGCGTCAGGCCAGCCCGCCGCTGCGCCCCTGCCGCAGCGCCCCACCACCATGCTGTCCGAACCGGCGGCCAGGAGCCTCGCCTCGGCCACTGCCGCGATGGCCACCTCGGCGCTCGCCGGGATGCTGGCGGTGCGCGTGATTACTGCGCTGCTGCTGGCGCTGGGTCCGGTGTTCATCGCCTGCCTGCTGTTCGAGGCGACACGCGGGTTCTTTGCTGGCTGGCTGCGGGTGCTGGCGGGAGCGATGGCCGGCGCGCTGGCGGTGCCCGTAGTGCTGGCGCTCGAACTGGCGCTGGTCGAGCCGCAGGTGCTGGCTTTGCGCGGGTTGATTGACGCCAATCAGCCGGTCGCTGCCCTGCCACAGCAGATTTTCGCCTCGGCGGTGATCGGCGCGCTGCTAATGCTGGCCGCGCTGGTGGCGATGGCGCGGGTCGGGCTCGGCTTTGCGCTGCCGCATCGCCGGGTGCTCGATCTCGGCAAATATGTCATGCCCGAGCGGCAGCTCGCCCTGCCGCCGCCCGACTGGGCGATCGCCGGACGCGGCGGCGAGGAGCGCAGCCGCGCCCAGCGCATTGCCGACGCCGCGCAATCACTGACCTGGCGCGAGGAACGGCTCGGCGCGCTCGCCGCGCCGCCGATGCGCCTGGCCCTGCCGCACCCGGCAAGCGGGGCGAACGACAGCGCCAGACCCGGCCCCGCGCCGCTGCCGCTCGGCCAGTCGGGCCGGCGCACCTTGCAACGCCAGTCGGTCGGGGCCAGACGTCGGGACGACATGCCATGAACAAGCCCGAAGCCCATCTCACCCCCGACGACGCAATCGGTGACCGCGAGGCCTACTACGCCGAGGCGCGCTCGTGGGGGATCGACCGCGAGGCCGACGCCCGCAAATCGCGCCGCGTCGCCTGGATCGTCGCTGCCATCGCCAGCGGCATTGCCGCGCTCGAAGCGCTGGCGCTGATCGCGCTGGCACCGATCAAGACCGTGGTGCCCTATACCGTGATGGTCGACCGAACCACCGGCTTCGTCCAGGTGCTCGAGGGCCAGCATCCGCAGACGGTCAAGCCGCAGACCGCGCTGACCCATTCGATGCTGGCGCAATATGTCATCGCGCGCGAAGGCTTCGAGATTGGCGGGCTGGCGCAGCAATACAAGAAGGTGGCGCTGTGGTCGGGCGAGGGAGCGCGCCGCGACTATCTGGCGATGATGCCGGCATCCAACCCGATGAGCCCGCTCAACGCTTATCCGCGCTCCGCCGTGGTCATGCCGACGGTCGAAAGCGTGACGCCGACCGGGGTGGACACGGTGCAGGTGCGCTTCACCACCGAACGGCGCGACGCGGCGCAAGGCAGCGTGGCGCGCGGCTGGTATGTCGCGCAACTGCGTTTCCGCTTCACCGGCGAGCCCTTGTCGCTGGAGGACCGGCTGGCCAATCCGCTGGGCTTCCAGGTAATAGAATACCGCCGCGACCAGGAAGCCGCGCCGCAGCAGACCTCCGCGCAGCAGATTGCCGGCCCCGCGCCCGCAGCGCTGGTGCCACCGCCCGCTGCCCCCGCGCCGGCAGGCCAGCCCCCAGTGGCACCGCGCCCGGCAGGCTCGATGTGATGCGACGCGCGCTGCTCGCGATGGCTTTGGCGGCCATGCTGGCGACACCCCTGTCCGCCGAAGTCATGCCCACCCCGGGCATGGCCGACCCGCGCATCCAGACCGTCGCCTACGACGCGAGCGAGGTCGTCGCGCTGCGGCTGGCAGCAGGCTATGCCGTCACCATCCGCTTTTCACCCGATGAGCGGATCGAGACGGTGACTCTCGGCGATCCCGGCTCGTGGCAGGCGCAGGTCAACCGCCGCGCCGACAGCCTGGTGGTCAAGCCCGCTCCCGGGGCGCTGCCGAGCAATCTCACCGTGCTCACCGACCAGCGCAGCTACAGTTTCGCGCTCACCGAAGAAGCCATGGCGCGGCGCTGGCAGCCCTATGTGCTCAGCTTCACCTATCCGGTCTTGCCGTCTGGCCCCGAACAGGCCGCAGCGGTGTCCTCGGCGCGTTACGATCTCAAGGGCGACCGCGCGCTATGGCCCGAGAGCATTTCCGACGACGGCGCGTTCACCTCGCTGCGCTGGTCGGAAGACACCACGCTGCCGGCGGTCTACCGCGAGGACATCAAGGGCGAACTCGCTCTGGTCAACGGGCTGATGCGCGACGGGGTGTTCGTGCTCGAAGGCGTGCCGCAGCGGCTGGTGTTCATCCACGGCCGCGCGCGCGCCAGCGCAGTTCGGGTCGAGGAAGCCGCGCCATGAGCACCGCCGCGCCGAACCCGCGCGACGAGGCGCAGGCGTTGCAGCCGCAGATCGAACTGCCGCGCGATACGGTGCCGCTGCCCTTGCTGATCGGCATCGTGCTGGTGCTGGCGCTCGGGCTGTTCGTCTATCTCGATGCCAACCGGCGGGCGATGCTGGGCGAAATCGCCGGCGCGGGAACCAGCACTTCGGCGACGCGCCTGCCCGCCCCGCCGCCCGATCTGATGATCCCGCCCGCCCCGCCCGAGGCCGCGCCCAGTGCCGCCGCGCTCTACGATCCCGGGCCTGCCGTCATTCAGCCCGCGCCCAAACCGGCACCCGCGCCGCGCGCCCCTGCCGCCGCTCCCGCCGCCCAGTCTGCCTCTGGGGCCAGCGCCGCCCCGGCGCGCACGCGCGGCAACGAGCCCGGGCTGGTGGTCGATCTGACCGCCGGCAATGGCGCGCAGATTGCCGGTGCCGGCAGCGCGGCCTCGCCCGCCGACGCCGGCGACGATGCGGTGCGCGCCACCATCATCCGCAACCGCGCCTCGATCATCCCGCAAGGCGCGATCATCGCCGCCGTGCTGGAAACCCCGCTCAATTCCGACCGGCCGGGGCTGGCGCGGGCGATCGTCTCGCAGGACGCGCGCAGTTTCGACGGCATCGCGCGTGCTGATCCCGCGCGGCAGCCGGCTGATCGGCGAGTTCAAGGCCGATACCGGCGCGGGTCTGCGCCGGGTGCTGGTGACCTGGACCCGGCTGATCCGGCCCGACGGTGTCGCGATCCGCATCGGCTCGCCAGTCACCGACGCGCTGGGCGGCGCGGGCGCGCCGGGATCGGTCAATACCCATTTCTTCGAGCGTTTCTCCAGCGCGGTGCTGCAATCGGCGCTGACCATCGGGGTCAATCTCGCCTCGCTGCCGCGCGACAGCGGTTCGGTCTATGTCGGCCTGCCGGCAACTGCGGCGCAGGTCGGCCAGAGCCTTGCGCCCACCACCAGCCGCGCGCCCACGGTCAAGGTGCGCGAGGGCGCGCAGATCGCCGTGCTGGTCGCGCGCGATCTCGATTTCGGCGGCGCGCCGGCGGTTCGATGAGCAGGGGAGGTCGATGACCACCAGGGCCCAGCACCAGCCAGAAGCGCCGGTCCGCTATATCGACGCCTATCTCGCGCCGCTGCTGCCGATGCTGGCCCGCGCCGAGGTGACCGATGTCTTCGTCAACCGGCCGGGCGAGGTCTGGGTCGAGACCATCGGCGGCGCGATCGAGCGGCATGACATGCCCGAGCTCGACGACGGCCGGCTGTGGCGGCTCGCCCGCCAGATCGCCAGCCTCAGCCATCAGGGCATCAGCCGCGAATATCCGTTGCTCGCCGCCACCCTGCCCGATGGCGCGCGCGTCCAGATCGTCGCGCCGCCGGCAACGCGCGGGCACATGGCGCTGGCAATCCGCAAGCATGTCGTGCCCGATCTCACCCTGTCGGACTATGTCGCGGAAGGCGCGTTCGCGCCCACCCGCTTCTCGCGCGGCAAGAGCGAGCTGCACGCGGTCGATGCGCCGGAGGGCAACGATCCCGCCGAGCTCGCCGCTTTTCTCGGCGCGCTGGTGCGGGCGCGGCGCAACATCATGATTTCGGGCGGCACTTCGACCGGCAAGACCACCTTCCTCAACGCGCTGATCAAGGAAATCCCGGCCGAGGAGCGGCTGGTGCTGATCGAGGACACCGCCGAGGTCGGTGCTCGCCCACGCCAATGCCGCGGCGCTGCTCGCGGTCAAGGGCGCGCTGGGCGAGGCGCGGGTCACTGCCGACGACCTGCTGCAGGCAGCGCTGCGCATGCGCCCCGACCGCATCATTCTGGGCGAACTGCGCGGGCTTGAGGCCTACACCTTCCTGCGCGCGATCAACACCGGCCATCCCGGCTCCTTGACCACGATCCACGCCGACAGCCCCGAAGGCGCGATCGAACAGCTCGCGCTGATCGTGCTGCAGGCCGGCACCCGGCTGCGGCCGCGAGGATATCGTCCACTATGCGGGCCAGACGATCGACGCGGTGGTCCAGCTCGAACGCCGCGACGGCCGCCGCCAGATTTCGCGGATCATGATGACCCGCCGCTGAGGCGATGCGCAGAATCTCGATTTCCCGCTCATCCTGAGCCTGTCGAAGGACCATCGTGCGCCGGCGACCTCACCGCACAGGGCCTGTGCTTCGACAAGCTCAGCACGAGCGGCGGTGGAGCAGAGTTGGAATTGTTCGCACCGGCTCGCGGCGCAAAACGGAGGATAATTCGGCGCGGCGCGTTATGCATCGATGCGAAAGTAACTAAGCAGTGCAAAATTGTGCGTGCTGTCGGGCCGGTTTACCACGTCCCGCAACGCCGCCTTCAGGTCGCGCGGGCGAGGGTCCGCCATTCAGGCTAGGAGTGGGGAGCCCATGACCATGTCGCTTGCGCCCGATCAGTTCGAGCTGTTCGAGGATATTGCCACGCCCGATGCTTCCGAATCCGGCGGGGTATCGCGCGTCGCGCTGGCCAGCGGGCTCGCGGCGGCAGGCGCGCTGGCGCTCGCCGGCTGTGGCGATGGCGGCGGCGGCACGCCAACACCATCGCCGACCCCGGTGCCAACTCCGACTCCCACACCCACCCAGGCCCCGCTGAGCCAGACCCAGGCCTCGCGTTTCCTCGCCCAGGCAACGGTCGGCTATGCCAAGGCCGACGTCACCGGGCTCGCCGCGTCGAACCTCACCACCTGGATCAACGGCCAGTTCGCCCTGGCGCGGCCGCAGAAGTTCTGGGATTTCCTCGTCGCGGGCGGCTTCGACGCGGCGGCCAATGTCAACACCAACAACGGCTTCGACCCGATGGTGTGGTCGCAGTTGATCGCGAGCGGCGACCAGCTGCGCCAGAAGGTCGGGCTGTCGCTGCTCAACATGTGGGTGACCAGCATCGACGGCATGGGCGCACCGTGGGAGCCGTTCATCATGGCGGCCTATCTCGACGTGCTGTGGGATAACGCTTTCGGCAACTACCGCGACCTCATGGAAGGCGTCTCGACCAGCGTCGCGATGAGCTATTACCTGACCTTCCTCGGCAACCAGAAGGCCAATCCCGCCACCGGCTCGATCCCTGACGAGAACTATGCGCGCGAGCTGATGCAGCTGTTCACTATCGGCCTCAACCAGCTCAACAGCGATGGCACATTGGTCATGTCGGGCGGCAATCCGGTGCCGACCTATACCCAGGACGATGTCTCGCAGCACGCGCGGGTGTGGACCGGCTATGTGCTGGCCAACAACGATAATACCACCCCGGCGCGGATGCGCTTGCCGCTGGCGATCAACGCCGCGCAGCACGAGACCGGCGCGATCAGCTTCCTCGGCATCACGTATCCCGGCGGGCCACGACGGCGCGACGGCGCGGCGCATGGCGCTCGATGGCCTGTTCGCTAATGCCAACCTGCCGCCGTTCGTCTCGAAGCAGCTGATCCAGCACCTGGTCACCAGCAACCCGTCGCCCGCCTATGTCGGCCGCGTCACGCAGGCCTTCGTCAACAACGGCAGCGGCGTGCGCGGCGACATGAAGGCAGTGATCCGCGCGATCCTGACCGATAGCGAGGCGCGCGACGACAGCCAGGTCGACAGCGCCACCTTCGGCAAATTGCGCGAGCCGGTGGCGCGGCTGGTGCAGTGGGCGCGGGCCTTCGCCGTCACCTCGCCGACCAATGCCTGGCCGTTCGGCAACACCTCGTCGTCGGCCAACCGGCTGGCGCAAAGCCCTGGCCACGCGCCCAGCGTGTTCAACTGGTTCCGTCCCGGCTACACCCCGCCGGGCACGACCATCGCCACCAAGGGCCTTGTCGCCCCCGAATTCCAGCTGGCCAACGAGCCTTCGGTGATCGCCTATATCAACTACATGCAGACGCTGATCGCCAACGGCGCGGGCGAGGCGCGGCCCAATTACGATGCGCTGACCCCGCTGGCGACTGACAGCCTGGCCCTGCTCACCGAACTCAACCTGGTGCTCGCCGCCAACCAGATCGGCCCCGGCACGATCGGCCAGATGAAGACCGCGCTCGATACAATTTCGGTCGCCACCAATGCCGGCATAACCAGCCGCATCCAGGCGGCAATCGTGCTGGTGATGGCCGCGCCCGAATATCTTGTGCAGCGTTAGGGAGAGCGCCGTTATGCCGATGGACCAATCCCGCCGCGCCTTCCTCAAGCGCGCCTCCGCGCTCTCGGTCGCCGGGACCGCGACGCCGTTCGTGATGAACCTTGCCGCCATGGGCGAAGCGGCAGCGGCCACCGCGACTGACTACAAGGCGCTGGTCTGCGTTTTCCTCTATGGCGGCAACGACTATGCCAACACCCTGCCGCCCTACGACAGCGCCCGCCATGCCTTCTACACCGCGCAGCGCTCAGGCTTCGCGCTGGCGCAATCGGCGCTGGCCCCGACGCTGCTCAATCCGGTCACCGCGCTGCCGGGCGGCGCGCAATATGCGCTCGCGCCCGGGCTCGCTCCGCTGCTGCCGATCTTCAATGCCGGCCGCATGGCAGTGATGCTCAACGTCGGCACTCTGGTGCAGCCGACCACCAAGGCGCAGTATCAGGCGCGCTCGGTGCCGCTGCCGCCCAAGCTGCTGTCGCACAACGATCAGCAAAGCTACTGGCAGAGCTCCTCGCCCGAAGGCGCGTCATCGGGCTGGGGCGGGCGGATCGGCGACCTGCTGCAATCGGGCAACGGCAATGCCTCGCTCACCTGCATCAACCCGTCGGGTAACGCGGTCTATCTGACTGGCCGCTCGGCTGTGCAGTATTCGGTCTCCACCGGCGGGCCGATCGCGCTCAATGCCCGCAATTCGCTGAACGGCTCGGCGGCAGCGGCAACCTTGCTGCGCCAGCTCATCGCCAATCCCGGCGGGTCGCATGATTTTCAGGTCGCCATGGGCAATGTCGGCCGGCGCGCGCTTGATCTCTACGCGCTGGTCTCAAGCTCGCTGGCCATCGCCCCGGCGACGACCACGCCGTTCCCCGCCGCCGCCGACCCGTCGAGCAGCCTCGGCGCGCAACTGCAGATGGTGGCCAAGCTGATTTCGGTCAGCCAGGAACTGGGGGTCAAGCGCCAGGTGTTCTTTGTCTCGACCGGGCGGTTCGATACCCACGACGGGCTTGGCGCGCTGCACCCGCTGCTGATGGCCAACGTCGCCAACGCCATGCGCGCTTTCTACGATACCACCGTCGAGCTCGGCGTCGCCAACCGGGTGACCAGCTTCACCGCGTCGGACTTCGGCCGCGCGCTGACCGCCAACAACGACGGCACCGACCACGGCTGGGGTTCGATGCATTTCGCGCTGGGCGGCGCGGTCAACGGGCGGCGCTACTACGGGATCAATCCCGCCCTGGCCAACAACGGCACCGACGATATCGGCCAGGGCCGGCTGATCCCGACCATGTCGGTCGATCAGTATGCCGCGACCATGGCCACATGGTTCGGCGTCGCGGCGGGTGACATGCCGACCGTCTTGCCCAACATCAACAACTACGCAGGCAGCGCGCTGGGGACCAACCTCGGGTTTGTCTGAGGGCACAGGCCGTCAGCGCCATCACTCGATCCGGCGCGGCGGCGTGGCCAAAAGGCCGAGCAGCGCCTGATTGAAGCCCTCGGGGCGCTCATACATCGCCCAGTGCCCCGCGCCAGCCACGACGCGGAACGCCATCTGCGGCTGAAACCGGCGCAGCACCGCTTCCTGCACTGCGGGATCGGGATGCGGCCGGTCGAATTCGCCCCAGATCGCGTCGAGCGGCACTTTCAGCGAATTGAGAATCCGCACCACACGATCAGGGATCACCAGTCCCACCACCGGCATCCGCGCCTTGCGGCTGTTGGCCATCAGCATGTGCATGGCAAGGTCATCGACCGTTGCGGGGTGGTGCAGCATCAGGCCGAGCAGGTTGGACCTGATCATCGCCTGGCGCGCCTCGCCCGAGAGGCCCGAGACCCTGCCGAGTTCGATGGGACCGTGCGGCGTGTCGAGCCCGCCGGTGCCGACCAGGATCAAGCGGCGCACCCATTGCGGATAGCGCAGGGCAAAATGCGCCAACACCGCGCCGCCGAAGGAGAAACCGGCGAAATCGGCCTGCTGTCCCTCGCCGAGCAAGGCGCGCATGCCCCCGGCCAAAGCGGCGGAAAGTCCATCGTGGCTGACCTCGGCAGGCATGGCGCTATCGCCTTGGCCGGGCAGGTCGGGGATAATCACGGTGCGCTGCGCGGCCAGGGCGGCGATGTTGCGGATCCAGTGCGACCAGGCCCCCTGGCCGCCATGGCCGAGCACCAGCGGCGGCGAGGCCGGCTTGTCCGGGCCCCACACGCGCCAGACCATCGCGCCGTCGCCGCAGGGCGTCTCCACCCGGCGCGCGCGCGCCTCGCAGGCGGCAAGCTCTGCGGCGGGATCGCTCAAGGCCAGCAACTCCGCCCGCCGACGGCCTCGGGCAGAAAGGCAGCACCGCTCCCGGCAAGATCGATGGCCGGGATTGCAGGCCCCTGGCCCACCATGCGCTTGTTCATGTCACTCTCCGGCCAGAAGCATGGCATTGCTTGGGGCATCTGCGCAACCTAGACCATGCGCGAAGAGGAGAACGGCATGGCAGCGGAACTGGCGGGCAAGGTCGCGATAATCACCGGCGCGGCGCGGGGTCTTGGCGCGGCCATGGCCGAACTGTTCGTGGCCGAAGGTGCGCGCGTGGTCGTGGCCGACCTGCGCGACGAGGAAGGCGGGGCGCTGGCGGCGCGGCTGGGTACGGCCGCGCGCTATCGCCGCTGCGATGTCGCCAGCCGCGAGGAGATGCAGGCGCTGGTCGATTTCGCCGTGGCTGAGTTCGGCGGGCTGCACGCCATGGTCAACAATGCGGGGCTCACCGACCCCGGTTTCGGCCGCCTGATCGACGCCGATTTCGAGGGCTTCGAGCGGATCATGGCGGTGAACGTGAAGGGCGCGATGCTGGGCACGCAGATCGCCGCGCGGCACATGGCAGCGCATGGCGGCGGCGCGGTGGTCAACATTTCCTCGATCAGCGGGGTGCGCCCCGGCTTCGGCTTCTTCTCCTACCGCGCCTCGAAGGCGGCGGTGATCAATTTCAGCCAGAGCGCGGCGAGCGAGCTGGGCGAGCATCTGGTGCGGGTGAACTGCATCTGCCCGGGCAATATCCCCACCGAGATGGGCAGCTATGCCCATACGCCGGGCATGAGCGAGGCCAAAGCCGCGCGCATCGGCGAGGCGATCCGCGACGCGCGGATGGGCTGGCAACCCTTGAAACGGCAGGGCACCCCGCGCGATATCGCCGAGGCGGCGCTGTTCCTCGCCAGCGACCGCGCGGCGCAAATTTCGGGACAGGTGCTGTCGGTCGATGGCGGCTCGGCGGCGACTGATTCGCGCAGCCAGATCGAGGAGATCATGGCGGCGCGGGCGCGGGCCGAGGCGGAACGAGCCAACTAGAGCGGGATGCGTGTAACCTGCACACTCTTCGTCATTGCGAGAACAGCGAAGCAATCCAGAGCCGCGCAGTCCGCCCTGGATTGCTTCGCTTCGCTCGCAATGACGAGTGTTTCTGATTTCCTGCAATCTGCTCTAAAGCAGTTCGTTCGCCGCATGCAGTGCGAGGCCGACAAGGCCGCCTACCAGTGTGCCGTTGATCCGGATGAATTGCAGGTCGCGGCCGACCGCGCCCTCGATGCGGTCGGTGACGGTCTGCGCGTCCCAGCGGCGCACGGTTTCCGAGACCAGCCGGACGATCTCGTCGCCATAGCGGCTGGCGACGCCGACGGCGGTGCGGCGCACGAAGCGGTTGACCAGGGTCTGGAGCCGCGCGTCGCCCTGCAGCGCCGCGCCGAACGCGCCGATGCTCTCGCCAAGCTGGCCCGACAGCGCGCGCTGCGGATCGCGCGCGGCGCGCAGCATCTTCAGCCGCAGCCGCTCCCAGGTGACGTCGAGCCAGCGCGTCATGGCGGGATTGGCCAGCACCTCGCCCTTCAGCCGCCGCACGCGCGCCTGCATGTCGGCGCTGTGCAGCAGGTCATGCGCCAGCTGGTCGAGCCCTTCGATGATCCGCCCGCGCAACGGGTGATCGGGCATCACCAGGGTTTCGGCAAGCAGCTTGTAGAGCCCGTCGAGCACGGCATTGGCCAGCTTCTCGTCGAGCCCTGTCCAGCGCAGGATGCCGTTGGCGCGGTCGTGGACGATCGCGCGGACGAGGTCCTCGTTGTCCTCGATGGTCAGCGCGGCGCGGCGGATAAAGCCCTCGATCACGGGCAAGTGGCGCTGATCGGCAATCGCGGCGGTGAGCAGCTGGCCGAGCAGCGGCGCGAGATCGAGCTTTTCGAGCTGGGTCTTGAGCCCCGACTTGACCAGCCCGCCAAGCTGTTCCTTGTCGAGCGATTCGAGAATGTCGCCGAACAGGTTGGCCGCGCCGGCGCGCAGCCGCCCCTCGCCGCCTTGCGCCGGATCGGCGAGATACCCGCCCGCCGCACTGGCAATGTTGTAGCCGCTCATGCGCCGGGCAACGACGGCGGGTGTGAGGAAATTGTCGCGCAGGAAGGCGGCCATGGTTTCGGCAATGCGGTCCTTGTTCTCCGGGATGATCGCGGTGTGGGGGATCGGCAGGCCGAGTGGGCGGCGGAACAGCGCGGTGACCGCGAACCAGTCGGCCAGCCCGCCGACCATCGCCGCCTCGGTGAACGACAGGGCATAGCCCCATGCGGGATGCGTGCCCGCGATGCGGCGCAACAGCAGGAACGAGACCGCCATGGCGAGCAGCAGCCCGGTGGCGACCAGGCGCATGCGCCGCGCGCGGTCCTGGGGCAGGGGCAGCTTCGAGACGGTCAGGCCGTTCACTCGGCGGGCAGGACTTCCGGCCCGGACCCGGCGGGATACGTCGCCGCTTCGCCATCCTTGGGATCGTAGGTAAGCAGCGAACGGCGCAGCTTGGGGCCCAAGCGCTTTTCGACGCCATCGGCGAGGCTGAAGGCCGCAGGCACGATCAGCAGGGTCAGCGCGGTCGACAGGATCATGCCGCCGATCACCACCGTGCCCATCGGCGCGCGCCACGCCCCGTCGCCGCCCAGCGAGACGGCGGTGGGGATCATGCCTGCGGTCATCGCCACGGTGGTCATGACAATCGGCTGGGCGCGCTTGTGTCCGGCCTCCATGATCGCCTCGAGCTTGGCGGCTCCCCGCGACATTTCCTCGATGGCGAAATCGATCAGCAGGATAGAATTCTTGGCGACGATGCCGAACAGCATCAGGATGCCGATGATCACCGGCATCGAGATGGTCTGGCCGACCAGCAGCAGCAGCAGCAGACCGCCGAGCGGCGCGAGGAACAGCGAGCCCATGTTGACCAGCGGCGAGACGAAGCGGTGGTAGAGCAATACCAGCACCGAGAACACCAGCAGCACGCCGGCGACGAGCGCCTGGGCAAAGTTGGCGAACATGTCGGCTTGCCACTTGTCCTGCCCGAAAGGGGCGTTGGACACGCCGTTGGGCAGGTTTTTCATCACCGGCAGCTTGTTGATCGCATCCATCATGGTGCCCTTGACCACGCCCGGGCCCAGATCCGCGCCGATGAACACGCGGCGGCTCTGGTTATAGCGCTGGACGCTGACCGGGCCGGTGCCAAAGCTGATCGCGGCGACGCTTGAAAGGGGCACCGAGCCGCCGCCGGTGGTCTGCACCGGCAGGTTCTGGATGGTCGAAAGATCGCGCCGCGAATCATCGGACAGGCGCACGCGGATCGGGATCTGCCGGTCGTTCAGCGAGAACTTGGCGGCATTCTGGTCGATATCGCCGATGGTGGCGATGCGGATCGCCTGGCTGAGCGCGCTGGTGGTGACGCCAAGGCTCGAGGCGAGGTTGAGCTGCGGGCGGATGATCACTTCGGGCCGGCGCATGTCGGCGGAGACGCGCGGCGCGACCAGGCCCTTGATGCCCCTCATCTGTTCGACCAGCAACGCAGCGGTGGATTCGAGCAGCTGCGAATCCGAACCCGACAGCATGATCGAGATCGGCCGCCCCGATCCGCCGCCGCCGCCGCCGCCCGAACTGAAATCGAGGAACGAAATCCGCGCATCGGCGACCTGCTGGAACTTCGGCGTCAGCCCGCGTTCGAATTCCTGGCTGGTCTTGTCGCGATCACGCTTGAGGTTGATGAATATCCGCGCGCTGCCTTCCTTGACGTTCGTGAATGCGGTCAAGACATCGGGATCCTGCGTGGCCAGTTCGCTCACCTTGTCGGAAACGGCAATGGTCTGGGCGAGCGTGGTCCCCGGGACCATCTCCATGTTGATCATGCTGAAATCGTTGTTCGCAATCGGGAAGAACTGCTTGGGAATAACCGCCAGCGTGACGCCGGTCATCGCCAGAGCGAACACGCCGACGCCGACCATCCACAGCCGGTGATCGCGCAGCCGCGCGGCGATGCGCTGGCGCAGGGTCAGCTGCTGACCCCGGGCGGCGCGGGCGCGCTTGTAGGCGGTCACGCCCGAGATATCGAGGGTCCAGCTGAGTACCGCCATATAGCGGTCCATCCACACGCCGGTGGCGTGCTCGGCATGGCCGTGCGACTTGAGGAAATAGGCCGCGAGCATCGGCGTGATGGTGCGCGCGACAGCAAGGCTGAGCAGCACGGAGGTCACGACCGTCAGCCCGAAGCTCTTCATGAACTGGCCCGGGATGCCGCCCATCAGACCCACCGGCAGGAACACCGCGACGATCGAGAAGGTGGTGGCGACCACCGCCAGCCCGATTTCGTCTGCTGCATCGATCGAGGCCTGGTAGGCGCTCTTGCCCATGCGCATGTGGCGCACGATATTCTCGATCTCGACGATGGCGTCATCGACCAGGACACCGGCGACCAGCCCCAGCGCCAGCAACGACAGGCTGTTGAGCGTGAAGCCGAACCAGACATGGAGAAACCAGAAGGTCGGGATGGCCGAGAGCGGAATGGCGATGGCCGAAATCACCGTGGCGCGCCAATCGCGCAGGAAGAAGAACACTACGATCACCGCCAGGATCGCGCCTTCGACCATCGAGGCCATCGAGCTTTCGTATTGCGCCTTGGTGTAATCGACCGAGGAATAGAGCCGCATGAAGCGGACCCCGGGGTACTCCTTGTGGAGCTTTTCCAGTTCGATCACCGCGCCGTCATAGGCCGACACGTCCGACGCGCCGCGCGCGCGGGCGATATCGACGATGACCACCGGCTTGCCGCCCAATTTGGCTGCGGAAGTCACTTCGGCAAAACTGTCGGTGACATGGGCGAAATCGGAGAGCTTGACGGTGCGCCCGCCGCCCAGCGCGATGTCCTTCTGTGACAGTTCGAAAGCCGAGGACGAATTGCCCAGCACGCGCACCGACTGGCGCGATCCCGCAATTTCGGCCTTGCCGCCCGCCGCATTGACATTGAGCTGGCGCAGCGCGGTGTTGACTTGCGCCGCCGAGATGCCGAGCGACTGCATCCGCGCCGGATCGAGCGTGACGCGAATCTCGCGGGTGACCCCGCCGCCGCGCGAAACCCCGGCCATGCCCTCGACTGAAAGCAGCCGCTTGGCGACGATATCATCGACGAACCACGACAGCTGCTCGACCGTCATGTCTTCGGCGGTCACCGCCCAGGCAGCGATCTCGTTGCCGCGGCCCTGGATTTTGTTGATGCGCGGCTCGAGGATGCCATCGGGAAGTTCGCCGCGTGCCTGATCGACCGCGTTCTTGACCTCGTTGACCGCGGCATTCACATCGACGCCGATCTGGAACATGACGAAGGTATGGCTGCTGCCTTCGGTCGCAGACGAGCTGATCGAATCGACCCCGCTGATCGTGCGCACCGCCGCTTCGACCCGCTGGGTGATTTGCGTTTCGATCTCGGACGGTGCCGCGCCGGGCTGGCTGATCTGCACCGAGACCGCCGGAAACTCGATATCCGGCATGTCCTGGATCTTCATCTGCGAGAAGGAGACCATGCCGAGCATCATCAGCCCGATGAACAGTATGATCGGCACCACCGGATTACGGATCGACCAGGCCGAGATGTTGCGGAAATTCATGAGGTGTGCCGCTGGGCGAGGGGCGCGGTCACGGGATTTACTGCCGGACCAGCTTGGGATTGACGGTTTCGCCTGGCGACAGGAAGCCGCCCGAACGCAGGACCACCCGCTCGCTGCCTTCAAGGCCTTCGACGATGGCCACGCCCCCTTCGGTGATCAACCCGGTCTTGACGTCGCGACGCTGCGCCTTGTTGTCCTTGTCGATGATAAAAACATAGCTGCCCCGGTTGTCTGACAGGATCGCCGAATCGGGCAATTGCGGTGCGACAATCGCCCCCGACAGGATTTCCGCACTGGCAAATCCGCCGGGCTTGAGTTCGGCCGAATAGGCCAGCGCGATGCGCGCCGTGCCCTGGCGGCTTTGCGGATCGATCACCGGCGAAATCTGCCATATCTCGCCCTGGAAGCTTTTTTCCGCGCCGACCGGGGTCACTTTCGCCATCGAGCCCTGACCCAGCTTGGCAAGATCGACCTCGCCGATCTGCGCCTTCAGTTCCATCTCGCCGCCCTTGGCGAGCCGGAACAGCACGCCGCTGCCGCTGGAGACCACCTGGCCGGGTTCGACCTTGCGTTCGAGCACCAGCCCGGCGGCGGGGGCGACGATGTTGAGCCGCTGGGTGCGCGCCTGCAATTCGGCGAGCTGGGCGCTGGCCACCCGCACCCGGGCGTTGGTGGCATCGCGAGTCGCTGTCAGCCGGTCGACATCGGCCTTCGAGATGAAGCCGCGATCGACCAGCCTGAGCGCGCGATCGAGATTGGCCTGTGCCAGCCGGGCGTCGGCCTGGGCAACCTGGATCTGGGCCGCGCTGCTGGACTGCTGCTGCACCTGCACCGAGCGATCGACCACCGCGAGCACCTGCCCCGCGCCGACCCAGTCGCCCGGCTCGACCAGCACCGCAGCGATCTGGCCGCCCTCGCCGGCAACCCCCACCGGCAGCTCGCGCCGCGCCGCCAGCGTGCCATTGGCGCGGATCGTGCCGGTAACGGTGACGCGGCCAGGGGCCATGACCGAGACCATCGGTGCCTGCGCGGCGGCATTGCCTGCCGCCAGCTCGGAACTGTTGCGATGAGTGAGAAACCACAGCCCGATGATCGCGAGCAAGGCCACCGCGCCAATCAGCCATATCCGGCGCTTTGAGCGGCCTTCGTCTTCGCCATCGAGGTCGAGCGGATCGAGCCCGGTGGAATCGGGCTGCGCTTCGGCTGTATCGATCCGTGCATCGTAATTCATGTCAGCTTCCGCCCCTATGCGGACCTCGCACTTGCAAAATGATCAGGCGGCTTCCGGCAAACCCGCAGCGGGCATGCACACGCGGCGGCGAAAGCCGGAAAGTCCGTTCGCGAGACTGGCCATAGACTTGGCAGGGACGAGAGGCAATGCGCAGCATCGCCCTTGACCCGATCCGCGACAGTGAGCGACAATTTGCGACGCTGGCGCTCCGGCGCGCAACCGGCCTCAGTATTTCAGCTGGCGCTCGTAGAGGTCGCGATAGTGCTGGATGCGCGTAACGCGCAGCCCCTGCATGCCCGATCGGTCGACCGCGCGCTGCCACGAGGCAAATTCCTCGAGCGTCAGGTTGTAACGCTCGCAGACTTCGTCGATGGTCAGCAGGCCGCCGTTGACCGCAGCCACCACTTCTGCCTTGCGCCGCACCACCCAGCGGGTGGTTTTCGGCGACGGCAGCGAGTCTACCGTCAGGGGCTCGCCGAGCGGGCCAATGACCATAGCCGGTTTTATTTTCTGGTTCTCGATCATTGTTACCCTCGAGCGCCGGTTGCGAAATTTCCGGTCACGCAGACAGCATTGCCCCCGTCAGGTTTGCGATTGGCTAAAGCAGTTGGGTTAACGCTGCATGAGGCATGGTCGAATCCGGCGATTGCCAGGGCCGCGCCGCGATCGAAACTGCCGCACCGCCCGGCCGGGCCGGTGAGACTTGCCGCCATTTCGCGGTGCGCCGCGCGGGCAGCATCGAGCCGGGCGAGCAGTTCGGTCCAGTCCGGCGCATGGCGCAGCAGGCCTTGCGCCGCGCGCCTGGCGGGCGTCGGACGCCATTCCGTGCTATCGAATCCGATATCCATGGAGCAGCCTATAGGCATGACAAGGTTCAGGGGAGGTAAAGGCCGCCTTTACCTTGCGCTCATGATGGTTAACCCCGCCGCAGCCGGAAACGCGGCGATACCCAACGGTGCCAACAGTGTGTATGGCGCGCGCCATGTCCGCCGCCGCCCCCTCTGCCGCTGCCCCCACTGCCGCCGCCGTCGCCGCCCTCGGCCGCGATGCCGCCGCGCTGTTCCAGCTGGCCGGTCCGCTGAGCGCGCGGCGGATCGTCGTCGCCATGTCGGGCGGGGTCGAATTCATCGGTGGTCGCGGCCCTCGCTGCGGCGAGCGGAGCGGAGACCATCGGCATCACCCTGCAGCTTTATGACCATGGCGCGGCCGTGAACCGCAAGGGTGCCTGCTGCGCCGGCGATGACATCCGCGACGCGCGCATGGTCGCCGACCGGCTGGGCATCGCCCACTATGTGTTCGATCACGAATCGCGCTTCCGCGAGGATGTGGTCGATCGCTTCGCCGACGATTACCTCGCCGGGCGCACCCCGATCCCGTGCATCCGCTGCAATATGGGGCCCAAGTTCACCGACCTGTTCGCCATGGCGCGCGAGCTCGGCGCGGACTGCCTGGCGACCGGACACTATGTGCGCAGGGTCGAGGGCAAGGCCGGCCCCGAACTGCACCGCGCCGCCGATCCCGCGCGCGATCAGAGCTATTTTCTTTTCGCCACCACCGAGGCGCAGCTTGGCTATCTGCGCTTTCCGCTGGGCGGACTGCCCAAGCCGGAGGTGCGGCGCATTGCCGAGACGGCGGGCCTGCGCGTCGCCGCCAAGCCCGACAGCCAGGACATCTGCTTCGTGCCAGACGGCGACTATGCCGGGGTGGTGCGCAAACTGCGCCCCGAGGCCGATGCGCCCGGCGAGATTGTCCACGCCGAAACCGGGGCCGTGCTCGGCCGGCATCGCGGGATCGTCCACTTTACTGTTGGCCAGCGCCGGGGGCTGGAACTGGGCGGACTGGCGGAACCGCTTTATGTCACCGGCATCGACGCCGGCACGCGCCGGGTGCTCGCCGGGCCGCGGCGCTTGCTGGCCGTCGGCGCGGCGCGGCTTTCCGGGACCAATCGCATCGGCCCACTGCCCGGCGGCGATGCCGGCGCGCCGCTCACCGCCAAGGTGCGCTCGCTGGCCAGGCCAGTGCCGGTGGTGCTCGAAGGGCTGCTGGGCGAGGCGGCGGACAGCCGCATCCGCTTCGTCGATCCGGAATTTGGCGTTTCGCCGGGGCAGGCGGCAGTGCTCTATGCCGGCGAACGGGTCGTCGGCGGCGGCTGGATCGCAGCGACCGAGCCGGCCTAATCCACCCAGGTATCGAGCACGCAACCCTCGCCCGGCCGGAAACGCGCGGTCTGGGTGGAGAGCAGCGGGAAGCGCGCGGTGACACTCTTCTGACTGGCGTCCTCGCTCAGCATCACCAGCGCCATTCCGGGCAGAAAATCCTTGCGGCAATCGCCGAGGCTGCGACCGCCGACGAAGCGGCACGAACAACCGACCCGCGCGCCATAGCTCGCGCCGGCCCTGGCATAACCGGCGAGCGGGGCCCGGAACCAGGCCAGCAGCGCCGCCACGATGATCGCCAGCACGGCGAGCGTGCGCAGCCAGCGGCGGCGGCGGGGCTGCGCAGGGCGGGGCGGCAGGGGCAGAGGCTTGGCTGTTGCCATATCGATCCGGCTTACGCATGGAAGGCGCGCCATGTCGACCCGCCGCACATCTCTGAGGGCAGCTCTTAGTGTGCTGGCCCTCGCCGGGCCAGCCCTGACCGGCTGCGGCAGCGAAACCGCGCCCGCCGCTCCCGAACCGCTGGCCAAGGCGGCGCTGGCAGCTGTCATCGACAAACCGGGCGTCCCGCGCGAGGCGCTGGCGCGGCGGATCGATGCGCTGTTCACCGATGCCGAAGCCGGGGAAACCCGGGCTTTGCTGGTGATGCAGGGCGGGCGGATTGTCGCCGAGCGCTATGCGCCGGGTTACGGCAGGGACACGCGGTTTGCCGGCTGGTCGATGACCAAAAGCATCACCGGGGTGCTCATCGGGCTGCTGGTCTCCGATGGCCGGCTGCGGCTCGACGAGAGCGTGCCGGTGCCGGCCTGGGAGCGACCGGGCGATCCGCGCGGCGAGATAACCCTGCGCCAGCTGCTCCAGATGCGCTCGGGATTGAGGCACAGCGAGGGGGGCGATCCGGTCTATGGCTCGGACGAAGTGCGCATGCTGTTCCTCGACGGGCGCGACGACATGGCCGCCTATGCCGAGGCCCAGCCGCTCGAGGCCGAGCCGGGGCGCAAGTTCGAATATTCCTCGGCCACTTCGGTGATTCTCGCCGATCTCGCCGCCCATGCCCTGACCATCCGCCGCGAACCCGCCATCCGCCGCCAGACGGTCGGCGATTATCTGCGCACGCGCATTTTCGAGCCGCTGGGCATGCGCTCGGCAGTCGCCGAATTCGATGCCGGCGGTACTTTCATCGGCTCCAGCATGGTTCACGCGACTGCGCGCGACTGGGCGAGGCTCGGCGAATTCCTGCGCAACAAGGGCTCGATACGCGGCGCGCAGGTGGTGCCGCGCGGCTGGATCGAATTCATGACCGCGCCCAGCCCGCGCAATCCGGGCTATGGCGCGCAGCTGTGGCTCAACCGGCCGCAAGGCCAGGGGCAGGAGGCAATGTTCGCCGCCCCGGTGCCGGCGAGCGCTTTTTCGTGCGTCGGCCACCTCGGCCAATATGTCCTGGTTTCACCGGCGCAGAAGCTGACCCTGGTGCGGCTGGGGCATACCGAGGATGCCGATCGCCCGGCGCTGCGCGGCCACCTCGCGCGGATTTCAGGCCTGTTTCCGCGCGAGTGACTCGCTGCCCGGTGGCGGCAGCACCTCCGCCGCCGCCATGCCGTGTTCGTCGACCAGTCCCTCGGGATCGGGGTGGATGAGGATTTCGACATCGGGAAATTCGGCATGCAGCCGCGCTTCGATCTCGTCCATCACCCGGTGCGCCGCGCGGATGGTCATCGCCGGATCGACCCAGACGTGGAACTGGACAAAGTCGCGGTTGCCTGCGGTGCGCGTCCGCAAATCGTGGACCCCGCGCAATTCGGGATGGCGACCGAGCACGGCGATGAAACGTGCCTTCCTGTCCTCGGGCCATTCGCGATCCATCAACTGCTCGATGGCGCGGGCCGAGGCGCGCCAGGCACCCCAGCCGAGCCACAGCGCGATGGCGAGGCCGAAGGCCGGATCCGCCCCGGCGATCCCGCCATACCGGTCGAGCGCCAAAGCGGCGATGACCGCCAGATTGAGCAGCAGATCGGACTGGTAGTGGACATGGTCGGTGGCGATGGCAAGGCTGCCGGTACGGGCAATGACATGCCGCTGCCAGCCGAGCAGCGCGAGGGTCGCCGCCATCGCCACCAGCGACACGGCAATGCCTTCGCCCGCCGCTTCGGGACGCGCCGTGCCGAGCATTCCCTCGATCGCGCGCAAGGCCAGGCCCAGCGCCGAGATCGAGATCAGCACCACCTGGAACATCGCCGCCAGCGCCTCGGCCTTGCCATGGCCGAAGCGGTGCTCGTCGTCGTCGGGCTGGGCGGCGACCAACACGCCGATCAACGTCGCCAGGCTGGCGACCAGATCGAGCGCGGTGTCGGCAAGGCTGCCGAGCATGGCGGTCGATCCGGTGGTCCACGCTGCCCAGGCCTTGAGCCCGACAAGGAACAGCGCGACCGCGATGCTCGCCAGCGCGGCGCTGCGGTTGAGCGCGCCCGAAGGAGTATGCGCCGTCACGGGTAGAGCAAGGTGCTTGTCCAGCCGCTACCGGAGCGGGTGAACAGCCGCCGCTCATGCAGCCGGTGCGCACGGTCGAGCCAGAATTCCATGGCCTGCGGCATCAGGCGAAACCCGGTCCAGTGCTGCGGCCGCGCCACCTGCCCGCCAGCGAAGCGGCGCTCGGCTGCGGCATGGCGGGAGAGCAGGGTGGCGCGCGCCGCGAGCGGGGCGGACTGGTCGGAGGCGACCGCGCCCAGTTGCGAATCGCGGCTGCGGCTGGCGAAATAGGCGTCGGCATCGGCGGCATCGACTTCCTCCAGCGGGCCTTCGAGGCGGATCTGGCGGCGCAGCGACTTCCAGTGAAACAGCAACGCCGCGCGGGGGTTGGCGGCGATCTCGTGGCCCTTGCGACTATGGGCGTTGGTGAAGAAGGTGAAACCGCCTGGTCCGTGGCCTTTCAGCAGCACCATGCGGACCGCCGGCAAGCCTTCGGGCGTTGCAGTGGCCAGCGCCATGGCATTGGCATCGCAGGGCTCGGCAGCACGCGCCTCGGCAAACCAGGCCGCGAACAGCGCCAGCGGATCACCATCGGGGATTGCATCGGAATGCGGATCGTCGGTCTGCGCCATGGTCCCGCCGCATAGTCGCTCAACAGCATCAAGCAAAGCGTGCCTTGCCGTAAGGCCTGCACAAACCTAGCTTAGGGCGATGGCAGCAGACCCTTACAGCACCCTGGGCGTGGCGCGCGGCGCGAGCGAGAAGGACATCAAGTCCGCCTATCGCAAGCTCGCCAAGGAGCTGCACCCCGACAAGAACACCGGCAAACCCGGAGCGACCGAGCGGTTCAGCGAAGTTACCCGCGCCTATGACCTGCTTACCGACAAGGACAAGCGCGCCCAGTTCGACCGCGGCGAGATCGACGCCGAGGGCAATCCGGCGATGCCCTTCGGCTATGGTGGCCGCTCGGGAGGCGGGCCGGGCGGCTTTGGCGGCGGCAGCCCGTTCGGCGGCGGAGCGGCCGGCGAGACCATCGACCTCGGCGACATCTTCGGCGGCATTTTCGGCGGCGGCAGCGGTGCCGGTTTCGGGGGCGGGCGCGGCCAGGGCCGCGCCGCGCCGCGCGGGGCCAACATGCAATACCGGCTTGCCGTCTCCTTCGCCGATGCCGCCACCCGAGCTGCCCAGCGCATCACCCTGTCCGACGGCAAGTCCATCGACCTTCAACTTCCCGCGGGGGTCGAGGACGGCACCCAGATGCGGCTCAAGGGCAAGGGCGAAGCGGGCCCCGGCGGCAGCGGCGACGCGCTGGTCACCATACACGTCGAACCCCACGCCTTCTTCTCGCGCGACGGCGACCATATCCGGCTCGACCTGCCGGTGTCGCTCGACGAGGCGGTGCACGGTGCCAAGGTCAAGGTGCCGACGGTGGAAGGCGCGGTGATGCTGACCGTGGCGGCGGGGTCGAGCTCGGGCAAGGTGCTGCGGCTCAAGGGCAGGGGCTTCACCCGCAAGGACGGCAGCCGCGGCGACCAGCTGGTCACGCTCGAAATCGCGCTGCCCGAAGGTGATGCCGATCTCGCGCGGCGGCTCGAAGGCTGGCGCGACGAGCGGCCGCTGCGTGCCAGGCTCGGCGTATGACGGCGAGAGCGGAGGGATAGCGGCATGGAGGAACGGCCGCTCGGCGATCCGATCACCCATGCCGACCTCTCGCCCGAGGCCCGGCGGCGCGAGGCGCTGCGCTGGCACGACGGCTTGCAGCAACGCTTCGACCGCGCGCTGGGACCGAAAAGCCGCGCGATCGGTGTGCTGCGGCGGGTGTGGACCGGGGCCTACTACGACGGCTTCATCCACGCCGGCAACCTCGCCTACATGGCGATCCTCGCGCTGTTCCCGTTCTTCGTGACGATGACCGCAGTGTTCACCCTGCTCGGCGAATCCGACCAGCGCGAAGCTTCGGTCCATGCCTTCCTCACCGCGCTGCCGCCGATGGTGGCCGCAGTACTCGAGCCGGTGGCGCGCGATGTCGTCGGTGCCCGCTCGGGCTGGCTGTTGTGGGCGGGCGGCCTGGTCGGGCTGTGGACCGTCTCCAGCCTGATCGAAACCATCCGCGATATCCTCCACCGCGCCTATGGCACCGAGGCGACGCAGGCGTTCTGGCGACAGCGGCTGCTGTCATCGGCGCTGATCTTCGGCGCGGTGGTGACGCTGCTGTTCTCGCTGTTTCTGCAGGTCGCCATTTCGACCGCGCAGGAAGTGATCACCGCTTCGTTTCCCCGGCTTGAGACAGTGGCCGATGTCCTGGCGGCTTCGCGGGTGATCCCGGCGGTGGTGCTGTTCGGCTCGATCTTCCTGTTGTTCCTGTCGCTGACGCCGCTCAAATATCGCGGCAAGTCCTATCCGAAATGGCCCGGCGCGGTGCTGGTGACGGCATGGTGGCTGTCGGTCACGGTGGCGTTGCCCAGCCTGCTGCACCGCTTCTTCACCTACGATCTCACCTACGGCAGCCTGGCCGGGGTGATGATCGCCCTTTTCTTTTTCTGGCTGGTCGGCTTAGGACTGGTGGTCGGCGCGGAACTCAATGCCGCGCTGGCGGTGACGCCGGAAGAGCGCGCCATGCTGGGTGAGGCACGACAGGGAGCAGGCCAGACGGCCGCGAGCAAACGGAACGAGGCGCAATGAGCGGATTGATGCAGGGCAAGCGCGGGCTGATCATGGGCCTGGCGAACGACAAGTCGCTGGCCTGGGGGATTGCAAGGGCCCTGCGCGAACATGGCGCGGACCTGGCCTTCACCTTTCCCAACGCCGCGATCGAAAAGCGCGTCCGGCCGCTCGCCGCCGAGCTGGGGTGCGAGCGCGTGCTGGAATGCGATGTTGCCGACATGGCCGGGCTTGACGCGGCTTTCGCCGCGCTCGCCAGAGACTGGCCGACGATCGACTTCCTGGTTCACGCCATCGGTGCCTCGGACAAGAACGAGCTGCGCGGCCGCTACAGCGACACCAGCCTCGACAATTTCCTCAACACGATGAACGTCAGCGTTTACAGCCTGACCGCCGTCGCCCAGCGCGCCGCGCCGATGATGCCCCAGGGCGGCTCGATCCTGACCCTGACCTACTATGGCGCGGAAAAAGTGGTGCCCCACTACAACGTCATGGGCGTCGCCAAATCGGCGCTGGAAACCAGCGTCAAATACCTCGCCGCCGATCTCGGGCGCGACAATATCCGGGTCAACGCCATCTCGGCCGGGCCGATCCGCACGCTGGCGGCCTCGGGTATCGGCGATTTCAACCTGATCCTCAAATGGAACGAACTGAACGCGCCTTTGGGCCGCAATGTCACCATCGAGGATGTCGGCGGCGCGGGGCTCTATCTGCTTTCGGACCTGGCATCGGGGGTGACTGGCGAGATCCACCATGTCGATGCCGGCTACAATGTCATCGGCATGAAGCGCGAGGACGCGCCGGATGTCACGCTCGCCTGAGTCGGGCCCTGAGAAATTTGCCAAATCGATAGATCAGCTTGGTTCCCCCGCGAAAGCGGGGGCCTCATGCGGCTGGGCGAGACGTCGCGGTTGACTGCCAGAGGCCCCCGCCTTCGCGGGGGAACGAGCATGGTCAAGTTCGCAGTTACTTCACCGCCGGCGGGGGCGGGTCGGATTTTCCGCCGTCGGGATCCTGAAGTGCACGCTGTTTTGCCTCATATTCGCGCTCGATCGCCTCGACCCGCGCCTGGGTGTCGGCCGCATCCTGGTCGATCGAGGCGAGGCGGCGCGCGCGTTCCTCGGCGATCAGCTGGCTGAAGCGGATATTGGGATCGCCCCGCTTTTCGGCATAGGCCGTGTCGATCAGCTTGCCGAGGCAGCCGGTGAAGCCGCCGCCGCCAACCGGCGAACAGCTCAAGGTGCCGGTGGAGCCGACGGTCTCATAGGCGAGCACGCGGTTGGTCCAGGCGTCGTTCTGCGGCGAGAAGCTCTCGCGCAAGGGCTCGGGAATGCGATAGCGCTCGGCCTCTTCCTTGCGCGCGCAGACGGTAATCTCGTTTGCGGCCGACGGCGGACAGGGGTCGTCGCCATAGACGATCAACTGGTTGACCTTCTCGTCGCTGCCCTGCGCCAGGGCCGGCGCGGCGAACAACAGCAAAGCGGGCACGAAGAAAAGGATGGGGTGGAGAGTGCCAAGGCGGGGCGCAGCATGATCGGGGCTCCTTGCGCGTAATGAGGGCAATATAGGACGCAGGCGCGCTGAATGACAGGTGAAGCGCGCAGAAACGCCGCCCCAGTCCGGCTCACCCGTCAGATTTTTTCGGACAGCCGGATGGCGAGCCGGCAACCGAGCCGCACGGCACCCGAAAACAGCGGATAGAACGGTGCCTGCTCGGCGCCGGCGTCGAGCGCGGTCTGGCGATGCGCGCGTTCGTCGTCGCGGAATGCCTCGATCACGGTGCCAAACTCGGCATCGGTGTCACCAAGGTCGTCGAGCTGGGCACTATAGTGCCGGTCGATCTCTTGCTCGATCGCCGCGGTGCAGGCCATCGCCGCCTTGGGCCCGATCAGCGCCGAAGCCGCGCCCAGCGCATAGCCGGCGACATGCCACAGCGGTTGCAACGCGGTCGGGCGCACCCGGCGCGCGGCCATCATCGCATTGAGCTTGTCGAGATGCCCCGCTTCCTGGCCGGCCATGGCGGCGATCTTGGCCGAATCGGGCCCGCGGGTGCCCATCACTGCCAGCTGCCCGGCATAGATCCGCATCGCGCCGTATTCGCCCGCCTGATCGACGCGCAACATGGCGGCGGGGTCTTTCATGCTCATGCCGCACTCCTGCGGTTGCGCATCAGCAAAAGTTTGATCGCCAATGCGGCGGCAACCGAAAACAGGAAATTCCATCCCGCGAGCGATATGCCCAGCAGGCTCCACGGCGCGACGTCGCAGCGCACCAGCGGCGCGTTCATGATCGCGTCGAGCGGATCGCCACCTGCCGGCATCGCTGTCGAACAAGCCGTCAGCCCCTGCCACCAGCCATATTCGACCCCGGCATGGAAACCGCCGATGACCCCTGCAACGGCAATCGCCTGCCCGGCCAGAGCAACGAAGATCACGCCCGGCGGCCGCAGCCAGGCAAGCACACCGAACGCCAGCGCGGCGAAATGGGCATAGCGTTGCCACCAGCACATCTCGCACGGGTAAAGCCCGAAGCCATATTGCGACAGATAGGCCCCGCCGAGCAGCGCCAGCGGCGTGAGCAATGCCAGCGCGCGCGCCAGCCGTCCGGCCATGGCTGCCTCCATGGCGCGCGCCGCCTAGTTGCGCCGCGCGACGGCGGCCGCCGGGGCGGTGCGGCGCAGCGTCTCGATGGCGTAGTAGAGCTGGAAGTCCTTGATCCCCTTGGCCTGCAATTCGGCGGCGGTCATCTTGAAGCGCGGATCGTCCTGCTTGTCGGTCTCGAGCTGCTTTTCATCGAGATTGATCTCGTTGATCAGATGGCCACGCAGGTCGCTTTCGCGCATCGAGCGCTCCGAGCGCCGCCTCGCGTCGGGATCGCTCAACTGCGGCACCTTGATGTCGGGCTCGATGCCGCCTTCCTGCACCGACTTGCCGAGCGGGGTGTAATAGCGCGCCGTGGTGAGCTTGATCGCGCTGGTGCGATCGAGGTTGATCATCTGCTGGACACTGCCCTTGCCGAAGCTGCGCTCGCCCATCACCACCGCGCGCTTGTTGTCCTGCAAGGCCCCGGCGACGATTTCGGACGCCGAGGCACTGCCCGCGTCGATCAGCACGATCATCGGCAGCCCGCGCGCGCCATCGCCGCGGATCATCGATTCGGCGCGGTAGAATTCGTTTTCGCTGGCGATCCGGCCGCGCTGCGAAACGATCGTGCCCGAGGTCAGGAAAAGGTCCGACAGCGCCACCGCCTCGTCGAGCGAACCGCCCGGGTTCGACCGCAGATCGAGCACCAGTCCGCCGATCCGCGCGCCGGGCTGCGCGCGCATCGCCTGGATCGCGGTGTTGACCTCGTTGCCAACATTGCGCGAGAATTCGTTGACCGAGATGATGCCGATGCCGTTCTCGACCTTCGAGGTCACCGGCTTGAGGTCGATCACGCCGCGCGTCACCGTCACGTCGAAGGGCTCGTCGCGACCGGGGCGGAAGATGGTCAGGCGGATCGAGGTTCCCGCCTCGCCGCGCATTTTCGAGACCGCCTCGTCGATGTCGCCGCCATAGTGCAGCTTGCCGTCGAGGTGAGTGATATAGTCGCCCGCCTTCAGCCCTGCCTTTTCCGCCGGGCTGCCGCGCATTGGCGAGACCACCTTGACCGCGCCATCGTCCATGACCACCGACAGGCCGAGCCCCGAATAGCGTCCATCGATCATCGTCTCGAGCCGTTGCAGGCTGGCCCCGTCGAGATAGGAGCTGTGCGGATCGAGGCTGGACAGCATGCCGTCGATCGCGCCCTTGAGCAGCTTGTTGTCATCGACCGGCTCGACATAATTGGCCTTGATCAGTTGATAGACCGCGACCAGCTTGCCGAATTGCGGCCCCGAGCGCGCATCGACTGCGGCGAGGCCGGCGGTGGTCGCGGGGAGCAGCGCCAGTGCGCCGGCAAGCAGCGCCGCGCGGGTGAGGGGAGCTTTGGTCATCGGCTTCGTACTTTCCTCGAATGCTTGCGCGCGACTCTACCGCCGCGCGGCGCGGAACGCCAGCGAGGGGTTCATAGCGCGCGGATGTAGTCCAGAGGATTAACCGCGACGCCGCTGCGGCGCAGTTCCAGCGTAAGCAACGGGCGGCCGGCCCCGGCAATGCCGAGCGGCGATCCTGCCACCAGCTGGTCGCCAACCCGCGCATCGAGCTGGGCGAGCCCGGTGACCAGCGAGGTCCAGCCGCCGATATGCTCGATGATGACGATGCTGCCATAGCCGCGATAGGGCCCGGCAAAGACCACCCGGCCCGGTGCCGGGGCGACTGCCTGCGCACCCTGGCGCACGGCGAGCACAATCCCGCGCGACTTTGGCAGGCCTTGCGTCGTCTCGCCGAAGCCGGCCACCAAGCGCCCGCTGGCGGGCAAGGCATAGACCGGCAGGCCCGGTGGCTGCGACGCACCGGGAAAGGCGTCTGCGGCGACCTGCGCCTGGTCTGGCCGCGCCGGACGCAGCAACGGGCCGGGCAACGCCGCCAGTTCGTCGCGCAGCGCCCCCGCCTGGCCGAGGCTGTCGGACAGGGCATCGAGATCGCGGGTGCGCTCGGCCAGGGCCAGCGCGCGTTCGGCCTCGCGGTCGGCAACCCCGCTGACCGCACGCGAGGCGAGCCGCTGGCGGGTTTCGAGCGCGGCGAGCAGCTGCCGCCGCCGGGCGAAGTCGGCCTGGCTCTTGCGCAACTGCGTCAAGGCCAGCCGCGCCTCGACCTGCAACTGCCGCGATCGCCGCAGTTCCTCGCGCAGCGACGCGGTGCGCCGTTCGATTTCGGGGAGCATGGTGGCGAGAATCGCACGCAGATACATCGCCTCGCGCAGCGATCCCGGGCGCAGCATCGCCAAGACTGCCGGGCGGCGGGCGAGCCGTTGCAGCGAAGCGGTCAGCCGCACCACCGGGCGCTGCTTTTCGGCAAGCCGCGCGCGCATGACCTGCTGCTGCTTGCCAATCAGCCCGATGCGCGCCTGGTCGGCGGCAATCCCGGCTTCGGCCTGCTGGATGCGCGCGGCGACGCCCGCCGCCTCGCGCGCGGTCTTGCCGGCGGCCTCGGTCGCCTGCGCGGCCTCGGCCTCGAGCTTTTCCGCCCGGATGCGCGCCGCCGCGCCGTCGCGCTGAGCCTCGGCAAGGGCTTTGGCGATGTCGCCGGCATCATCGTAGACCAGCGCCGGCTGCGCTGATGCGCCGGCCAGCGGCAGCAGCAGGGCAACCGCGAGGCGCATTGTGGCGGGGCGCAGGAGGTGAAGCATGGCGCGCCTTATCCCGAGCGGTGATAGGGATGGCCAGCAAGAATGCTGGTGGCGCGCCACAATTGTTCGAGCAGCATGGCGCGGGCGAGCAGATGCGGCCAGGTCATCGCGCCGAAACCGAGCAGCAGATCGGCATTTGCGCGTGCTTCCTCGCCGTGGCCATCGGCCGCGCCAAGATGAAACCGCGCCTCGCGGATGCCGGCATCGCGCCAGGTGCCGAGCAACGCGGCGAATTCCTCCGAACCGAGCTGGCGTCCCTTTTCGTCGAGCAGCACCTCGCGCGCCGGCGAAAGTGGCGCGGGCACGGTGCCGCCGGTGTCGGGCAATTCGGTAAGCTTGAACGGCCAGGCGATGCGTCTGGCATAGCGCTCGACGAGGTCATGTTCGGGCGAGCGCCCGATCTTGCCGCGCGCGATGACATGCAGCCGCATGGCCGGCGCGCCTCAGGACGGCGCGCTGTCGCCGAAGGCCCACATCCGTTCGAGATTGTAGAAACTGCGCACTTCGGGGCGGAAGATGTGGCAGATGACGTCGCCGGCATCGACCAGCACCCAGTCGGCGGCGGGCAGCCCTTCGATCCGCGCATTGCCGAAGCCGGCATGCTTGATCCGCTCGGCGAGCTTCTGGGCGATCGCCGCGACCTGGCGGTTCGACCGGCCCGAGGCGATGACCATTTGGTCGGCAATCTCGCTTTTCCCGGCAAGCGGGATCGACACGACCTCCTGCGCCTGATCGTCGTCGAGCGATTGCAGCACCAGGGCGTGAAGCGAACCGGGCTCGCAGGAGATGGAAGCGACCGGGCTTTCCGGTCGTTGGGCCGGATCTTGGGTTTGCGCCTGCGTCATCGGGAAATGTCGAACTCCAGTGGGGCCATGCGCGCCGGGCGGGGCAAGGAGGCCCCGCAAGTGTCAGCGAGAAGGGCAGGAAAAAGTCGGCTAGCCGAGGGTATCGACCGGTTCACGCTGCACTGGCCGCGATGAGACGGCGGCTCAGCCCGTCGCGCATGGCCGTGGCGGTAACGCGGCTGGCCCATTGCGGATCGGCGCGGCGAAGGGCGCTGGCCGAGCGGCTGTCGGGGTCGAAACGCAGAAACACCAGCGCGGGCGGGCTCCATCGGGACCGGTTGCGAATACTGGCCACAGGCACGCGGAAACGCCTGAGCCAGGCCATCGCGGGGCTCGCGAAGGCGCAGCTATCATAGCCCGGGCGGGCGATGACTGCAATCGGCATCAGCCGGGCGATGCCGCGCCAGTTTTTCCAGCGCGCGAACTGGGCCAGATTATCCGCGCCCATCAGCCAGACGAAACGGCGTTTCGGCCAGCGGCGCACCAGCCGCCGCAGGCTGTCGATGGTGTAGCGCGTGCCTAGCTCGCGCTCGATGGCCGTCACCCGGACCGGCGCGCGGCGGGCCTGGCGGCGGGCCGAGGCGACGCGCGCCGCGAGCGGGGCCATGCCGGCGCGGGGCTTCAGCGGGTTGCCCGGCGAGACCAGCCACCACACTTCGTCAAGCCCCAGCGCCGCGCGGGCGAACAGCGAGACGCGCCGGTGCCCGCCGTGCGCCGGATTGAAACTGCCGCCCAGAATGCCGATGCCTTGGCTGGTTCGCGCGCTCAGGGCCGGGTCTGCCCGCTGCCGCGCACCTGCCACTTGTAGGTGGTCAGCCCTTCGAGCGCGACCGGACCGCGCGCGTGCAGGCGCCCGGTGGCAATGCCGATTTCCGCGCCAAGGCCGAATTCGCCGCCGTCGGCGAACTGGGTCGAGGCATTGACCATGACGATGGCACTATCGACTTCCGCCAGGAAGCGCTCGCCCGCCGCGACGTCGGCGGTGACGATCGCCTCGGTGTGCGCCGAACTGTGGCGCGCGATGTGCTGCAGGGCATCGTCGAGGCCATCGACCACCGCGACCGAGAGGATCGCGTCGAGATATTCGGTGTCCCAATCGTTGGCGCTGGCCGGAACCACGCGCGGATCGATCGCGCGCGCGCGCGCATCGCCGCGCAGTTCGCAGCCTGCCGCGAGCAATTCCGAGACTATTTCGGCGTTGGCCGGAAACTGCGCATCGAGCAGCAAGGTCTCCATTGCCCCGCAGATCCCGGTCCGGCGCATCTTGGCATTGAGCGCGATGCTCTTCGCCATCGCCGGATCGGCGGCCGCATGGATGTAGGTGTGGCAGATGCCGTCGAGGTGGGCGAGCACGGGAACCCGCGCATCAGCCTGCACCCGCGCCACCAGGCTCTTGCCGCCGCGCGGCACGATCATGTCGATCAGCCCAGCCGCCGCCAGCATCGCGCCGACCGCCGCGCGGTCCTGCGTCGGAACCAGCTGCACGGCATCGTCCGGCACGCCGGCATCGGCCAGGCCGCCGACGAGCGCGGCATGGATCGCGCGGTTGGAATGCACCGCCTCGCTGCCGCCGCGCAACAACACGGCATTGCCCGAGCGCAGGCACAAGGCCGCAGCATCGGCGGTGACATTGGGGCGGCTCTCATAAATGATGCCGATCAGCCCGATCGGCACCCGCACCCGCGACAGCGCGAGGCCATTGGGGCGCTCGGCCGTGTCGATCACCGCGCCGACCGGATCGGGCAGGGCAGCAACCTGATCGACCGCATCGGCAATACCCGCCAGCCGCGCAGGATCGAGTTTCAGCCGGTCGAGCATCGCCGCAGTCAGTCCATTGGCCTCGCCGGCGGCGAGATCGCGGGCGTTGGCGGCGAGCACCCCTGCCTCCGCCCCGCGCAGCGCCGCCGCCGCTGCGCGCAGCGCATGGGCCTTCTGCGTCGAGGACATCGCGGCCAGCCGCCGCTGCGCCGCGCGCCCGGCGCGGGCGAGGCGATCGATCAGCTCTTCGGGAGATTCGGCAGGGCGGGTTTGCGCAGTCATTTGCGCCCGGTAGCACCAAATCGGCGCGCTTGTCACCGGGCCATGGCGAATCGCTCAAGCCCGATCAAACTCGCGCGTAGAACGCTATGGTGAAGACCAATCGCGGGTCTGCAACGACTCATCGCGTGACTGGTTCGCCTCATCGTGAATCGTGTGCGCTTCAGGGCCGGTTGATTCGCCTACAGGCGGCATCCCTGCTAGCGGCGCGTTTCTCAAAGCCAGCTAATGGGTGGGGTCGTCGTCTTGAAAAGTAACGCCGTTGGCGGTTGGTTCGACCGCTTGCGGACCTGGTTTCCGGATCGCGAGTTTTTCATGCGATCGCAGGGACAAGTCCGCTTCATCCGGATTTCATCGCGCGTGCAGCTGATCGCCGCTGCCGCCGTGGCGGCGATGCTGCTCGTCTGGCTGGCCTCGATGGCAGCAATGGCGATCTCGCAATTTGTCTCGACGCGCGACCGGCTGACGCTGCTCAACCGCGAGGCCCAGGTGGCCAGCGCCGAGAGCCGTGTCGGTGCCTATCGCAAGGGGCTCGACAGCGTTGCCGGCGATCTCGCCAGACGCCAGGAAGTGATCGAAAAGCTGGTCGAAGCCCATGTCGGCGCACTTCCGGCAGATGAGCAGCCCGGCGAAACCGTGTCCGACAGCAGCGGCGAGACCGCGCGCACGGTCGACAAGATCAGCGCCGCGATTCCCGAAGCCGCCGGCCTTGCCCGCATCGAGTCGCGCCAGCTCGCCTTCGTCGAGCGGCTGACCCGCATGGCCGACCGCCGCGCCGCCCGCGCCGCGCAGGAAATCCGCCGCCTCGGCCTCAGTCCCGAAGCCATGCTGCAATCGCTCGACAGCCGGGCGGCACAGGGTGGTCCGCTGATCCCGCTGGCAACTTCGGCCAACGGCACCTTCGATCCGCGCTTCCAGCGTCTCGGGCTCAGCCTGGCCCGGATGACGTCGTTGCAGCGCGGCCTCGCCGGCATTCCGCGGTATCTGCCCGCCAGCCTCGAATTCATCTCGTCGGGCTTTGGCTACCGCGCCGATCCCTTCACCGGCGCAGGCGCATTCCATGCCGGGCTCGATTTCAAGGGCCCCTATGGCGCGCCGATCTATGCCGCCGCCAAAGGCGTGGTCAGCTACGCCGGGCAACGCCAGGGCTATGGCAACTGCGTCGAGATCGATCACGGCAACGGTCTGTTAACCCGCTATGCCCACATGTCGGCCTTCCGCGCGACGGTCGGCCAGGCGGTAGCGCCGGGCCAGGCGATCGGTGCGATCGGCAATTCCGGTCGTTCGACCGGGCCACACCTGCATTTCGAAGTGCGGATCAACGATCGGCCGGTCAATCCGCGGCCCTTCCTGGAGGCAAGAACCCATGTTCTCGAAGAAGCCGGCAAGTCCCCCGCAGGCACAGCGACCGGTGGCTAAACACCCCTTGGCCAGCGCCCCCAGCTTCTCGATCCTCGGTGCCGATACGGCGATCAAGGGTGACATCACCGCTTCGGCCGACCTCCACGTCGATGGCAAGGTCGAAGGCGACATCGCCTGCGCTTCGCTGGTTCAGGGCGAGACCAGCGAGATCGTCGGGGCGATCAAGGTCAAAAGTGCCCGGCTCGCCGGCACGGTGCGCGGGACCATCGCCGCAACCGAGCTGGTGATACTCAAGGCCGCGCGCATCCACGGCGATGTGCAATACGATTCGCTGACCATCGAACCTGGCGCACAGGTCGATGGCCGACTGTCGATGCGCGGTGCCTCGGCGCTCGAGCCGTCGCTGCGCATCGAAGCCGCAGGGGAAGGCGCGAGCGAACCGTTGCTAACCCTGGCGAGCGGCGCGGCCTGATAATCCGCTAACCCGCCGCCACTTCGGCGCGCAGCGCCTTGCGGTCGAGTTTGCCGACCATGGTCTTGGGCAGGCTGTCGCGCACCACCACTGCATCGACCCGCTCGTGCTTGCCGAGCCGCTGGTTGAGCCATGAGGCCAGCGCTGCGCCGTCATCTCCCGACTCGGGATCGAGCGTGACGTATGCGCGAGGCATCTCGCCGCGATAAGCGTCGGCCACGCCGATCACCAAAGCTTCCTTCACCCCCGGATGGCCGCGCAGCACCGCCTCGATCTGGCTGGGGAATACCTTGAACCCGCCCACCGCGATCATGTCCTTGATGCGATCGACGATGCGGACATAGCCCTGCTCGTCGATCGTCGCGACATCACCGGTGCGCAGCCACCGCTCGCCATCGATCTCGACAAACACCTCGGCATCGGCGAGCGGCAGGTTCCGGTAGCCGCGCATCACTTGCGGGCCGCAGATGGCCAGTTCGCCCGGCTCACCGGCCGGGGCATCGCGCGCGGCGTCTTCCTTGTCGAGCAGGCGCAGCCGGGTGCCCGGAAACGGATGGCCGATGCTGCCAGGACGCTCCTCGCCGGCGAACGGATTGGAGGTGACCACGCCCGAGGTTTCGGTGAGCCCATAGCCTTCGACCAGTTTCGCGCCGCTCGCCGCCTCGAAGCGCTGCTTGGTCTGCAAGGGCAGCGGCGCGCCGCCGGAAATGCACACCAGCAGCGAGGTGAAGTCGGTCGCGCCGATGGCCGGGTGATCGAGCAGCGCCTGATACATCGTCGGCACCCCGGGCATCGAGGTGGCGCGGGTGCGCGCGACCGCCTTGAGGCATTGCCCGGCATCGAAGCGCGGCAGCATGGCAATGCAGCCACCGTTCAGCACGGTGCGATTGAGCACGCAGGCATTGGCGAAAACATGGAAGAACGGCAGCACGCCGACAATCACATCGCGCTCGTGGCGGTGCGGATCGACTGCGACGATCTGCCGCGCGTTGGCCGACAGGTTCTGGTGGGTGAGCATCGCGCCCTTGGGCGTGCCAGTGGTGCCGCCGGTATATTGCAGCAGCGCCAGATCCACCAACGGATCGATGGCGACGGCACGCGGCGGATCGCGCGACAGCACCGCGTGCCAGGCGAGGACTTGCGGGCCGGCGGGCACCGGCGTCAGCTCGCGGCGGCGGAACAGCCGCAGGCCAAGGCCCTGCAAGCGCGGCAGCATGTCGGCGAGGCTGGCGACGATCAGCGTGTCGAGCGGCGAATCGCGCAACACCGCGAGCGCGGTCGGCAGCAGCGCGGCGCTATCGATGGTGACCAGCAGCCGCGTGCCCGAATCGACGACCTGGGCCTCGAGTTCGGCGGGTGTGTAGAGCGGCGAGAAATTGACCACGGTCGCGCCCGCCAGCATCGCCCCGAAATAGGCCGAAAGATAAACCGGGACATTGGGCAGGAACAGGCCGACGCGGTCGCCCCGGGCCACGCCCATTGCCTGCAGGCCGGCAGCGAAGGCCTGCGCTTCGGCCATGGTTTCGCGATAGGTTGTCAACCGCCCGTAGAAATCGCTGAGCGGACGGTCGGGCCAGGCTGCGGCACTGGCGGCGAACAGGTCGGTCAATGCCAGCGGCGCGAAGGCCTGGTCCCAGTCGCAGGGATGGGCATAGCGCGTGCGCCAGGGCTGGGGCTCGGGCCGTTTACTTACATCCATGTAAGCGAGTTTGCCCGTTCTCGCCCATCAGGGCAAGCGCGGTGCCGGAATTATCAACCTTCGCCAGCAGTCTCGTCAGCCACTTCGCCGGCCGCCTCTGCCGCGCGTTTGGCTTCGAGCCACGCCTGGGCTTCGGCTTCCTGCGCCGCCTCGCCGGCCGCCTTGGTCGTCGCCTCGCGCTCGGCGCGCAGTTCCTCGATCAGCGCTTCGCGGTCGTCGCCGAGCCGCGCGTCATCGCCCGCCTTGTCCTCAAGCCCGGCCTTCTTCGCCGCGCGCGCAACGATTCCATCAAGCTCGCGCTGCGAACACAGCCCCAGCGTCACCGGGTCCTTGGGCTGGATGTTGGCGATGTTCCAGTGGCTGCGCTCGCGGATCGCGGTGATCGTGTTGCGCGTGGTGCCGATCAGCTTGCCGATCTGCGCATCGGAAATCTCGGGATGGTTGCGCAGGATCCAGGCGATGCCGTCGGGCTTGTCCTGGCGCTTGGACACCGGCGTATAGCGCGGCCCCTTGGTGCGGCTGACATTGACCGGCGCTTTCTGCATCTGCAACGCATAGGCCGGGTCGGCCTGGCCCTTTTCGATTTCGGCCATGGTCAGCTCGCCTGAACGCACCGGATCACGCCCGGTATATTTGCTGGCGGCAAGGTCGTCGGCCATCGCGTTCACTTCGAGGATGTGCAGAGCGCAGAATTCGGCGATCTGCTCGAAAGTCAGCGCGGTGTTGTCAACGAGCCACGAGGCAGTGGCATGCGGCATCAGCGGGGCGGGCTGGGTCACGGGTAATCTCCGGCGAAAACAAGAAGGGCCGCCCCTGGGGGAGCGGCCGTTGGCCAGCCGTGTAGGGGATTGCCGCGGCAACGGCAAGGCGTGAGTCATGCCATCGACAAGACCATCTTGCCGACATGCGTCCCCGCCTCCATCCGCGCATGCGCGGCGGCGGCATCGGCCAGCGCAAAGACCTGGTCCATCACCGGGCGCAGCTTGCCGCCGGCCACCAGCGGCCATACGTTCGCCGCGATTTCCTGCGCGAGCAGCGCCTTGAACGCCTTCGAGCGCGGGCGCAGCGTCGAGCCGGTGAGGGTGAAGCGCCGGCTCATCACCACCGCCATGTTGAGCTCGGCCTTCATCCCGCCCTGCACGGCGATGGTGACATGGCGGCCGTCCTCGGCGAGACACTTGAGGTTGCGCGGCACATAGTCGCCCGAGACCATGTCGAGCACGAGGTTGACGCCCTTGTCTCCAGTGATCCGCGCCACTTCCGCGACGAAATCGCATTCCTTGTAGTCGATCGCATGCGCCGCGCCGAGTTCCAGCGCGCGGGCGCACTTTTCCGCGCCGCCGCAGGTGACGATCACCGTGAGATCGAACAGCTTGCCCAGCGCGATCACCATGGTGCCGATGCCGCTGGTGCCGCCGTGGACGAGGATCGTCTCGCCCTCCCTCGCCCAGCCGCGTTCGAACACGTTGTGCCACACGGTAAACAGTGTTTCGGGCAGCGCTGCGGCTTCGGCCAGGCTGAGGCCGGCGGGCACCGGCAGGCAGTGGCGCGCGTCGGCGAGGCAGAATTCGGCATAGCCGCCGCCCGCGACGAGGGCGCAGACGGGCTGGCCGAGCAGCGCCGCATCCGCCCCTTCGCCGAGCGCGACGACATGGCCGGCAATCTCCAGCCCGGGCACCGGCGAGGCACCGGCGGGCGGCGGATAGAGCCCCCGGCGCTGCGCGACATCGGGCCGGTTGACCCCGGCAAAGGCCACCTTGACCAGCACTTCGCCTGCCTGCGCTCGGGGGACCGGCAGCAACTCCAGCCGCAGCACCTTGGGTTCGCCGGGCGCGTCAAAGCCGATCGCCCGCATCAATTCCGGCAATTTATCAATCATCTGCTTGCCCCTGGCGGCAGCGCTGTTGCCCGTGCGCCACGCCATCATGCTGTAACTTCCAGACCAGTTGACAGCAAGCGCCGCGCGTCCGATGCTGCATTGCAATGGACGATGATGACCGCCCGAGACCGCGCGGAGATGCCGCCAGCCTGCTGGGACGCGAGAGCCTGGACAGCTATTCGCGCGACGAACTCGATGTGCGCGTTGCCCAGCTCGAAGCCGAGATCGCCCGGGTCTGTGCCCACCGCGACAAGGCGACAGCGCACATGGCGGCCGCCGATGCGCTGTTCCGGCCAAAACAGTCGTGAACATCGCGGCGCTTCGCATTGACCGGAAGACGGCCCATATAGGATTGGTTAACCCTCCTTGTTCATACCTTCGGTTTGGCCGAAGTTCACCATCAGCAGCGAAAGTGCCCTAGATGCCCAGTTTCGCCCAAAGCCTCGAAAAGACCCTGCATGCAGCGCTCGCCCATGCCTCGGATCGCAGCCACGAATATGCGACGCTGGAGCATCTGCTGCTGGCGCTGATCGACGATCCCGACGCTGCGGCGGTGATGGAAGCCTGCGGGGTGCAGGTCAGCGATCTCGGCGATGTGGTGAAGCAATATCTCGATCAGGAATACCAGTCGCTCAAGACCAGCGAGAAGGGCGATCCCGCGCCGACCGCCGGCTTCCAGCGGGTGATCCAGCGGGCCATCCTGCATGTCCAGTCCTCGGGCAAGGATACCGTGACCGGGGCCAACGTGCTGGTCGCGCTGTTTTCCGAGCGCGATTCCTATGCCGTCTATTTCCTCCAGCAGCAGGACATGAGCCGGCTCGACGCGGTCTCCTTTATCAGCCACGGCATCGGCAAGGGCGGTCGCCGCATCGACGACCGCAGCCCCAAGGGCAATGAGGCCGAAACCCCGCACCAGGAGGAAAAGGCCGATACCAAGAGCCAGAAGAAGGATTCGGCGCTCGACCAGTTCTGCGTCAATCTCAACGAGAAGGCACTGGCCGGCAAGGTCGATCCGCTGATCGGCCGCGGGCCCGAGGTCGACCGCACCATCCAGATCCTCTGCCGCCGTTCGAAGAACAACCCGCTCTATGTCGGCGATCCCGGCGTCGGCAAGACCGCGATCGCCGAAGGGCTCGCGCGCAAGATCGTCGAGGGCGACGTGCCCGAAGTGCTCGCCGAGGCGGTGATCTATTCGCTCGACATGGGCAGCCTGCTGGCCGGCACGCGCTATCGCGGCGATTTCGAGGAGCGGCTGAAACAGGTTGTCGCCGAGCTCGAGAAGCTGCCCGAGGCGGTGTTGTTCATCGACGAGATCCACACGGTGATCGGTGCCGGCGCGACCAGCGGCGGGGCCATGGATGCCTCCAACCTGCTCAAGCCCGCGCTGTCCGGCGGCAGCATCCGCTGCATCGGCTCGACCACCTACAAGGAATTCCGCAACCACTTCGAGAAAGACCGCGCGCTGCTGCGCCGGTTCCAGAAGATCGATGTCAACGAGCCGACGATCGAAGACACGATCAAGATCCTCAAGGGCCTGCGCAGTGCCTTCGAGGACCATCACAAGGTCAAATACACGCCCGATGCGATCAAGACCGCAGTCGAACTCTCGGCGCGCTACATCAACGACCGCAAGTTGCCCGACAAGGCCATCGACGTGATCGACGAGGTCGGCGCGATGCAGATGCTGGTGCCGCCCTCGAAGCGCAAGAAGACGATCACGCCCCGCGAAATCGAGGCGGTGATCGCAACCATGGCGCGGATTCCGCCTAAGTCGGTGTCTTCGGACGACCGCCAGGTGCTCGAACATCTCGACCGCGACCTCAAGCGCGTGGTGTTCGGCCAGGACAAGGCTATTTCGGTGCTGTCCTCGGCGATGAAGCTCTCCCGTGCCGGTTTGCGCGATCCCGACAAGCCGATCGGCAGCTTCCTGTTTTCGGGCCCCACCGGCGTCGGCAAGACCGAAGTCGCCAAGCAGCTCGCCAGCATCATGGGCATTCCGATCCAGCGTTTCGACATGTCGGAATATATGGAGCGCCATTCGGTTTCACGCCTGATCGGCGCGCCTCCGGGCTATGTCGGCTTCGACCAGGGCGGCCTCCTGACCGACGCGGTTGACCAGCAGCCGCATTGCGTGCTGCTGCTCGACGAGATCGAAAAGGCGCATCCCGACCTGTTCAACATCCTGCTTCAGGTGATGGACAACGGCCGGCTGACCGATCACCACGGCAAGACCGTCGATTTCCGCAATGTCGTGCTTATCATGACCACCAATGCCGGTGCTTCGGACATGGCCAGGCAGGGCATCGGCTTCGGCGATGTTTCCAAGGAAGACGCCGGTGACGAAGCGGTCAAGCGCATGTTCTCGCCGGAATTCCGCAACCGGCTCGATGCGATCGTGCCGTTCTCCTATCTGCCGACCGAAGTGATCAGCCGGGTGGTCGACAAGTTCATCCTCCAGCTCGAACTGCAGCTTGCCGAACAGAACGTCCACATCCAGTTCGACAGCGACGCGCGCGGCTGGCTGGGCGAGCGCGGCTACGACAAGCTATACGGCGCACGACCGATGGCGCGTTTGCTCCAGGAAAAGGTCAAGCAGCCGCTCGCCGAGGAACTGCTGTTCGGCAAGCTCGCCCACGGCGGCGAGGTCCACGTCGGGCTGAAAGAGGGCGAACTGACCTTCGAGCTGACCCCCGCGCCGCCCCGGCTGGTCAGGAAGGCGGCCAAGGCAGCGCCCAAACGCAAGCCAAAATCGCTGCCCGCGCCGGAATAGGTAGATAGCCGATCAGTAAGCGCCGAGGCGTTTGAGCAGCGGAGCCTTCTTGCTGGTGAATTCGCCGTACATGCGGCCCAGTTCGGTGTCGATCGCCGCGTCCTCGGTGACGTGCGCGCCTTCGACGACGAGGACCTGGCCCTGATCGGCAAGGATCTGCTTGGTCCAGGCGACCGGATCCGTTTGCTTGGCCGCGACCGCGCGCAGAAACAGCTGCTCGATGCGGCCGACCTGGATCGCGCTGCCGAGCTTGGGGGCGGCGAGATAATCGACTCCGAGCCCGCCTTCGGCACGCTCGAGCACATGGGCATTGAGCGAGCGCGCCGCCGCTTCGTCGTCGGCGGGCGTGGTCGAACTCGAGGCGGCAGAGACATAGCCCGCGCCGGTCAGCACCAGCATCGCCTCCCAGATCTGCGCCCGATTGAGGCTGGCCAGGTCCTTGTGCGCGGTCAGTTCCTCGACCGTCGCCGTCCCATCAGTAAGCCCGGCCAGCGCCTTGGCCAGCGGCTCGTAGATGTCGGCGCGCAGTTCGACCTCGCCGATGGTGGTGTTGACCTTCAGCGGCACCTTTTCCGGATCGCCGATCAGCACGAAACGCACCTGGTTGGTGCGCTTGATGTGGTCGTGGACCGACATCGGGCGCGGGCCCTTGACGAAGATGTCGCGGCGGAATTGCTGATTGATGAAATAGTCGCGCGTGGTCTCGCGCATGATCGGATCGCGGATGGTCTGGAGCACCTCCTGGCCCGCAGACGGAATCGAGATGCCGGGAATGTTTTCGAGGATCGCCGCCGAGGCGGCAAAGCTCAGCTTGGCTTCGGCGAGGTGATCCGCCGCCTTGGCGAACGGCATCGGATGCCAGTCGGCGTTGTAGTATTCATGCGCCAGGTAGCTGCGGTCCTGCCCCTTGATCGCTTCCAGCCGTTGCTGCAACGCCGGGTTGGCCGCGAAATAGGCGGCTCCGGCACCGATCACCCGATCGACGAATTCGATCGAACCGTTGATCCGGTCGACCAGCGCGCCGCCAACCTCGCGCTTGGCATATTCGGCCATCAGCATGCGCAGCGGAATGCCCGGCGACCAGCCCGGGGTGACGTTGTAGCTCATGTAGAGCGCACCGCCCGGCTTGAGCTTGTTGAGCGCGATATCGACAATCGCCTGCCTCGCCGAATCGCTGATCCACGACCAGATGCCGTGCAGCGCGATGATATCGAACTGCGGCAGGTCGTCGCGGTTTGCCAGCTGCTCGAAGCTGTCCTCGAACAGGGTCAGCTGCTTGCCCATGGCGTCGGCGAATTCCCGCGCATTGGCGACCTGGCCGGGGTTGAAATCGGTGCCGTAATAGGTTCCCGAATTGGTCGCCGCGTTGATATTGAGCGACAGGCCCTGGCCGAAGCCGAGTTCGAGATAGACGGGATTTTCCGAGATCGAATGCTCGACCCCGCAGGCCAGCAGCGCGAGCCGGATGTGCGTCGGCGAGAGCTCGGTGTAATAGCCGTAGGTATAGTTGATCTCGGACGTATATCCCTGATGCCACATGTAGCCGGTCCTCTCGCGCTGGTGCGGGGGCGGCCATTAACCAGAATGCGGGGCAATGTCCAATGGCCGGAAACCGGCGCGGGCTCAGCCGCTCTCGCGCAGCGCCGCAGCGTGGTTGCGACCGTTGATCACATAGCCCGCCACCCCGGCACGCATGTCTGCCAGCGCCGCTTCGGTGAGGTCGCGGGCATAGGCGGCGGGGCGGCCGAGCCACATCTGCCGGCTCTCGATGACCTTGCCCTGGGTCAGCATCGCGCCGGCGGCGAGCATGCCGTCGGAGGCAATGCGGCAGCCGTCCATGACGATCGCGCCGAGCCCGACGAAGGCCCGGTCTTCAAGCACCGAGCCGTGGATCATCGCCATGTGGCCGATCAGCACATCCTCGCCGATGATCGTCGGCAAGCCCTCGGGGCGGCTCGGCTTGGGGCTGTCGCAATGGACCACGGTGCCGTCCTGGATGTTGCTGCGCGCGCCGACGACGATCCGGTTCACATCGGCGCGAATCACGCAATTGTACCAGATGCTGGCATCGGGCCCGATCTCGACATCGCCGATGATGCGGCAGCCCGGCGCAATGAACGCGCTGGAATGAATGCGCGGTGTCTTGCCGCCGAACGCGACAATGGTGACATCGGGATAGGCTGGCGTGGTCATGGCTATTGCGGCGTTTTGAGCATGTTTTCCCAGCGGACGAAAGGCAGGATCGAGGCGTGATCGTCGGTCCACACGCTTTTTGCCGGCGGCAGCAGCGGCAACCAGGGCGCGTCGGGCCTCGCCTTGGTAACAGCGGCGACACTGGCCGGGTCGCGGCTCAGCGCCACCCATGACGACGGGGTGAGTTTGACCCTGTCGACCGGATTGTCGTCGCGCTTGACCAGTGCCAGCCCGCGTTTTCTGGCGATGGCGGCGAGCACCGGCTCGAGTTCGATGAACCGGTTGGAAATGTGCACCAGCAACAGCCCGCGCGGTGTCAGCGTATCGAAATAGACCCCGAAGGCCTCATCGGTCAGCAGATGCAGCGGAATCGCATCGGACGAGAAGGCATCGACCGCCAGCACGTCGAGACTGCCCCTGGCCATGCGCGCCAGCTCGATGCGCGCGTCGCCGATCACCACCTTGGCGTCGGGGGCGCAATCGCGGACATAGGTGAAGGTGCCGTCGCGCGAATAGCGCAGCACGGCCGGATCGATCTCGAAGAAGCGCCAGTTTTCGCCGGGCCGCCGGACACAGGCCAGCGAGCCCGCGCCGAGGCCGACGACGCCAATGCGCGCGCGCGTACCATACAGGGCCTGCGCCTGCGCCAGCCCGAGCCCGGCTCCGGAGGTGGGCCCGTAATAGCTCATCGGCTCCTTGGCATGGGCGGGATCGGTCGATTGCTGGCCATGCAGCGTGGTGCCGTGCGCCAGGGTGCGCAACTTGCGCTCGGGATAGTCGCGCACGGTATAGATGCCGAAATAGCTGCGCGAGCGCGCCCCGCCGAGCGACGACATCAGCGTGTCCATGCCGCCCTGCGCCAGCATCGTCACCAGCAGGGTCGCCGCGAACAGCCAGCGCCACGGCACCAGCAGCAGGCCAAGCAGCGACAGGCCCATGGTCAGCAGGGCGCGCGTCGTCGCCTCGAGCGGATCGAAAGCGATCACGAACAGCCAGTAGGCGAGGATCAGGACGAGCAGGAACAGCACTCCTGCCCCGAGCTTTGCCAGCCCGGGCTCGAGTCCCGGCAAGCGGCGCCAGTCGTAGAGCGCGGGCAGCGGCACCAGCAGCGCGGCGGCGAAGACCAGCAGCGGATGCTCCCACACCCAGTCGAACAGCAGCGGCGCGATAAGCGCGGTGAACAGCCCGCCCAACGCCCCGCCGATCGACATGGCGAGATAGAACCGGGTGAGCTGCGCCGCCGGCGGGCGCAGCGCATACATCCGCCCGTGCAGCGTCACCGCGACGACGAACAGCATGCCGACGCTGCCAACCCCCAGCGCTAGCAGCCCCGACACCCGCGAGACCATGGCCATGCCGCCCGACAGCAGCAGGATCGCCGGCGCAACCATGGTCAACAGGTCAGCGAGCACCCGGCGTTCGGAAAAGGCGACGACGAAGCTGAGCAGATAGACCGCCAGCGGGATCACCCAGAGCAGCGGCATGGCGAAGATGTCGGTGGTGAGGTGCGTGGTGGTCGAGAGCAGCAGGCCCGACGGCACTGCCGCCAGAACGATCCAGTGGAGAAAGCGGCGGGTGCCAACAGACTCGTCACCCGGGGCCGGGGTGGCAGCTGTCCCTTCTGCCGGAGCCTGCCAGCGCGCCCGCGCCGCAAGTGCGATCAGCACGATCAGCAGGCCATAGCCGATGCTCCACATCACGCTTTGCGCCTGCAGCCGCAGCAGCGGCTCAGCGACCAGCGGATAGGCGATCAGCCCGGCGAAACTGCCGAGGTTCGAGGCGGCATAGAGCGCCCATGGCTCGCCGGCCTGAGGATGCGCGGCAAACCAGCGCTGCATCAGCGGGGCCTGCGCCGAGACCAGAAAGAACACCGGGCCGACGCTGGCGAAAAACAGCAGCGGCACCCACCACACCTCGCTGCCCGCGCGCGGCGGCGGCAGGTTGGCCACCGCGATCGGCAGGGTCAGTGCGGCGACCATCAGCAGGCCGAGATGGATCGTCGCCTGCCGCCGCACCGGCAGCCGCGAGAGACGATGGGCATAGGCATAGCCCGCCAGCAACAGCGCCTGATAGACCAGCATCGCGCTGTTCCACACGTTCGGTGCCCCACCGAGCCGCGGCAGCGCCATCCGCGCAACCATTGGCTGGACCAGGAACAGCAGGAAACTGCCGGCGAGGATCGTCGCGACGAACAGCGGGCGATTGACGGTTTGGGCGGCGCTCATTGCCGGCGGTAGATGCGATAGAGCACATGGCGGCGCAAGGGATCGAACGCGGAAAGCCCCCGAAGTTCGTCGACCATAGCAAACATTTGTCCTGCCATGGCAAGTTCACCCCCCCATCAACCGCGCCGCGTGTGCCGCATGATAGGTCAGCACTCCCGAACAGCCCGCGCGCTTGAACGCCATCAGGGTTTCCAGCACCAGGGCATCGCGCTCGCCCGCGCCGGCCGCTACCACCGCCTCGATCATCGCGTATTCACCGCTCACCTGATAGGCGAACACCGGCACCTCGAAGCGCTGTTTCACCCGCGCGACGATGTCGAGATAGGGCAGCCCGGGCTTGACCATGACGCTGTCTGCCCCCTCGGCGATGTCCAGCGCGACCTCGCGCAGGGCTTCCTCGGCATTGGCCGGGTCCATCTGGTAGGTCTGCTTGTCGCCCTTGAGCAAGCCGCGCGATCCCACCGCATCGCGGAACGGGCCATAGAAGGCCGAGGCGTATTTGGCGGCATAGCTCATGATCTGGACATTGACGTGCCCCGCGCCTTCGAGGCCCTCGCGGATTGCGCCCACGCGGCCATCCATCATGTCCGAGGGGGCAATGATATCCGCCCCCGCCAAGGCCTGGTTGAGGCTCTGGCCGACCAGCATATCGACCGTTGCATCGTTGAGCACATAGCCCGCATCATCGATCAGCCCGTCCTGCCCGTGGCTGGTATAGGGATCGAGAGCGACATCGGTAAGCACGCCAATGCCATCGCCTACCGCATCACGGATCGAACGGATCGCGCGGCACATCAGGTTGTCGGGATTGAGGGCCTCCGCGCCGGTCTCGCTGCGGCGGCCTTGCTGGGTGTTGGGAAACAGCGCCAGGCAAGGAATGCCCAGCGCCACGGCCTCTTTCGCGCGATCGCCAATCCGGTCCACCGACCAGCGCGAGACCCCGGGCAGCGCGGCGATGGGTTCCTCCAGTGCGCTGCCTTCGGTGACGAACAGCGGCCAGATCAGATCGGCGGGGGTGAGCGCGGTCTCGCGGTGCAGCGCGCGGCTCCAGGCCGTGGCGCGGGTGCGGCGCAGGCGAAGCGAGGGATAGGAAGGCTGGTTCATGGCGCGCGCTTTGTGGCGCAGTTGGGCCAGTGCTTCAATGTAAATGGCCAATTGGGCTGCAACGCAAATGACTAGCGCGCAAGCGCCTGCTTCGGCCCCAGGCTCTTGAGCGCCGCGCCCGGGGCAATCGCCTTGACCGAGGCCAGCCGCGCGCGGAAGGCGGCTAGCTGTTTGGCATCGACCTGGGTGTTGGCGGCAAACTGCACCGACAGCGGATTGATCGGTCGGCCGCCCTTGTAGACCTCGAAATGCAGATGCGGCCCGGTCGACAGCCCGGTCGAGCCGACATAGCCGATCACCTGCCCCGCGCGCACCCGCGCCCCGGGCGCGACCGCGATCCGGCTCATGTGGCCGTAGCCCGAACCGAGCCCGCCGCCGTGCTCCAGCCGCACATAGTTGCCATGCCCGCCGTGCCGTCCGGCGAACGAGACCGCCGCGTCGCTCACCGCAAAGATCGGCGAGCCCCAGGCGGCACCGAAATCGATCCCGGCGTGGAGCCGCGCATAGCCGAGGATCGGGTGGCGGCGCAGGCCGAACTGCGAGGTCACCCGCCCGTTGACTGGCGCGAAGGTCGCCGCGCGCTGGACGCCGCCGTCCGCTACGCTGGCCGCGTCGAAAAATTGCCCGTCGGGGCCCCAGCGCAGCAATTGCGCGAGCGGACGGCCGGCCCGGTCGAGCCCGGCATAGAGCAGCTCGCCGGTCTCGCTCTCGCCGCCCGCCGAGCGCTTGTAGGAAACGACGAAATCGAACCGGTCGGCGGGACCAACATCGCCATCGAGGCTGAGATGGGCATCAAGCGTCTGGAGATATTGCTGGATCGCCTTGACCGGCGCGCCGGCAGCGCGGGCCGAGCGATAGAGGCTGGGGCCGACAGCGCCGCGGATCCGCAGCGGCGTCGAATCGACCGCAAGATGGCGGGGCGACAGCACCAGCCCGCCTGCGGTCCTGGAAATACCGAGGTCGAGATCGAAGCGGGCACGGAAGGCGAGCTTGTCGAGCGGGCGCGGGCCGCCCGCCTCGCTGCGCCGCCCGAGCGTGATGTCAAAGCGGGTGCCGGTGGCAATCTCGCCCAGCGGCATCTGCCCGGCAACCAGTTCGCTGGCCCGCGCCGCGTCGCCCGGCCCGACGCCGGCACGCTGCAACATGCGCCCGAAACTGTCGCCCTGCCCCAGGCTCGCCACCAACCTGATGTGGGGCCGCTCGGGAACATTGGCGAGCGCTTGCACGGCGGGGCTCGCGCCCATGCGGCGGCCCGAATCGGCCCCGAAGGCAAGCGGCATGATCATCTGGCTGCGGAATTCGTCGCGCGTTGCGCCGTCGCCATCAAAGGTGGTGGCGGCCTCCAGCGCGCTGAAATCGGGCCAGAACGAGAGCGCGGCGAAAGACAGGACAAACAGGGTGCCGAAACCGCGCAGCCAGCGCAGGCTGCCGATATCTTCGGCCAGATCGGGGGCGAGGTCGAGCCGGTGGCACCGCGCCTCGATGCGAGCTTTCAGCCCTCCGAGGCGGCTGCGCCAATCGCTTGGCGGCGCGGGTTCGCTCTGCGCGCAGGACAGCGCGGCGGTGGCCGTCGCCCAGGTCGCACCGGTGCCGCCAAGACCGAGATCCGCATCATCGCGCTCCCTGAACACTGCCCACAGCCCTCCGTTCGCTGCCTTCTTCGCGCATCACGGTTAAAATTCGTCTAACCGCCCCGCGCATTCGGGGGCAAACCGGGCGGTGAGCCGGGGCGCAAATGGGGATGAGCGCGGCGGCGCTGCTTGCGGGGGGCAGGAGGCGATGCCACATTGGCGGGGCGATGGCCAATCGACCACCCGCCAGCCCCCGCCCAGCGGGAGACTCCCGCGTCAAGGCGGTGCTCGGCCCGACCAATACCGGCAAGACCCACCTCGCCATCGAGCGGCTCTGCGCCCATTCGAGCGGGGCGATCGGCTTCCCGCTGCGGCTGCTGGCACGCGAGGTCTATGATCGGGTCTGCGCGATCAAGGGCGAAAACCGCGTCGCGCTGATTACCGGTGAGGAGCGGATCGAGCCCAAAGACGCGCGCTGGCTGCTGTGCACGGCGGAGGCCATGCCGGTCCACGCCGACCTGGCCTTTGTCGCGCTCGACGAAGCCCAGCTCGCCGCCGATCGCGAGCGCGGGCATATCTTCACCGACCGGCTGCTCAATGCGCGCGGCCGCGAAGAGACCATGATTCTCGGCTCGGCGACGCTCGAGCCGATGGTCAAGGCGCTGGTACCCGAAGCCGAAATTGTCGGTCGTCCGCGATTTTCGACGCTGAGCCATTCGGGTGCCAGAAAACTGTCGCGCGTCCCTCCGCGCAGCGCCATCGTCGCCTTTTCGGCCGAGCAGGTTTACGCGATTGCCGAAATGCTGCGCCGCTTTCGCGGCGGCGCGGCGGTGGTGATGGGCGCGCTGTCGCCGCAGACCCGCAACGCGCAGGTAGCATTGTACCAGTCGGGCGAGGTCGACTACATCGTTGCGACAGATGCCATCGGCATGGGGCTCAATCTCGATATCGGCCATGTCGCCTTCGCCGGCCTGTCCAAATTCGACGGGCTACGCCAGCGGCGACTGACCGCGGCGGAGATGGCGCAGATCGCCGGACGCGCCGGGCGGCATCAGCGCGACGGGACTTTCGGGACGCTTGCGGGAACCCGCAGCCACGACGCCCTCTTCGCCGACGAGGAAGTCTATGCCATCGAGGAACACCGCTTCCCGCCGATCACGCGGCTCTACTGGCGCGAGGCCGAGCCGCGCCATGACACGCTCGACACCCTGATCGCCGATCTCGAAGCGCCGCCACTGTCGCCCGAACTGGTCCCCGCTCCCGAGGCCATCGACCTTGCCGTCCTGCGGCGGCTGGCCGAGGAACCCGACATCGCCCGGGCCTTGCGCGGCACTGCCCAGGTCGCGCGGTTCTGGCAGGTCTGTTCGCTGCCCGACTTCCGCAGCCAGGGGGTGGAGACCCATAGCCGCTTTGTCGCGCGGCTGTGGCAGGACCTGCGCCACGACCATCTCGGTGCCGACTACGTCGCGCAGGCGATCGCCGCGCTCGACAATCCGGCAGGCGATATCGACACGCTGCAAGGCCGCATCGCCTCGATCCGTTCGTGGTCCTACATCGCCCAGCGGCCCGACTGGGTGCTGGCCAGGGAGGAAATGGCGGCGCGCGCCCGCGCGGTCGAGGCGCGGCTGTCGGACGCGCTGCATGCGCGGCTGACCGAGCGCTTCGTCAACCGGCGCACCTCGGTGCTGATGAAGAAGCTCGGGCCCGATGCCGCGCTACTGCCGGTGCGGCTCGAGGAGGACACGGTGCTGGTCGATGGCGAGCCGATTGGCGAACTCAGGGGCTTCCGCTTCGTGGTTGATCCGCTGGCGCGCCACGTAGAAAGCAAGCTGCTGCTCGCCGCCGCCGAGCGTCATGTTCCTGCACTGGCCGCAGCACGGGCCGAGGCGCTGGCCGAGTCCACCGGGCGCGGCGAGGCGGCGCTTCGGCTCGCAGGCGGCGCGGTGGCCTGGCAGGGGGAGGCGCTCGCCAGCCTGACGCGGGGGCGCGGGTTGCTGAGCCCGCGCCTCGCCGCCGCCGCGGCGCTCGATGCGCTGCCCGATCCTGCCCGCGTCGCGCTGCTCAAGGCACTCGAACAGTGGCTTGAGGCTGCGCTGGCTCCGCTCGCCCCGCTGCGCACCCTCGATGCGGCCAGCCGCAGCGCCGGGGCGGGCGCGGAGTTGCGCGCTCTGCTGATCCGCCTGGTCGAGGCGGGCGGCATGCTCGAACGCCAGGCGACCGGCATCGAACTGCTCGCGCCCGCCCAGCGCGGCATGCTGTCGAGGCTCGGCGTGCGCGTCGGCGCGCTCGACCTGTTTGTGCCGGCCATGGTCAAGCCCAGGCCGCAGGCGCTGTGGCGCGAGCTGGCAGGGCTGGCGGGGCGGCCGACGATGGAATTGGACAGTGCGCCGCCCGATGCCGCGATGCCTCCGGTGCTTGCCGCCAGCCGCGAAACGCCGCCGCCAGGCTATCGTGCGCTCGGCAAGCAGTGGTTGCGGATCGACATGGCCGACAAGCTTCTGCGCGAAGCCCATGGCGCGCGAATCGCTGCCGGGCGGCAGGCCTTCGCGCTCGACCCCGCACGCGCGGTTTCCGCCGGACTGACCACGGCGAGCTACGCCAGGCTGCTGCGCCTCGCCGGCTTCGCGCCGATCGTGCCGCAGCCGCTGTCGGAGGGCGCGTCCGGACCGCCGGCGCAACTGGTGTGGCGCTGGCGACCTGCCCGGCTGGCGGTGCCGCGCGAATCGGCTGCCCGCCCGCCACGCGAAGGGGCATTCGCGGCACTCGCCGGGCTGATGCGGTGAGAATCGACAAACTGTTGTGGTACTTGCGGCTGGCCAAGACGCGCGGGCTCGCCCAGGCGATGGCCGAGGCCGGCCATATCCGCCTCAACGGACGCCGCATCGACCGCGCACACCAGAAGGTCGCGGTGGGCGATGTGCTCACCCTGCCGCGCGGCGATGGCGTCGGGGTCATCGCGCTTCTCGCCCTGCCCGCGCGGCGCGGACCGGCACCCGAAGCGCAAAGCTGCTATCGCGCGCTTGACGCAGGCGCAGATTTGCCTCTAGCAGCGGGACAGAACTCCGATGCTGCCGAAGGGGATTTGCAGCCATGACCTATGTCGTCACCGACGCCTGCATTCGCTGCAAATACATGGATTGCGTCGAAGTCTGCCCCGTAGACTGCTTCTACGAGGGTGAGAACATGCTGGTGATCAACCCCAGCGAATGCATCGACTGCGGCGTCTGCGAGCCCGAATGCCCGGCCGAGGCGATCCTGCCCGATACCGAGTCGGGCCTGGAACAGTGGCTTGAGCTCAACACCAAATATTCGGCCGAGTGGCCCAATATCACCGCCAAGAAAGACAGCCCGGCCGACGCCGACGAGTTCAAGGGCGTCGAAGGCAAGTTCGAGAACCTGTTTTCGGCAGAGCCTGGCGAAGGCGACTGATCGCACGCACCGGCGGTCTGCCGAAAGGCCCGAATCGCGCCCGAACCTTCATCGGATTCGGACCTCTGGTCATTTTGTTACAAACCTGCTATATAATGTGTCAGCCGCGAGGCGCTTAGGGCGCGTCCGGTCGATACGCATGTTGAAAGGCAGGGTCGCGAGTTTCGGTTGATGCCACCATCGGGTCCGCTTGCGGCATGCGCACCGCGCGCATGCCATGGGCCGGAATCGGCATTGTCGCGGACCGCCAACAGATGAAGGAACGGTACATGACGGCAAAGGCGAACGCCTTCGATGTCGGAGATTACGTCGTTTATCCCAAGCACGGTGTCGGCCGGGTGATCGAACTGCAGGAGCAGGAAATCGCCGGCATGCATCTCGAACTCTACGTGCTGCGCTTCGAGAAGGAGCGCATGACGCTGCGCGTTCCGGTGGGCAAGGTCGAGGCGATCGGCATGCGCAAGCTGTCGTCGGACAAGACCCTGCGCGAGGCGCTCGATACGCTCAAGGGCAAGCCCAAGGTCAAGCGCACCATGTGGTCGCGCCGCGCCCAGGAATACGAGGCCAAGATCAATTCGGGCGACCTCGTCTCGATCGCCGAAGTCACGCGTGACCTGTTTCGCGCCGACGACCAGCCCGAGCAGTCCTATTCCGAGCGCCAGATCTTCGAAGCCGCTTCCTCGCGGCTGGCGCGCGAACTGGCCGCGATGGAAAAGACTGACGAGCCTGCCGCGCTCAAGAAGATCCTCGCGATCCTCAACGAGCACGCACCCAAGTATTACGAAAACGCAGCGGTGGCGGTGGCGGTAGCGGTAGTCGAGACAGTCTGAGCGCCAAAGCTGGCAATCACCAGAGGGGCCGTTCCGCAAGGAGCGGCCCTTTTGCCATGTTTCGCGCGGGTTCACCATTGGGCAATGCAGCTATGACCATGCTTGCCGCCGACTTTGGGGAGCTTGCGGCCATGCGCGTTTCGGCGACGGCAGTTTTTGCAGGATTATCCCTGCTCGCGCTGCAAGGATGCATCGCTCGCACCGTGGTCGGCGTGGTGACCGCGCCGGTGCGCATTGCCGGCAAGGCAGTCGATCTGGCAACAACCAGTCAGTCCGAGGCCGACGAGAAGCGCGGGCGCGCGCTGCGGCAGCGCGACGAGCGGCTGGGCCGGCTGGAAAACGCCCATCGCCGCCATGCCCGGCACTGCGCCGAGGGTGACGCCGCTGCTTGCGCGCGCGCCGAAGGCGCGCTCACCGAAATCGACCGGATCGAACTTACGGCAGACTGATCACGCAGCCGCGCGCCGCAACCGGTCGTCGATCGCCGCGCCGATCCCCTCCCTCGGCAAGGGCGCAACGGCAATGCGCGGCTGATCCGCCGCTGCGGCGCGATGCAGTGCCTCATAGAGCAGCGCCGCCGCCTCGGCACAATCGCCCGCCGGCGACAGGCAGAAGTGGCCGGGAATCGCGCCGAAACCGATATGGAACTCATCGTGCGCAGAAGCTGCGGCATCGAGCCGCAGCGGCTTTCCAGGCGCATAATGACTCGCCAGCTGGCCCGGTGCCTCGATCGCCGGATGCGACGTCACGGCGTCCGGGGCCTGGCCGAGAATGCTCGCAATCTGCGCCTCTGCGACCGGGCCGGGTCGCAGGATCTGCCAGCCGCCATGGTCGCGCAGGGCGACGATGGTCGATTCGATGCCAGCCGAACAAGCGCCGCCGTCGAGGATGAGATCGACCTTTGCGCCCAGCGAAGCGGCGACGTGTGCGGCGCGGGTCGGGCTGACCGCGCCACTGCGATTGGCTGAAGGCGCGGCCAGCGGCAAACCGGTCTGCGCGAGCAGCGCCTGCATTGCCGGGTGCGCGGGACAGCGCAGCGCAACCGTGGACAGGCCTGCGGTCACCGCCGGGGCCAGCTCCGCGCCTTCGCGCAGCGGCAGCACCAGGGTTAGCGCCCCCGGCCAGAACTTTTCCGCCAGCAAGCGGGCCCGCGCGTCGAACCCGGCCAACTCTTCCGCCTGCGCCAGCCCGGAGACGTGCACGATCAGCGGATTGAACAGCGGACGCCCCTTGGCGCGATAGATAGCCGCCACCGCCGCCGCGCTGTCGGCCCGCGCGGCGAGGCCATAGACCGTCTCGGTCGGCACCGCGACCAGCCCGCCGGCGCGCAGGATCGCCGCTGCGCTGGCGATTGCCGCGCCATCTGCCTTGCGCACATTTGCCGGGCTGTTGTCGGGCATGGGCTGCCGCTATAGGCGGCAAGCCGCAAAGCCAAGGAAAAGCATCGCATGTCCTTCTCCCCGCCCGTTGCTGACCAGCTGTTCGCGCTCGAACATTGCGCCGGGATTGCCGAACTGGCCCTTCATCCCCGCTTCGCCGAGGCCAGTGCCGACACGGTCGCTGCGATTGTGGAGGGCATCGGCCAGTTCGCTGCGGGCGAATGGGCACCCTTGCAGCGGATCGGCGACACGCAGGGCGCGAAAGCGGCCGATGGCGTGGTGACGCTGCCAGGTGGTTTTGCCGAGGCCTACCGGGCCTATGTCGAGCAGGGCTGGAACGCGGTCGCCGGTCCGGTCGAATTCGGCGGCCAGGGCCTGCCGTTCAGCCTTGCCTGCTGCGTGCTCGAAACGCTGGGCAATGCCAATCTCGCCTTCTCACTGCTGCCGATGCTCACGGTAGGCGCGATCGAATCGATCCAGCACCATGGCAGCGCAGCGCAGCAGGCGCTCTACCTGCCGAAGCTGGTCAGCGGCGCATGGGCCGGCACCATGAACCTCACCGAGCCGCAGGCCGGCAGCGATGTCGGCGCGCTGCGCGCCAGCGCGACGCCTGTTTCAAGTGGACCAGATGCCGGCAAATGGCGGATCAAGGGCACCAAGATCTTCATCACCTGGGGCGAACATGAGCTCGCCGAGAATATCATCCATCTGGTGCTGGCGCGCACCCCCGGCGCACCGGCGGGCTCGCGCGGCATCTCGCTGTTCATCGTCCCCAAATACCTGCCCGATGCCGCAGGCAAGCCCGGCCTGCGCAACGACCTCACAGTGGTCAGCCTCGAACACAAGCTCGGCATCCATGCCTCGCCGACCTGCGTGATGAGCTATGGCGACAACGATCAGTGCATCGGCGAGCTGATCGGCCATGAGAACGAGGGCCTCAAGGCCATGTTCACGATGATGAACGCGGCACGGATCAATGTCGGCAGCCAGGGGGTGCAGCTGGCCGGCCGCGCGACGGCGCAGGCGATGGCCTTCGCGCGGGAGCGGGTGCAGTCCGCCCGCGCCGGAGCCGCCGACAAGGCCCCGGTTGCGATCATCGAGCATCCCGATGTGCGCCGCATGCTGCTCAGGATGCGCGCGCTGACCGAGGGCGCGCGGGCCCTGCTATACTACACCGCCGGCCAGGTCGATCGCGGCGCGCTGGGCGATGGCGTGGCGCAGAGCCGCGCCGACCTGCTGGTGCCGTTGCTCAAGGCCTGGGGCACCGATGTCGGCATGGAAGTCACCAGCCTGAACGTGCAGGTCCACGGTGGCATGGGCTTCATCGAGGAAACCGGCGCGGCACAGCTGCTGCGCGATGCGCGCATTCCGCCGATCTACGAAGGCACCAACGGCATCCAGGCCGCCGATCTGGTCACCCGCAAGCTCGCCATGGAACGCGGCGGGGTGCTGGCGGGGTTGATGGCAGACGTTGCTCGCGACGCCACTCAGGCCCCGGCGCTGGCGGCCCTTGCAGGGAAGTGCGGGGAGATCGGCGACTGGATGGCGAATGAGGCCAGCCTCGACGACAAGCTCGCGGGCAGTGTGCCCTTCCTGACGATGGCCGCCGTGGCGGTGGCGGGGTGGCAACTGCTCCGTCAGGCGCGAGCAGCAGCGGCTCCCGATGCGCCCCCCACCGTGGCCCAGACCAAGCCCGTCGTCGCCGACTATTTCCTCACCCACATCGTGCCCGAGGCCACCGGTCTGCTGGCTGCCGCGACCAGCGGTGCCGCGCTGCTCTACGCGCTTGACGCCGAGGCGCTGGCGGGATGAGCGCAGCGGACGACACGCTCGCCCGCATTGCCGGAGCGCTCGAACGGCTTGCCCCGCCAGCGCCAGCCGCGCAGGCTTGGCTGCAGCATCCCGCCTACGTCTGGGATGGCCGATCTGCCCGCCCGGTCGCGCGGATCGAGGCCCCCGCGCTCGACTTGCTGCGCGGGATCGACGCGCAGAAGGCGCTGGTCACCGGGAATGTCGCCCGCCTCGCCAAGGGGCACGCCGCGCACGACATGCTGCTGTGGGGCGCGCGCGGCATGGGCAAGTCGGCCTTGCTGCGTTCGGCAATCGTCGCCGCACAGGCCGCCAATGCCAGGCTGGTGGCGCTGGTGCAGGTCGCGCCCGACGCCCTGCCCAGCCTTGCCGCGCTGTTCGCCGCGCTGGGCGGAGTCGAGCGCCGGTTCCTCGTCTATCTCGACGATCTTGGCTTCGAGGACGGCGACAGCAGCGGCCCGCGCGCTTTGCGCAGCTGGCTCGAGGGCGGAGTCGAGGCGCGGCCCGGCAATGTCCGCATCGCCGTCACCGCCAACCGCCGCGCCATCGTCCCGCGCCACTTGTCAGAGCAGGACCCTTCGGCAAGTGATCGGCCAATCAACCCGCGCGATGCGGTCGATGACAAATTGGCGCTGGCAGACCGCTTCGGTCTCTCCATCGGCTTCCACGCTTGCAGCCAGGACGAGTATCTCGGCATTGTCGCGGGCTATGCCCAGGCGCACGGGCTCGACTGGCAAGAGGCCGAGGCGCTCGAATGGTCGAAGCGGCGCGGCGCGCGTTCGGGCCGGGTGGCCTGGCAATTCGTCACCGAACTGGCCGGGCGCGCGGGAATCGCGCTGTGAGCCCTACTGCGAGACGTGAATCGCGTCCGACTTGAAGCCGGCGCTCATCTGCAATTCCATGTTGCTGTCGAGCTCGCGCTGCGGCGGCATGCGCGCAACGACCACGGGCTTGGGCCCCGCCGAGGCTTGCGCACCCGGCGCGATCACCCGCCAGACAATCCCGGCGGTGTCGTCCGAAACCAACAAGCCCCCGCCCTTGTCCCAGGCCAACCATACCGGGCGGCCATGGGTATCGCTGCCCTTGCCGGTGAGGAAGCCGGTGAGCACCGGTTTGGGCAGGCCCTGCGGATTGCCGTTGGCGTCGAAGGCGACGAACACCACATCGTAGCCCGATAGCGGTTTGCGGTTCCACGATCCGTGCCGCGCGACGAAAGCACCGTTGGCGAAGCCCTCGCCCATGCGGTTGCCGCTGGTGGCGAAGACCATGCCGAGCGCCGAGACATGCGCGCCCAGCGCATATTCGGGCTTGCGGGCATATTCGGTGAGGAAATCGGGCATCGGTGCTTTCACCCGCCAGTCGATGATGTCGCGCCAGTAGACCCACGGCCAGCCGTATTGCGCGCCGACCGGCACGTTGGTGAGATAGTCGGGCACCAGATCGGGGCCGAGCATGTCGCGCTCCTGCACCGTTGCCCACAGTTCGCCGGTCGAGGGGTTCCAGCCGAGGCCATTGGGATTGCGCATGCCGTTGGCATATTGCCGGCTCTTGCCGCTGGCCAGATCGAGCTCCCAGATCGCCGCGCGGCCCTGTTCCTCGGCGACACCGTTCCCGGCAATGTTCGAGGCCGAGCCGACCGCGACATAGAGCTGCTTGCCGTCGGGGCTGAGCAGCAGATTGCGCATCCAATGGTTGCCGCCGCCGGGCAAATCCATGATCTTGGCGGGATTAGCGGTGAGTTCCGTCGCCCCGGGGGCAAAGTCGAACGCCAGCACGGCATTGTGGTTGGCGATGTACAGCTTGCCCGCGCCCCAGGCCATGCCCGAGGGCGAATCGAGACCCGCGCTGCGCAGGGTGAAGCGCTGCTCGGCCTTGCCGTCGCCATCGCCGTCGCGCAGCAGCAGCACCCGGTTTGGCGAGGGCTCGCCCGCGCCGACCCAGCCCATGAACAGCTTCATCAGCGCCCCCGTCACGCCGCCCGGTCCCTGTCGCGGGGGCGAATTGGTTTCGGCGACCAGCACATCGCCGTTGGGCAGCGTCAGCAGCGTGCGCGGATGGTCCAGCCCTTCGGCGAACCGGCTGACCACGAGGCCTTGCGCCGCAATCGGTGCGCCCTGCTTGCCCCAGCCGACCGGATTGACCAGCCCGAAGCTGGGAAACATCTCGGAATCGGCTTCCACCAGTGTCGGCGTCTTGCCCGTGGTCGTCGCCGGATCGCGATCAGAAGGATTGCCGCGCCACACCCAGGCCCCGAACACCAACAGCGCGAGCGCGCACACGCCCAGCCAGATGAGAAATTTTCGCTTCAAACCAGTCATTCCGGACAGATAGGCGACCAGCCTCGGGGCGGCAATGGCGCACACGCTTGCCGCAAGAAGCCATGTTCGATTTCGCCCTCGATTTGGCGTGCACAGCGCCGGTAATCTGTAGCGCTCGCGCTGCTCCATTACGGGACACGGCAATCTGCGCTGGAGCCAAGCCTTGGATTCGCCGGCCTTGCGATGCTAAATTTCAGGTTAAGGCCGGGAATCCTCCCAAGCGCCGCCCAGGGGAAAGCCATGTCTCTTCGCCACCTCGTTCCGATTTGCAGCGCGGCCAGCGCCGCCGCGCTGGCTTTGGCGACACCGGCTCTGGCAGCCCAGGGGGCGATGCCCGGCGATGCGCCGACGCTTCCCGCCGCCCCCGCCTTTCCGCCGCCCGTCCCGGGCATGCCGTCCGCCCCGGGCATGCCCGACATGCGACCGGCCTGGAGTGGTCCGGCGACGGACCCGGGTATGATCCCCGGAATGCCCGACGCGCGCACCCGCGACGCCTGGCTCGGCGAATGCCAGCGCCGCACAGAGATGTATTATGATGGCTGGGGCCGCCGCCACCGGCGCGATCGGCGCGATGCCGGGCCTGGCGCTGGCTACTGCGAAGCCTATTTCGACGACTATTACCGCAGCCATGCCCAGCGCGGATCGATGATGGCGCATGCGCGGCCAATGATGATGGCCCCGATGGCGGTAAGCCGGCCCTGCGAGGAAGTGTTGACCACCGAATATGTGCCGATCAGCACCCGGATCATTCCGCGCCGCCCGGCTCCGCGCAGGTTCGTCCCCGACAAGCGCATCCGCGTCACCCCGGACAAGCGCCAGCGTCTGGACTGATCGCCCGCGAACGTCGCAAGTTGCGCAGCGCGACTTTGCCGCAGGCTCAGATCCCGCCGCCGGTGAGGCGCTGGCAGATCAGATCGAGCTGGTCGAGCGTGCGATAGCGGATCGTCACCGCGCCCGAGCGCGGATCGGCATCGGCATTGATCCGCACGGCAAGCCCGAGGAATTCCTCGAGATGGCTCTGCACTGCGGCAATGTCGGCGGCGTCCTCGGTGTGCCGCGCGGTGCGGCTGCGGCGCGGCCCTGTCCCTGCCGTGCCCTCGCCCTGCTGGCGAAGGCGCGCCAGCCGCTCGACCTCGCGTACCGAAAGGTGCCGGGCAACGGCCGCGCCGGCAATGGCGACCGCATCCTCCACGCCGATCAGTGCGCGAGCATGGCCCATCGCCAATTGCCCCGATTCGACCAGTGTGAGCACCGCCTCCGGCAGGGCCAGCAAGCGCTGCAAGTTGGCGACATGGCTGCGCGACTTGTCGACCATGCGGGCGATCTCGGCCTGGGTCAGGCCTTCGGCCTCGGCCAGCCGCTGATAGGCACGCGCTTCCTCGATCGGGTTGAGGTCCTCGCGCTGGAGGTTCTCGATCAAGGCCAGCGCCATCACTTCGCGCTCGCCAAGATCACGAATTAGTGCAGGGATTTCATGGAGTTGTGCGCGCTGCGCGGCACGCCAGCGGCGTTCGCCGGCGACCAGCTGATAGCGCCCCTGCCCCAGTGGTCGGACGATTACCGGCTGGATCACCCCGCGCGCGGCGATCGAAGCGGCGAGCTCGTCGAGCGCCGCTTCGTCGAAATGGCGGCGCGGCTGATCGGGATGCGGGCTGATCGCGGAAATCGTCAGCATGGCGAGGCCATCCCCGGCCGGTGCGCCGGCCGGGCTCACGGCAGAGGCGACCAGTGGCTCCTCGCGCCGCGTCTCGCCCATCAGTGCGCCAAGCCCGCGCCCCAGCGCCAGCGGTTTGCGCCGCGCCGGGGCGGCCAGAGGCTGCAATGCCGATTTCTCGCTCATGCGGCTATTCTCCTTTCGGGCAGGCGGGCGATAAGTTCGCGTGCCAAGGCCATATAAGCGCGGCTCCCAGCGCAGGCATGATCGTAGACCAGCGCCGGCAGGCCATGGCTCGGCGCTTCCGACAGTCGGACGTTGCGCGGGATGGTCGCCTCGAACACCAGTTCGCCGAGGCACGAGCGGACATCGTCGGCGACCTGGTCGGTAAGCCGGTTGCGCCGGTCGAACATGGTCAGCGCGACGCCGATGATGCCAAGCCCGGGGTTGAACCGCTGCTGCACCCGCTCGACGGTCTGCAACAGGTGACTCAGCCCTTCGAGCGCAAAGAATTCGCACTGCAGCGGCACCAGCAGGGTATCGGCGGCGGACAGCGCATTGAGCGTGAGCAGTCCCAGCGACGGCGGACAGTCGATGATGCAGATGTCGTAACCTGCTTCCTGCGCGAGCATATGCCGCAAGCGCCCGGTGCGATCCTCGACCGAGACCAGCTCGATCTCCGCCCCGGACAGATCGACCGTGGCGGGAACGATATGCAAGCCCGGGATCGATGTGGGCAGCGTGCATTCGCGCAGCGGCAGCTCGTCGACCAGCAGGCTGTAGCTCGAATTGTGCCGGTCCCCGGTGGCGATGCCAATGCCGGTCGAGGCATTGCCCTGCGGATCGAGATCGATCAGCAGCACCCGCGAGCCGGTTGCCGCGAGCGCCGTGGCGAGGTTGATCGCCGTGGTGGTCTTGCCGACGCCGCCTTTCTGGTTGGCAATGGCGATGCGAATCACGAGGTGCGCCCTTTCCGGCCGAGCAAGTTGCCGACGATTATTCCCGCCTCAGGATCGGTGAGCGACTGTTTCACGTGGAACATATGCTGCCATCCGGTGAGGCTTTGCAACTCCTGCTGCGCCGAACGCCCCTTCGGCAACAGCCAGAGCGTGTCCTTTGTGGAAAACCGCACGGACAGGCGCAGCAATTTGCCGAGCGGAGCAAAGGCACGCGCCGAAATGACCGCCATAGCGGCGTCTCCGACCTGCTGCAGTTGCGAGGCCTCGACCGTGGCATGCTCCAGTTCGAGGGCCACTCGCGCCCGTTCGAGCCACTCGGCGCGCAAGGGACGCGATTCGACCATGGTCACCCGGCATTCCGGGCGCAGCGCCGCAATCACCAGCCCGGGAAATCCCGCGCCGGTACCAAGATCGAACCAGGGCGATCCTGTTTCACGTGGAACATGAGCGAGCAGCTGTGCCGAGTTCGGCGATGTGCCGCTGCCAGACCGAATCGAGGCTGGCGGCGGAGACGAGGTTCTGGCGGGCATTCTCTTCGGCCAGCAGTGCAACCAGTCGCTCCAGCCGTTCCATCGCCCTGCCATCGCACTCCGGCAGACCGCCCAGCCAGTCCCGCGCCTCTGCTTCACTGGCGACCATGCCGGCAGTCCCGTTGCCCGTCACGCGACCAGACGCCGGGCATGGACCAGCAGCGCGGCGAGCGCGGCGGGGGTTACCCCCGGCACCCGCCCGGCTGCCGCCAAAGTCATCGGCCGCGCTCTGGCGAGCCGCTCGACCATCTCGCGCGACAGCCCCGGGATCGCATCATAGGCAAATTGATCGCCCAGCGACAGCGCCTCGCTGGCGCGCAACTCGCGCAACTCGCTGTCCTGCCGGGCGAGATAGGGTGCATAGGTGGCATCTTCGGCCAGTTCAGCGGCAAGTTCGGCATCGGCCAGCGCAGCGGCATCGATCCACGGGGCGAGGCCTTCGAGTTCGACACCGCCAAAGCGAAGCCACTCACGCAGGGGCAGCCGGCCGGCATCACTGCGCACCGGCAGGCCAGACGCAGCCAGCTCGCCTGCGGCCACCTCGCGCTCGAGTGCGGTGTCGAGGACAGCCTTGCGATTCATGCGCCGGGCAAACCACGTGCGTCGCTCCGCGCTGACGCAGCCGGCCTCGATCGCCAGCGGCGTCAGCCGGGTCGAGGCGTTGTTCGCCCGCAGCCGCAGGCGATATTCAGCGCGCGCGGTGAGCATGCGGTAGGGCTCGGACACTCCCTGCAAGGTGAGATCATCGACCATCACCGCCATGTAGCTGTTCGCCCGGTCGAGCGCGGCGGGCGTGCGCCCGAGCACTGCCGCAGCGGCCTGCATCCCCGCCACCAGCCCCTGCGCGGCAGCCTCCTCGTAGCCGGTGGTGCCGTTGATCTGCCCGGCACAATAGAGCCCGGGGATCGCGCGCAGCTCGAGGCTGGGCCGCAGCGCGCGCGGGTCGATGTGGTCGTATTCGACAGCATAGCCGGGCACTGCCATGTCGACCGCCTCGAGCCCCGCCATGGTACGCAGCATCGCCAGCTGGACATCGGCGGGCAGCGAGGTGGAGATGCCGTTGGGGTAGACCAGGTGGCTGTCGAGGCCTTCGGGCTCGAGAAACACCTGATGGCCATCGCGGTCGCCGAAGCGGTGGATCTTGTCCTCGATCGACGGACAATAGCGCGGCCCCTGCGCGCCGATCGCCCCGGAGAACAGCGGCGAGCGATGCAGATTGGCCCGCACGACGTCGTGACTGCACGCGTTGGTGCGGGTGATCGCACAGAAGATCTGCGGCTGGGCCCGGACCTGCGTCATCGCCGACATGCACCACGGCTCGGCATCGGTGGGCTGCTCGGCGAGCCGCGCCCAGTCGATAGTCCGCCCGTCGAGCCGCGGCGGCGTCCCGGTCTTGAGCCGCGCCATCGGCAGCTCGGCCTCGCGCAGCTGTGCGGCGAGGACCTGCGCCGAAGCCTCGCCGATGCGCCCGCCGGTCATCCGCTCCTCGCCGCGAAACAGCGTGCCGCCAAGGAAAGTGCCGGTGCACAGGATCACCGCCGGTGCCGCCAGCCGGGTTCCGTCCGCGAGTGTCACACCGGCTACGCGGCTGCATTCAAGCACCAGCGCCGCCGCCTCGCCGGCGACCAGCGTCAAATCGCCCTGCTGCTTGAGCAGCTGCTGGATCGCCGCCTTGAACAGCTTGCGGTCGGCCTGGACCCGCGGCCCCTGAACGGCGCTGCCCTTCGAGCGGTTGAGCATCCGGTAATGGATCGCGGCGGCATCGGCAGCCCGCGCGATCAGCCCGTCGCAGGCATCGACCTCGCGCACCAGATGCCCCTTGCCCAGCCCGCCAATCGCCGGATTGCAACTCATCGCGCCGATGGCGTCGAGATCGAAACTGACCAGCGCCACCCGCGCCCCCATCCGTGCAGCGACAGCGGCGGCTTCGACGCCGGCATGCCCGCCGCCGATGACGATTGTGTCGAAGGTGTTGGAGTTTGGTGGGGCATGGTGGCGGCGCGTTTAGCGGAGGCGCGGGGAGGCGTCAAAGCGCGGGTGTTTCACGTGGAACATCATTTCCCCGGCTGAGCTTCTCCCTGATATTCGGCGCAGAGTCCATTTGCCCAGCGACAACTTTCCTCCCCTCTCCTTCAGGGGAGGGGATCGAGGGGTGGGGGTTGTCCGGCATGCACCGCACTCGCACGACAGCCCCCACCCCAACCCCTCCCCTGAAGGGGAGGGGCTTTGGGAAGCCTGGGCGTCCGATCAAAATTCACTTCCCGATGCAGAACCGCCCGAACAGTGCGTCGAGCATGTCTTCGGTCGTGGTCCGCCCCAGCAGCGCGTCGAAGGCGAGGCGGGCCTGGCGCAGGTGTTCGGCGAGCAGCAGCGGGTCCGGCTGATCCCCGGCGGCCCTCAACGCCACTTCGGCATCGGCCAGCAGGCCGTGCTGGCGGGCATTGAGCGCGGCCTGGCCGGGGCGGGGGAGCGCGGCGCGGGCGACCTCGACGAGATCGCGGCGCAGCGCATCGAGTCCCTCACCGGTGACGGCGGAGAGGCGGTGCCGGGGTGCCACCTTGGCGGCATGATCGGCGCGGTCGATCTGTGGCTCGATTTCCCAGCTGGCAGGAGGCCCCTCGTGTTGCGGGCCGAGCCACAGCACCAGATCGGCATCATCCATCGCCGCGCGCGCGCGCGCCACCCCCAGCACCTCGATGCTGTCACCTGGCGAATCGCGCAGGCCGGCGGTGTCGGCGAAACGGAAGGGCACGCCGGATAGCGCCACCGGATGCGTCAGGACGTCACGGGTGGTCCCGGGAATCGGCGCGGTGATCGCCGCATCACTTTCCACCAATGCATTGAATAACGTGCTTTTTCCTGCGTTGGGTGGCCCGGCGAGGACTACCCTGAAGCCTTCACGCAGCGCCTCGGCGCGCGGCGCGGCCAGCCAGCCCGCGATTGCGCCGCACAACTCCTCCAGCTTCATCGCAAATCCTGCGGGCAGCGTCGTGACCTGGTCTTCGTCGGCGAAATCGAGCACCGCTTCGACCTGCGCCGAAAGCGCCAGCAGCGCTCCGCGCCAGCCCTCGACGTCGCGCGAGAAGGCCCCGCTGGCCATGGCCATGGCGCTTCGGCGCTGCAATTCGGTCTCGGCGCTCAGCAGGTCGGCGAGCCCCTCGGCCTCGGCGAGGTCGATCTTGCCGTTGGAAAACGCGCGGCGGGTAAACTCTCCCGAAGTTGCGCGGCGCAACTCGGGCAGTGCCGCCAGCGATTCCTCGACCGCCGCGATCACCGCGCGGCCGCCGTGGCAGTGCAGCTCGGCCACGTCTTCGCCGGTCGCGGTGCCGGGGCCGGGAAGCCACAGCGCGAGCGCGCGGTCGAGCACGTCGCCCCCGGCATCGCGCAGCTTCACCGCCACCGCGCGGCGCGGCGCGGGCAGGCAACCCGCCAGCGCCGCGAGCGCCTGTCCCGCGCGCGACCCGCTGATTCGCACCACCGCAATCGCTGCCGGCGGCGCACCGCTCGACAGGGCGAAAATCGTATCGGTCATGTTCGAACGCCAAAGCGGGCGGAAGTGCCCTAGTCGCCCTTCTTCTTGTCCGCGCCGGTCGCACCGCCACTGGTCGCCCCGCCGCCCATGGCCCCGCCGCCCATCGCCATCGCCGCGCCGCTGGTGAGGAATTGCTGGAACATCTTCAGCCCCATCTCGCCCATCGGCGCGATCTGTTTGGCGAGGTCCTGCAGCTGGTCGAGACTGCCCGCACCCTTCATCATGCTGGCGACCGCCTCGCCATAGGCCTCGTTGGCCTTGGCAACATCGGGCAGGCCGAGAAAGCGGCGAGCCTCTTCGGGGGTGCAGTCAAGCTCTATGTGGACCTTCATGGGCGAACCTCCGCGTGGCAAGGAAAGTCAGGCTGACACAGCCTCTTGGCAAAGTCCATCGCGGGCGTAGTGTACGCTTCAGACTCGATCTTGCGGAGACAGGCGATGCCGACCAACACCACGATCCCGACGCTCGACGGCAAGGACACTTTCCCGGCGCTGGTGGTCAAACCCGCCGGAACGCCGCGCGGCGCGATCATCGTCATTCAGGAGATTTTCGGGGTCAACCCGGGCATTGCCAAGAAGGCCGAGGACTGGGCCGCAGCCGGCTATCTCGCGGTCGCTCCCGATGTCTTCTGGCGGCAGGAGAAAGGCCTCGAATTCAATCCTGACGTGCCCGAGGAATTCCAGGTGGCCATTGGCCATATGATGAAGCACGATTTCGATCTCGGTATCTGCGATGTCGAGGCGACGATCCACTGGATACGGCGACAGGCGGGCGTGGCGAAAGTGGGCCTCGAGGGCTTCTGCATGGGCGGCAAGGTCGCCTACATGGCCGCGACGCGCACCGATATCGACGCGTCGGTCGGCTACTACGGCGTCGGCATCGACCAGATGCTGGGCGAAAGCCACGCCATCGCCCGGCCGTTGCTGCTGCATGTGCCGAGCGCCGACGGCTTCGTTCCCGCCGAAGCGCAGGCGGCAATGCACGCCGGGCTGGGTGACAATGCCCATGTCACGATCCACGACTATGCCGGGCTCGACCACGGTTTCGCCGACACCTTCGGCGCGCGGCGCGATGCAGCGGGGGCGAGCCTGGCCGAGGAGCGCACGGCGGCGTTCTTTGCGGCGCATGTGGGTTAGACTCAGCCGCCTGGCGCTATTTCGCGCTGACGACCAGGTTGGGCTCAGCCCACTCCTGATTGGCTAGACCCTAGCCGATCAGCCCCAGCACATGCGGCTGCACCTCGTGGAAGCCCTCCCAGATCATCTTGCCGGCCACGTAGACGATCACCGCCAGCCCGACCCAGCCGATCCAGCGGTAGCGCTCGATATATTTGGCGATGACATTGGCGGCGATGCCCATCAGCGCGACCGCGAAGATCAGGCCGACGATCAGGATGCCGGGATGCTCACGCGCCGCGCCCGCCACGGCGAGGACATTGTCGAGGCTCATCGAGACGTCGGCAACCGCAACGCCCCAGGCGGCACCGGCGAAGCTCTTGGCGGGCTTCATGCCCGAATGCTCGTCGCCCTGGACCTCTTCGGAACCCGGTGATTCGCCTGCCGAATGGCCCTTGATATCGCGGTACATGCGCCAGGCCACCCATAACAGCAGGATGCCGCCCGCGAGCACCAGGCCGACAATGCCCAGCAGCCAGGTGACCATCAGCGCGAAGATCACGCGCAGCACCAGCGCCGCGACAACGCCGATGAAAATTACCTTTTTGCGCTCCGCAGGAGGCAAACCCGCCGCCAGCGCGCCGACGACGATGGCATTGTCGCCCGCCAGCACAAGGTCGATCATCAGCACTTGCAGGAACGCGGCGAAGGCAGCCGGTTCGGTGATATTCGAGAAATCGTTGACGATCGCTGCCCAGATTTCGGCTGGACCCCCCAGCGAGGGTGCGGCAGCGGCAGCGGCAACTAGCAGATCGATCACGGTCCTGGACTCCGCCTACTGGTTCATGGTTGCAAAGAAGTCTTCGTTGCTCTTGGAATCCTTCATCTTGTCGAGCAGGAATTCCATCGCATCGACCGTGCCCATCTGCATGAGAATGCGGCGCAGCACCCACATCTTCGACAGCTTGTCCTTCTCGACCAGCAGTTCTTCCTTGCGGGTGCCCGACTTGCCGACATCGAGGCTGGGGAAGATGCGCTTGTCGGACACCTTGCGGTCGAGCACGATTTCGGAATTGCCGGTGCCCTTGAATTCCTCGAAGATGACCTCATCCATGCGGCTTCCGGTGTCGATCAGGGCAGTGGCGATGATCGACAACGACCCGCCTTCCTCGATGTTCCGCGCCGCGCCGAAAAAGCGCTTCGGCCGCTGGAGCGCATTGGCATCGACACCGCCGGTGAGCACCTTGCCCGAAGACGGCACGACGGTGTTGTAGGCGCGGCCCAGGCGAGTGATCGAATCAAGCAGGATGACGACATCGCGCTTGTGCTCGACCAGCCGCTTGGCCTTCTCGATGACCATTTCGGCAACCTGGACGTGGCGCGTGGCGGGCTCGTCGAAGGTCGAGGAGATCACCTCGCCCTTCACCGAGCGCTGCATGTCGGTGACTTCCTCGGGCCGCTCGTCGACCAGCAGCACCAGCAGGAACACTTCGGGGTGGTTATCAGTGATGGCCTTGGCGATGTTCTGCAGCAACACGGTCTTGCCGGTGCGTGGCGGCGCGACAATCAGCGCGCGCTGGCCTTTGCCCTGGGGGCTGATGATGTCGATGATCCGCGCCGACTTGTCTTTCACCGTCGGATCGAGGGTATCGAGATTGAGTTTCTCGTCAGGATAGAGCGGGGTGAGATTGTCGAAATTGACCCGGTGGCGAACCGCTTCAGGATCGTCGAAATTGACGCTGGTCAACCGGTTGATCGCGAAATAGCGCTCGCCGTCCTTGGGTGCGCGGATTTCGCCTTCGACCGTGTCACCGGTCCTCAGGCCCCATTTGCGGACCTGGTTGGGCGAGACATAGATGTCGTCGGGGCCGGCGAGATAGTTCGCCTCGGGGCTGCGCAGGAAGCCGAAACCATCGGTGAGCACTTCGATGGTGCCCAGTCCCATGATCTCTTCGCCATCCTCGGCGACTTCCTTGAGGATGGCAAACATGATGTCCTGGCGGCGCATGGTCGATGCGCCCTCGATCTCCAGCTCTTCGGCCATTTCGACCAGTTCGGCAGCGGTTTTTTTCTTGAGTTCTTTGAGATGCATGATGGCGGTATTCCGGAAAATTGTCTGGTAAATGGCCGACCGATCATCTGGGCTTGGGGAAAGCAGATCGTGCCGCGTCTGATGCGCGGCCCTTGCCGGTAGCCCCGGGCAGATAGACCCGCGCGCGCGATCCGTCAACGCATCGAGCGCCATTCAGAAGGGGCGGACGACAACCAGCACGACAATGACCGCAGCGGCAGCCCCGGGAATTTCGTTGACCAGCCGCAATTGCCTGCCAGTCAGGCTGCGCTCGCCGCGCGCCAGTCTGGCCGAATAACCTGCCATCCAGACGTGATAAACGCTCAGCGCGATTACGACTGCCAGCTTGGCGTGAAACCAGCCCTGGGCAAACGCGCCGGTGCTCCATGCCAAGGCCAGCCCCAGCGCCCAGACAATCACCAGCGATGGCCACAGGATGATCCGCAGCAATTTGCGCTCGCGCTCGATCCACGCCGCATTCTCCGGCGAGTTCGGGCGGGCACTCCTGATGATAGACCAGATAGCGCGGCAGCATGAACAGACCCGCCATCCAGAACACGACAAAGATGATGTGACCGGCCTTAAGCCAGAGATAGGTCATGTCGAACACCTGTTGCATATCACGAGCTTACCCGTTCGTGTCGAGCGAAGTCGAGATACCACGCAAGACCAGTCTCGACTTGGCTCGACACGAACGGAGGTTGCACTGGATGGTCATGATCGCCAGCCCCGCACGTGCCCAAGCAGTTGCTCGACATGTTCGACCGGCGTCGTCTGGCCAATGCCATGGCCGAGATTGAACACGTGCGGGCGGTCGGCGAAGGCATCGAGGATGCGGCGCGTCTGGCGTTCGAGCTCGGTGCCGCCCGCCAGCAGCAGCAGCGGATCGAGATTGCCCTGCACCGGTATCGTTTCGGGCAGGTTGCGTGCCGCCCACAGCGGATTGATTGTTTCGTCCAGACCGACGGCATCAACGCCGGTCTCCCGCGCATAGGCGGGCAGCTTTTCGCCCGCGCCCTTGGGAAAACCGATCACTGGCACATGGGCCGCGCGGCGCTTCAATGCGCCGACAATCGCCGCATTGGGCGCAATCACCCAGCGTTCGAACTCGGCCGGGGCAAGGCTGCCAGCCCAGCTGTCGAACAATTGCACCGCTTCGGCCCCGGCATTGATCTGGCCCACCAGATAATCCACGGTCACAGCGGTTATCGCATCGATGATCGCCTGAAACCCGGCGGGATCGCGATAAGCCATGGCGCGAGTCTCGTGCTGGTCGCGGCTGCCTTCCCCCGCAACCATGTAGGTGGCGACCGTCCACGGGCTCCCTGCAAAGCCCAGCAGGGTGCGCCCGCCGCCGAGCCCGGCCTTGACCTTGGCGACCGTCTCGTAAATCGGCGAAAGCCGCTGCGGCACGGCCTGAAGGCTGTCCAGCGCCGCATCGACCAGTCGCGGGCTCAGCTGCGGTCCTTCGCCGGCGAGGAATTCGAGATCCTGCCCCATCGCATAGGGTACGATGAGAATGTCGGAAAACAGGATCGCCCCGTCGAAACCGAAGCGACGGATCGGCTGGAGGGTGATTTCAGCGGCAGCCTCGCTGTCATAGACCAGGGGCAGGAACCCGCCCTTCTGCGCGCGCAGGGCGCGGTATTCGGGCAGGTAGCGACCGGCCTGGCGCATCAGCCAGACAGGGCAGCTGGCAGCTTTGTTTCCACGCAGGGTATCGAGCAGAAGTCCGGGCATCGGGTCTCGTCTTACCAATTACTAATTAGATTATAAAAGGTTGATGATAGTTGTTGGTCTGTGGATAGCGGGCACACCGGTGCCTTGCCCGATTTGTCCCCGGCTGAACAGGGGCGTGGAACGTCCGAATCGACCGGGCTGCGCGTCAAGCAGAGCTTATCCGTGCTATCCCCAAGCTGTGGGAAACGCCGTCCACATGTCCACAACCTGCCGGCGCGATGGCGGCTTGTGGGGAGCGATTGGCCCGGCAAAGTTGTCAGCGCTTCCCTCCCGTGGTTTATGCCGCTTTCTGTCAACAGCCCGAACCGCCTGCATGCCCCGGCTCCATCTCCACCTGCTGTCCGATTCGACCGGCGAAACGCTGGAGATGATTGCCAAGGCTGCCCTTGCCCAGTTCGATCAGGGCGATGTCCAGCGTCATTTCTGGCCGATGGTGCGCTCGCAGCAACATCTCGACCGGATTCTCGCCGATATCGCCGCCAATCCCGGCCTCGTGCTGTTCACCCTGGTCAATGCCGAGACCCGTTCGCGGCTCGAGGAGCGCTGCCGCGCGCTCGGCCTGCCGACCATTGCAGCGCTCGATGCGGTGACCGATGCACTCGAAGACCTGCTCGGCCAGCAGGCCAAGGCGCGTCCCGGCCGCCAGCACCTGATGGACGATGCCTATTTCGCCCGGGTCGAGGCGATCCATTTCACCATCGCCCACGATGACGGCGTCGGCTGGGAGGACTGGGAAGAGGCCGATATCCTGCTCGCCGGGGTGTCGCGTAGTTCCAAGACGCCGACCAGCATCTATCTCGCCAACCGCGGCTACAAGACCGCGAACATTCCCATCGTTGTCGAAAGCCCGCCGCCGTCGGCGCTGTTCGGGCTCCGCCGGCCGCTGGTCGTCGGGCTCACCACTGCGCCCGAGCGGCTGATCCAGGTGCGGCGCAACCGGCTGCTGTCGCTCAACCAGGCACCGGAGACCGCCTATGTCGATCAGGAGCGCGTGGCCAGGGAACTGCAGCTGGCGCGGCGCATGTTTGCCGACAACGGCTGGCCGGTGATCGATGTCACCCGCCGCTCGATCGAGGAAACAGCAGCGGCGGTGATCAATCTCTACAATGCCCGCGCCTCCTCGGACGAGCCGCAGATGCCCGGGTCCAAGCCGATATGACCGGCCGATGCTGATCCTCGCCTCGCAAAGCGCCTCGCGCCAGGCGATGCTGCGCGCGGCAGGGGTGGATTTCACCGCTGTGCCAGCGCACCTCGACGAACGTGCGATTGAGGCCGGACTGGTGGGCGGGCCAGCAGGGCAGATCGCCACCGCGCTCGCCCGCGCCAAGGCGCTGGCCGTGTCGGCCTTGAATCCCGGCGCCATGGTGCTGGGCAGCGATTCGCTGATTGAAGTCGCCGGTCGCCGTTTCGACAAGCCTGCCAGCCGCGCCGAGGCGGCGGAGCATCTGCGCTTCTTTTCCGGCAAGGCGATGCACCTGCACAGCGCGGCGGCGCTGGCGCGCGGCGGCGCGGCGCTGTGGCAGTGCGACGTCATGGCCGTGCTGCACGTAGCGCCCTTGTCCGACAGCTTCATCGAGAGCTATCTCGATGCCGAATGGCCAGCCGTGGGGGCTTGCGTCGGGGTGTTCCGCATCGAGGGGCGCGGGGTGCATCTGTTCGCGGCGATCGAGGGGGATCATTTCACCGTGCTCGGCATGCCCTTGCTCAAGGTGCTCGGCGCTTTGCGCGAATTGGGGGAACTGGCGTGGTGAGCCTGAGCGAAGATCGCCCGCTGCCGCTGCTCGCCGGGCTGATCGGCTGGCCGGTGGCGCAATCGAAATCGCCGGCGATCCACGAATTCTGGCTCAAGCGGCTGGGCCTCGACGGGCACTATGTGCGGCTGCCGGTGCGCCCGGGCGAAGTGGCGCGCGCCTTTCGCGGCATGGTTGCGCTCGGCTTTGCCGGAGTCCAGGCGACCATGCCGCACAAGCGCGCCTGCTTCGATCTGGTCGATCACCATACTCCGGCGGCGCGGGCGCTCGGCGCGGTCAACACCGTGATTGTCGAGGACGACGGCAGCCTGACCGGCGAGAACACCGATCTTCCCGGTTTTGTCGAGCCGCTGGCCGGGCTCGACCTGGCGGGCGAGCAAGTCACCGTGCTCGGCGCGGGCGGCGCGGCGGCGGCGGTGATTGCCGGGCTGGTCAGCCTGGGGGCGCGGCGGATCAATGTGATCAACCGCACCGCCGAAGGGACTGCGGCCTTGCTCGCCGATCTGGCGGCAACGCTGGCCGATTGCGAGGTTACCGCCGCCGACTGGAGCCGGGCGCAGGCCTTTGCCGATAGGTCGAGACTGATCGCCAATGCCTCCTCGCTCGGCATGGCGGGGATGCCGGCGCTGCCCCTGGCGGTGGAGAGCCTGCGCGGGGACGCCATCGTTTACGACATTGTCACCCACCCCCACGACACCCCGCTGCTGCGCGCCGCGCAAGCCCGAGGCCTGCGCACGCACGACGGGCTGGAAATGCTGGTCGGGCAGGCGCGCGAGGCTTTCCGCCGCTTTTTCGGCGCGGAGCCGCCGCGCGATGGCGATGCCGACCTGCGCGCGCTGCTGACTGCGTGAAAAAGCCTTTCATCTTGGGTCTCACCGGCTCGATCGGCATGGGCAAGTCGACGGTGGCCGGCATGCTGCGCGCACTGGGCGTGCCGGTGTTCGACGCCGATGCCGCAGTGCATCTCTTGCAAGGTCCCGGCGGCGCGCTGCTTCCGATGATCGAGGCGGAATTTCCCGGCACCACCGGGCCCACCGGGGTCGATCGGCCGAAACTGGGCGCGGCGGTGTTTGGCGATCCCGAAAAGCTGAAGCGGCTCGAAGCGATCGTCCATCCCGCCGTCGGCGCGATGCGGGCAGGATTTCGCAAAGAGCACCGCAACGCGCCGCTGATCGTCTTCGACATACCGCTGCTGTTCGAAAAGGGCGGCTTCGACATGATCGATGCGGTGGCGGTGGTTTCCGCCCCTGCCGAAATGCAGCGTGCCCGCGTGCTCGCCCGCCCGGCGATGGACGAGGAAAAATTCGCCCGCATCCGCGCGCTGCAAGTGCCCGATGCCGAAAAGCGCGCGCGCGCCGATTTTGTCATCGACACCGGCTGTTCAGAGGCCGAAACCCGCGCGGCGGTGGCGGCGCTGGTCGAAAAGCTGCGCACAGGTGAATAATCCTGCCTGCCCCCCTTGCTTCCATAATTTTCGCGCCCAATATCGGATGCGATGCGTGAAGTAATTTTCGATACAGAAACCACCGGTCTCGATCCCCAGGGCGGCGACCGGCTGGTGGAGATCGGTTGCATCGAAATGGTCAACCGCGTCGAGACCGGGCGCACCTTCCACGCCTATTTCAACCCCGAGCGCACCATGCCCGCCGCCGCCGAGGCGGTGCACGGGCTTTCCGACGGTTTTCTTGCCGACAAGCCGCTGTTCGCGGCGCGGGCGAACGAACTGCTCGAATTTCTCGACGATTCGCCGCTGGTTGCGCACAATGCCGGGTTCGATTTCGGTTTTGTCGATGCCGAACTCGCGCGCTGCGGCTTGCCGCCGCTCGATCGCGCCCGCATGATTGATACCGTCGCCATGGCGCGGGTGCGCCATCCCGGTGCCAAGAATTCGCTTGATGCGCTGTGTACCCGCTATGGCATCGACCGGTCGCACCGCACCCGGCACGGCGCGCTGCTCGATTCCGAATTGCTCGCCCAGGTCTATGTCGAACTCACCGGCGGCAGGCAGATCGGGCTCGCGCTGGCGACCGACTGCGGCGAAGTGGTGGCCACCGGCGCGGTGCGTGTCACGGTCGCGCGGGTTTGCCGCCAACCGCGCGCGCACCGCGCCAGCGATGTGGAACTGACTGCGCACGCCGCTTTCCTCGACACTATCGCCGCGCCGCTGTGGCGCGGGTCCAGTTGAATACCACCAGCAAAGGAGCGACAGCCATGGACATTCGCGTATCCGGCCACCAGATGGCCACCGGCGAAGCGCTGCAGACCCATGCCGCCGACCGGCTGACCGCCATCGTCGGCAAGTATTTCGAGCGTGCGCTGTCGTCCAACGTCACCTTCGGCAAGGCCCCGGCGGGCTCGTTCCGCTGCGATATCATCACCCACGCCGGCAACGGCCTGATCCTCAAGGGCGCGGCGATCGCCAACGATGCGCACCTCGCGCTCGATCAGGCGGCGGAAAAGATCGACACCCAGCTGCGCCGCTACAAGCGCCGGATCAACGACCGCCACGAACAGGCCGCGCACGCCGTCAAGCAGGAAGAAGCCGCCTATGTCGTGTTCGAAGAACAGGCCGGAGACGACGAACCGACTGCCGATGCGCCGGTGATAATCGCGGAAACCCGGGTCGATGTGCCTGAAGCGACTGTTTCGGACGCGGTGATGATGCTCGACTTGCGCAACACCAACGCGCTGCTGTTCAAAAACGCTGGCACCGGCAAACATAATATGGTCTACCGCCGCGGCGATGGCTCGATCGGCTGGGTCGAGCCAGGCTGACGCAGGCGCAATCCTTTCCCGGGCGCGCTGCACTTCTTTCATGGTGGGGGAATCCCGCATCGGGAAAAGCCGATGCAACTTCATTCACACCGCTGAAACGCGGCTCTGTTAGTATTGCGGTTTGGTCATGACAGCTCTCTTCACCCTCCAGCCCGAAGCCGTCGCCACCATCCGCGCTGATGGCAAGCCGGCAATCCTGTGCGCGCTGGCCGAGCGCTTCGCGCGGGTCTATGGTCTCGATGCGGGCGAGGTGCTCGCCGGGATGGAAGAGCGCGAGAAACTGGGCAGCACCGGCTTCGGTCGCGGTGTCGCCATTCCCCACGCCCGGATAGCCGGGATAAACCGGCCGGTTGCGGCGTTTCTGCGGCTGGAGGCCCCGGTGGTGTTCGATGCCGCCGATGCCATGCCGATCGATCTGGTGTTCGGGCTGCTTTCGCCGCAACAGGCGGGCGCGGCACATCTCCACGCGCTGGCGGCGATCTCGCGGACGATGCGTGACGAGCGGATGCATGCGGCGCTGATCCAGGCGGCCGACGCCGAGGTGATCTACGGCCTGTTGTGCAATGTCATTGACCGCGACGCCGCCTGAAGCGGTTTCCGGCGCGGCGCTGCACTGGCGCGCGCTCGAAGGGCTCTATGCCTCGGCTCCGGTCAACCGGCTGTTCGAATCGACGCTGTCGATCGACGGCGAGGGCCGCGCCAGCATTGCCTTCCTGATCGACGAGCGCTGCTATCATGCTGCCGGCGCGGCGCATGGCACGATCTATTTCAAGATGCTCGACGATGCCGCCTTCTATGCGGCGAACACCCTGGTGACCGACCGGTTCCTGCTGACCACTTCGTTCAACCTCCATTTCACCCGCCCGGTGCGCACGGGGCCGGTGCGCGCCGAGGGGCGCTGGATCAGCGGCCGCCGGCGGGTGCTGGTCGCCGAATCGCGGCTGGTCGATGAGGACGGCGAGGAAATCGGGCGCGGTACGGGCACCTTCATGCGCTCGCGCATCGCGCTGTCGGGGCTTGCCGGCTATGCCGAAACGCTGCGGTCGCTGGCGCGATGAGCGGTGACGACCGGTTGCCCGCGCGGCTCGAAGTCGCCGGTCTGATCCGGCTGGCGCAGAACGGCGGAGGCTTTGCCGCCGTGCTCAAGAGCGGCGAGGAGGGCGGCGGCACGATTCTGCTGGTTCTGACCGAAAATGGCACAAATACCCGGCTTTACGAGCGGATGCCGCAGCTCGATGGCAGCCGCCGCTGGCATTGCACCAGGCAGCAAACCGGCCATAACAGTCAGGAAATGACCGAATACCTGGCCCGGCGGGGCAGTCAGGACGACGATTTGTGGATCGTCGAACTGGATATCGCGAACGCGGAACGGCTCATCGGATTGCCGCAGTCCGCCGATTGACTTTGCTGCAATGCAACATGTAAGGGCTCCTCACTGCAATGCGAGGGCGGCATTGGAATGGCACTTCCGCTATTCCGGCAAGCACGCAGACGGGGAACGATCGGCAGGATTTCGCGACGAACGGTGATTGCCTCAAGGCCACCCGTTCTTCTCAGCCTGCGTCGGATTCGTTCACCGCTCATGAATTGAATTCAATGAAACTGACCGTTCGCCGCGCGAGCCATATTGCCGTGCTTGCCAGTGTCATCGCCACCCTGGCGAGCGCCAGCAGCATCACCGCTGCCCAGCCGAACCAGCCCGCGCCAATTGGCGATGCGGCACCGGAAGCGGCCAGCGCCCCGGCTGAAATTCCGTCCGGAACCCCGGTTGCCGCCGAGGCAGCAACGCCCGCCGTTCTCGCCGCTGAATCGGCCCCTGAAACGACCGCAGCACCGGTCGCTGCCCCCCCTGTCGTCCGACCGCCGCAGGCATCGACGCTGGCCGGACTGGTCAGTGCCCAGCCGCAGCCCGCAGACCTGCCGCGCGAACTCAACTGCCTTGCCGGCGCGATCTACTTCGAGGCCAAGAGCGAATCGCTGTCGGGCCAGCTCGCCGTCGGGCGGGTGGTTGTCGCCCGCTCGAAATCGGGCCGTTTCCCCAATTCCTATTGCGGCGTGGTGTTCCAGCCCTCGCAGTTCTCGTTCGTGCGCGGCGGCGGCATGCCCGGCATCGCCCGCGCCTCGCGTCAGTGGCGCAATGCCGTCGCCGTGGCGCAGATCGCCCACGCCGGCTCGTGGCGCAGCCCGGTCGAAGGCGCGCTCTATTTTCACGCCACGCGGGTCTCGCCAGGCTGGCGCCTGACCCGCGTCGCGCGGCTCGAGAACCACGTCTTCTATCGTTGATCCACCTCGCCCGCCGGGGTGAAGCCTGGCGCGGGGCGGTTTCCATTTGCCAACGCCAGTGCCCGGGCGATCGCGCGCGCCAGCAACGGGCTGGCTTCGGGGCGGGGGTGGACTTCGTCCTGGTAGAACGCGGTCGACCATTCCGGGTCGTGGCCCAGGCAATAGCCGGGATAGCGACGGGTGAAGGTGGGCACAGCGAAACAGGGCTTGCCCGCCGCCAGCTCGTCCCGCGTCGGGTAATAGAGAAACAGCAGGCGCGCCTTGGTCAGGCGCTGCAAACGCTCGACGCGCGGGCCGAGCGGTCCCCGGTCGCTCACCGGAATGGCATCGCCATCCCAGCCCATCAGAAACAGCGAACCCAGCCAGTAGACGGCGTAGGACAGCGGCCGCTTGGTCGGGTGCATGAAATTGTTGGCCCAGTTCGATGCCGGGCCGAAATCGCCCGAATTGACCACCACCACGATGTCATCGACCTGCTGCGCGACGTCTGGATTGTGCTCAAGGTAGGTCAGTTCGTTGGCCAGGGCCCAGCTCGGCGCGGCGATCGGCCAGACGCGTGCGCCGGTTTCACGGGCCAGCGCCGGCGCGATGGTCGCGGCGTTGCCGTGCCAGCCGAACACCAGGCTGTCGCCGACCAGCAGGATGTCACGGGCACCAGCATCGGGCCGGAACGGCGCATCGGTGCGCATCGAGCGCTCGTTGAACGCCCAGGCCAGGCGGTTGTCGAACAGGCCGTGCTGCGAAGGGCGGGGGATGTAGCCGATCGTCGCATCGGCGCGATACAGCGGGCGGTCGCCCAGGCCCGAGCGGCGCACTTCGATCTCGACCAGCGCCAGGATTGCCAGCGGCAGGCCCAGCACGAACAGCACGACGAGCCCCAGCCTTTGCCTCATGCGCCGGATGGGGTCCTCATGGGCCGAACTCCACCCAGACCGGCGCATGATCGCTGGCCTTCTCGCGCCCGCGATGCGCCTTGTCGACGCCGCAGGCGATCAGCCGGTCGGCCAGTTCGGGCGAGAGCAGCGCGTGGTCGATGCGGAAACCGCGGTCGCGCTGCCAGGCACCGGCCTGATAGTCCCAATAGGTCCAGACGCCGCCCTGCGGATTGTGCAGCGCCAGCGCGTCGGTCCAGCCCTCGGCCAGCAGCCGCGCATAGGCATCGCGCGATTGCGGCTGCATCAGCGCGTCATCGGCCAGCGCCTGCGGCGACCATATGTCCTGGTCCCCGGGAACGACGTTGTAGTCGCCGATGACCACGGCGGGCACTTCCTCGGCGGCAATGGCGCGCAGCTGCCTGCGCAGCCGCTCCATCCAGCGCAGCTTGTAGTCGAACTTGGGGCCGGGCTGGGGATTGCCGTTGGGCAGGTAGATGCAGGCAACGCGCAGGCCGAAGACATCGGCTTCGATATAGCGCGAATGTTCGTCCTCGGGTTCGCCGTCGAGCCCCCGCCGCACTTCGACCGGCATTGCGCCATCGGCCAGGATGGCAACCCCGTTGAAGCCCTTCTGCCCGTGCCAGATCGCCTGATAGCCGATCTTTGCGAACTCGGCGGCGGGAAAGCCCTCATCCTGCGTCTTGATCTCCTGGAGGCAGGCGACCGCCGGACGCGTCTCCTCCAGCCATTCGAGCAAGCGCGGCAGCCGCGCCTTGATGCCATTGATGTTAAAACTCGCGACTCGCATCAAACAGCGAAGCTGGAGCCGCAGCCGCAGCCGGCCGTCGCCTGCGGGTTTTCCACCTTGAACGCCGCGCCGCCGAGCAATTCGACGTAATCGACCACGCAGCCCGCCACCAGGTCGAGGCTGACCGGATCGACCACCAGCCGCACGCCCGCAGTTTCCGAAATCGAATCGTCGCCCTCGACGGCATCGGCGAGCCCGAAGCGATACTGGAAGCCCGAACAGCCACCGCCTTCGACCGATAGCCGCAGGATTGCCGGCTTGGCCTGCTTCGCCGCGATTGCGGCGACGCGCGCGGCGGCGCTGGGGCTCAGGGTGATAGCGGAGGCGTTCATGAGCGCCGATGTAGGGAGGCCGAGGGGCAGGGGCAAGCTTTCGCTCGAATTGTCAAGCCGTCTGGATATAGGCGCGCATCGCTTCAGCCTCGGCTTCGGCGCGGTCGATGCGGTATTTGACCAGATCGCCGATCGAGATGAAGCCGACCATGCTATCGCCCTGCACTACGGGAAGGTGGCGGATGCGCCGCCGGGTCATCAACGCGAGCGCGGCCATCACGTCGGTATCGGGCGCAACCGTGACCGCAGGCGCGGTCATCACATCGCCGACGGGCTTGTCGAGCACGCCAGGCCCCTGGGCTTGCAGCTGGTAGATCACGTCGCGCTCGGAAAAAATTCCCGCCACCGCGCCGCCGGCCACCACCGGCAAGGCACCGATGCGCTTCTCGGCGAGCATGGCGATAGCCTCGCGTACGAGTGTATCGACCGCGCAACTGAACACCGCCCCCTCGCGGTGTTCGATCAGACGGGCAATCGTCATGCCGAATCTCCCTCAATTCGCCTGGGCACCATGATGCCATGGCTCGCGGACAAAGACCATCGCTGGCAAACGGGCTTGCCGCCCGCGCCAGCCGGGCGCATGGGCTGGGGCATGATACCGCGCTCGCCCCTCGACGATCCGGAGACCGCCCGGCATGCCTGGGCGCGTTACCGGCGGCTGATGCGCTTCATGGTCGTGATCACCGTGACCATGGTGATCGGCTCGTTCGTGGCGCTCTACCGCAAGAACGGGCTGGTTTCGCCCCACCTCTATATCGCCGCCGCCATCGGCATCGGATTTTCGATGCTGCTGATGTCGGCGCTGATGGGGCTGGTGTTCCTGTCGAGCGGCACCGGCCACGACGATGCCATCGCCGATCCGCTGGCGGATGATGAGGATCAGGATGGAGGGCGGTCCGGGCCGCCCAGCCGGTAATCCTCGACCGGCACGCCGCCGACGAGATGCTCCTGGATGATCCGCTCGAGCACCGGCGGCGTGCAGCTGTGATACCAGACCCCATCGGGCCAGACCACCGCGACCGGCCCGGCGGCGCAGACCTTGAGGCAATCGGCTTTGGTTCGCGCAATGCCGCCCTCGCGGTCGAGCCCCAGTTCGCGTAACCGCCCCTTGAGGAACTTCCACGAGGCCGTGCCCTGGCTTGCCGGGCAGCATTTGGCCTTCGCCGCCTCGGCGCAGAGAAAGATGTGCCGCCGGGTGTGGGCATAGCCCTCCTCGGCGAAACTGGCGCGGGCGGCGGCGATTCGCGGGTTTTCGGCGGTCATGGCGTCACGGCCTCAGCATCCATGGCGCCGTCGCTTCGCGAAACGCCTGCGACAGTTCGGCCGGGCGGTTGTCGCGGATGCAGACCATCACCGATTCGGCATAGGCAACGGTGCGCGCGCTCTGGGTGACCAACTGGGCGAGGCGATAGCTGGTACGGCCCACCTGTAGCGCAGCGACATGCATGTCGAGCGGATCGGGAAAGTGGCTCTGGCCGATGAATTCGATCGCCAGACTGGCGACCATCGAGGCCGCGCCGTCGTCTCTGGGCCTGTGTCCTGTAGTGCGGTGGAAGCGCACGCGGCCCTCTTCGAGCAGCCCGGTCAGCGCGACATTGTTGAGATGCTGGTTGAGATCGAGATCGCCGAATCGCGTCTCGATGGCGCAGCAGAATGGATAGCGCGCAGGATCGAGCAGCGCGGGATCGGGTTTGGGCATGGTTCGGGGATTACGCCGCGTAGCCTCGCGCGTCTATCCCCGCCAGCGACTAACCGCGTTTCCCGGCAATGCGGGCGATCTCGGCGGCGACGAGGCGCTCGACGATGGCGGGCAGGTTCTTCTCCAGCCAGTCGGCCAGGGCCGGGCGCAGCAGGTCGCGGGTCATGCCTTCGAGCGAGGTTTCGCCCGAGCGCACAATCTGCGGCCGCGCACCGGGTTCCGCCAGCATCGCCAGCGCGGTGAACGAATCCTGCATCGACATGCGCGCATCCTCGGTCACCAGCGGGGCCTCGGCCTTGCTGTCCGCGACATCGGTCTCGTCCAGCGCCTCGTCCAGTTCGTCGAGCGCGTCGTGCTCGGCAAACTCGGCGCTGCCGGCCAGATCGAAAACTTCGTCTTCCACTTCCGGCGTATCGTCGTCAGCCTGTTCCATGTCGTCTGCGCCTATCTGTGCGCCATCGCCGTCGCGCATCCGCCGCTCTTCCGCAGCTTCCGCGCGATTGTCGCGGGCGATGACTTTCTTGATCAATTCGAGGATTTCCTCGACCGAAGGTTCGCTTGCCTGGCGCATCGACCGTTACCCCTAAACCGGCAAACTCGCCGGACATGCCCGGCTACTTGCCGGAAATTGCCCCATTTTGGGCCGCTGTGTCAACGGTCCGTGTCGATTGCGCGACCGGCGCGGGATCGTTCGACCAGTCCCACCAGGCGCGGCGGACGCGGTTGTAGTTGACCTGCGGGTCATAGAGCGCGCCGCCATCGAGCCCGAGATCGCGCGCCTCGGCCTTGCCCATCGCGGCGAGCAGCGAGAAGCCGGCGACATAGGCATTCCGGCGGGCCGTGACCAGCCGGGTGCGCGCCGAGAGCAGTTCCTGCTCGGCGTTGAGAATGTCGAGAATGGTGCGGTTGCCGACGCTGTTTTCGGCGCGCACGCCTTCAAGGCTCAGCGTCGCGGCATCGACTGCGGTCTGGGTCGAAACGATGATCTCGTTGGCCGCCTGCCACGAGGCATAGGCCGCACGCACTCCGGCGATCACCGCGCGCTCTGCGCCGATTTCCTGTTCGAGCGCGGCACCTTCGCGCGCCTGCGCCTGACGCCGCTGCGCTGCCGGCAGCCCGCCCTGGAAAATCGGGAAGGTCGCGCGGATACCGGCCTGCGCGGTGGTCTGGCTCTGGGCGAAAGCGCCGGTCCCGGATGCGACTCCGCCCAGCGTGCCGAGATAGTCGGTGTAGTCGCCCGCCGTGAAAAGGCTCACGCGGGGCAGTCGGCCCGCCCCGGCAACGCGCACATCGAAGGCTGCGGCGCGCGCGCGCTGACGGGCACCGATAAGATCGGGGTTGCTGTCGAGCGCGATTTGCGCCGCTTCGTCGGGTGTGCCCGGCATGCCCGGCAGCGGCGGCGGCGGTTGCAGATCGACCGGCACCTTGCCGACTGCCTGGATGTAGCGCTCGCGCGCGCCGATCAGGTTCGATTGCGCCGTGCGCAGGTCGGTGCGGGCGATCGCCAGGCGGGCCTGCGACTGGGCGACATCGGTGCGAGTCAGATCGCCGATCTCGAAGCGGTCGCTGGTCGCTTCGAGATTGACGCGCAGCACTTCGACATTGTTCTGGTTGAGCCCGACCACTGCCTCGCTGAGGATCACGTCCATGTAGGCGGCGACGACCTGCCCGAACACATCCAATTCGGTGCCGCGCAAGTCGGCTTGCCCGGCGACCACGCGGGTTTCCGCAGCCTGGACCGAATTGCGCACCGCGCCGCCCGAATAGATCGGCACGCCGAGGTTGATACTCGCGCCCGTCGAGCGGTCGGGCGAGGTGAAGTTGTTGGCGCTCTTCTTGAGGAATTCGGTGTAGTTCGCCGCGCTACTGAGCGAGGGCAGCCCGGGAGCGCGCGCGATCGGCACGGTCTCGTCGGTGGCGCGCTGCCCGGCACGGGCGGCCTGCAGCGCCGGATTGGTGCGATAGGCCTCATCGAGAGCGCTGCGCAGGTCGTCGGCCATGGCCGGCGCGGCAAGAGCGCAAATCCCGGCCAGCAGGAGCAGGCGATACGCCCGGCAAACCACGCCTAGAAGCTCCAGCGCTTCGGCGCGGCGTAGTCGGGCAGGATGGGAATGCCGAGCTCGGCGAGCGGCAACAGCGCCACTTCGCCCAGCGCCTTACGGCCGGTGGCGAGCCGGGTGACCCCGCGTTCGACGAGCCCCGTCACCAGCCGGCCGCCATCGGCGAGGCTGGCGGCCAGCGCATCGGGCAGCTGTTCGATCGCGCCATCGACAATCACCAGCGAATAGGCGGCCTTCCTTGGCTTGGCACCTGGTGCCAGCGCATCAAGCGCGCCCACCAGCGGGCGCAGCAGCGCGGCGAGATACCCGGCGCCATCGCCCACCAGCAGTGCCTTGTCCTCGATGGTCGGCGCGGCTTCGGCAAGCATCAGGCCATGCACCAGCGGCGCGGCAAGATAGCGGCCATCGCCCAGCGGCACGGAACGGTCGCCATAGGCGGCGGCGCGCGCTGCTTCGGGCACATAGTCTTCGCGCGGCACGCGGGCCATGGCGGCGAGCACCCAGGGCTGGCTCACGCCGCTGGTGCGCAACTGGCTGTCAATCATCGCGCGCCGGGCCGTCTGGTAGACGGCGGGGCGCTGGGCAGTCATGGTCATTACCCAAATCCTTTGCGCGCCAGCCTATTGCATCCGCCACGGCCCGGCACAATTGCCAATCGTGTCGCACGCGCGCGACGAATGCCCTTTCCGCAGGACGGAAACAGCGGCTATGGAAACGGCTATTCCCCGATCCCGCAGCGAAAGGAGCCCGACATGGCCGAGATGGTGACAATCCGCGAGGCTGACCTCATCGACAGCGTCGCCGATGCGCTGCAATATATCAGTTACTATCACCCGATGGACTATATCCGCGCTCTTGGCGAAGCATACGATGCCGAGCAGGGCCCGGCGGCGAAAGACGCCATCGCCCAGATCCTGACCAACAGCCGGATGTGCGCCGAAGGCCATCGGCCGATCTGCCAGGACACCGGCATCGTCAATGTGTTCATTGCCTGGGGGCAGGACTGCCGGCTGGAATCGGCGCGCTCGCTCCAGGACGTCGTCGATGAGGGGGTGCGCCGCGCCTATCTCAACCCGGACAACAAATTGCGCGGCTCGATCCTCGCCGATCCTGCCTTCACCCGCCGCAACACCCGCGACAATACCCCGTGCGTGCTGAGCATCGACATGGTGCCGGGAAGCAAGGTGTCGATCGATGTCGCGGCCAAGGGCGGCGGCTCTGAAAACAAGAGCAAGTTCAAGATGATGAACCCCAGCGATAACATCGTCGAATGGGTGCTCGAAATGCTGCCGCAGATGGGCGCGGGCTGGTGTCCGCCGGGCATGCTCGGCATCGGCATCGGCGGCACTGCCGAGCATTGCATGAAGCTGGCCAAGCAGAGCCTGATGGATCCGATCGACATGGGCCAGCTCAAGGCGCGCGGGGCGCGCAGCGATATCGAGGCGATGCGCATCGAGATTTTCGACAAGGTCAACGCGCTCGGCATCGGCGCGCAGGGCCTGGGCGGCCTCTCGACCATCCTCGACGTCAAGATTCTCGACTGGCCGTGCCACGCCGCCGGCAAGCCGGTGGCGATGATCCCCAACTGCGCCGCCACCCGCCACGCCCATTTCACCCTCGACGGCTCGGGGCCGAGCTTCCTCGAAGCGCCCAGGCTCGATGCCTGGCCCGACGTCCACTGGACGCCGGACAAGGCGGCGAAGAAGGTCGATCTTGACGCACTGACGCCCGAGGAGGTGCGCAGCTGGAAGCAGGGCGACCGGCTGCTGCTCAGCGGCAAGATGCTCACCGGGCGCGACGCGGCGCACAAGCGCATCCAGGACATGCTGGCCAGGGGTGAGGAACTGCCGGTCGATTTCAGGAACCGCGCGATCTACTATGTCGGCCCGGTAGATCCGGTGATGGGCGAAGTGATGGGGCCGGCGGGTCCGACCACCGCGACCCGCATGGACAAGTTCACCGACATGATGCTCGAACTCGGCCTGCTGGCGATGATCGGCAAGGCCGAGCGCGGCCAGGGCGCAACCGATGTCATCGCCAAGCACAAGGTCGCCTACCTGATGGCAGTCGGCGGCGCGGCCTATCTGGTCGCGCGCGCGATCCGCGAGGCCAGGGTGCTTGCCTTCGAGGACCTCGGCATGGAGGCGATCTACGAATTCACTGTGGAGGACATGCCGGTGACAGTGGCGGTCGACAGCGAGGGCAACAATGTCCACCGCATCGCGCCGCTGGTGTGGCAGGAAAAGATCGCCCGCGAAGGGCTGCTGGCCTAGTTCAGGCAAGCCATGGCGGTCATTTTCCTCTTTCTGTTCGGCGTGGCCAATTTCGCGCTGCACAAGGCGGTGCTCGAAAGCGGCCATCCGCTGCTCGGGCGCATGCCGTGGTTCTTTCATGCCCTCGGCGGGCGCTTCAGCCTTGCGGTGGAATTCCTCATGCTGGTCTCGGCCATGCTGCTGGTGGCGCAGGGCGCGATGGGCTGGGCCTGGGCCTATGCCGCCTACAGCGTGCTCAACGCGCTGTCGGCCTGGCTGATCCTCACCGGGCGGGTCTAGGCGTGGCGCGGCCGGTGGTCCTGTTCCATGTCAGCGATCTCCATTTCGGGGCGCAGGACCGCGCCGCGCTCGACTGGTTCGCGGGCGAGGTCGCGGGCGAGCGCCCCGATGCGGTGATCTGCACCGGCGATCTGACCATGCGCGGCCGCACCCGCGAATTCGCCGCAGCCGCAGAGTGGCTCGGCGGGCTCGGGGTTCCGGTCAGTGTCGAGCCGGGCAATCACGACATGCCCTATTACTGGGACCCGCTGGGCCGGCTGCTGGCCCCCTATGCGCGGTTTCGGGCGATGCGCGCGGCAGTGCACAGCGACATCGCTATCGATGGCGTCGCCGTGGTGCCGCTCAAGACCGTGGCGCGTGCGCAGTGGCGGCTCAACTGGTCGAAGGGCCGGGTGCACGCGCCGGCGCTGGCCGAGACGCTGGCCGGACTGGCCGGCGCGGCAACGCAGCAAGTGCGCCTGGTCGCCTGCCATCATCCGCTGGTCGATGCCGGCACCCATTCGACCGGTTCGACCCGAGGCGGCCGGCAGGCGCTGGCGGCACTGGCGCGGGGCGGTGCCGATGCCGTGCTCTCGGGCCATGTCCACGACGCCTTCGACCGCATGGTCGAGATCGACGGCGCGGCGATCCGCATCATCGGCGCGGGCACCCTGTCGGAGCGGCTGCGGGCGAGCCGGCCGAGCTACAACCGGCTGGAGTGGAGCGAAGCGGGCGGGCTGACGGTTGCAGCGTTGCAGATGCCCTGAAACGGAAAAAGGCGGCCCGTTGCCGGACCGCCCTTCCTCTTTCGCCGTCGCGAAAAATCCTGGAAATATCAGCGCTTCGAGAACTGGAAGCTCTTGCGCGCCTTGGCCTTGCCGTACTTCTTGCGCTCGACGACGCGCGGGTCGCGGGTGAGGAAGCCGGCGCTCTTGACCGCGCTGCGCAGCAGCGGCTCGAATTTGCTCAGCGCCTGGGCGATGCCATGTTTGACCGCGCCGGCCTGGCCCGAAAGCCCGCCGCCCTTGACCGTGCAGACGACATCGTACTGGCCGGTGCGCTCGGAGACGTCGAACACCTGGTTGATGACGAGGCGCAGCGTCGGGCGCGCGAAATAGACTTCCTGATCGCGGCCGTTGACCGTGATCTTGCCCGAGCCGGGCTTGAGCCAGACGCGGGCGACCGCGTCCTTGCGGCGACCGGTGGCATAGGCGCGGCCCTGCGCATCGACTTCCTTGTCGCGGATCGGCGCGGCGGGGCCGGTGCGGATGACGGGTGCAGGGGGCGCTTCGGCAGCGGCTTCCGGCGGGGTGCCGGCGGCGAGAGCGCCGAGATCGGCGAGATCGGTGACAGAATTATCGGACATTATGCGCCCACCTTGTTCTTGCGATTGCGCGAGGCGACGTCGAGCGGCTGCGGCTGGGTGCCGCCATGCGGATGCTCGGTGCCGGCGTAGAGATGCAGGGCGCGCATCTGGGCGCGGCCCAGCGGCCCGCGCGGGATCATGCGCTCGACCGCCTTTTCGAGAACGCGCTCGGGGAAGCGCCCGTCGAGCACCTTGGCGGCGGTGACTTCCTTGAGCCCGCCGGCATAGCCGGTGTGCTTGTAATAGACCTTCTGCGCGCGCTTGTTGCCGGTCAGCCGCACCTTGCCGGCGTTGATCACGACGACATGGTCGCCGCAATCGACATGCGGGGTGAAGCTCGGCTTGTGCTTGCCGCGCAGAACATTGGCGACGATCACCGCGAGGCGACCGAGGACCAGGCCATCGGCATCGATCAGATGCCACTGCTTCTCGACTTCGGCCGGCTTGATCGACCGGGTCTGTGTGCTGAGTGCCTTCATGGCAGGACAAATTCCCTTGATTCGGTCCGCGGGCAATCGGAAGCTGAGCGGCCGGAAAGCAGCGCCATTTGCCGCGAATCGTCTCGAAGTCAAGCTATTCGGGGCTTTTGCGAAGAGGTAAAATATTACCTTTCGACCGAACCCTGCACCCTGCTGAGCTGCCATTGCTCGCGCGTGACGCGCCGGTCGCCGCCCAGGTCTGAGGTCACCACGCGTTCGAGCGCCGCAAGCTGACCGCCCGGAGCCGCCCCGCTGGCGACGATGTCGATGGTCACCTTGCCTTCGCCGCCGCCGGCCATCGGGATCGTTCGCGATTCGCTGCGGCGGCCCGGGTTGGGGTGAAACACGTCTGCCGGCCATTGGCTGCGCGGTGATCGGCTGCGCAGTTGGGCAACGAACGCCTGGGCCTGGAGCATGTCGATCGCCGGCAAGCCCGATGAACCGATCAAACCGGCAGCGACCGTTGCCGCGCGGGCGAACGAACCATCGGCCAGCACCTGGCCGCCGCCGACAACCATGCCGCCGGCATCGAGCAGGATCGGGAACATGCCATTGTCGGGCCGCCGCCGTTCGATCTCGGCGAGCGCGGCGAGCGCGGGCGGCGCATCGACCGCCGTGGCGACCAGACTGCCATCGACCCGGAAACCCGCACCGTCGCGCACGATCCGAACTTCATAGGTGCGGCGGGTGGTCACGGCATTGCCGTCGGGCAGGGGCCGGTGCAATGTCCGGGTGAGCAGCAGCCGCGCATGCGGCGGAGCGAACGGTTCCGGGGCAGCCGCCGGTGCTGGCGATGCGCCGGACAGCGCTGCCATGACCAGCACTGCTGCGGTCCCTCGCAGCCGCGCCGACCTGACCTTGCCGCTGGCCGCGCTCATGGGCGCAGCGCTCCCAGCCAAGCGGCGGTTGCGGGGGTGGCGGCATCGCAGTTCCAGCCGAGGATCGCCGGCTGATCGTAGGGATGCAGCTCGGCCAGCCGGGCCATCGCCCGCGCCAGCAGCGCCGCATCGGTCTTGATCAGCATTCCGGCTTCCCCTGCTTCGCCGCGCTCGCCATTCCATTCGTACAGCGAGAGCATCTGCGGCACGATATTGGCGCAGGCAATCAGCCGTTCGTCAAGCAATGTTGTCGCCGCCGCCGCCGCGCTGCCGGCGTCGGGAAAGGGACACCAGGCCAGAGCCGGGGTCGGTGGAGTGATGGCTGCCGGGCTGCTCATCGCCGCTGCCCGAGCCCATGCGCCCCCCAGACGGTCGCGGCGGTCAGCAGCGCGCCGGTGAGCTGGTGCAGCACGGCCAGCCACAGATCGACCCCGCTCAGCACGGTGGCAATGCCAAGCAGCAGCTGGGTGCCGAAAGCGCTGTGAATGGCGAGCGTGGCCGGGCGCATGCCCGCCCGCTTGAGCCGCCGCGCCATGACGATCAGCACCGCCGCCGTCACCCAGGCCCACCAGCGGTGGATGAAATGGACGAGGTAGGGATCGCCGAGCAGGGCATGACCGGTCCCCTGCGACCAGTCGATCCCGGCAGGGAACAGCCTGCCCTGCATCAGCGGCCAATCGGGCGCGACAGCCCCCGCGCGCAGGCCGGCCATCAGCGCGCCGTAGATCAGCTGCACTGCAAGGATGCCAAGAACGGCGCTTGAAAACGCGGTCAGGCCGGAAGGCCGCACGCCGCGCGCCAGCGCACGCATGTCGAGCGCGGTCCAGACCAGCGCGCCCAGTGTCAGCAGCGCCACCGACAGGTGCGTCGCCAGCCGCAGGTGGCTGACCTTGACGTCCTGGCTGAGCCCCGATGTGACCATCCACCAGCCGACCGCGCCCTGCATCGCGCCCAGCGCCAGCAACAGCAGCAAGCGGGGCTTGAACCCGGCCGGAATCCGCCGGGTCAGCCAGAACCAGGCCAGCGGCAGCGCGAAAGCCAGACCCACCAGCCGGGCGAGCAGCCGGTGCGCCCATTCCCAGAAATAGATGACCTTGTAGTCCGCCAGAACTCATGCCGGCGGGGCCATTGACCTGCGTGTACTGCGGAATGCGCTGATAGGCGGCGAACTCGGCCTGCCACTGCGCCTCGCTCAGCGGCGGGATCGCGCCGGTCAGGGGTTTCCATTCGGTGATCGACAGCCCCGATTCGGTGAGCCGGGTGATCCCGCCGACGACAACGATCAGGGTGACCAGTGCCGCCACCGCGAACAGCCAGCGCGCAATCGCCAGCGGGGCGGCAAGCGCTTGCGCCCGATGGGCCACGGTGGAAGTCAGGTCGGCGGCGCTCATGTGGCGCTCTCCCTGCGGCGGCGCGCGGCGGAATTCAAGCGGCATCGGCTTGCGCAATGTAACAATATCACATAACAACCTGGCCATGCGCGACGCGATGCAATCGATTCGGCTGCGGCTCGACCGGGTGGGGATTGTCCTGTCCGGGCTTTGCGCGGTGCATTGCCTGCTCGGGCTGGCGCTGGTGGCGCTGATCGGTGTCGGCGGGCTGGCCGGCGAGGCGCTGCTCGCCCCGGCGATCCACCGTGCCGGCCTGGCCCTGGCGGTGCTGGTCGGCGCGGCAACTTTGGGGCTTGGCGTGATGCGCCATGGCCGAATCGCACCACTGATGATCGGCGGGCTTGGTATCGCGCTGATGGCGGCGGGGCTGGTCGCGCCGCACGGCCCGCAGGAAGCGGTGCTGACCATTGCCGGCGTGGCGCTGGTTGCCGCCGGACACATCCTGAACTTGCGTCACGCTGCCTGAGCGCTATCTGCGCTTGGCATGACCGCACAGTTATCCCTCACCGTCAACGGCGAGCCCCGCCGCGTCGCGCCCGGCGCGAGCATCGCCGACCTGGTGCGCAGCCTCGACCTCAATCCGCTGAAAGTCGCGGTCGAGCGCAACGGCGCAATCGCGCCGCGTTCGGGCCTGGGCACAGTCCTGCTCGCCGACGGCGACGTACTCGAAATCGTCCACTTTGTCGGCGGCGGCAGCGGAGATGACGGCTGGACGGTCGCGGGCCGCACCTTCCGCTCGCGGCTGATCGTCGGCACCGGGAAATACAAGGACTTCGCCGAAAACGCGGCAGCGGTGGCGGCCTCCGGCGCGGAAATCGTCACGGTGGCCGTGCGCCGGGTCAACATTTCCGATCCTGCGGCACCGATGCTGACCGACTTCATCGACCCCGGGAAGATCACCTACCTGCCCAACACCGCCGGCTGCTTCACCGCCGACGAGGCGATCCGCACCTTAAGGCTGGCGCGCGAGGCGGGCGGCTGGGATCTGGTCAAGCTCGAGGTGCTGGGCGAGGCGCGCACGCTCTATCCCGACATGCGCGAGACGCTCAAGGCCTGCGAAGTGCTGGCGCGCGAGGGCTTCCTGCCGATGGTCTATTGCGTCGATGATCCGATTGCCGCGAAGCAGCTTGAAGAAGCCGGCGCGGTCGCAGTGATGCCGCTGGGTGCGCCGATCGGCTCGGGGCTGGGCATCCAGAACCGGGTGACCATCCGCCTGATCGTCGAGGGGGCCTCGGTGCCGGTGCTGGTCGATGCCGGCGTGGGCACGGCGTCGGATGCGGCGGTGGCGATGGAGCTGGGCTGCGACGGCGTACTGATGAACACCGCCATCGCCGAGGCGAAGGACCCGGTGCGCATGGCCGGGGCGATGAAGCTCGCGGTTGCAGCCGGACGCGAGGCCTATCTCGCCGGCCGCATGGGCCTGCGCAAGTACGCGGATCCCTCCAGTCCGCTGGCAGGATTGATTTAGGCAACGTGGTTAACGGCTTTCTAACCATTTTTTGGTGATCTCTCGCTTGCGGCACCATCGGGCCGCGAACAGGGGTAAGACCATCATGTCCAACACCGGCACGGCCATGCTGACCATCGCCGAGCTGCGCGAGTTCGCCGGCTTCACGGCTTGCGAGCAGCGCTACATCAAGCGCAGCCTCGATATCGGTCTCGGCCGGCAGGACGCCTTCAAGCTGTGGGCGCGCGACGCGGGCGAGGTCGCCTCGATCCGCAGCCAGTATCTGGTCTATCAGGAACTCAAGGGCCTGCGCGACGCCTTCCCGCAGGAAAGCAGCTTCGAAGGTACCGAAAGCTTCATCGGCAAGCTGGTCCGCGTCGCCGCCTTCGATCTGGCGCAGGAGCGCATCTCCAGCTTCTCGGCCTTCCGCTTCCTCTATGAACGCTTGCTCGGCCCCGAAGCGCGCCCCTGGCTGCCATCAGCCTTCTGCGCCGCCGCCGCCCTCCCGCAAATCCGGCCCGATCGGCGCAAGAATCTGCTGCAATCGATCAGCGAAGCCGCCGCCACCGCACCCGGCTGGTCAACCCGGGCGCCGAGTTTCTATCCGGAGTGGGTGGAGAAGGAGGCGGCTTGAGGCGAGGAGGTTGCGGCCCCCACCGCCTTACACTATGTAAGGAGTGCCGAAGGAGCCGCCTCATGTCCACAGCCACTGTCACCTCTAAGCGGCAAATCACCTTGCCGGCTGACATGTGCAGGGAACTGTGCATCGTGCCTGGCACCAAGATCGACTTCTACAAGAATGCCGCTGGCGAAACCGTGCTCAAGCCAAAGCTGGGTGACATCCGCAATGTGAAAGGCATCGTGAAGTACCACGGGCCGCCGGTATCGATCGAGGACATGAAGCAGGCTGTCGCTGATGCCGTGGCAGATGATTATCTCCGGTCGCTCAAGTGATCGCAATCGACGCCAGCATTCTGGTTCGCTACGTTGCCCAGGACGATGACCGCCAATCGACGCGAGCGACGCGACTTTTCGAGCAGGAGTTGACGCCGGGCGCTCCTGGTCTGGTCACCATTACCGCCTTGCTGGAAACTTGCTGGGTTTTGTCGCGAATATACCGCCAGGAGTGGAATGCAATCCGCGCGATTGTTGCCCAGTTGCTGGCTGCGCCCAACCTGATCGTCGAGCAGACCAGGGTGGTAGCCCAGGCGCTGGATGCCAATTCCGGATTTGCTGACGCACTGATTGCATTTTGGCGGCCGGGAACTTGGCGCCGACATGACCATGACGTTCGACCGCAAGTTCGCCCGGCTGGATGGCGTAGAATTGCTGAGCTGACTGGCATCGTCCGCCCAACTCACCCCTTGTACAGCCCATCGAGCCGCTCCCCGTAGCGCGCCTTGAGCTTGTGCCGCCGGATCTTCAGGCTCGGGGTCATCTCCTCGTTTTCGATCGAGAACGCCTCGTCGGCGAAGGCGAACTGGCGGACTTTTTCGGTCACCGAGAGATCGAGGTTCACCCGGTCGATCGCCGCGCGAACGGCGCTGCGGAAGGCGGGCAGGTCCTGCAGCCGGGCCATGTCGAACTTCTCGTCCTCGGCGCGCGCCCAGGCCAGCGCCCATTCGGCATCGGGGACGATCAGCCCGACCACGTAAGGCCGCTTGTCGCCCGAAACCATGGCCTGGGCGATTTCAGGCTGGAGGGTGAGCATGCCCTCGACCTTCTGCGGTGCGATGTTGTCGCCCTTGTCGTTGACGATCATGTCGCGTTTGCGATCAGTGATGACGATGCGGCCCTTCTTGTCGAGATGGCCGACATCGCCGGTGAGCAGCCAGCCATCAACCAGCGTCCGCGCGGTCTCGGCCTCGGCGCGCCAGTAGCCATGCATCACCAGCTCGCCGCGCACGCAGATCTCGCCATCGTCGGCAATGCGCACCTCGACGCCGCGCATCGGCGGGCCGACGGTGTCCATCTTGAGGCCTACCTTGGGCCGGTTGCAGCTGATCACCGGGCCGGCCTCGGTCTGGCCATAGCCTTGCAGCAGGGTCAGCCCCAGCGCGTCAAAAAAGGCACCGACGTCGGGATTGAGCGGCGCGCCGCCGGCGACCATTGCTTTCATCCGCCCACCGAAGCGCTGACGGATTTTGGGGCGCAGCGCGCGTTCGAGGATGAAGTCCATCGGCAGGTCGCGCTTGCGCCGCCGCCGGCCGCGCACGGCCCGCGCGCCGATCGCCATGGCGCGCTCGAGCAGGAAGCTGGCCAGGCGGCCCTGCTTCTCGACCTGCTTGATGATCCGCGTGCGCAGCACCTCGAACAGCCGCGGCACCACCACCATGATCGTCGGGCGCACTTCCTCGATATTGCTGGAGAGCTTTTCGAGACCCTCGGCGTAGTAGATCTGCGCGCCCATGCCGATCGGCAGGAACTGGCCGCCCGTGTGCTCGTAGGCGTGGCTCAGCGGCAGGAACGAGAGGAATACCTCGCCCTGCTCGCCGGTCGTATCCCAGCCGAAATCCTCGGCGAGGATGCGCGCCGCGCCATCGACATTGCACAGGATCATGCCGTGGTGCTGCATCACCCCGCGCGGGCTGCCGCCGGTGCCGCTGGTGTAGATGATGCAGGCCATGGCGTCGCGGCCAACCGTGGCCATGCGCGCCTCGACCGCTGCGCGCGCCGTCGCGGCATCGCCCTCGAGCAGCCCGGACCAGTCGTGCATCCGGGTCGTGCCAGCCTGGGTCTGGCGGAGCGGCTCGATGGCAATGACATGTTCGGCGACATTCGAGCGCAGGATCGCCGGCAGCAGCGCCTTGGCCAGTTTTGCATCGGACACGATCGCGGCGCGTGCGCCCGAATTTTCGAGCACGTGGGCATGATCGCGCTCGGTGTTGGTGGTGTAGGCGGGCACGGTGATGCAGCCGGCCGCCATGATCGCCAGATCGGCGAGGCACCATTCGGGGCGGTTCTCCGAGACCAGCATCACCCGGTCGCCCGGTGCCAGCCCCAATGCGCGCAGCGCCTCGGCGGCAAGGCACACTTGCCGCGCCGCCTGCGCCCAGCTCAGCGCCTGCCAGCGCCCATCGCACTTGGCCCAGAGAAAGGGTGCGTCGCGGCGTTCGTCGGCGCGGTCGAGGAACAGCGTGACGAGATTGCTGGCGGCATCGAAATCGGAAAGCTGCACGTCCTGCCCTTCGCCACGCATCCTGCCGACGATCTACTGCCGCTGCGGCGCACGGGCAAGTCGGGAGGGCAAGTCGCGCCTACTCGCCCACCGCGCGGCCTTCGCTGCGCGGATCGGCCGCGCCATGAAGCTGCCCGCCGCGCGCCTCGACGGCATTGGCCTTGAGCGGCAGCGTGCGCGCGGAAATCTCGGCATGGCCCAGTGCTTTGAGATCCGGCACCATGGCTTCGAGCGCGCTGCCCTGTTCGATGGAAATCGCATTGCCGCCCGGCGCGAACAGCACCGGCAGGGCGATCGCCTCCTGCGCGCTCAGCTTCCAGTCGATCACGCCGATGATCACGCGCGCCACCTGCACCGGAATCGTCGCGCCGCCTGCTGCACCGATCGCCATGCGCAAGCGGCCGTCGGGGCCGTAGACCAGCGTCGGGGCCATCGAGCTGCGCGGGCGCTTGCCAGCTTCGATGCGATTGGCCACCGGCACGCCATCGCGCTCGGGGACCATGCTGAAATCGGTCAGCTCGTTGTTGAGAAAATAGCCATTGACCATCAGCCCTGAGCCAAAGCCGCTCTCGATGGTCGAGGTCAGGGTGACGGCCTGGCCCCTGCGGTCGATTGCGGCGAAATGCGAGGTCGAGGGGATATCGGCGGTCAAGCTGTCGGCCAAGGCCAACACCGCGCCGGGGGGCGCGCCGGCCGAAACGCTCGCCATGGTCCGGTCCGGTGCGATCAGCTGTGCGCGCTCGGCGAGATAGGCCGGTGCGATCAGCCCGGCGGTTGGGACCGGGACGAAATCGGGATCAGCGACATAGCGCTCGCGATCGGCATAGGCGAGCCTCTGGGCTTCGGCGAAGAGATGCCAGGCGACCGGCGAATCCTTGCCCAGTGCGGCCATGTCGAAGCGTTCGAGCATGCCCAGGATGCCGAACACGGTGGTCGCGCCGGAAGAAGGCGGGCCCATGCCGCACAGCCGCCAGGCGCGGTAATGGGTGCAGACGGCCGCTCGCGGGCGCACCTTGTAGGCGGCGAGATCGGCGGCGATCATCGGCGCGGGATTGCGCGGGGCGGTGGTGACCGCATGGGCAATCGCGCGGGCGTTGGCCCCGCGATAAAACGCCGCTGGCCCTCGCCTGGCGAGCTGGTCGAGGAAAGCAGCCAGCGCGGGATTGCGGATCACCGTGCCCGCCGGCTTCGGCGTGCCCTCGGTCGTGTAAAACAGCGCGCGCGATTCGGGCGAGAATGCCGCCCCCGCTGCGCCGCCGGGCAGATAGGCGCGCAGTTCGGGCACGGCATTGGCCGCAGGGCGGTAGCGGACGAGGAATTCGTGCAGCCGGGGCGTGATGGCATAGCCCTCGCGCGCCAGCCGGATCGCCGGGGCGAACAGCCGCCGCCACGGCAGCCGCCCGTGCCGCCGGTGCGCCTCGGCCATCAGCGCGACATTGCCGGGCACCCCGACACTGCGCCCGCCGGGGATCGCCTGCGGCACGGCGAGGAACTGGCCGTTCATCTCGAACCAGCGCGATGTCGCCGCAGACGGCGCGGTCTCGCGACCGTCGAGCGTCTCGACGCGGCCCTTGCCGTCGTCGAGCAACAGGAAGCCGCCGCCACCGATCCCCGAACTCTGCGGTTCGACCACGGTCAGCGCCACCAGCACGGCGAGCGCGGCGTCGGCGGCGCTGCCCCCGGCGCGCAGCATTTCCGCCCCCGCTTGCGCAGCGCGCGGATCGGCGGCGCTGACCATGCCACTGGCATAATGGTCGACGTTTCGGGCTGCGGCACTCGTCGCGCAGGCGGCGCTGAGCAAGAGTGAGGCGGAGAGCAGGAGCATGCGGTGTAGCATCATGGCCCAGCCTATGCGCTTCCCACCGCCTCGGCAATCGAGCCGAAACCGTCGCGCCGCATCAGCGCTTCCAGTCCGCGCACGATCCTGCGCGCGATGCCCGGCCCCTGGTAGACCATCGCGCTGTATAGCTGCACCAGGCTGGCTCCGGCGCGGATGCGTGCCCAGGCGTGTTCGGCGCTGGCAATGCCGCCGACGCCGATCAGCGGAATCGCGCCGCCGGTGGCCTGGCGGAAGTCGCGCAGGCGCTGCTCGGCAAGATCGCGCAAGGGCGCGCCCGAGAGGCCGCCCGCTTCGTCGCGAAATGCCGAGCGCAGCGACGGGCGCGAGAGGGTGGTGTTGGCGACGATCAGCGCGCCCAGCCGCTTGTCGAGGGCAATGCGGGCGATGGCGTCGATGTCAGCAGGCTCGAGATCGGGCGCAACTTTCAGAAACACCGGAATATCGCCCCCGCGCGCTGCCATCACCGCATCGAGCAGCGCGGCAAGCGCGCCTTCGTCCTGCAGCGCGCGCAGGCCCGGGGTGTTGGGGCTGGAAACATTGACCGCGAGATAGCTCGCCATGGGAGCCATCAACCGTGCCATCAGGGCATAATCGGCAATGCGGTCGGGCAAATCCTTGTTGGCCCCGATGTTGATGCCCACCACTCCCGGTCGTCCCGCGCGCGCGCGCAGGCGCTCCGCCGCCGCCGCCCCGCCGCGGTTGTTGAAGCCCATGCGGTTGATCACCGCCTCGTCCTCGGCGAGCCGGAACAGGCGGGGGCGGGGGTTGCCGTCCTGCGGCAACGGGGTGATCGAACCCGCCTCGGCGAACCCGAAGCCGAGCCCGAGAATCGCGTCGGGGGCCTCGCCGTCCTTGTCGAACCCGGCGGCCAGCCCGACCGGATTGGGAAAGGCGAGGCCGGCCACCGAAATCGCCAGCGGGCCACCCGCAGCTGCCGGACGGCCTTTCGGCAACACCTTGAGCCCGGTCAGCGCCAGGCCATGGGCGCGTTCGGCATCGAGGGCGAAGAGCGCCGGGCGCAGCAGCGAATAGAGCATGGTCCCGGCCTATGGCAAAGCATGCCGCGCATGTCGACGCGGTGCATTTCGCGACCCCCCGTCGCGTTAACCTTGCGACGCGGTGCAGCGTTAACCATAAAAGCGACATCGACGCGGTTTTTTCCGCGATTTCAGGCGGATAAATCTGCAATTTTGGCGAATCCATACAATGCGCGAATCACCTCCCGGCCTATCCGGGGCCTGCGACCCGAAGGGCTCGTGGCATCTGCAACGGGTTCTCGACTTATAGGCGGCTCTCCGGTCTACCGGGGAGCCGCCCTTTTTTTGTTCCGTGCCGATTGCGCCCCGATACCGCTCATGCCGCAGTGCACCATGCGGCTTGAAATGCGCTGCGCGCGCCCCTAGGTTAAACCGGAACGAATCACTCCGATTTGTTGGAACCCACGCCGATGCGCCTGTCCAGCATGGCCGATTACGCCGTTGTCACCATGGCCGCCGCCGCGCGGCATTGCGGCGGCCATGGAACCAATGGCGCGCGCGTCAACGCCGGGCAACTGGCCGAAGAGACCGGGCTGCCCGCCCCGACGGTGCAGAAGCTGGTGAGCCGGCTGACGGCTGCCGGCCTGCTGCGGTCGTCGCGCGGGGTCGGCGGCGGGCTCAAACTGGCGCGCCCGGCTGCCGCTATCAGCCTTGCCGACATCGTCGAGGCGGTCGAAGGCCCGATCGCGCTGACCGCCTGTGTCGATCAGGGCAAGCACGATTGCGGGCTGGAAAGCGCCTGTCAGGTCAAGCCGCACTGGCCGGTGGTCAACGCGGCGCTGCGCGGGGCGCTGGCAGGTGTCAGCCTGACGAGTCTGGCGCAATGATGCGGCTCGGCGCATTTGTGCTGGCGCTGGCGCTACCCGCCCTGGCATCGGCTGCGGAGCGCCGCACAATTCCTGCGGGCTATCACGGTGACTGGAGCAGCGCTGCGGAACGCTGCGCGCCCGGCCCCGCCGACAACGAAAACATCCGTATCGGCGCGCGTTTTGTCCAGGAATTCGAAACGCGGATGGACGTCCGGTCGGTCACTGTGACCCGCAACGGCTCGCTCCTCATCAGTGGCCGCACCACCCACGGCGATGCGCAATATGAAAATGCGATGCGCTTGGCCCTGTTCGAAGGCGGCAAGCAGCTCGGGGTTGGCGAAGGCGAAGATTTCGGGGTCTATGTGCGGTGCAAGCGATGAGCGAAGAGGTGACCCTTAAAGACCAGGCCGCGCGCGATGCCGCCGCCAGCGTCGCCGACTACGAGCACGGCTGGTCGTCGGACATCGAGACCGACTTCGCGCCGAAGGGACTCAATGAAGACACTGTCCGCTTCATCTCGGCCAAGAAGAACGAGCCCGAATGGATGCTCGACTGGCGGCTCAAGGCCTATCGCCACTGGCTGACCATGACCCCGCCCGACTGGGCCAAGCTCAATGTCCCGCCGATCGATTATCAGGACGCCTATTATTACGCCGCGCCCAGGGCCAAGCCGAAGCTCGGCAGCCTCGACGAGGTTGATCCCGAAATCCTGCGGGTTTACGAGAAGCTGGGCATTCCCATCGAGGAGCAGAAAGTGCTCGCCGGGGTGGAGGGCGCGCGGAAAGTCGCGGTCGATGCGGTGTTCGATTCGGTCAGCGTCGCCACCACCTTCCGCGCCGAACTGGAAGCGGCGGGGGTGATCTTCCGCAGCATCTCCGAGGCGATCCGCGAATATCCGGACATGGTGAAGAAGTGGCTCGGCAAGGTCGTGCCGATGCATGACAACTATTTCAGCGCGCTCAACTGCGCGGTCTTTTCCGACGGCACTTTCGTCTATGTGCCTGAGGGCGTGCGCTGCCCGATGGAGCTCTCGACCTATTTCCGCATCAATGCCGAGAACACCGGCCAGTTCGAGCGCACGCTGATCGTCGCCAGCAAGGGCAGCTATGTCAGCTACCTCGAAGGCTGCACCGCGCCGATGCGCGATGAAAACCAGCTCCACGCTGCGGTCGTCGAACTGGTCGCGCTCGACGATGCCGAGATCAAATATTCGACCGTGCAGAACTGGTATCCCGGCAATGCCGAAGGGCTGGGCGGGATCTACAACTTCGTCACCAAGCGCGCGCTGTGCCAGGGCAAGCGCAGCAAGGTGAGCTGGACGCAGGTCGAGACCGGCTCGGCGATCACCTGGAAATATCCCAGCTGCGTTCTCAACGGTGAGGACTTCGTCGGCGAGTTCTACTCGGTCGCGGTGACCAACAATTACCAGCAGGCCGACACCGGCACCAAGATGATCCACAACGGCAAGGGCAGCCGCTCGACGATCATTTCCAAGGGCATTTCGGCAGGCAAGAGCAACAACACCTATCGCGGCCTGGTCCGCGTCGCGGCGGGGGCGGAAGGCGTGCGCAATTTCACCCAGTGCGATTCGCTGCTGCTGGGCGCCGACTGCGGCGCGCATACCGTGCCCTATATCGAGGTGCGCAATCCCAGCGCGCAGATCGAGCATGAGGCGACCACCAGCAAGATTTCGGACGACCAGCTGTTCTACGCCATGCAGCGCGGGCTGGGCCAGGAAGAGGCGGTGGCGCTGATCGTCAACGGCTTTGCCAAGGAAGTGTTGCAGCAGCTGCCGATGGAGTTCGCGGTGGAAGCGCAGAAGCTGCTGGGGATTTCGTTGGAAGGGAGCGTGGGGTGATGAGCGCCCTCTCCTTCACCCATCCACGTCATCCTGAACTCGTTTCAGGATCCATCGCGGTTCTCAAACGGAGCGTTCGGCAGAAGCGGGGCGGCGCGGTTGTGCTGCCCAACAGGGCTCCGGCGCCTGCGGAGAAATGGGCCCTGAAACTAGTTCAGGGTGACGGGGTTTGTTTGAGAGGAGGATTTGATGCGTGATGATTTTGATTGGAATGAGTTCAAGGGCGAAGAGATTGTTCGCTCGACACGAGCCGTTGTCGCTTATCTCAATCCCGACAACGACATCGTGATCCGCCAAGAAGCACCGATGTACAATGATGAGGAACCTTGGATCGTTATTCCGAGAGCAAACGTCGCAAATCTTATCGACAAGCTGAAGCAGCTTTCCGAGGCTCACTAATGCTCCAAATCAATAATCTCTCCGCCACCGTCGCCGACAAGCCGATCCTCAAGGGCCTTTCGCTCACCGTCAATGCGGGCGAGATCCATGCGATCATGGGGCCGAATGGTGCGGGGAAGTCGACGCTGGCCTATGTGCTGGGCGGGCGGCCTGGCTATGAAGTGACGGGGGGCGAAGTGCGCTTTTCTGCTCCCCTCCCGCTTGCGGGAGGGGTCGGGGGTGGGCCAGTGCCTTCCTCAAGCGACGCGCCCGATCTAGACTCACCCACCCCTAACCCCTCCCGCAAGCGGGAGGGGGATTGACCTCCTCGCCCTCGCCCCGCATGAACGCGCCGCCGCTGGCCTGTTCCTCGGCTTCCAGTATCCGGTCGAAATCCCCGGCGTCTCCTTCGTCCAGTTCCTGCGCGAGGCGGCCAACGCCCAGCGCAAGGCGCGCGGGCAGGAGCCGCTCTCGGGTGCTGAATTCCTCAAGCTGGCTCGGACACAGGCGGCGCTGCTGCGGATGGATATGGACATGCTCAAGCGCCCGGTGAACGTCGGCTTTTCCGGCGGCGAGAAGAAGCGCGCCGAGATGGTGCAGATGGGTATCCTCGATCCCAGCTTCGCGGTGCTCGACGAGACCGACTCCGGCCTCGACATCGATGCGCTGCGCATTGTCGGCGAGGGGATCAATGCGATCATGCGCAAGCCGGACAAGGGCGTGCTGCTGATCACGCATTACCAGCGGCTGCTCGACTATGTGAAGCCGGACTTCGTCCATGTGCTCGCCGGGGGCAGGATCGTCCGCACAGGCGGGGCGGAGCTGGCCTTGCAGCTTGAGGAAGAAGGTTACGAGGCGGTGGCGGCATGATTGGCGAAGCCCCAAAAAAATCTCAGCGATCTCTGCGTCTCTGCGCGAAAATATTTGTGCGCGCAGAGACGCAGAGATCGCTGAGGGGTGTGTGAGATGACCGTGGTGCTTCTCCCCACCCGCAAGGATGAAGCCTTCCGCTACGCGGATTTGGACGCGCTGGCTGGCGTCTGGCCGGTGGTGCGCGAGGAAATTCTGGTGCCCTCGGGGCAGAGTACTTCGCTGAGCATTGTCGAAGATACCGCAGGCGCAGTCGCCCGGCATCTGGTGATCGAACTTGAAGCGGGCGCGAGCTTCGACCTGCGCATTCTCAACTTTGGCGCTGGCTTTGGCCGCATCGCCGTCGATGCCCGGCTGCGCGAGGGCGCGAGTTTTACTCTAGGCGCGGCGCAACTTGGCACTGGCTCGCAAGTGCTGGAGATCGTTACCGAAGTCAGCCACGACGCGCCCAACGCCACCAGCCGCCAGACCGTCCGCTCGGTCCTCGCCGGGCAAGCCACCGGCACCTATCTCGGCAAGGTCGCCGTCGCGCGCGGAGCCATTGGCACCGACAGCGAGCAATCGGTCCGCGCCATGTTGCTCTCGCGCACCGCCAACGCCAATGCCAAGCCTGAGCTGGAAATCTACGCCGACGACGTGAAGTGCGCGCATGGCTGCGCGGTCGGCGAGCTGGATGCGCAGGGGTTGTTCTATCTCGAATCGCGCGGTTTGCCGCCTGAGGAGGCCAAGAAGCTAATGTTGCAGGCATTTGTTGCCGAGGCATTTGCCGGGGCGGCGGACGAGGAGCGCTTGCTGGCGCTGGCGCTCAAGCGGTTGGGGGAATTGGTGTGAGCGGCGAAAACAAAATCCTCTCCGAGCTTGCTCGGGGAGGGGGACCGTCCGCGAAGCGGATGGTGGAGGGGCACGGCGGCGCAGCCGCCGCTGGCGCGGCGGCACCCCTCCGTCACGCCTTCGGCGCGCCACCTCCCCGAGACAAGCTCGGGGAGGATCTTAGGAAGGATTTCCCCGGCCTCGCGGGCAACTGGCATTATCTCGATACCGCCGCCACCGCGCAAAAGCCGCAGGCGGTGATCGACGCCACGGTCAATGCCATGGGCCGCGACTATGCCACGGTGCATCGGGGCGTCTATGCCCGCTCGGCGGAGATGACGCTGGCTTTCGAGGCGGCGCGGCGCACAGTTGCCCGCTTCATCGGCGGGCGCGAGGACGAGATCGTCTTCACCCGCGGCGCGACCGAGGCGATCAATCTGGTGGCGCAGTGCTACAATGGAGAAACTGGCGGAGAAAATAGGGACAGTCCCCAATTAAGGGGGGGACAGTCGCTATTTTCGCGGCGCGTGCTGCTGAGTCAGCTGGAGCATCATTCCAACATCGTGCCGTGGCAGCTGGCGGGATGGCAGGTCGATGTCTGCCCGCTGACCTCCGACGGGTGCATCGATCTCGATGCCGCCGAGCGGATGCTGACCCCCCAACACAGCCTGATCGCCTTCGCGCATGTCTCCAATGTGCTGGGCTCGGTGCTCGATGCCCGGCGCGCCGCGACCCTTGCGCATGGCGTGGGCGCGAAGCTGCTGCTCGACGGCTGCCAGGCGGTGCCGCGACTGCCGGTCGATGTGGTGGCGCTCGATTGCGACTTCTACGTGTTTTCGGCGCACAAGCTCTATGGCCCGACCGGGATCGGCGCACTGTGGGCGCGCAGTGACGTGCTCGATGCCATGCCGCCGTGGCAAGGCGGCGGCGCGATGATCGACCGGGTGACGTTCGCAAAAACCACTTTTGCCCCGCCGCCCGCGCGATTTGAAGCGGGCACCCCGGCAATCGTCGAGGCGATCGGACTGGCGGCGGCGATCGACTATGTCGAAAGCATCGGCATTCCGGCGATTGCGGCACATGAGGCGGCGCTGGTGCGGCAGTTGCGCGAGGAATTGCGGCGGCTGAATTCGGTCACGCTGTTCGGCCCGGAAGATTCGGCGGGCATTGTCAGTTTCGCGCTGGACGGGGTGCATCCGCACGATGTCGCCACGATACTGGACGAAGAGGGCGTGGCGATCCGCGCCGGGCATCATTGCGCCCAGCCGCTGATGGACCACCTCGGCGTTCCCGCCACGGCGCGGGCCAGCTTCGGGTTGTACAATGACGAAAGCGACATCGCCGCGTTGCTGCGCGGCATCGAGCGGACCAAGAGGATTTTTCGATGAGCGAGCAGCCCAAATTTGCGGTGGAGGAAGTGGCCAGCGTCCCCGCCCCGCCGCGCGCGCGCGTTGACGATGCCGAAGCGCCGGCGGAGAAACTCGAGCGCAAGCGCGATTATCTCGAGGGCTTCCTCGCGGAAAAGCCCCTCGCCGAAGCCCCCGGCGCGCCGGGCGGGGATATCTACGAGGGCGTGATTTCGGCGCTCAAGGAAATCTTCGATCCGGAAATCCCGGTCAATATCTACGAGCTGGGGCTGATCTACGGGGTCGAGGTCAGCGACGAGGGCTCGGTCAATGTGACGATGACGCTGACCACGCCGCATTGCCCGGTCGCCGAATTCGATGCCCGGCGAAGTCGAACTGCGCGTCTCGGCGGTGCCCGGGGTGCGCGATGCCGAGGTCAATCTGGTGTGGGACCCGCCGTGGGACATGGCCAAGATGTCTGACGAGGCCAAGCTCGAACTGGGAATGCTGTGATGAGTGAAGTCAAGACTCGCGCCAGACCGGCCGCCGTCATCCTCACCCCTGCCGCCGAAGCGCGCATCGCCAAATTGATGAGCGAGGCTCCCGAGGGGGCACTCGGGGTCAAGCTCTCGACCCCGCGCCGGGGCTGTTCGGGCCTCGCCTATTCGGTCGACTATGTCAGCGAAGCGCAGCCCTTCGATGAACGCATCGAGACGCCGGGCGGCACCTTTTTCATCGACGGTGCCTCGGTGCTCTATCTTGTCGGCAGCACGATGGACTGGGAGGAAGACGATTTCGTCGCCGGCTTCACGTTCGCCAATCCCAACGCCAAGGGCAGCTGCGGTTGCGGCGAGAGCTTCACGGTCTGAAGCTTCCCGGTCTGATCAGTTGCGGTCAGCTGCGCCGGAACACCATCCTGTCGCCGTGCAGCTCCATTTGCCCGAGCTGGTTCAGCAGTGACTGGCCGAGCAGATTGACCTTCAACCCATCGATCACCACGGCCTGGACATCGCGGAATTCCTGATCGGCGATTTCGATGCGATCGATCCGCACCGGCGCACCATAGCCGATGCCCGAGGCGGTCTGCGCGACCGGCGCGAAACTGTCGCGATCGACCGCAATGCCCATGCGTTCGGCATCGTCGGGGGTCAGCGCCACCATATCGGCACCGGTATCGACCAGAAACGCCGCCTCCTCACCGTTGACCATGGCCTTGAGGCTGAATCTCCCCGAGGCGTCCTTGGCGATAACGGTATCGCCGATGGCACCGGCGCGGTTGGCCTGCGCGGTTGCCGCCGGGGGCTTGTCGCTGGCGGAATCGGGCGCTGCGGTGCGCGTGGTCAGCGACCACGCCGCTACCGCCATCGCCAGGATGAAGCCGAATGACAGGGCAAGCAAGCGCAGCATGCCGGACAGGATAGCGGCCAAGCCTTACCGCTTTGCAAAGATGGATGGCCCTATTCGGCGGCCTCGGCCCGCTCGGCCTCGGCGTCGAGTTCGGCTGCCTTCTGCTCGACCAGCGCGACAATGTGATCGAGCATGTCGGCGCTCTGGACGTGGTGGTCGGTGACGCCCGAGAGGTAGACCATGTGCTTGCCCTGGCCGCCGCCGGTGACGCCGATATCGGTTTCGCGCGCCTCGCCGGGGCCATTGACCACGCAGCCGAGCACCGACAGCGACAGCGGGGTCTTGATGTGGCTGAGCCGGCTTTCCAGCGCCTCGACCGTGCGGATCACGTCGAAACCCTGGCGCGCGCAGGAGGGGCACGAAACCACGCGGACACCGCGCGTGCGAAGCCCGAGCGACTTCAAGATCTCGAAGCCGACGCGCACTTCCTCTTCGGGCTCGGCCGACAGCGAGACGCGGATGGTGTCGCCCACGCCTGCCCACAGCAGGTTGCCGATGCCGATCGCGCTTTTCACCGTGCCGCCGATCAGTCCGCCGGCCTCGGTAATGCCGAGGTGCAGCGGGCAATCGACCTGTTCGGCGAGGCTCATGTAGGCGGCGACGGCGAGGAAGGTGTCGCTCGCTTTCACCGCCACCTTGTATTGGTGGAAATCGTGATCCTGCAGCAGCTTGATATGATCGAGCGCAGAACTCGACCAGGGCGTCGGGGCAGGGCTCGCCGTATTTCTCGAGCAGGTCTTTCTCGAGGCTGCCGGCGTTGACCCCGATGCGGATGGCGCAGCCGTTGGCCTTGGCGGCGCGGACCACTTCGGCGACGCGGGTGCTGCTGCCGATATTGCCGGGGTTGATCCGCAGGCAGGCCGCGCCGGCGTCGGCAGCTTCGAGCGCGCGCTTGTAGTGGAAATGGATGTCGGCGATCAGCGGCACCCGCGCGGCGCGGGCGATCTGGCGGAAGGCCCTGGTCGAATCCTCGTCGGGGCAGGAGACGCGGATCAGGTCGGCCCCGGCCTCCTCGCAGCGGCGGATCTGGTCGATCGTCGCCACCGCGTCGGAGGTGAGCGTGTTGGTCATCGTCTGCACGGTGATCGGCGCATCGCCGCCGACGGGGACGGCACCGACCATGATCTGGCGGGACTGACGGCGCGCAATATCGCGCCAGGGACGGATCGAGGACATGGCCCGCCCTATAGGCGCATCGTGTGACCGGCGAAAGACTATAGCACGCGCCTACAACATTCGGGCGAGGAGGAACTCCTCGTCGAGCTGTTCGCCGACGCGGAAGGTGACATCGGCGACTTTCGCGAAGCCATGCCGCGCATAGAACCGCTGCGCGCCCGCGTTGCCGCTCCACACCGAGAGCTGAATCTCGTCGAATCCCAGTGCGCGCGCTTCGCCCAGCGCCCAGTCCAGCAGCATGGCACCGATGCCTTCGCCGGTGTGCGCGGGGTCGGTGTAGAGCTGCTTGAGCTCGATGGTTCGCTTGGCCCTGGCATGTTCGGGAAAGCCGCAGACAAGGCCAAGCTTGCAATATCCGAGAAGCATGGTCTCCCGCGCGGCGAGGCGGTAGAGCCGGGCGGGATCGGCCAGTTCGGTGGCAACGGCCCCGGGCGAATGGGCTTCGTCGAGGAAAGCAGCGAGGTCGGCGGGCCGATAGAGCTGGCCAAATTTGGCGACAAAGCTGGCGATGCCGAGACGCGATAGCGCCTCGGCATCGCCGGGGCCGGCGGCGCGCAGGGCGATGCCGGGCAGCGACCGGGTCACGTGAACTTGTCGGCCTTGCGCTTGCCCATGCGCATGCCCGCTTCCAGCCGCGCGCGCAGCTGGGTGTAATAGGCGTCAAGGAACAGGCGTTCTTCGCCCGCGCCGCCCTGGCGGGCGATCTTGCGGCAGATCGCCTCATGGACCTCGCGCAGCGCCTCGGGGTGGTTTTCGCGCAGCACGCGTTCAAGCGTCTGCAATTCGTATTCGCCATAGATTGCCAGTTCGGCCTCGGTGAAGCGGAGGGTGGGGGCGGCCCCTTCCGCCGCCTCCCCGGCTCGCGCCGCAGTCGGGGCAGACATCGCCGCCTCGAGCTTGCGCTTGGGCGCTTCGACCACCCAGCTGCCGGCAATCAGATCCCCGGCGCGGAGCCGGTCGTTGTTGAAGAACGGGAAAAAGGCGAAGATCAGGAACCACGCGAGCGCCGCCATGCCCGCCGCGCCCATGTCGCCGCCGTCGCTCGCCGAGGCGAGGAACACCAGGGGCAGGAACAGCTCGATATCGCGCAGCAGATTGCGGGCAATCACCATCTCGGCAGAGAGCCGTCCGCCGTCTCTCGCGGCGATGCGGATGCCAGTGATCCGTTTGCCCGGCGTCGCGCCGCGCGGGCCAAGTTCGAAGAACAGGAAATAGGCGTTGCGAAACAGGAACATCGTCGCGATCCACAGCACCGCGAGAAATTCCAGCGCCTGCTTTGCCGGGCCGCCCGTCTGCTCGATGGAGAGGGCAAAGGTGCCGCCGGCGATCGAGGCCAGCGCGATGGTCGTCGCCAGCATCAGCAGAAAAACAAACAGCAGATCGAGAATCAGCGCGCCAAGCCGCGCGCCGCGGCTGGCGAGCACCAGCGGCAGGGCAATGCCCTCGGGGGTCACCATGATGCGCTCGCGGCCGGTGCGCAGCAGCCGCGCGGGCAGGGCAGCGGTCCTGCTCATCGCGCGGCCAGAACAGGAAAGCGTGGCCGCAGTCCGAAGAAATAGGCCAGCCAGAACACCAGCATGAAGCCGCCGACGGCAAAGCGCCCGGGGGTGTTGTCGATCAGCTGGCGGGCGAAGGCTTCGAGAATGGCGGCGACGACCAGCATCAGCACCACCCCGGTCATCACCAGCGCGCCGCGCCGCCCGGCCTCGGCGGCGGCTTCGAGCACCGGGCGCTCGCCGGGAAAGGCCATCGTGCGGCCGATATGCAGCCCCGACGCGCCGGCGAGCAGGATGGCAAACAGCTCGGTGGTGCCGTGCACCGCCAGCCAGGCGGCGAAGTCCACCAGCAGCCCCTGCCCGTGATAGAGCCACAGCATCGCGCCCAGGGTCGCGGTGTTGTGCACCAGCAGCATCAGCGACGGCACGCCGAAGGCGAAGCCCAGCGCGAAGGCGAGGATCGAGACCTGCGCGTTGTTGCTGAACAGATAGGCGGCAAAGGCCGACATCGGATCGTTGCCGTCGTTGCCGAAGATCGTGCCGTGCAGCACCTCGCGGCTCGCCCCGGGCACTCGCTCATCGGCGAACTGGCCGGGGACCAGCGAGAAATACCATTCGGTGTCGCCGGCGACCAGCAGCCAGCCGACCGCAGTTCCCGCGACCATCACCGCCAGCGCGATGAGCACGTCGAGCCCCATCGCCCGCACCGCCGCGCCCCAGCCGCCGCCGAGGAACTGGCGCAGCCAGGCTCCCAGCGAAACGCGCGGGCCATAGACGAGGAACCAGGCGCGCTGCACCAGCCCTTCGAGATAACCCAGCGTTGCCGCGTCGAGCGAGGTTTCGCGCGCGATCGACAGGCTCGAGGCGACCGTGCGGTAGAGCACCGGCAAGGCCAGCACATCTTCGTCGGAGAGGCGGCGCAACCGGCCCTTCTCCATGCGGGTGACGATCGCTTCGAGCCGCTTCCAGTCGCCCTCGCGCTCCAGCCGGAACCGGTCGGAGCGCAGCGCAGCGCGCTCGATAGCCGATTGCACGCCGTTCACCCGATCGCTCCCTTGCGCTTGATCGCGAGATAGGCGTCGATCAGCCTGAGTGCCGACGCGGTCATGCGGTGCTTCGATGACGTCGATGCCGAGCTGGTGCAGCCGCCGCGTCACCAGCGCCCGCTGGCGCAGCAGCGAGTCGGCGACGGTGGCCATGGCCAGCGCCTGCATGTCGGCGGGATCGTCGGTGGCGATGGTCTCCAGCTCCTCGTCGGCAAGGGTGACGAACAGCACGACGTGCTTGGCGACTAGCCGACCAATCGATTCGACCATCAGCTCGGCGCTGGTCGGGTCGGTGAAATCGGAGAAGACGACGATCAGCGAGCGGCGCTGCAACCGGCTGGCGAGCGTCGCCATGGCCAGGGTGAAATTGGGCTCCTGCGCATGATAGTCGAGCCGCGCCGCCTCGCTTTGCAGGCGGTGGAAGTGGCGGGTGTCGGAGACGAACGGGGTCATCACCTCGGGCCTCGCGGCAAAACCGAACAGCGCCACCCGGTCGCCGCTCTTGAGCGCCACATAGGCGGTGAGCAAGCGCGGCGGAGACAGCGCGGTCGATGCGCGGCATGCCGGCGAGCGGCTCGCACATCGCCTGGCCGCAATCGAAAGCGAAGACGATCTGGTTGTTGCGCTCGACCTCGTATTCGCGGGCGAAGAGATGGATGTGGCGCGCCGAGCTCTTCCAGTCGATCCGCCGCCGCTCCATCCCCGCCTGGTACTCGCTCAGCGCTTCGAACTGGGTGCCCTCGCCGCGGATGCGCCGCGCGATCAGGCCGGTCCGGGCGTCGCGCAGGAAGGCCTGAAGCGCGGGCGAGCGCACCTGGGCGATGTTGGGCCAGACGCGCACCTGCTGGCCGACATCGCGCCGGTGGAGCCGCGCGCCCAGCCCGAAGGGCCCGGTCCAGCGCAGCCAGACCGTGTCGATCTCGCCCGCCCCCCGGCGGCTGGGGATCAGCTCTGCCGTGCCCTGCCAGCTCGCCGAGGCCGGATCGAAGCGCAGCGCGAGGTCGCAGCGGCCGCCCGGCGCGAGGCGCGGATCGAGCGCCAGCGAAGCGCTGACCGCGCCGCGCATCCCGCCGGCAATGTCGGCGAGCACCGCCAACCCGGCAGGCGCGCCGACTTCGCAGTCGCTGGGTGCGACCACGCGCAGATCGGCAAGCCGGCCCGCGAGCACGGCATCGAGCAGCACCAGCCCGAGCAGCGCGCCGCCGAGCGCCGGCGCGGCGATCCAGGCAGCGGGGGCGATGGCGGCGATCAGCAGCGCCAGAGGCGCGGCGAGCGCAATCAGCACCGCAGCACGAGTGGTGGGGACGATGCGGGGCAACGAAGGCACTCAGATCCTCCCCAAGCTTGTCTCGGGGAGGGGGACCGCGACGCCGCAGGCGTCGTGGTGGAGGGGCTGTCGCGCAATTGCCCCTCCGTCAGCCACTGCGTGGCCGCCACCTCCCCGAGTCAAGCTCGGGGAGGATTGGATGGTCGTAATGCTCACCGCGGTGCCTCGGTCTGCTCGACCAGTTCGGCGACCAGCGCCTCGATCTGCTTGCCCTCGATCTCGGCGGCGGGGCTCAGCAGCAGGCGGTGGCGCAGCACCGAATTGGCCAGCGCCTTGACGTCGTCGGGGACGACATAGTCGCGCGCTTCGAGCGCGGCGCGGGCGCGGGCGGCGTTGGCCAGCAGCACTGCAGCGCGCGGGCTCGCGCCCGAAGCGAGATCGGCCGCGTCGCGCGTGGCGCGCACCAGCCGGACGATGTAGTCGATAACGCTGTCGGCCAGCGTCACGCGCTTGACCGCGCGCGCCGCCGCGCCCAGCCGGGCGGCGTCGGCAACCGCGACGATGCCGTGGTCGGCGGCCTTGGGCGGGCCGCTGCGTTCGCCGAAGCGCGCCACGATCCGCGCCTCTTCCTCAAGGCTGGGATAGCCCACCAGCAGTTTGAACAGGAAGCGGTCGAGCTGGGCTTCGGGCAGCGGATAGACGCCCTGGCTCTCGATCGGGTTCTGCGTCGCCACCACCATGAACTGATCGGGCAGGGCATGGACATCGCCATCGAGCGTGACGCGGCGTTCCTGCATGGCTTCGAGCAGCGAGGCCTGGGTCTTGGGCGGGGTGCGGTTGATCTCGTCGGCCAGCAGCACGTCGCAGAAGATCGGCCCGCGCGTCAGGGTGAACTGGCTGGTCTGGAAGTTGAACAGGCTCGAGCCGAGGATGTCGCCGGGGAGCAGGTCTGGGGTGAACTGGATACGCCCGAAGTGGAGCCCGAGGCTGGCGGCAAAACATTGCGCGAGGAAGGTCTTGGCAGTGCCCGGCGGCCCTTCGAGCAGCACGTGGCCTTGCGCCAGCAGCGCGATCAGCAGATGATCGACCGTCTCGGTCTGGCCGACAATAGCCTTGGCGATCTGGCTGCGGATCGCGCCTGCAAGCTCGCCGACTTCGGCCAGGGTCATGTCGGGGCCGGTGGCTTGGGCTTCACTCATGTCTTCAGCGTCCTTTCGAGCGAATGGAGATCGCGCGCCGCCTTGACGATGTCGGCACTGCGGCGGGCAGCGCGCAGCCGCGCGGCGAGCGTGGTAAAGGCGGCGGGCGCACCGGCACGCGCTGCCATGGCGCGGTCGATCGCGGCTTCGGTGGCGGCCGGATCGGCGAGGCGCGGCAGGGCGAGGGACTTGGCCAGCCGCTCGCGGGCATGGTCGGCGAAGGGGCCGGCGATCAGGTGATAGCGCCGGGTGCGGCGGATCAGGCCGGCTGCATTGGCGATCAATGCCGCCTTGCCGAAAGCGATCGCGCGGCCCGCCCGGCGCGGCGGTCCGAATCGCAGGAAGGCGCGCCAGGCGATTGCCAGCGCGGCAATCAGCAGGCAGATCGTCGCGGCGAGGAAGGGCGGGGTGAAGGCCAGGGTCAGCAGGTTGGCCGAACGGGCGAAACCGTTGAGCGTGAGGTCGAAGCTGACCGGCAGCGACTCGCGCTCCATCGCCGCATCGACCAGCGCCAGCGCCAGCAAGGCGCGGTCGCGGTCGGCCAGGCCGTAGTTGTTGAGCAGGTCCGGCTCGGCCACCACGATCAGCGGATAGAGTCCGGTGTCGTCGGCCTTGCCCGGGGTGACATCGGCGATTTCGTCGAGCTCGGGATAGATGCCCATGTCATCGAGATAACCCGCCAGCATCCGCCCGTTGCCATCGCGCACCAGCGCCACCAGCCCGGGTGCCGCCATCGATTGCGCCGCCTGGGGCGCGGGGAGCAGCCCGGAGCGGCCGAGCCCGCTCCAGCGCCGCGATTCGCCTTGCAGCGAGGAAATCCGCAAGTCGAGGCTGCCGGTCACGGTAAGGCCTGCGGCCCACTGCGGGCTCTCCGCTTCACCCAGCGCTACCCAGCCCTTGCGCGCCGCGCTGTCGCCCGCGCCCGCCGGCACTAGCCTGGCCTGCCACTTGGGCAGCACCAGCAGGGTCGGGCCCTCGCGGCGGCGGCGGGCGACGATCTCGTTGAGCTTGCCCGCATCGGCATGGCGCGGCGGGGTGAGCACCAGCAGGCCTGGATCGTCGAGTCGGCCCTCGCTGCGCGTGCGGCTGACGGCATGGCCGCGCCGTTCGAGCAGGTCGGCGAGCGCGGCATAGCCGTTGAGCCCCTTGCCACCGGCATGCGCGCCGCCGTCGTTGGTCGAGCCACTGTCCATGCCCGAACCGATCATCCACAGCAGCGCCACGAACAGCGCCGCGCCGATGCCGACCAGCGCCAGCACCGCGCGCGGGCTGAACGGGTTGCCGCCGGCTTCGTTCACCGCACCGGTTCCGGTTCGCGGAATTGCTGAAGCGCGAAATCGGCATAGGCGGCGCGTGCCGCCTGCCAGTCGCCGAGATCGAGCGCGCGCAGGGCAAACAGACTGCGCTCGACCCGCGCCGCGATCACGCCGAAGGCCTCGCGTGCCCGGCCCGGCAGGCGCGGCAGCGAAGCGATTTCGCGTGCGGTGGTGGCGGGCAGCAGCCAGTCGGGCTGCGCTTCGGCGATGTGGTGGATCGAGCGCTGGAGCAGCAGGTGCGCCGCCTCGCCATAGCGGCCCTCGGCGGCAAGCCGGTCGGCGTCGGCGAGCAAGGCCACGGCCTTCTCGCGCACCGGGGTCCACCCGGAATCCGCCGCAGCCCCGGGGCGGCGGCGGCGGTCGAGCAGCGGCCCGATCACCAGCCGCCAGAGCAGGAAGCCGACACCCAGCAAGGCCAGCACGATCAGCACCTTCTCAAGCACCGGCCACGACACCCCCAGCGCCCGGCCGAGCGGCTCGAACAGGTCGCTCAGCCATTCGCTCAGCCGGTTGAGCCATTCGGGCGGTGTTGCGGGCTTCAGCGGCTGGAAGGGCGGTAGCGGCGCGTACTGGATATCGGCGGATCGCCCTGACGACTTCCCAGTCGCGCGCGGTGTCCGCGGCAATGGTCGATCCTGCGATCACTGGAGGCGGCCCGCTCACCCGTGCTTGGTGGCACGGCGGCGCGCGCCGCGCAAGCTAGCCGCCTGAATCAGCTCCCCATGGTCAGCCTCTGGGCCGCGCCTGCGGGTAGCTCCCGAGCAGGCGGATCTCCTTGCAGTGGAACGCCAGTTCGGCCAGCGCCCGGTCGAGCGCGGGATCACCTGGCGCGCCGGCGATGTCGGCGTAGAAGGTGGTCGCGGCAAAGCTCGCACCCTTCTGGTAGCTTTCCAGCTTGGTCATGTTGACGCCATTGGTGGCGAAGCCGCCCAGCGCCTTGTAGAGCGCGGCGGGCACGTTGTTGACCTCGAACACCAGGGTGGTGATTGCCTCTCGCCCGGCCAGCGTCGCCGGGTCGAGCGGCTGTCTGGCCAGCACGACAAAGCGGGTGGTGTTGTCGCTCGCGTCCTCGACGTTTTCGGCGACCACTTTCAGCCCATAGAGTTCGGCGGCGATGGTCGGCGCGATGGCGCAGGCCTCGGGATCGCCCTGTTCCTTGACGAAGGCGGCGGCCCCGGCGGTGTCGGCATAGGAAATCGGCACGATGCCGTGCGCGCGCAGGTAATGCCGGGTCTGGCCGAGCGCTTGCGGGTGGCTGTAAGCGGCCTTGAACGGACCATTGGTCAGCCCCATGACGGTGTGGCCGATCGCCATGAAATGCTCGCCGACGATCGACAGTCCGCTCTCGGGCAGCAGGAAATGGATATCGGCAACGCGCCCATGCTGCGAATTTTCGATGGGGATGATGGCGCGGGCGGCCAGGCCGTCCTTCACCGCGTCGAGCGCATCCTCGAAGCTGAAGCAGGGGAGCGGGAGGCAGCGGGGATCGTATTCGAGTGCCGCGCGGTGCCCATTGCATCCCGGCGCGCCTTGCAGTGCCACGGCGCGGTGCGGATCGGCGGCGGCGGCCTGGCTCAACTTGGCCACCAGGGCGAGCGCGGGCTGGGGAAAAGAATGCATGGCGGATGCGCGCTTAGGCATAATGCACCAATGCCGCAATGGGCCTTGCACTTGGCAAATCCCGTCACTAGAGCGGCGCGCAATCGCCAAGCCATTTCCGATGGGGCCTTTTCGATGGACGACCGTTTCAACACCATCGCCGGGTGGACGCTGTTTTCCGGCATCGTTGCGCTTGGTCTCGCCAGCATAAGCGGTCATCATTTCGGTGCCGACAAGCCACATCGCCCCGAAACCATGGGTTACAAGATCGCTGGCGTGGTCTCCAGCGCTGGCGGCGCGGCGGAAGTGCCGATCGAGACCCTGCTGGCCAGCGCCGATCCGGCGAAGGGCGAGAACTCGTTCAAGAAGTGCGCCTCGTGCCACACCATCGCCTCGGGCGGGGCCAGCGGCATCGGGCCGAACCTGTTCGGGATCGTCGGCAAGCCGGTCGGCAAGCATGCGCCGGGCTTTGCCTATTCGCCCGATCTGGCGGCCAAGGGCGGCAGCTGGGATTTCAAGACGCTCGACGGCTGGCTGAAAAATCCCAAGGGCATGGTCGCGGGCACCAAGATGACTTTCGCCGGACTCGACGATGGCCAGGAACGCGCCAATCTCATCGCCTACATAAACCAGCAGGGTTCGAACCTGCCGCTGCCCGCAGCACCGGCCCCGGCGGCCGAGGGCGGTGCCCCGGCGGAAGGCGCGGCGGCGGTCGATGCGGCGGCTCAGCCCGCAGAAGCCGCAGCGGCTGCGCCCGCCGGGCACTGAGTTCTCCAATTCCGTCATCCTGAACTTGTTTCAGGACCCATTTATCCTCCCGCGCCGAAGCCCGGTGTGGCAAAGCGAGCTGAACGGTAGCGCTTTGTCACCTAGCGCTATGCTATCGGCCCGATGGATCCTGAAACAAGTTCAGGATGACGATGCTTAGGGGAATTGGGGCAACTTAACCTTTCGGTTACCGCAAAGGGCGCAACATCGCCCGCATGGCACGAGTCATCGCCCTTTTTGCGACACCCTTGCGCATTCCGAAGCTGGCAAGCTGGCGAGGACTGATCGTCTGCGGCTGTGCACTGGCGTTGATCGCCGCCGGGTAGGCTCAGTCCCGCAAATCCGGCGGCGTCGCCTCAGCCTTCAGCATCGCGATCGCCTCGCCCAGCGGCATTATCCGCTGGCGCTCTTCGCCAAGGGTGCGGATCGCCACTGCGCCTTCCTCGGCCTCGCGCTTGCCGACCACCAGCAGGTGCGGGACTTTCGCCAAGGAATGCTCGCGCACCTTGTAGTTGATCTTTTCGTTGCGCAAATCGCTCTCGACGCGGATGCCCGCCGCCTTCAATTGCGCCTCGACGACGCGGGCATAGTCGTCGGCGTCCGAAACAATCGTCGCCACCACCGCCTGCACCGGGGCTAGCCAGACCGGCAGCTTGCCGGCGAAATGCTCGATCAGGATGCCGATAAAGCGCTCATAGGAGCCGAAGATCGCGCGGTGGAGCATCACCGGGCGATGCTTTTCGCCATCCTCGCCGATATAGCCCGCGTCGAGCCGCTCAGGCAGCACGCGATCCGACTGAATGGTGCCAACCTGCCAGGTGCGGCCGATGGCATCGGTGAGGTGCCATTCGAGCTTGGGCGCGTAAAACGCACCTTCGCCAGGCAGTTCCTCCCAGCCATAATCATCATTGGCCATACCGGCAGCTGCGACGGCATCGCGCATTTCCTGCTCGGCCTTGTCCCAGTCGGCTTCTGCGCCGAAACGCTTGTCCGGACGCAGCGCAAGCTTGACCTGATAGGTGAAGCCGAAGTGCTTGTAGATGCGATCGGCGAGCGCACAGAAGGCGCGTACTTCCTCGACCACCTGCGCTTCGGTGCAGAAGATATGGGCATCGTCCTGGGTGAACTGGCGCACCCGCATCAGCCCGTGAAGCGCGCCGTGCGGTTCATTGCGGTGGCAGCAACCGTTTTCATAGAAGCGCAAGGGCAGATCGCGATAGCTCTTGATGCCCTGCTTGAAGACCAGAATATGCGCCGGGCAGTTCATCGGCTTCAGTGCCATCCAGGCGGCATCCTGGGCAACCTTCGGTGCGCCGGTGTCGCCATCGGGGACGATATCGGGGACAGCGAACATATTCTCGGCATATTTGCCCCAGTGGCCGCTCTGCTCCCACTGGCGGACATCCATCACCTGCGGCGTCTTTATCTCGCGATAACCGGCACCATCGATGGCGCGGCGCATGTAGGCTTCGAGTTCGCGCCAGATGGTGAAGCCATGCGGATGCCAGAACACGCTGCCGTGGGCCTCCTGCTGGAGGTGGAACAAGTCCATCTCTTGCCCCAGCCGGCGGTGGTCGCGCTTGGCGGCTTCCTCCAGCCGGATGAGATGCGCCTCGAGCTGCTTCCTGTTGAGCCAGCCGGTGCCGTAGATGCGGGAGAGCATCGCGTTGTTCTGGTCGCCGCGCCAGTATGCGCCCGATACGCGGGTGAGCTTGAAGGCGGCCGGATCGAGCTTGCCGGTCGAGGGCAGGTGCGGACCGCGACACATGTCGAACCAGTCGCTTCCGCTATGATAGACCGATAATTCTTCGCCCTCGGGCAATTCGGCGGCCCATTCGGCCTTGAAGCTCTCGCCCGCCGCGCGCCACTGGGCGATCAGCGCATTGCGGGCGATCACTTCGCGGGTGAGAGGCTTGTCGGCAGCAATGATCCGCCGCATTTCCGCCTCGATGGCGGGCAGGTCTTCCTCGGTAAACGCGCGGTCCTTTGGCGCGAAGTCGTAGTAAAACCCGTCGTCGGTCGAGGGGCCGAAGGTAATCTGCGTGCCGGGAAACAGCGCCTGCACCGCTTCGGCCAGGACATGGGCATAGTCGTGCCGGGCGAGATCGAGCGCCTCGGCCTCGTCGCGCGCGGTGACCAGCGCCAGCGCGGCATCGCCGGTGAACGGGTGCGACAGATCGACCAGCGCGCCATCAACCCGCGCCGCCAGCGCCGCCTTGGCGAGACCGGGACCAATGGCGGCCGCGACATCGGCGGGGGTCGATCCGGCGGGCATTTCGCGTTGCGAGCCGTCGGGGAGGGTGATGGTATAGGCTTTACTCATGTCGGGGCACGCTATGACTTGTCGAGTCATCTTGGGCAAGCAAGGTTGTCGATTATGGTGGCCGACGCGCGCCAGTGGAGTTGACGGATTGCGGTCGCATTCTCCACTCGCCGGAGATGCCTCTGAAGCGGACAGTTGTCTGTGTCTACGTCAAGTGTTACAGCGACAGATGTTTTTGCAGGCAGCTATTGACGCGCCCTCCTTGGCAAATGCAGGGGCCAGTTTGCGTCGTTTCGCCGACAACGAGTTCGTTGATCGAATTGAAATAGGCGCGCCGCTCCTCTCACACTATGGCGTCCAGGCCGCGCATTACTTCGCTGCCCGCTGGGACGCCAAGCGGCTTTATGCCGATACCAAGCTTATCGACTTTCCAACCTTGGAACTCGGGCCATATCTCAGAACTGGAATTCGGCACTTTTCTGCGATGGCATTCATGAGTGATGAGAGCTTGCGCGAGCTTCGCTTACTTGCCAAGGAACAAGACTTTTCGGTCCTCATCAGCACAATGGGATTTCCACTATCCCTGCTACAAGAGCGCGTTTGCCAAATTCGAGAAATCGGCTTCGCTGATTTCATTTGCCATGGCGCAGGCGCGCCTGACGCGGCATTTAGCGACATGATTGTGCGGGCAACTGCGCTCCGAGGTGTCACGGCGATCAACTTAGTGGCCGCTGGCGGCATCGATCCGATTAACGCCCATGAGCTCGCCGTTTTCAATTTCTCTGGACTAATCGTTGGACGAGGGCTCAATGCGCGTACCGACATCAATGTTGCAGCAGGGATTGTTAAAGATGCATTCCGCAGATGAACTCGAAAGAGTGGGCTTTTTCGAGACGGTGAAAGCGCTGTGGGCAGCTGGCGCAATCGCGGTCTTAGCCTTTATGGTGAACTCGGTCGTACCAATAGCTTCATGGACGGCGAGCCACACTCAGATCATCCACTGGACTTATAAAGAATTGACATATTGCGGCGCGATCAGTCTCTTCGTGTTGTATGGGCTGGCGCAACTCGTCAATCGCATACTGCGCCGCCACCGGACTGTAACCGGGCGTGAAAATGCGATGTCAGCTAACGTAACCCTGATTAGCAAACGCCTAAAGCGCACGACGCAATTGCTGAGGTCGACCCGACTGACGCATTGGAAACTATCGGATAACTCCCCCGGAAAGTTAAGTTTTCGGAGCGTGCTTACGCAGAAAATAGCGCTAGGATTTCCGGTGCGCCAACTCTGGCAGATCAAAGATGATGCCGATTTACAGCGGCTTTTGCATTATCTCGATGAATATGCAATGCATGACAATTATTCTGTGAAAGCGATCGTAACCGACAAGGTCCTAATCCCCGAAATTCTCTGCGTCGGTAATGATTCAGGTTCACTATCTTTACCAGAGGCTAATTCGCAGCGACAAATGGCTCGCGCGTTTTTCTTCTTTGGTCGGAGCGAGGTTGACAGTCTAATCAGCTATTTCGACGTGCTGTGGGAATTGGCTACCCCTATAAAAATCGCAAATCATGTGAGCAGCGATGGTTTGAAGGCTATCAAGCGGGCGCTCGCGCTGTCCCAGGCTTGAACTTCATGACTTCTTCTTTGGTCGTCATTGCAACGACGTCAATGCCTGTGTCGGCCACAAATTTCTGGAGCCAAGGGCGTCCCATCTGGTCTACGTCTTGACGATCAACGCCGATGACGAATTTTGAAATTTTGAGCCCAGGAAATTGTCTCAACATTTCAATAGTTTCGTATTTGGTAAGCCCATCTGTGATGACATCATCAATGACGAGCACAGTCGATACTTTAGTCAAGTCCTTTCCGATAAAATCGCCGCCTTCACCGTGCATTTTTTCGAACTTCCGATTGTAGGCGACTGGAAGGTCTACGCGGTGATCGCGCCAAAGTGCAATGCTGGTTGAGACGGCGAGCGAAATTCCTTTGTAGGCCGGCCCGAACAACGCATCGACGTTACAGAGGTTTCTCTCGATCACGAAGTTCGCGAAATAGCGCCCCAAACTGTCGAGCTCCCTACCCGAGGCAATATTGCCAAAATTGAAGAATATGTCGGATTCTATACCGCTCTTAAGCTTGAATTGGCCGAACGCGACGGCGCGAGTTCCAGCGAGGAATTGGGCGAAGTTTTCGGTCACTTTATGCAGGCTCCAGGTCGCTCGGATTCAGATCGCTGTAGCGCAGTTTTGCTCCAGTGTGAATTGCTTAAGGTGTTGGGGAGCTTTCGGGAAGACGGGCAGGAATCTTGGCTCAATGCCCGAACTCGCTTGGATTGGTTCTGCTATCGGGGGGAATCTCCAATAGTCCGGGTGGCTTTCGTCGATCCATTCACAATCTTGGGTTTTGGCCTCATTTGCTCGTTGCGGTAAGCAGGATCAGTCGGCTCAGAACCCACGCCGGGCAGACTTGCGCTAAACAAATCATACAGACATGTTGGCGGGCCATGACCCACACGCGCTTTCACACCCTCCCCGACCAGCGCCGCCTGGCCTATCGCTTCACCCCCGGCAAGGCCCCGGCGCTGGTGTTTCTGCCGGGCTACATGTCCGACATGGCCGGCTCCAAGGCGCAAGCGGTGTTCGACTGGGCGATGCTCCACGGCCAGGCCTGCCTGCTGCTCGACTATGCGGGCTGCGGCGAGAGCGACGGGGAATTCAAGGTTGGCACGCTCAGCCGCTGGCGGGCGGACGTTCTGGCGCTGGTCGAGGCGCATTGTCCCCAAAGTGAAGGGCGCGAGGTTGTCTTTATCGGCTCGTCGATGGGCGGCTGGATGATGCTGCTGTGTGCGCTGGCGCTGCCGGCGGAACGCCGCGCCGGGCTGATCGGCATTGCCCCCGCGCCGGACTTCACCGACTGGGGTTACAGCGCGGCAGACAAGGCCAAACTCGCTGCGGGTGAAGTGGTTTACGAAGCCAATCCCTATGGCCCCGAGCCGACCCCGACCTGGCCCGCATTTTGGGCCGACGGGCAGGCGCAGCGGCTGCTCGAAGGCGACATCGCGCTCGAATGCCCGGTGCGGCTGCTGCATGGCCAGGGCGATCCGGACGTGCCGCAGGCGGTGTCGTTGCGCCTCGCCGACGCGCTCCATTCAGCCGATGTGCAGGTGACGCTGATCAAGGACGGCGACCACCGCCTCTCACGCCCCGGTGACATTGCGCTGCTGTTGCACGCGGTGGCGGAGCTGGCCGGGGCGGACTGACGGAGTAAATCGACTGCGCGGAAGTCTTGCGCAATCGGAAGCGAGCCCGCAATGCAAGCCATGATTCCCGACTTTTCGGTCCTCGATCTGGTTCCCGTCCGCGAGGGCAGCACCATATCCGAGGCGCTCGCCGAATCGGCGATGCTCGCCCGGACAGCCGAAGCGGCGGGTTACAAGCGCTACTGGGTCGCCGAGCACCATGGCATGGAGGGCCTCGCTGGCGGCGCGACCTCGGTGGTGCTCGCGCACATCGGCCATGCCACCTCGACCATCCGCATCGGCGCGGGCGGGATCATGCTGCCCAACCACAATCCCTATGTGATCGCCGAACAGTTCGGCACACTCGACGCGCTGTTTCCCGGCCGGGTCGATCTCGGGCTGGGGCGCGCTCCGGGTGCGGACAGCCGCATCGCCCAGGCTCTGCGCAAGGATCTGATGCGCGCGGCCGAGAGTTTCCCAAACGATGTCGTCGAATTGCAGGCGCGCTTTGCCGGCTCGCCGCCGCTGCCGATCGCCGCCGGGCCGGCACTGGGCGCGGCGGTCGAGATGTGGATCCTCGGCTCGAGCCTCTATGGTGCGCAGCTCGCCGCGCATCTCGGCCTGCCCTATGCCTTCGCCTCGCACTTCGCCCCGGCGCTGCTCGATCAGGCGCTCGCCACCTATCGCGAGTATTTCCGCCCTTCCGAAGTGCTCGACAAGCCGCATGTCATGGCTGCCATGTCGGTGATCGCCGCCGAAACCGACGCCGAGGCAGCGCTGCTGGCGACATCGATGGAACAAGGCTTCGTCGCCTTCCGCACCGGCGGCTCGGGGCGCTTGAAACCGCCCGTCGCCGGCTACCGCGAGACTATGCCGCCCGAAGCTGTCGCGATGATGCAGTCGATGCGCGCGGTCAGCGCCATCGGCGGGCCGGAGACCGTGTGCCGGGGGATCACCGAGTTCATCGACCGCACGCAGGCCGACGAGCTGATCCTCGGCGGATCGATCTGGGATCCGGCGGCGCGCTGCCGGTCGCTGGAGATTGTCATGGCAGCCTTGCGCTGAGCACGGGGCTCCGCATTACTACCCAGTGGCTTCAGGGTATGATTTCAGCCATTCGTGGTTACCCCGGAGCCGGATGCAGAATAGGGGCCGAGCGATGAGCGTCGAAAAATGAGCAGGGGCAAGCCTGAGCAGAGCCAGCGCAATCTCGTGCCCGCCATGGCGCGGCGGCTGGCGGCCTCGCAACTCCCCGGCGATCCGCCGCTCACCCCCGCCGCGCTTGCCGAGGCGGCGCGTTTCGTATGCGACTCGGCGGTGTTGCGCGAGCCAGGCCAGGCGAGCATCGCCATTGAAACCGTGCCCGGCGCGGTCGGCGAGCGGCTGATGCGCATTGCCGCGATCAACGACGACATGCCGTTCCTGGTCGATTCGCTCGCCTGCGCCGTAGCTGCCGAGGGCCTCGTCATCGACCGCATGCTCCATCCGGTCGTCGCCGTGCTCCGCAATGCCGGGGGCATGCTGACCGCGCTGCCCGGCGAAGATGGCCCCCCGCGCGAATCAGTGATTTATGTCGAGACCGCGCGCGCCGATGCGCGCAGCCGGGTGCGCCTGCGCGCGGCGCTCGAAGCCGTGCTCGTCGATGTCCGCGCGGCAGTGGGCGACTGGCCGAAAATGCGCGAGACGCTTGCCGCTGACGCGGACCGGCTCGGCCACAACGAGGGCGCAGCGCTGCTGCACTGGCTGAACGACGGCAATCTTACCCTGCTCGGCCATGTGCTGCGCCGCCGCGACGGCGGCCAGTCGGGCGCACTGGGCATTTGCCGCAAGAGCGCCAGGACGCTGCTTGCCCCGGAAAGCTACGAACGTGCCTTCGCCTGGTTCGAGGCCAGGGGCCGCGAGGCGGCCCAGGCCGCGCCGCTGATCGTCAAGGCCAATGTCACCAGCAAGGTTCACCGCCGGGTTCCGCTCGACTTGCTGCTTACCCCGCTGATCGAGGCGGGCAAGGTCACCGCGCTCTCGGTCCACGCCGGCATCTGGACCAGCGCTGCACTGGCCACACCGCCCGGCGAAGTCCCGCGGCTGCGTACCCAGCTCGCCGCGCTGATGGCCCGGCTGGACTTCGATCCCGGCGGGCACAACGGCAAGGCGCTGGCCCATGCCCTGACTACCTTGCCGCACGACCTGCTGATCGGCTTCGGCGAGGCCGATCTCGAACGCACCGCGATCGCCACCATCGGTCTCACCGACCGCCCGCGCCCGCGCCTGGTGCTGGTGCGCGCGCCGCTCGACCGGCATCTGTTCGCCTTCGTCTGGCTGCCGCGCGATGCGGTATCGACGGTGCTGCGCCAGCAGGTCCAGGCCATGCTCGAAGAGGCCAGCGCCGGCAAGGTGCTCGACTGGAGCCTCGAGGTCGAAGGCGGCAATCTCGCGCTGCTGCGCTTCGTTCTCGACATCCGCGAGCAGGGCCGCCGGGCCGACGAGGCAGTGCTCGACCGGCAGGTGCAGACCATGGTGCGCGGCTGGCGCGAGGCCGTCGAGGCCGAACTCGCCAGTGGCAGCGAAGCCGCGCGCGCCGAAGCCATCGCCGCGCGCTACGCCGAGGCCTTTCCTGCCGCCTATCGCAGCCTCTACGGCCCTGCCGACGCCGCCGCCGACATTGGCCGGTTGCGCTTGCTTGGCCCTGGCCCGGCCAATGCGCCCGGCCCGGCCACGCCGCTGCGCGGCGCGCGGCTGCATCGCATGGCCGGCGATGCGGTCGAACGCTTGCGGCTCAAACTCTACCAGCGCGAAGGAGCCCTGGTGCTGTCGGACGCGGTGCCGGTGCTGGAGAATTTCGGGTTCCGCGTGATCGAAGACGTGCCGACCGCGCTGGGCGGCGGGGAGCTCGGCACGATTCACGATTTCCTGCTTGAGCCGCCCGCCGCCCAGCCGCCCGCCGATCTGCTCGGCCGGGCGGCGGCGATCGAGGATGCCGTGGCCAGCGTGCTTAACGGCGCGGGCGAGAACGATGCCTTCAACCGGCTGATCGTCGCCAACCGCCTCGACGTGCGCGAGGCGCAGTGGCTGCGCGGCTGGTTTCGCTATCTGCGCCAGGCAGGCATGGCATTCGCCATCCAGACCGTGGTCGATGCGCTGCAGAACGCACCGCAGGTAACCCGCAGCCTGCTTGACCTGTTCATCGCGCGCCACGACCCCGGTTTCGACGGCGACCGCGCGCGGGCCGAAAAGGCCGCGCAGACGGCGATCCGCGACGGGCTCGCACAAGTCGCGGCGATAAACGATGACCGGCTGCTGCGGCAGTACCGCGCGGTCGTCGAAGCCATCCTGCGGACCAATGCCTTCCTGCCCTCGGGCGCGGCGGCCCCGGCAACCGCTCTCGCTTTCAAGCTCGATTCGGCGCTGGTCCCGGGTCTGCCCAAACCGGTGCCATGGCGCGAGATTTTCGTTTTTTCGGCGCAGGTCGAGGGTATCCACCTGCGCGCCGGGCCGGTGGCGCGCGGCGGCCTCAGATGGTCCGACCGGCGCGACGATTTCCGCACCGAGGTGCTCGGGCTGATGAAAGCGCAGCGGGTCAAGAACGCGGTGATCGTGCCGACCGGGGCCAAGGGCGGGTTCTATCCCAAGCGCCTGCCCGATCCGGCCAGGGACCGTGACGGCTGGCTGGCCGAGGGCAAGGCGAGCTACCAGACCTTCGTGCGCGCGCTGCTGTCGCTCACCGACAACATCGTCGGCGGCAAGGTGGTCCATCCGAGGGGCGTGGTGATCCGCGACGGCGACGATCCCTATTTCGTCGTCGCCGCCGACAAGGGCACCGCGACCTATTCCGACACCGCCAATGCGCTGGCTGCCGAGCGCGATTTCTGGCTTGACGACGCCTTCGCCAGCGGCGGCTCGAAGGGCTACGATCACAAGGCGATGGGCATCACCGCGCGCGGGGCATGGCTCTCGGTGCAGCGCCATTTCCGCGAAGTGGGCATCGACGTGCAGAGCGTGCCGATCCGAGTCGCCGGCTGCGGCGACATGTCGGGCGATGTCTTTGGCAACGGCATGCTCCTGTCGAAAAGCCTCAAGCTCGTCGCCGCCTTCGATCATCGCCACATCTTCCTCGATCCCGATCCCGATCCGGCGATAAGCTGGGCCGAGCGCGCGCGGCTGTTCGCGCTGCCGCGTTCGAGCTGGGACGATTACGACAAGCGGCTGATCTCGCCGGGCGGCGGGATCTATCCGCGCAGCCTCAAAGCCATTCCGCTGAGCCCGGAGGCGCGCGCAGTGCTGGGCATCGAGGCGGACAGCGCCGATCCAGAAGCGCTGATTTCCGCTATCCTCAAAAGCCCGGTCGATCTGCTGTGGTTCGGCGGCATCGGCACCTATGTGAAGGCGTCGTCCGAAAACAACATCCAGGTCGGCGATCCCGGCAACGACGCATTGCGCGTCGATGGCCGCGACATCCGCGCCAGGGCAATCGGCGAGGGGGCCAATCTTGGCTGCACCCAGGCCGGTCGCATCGAATTCGCGCTGTTCGGAGCCAATGGCCAGGGCGGGCGGATCAACACCGATTTCATCGACAATTCCGCCGGGGTCGATTGTTCTGACAAGGAAGTGAACATCAAGATCGCGCTGGCTTCGGCCAAACGCGACGGACGGCTGGACGAGCCGGCGCGGGTCAGGCTGCTCGCCGCGATGACCGGGGATGTCGCCGCGCTGGTGCTTGAGGACAACCGCTTGCAGGCGCTGGGCCTGTCGATCGCCGAATCGGGCGGCGCAGCGGCGACGGGCTCCTATCTGCGGCTGATCGACACGCTGCAAGAGCTCGGCCAGCTTGACCGCAAGAGCGACGGGCTGGCCGATGGCGATGTGCTGCTGCGCCGCGCTGCCGATGGTCAGGGGCTATCGCGTCCCGAACTCGCCGTGCTGCTCTCCAGTTCGAAGCTCGCCTTGCAGGATGCGCTCGAGAACAGCCTCCTGCCCGGCGATCCCGGGCTCGAAGGCGAACTGCTTGCCGCTTTCCCCGCAGCCATGCGCGGCAAGTTCAAGGCGGACATCCTCGCCCATCGCCTGCGCCGCGAGATCGTCGCCACGCGGATCGCCAACCGCCTGGTCAACCGCATCGGCATGATCAACCTGTTCGAACTGGTCGAGGAAGAAGGCGCGGGCCTTGCCGCAGTCGCCGCCGCCTTTGTTGCTGCCGAACGGCTTTTCGCCATGGATGCGGTGTGGCTGGCAGTCGAAGCGGCGGACATGCCCGAGGCGGCGCGCATCCTGTTGATGCGCCGCTCGGCGTCGGCCTTGCGCGGGCACATGGCCGACCTGCTGCGCGCGGGCGCAGGGGCGATCACGCCATCGCAGCTGGTGGCCGACCTGGCCACGGGCGTCACAGCCCTGTCGCGCGCGACCGACCGGTTGCTCGGCAGCGAACCCCGCGCCCACGCGCAGCGACTGCGTGCCGAACTGGCCGAGGCCGGTGCGCCCGAGCCCGAAGCGGACATGGTCGCCCATGTCGCCGATCTCGATGGCGCGGTGGGCCTCGCGCGGTTGGCGCGCGATTCGCAGCTGCCCGCTCTGGCGCTTGCCCGCGCCTTTGCCGATCTCGGCGCGCGGCTGGGGCTCGACTGGGTGCAGGCGACCGCCTCGCGGCTGCGCCCCGGCGATCCCTGGGAGCGGTTGCTCACGGCCAGCCTGGCACGCGATTTCCAGCAGATCCGTCTCGATTTCCTGCGCCGCGTGACCAGCGGCGGGGCCGATCCCGCAGCCGAGGTTGCGCAATGGGCCGATGGCCACAGCGAAGCCGTGCGCCAGTTCCGCGCCATGGTTTCGCGCGCGCAGGCCGCTACCCCGGTCTCGGCGGCGATGCTGGCGCAGATCGCCGGGCAGGCTCGCAATCTGCTCTCGCGATAGCGAGCACCTGATGCCTTGACCTCGTCGCGATTTTCGCCAATCGAACCGCTATGACACAGGCACAGACTCGGGCAGACGTGGTTATCGTCGGGGCAGGCCATGGCGGCGCGCAATGCGCCATCGCGCTGCGCTCGAACGGCTTCACCGGCACAATCGCCATGATCGGGCGCGAGCCCGAGCCGCCTTACGAGCGCCCGCCGCTGTCGAAGGAATATTTCGCCCGCGAGAAGACCTTTGACCGGCTCTACATCCGCCCGCCCGCCTTCTGGGGGGAAAAGGGCGTCGAACTGATGCTCAATACCGAGGTCATGGCAGTCGATCCGGTCGCCAAGCGCCTGACACTGTCGGACGGCAGCGCTTTTTCCTATGGCAAGCTGGTCTGGGCGACTGGCGGCGATCCGCGCCCGCTGCCGGTGCCTGGCGGCAACCTGGCCGGGGTGCACCCGGTGCGTACCCGCGCTGATTGTGACCAGCTGATGGGCGAGATCGATGGCGGCGTTAAAAATATCGTCGTCATCGGCGGCGGCTATATCGGTCTCGAGGCGGCCGCCGTGCTGACCAAGCTCGGCTGCAATGTCACGCTGCTCGAGGCCCTGCCGCGCGTGCTTGCGCGAGTCGCCGGCGAAGAGCTTTCGGCCTTCTATGAGAAGGAACACCGCGACCATGGCGTCGATCTGCGCACCAATGTCGTGGTCGACAGCTTCACCGGGGAGGGCCGGGTGACCGGGGTCAAGCTGGGTGACGGCACGGTCATTCCCGCCGATGCGGTGATCGTCGGCATCGGCATCATAGCTGCGGTTGCGCCGCTCACTGCCGCCGGAGCGGAAGGCGGCAACGGCGTCGCCATCGACGACCATTGCCGCACCTCGCTGGCCGATATCTACGCCATCGGCGACTGCGCCGCCTTCGCCTGCGACTATGCCGGCGGCGCGACGATGCGGGTCGAATCGGTGCAGAACGCCAACGACCAGGGCACCTGCGTGGCGAAGGCGATCTGCGGCGATCCCAAGCCCTATCATGCCTTCCCGTGGTTCTGGTCGAACCAGTATGACCTGCGCTTGCAGACCGCCGGCATTTCGCTCGGCTATGACGCGACGCTGGTGCGCGGCAAGCCCGCCGAGCGCAGCTTTTCGGTGGTTTACCTCAAGGCAGGCCGGGTGATCGCGCTCGACTGCGTCAATGCGGTCAAGGACTATGTCCAGGGGCGCAAGCTGGTCGAGGCGGGGGTTGCACCGGATCTGGCGCGGCTCGGCGATGCCGGTGTGCCGCTCAAGGAACTGATGCCGGTGTAATCGAGAGCCCCTCCCCTTCAGGGGAGGGGTTGGGGTGGGGGCTGTCCGCTTGGCGTTGCACCCTGCCGACAGCCCCCACCCCTCGATCCCCTCCCCTGAAGGGGAGGGGAAGAGAGTTCAGCCATCGCCCACTCCGCCGCCTCGGCAACCACCGTATCGGCATCGCCCCGCAGCTCTTCCACCTGCGTCAACAACCCCGCATCGCTGCTGTTCCCCGCTGCATAGAGGCAATTTCGCACAAACCGGCTGCGCCCGATCCGCTTGACCGGCGAGCCCGCAAACAGCCGCCGGAACCCCGCATCGTCGAGCGCGAGCAAGTCCGCCAGCCGGGGAGCGGCAAGTTCCGCGCGCGGCAGGAAAGCCTTGTTGGCCGAGGCCGCGTGCGCGAACTTGTTCCACGGGCAGACCGCGAGGCAATCGTCGCAGCCGTAGATGCGATTGCCCAGAGCCGCGCGGAATTCGAGGGGGATTGGCCCCTTGTGCTCGATGGTCAGGTAGGAAATGCAGCGCCGTGCATCGAGCCGGTAGGGCGCAGGGAAGGCCTGGGTCGGGCAGGCGGTCTGGCAGGCAGTGCACGAGCCGCAATGGTCCTCCCCGGGCGCATCGGGCGCGAATTCCAGCGTCGTGTAGATCTCGCCGAGGAACAGCCACGAGCCGTGGTCGCGGCTGACGAGGTTGCTGTGCTTGCCCTGCCAGCCGAGCCCGGCGGCTGCGGCGAGCGGCTTTTCCATCACCGGGGCGGTGTCGGTGAACACCTTGACGCCGATTTCACCGAGACCACGCCGCGCGGCCTCGGCGACCAGCCAGCGGGCGAGCGCTTTCAGCGCCTTCTTCACTGTGTCGTGATAGTCCGCCCCTTGCGCATAGACGGAAATTCGCGCGCGCCCGGGCCGATCGGCGAGCGCCAATGGGTCGCGCGCCGGGGCATAGCTCATCCCCAGCGCGATCACGCTGCGGGCCTCGGGCCACAGCCCTTGCGGGCTGCGGCGATGCGCTTCGCGCGCCGCCATCCAGTCCATCGTGCCGTGGTTGCCCGCGTTGAGCCACTGCTCTAGCCGTGCCGCCGCAGCCGCGTCCTCGCGCGCCGGGGCAAGGCCGAATGCGACGAAGCCCAGCCGCCGTGCCTCGGCCGCCAGATCGGTCGCCAACCTTGCCATGACCGCCGCGTTAACCAAACTTGCTGTTGCTCCCGTTCACGCGCACTGGTTAATCGCCCTTGCCGATGAAGATAGACCTAGGAGAATGGCCGGTGGCGGGCAATGAGTTCGTCATGGCCGAAAAACCCCTCGCCATCGAAGCACGCGGCCTGGTCAAGCGTTTCGACCGGTTCACCGCCGTCGATGGCATCGACCTGACGGTCGCCGAAGGCGCGATCTATGGCATTCTCGGCCCCAACGGCGCGGGCAAGACCACCACCTTGCGCATGCTGCTGGGCATTATCGATCCCGATCAGGGCACGCGCCGCATTCTCGGCGCGGAGCGCCCGCACGACATGGCCAACGCCATCGGCTACCTTCCCGAGGAGCGCGGGCTCTATCCGGCGATGAAGGCCTACGAAGCGATTGCCTTTATCGGCGCGCTGCGCGGGCTGCCGCTCGCCGAAGGGCGCCGGCGCGGCAAGGCGCTGCTCGAGGAACATGGCCTCGGCTATGCCATCGACCGTCAGATCCGCCAACTTTCCAAGGGCATGGCGCAGCAGGTGCAATTGCTCGGCACGCTGGTGCACGAACCGCGGCTGGTGGTGTTCGACGAGCCGTTTTCGGGCCTCGACGCGCTCAACCAGGGCAAGCTGGAGAGAATGATCCGCGCACTGGCCGCCAAGGGCACCACGGTCATCTTCTCGACCCACGTTATCGCCCATGCCGAGCGCCTGTGCGACGAAGTGGCGATCATCGCCGGGGGCAAGGTGCCGTTTGCCGGTCCGGTCGATCTGGCGCGCGACCGAATCCGCCCGCAGGTACGGCTGGAAACGCGGGTTGCCGACGGACCATGGCGCCTGGCGTTGCCCGCCGAGGCGCGCCACGAAGGCAGCTACTGGCTGTTCTCCCTGCCCGACAGCGGCATCGAACCCTTGCTGCGCGCGCTGATCGAGGGCGAGGCGGGCATCCTCTCACTGTCGATCGAGCGCGCCGGGCTGCACGACGCCTTCGTTGCCATTGCCGGCGAGGCGGCGGCGCGCGCGCTCGAGGAAAACACCGGCGAGGAGCAGCCACGATGATGCTTCGACAAGCTCAGCATGAGCGGTTTCCCATGAAATTCCGCACCAGCCCCGCTCGCCCTGAGCTTGTCGAAGGGCCGCTGCAAACCAAGGTCATCAACCCATGACTGGGCGTCTCTCCACCTGGGCCGCAGCCCTCGTCATCGCGCGGCGCGATTTCACCGCGATCCTGCTGAGCCGCAGCTTCATTTTCTTTCTGCTGGGGCCGCTGTTCCCGGTCATCGTCGGCGGATTTGCCGGTGGCATTGGCCAGCAGGTGCAGGCCAGCGCCGACCGGCCGGTGCTGGGCATTGCCATGCAGGCAGCGGATGCCGATGCCTTGCTGGCCGCGCATGCCGCGCTCTCGAAGCGGATCGGCGGGGCGCTGCCCGATCTCACGGTGGTCAAGCGGCTGCTCCCGGGCGAGCGCTTCGATGCCGCCCCTGCCCTTGCCGCCAGGCAGGCCAACCACGCCGCCATCGTCACCGGCAGCCTCGATGCCCCGCTGCTGACCGGTACCGCCGAACGCATCGCCCAGTGGCAGGGTCCGGTCTCGATGCTGGCCGCGCAGGCGCTGGGCCGAACCCCCTCGGCCTACCCCGAAGTCGCGCTCGCTGCGACTGCGTCGAGCACCGCCAAGCAGCGCCAGGGCCAGGTGCTCACCGCGCAGGCCGGGCAATTGCTGCTGTTCCTGCTGACCATGCTGCTCGCCGGCATGGTGTTGTCCAACCTCGTCGAGGAGAAGGGCAACAAGATCATCGAAGTGCTCGCCGCCGCGATCCCGATGGACGCGGTGTTCCTCGGCAAGCTGTTCGCCATGCTTGCAGTGTCGTTCGCCGGAATTGCCGTCTGGGCCAGCGCCTATGGCCTGTTCGCGCTGTTTGCTGGCGATGCCATGCCGGGCCTGCCCGAACCGGCGGTCGGCTGGCCGCTGTTCATCGGGCTGGGGATTGTCTATTTCGCCATGGCCTATCTGCTGATCGGCGCGCTGTTCCTCACCATCGGCTCGATGGCGACGACGGTGCGCGAGGTGCAGACGCTGTCAATGCCGGTGACCTTCGTCCAGCTGGTGTTCTTCTTCATCGCCAGCTTCGCCGTTGCCGCGCCGGGGAGCACCTGGGAACTGGTCGCCATGGCGGTCCCGTTCAGTTCGCCCTACGCCATGCTGGCGCGCGCCGCGCAAGACGCGGCATGGTGGCCGCATCTGGCGGCATTCGCCTGGCAGGTGCTGTGCATCGCGATCCTCATCCGCACCGGTGCGCGCTTGTTCCGCACCCTAGTGATGCAGTCGGGCCCGGCGAGCCGCCCTGCGAGGAAGCGCTGGCTGTTGCCCGCGCGGGGTTAGATAAGTTCGACAAAAAGCCGAAAACACTTCGTTTCCCCGCCCTTCGGCTTGCTGGCAAGCCAGCCGCTCAGGATAAACTTCCGGCCTTTGGCCGGAAAGCAGGGACCTCAGGCAGTAAAACGCAGCGACCCGCCCAGCAGCCTGAGGCTCCCGCCTTCGCGGGGGTACAGCTTGGATCTGTGAATTTCGCGCATCGCTTTTGATCCCCCTTGCATTGCCGGCAGGAAAGCCGATCTTCAGGGCATGGAGAGCCACCGCGTTTCCCGCCGCACGGCCCTGGCGTGGCTGGGGGCGTCGGTCGCCCTGCCGGTCGTGGCCGCATGCAGCGGCGGTCCCGCCGAGGCCAAGACCTATCCGGTGCACTTCAGCGACGCCGAGTGGCGGCGGCGGCTGACCCCGGCGCAATTTGCGATCCTGCGTGGCAAGGGCACCGAGACACCGGGCAGCTCGGCGCTGCTGCATGAGCACCGCACCGGAACGTTCGTCTGCGCCGCCGATGGCAATCAGCTGTTCGCCTCAACGGCCAAATACGACAGCCGCACTGGCTGGCCGAGCTTCTGGCGACCGCTGCCGGGTGCCATTGCCACGGCGACCGATTTCGAAGTCGGTTATCCGCGCACCGAGGTGCACTGCGCGCGCTGCGGCGGGCATCTCGGTCACGTGTTCGACGACGGCCCGCGCCCGACCGGCAAGCGCTACTGCATGAACGGCGATGCCATGCTGTTTCGCCCGGCGTGAGCCTCAGCCGGGAGTTGCAAACGCGCAGCGAGCTCCGCGAGCCCCTCCAGCGTGAAGACCTGCTCGAAGGCGAGGCCATAGAGCGCGCCTGAGCGCCAGCAGACTTTGGCGAGCGTCGGGGGAAAGCCCTCGCCTTCCAGTTTCACCCGCTGCCCGATGGCCAGGAAGCGTGCGGTCTCGATCCGCGCGCCCTGCGGCGAGAGATCGCGCATCGTGGCGACGCTGGCCTGGCCCTCGCCCGAAAGCACGGCGGGAAAGTCGAGCCGCAGGCGCGGCTGACGCCGGGGAAAGGGGCTGACCTCGGCGATGAACGCCTCGACCACGATGGGCGCGGAGAAGCGGAAGCCGGCATGGTGATCGCGCTCCCAGACGCGCTGGATGAAATAGACTTCGCCATTGGCCAGTTCGAGCGCCATGTGAGCATCGGCGGGCAGGTCGTGGAACAGCCGCAGCCGCACCCCGGTGGCCGAGACGTCGCGGATGATGCAGAGGAATTCGCCGCCGGTGCAGACCAGCTTGGCGGTACGGATCAGCAGGGTAAAGCGTTGCGCGCCGCGCATGTCCTCGAAGGAGCGCGGCGGCGCGTCAATTTCTCTGGTCGCCTTGTGATCCATGGCGCAAGCGTCCTTCGTCTGTCCGGGGGTGCTGTGGTAAACCGACAAGGTTGATTTCGCGTTACCCATGCTCTTGCCCCCGGCTGGTCGATCCATGGGCCTGAAAACGGCGGCAAATTGGCCAGGTTAAGCGCGGCCCACGCATTTCGTCCTTCCCAATTCGGCAAAGCGCCATAGGAGGTGAGTGCATGAGCGACAGCCCCGGCCCCCAGCGCCTCGTCATCCGCCAGCCCGACGACTGGCATGTCCACCTGCGCGATGGCGCGATGCTCGCCGATGTCCTGCCCTGGACCGCCCGCCAGTTCGCCCGCGCCATTGTCATGCCCAATCTCTCGCCCCCGGCGGCAACCACTGGCGAGGTTGCCGCCTACCGCAGCCGGATCATGGCGGCCTTGCCCGCAGATAGCTGCTTCACCCCGCTGATGGTGCTCTATCTCACCGACGGCACCGATCCCGACGATCTCGCCGCCGGCTTCGCGCTCGGCGTGCTGACCGCAGCCAAGCTCTATCCCGCCCACGCCACCACCAATTCGGCGCAGGGCGTCAGCGATCTGCGGACGATTTATCCGGTGCTCGACCGCATGCAGGAGATCGGCATGCCGCTGCTGGTCCACGGCGAAGTGACTGACGGCGACATCGACATCTTCGACCGCGAGGCGGTGTTCATCGAGCGGGTGCTGATCCCGGCCTTGCGTGATTTTCCCGCGCTCAAGGTGGTGTTCGAACATATCACCACACAGGAGGCGGCGGATTTCGTGCTGTCCGCGCCTGAAAATGTCGCCGCGACGATTACCCCGCACCATCTCCAGATCAACCGCAACGCGCTGTTCGCCGGCGGCCTGCGCCCGCATGCCTATTGCCTGCCGGTGGCCAAGCGCGAGGTCCATCGCCAGGCGCTGCGGCGGGCGGCGACCTCGGGCTCGGCCAAATTCTTCCTCGGCACCGACACCGCGCCGCACGAGGTCAAGAGCAAGGAGAGCGCCTGCGGCTGCGCCGGCATCTTCTGCGCCCCCCATGCGCTCGAGGCCTATGCCACAGTGTTCGAGGAAGAGGGCGCGCTCGGCATGCTGGAGGGCTTCGCCTCCGAGCATGGACCGCGCTTTTACGAACTGCCGCTCAATGAGAGACGGGTGGTGCTCGAACGGGTCGAGACAGTCGTGCCGGCGCGAATCGCGGCGGGCGGCGGCGAGGTGGTGCCGTGGCTGGCGGGGGAGACGCTGCGCTGGCGCTTTGCGGAAAAATAGGGGACAGTCCCTATTTATCGTGCGGCCACCGCTCCCGCAACCGCGCAAACGCCGTCCCCGGTCCCCCGGCCATCCGCGCCTCGATCATCGCCACCACTTCGTCGGGCGCATGCGCGTCGGTATCAATCTCGAGATCGACAATGTCGTTGGCGTAAACCGCCTGGTAAAACCACGGCCGCAGGCGGGTCAGCCGCTCGACGATCTTGCGCACCGCATCCGCGCCGAGCAGATCGACCGGCATCGGCTTGTCCATCGTCCGGCTGGCAACGCGCTGTTCGAGCACCGCGTAGGGCGGTTTCAGGCAGACGAACAGCACCTCGAGCCCGTCGAGCTGCCAGATCAGGTCCTGCAGCACCGGCGGATCGGTCATCGCCAGATGGTCGAGCACGATATTGCAGCCCTGCCGCGCCGCTGTGGCGATCCAGCCGTGGAGCGTGCGGAAAGCCGCTTCGCCGTGCGGTCCGAAGCTCCAGCGCAGCGGGCCATCGGGGTCGTTTTCATCAAGCGGATGGGCGTAGATGCCTTCGCGGCAGCGCGGCCCGTGATGACCGAACTTCGCCGGCAGGGTGCCCGCCAGGAAGTGATCGATGCCATAGAGCAACCAGAACTCGTCCGAGCGCTTTGCGAACAGCTCGCAAGCGGTCGATTTGCCCGAGCCCGAGGTGCCGGTGACGATCAGGACCTTGCCGGTCAAGCGCCATCTCCCAGCTTCAATTCGCCGCGCGCGAGCTGGCGGAAGGGTTCGGCAGGCGAAAACTCCTGATTGTCGCCCCAATGCGCTACCCCGTCCCAGTCCCATTCGGCGAGCGACCAGACGACGGTGTGGTCGGTGTAGCCGGTGAACACCAGGCCGGGGTCGATGGCGCCGGTTGCGGTCATGCTGCGCCCAAGCGCGTCAGTGCCCGCGAAACGCACTTTCGCGGGGCCGAAATCGCCGAATTCGAGCACCTCGCGGCGTCCCGAGACCAGACTCGCCATCTCACCATCCCGCAGGATGTAGCCGCCGATGCATTTCGCTTCACGGGTCCAGCCATCGCCCGAATTCATGCACAGCGCATGAAAGCTGCTGCCCTCGGCGATGCCCCAGAAATAGCCGCCGTAGGCGAGCAATTCATAATCGCGCGTACCGAACGAGGTGTCGCGCATCGAGTGGCAATCGATGCGCCATTCGACGCCGTGGCGGCGCGCGAGACCGGTCATCCGCCCGGGCTGCTCGATATGGAACTTGGCGGTCGCCTGCTGGCCGAGATCGCCGGTGACCAGTTCGTGGCATGGTCCGGCGGCCAGCCAGACGAGATCGAGCAGCAAGCCGTCACGGTCGTAGTCGATCTTGTAACGCGTTAGCGGCTCTAGCACCTGCACGCTGAGCGAATTGCGCGCCTGCATGGCGAATTTCTCCGCGCCCGCCGGCAGCGCCTGCAAGTGGCTCCAGTTGTAGTGCAGGCAGTTCCACTGCTGGAGGCCGCTGTTGTCCCACAGCACCGGGCCGCCGTTGAGCATACCCATGTTGGGGCGGAAGTAATACTGGATCATGCCGTGCAGGCGCCGCTCGGGGATCGACAGCGAAAACCACACGCTTTCGTTCCAGTAGGGGTTGTCGGTACGGTCCCCGAAGTGATCTGGGTCGATGCGGCCAGGCTGGGGCAATCGGGTCACGACGCGGTTCTCGCGACGGGCCCCCGGTCGATCCGCACAGTGGCTCCGGCGGAACCGGGCCGGGCAATGCGCTCTGCGCCAGGCCCCAGCTGGAGGCCATGCGGGTAGGGCGCGGGCCGCGCGCTGACGTCATCGAGCCGGGCGAGCTGGTCGCCGGTGAGTCGCAAGTCAAGCGCAGCGAGGTTGGCTTCGAGCTGTTCGGCACTGCTCGCCCCGGTTAGCACGGTTGTCACCGTGGGGCGCTGCAACAGCCAAGCGAGCGCGACCTGCGGGGCACTCGAACCCGCTTCGCGTGCCACCTCGCCGAGGCAATCGATAACCTGCTGCAATTGTGCCTCGCCAATTCCACCGAGCACAACCGGCGGATAGCGCAGCGCCGCAAACGGCTCGCCGCCGCGCCCGAAGCGCCCCGACAGCGCCCCGCCCGCGAGAGGCCCCCAGACCAGGCTGGAGACATTCTGGTCCGCCGCCAGCGGGGCGAGCTCCCATTCGGCGTCGCGCTGGGCCAGCGACCAGGCGATCTGGTGGGCGCAGAAGCGCGGCCAGCCGTGGCGGTCCGACACTGCCAGCGCTTTCATCAGCTGCCAGCCGGCATGGTTGGAACAGCCGATCGCGCGCACCTTGCCGGCGCGGACCAATCCGTCGAGCGCCGACAGGGTCTCCTCGGGCGGGGTGCGGCCGTCGAAGCTGTGGATCAGGTAGAGGTCGATATAATCGGTGCCCAGCCGCCGCAGGCTGGCTTCGCACGAGCGGACGAGATGGTGGCGCGTCGATCCGGTGTCGTTGGGGCCGGGGCCGCTGCGCAGCCCCGCCTTGGTGGCGATCAAGGCCTCGCCGCGGCGCTTGGCCAGCGCCTTGCCGAGCACTTCCTCGGCGGCACCGTAGATGTCGGCGGTATCAAAGAAGGCCGCGCCGCGTTCGATCGCCACATCGACCAGCCGCGCGGCGGCCTTGTCGCCCAGGCCGCCATCCGGGTTGGCCCCGCCGCGAAAGTTGGCCGTGCCGAGGCCGATGACCGGCACATTGAGCCCCGATGTCCCCAGCGTCCTGTATTCCATGCCCGCCTGATCCCTCGTGCGCAGATTTGCGACGGCCCCGTCCTGCCGGTTGCGCTGTTGTGCCAAAGCTGCGGCAGGAAGCAAGGCCGTCGCGGACGTGTGACTAAAGCAAGATCCAAGAAATCAGAATCACTCCACCAAATTCCCGCTCAGCCTGAGCTTGTCGAAGGCCCCGCCTGCAAGCCACGGCAGCCTAAAACGCGGGGGCTTCGACAGGCTCAGCCTGAGCGGTTCTGGTTCGGATTTACGGTGGTTTGCTCTAATCGAGGTTGGGACGCAGCCAGCGCTCGGCCGTGGCGAGATCGATGCCGCGCCGCGCCGCGTAGTCTTCGAGCTGGTCTCGGCCGATCCGCGCAACGCCGAAGTATTCCGCTTGCGGATGGGCGAAGTAGAAGCCGGAAACCGCCGCCGTGGGCAGCATCGCCTGGCTTTCCGTGAGGACAATGCCGGCACTGTCCTGCGCTTGCAGCAGATCGAACAGCATCGGCTTGAGGCTGTGATCGGGGCAGGCGGGATAGCCCGGCGCGGGGCGGATGCCGCGGTATTGCTCACGAATCAGCGCCTCGTTGGTCAGTTGCTCGCCCGGCGCATAGCCCCACAGCGTGGTGCGGACGTGCTGGTGCAGCCGCTCGGCGAAGGCCTCGGCGAAGCGGTCGGCGAGCGCTTTCAGCAGGATGTCGCTGTAATCGTCGTGGCCGGCCTGGAAACGGGCGAGGTGGGGCTCGATGCCATGGATGGCGACCGCGAAGCCGCCGATCCAGTCGCCGGCCGGATCGATGAAATCGGCGAGGCAGTAGTTGGCGCGGTCGCGGGATTTCTTCACCTGCTGCCGCAGGAAGGGGAGGCGGACGAAGCTCCCCTCCCCTTCAGGGGAGGGGCTGGGGGTGGGGTCTGTGATTTGCACGTCGGCGTCGCGTAAGGCGACAGACCCCACCCCAACCCCTCCCCTGAAGGGGAGGGGCTGTTTGAGCAGCACATCGTCGCCGTCGCGCTGGCACTCCCAGAAGCCCGCAACCCCCTTCGCGGTCAGCCATTTCTCGCTGACGATGCGGTCGAGCATGGCCTGCGCATCGGCATAAAGATTGCGCGCGCTCTCACCGACCACCGCATCGTCGAGGATCGCTGGCCAGGTCCCCGCCAGCTCCCAGGCGCGGAAGAACGGCGTCCAGTCGATGCAGGCGCGCAGGTCAGCCAGGTCCCAGTCGGGGAAGACGTGCAGTCCGGGCTGCGCGGGCGGCGGGGCCTTGTCGGCCATGTCGGCCTTGAACCCATTGGCGCGCGCTTCGGCCAGGGAAAGCAGCGCGCTCTGGCCCTTGTTGGCGCGGGCGATACGGACGGCCTCGTAGTCATCGGCAGTGGCGGCGATGAATGGCTCGGCCTGCGTATCCGAAAGCAATTGCGAAGCGACCCCGACCGCGCGGCTGGCATCGAGCACGTGGATCACCGGACCGGTGTAGGCGGGGTCGATCCGCAGCGCGGTGTGGACCTTGCTGGTGGTCGCGCCGCCGATCAGCAGCGGTATCGACATACCGGCGCGCTGCATTTCCTCGGCGACCGTGACCATCTCGTCGAGCGACGGGGTGATCAGCCCGGACAGGCCGATGATGTCTGCCTCGTTCTCGTTCGCCGCTTCGAGAATTCTCGCCCAGGGGACCATGACGCCGAGATCGATCACCTCGTAGCCGTTGCACTGGAGCACCACGCCGACGATGTTCTTGCCGATATCGTGGACGTCGCCCTTGACCGTGGCCATGACGATGCGGCCCTTGGCCTTGGCACCCGGCTCCTTGGCGGCCTCGATGAAGGGGATCAGGTGGGCCACCGCCTTCTTCATCACCCGCGCCGACTTGACCACTTGCGGCAGGAACATCTTGCCCGATCCGAACAGGTCGCCGACGACGTTCATCCCGTCCATCAAGGGGCCTTCGATGACCTCGATGGGGCGGGCGAAGGCGAGGCGGCATTCCTCGGTATCCTCGACGACATACATGTCGATGCCGCGCACCAGCGCATGTTCGAGCCGCTTGGTCACTTCCCAGCTGCGCCATTCCTCGGCTGCCTTTTCCTGGGCGACGTCGGTGCCGCGGAATTTCTCGGCCAGCGTGACCAGCCGCTCGGTCGCGCCGTCATCGGTGTTGAGGATGACGTCCTCGCAGGCCTGCCGGAGTTCGGGATCGATGGTGTCGTAAACATCGAGCTGGCCGGCGTTGACGATCGCCATGTCGAGCCCGGCGGGGATGGCGTAATAGAGGAAGATCGAATGCATCGCCCGGCGCACTGGCTCGTTGCCGCGAAACGAGAAGCTGAGGTTCGACAGCCCGCCGGAAAAATGCACATGCGGGCAGCGCGTGCGGATTTCCTTGACTGCCTCGATGAAATCGACGGCGTAGTTGTTATGCTCCTCGATCCCGGTGGCGACGGCGAAGACGTTGGGGTCGAAGACGATGTCCTCGGGCGGGAAGCCGATCCCGGTGAGCAGCCGGTAGGCGCGCTCGCAGATTTCGACCTTGCGCGCCTTGGTGTCGGCCTGACCCTGCTCGTCGAAGGCCATGACCACCACCGCCGCGCCGTAGTCCATGCATTTGCGCGCCGCCGCGAGGAACGGCTCCTCGCCTTCCTTCATCGAGATCGAATTGACGATGGGCTTGCCGGAGACGCATTTCAGCCCAGCCTCGATCACCTCCCATTTCGACGAATCGATCATCACCGGCACCCGGGCGATATCGGGCTCGGCGGCGATCAGCTTGAGGAAGGTGGTCATGGCGTGGACCGCGTCGAGCAGCCCCTCGTCCATGTTGACGTCGATCACCTGCGCGCCGTTCTCGACCTGGCTGCGCGCGACTTCGACGGCCTTGGCATAGTCGCCGGCAAGGATCAGCTTCTTGAACGCCGCCGAGCCGGTGACATTGGTGCGTTCGCCGATGTTGACGAAGCTGGAGCCACTGGGGCGGGGAGGAATTGCGGTGTCGTTCATTTTCTACTCCCCCCTCCCGCAAGCGGGAGGGGTCGGGGGTGGGTCATCCGGAACTGGGCTCGGTGCATGGCCTGACTGACCCTCCCCCAGCCCCTCCCGCTTGCGGGAGGGGAGTTAGGCAGCCATGACAAACGGCTCCAGCCCGGCCAGTCGGGTCACCGGCTCCAGCACCGGCAGCCGGCGTGGGGCCAAACCCGCAACCGCTGCGGCCATCGCCGCGATATGCGCCGGGGTCGAACCGCAGCAGCCGCCGAGAATGTTGACCTGCCCTGCTGCGGCCCATTCGCCGACCAGCCCTGCGGTGGTCTCGGGCAGTTCGTCGTAGGCACCCAGTTCGTTGGGCAGTCCGGCATTGGGATAGACCATGATCAGCGTGTCGGCGATCTCGCTGAGCACCTTGACGTGGGGCCGCAGCTGGGTGGCACCGAACGAGCAGTTGAGGCCGATGGTCACCGGCCTGGCGTGGCGCACCGCGTGCCAGAACGCCTCGACGGTGTGGCCCGAGAGGTTGCGCCCCGACAGGTCGGTGAGCGTCATCGACAGCATGATCGGCACCTCGCGGCCCAGCTCGGCTTCCAGCTGCTTTACCGCCATCACCCCGGCCTTGGCGTTGAGCGTGTCGAACACGGTTTCGATGAGGATGAAATCCACCCCGCCTTCGACCAGCGCGGCGGCCTGTTCCTTGTAGACATCGACCAGCGTGTCCCAGTCGATCTCGCGGTAGCCGGGATCGTTGACATCGGGCGACAGCGACAGCGTCTTGTTGGTCGGACCGATCGCCCCGGCGACGAAACGGGGGCGCATCAAGCCATTCTTGGCATCCTTCGCCTGAAATTCGTCGGCGATGCACCGCGCCAGTCGCGCCGATTCGAGGTTGATTTCGCGCACCAGGTGTTCGGCCGCATAGTCGGCCTGGCTGATCCGGTTGGCCGAGAAGGTGTTGGTTTCGGCGATATCGGCCCCCGCCGCGAAATAGGCGCGGTGGATCGCTTCGGGGACTTCCGGCCTGGTCAGGGCGAGAATATCGTTGTTGCCCTTCTGGTCCTTGGCCAGCCCCAGCGTGCCGGCATAGTCGGCCTCGGACAGCTTCCAGTTCTGGATCTCGGTGCCGAACGCGCCGTCGGTGATCAGGATGCGCTTGGCGGCTTCGGCCAGCAGGGTTTCGCGTGCGGTCGTCCTTAAATGGGGACAGTCCCCAATTATCGCTTCCGTCATGTCAGCCTCACGCCTTCCTTGATAATTTGGATAATTAGGGACTGTCCCTATTTAAGTGGCCGCAACCCGAGCAAATGGCAGATCGCATAGCTCAGCTCCGCCCGGTTTAGCGTGTAGAAGTGAAAATCGCGCACCCCGCCGGCATAGAGCCGGCGGCAGAATTCGGCGGCGATGGTCGCGGCAACCAGCTGGCGGGCGGCGGGATGATCGTCGAGCCCCTCGAACAGCCCGTCCATCCAGCCGGGTATCTGCGCCCCGCAGGACGCGGCAAACTTGCGCGCCTGGGCGACATTGGTGACCGGCAGGATGCCGGGGATCACCGGTGTGGAAATCCCGGCGGCGGCGATCCTGTCCTGAAACCGCAGGAAGGTCTCGGCGGAAAAGAAGAACTGGCTGATGGCGCGGCTGGCCCCGGCATCGAGCTTGCGCTTCAGATTGTCGATGTCCGATTGCGGCGATTCGGCGTCGGGATGGGTCTCGGGATAGGCGGCGACCGAGATTTCGAAGGGGGCAATGTCCTTCAGTCCCGAGACCAGATCGGCGGCGCTGGCATAGCCTTGCGGGTGCGGGGTGAACGGCGCGCCGGGGGCACCGGCATCGCCGCGCAGCGCGACAATGTGGCGCACCCCCGCTTCCCAGTAGTGCTCGGCCACCTCGCGGATTTCCGCCTTGGTGGCATCGACGCAGGTGAGATGCGCGGCGGCGGGGAGCCCGGCCTCGGCGATGATCCGCGCGACGGTCGCATGGGTCCGCTCGCGGGTCGAGCCGCCCGCGCCATAGGTTACCGAGACAAACCGCGGGGCGAGCGGCGCGAGGTCGAGCACCGCGTTCCACAGCTGCTCTTCCATCTTTTCGGATTTGGGCGGGAAGAATTCGAAGGATACGGCGATGTCGCCCGGCAGCCCGGCGAACAGCGGCGCGTCGAGAGCGGGTATCGGGGGCGCGGAAATGGGGGCAGTCATCGCATCGTTGCCTTCTGTTTGGCGGTGGCGGCACCACTGATAAGGGCGGGAGTGTAGTCTGCTGAAACGGGGCCCGTGCCCGCTTCCTTGCGCCCCGTCCAGATTTTTACCGTCAGCTGCCCGCCGGGCAGCGCCACCGGCGGCTGGGCGCTGAAACCGGCACCAGCGAGCAGCGCCAGCATCTGCTCGTCGGAAAAGCCGAGACGGGCGTGGGCATGCTGGCTGCGCAGTTCCTCGCGGTCGTGCGCGGCGAAATCGACCACCGCCAGACGCGCACCGGGCCGGGCGACGCGCGCCGCCTCGGCAAGCGCTGCCGCCGGATCGAGGGCATAGTGCAAGACCTGGTGGAACAGCACGGTATCGAACCGGGCACTGGCGAAAGGCAGCGCGGTAAAATCGCCCTGCACCAGATCGCTGGCAGTTGGCCGGCAGTGCCTGCAACCGCGCGCGAGCCAGCCGCAGCATTTCCGGGCTCTTGTCGAGGCCGGTGACATGATCGGCGCGGGGCGCGAACAGTTCGGCCATGCGTCCGGTGCCGGTGCCGACATCGAGCAGCGCGCCGAGGCTGCTGTTGCCGAGCGCCTCGCCGAGTGCGGCTTCGACCGGGCCGTCGGCGGCATGGAGCAGGCGCAGCGTGTCCCATTCCTCGGCGTGGCGCGCGAACCAGGCCTCGGCGCTGTGGGCGCGGGTAGCACGGATCGCGGCAAGGTGACGGCGGTCCTCGGCACAGCGTGCGGCGAACGCGGAGTCGTCGGCTTCGGCGACGGCGAGCAGCCGTGCGGCGGCAGCCCCCAGCGGCGGCGCGCGGTCCTCGCCCACCGCCTGGCGCACGAACACCCAGCTGCCTTCCTTGCGCCGTTCCGCCAGCCCGGCATCGCACAGGATGCGGATATGGCGCGAAACGCGCGGCTGGCTCTGGCCGAGCACTTGCGCCAGTTCGCCGACCGCCAGTTCCATGGCGCAGAGCAGGCGCATGATGCGCAGCCGGGTGTTGTCGGCAAGCGCGCGCAGGAGGGGGTCGATCTGCATGGACATGGCTTTCGCACATACATATAAAGAAATCTTTATATGATCGCAAGCCGACTGTCCCACCCGGGGAAACGGGCCCTATTCGGTTTGCGTCGGGCGGGCGGCGCGGCTACAAGCCGGTCGGCAGGATCGCCGCCGCCATGCGGGCCTGCCCTGGCTGGACTGGCATATCTGGATACGGAAGGTTCCGCATGACAAAGATCATTTATTCCGCGCTGGCCGCCGCCGCCATGCTGGCACTCGCCGGCTGCGGCAGTACCGACAAGGCCAGCGAAGGCGCAACGGCCGAAAACGTCGAGATGCCGGCCGAGGAGGCCATGTCGGGGGTCGATCCCTCTGCGGCCCCGGCCTCCGATGCCGCCGCCGCACCGGGAGCCGAAGCCTCGGCTGCCGCCAGCGAGGCTGCGCCGGCCGACGGTGCCAGCGCCGCTGCCGAAAAGGCGACGACCGAGGCCGAAAAGAAGATGTAGCGTTCTCGGGAGGGAGTGGCCTTCCATTCCCTCCCCTTCGAGCCTCTCCCTCTCGCAGCCCCACTCGCAGCCCCACTCGCAGCCATTGCACCGCGACTGAGTTACCGGCATCAGGGGCGCATGGCCGATACGCTCAAGATCACCCTCGCCCAGCTCAACCAGTCGGTCGGCGATCTCGCCGGCAATGCGGTCGCGATGCTCGCCGCGCGCGAGCGGGCAAAAGGCGCCGACCTGATCGTCTTCCCCGAGCTGCAGCTGATCGGCTATCCGCCCGAGGACCTGATCCTCAAGCCCGCGCTGATCGAACGGGCCGCCGCCGAGCTCGACCGGCTCGCCGCCGCAACCGCCTCTGCCGGCCCGGCGATGCTTGTCGGCTCGGTCTTCGTGCGCGACGGGGCGCTGCACAATGGTGTCGCACTGCTCGACCAGGGCAAGATCACCGCTGTGCGCTTCAAGCACGAGCTGCCCAATTACGGCACTTTCGACGAGGTCCGCCTGTTCCAGCCCGGCCCGCTGCCCGAGCCGATCGTGCTCAAGGGCACGATGGTCGGGGTGCCGATCTGCGAGGACATCTGGCAGCCCGACGTATGCAAGCACCTCGCCGATTTCGGTGCCGAACTGTTCCTCTGCGTCAATGGCAGCCCCTACGAGATCGACAAGGACGCGCTGCGCATAGACGGCGTCGCCAAGCGCCGCGCCGCCGCCACCGGGCTGCCGCTGGCCTATCTCAACCGCGTCGGCGGGCAGGACGAACTGGTGTTCGACGGAGCGAGCTTCGTGGTCAACGGCGATGGCAGCCTCGCGGTGCAGATGAAGGACTGGGAGGAGCAGGAAGTCACCACCAGCTGGACGAAAACCGCGCAAGGCTGGCGTTGCGACAAGGGCGAAATGGCGAGCCTCGCCCAGCATCCCGAGGACATCTACAGCGCGATGGTCATGGCGCTGCGCGACTATGTCAATCGCAACCGGTTCCCCGGCGTGGTGCTCGGCCTGTCGGGCGGGATCGACAGCGCGATCTGCGCCGCCATCGCCGCCGACGCGCTGGGGCCCGAGCGGGTGTGGTGCGTCATGCTGCCGAGCCGCTTCACCGGCCAGCTGAGCCTCGATCTGGCGACCGAATGTGCGCGGATGATCGGCTGCCGTTACGACACCATCCCGATCGCGCCTGCGGTCGAGGCATTCGATGCCATGCTCTCCGGCAGTTTTGCCGATCGCGACGTCGATATCACCGAAGAAAACGTGCAGAGCCGGATCCGTGGCGTTACCTTGATGGCGCTGTCCAACAAGTTCGGCCCGATGCTGATGACCACCGGCAACAAAAGCGAGATGAGCGTCGGCTACGCGACGATCTATGGCGACATGGCCGGCGGCTACAACCCGCTGAAAGATGCCTACAAGATGACCGTGTTCGCCATCAGCACGTGGCGCAATGCCCATAGGCCGAAGATCGGGCTGGGCCCGGACGGCCCGGTGATGCCTGCGGGCATCATCACCCGGCCCCCGTCCGCCGAACTGCGCCCCGACCAGAAGGACGAGGATTCACTGCCGCCCTATCCGGTGCTCGATGGCATTCTGCTTGGCCTCGTCGAACACGAAAAGAGCGTCGAGCAGCTGGTCGCCGAAGGCTTCGAGCGCGAAACCGTGATCCGCATCGAGCGCCTGCTGCACCTGGCAGAATACAAACGCCGCCAGGCCCCGCCGGGGGTGAAGCTGGGCAGCCGCAATTTCGGGCGCGACCGGCGTTATCCGATCACGCATGCGTTTCGCACGGGGTGACTACTCAAGCGTTATTGCGAACGATTCTCATTGACCCGAGTTGCGGCTGGGCTTAACTAATTGCGAATGATTTCGCAACAAGGCTTGGCCCATGTCAACTTCCCCCGATACCCGTTTTTCTCCGATCATTGCCGCCCTCGCCCGGCCAGCAGATTTGCGGACCCTTCCGATAGCGGCCTTGCATCTGGTCATGGCCATGCGGTTCTGCGCCCTGTTCGACCGTGCAGGTCGAGATCCGGTGGTGGAACTGGCCACCAGGCTGGGCAGCATTCCTGCCGCAACGGCAACCCTGAAGCTGATCGGCACGGTCGGCAAGATTTGGCCTGATCCATTTGTGGTTGGCCGTCCGTGTTGCATGGCGATGACGCCTGACGAGCGCACGCTTGCGATGATGGTCCGCGCTGCACAGACGGTGGATCACGCGGGCTTTTGCCGGCAGATCGATGGTCTGGTCCGGTCAGACCGGCACGACGCGCTCTTCGACCAGACCGTGCGCTGCGTTGCCGAACTCGCGGGAATTCAGAAGCGCGCCTAGCGCCGCACCGCGCAAGCGCTATAGAGCGCGCATGATTACCACCCGCTTCGCCCCGTCACCCACAGGCATGCTGCACGTCGGCAATGTCCGCACTGCGCTGCACAACTGGCTGCTGGCCAAGAAGAGCGGCGGGCGTTTTCTGCTGCGCATCGACGATACCGATGCCGCGCGCAGCCGTGAGGAATACGTCGCGGGCATTCGCGCCGATCTGGCCTGGCTGGGCCTCGATCCCGATGGCGAGGAACGCCAGTCCGCGCGCTTCGAAATCTACGAAAGCGAGTTCCAGCGTCTCGTCACCTCTGGCCATGTCTATCGCTGTTACGAGACCGCGCAGGAGCTCGATCTTAAGCGCAAGGTGCGGCTCGGGCGGGGGCTGCCGCCGGTTTACGACCGCGCTGCGCTGGACCTGACCGAGGCGGATCATGCCGCAAAGGCTGCGGCGAGCGAGGCACCGCATTGGCGATTCAAACTCGATCATGGCCTTGCCATCGAATGGCTCGACGGCATCAGAGGCCCACAGCATTTTTCGCCCGAGCAGCTCTCCGATCCGGTGATCCGCCGCGCCGATGGCTCGTGGCTCTATATGCTGCCATCGGTGATCGACGACATTGCCATGGGCGTAACCGACGTTCTGCGCGGCGAGGACCATGTTTCGAACACCGCCGCGCAGGTCCAGATGTTCGGCGCATTGGGGGCGGAATGCCCGCGGTTTGCCCATGAGGCGCTGCTGGTCGGCACCGAAGGCAAGCTTTCCAAACGGCTCGGCTCGCTGGGCATGGCCGAATTGCGCGAGGCTGGGATCGAGCCCGAGGCGTTGATCGCGCTGCTTGCCCGGCTGGGTACCGCCGACCCGGTCGACCCCGCGCTCGACACGGCGGCACTCGCGGCAAGCTTCGATCTTTCACGCTTCGGCCGCGCGCCGGCGCGCTTCGACGAGGCCGAGTTGCACCGGGTCAACGCGGCACTGGTCCACCGTCTGCCCTATGCGCGCGCCGCGCATCTGCTGCCCGAGGGGATGAGCGAGGCCGGTTGGGAGGCAATCCGGCCCAATCTTGCCCATATCGGCGAGGCGGCCGAGTGGTGGCAGGTGGTAACCGGGCCCGTCGAAGCGCCTGCATTCGACGCGGAAACCCGCGCCTATCTCGCGCTGGCCGCCGATGTCCTGACGGCAGGCACGGCGGACTGGCATGGTTTGACCAGCGCGCTGAAGGAAACCACCGGGCGCAGGGGCAAGTCGCTGTTCCTGCCGCTGCGGCAAGCGCTCACCGCACGCGACCACGGCCCGGACATGGCCGCCTTGCTGCCGCTGATCGGGCGCGAGGCGGCGCTGGCGCGGCTGCGGCTGGCCTCTGCGGCCTAGGTTTGTGGCGCGCCTGGTCTTTACCAGTCACCTTGGCGGCATTGCGCCGCAGGGCGAGCCGCAGTTTCCCGGGAGCACGGTCGGCGCAGTGCTCGCCGCCTGTTTTGCCGCCCATCCCGGACTCGCACACTATGTGCTCGACGACCAGGGCCGCCTGCGCAAGCATGTCCATGTGTTTGCCGGAAACCGGCGACTCGACGCGGCGGCGGCGCTGGCAACACCCGTGGCCGATGCCGACGAAATCTATGTGCTGCAGGCGCTGTCCGGCGGCCAGTTCTAGGAAGTAGCTTGCCGCCATGAGCGATCGCATCGTCGCCGCCACCCGCAAGGGGCTGTTCTTGTTCACCCGGGGTGCGGCTGGCTGGGCGCTCACCGGCGATGCCCTGCTCGGCTCGCCGATGACCCATGTCTTCGCCGACCCGCGCGACGGGGCGCTCTATGCCGCCGCCAATCTCGGCCATTTCGGCCCGAAGCTGCACCGCTGCGACGACCATGGTGCAAACTGGCGCGAAGTCGCCGTCCCCGCTTTTCCGACCGTTGAAGGTGCCGGCAAGGGGCCCTCGGTGATGCAGATATGGGCGATGGCGGCGGCGAGCGGCGGTGCGGGAAACCTGTGGGCGGGGACGATCCCCGGCGGCCTGTTCCGCAGCCACGACGGCGGGGCGAGCTGGACGCTCAATACGCCCTTGTGGGACATGCCCGAACGCAGCCAGTGGACCGGCGGCGGCTACGACGATCCCGGCATCCATTCGATCTGCGTCGATTCGCGCGACGCGAAGCGCATCGCGCTGGCTGTCTCGACCGGCGGCGTATGGCTGAGCGAGGATGACGGCGCGACATGGCGGGTCGCCGCAAAAGGCCTGCGCGCTGCCTATATGCCGCCCGAACTGGCCTATGACGAAGTCTCGCAGGACGCGCACCTGATGGTACAATGCGCCGCCGCGCCGGACCATTACTGGATCCAGCACCACAACGGCATCTTCCGTTCGGTGGACAACCTCGTCAGCTGGAGCGAGCTCGTGCCCGCAGACTGCCCCGCCTTCGGCTTCGCGGTCGCCGTGCATCCTGCCGATCCCGAGACGGCCTGGTTCGTGCCGGCGGTGAAGGACGAATTCCGCTATCCGCAAGACGGCAAATTCGTCGTCAGCCGCACGCGCGACGGCGGCGCAAGCTTCGATGTCATCGACCGGGGCCTGCCGCAGCAGCCGAGCTACGATCTGGTCTACCGACACGGGCTCGACGTCGATGCGAGCGGGCAGCGGCTGGTCATGGCATCGACCACCGGCGGCGCGTGGGTTTCGGAAGACGGCGGCGACAGCTGGCAGCTGCTGCCGGTGCGACTGCCGCCGGTGAACGCCATCCGCTTCGTGTGAGACGCCGCAGGGGCTCAGGTTTGCCACCTTATACCAAGTTGCGGTGAGTTTGACTTATCGAAGCCCCTCCCCTTCAGGGGAGGGGAGGAGCCGCGCAGAGGCGGAGGGGTGGGGGTTGTCGGTCAAGCGGAACGCTCTGCCGACAGCCCCCACCCCAACCCCTCCCCTGAAGGGGAGGGGCTTATAGCTTCTGATCAATGCACTTTGGTATTGCGATGTGACAGCCGCCGATTGCCTTGACCTTTCAAGCTTTGTCATTGCGAGCGGAGCGAAGCAATCCAGGGCGGTTTGCGCCGCCCCTGGATTGCCGCGGCGCTTCGTTCGACATGAACGGGTGAGGAGTTGCTGATTTTGGCGGTTGGCGTCAGCCTGCCTTGGCCGGTCGCAGTTTAAGCACCGCGTGCACCACGACCGCCGTCACAGCGCCCAAAATTAGCCCGGCCACGGCAGACAGCACGGCGTAGGTCAGCCAGCCCAGCGCGCCGCCCAAAGTGCCAGCCGCCCCTTCGACCGCGTGCTGCGCGGCGTGCGCCCAGTCCGAGGGGCCATGCAGTCCCAGCTCGTGCGCGCCATGCAGGATGATGCCGCCGCCGACCCACAGCATCGCCAGCGTGCCTACCATCGATAGCAGCGCCAGCAGCACCGGCATGGCGCGCAGCAGCAGCCGGCCAAGCTTTTGCGAGGCGGCATCGGCGCGTTGGGCAAGGTGCAGTCCGGCATCGTCCATCTTCACGATCAAGGCCACCGCGCCATAGACCAGCGCCGTGATCACCACGGCCACAAGCGCCAGGATCAGCGCGCGGCTGAGCAGCGGCTGGTCGGCCACTTCGGCGAGCGCAATCGCGACGATTTCCGCCGACAGGATAAAATCGGTGCGGATCGCGCCGGAAATCCGCTCGCGTTCGAACTCCGCCATGTCGGGAATCGCATCGCCGAGAGTCTCGCCGTGCTTGGCCCCGCCGAGCTTTTCGATTACTTTCTCGGCGCCTTCGAAGCAGAGATACAAGCCCCCCAGCATCAGCAGCGGCGTGATCGCTTGCGGCAAGAAGGTGCTCAAGGCCAGCGCAGCGGGCAGCAGGATCAGCAGCTTGTTGCGCAATGACCCCTTGGCGATCTGCCAGATGATCGGCAGCTCGCGGTCGGGGGTGAATTCGGTGACATAGCTCGGCGTGACGGCGGCATCGTCGATCACCACGCCGGCTGCCTTCGACCCTGCCTTGGCCGCCGCCGCCCCGACATCGTCGAGCGAGGCTGCGGCGAGCTTGGCAATCACGGAAATATCGTCGAGCAGGGCAACGAGGCCTGATGGCATGGGGCGGGGTACCTGGTTTCGCGAATTCAGCGCGCAGCGGTCGCAGCTTTGCCGGGTTCAGGCAAGATGGTCAGTTGCGGTTCGCGCTGCCGGGGGTCTATCGGCCCGCATCTGCCCGGCCAGTTCGACAAAGCGACTGAGGATCACCACGTAGTTGTCCCTGTCGCCGCTGGCGGAGAGTCAGACCTGCTGCTGATGCACTGCAAGCTCGCCGATGACCAGCTTGGTGAAATGCACGGCGATGGGTATCGGCGGGTTCCTCGTCGGCACTTCCGGCAAACCTTGACCAAATCCCATCCGGCGGCAAGCCGCGCTTGCATTCCCGCCCATTTCCGCTAATGGCCCCGCTTCCCTGCATCCGTGCGGGGACACCCAGAAAGCCGGAGGGGCCCCGCAATCGTGCGGATCAGCCAGCGATCGGTTGGAATGAAGAAAGGCAATGCATGCCGCTCTACGAGCATGTCTTCCTGGCGCGCCAGGATTTGAGCCAGGCGCAGGTCGATACCCTCGCCGCCACCGCCACCAGCATCGTCGAAGCCAACGCGGGCAAGGTCGTCAAGACCGAGTCCTGGGGCCTCAAGGGGCTGGCCTACAAGATCAAGCGCAACCGCAAGGCGCATTTCGTGCTGCTCAATCTCGATGCGCCCGGTGCGGCCGTTGCCGAGCTCGAGCGCCAGACGCAGATCAACGAAGACGTCATCCGCTACATGACCGTGCGCGTCGATGCGCACGAAGAGGGGCCGTCGGTGCAGATGCGCAAACAGGATCGCGAGCGCAGCCGCCGCCGCGACCGTGAGGAGATGGCCTGATGTCCCGCGCATTTTTCCGCCGCCGCAAGTCGTGCCCGTTCTCGGGCAAGGAAGCGCCGACCATCGATTACAAGGACGTGCGTCTGCTGCAGGGCTTCATGTCCGAACGCGGCAAGATCGTGCCCAGCCGGATCACCGCCGTTTCCACCAAGAAGCAGCGTGAACTGAGCCAGGCGATCAAGCGCGCGCGCCACCTGGGGCTGCTGCCCTACCTCGTCAAGTAAGGGGGAAGTCCCATGCAGATCATCCTCCTCGAACGCGTCGAGAAACTCGGCAGCATCGGCGATGTCGTCACCGTCAAGGACGGTTACGCGCGCAATTTCCTGCTGCCCGGCAAGAAGGCGCTGCGCGCCAACGACGCCAACCGCAAGGTGTTCGAAGCCAACCGCGCGAAGATCGAGGCCGATAACGCCGACCGTCGCGGCGAAGCCGAGACCCATGGCAAGTCGGTCGATGGCATGAGCGTCGTGCTCATCCGCGCCTCGTCGAACTCGGGCCAGCTCTATGGCTCGGTCGCGGTGCGCGATATCGTCGATTCGCTCAATGACCAGGGTGCCAAGGTGGCCAAGGCGATGGTCGTGCTGGAACGCCCGATCAAGACCATCGGCGTGTTCGACGTTCGCGTCGCGCTGCACCCCGAAGTGTCGGTGACGATCAAGGTCAATGTCGCGCGCTCGCCCGACGAGGCCGACCAGCAGGCCGCTGGCGTCGACGTGCTCGCGGCGATGTTCGAGACCGATGTTTCGGGCTTCACCGAAAAGTTCGATCCCAACGCCGAGCCGGGCACCATCCCGGTCGATGAAACGGCCGAAGCCGCTGGCGCTGAAGGCAGCGAGAGCTGACGGAGCGACGCATCGACGGCTAATCCTGGGGGCGCTTCGGCGCCCCCTTTGCTTTGTGCTGCGGGTCCTGCGTTCCCATTGCCCTCTATCGCCTGTCCCGCAATGGGACGTAACGCGACCATAACATTACCGTCATCGAACTGACCCCGTTCGCTGCCACCACAGAATTGACGATTCGATGGTTAACGCGATTCCGGGGGTACATATGCGCAAGCTGGCACTGACACTCATGCTCGGAATGAGCATTCCTGCGGCGGCGAATGCCGCGACCTTGATCAATAGCTTGGCGATTGCCAACGGCACCGATCTTTCGGGCCTGCCGAATGGCGTCAACACCAATCGCTTTGGCGGCTTCGGTTCCGATCTCATCTACGATGCGCCCAGCAACAGCTATTTCGGCATGACCGATCGCGGACCGGGCGGTGGAACGATCGATTTCGCGCCGCGCATCCAGCAATTCCAGGTGACCACCGATGCCGCGACCGGGGCGATCTCCAACTTCAGCCTGGTGAACACGATCATCTTCCGCCAGGCAGACGGGATTACGCCATTCAGCGGACTCAACCCCCTGGCGCTCAGCGGCAGCGTCGGGACCCTCGGGGCCTCGTTCGATCCAGAAGGCCTGGTCCGGCTCAACAGCGGCAATTTTCTGGTTGCCGACGAGTATGGGCCTTCGGTCTATGAATTTACGGCGTCGGGCACTTTCGTGCGGGCCTTCGCTACCCCGGCAAACCTGATTCCGGCCGGAGCCTCCGGCACCGACTATGTCAATGGCCGCCCGACCATCACCAGCGGACGCCAGGACAATCGCGGTTTCGAAGGCCTCACGCTCTCCCCCGACGGCACCACGGCCTATGCGATCCTGCAGGATCCGCTGGTCAACGAAGGCGCGCAGAACGATGGCCGCCGCAGCACCAATGTCCGCATGGTCGCCTTCGATGTCGCGACCGGTGCGGCGACCGCGCAATACGTCTATCAGCTGGAAGGCATCGCCGCCATCAACACGCGGGTGCCGGGCAACACCTTCAGCGCCACCAATCAGGGCCGCTCGATCGGCGTTTCCTCGATCGTGGCATTGCCCGACGGGCACAGCTTCCTGGTTCTCGAGCGCGATAACCGCGGCTTGGGCGTCGAAGATCCAACGTCAGCGGTACCGGTCGGAACCAAGCGCATCTATCTGATCGACATCGCCGGTGCGACCGATGTCGCGGGGATCAGCCTGGCCAACAGCAATGCCTTGCCCGGCGGCGTAGTGCCGGTCTCGAAGACCCTGATGCTCGACATTCAGGCAGCCCTTGCGGCGGCAGGAACCGTGATCCCCGAGAAGTTCGAAGGCCTCGCCTTCGGACCGGCGCTGGCCAACGGCGGGCGCAGCCTGCTGGTGGTGACCGACAACGATTTCTCGGTGACGCAGAATGCCACAGGCACCCAGCTCGACGTCTGCACATCGGGCGTCGGGGGGACAAGCGCGCAAGTGGCGCTGGACACAGCCTGCCCGGGTGGAACTGCGCTGATCCCCAACTACCTGTTTGCCTTTGCGCTTTCCGGGACCGAAGCCAGAGCCCTGGGCGTTGCTCCCGTCCCCGAGCCGGCGACCTGGCTGACCATGCTCGCTGGATTCGGCCTCTTGGGAGCGTTCCTGCGTCGCCGCAGGAGGTCAGATGCTAAGGTTCGCCATACCACACCAGGGTCTTGAACAGCGCCCCGATGATGCTTGGCTCGTTCACCACCCGCACTCCCGCCCCCGGTTCTGCGCCGTTAGCCACCGCGCAAGCGGGGCGAAGTAGCGGATCATTGGCTTGCCGCTGATCGCGCGGGCACCGGTGAAAGCCTGCAGCGCGTCGGGCCAGGGCTTGCTCGCGCCCATTGCCAGCATCGCATCGAGCCGCTCGCCGACGCGCTTGTTGCCATAGAACGAGCAGCGGTGGAGCGGGCCTGTCCAGCCTGCCAGCTTGCATGCCGCCTCGTAGAACTGGAATTGCAGCACCCGGGCGAGGAAATAGCGGGTGTAGGGCACCACGGCGGGAATGTGGTATTTCGCGCCCGGATCGAAGGCGTCCGCGCCGCGTTCCACCGGCGGGACGATGCCCTGATAGCGCAGCCTCATCTGGGTCCAGGCCTGCTGGTACTGCGCCGGTGTCACTTCGCCCGAAAACACCTGCCAGCGCCAGCGGTCGATCAGCAGGCCGAAGGGCAGGAAGGCGACCTTGTCCATCGCCTGGCGCAGCAGCAGGCCGAGATCCTTGTCTGCGCCCGGAACGCGTGCGCGATCGAGCAGGCCGATCTGGACGAGGTATTCCGGCGTCATCGACAGCGCGACGGTATCGCCGATCGCCTCATGGAAACCGTCGTTGGCCCCGTCGAGATAGAGCACCGGCTGCTGGTTGTAGGCACGCTGGTAGTAATTGTGGCCAAGCTCGTGGTGGATGGTGACGAAGTCGTCGCCGTTGACCTTGATGCACATCTTGATGCGCAGGTCCTCGAGATTGTCGATATCCCAGGCTGAAGCGTGGCAGACGACATCGCGGTCGGCGGGTTTGACGAATTGCGAGCGCTGCCAGAAGGTCTCGGGCAGCGGCGCGAAGCCCAGCGACGAGAAGAAGCCCTCGCCGGCGCGGACCATTTTCAGCGGATCATAGCCTTTGTCGGCCAGCAACTGGGTGACATCGAAACCCACGTCGCCAGTGCCCGGCGGGGCGACGACATCGTAGATGTTGCCCCATTCCTGCGCCCACATGTTGCCGAGCAGATCGGCGCGGATCGGGCCGCTGTTCGCCTGCACCGCGTCGCCATAGCGCTCGTTGAGCTTGGCGCGGGTATAGCAATGGAGCTGGTCGTAAAGCGGCTTGACCTCGGCCCACAGCTGCTCGGTGAGCGCGGCGAAAGCCTCGGGGGCCATGTCGTAGTTCGAGCGCCACAGCGCGCCGGCATCGGCATAGCCCAGCTCCTTCGCGCCCTCGTTGGTCAGCGCGACCAGTTTGGCATAGTCTCCGGCGATCGGCTTGCCGACAGCGTCGTGCCAGGAGGTCCACATCTCCTTGAGTTCGGCGGGATTGCGATTGGTGCCCATCGTCGCCTCGATGTCGCTGCCGCCCATCGGCTTGCCCGCCAGGGTGCCTTGTCCCTTGCCGTAAATGCCTTGAATGCGCGCCTTGATCGTGGCGATCTCGTCCGCCGCGCCGGGGCGAGTTGGTGCCGGCAGCACGATGGCGGTACGCATCCGGCCAAGCTTGCGAAGGGTTTCCGGGGTAAGGAACTGCGCCTCCTGCGCGTAGCGCGCCGCTTTGATGGCATTTGCGACCATCAGGCTGGTGAGCTCCGCCTCGGCGCGCGCGGTCAGCGCTTCGGTGTCTCGGGTGATATAGGTCTGGTAAACCCACTCCGCCTGCGCGGCGGCCACGATCTTGCCGGCGAGGGGGGCTTCGGCCAGGTTGAGAAAGGCATCGACCGCTTCTTGCGGGCTTTCCTCTTCGGCGCGGGCGGCGGTTGCGTTCAATGCTGCGGCCATGGCAACCAGCGAGACAAGGCACTTCATCGCGGCACTCCCTTTCGACGTTCGCAGCGAAGCTGACGGGTGGCGCGCCAGGGGTCAAGCCGCCAAAAAGTCGGCAATCGCTTCGCCGAACTCGGGCCTGGTCACCGAGCTCATGTGGTTGCCCGGCACTTCGGCATGGTGCCCGTGCGGCAGGGCAGCGGCCAGCGCCGGAGCCGAGCCATTGTCGCCATCGTCCACGCCGCAGACAACCAAAGTCGGCATGGTTATCGCTGCCAGCGCCGCTTCAGGCGTATCCTCGACCGAAAGCAACAACTGCCGCGTCGCGACCCGGTCGACATGCATGGCCTTCATGAAGGCCTGCGCCACGAACGCCGGATCGCCGCGCGCGATCGTTCCGAAGCGGTCGATGGCATCGATGAAATGCGCCGAACGCCGCGCCCAGCCGGATAGCCCTTCGAGCCCCATCCCGCCAAGCACCAGCCGCCGTGGCCTCAGCCCGGCAACTACTGCCTGCACTGCCGTGCGCGCGCCGAGCGAGAAGCCGGCGAGGTCGTAGTCGGTGAGGCCAAGTGCGGAGACCAGCGCCAGCGCATCGGCCACCAGCACATCGGCGGGATAGGCGGCGGGATCATGTGGCGCATCGCTTTGCCCGTGCGCGCGCAGATCAGGCATGATGCATTCGAACCCGGCCTCGGCGAGGCGCGCGGCGGTGCCGAATTTGATCCAGTTGACCTGGGCGCTGGAGAACAGGCCATGGAGGAAGAGGACGGGGCGGCCGGTGCCGAGGCGATGGACAGCGAGGCGGGTGTTGCCGTGGCCAAGGTGAACGCCACTTTGCAGAGTTTCATGAACCACGCGATCAAGCCCGCTCAGATATCGGAAAGATTGCGCACGAGGTGAGAATACGGCGTGCCCACTAGCTTGCGCAAAAACCGCAGATCTGCCGTCACCAGCACATCCCCCTGCTGCTCAGCTGCCGCCAGGTAAAAGCAATCGTAAATAGGGTGGTTCAGCTCGCAAGCCAATTCGAGAGCTCTTGAGGCAAGGAAAGAGTTGTTCATCAGCGTGACCATTTCCGGCAGTCTGCCAATATCCACTACCGCACCTTCGGAATCGCCCATTTCCCCGCGCGCGATCCGCGTCCACATGGCATTGCCTACCTCAGCGATGAGCAACTGGGGAGCAAACACCCCTCCTTGCAAGACAGCAATGAGATCGCTATCGAACTGTCATCCTCTTCGACCAGCCATTTGAACGCGACGCTGGCATCAATGACCATGATCGCGATCTTCGCGGATCAATTCCCAGCCAGGAGTCTGCCTTACCCCGGGAGCCATGGCCTTGCGGCTCCGCTCCTGCATCTGCCTGACCAACACCAGCTTCTCGTCAACCGAAAGCCCGCCTGCCGCCTTGTGAACAGCCTCTCGCGCCAAGGCTTCGAGCGAGGTGTTCTCCGCCTTGGCCCGCGCCCGCAGACGCGCCAGCTTTCATCGTCCAATTTGCGGATTGTCATTTGGCCCATGGGTGAGTGATATCACTTTGCATTCATTAGGGCAACTGCCCGCTCAATTGGTCAAATCCGCCTTGACGTCATCCGAACTCAAGATGGAGAAACTGGTTGAATTCACTCGCGACATAGGCGGAAAAGGCTTCGCTATTCGCAAAGCCGCGCTTGCGGTAGAGGACAAGCGCTGGCTCGAAGGCCGCGCCTGAACCCGTTTCCAGGCTGAGACGACTGACCTCGTGCGCACGGGCTGTCTCGATAATTTGCTCAAGTATCGCGGCAGCCGCACCTTGCCTCAAGAAATCGGGGTGGGTCCGCATGGATTTGACCTCGGCATCCCCATCGCCCAGCAGCTTGAGCGCGCCGACACTGGCGATAAAATCCGCGACACCAGGCGCTCCACACCATAACACCCGGCAACTGAAGCCCCGAAACGTCAAGTGCGAACACATGGCCCGGCGGGGAATTCGCATCCATTCCCGCCAGATGCAGCGCCAGAAGCGCTCGCGTCTGTTGCGAAACTGAGGTCGTCTTCTCGGATCGTGAAAGCCAAGCCTCACCCCTTCTTCAGATGCCGCCGCCCGAGCAGTTCCGCAATCTGCACCGCGTTAAGCGCCGCGCCCTTGCGCAGGTTGTCCGAGACGCACCAGATGGCGAGGCCGTTGTCGACCGTCGGGTCTTCGCGCACCCGGGACACGAAAGTCGCGCCGTCGCCGACGCATTCTACGGGCGTGACGTATCCGCCGTCCTCGCGCTTGTCGACGAGCATCACGCCCGGCGCCTCGCGCAGGATATCCTGCGCCTGCTCGGCCGACAATTCGTTCTCGAACTCGATGTTGATCGCCTCGGAATGGCCGACGAACACCGGCACGCGCACACAAGTGGCGTGGACCCTGATCTTCGGATCCATGATCTTCTTGGTCTCGACCACCATCTTCCACTCTTCCTTGGTCGAGCCGTCGTCGAGGAAGCTGTCGATGTGGGGGATGACGTTGAATGCGATCTGCTTGGTGAACTTCTTCGGCTCGGCAGGATCGCCGACGAAGATGTTGCGGCTCTGCTCGAACAGCTCGTCCATGCCAGCCTTGCCCGCGCCCGAAGTCGACTGGTAGGTCGCCACCACCACGCGCTTGATCGTTGCCGCATCGTGCAGCGGCTTGAGTGCCACGACCATCTGCGCGGTCGAGCAGTTGGGATTGGCGATGATCATCTTCTTCTTGTAGCCGTCGATGGCGTCCGGGTTCACCTCGGGCACGATCAGCGGCACATCGGGGTCCATGCGCCAGTAGGAGCTGTTGTCGATGACAACACATCCCTGCGCTGCGGCCTTGGGGCCATAGTCCTTGGCCACGCCCGAGCCGGCCGAAAACAGCGCGATGTCCCAGCCGGTGAAATCGAAGTTCTCGATGTTGTGGCACTTGAGCATCTTGCCGGTGTCACCGAATTCGACCTCGCTGCCCTGCGAACGCGACGAGGCGACCGCCGCGACCTCGTCGCAAGGGAATGCGCGCTCGGCGAGAACGGTCATCATTTCGCGCCCGACATTGCCGGTCGCGCCGACTACTACTACCCGGTAACCCATTGCTCAAACCTTCCGATATGTCCTCCATTCGTCATTGCGAGGAGCGAAGCGACGAAGCAAGCCAGGGCGGTAATCCTGTGGCTCTGGATTGCTTCGCTTCGCTCGCAATGACGAAGGGTTGGTTGAAAAGCGAAACGGCCGGTCTCCTGGTGGGGAGCCGGCCGCTTCGGTCTGTTGGTCAGACTGATCTCCAGAAAGTCAGTCCTTGCTCATTCCGATGCAGCCGAATCTGCGGTGCGCGTAATCTTGCGCTCGGCGATCCGCGCGCGTTTGCCGGTGCGACCGCGCAGGTAATAGAGTTTAGCGCGGCGCACAACGCCGCGGCGCACCACGACGATGCTCTCGATGTTCGGCGAATAGAGCGGGAAGACGCGCTCGACGCCCTCGCCGAAGCTCATCTTGCGCACGGTGAAATTGGAGCCGATGCCCTTGTTCGAACGCGCGATGCACACGCCTTCATAGGCCTGAACGCGGGTGCGCTCGCCTTCGACGACGCGCACGCCGACGCGCAGCGTGTCGCCGGCGCGGAAGGTGGGGATTTCCCCGGTGGATTTGGCTACGGCGCGAGCAATTTCCTCGGCCTCGATCTGCTGGATCAGGTTCACTGGTCCAAGTCCTTCTTTTCACGCCGCGCGCCAGAGGCAGACTGGACCCGAGCGCCCTCGTGGCACTCCCAAAGATCCGGCCTGCGTGACCGTGTGTCGATCTCGGACTGTGACTTGCGCCAAGCCGCGATCTTCGCATGATCCCCCGATCGCAGCACTTCGGGGATCGTGCGCCCTTCCCATTCGACGGGCCGGGTATAGTGGGGATACTCCAACAAGCCGTTCTCGAACAACTCCTCGGCCCCACTGGAAGCCGCGCCCATTACGCCGGGAAGCAGGCGAATGCAAGCGTCGAGCAGCATCAGCGCAGCAGGCTCGCCGCCGGACAGGACAATGTCGCCGGTCGAGACTTCCTCAATGGCGCGGGATTGAAAGATGCGCTCGTCGAAGCCTTCAAACCGCCCGCACAGCAGGATGACGCCGGGACCTTGCGCCAGCGCGCGGACGCGGGCCTGGGTCAGCGGTTTGCCGCGCGGGGTCATGGCGAGGACGGGGACGGCCTCCCCCTCCCCTGCAGGGGAGGGGGTCGGGGGGTGGGGGCTGTCCGGCTGGCGTGACGATGGCTCGACAGACCCCACCCCAACCCCTCCCCTGAAGGGGAGGGGCTTTCCAGCCGCTTTCGCCACCGCAAAATCCACCGCCGCCGCCAGCACATCGGCCCGCAGCACCATGCCCGCCCCGCCGCCAGCGGGCGTGTCATCGACAGTGCGGTGCTTGTCGATGGCAAAGTCACGGATCTGAACCGTTTCGAGCGACCACTTCCCCTCCGCCATCGCCCGCCCGGCGAGGGAGACGCCCAGCGGACCGGGGAACATCTCCGGGTAGAGGGTGAGGACACTGGCCGCGAAGGTCATTCACTCTGTCCAGTTCTCAACCATCAACCCCGGCACATCGGCGAAGTGCTTCACATTGCTGGTCACCACAGTCAGCCCCAGCGACAGCGCATGCGCCGCGATCAGGCGATCATAGCTGGCGCGTTTGAACGGGATCGCCGCATAGGCGCGTGCCGCCGCATCATCGAAGGGCAAAACCGGAACCTCTGCAACCAGATCGGCCAACCGCGCCAGGGGCGGTGGTTTGCCGGCAACCGATCCATGTATGACTTCGGCATAGGAAACTGCGGACATGACAAAGTCTCCCTCGTCATATTCAGACACCCGCTGGCGCAGGCCGTTGTCGGTGGCCAGTGCCAGTGCGATGACCACATTGCTGTCGAACATGAACTTCACGCGTCAGGCATGTGCTTTGCGCGCCATTCGGGATCATCCCACAGCAGCGGGCGCTCCTCGAACCAGCGATCATCTTCGTCGATGGGCTGCAATCCCGAACCAATCGCGCAACCCCACACCTTGTCGATGTTGAACTTGCGCTTGGGCGCATCGGCCTTCACCAGCGAATAGGTACCATCCGGCGCCGCTTGCAACAGCATCTCCATCCCCGCTTTGAGGTTGAGTTCCGCCGGCAGCCGCAGCGCCAGCGAATTGCCTGATTTGAACACTTTGGCGCGAAATTGCTTTGTGGCAACGCGGTGCAACGAAGCAGAAGCGCCCTCAGCACCACCCGGATTGAATGTTGCCCGCGCTTCGCGCAGTCGATTATCAGGTGCTTTTTCCATCACAGCCTCCGTATATACGCTATGTATATACTATTCGACCCAAGCCGCGTCAATCACGATCCGCGATTGCATCCATTCCGGAACAGCTTCGTCCGTCATCGGCACCATGAAGCGCTTGCCGTCAGGACGCGCGATTTCCAGCACATCGCCCGCGCCGAAATTCTCGACCGCGACGCAAGTGCCCAGCTCTTCGCCGCTGGTGGACACCGCTGGCAGGCCGATCAGGTCGGCATAATAATACTCACCCTCAGCCAGCGGCGGCAGGGCGGAGCGGGGCACTGTGAGGGCGGTGCCGCGCAATTTCTCTGCCGCCGTGCGGTCTGTCACTTCGGCGAAGCGGGCGATCGCGCCGCCCTTGCCGTCGTCCTTCAGCTTTTCCAGCGTCAGCATGCCGCCGTTGAAGGCGCGGTGGCGCTTGAGCGCGGCCACGCCGTCACCGAACAGTTTGAGCCGGACCTCGCCCGTCACGCCATGCGCACCGATGATAGCGGCCAGCGTGACGGGGTTATCCATGATCGGACTCAGGCTTCGGGCTGTTCTTCGGCAGCTGCTGCTTCGGTCGCGGGAGCTTGTTCAGCGGCGGCCTCGGCGGCAGGCGCTTCCTCAGCAGCTGCTTCGGGCTGGGCTACATCGGCGGCCGGAGCTGCCTCAGCCTGCACCTCTTCAGCCACAGGCGCTTCTTCTGCCGGAGCTTCGGCAATCACTTCCTCGGTCACTTCCTCGACTGCGGGCGCGGCAGCGGCGGCGGCCTTGGCTTCTTCGGCCTCGGCGAGCTTGGCGGCCTTGTCCTCGGCACGGTCCTTGGCCTTCTTGCCGGGCTCGGCCTTGTTCGGGTTATTGGTCGCGGCGCGTTCCTTGATCCCGGCCTTGTCGAGCAGCCGCGCGACGCGGTCGGTCGGCTGGGCGCCAACACCGAGCCAGTAGCGCACGCGGTCCTCGGTCAGGCGGACGCGGGCCACGTCGTCCTTGGCGAGTAGCGGATTGTAGGTGCCCAGCTGCTCAAGATACTTGCCGTCGCGCGGGGCGCGGCTGTTGGACACGACCACCTTGTAATAGGGGCGCTTCTTCGAACCGCCACGCGAAAGCCGAATTGCAACTGACATGGATACTACCTTTCTGACTGAACTTGGGAAAATCTACTTCTTGAGAAACTGCGAAAGATCGGGCGCGCCGCCGCCGCCGAGGCCGGGAAGCGAGGGGGCTCCGCCGCCGCCCAAGCCGGGCATGGCACCGGAAAGCCCACTCTTGCCAAACATTGCTCCGAGCCCCTTGAGCCCGCCCATCTTCTTGATCTGCTTCATCGCGCGGCCCATTTCCTGGTGCATCTTGAGCAGCTTGTTGACGTCCTGGACCTGCGTGCCCGAACCGTTGGCCACGCGGATCTTGCGCTTGGCGTTGAGCAGTTCGGGGCGAGTGCGCTCCCTGGGCGTCATCGAGCCGATGATCGCGTCCATGCGCAGCAGCACACGGTCGTTCATTCCTGAAGAGGCCATCGCCGCCTTGGCCTTCTTCATCCCCGGCATCATTCCGGCGAGCGCGCCGAGCCCGCCCATGTTCTGCATCTGGCGCAGCTGCATGCGCAGGTCGTTCATGTCGAACTGGCCCTTGCCCATGCGCTCGGCGAGTTTTTCGGCCTCCTCCGCATCGATCGTCGCCGCCGCCTTTTCGACGATCGAGACGATGTCGCCCATGCCGAGGATGCGCCCGGCGACGCGGCCCGGGTGGAAAGGTTCGATGGCGTCGAGCTTTTCGCCGGTGCCAGCGAACTTGATCGGCTTGCCGGTGACGCTGCGCATCGACAGCGCCGCGCCGCCGCGCGCATCGCCGTCCATGCGGGTGAGCACGACGCCGGTGAGATCGACCTGCCCGGCAAAGCTCTGCGCAACATTGACCGCGTCCTGGCCGGTCAGCGAATCGACGACCAGCAGCGTTTCGCGCGGGCTGCGAGATCGCCGCGACCGCCTTCATCTCGTCCATCAGCGCCTGATCGACATGCAAGCGCCCGGCGGTATCGAGCAGCAGCACATCGACCGCCTGGAGCTTCGCCGATTGCAGCGCGCGGGTGGCAATTTCGGTGGGCTGCTGGCCCTGGATGATCGGCAGGGTGGCCACGCCGGTCTGCTCGCCCAGCACCGCCAGCTGCTCCTGCGCCGCCGGACGGTTGACGTCGAGCGAGGCCATCATCACCTTCTTGCCGTGCTTCTCCTTGAGCAGCTTGGCGAGCTTGGCAGTGGTCGTGGTCTTGCCCGAGCCCTGCAGGCCGACCATCAGGATCACCACCGGCGGCGCGGCGGCGAGATCGAGCTCGGCCACCGTATCGCCGCCGAGCATCTCGGTCAGTGCGTCGTTGACGATCTTGACCACTTGCTGGCCAGGCGTGACCGAGCGCAGCACATTCTGGCCAACCGCCTGCTCGGTCACAGAATCGATGAACCGGCGCACCACCGGCAGCGCGACATCGGCCTCAAGCAGCGCGATGCGCACCTCGCGCATCGCCTCGCGCACGTCCTGTTCGCCAAGCGCGCCGCGCCCGCGCAGCTTTGCGAAGACGTCGCCGAGGCGGTCGCTCAAGCTGTCGAACATGGGCCAAAACCTCCGAAACGCGAAAAAAGCCGGTGGGCGAAACCTCGCCGACCAGCTTGCCGCTTGAAACTGCATCCGCCCGAACCTGGGACGGATGATAGTCTGCTACGCCTCCCGCGCTTGCGCTTGGGAATCTTCCGGATGACCGTCCCCCGGACGATCACTAATTCCGGAAAACTGGTGGAGCCTAGCGGGATCGAACCGCTGACCTCCTGCATGCCATGCAGGCGCTCTCCCAGCTGAGCTAAGGCCCCTGAACCAAAATTTCCGCTTGCCCTGGGGGGACATGCCGAGTCCCCGCCGTGAGGCCGGGACGCAGCCCCCTAAGGCCGCATCCGGCCCTTGGCAAGGGGGTAACTGGGACGAATGTCGCGCGTGGCCTTCGACAGGCTCAGGCTGAGCGGGAGTTGGTGCTGGAACCAAAGCCAGACCCGCTCATGCTGAGCTTGTCGAAGCATCAGTGCTCATCCCCGTCATCGCCTTCGACCCCGGGAACGCCCAGGTCGTCGTCGCCGCCAAGGTCGACATCGTTGTCGGGCGAATCCTCGCCTTCGTCGATATCAAGATCCTCTTCGGCGAGATCGACATCGGCGACCTCGGCAACCTTTTCCTTGACCTCTTCATAGGGAATCGGCTGCTTCGACTTGAGCACCGGTTCGGGGCTCCACGAATAGCCGCAATCGATGCAAGCGACGGGATCGTCCTTGCCGAGATCGTAAAAGCGGGTGCCGCATTTCGGGCAGCCGTGCTTGGTGCCCCATTCTGGCTTTGCCATGAAAAATCCTTGTGCTGGTCCCCGGTCGGGAACCTCGAAACTTGAGCGTCGATGGTGACGGAGGGCGCTGATCCAGGCACCCGGACCCCAACAGGCGGCGCGCCTTGCCATAGCGCGGGCGCGCTGTCAAAAGCCCGCGCGTGACCACCCAGCCATCTTCCGGAAAACGCCCCCGCCGCTTTCTGCCCGCCGGTCCGCTGCGCGGCACGATTCGCGTGCCTGGCGACAAGTCGATCAGCCATCGCTCGATCATGCTCGGCGCGCTGGCGGTGGGCGAGACGCGGATCTCGGGACTGCTCGAAGGCGAGGACGTGCTCGCCACCGCTGCGGCCATGCGCGCGATGGGCGCGCAGGTGGAGCGCATTGGAGAGGGTGAGTGGCGCGTTCACGGCGTCGGCGTTGGCGGGCTGCTCCAGCCGCAGGCCGCGCTCGACATGGGCAATTCGGGCACCTCGACGCGGCTCCTCATGGGCCTGGTCGCGTCGCACCCGATCACCGCGACGTTCACCGGCGATGCCAGCCTGTCGCAGCGCCCGATGGGCCGGGTGATCGAGCCGCTGAGCCTGATGGGCGCGGACATCACCGCGTCGCCGGGCGGCCGTCTGCCCTTGATGCTGCGCGGCGCATCGCCGGCTGTACCCATCGAATACCGCCTGCCGGTCGCCTCGGCACAAGTGAAGAGCGCCATTCTGCTGGCGGGGCTCAACACACCGGGAATCACCACGGTGATCGAACCTGTGCCGACGCGCGACCATTCCGAGCGCATGCTCATCGGTTTTGGTGCGGACCTGACGGTTGATGTGGCAACTCCCGGCATCCGCACCATCCGCCTGACCGGCGAGGCCGAACTGCGCCCGCAAGGGATCGAGGTGCCCGGCGATCCTTCTTCCGCCGCCTTCTTCATCGTCGCCGCGCTGGTGGTGCCGGGCAGTGCGCTGACCATCGAGAACGTCGGGCTGAATCCGACGCGCGCCGGGCTGATTGCTGTGTTGCGCGCGATGGGCGGCAATATTGCCGAAGTGAATCCGCGCGAGGTCGGCGGCGAGCCGGTGGCCGATTTGCTGGTCAGGCATTCTCTGCTAACCGGAATCGACATCGACCCCGCGCTTGCCCCCAGCATGATCGACGAATTCCCCATCCTCTTCGTCGCCGCCGCGCTCGCCGCAGGGCGCACGGTGACATCAGGCCTCGACGAATTGCGGGTCAAGGAAAGCGACCGGCTGTCCGTCATGGCCGCCGCGCTCAAGGCCGCCGGCGCGCGAGTCGAAGAACGCGCGGACGGGCTGGTGATCGACGGCACCGGCGGCGAGCCGCTCGAAGGCACGGTCGGCTCAGGGGGCCCCATTGCGACCCAGCTCGACCACCGCATAGCCATGTCCATGGCCGTGGCGGGCCTCGCCAGCTTCCACGGCGTCGAGGTCGACGACACCCGGCCGATCGCCACCAGCTTTCCCGATTTCGAAGCACTTCTTGATGGGCTGGCGCAATGAACGCCCCAACCCGTCACCCCGGGCTTGACCCGGGGTCCCGCTGTCTCGCGGCGGTCGAAAAGAAAAGCTGGACCCCGGGTCAAGCCCGGGGTGACGAGGTTGGTTTGGTGCAAGGCCCGTCAAAATGATCATCGCCGTCGATGGCCCGACCGCCTCGGGCAAGGGCACCATCGCCAGGGCGCTCGCCGCGCATTTCGCCCTGCCGCATCTCGATACCGGGCTGCTCTATCGCGCGGTCGGCTGGCAGGTGGCGGTGAACGGCGGCGATCCCGATAGCGCGGGCGATGCGCTCGCCGCCTGCGCCTTCCCCGACACATTGCTTGCCAACCCCGAACTGCGCTCCGAACATGCCGGCGGGCTCGCCAGCCGGGTTTCGGTCCACCCGGACGTGCGCGCCGCGCTGTACGAACGCCAGCGTGCCTTCGCCACCCAGCCCGGCGGTGCAGTGCTCGATGGGCGCGACATCGGCACGGTGATCGCGCCCGAGGCCGAGGTGAAGCTGTTCGTTATCGCCAGCGTTGCGGCGCGGGCGCGGCGGCGGTTCCTCGAAATGCGGGCGATGGGCAGGCCCGCCGAACTCGCCGCGATCGAGGCCGACCTCGCGGCGCGCGACCGCCGCGACGCCACCCGCGCCGCCGCGCCATTGATCGCAGCGGCGGATGCGGTGGTGCTCGACACGTCGCTGCTCGATCCCGACGAAGCCATTGCCCGCGCCATCGCGCTGGTGGAGCTGCGGCTGGAGTAGATTTGGGGTTCGCGCAAAGTTCGCCAAGGACGCAAAGATTGGCGGCTTGGCGCGAAGCCACCATATTGCTCATCGAGATTTCTACTGTGGCAATCTCCGAATGACAGGGCCTGCGGCGCAACCCTCATTGCGTCTTTTGCGGACTTTGCGCGAACCCCAAATTCCTTGCTTTCCCACACCCCATCCCCTAAGCGCGCCCCGGTTCCCGGAGCGATAGCGTCGGGGACGCCTGCCACGGCATCCGGCCCGGCAGGCAGCATCGGCCCCTTTGGCCCGCTCCGGCAATCCCGCCGCTGCGGAGAAAGACCGGCGGAACAACCGCCCGGCCGGAAACAGCGAAGTTGAGGAAACTCGAACATGGCCTCTGTTGCCAACCCCAGCCGCGACGATTTCGCGGCGCTTCTCGAAGAAACGCTGGGCGGCGCCGCCAGCGGCGGTTTTGAAGGCCGCGTCGTCAAGGGCACCATCACCGCGATCGAAAACGACAAGGCCGTCATCGACGTCGGCCTGAAGAGCGAGGGCCGCGTGCCCCTGCGTGAATTTTCCATGGCCGGCCAGCCGCACGGACTTTCGGTCGGCGACGAGGTCGAGGTCTATGTTGACCGGGTCGAGAACGCCGACGGCGAGGCCATGCTCAGCCGCGACCGTGCCCGCCGCGAAGCCAGCTGGGACAAGCTCGAGGCCGAATTCGGCGAAGGCAAGCGCGTCGATGGCGTGATCTTCGGTCGGGTCAAGGGCGGCTTCACTGTCGATCTCGACGGCGCGGTGGCCTTCCTCCCTGGCAGCCAGGTCGATATCCGTCCGGTGCGCGACGTGCAGCCGCTGATGGACATTCCCCAGCCCTTCCAGATCCTCAAGATGGACCGCCGCCGCGGCAACATCGTCGTCTCGCGCCGCGCGGTGCTCGAAGAAACCCGCGCCGAACAGCGTTCGGGCCTGATCCAGAACCTTGCCGAGGGCCAGATTATCGACGGTGTGGTCAAGAACATCACTGACTACGGCGCTTTCGTCGATCTTGGCGGCATCGATGGCCTGCTGCATGTCACTGACATGAGCTACAAGCGGGTCAACCACCCCAACGAAGTGATCCAGATCGGCGATACGGTGAAGGTCCAGATCGTCCGCATCAACCAGGATACCCAGCGCATCAGCCTCGGCATGAAACAGCTCGAGAGCGATCCGTGGGAAGGCGTCGCCGCCAAGTATCCGATTGGCGCGAAGCTGCGCGGCACGGTGACCAACATCACCGAATACGGCGCTTTCGTCGAGCTCGAAGCCGGCATCGAGGGCCTCGTCCATGTCTCCGAAATGAGCTGGACCAAAAAGAACGTCCATCCCGGCAAGATCGTCTCGACCAGCCAGGAAGTCGATGTCCTGGTGCTCGAGGTCGATAGCGACAAGCGCCGCATTTCGCTGGGCCTCAAGCAGGCGCAGCAGAACCCGTGGCATGCCTTCGCCGATCAGCATCCGGTCGGCACGCAGGTCGAGGGCGAGGTCAAGAACGCCACCGAGTTCGGCCTGTTCATCGGCCTCGACGGCGATGTCGATGGCATGGTCCACATGTCGGATATCGCCTGGGGTATCTCGGGCGAAGACGCGCTGGCGCTGCACCGCAAGGGCGAGATGGTCAAGGCGGTGGTGCTCGACATCGATGTCGAGAAGGAACGCATCAGCCTCGGCATGAAGCAGCTCGAAAAGGGTGCACCGGCCGCCGGCGGCATTGCTGCGGCATCGGGCGCGCTGCGCAAGGGCGAGATCGTCACCGTCACGGTGCTCGAAGTGCGCGACGGCGGGCTCGAAGTGCAGGCGGGCGACGACGGTGCGACCGGCTTCATCAAGCGCAGCGACCTCGGTCGCGACCGCGACGAACAGCGCCCCGACCGCTTCCAGGTCGGCCAGAAGCTCGACGCCATGGTCGCCGGCTTCGACCGCTCGAAGAAGCCCAACTTCTCGATCAAGGCGCATCAGCTCGCCGAAGAGAAGCAGGCGGTCGAACAGTACGGCTCGTCCGATTCGGGCGCGTCGCTGGGTGACATCCTCGGCGCGGCGCTGAAGGCGAAGCAGTAACCGATCCAGCCCCTCGCCTGAAGGGGAGGGGCTAGGAATTGCAAAGCCCGTCCGGAGCAATCCCCGGACGGGCTTTTGCTTTGCTGCCCGAGCGCCTAAAGTGAACTCCAAGGAGTCTCCCATGCTGCAAGTTCATCAGTTCGCCTGCCTCGATGACAACTACGGTTATCTGCTCCACGATCCCGCCAGCGGCGAGACCGCCTGCATTGATACGCCCGACGCCGAGGCCTATCTGCGCGAGGCGGCGAGCAAGGGCTGGACCATCACCCAGATCTGGAACACCCATTGGCACCCCGACCATGCCGGCGGCAATGCAGCGATCAAGGCGGCCACCGGCTGCACGATCACCGCACCCGCCGCCGAGGCCGACAAGATCGAAGCGATCGACCGCACCGTTGCCCATGGCGACAGCGTCTCACTGGGCGGCTTCGCTGCGACGGTGATCGATGTCGGCGGCCACACCAATGGCCATATCGCCTACCACTTGTCTAAGGGCGCGCACGCCTTCGTCGGCGATGCGGTGTTCGCGCTGGGCTGCGGACGGATGTTCGAGGGCACGCCCCCGCAGTTCTGGGCGAGCTTGTCGCGGATCAAGGCGCTGCCAGGCGAAACCACGCTCTATTGCGCCCACGAATATACCGCGAGCAACGCCCGCTTCGCGCTCCACGCCGATCCGGACAATGCCGCGCTCAAGGCCTATGCCGATGAGGTGACCGACAAGCGCTCGCGCGGTGAGTGGACCGTGCCGATGCGGCTCGACAAGGAACTGGCGGCCAATCCCTTCCTGCGCGCGGATAATCCCGCGATGCAGGCCAAATGGGGCGGCGGCGATGCGGTGGCGACCTTTGCGGCGCTGAGGGCGGCCAAGGACAGTTTCTAACTGATCGCCGCCAGCGCGTCCCAGTCGGCAATCGCCGCAGTGTTGCGCGCAACGAGCGTGGTCAGCATACCGGCATTGTGGGCATTTCGCCCAATGAAGGCGGCAGCGACAACGGTCATCCACAGGCCCGAGACGACATTGCGCCGATAGGCCTCAAGCGCCTGGTCGGCAGAATAGGTGGGGTCTGCCTCAGCCAGCATCCCGGCATGCTCGGCAACCAGTTCCCGCTCGCAAGCGCGGCGATCCTCCGGGCTGACGCTGCCCGAAAGAAAATAGGCGACGTCATATTGCGGATCGCCTGCCCCCAGGCTCTGCCAGTCGATGATGCAGGCGCGCCGCGCTTCGCCCTGTCCCTCGAACAGCACATTATCGACGCGCGGATCGCCGTGGATCAGGCCGGTGTGGCGCGGCGCATGCGCCAGCCACGCCGGCGCCAGGCGCCCGAACGCATCGACCATTGCCAGCTCGTTCTCAGGGATTGGCCCGGCCAGCCATTCCCGCAGCACTCCGGCACCCTTGGCATATGCGGGCAGCATCCTCTCGTGCCCCAGCAGCCAGCCCGGCTCCACTTCGTCGGCGCGGCCCAGCCAGCGACGGTGGAACAGCGCAAGCTCACGGATCGCGAGCGCGGCATCGCCAGGCGAACAGCCGGTGATCTGGTCGCCCGCTGCAGTGCTTTCGGAGAGGTCTTCGATCAGCAGGTTGGTGAGGCCCTTCGCGTCGGTCGCCCCGAACCAGCATTGCGGCACGCGGAAGCCTGGCTCCGGCCCGAACAGCGCATAAGCGCGCCGCTCGCGCTCGAATGGACCGGGCTGTTCAGGGCTATAGTCTGGCTGCGCCCCGATCTTGCAGATCGCGCTGCGCGGCGCGGTGATCGCCCCGCTGTTGTAAGCCGCGCGAACACGGACGACGATGCTGGTGGTGCCGTGGCCCACGGACGAGACTTCGGGCTCGAGCGCGAGCCGCTGGACGCTGGCAACGCCGCCCGCCGCCAATGCCCGTTGCAGCCAGTCGGCAGTAATCTCGCCTGGTGCGGCGATAAGCGCAGGCGGGGGCAGAGCGGCAGGATCGAAGAGATCGCCATCCTCACCCCACAGCCCCTTCATATAGGTTGAATTCCAGCAGCGTGTGAACCGGCCCGCCTCAGCCTCGAACACTTCGATGCCGCATAGCGCCACCTCTCGCCCGTCGCGGCTGACCATGTTCCACACCGAGGTGACGAAGCGCTCGTCGGCATGGAGTACCTGGTGGGTGAACAGTGGTTTGATCCGCAGGCTGCGCTCGATCCGCTCGATCTGCTCGTCGTGGCTGAGCGGAGTGATGCTGCCGGGATCGTGGCGTATGATCGGATCGGCGCAAAGCTCGCGCACCAGTTCGGGTTCGGCGGCGTTATAGACGCGGTCCCAATAGAGTTCGATCAGCTCGCGCGGGCTGCGGTGGGCCATTTCTGCATCTCTCCCAGCCGCTACGGTGCGACCTTGAGGCCATGCCTAGGGCAAAACGCGCGAAATGGGCAACACACTCCACCTCTCCCGCTTGGGGAGTGGATCAGGAAATCAGATGGCGGCGATCGCCTCATCGACCAGTTTGCTGTCGGCAGCGGCGTCATGGCCCTTGGCGATCAGCCCGCGCGCGGCCACGGCGGCGGCATTGGCGGCGCGGCTGCGCAGTTCGGCGACGGCATTGCGTTCGGCCGCCGCGATCTTGTCCTCGGCCGACTTGCCGCGCCGCTCGATCAGCGCTGCGGCATCGCTCTCCGCCCGCTCGACGATGTGCTCGGCCTCGGCCTCGGCGGCAGCCTTCATCGCTGCGGCGTCCTTTTCGGCATTGGCGATCTTGCCGGCATATTCCGCGCGCAGCGCTTCGGCCTCGGCGCGCAGCGCCTTGGCTTCGTCAAGCTGCTTGCGGATGTCGGCGATGCCTGAATCGAGCATCCCCGTCAGCATTTTCGGGGCCTTGAGATAGAACGCGATGCCGATCAGCACCAGCATCGACAGCGCCACCCAGGCGGACGGCGAAAGCCCCAGCGCGCTCGGCTCGGCATGCGCGGCACCATGTTCGGCAGCGGCTTCGGCGAGCAGCATCAGGCTCGACAGGTCAGCCATGGAGCGCCTCCTTCACAGCCGCGCGGGTCGCGCCAGCATCGGCCGTGAACCCGGCAATCCGCGCCACGATATCGCCGGCAGCCTCGATCGCGACGGTCTCGATCTCGCCAAGGGCGTTGGTCCGCGCCGCTGCGATCCGTGCTTCGGCCTCGCCGACTTTGGCATCGATCGCGGTGTTGGCCTTGGCCAGACGGGCTTCGGTGGCCTTGGCGGCTTCGGCCTTGGCCTTGGCAACCAGCGCCTGTGCCTCGGCGCGCTGGGCGTTTTCCTGGGCGCGCCAGGCCTCTTCCTCGGCGTCCGCCGCACTGCGCGCCGCGTCGGCGGCGGCAAGGTCGGCGGCGATCTGCTTGTCGCGCGCCTCGACGGTCGCCATCACCCGGGGAACCATGCCCCGGCCGATGACGAAGAAGATGAAGCCGAAGAACAACAGCGACCAGAAGATCTGGCCGGCGAAAGTTTCGGCAAGCTGCGCGATTTGAGGCATCGGGGATTCCGGCAGTTGGCCGGCGGGGGCAGGCCCCGCCGGTCAGTCAAGCGTTGTCAGGCGACGAAGATCAGGATCATCGCGACGACGAACGACAGCAGGCCGAGAAGTTCGGCGGCGGCGAAGCCGATGAACAGGCGGCCCTGCTGGCCGTCGGCGGCAGCCGGATTGCGCAGCGCGCTTTCGAGGAACGAGCCGAACACGTTGCCCACACCGATGGCGGCCATGCCGGCGCCGATGGCAGCGAGGCCAGCCCCGATCAGCTTTGCGGCTTGAGGATCCATGATAAAAACTCCCTATTGAAACCAGATGATTGGACGAAAAATCAGTGAAGGTTCTCGGCGTCGTTGAGATAGAGCGAGGTCAACAGCGCGAAGACATAGGCCTGGATGCCGGCGACGAGAATCTCGAGCGCGCAGATGGCGATCATCAGGATGAAGCTGGGAATGCCGACGATGCCGCCCCACAGCGGCCCCGAATTGGCGCTGGAGATGACGAAGCTGGAGAGCACTTCGAGCAGCACGTGTCCGGCCATCATCGCCACGAACAGTCGCAGCGCGAGGCTGAACGGGCGCACGAGGAACGAGATCAGCTCGATGAACGGGATCAGCCACATCAGCCACAGCGGCGTGCCATGCGGCACGAACAGCGAAAAGAAATGCAGGCCATGCCGCCAGAAGCCGACGATCAGAACGATCGAGAACGACAGCACCGCGAGCACGCCGGTGACGCTGAAATGGCTGGTGAAGGTGAAGGGATGAATGCCGATCAGCCCCAACGGCAGCAGGCCGAGGACATTGGCGAACAGGATGAACATGAACAGCGAGAAAATGTAGGGCACGTACTTCTTGCCCGCCGGGCCGATGTTGGCGGCGAGCAGCCCGTCGACGAAGCCGGTCATGCTCTCGACCGCCATCTGCCAGCGGCCAGGCACCAGCTGGCGCTTCAGGCCGCCCCAGACAAACAGCAGCAGCGCCGCCGTGGATATCGCCATCCACAGCGCGGAATTGGTGAAGGCCACGTTATACCCGGCGATCTGCCAGTGATCGGTGCCGAACATCGGCTCGATCATGAACTGGTGCATCGGGTCGACTTTGCCCTGTTCGGCTGCCACGTCCTGCCTCTTGCTTCCATACGACAGCGCCCGCGATGGCCCCCTGGAGAGGGATCAGTCGGGGCGCCGGTTCGAAATCCGGATGATGCTCCTGAAGGCGATGAAGATCCCGAGGGCCATCACCGCCAACAGACCCCAGGGCGAGGTTCCGGCAAAATGGTCGATGACCCAGCCGACGAACGCACCGCCACCGATCCCCCCGATCAGTTCGGCGAGGACCCGGTTGCCCATGCGATAGTTCGCATCGGCTTCCGCGCCCGCGACCGGCTTGGTGCGCTCTTCTTCCCGCTCGCGCGCGGCCTTGAGCCGCTGGTCGAGCGCGTCGATTCGCGCATCTTCGCCGATAGGGTCTCGTGCGGGCGGCTCGTCGTTCATGCCATGCTCCTTCGGGAGAAAGAAACGGCACGCTCAACGGCACCCCGCCGAGGGCACCGGCCCCTTAGGCGGGGGGTGAGGCGGAGTCAACCGGGCGGGGACAGCGAGGCTTACGGACAGCGGCCGTCGCGCTGCGGCGGGGCCGAAGTCCGCGTCAGCCAGCCGCCGGTGGGGCCTTCGTATTTCTCGCCGGGCGCGGTCTGCGCGATCAGGCGGCAGCCGGAGGTGAACGCATATTCCTCGACCGTCGCGCCCGCCGCCTGGGCCTTTTCCGAATAGAGCGCGCGGCGCTTGATGTTGAGATCTTCGACCAGCGCGCGCACGTTGGCCGAAGGCGGGGTGACATAGCCGAGATAGCCGTCATTCTTCTCGCCCACCTGACCGGCGGCGCGTGCGGCGGCATAGGCCGGGTCGCGCTGCGCCCAGGCCGCGCCGGCGCTGGCCAGCAGGGCCACGCAGGCGGCGGCGAGCAGCAGCTTGCGGGGGTTCGTTTCGGCAAGGACACGCATCAGAAAATCTCCGGATTGGTGTCGATCGTGTTCGCCGCATCGGCGGACAGGCGATAGACAACCTCCTGCTTGATGTTGATGTTGAGCTCGATGACAATCGGCTTGTCGGGCGCGGTGACCGAAATGCAGCCCGCCACACCGCCACAAGCCAACATCGCGCCGCCCACCAGCATCGTCGCGGCGCGAACGGCGCGCCTGCCGGACCCTGTTGCCCCGCACTCTGTTGCCATTGCCTGTTCACTGCCCATGGGGCGGCTTGTCGCAGGCAGCAAGGCTTCGGGTCAATTCGCTGGCGTTCATGGCGGCTGAACCGCTGACTGGGGGCTGAACGGGGGCCTGAACGGGCGGTGGGCGGAGCGGCTTGCCGTCGGCCCCGACCAGGCCCAGCGTGCGCGGATCGATGACATAGGCGGGATCGTAGAGCGACTTGAACGAGCTCACCAGCTTGAAGAACGGCGCACGCAGGTTGACGTTGAACGGATCGGCAATCTGGCGATCTGGCGGGTGATGAAGTTGCGCCGTGCGGCGGTGCCCTGGCGGATGCCGTCGAAGCTGACCCGGGTGACGATCTCGCCTTCGAGCGGCCCGCTCATGTCGATGCGCATCGCGCGGTAATCGATCGAGCGCAGGGCATCGAAGGCGAAGTTGGCCATGGTCGAAAGGTCCTTGTAGGTCAGCGCGCCGACATAGGAGACATTGCCGCCCGGTGGCCGCGAGACCAGCAGGCCGCCATCGATGCGGCCGCCGTTCTCGTCGAACACCAGCGGCAGCTGGCCATCGAAGGTGCCGCTGGCGTTGATGTTGCCCATCTCCAGCCGCTCGACGAGTTTTGCTGCGTCGAGCGCTTCGATGCGCAGCGTATAGCGGCGGGTCTCGGCCACGCCGAAGGTCATCCGCGTCGGCTCGCAGCGTCAGCCGGCCATCAAGGAAGGGCCAGTTCGCACCATCGATCTCGAGCACGCTGTCGGACTTCAGCGCGAAGCGCAATTCGCCGTCGTTGACCTCGATGCCCGGATTGATCGAGGCGATTTTCACGCGCTGATCGGGTGCGGTGACCAGGCCGAGCAGGTCGGTGAACTCGATCGTCCCCGAAAGTCCCTCGACCGGGCCGAAGGCGGCGGCGAAATCGAACCGGTCGGTGGTGAAGCGGCCGTTGCTGGTCACCGTCTGCGGGGTCCAGTCGATCCGGCCGGTGCCGCGCACCGTGCCCTCGGCATTGGCCAGCACGCCGAGCGCGAGGCGCGAGATCTGCTCGGGCTGGAGTTGGCGGTCGAGCAGGATGCCGTCCATCGCCAGGTCGGCGTGGCCACTGCCGTTGGCGAGATTATGCGCAAGCGCGGTGCGCACCACCGCGCGGTCGCTTTCGGGTTCGCGGATGATGGCATCGGCAACAATGCGATTGTCGGCCAGCGCCAGCGTGGCCCCGCGCGCCAGCATCGGCTGGAAGCGGTCGTCGGTCTCGCGGTCTTCGACGCGGAAGCTGGCATTGGTGACGGAGAGCCGGCCTGCGGCAAAGCGCCAGTCGCCAGCGGCATCAAGCAGATCGAGCGGCACCGCGTCGAGATAGACCTCGCTTCCGGCGAAGGTGCCCGCGATGTCGCCGCCGATCCGCGCGGCGAGATTGGCCACTCGGAAGCGCGAGGCGCTTGCCGCCGGCCCCAGCGCGACCTCGATACTGCGCGCCGCCAGCACGCCGGGCACGGCAAAGCCGATCGGCCCGCTGGCAATGCGGATCGGGGTTTCGCCGAGCAGGCCGGCGAGCGCCAGCGCGGGAGCGCCTGCGGCAATGCGCAGTCCGCCTGCGTCGGCGCGCAGGATGGCCTGGCCGCGCTGCGGACACAGCGTCACCTCGCGGCCAGCGAGCGTCAGATTGGCGTAAGTCAGGCTGTCGAAGCGCAGCGGCGTGCACGCGCGTCCCACCGCGAGCCCGCCGCGCGGCGACCAGTTGCCTTGCAGCGGCACCGCCAGATTGCGCGCTGCGCCGCCCGGCAGCGGGCCGCTTGCCTTGACCAGGCCGGAAAAGCCCAGCGCGCCGCTCTCTGCCTGGACCAGCGTCAGGCGCGGCACGGCGAGCCGGGCGTCGCCGGCGGCATAGTCTGCCATCGCCAGTTGCATGACGAGGCCGCCCGTCGCGCCGCGATCCATGCGCCCGGCGATCTGCGGCAGGCCGCGTCCGCCACTGGTGAAATTGGCGGCGAGCCGGGGCGCGCCGCCGGGTTCCTGCGAATAGTGCAGCCGTGAGAGCGACAGCAGCACCGCGCCGCTGCCGCCGCGCAAAGCCGCTTGCGGTGCGACCAGATTTAACCGCCCGTCGCCGCTGCGCAGCAGGAAATTCGCGGCAAGGCTGCTGCCGGCCGCCTCGCGCTGCAAGGCATTGCGCAGTTGCGCGGCGAGCGGCGCGGCAAGGCTGCCCGCCGCCTGCCGCTCGAACCCGGCGAGCGCGGCGTCGATCCCCTGCCCGGGCTGGACGCCGCTTGCGGACACATCGCCATCCAGTTCGAGCCGGGCGAAGCCCTGCTGCGTGCGCAAGGCTCCGGAAACGGCAAGGCTTGCCATGCGCACCTGCTGCGCGGCCAGGCCCTTGCCGGCGAGATCGTAATGCGCGGTGAGCGCGCGCTTGCGCCAGGTAAAGCGGGCATTGCCGCTGGCCGAGGCGAGGCTCGTCGCTCCTTGGACCAGCCCTTGTGCCGCCAGCACCCCGCGCCCCTCGGCCCCGTCGAGCGCCTTGTCGAAGGTTGCATCGAGCTGGAGCGCGACCGCGCCAAGGCGCAGCGCCTGGGCGCGGCAGGCGAGCGAGGCCAGCCGCAAAGGGCCGGCAAAGCGCGGCTTCTCGTCGGCGACGGTAAGCTTGCCATAGACAGTCGCGCCGGTGGCCGCGCAGCCGCCGAGCTTGGCCTGCGGGGCGACAGCCGCGACGATCCCGGAAAAACCGTCGCGCAGCTTCCCCGCGCCTTCGAGCTTGATGCCCACTGGTCCGTGTTCACTTTCGACCCGCGCCCGCCCGTCGCGGATCGCCAGGTCGAGGTCGGGCAGGCGGAAGGGCTCGCTGCTGCCGGTATAGATCAGCGGATCGAGACTGCCGAAACTTACCCGGCCCTTTTTCCCGGCCCTTCTCCCAACGCCCATGAAGGCGCGGCTGCTCCAGCGTGATCCGGCCAACCCCGGGCACCCCCCAGCGCGGTTCGATGGCGACGGAGACGCGGGCAATGGTGAGGTCGGGGCGTGCGGGATCGCCGACGACCACATTGCGCAGCACCTGGCGGTCGGTTCCGACACGCTCGATCTCGTATGTCGCGGGAAGGCCCAGCGCGTCGAGCTGGTTGGCAATGACATTGCCGGCAATGCGCTCGCGCGCCAGCCAGGCGGTGGCCAGCGTGACCGCCAGCAATATGGCCAGCGCCAGCAGCGCCAGACGCCATCCCCGCCGCCAGCGCCGCCGGATTGGCGGAGCGTTGGCCTCACCGCCGTCCTCCTGCGCATTGGGGGGAGGGTCTTCGTGCTCGGCCATTCGTCTCACTCTTGCGCCCAAGCCCTGGCAAAGGCAATGCTGCGGAGGCTTGCAGTCATGGTGCGATGCCCCGGGCAAGCTGAACGAAGGGGGAATGGCCGTGGCCTTGCGCAAGTGCCTGACCGTGCTGCTGGCGGCGCCCGCGCCGGGCGCGGGCTGGACCATCCCTGGCTGCGGGCCGGACAGATCGGGTGGCTGACGCTGAGCCACCTGCCGGGGCCGCCGACGCCTCGGGGCATCGCGGCCGGCTGCGCAAGCGGTTGCTGGCCGGCGACATCGACGCGCTTGCCGATCACGAGCTGGTCGAATACCTGCTCATGACCGCGATCCCGCGCCGCGATGTCAAACCGATCGCGCATAGCCTGATCCAGCGTTTCGGCGGGCTCGCTGGTGTGCTCAACGCCGAGCCGCGCGCGCTGGCATTGCATCCCGGAATGGGCGAGACCAGCGCGGCGGCCCTGCGCATCGTCGCGCTCGCCGCCCGCCGCATGGCCCGCGCGACGGTGCACCAGGCCCCGGTGCTGGCGAGCTGGCAGGCGCTGATCGACTATCTCACGATCGACATGGCGCATTTGACGGTCGAGCGGGTGCGGGTGCTGTTCCTCAACCACCGCAACATGCTGGTGCACGACTGGCACGCCGGCGACGGCTCGATCGACGAAGCCGCGATCCACCCGCGCGAAGTGATCAGGAAAGCGCTCGACCTCGGCGCGACCGCGCTGATCCTGGTGCACAACCACCCCTCGGGTGCCGCCGAACCCAGCCGCGCCGACATCCAGGTGACCAACCGCATCGCCGAGGCCGGGCGGCTGCTCGGCGTGGTGGTCCACGATCATGTCATCATCGGTCGCGAGGGGCATGTCAGCTTGAAGGCCAAGGGGCTGATATGATGCTTCGACAAGCTCAGCATGAGCGGGCGTTGGTTCACACTCAAACCCCGCTCGGCCTGAGCCTGTCGAAGGCCCTGCGCAACGCTCGTCCCACCCCATGTGCGTAGTCGCGCTCGCCTGGGCCGCGCACCCTGACTGGCTGCTGGTCGCTGCCGCCAACCGCGACGAATTCCACGAACGCCCGGCCGCGCCGCTGTTGCGCTGGGATGACGGAATTCTCGCGGGCCGCGACTTGCGCGCGGGCGGAACCTGGCTCGGGGTGGCCGAAGCGGGTCGGCTGGCGCTGGTGACCAATTTCCGCGTCGCGGGCTATCCCCGGCCCGGTCTGGCGTCGCGCGGGGGTCTGGTGACCGGCTGGCTGCGCGACGGCGCGCTGGCCGACGGCGCGGCGATGAACCCGTTCAACCTGCTGGTCGTTGACGCTGCGCGGGCGCGGGTCGTGTCGAATTGGCCCGCACCTGCCGATCGGCAACTCGCCCCCGGGGTTCATGGCCTGTCGAACGGCGATTTCGCCCGCCCCTGGCCCAAGGCGCGGCGGCTGTGCGCCGATCTTGCCGGCTGGCTGGCGCACGACGCGCGCGATGTCGAGGCGCTGTTCGCCGCGCTGCGCAACGAAGCGCCGTTCCCGGGAGAGGACCACGGCGACGGGCCGGAACCCGGCTATTCCGGCGTCTTCATTCGCAACGACAGCTATGGCACACGCTGCTCGACGGTGGTAGCCATTGACCGGACCGGCGCGGGCACGATCATCGAGCGCCGGTTCGATAGCGCGGGCGCGGCAATGGGCGAGACCGCCTTGCCGTTCGCCTGGGAGGGCTGAAAAGGAGCCAGCCGATGGAACTCTACCAAACCGAGCTGCCCGACGCCAAGGCGCGCGTCGCCGCCGCTGGCCGGAACCCGGACGATTTCACCTTCGAGATGGAATATTTGCCCCCCGATCCCGACGGCGGCGGCATGTTCACCGTGCAGTATGCCGTAACCGTCACCAACGCCGCGACCGCCAAGGGCCGGGTTATGATCGGCGGCATCGGCATGCACTGGGTCGATGTGTTCGAGAGAGCGCTGAACGACGGGCAGTTCGACTGAGAATCCGTGAACGCGGACGTTAATCCAGCATTGGCGCGCGCAGCGGCTCCTCACACCACATCCGGTGCCATGCGCGCGATCAGGCCAGGCTGGCACGACCGGCGCGGCGGCGCGCCAGCCGCAGGGTGCCGCCGATCAGCCCGAAGCCCAGCAGCATGGTCAGCCAGGTGGCCGGCTCGGGCACCGCTGCCAGATTGGCGCGGATCTCGCCGCCTCCGAATGCGGAGGTGTGGATATTGAAATAGGCCCTGCCACTGGCCAGCCCGGCGGCCAGTGCCGCTTCGGCTCCGGCCAGGGTGCCGCCATTGGCGGTGACAAAGGCTGCGTTCCACGAGCCCGGCAGGGTAAGGTCGAAGGTGTTGACGAATGCGCCCGCAGTCACCCCCAGCGGAAACCCGGGAAACGATGGCGTGGTCGTGGCGACCCCGGCATTGCCCACGGCGGGAACCGCCGTGCAGCAATGCACATGCGCGGCGGTTGTCGTTCCGGTCAATCCGGTAAATCCGGCATTGTAGGCAATCGTGTGCGCCACATTGTCATAGCTGACCGAGGCAATGCCGCTGCCCGCAGAGGCGTTCGCCGGACTTTCGCTGCTGCCCAGCAACGGCCCGGAATAAACCAGGATCGCCGCGTGGACCGGCGACGCCATCACCAAGGCGGCGGCGGCAAGTGCAATCGAGTTTCTACGCATGGCATCTCTCCGAGTTCGAGCGACTGCTCGGAACCGATGCTATATTAACCATATCGACGCGGCGACTCTATTCGACCGGCATCCACTGCGCACAAGGCATTGAAAAGTGTCGTAATTGATCGCTGTCCTGAATTGGCACAGCTGCAATGCCGGCCCGCCTGCACGCCTGCGTGCCAGCAAACAGACCGATTTGCTGCCCCTTGCCATCGGGCCTTCCTCCCCCTAGCCGCTGCCACCTCACGCCCGCCGGAGTTTGCCATGGTCCCCCGCTACGCCCGACCCGCCATGAGTGCCATCTGGGAGGCCGAGGCGCGCTATCGCATCTGGTTCGAGATCGAGGCCCACGCCACCGACAGGATGGGCGAACTCGGCGTGGTGCCGCCGAGCGCCGGCAAGGCGCTGTGGGACTGGTGGGCGACCGCGCCGGTCATCGACGTTGCCGCGATCGACGCGATCGAGGCGGTGACCAAGCACGATGTCATCGCCTTCCTCGACTGGGTGGCGCAGCAGGTCGGCCCCGAGGCGCGCTTCATGCACCAGGGCATGACCAGTTCGGACGTGCTCGACACGACGTTGTCGGTGCAGCTGGCGCAGGCTTCGGACATCTTGCTCGCCGATCTCGACGCGCTGCTTGCCGCGCTCCGGCGCCGGGCGGAGGAGCACAAGTTCACCCCGACCATTGGCCGCAGTCACGGCATCCATGCCGAGCCGACCACGTTCGGCATCAAGCTGGCCGAGGCCTATGCCGAGTTTTCGCGCTGCAAGGCGCGGCTGGTCAATGCCCGCGCCGAGATCGCCACTTGCGCGATTTCCGGTGCGGTCGGCACTTTCGCCAATATCGATCCGGCGGTTGAGGAATACGTTGCCGAAAAACTCGGCCTCGCCGTGGAGCCGGTCTCCACCCAGGTCATCCCGCGCGACCGGCATGCGATGTTCTTCGCCACGCTGGGGGTGATCGCCAGCTCGATCGAGCGCCTCGCCACCGAAGTGCGCCATTTGCAGCGCACCGAGGTGCTCGAGGCCGAGGAATACTTCGCGCCCGGGCAGAAGGGCTCGTCGGCGATGCCGCACAAGCGCAACCCGGTGCTCACCGAAAACCTTACCGGCCTCGCCCGCGTGGTGCGCTCGGCGGTCACCCCGGCGCTGGAGAATGTTGCGCTGTGGCACGAGCGCGACATCTCGCACTCCTCGGTCGAGCGCTTCATCGGTCCCGATGCCTGCATCACCCTCGATTTCGCCCTCGCGCGGCTCACCGGGGTGATCGACAAGCTGCTGGTCTATCCCGAACGCATGCAGAAGAATCTCGACCGCATGGGCGGCCTCGTCCATTCGCAGCGGGTGCTGCTGGCACTGACCCAGGCCGGGCTCAGCCGTGACGACAGCTATCGTCTGGTTCAGCGCAACGCGATGAAGGTGTGGGAGAGCGACGGCGCGCTGTCGCTGCTCGAGCTGCTCAAGGCCGATCCCGAGGTGAGCGCGGCGCTGCCGGTCGCCGAGCTCGAGGACAAATTCAACCTCGACTATCACTTCAAGGCAGTCGACCGCATTTTCGCGCGGGTGTTCGGCGCGTAACCGTCATCCCAGATCAAGTCCGGGACGACGTGCCCTTTCCTTCCCGGTCATTCCCGCCTAGCATCCGAAAGACTGTTGGAGAGAGTTGCCATGCAGATCATCCGCACGATTGTCTGGGTGCTGGTCATTATCACGCTGCTGCTGTTTTCGCTGAACAACTGGACCCCGGTCGAGATCAAGATCTGGGAAGGGCTGATCCTCGAAACCAAGCTCCCTGCGCTGGTGATAGTCTCGTTCCTGCTCGGCCTGTTGCCGATGTGGCTGCTCGCCAAGACCGGCAAGTGGCGGCTCAACCGGCGGATCAACGCGCTTGAAAATTCGGTGCGCGCCAATGCTGCGCCGCCGCCGCTCGCCACCACCACCCAGCTCGACGAGGCCCGACTGGCCCCGGCGCTGCCCGCATCTGGAGGCCCCGCCGCCTGACATGTCGAACCCGATTTACCTGGCCCTCGATTTCCCCCGTCTCGATGCCGCCGAGGCGCTCGCCCGCAAGGTCAAGGGTCATGTTGGCGGCCTCAAGCTGGGGCTCGAATTTTTCTGCGCGCACGGGCACCACGGGGTGCACGAGATCCACAAGCTCGGCCTGCCGATCTTTCTCGACCTCAAGCTCCACGACATCCCCAACACCGTCGCCGCCGCGATGCAGGCGATCCATGTGCTTGAGCCCGCCATCGTCACCGTCCATGCCGCCGGTGGCCGCGCGATGATGGAAGACGCCAAGGCGGCGGCGGGCGAGCACTGCAAGGTGGTCGCGGTGACCGTGCTCACCAGCCTCGACGAAGGCGATCTGGCGCGCACCGGGATTGCTGGCTCGCCGCACGATCAGGCGCTGCGGCTCGCCGAACTCGCCCAGGCCTCGGGGCTCGACGGTATCGTCTGTTCGGGCCAGGAAGTCGCGGCGGTCCACAAGCAGTGGAAGGACGGCTACCTGATCGTGCCCGGCCTGCGCCCGGCCAATGGCAATGGCAGTGGCAATGGCCGCGCGGCGGGCAACGGCCACAACGCTCAGGCTGACCAGAAGCGCACCGTCACGCCGCGCGAGGCGCGTGATGCCGGGGCCAGCGTGCTGGTCATCGGCCGCCCGATCAGCCGCGCCGAAGACCCGGCGGCGGCGGCACGCGCGATCGAGGCGACGCTGTAGGCGCAAGCGGCGCGACGACGGCCTGCCGGGCCATGTTCAGTTCAGCTAACAGAAAGCTGAACGAAGGCAAAAAGCCGCGATTGCCCCGGAGGAACTATTACATGAATCGTTCGCTGCTTTCCGCGCTGGCGCTTGCGGCAGTGGTCGTGCCTGCTGGCGCTCAAGCTCACGAGCCCGGCTCGGGCCCGGTGGTTGCTGCGGGCAGCACGCTGCTGTCGCTCAGCGCCGAGGGCCGCTCGACCCGCAAGCCCGATCTCGCGCTGTTCACCGCCGGGGTTGCCAGCGCGGGGAAGACCGCCGGCGAGGCGCTCGCCGCCAATTCGGCCGATATGAACCGGGTGATCGCAGCCTTGAAGCGCGCCGGCATCGCCGACCGCGATATCCAGACCAGCAATCTCAGCCTCAATCCGGTCTATCAACCGCAGATACAGCGTCCGGACGGTAGGATGGAGCCCGAGCAGCCACGGATCATCGGCTATCAGGTGTCGAACACGGTCAATGTCCGCCAGCGCAATCTCGCCGAGTTCGGCAAGGTGATCGACACGCTGGTCGCCGCCGGGGCCAACCAGGTCAACGGCCCCGGCTTCCAGATGGACAATGCCGACGAGGCAATGGACGAGGCGCGCGTCGAGGCGATGACCAAGGCGCGGGCGCGGGCCAATCTTTATGCCCGCGCGGCGGGGCTGAAGGTGGTGCGGGTGCTGTCGATCAGCGAAAGCGGCGGCTATGTGCCGCAGCCGCAGGTAATGTACACCCGCGCCACCATGGCCGACATGGCCGGCGCGCCGACCCCAGTGGCGGCGGGCGAAGTGGCGATGAGTGCGAATGTCACGGTGCTGTTCGAGCTTGCACCATAGCGCGAGACGGGAAACGGGTCCTGAAACGCGTTCAGGATCGCGAACAAGGTATGGTCTGGATTGGGCTGCGATGACGGCCGCCCGTTTTGTGTCTTTAATCCAAGACCTATGCAGCTATGCTCTCTCCGGGCCGGCAAACCGGCTGCGGAGAGGAACCAGGCCCCATGCACAAGCTGCGCGTCATTCAATGGACCACGGGCAAGGTCGGCAAGCTCGCCACGCGGGCGATCCTCGACGACCCCCGGCTTGAGCTGGTCGGTCTGTTCGCTCATTCGGCGGACAAGGCGGGCAAGGATGCGGGCGAGCTGTGCGGCCGGCCCGCGACGGTGACCGGGGTCAAGGCGACGTCCGACATCGACGCGCTGCTGGCGCTCAAGGCCGACACCGTGATGTACACCCCGTTCGAGGCCGACCTCGCGACCGTCGTGAAGCTGCTCGAAAACGGCATGGACGTGGTCTCGACCAACATGTTCCTCAACATCGGCGGGATCGAGGGAGAGGTTGCCGCACAGCTTGAGGCGGCCTGCCAGCGCGGCAAGTCCTCGCTCTACGTCACCGGGATCAACCCGGGCTGGATCAACTCGGTGGTCGCCTCGCTGACTGCCGGGTGCCGCCGGATGGACTGCGTCTCGATGGTCGAATCGGCGGATTGCTCGGTCTACGAATCGGTCGAGACCTGGAGCTTCCTCGGCATGGGCGAGCCGGGCGGGGCGACGCCCGAGCTGATCGAACGCGCGCGGTCATGGCTGATCCTGTTCCGCGACGCGGTGCGCCGGATCGGCGATGCGCTGGAGTTCACGTTCGACGATATCGCCTTCTTCTGCGACTATGCCACGGCGGCTGAAACGGTCGATCTCGGCTGGTTCAAGATGGAAAAGGGCACCAACGCGGCGCTTCGCGGCGGCTGGGAAGGCAAGCTGGGCGGCAAGGTGCGGGTGCGCCTCACGGTGGTCTGGTACCTGTCGAAAAACCTCGCCGAGGGCTGGGCGATCGATCCCGACCAGTATCATTTTACCATCGAGGGCGACCCCTCGCTCGACGTGCGCATGCGCATTACCCCGCCGGCGCACTGGAAGAACCACGATTGGGACACCACCACCGCGCTACCCGCAGTCTCGGCGATCCCCGATATCAAGGCGGCGCGGGCCGGCATCCTCGGCCTCAAGGACGCCGGCCTGCCGCGCGCACCGGCAGGGCTGTGGATCTAGACTGGAACGTGACCGCAATATCCATAGCCGGTTCCCCCGCGAAAGCGGGGGCCTCATGCGGCTGGACCGAACTTCGCGCCCGCAGGCCCGAGGTCCCCGCCTTCGCGGGGAAGCAGTTCGAATTGAAGATTTCGTGTGGTGAGGTGAAGGAGAACTGAGAATGCTGCGCAATCTGCCGGAAAAATGGGACCTCGAAGCCGATCTCGTCGCCATCGGTTCGGGGATCGGCGGGCTGTCCGCCGCGATCACCGCGCATGAACTGGGGGCCAGCGCCGTGGTGCTCGAGCGCTCGGACCAGGTCGGCGGAGTCACCGCGCTGTCGCAGGGCCAGGTCTGGGTCGCAGGAAACCGCCATGCCCGCGACCTCGGCATCGAGGATTCGGCCGACAGCGGCTTCCGCTACCTCAAGCGACTGTCGATGGGCTATGGCGAGGACGAGGCTATCCTCAATCTCGTGGTCCATTCGCGGCTGGCGCTCGACTTCTTCGAGGCCCGCGCCGGGCTGCGGATGAACGCGATCCGCGGTTGCCCTGACTACTATTACGGCCTGACCAACGACAGCGTGTCCGAGGGCAGGCTGCTGGAGGTCGCGCCGTTCTCCGGCCCCAGCCTGGGCGAGGAGTGGCAGGCGAAGACCCGGCTTTCGCCGCAAGTTCCCTATGGCTTGACGACCCAGGACATCGCCGACGCGGGCGGGCTTGCGGCGATGATGAAGTGGGATTTCGAACTGCTCGGCCGGCGCATCACCGAAGACGAACGCTGTGCCGGTTCGGGGCTCGCTGCCTATTTCGTCAAGGCCGCACTCGATCGCGGCGTCACGTTGAAGACCGGCGTTAGCGCCGAGGAACTGATCGCCGATGGCACCCGCGTGATCGGCGTGCGCGCGACTTGCGAAGGGCGCGACTTGTTCATCAAGGCCAACAAGGGCGTGGTCGTCGCGGTGTCGAGCTACGAGCGCAACCGCAACCTCGAAAAGGACCTCGGCCAGCAGCTCGATGCGGAATCGATGCTGTTCTCCGCCATCGACGGTGCCAACATCCGCCTGGCCGGGCCGCTGGGCGCGAAAGTCGCGCGGGTGCCGGAGATTTCCATGGCCGGCTTCAGCGTCCCCGGCGAGGAGACCGACGAGGGCATTGCCGTGTGGCGCAGCGCCATGCCGATCATCGGCCTGCCGCACCACATCGTCGTCAATCGTGCCGGTAGGCGCTTCGGCAACGAGGGCTTCTACCGCAGCTTCTACTACATGACCGACGTCATCGACGGCGCGAGCCAGACCCACCCCAACTTTCCCTGCTGGATCGTCATCGACAGCCAGGCGCGCGAGAAATATGCCTTCGTCTCGATCATGCCGGGGCAGGACTGGCCCGATGGCTTCGGCGTCGTCGCCGACACCATTGACGAACTGGCGCGCCAGGCGGGGATCGACCCCGAAGGACTGGCCGAAGAGGTCGCGCGGTTCAACACCAACGCCGAGAAGGGCGTCGATCCCGATTTCCGCCGGGGCGAGCAGCCGTGGGGGGCCTGGATGACCGGCGACAAGACGCACAAGCCGAATGCCAATCTCGGCCCGCTGGTCAAACCGCCGTTCTATGCTGTCCGCCTCACCCGCATGGGCGCGACCGGGATTCCGGCGGCGGGCCTCAAGACCGACCGCAACGCCAATGTCGTCGGCTGGGACGACAGGCCGCTTGCCGGGCTCTATGCGGCGGGCAATTCGGTGGCACGGATGGAAACCGGCGCGGTGATGCAGAGCGGCATCTCCAACGCGCGCGGCATGACCCACGGCTGGCTGGCGGCGAAGCATGCCTGCGGCGATGCCAGCGAACTGCTGGCCAGTGAAATGGCGCGAATGGGGGTTTGAGGCTTTCTATTTCAACGTGCTTCCCTGCGCGGGGGGCGGGGAGCAAGCGCTTGTTCGAGTTGAAATGCCGCCATATCACGGCACATAGCGCCCCCAGTCATAGGGCACGATGGTGTAGAACGGTGCCGCCAGCAGGCCCTTGACCGCGCCCGTCGCCCAGCGCGCGCGCATGCGCTCCGCCATGGCCTCGGCGACCGCGATGGGGTCCTGGTCGAGGTAGCAATAGGTGATCTGCTTGCCCGCAGAGCGGTCGCCATAGGGGGGCAGGTCGGGTGAGCCGCGAAACCACCATACGCCCGCGACGCCGGGCAGATCGATCAGACTCTCGGGCGAAGACTCGCCTTCCTCGATCATCAGATAGACGCCTTGCGCCGGTCGCCAAGGCACCACGTCGGCCCCGGCAAGCGCATCCGGTGCAGCCTCTCGCCCGGCAATCTCGCCCGTGAAATAGCTAACGCTGGGCAAGCGGTGCGCCATGCGTCCGCCCTTGTCGAGTTCGGCCCCCAGAACATTGAACGCGGGCATCGAGCTGCTATCGGCGAATTGATAGGTCATCACATGATCGACGGCATCGAACGGCGGCTCATTGGCCGCCCGGGCGGCGCGGCACGACGGGGTGGAAACCAGCCGCATGGTGTTGCGGATGCCCTGGAGGCGGTATTGCTCGGGCCGGTGGTCAAGCGAATGCCAGGCGATGTAATCGGCGTCGCGGCCGTTAACGTCGCGCGCGGAGAGCGACAGGAAGATGAAATCGGCATCGCTCGCACCGGTGGCGAGGACATCGGGCAGGCTATCGGACGGCGTTCCGGCTAATTGCATCGCTTGGCTCCCGGGATCATGGATTGCGCCCACTGTTGCGCAATCCGCCGCTCTTGCCAAGCGCCGCGCGCCGCGCTCTTGTCGCAGCGAAGCGGCAGGGAGGCAGGCGCAAGGTGTCAGACGAGAAGCCGGTCAGCGAGGATGCCGGGCCGCGCGCGATCCTGCGCGTGCCCGAAGTGCTGATGGCGATTGCCCGGAGTGGCGCGGGGGTTGCCATGGGCGAGCTGGCGCTGGTGCTGGGCCTGCCCAGGACCAGCCTCCACCGCATCCTGAGGACGCTGGAAAGTGGCGGCTATGTCGTGCGTGCCGAAGGCCTCTATCGCCCTGGCCCGGAGAGTTTCCGGCTTGCCGCCGCGCTCGGCCGGGCCGCGCCTTCGGCGCAGTTTCCCGCCTGCGCGCGGCCGGTGCTGGATTGGCTGGCCGAACAATCGGGCGAAACAGTGATGCTGTCGGTGCTGTCGGACAGTCTGACCGAGAGCATCTATCTGGAAGTCATCGAATCGGCCTCGCCGCTGCGTTTTTCGATGCGGGCTGGCAATCGCCGGCCGCTCTATTGCACGGCGTCGGGCAAGGCGATGCTGGCGTTCCAGCCGCCGGCGCAACAGCAGGCCTATCTCGCCGAGGCCGAATTCTGCGCCTTCACCCGGGAGACCACCCGGCGCGAGGCAATGCCGGCGCTGCTCACGCGCACCTGCGAGGCGGGCGTGGCCTATGATCGCAACGGCATTGTCGATGGCGCGACCGGGGCGGCGAGCCCGGTGTTGGGGAGCGATGGCGCGGCGTTCTGCGCGGTCTCCATCGCCGGGCCGACCGAGCGCATGGAAGCAAGGCGCGGCGAATTCGAGAGCATGGTGCGCGACGCAGGCCAGCAGATTTCGTGCATCCTTGGCTATACCGGGCCTTACCCGCCGAAGACCTGAACTCGATCAGCGCAAAAAGCCGCGATCGAGCTCGGCCATGGTGTTGACCCCGAGCATCGCCATCGACGTGGATATTTCCTCGCGCAGGATTTCCAGCGCCCGCGCCGCGCCCGGCTTGCCGCCTGCAGCCGCGCCATAAAGCGTCGCGCGGCCGATGATGACCGCATGCGCGCCAGTCGCCATCGCTTTCAACACGTGGCTTTCCCGCCGCACGCCACCGTCGAAGATCACTGTCATGCGGGCGGCAACGGCATCGACGATCTCGGGCAGAACCTCGATTGAGGCCGGCGAGGCGTCGAAATTGCGCGCGCCGTGGTTGGAGACGACGATGCCATCGACGCCATGATCGGCGGCCAGGACTGCATCCTGCTTGCTGAGAATGCCCTTGAGGATCAGCCGGCCGGGCCAGCGCCGGCGCAGTTCCCGGACATCGTCCCAGCCCACCGAGGCGGAATTGGTCATGCGGTTGACCGGGCCGGTGACGCTGCCGCCGATCTCGCTGGGGTAATTGGCGAACCTGGGCAGGCCGCCGTGGGTCAGCATATAGCGGCCCATTACCCGCAGTAGCCAGCCGGGATGCCGGGCAAAATCGAGCGCCAGGGTCGGGTTGGGCCGGATCGGATTGGCCATGCCGTTGTGCTTGTTGAACTCGCGGTTGGGCCAGACCGGGGTGTCGACTGTCAGGATCAGCGCCTCGGCCCCCAGCGTGGCGGCACGCTCGACCACTTGCCACGACAGGTCGCGGCGTTCCCACAGGTACATCTGCATCCAGAAGCCGGTGGCGCGGGTGATCTCGGCGATGCGGTCCATGGCGGTGGTCGAACTGGTCGCGAGGGTGAAGGGAATACCGGCCTCGGCGGCGGCCATGGCGATGCAGCTTTCGCCGCCGTGGCACAGCAGGTCAGCGGTGCCAGTCGGGCCGATCACCAGCGGCATCGGCAGCGTGCGTCCGAACAGTTCGACCGCCGAAGTGCGGCCAGTGACATCGCGCAGCGTGCGCGGGACCATGCGGATCGCCTCAAGCGCCGCCTGGTTGTGTACGGTGAGGTATTCGTTCTCGCTGCCGCGCTCGAGAAATTCGAAGATCGCGCGCGGCAGGCGGCGCTTGGCCTCGCGGCGCAGGTCGTCGATGTTCCAGGCGGGTTTCATGGCTGGCTGTCTTGCCAGCTTCCATCGATCTGCTCGATTCCCGCCGCCGCGATGGTGGCGCGGATGCCGAGGATATCGAGCGGCAGCTCGCCGGCGGTGATGCGCGCGCGGATGGTCACTTCGAGCGCGGCACGGCGTTCCGCGCCCTCGACTGCCGCTGCCAGCAGCGCGCGCGGGATGATCAGCACCCCGTCGGCGTCGGCGGCGACGATATCGCCCGGCTCGACCAGCACGCCGTCGAGCACGACGGGCACGTTGACTGCGGCGGGACCGCGCTTTTCGGGATGCTCGACCGAAATCGCGGTCGACCACACCGGAAACTGCATGAGGCGGATAGCTTCGGTGTCGCGGCAGGCGCCATGGAGCACCGCGCCAGCGACGCCCTTCTGCTTGGCGAAGCCGCAGGCGACATCGCCCCACAGCGCGCCCTGGTGGCCGCCGCCATTGGTGAACACCAGCACGTCGCCGGTCTGCGCGACATCGAGCGCGCAATGGATCGCCAGGTTGTCGCCGGGATAGTTCCACGCGGTGATCGCCGGGCCGCAGACCCGCTGGCCCAGTGCGATCGGCCGCATCGCCGGGCTGGTCAGCGACATGCGCCCGGCGACCAGCCCCATGCCTTCGTGCAGGTCCGCCACGCCGAATTGCGCAGCGCGGGCGAGCAGCGCCGGATCGGGGCGCGGGATCCGGTTGTAGATCACGGACTTGAGCGGTTTCATGGCAGGACCTCGGGATTGAGCAGGGTGGCGGGCCGCTTGCCGGCGAGCTCCGTATCGATGACCTCGGCGCAGGCAAGTGCCATGCCCTTCATGCTGGCCTCGGTGACCCCGGCGACATGCGGCCCAAGCACCACGTTGGGCAACGCCAACAGCGGGTTGTCGGCTGCGGGCGGCTCGTGCTCGAACACATCGATACCGGCGCCGCCGATGCGTCCGTTCCGCAGCGCATCGGCCAGCGCTGCCTCGTCGATGATGCCGCCGCGCGCAGTGTTCACGATCACCGCGCCGCTGTGCATCAGCGCCAGTTGCGCCGCGCCGATCAGGTTGCGGGCGCTCTCGGTCAGCGGCACATGGATCGAGATGACATCGGCCCAGGCGAGCAAGGCCGGCAGGTCCATCGGCTCGGCTCCCGCAGCGCGGATCTCGTCGGGCGAGAGCATCGGATCATGGGCGGCGATCTCCGCGCCGAAGCCCGCGCCACAGATCTTGGCGGTAAACCGCGCGATGCGGCCGAAGCCGATCAGGCCGACCCTGGCTGCGGTGAGGTCCGCCAGCCGGGTCTGCCAGCGTTCGTTCCAGCGGTTCTCGCGCACCACTGCGTCCATCTCGCGCACCCGGCGCAGCACGGCGAGCATCAGCGTCACCGCGCCCTCGGCGACGGCGGTTGCATTGCTGCCCCCCGGCGTGTTGGCGACCATCACGCCGCGAGCGGTGGCATAGGCAATGGGGATGTTGTCCACCCCCGCGCCATGTTTCACGATCAGCCGCAACCCGGGCATCCGAGCGAGCAAGTCTTCAGGCAGCTCGGTGGTGCGCACGACGATGATCGAGGTGGCTTCGATGCGGGGATCGGCGCTTCCTTGCCCGGGCGCAATCACCTCGTGCGCGGCGGCAATGCGCTCCGCGCCGGCGGGATGGATCGGATCGACGATAAAGACGGTCTCGCGCGGCATGGCTCAGCCGATCTCCGAATTTTCGCGCAAGGTGCGCCCCTGATACTCGGTCGGATAGATGCCGCGCTGCTGCAGGATCGGCACCACCTGGTCGACGATGTCGTCGATCGAGCCTGGCATCACGTGCGGAGTGATGTTGTAGCCGTGGCAGCCGGTCTCGCGCCAGATCGCCTCCATCTTGTCGGCGACCTGCTCGGGCGAACCGACAATCTGCGGCATGCCGACCGACAGCCCCCAGCGGATCGCCACTTCGCGCAAGGTGAGCGGGCGGTCGCCGACGATGTTGGAGAAGGCCTTCATCAGCCCCTGAGAGCCTGGCACAGCCATGTCGGCTAGCGGCTGGTCGAGTTCCATGCTGCTGAAATCGACCCCCATGGTGCCCGAAAGCCGGGCGATCGCCCCGTCGAGCGGCAGGCGCTCGATGAGGTCGTCGAGCTTCGCCTGCGCCTCTTCCTCGGTGCCGCCGACGATCGGCTGGATGCCGAAGGTCACCCCCGGGGCTGGAGTCCGCCCGGCGGCGGCAGCAGCAGCGCGGAAGTCGGCCATGAATTTCATCATCCCGGGCAGGTTGGGCTGGATGGCGAAGACGACATCGGCGTGTTTCATGGCGAACTGCTGGCCGCGCCCCGACGAGCCCGCCTGATAGAGCACCGGACGCCCTTGCGGCGAGGGCGGCGCGGCAGCGACGGTGTGGCAGCGGAAATATTTGCCGTCGTGCGCGATTTTGGCGATCTTGTCGGGATCGGCGAAAATTCCGCTCGCCTTGTCGGCCAGGATTCCCCCTTCGCCGGCGCTGTCCCACAGTGCATGGCAGATTTCCATGTATTCCTCGGCGCGATCGTAGCGCTCGTCGTGGGGCAGCTCTTCGAGGCCGTAGGCACGGTGCTCGCCGCGCAAGTGCCCCGTGACGATGTTCCAGCCGACCCGGCCGCCGCTCATGTAGTCAAGCGTCGAGAGCTGGCGGACCACCGAATAGGGGTGATGCGGCCCGGTCGAGACGGTGGCGGCGAGCCCGAGGCGGGTCGTCGCCCCGGCGATCGCGCCAAGCAGGGTCACCGGATCCATCGATGGCCAGCACACGCCATAGCGGATCGCCTCGTCCATGCGGTCTTTGTAGCGGTCGAACACACCGGGGGTGTCGGCGAAGAACAGCGCATCGAACAGCCCGCGCTCGAGCGTTCTGGCCATGTCGATCCACAGCGACAGGTCCGACATCGCTTTCAAGCGGTTGTCGTCAGGGTGCGCCCAGCTGAGCACGGTGTGGTTCATCGGCGAATTGATCTGGAAGCTGATCAGGTGAATGTGCCGGGGCATCGGGGCATCCTCGCTGGCATTGTACCGATACTGAAACTATGTTCCATTATTGGAATTAAGCTGCACCCCTGTCAATCCTGATGCGAATACATTGCGCGCCCTGCCACCGGCATCGGCGCGGCCAGCACGCTGCCGGTCTTTGATTCGGTGATGTAGAGGGTCTTGTTGCCCGGCCCGCCATAGGCGCAATTGGTGGTCATCAGACCTGCAACACCATCGATGGCCGGCGCATCGATCCGCAGCATCGGCTCGCCCCTCGCGCTGAACAGCCACACCGCGCCGAAGCCGACATGGCAGACCGCGAGGTTGTCGTGCTCGTCGATCGCCAGCCCATCGGGCCCGTTGCCGCCACTCAACTGGATGTAAGTCCCCACCTTGGCGACATCGCCATTGGCCAGCAGAGTGATTTTCCAGATCGCATTGGCGCGGGTGACGGCGAGGAACAGCACAGTCTCCGCCTTGTTGAGCACCAGTCCGTTGGGGCTGGGCACGTTGTCGAGCAGGCATTCGAGCCGGCCGTCGGCGGCGCGCAGCCGGTAGAGCCGGCCCGAGGGATCGGCGAGGCTGGTCTGGCCCTGATCGGTGAAATACAGGTCGCCATTGGCGGCGAAGACGAGATCGTTGGTCGCCTTGAAGCGTTCGAGCGAACTGCGCTCGAGGAACGGCTCGACCGCGCCGGAGGCGGGATCGAACACCATCACGCCGTGCCTGTGATCGCAGATGAAGCCGCGGCCGTCCTTGTGGAACTTGAGGCCATTGGGCTCGCCGTCGTATTCTGCGCCGACCGTGACCGCACCTGCGGGCGTGATCCTGAGCAACCGGCCCCAGGGAATGTCGACAACCCACAGGTTGCCCTCCCGGTCGAATGAGGGGCCTTCTAAGAAGGTCGGCGTGTCCGCGCCGCCGAACTGCACCTCAGCCCAGGGGGACCTGCGGCCGGTGATCCCCAGTTCAGCGGGAATCCGTGCGAAAATATCGGCGACAATGCGCGGCGGCGCTGCGAACATATCCCACTCCCGGTCCGGCTGATGCCCGAGCCCTAACCGGCGCGGGGGAGCAGCGGAAGGGTCTATGCGAAAGCCAGCCGATATCGACCGGCCCCAGCAGGGACGCGGCGGTTGCCGCGCCTGGACAAGGAATGTTGACGCGAAGGCGTGGTCAGCCCCCCGGATTTTTCACAATCAGGTCTGCCAGCATGGCTTCGATGGCACGCCGGGAAACCTTGTTGCTCGGCAGCATCGGCACCTCTTCGCGCTCGATCTGGAAATAGGCGCGCGGTACCTTGAAGCTGGACAGGCGCTTTTTGAGAATGGCCTCGATCTCGGCGAAATCGAGTGTCAATCCGTCCCTCGCCACGACTGCGGCAACGACCAGCTGGCCGCGCTGGTCATCGGGCAGGCCAACGACATAGGCCGAGTGAACGCCGGGCAGCAGTTGCATCTCCTGCTCGACTTCAGCCGGCGAGACGTTGGATCCGTTGGTCTTGATCATGTCGCCGTTGCGGCCGATGAAATGAATGCGGCTGCCTTCGACCAGACCCATGTCGCCGGTGCGGTAGAAGCCGTCTGGCGTGTAGTAGGCCTCGCTGTCGAGCTTGTGCAGGCCGGGGGACAGGGCATAGCCGCGAACCTGCACTTCGCCGGTCTCGCCATCGCCGACCGGCAGGTTGGTTTCCGGATCGGCGATCCGCACCTCGTAGCCATCGGCGATATGGTCCAGCGGGGCGCAAAGTGGGTAGCCCGGCGCGCGGAGTTCGTCCCCATAAGCATAGGGCCCGAAGGTTTCGCTCATGCCGAGCGCCCAATAGGGTCTGGCCTGCGCCATTACTTCGAGATCGTCTTCCGCCATCACCGTGCCCATGGCGTGGCGGCTGCTGGTTGACGTGCCTTCGGTGCAATGGGTGCAGCCGCCGGCGAACAGGTTGGGCAGCAGGAACAGGCCCATGCCGCCGACCCAGAACATCGGCAAGGTCGCGGTGGTCCGGCTGCTGCGTGTCCGTTCGGTCATCCGCGCGAGGTAGCCGGCGCGGAAGACGACCGGGCCGTGAAGGTGCTTGACCCCCTTGGGCAGGGCCATCGACCCGGAGGTGTATATCTCCAGCATCTGGTCGGTCGGGTGCACTTCGGCCTCGACTGCGGCGAGCAAGTCGTCCGCGATGGTGCCGGCCTGGTCGGTCAGGTCGTCGAGCGCCTCGATCGCTGTGGGCAAGTCCGGCCCCCACGACACGATCCAGCGCAGGTAAGGCGTGGCCGGAATGCGCAAACCGCCTGCCTGCGCCCCGCGCAGTTCCGGCAGGGCGTCGCACAGGCGGTCCACCAGGTCATGCCCCAGCAGGCTGCGCTGGACGAACAGCCCCGCGATGTCCGATTGCCGCAGAACGCGGACAAGCTCGTTAGCCTTGATCAGCGTGCTGATCGGCACGGCCACCGCGCCAATGCGCGCGATGGCCGCCAGCAGGACCGCGAACATCGGGCTGTTGCCCTGGATGAAACCGACGCGGCTGCCCTTGCCGATCCCGCGTGCCAGCAGGCCGCAGGCGATCCGTGCCGACTGGCGATCCAGTTCGGTGAAGGTGATTGTCTCGTCGGGGATGGTCGCGCCTTCGAGAGTCAGCGCGACGGCGTCGCCATAGGCGGCGGCGGCGGCGCGAACCAGTTGCGGGAAAGTCCTGGCTTTGCCTGTGGCGCTCTCAGTCTCGGTCATGGTCTCGGTCTGCCTTGATAGCCGTTTTCAGTCCTGCGGGCGCACCCGTTTGCCGCGCCCCTCGCTCAAGCGCGGCTGCGCGGCAGCCCGAGGCGCCGTTCCGCGACCATGCTGCGCAGCACTTCGCTGGTCCCGCCATAAACCGAAGTCGCGGTCGAATGCCGGTATCCGATCTCGACCAGGCCGAGCCCTTCCTTGCCCCGGATCAGCGAACCGGGCGCGGCAAGGTTGAGCAAGTCGGCGGAATCGGTGATGAATGCCTCGGTGGTGAAGACCTTTGACGCCGGACCAAAGGCCAGGTCGGTTTCTCCAGCGAGGCGCGTCGCCAGCACGCGCGCGGAGAGCGCCTCGCTGATCGCCGAATGGACATGGACCCGCGCCAGCCGCGCCAGCGTGGCGGGGTGCTCGATCAGCGGCGTTCCGCCGCGCTGTTCGTCGCGTGCCCATGCCGCCACTGCGTCGATCATCTTGCGCATCTGGTGGTGGTAATGGCTGCCGCCCTGTTCCATCGACAGCGCCATCGACATCAGGCGCACGCCGCCATCGATCTCGCCCAGGCGGTAGCGGTCGGGGATGCGCACATCGGCATAGAATGTCGCATTGGTGCGCTCGTCCATGAAGGTGTGAACCGGCTGGATTTCCACGCCGGGCACCTTGAGCGGCACCAGGAACAGGGTCAGCCCCTTGTGCTTGGGAACATCGGGATTGGTCCGGGCCAACAGCAGCACATAGTTGGCCAGCTCCGCGCCCGAGGTGAACATTTTCTGTCCGTTGATGACCCAGTCATCGCCGTCGCGCACCGCGCGGGTCTTGGCGGCGAACACGTCCGACCCGCCCGACGGCTCGGTGAAGCCAAGGCACGAGGTAAAGTCGCCGCGCGCGAAGCCGAGGAGGACTTCCTCCTGAAGTTCCGGCTGACCGGCCTGCTGGACGAGATGGCCGGCCATGCCGGTGACGCCGCGTGCCAGCCCGGCATAGCCCAGATCGGCACAGACATTGCCACATGCCCGGGTGGAATCGGCATCGGCACCGCGCCCGCCCCACTGTTCCGGCCAGTTCGGAAACAGCAGCCCGGCCTTGCCCAGCGCCCGGTGCACGTCCCAGTCGTGCGCTTCGAAATTCTCCTCGAACAGCATGTGCTTGTCCGGATCGAGGATGCCGCTCAGCAAGCTGCGCAGTTCCTCGGCCAGCGGATTGCCGATGTCGGGCGATTCGAAGTCGATATCCACCGCCCCGGGATCGGGCAGGCTGGCCATCTCGCCCAGGAACAACCGGCGCCCGGCGCGCTCCAGTTCCGCGTCGGGATCGCCCAGTGCCAGCGCCCAGGCCTTGGCCCTGCGGTGATAGAGCTGGATGTCGTATTCGTTGCTCAGGCCATAGCCGGCGAAAGTGTGGATGGCGTGGGCGACACAATTGGTGGCAGTGCGGCTTGCCCACCAGTAGAAAGCCGAGATCAGCGCCCCGGCGTCGGCGGATCGGTCGGCGATGGCGCGCAGAGTCCACATTTGCAGCATGGCACCGCCATCGGCATCGATCACGTCCACCGCGAGCGGGTGGGCGATGCCCTGGTAGGTGCCGATCGGCTGGCCGAACGCTTCGCGTTCGCAGGCATAGGCGGCAGCCATCTCCACCGCCTCGCGCGAAAGCCCGACAAGCGCCGTGGCGGTCAGCAGCTTCCATTCCTCGACACCTGCTTCCCAGATGCGCTTCGCGTCGGCGTTGCCGGAAAGGACGATGCGCTGTCCAGCGCCGGGCATGAACGTACCCAGCGCGGCTCCGCCCAGGGTTTCAGGAGCGTCGAGCGGAGCTGCGGATACCTCGATGGCAAGTTCGCTGCCGTCGAAAGTCAGGATGCCATCAGCTACCGCACCGCCGGGCACCAGTTGCAGCTTGCCATCATCGACGCTGCGCAGCGCCAGCGTGAGCACGGCCCCCTCGTCGCGAACCTTTGCGATCCATTGGCGCGCCGCCTCGCCGCCAATCTCGCCAAGCATGCGCAGCGCGACAAGCGCTTCGGCAAGCGGCGCGGGCGCGAGCCGGCGACCGGCCTGTTCCATCATCAGGCAGGCATCGAACAGGCTCATGCCGCCGCCGCCGGCATCGGCAGAGAGGCGCATGAACGGAGCCTCCAGCGCCAGCAATTCGTCCCACAGCGCACGATCGAAACCGACCGGCTCGGCCGCACGGACCCGTGCCGGGGTCGATTCGCTGGCAAAGAAGCGTTCGAACATCTCCTTCATGGGCACGCTGTCTTCGGGCAGGCTCAATTGCATGGGAATGCTCCTGGCAACTGGACGCGCGCCGACAGAGCGCCGGCAGCATCCTCTTTGTTCAGTTCACGCCTTAAGGCGAATCGTCGCGACAGCAAACCTGTTCGGAGCATCTCTATAATGAATCCGCTGCATGGCATTACGTTCTGCATCGGATCACGCACATTGGACCTCGACGGAAGCTCATGGTGACGGAAAAAGCGGCGGCAGCAGGCGCAATCCGGCCATGGCGGCCAATTGCGCCAGCAGCGAGGCCAGGCTGTCGCGGCATCCCGCAAAGCCGGCTTGCCGCAGCCTGATCGTGCTCAGCAGCACCGGCTGGGCCTTTCCGGCGATCCGCTCGCTGTTGAGCAGATCAATATAGTGGTGCGATTGTCCGAGCAGCCGCTCGAGCGAAGGTTCGCGCAACCCGTGCCGGGCGGCCATGGCAGACCAGGCTTGCGCGCTTTCCGGCTCGGCAAGGAAATCCGCGAAGCTGCGCGGAGTGGCTCCCTCGGTGGGCAGGCCAAAGCTTGCCGCCAGCTCCGGCCAGGCATCGCGCAGGACAAACACGTCACCGTTGGTGATGTTGAAGGTCTGTCCGGCGGCCGCCCCGTCGCCAGCAGCCCAGGCCATCGCCTCGGCGAGCAATCCGGCATCGACCAGTTCCCAAATGGCATTCCCGCTGCCCGGCATGGCGAACGGCAGGCCCCGTTCGCGGGCAATCGCGGCGTAGGCACCGATCGGGACGACCGGGTTCATGGCCACGCCCGGTGCCGCGCCCAGCAGCACTTGCGGACGCCAGATCGTGAACGAGAATCCGCAGCGCTCGCCGGTTTCGCGCAGCTTGTCTTCCTGCAGCCAGTAGAAGTTGGGGTGGGGATCGCGCGGCCGGTCCTCGTGCAGCGGGATGGCAACAGGGTGATGGTGCGCGCCGTAGGCCTTTGCTCCCTGGAGCAGACTGACATGCCGCAGATGCCCGGTGGCGGCGAGGGGGTCGATGAGGTTGGCGAACATCTGCCCGTTCAGCGCCATGGTCGCGGGATCGCGCCAGCCTTCCGACGAGTCCCTCTTTCTCGGACACGGCAGCATAAATGAGATGGGTTGCCGCAGGTACGGCGGCCAAGGCAGTCCGGCATGCTGCGGCGTCGCTCAGATCGACGGACACGTGCGCGAAAGCGCAGTCTGCCGCCAGAACCGGCCGCCTTCGCGCAAGCGCGATGACGCGCCATCCCGGTTCCTGGGCGAAACGTTCGACTGCGGCGCTGCCAATCACGCCGCTTGCGCCAGCTACCAGCAGTGTCCGCGTCATCTGCCCCACCTCTGGATGCGCCACGGACCCGTCAGGCGATCACCCCGCCGGCCTTCAGCTCCTCGATCCGGTCCCAGTCGATGCCCATTTCCATCAGGAACATTTCGGTATGTTCCGAAGCCTGCGGCGCGCGCGAGGATGCGACGGGCGTGTGATCGAATTGCACCGGGTTGCGCACCAGCTTGAGCGGTTCGCCGCCGTCGCTCGCCTCGACCTCGAACAGCATGTCGTTGGCGAGCGCCTGCTCGTCGCTGGCGAGATCGAGGAAACTTTGCACCGGTGCCCACTGGCCCGAATAGGTGCGCAGGCGGTTTCGCCAGAAATCGAAGCTGTTGCCGGCGAAGGCTGCGGTGATCAGGTCGCTGGCTGCCTTCCAGTTGGCCATCAGCTTTTCAGCGCTGTCGAAGCGGGGATCGTCGGCCAGTTCGGGCATGCCGAGATGCGCGAACAGATCGCGCGCATAGGGACCCGGCGTCAGCGTGCACAGGTTGATCGTGCCGCCGTCGCTGGTGCCGAAGTTGCCGAGGAAGGGATTGCCCGGCCCGGCACCGGACATCGGCATCGCCGCGCGCGAGACGCTGCCCGCCTCGATCGCCTGGTCGATCGCCGAGCCGCAGGCCCACCAGCCGGTGCTGAGCAGCGAGACATCGATCTCCACCGCTTCGCCGGTGCGCTCGCGATGAAACAAGGCGGCGGAAATGCCGCCAGCGATGTTCATCCCGCCCATCGAATCCCCGAAAGCGCCGATCGGCTGCATGAACGCGCCGCCAAGTTGCTCCGGGGTCATGGCATAGGCGACCCCGCTGCGCGTCCAGAAGGCGGTGTTGTCGAAGCCACCGTTCTCGCGTTCGGGCCCCTTGTCGCCGAAGGCCGAGCCGCGGGCATAGATGATGTCGGGATTGGCCGCGCGAATATGCTCCACGTCGATCTTCAGTTTGCGCCGGGCCGAAGGCAGGTAGTTGGTCAGGAATACGTCCGCTGTCCGGGCGATATCATAGATCAGCGCCTGGCCTTCAGGCGTGGAGATATCAACGCCGACGCTGCGTTTGCCGCGGTTGGGATGCTCGATCATGCCGTTGCGCAGCGGATTGATCTTCTTTCCGAATGAATTGATGAAACCGCGCTGGGTATCGCCGCGAACCGGATGCTCGATCTTGATGACATCGGCACCCCAGTCGGCGAGAACCGCGCCCGCAGCCGGAACGAAAGTGAACTGCGCCACTTCGAGAACACGAACACCTTTCATGACTTGTGTCATCTTCACAATCTCCTGGTAAATTCATTCGGGGCCGGAATGTTTTTAGGCAGCCTGCTGGTGCTTTTCAGGCGGATAAGGACCGAGCAGCAGAAACGACAGGGCGGAGACCACGCACAGCGGCATAGCTGCCCAAAGCCCCGGATCATAGGATCCGGTGGCATCGTAGATCGCGTTGAGGATAACCGGCCCATTGCCGGTCGCCAGGCCGAGGAAGCCGCCGATCGTGCCGAACAGGAAACCGAAGTTCTCGCGCCCGAAATAGCGAGATGTGAGATAGGCGACGATATCGAGTTCGGCACCGAGCGAGAGCCCGAAGATCAGGATCGCGATTGCCGCGCCGACGATCGAGCCTGGCATATGCAGCAGGATCAGCAATCCAAACAGCGGCAGCGAAACGCACACCGCTGCAATGATCCGCCCGTCCATCCGGTCAAGCAGCGCGCCGACCGACAGTCGGCCGACGATCGCCGTAATCCCGACGAGCCCCGCCAGGGTCGCGGCGTCGGTGCGATCAATGCCCTTGGCAGACAGCACCGGCACAACACTGGTGACCATGGTCACCACGACCAGGGCGATACAGACCCCCGCGACAAGCAACTGGAAAAACTGACGGGTCAGCACACCGCTCTGCCAGACAGAGGGGCGCGGCCCCTCGGCTATGGCTTCAGCTACGGGTGCAATTCGGCTTCGGTCTCGCGCGCTGGTGAAAAACAGCACCACGATCGGCAGCGCGATAAGCAGCCAGATCAGCCCGAGTCCGACCAAGGCCATGCGCCAGCCAAACTCGGTAATCAGCACTTCGGTCAGCTTGGGCACCATGAACGAGGCCAGGCTGCTGCCGCACAGGGTCACCGCCAGCGCAAGGCCCCGGCCCGCTGCAAACAGGCTGGTGACCGCGCCGGTCCAGACCATCGGCTGCACCAGAATGATGCCGAGCGCGACCGGCACCCAAAGCGCACGCCAATGCCATACCTGATCACTGGTCGTGCCCATCAGCGCAATTGCGCCGCACAGGGTCACGATAGCGGCAATGCCGATGCGGCGCGGACCGATCCGGTCAACGAGGATGCCCATGAACGGCGCGCAGATCACCGCAAGCGTCGAGGCTATCGAATGGCCCGACATGATCTGCGCGCGGGACCAGCCGAATTCGCGTTCGAGCGGCTCGATGAACAGGCTGCTGGAGTAGGAAATGATCGCGGCAACGGCCATGCCGGCAAACGCCGCAAGCACGACGGTCCAGTTCTGACGCCATTCGGCAGCAGCGCTGCCCTCGATCCTTACTGACATGGTCATCTCCCGGAATTATGCGCCTGTCCTGGCATGCGCTCTTGTCGTTTCACCAGCGGCGAAGCCTTCAGATCAGGGCCTGCGCCAATCTGCGCCAGACGGGTCTCAGCGCCGCGAAATTGGGTGACCCGATGCGCGGCGTGACCACTTGCAGGCAGACATGATCGGCTCCGGCAGCGATATGCGCTTCGACGCGCGCCGCGATGACCTCGATGTCGCCGCAGGCGAACAGTGCGTCCGTCAGGCGGTCGCTGCAGTCGGCTATGTCGTCTTCGGTAAAGCCAAGGCGACGCCAGCTGTTGGCGTAGTTTTCAAGCTGGCCATAGCCGCGCACGTAAGGCCGGGCGAGATCGCGGGCGCGCGCCGGATCGGGATCGAACACAACGCCCTGTTCAGGGGCCAGCAGCGGGCCTGGACCCAGCGCCTCACGCGCAGCTGCCGTGTGCTCGGGCGTGACCAGATAGGGATGCGCACCGGCTGTGCGATCGCGGGCGAGTTCGATCATTTTCGGCCCCAGGGCAGCAAGGCAGGTTTGCGCCGCCGGCACACCTTCGGCCGCGAGCTGATCGAGGTAACCTCGCATTGCGGTCAGCGGCTTGCGATAGGCCTCGCCGACACTCGCGGCGTGGCTGACACCCAGACCCAGGAGCAGGCGCTCGGCATGCTGCGGGGAAAGCGCGCGCCACCAGGCACCGATATTGGCCGCCGGGTCCATCCAGATATTGATGATGCCGCTGGCAATCGTTGTGGTGCGAGTGGCGGCCAGCAGGCGATCGAGGTCGGCGGGCATGTCCGGCTTCATTTCGCCCGGAATCCACAGCGCGCCATAGCCCAGTGCATCGAGCTCGGCGGCGGCGTCCGCGACCTCGGCATCGCTCCCGCTACGCAATTCCGCCGACCAGATGCCGATCCGCCCAATTCGCTCGGTAACAGCGGCGCTCATGCCGCCGTGCCGAGCGCCAGTTCGCTGGCGAAGGTCGCATCCGGCCCCGTTCGCACCTGCAAGACCCGATCGATCACCGTGCGCGTGTGCCGGGCCGCCGTGCCCCAGGAGGCCTTCAGCGCCAGCGCGCGCTTGAGGAAGAAATGGACGTCGGCCTCCCAGGTCATGCCCATCGCGCCGAACACCTGGACGGCGGTGCGAGCCGCCAGGTCGGCGGCTTCCCCGGCAACGATCTTGGCATGGGCGACCCGCGCCTGCGATGCCAGCGTGCCCAATGGCAGTTCCGCCGCCGCAGCCTGGACGACGGGACGCGCGAATTCGATCTGCACCTGGGCATTGGCGACGAGGTGCTTGACCGCCTGATAGCTGCCGATCGGCTTGCCGAACTGGGTGCGATCCTTGGCATAGGCGACGGCGAGATCAATGCAGCGCTGGCCCAGGCCGATCATCTGCGCGGCAGCGAGCACCGCGCCGCGTTCGGCAGCCTGTCCCCAGCCGCTTCCGACAAGCGTCGCGGGCGAGGGCGTCCAGCTGACGGTGAACAGGCGGCGGAAGGCATCGAAGCTTTCCTGCCGGTCCAGCGTGACCGCATCGCGCGGGACCAGATGGAGCGCATCGCCGCTGCCCAGCAGCAGGGCATCGGCCTGGTCGGCGTCCGCGACGAAGCTGCCCGACGGATGTCCGATCGCGACGAAGGAGCCGCCCACCGCCCTTTCGAGCCAGCCCCGGTTGTCCGCAAGGCCTGCAAGCAGCGGAATGGTGACTCCGGCCAGTTCGACGAGCGGCTCGGGCAGGGCAACATAACCTGCCGCCTCGGCAATGCCGACCAGATCGATCAGCCCCATGCCGAGTCCGCCTGCCGCTTCGGGTGCCATCAGCCCGGGCAGGCCCATTTCGCAGATCGTCGACCAGCGGGCTTCGTCACGTGCCGTGCCGGCTTCGAGAAGCTTGCGCAGGTCGGCCGGGGTGCAGGTCTCGACCAGCATTGTGCGCACGGCATCGGTGATCGCGAACTGGTCTTCGGTGAACGCGAAATGCATTGTCTCGAACCTTCCGTCAGGCGCGCGGCATGCCGAGCATGCGTTCGGCGATGATGTTGCGCTGGATTTCATTCGACCCGGCATAGATCGGTCCGGCCAGCGCGAAGATGTAACCATCGAGCCAGCCAAGGTCCGCCACGCCGGCAGGGGCACTGGCCGCCAGTTCGGCGCGGTCGCCCAGCATGTCGAGCGCAGTCTGGTAGATCGCGATATCGAGTTCCGACCAGAATATCTTGTTGGTCGATGCCTCCGGGCCGATGGTTCCGCCCGCCGCCAGCCGCGAGGCCATCGAATAGATCGTCAGCGCATAGGCCTCGGCATCCATCCAGTGCCTGGCCAGCCGCTCGCCGAACGAAGCGGGGAGGTTGTCCTTCTCGCGCTCGTAGAGCGCGATCAGCTTCGATACCGTGGCCTGGTAACGGGCCGGGGAGCGCAGCATCAGCCCGCGCTCGAAACCGGCGGTGGCCATGCAGACGTGCCAACCCTGGCCCTCGTCGCCCAGCCGGTCGGCAACCGGCACGCGCACGTTGTCGAGGAACACTTCGGCGAACACCAGTTCGCCGTCCATCCGCGCGATCGACCGGCGGGTGACGCCGGGTGCGTCGAGAGGGAACAGCACCAGGCTCATGCCCTTGTGGCGCTCGCTGCCCGGCTCGCGAAACAGGCCGAAAGCCCAGTCGGCAAAGACAGCGCGGGTCGACCAGATCTTCTGGCCGTTGAGCACGTAGTGATCGCCGTCCCGAGTGGCGGTGGAGCGAACACCGGCAAGGTCGCTGCCCGCGCCGGGTTCCGACCAGGCCTGTGCCCAAACGTCGTCCCCGGCGGCCATGCGCGGCAGGAATCGGGCCTTCTGGTCCTGGGTGCCGAATTCCATCATCGTCGGGCCGAGCAGGAAGATGCCGTTCTGGTTGACCCGGGTGGGGGCACCGGCGCGGTAGTATTCCTCTTCGAAGATCAGCCAGCGGATCAGGTCGAGGCCCCTTCCGCCGAGTTCCTCGGGCCAGGTGACCATGCCCCAGCGACCCTCGTTGAGCTTGCGCTCCCAGTCGCGGTGCGCCTCGAACCCTTCGGGCGTGAGGTCGAACGAGGGAAGTGGTGCCTTGGGCACGTTAGCTTCCATCCAGCCGCGCACTTCCTGGCGGAATGCACGCTGCTCGGGCGTGTATTCGAGGTTCATGCCGGGGTTGCATCCTTCTTGTTCGCCGCAGCCGCCGATTTGCCCGTTACGCCGCCGATCGAGCTGCCGGTGGTCAGGTCGTTCTGGGCATGGGCGAAGTGGTGCATGTGGAACACGGCGGTCATCGCTGCGGACTTGCCGCGAAGCTCCTCGACGTGGTTCACCGCCTGCTTGGTCAGCCAGTTGCCGAGCCGCGCCTGTCCGGCAAGTTTGGCTGCCCAAGCCTCGACCGTGGCGCGCAGTTCCTCGCGCGGGACCACCTTGTTGACCATGCCGAAGCTGTGGGCGCGGGCCGCGCTCATCCGCTCGCCCAGCAGCAGGAACTCCTTGGCGACGCGCGGCGGCAGTTCGTAGGCATGCGCGAAGTATTCCACGCCCGGAATGCCCATCAGCGGATTGACCGGATCCTGGAAAAAGGCGTCTTCGGATGCGACGATCAGATCGCACACCCAGGCCAGCATCAGGCCGCCCGCAACGCAGGCACCCTGGACCATGGCGATGGTCGGCTTGGGTGCCTCGCGCCAGCGCTTGCACATGCCGAGGTACTGTTCCTGCTCGCGGGTGTAGAGCAATTCGGCCGCCGGCTTGTTGGTGTGCGGGGCCAGCATCAGCCGCTTGTCGAATTCGTGATGAAGATCGCGTCCCGGCGTGCCGATATCGTGACCGGCCGAAAAATGCTTGCCCGTCCCGGCCAGCACGATGCAGCCGACCGAGTTCGTCCTGCACCGCGCGATTGAACGCATCGTCAAGCGCATAGGTCATCTGGCCGTTCTGCGCGTTGTTGAAGCCCGGCCGGTTCATCGTCAGCCAGGCGACACCGTCGATTACCTCGTACAGGATCGGCTCGCCGGTCTCGTAGGTGATATCGACCTTCTGGGGTTCGACGAGGTCAGACATGGTCAGTGCTCCACACTTTCGCCGGAACCGAGCAGGACCAGCGCATCGACCGCTATTGCACCGCTTCCTTGCGGGAGGACAAGCAGGGGATTGATCTCGACCTCACGCAGGCGCGGGCCGCCGGCGAGGACTGCATCCCCCAGTGCCGCGATTGCGCGCGCGGCGGCACCCACGTCAGCTTTGGGCGCGCCGCGATAGCCGTCGAGCAGGCGAAAACCTCTGAGGCTGCGCAGCATCGCCTCCGCTCCTGCGGCATCGACCGGCAGCAGGCTGTGGCAGGCGTCCTTCATCAGTTCGGTCCAGACCCCGCCGAGCCCGACGGTCAGCATCCAGCCGAACACCGGATCGCGGGTGACGCCGGCGAGGATTTCGACGCCGCCTTGCAGCATCGGTTCGAGCGTGACGCCCTCGATATGGACGTTCATCGAACGGGCCTTGGCCATCATCGTCTCGAACGCATCGACAGCGCTTTCGGCGTCCATGATGCCGAGGCGGATCAGGCCATGTTCGGTCTTGTGCGCGACATCGGGGCTGACCAGCTTGGCGACCAGCGGGAAGCCCACGGCGGCAGCGGCCTTGCGGGCCTCGTCAGCCGTCTGCACCAGCGCATCGTGCACCACGGGAACGCCGAAAGCGGCGAGTGCTTCCTTGCCTTCGGTCTCCGAGAGTGCCGAGCGACCGGCCGGGAAGTCTGGCCAGGCGGCCTTTGCCGGCGATGCCTCGATCAGGGTCCTGCCCGCCTGTTTCCATTTGCCGTAGGCGCAGACCGCTCGCGCCGCGCGATCGAAATCGTCGAAATAGCCGATCCCGAGTTCGGCGAGCCGGTCCCGGTCTGCTTCGGCATAGGTGTCAATGACGATGAACGCCTTGCGGCTTGCCGCAGCGGCTTTCTCGACCTGTTCCTGCGCTTGCCGGAAGAAGTTGCCGGGAAGGTACAGCAAGACGACATCGATATCGTCGGGCGATGCCGCGAGCGACATGCATTCCGACAGGAAATCGTTGGCGTTGACGATGTTGCCGGTCAGATCGACGGGGTTGGAGACCATCGAATGGCCCGGAATCTGCGCGGTCAGGCCGGCCTGGACATGGTCCGGCAGGGTCGGCACTTCGCCGCCCGCCAGCGACAGCGCGTCGGCCAGGATCGCGCCCGCTGCGCCGGAAATCGACAGGATCGCGCAGTTGCTGCCGCCGATCCTGTCGCCGAGCGTATGCAGATAGGCGAGATCGGCGAGACCGGACAACTCGCCGGCGCGGGCCACGCCGGCGCGCGCGAAGGCAGCATCATAGGCGGCGCTGTCACCGGCGAGCGCAGCGGTATGCGAGCGGGTCGCCTCGGCACCTTTTTCGCTGGCACCCACTTTGTAGACGGCCAGCAATTTGCCTGCCGCGCGGAACTTCGCTGCCGCAGCGAGGAACTTCGGCCCGTCGCGCAGTTCCTCGATGTAGCACACGGCAGAACGCGTCGCGGGATCCTGCGCAAGGTAGTCGAGGTAGTCGCTGAAATCGACCGAGGCCTCGTTGCCGGTATTAATCACATGGCTGAAGGTGACGCCCGCGCGCCGCGCCATGCGGAATACCGTGGCGCACATGTTGCCGCTCTGCGTCAGCAGCGCGGTGTCGCCTGCCGGCTCGCCCGGCTGGAACGACTGGCCGAATGTGGTGAAGATCGCATCGGTGAAATTGGCATTGCCCATGCAGTTGGGGCCAGCGACGAGCATGCCGGTCTGGCGGGCGAATGCGACCAGCGCTTCCTGCTTGGCTGCCCCCTCGTCCTCGTTGGTTTCGGCATAGCCCGATGCATAGACCATCACCGCCTTGATACCCAAGGCATGGCAGCGTTCCAGCATCGGCAAGGTGGCATCCGCCGAAAGCGCTACGATCGCAAGATCGACGAGCTCGGGCACGGCCTCGATTTCGGCATAGGCTTTCAGGCCCTGGACGGTCTCGTTCTTCGGGTTGACCGGATAGAGCTTTTGAAAACCCGCGCGTTTGAGCAGGTCCACCGGCACGCCGCCGATCCGCTTGGGATTGTCCGAAGCACCGATCACAGCGATCGAGCGCGGCTTGAGAAGCTTGTCGAGGCTCATGCTGCGGCGTCCTGCGCGATTTCGGGAAGCTTCAGGACGTCAGCCCGGTCCGCGAATATGGATTCGTTCTGGAACGTCATCGTCTCCGCCTCACCCTGGCCGAATCATGCTTCGGCGACAAACCGTGGTGTCGCCGCCTCGATCAATGCGCAAGCGTCGAACAGCCGACCCCGCCATTGCGGCATGGCAGCCGGGCACCGGCACTAACCAATACGGAAGATATTGCAATAGGTGCTGTTCATTCATTGCCGTGTCCGCAGCCCAGCCAGCCGGAATCGTGTCATACCAATCGTCAGAGGCTTAAACCCCATTCGTCATTCCCGCGCAGGCGGGAACCCGACGCGCAACCGGGCCGGCTGCCGCACCGTCTGAAGGTGGGGCAGCACCTTTACGGGGATGACGAGTCCTGCGTCCGGACGATTGGTCTCAGGCGTATTCCTGCACGAACCAGTCGAACAGGTCGGCGGCGACGACCACGGATTCGGCGCTGCCGGGATCCTGGCGCGCGGCCTGCAGGCAGGCGAGGCTGAGTTCGCGCAAGACCACCCTCGACCACGCACGCGCGCGGCCATTGTCTGGTCCGGCGTCCCTCGTCTTGCCGAAGGCGGCAACCCGGGTGGCCAGCGCGCGCGGAAAGCGCTCGCTGGCCCGCAGGATCGCGTCGGGGGTGTCCTGGCCGACGCCAAGCCCGATGACCAAAGTGGCTGGCGCGCGTTCGGCGGCGACAAGATCGACCATGGCGGCGACCCAGGCATCGATCTGCGCGCGCGCCGGGATCGGCCCGTCGAGCATGGCAACCAGCGCGCAAAGGCGCTCCTGATACGCGTCCGCGATGTGCTCCAGAATCTCGGCCTTGTCGCGAAAGTGCGAATAGAGCGTCGTCCGCCGGGTGCCGGCAGCCTTGGCGATCTGATCGAAAGTGGTGGCTGCATAGCCCTGGGAATGAAACAGTTCCCGCGCTGCATTGCAGATGTGGGCGCGGGCAAATTCCTTTCGCGCCGCCTGCAGCGAGGGCTTCTGGGAAAGGGCCGGTGTCTGGATCATGCTGACCGGCCTGGCATGGAATGGTCGTAATGTCCACATATTGACGAACTGACTATTTATCGACACTATGTCGAAATCATCGGGTGATTCGGCTATGATGCCGCGCGCCCGGCCCGATTGAGGAGATGCCCTGATGAACGACCCGCTGCTCCAGCCATTCTCGACCCGCAACCTGACTTTCAGGAACCGCATGGTCCATGCCCCGACGACGATGAACATGTCGGACGACCGCGGCTATGTCACACGGCAGGCCGTGGGTGCCTACGAGGCGCTGGCGGCGGGCGGGTTCGGCGCGGTCTGCGTCGGCGCGACCTGCGTGCGCTGGGACGGACTGATCAACGAGCGCATGTTCGGCATCTATGACGACACCTACATCATCAGCCATCGCGAGCTGGTCGAAGTGATCCACCACAACGGTGCGCTGGCCGGCATCCAGCTGTTCTATGGCGGCCTGATCGTCGGTGCGGGTTCGACCATCCCGCTCGAGCCGGGCAAGGGCTGGATTCCGGGCACGGTTTCCTGGGGGCCGACCGGCAAGTATCCGATCGGCAACCAGCAGCCCGGCGTGGTTTCCACCGAGACCTATCGCGAGCTTGTCGAGGCCTATGCACAGGGGGCCCGGCGGGCGAAGGAGGCCGGCTACGACTATGTCTCGTTCCACTTCTGCCACGGTTCGCTGCCGCACGTCACCCTGTCGCTGCTTGAGAACCAGGGCCGCAACGACGAATATGCCGACCGTTTCCTGTTTCTGGAGCAGATCATCCAGCGCACCCAGGAACTGTGCGGCAAGGACTATCCGCTGATCCCGCGCATGGTCTGCGACGAGAACTTCGAGGGCGGCTACGACCTCGACTACTTCATCGAGCATTATGCCACCCGCCTGCACGCCCTGGGCATCGACGCGATGGATTGCACCTTCGGCTCGATGCTGCCGGCCAAGAGCAAAGATCCGGAAGTCTCCTCGGGCGAGATCATCGGCGGCGGCTTCTATGTGCCCAACCTGGTGGCGCTGCCCTTCATCAAGCACATGCGCGGCGGCTTGCAGGCGCGCGGCATCGACATGCCATTGATGGGCTCGTGCAACATCAACACGCCCGAACAGATGCGCACGATGATCGGCGACGGCGCGGCGGATTTCTTTGCTTCCTGCCGCCAGTCGCTCGACGATCCGGACTTTCCGCGCAAGATCGCAGAGGGCCGCGAGGACGAAATCCGCAAGTCCACCCGCACTGGTGCCTCGCTGCTGGCGGGCAACATCTTCAACAAGGGCGTCGCCGGTTCGGCGCAGAACGCCGCGTTCAGCCGCGACCGCGAATACCGGCTGGCACCGGCGCTGCGCAGGAAGCGGATCTACATTGCCGGCGGCGGATCGGGCGGGATGGAATATGCCATAACCGCGCATCAGCGTGGCCATGACGTGACCGTGTTCGAGGCCTCCGGGCAACTTGGCGGCACGATGACCTGGGCGGGGAACTACCAGACGCTGCCCAACATGGAGCAGATCGCCTACCAGCCAGACTGGCACAAGCTGATGGTGGCCAAACTTGGCATCGCAGTGCGGCTCAATCAGGCATTGACGCGCGAGACGGTCCTCGCGGAAAAGCCCGATGCCGTGATCGTGGCGACGGGCGCAAAGCCTGCCGTGCCCGCCGTGCCTGGCCTCGACGCAGCGCTGTCCTCCGGCTTTGCCCGGACGATCGACCGCGCGCTGGGCGAAGGCCTCGACGCGCTGCCTGTTGGCAAAGTGGTGGTCTGGGGGGCAGGCGAGGGAATCGAACTGGCACTCGATCTGGCGCAAGCCGGACGGTCGGTGCGCCTGCTCGATCCAGCCGAAAAGCTCGCCCCCGCCAACTACATCGGATCGCGCGCCGGGGCGGTCAACCGCTGGATGGCGCGGGCCGGCCTCGCATCCGAACAGGGCGCGGCGTTGGCGTCCGTTGCTGACGGGAAAGTGACCGTGCGCCGCGCGGATGGCCGCGATGAAACGATCGACTGCGCCGCGCTGGTCGTCGCGCCGGGCAGGGTCGCGCACGATCCGCTATCGCACGCGCTGGTCAAGACCGGCGTCGAAGTCGAGGTTATCGGCGATGCCCGCAAACCGCGTTCTTATGGCAATGCCATTCACGAGGCAGCCTATCTTGCTCGCCGTATCTAGAACTGTAGGATAGACTGCGAACAATCGCGGTGCTGGGGAGAGGATTATGCGAGCGCTGAAATGGGCGGGAGCGGGGCTGTTTGGCCTGGTTATTATTCTCGTGCTGGTTGCGCTCCTGCTGGTCGGGCCGGGCAATATCGGCCGGATGCTGTTTGGCACGGGAATTACCTATGAAACAGTGCCTCCGCAGCTCCCCGGGCTGAACGAGCCAGCCATCCTGATCTTTTCCAAGACCAATGGCTTTCGCGATGACGAGCAGATCAAGGCGGCCAATGCCGCGCTCGAAAGGCTCGCGCGCGAAAAGGGCTGGTCGACCTACACCACCGAGAACGCGGCCGTGTTCAATGCGCCGCAACTCGGCAAGTTCAAGGCTGTGGTCTGGAACAGCACCAGCGGCGATGTCCTGACCAGCGGTCAGCGCGCCGTGTTCAAGGCCTGGCTGGAGCAGGGCGGCGGGTTTGTCGGCCTGCACGGGGCGGGCGGCGATCCATCCTACCAGTGGCAATGGTATGTCGATGAACTGATAGGCGTGCAATTCACCGGCCACACCCTCAACCCGCAATTCCAGCGCGCCAGGCTGGTGGTTGAAGACCGCGATCATCCCGCCACCCGCGGGCTCGATGCGGAATGGGTGCGCACCGATGAGTGGTACAGCTTCGCCAAGAGCCCGCGCGCCAAGGGCTATCGCATCCTCGTCTCGATCGACGAGGCGAGCTATTCGCCCCGCGAAAAAATCCCTCTGCTGGTCGATAAGGACCTCGGAATGGGCAAGGATCATCCGATGGTCTGGACGCACTGTATCGATAAGGGGCGCGCGTTCTATTCGGCGCTCGGCCATCGGGCTGAAGACTATTCCGAACCGAAGCATCTGGAAATGATCGCGGGTGCCATGGCATGGGCGGCGGGGCTGGACGGACCGGGTTGCGATGCCGGTCAGCAGGCTGCCGGCGCTGCGGCTTCGCCGGGGCCACCAGGCGCTCGCTGATGGTAGCCAGCGGTTCCTGCCGACCCGGTTGGTATTGCAATGGACGTGTGCTATTGCCAGGAAAGCCGGAAGCATCGGGTCAGGCCGGCCCGCAGACGCATTTAACCAATCGCCGGGCGGCGACGCGAGGTAAGCCTTGAATTTCGACTTTACCGACGAGCAGAGGGCTCTGAAGGACGAAGCGCGCAAGTTCCTTGCCGCGTGCTCGCCGCTGACCGTGGCGCGCGGCGTTCTGGAAAATCCGGCTTCGGGGCATGACGCGGACCTCTGGGCGCGGCTGGTCGAGCAAGGCTGGTGCGGCGCGGCAATTCCCGAAGCCTATGGCGGGCTGGGCATGGGCTATGTCGAGCTGTGCGCTTTGGCAGAGGAACTCGGCCGTGCGGTTTCTCCGGTGCCGTTCGCCTCGAGCATCTATCTCTTCGCCGAAGCCTTGCTGCTGGCGGGCAGCGAGGACCAGAAGGCAGGCCTGTTGCCCCAGGTTGCCGGCGGGGAATTGCTCGGGACGCTCGCGGTGACCGAAGGGCCCGGCGTGTTAAACGCTGCGGCCATCGCCGCCCGGGTCGTCAACGGACGGCTGACCGGAACGAAAGTGCCGGTCACGGACGGAATGGCTGCCAATCGCGCCATCGTCCTGGCGCAGGGCGATTCCGGCCCGGGCCTCTATCTCGTCGACCTGGACGGGGCGGGCGTGGCGCGTGAACCGGTTTCGACGATCGATCCGACTCGCGGTGCCGCACGGATCGTGTTTGACGGAGCGGTGGCGGAATTGCTCGGGGAAGCCAATGGCAACGGTATCGACGCGCTGGCCCGGGTCTACGACCGCGCGGCTATCCTGATCGCGTTCGAACAGCTTGGCGGTGCCGACCGCGCGCTCGAAATGGCGCGCGACTATGCGCTGGAACGCTATGCCTTCGGCAGGCCGATCGGCAGTTATCAGGCCATCAAGCACAAGCTTGCCGACGTCTTCGTGCGCAACGAGGTGGCCCGCGCCAATGCCTATTACGGGGCCTGGGCCCTTTCCAGCGATGCACCCGAGCTTCCCGTTGCCGCCGCTGCGGCGCGGGTCGCGGCTTCTGCCGCCTATGCGCTTGCCGCCCGCGAGAACATCCAGACGCATGGCGGCATCGGCTTCACCTGGGAGGCGGACTGCCACTTCTTCTATCGCCGGGCCCGTCACCTGGCTCTCGTGCTCGGCGCGCCGCGCGACTGGAAGCGCCGCCTCGCGGACCGGCTCGAAACGCGACTCGGACAGGAAAATGCCGCATGAATTTCGACGATAGCGCCGCCGAAGCCGCTTACCGCGAAAAGGTTCGCGCGTGGATCGCGGCCAATGCCCCGGACATGAGCCGGCTTGCGCCCGAAGAGCGGCGCAACTGGCATGACAAGCACAAGGAAGTGGCCGGAATCTGGCAGGCCACCAAGGCCGACGCCGGCTATGGCTGCATTTCCTGGCCGGTCGAATGGGGCGGGGCCGGCGGCACGGCGATCGAAGAGGCGATCTTCAATCAGGAAGAAGGTCGCGCCGGGCTTCAGTTCACCTATTTCATGACCGGCCTGCACATGCTGCTGCCCGCATTGCTCGAACACAACACGGACCCGCTCTCGCTCAGCCTGGTTCCCCCGGCGATCCGTGGCGACAAGATCTGGTGCCAGCTGTTTTCCGAGCCCTCGAGCGGGTCCGATTCGGCCGGATTGCGCACCGCCGCTGTCCAGGGCGGCGACCCAGCCTCGGGGGGCGGGGCAGGCGATTGGGTGATCAGCGGTCAGAAGGTGTGGAACAGCGGCGCGCAGATTGCCGATTATGGCATGCTGATCGCCCGGACAAATCCTGACGTGCCCAAGCACAAGGGCCTGACCGCCTTCTGGATCGACATGAAGACGCCGGGTGTCGAGGTGCGGCCGATCCGGATGATGTCGGGTGACAACGAACTCAACGAAGTTTTCCTGACCGACGTGCGCATTCCCGACAGCCAGCGGGTTGGCGAGGTCGGCGGTGGCTGGAAGGTCGTGATCTCCACCCTGATGAACGAGCGCGCTGCGCTGGGCTCGGGCAGCGGCCTGTCGTGGCGGGATATCATGGCGTTGGCAAAGGACGTTCCCTCGTGGGAGGGCAGCGCGCTCGACGATCCAGCGTTTCGCGAATGGCTCGCCGATCTCTATGTCGATGCCGAAGCGATCCGGCTGCTCAGCTTCCGCACGCTCACCTCGCTGTCCAAGGGAACCGCGCCCGGGCCTGAAGGCTCGGCCGGCAAGCTTCTGTGGTCGGGACTTGCGGGGAACCTCTCGAGCCAGGCGCTCGATATCCTCGACCACGCGGGGCTTGTCGATGATCCCGAATCGGCACCGATGAACGGCGCGTTCCAGCATCGCTTCCTGTGGGCACCGGGCCTGCGGCTTGGCGGCGGAACCGACGAGATCATGAAAAACATCATCGCCGAGCGCGTGCTGGGCCTTCCGGGAGACGTGCGCGTCGACAAGAATGTTCCGTTCCGCGAAATCCCGCGCGGGCGATAGACCTGATACACGCGCAGTGCGTTATTGTGACGCTGCGCAATTGCAGATGGAGGCCAAGGTGAACGCAACAACGACGACGCTTGAGCGCGGCTATGCAGGCTTGCCGATCCCTTATGGCTGGTTCGGCGTGGGCGTTTCGGGCGACATCCCCAATGGCCAGGTCAAGACCATGCGCTATTTCGGCACCGAATTCGTGGTGTGGCGCGGCGGGGACGGGCAGTTGCGCGCAGTCGATCCGTTCTGCCCGCACATGGGTGCGCACCTCGGCATCAGCGGCGACGTAACCGGCAACGATCTGCGCTGCGGCTATCACCACTGGCGCTTCAACGGCGATGGCGGGGTCGTCAAGATTCCTTATACCGACGCCATTTCGCCGAGCATGAAGAAATCGTGTCTGGAGACCTGGCCGGTCCAGGAATCCGATGGCGTCATATACGTCTGGTATCACCCGAACAAGGTCGCGCCGAAATGGGACGTCGCGCGCATCCCCGAATGTCCGGAGGGCGACTGGGTGCTGGCCGGGGTCTATGACTGGGTGGTCAACATCCATTGCCGCGAAATCCCGGAAAACGGCCAGGACTACCAGCATTTCCGTGCGGTCCACGGCGTTTCGGGTCCGCCCGAGGCGGAGTTCAAGATCGAAGGCTGGACCCGGCGCAACACCGTCGTGGCCGAAATGCCGACGCCCCGCGGTCCGATGGAAGGCATGATCGATGTCACCGCCACCGGGCCGGGGCAGTCGATCACCGAGTTCAAGGACGTCACCCATGTGGTGATGAACCAGCAGGTCACGCCGATCACCTCGCAGCAGACCCACGTGCGCTGGCAGCTCTATCACATCCCCGGTCTCAGCGACGGCAAGCTGCGGGTCACACAGGCGCGGATGCGCGATCTGGTCAACCAGATCCACCAGGACATTCCGATCTGGAACAACAAGAAGTGCGAGGAACGCCCGCTGCTGGTCAAGGGTGACGGGCCGATTCTCGCCTATCGCAAGCAATACGACCGCTTCTTCGAGTTCGACGAACCGGAGCCCGCCGCGCAGGTTGCCTGACGAAACGGCGGCCTGACACCGCTTCGCGCAGGCCGCCTACCGATCCGGTGCATCAGCGCGCGCGGGTGTTGCTCCAGTAGAGCTGGCCCGCGCCCACCAGTGCGAGGATCGCGCCCCACAGCGCCCACTGCTTGTCGTTCGCCATGAAGCTGTCGAGGAACGCGATATTGAAGCCTTGCAGGATCCAGATGCTGCCCATCAGCACCATTGCCAGGCCGATAAGGCTGCTGATCGCGCGCATGATGCCGTTAAAAAAGTCTTTCATAACAGAATTCCTTGGTTGCCGATGTCTCGGTTCCTGGCGTCAGGCGGGGGCAGGGTGAAATGCAAGCGCGACGCCGTTCATGCAATAGCGCTTGCCCGTCGGCTTCGGCCCATCGTCGAACACGTGGCCGAGGTGCCCGCCGCAGCTCGAGCAGCGGATCTCGGTGCGCAGCGGCAAGCTGCTGAAATCGGGATGACGGGTCACCGCGCCAGGCAGGCTGTCCCAGAAACTGGGCCAACCGGTCTTGCTGTCATATTTGACGGCCGAGGAGAATATCGGCTGATCGCAGCCGGCACAGGCAAAGGTGCCATTGCGGTGTTCCTTCAGCAGCGGGCTGGAATAGCGGTATTCGGTATCTCCGCCCCGCAGCACTTCGTAGCTCGCCGGGCTCAGGCGGGCTTTCCATTGCGCGTCGGTCAGCGAGACCCGCAGGCTGGGGTCCGGCGCATCGGGATTGCCGCGGGTGATCGCGCGATAGCCAAACAGGCCCGCCACCACAGCGCCGACGCTGGCCATTCCGAGCATTTCCCGTCGGTTCATTGCGAGCCCCCATTGCCAAATCTGCGCACCCCAAAATTGGGCCAGTGAACCTCTATCATCGCTGCGGACATGTGCAATGCCTGACGGGCGATGTATTAAGCGGCGATCAGCCAAAATGTAGTGGAGCATGGCGTATGAATGGCAAACTGGCTGGACGCAAAATCCTCGTCACCGGCGCGGCCAGCGGCATGGGACGCGATATCGCCCGCCTGTTCGCCGCCGAAGGCGCAGCCCTGGCCTTGCTGGACCGCAACGCGGCCGGTGTTGCCGTTGTCGCGGGCGAACTGGGCATGGCAGGCTATGGCTGCGACGTTGCCGATCGGGAGATGGTCAATTCCGTCGTGACCAAGGCTGCCGGCGCGCTCAAGGGAATCGACGGTCTGGTCAATGCTGCCGGGATCCTCGACATCATGCCTTTCCCCGATCTCGATCCCGCGAGCTGGGACCGCATGCTGGCAGTCAATCTGACCGGGCCGTTCAACGTGGTGCGCGCGGCGCTGCCGGCGCTCCAGGCCGCCGAGGAGGCGACCATCGTCAATATCGCCTCGGTCAGCGCGCTGATGCCGATGGCCGGAACAGCAGGCTATTCGGCCAGCAAAGCCGGTGTCGCGATGTTCACCAAGTGCCTCGCGTTCGACCTGGGCCCGAATATCCGCGCGAACACCATCTGCCCCGGCGTCATCAAGACCGAGATGACCCGTTTTCTCTGGGAAAATCCGGAGCACAGTGCCCGCGCCAGCGATCGCGTCGCGTTGAAGCGGCTTGGCGAGACCGACCATGTGTCGCGCGCGGCGCTGTTTTTTTCGTGCGATGATTCCGCGTTCACCACCGGCACCGAACTGCCGGTCGATGGGGGCTTTTCCTGGCGCTGAGGCCGGGCCGGGCGCTCAGGCCGCGCCGGATTCGGCGATTCGCCTGGCCTCGATTCGCAACACGTCTTTCTTGACCTTGCCCGAGGGGACGCGGGGCAGGTCGGCGACCAGCACCACATGCTCGGGAAATTTCTGCCGCGCCAGGCCCTCGCTGTCGAGGAACCGCCGGATTTCGGGCAGATCGATGTGCTGCCCGTCGCGCGGGATGATGAAGGCGCAGCCCTTTTCGCCGGTCGCGGTGCTGGGCATGGCGACGATCGCGACTTCGGCAACCGCCGGATGATTGCCCAACAGGTCTTCGACTTCCTTCGGGCTGATGTTTTCGCCCGAGCGGATGATGATGTCCTTCTTGCGACCGGTGATGACGATATATTCGCCGCCGTCGCTGCCGTGGACAATGCGGCCGAGGTCTCCCATCCGGAAGAAGCCGTCGTCGTCGAAGTTGCCTTCGTTGTCCGATGGATGCGCATAGCCGAAGAACAGGCCCGGACCGCGGGCGATGATCTCGCCTTCCTCGCCATCGGGCAGGGGGTGATCGTCGATCGCATCGATGATGCGCAGCTGCGCAGGATAGACGATCGCGCCGTCGGTATCGGCACCAAGGTCGGCTTGCGAGCGTTGCCGGATGCCCAGCGTTGCCGTGACCATCTCGGTCGAACCGTAACACCGGAAGAACAGGCAGTTGGGGAAGGTGTCCGATGCCTTGCGGATCAGGTCTGGCGACACCGTCGTCCCGCCGCAGAAAAACAGGCGCAGCGATGCGATCGCCTCGGGGCGGCTGCCGGCCGTATCGAGCAACTGCTGGAGGAACGGGGTCGCGCCGCCATTGACCGTGCAGCCGTTGTCCTCGATCACCCGGATACCTTCTTCGACCGTCCAAACGTCCATCAGGACGCTGGCAGACCCATGGATCCAGGTCATGTCGAAGGCCCAGAGCGCCCCGGTGATGTGGGTGACCGGCGATGGCATGAAGACGGTGTCGCCGGGTCCGATTCCCCACGCCTCGCCCATCGCGCGGGCGCGGTGATCGTAGCTGTAATGCGTGTGCAACACGCCCTTGGGCTTGCCGGTCGTGCCCGAGGTATACATCGCCATCATCACCGCCGAAGGATCGACCCGGGGAAAGTCCGCCTCGTCCAGCGGCGGCGTTGCCATCGCCTGTTCCCAGGACAGTTCGCCGCTGTCGCGCACCACCACCACGTCGCGCAGCGCAGGCAGGCTGTCGCGCAGCCCCTCCACCATCGCGGCGTGATCGTGCTTGCGGAACGTGCCGGGCACGAAGATCAGCTTCGCACGGCAATCGGCGAGGATGTAGGCCAGTTCGGATTCGCGGTAGATCGGGGGAACCGGATTGATCACCAGCCCGGTCATCCGCGCGGCGAGCGCGATGACGGCGCTTTCCACCCAGTTGGGCAGCTGGAACGAGATCACGTCGCCCGGCTTCAGTCCGCGATCGAGAAAGAAGGCGGCGAGCCGCAGCGATTGCGCCCACGCCTCGCGCCGGGTCAGCCGCCGGTCGCCCTCGATCAGCAGGAGGTGATCGGGATCGGCTGCCAGGGCCGTGCGCGCGGCATCGACCAGGGTGCTGTCCTGCCAGTGGCCCTCGGCCCGATAGCGCGTCGCCAGTTCATCGCACCAGCGGGTCTCGAATCCGCTGGGATCGGTGCGCATTGTCCAGTTCACGTCCCACTCCCGCATTGCAGGGGCCCGTGCCCCGTCTTCCGCTCGCGCGGTTCAATGGTCGATAGCAACTGTCCGCGCATCGAGCGATGCCATTTCGACCGCATCGAGCAGCCGGCTCAGCCGCACGGCTGTTTCGAAATCGGGGACGCTGCGCGATCCGGTGCGAATGTCGCGCTCGAACTGCGCCCACATCTGCCCGACGTTGATCGCGGCATCGGTGAGGCCAGGGACTGCGGGTGCGGGCTGGGGCTCGCCTCCGGCGCTGCATTCGACCTTGAGATCGCCGCACTGGAAGCCGCCCGGATGGTGGCCGGTTATCGCAATCGCGCCCGCAGTGCCGCGCAGTTCGAAGCGCAGCGGGATCGGCTCGCCGCCGACGATTTCGACGCTCGAGACGCAGCCGCCCGCATGGCTGCCGGTGATCAGCATGTGATCGGCGCAGGTGCGCTGGACCTTTTCGCCCGACCCCGCAATCTCGACGGTGCCCTGCAGGATCGAGCAGCGCGCCGCGACTTCGCGGTATGCGCCGACAACGGCCTCGACGGCGGCCATGGTGTGGCCGCCCGCGATCGTCGCCAGCGTGGCGCCGTTGCTACGATCCTGGAGGTAGGCATAGTGCGGCGGTGCAACCGTGCCCCAGCCGGCGGTCGAAGACACGACCCGCAAGTTGAGCAAGCGCCCGATCGCGCCTTCGCGCACCAGCTTTGCCGCATGGCGCACGGCCAAGGCGTTGGCACCTTGCAGACCCACCGCCACATGCCGGTCCGATCGGGCTGCCGCAGCGGCCATTTCCTGCGCCTCGGCAAGGTCGCGCCCCAGCGGCCATTCGCAATAGACATGCTTGCCGGCGTCGAGCGCCGCGAGCACGATGGCGCGGTGTTCGGGCACCTTGACCAGCACCGCCACGATGTCGATCTCGGGATCGCGGACCATCGCCAGCGTATCGCCATAGGCCTTTGCCGCGCCGAATGCCTGCGCCGCCGTATCGGCAATGTCCTGCGTGCGGGCTGAGACCGCGTGGAGCCCTATGCCTGGCAGCCCCCGCAATGCCGGAACATGCGTATCCCTGGCCCAGCCGCGTTCGGCATTGGCACCGGCGATCCCGAGTCTGAGCGGGGTCACGATTAACGTGCCCGGGGGAGTTCGAGGACGCGATCTGCGGTGATTTCGCGCTGGATCTCGCTGGTGCCGCCCGAGATGCTGAAGACCCAGCTCCACAGGTAATCGTAGGTCCACGGATGGGCGGTGCGGTCGCCGTCGAATTCGAGGAAGCCCCAGCCCAGCATGTCGCCGACCACTTCGCTCAACGCCTTGTGGGTTGCAGTGACCATCAGCTTCATCATCGAGCCTTTCGGCCCGGGTTCGCCCGTCCGGTCGGTCTCGGCGATGTCGGCCAGCGTCATCGAACGGATGGCGATCGTCTCGGCCTTGATCGAGGCCAGTCGCTGGGCGATTCCGTCGTCCTCGATCGCGCGGCGGCCATCCTCGAGGCGTACGGTCTGCGCCAGTTCCACCGCCCGGCAGACGCGCTCGTAGAGTTCAAGCTGATCGCCAATGAAGCCGAGACCGCGCTCGAACGAAAGCGTGGCAAGCGCCGTCGACCAGCCCTTGCCGATTTCGCCGACGACATTGCTGACAGGTATGCGGACCTCGTCGTAGAATACCATGTTGACGTGTTCGTCCTGCATCATCGTGCGGATCGGCTTGATGTCGATGCCGGGCAAATTCATGTCGCAGATGATCCAGGTCAGGCCCTTGTGGCGCTCGGACGCGGGATCGGTGCGGATCAGCAGCTCCTGGTAGTCGGCATGCTGCGCATCGGTGGTCCACATCTTCGCGCCGGTCACGACGACATGATCGCCATCGACGACACCGCGTGCGCGCAGTGAAGCAAGGTCGGATCCGGCATTGGGTTCGGAAAACCCCTGGCACCAAAGCAACTCGCCGCTGAGGATGCGTGGCAGGTGAAACGCCTTCTGCTCGTCTGTCCCGCGCGCGATCAGTGTCGGCCCCGCATGCATCAGCGAGATGTAGGTGGTGTTGATATGGTGCGGAGCCTTGGCGCGGGCGAGTTCCTCGTACCAGATGACTTGCTGCAAGCCGGAAAGCCCGAGTCCGCCGAACTCCTTCGGCCAGGCGACCCCCGCCCAGCCGTTGTCATAGAGCTTGCGCTGCCAGTCACGATCGAATTGCGCGGATCCGGGACCATGGGCGGGGCGCTTTGCGGTCGGCACGTTGGCAGTCAGCCAGGCGCGTGCGCGCGCCTGGAATTCCTGGTCGGCATCGGAATAGTGCAGATCCATGTCAGTCTTCCAGGCGAGCGTCGAGCAGGCGGGCGAGCAAGGCGCGTTTGGTGCCGAACAGCCGCGCCAGCGTCATCGCGTGCTTGAGGAGCAGGTGCGCATCATGTTCGTCGGTCACGCCAATCCCGCCATGCAACTGGATGTTGGTATCGGCGTTGGCGAGTGCGGCCTGGTTCGCCATGTGCTTTGCCGCATCGAGATGGACCTCGGCATCGGCGCGATCCTCCTTCAGGGCGGCGGCGGCATACCAGAGCTGCGCGCGCGCCGCCTCGACCCGCACGGCCATATCGGCGCAGGGATGGCGGACCGCCTGCCAGGAGCCGATCTTGCGCCCGAATGTCTCGCGCACTTTTGCATATTCGACGATCAGATCGAGCGATGCCTCGGCCAGGCCGACCAGCATTGCGGCCGTGCCGAGTTGACCCAGTTGCCAGCAGGCAACGCCGGCCGCAGTCTCGACCGGATCGCCCAGCTGCTTCGCAACGCGGATGCTGTTCACCGGGTCGAGCGCGGGACGGGTTTCAGCCACAACGCCGCCCAGCGCATAAAGCCTGGCTTCGCCTTGCGTGACGTGCAGCGCATGCGCGGCATCGGCCGCTCCGAGGATGCGGAAGCCCCCATCGTCGGATATAGCCAATGCGACTGCGGTTTCGCCGGACATGACGGCCTGCCGCAGCCCGGCCTCGCCGATCATGTTGGCGGCCAGGCACTGCGCGAGCAGATCGACCGGCGCGCATTGCCGACCGGCTTCCCGGAAGAACAGTGCATGCTCGACAGTGGAGAGCCCGCTGCCGCCCAGCGCTTCGGGCACGGCAAGGGCGAACCATCCCATTTCGCCCATGGCCTGCAACCGGGAGGCACCCAGATCGGCTGCGTCATTGCCATGCAGCCGCGCGATCGGGATGGTGTCGGCGAGGAAATCGGCAGCCGCGTTGGCGATCTCGATTTCGTCCCCTTCAGGCGCGAGATACATGCTACATCCTTCTGGCCTGCCCTGCGCAGGTCACCGTCGCAAAATGATCGTGACCAAGTGCATTATTGCGCTGCAAAGCTGATACCGCAGCATTGGATAATTGCAACAGGCAACGGCCATTAGTGATTTGCGGGCGATATCTGGCGTCTGGCTTCAACCAGCAACCAGTGTTATAACGGTGCCGGTTTCGCCAAGCCCTGGCACCTGAGCCGCCATTGGGTGCGATCGTTTCCATCGACGTGCATTGGCTTGCTTCAGCCACTTCAGCCTGCACTGGGGAGGCCTGTTGATGTCCCTTTGCTTGCTTTGGTGCGTTGTCAGGCCGGTGCTTGTGCGCCAGTGCCCGGATCGACCCGGGTTGAGGGCCGGGCGGATTTGGGTTAGCGACTTCGCGGGAACACACAAAGAAATGCAACGCGAGCATTGAGTAAATTCCGGGTTCGGGCGCGGGCTGAGCGCAATCGTGCCGACCGGTCAGGTAGAGGATAAGTGCATGGCCAGATTTGACGGCAAGGTTGCCATCGTCACCGGTGGATCGAACGGAATTGGCAGTGCCACCGCTGCGAAGCTCGCCGCCGAGGGTGCCCGGGTCATGATCGCGGATATCGCTGAACCGGCCGGAACGTCCGATACGGTCGCCTTCACCCGTTGCGACGGCGGATCGGCGGTCGATGTCGCCGCCGCAATCGCGGCAACCTGCGCGAAGTGGGGGCGCATCGACATCCTGGTCAACAATGCGGGGCTGGGCGCGCTCGCCGAAACCCCGGACATGGACGAGGAGCTGTGGGACAGGGTTTTCGCCATCAACACCAAGGCGATCTACCTGTTCTGCAAATTCGCAATTCCCGTCATGCGGGCCAACGGCGGAGCGATCGTCAATGTCGCATCGATTTCCGGCCTTGCCGGCGACTATGGCATGGGCGTCTACAACGCCACCAAGGGCGCGGTTATCAATTATACCCGCTCGCTGGCTCTCGATTGCGCACGCGACGGCATCCGCGTGAACGCGCTATGCCCCGGTCTGATCGCAACGGCGATGACCGAACTGACGGTCGCGCGGCCCGAAGATCGCGTCGCGTGGCTCGGACCGATACCGCTCGGACGGATGGGCAGGCCGGACGAGATGGCCAATGTCATCGCGTTCCTGGCGTCGGACGAAGCTTCGTACATGACCGGATCGATCGTCACCGCCGATGGCGGCATCACCGCCCATACCGGCCAGCCCAATGTGCCCCAACGCCGCAAGTTGCGCGAACAGCCTGTTGTTCCGGTGGAGTGAGAACGAACATGAGCGATCCCATTTACCAGTCGATCCTGGGCACCGAACTCGTCGCACAGGCGCTCAACCGCGATCTTGATCGCACGGTCGTCGTCCTGGCCGATGGCACGACCCAGAGCGCGGGCGAATTGCGCGACGCGATCAGCCGCGCCCATCAGGCGTTCGAGGCGCTTGCGCCAAAGCCTCGCCGCGCTGCGGTGCTCGCGCGCAACCGGGTCGAGGTTCCCGCAGTGATGAACGCCCTGTCTTTCGCCGGCATCGTCGCCACGGCCCTCCATCCGATGGGGGCGATCGAGGACTACCTCTATGTGATCGAGGACGCCGAAGTCGATCTTCTCGTCTACGATGCCGATCACTACGATGCGGTTGCAGCCGAACTCAGGCAGCGCGCGCCGCGGCTGCAGCATCTTGTCGCGATCGGACCGGATGGCGCTGGCCAGTCGCTCGATCGCCTGGCCTCGGCCTTTGCTCCGCGCGCGCTGGCTGCGCCACCCGCAGATCCCGAGGACCTGGCGCGCATTGCCTATTCGGGCGGCACGACCGGAAAGCCCAAGGGCATCATGGTCACGCATCGCGGCATGGCGACATCGACCCAGATCCAGCTGACCGAATGGGAATGGCCCGCCGAAATCCGCCACCTGATCTGCGCCCCGCTCAGCCATGCCGGTGCCTCGGTCCTGACCGCGATCCTGCTCAAGGGCGGATCGATGGTGGTCCTGCCCGGGTTCGATCCGGTTTCCTTCATGGAGGCAGTGGAGCGTCATCGCATCACATCGGTATTGATGGTGCCGACGATGGTACTGGCGCTGATCGATCACCCGCGCTTCGGCGAGTTCGACCTGTCGAGCCTCGAGGTGGTGTTCTACGGGGCATCGGCATTCCCGGCAGCGCGCCTCAAGGATGCGATCGGCAAGCTCGGACCGGTCTTCTTCCAGTTCTACGGACAGTCGGAAGCGCCGATGTCGGTAACGGTGATGCGCCGCGCCGACCATCTGAGCGACGATCCCCAGCGTCTCGCATCCTGCGGGCGGCCGACGCCCTGGGTCCGTGTCGCGCTGATGGATGACGACATGCAGGTTGTTCCCGAAGGAGAGCCGGGCGAAATCTGTGTGCAGGGGCCGCTGCTGATGGGCGGATACCTGGGCAAGCCCGAGGAAACCGCGCAGGCTTTTGCCGGCGGCTGGCTGCATACGGGCGATGTTGCCATCCGCAGTCCCGACGGCTTCCTGCGCATCGTTGATCGCAAGAAGGACATGATCGTCACCGGCGGCTTCAACGTTTTCGCGCGCGAAGTCGAGGATGTGCTGGTGACCCATCCGGCGGTGCGCGAAGCGGCGGTGATCGGCGTGCCCGATCCGAAATGGGGCGAGACGGTCAAGGCGATCGTGGTCCTGGTGCCGGGAGAAACCGTGCAGGCCGAGGATCTGATCGCACTGGTGCGGGACAGGAAGGGGCCGATCCAGGCACCCAAGACAGTCGAATTCATCGACAAGGTGCCGTTGTCGCCGCTCGGCAAGCCCGACAAGAAGGCACTGCGAGCCATGTTCGTTGGATGACGCCCCGCGCCGCCCGATAGAGGCGACCTGCGACAACCGGCCCCGTCAGGCCCAACGCGGAGCCAGGCAATGAGCGAGAGCACCGCGCGCGCGGAATGGACGCGATCATGGCCATTGCCTTTCATCGCCATGCTGGGGCTCACCGGTCCGGCCGCCTATGCCTATTCGAGCGGCATCTTCATGGAGGAGATGACCCGCGATCTGGGCTGGACCAAGACCGAGTTCTCATCCGCGCTCACCCTGCAGATGCTGTTCGGCATTGTCGTCGGGCCGCTGGCGGCGCGTGTGCTCGACCGGGTCGGGCCGCGCCGGATGTTGCTGATCGGCATTGTGCCGTTCGCTGCCGGGCTGTCGCTGCTGGGCACCACGAGCGCGGCAATGTGGCACTGGTGGGCGCTGGCCGCATTCTATTCCCTGGCAACCGCAGGGGTCATCCTGGCCGCGTGGATCAGCGGCGTCGTCCAGAGTTTCGACCAGTCGCGCGGACTGGCGATTTCGGTCTGCCTGGCCGGGATCGGGTTGGCGACAGCGATCTGGCCACCGCTGGTTGCCTGGCTGGTCGGCAATCTGGGCTGGCGCGCTACCTTTCCGGCCATGGCTTTCGGCTGGGCGCTGGTGCTGCTGCCGCTGGTATTCTTCTTCTACAGGCCGGCCCACAAGCCCATCCAGCGCGAGGTTGCCGCAGACCTGCCGCCGCTGCGCCCTGTGCTCCGCTCGAAAACCTTTTGGTTTTTGCTCGGTGCCGCCGGCCTGTTTGCCAGCATCCAGTTGCCCCTGATCGTCAATCTCGTGCCGATAGCGAGACAGCAGGGCGTCAGCCTGCAAACGGCTGCCGGGATTGCCGGGCTGATCGGGCTGTTTTCGATAGCCGGCCGGATCGGGACCGGGATACTGCTCGACATGGTTCCGACACGCCCGGTGGCGATTGCGGCCTTCTTGCTGATCCTGCCGGTCATCGCGCTATTGGCCACGGCAGATGGCTCGGTGCCGCTGCTGTTGATTGCGGCAGCCCTGCTGGGCCTTGCAGCCGGATCAGAGATCGATGTCGTGACCTATCTGTGTTCGCGCAGGTTCGACCCGCGGATCTTCGGAAGCGTCTACACGATTTTGCAGACAGGTATCGCCGTCTGCGCCAGCCTGGGCCCGCTGCTGGCAGGACGACTGTTCGATATGACAGGCAGTTACGACCGATACTTTGTTGTCGCAGCCGTCCTGAATGTGCTCGCGACCGGGTTGATACTCGTTGTTCTCAAGCCGGGCCGCGAGGCGCAATTCGTGGATCACGAGCATCTGCCGCCCCGAACCGCAAATCCTGCGAGAAGTGGTAACTGACCTAACGAAAATCGCGGCAGAAGGCGCGCAGGTCGTCCAGAAACGGCTGCGGCTGTTCGAATGCCGCGAAATGGCCGCCCTTGGGGAGCTTCGTCCAGCGCACGATGTTGTACATCTGCTCAGCCCATAGTCGCGGGGTGGGGCGGATTTCCGCCGGAAACCGGGCATGCGCGGTCGGCACCGTGATGAAGGAATATTCTCCGCCCGGCGCGCGGCTGGGGCCGATCAATTCGTAATAAAGCCGCATCGCCGAATTGATCGTCCCGGTGACCCAGTAGAGCATGATGTTTTCGAGCAGGTGCTCCTTGGTGAATGAGCTTTCGATATCGCCGTCGCAGTCGCTCCAGGTCTTGAACTTCTCGACAATCCACGCGGCAAGTCCGGCGGGACTGTCGGTCAGGCCATAGGCGAGCGACTGCGGTTTGGTGCCCTGGATCGCCTGGTAACCGCTTTCGTGCAGGTCGTAATTGCGCTTCCATTCCTGCTCGGCAATCTCCTGCTCGCTGAGGCCGGCAAACGGGTTCGCCGGATCGGCAGGGCGGCCAAGAATGAAGTTGAGGTGCAGGGCGATCATCCGCTCCGGACGTTTCATCGCCATTCTCCCCGAAATGGCCGATCCGTAATCGCCGCCCTGGGCCACATACCGCTCGTATCCGAGCAACTCCATCAGCGCGATGTTTACGTCAGCTGCGCTATCCACGCTGAAGCCGCGGTTGCGGGTCGGGCCGGAAAAACCATAGCCGGGGATTGACGGGGCAATGACGTGAAACGCATCGCGCCGGTCGCCGCCGTGGCTGGCGGGATCGGAAAGCGGGCCCAGGATATCGAGAAATTCGGCGACCGAACCGGGATAGCCGTGGGTGATGATCAGCGGCAAGGCGTCCGGCTCGGGCGAGCGGATATGATAGAAGTGAACATTCTCCCCATTAATTTCAGTGGTGAACTGGGGGAAGCGGTTGAAGCGCGCTTCGGCTGCGCGCCAGTCGAATGAATCGCGCCAATAAGCGCACAAATCCTCAAGGTACGAACGTTCGGTGCCATAGTCCCACCCCGCGCCGTCCAGCTGATCGGGAAACCGGGTATTGGCCAGTCTCGCCTTCAGATCGGCCAGCACCGCGTCGGGGACGTCGCAACGGAACGGCTGCAGGTTGTGGCTCATCATACCTCTCCTGGATCGGACCTCGGCGCGCGGTGCGGCTTGCGCGGTTTATGCATAGCGCCGATTGCATAACGCGCAAAGCATCGCGCAAGACCGCATCTTTACAGGTGCGATCATTCAATGTTACACAGTGTAACATCAGGCCGATTCGCGCGGCTGTCCGGCCATGTGGTCGGCGAACAATGGGAGATATGTCATGGAAATTCGCTTGTTGATCAAGGGCGGAACCGTCGTCGATGGGACCGCCGCGCCAGCCTATGCGGCCGATGTGCGCGTGTCAGGTGGACGCATCGCCGAAATCGGCCCGGACCTGCGGGCGGGCAAGGGCGAGCGCGTCATCGATGCAACGGGCTGCTATGTCACGCCGGGCTTCATCGAAACCCACAACCACTGGGACGGCGGCGTCTGGTGGAACCCCAATCTCGAACCGCTTCCCGCCTATGGGGCGACCACCTCGATCAACGGCAACTGCGGCTTCAGCCTCGCGCCCGCGCCGCAGACCGAGGAAGATGTCGGCGATGTCATCGACATCTTCAACTACTTCGAGGACATTCCCGAAGAGCCGATGCGCCAGATCGTGCCCTGGGACTGGAAGAAGTGGAGCGAATACAAGGCTTCGATGCAAGCCAAGGTCAAGCTGCCGCTGCATTACAGCGCCTTCTGCGGCCACATTCCGCTGCGCCTGTGCGTGATGGGCCAGGACGCGTGGAAGCGGGCCGCGACTGCCGATGAGATCGCGCAGATGTGCGAACTGCTCGACGATGCGCTGGCCGCAGGCGCGATGGGGCTTTCGTCGAACTACCTCGATTACGACAAGCACGAGCGCCCCTTGCCCTCGCAGCAGGCTGACGATGCCGAATTCCTCGCGCTGCTCGGCGTCCTGGGCAAGTATCCGGGTGCGACCTTCCAGGTCATCCTCGACTATTTCATGCGCAAGACCGCAAATGCCTCGCTCGAACGCTTCGGGCGGCTGGCCAGGCAGACCGGCGTGCGGATGCAGTGGGCAGGCATGCCGACGCTGGAATACATGGCCGATCAGCTCCCCCGCGCCGAGGAACTGCACGAACAGTTCAAGGCCGAGGGACTGGAAATCTATACCTCGTTCAACGTCATTTCGCCCACGTCGGTGATCAATTTCAATCGCACGCTGGTGTTCGGCCAGAACGGCAATCCGGTGTGGCAGGAACTGGTCAACACCCCGGGCTGGGAAGCCAAGGCGGTGATGCTGGCGGATCCCGCCTGGCGGGCGAAGGCCCGCGAATTCGTGGGACAACCAGTTCGCGCATTCCTATCTCCACGAACCAGCCGCCAACCTGCTGCGCGAGAGCGAATCCGGCTATGGCCCGATCGGCGTCACGCTGGCCGACTACATGGCGCAATCTGGCCTCACCCATCCCTCCGATGCGATGGCCGAGTGGGTGCTCAACAACGGGCAGGAATTGACGATCCTGAAAAAGAGCTGGGAAAAGAGCGAGGAAGTGCTCAACAACCTGCTCGTCGATACCCATTCGCTCGCCAATGTCAGCGATGCCGGGGCGCACGGCAAATTGTTCTGCGGGGCAGGCTACAACGTGTTCCTGCTGACCGACTACGTGCGCGATCGCGGCGTCATCTCGATCGAGCAAGGCGTCCACATGCTGACCGGGCGCCTGTCTGGCTTCTTCGGCCTCAACGATCGCGGAACGATCGAGCTGGGCAAGGTTGCCGACATTACCGTGTTCAACCTCGCCGAGATCGAGATGCGGCCCGAGAAGAAGATTTTCGACGTGTGGGACGGCACCGGCGGACGCACTTACCGCTATACCCGCGATCCCGCGCCGATGCGGCTGACGCTGGTCGCCGGGGTGCCGACCTTCGATCACGGCGAGTTCACCGGACGCTATCCGGGCGAGTTCATCGGGCCGGAATGCGCGCAGGAAGACACCCTCGCGATCGCGGCGGAATAGGCGCTTGCCCGCAACCAGTGCCTTGCGCCGCGAACTGCCGGTCGAGCCCCCGGAACCAGGCAAGGCCAGCAGCCGCGAGCGACTGCTCGCGGCTGCTGCCGAAGCCTTCTGCCGTTCGGGCTATTTTGCGGTTTCCGTTGAGGACATTGTCAAGAAAGCCGGCGTCAGCCGGATGACGTTCTATCGCCACTTCACCAGCAAGGCCGCGCTCGCGCTCGATCTGTTCCGGCGAAACGTCGAGCATGCGCTTCCCCGGTTCACCTCGATCACCGCTGCGGACTATCGTGATCGCGCGGTGGTCGAGCACTGGATCGGCAGCCTGTTCGCTGCGGACCGCAGGAGCGGCCAGTTGCTGCGCGTCTTTATCCAGGCCAATGCCGAAGAGGCGGATTTCACCCGCAGTGCGCAGGACTTGATCGGCAACCTGATTGCCGAACTGGGCAAAGGCATCCCGGCCTTTGCCATCGACCGCGCGACCCAGCGCCGCCGCTGGCTTGAAGCATGGCTGCTGATCTACGAAATCCTGGACCAGAGCAACCATGCCGCGCGCGAGGCGGGGATTGCCGCCGAGCCTGAAGTCATTGCGATCCTGGCCGACCGGTTTGTCAATTTTGCCGGCGATTGATAAGGGCTCACTCTCGGCCAAGTGGATGGGATTGTTCTGAATGTTCAAGGTTGACTTGCGTAGCGCCGGGATGGCGTGCCTGGGCATTGCCGCACTGGCCGGATTGGCCCTGGCGGGATCGCCGGTCATTGCCAGTGATGCTGCGGCGGATGCGGCCCAGAAAGAAGGCGCAATTTTCGAGCGCCAGTTCATCATGGAGCAGCTTGACAAGGACGGCGAGCTGCTGGGCAATATCGCCGCCGGCATCGAGCCGCCTGCGAAACTGGCCGAAGTGACGCGTTCGATTGCGAACGGCGCGAGGGATGCGGTGGGCAGCTTCCGTCCTGTCCTCCCCGGAGGCCGGGCGAAAGCGGAAGTCTGGTCCAACCATGCCGACTTCATGCAGCGCATGGAGGCATTCGCCCGCAACGCCGAGGCCATGGCCAAGGCCGGTGAAACCGGCGATATGGCGGCAGTGACCGACCTGATGGTTGCCGCCATGCCCTGCAAGCAATGCCATGATACCTATCGTGCGCCGAAGAAGCCCTCATGACTCCCTTGGGCACCAATCGCAGTGAACCCTCTTTTTCGTCATCCCGGGCTTGACCCGGGATCCCGCTTGCGACCTTCGCGAAGTGGATGAAAAGCGGGACGCCGGGTCAAGCCCGGGGTGACAAGTCAGCTGATCGCACTGTTGGTATCAATCCAGGTCGGAACGGCTCTAAGCCGCAGCACTCGCGCTCATCACCTGCCGCCCGTCGCTGGCGAAAGCGCCCAATTCGATGGCATCGCCGCTGCCGCGCATGACGAGGTGCAATTCCTCGCCGCATAGGCCCGGGCTCAGCCCGCGAAAGGCGAAGGTCAGCAGGGCATTGTCGCCCAGTTCGCGCCGCGCGAGATCGAGCAGCAAGGTCGCGGTCAGCGGGCCGTGGACGATGAGGCCGCGATAGCCTTCCTCGCCGGTCGCATAGGCGAGATCGGAATGGATGCGGTGGCTGTTGAAGGTCAGCGCCGAATAGCGGAACAGCAGCGGCTCGGCGGGGACCAGCATACGGTGGACCTGCCAGTCCGAAGCATCGAAGCGGCCTTCGCCCGGCGCGGGCGGTGCGCCGGTGGTCGGCGCATCGGGCAGGCACAGGCAGAAATGGAAGCCCTGCGGCACCGCATTATCGGGGGCCGCCGCGCGGTCGAGCGTCGCCAGCCAGCGTGCCGCATGGCCCGGATCGACACGGTCCTGGCGGTGTTCCTCGCGGCCGATCCAGCTGTCCCACTCGCTCATTTTCTCAAGCCCATTCGGTCACTTCGCCGGAGATGCGGGTGCCGGCGGCGGAATCGCGCTGTCGGGCAGGCGCTGCTCCTCCAGCATTTCGGCGGCGTCGTCGAGCGCCTTGGCCTCGCCCGCCGTCACCCCGCCGGGGCCAGGTTCGCTGTTGCACGCAGCAAGCGCACAGAGCGCAAGGACAATGCCGGTGCGGTGCATCTGCAATCTAGCCCTCGATGATCCGGGTCGAGGGGTGGTGGCGGTCGAGATGCTGGCGGATGCGCTTGAGATTGCGCGTGTTCGAGCGGAAGAAGAAATCGACCACATCGCCGGCCACCGGCACCGCGCCGATCAGCCAGTCGATGCCGACCGTCCCGGTCATCCGCGCCAGCTGCCACTTGCTCATGCCGATGTTGCGCCCCTCCCAGACCAGATAGAGCCCCATCAGCGCGGCAATGGTGTCGCCGGCCACCGGCACCAGCCCGATGATCGCATCGAGCCCGACCGGCCGGTTGAGGCCGGGGACAATCAGTGCGCGGTCGAGCAACCTTTCCAGTGCTTCCACGCGCCGCCGCACCGACGCCGGGTCGGTGCCCAGCGGCAGCGGCTCGCGGGGCAGCCTCGTTGCAGTTCCGGTCGCCATTGCCGCACGCATCCTTGTGTCGAGTGCCGGCAGGCCGCCGGGTGCCCCTATTTGGGACGTAGCGCCAGCGGCATCAAGGGGTGATAGCCAAGACGGTTGGGCGAATAGCCGGTGGTGTTGCCGCGCACCAGCGACCAGCGGATCGGCGGACCGAAGGCGATGAAGCTGTTGGTTGCGGCCAATGCTGTCTCGGCTTGCGCCAGCAGCGCTGCCCGCGCCGCCGCATCGGGCGCGCGCGTGGCTTCGCCGGCGAGGCGATCGGCTTCGGCGCTGCACAGGTTCTTCTGGATATCGCAGCTCAGCTGTCCGAGGAACCAGCTGGCGCGCGGATAGCGCGCGACGGCATCGACCAGCCTGAGGTCGGCGGCATCGCCCGGGCCGACCCGCTGGCTGCCCAGGCCCGCCCTGGCGAGATCGCCGGCCAGCGCGGCAAAGATACGATCCGCACCGGGCCCCTGCGGCAGGGCAAGCCGCAGCCGCACCGTATCGCGCGCCCCGCCGCGCCAGCGCGCAACTCGCGCCGCTGCTTCGGCTTGGCGTTCGCCCAGCGACATCCCCGGCCAGCGTTCGCCCGTACCGGCGGGAACATCCTCGGCGTCGGGCGGGACGATGCGGCTGGTGGCGTTCCAGCCGCCGACGCCGAGCGCTGCGATCAGCGCCTCGCGGTCGATGGCCAGGGCGATCGCCTCGCGGTTCGCTGCCTCGGCCAGAAAGCCGTCGCCATGGGCCACGGCGAGGCCGAACAGCCCCATCACCGGGTCGAGCCGGATTGCCCCGCGCGACAGGCCCGAGGCATCGGCCAGCGGGAAGTGTTCGATCCGGCCGCCGAGCACCGCGCCCGCTTCGCCGCGGTTGAACATCGCGATCGCCGCCGCGGCGGGCAGCGCGCGCAGGCGCAGCGGACGCGCCGTCTGCTGCCAGTCGGCATCCGCGGGCAGCCCGCGGCGTTCGGGGTCGAGCAGCGAAAGATAGGCGACCTTGCCGTCGCGCGTCAGTCGCATCGGCCCGGCACCATGGCCGCGCGACAGCAGACCGAGTTCGGGCTGGGCAAGCAGCTGCAGCAATTCGGGCTGCGGCCGGTTGAGGCGGATTTCGACCACCCGGCCGGTCATCGTGCGGATTTCCTCGATGCCGCCCAGATCGCGCGCCAGGGGCGTGCCGCGCAGGCTGGAGAGCGCCTGACCGAGCGCCTGGCGGACACTGTCGGCGGTCAGCTTGCCGCCCTCGCTCCAGCTGCCGTCACGCAGCCGGAAGATGTAGCTCAGGCCATCCTCGGCGACGATCCAGCGGTCGGCGACGCCGGAGCTCACCTGTCCCCGTTCGTCGAGCCCGACAAGACCCTCTGCCGTTGCGCCGCGCAGTAGCTGCGCCGGAGCCGACAGCCGGCCGCCGCTCTCGAAGGGCGCGGCGGGATCGCCGATAGCGACGAGCTCGACCGAGGCGTCCTCGCCCTGGCTGCACGCAGCCAGCAGCGCGGCGGCTGACACGAGGAGGGCGATTGCGGCGAAGGAACGGGCGCGGCGCATGCGCTCTCGCCTAATCGATTTTCGCCGCGAGAGGAATTGCGCTTTACCCGGGCAGCGCAGCAAAACCGGTTATCAGACCTTGCGCACCACGCCGTGGGGCGATGCGGCGAGCCCGGTGCGCGCGGCAGGGCCTGCGGCAGGTCGGCGGCCGCCAGTGGCGCGCGCGCCACCTTGGGGTCGATCTCTTCGCGGAAAGCGATGCCGAAGCGGGAATCCTGCACCCAGGCGATCGAGCCCTCGACCCAGCCGATATGGCGGATGTTCACCCAGACAATCGCGCCACGCGCAACGCGCAGCGGGCCTTCGCCCATCATGCCCCCGGCCGAGAGGTTGCGCATCTTGATGCGGTGTTCCTCGTCCGACCCGTCCAGCCGCAAATCGGCCATGACAAACAGGCTGTCGCGCGCGATCTGCCTCTGTTCTGCCTCGTCCATTGTTTGCTCTGCCGTTTTCCGGTCCTGCGCCGTCACTATAACGCCGCAACTGCCGGAACGATCAATAAGACGTCCGTGTGTCGCAATGCTAAACCGCTTTGGGAAAATAATCGTTAAGTCCGCGTCGTGTCGATGCATATTTGCGCCGCTGGTCGCGGGGTTGCGCTCAGTCGTCGCGTGAAACCTTTTCGCGCCGCTCGTGGGCTTCCTGCGCCTCGACCGTCATCGTGGCAATGGGGCGCGCGATCAGCCGACCGAGGCCGATCGGCTCGCCGGTGACCTCGCAAAAGCCGTATTCGCCTTCCTCGATCCGGCGCAGGGCCGAATCGATCTTGGCGATCAGCTTGCGCTGGCGGTCGCGGGTGCGCAGTTCGATCCCCCAGTCGGTCTCGCTCGAGGCGCGGTCGTTGAGGTCGGGCTCGCGGATCGGCCCGTCCTGCAGCGATTGCAGCGTGCCGGCGGCGGCATCGAGGATCGACTTCTTCCATTCGAGCAGCAGGCGCCGGAAATAGACGGCCTGCGGCTCGCCCATGTAGGGCTCGGCATCGTTAGGGACATAGTCCCCGCCGATGGCCCGTTTGGCCTTGGCCAGGACATCGATTTCATCGGCAAAAGCAGTGTGCATCGGAAACTCCGCAACAGGCCTCCCTCGACCGCTTGCGTCCTGCCGCCCCGGGATTTTGCCCGATGACCTTCAGCGTACCAAGGCTGCCGGGCCTATAGGCAGGCACCGATGGCCGCACAAGCGGCAATGCATGGGCTTGCCGGATTATCCGCAATTGGCTTGTGAAGCGCGGATTCGCGACCCCGTGCACTTTTTTGCGGCCATGTTAACCATTTGTTGACCACGTTGGCCGAGCTTGGCCTTGCCAGCGGGCAACAGGGGTTTTCCGCCGGCACACACGGGGTAAGCGATCATGGATACGGCCTGGACCGACAAGAACACGTTTTCGAGCACGATTGCCGCTGATTTCAGCGATGCGGATCTGCTGGTGGCAAATTGCCTCGCCGCCGCGATCGACGGCGATAGCGGGGCCTGTTACGATCTCGGCGTGGCCTTCTCGACCGGCAGCCACGGGGTCGCCTGCGACCTGATCGAAGCGCACAAGTGGTTCAATCTGGCCGCAGTCGGCGGCCATGCCGAAGCGCAGATGTGCCGCGCCGACATTTCGGACGAAATGACTGCCCGCGAAATTGCCGAAGCCCAGCGCCGCGCGCGCCAGTGGCTCTCGGAATCGAACCGCAAGGCTGCCTGAACCCGGGCAAACCCCGCCGCGCGCTGCGGCGGGATGGTTACTTCGACAGCTCGACCTGCTCGAAATCGAGCTCGACCGGGGTGGCCCGGCCGAAGATCGACACCGAGACCTTGACCCGGTTCTTGTCGAAATCGAGTTCTTCCACCACGCCGTTGAAGCTGGCGAAGGGCCCATCGAGCACCTTGACCGCGTCGCCGATCTCGTAATCGACCGAAATGTGTTTGCGCGGCTCTGCGGCGGCCTGTTCGCGGGCACCGAAATAGCGCGCTGCCTCGCGGTCCGAAATCGGCTGCGGCTTGCCACTTGAGCCGAGAAAGCCGGTGACCTTGGGAGTGTTCTTGACGAGGTGATAGACGTCGTCGTTCATCGCCAACTTGGCCAGCACATAGCCGGGCATGAATTTGCGCTCGACCTGGACCTTCTTGCCGCGCTTGACCTCGGTCACCGTTTCGGTCGGCACTTCGACCGATTCGACCAGCTGCGACAGGCCCATGCGATCGGCCTCCGAAACGATCGAATCGCGAACCTTGTTCTCGAAGCCGGAATAGGCGTGGATGATGTACCAGCGGGCCATATATCTCTCTTGGCTAATCAGGAGGCGAGCGACAGCAGCAGCTGGACGATCTTGCCGAACAGCGAGTCGATGCCGAGGAAAAACAGCGCGAGGATAACCATCATGATCGCCACGAAGATCGCGGTGGTGACGGTCTCCTGACGCGTCGGCCAGATGATCTTGCGGCCTTCGGCCTGCACCTGGCGCATGAATTCGCCGGGCGTGGTCCGGATTTTGGCAGGGCGGTCTTCCATTGCGCGCAATCTCCTCGCTTCCGCCACGGGTCCTTCGCCGCCCCGGCCTGATTTGCCGGGAGGGGCGTTGAGTTTCCGATGTCGGAAGATGGCCGCGATTTAGCGAGGGGTCTCGGCTTTTGCAAGCCGCAGCAGCAGGCTGCGCGAAGTGCGGTGAACCACGACCGCGCCGGGCGGCAGGCGCGTGGGTGCTTCGCGGCCGATATACCACAGCCAGCCGGCATTGCGGGCGGGCGCGAACGTGGCGAGATCGATCGGCTCGCCGGGCGCGTGGAGGATGCGCTGCGACGGGTCCTGGAAGCGCGGCCCGCCCTCGCGCAGCTGCACCATGTGCACGCCCGGCTCGGCGAAATGCGTGTTGACCAGTGCCTGGCGGCGGAGCGTCGCGTAACTCGGCACGTGCTGGAAACTGTCGGTCGCCCAGATCGCCCGGTCGGTCACCACGGCGGCGGCGACATGCGCGCCTTGAGGCAGGCGGTCGAGCGCCTTGAGCATGGCCTCGACATCGCGCGATTCGGCGTGCCAGGCGCTCGCGGTGACGCCGAGACGCACCACATAGAGCAACGGTGCGCACCACAGGATCAGCCTGGGCGGGGTCCAGTCGATCGCCAGGCAACCCAGGGTCAGCGCCACTGCGATCAGCCGGTAATCGGTATAGTCGCCGCCGCCGAGGTGGCGCGGCAGGGCGAGCGAGAGCACCGCGAAGAGCAGCGCCGCCCAGCCCAGCCGGCCATCGCAGCGCCGCGCCACAACGGCGGCGGCGCAGGCGACGAACAGCACGGCGAGGCTATCGATATCGAGCCACCACAGCTGGTCGCGCAGCGCCATGAACCAGATCGTCAACTTGAAGTTGAGCACGTTCTGGCCGTAGTGGAGCAGGCCGGCCGGGCCGCCGCCGGCCACCAGCGACAGCGCCGGCAGGGCCAGCGGCCAGGGTGCGAGGAAAGCCCGCCAGCCGCGCTGCCGCTGCATCTCGTAACAAAACACCAGGAGGCCGAGCACGCCCCAGCCGGCGAGATGGCACAGCCAGACGAGCATGCCGAGCGGCAGAAACACCAGCCAGCGCCAGCGCCAGGCGCCCAGCCGCACCCACAACGCGAATGCAAACAGCGCCATGGCGAAGGACAGAGCGAAATTGAGCAGGCCGATGACCAGCGCCGGCGACCAGATCGTCGCCAGCGCCAGCATCGTGCCCACCCCGATTCGCCGGCGCAGTGTCCATTCGACCGCGATCATGGCCAGCCCGGTGAGCGGCGGGATCAGTGCGGTGACGATCTTGCCGGCCAGTTCCAGCCCGAACAGCCTGGCCAGGGGCGCGATCAGCAGGTCGATCCCGAGATTGCCGGACCAGGCCCAGGTGAACTCGTAATAGCGCCGCAGCCAGGGATCGTGCCCGCCGTCGAGCATGATGTAATACCGCGCCAGGTGCGAGGGATAGTCGCTCATTTGCGGACGCGCCGCGAGCAGCACCGGCAAGCACGAGAGGAGTGCCAACCCGATCGCCAGCCACAGGGCCTCGCGCTGTCCGGCCCGGGCCAGCAACCAGGGTCTGCGCCCGGTCTCCTGCGCTGCTGCCGCTTGCCTCATGCGCCCCTCGACCCTCCCTGGCTGGCGCTGTCCTAGCCTGCGCGTGGCTGGCGCGAAAGACCATTTCGCAAGCGCAGCATTGGCCGCTTGGCAACGCCTCGCACATGCGGCATCACTTGGCGCACCTGGAGGTGCGATGCCGTCCGATTCGACTGTAGCCTACGATGAAATGCATCTCGCCGATGGCTCGGTTCGCAGCGCCTATCGCGATTACGATGCGTGGCGTAACCTCCAGCCGCCCGGCTGGCTGCGGCAGCAGAGTGACGAGGCCGAGCGCTTCTTCCGCCGCACCGGCATCACCTTCAACGTCTATGGCGCGAGCGACGGCGAAGAGCGGCTGATCCCCTTCGATGTCGTGCCGCGCATTGTCACTGCCCAGGAATGGCGCAAGCTTGAGCGCGGCATCTCCCAGCGGGTGCGCGCGATCAACGCCTTCCTGCACGACATCTATCATCGCCAGGAGATCGTGCGCGCCGGGCGGGTGCCCGAAGAGCTGATCAGCAAGAATGCCGCTTTCCTGCCGCAGATGGTCGGCTTCGAGCCGCCTGGCGGGGTCTATACCCACATCGTCGGCGTCGATCTGGTGCGCACCGGGCCCGACGAATTTCTCGTGCTGGAAGACAATGCGCGCACCCCTTCGGGCGTTTCCTACATGCTCGAGAACCGCGAAACGATGATGGCGATGTTCCCCGAGCTGTTCACCAGGGTGGCGGTGCGCGGCGTGTCGGACTACCCCCGCCGGCTCGCGCGCAGCCTCGCCGCCTGTGCGCCGGCCTGCGCTGGAGAACGCCCGGTGGTCGCGGTGCTGACCCCGGGGATCTACAATTCGGCGTATTTCGAGCACGCCTTCCTGGCCGACCAGATGGGCGCGGAACTGGTCGAGGGCAGCGACCTGCGGGTGGTCGATGGACGCATCGCCATGCGCACCACGCAGGGCTACCAGCCGATCGACGTGCTCTATCGCCGGGTCGATGACGAATATCTCGATCCGCTGACCTTCAACCCCTCCAGCGTGCTCGGCGTCTCGGGGATCATGGACATCTATCGCGCCGGCGGCATCACCATCGCCAACGCGCCGGGCACCGGCATCGCCGACGACAAGGCGATCTACAGCTACATGCCCGACATCATCGAGTTCTACACCGGCGAGAAGCCGCTGCTCGGCAATGTCGAGACTTGGCGCTGTTCGGAAAGCGATGCGCTGGGCCATGTGCTCGACAATCTCGCCGATCTGGTGGTCAAGGAAGTGCATGGCTCGGGCGGCTATGGCATGCTGATCGGGCCGACCTCGTCCAAGTCCGAAATCGCCAATTTCGCCAAGAAGCTGCGCGCCAGGCCGGAAAACTACATTGCCCAGCCGACGCTGTCGCTGTCGACCGTGCCGATCCTGACCAAAGCCGGCCTTGCCCCGCGCCATGTCGATCTCAGGCCTTTCGTCCTGGTCTCGTCAGCCGGCATCGATATCACGCCGGGCGGGCTCACCCGGGTAGCGCTCAAGCAGGGCTCGCTGGTGGTCAATTCGTCGCAGGGCGGCGGCACCAAGGACAGCTGGGTGCTGGAAGACTGATGGCCGGATTTCGCTTATACCCGGGATTGTTCGCATGCTAGGCCGCACCGCCAACAGCATCTACTGGATGATGCGCTACTTCGAGCGCGCGGAAAACACCGCGCGGCTGCTCGACGCGGGCTTCCGGCTGGCGCTGACCAAGGGGCAGAACGTGGCGCGCGACGAATGGCGCTCGGTGCTGGTGACAACCGGACTTGATGCCCATTTCGCCCGTTTGCGCCCGGACTACACCGGTCCCGCAGTCACCAATTTCATCCTGCGCGACCGCGACAATCCCGGCAGCGTCCTGGCCATGATCGAGGGCGCGCGGATGAACGCGCGCACCGCGCGCACCGCGATCACCCGCGAGGTGTGGGAGGCGACCAACGAAAGCTGGATGGTGCTGGGCGAACTGTTGTCGCGCCCGGTCAGAGCGGTCAGCCTCGGCGAAGTGCTCGCCGCGATCCGGCGCCAGACCACCCAGGTGCGCGGTGCGATGGACGGGACCATGCTGCGCAACGAGAATTTCAACTTCGCCCGCATCGGCACGTTCCTCGAGCGCGCCGACAACACCGCGCGCATCCTTGACGTCAAATACCACGTGCTGTTGCCCTCGGTCGGCTGGGTCGGCTCGCCGCTCGACAACACGCAATGGGAAACCGTGCTTCGCTCGGTTTCCGGCGAGCGCGCCTATCGCTGGCTCAATGCCGGAACGATGGACGCACGCGGCATTGCCGAATTCCTCATCCTCGACGGTCGCTTTCCGCGCAGCCTGGCCTTCTGCTTCGCCAAACTGTCGAGCAACATGGCCAGCCTCGCGCGCGAATACGGCGAGGAAACCCCGGCACACGACCTGTTGCGCGATGCCGGTGCCAGACTGTTCAAGGCGACCACGGCACAGATCTTCGAATATGGCCTGCACGAGACCATCCTCGCGGTGATTGCCGGCACCCGCCAGATTGCCGACGCGATCGCCGCCGACTACAGGTTCACCGCCTGATGCGCCTGTCGATCCGTCATACCACCCACTACCGCTTCAGCCAGCCCGCCTCGCGTGGGCTTCAGCGGCTGCGGCTGAGGCCCAAATCGACCCACGGCCAGTCGGTGATCGCATGGCGCATGGACTATGACGGCGCGACGCCGGAATGCGAATACGAGGACCAGCACTGCAATCCGACCGCACTGGTCTCGGTCAACCCGGGAACCGAAGCGGTCACCATCACCTGCAGCGGGCTGGTCGCGACCTCGGACAATGCCGGGATCATCGGGCATCATTCGGGTTACATGCCCCTGTGGAGTTTTCTCGCGCAGACGCCCTTGACCGCGCCGGGACCGAAAATGCGCGCGCTCGTCGCCGCGATCGACAAGACCGCCGGCGATCCGCTTGCCCGGCTGCATGCGCTGTCTCAGGGGGTCATCGCGGCCGTCCGCTACGAGATTGGCCACACCGACGCCGATACGCCGGCCGAGGCGGCGATGGCGGCGGGACGCGGCGTCTGCCAGGATCATGCCCACATCTTCATCGGTGTCGCGCGCGCGCTCGGTGTTCCGGCGCGCTATGTCAGCGGCTACCTGATGATGAACGACCGCATCGACCAGGAGGCCGGGCATGGCTGGGCCGAGGCCTTTGTGGCCGGGCTCGGCTGGGTCGCGTTCGATGTGTCCAATGGCATCAGCGCCGATGCCCGCTACGTGCGCATCGCCTCGGGCCGCGACTACCGCGAGGCGGCGCCGATCACGGGCATCAGCTACGGCGGTGGGGAAAGCGCACTCGCCGTAAGTCTGGCAGTTGAACAGCAGGTCGTCGAGCAATAGAGGGGTGTGTTAGGGGGAGGTTCCAGGTGACCTATTGCGTTGGCATGATGCTCGATCGCGGCCTGGTGTTGATGAGCGACACCCGGACCAATTCCGGCGTCGATAACATTTCCACCTTCCGCAAGATGCACCACTGGGAAGTGGCGGACGAACGCATCGTCACGCTGATGTCGTCGGGCAATCTCGCCACCACCCAGGCGGTCGTCAGCCAGCTCGAAGAGCGCAACAAGGCACCCTCCGAGCGGCACAATTCGCTGCTCGAGGCACCGACCATGTTCCAGGTGGCAACCATGGTCGGCAAGCTGCTCAACGACACCATCGAATTGCAGAACGCGGAGAGCGGCGAGGTCAGCGCGGGGAAATTCACCGCCTCGATGATCGTCGCCGGGCAGATCAAGGGCATGCAGCCGCGCATGTTCCTCGTCTATCCCGAAGGGAATTTCATCGAGGCGAGCTTCGACACCCCGTTCTTCCAGATCGGCGAGACCAAATACGGCAGGCCGATCATCCTGCGCGGCTATGACCGGGCGATGAGTTTCGAGGACGCGGTCAAACTGTTGATGGTCAGCTTCGAATTCGACACTCAAGGCCAATCTTTCTGTCGGCCTGCCGCTCGACATGCTGGTGATCGAGCGCGACCGCTTCACCCCGCTGCACGAGCGCCGGGTGACAGGGGACGATCCCTATTTCCGCGCCATCTCGACCGGCTGGGGGGAGCAACTGAAGAAGGCATTCCTGTCGCTGCCTGATTACAGTTTCGGGCCGGTGCCCGAATGAAGCGATCACTGGCGGCGCTGCCACATAACCCCATTGGCCTCGGCTGCATGGGGCTGAGCCACGGCTATGGCACCGCGCTGTCTCATGACGACGGCGTGCGCCTGCTCCACCGCGCGCTCGATCTCGGCTACGACCACATCGATACCGCCAATATCTATGGCGCGGGCAAGAACGAGGAACTGATCGGCGCGGCTCTGGGGCACCGCCGCGACCAGGTCTTCCTCGCCTCCAAGACCGGCATCCTGTTCGACGGGCTGCGGCGCGGGACTGACTGCCACCCCGATTCGATCCTGCGCTCGCTCGACGCCAGCCTCGCGCGCCTCGCGACCGATCACCTCGATCTCTTCTACCTCCACCGCTTCGACTATGCCGTGCCCGTCGCCGATTCGGTCGGCGCGCTGGCGCGGGCGATCGAAGCCGGGAAGATTCGTGCCTATGGCGTGTCGGAATGGTCGGCGGCCCATATCCGCGAGGCCCATGCGGTCCATCCCATGGCCGCAGTGCAGACCGAGTTCTCGCTGTGGACGCGCAATGTCGAACTGGGCGTGCTGGCGGCCACCGCTGCGCTCGGAATCGCGCTGGTCGCCTTCTCGCCGCTGGGGCGCGGGGCGCTGGGCGGCGTGTTCCGCGATCCGCAAAATCTGGGAGAAAAGGATATCCGCTATACCCACCCGCGCTTCAATGCCGAAAACTGGCCGCAGAACCTGGCGCTGATCGAACGGTTTGCAGCGCTGGCCGACCGCGCCGGCTTGCTCCCGGCGCAGCTGGCGCTGGCCTGGGTGCTGGCGCAGGGCGACCATGTCCACGCGATTCCGGGGACCACCCGGATCGATCACCTGGAGACGAACGCGGCCGCTGCATCGCTGGCGGTACCCGGCGATGTGCTGGCCGAGGCCGGTGCGCTGATCAGCCATCAGACCGTCGCGGGGGATCGCTATCCCGAAGCGATGCGCAAGACGATCGACACCGAGGATTTTGAATGAGTGGCGCGCCTGCGACGGCGGGCCGCGCGTCAAAGACCGAGCAAGGTCCGGATTTTCGCGCCGACTTCGGCAAATCCCTCGGCACTGACCCGCCCCTTGTGGCTCGCCTGCCGTGCGCGCCAGTCGATGCTTTTGAGCTGATCGGCCAGAACGACGCTGGGTGGATTGCGGTTCACCACGACTTCGAAGGGATAGCCCTTGATGCGCGAGGTCATCGGACAGCAGATCATCATGCCGCGCTTCTCATTGTAGCGCTGCGGCGTCAGCACCAGCGCTGGCCGGTGCCCTGCCTGTTCGTGCCCGGCCTGTGGATCAAATTGCAGCCAGGCAATGTCCCCTGCATCCGGCACCCAGTCAGCCACTACCAGATTTCTTTGCCGGCGGGTTTGCCGAAATCGACCTCGTCCGGGAAGCTATCGGGCGACATGCCGTCGAGCAGTGCGTCAAGATCGTAAACCGGCGCAAGCACGGGCTCGATGACGATGCGGCCCGCTTCCTCGCGGACATCGACCATCTGGTCGATACGCAAGGCCGCCGCCGCCATGATCGAGGCCGGAATGCGCACCGAAGCGCTGTTGCCCCATTTCTTGACCTGCAGTCGCATGGCTCGTCTCCAACGGGCAAAGCATAACAGGTCGCACGAATGTGTCAACATTCGTATCTACATGTGGGCGGCGGCAGACCGGGGAAAAATGGCAGGAGTGGAGGGATTCGAACCCCCGGCACTCGGTTTTGGAGACCGATGCTCTACCAGCTGAGCTACACTCCTGTGGGCGCTGGTGCCTCTAGTGCGTGGGGCAGGGGATGGCAAGACTGTCGTCGGCAAGGTGGCCGCCGTTCGCGCAATTTGCTACACTCGCGCCCGTGCACAGCCCCCATCGCCCCGGCATCATCGCGCCCGAGCTGCTCATGCTCGCCTACCGCGGCGGCATCTTTCCGATGGCCGACAGTCGCGACGATCCCGAGGTGTTCTGGGTCGAGCCGCACACCCGCGCGATCCTGCCGCTCGAGCACTTTCACTGTTCGCACTCGCTGGCGCGCACCCTGCGGCGCGGGGCTTTGCGCGTCACCTGCAACCAGGCCTTCGCGCGGGTCATGGCGGAATGCGCCGCGCCGCGCCGGGCCAAAGGCGACGGAAACAACGGCGAGAGCTGGATCAGCGAGCGGATCGCGGCGAGCTATGCCGAATTGCACCGGCTGGGCCATGCCCATTCGCTCGAATGCTGGCAGGACGGGGCCCTGGTCGGCGGGCTCTACGGGGTAGGCTTCGACCGGGTGTTCTGCGGCGAATCGATGTTCAGCCGCGTGGCCGACGCCTCGAAAGTGGCGCTTGCCTGGCTGGTCGCGGCGCTGCGGCGGGCGCGGGTGGAACTGCTCGATTGCCAGTTCATCACCCCGCATCTTGCCTCGCTGGGCGCGGTGGAGATAAGCCAGGCGCGCTATTGCGACCTGCTCAAGGTCGCCCAAAGGCCAATCCCGAGGCCCTATTCGGGCGCGGACTTGGGCGCGGGTGCCGCTTTGGGCTCGGGCGTCGGCGAGGGGCGCGGCGAGCTCGAAGCAGCCGGGGCCGATGGCGCCGCTGCGGGCGCGGTGCCGGGGTTGCCCGAGGGCTTCGCGGCGCTGCTGGCGGCGGCCGAGGCGGTCTCTTCCTCCTCGCCGGGGAACTTCATCGCGCAGTCCTTGACCCAGACGTCATAGACCGGGTGCTCGACGACGTTGAGCGACGGCGAATTCTTGAACAGCCAGCCCGAAAACACCGTCCGCCAGGTGAGCGGGGCTTGCACACTGGCGCGCTCCTCGACGAAGACCTGGACGAAAGCGCCGGTTTCGGGCGGGATCTCCCACGGCAGGGTGCGCTCGCAAGTGGCCAGCCTGACCACCACATTGCCCAGGCGCCGCGCCTCGCCGGTCTTGAGCACCACGTCCTGGATCAGGTTGTTGCGCTTGTTGAGCAGACCCAGCACTGCCACCCGGTCCTTGACCGGGGTGCCGTATTTGCTCTCCTCGGCGGCGATCGCTGCGCCGCCGGCCTGGGCAACTGCGGCAGGGACTTCGGTGGCCTTGGCTCTTGCCTCTTCGCCTGGCTCGCGGTTGCACGCGGCGAGGGCGAGCAGGGTGCAGGTCGCCAGAGTCAGTGCGGGTGCCCGCGTCACCGGATCAAGCGTCCGGAGTCCAGGATTCATAGTCGCCGGTCGCGCTGGCGCGCCGACCGCCCCGCTCCAGCGCGCCTTGCGGGCGATAGGCAGCCGCCGTGCCGGTGGCGTTGGGGGTATAGTCCACTTCCCAGATCCGCGCGGGCGGCAGATGGCTTTCGGGCACGCCATCAAAGCTGCCATGCAGCCAGCCATGCCATTCCGCCGGCACCCGGCTGGCGTCGTTTGCCCCGTTGTAGATCACCCAGCGGCGTTCGCTCCCCGCATTGGGCTGATCGGCAGCACGCAGCTTCGTCGCGCGGTAATAGCGGTTTCCCTGGGCATCCTCGCCGACCCGTTCGCCGGTCATCGCGCTGTTGAACAGCGTGCCGATGGTCGCGCCGTCCCACCAGGTAAAAAGCTTTGCCAGGATTGCCATGGGTCCATCGCCTAGCGGATTTGCCCGCCGTCCGGCAAGGAGATTTGCCTCACCAGTCGACCCGGTCACCCGGACCGATGCCGAGCTGCCTTGCGCGCCCGCCATTGAGTTCGAGCACCGCCGCTGCCGGCCCGGCCGACGGCAACGGGCGCTCGTCATAGGGCACCGCATCGGCAATGTTGAGAATGCGCCGATCGGAGCCGATGAAAATGATGTCGAGCGGAATCACCGTGTTCTTCATCCAGAAGGCCGCGTGGCGGGTCGGGTCCATCGGAAACAGCATGCCTTCGTCCGCGCCCATCGCAGTGCGGAACATCAGCCCGCGCGATTGCTCCGCTGCGCCGCGCGCCACTTCGACGCGAAAGGTGCGCACCTTGCCAGCAGCGGCAACGGTGAGCGCAATCACCGGCAGGCCCGAGACCGGATGCACAGCCGGGGCCGATGCGCTCGCCGCCGGCGTGCCTGCGCCGCCCTGCGGCGAACAGGCGACGGTCAGTGCGAGCGCCGCAAGCAAGGCCATGTTCACGCGTATCACTGGCGTCAGCCGCATCAATCGTCCCCGCTGGTCTCGCCGGCCCAGGCTTCGGCTTCGGCGATGCTCGGCGCATCGACCAATTGCCGCGCCGAGTTCGAGGGGGTGACCGGCGCGTAGCATGGCGGCAAGCTGCTTTTCGCGCAGAGCCCGGTCGGGCGGCTCCGCCCCGAACGGCCCGAAGCGGCGTTTGCGGGCCAGCGCCAGGGCGGCCTGTCGTTCCGCCTGCGCGCCGGGCCGCGCTTCTTCGCGATCGTCTTCACCGACCCCCGCCGCTCCCAGCGCCTGGCCGTACCCGGCGCATGCCGAGGCCGCGGCGCAGCATCGAGCCGGTCTTGGCGCGGGCATAGGCGGCATCATCGACATAGCCTGCCGCAACGAACCGGGCGACGATGGCGGCGACCGGCGGCTCGCCCTCGCCGGCCCAGCCGCGCTCGCGCAGCTTGCGGCCCAGATAGCCGGCCAGCCTGGCCGCGCTGACCGCGAAACGCGCGGCATAGGCCAGCGCCAGCTCGTCGAGCCGGGCGGCGTCGAGCGGCTTGGGCGGCGGGCGCGTTAACCGTTTTGCTGCGGATTGTCTCATATCTGGCCATAATCGTGCCACAGTCGCGCCCAATTGGGGAGTTCCGCTGCGTGGACGACGGGGGATGCGCCAGCTTTTGTGGCAAAGAAATGCCGCCACGCCCCATTTGTGCATGCAAGAATATACACAATAACAACGGGTTAACGCATATGGCCGACGTCGCGACGCTTTCGCCGCCCGCCGAGACAGTTCTCGCACCCACCCCCAACACTGACAGCCTGCCGCGCCGCCGGGCCGACTTCGCGACCTTCGCCGAAGCGCTCGACTATGCCGCACGGGGCCTGTGCGGGCTCAATTTCCACGATGCGCGCGGCAGCCTGACCCGCCCCTATACCTTCCGCGAACTGCGCGAGGATGCGCTGGCCGCCGCCTATCGTCTGATCGCGCGCGGGGTTCGGCCCGGGGACCGGATTGCCCTGATTGCCGAGACCGGGCCGGATTTTGCCGCCTTGTTCTGCGGTGCTGTCTATGCCGGGGCATGGCCGGTGCCGCTGCCTTTGCCGACCAGTTTCGGCGGCAAGGACAGCTATATCGACCAGATCGCCGTGCAGATGAACAGCGCCGAGCCCCGCATGCTGTTCTATCCGGAGGAACTGGCGGCGATGGCCGGTGCCGCCGCCGCGTTGCAAGGCTGCGAGGGGATCTCGTGGCAGAGCTTTGGCGAAGAAGCCGCACCGGCGGCAAAGCTGCCCGCGCTGCAAGCCGAAGACATCTGTTTCCTGCAATATTCCAGCGGCTCGACCCGCTTTCCGCATGGCGTCGCCGTCACCCACCGCTCGCTGCTCGCCAATCTTGCAGTGCACAGCCACGGCATGGAGATTTCCGGTTCGGACCGCTGTGTCAGCTGGCTGCCGTGGTATCACGACATGGGCCTCGTCGGCTGCCTGCTCTCGCCGATCGGCAACCAGTTTTCGGTCGATTACCTCAAGACCGAGGACTTCGCCCGCCGCCCCCTCGCCTGGCTCGACATCATCAGCCGCAACAAGGGCAATTCGATCAGCTTTTCGCCGACCTTCGGCTACGATATCTGCGCCAGGCGCGTCTCCAGCCAGACCCATGTCGCCGAACGCTTCGACCTGTCGCGCTGGCGGCTGGCGGGCAACGGGGCGGACATGATCCGGCCCGACGTCATGCAGAATTTCGTCAACACCTTCGCCGAGGCCGGGTTTTCGGCAAATGCCTTCCTGCCGAGTTATGGCCTTGCCGAAGCAACGCTCTGCGTCACGCTGATGCCGCCGGGCGAGGGCATCCATGTCGAGCTGGTCGAGGAAGAACGCCTCTCTGGCATCCCGCGCGATCTCTCGCGCCCGGCGCGCTATCGGGCCATCGTCAATTGCGGCAAGGCGGCGCGCGGCATGCAGGTCGAGGTACGCGGCGAGAGCGGCAAGCCGCTTGCCGACCACCATATCGGCAAGGTTTGGTGCACCGGCACCAGCCTGATGCATTCCTACTATCGCGATCCTGAATCGACCGCCGCCTGCATGGAGGGCGGCTGGCTCGACACCGGCGACATGGGCTATCTGGTCGATGGCTACTTGTTCATCGTCGGCCGGGCGAAGGACATGATCATCATAAACGGCAAGAACCACTGGCCGCAGGACATCGAATGGGCGGTCGAGCAGCTGCCCGGTTTCAACCACGGCGACATCGCCGCCTTCGCGCTGCAGAACGAACACGGCGAGGAAGTGCCCGCCGTGCTCGTCCATTGCCGGGTGTCGGACCCCGAGGAGCGGCGCAAGCTGCACAACCAGATCCGCGACAAGGTGCAGTCGGTGACTGGCATGACCTGCGTCGTCGAACTGGTGCCGCCGCGCACCCTGCCGCGCACCAGTTCGGGCAAGCTCAGCCGTGCCAAGGCGCGCAACCTCTATCTCGCCGGTGAGATCCAGCCCTACAAGCTGGCGGCCTGAGCGCCAGCCCGTCCCGATTCAGGATCGGACGGCGCTTGCACCGCATGGCGCGGAGCGCCTATCCTGCGCATCATGGCGAGTGCATCGGAACATGGGGCGGCTGGACAGGATCGGCCCGAAGACAGTTTCAGCGTGCTGGTCGGCTGGACCCACCGCGAGGCGGGCGACCGGCTCGACCTCAATCTGCAAGCGATCCAGTTGTCGCGCCGCGATGAGGGAGCCGAGCCCGATTCGCATCATTTCCTGCTGACCCGCAGCCAGGCGGCGGTGCTGGCCAATTACCTGCTGCGGATTTCGCGCATGGCACCCCCGCCCAGGCCGGCGCGCGGGTTTTTCGGTCGCTTGCTGCGCGGCTGACCGCGGGCGGACCGGTGCGTTCCACAAATCGTCGTCATGCTGAACTTGTTTCAGCACCCATCGTGCCGCATGTCCGGTGCCCCGATCGCAGGCCGGCCGCAAGGTTTTCTTGCGCCCTAAAGCTCCGGCGCGAAAGGAGAAATGGGCCCTGAAACGAGTTCAGGGTGACGAAATTTTTTGATGCGAAATCCAGCTCCAGGCGATTAGAAGCAGGTCATGGCAACCCTACCACACTGCCGCGCCGGGTGAGCGCATTTTTCCTCGCGCTTGTTGCCGTGATCCTCGCCGGGGCGGGAGCGCGCGACCAGATGACGGTGGCCGGGCTGTCACGCGCGCAGGGCTCGCGGCCCGGCGTGCTGGTTATCGTGCTGCTGCTGGCCTTGGCCACGGCAGCGCTGGCGGCCTGGGCTTCGCTGGCGATCGCGCCGATGCTGGTGGCCAAGGCGCGGCTGTTCATGGCGGCGCTGGCGCTGGGTTTCGCCGGGGCCGAATCGTTGCTGCTGGTGCCGGGACGCAAGCCCGAGGAGCCGACGCAATCGCTCGGCGCGCTGGGTATCGTGCTGGCAGCGCACCAGCTTACCGATGCAGCGCGGTTCCTGATTTTCGCCATTGCCCTGGCCGCCAATGCCCCGGTGCCGGCGGCGGCGGGCGGGGCGGCGGGATCGATGCTGCTGCTGGCCGCCGCCTGGGCCGCGCCCGAACTGTTCACCTGGCAGCGCTTGCGCCCGATGCGCCGCGCGATCGGGGCGGTGCTGCTGGGGCTGGCGCTGTGGCTGGGCCTGCGCGCCATGGGCTGGCTATGACGGTCCCGGCCATCATCGAGCGAGCGAGCGACTCCCGGATAGCCGACTGGATCGCGGCGCGGCTGCGCGAAGCCCTGGCGCAAGCGGGCGACATCGCCGTGACCGTGCCAGGCGGATCGACCCCTTTTCCGATTCTCGAACAACTGGCCGCGCAAAGCCTCGACTGGCATCGCATAGCCATCTGGCCGGGCGACGACCGCATCGTTCCCGAGGATCACCCGGCGAGCAATGCCGGGCGCATCCGGGCGCTGCTCGAACCGGCTGGCGCGCGCATCGTGCCGCTGAGCGAAGCCGCGCGGCCGCCGCATTTCGCGCTTGCCTGGCTGGGCATGGGCGAGGATGGTCATGTCGCCTCGCTGTTTCCCAACACCGATCCACGCGTGGACGACCCCATGGCGGTGCGCCGGCTGACCCCCGACCCGCTGCCCCCCGAAGCGCCGTTCGACCGCATCAGCCTGACCCTGCCGGCATTGCTCGACAGCGATCACTTGCTGTTCGTCATCCGCGGCGCGCCCAAGCGGGCCTTGTTCGAGGCAGCAGCGGCGGGCAGCAACGACCTGCCGGTGGCACGGCTGCTGCGCGTGGCGCGCCAGCCGGTGACATGTTTCGCCTGATCCCCCGCTCCCTGATCCCGGCCGCACTCCACCGCGCGGGCCTGCGTCTGGCCCATGGCCTGCGCCGCCGTTGGTGGCGGGTCGCCAGGCCGCGCCTCGCCGGTTGCCGTATCGTCGCGCTTGACCGCGAAGGCCGGGTCCTGCTGATCCGCCATTCCTATGGTTCCGACCGCTGGATGCCGCCCAGCGGAGGGCTGGCGCGCGGTGAGAATCCCGTGGCTGCCGCAGTGCGCGAGCTGCGCGAGGAGACCGGCTGCCGGCTGGAAGCGGCAGTTCTGCTCGAGCGGATCGAGGAAAGCCTCCATGGGGCCGGCAATATGGTTCACATCGTCGCCGGGTGGACCCGCGATGTGCCCGTCGCCGATGGCCGCGAGATCGTCGAGGCGGCTTTCTTCGCACCAAACGCGCTGCCGCAGCACATGCCGCCGCAGCTGCGCGCGACCTTGCCCGGCTGGATCACAGCAGCGACAGCTGCGCATCGTCGGGATGCGGCTTCTCTTCCTCCTGCCCCTCCAGCGCCGACAGGGTAAGCCCCATCAATCGCACCGGCTGCGGCAATGGCAGCAGGTCGCCCAGCATGGCATGGCCCATCGCGGCAAATTCCGCGCGGGTTCCCACCGCGCGGGGTGCTGAGCGGGCGCGGGTCAGCGTGGCGAAATCGGCGGTGCGCAGCTTGAGCGAGACGGTTCGGCCGTTCGCGCCCGCCTGCGCGATCCGCGTCCAGACGATATCGACGATGTTCTCCAGCGCAGCGCGCAGCACCGGGCCGGACGAGAGGTCGCGTTCGAAGGTGCGCTCGCCGCCGATCGACTTGCGCGGCCGGTTGGCATCGACCCGGCGCAGGTCGATGCCGCGCGCGGCGCGGTAGAGATAGTCGGCCTGCGCGCCGAAATGCTGGCGCAGGAAGGCGATGTCGTGGGTGCGCAGGTCCGCCCCGGTGATGATGCCCAGCCTGGCCATGCGGTCGGCGCCGCGCGGGCCGATCCCGTGGAACCGGCGCACCGGCAGAGCGGCGACAAATGCCGCGCCTTCGCCCGGTCGGATCAGGCACAGCCCGTCGGGCTTGTTCTGGTCGCTGGCGAGCTTGGCGAGGAACTTGTTGTAGGACACCCCGGCGCTGGCGGTGAGCCCGGTCTCGGCCCTGATACGCGCGCGGATCAGTTCGGCGATCCGCGTCGCCGAACCGATCCCGCGGTTGTCCTCGGTGACATCGAGATAGGCCTCGTCGAGGCTGAGCGGTTCGACATGCGGGGTGTAATCGCGGAAGATAGCGCGGATCTGGCGCGAGACGGCGCGGTAGGCCTCGAAGCGCGGGCGCACGAACACCAGGTCAGGACACAGCCGCGCCGCCTTCATCGCCGGCATCGCCGAGCGCACGCCAAACTGCCTTGCCTCATAGCTGGCGGCTGCAACCACCCCGCGCTCGGCCGAGCCGCCAACCGCCACGGGCTTGCCCCTGAGCGCGGGATCGTCGCGCTGTTCGACGCTGGCGTAAAACGCGTCCATGTCGATATGGACGATCTTGCGCAGCCCGGGGGTCTGCTCGCGGTCGTCCGGTTCGGCAGGCGCATCATTCACCCGCGCAAGGTAGCCCATCATGAATGCGTTCGGCCACCCCTAGCCATCGCCACGCCAATGCCCCATGGACCCGCGATGGCCTCCATCCCCGCCACCCGCCTCGGCGAACGCGAATTCGTCGTGCTCGCCGCGCTGTTGCAGGCGCTGCAGGCACTGGCGATCGATGCCATGCTGCCGGCGCTCGGGGAAATCGCCCGCGATCTGGCAGCTCCCGATCCCAACGACCGGCAGCTGATAATCGGAGCCTTCCTGATCGGCTCGGGGCTGGGCTCGCTGATCCCGGGGATTCTCGCCGACCGCTATGGCCGCCGCCCGGTGCTGTTCGCCTGCCTGGTCGCCTATGGCCTGCTCAACCTGGCCTGCGCGCTGGTGCGCGATTTCGACACCTTGATCGTGCTGCGCGGGCTCACCGGCTTCTTCACCGCCGGGATGACCGTGCTGCCTGCGGCGATGATCCGCGACCGCTTCGAGGGCGACCGCATGGCGCGGCTGCAATCGCTGGTCAGCATGATCTTCATGATCGTGCCGGTGCTCGCCCCGTCGCTGGGCCAGGCGGTGCTGATGTTCGCCGGCTGGCGCTGGATCTTCGGCATCATGGCGGCGATGGCGATGCTTCTTCTGGCCTGGAGCTTCGTGCGGCTCGAAGAGTCGCTGCCCGAGGCCGGCCGCCAGCCCATCAGCTTCGTTGCCGTTTCGGCCAACATGCGCGAAATCGTCACCACGCGCGGATCGATCGGCTATGTTCTGGCGATGGCCGGGACTGCGGCGATGTTCTTCAATTTCCTCAGCAGTTCGCAGCAGCTGATCGCCGAACACTTCCAGGCCGGCGAGCGCTTCCCGCTGATCTTCGGCATCATGGCGGGCATGCTGGCAGTGGCCAATTTCACCAATTCCCGGCTGGTCATGAAATACGGCGCGCGGCGCGTATCGCATGCCGCGCTGCTGGTCTATCTCGCGATCGGCGCGTTCCAGGTGATGGCGGCCTTCGGTCCCAACCAGACGCTGTGGCAATTTGTCGTGCTGATGGGGCTGACCATGTGCCTCACCGGATTCATTTCCGCCAACTTCTCGGCGATCGCGCTGCAACCGTTCAGCCGTATGGCGGGGGCGGCGGCTTCGGTGCTGACTTTCCTGCGCATGGTGATCGGTGCGATCGGCGGGGTCGCGGTGGGCTTCGCCTTCGACGGCACGGCAAGGCCGCTGGCGCTGACCATCCTCGTCGCCGGGTTGATAGCGCTGGCGCTGGTGCTGTGGAGCGAGAAGGGCGTGCTGTTCCGGCGGCTGCATTATCCGCCCGCCAGGGGGTCATGAGCGGCGTGTTCGACCTCGCGGTGATCGGCGGCGGGGTCAACGGTGCCGGCATCGCCCGCGACGCGGCCGGACGGGGCGGACGCGTGTTGCTGCTCGAAGCGGACGATCTTGCATCGGGCACCTCGTCCAAATCAACCAAGCTGATCCATGGCGGCTTGCGCTATCTCGAACATGCCGAGTTCGCGCTGGTCCACGAGGCGCTGGCCGAACGCGAGGCACTGTGGCGGATTGCACCGCACATCGTCTGGCCGCTGCGCTTCGTGCTGCCGCATGCGCGCGGCCTGCGCCCCGCCTGGCTGCTGCGGCTGGGGCTGTTGCTCTATGACCACATCGGCGGGCGCAAGCGGCTGCCGGCGACCGACACGGTCCGGCTCGCCCGGCATCCGGCGGGAGCGCCGCTGGCACCCGGATTCCGCATCGCCTTCGAATATTCCGACGCCTGGGTCGACGATGCCCGGCTGGTGGTGCTTAACGCGATGGACGCGGCGGAGCACGGTGCCGAGGTACGCACCCGCACCCCGCTGACCGGCGCGCGGAGAGACGGTGAAGACTGGGTGCTGACTACGCCCGCCGGCTCGTTCCGCGCCGCTGCACTGGTCAACGCTGCCGGTCCCGCCGTGCTCGATGTGCTGCGGCTGGCGGGCGAGAAGCCCGACCACGCCATGCGGCTGGTGCGCGGCTCGCACATCGTCGTGCCCGCGCTGTTCGACCACGCCTACGCCTATTTCTTCCAGCTTCCCGATGGCCGCATCTTTTTCGCGATTCCCTATGAAGGGGATTTCACCCTGATCGGCACCACCGATGCCGATCACGCCGGGCCGCTCGGCGATGTCCAGGCGAGCGCGGCGGAAATCGCCTACCTGTGCGAAGCGGCCAATCGCTACTTTTCCCGCCGGATCGCGCCCGCCGATGTTGTCTGGAGCTATGCCGGGGTGCGCCCGCTGGTCGATGACCGTTCGGGCAAGCCGGAAGCGGCGACGCGGGGTTACCGGCTCGACCTGTCGCAACCTGAAGACGGCGCGCCGTTGCTCAGCGTCTACGGCGGCAAGATCACCACCTATCGCCATCTCGGCGAGGAAGCTGCGGACCTGCTCGCCGCGCGGCTGCCCGCGCTGTCCGGCCCGGCCTGGACCAGCACCCGGCCACTCCCCGGCGGCGACTTCGCGATGGACGGCGCTGCGGCGCTGCGGAGCGAGATTGCCGCGCGCTACCGGTTCCTGTCGCCCGCCGACGCGCTGCGCATCCAGCGCGCCTATGGCACTCGCGCCGTTGCCTGGCTCGGCGCGGCGAAGGAGTGGAGCGATCTCGGGCAAATGTTCGGCGGCGGCTTGAGCGAAGCAGAAGTCGCCTACCTGCGCGCGGCCGAATGGGCGCGGTCGGCAGAAGACATTCTGTGGCGGCGCAGCAAGCTCGGGCTGCGGCTCGATGCCGCACAGCGTCAGGCGCTGATCGACTATCTCGCCGGCTGAGTCGCTCGCGCGGCATTCAGCGCATTGATCGCCGCAACCACCCGCGATTCGATTTCCTCGCGCGGCAAGCCCGCCGGGATGGTTTCGCCGACCACAATCTCGATGGTCCCGCGCTTCTTCCAGCGCCGGTGATAGAGCGCGCCGCTGGCCACGGCGATCGGCGCGACCGGCAGCCCGAGCAGCTTGTACAGTCCGGCGAATCCGGCTTGCAGCGGTGCTGCCTCGCCCACCGGCACCCGCGTGCCTTCCGGGAAGATCACCAGCACCCGCCCTTCGCCCGAAAGCTGCTTGGCCGCTGCGACCATCGCCCGCAGGGTTCGCGCGCCTTGCTCGCGCGCGACCGAAATCAGGCCGTACGCCGTCGCCGCGCGCCCCCACAGCGGAATGCTCATCAATTCGGCCTTGGCGAAGACCGCCGGGTTATCGACGATATTGGGCATGTCGATGGCCTCGAAAAAGCTCTCGTGCTTGGCCGCGACCAGCAAGGGGCCGGGCGGCAGCGCTCCGCGCACGGCGATCTCGATTCTCAGGATGTGCCGGACACAGACACGGTGCCAGGCCGACCAGCTGTCGGCAATCGCGCGGAACCGTTTTGGCGCGAGACCCAGCACCACGACCGCCGCCGCCACCAGCAGCAGCGATCCGCCATAGAACACCGCATAGAAGGCCAGGCTGCGCAACACGTCGCCCGGCGTCGCGCCCACATGACCGGCGGCAACCATCACCCGCCCCACAGCTGCGCGATCCAGCGCGCCAGCAGCTTGTGATATTCGGTCACCAGCGTTTCGAACGAGGGCCGCGAGGCGACCGCGTCGCGCACCACGCGCACGCCCTTTGGGCTCACCCGCGACAGCTCGAAAGCGGCACGGCGCATGTGCCAGTCGGTGGTGATCAGCCGCACTGAGCGGATCTTGTTGGCAGCGATCCATCGCGCCGATTCGCGCGCGTTGGAGCGCGTATCGACCGCCTCGAAGCCCAGCGTCACGCAGCAGGCCATCCGGGCCGGCGCAATGCCATAGGCAGCGACGAATTCGCGCGGCTTGACCTCGCGATCGACCCCCGAAACCAGCAGCTTGCCGGTCCAGCCCTTGGCCAGCGCCTCGAGCCCGCGCGCCACCCGCCCGTCGCCGCCGGTCAGCACGATCGCCGCGTCGGTCTTGCCGCCCGCGCGCGGCTGCGGCAGGGCTATGGCGAACCAGACGAAGCCGAGCAGCCAGGCAAGCACGGCGCAGGAGGCGATGCGTTTGACCATCCGGCGTCGCGCTACAGCATCCGGCGCAGCGCGTGCATCACCGAGAGCCGCGCCGTGGCCATGGCGATTGCCACCGCCGCCACCGGAATCAGCGCCAGCACCAGCCAGCCGCTCCAGCCCAGCGCGCCGCTATCGACCAGGCCCGCGCCGAGCGAGGCGAAGCGGCGGGCGAGGAACAGCACCGCGACCATGCCCAGCGCCAGCCCCAGCAGGCCGCCGCCGGCGGCGTCGATGCCGATCGAGCGCTGGAAGATGCGGGCGATCTGCTTGTCGGTTCCGCCCAGCAGGTGGACGATCTCGATGGTCTCGCGGTTGGCCCCCAGCGCCGAGCGCGCCGCCAGCAGCACCGCCGAAGCCATCGCCAGCGCGAGCAGCGCGATCAGCGCAAGCGACAGCCATTGCAGCGACTGGATTGCCCCGAACACCGGCCCCAGCCAGCCCGACTGGGCATCGACCCGCGCCGCCGGGGCCACCGCGCGCAAGCCTTCGCGCAGCCGCACCATGCGTTGCGGGGTGACCGCGCCGACCAGATGCGCGTCGATCAGCGCCGGCACCGGGATCGCTTCGGCATCGTTGCCATCGGTGCCCAGCCATGGCTCGATCAGCACATCGATCTCGTCTTGCGGCACCCGCCGCGCCGAGACGACGCCGGGCAGGCTGCGCAACCGCGCCAGCGCGGCCTGCGCCTGGGCGTCGCGCTTGTCCGCCGCCGGTTCGACGATCTGCACGGTCACTCCGCCGGCCAGCTCCGCCGCCGCCGCCTTGACCGTATTGCGCAGGCTCAGCCCGGCCGCCGCCGCAATCACCGTCAGCGCGACCATGATCGCGATCACCCACGGCATCGGCCCCGACAGGCGCGCCTGCGGCACCAGCCGCGTTTCGGCGGCTCCGGTGAGCCCCGCCGCACTGAATTGGGGGAGTTTCACGTGAGCCCGCGCCGGCTGGCCGGCATCGGACGGCGCGGCGGGAAGCGCAGTGCCCCGGTGGGATCGGTGAGCCGCCCCCGGTCGAGCCGCATGATCAGCGAATCGGGCACCTTTTGCAGCAGGTGCAGATCATGGGTGGCGACCATCACCGTGGTGCCCAGCCGGTTGAGGGCCTCGAACAGGCGCAGCAGCTTGACCGCCATGTCGGGATCGACATTGCCGGTCGGCTCGTCGGCGACCAGGATTTCCGGTCGCCCGATCACGGCGCGGGCGATCGCCACGCGCTGCTGCTCGCCGCCCGACAGTGTCGCCGGGGGCGCGTCGATGCGTTCGGACAGGCCGACCCAGTCGAGCATGTCGCGCACCGGCTTGACCACGTCCTTCTCCGCCGCTCCGGCGATCCGCAGGGGCAGCGCGACATTGTCGAAGGCCGAGAGGTGCGGCACCAGCCGGAAATCCTGGAACACCACCCCCATGCGCCGGCGCAGCCCCGGCAGGTTCTCGCGCGGCAGGGTGATGGCGTCGGCCCCGAACATGCGGATCATGCCGCGCGACGGGCGCTGGGCGAGATAGAGCAGCCGCAACAGCGAGGTCTTTCCCGCGCCGCTCGCCCCGGTGATAAAATAGAAGCTGCCGGGGAACAGGGTGAAGCTGATGTCGCTCAGCACTTCGCGATCCGCGCCATAGCGCAGGCCGACATTGTCGAACTGGACGATTTCCCCGTCGGCTGGCTTGGTCATGGTGTTTTTGGTCGATCCGGTCCGGCGGCTGCGATTTGCGCCTATAGCCGCCAATCCATGTGGAAAAAAGGGCCATGCCGCGCGAGCGGCGCTTGGCAAGCCTTGCCGGGTGGTGTTGCATCATGCTTAACGGGCGCGACATGATTATCGCCTGCCCCGCCTGCACGACGCGATATGTCGTCCCCGACAGCGCGATCGGGCCCGACGGGCGCACCGTGCGCTGCGCCAAGTGCCGCCACAGCTGGTTCCAGGATGCCGCCCTGCCCGAACGGCCGGAACCGGTGCCCGCACCCGCACCGCCGCCACCTCCGCCGCCGCCGAGTTATGCGCCCCCGGCAGAAGCGCCAGCTGCTGCGCTGCCCGTCGCCGAGCCTCGGGTCGAAACGCCGGAGCCCGCAGAAGCCGAACCCGAACCCGCTGCGCCTGCCTTTGTCGCCGAAGCCTCCGCCCGGCCTGCCTATCGCGAAAGCCCGACCTGGGACGAAGACCCGCGCGATTATTCGAGCTTCGCGCACGAACCGCCGTTCCGCCCGCGCCTCAACACGCTCAAATTGTGGACCTGGGCGGCCTCGGTCTTCGCCATCGTCGCCCTGGCGGCGGTCGGCGCGGTTGCCTGGTATGGCCTGCCCGACTGGATGCCGCTGTCGCGCCAGACCTTCGCCGAGGCCCAGCCCGACCTGGTGCTCGAATTCCCCGCCAACCGCCAGGACCGGCGCACGCTGCCCAACGGCACAGAATTCTTCGGGGCGAGTGGCACGGTGACGAATGTCGGCCGCTCGCGCCGCGCGGTGCCGAACATCCTGATCGTACTGCGCGATGGGCGCGAGCGAATCGTCTACAGCTGGGAAGTGGTCCCGGCCAAGCGCCAGCTCGCCCCCGGTGAGAGCGTCAGCATCAATGAGGCCGTCACCGACGTGCCCAAGTCGGCCAGGATCGCCGAGATCGGCTGGAAGCCGGGCTGAGCGGCTCGCCGCTTGCAGCGCCAGTCCCGCTTTGCTAAGGGCCCGCTCCTACCCCGCAGGGCGGCCCCGCTGCCTTGTCGATTTAGCGGTCGTGGCGGAACTGGTAGACGCGCAACGTTGAGGTCGTTGTGGGCGAAAGCCCGTGGAAGTTCGAGTCTTCTCGACCGCACCAATCTTTCGATATGACAACCGGTTCCTGGCCTTCAGGCCGCGCGGTTGCGCGCCATTGTTGCGAATGGTCAAGCCGCATGGTTCGGCGTAAGTGACAATGACAAAGACGTGATCCCGGGATTGGCAGCATGGGAAATCTGACTGGCAAGGTTGCGCTGGTGACCGGCGCGAGCCGGGGCATCGGCAAGGGCACGGCGCTGTCGCTCGCGGGCGAGGGCATGACGGTTTACGTCACCGGTCGAACGGTGAGCGCGGGCGCGCATCCGCTGCCGGGCACGGTGGGCGAAACGGCGGCCTTGTGCGACGAACGCGGGGGAACAGGCGTGGCCGTGCCCTGCGACATGACTGACGACGCGCAGATCGCGGCGGTCTTTGCGCAGATCGGGCGCGACCATGGCCGCCTTGACGTGCTGGTCAACAATGCCCTGTCGATCCCGCCCGAAATGACCCAGCGGCTGCCCTTCTGGGACAAGCCGCTATCGAACTGGGAAATTTTCGATACCGGCCTGCGCGCCGCCTTCGTTGCCTCGTGGCACGCAGCGCAGCTGATGGTGCCGCGGCGCTCCGGACTGATTGCCTCGCTGTCGGGCTTTGTCGGCGTCACCTATACCTACGACGTCATTTTCGGCACCACCAAGGCCGGCACCGACCGGATGATGCGCGACATGGCGATCGAGCTGAAAGCGCACAATGTCTGCGCGGTCTCGCTGTGGCAAGGGTTTACCTACACCGAGCGGGCCAAAGAAAACCTCAGGACCGTGCCGGGCATGGCCGCGCAGCTCAACAGCGCGGCGGGCTCCTCGCCCGAATATCCCGGCCGGATCATCGCCGCGTTGGCACAGGATCCGCACCTGATGCAGCGCAGCGGCGGTACCTGGATCAGCGCTGAGCTGGGGCAGGACTATGGGGTGAGCGATAGCGACGGACGGATGATCCCGTCGAACCGCGCCGAACGCGGTTCGCCGATCTGGGGGCCGGTATAAGTCAATCTCCCCCTCCCCTTCAGGGGAGGGGGTCGGGGGGTGGGGGATGTCCGGCTGGCGTTGCGCCGGGACGACAACCCCCACCCCAACCCCTCCCCTGAAGGGGAGGGGCCCTCGGATGGAGATGCGAGCATGACTGAACACCGCTTCGACGGCCGCGTCGCCGTCATTACCGGGTCCGGGCGCGGGCTGGGGCGCGAATACGCGCTTCTGCTCGCTTCGCGCGGGGGCCGCATCGTGGTCAACGACAACGGCAGCTCGCTGACCGGCGAGGGCAGCGATGCCGGGCCGGCGCAGCAGGTGGTCGATGAAATCCGCGCGCTGGGCGGCGAGGCGGTCGCCTGCACCGCTTCGGTCGCCACGCCCCAAGGCGGCAAGGCCATCGTCGATGCCGCGCTCGACAGCTTCGGGCGGATCGACGTGCTGATCCACAATGCAGGCAATTCGGTGTTCCACCCGCTCGAGACGATCACCCACGAGGATTTCCGCAAAGTCGTCGACGTCCATCTGTTCGGCGGCTTCAACGTCGTCCAGCCGGCCTTTCCGCATATGGTCAAGGCGGGCTATGGCCGCGTGGTGCTGACCGGTTCGATCGGCGGGATCTACACCATGCCGGCTGTCACGGGCTATGCGGTGTCTAAATCGGGCATGATCGGGCTCAACAACATTGTCGCCATCGAGGGCGCGGAACACGGCATCAGGTCGAACATCATCCTGCCCGGTGCCGCCACCCGCATGGCCGAGGGCATCGATACCACCGGCTTCCCGCCGATGGGCCCGGAAATGGTCGCGCCGGTGGTCGGCTGGCTGGCGCACGAAGCCTGTTCGATCAGCGGCGAGATGCTGATTTCGGCGGCGGGGCGCGTCGCGCGTGCCTTCATCACCGAAAGCGAGGGCGTCTATGCGCCCGACTGGACCATCGAAAAGATGGCTCAGCAGATCGACGCTATCCGCGATCCCGGCCGGCAATGGACCTTCCATCCGCTGGACAACGGCTTCGGCCAGCATCTCGACCGCAGCTTCGCCATGGCGCGCGGCGGGTGACGGGAAAGGCCCGACCGACCGGGCAGGGGCCCCGCGCGCCCAAGCTTATGCCGCTATCCCCTTGCCAGCACGGATGCGACTGATTAGGGCGGCAAGCCAGACAACAATAGTCCGTTTGCGAAGGGGTATTTTGATGAGCGACACCGCCGATCGGGTCAAGAAGATCGTCGTCGAACATTTGGGCGTCGAGGCCGAGAAGGTCACCGAGGACGCCAGCTTTATCGACGATCTCGGCGCGGACAGCCTCGACATCGTCGAGCTGGTCATGGCCTTCGAGGAAGAATTCGGCGTCGAAATCCCCGATGATGCCGCCGAGAAGATCAGTACGGTTTCCGACGCAATCAAATATATCGACGAGAACAAGGGCTGACCCGCCAGCCCGGACACTGTCGATGGGCGATTAGGCTTGGGGACGGTTCGGATTCGGGAGGGCAGGACCGGTTTTCCAGCGGGCCCGTGCCGTAAGGCGCTGGGCTCGTTGTGTTTTTGGAGAGATGCATGCGTCGTGTCGTTGTAACCGGACTGGGCCTGGTGACGCCGTTGGGTGCCGATGTCGAGACGGTCTGGGCCAATCTGCTGGCCGGCAAGTCGGGCGCCGGACGGATCACCCGGTTCGATGCTTCCGACCAGAAATGCCTGATCGCCTGCGAGGTCAAGCCCGCCGATCACCCCTATGGCTTCGATCCGAACAAGCGCGTCGATCACAAGGTCCAGCGCCAGGTCGATCCGTTCATCATCTATGGCATCGATGCCGCCGGCCAGGCGATCGAGGATGCCGGGCTCACCGACATGTCGGAAGCGCAGCGGTTCCGCGCCGGCTGCTCGATCGGATCGGGCATCGGCGGCCTGCCCGGCATCGAGAGCGAATCACTGGTGCTGGCCGAGAAGGGCCCTAGCCGGGTCAGCCCGCATTTCGTTCACGGGCGGCTGATCAACCTCATTTCCGGGCAGGTCTCGATCAAATACGGGCTGATGGGGCCCAACCACGCGGTCGTCACCGCCTGCTCGACCGGCGCGCACTCGATCGGCGACGCCGCGCGGATGATCCGCGACGACGATGCCGACATCATGCTCGCGGGCGGCGCGGAAGGCACCATCTGCCCGATCGGCATCGCCGGCTTCGCCCAGGCGCGCGCGCTGTCGACCGCGTTCAACGACCAGCCGGAAAAGGCCAGCCGCCCCTATGACAAGGACCGCGACGGTTTCGTCATGGGCGAGGGCGCGGGCGTCGTCGTGCTTGAGGAATACGAGCACGCCAAGGCACGCGGCGCGAAGATCTATGCCGAGGTCATCGGCTATGGCCTGTCGGGCGACGCCTACCACGTCACCGCGCCGCATCCGGAAGGCTCGGGGGCCTATCGCGCGATGGAAATGGCGCTCAGAAAGTCGGGGCTCACACCCGCCGACATCGATTATATCAACGCCCATGGCACTTCGACCCCGATGGGCGACGAGCTGGAGCTGGGCGCGGTGCGCCGGCTGTTCGGCGATGCCATTTCGGGTGTGTCGATGAGTTCCACCAAGTCCGCCATCGGCCACCTGCTGGGCGGCGCGGGCGCAGTCGAGGCGATTTTCTGCATCCTCGCGCTGCGCGATCAGATCGTGCCGCCGACGCTCAATCTCGATAATCCCAGCGACAGTTGCGAGGGAGTCGATCTGGTGCCGCATGTCGCGAAAAAGCGCGAAGTGCGCGCGGTGCTCAACAACAGCTTCGGCTTTGGCGGAACCAACGCCAGCCTGGTGCTGCGCAAGCCGTGACCCGGGCGCGCGGCTGCCTGATCGCCGCGCTGGCCCTGGCGCTGGTTGCCGCGCTGACTGTGCTGTGGCCGTGGTTCGGAGCGGGCCCGCTGCGCAAGGACACCGCCTTCATCGTTGCCGACGGCTCGAGCCTCGCTGCGGTTTCGGCCAAGCTTGAGCGCGAAGGTGCGATTTCCTCGGCCAGCGGCTTCCGCCTGCGCGCGCGCCTGTTCGGCGGCGGCGCGCCGGTTCGCGCCGGCGAATTCCGGCTGCCCAAGGGGGCCAGCCCGTCTCGGATCCTCGCGATCATCCAGGGCGACGAGGTGATGCGCCGTTTCGTCACTGTGCCCGAGGGCATGCCCTCAGTGCTGGTGCAGGAGCGTCTCATGGCGCAGCCCTATCTCGCGGGCGATGTCGTGATCCCCGCCGAGGGCTCGGTGCTGCCTGAAAGCTACGATTTCGAGCGCGGCGAGAGCCGGCAGGCAGTGCTGCTGCGCATGCAGGCGGCGATGAGCCGCACGCTCAAGGAACTGTGGGACAAGCGCGGCCCCGATACCGTCGCCAGGACCCCCGAGGAAGCGGTGATCCTCGCCTCGATCGTCGAGAAGGAAACCGGCAAGCCCGCCGAACGCAAGACCGTCGCCGGGCTTTATTCCAACCGCCTGCGCCAGGGCATCATGCTCCAGGCCGATCCGACGATCATCTATCCGATCACGCGGGGCAAACCGCTCGGCCGCCGCATCCGTCAGTCCGAGATCCAGGCGATCAACGACTACAACACCTATGCCATGCTCGGCCTGCCCAGGGGGCCGATCACCAATCCGGGCAAGCGCCTCGATCGAGGCGGTGCTGCACCCGGCGAAAACCGACGCGCTCTACATGGTGGCCGACGGCACCGGCGGCCACGCCTTCGCGGCGACACTGGAACAGCACAATGCCAATGTCGAAAAGTGGTTCGCCATCCGCCGGGCGCGCGGCGAGATATGACCTTGTGATCGCCTAAATCGATTTTAATGAGCGATACAACCTGCTTTATCGATGAAACAGGGCCCGCTACTGCGGCTTTCAACGAACCAAGGAGAAAGCCCATGCTCGATCGACAGATTCCCGACGTAATCCTGAAAACCCGCGTGCGCGACGAAAGCGTGGAAGGTCCCAATCCCTTCCGCTGGCAGAACCTGGCGGTCCGCGATGCCTTCGCCGGCAAGAAGGTCGCCGTGTTCTCGCTGCCCGGTGCCTTCACCCCGACCTGCTCCAACGAGCAGTGCCCGAATTACGAGCGGCTTTACGACGTGTTCAAGGCCGCCGGGGTCGATGAGGTCTATTGCATCTCGGTCAACGACGCCTTTGTCATGTACCAGTGGGGCAAGCAGCTTGGGCTGGAGAAGGTCAAGCTGCTGCCCGATGGCTCGGGGCATTTCACCCGCCGCATGGGCATGCTGATCGACAAGGACCATCTCGGCTTCGGCCTGCGCAGCTGGCGCTACGCGATGATCGTCGATGACAACACGATCAGCCACTGGTTCGAGGAGCCGGGGATCAACGACGAGGGCAGCGACAGCGATCCCTATGGCGAGACCGCGCCCGAAAAGCTGCTCGCGGCCTTGACCGGCGAGGCGCAGTGGCAGGCGGCTGCGGCCTGAGGTTCGATGGCTCAGGCGGCCACTCCCGGATCCGCTCCCGCTCCGGGACCGCCGCCTGCGCCGTTTATCGTTACCGCCGAATTGCCTCCCGCCATTCTCGGCTGGGCGGACGGCTTGCGCCGCGCGCACTTTCCGCCCGAACGCAATTACCTGAAAGCGCATGTGACGCTGTTCCACGCCTTCGCGCCGTCGCTGCGCGAGGAATTGCGCGGTGTGCTGGCGCGCGTGGCGAGCGACCATGCCCCGCCGCACGCAGCCATCGACGGGGTGATGGATCTCGGCCGGGGAACCGCGCTGGCAATCCGCAGCCCGGAGCTGCTGGCCCTGCGCGAAACGATCGCGCAGCACTTCCACGGTGCCCTCACCGCGCAGGACAGCCACCCGCCCAGGCTGCACATCACCGTGCAGAACAAGGTGACCGCCACGGCGGCAAAAGCCCTGCAGGCCGCGCTTGCCCCCACGCTGCAACCGCGCCCCTTCCGCTTCACCGGACTCGGGCTGCACCTCTACCTCGGGCCGCACTGGCAGGCGCAGGCCATCTGGCCGTTTCGCGGCACACAGGGTGGTTGACCGGGGCGAACCCGCACCCTATGTGCGCCGCCTGTTGCCATGGCATGGCCCTATGGTCTTGCCATCTCGGGGCGGAGTAGCTCAGCTGGTTAGAGCAGCGGAATCATAATCCGCGTGTCGGGGGTTCGAGTCCCTCCTCCGCTACCAATCAAGTCTTTTATCTATCTGTTTTTAAAGGATAAAGTGACTTTTCAGTGAAATCAAGACCACATTCGATCCCACATTTTGTGTGGGACTTGGTGGGGCGATTTGCGCTGTGTTGGAACGGCCTCGGACAGCAGGTATTGCGAAGCTAGTCCGCTCTATGCGCGGTTTCGGGGCGCGTCGGACGCGCCCCGATACATAGTCACTGCTTGGGCAGCGGTTGACGAAGGACGATCTGGCCGCTGATCGGGATGACCGAGAGGATCAGCGGCAAACCGGCCATGTGGATACGAAGGTATCACGAGGACTGGGTCGAAATGCAATTGGCCCATTCAGAGGACAATGAGGTGCGCGGGGCCTACAATGCTGCCGAGTACTCGGCCACACCAAGATCGAGAACACCGCGCGCTATACCCACTTCGATGATACGCACCTGTTCGAGATTGCCGATTTCATCAGCGGCCTGATCGACGCTGCGATGCTTGGCAGTGAGGTGGGGCGATGAGCGGCCTGACCTGGCCAAGATCGGCAGCGGCCAATGACCGGCCATTGCGACACCGCGTGAAAAGTGATATCTCATGGGATATGCTAAGAGTTGTTCTCGATACCGATGTCATCGTGACGGCGCTGAGGAGCGCGACTGGCGGCAGCAATGCTGTTTTGCGCGAAGTGGCTCATGGTCGGCTGACGCCTTTGGTCACGCCAGCCCTGTTCCTCGAATATGAGGCAGTGCTGAAACGGCCCGAGCAGCGGTTCGTCCATGGCCTGGGATTGCGGGAGATTGACCGCTTTCTCGCTGGCCTCGCCGCTGCGAGTGAAGCGGTGGAAGTCAGTTTCCAGTGGCGACCGCAATTGCGCGACGCCAACGACGAGATGGTCCTGGAAGCTGCGGTGAACGGCCGTGCTGCTGCGCTCGTCACGCACAATGTGCGAGACTTTGCAAAAGGCGCGGAAAGGTTTGGGCTGCGGGTTCTGCGGCCCGGCGAATTGTTGAAGGAGCTACGATCATGAACAAGGCATCCTACCCGCTCAAACTGCCTGCCTCGGTGAAGGCCGCCGCTGCGCGCCTCGCCAAGGAAGATGGTGTATCACTCAACCAGTGGATATCGGTAGCGATCGCCCAGAAGATCGGCGTGGTCGAGACGGCGTCGGATTTCCTCAGGCGGCGCGCCGGTAAGGCGCGGCCGGAGGATATGCTGCCGTTCCTGGACACGGCGAAGCGTGAGACACCGCCGGTTGGGGATGAACTGTAACCCAGGAAGACTGCGGGCACTTTGGTCGTGGGCTCAATGTAATGACCATGCTATCGAGTAATAGGTCATAACTGCATTGTACATCGATTCTGATCGCGCCAATCCAAGGCTTCTGGGGGCAGAATAACACCATGAACGGTATGATCGACCTTGTCCTGAATGGCGTGGGCGCACCAATACACTGGCAAAGTAAGGCACTTCTGTTCGTTCTGCGTTACGATGCCAGCGTCTTCATCTTGTGCATGTTGGGTGCGCTTTGGTGTTGGCGCTTCATCCGAAAAAACAAGATTGCTCATTTCGATGAGGCAATGACAGGGCTCTTGAGCCGGGAGGAAGCGCTATTCAAGGTTGCTGCAGCCAAGGATCCAGTAGAAGCTCAGGTCAGGTTTTCGGAGAATTTTGACGAAATTGCCGAGGTTATGGCCCATCAAGACCGGAGGGAGCTTGCTCTTGCGTGGGAGCAATTTCGTGAGACCTTCATCGATGAAAACGAACCGACAATACGCACAACGGCGCGGGCCGAAGCGTATTTTCTTCACCTTCCGCAAGAGCGATTTACGCTATAGCGGGATGCGTTTAATCTGCACCACTTCTTCGTCATTGCGAGCGCAGCGAAGCAATCCAGAGCCGCGCAGTCCGCCCTGGATTGCTTCGCTGCGCTCGCAATGACGAATGATTCTGATTTCCTGCAATCTGCTCTAGGGATCGCGTTCCAGGCGCTTTGCCATGTCGGCCATTGCGAGGCGGCAGGTGTTGGACGCGGACATGGGATTGGTTTGTCCGGGGCATTACTCGTAAACGCAGCTGTCGAGCGCGCTGCCCCGCACCACGCCGCTGCGCGCGGCGATGGCGTTGCCGTGGCGGCGGGTGAAGCCGGTCGCGCCGACCACCGCGCGCTTTCGCGGGCTGGGCAGTGCGGCGGCGATGCGCGCCGCCTCGACACCGGTCAGCCGCGCAGCAGAGTGTTTGTAATAGCGCTGGGCCCCGGCCTCGACGCCGTAGGTGCCGATGCCGGTTTCAGCGACATTGAGATAGACCTCCATGATCCGCCGCTTGCCCCAGACGGACTCGATCAGGAATGTGAACCAGGTTTCGAGGCCTTTGCGGGCATAGCGGCTCCAGCCGGTGCCCTGCCACAGGAACACGTTCTTGGCGGTCTGCTGGCTGATCGTCGAGCCGCCGCGCAATTTGCCGCCCCGCGCGTTGCGCTCCATCGCCCGCTCGATCGCGTCGGTGTCGAAACCGTTGTGTTCGCAAAACCGCGAGTCCTCGCCGGCGATCACGGCGGCGACCATGTCGCGGTCGATCCGGCTGAGCGCGCTCCAGTCCTTGTCGAAGCCGTTGGGATCGAGCAGCATGGTCAGGGTCACCGGCGGCGGCACGAATTTGTAGACTACGGTCATGCCGATGCTGAGCGCGAAAAACAGCACCACCAGCCGGACCACCAGCCGGGTCATGCGGCGAAACCAGCCGGGGCGGCCAGTGCGGAGCGGGGGCGGGAACCTGCGGGCCATCTGCGACCGTGCCTAGCGCAAGCCTGCCCCCGTGGGAATCCGCTTAGGTCAGTGCCGGCAACAGCCGCCGCTCGCCGGCGATCCGCATCATCGCCTTCTGCAGCTTCTCGAAAGCGCGCACCTCGATCTGGCGGACGCGCTCGCGGCTGACATTGTAGACCTGGCTCAGTTCCTCAAGCGTCTTGGGCTCGTCGATCAGCCGCCGCTCGACCAGGATATGGCGCTCGCGCTCATTGAGGCTGTCCATCGCCTCGGCGAGCAGCGCGTGGCGTACGGCGGCTTCTTCCGCGTCAGCGACGGTCTGGTCTTGCAGCGGATTGTCGTCGGCCAGGATGTCCTGCCACTGGCCTTCGCCATCCTCGCGCAGCGACACGTTGAGGCTGGCATCGCCGCCCAGCATCATCCGCCGGTTCATGTTGACCACCTCGGTCTCGGACACGCCGAGCTTGGTGGCAATGGTCCTCACATCGTCGGGATGAAGGTCGGAATCCTCATAGGCGTCGAGGTTTTTCTTCATCCTGCGCAGATTGAAGAACAGCTTCTTCTGCGCCGCCGTGGTGCCCATCTTGACGAGGGACCAGCTGCGCAGGATGAATTCCTGGATCGAGGCCTTGATCCACCACATGGCATAGGTGGCGAGCCGGAAGCCGCGATCAGGCTCGAACTTCTTGACGCCCTGCATCAAGCCGATGTTGCCTTCGGAAATCAGCTCGCTGACCGGCAAGCCATAGCCGCGATAGCCCATGGCGATCTTGGCAACGAGCCGCAGGTGGCTGGTCACCAACTGGCGCGCAGCTTCGGGATCCTGATGCTCCTGATAGCGCTTTGCGAGCATGTATTCCTGCTCGGGCGCAAGCAGCGGGAACTTTTTGATCTCGGCAAGATAGGCATTGAGCCCGGCCTCGCTGCCGAGTGTCGGCGCGAGCGTTGCAGTGCCCCGCTTCCGGGCAGGCAGGCTGGATTTGGCATTGGGCATTTCGCTTCGACCGTCCTTTCGTTGTCGGCTGGCCGTTGACGGACCCTTTAGAGGCATCCCCCGGTGACCGCCACACAGGGTTGGCTTATAACACAAAAGCTGAGCTTGGGTTTCGCAATTCGATCAAAAGGTGCTGCATGTCGGCGGGCATCTCGCTGGCCAGGTCCAGCGTCTCGCCGGAAATGGGATGAATGAACCCCAGTTCGGCGGCATGCAGCGCCTGGCGGCAGAAGCCGAGCGCGGCCAGAAGCGGGCGAAGGCGGGAAGGTGCGCGGCCATAGACAGGATCGCCCAATAGCGCATGGCCGATGGATGCAAGATGAACGCGGACCTGGTGGGTGCGCCCGGTCTCCAGCCGGCATTCGACCAGCGAGGCACCGGCCAGCGCCTCGATGGTCCGGTAGTGTGTCACCGCATGCTTGCCCCGGCCCCCCGAACCATTGGCGGCGACCGTGGCCATTTTCTTGCGGTCGGCCTGCGAGCGGGCGATATTGCCGCGCACCGTCCCGGCAGGCGGCGCGGGGTGGCCTGCGGCCAGGGCAAGATAGACACGGGTGATCGAGTGATCGGCGAACTGGCGGGCAAGGCCCTCGTGCGCTGCATCGCTTTTGGCGACGACCAGCAAGCCCGAGGTGTCCTTGTCGATGCGGTGGACGATGCCGGGCCGGGCGACGCCGCCGATGCCCGACAATTGTCCCCGGCAATGATGCAGCAGAGCATTGACCAAAGTGCCATCCAGGTTCCCTGCGGCGGGGTGAACAACCAAACCGGCAGGTTTATCGACAACGATCAGGTGTTCGTCCTCATAGGCAATCACCAGCGGAATATCCTGCGGCGCGGCCTCGGCGGGTGCGGCTTCGGGAACGGCGATGCGAAAGGCGGTGCCCACGGCCAGCTTGAGCGAAGCCTGGCGTGCCGGCTGGCCGCCCAGCGCGATCCGCCCTTCGCCGAGCAGCGCCTTGACCCGTTCGCGCGACAGGCCGCTGGCCTGGGCAAGCGCCTTGTCCAGCCGCTCGCCGCCTTGCGCGATCACGCCTTCGATGATGCTTTCCCCCCGGTTCATGGCTAGAAAGATGGGCATGACACTCGCAGTGACAAGTGGCGCAATGGCAACACTGCTCGCCGAAGCGGCCAGGGCCGCGCCGCTGGAGTGTTGCGGGCTGCTGCTCGGGCGCGGCGACAGGGTGCTGGAGGCGCGCGCCGCCGCCAATGTCGCGGCGGATCCGGCGCGTCATTTCGAGATCGACCCGGCGGCGCTGTTCGCCGCGCACCGGGCGGCGCGCAGTGGCAGCCTCGAACTGGTCGGCTATTACCATTCGCACCCCCGGGGCCATCCCGTCCCTTCGGCGACCGATTGCGCGCATGCCAGCGGTGACGAGCGCATCTGGGCGATCATAGCCGGCGGCGAGGTGACATTCTGGCGCGACGGTCCGCAGGGCTTCGCGGCGCTTCCCTATGCCGAGGTGGCAGGCTAAGGCACTGTGCCAGAACGGAACACGAAAGATGCCTCGCCAATGACCGCCACCTCGCTCGACCTTGCCAGCCTGCTCTGCTCGCGGCTTTGCCATGACATGCTCAGCCCGGTCGGCGCGCTGTCGAACGGTATCGAGCTGATCGCCGAGGAAAAAGACCCGGAAATGCGCAAGCGCTGTTTCGAGCTGCTCGAGCAAAGCGCCAAGATCTCGGCCGACAAGCTCAAGTTCTTCCGCCTCGCCTTCGGGGCTGCGGGCGGATACGGCGATATGGTGCCGGTCGAGGAAGCGCGCAGCGTGGTCGATGCGCTGGCCAGCAACAACGGCCGGATCACAGTGGTCTGGGCGCTGGGTTCCGATGCCCTGCCCAAACCGGCGGTCAAGACCCTGCTCAATCTGGCGCTGATCGGCATCGAGGCGCTGGTGCGTGGAGGCACGCTGGAAATCGGTGCAGAACTGAAAGACGGCACTAGCGAGATCGTCGTGCGCGCGGGCGGCACCCGCGTGGTGTTTGACGAAACCATCGGCCTCGCGCTGGCAGGCACGCTCGATCCGCGCGAACTGTCCAGCCGCACCGCGCCCGCCGCCATGCTGCATCAGCTCGCGGCAAGCCTCGGCGGCGGCCTGCAATATGCCCTGGGCGAGGATGCGCTGGTGCTCGGCGCGGTGATGCCGGGGGGCTGATGTTCCTTCGAGACACGTCTTCGATACGCCCATTAGCATGGGCTACTCAGCCGCTCCTCAGGATGAGCGGGATCCGATATACCGCTCATCCTGAGGAGCGGCTGAGCTTGTCGAAGTCGCGTCTCGAAGGACCAGGGGTGCAGAGATGAACGAGCTGGTTCACCGCGAAGCGCCGTCGCCCAACCACGATGCGCGCGCCCTGCCGGTCTCGATGCTGGTGCTTCATTACACCGGCATGCCCGATGCCGCCGGCGCGCTGGAGCGGCTGTGCGATGCAGCCGCCAAGGTATCGGCGCACTATCTGATCGACGAGGACGGCACGGTGACCCGGCTGGTGCCCGAGCGCCGGCGCGCCTGGCACGCCGGGCGCTCCTACTGGCGCGGCACGACCGACGTCAATTCGGCGAGCGTGGGCATCGAACTGGTCAATCCCGGGCACGAATGGGGCTATCGGCCGTTTCCTGAGGCACAGATGGAGAGCCTGATCCCGCTGGTGGCCGACATTATCAAGCGACACCATATCCCCCGCGCCAATGTCGTCGGCCATTCCGACGTCGCGCCCGCGCGTAAAGAGGATCCCGGCGAGCTGTTCGAATGGGATCTGCTTGCGCGGTATCGGCTGGCGCTGCCCCGTCCCGAACTGCGCATCCGCTCGCCCTATGCCAACGATGGGGCCTTCTATCTCGCGCTCGAACGCTTCGGCTACGACATCGCCGACGGCCTTGCCGCAGTGCGCGCGTTCCAGCGGCGCTGGCGCCCGGCGACGATCGACGGGGTGATCGACGGCGAGTGTTCAGCGATCCTGTTCGCTTTGCTGCTGGATCGCGACCAGGGACGCTCCAGGTAGCCCGCTCTTGCAGTTCAGCAGGGCCACCTCTACAAAACGCGTGCCGGGGAGCCGGGCAGCCGCGTCAGGAGCAATCCTGCCGAGGAAAGTCCGGGCTCCACGAAACAAGGGTGGCGGGTAACGCCCGCCGGTTCGGTCCTGAGCATGTCGAAGGGCCGGGCAAGGGAAAGTGCCACAGAGAGCAGACCGCCTATGGGGTTTCGGCCTCAGGCAAGGGTGAAAGGGTGCGGCAAGAGCGCACCGCGCGACCAGCAATGGAAGCGGCATGGCAAACCCCACCTGGAGCAAGACCGAATAGGGGCGGCGCGTTTGGGCCTCGGTTCAAACAGGCGTGTTTCGCGCTGGATCGCCCGGGTTGGTCGCTGGAGCCTTGCGGCAACGCAAGGCCGAGAGGAATGGCTGCCAGCGCCGCTGCGTCCCTTTGGGATACGGGCGGCGCTACAGAACCCGGCTTACAGGCTCCCCGGCATTAAACAGCATTGGAGCGGGATGCGTTTAATCTGCACCACTTCTTCGTCATTGCGAGCGCAGCGAAGCAATCCAGAGCCGCGCAGACCGCTCTGGATTGCTTCGCTGCGCTCGCAATGACGAATGGTTCTGATTTCCTGCAATCTGCTCTAAACAGGGACAGTCCCCATTTATTTGGGGACTGTCCCTGTTTTGTCAGGCATCTGCGGTTTCTTCGTGCCGTTGGAACATCTGCGCGATGTCGCCCGAAACGACCGCCCGGCGCACTTCTCCGGGCTGGAGCGGTGCAGCACCGCCGCCACCCGAATGCGGTGACGTGTCGACGCCCTTGGCCTTGGCCCTGGCCCGCAGCGCGCCCACTGTCAGTTCGCCGCGCGGCTGCCGTTCGAACATCGGGAACTTGTAGTCGCGCATGGCATTGAGGTGGGTGATCTTGTCGATCTGCACATCGCTCAGGTGCTTGATCGAGGGCCATAGCACTTCGGGCGATTCCGGCCAGGGGGTGTCCGAATGGGGATAATCGACTTCGAAGCAGATGTTGTCCTCGCCGATCAGATCGACATTCCTCAGGCCATAAGCGTCATCGATGAAGCATGAGGTGAAATGCTTGCGGAAGACGTCGCTCGGCTTCCGGTCACCCAGGTACGTCGCCGAATGGGTCCACGCCTTGTGCTGCATATTGGTATAGTCGGCGCGCTCGAGCAGATAGGGGATCCAGCCGATCCCGCTCTCCGAAAGGCCGATGCGCAGCGTCGGATAGCGGTTGAAGGCATTGAGGTGGAGCCAGTCCGACGTGCCGAAGCCGACCGCCATCGGCATGGTCGTGATCCAGGCCTCGATCGGCGATTTCATCGAGGCGTGCGGGGAAACGTGGCCACAGCCGATGTGCAGGTTGATCGTGGTTTCGCAGTCGGTCGCCGCCTTCCACAGCGGCTCCCAGTGATCGTCGTGGATCGAAGGCAGGCCGCGCGCTGGCGGGTTGTCGTTGAACACCACCGAATGGCAACCCTTGGCGGCCAGCCGCTGGATCTCGTCCGCCATCAGCTTCGGATCCCACAGCGGAATCATGCCCATCGGAATAAAGCGCGAAGGGTAGGCACCGCACCATTCCTCAAGGTGCCAGTCGTTGTAGGCTTGCATGTGAGTGAGCGCGAGCTTCTTGTCCTCTGCACGGAAAAACGGGCCGCCGTCCATCCCGCCGAGGCTGGAGAAATTCATCGAAGCGGCAATCCCGTTGACGTCCATGTCGTCGATGCGGGCATGGACATCGTAGCAACCCTTGCGCAACTGATCGAGCGAGGTCGGCTCCATGCCGTATTCTTCGCGCGGGCGGCCGACCACGGCATTGAGCGCGACCGAGGCAAGCTGCATGCCCTGATATTCCCAATAGTTCTTGCCATTGGGTCCGGTGTGCAGCTTGGGCGCGGTTGCCAGCGCCTCGCCCGAGAGCTGATTGTCGAACACCTCGGCCGGTTCGGTGATGTGGTCGTCCACACTGATGAGGACCATGTCGTCCATTTTCATGTCGCAATTCTCCCGTGGGATCCGCTGACGTTCCCCTCGCTTTCCAGATCGGACTTATCGCCGCGCAAATCAACCGGCAAACGCGGCGCTCCAGCGATCAGTTGCCGCTGTCGCTCGCGCCGATCAGCCGGCCGCCATCGACCACGATGGTCTGGCCGGTGACGTACGATCCGGCGCGCGAGGCGAGATAGACGGCGGTGCCGGCGATCTCGTCGGGTTCGGCCATGCGCCTGAGCGCGCTGGTTCCGGTGAGGCGGGCGAGGTTTGCATCGCTTTCCCACAAGGCGCGCGAAAAACCGGTGCGCACCAGCCCCGGGGCGATGCAGTTCACCCGCACATTGGCCGGGCCCCATTCCACCGCGAGGCTGCGCGCCAGCGATTGTTCCGCCGCTTTCGACATGTTGTAGAACCCCAGCACGTCCGAGCCGATCAGCCCGCCGACCGAAGAGATCAGCAGGATGGTCCCGTCGCCGCGCGCCGCCATTTGCGGCGCAACAAGATTGGCAAACCACACCACGCTCTTGACGTTGGCCGCAAAGATCTTGTCCATCGCCGTGTCTTCAAGGCTCGCCAGCGGACCATAGGCCGGGTTGGCGGCGGCATTGCACACCATGACGTCGATATGCCCCCACCGCGCCAGCACGGCCCCGACCAGCGCTTCGGCCTCGGTGCGGCGCGAAACGTTGCAGGCCTGGGCCATCGCCTCGCCGCCCTGGGCGCGGATGCCGGCGGCCACTTCGTCGCAAGCCGACTGGTTGCGCGACGAGATCGCCACTTTCGCGCCGTGCTGCGCCATGCGCTCGGCAATCGCCCGGCCGATGCCCTTGCTCGAGCCGGTGATCACCGCGACCTTGCCGGACAAATCGAACAGGCCGGGGCGCTCAGAAATGGGACATGCTCGCCATGATCGGCAATGAATAGCCCACTGTCGGCGCATTTCCAAGCGGCGGCCCGGCATTCCTTTCATCGCAGCTACAGGGCATTCAGTCGCGGTTCACGGGGGCTGCGGCCTGTTCGCCAGCGGAATTTCAGCCGGAAGAGGGGAATACTCATGCGCCGCGCCCACCTGATCGCCGCCACCTGCATCGCCGCCTTGCTCGCCGGATGCGCCACCCAGCGCCAGGCCGGGAGCGACGAGATCGTCGCCACAGCCAGCAAGGTCGATGAAGCCAGCGGCAGGGCGCGCCGCGATCCATCGGGCCCGCTACCGCCTCCTCCCCCCACGTCCATGCCCGCACCAATCATGGGGTCGGTAAACCAGCAGTCCGCCGCCGACGGTCGCCGCGCCGCGCCCGGCTCGCTGGCCAAGATCGCCCGCGAGGAACGCTATGCCGGCGGCTATGTCCGCCCGGTCATCGTTCCCACCGATCCCGGCACCGAGCGCTATGATGGCAAGGACGTGAGCCCGGTGCACATTGCCCAGACCGATCCGGTTTCGACCTTTTCGGTCGATGTCGATACCGGCGCCTATGCCAACACCCGCCGCTTCCTCACTGCCGGACGGCTGCCGCCCAGGGACGCGGTGCGCAGCGAGGAGCTGATCAACTATTTCCGCTATGACTATGCCATGCCGGCAAGCCGCGGCACGCCGTTTTCGGTGACCACCGATGTCGCGGTGAGCCCGTGGAACGCGGGAACCCGGCTGCTGCGCATCGGCCTGCGCGGTTATGACCTGCCGCGCGCCGCGCGCCCGCCGGCCAACCTGGTGTTCCTCGTCGATGTTTCGGGTTCGATGTCCAGCGCCGACAAGCTGCCGCTGGTCAAGACCGCGCTGGCCGGGCTCGCCGGCGAGCTCTCGGCGCGCGACAAGGTGTCGATCGTGGTCTATGCTGGCGCAGCCGGCCTGGTGCTTGAGCCGACCAGCGACGAGCGCAAGATCCGCGTCGGCGCTCGAACGTCTGAGCGCCGGCGGTTCGACTGCAGGCGGCGCGGGCTTGCAGCTCGCCTACCAGATCGCCCGCGACAACTTCATCACCGGCGGGGTCAACCGCATCCTGCTCGCCACCGACGGCGATTTCAACGTCGGCGTCTCGGACACCCGATCGCTGATCGAGATGGTCGAGCGCGAACGCGACCAGGGCATCACGCTGACCACGCTGGGCTTCGGCGAGGGCAATTACAACGAAGCGATGATGGAGCAGATCGCCGACAAGGGGAACGGCAACTACGCCTATATCGATTCGGCGCTGGAGGCGCGCAAGGTGCTGGGCGACCAGATGAGCTCGACGCTGTTCACCATCGCCAAGGATGTGAAGATCCAGGTCGAATTCAACCCTGCCCAGGTCAGCCAGTATCGCCTGCTCGGTTATGAGAACCGCGCTCTGCGCGAGGAAGACTTCAACAACGACAAGGTCGATGCCGGCGATATCGGCGCGGGGCATCAGGTGACCGCGATCTACGAGATCGTGCCTGCCGGCGCGCGCGGCTGGAGCGATCCGCGCCGCTATGAGCCGGTTGCGCCGCAGCGCGATGCGCGCGGCGGCGAACTGGCCTTCGTCAAACTGCGCTACAAGCTGCCCGACGGGACTACCTCGCGGCTGATCGAGCGTCCGGTCTCCGCGCAGCTGTTGCGCACTGCCGCGCGGCCCAGCGGTGATTTCGCCTTCGCCACCGCCGTTGCCGCCTTCGGCCAGCGCCTGCGCGGCGATGCCATGCTCAATGGTTACAGCCATGCCCAGATCGCGGCGCTCGCCGGGCGGCAGAACGACTTCTGGCGGCAGGAATTCGTCCGGCTGGTCGCACTGGCCGGATCGCTGGCAGGCAATGACAGCAGGGTTGAGGAAGATCGCGAGGGCGGCTAACCCGGTCCGGTGACCGCATACCGCCTGACCCTCGTGCTCGCCGGACTCTTCTCCACCGGCGTCATCGCCGCCGCCACCGCCATGGCCCATCGCAGCGATGCGCCCTGGCCCATGCTGGCGGCGTTGCTGGTGGCGACCTATGCGCTGGGGCTGGGCGCGGGGCGGCTGCTGTTCGGGCGAGGCGGATAGCGCATGCCTGACTTTGCCGAACTCGTCGCCATCGTCGAGGTCGAATGGCGAGCCATCGCGCTGGTCCTGGTCATCGCCCTGCTGGTGGCGTGGTGGCTGTGGGGTCGGGGCAAGGGAAGCCGCCGCGACCGCCACCGCGCGCCCGACGCGCTCGACGAGGGGGCCGAACCGGCGGCGCGCAACCAGGCGCTGATCGATGCACCCAGCGCGGTGACGGCGGCGCGCTTCGCCGATACCGGGCCGGACATCTTCGGCGGCATCGGCGAAGCGGTGGCCATGGGCGCGGCAAGCGAAGTGGCCGCGGCCGCAGCCCGCATCGCTGTGATCGCCGCAGCGACGACGACCTCGACACGGATCAAGGGCGTCGGGCCAAAGCTGGTGGCTTTGCTCGGCCAGCATGGCATGACCAGCCTGGCCCAGATCGCCGCGTGGGACGATGCGGACATCGATCACATCGATGCGCAGCTCGGCACTTTCGCCGGTCGCATCCGGCGGGATAACTGGGTGGAGCAGGCGAAATTTCTCGCGGCGGGGGATGTTGCGGGTTTTGAGGGGAAGTTCGGGAAGGTTTGACGTCTATTTCCGCATGAGTTCGGGATAGCGACCTCCGAACCAACTCTTGCCGTCTTTCTGAGAACTCCACGGATTGACCAGGTCCCAGCGCTTGCCCGCGAAGCGGTCGCCGTCAAGTGTGGCGTTGAGGTGCTGCTTTACCCGGTGGCGCAGCGAGGCCATCTTTTTCCAGAGGTGATCGCTGTCGGCAGTGGTGATGCCGGAAATCGGCGTCTTGCGGCGGGAACGGGACATGGCTGGGCACCTCGCAAAGTGCCGCAAGTCGTCAGCCGGTTCGGGATTGATCGGGCTGCCTGCGGTTAATGCCGCAAGCGGTTCTTGTGCCGGAGCGTGGTCATGCCATCATTTCCTGAGCTGTCAGCCGACGCCGATGGTCGCTGAACTTTTCACCCGCACAGGCGGCGGTGCTGATCCCGTTGACCTTCCACGGCTTGCACATCTTGCACCCGGCACGGGCATTGCGAGGGCGGCGGCGTTTGTGGTTCATGGCTGTTTGGTCTACGCATTTTGAGCGGTTTGAAAGTTCAAACTACCACCTCGCGGACCGTCAATTCAATGCTAACTGCTCCCAAAACGGAGGTAAGTGTTTCCAGCATGAGGTTCCCGGTTCCCGACAGCGCTGAGGGGACTAGTTTACCGTTTCATCGGTATGAGTTCTATTTCAGGTAGATGTGAAACCATTGTCGGAAAAACTGGCATGACTGGACTTCCATCCTTGTTGCACGCGACTGATCCATCTTGATTGAATGTGAGATATACTTCTCGCGCAAACATCGCAAGATCATGAAAATGGTGCGCGGTTTCTTGCAATATTTTCAGGTCTATGGCCGGTGGGAAGTAATATTTCCCATTTTTTAGTTTTCCGGGGATTAGGATCGCTTGAGCTGGGTATTCCCCCATGGCCTCAATGGTTGAGTGAATTCCATGTACGATATTGTTACGATGCTTTCGGGCGGATGAATATGCGTCAATAAGTCGTTCAAGAAATTTACGACCTGGCTCCTCGTATTGCGGAAGCGCCTTTTTCTTGAGTTCGGTTTCTATCCAACCTGCATTTTGCTGCGATAAACTCATGTGCTCCTGATCGTGCAACGAATTGCCGGAGCGATATTGTCGAAGAATCATGCGTGCAAAATTCTCTGCGTAGTTCCACCGCATCACAACGTAGCCGAGGGCAGTGAGAAGCTTCTCCTCATCAGGAGTTAGAATTTCCGTATTTTCCATGCCTACCGCCCGCACCTTGTCTTCCCCTGCCTCCCAAACCGCCCCTTCCGCGTCCACGGCTTGCCCTCGCTACTCCAACCGACCAGCGGCGTGAGCGGCGGTGCGACCGGCAGGCCAGGTTCCGCAGCCTCGAGCAATTTCACGCTCCCAACACCCTTACCCCCGCCCATACCCCTCTCGCCTTCGCAGCGAACCGCGCGTCGCAAGTCACCAGTTCACACCCCAGTTCCATCGCCAGCGCGAGGTAGATGCAGTCTTTCAGAGGGTGGCCGAGGTCGAGGGCCAGTCGTGCTCGCATCGGCGAGGCTTTGCGCGGTCAGCCGATGCAATGTGATCGTCGCATCGCGCAGTACCTCGCCGAATTCAGCCAATGATGCCTCGACGAATGGCCGTGACGGCTTGATGCATGTTGGCGTTGCGGACAAGCGCGCGGCAACTTCAATGGCAAGCAGGTCCGGAGCAGCGAGATCACCGCGATTGTTTGGCAATGATCGCGGTTCTGCCAGGTCGCTAGAATTTTCCGGCGGAACAATTTGACGACAAGGCTGGCATCGATGGCGATCATTCTTCATCCCTTATGGCGCGGATCAGTGCGACACTATCCGGATAAGGACCAAGCATGCCGACGCTCACGCGCGCGAGTTCGCGCATGCGACTCGATGTGCGTCCACTTCGCGCTTGCGCGTCACGCTCGGCGATCGCGGCGCAGCATCTTCGCGGCAAGCGACCGGCCATGCCTGTGCGCGCGTCCTAGACAAGATCTTCATACGCTTTTCGTCAATGTCCTTGATGGTCGCGGACGGATGACAGTCTCCAAACGATGCACTTTTGTGCAGAAAACATCGCTAGCAAAATTCAAGCCAGAATCGCAAGCTACTATCGCCCCCACTTCGTCTTCCCCTGCCGCCCGAACCGGCCCTTGCTGCGTCCCCGGCTTGCCCTCGTTCGACTGCGCCCCACCTTCGACGCGCGGGATTCACCTGGTATGCCCAGCTCATCCGCCTCAAGCCGCCGGATCTCGTCGCGCAGCCGCCCGGCCTCTTCGAACTCGAGGTCCGCCGCCGCCGCCCTCATCCGGCCTTCCAACTCCTCGATATAGCCACGCAGATTGTGGCCGACGAGGTTGTTCCTCGCATCGTCCTCGATCTCGACCAGCACCCCGTCGCGGCTGAGCCGTGTCGGCGACAATGTTGTGGATGTCGCGCTTGATGCTCTCGGGCGTGATGCCATGTTCGATGTTGAACGCGTGCTGCTTATCGCGCCGCCGGTCGGTTTCGGCCATGGCGCGTTCCATCGAGCCGGTGATGCGGTCCGCATATAATATCACCCTGCCGTCGATGTTGCGCGCGGCGCGTCCGATAGTCTGGATCAGGCTGGTTTCCGAGCGCAGGAAGCCTTCCTTGTCGGCATCGAGGATGCACACCAGCCCGCATTCGGGAATGTCGAGCCCCTCGCGCAGCAGGTTGATCCCGACCAGCACGTCATAGACCCCCAGCCGCAGGTCGCGGATCAGCTCGATCCGCTCGAGCGTCTCGACATCCGAATGCATGTAGCGCACGCGCAGGCCCGCCTCGTGCATGAATTCGGTGAGGTCCTCGGCCATGCGCTTGGTCAGCGTGGTGACCAGTGTGCGGTAGCCCGCCTGGGCGACCTTGCGGCATTCCTCGATGCAATCCTGCACCTGGTCCTCGACCGGGCGGATTTCCACCGGCGGATCGATCAGCCCGGTGGGGCGGATCACCTGTTCGGCGAAAACCCCGTCCGACTCCTCCATCTCCCACTTGCCCGGCGTGGCCGAGACCGCGACGGTCTGCGGGCGCATCGCGTCCCATTCGTTGAACCGCAAGGGCCGGTTGTCGATGCAGCTCGGCAGGCGGAAGCCATATTCGGCGAGGGTAATCTTGCGGCGGTGGTCGCCCTTCGACATCGCCCCGACCTGCGGCACCGTCTGGTGGCTCTCATCGACAAACAGCAGCGCGTTGTCGGGGAGGTATTCGAACAGCGTCGGCGGCGGCTCGCCCGGCAGGCGTCCCGTCAGGAAGCGGCTGTAGTTCTCGATTCCGGCGCAGGAGCCTGTGGCGGCGATCATCTCGAGGTCGAAATGGGTGCGCTGTTCGAGCCTTTGCGCCTCAAGCAATTTGCCCTCCGCTTCCAGTTCCTTGAGCCGCTCGACGAGCTCGAATTTGATCGCGCGCGTCGCCTGCTGCATCGTCGGGCCGGGGGTGACATAGTGCGAATTGGCGTAAATCCGCACCTTGTCGAGGCTCGCCCCCTTTTTGCCGGTCAGCGGATCGAACTCGGCGATCTCCTCGATCTCGTCGCCGAAGAACGAGACGCGCCAGGCCATGTCCTCGTAGTGCGAGGGGAAGATTTCCAGATTGTCGCCGCGCACGCGGAAATTGCCGCGCTGGAAGGCGGCGTCGTTGCGCTTGTACTGCAGCGCGACCAGCTTGCGGATGATCTCGCGCTGGTCCTCAATCGCCCCCTTCTTCAGGTCGAAGATCATCGCCGAATAGGTCTCGACCGAGCCGATGCCATAGAGGCACGAAACCGAGGCGACGATGATCGTGTCGTCGCGTTCGAGGAGGCTGCGGGTGGCCGAATGGCGCATGCGATCGATCGCCTCGTTCACCGAGCTTTCCTTCTCGATGTAGGTGTCGCTGCGCGGCACATAGGCTTCGGGCTGGTAGTAGTCGTAGTAGCTGACGAAATATTCGACCGCGTTGCCGGGAAAGAAGCTCTTGAACTCGCCATAGAGCTGGGCGGCGAGGATCTTGTTGGGGGCCAGGATCAGCGCCGGGCGCTGGAGCGCCTCGATCACCTTGGCCATCGTGAAAGTCTTCCCCGAGCCGGTGACGCCGAGCAGCACCTGGGTGCGGTCTTGCGCGCCGATCCCGGCGACCAGATCGGCGATGGCGCTGGGCTGATCGCCGGCCGGTTGATACTCCGAGACGATGCGGAACGGTCGCCCGCCGTCCGATTTTTCCGGGCGCTGCGGCTTGTGCGGCACGAAGGCGGCGCTGGTGTCGGGTTCTGCAAGGCCGCGACGGATGACGAGTTCGGGCATCGCGGACATATGGCGAACAGGGGCGCTGGGCGCAATGGCGCGGCGCGATTGTCAGCCCGGCCGGGGCGCTGTAGCGAAACAGGCTGAAGGGACGCGCCGTTGACTGCAACCCATGATGCCATCGTGCTCGGCGCGGGCGCGGCCGGGCTGTTCTGCGCCGCGACCGCCGGGCAGCGCGGGCGGCGGGTGCTGCTGCTCGATCATGCCGACCAGCCGGGCAAGAAGATCCTCATCTCGGGCGGCGGGCGCTGCAATTTCACCAATCTCCATGCCGGCCTGCACACCGCGAGCGAGCGGTTCCTCTCGCAAAACCCGCATTTCGCCAAGTCAGCGCTGAGCCGATACACCCCGCAGCACTTCATCGCGCTGGTCGAGCGCCACCATATTGCCTGGCACGAGAAGACGCTCGGCCAGTTGTTCTGCGACGGCTCGGCGCGCCAGATCGTCGCCATGCTGCTCGACGAATGCGCGCGCGGCGGGGTCGAACTGTCCTGCCGCGCGCCTGCCCAGGAGGTCAGCCATGGCGACGGACTGTTCCGCGTGCGCGCCGGCAGTCGCACCGCCAGTGCCCCCGCGCTGGTGCTGGCCACCGGCGGGCCGTCGATACCGCAGATGGGTGCGAGCACCTTTGCCTATGATCTTGCCCGCCAGTTCGGGCTGAAGGTGGTCGAGCCCCGCCCGGCGCTGGTGCCCTTGACGCTCGGCGGCGACGACGTGCTGTTCCGCGAGCTTTCGGGGGTTTCCGCCGATGTCGTTGCTCGCTGCGGCAAGGCGCAATTCCGCGAGGCGGCCTTGTTCACCCATCGCGGCCTCTCCGGCCCGGCGATCCTGCAAGTGTCGTCCTACTGGCGGCGCGGCGACGCGGTGGGGATCGATTTCCTGCCCGATCAGGCCGCCGGCTGGCTGCTGGCAGCCAAGCGCGCGCGCCCGCAGACTGCCTTGCGCAAGCTGCTCGGCGAAAGCCTGCCCGACCGTCTCGCCGCCCGGTTGTGCGAACAGCTGGGCATCGAGCGCGACCTCGGCAACACGGCCGACCGCCAGCTGGCCGCCGCGCAGGCCCGCCTCGCCGACTGGCGCTTCACCCCCAACGGCAGCGAAGGCTTCGCCAAGGCCGAAGTGACTGCGGGCGGGATATCGACGGCGGATCTCTCCTCGCAGACCATGGCGGCGCGCCGCGTGCCGGGGCTTTATGCGATCGGCGAGGCGGTCGATGTCACTGGCTGGCTGGGGGGATACAACTTCCAGTGGGCCTGGGCGAGCGCTGCGGCGGCGGGGGAGGCGGTGTGACCGGCGTAGCTTCGATTTGCGATGGAGGGGTTGCTGCATGAGCCACCGTATGCAGACATCGCCCGGCATGATCGCGACCGCGCCGAACGCCCCTTCTTCCAGCGTAGCCTGCGTGGTGTTCGGCGCGATGCGTGCCTCGCCGCCCACGCGGCTGGCCGCATGAGTCCTTGGCACTCTCGCAGCGAGAGTGCTGAACCCATTGCAATCCCTGGTTAATTCTTGTCTGCTAGCTTGACGTCAGTGATCGATTTGCAATGATCGCGTCAAGAGAGCTGTCTGAAGGCGAAAGGACCAACAACAAGGGAGCTTTCGCCCCGATGGAACGCGATTTTGCAAGACAGCTGGAGGGCTACAGCCTGGCCACTGTGGAAATCCATTACTACATGCCCGACCACCCGTCGCTGCTCCAGCAGTTCGTCTGGCAGCAGTACGACATGGCTCCGCACTTTCCGGCGCTGGCGCGGTTTCTCGATCACTGGCGCCGCGAAATCGAGGCACCGCTGCATTCGATCCGGGTGGCGCACTGCCGACTGATCGGCCCGACCGAATGGCGCGCCGTCGATGGCGTGATCACGCTGCAATAGCACCGGGCAACAGCGCGTGAGCGCGCGAACTCAGTGCAGCCGGAACAGCTTGCGCAGCAGACCCGGCTCTTCGTCCATCGGCCGGATCGGTCCGTGCATCATGTAGCGCAGCGATGCGTCGCGATGCGGACGCGGCTGGACCCATTTGTCGGGATTGCTGCTCATATAGCGCATAGCGGACATGCTAACCTCCTGGTGCTGGTTCCCGCTGCCTTGCGAGGTCGATTGCCCCGCTCCTGTTGCGCGACCCCTCGCAAGGTGGAGGGATGGTGAGACGTGCAGTCTAGCATACAATTCGCCGTGCCCAAGTGAGTCGTTTGCGGCGTCCGGCATTGGAACATGGTCAGCCCGAGGGGTTAACGCGGCGCGCGGGTGCCTGCTTGCAATGGTGCTGGCAGGCCCCGACGCGCCATGATAGCATCGCGCTGTTTTTGGGAGAAATTGCGATGCGTCAGTTGTCCGGCTCCGTCCTCTGCTCCGCTTTCGCCGCGCTGGCGCTTGCCGGCTGCGGCAGCGGCAACACGGTCGATGCGCGCAATGAAAGCCCCGAAGCTGTCGCCCAAAAGGTCGCCGCCAGTGGGCTGACCCCGCGCCCCGGCCGCTGGCAGGCGAATTTCAAGGTCGAAAGCATCGACATGCCCGGCCTGCCGCCCGAGGCCAAGGAAGCGATGAACAAGGCCATGGCCTCCTCGCAAAGCTATTTCACCTGCCTCACTCCCGAGCAGGCGAGCAAGCCCGATGCACGCTTTTTCCAGAAGGCGGCGGCAGGGTGCACCTACGATCGTTTCACCATGGCCGATGGCAAGGTCGATGCGGTGATGAATTGCCAGCCCGGGCGCGGCCCCACCCGCATGGCAATGACCGGCACCTATGGCGCGGACCTTTACGACATCAAGATCAACGGCAGCGGCGAGATGGCCAAGGGCATGGCGATGAACATTGCGATGGCGGTGACCTCGCGCCGGGTCGGCGAATGCGACGGGACCGAAGGCTCGTGATCGTGACGGCGGGCGAGGTTTGATCGAGACAAATGCAAAACAGGTTCAGCCTGGGTTGCTTTTCGCCTAGTATGCGCCCCAAGTCATGAAGATCGATCATTTCCGCGACGCCGCGCTCACTGCCGGCAATGTCCTATGGCGCGAGGCCAACCAGCGCGCGGCGGAAGCGCGCGAGCAATTGCTGCGGCGCACCGCGCTTGCCCGCCAGCCGATGCCCGACGGGGTCAAGAGCCCGCCGCTGCGGCTGCTGCTCGGCGAACTCAGCGTATTGGGGCGGCGCGGGCTCGGCCAAGCCGCGCCGCACACGGCAACCCGGCCGCAGCCGGTCATGCTGCTGCCCGGTTTCGGTGCCCATCCGCTGCGCATGCGCAAGATGATGAAGGCGATGGAAGTGGCCGGGCATGGCGTCCACGAATGGGGGCTGGGTTTCAACCTCGGGCCGACGCCGGAAAATTTCGCCTTCCTGCTCGCCCGTGTCGCCGGACTGGCGCGCGAGCACGGCGAGCCGGTCGCGCTGGTCGGCTGGAGTCTCGGCGGGCTGTTCGCCCGCGAGATCGCCCGCCGGCAGCCCGAATCGATCGCCAGGGTGATCACGCTGGGCACGCCGTTTTCGGGCGATCCGCATGCCAACAACGCCTGGCGCGCCTATCACCTGGTCACCGGCCATGCGGTTGATGCGCCGCCGATCGAATGCGATTTCTCGGCCAAGCCGCCGGTGCCGACGATCGCCTTGTGGAGCCCCAAGGACGGTGTCATCGCCCCGCGCTGCGCCGCCGGCTGGCCGGGAGAGCGCGACCGCGCGGTGGCGCTGCGCTGCAACCACCTCGCCTTCGCCAGCGATCCCGCCGCGATTGCCGAAGTGCTGCGCCAGCTCGATTGGGACGATTGATTTCCCCGGTAAAGCAGCCACCATGATCCTGCGGGATCGAAATACGGAAATACGGTGAAATACGGCGGGAAATACGGTGACAAATACGGACAAATACGGTGAGACAAATACGGTGAAAATACGAGAAATACGGTGACAGTGCACTCAATTGGCGTTGTCTTTGCAGGAGATTGACGATAGCCTCGACGCATGGAAGAGGAATGAGTGCACTGTCACCACATTCCACACACCACATTCCCGGCGCGGGCGCGGTCATACTCAGAAGGACTTGCGTCGGGATTGCGCGACTTATATATCATTTGGAATAAATGCGATCACGCCGCGCCATAACCAAGAGGATGCGAACCATGGCCCTGTCGACCCAGACCTCCACCATCGGCGAACTGCTGGCGGACCCGGCTGCCACTGCGATCCTCGACAAGCACATTCCCGGTCTGTCGACGAACGGCCAGATCGGCATGGTCAAGGGCCAGACCCTGCACACGCTGCTGCCGATGGCAGGTGGTCGTTTCACCGCCGAAACTCTTGCCGCGATCAACGCCGAACTTGCGGCCTGATCGCGCGGGAACTGAAGCACTGGCAGGTCCTGCGACCGGTTGAACTGCAAGGTCAGCGCCAGCGGGGGGCTGGCTGCCAGCGGTTTCGCGCGCCGGGAAGCGCATTCACCCGCGCGGCGCAATCCGACGGTAACTCAGCGCCTCGGCGACGTGGATGCGCCCGACGCCTTCGGTACCGCTCAAATCGGCAATCGTGCGCGCGACGCGCAGCATCCGCGTATAACCGCGCGCCGAAAGCCGCATCGCCTCGGCGGCCTGGGCGAGCAGCTTGCGGCCCGGCTCGTCGGGGGTGGCATGGGCGTCGAGCATGTCGCCGTCGAGCTCGGCGTTGGAGCGCATGGCAGTCCCGGCGAGCCGCGCGGTCTGCACCGCGCGCGCCGCCGCGACCCGCGCCGCCACCTCTGCCGAGCCTTCGGCGGGCGGGGGCAGGGTGAGGTCGGCGGCGCTGACCGCATCGACCTCGACATGCAGGTCGATACGGTCGAGCATCGGCCCCGAAACCTTGCTCTGATAGTCTGCCCCGCAGCGCGGCGCGCGGCTGCAGCCGAGCGCGGCGTCGCCAAGATAGCCGCAGCGGCACGGGTTCATCGCCGCGATCAGCTGGACCCGCGCCGGAAAGGTGACATGGGCATTGGCGCGCGCCACGGTGACTTCGCCAGTCTCGAGCGGCTGGCGCAGCGAATCGAGCACCGGGCGCTGGAATTCCGGCAGTTCGTCGAGGAACAGCACCCCGAGGTGGGCGAGGCTGACTTCGCCGGGCCGCACCTTCAGCCCGCCGCCGGTGAGCGCCGCCATCGAGGCGGAATGGTGCGGCGAGCGGAACGGGCGCACCTTGCTGATCCGCCCGTCCTGAAGCGTGCCGGCGACCGAGGCGACCATCGAGACTTCGAGGGCCTCGGCGGGAGTCAGTTCCGGGAGAATGCCGGGTAGGCAGCTGGCCAGCAGCGATTTGCCCGCGCCGGGCGGGCCGATCATCAGCAGGTTGTGGCCGCCGGCCGCCGCGATCTCCAGAGCGCGCTTGGCGGTCTCCTGGCCCTTGACCTGTGAAAGGTCCGGCCCGCGCGCCGGGGCCACCGCTTTGCCGGGTTCGGGAATGGGGAGCACCTGCGTGCCCTTGAGGTGGTTGAGCAGGCTGATCAGGTTGGGCGCGGCGACAATCGGCACGCCGCTCGCCCAGCGCGCCTCCGCGCCTTGCGCGGCGGGACAGATCAGTCCTAGCCCTTCGCTGCTGGCATGAATCGCAGCGAGCAGCACACCGGGCGTGGCAACGATCCGGCCATCGAGCGCCAGTTCGCCCACCGCGACGAAATCGCCGAGCTGTTCGGCGTCGGTGACCCCCATAGCCGCCAGCAGTGCCAGCGCGATCGGCAGGTCGTAATGCGAGCCTTCCTTGGGCAGGTCGGCGGGCGAAAGATTGATGGTGATGCGCTTGGGCGGGAACGACAGCCCCATCGCGGCAAGCGCGGCGATCACCCGCTCGCGGCTCTCGTTGACCGCCTTGTCGGGCAGGCCGACTAGATTGAAACGGGGCAGGCCCGGGGCGATCTGGCACTGCACTTCGACGCCGCGCGCCTCAAGGCCGAGATAGGCGACTGTCGATACCAGCGCGACCAAGCGGATTCCCCCTGTGAACCGGGAGTTTGTGCCGGAGGGATGGGCCCCTGTCGAGGGGGACCGTCATGCCGGCCTGATCCGGGATGGCGGAAATACTGCAAACCCGCTCTTAACCTTGCCCATGAGGATTCGCGCAAGCCGAACCGTTGCACAAAGGGCGTCGATGCGAAGATTCGTCGCCTTTCTTTCCGGCCTCCTGGCCCTCGCCGCGCAGCCGCTTGCCGCGCAGGCGGTGGTCTATCAGGAAGTCATCGAGGAAGTGGTCGAGGTTCCGGCCACGGGCAGCGGGCGCTTCGTCGGCGCGGCACCCGCAGCCGACATTCCGCGCGGCATTGCCGCCTATGGTCCGTTCCGGGTGCTCGACCAGGGCCGTGCGGCATTGGTCGATGCCACCGACGAGCGCTCGCCCGGCCAGTTCACCGCGATGCTGCGCGCCTTTCCCGGCATCCGCAGGCTCGAAATGATCGAATGCCCCGGCACCGAGGACGACCGCGCCAACCTGCGGCTCGGGCGAATGATCCACGCGCAAGGCATCGCCACGCATGTGCCAACGGGCGGATCGGTGCGTTCGGGAGCAGTCGAGCTGTTTCTTGCCGGTGCGCAGCGCAGCGCCGATCCCGGTGCCGAATTCGCCGTGCACAGCTGGGCCGACGAGTTCGGTCTGGAGCCGAAGGACTACGGCCCCGACGCGCCGGAAAACCGGGCCTATATCGACTATTACCGCGCCATGGGGATGAGCGAGAGCGAGGCGCGGGCGTTCTATGCGATGACCAATTCGGTGCCCAATGCCGATGCCAGATGGCTCACTGCCGAGGATATGGGCCAATGGTTGCGGCTCGACGCTGCACGGGCCATGCCAGTTCGGCTTGAACTCGACGCTGGCGGTCAACTAACGGCCCAGCGCTTGAAGCGGCTTGCCCGCAATCTGCCAGGATTACCGAGAAACGCCATGAAGCGCACATTCCAGCCCAGCAACCTCGTCCGCGCCCGCCGTCATGGCTTCCGCGCCCGCACGGCGACGGTCGGTGGCCGCAATGTGCTGCGCGCCCGCCGTGCCCGCGGCCGCAAGAAGCTGTCGGCCTGAGCGCGGACAGCAAACCCGCCGTCCTGACGCGGCGGTCCGATTTCCTCGCTGCAAACAAGGGGCTGCGCGTCGCGCGGCCCGGTTTCGTGCTGCTCGCCAAGCCCAATGACGGCGCGGGCCTGCGCTTCGGCATCACCGTGACCAAGCGCATCGGCAATGCCGTGGTGCGCAACCGCATGAAACGGCGTTTCCGCGCGCTGGTGCGCGAACTGCTGCCCAGCCATGGCCTTGCCGATACCGACCATGTGCTGATCGGCCGCGAAGGCGGCGTCGAACGCGATTTTGCCACGCTGCGCACCGAAATGCTCGCCGCACTCGAACGGGCTAAGGCAGGCAAGGGCGATCCGCCGCGCAAGCCGAGGGCGAAGTGAGGAGTTGGTTTCACGCAGAGGCGCAGAGGAAGCAAAGAGCGCAGAGGTCTCGCGCTGTGCGGCAAAGCCGCTGTCACTCCTTCGATACCGGTATTGACTAAGCCGTCGATCTGTTCACAGCGCCTGTGGCGCAGCCAAACCGCTCTGCGCCCTCTGCTTCCTCTGCGCCTCTGCGAGCAACCAAATTGAAGCACCTCCTCATTCTCCTCGCCCGGCTGTGGCAGTGGGGGCCCTCGCGCGTGCTCCCGCCCAGCTGCCGCTATGCGCCGAGCTGCTCGGAATATGCCGTTCAGGCGCTCGGCAAATACGGTGCGATTAAGGGTGGCTGGCTGGCAGTGAAGCGGCTATTGCGCTGCCACCCATGGGGGGGGCACGGCTACGATCCGGTGCCCTGACCCGCATCACAGCCTTCGACGAACGCCTAAGACAAACAGGGACGCCCAGTGGACAATCAGCGCAATATCATCCTGGCGGTCGTCATGACCGCGGTGATCCTGTTCGGCTGGGACGCGGCGATGCGGCATTTCTATCCGCAAGCGAGCAAGCCCGCGCCCGCTGCCACGGCTTCAGCCAGTGCTGCGCCCGAGGGGGCGGTCAAGCATACCCGCGAGGGTGGGCTGACCAGCCCCGCCGACATCGCGCTCGAAGCCCGCGATATCAAGGCCGTACTCGCCGCGCCAGGCCGCGTGGCCATTGCCGCGCCGGGGCTGTCGGGGTCGATCAATCCGGTCGGTGCGGTGCTCGACGATCTCACCACCAACCGCCACACCGAAACGATGGCGAAAAACAGCGGCCCGGCGCGCGTGTTTTCGCCGCTGGGGACGCCGGCGCAGCATTTCGCCCAGTTCGGCTGGGGTGCTGGCGGCCAGCCGGGAGGCGTCGAAGTTCCCGGCGCGGCGACGGTGTGGACAGTCCCCGCCGGCGCGCGGCTGACCCCGCAGAGCCCGGTGACGCTGACCTGGGCCAATGCCACCGGGCAGAGTTTCGCGCTGCGCTACGCGATCGATGCTGATTACTTGCTCACCGTCACCCAGACCGTGACCAACGGCGGCGCAGCCCCGGTCCGCCTGCGCGAGATCGCCCAGATCAACCGCACCGACAAGACCGCCAGCCTCGATTCGTGGAATGTCCATTCCGGCCCGATGGGCAGCTTCGACGCGGCGGTGCAGTTCGGACCGGATTACGACGATGTCACCGACGCCGGCACGCTGGCTAACGAAGGCAAGGCCGACTGGTTGGGCTTCACCGATATCTACTGGATGAGCATGCTGATCCCCGACAAGGCGGCGGTGACCAGCGATTTCCGCGCGATCGGCAAGGGCATCTTCCTCGCCAACCTGTTCTATCCCGATGGCGATGTGGGCCCCGGCCAGCAGGCCAGCCGCACCACGCGGCTGTTTGCCGGAGCCAAGGAAAGCGCGGTGCTCGACCGCTACGAGGACGCCGGGATCCCGAAATTCGGCCTCGCCATCGACTGGGGCTGGTTCCGCTGGTTCGAAAAGCCGATCTTCTGGCTGCTGGCCAAACTGTTCGCGCTGGCCGGCAATTTCGGTGTGGCGATCATCCTGCTGACCCTGGTGGTGCGCGGCATCATGTATCCGGTCGCCCAGCGCCAGTTCGTCAGCATGGCGGCGATGCGCGCGATCCAGCCCAAGGTAAAGGCGCTCCAGGAACGCCTCAAGGACCAGAAGGAAAAGCTCCAGCAGGAGATCATGGCGCTCTACAAGCAGGAGAAGGTCAACCCGCTGGCCGGCTGCCTGCCGATCTTCCTGCAGATCCCGGTATTCTTCGCGCTCTACAAGGTGCTGATCCTCGCCATCGAAATGCGCCATCAGCCCTTCATCCTGTGGATCAAGGATCTCTCCGCGCCCGATCCGCTGCACATCCTCAACCTGTTCGGGCTGCTGCCGTTCACCCCGCCCAGCTTCCTCGCCATCGGCATTCTCGCGGTCCTGCTTGGCATCACCATGTGGTTGCAGTTCAAGCTCAATCCGGCGCAGGTCGATCCGGTGCAGCAGCAGGTCTTCGCAATCATGCCGTGGATGATGATGTTCGTCATGGCACCGTTCGCCGCCGGGCTGCTGCTCTACTGGATCACCTCCAACCTGCTGACCATCGCCCAGCAGAAATACCTCTACTCGCGGCATCCGGCTATGCGGGCGATGGCTGACCAGGAAGCCGCCGACGCCAAACGCGCGGCGGCGCGCGCAAAGAAGTGACACCTGACGAGCAGGCAGAAGAAGCGCGCCGGCTGTTTGCCGGCCGCGTCGACTTTCTCAAGAGCGCGCCGGCGCTGAAATTCCTGCCCGATGCCGATGCGCCCGAGATTGCCTTTGCCGGGCGCTCCAACGTCGGCAAGTCGTCGCTGCTCAACGCGCTCACCGGGCGCAAATCCATCGCCCGCGCTTCGGTCACCCCGGGGCGCACGCAGGAGCTCAATTTCTTCGAGGTCGGCGAACCGACCCGGCTGCGGCTGGTCGATATGCCCGGCTACGGCTTCGCCAAGGCCCCGCTCAAGGTGGCCGAGAACTGGCGGCGGCTAGTGCGCGATTTTCTGCGCGGCCGGGTGGTGCTCAAGCGCACCCTGCTGCTCATCGATGCCCGCCACGGGGTCAAGCCGGTCGATGCCGAGATGATGACGATGCTCGACGAGGCGGCGGTGGGCTACCGGTTGGTGCTGACCAAGGCCGACAAGATCAAGGCGAGCGAGCTGGAGGCGGTGTTGGCCTCGACCCTGGCCGAGGCCCGCAAGCACCCGGCGGCCTATCCCGAAGTGCTGGTGACATCGGCCGAGAAAGGCATGGGCATCGCGGAATTGCGCACCGCAGTGTTCCTGGATGGGCTGGTTTAACAAAGGGGCTTGTCTGCACCGGCCAGTTCCAACAGACTAGGGGAATGTCCGCAATTGATCCTCTTGAACAGCTTGAGCGCCTCCAGCGCCTGAAGGAAAGCGGTGCCCTCGACGCGGACGAGTTCGAGCGCGAGAAGCAGCGGATACTGGCCGGCGAGCCCGAGGTGACCGCCAGCAACAAGAGGCGCAATATTGTCATCGGCGGCGTCCTCGCGCTGGCGGCGATCGGCGTCGGCATCCTGATCGCCCGCCCGATGCAGCAGACGGTCGAGCAGCAGGATTCCGCGAAGGGTGGCGCGACCTCTGCCGTGACGGTCGCCGCGATCGAGCCCTCGGCCAGCGCCGCGCCGGCGATCGAACTCGCGCCGGCAACGAAACTGGCTGCGGCGTTCCAGGCAGCGACCGGCAGGGCCGGCCCACATGCCACGAAACTCGACGGCCAGCCCGCTCGGACCGCGCCGCTGCGCGTGCTCGACTTGCCGTTCGGGCCAGTGCTGCTGACCGCGACCGAAACAGAAGATGCTTGTCACGCCTGCGCCGGCGCGCTGGGCGTCTACTACCTCAAACAGGACGGAGCGCGCTTCACGGTCACCGGCAAATGGCCCGAAGCGGTAAGTGGCAGAGGCTGGGGCACGGCACCGAAAGACTGGTCGATCTCGGACAGGTTCACCAGTTTTCCGGCGATCATGGCCGACGGCGGCTTCACCGGTCAGGGAGTTGTCTGCACCACTTTGGTCCTGACCGAACTGCGGCCTGAAGGCCCGGTCACCTCGGACTTTATCCCCCTGTCCTATTCCAACGCCGGCAATGTCGACAGCGAAACCGGCCTGACCTTCAGCGGCGGCCCCGCGATCGAGCTTCAGGGCAAGATCGTCAACATCGTCAAGGACAAGTCGTTCGAGGTGCAGGTGAAGGGCGGGGAGCCATTCTCCGAGCGCTATGTGCGGCGCGGCGGCAAATTCGTCCGCGTTTCGGAAAGTTCGCCGCTGACCTGCTGAGCGGGCCGGCTCACCCCCGCGCGGTCAGCGGGTTGTTGGGCACCAGTCCGGCGCGCGGCCTCTAACCATATGACATAAATAGCCTTTATCTGCTAACTCTGTCAGCCCCAAATTCAAACTGATACCAACCGCCCAATCGAATGACACCAATCGCAGTGAACCCATTTTTCGTCATCCCGGGTCAAGCCCGGAGTGACAAGTCAGGTGATCGGACGGTTGGCATAAGGCGGCTCGCGCGCGAAATCGGCATTCACGCAGGCGGTATCGCCCGCGCCATCGCCAGCAGGGCGTCGCGCCGGGGCAAGGCGAGCAGCTGGTCGAACTGGACCTTGTAGGCGGCATTGGGGAAGTGCGCGGGACCATCGGCGAGATGGGCCAGCGTTGAGGCCGCAACCTCGCGCGGCTGCTGGACATTGTGCAGCGCCGCCATGTCGATGCCCGCGCGCGCGCCGGCTTCGGTGTCGGTCGCGCCGGGGCAGCAGGCGAGAATATCGACGCCGCTGCCCGCCGCCTCGGCATAGAGCCCTTCGGCGAGATGCAGCACCATGGCTTTCATCGCCGCATAGGCCGCCGATTGCGGGCAGCCGATCAGCGCCTCGATCGAGCTGACCATGACGAAGCCGCCGCGCTGCCGTTGCCTGAGCCCGGGCAGGAACAGCCGCGCCAGATGCAGCGGGGCGTGGCAGTTGACCGTGAGCATCTCGGACAGTTCGCGGCCATCGAGGCTTTCATGCGTTCCGCGCACGCTGAATCCGGCGTTGCTGATGACCAGGCCGATATCGCGACCCTGGGTCAGCTGGTGCAGCGCCGCCGGAGCCGAGAGCTGGGCAAGGTCGATACCGCAGACCTGAGAGCGGGTGCCGTGGCGTTGCTCGAGCCGCTGGGCGATCTCTTCGAGCCGGCCGATCCGCCGCGCCGCCAGGATCAGGTCGAAACCGCGTTCGGCCAGTTCCTCGGCAAAGCCGAGCCCGATGCCCGAGCTGGCCCCGGTGATCAGCGCGACCGGGCCATAGCGTTCCTTGAATTCGCTCATGCGGATCCCTCTTGCAAGACTTGCAAGGACGTAACCCGAATTGCCGCTAATGCAACCAGCCGCGCAACCTGGCGAATATCAGGCCCGCCATGACCAGCAGCACGGCATAGATTGCCAGCCACAGTGCAGCGCGCGCCGGGCGGGCGAGATCGGGGCGGCCATGGGGATAGACGAGTTCGCGCAAGGCACCGACAGCGGGGCGTGGCCGGGCAGTCGAAACATCGTCGATGACCTCTTGCACGCCGTCCCCATCGGTGAACCGGTAAATTGCGGCGTAGCTGTAGCTGCCGTCGTCCCAGGTAGCGCGATGGCCCGACACGCGCGCAGTCACCCGGCGTGCTGGCCGGGTAAGGCGCAACCAGTCATGCCGCGCAAGCGCCCAGAGGGCAAACAGGCACAGCGCCATGCCGGCCCAGAGGAACCCTGTATCCATGGCGGGCAGTCTATTGCGCGGCGGTTAAATCCCGGTCAACCGCACCAGTCGCCGCGCCGTCCCTGCCAGCGCTCGGCCAGGCCCTCGGCGACGAGTTGCGCGCCGAGGCTGCGGCCGTCGCGGGTGACGGTGCGCAGCCGGCGGCCATAGCGATCGCTGTCGCGCGGCCCGGCTTCGAGCGCGAAATGGCCAGCGTTGAGCAGCGCGATCAGCCGCCGCGTCGCCAGTGCGCCGCGTGCCGCCTCGCCGGGACAGGCCGCGCCGCGGGTTTCGGGCGCGTTGATATCGGCGATGCGCACCTTCACGCCGTCAAGCCAGAAGGTGTCGCCATCGACGACGCAGGTGGTGCGGGGGCCGGGGGCGCAGAGCGCGAAAAGGGCGGCGAAGAGAGGGGCGGGAACAGGCATTTGCCGGTTTGCCCATGGTCATCAAACTGAATCCATTAGCAAAAATCCGGATAATTGCGCCATTCCGGACCTAGAGCGGCACCCTCACAGCGCGATGAACAGCCCCGCCAAAGCCCCGCTCATCAGATTGGCGAGGCTCGCGGCGGCGAGTGCGCGCAGGCCCAGCCGGGCGATTGCCGGACGCTGGTTTGGCGCGAGGCCGCCGGTGACGGCCATCTGGATGGCGATCGAGGCGAAATTGGCAAAACCGCACAGGGCAAATGTGACCACCGCGAGGCTGCGTTCGCCCAGTCCCGCGCCTCGGCCCAGATCGATGAAGGCGACGAATTCGTTGAGCACCAGTTTGGTGCCGAACAGCGCGCCGGCGCGCTGCGCTTCGGCCCAGTCGGGCGAGGCGATCAGGCGGAACAGCGGCGCGAACAGCTGCCCGAGCAGCGACTGGAAGGTCACGCCCTCGAAGCCGGCGAGCCCGGCCAGCCAGCCGACCAGGCCGTTGGCCATGGCGACCAGTGCGACGAAGGCCAGCACCATCGCCCCCACCGCCACTGCCAGCCTGACCCCGGTCTGCGCGCCCTCGGCGGCGGCCATGATGACATTGGCGGGGCGCTCGCCGGGGGTGAACGGTGCCACATCTGCATGGATCGTGGCCAACCCCGGCGGGTCGGGCATGATCAGTTTGGCCATGGCGACGCCGCCCGGCGCCGACATGAAGGCGGCGGCGACCAGCCAGTCGATCCGCACCCCCATCGCGGCATAGGCGGCGAGGATCGTCCCCGCCACCCCGGCCATGCCCACGGTCATCACGCAGAACAGCTGCGAGGGTGCCAGGCCCGCCAGATAAGGCCGGATCACCAGCGGCGATTCCGACTGGCCGACAAAGATGTTCGAGGCGGCGCACAGGCTCTCGATCTTGCTGATGCCAACGGCTTTCCGCAGTCCGCCGCCGATCCAGCGCACGACAAACTGCATCACGCCGAGATGGTAGAGCACGGCGATCAGCGCAGCGAAGAAGACGATCGCCGGCAGCGCGGAAATGGCGAAACTGGTGCCGCCGATCTCGGGCCTGGCCAGCGGGCCGAACAGAAATTCGACCCCGGCGTGGGCATAGCCGAGCAAGCCGGAGACGGCAAACGACGCGGCCTGCAAGGCTGCCTTGCCGGGCGGCACGTAGAGCACCAGCGCCGCCAGCCCCGCCTGCAACGCAAAGGCCGCGCCGACCACGCGCAGGCGGATCGCCTTGCGGTTGGTCGACAGCAACAGGGCCAGCGCGAGGATCAGCGCCATTCCGATAAGGCTGTCGGCGATTTGCAGCACGGTGGCCCCCACGGCGCGGCTAGGCCTCCATTGCCCGTACCGCCGTGATGCAGCGCGCGGCGTGGTCGCGCGGGTTCATGCCGGAGCGCTCACGCAGTGCGGCCCATCAGCTTGAGCAGCTCTGCGGGAATAGCCGGGTTGCCGCGGTCGCCGGCGGCGAATTCGGCGATCTTGGTGCGGATGAACGCATCGGGATCGGCTGCCCAGCGCCGCACGATGTCGAACACCGCCGGGTCCGAGGGGATCAGCACCTTGCCGTCGGCCATGCCGTCTGACAGCACGCTGGCGACCTGTTCGGGCAGCAGCAGAGTCGTCTCCTTGCCGGGGCCACGCAGCGGGCAGTCTTCGGTCCAGCTGGTCATGCTGTCCATCACCCCGGTCATCACCGGCCCGGGGATCAGGCACGAGACGCGCACCCCCAGCGGCTCGCAATAGACCGCGAGGTTCTGGCTCATCGCGATCACTGCCGCCTTGGCCGCGCCGTAGGGCACCCGGCTGGCGGCATAGGGATAGAGGCCGGCAAAGCTGGCGGTGGAAACGATGTGGCCTTTCCCGCGCGCGAGGAATTGGGGCAGGAACGCCTTCACCCCGCGCACCGCCGCGAAATAGTTGATCTCCATGATGCGGTGCCATTCGGCGGTGGGAATGTCCTCGGGATGGCCGTTGAGCATGCCGCCGACGTTGTTCATCACGATGTCGATTTCGCCCAGCGCCGCCGCAGCCGCTGCGGCCGCCGCCGCAACCGACGCGTCGGCCATGACATTGGCGGCAATCGCCACCGCCGTGCCGCCCGCTGCCGCGATTTCCGCCACCGTCTCTTGCGCCGCCGCCTCGGCCAGGTCGGCAACCGCCACCCGTGCGCCGCGCCGCGCCCATTCCAGCGCAACGCAGCGGCCGATGCCCTTCGCGCCGCCAAAGATCAGCGCATTGGCTCCGGCGAAGGGGGCTGAAGGTTCGGTCATTTTCCCGCTTTCCTCTCGTTGACGACTATTCCTGCCGTCCCCCCAACAGTTCGCGCACCGCGCCGCCGACATTGTATCGGAACCAGAATTTCAGGAACACCCCATAGATATGCATCGAATTGCACGCCGGGTCGAGCGGGCCGCTGGTGTGATCGCATTCGGGCATGCGAAAGCGGATGACCTCGGGAAAGGCGAGCATCCGCACGCATCGCGCAGCGCTGCGGGGCCTCAGGGCAGGCGGATGCGGATGCAGGCGGGGGCAGGGACCTGCTCAAGGGCAAAGAAGCCGGGTGTAAAACTGTCGCCCCGCTCTTCGCAAGCGGCTTGAGGGCGCGAGCCGGCCACAGCCACGCCTGCGGCCAGCGCCATCGCGCCCGCTGCGAGCCAGATCGCCGTGTTTGCAAGTGGGGTGGTCATGCCCGCCGGTATCGCCGGGTGCCCCTTTCGGACGCGTGTGGCCTTGCGGTTGGCGGATATGGTTTATCCGGCAAGCATGCGCTAGACTGGGCAAGTAACAGGCCATGGGCCGCCCAGGAGACAGCGCATGAACGAAGACGTTCCCAAGGACCTGTCGGGCGTACCCCATCCGACGCCGGCCCCCAGCCCCAGTTCGAGCCCCGGTTCGAGCCCGGGCTCCGCACCTGCCGGAGCAAGCGCCGGTTTCGACCTCAACCGCCCGACCATCGTCAGCCTGCTCTATCTCTCGTCGTTCCTGCTCGGCGTGACGATCATCGTCGGCGTGGTGCTGGCCTATGTGTGGAAGGGCGAGGTCCATGCCGACTGGGAAGAGTCGCACTATGCCTATCTCATCCGCACCTTCTGGATCGGCTTTCTCGGCTCGGTGATCAGCGTCATCCTGATGGTGGTGCTGGTCGGCTTCCTGCTGTGGATCGCGGTCGCGGTGCTGGTGGTGGTGCGCTGTGTGCTCAGCCTGATCAACGCGCAGAAGCAGGCTCCGATGCCCAATCCGGAGACCTGGCTGGCCTAGGTGTTTGGTCCCGGCATGGGATGGCTGGGTGTGGCAGGTCTGCAATCTCCATGCTTTTCCCTGCGGCAGCTTGCACCCGCTTCCCACCCCCTTTCTGCTGCGCCTGTCGAGGGGCGGGGAGGGGATTTCAACCGCGATTCCATCCAAATCGGAACGGCTCTAATGAGACCTGTGCGCGGGTGGGTGTAGACAGCGGCATTGATTGCTGATTCTATGGGTTTTCCGAGAGGAGAGCTGGACATGGCGCATCGTTCGATTGGTCAGGAGCGGTTTGGTTTTGCTGGGCGAATACGGCCAGCATCGTCGCTCGATGAACTTGGCAGGCTGATCGATTGGGCTTCGGTTGCGGTCCTTCTTGATCCGCTTTATTCGGCTGCCAAGGGCGAGCAAGCCTGGCCGCCCCTGGCAATGTTCAAGGCACTGCTTTTATCGATCTGGTACGACCTGTCCGATGTTAAGCTTGCCGAAGCGCTCGACGATCGTGCCTCTTTCCGCCGCTTCTGTGGTTTTTCGGGTACGGAGGCGACGCCCGAGCGGACAGCGTTCGTGCGCTTTCGTAAGGAACTGCTCGCCCATAACCTGGATCGGTTGCTGTTCACGGCTGTGACGGCGCAGCTCAAATCAAAGGCGGTGACAGTCAAGACCGGCACGCTGGTCGATGCAACCATTATTGCCTCTGCCAGCGAGGGCGATGATGATGCGCGCTGGGTCAAGCACAAAGGAAAGCGGGCCGTTCATGGCTTCAAGGCACATGTCGGGGCCGATGCTGATACGGCGTTAGTCGAACAGGTGTCCGTCACGTCTGCCAATATCAATGATGGAAGAGCAGGCCCTGAAGCACTGCCTGACAATCCCGGCGAGGTTTTTGCCGATAGTGCCTATCGCGGCAACCACTTCCGCGACGCTGTGCGTGCAAAGGGCGGTATACCGCGGATCGTCGCCACCGGCATGTGGGGCCGCGACGAACAGGAAACGCTGCGCAAGCTCAAGGAATGGAACCAACCGATCCATCGGGTGCGGGGCCGGATCGAGAAGATCTTCGGGACATGGAAGCGCTGCTACGGCCTGCGCCGAATGCGATGGCGAGGTCTCGCCAAAGCTGCCGTCCAAGTCCACCTCACCGCCATCGCCTACAACCTCAAGCGCACCATGAACATTCTCGCGGCCCAAGCATAAAGGCTGCCATCGTTCTGACCAGAGCGGTCACGATGTAGGCCAAAGGCCTCCGCAAAAGGAAAGCCAATGTATTTCAGTGTGCTACACCCACCCGCGCACAGGTCTCCTTGATACAAAGTGCATTGATTGGAACCTATAAGCCCCTCCCCTTCAGGGGAGGGGTTGGGGTGGGGGCTGTCGGCAGAGCGTTGCGCTTGACCGACAACCCCCACCCCTCCGCCGCTGCGCGGCTCCTCCCCTCCCCTGAAGGGGAGGGGCTTCGATGAGTCAAACTCACCGCAACTTGGTATAAGACGACAGGAGCACTTGCGTAAGGCAAACGGACTGCCCCTCGCAACCGGGGGATTGGCCGCAATTTCCTCCAGAAAGTCAGAACTTGACCGCCCGATCAGAACCTTAAGTTCACCGAAGCCCCGTATGAGCGCGGCTCGCTGGCCTGGGGGCGATTGGCGATGCTGCCGGGAAACACCCCGTTGGCGAGGCCGAGCTGAGCGCCGAGCGGCTGGTAGACCGACAGCGGGCGGTAATGCTGGTTGGCGAGGTTGCGGCCGAACAGCGACACCGACCAGCGATCATCCTTGCCGTTGACCGTCAGGCGCGCACCGAGCAGGGCATAGCCAGCAGCCAGCGATTGCGGATTGGCATCGTTCTGGGTGCCGACGAACTGACTGGAGACAAACGACAGGTTGCCGTTCACCGCCCAGTTAAGTCCGCTCGAGCCGATATCGCCGGTCAGATCGACCGCGAGGTTACCGACCCATTCCGGCGAGAAGCTGTTGGGCTGGCCGGTGAGGTTCTGGGTCTGGGTCTGGGGCTGCCCGGGCAGCGGGGACGCATTGGCAAACGAGGTGAACTTCGAGTCGAGATAGGCAACCGAACCCGAGAACGAAAGTCCGCGCGTCGGCGAGATCGTCGTGTCGAATTCGAAGCCTTGCTGGCGCAGGCTGCCGGCATTGCGGACGATGAAGCTGACACCGTCGAAGGCGCGGTCCTGGAACCCGCCGATGTCCATGCGGTAGAGCGTCAGGTTAAGCTTGAGCGCACGGTCGAGCCAGCTCGACTTGATACCCAGCTCGTAGTTCTTGACCGTCTCGCGGTCGAACAGCCGCTTGGTTGAAACCAGCACGCCGCCGGGGCCGAAGACCGACAACGACGCATTGCCCCCGCCCGAGTTGTAGCCCGCCGACTTGTATCCGGTCGAATGGTTGGCAAACAGCAACACATCGTCGGTCGGCTTGTAGTTGAGGCTGGCGCGATAGGTGAAGCGGCTTTCCTTGATGCCGGGATAGGTGAGCACTTCGGGCGCGCGCAGTATTCCGGCACCGACATAGACGACCGAGGCCTGCGAGTAAGTGCCGCTTTTCTTGTCGCTGGTCCAGCGGCCGCCAAGGGTGAGTGTCAGCTGCTCGGACAGATGGAGATTGCCTTGCGCGTAAGCGGCGAAGCTCTTGACGTTCTGGAACACGTCCTGGTCGGCGGCGGCGATTCCGCCGGTCGTGGCGCGATAGGTGACGCACCCGGGTGCCAGGGCCGGAACCAGCCGCGCGATAATGAAGCTGCAGTAGTTTGTACCGAGGTTCAATTCCTCGGAAAGGGCAAAATCCTCCGAGAAGTAATAGAGCCCGGCGACCATGTCGAACTTGCCGCCCAGCCATTCCTTCTCGGGCGAGATGAACTGCAATTCGTGGTTCTGGCTCTTCGAATCGAACAGGCTGCGCCGCGAGGCGAGCGAGATCGGCATGAACACGATGTCGCCGTCGAGCTGGTCGTTGGTCCACACCCGGTAGCTGTTGATCAGCTTCAGCGTCGAGCCGCCGATGTCGAGCGAGGCGGTGCTCGAAATGCCCCAGTTCTCGTCGATCAGCCCGCTGGCGACGAACTGGTTCATCTCGCGGTCATTCAGGTTGGTGTCGGCACCGCCGTTGAACAGAGCCTGGACGGCGGCAAATTGGCCAGCACTGATCGAACTCGCATCGAGATCGAAATTGCTCACACCGTCGCCGTTCATCCTGGTATAGTCGCCGCGCACGATCCATTCGACATTGCCGAGATCGGCCTTGATCGTGCCGCGCAGCGACACATCGTCGGAGCCGCCATAGGTCTTGCCGTCGAAGCGGTTGTGCCACGCTCCCTTGTACCACTGGCTCATCCCGGCCAGCCGCATCGCAACATTCTCGCCGAGCGGGACGTTGACGTGGCCCGACAGCTTGTAGCGATCGAACGATCCGGCCTCGCCGGCGACCTCGCCCGAGAATTCATTGCGCGGCTGCGCAGACTTGAGCGACAGCGCGCCGACGCTGGCGTTGCGTCCGAACAGCGTGCCCTGCGGGCCGCGCAGCACCTCGACGCCCTCCATGTCGAGGAACGAGCCGAGGATCGAGCCCGAGCGCGGCACGTAGACCCCATCGAGGAACACCGCGACCGAGGGTTCGATCAGGGTGTTGGCCAGCGAGCCGACGCCGCGAATGCCGATGCGGGTCGAGCCGGTGTTCGAGGAGCGCACGGTCTGGAAATTGGTCGCCACCCGCCCAAGGTCGAGGATGGTCGTGACATTGGCCTTTTCGAGAGCCGCGCCGTTGAAGGCCGCAATCGAGATCGGCACTTTCTGCACGCTTTCCGAGCGCTTCTGCGCGGTGACGACGATTTCGCCATCATCGAATGCGTCTTCGGCGGCGGCTGCCTGGTCTTGCGCCAATGCTGGCGTGGCGGCGCACATCGCAATCACGAGCGCAATCTGGCTTGCACAGCGGGCCGGTTTAATCCTCAGCATCTCTGACTACTCCCCTTGTCCTGTTTCACTGGACACTAGCGAAACAGCTGTATGGTTTTTCACATTTAACGACAAAAATTTCACATTGGATGTCATGCCAGCCCGAGCTTGAGTGCAGCAAGCACCATCGCGGCAAGCAGCGCTGTTTCCAGGAGCATCAGCACAACCGGCTTGAATCCCACTTTCGCCAGTTCTCCGAGCCGGGTCTTCATGCCGATGGCCGAGATGGAAATGACCAGGCACCAGCGCGACAGCTCATTGCCGGTGGCAGTCACCTGCGCGGGCAGGATGCTGAAGCTGTTGACGATCATCAACGCAACAAAGGCCACGACGAACCACGGCAACAGCGGCGGTCGTGCCGTGCCACCAGCTTGCGCCAGTTTGCGGGTCACTTGCCCGGCCACCAGAATTACCGGCAGCAGCATTGCCACGCGCAGCAGCTTTATGATGGTTGCAGTGTCTCCGGCTTCGGGCGAAATCGCATAGCCCGCGCCGACAACCTGCGCGACATCGTGGATGGTCGCGCCGATGAAAACGCCTGCCTGATGATCGTCCAGACCCGTGGCGTGGGCGATCAGCGGATAGGCGATCATCGCCAGTGTCGAAAGCGCGGATACCCCCACGATGGTGAAAATCGTCGCCTGCTCTTTCTTGTCGTGTCCGGGAAGCGCGGCGGACAGCGCCAGCGCCGCCGACGCGCCGCAGATTGCTGTCGCTCCGCCGGACAGGAAACCGAACAGCGGATTGAACCCCATCGCCTTGGCCAGCAGGATCGAGACACCGATGGTAATTGCGACGATGGCGATGACCATGAGCACCGGCCCCCAGCCAAGCTCCGTCACCTGGCTCCATCCGATCCGCAAGCCCAACAGGGCGACGCCGATGCGCAACACTGTCTTGGCGGCGAATTCGATGCCCAGCCTACTTCGCTCCGCCTCGGTCAGAAAGTTGAGCGCCATGCCCAGCAGCAGGGCATAGAGCATCACCGGCGCGCTGTAGTGTTCAGACAGAAATGTGGCGGCCGATGCCACGACCACTGCGACGGTCAGGCCCGGCGCAATGAGGCGCCCACGCTCCAGCGCCCCGTTCATGGCTGCGGGGCTTGGTGCAGGCGGGCAAGGTCCGCCAGGTAGGTTCGCCGCGCCAGCGCAAAGACCCCGGCAGCGAGCAGGCTGACCAGCGGGATGAGCCCGAAGGCCATGTCGAGGCCCAGGCTGTCCGCGAGCCTGCCGGTAATGATCGGCCCCGGTGCCAGGCCCAGCAGATTGTTTGCCAGGGTGAGCGTGGCAAAGGCCGTGCCGTGAATCGCCAGCGGCGTGAGATTGGCCACCATAGCGCCAGCGGGACCGGTGGTTCCGGCGACAAGGAACATGGATAGCCCCAGCAGGGCCAATTGGCCCATGCCTGGGACGCATTGCATGGCCAGGAACAAGGCCGCCGCCGAACCGAGGCAATAGCCGACCGCCAGCCCGATCTTGCGATCAGGCTGCGTTCGCGACATCCGGTCGCTGGCCATGCCGCACAGGACCATGCCGGTGCCGCAAATCAGGAACAGCACCGCTGCCGTGCGACCCGCCCGGTCAACCGGCATGGCGTAGTAGCGGCCGAGATATGTCGGCAGCCATGCCGGCAAAGCTCCGGCGCAAAACAGCTGCAATCCGCTGCCTACATAGGCGAGGATCACGGTGCGGCTGGCGAACAGGCTCCGCAGCGGAGGGCGCAGCGCCGCCTTGGCTTGGTCGAGCGGGCCAGCGCCCAATGCGGCAATGCGCCTCTCGCGCACCACCACAGGGAACAGCAGGGCCAGCACCAGACCGAACAGGCCGATAGCGAGGAACGCGGCCCGCCAGCCTTGACTGGCGGCGATCTGTCCGCCGAGGGCCACGCCCAGCACTTGTCCAAACAGCCCGCCTGCCATGAACGCCGATGCCAGAGTCGCGCGCATGTGCTGCGGGAAGACGCTGATCACCAAGGCAATGCCGACGCTGCCATAGGCGGCTTCGCCCACGCCCACCAGAACCCTTCCGGCCAGCATCTGCCCGTATGTCTGCGCAATGGCACAGAGCAGCGTCGCCAGGCTCCACAGCACGGCCATCACCGTCAGGCTTTTCACTCGTCCCCAGCGATCGGCGAGCAATGACAACGGAAAGGTCAGCAGCCCGACCATGATCGCAACCACGCCCGAAAGCAGGCCAAGCTGCGCATCACTCAGGCTCCATTGGGCCTTGAGCAATGGAAACACCGCATTGAGCACCTGCCGCGCCATGTAATCGGAAATCAGCAGGCCGAAGGCGAGCGCGAAGACCGCCCAGCCATAGGCACTGGTGCGGGAGACTTGCCCCGGGCCTTGGCCAACAGCTGAGATGGGCGCGACCACTTCGCGTCAGGCAGCGCGGCGGGCGTTGGCGACACCGAAATTGCTGTTGCGATTGGGCAGCCAGCCATTTTCGTCGAGGGACTCCTCGATGCTCGAATAGAACGTGCCGATCTTGTAAATTTCGCGGGCTTGTTCGCCAGTTGCGATGGGACGGAACAGTTCCTGCGAAATCCGCACCATCCGCTCGATCTGCTGCACCGATGTCGCGCGTTCGCCTTTGCGGCCCCAGAGATTATCCTCCTGGCCAACGCGGACATGCATGCCCATCGCAATGGCCATCGCGTTCAAGGGATAGACGTGACGCATCAGCCCTTCGACGGTGAAGATCGCGTTCTGCGGCAGGCGGTTGATGAACTCCATCAGATTGCGCGGATTGGGGCCATCATGGCCGCCGCCAATCGCCACCCAGTTGATCGCCAGCGGTCCCATATAATGGCCGCTGCGCACCAGCCGCTCGACGGTTTCCAGATCGCGGGTGCAGCCGACCATGAAATGGGTCTGGATGCCCGCCGCCGAGAGCCGCTTCATGTGCTCCTTCATGAACTTCGGCCCGGCCTCGTAGTACATCTCGGTATAGGCTTCGGTGTAATTGGCTTCGCCCATCGAGGTTCCGGCGCAATCATCCTCGGTGATCAGTTCCATCACATTCATCTGGTTGGTGTTGACCGCAAGTGTCACTTGATCGGGCGCAGGATTGAGATCGGCCAGCATGTGGCGGGTATCATCAGACAGCCACAGCGCGGCTTCCCCGTCGGTCTTGGGGGCAAAGCTGATTGACCCGCCGACCTGGAGGATCATCTTGGGAACGGCGCTGCGCAGCCGGTCGAGCATCTCGTTGAACCGGTCGAGGTTTTTCGAGCCATTGCCGTCTGGTTCGCGGACATGGACATGGAGCAATGTCGCGCCCGCATTGTAACAATCGACGGCTTTCTGAACCTGCTCGGCGTAGCTCAGGGGAATGTCGTCGCTGTCGCGCGGGAAGAAGCTCGGCGCATAAGGCGCAACCTGGATGACCAGCGGGTCCTGCGTTTCAGGCAGCAGGCTGTCGTCAAAGAACTGCATCGTTGGTCTCCTTGGAATTTGCCGGCAATTGCATGCCGCGGCTGGTCATTTCTTCGAGCAACATCGGCGCGCCCATCGCGACTGAATGAATGCCGAGCACCGCAACCGCTTGCAGGACGGACATGATCTCTTGCGGACTCGCGCCAAGATCGAGAGCCTTGGCGATGTGGCGGCGCGTGCCGGGGGCGTACATGTGGGTGCAGGACGCATCGACGGCTATCGCAATGAATTCGAGTGTCTTGGGGTCAAGCACATTTCTGGTCCAGGCAGAGGTTCCCATCTTGAGGAAATCCTCCATCCATTCCGCGTCGAGAGCGGTCGCTGCGTCCCAGGCACTGTTCCAGTTGCCGTCGGCCTTCATGGCGTCGCTGATCGGGGTGCGCGTCACGGTCAGAAGGACCGGTCACCGGCGATGCTCGCCCGGTCCATCCGGCGGACGCAGGGCGGGTAATCCATAACGGCATAGTGCTGGGTGCAGCGGTTGTCCCAGATCGCCACGCTGTTCGGCTGCCAGCGCCAGCGCACCTGATACTCCGGGATTGCCGCGCGTCCGATCAGATAGCTCAGCAGCTGCGCGCCACCCGGTGCATAATCCTGACCATAGCGGACGTTCTCAGTGGTGTGGAAGTTGGTGAAATGCGTCGCATATCCGCTGACGAACAATATCCTCTCACCGGTCTCGGGATGGATGCGGACGACCGGATGTTCGGCGTCGGGAAACTGCGCTTTCAAGGCATGGCGCTTCTCTTCGCTCATCCTCGCGCCAAAGGTCGCCTCGATGCTGTGCCGCGCTCTCAGACCATCGATGGTTTGCTTCACGTGATCGGGCAAATCGGCATAGGCCTTGCCCATATTGGCCCACATCGTATCGCCCCCGACAGGAGGACATGCGATGCAACGCAGCACAGCGCCCATCGGCGGGGCGTCGCGCCACGTTGCATCGCAGTGCCAAGCGTTTTCGTAGTAGTCAGGAGGCGAATTCTCGTCCTTGTATATCCTGACCAGACCAGGGTGGTCGGGATCGCTCCCGACTACCGGATGGTCTTCCAGCGACCCGAAGCGCTCGGCAAATGCTACATGATCGGAACGACTGATGTCCTGATCACGCAGGAACAACACCTTGTGTTTGAGCAATTCGGCCTTGATCGCACCGAACATATCGTCGTTGCCCGCTGCTTCGGCCAAGTTCACGCCCGATAGCTCTGCGCCGATGTGGCAGGTGAGCGGCTTGACCTTCACAGCACAAACACCGACGAACCAATCGATGTGCCTGCTTCCAGATCGCGGTGCGCCTGGACGCAGTCTTCCAGTGCATAGCGTTGGCCGATCTCGACCTTGACGCGCCCGGAGGACAGGTGATCGAACCAGAAGGCCGCCAGTTCGGCGCGTTCCGCCGGATTGGCATAATAGTCGGCGAAGGCGGGCCGGGTGAAATACACCGACCCCTGCAGTGCCAGCTGCATCGCATCAATGGGCGGGAAAGGACCCGAGGCCGTGCCGCAGCCCACCAGCACCCCGCGCCGCTTCAATGATTTCAGCGATCCTTCGAACGTGTCCTTGCCGACCGAATCGAATACAGTGCTCACGCCCTCGCCGCCGGTCAATTCCTTCACCCGCGCGGCAACATCTTCGCTGCGGTAGAAGACGATCTCGTCGCAACCCATCGCCTTGGCCTTATCGGCCTTTTCCTGCGTCGAGACCGTGCCGATCACGCGCAAGCCCATCAGCTTGGCCAGCTGAACAGCGAGCAAACCGACACCGCCCGCCGCCGCGTGGAGCAGGATGGTATCGCCGGACTTGAGCCAGGGATTGGTTTTTTTCAGCCAATAGGTCGCTGACAGCCCGCGCATCGTCGAAGCCGCCGCCTGCTCGAATGAAACGCTTTCGGGCAGCTTGAACAAGGGCGCGGCGGGCATCACCCGTTCGCTCGAATAGGCCCCCAGCGGACTGCCATTATAGGCCACGCGGTCACCACGGACGACGGTGGTGACACCCTCACCGACCGCTTCAACAATGCCCGCACCTTCGACCCCGATCCCACACGGTGGCTGGACGGGATAGAGCCCTGAGCGGAAATAGGTGTCGGCAAAGTTGCAGCCGACAGCGGCATGACGAATGTGGACCTCACCCGGCCCGGGAACGCCCACCTCGACATGCTCGATCCTCAGCACTTCGGGGCCGCCGGTCTCGTAAAAGCGCACTGCCTTCGCCATTGTTTCCAACTCTCACCTAAAAACAGCTTCCGCCTTCGGTGCTACGCATCGCCCTGCTTGCATTTTTCACATTTCATGACATTCATTTCGCATTAGGTGCCAATTGGCTCGAATGCTCGAGAGGAGTGTGGATTTTTGGCGGAGCTGGTGCGCGTGGCAGCCCTGGCAGGCTTTTTTCCGACGATGCAGGCGCTCGGCGCCGATCCCGCACCGCTGCTGAAAGAGGTCGGCCTTTCGCCCCGGTTGCTCGGCAATGCCGAACAGATGATTCCAGCGCGGCCTGCGATCCGCCTGCTCGAACGCGGAGCAGAGGTCACGAATTGTGCTACATTTGGCCTTCGCATGGCCGAAAGCCGGGGGATTGCCAATCTGGGGGCAACCAGCCTGCTGATTGCTCACCAGCCCACACTGCGCGCCGCGCTCTCCGCCTTGGCGCAATACCGCAACCGCATCAATTCCACGCTTGTCCTGCACCTGGACGATTTCGGCGACAGCATCCTCATCCGCGAGGATTTTTCGCTTGATTCGCCCGAAGCATCGCAACAGGCGTCCGACTTGGCTCTGGGTGTGCTGGCGGGCCTCTGCAAAAGCGTTCTGGGGGATGATTGGCATGCGGAATCGGTTTGCTTCACGCACTCCGCACCGCCCGGCGCGGAAATGTCGGTTTACCGGCGGCTGTTCGGGTGCAAGCCCGAGTTCAATTCCGAATTCAACGGGATTCTCATCCATCCGCGCGATCTGGATCGCCCCAACCAACGGGCTGACCCAGCGCTCGCCGAACACGCCCGCAAGCTGATCGAGACCGTCATGAGCCCCGAACGGCACAGCGTGGCCCAGCAGGTCGAACAATCGATCCTGCTGCTGTTGCCGGCGGGGCTTGCCAACATCCAGACGTGTAGCGACTTGCTCGGCATGACGGTACGCACCCTGCAGCGCAATCTGGATGCCGAATGCGCAAGCTTCAGCGCGCTGCTGAACAAGGCGCGCGTGCAACTGGCGACGCAATATCTCTCCAATCGGCGCAACCGCATTACCGATGTTGCCGAAATGCTGGGATATGGTTCGATCGGGGCGTTTACGCGCTGGCACACACAAGCTTTTGGCACGACGCCGCGCGAAAGGCGCAGTGCATTGAGCCATTCAGATAATCAGCCGATTCGCCCATGACTCCTGAGATGGGAATATGACGAGGCGGCAATGTGCGGAAGGTCCTGCAAAATCGCTTGATGAGCGAAGCGGGCGGTAGGAGTTCTACCGTGAGGCTGGCAATTCGACCGCGCTTGCCAATTGCTCCCAACCCTTGGCAAAGAGTCTTCGGATCGCCTCGATATCGAGCGGCGGTTCCCATTTCATGCCGATGTCGATCCGCCGTGCTCCTGGCCCATAGGATCCTGCCTCCCAGAACCGTGCGTCCTGTGGCCTGAAGACGGCGGACCGTGTTCCGTCGCGTGCTGTGCCCGCCATGCTCGCCCAGTGCTCTTCATGGATATGCGCATCCATGAAGCAATTGATGAACAATGCCTGGCCTCTCGCGTCAGGGTCCGCATAGCGCCCGTCAGGGAACTGCGTCGTCGGATGCCAGGGACGCGCCAGGGCCACTGTGCCGTCCGGAACGCCCGCTTCGCGGGTCAGGCGCGAGCCGAGGATGACCAGGCCCACAGGGTCCGGCAGGCGCGTCGAAGGCGCAAGGATGAAGGACGCGACTTTTGCATCGATCACGCGGTCGGCGCGGCGGCGCGACTGCAGTTCGCTGCGCTCGATCAGCAGCTGGCCGTTGCCGAAGATGAAGTCGATCGTGCCGGAAATGAAACTGTCGCGCACAACGGCACGGCGGCCGTTGGCGAACAATGTATCGTGATGGCCCACCAGCGCGACCCGGTTCAGCAGGACGCGGTCGCTATGAATGTCCAGAAGCAAGGCAACCGCCTGCGACTGGGCGATCTTGCGGACATGGCCATCCGGCAGGGCATCGTTGGCCGGAAAATCGAAGCTGTTTTCAACCCCGATGTCCTCGACGGTGACGCCCTCGGCATCGATGGTCAGCGTGGCGGATCCGGGGGTGCCCCAGTTGGCCCGGTGATGGCCGCGCGCATGTTCGGCGGCAAGGCTGTTGTAGAGCCGGGTTCTGCCGGCTCCCTCGCCCGACAGGGTCAGGTGGTGCCGCCGGATCGTGACCTTCTCGTTGAAATCGCCCGGGCCAATGGCGATGCGCACCGGCCTTGCCGGATCGGTCGCCTGCGCGGCATCGACGGCAGCCTGGATGCGGGTGAAGCAGGCTTGGACGCCCCCGCAGTCGGCGCGCACGCGGAAAATGTCTGTCGCTCTGTCCGGCACAGCCATGCAACCGGAAACAAAAAGGCAGATCAAAAGCGCCAACTTGTGGATCGCGGTTGAGCGGACATCCGTGGTCGCGGGAAACGGCTCGCCGCCGGGCATTTCGCCCTCAGTCTCCTGACACTTTGGCGACGAGATCGGCGAGTTCGGCCTGCTCGGTATCGTCCAGGCCGGTCAGCGGCGGGCGCACCGGGCCTGCCGGCCTGCCGATGGCATTCATCCCCGCCTTGACGATTGACACGGCATAGCCCGTCCCCCGGTTGCGCAGCGCGATATAGGGCAGAACGAAATCGTTGAGCCCGGCCATGATCGAGGCCTTGTCGCGCGCGCGAACCGCCTTGTAGAAGCCCAGCGCCCATTCCGGCATGAAGTTGAAGATGGCGGAGCTATAGGTGGTGACGCCCATTTCCAGATAGGCCGGGGCAAAGGTCTCCGCCGTCGGCAGTCCGCCGACATAGGTCAACCGGTCGCCCATTCTGGCGTAGATGCGCATCATCAGCTCGATATCCCCGACGCCGTCCTTGTATCCGACCAGGTTGGGATTGCGATCGCACAGGCGGGCAAGCGTGTCTTCGTTCACAATGGCGTTGTCGCGGTTATAGACGATCACTCCGAGCGCGGTCGCCCGGCACACTGCCTCGATATGCGCGGCGAGCCCTTCCTGCTTGGCATTGACCAGATAGGGCGGCAGCAACAGGATGCCATTGGCCCCTGCCTGCTCCACCCTCTTCGCCATCTCCACCGCAATCGCGGTGCCATAGCCGCAGCCCGAGAGCACCGGCGTCCGGCCGGCCACTTCGGTGACGGCAGCGGCGACGATGGCCGGCACCTCGTCGGGCGTCAGCGAGAAGAACTCGCCTGTTCCCCCCGCCGCGAACAGCCCGGCGACATCGTAACCGGCCAGCCAGGCGCAGTGCGCGCGAAAACCGGCCTCGTCGAAGCGAAAGTCGGAATCGAAATGCGTGACCGGGAACGACAGCAGCCCCGATCCGATCTTCCGGGCCATTTCCTGCGGCGACATGGACATACCTTTTGCTAGAGCGACGGTGCCATCGGGATAGCCCGGCGGCGGCATGCAACCCATGCCGAAAGATGGATTAATTGATATGGATCATGTATCAATACGCGAGTCGGAGGGGCATGGCCATGTTCGAACTGTCGCAGCTGCGCTGTTTTGTCGTGCTGGCCGACGAGTTGCATTTCGGCCGCGCGGCAGAGCGTCTGCACATGACGCAGCCGCCGCTCAGCCGCCAGATCCAGGTGCTCGAACGCATATTGGGCGTCCAGCTGTTCAACCGCACCAGCCGCCGGGTCTCGCTGACCCCGGCGGGCGAGACCTTCCTGCATCAGGCGCGGCGGATCGTGCGGCTGTCCGAAAGTGCGGCGCTTGCCGCGCGCCGGGTCTGGAGCGGGGAGGCAGGGCGCATCTCGATCGGTTTCACGGCGGTGTCGGGCTATGACCTGGTGCCCCGCATCGTCAAAAGCGCGTCCGAACACTTGCCCGGGCTCGAATTGCAATTGAGCGAACTGGTCTCGTCGGATCAGTATGAGGGCTTGCATACCGGCATGATCGATCTGGCGCTGGTGCGCCCGCCGGTTGATCGCATCCTGTTTGAATCGCAGCGGCTGCTGGCGGAGTCGCTGATCGCCGCCCTGCCCGAGGGCGATGCGCGGCTGGAGCGCAAGACACTGGAACCAGCCGATTTCGACGGCCAGCCACTGGTGATGTATTCGCAGCGCGGTGCCGGCTATTTCCACCAGTTGCTCACCGGCCTGTTCGAGCGGGTCGGCGTTGCGCCGTTCTATGTGCAGTATGTGACGCAGATCCATTCGGCGCTGGGGCTGGTGGGAGCGGGACTGGCCCCCGCCCTGGTCCCCGAATCGGCGATGCTGCTCAATCCTCGAGGTGTCGCCTTCCGGCCCTTCCGCTGCGAGCCAGAGAGGCCGGTTGAACTGCATATGGCCTGGGCTCGCCAAAGCGACAACGCCGCGCTGCCAGGGTTCCGCGAGCTGTGCCTGCGGGTGGCGGGCGCCGGCTCAACCTAGGCCGAACGGCCAGTCGAGCGTGGGCTTCAGGCTGTGGCGGCTCATGCCCAGTTCGATGCGCGCGCCGCAGCCGGGGGCGAGCCTGACGCGCACGTCGCGCTGGCCGATCGCGCGCAGTGCCCCGCCGATCCGCGCGCTGTCGATCCGGTGCTCGCCGTAGCCGCCGCCGCGCATCACCAGCACCCGTTCGCGCGCGGGGTTGAGGTTGACCACGGTCAGCACGGTTGCGTGATCCTCCAGTTTCTCGACCAGCAGCGCGACATCCTCGGGCAGCCCGGCGCGGCGCGTCCCGGCGTCGAAATGGCGCAGCCGGGCAAACAAAGGGGCACCGCCCTGATTGGGCGAATTGGCCGACCACGGCGGGCGGGCAATGTGGATCGCGCCCATGGTCTGGTGAAGCAAGGCAGTGACCGAGACCGGATTCTTGTCGATGGCATTGTCGGCCAGCCTGGTGTCGGGCGTGCTGGAGTCGCTGCGGACCAGGGCCATGCGCTGGTTGACCCGCGCCATGTCGCCCAGCAGCGCCTGTTCCGCCCAGTCCGGATTTTCGCCGCCAAGGAAGCGCGTCCACGGCGTTTTCGCCATGGCTTCCCGGTCACTGTCGCGCATCGACTGATACCAGATTTCGCCGGTATTGATCCGGTAGAGGCCGGGCTTGAAGCTGTACCACCCATCGGCCCCATACATGCTGGGTGTGGAAAGCTGACCGTTGACCTGCCGTGCGGCTTCGTTGATCCGTGCGTTCTGCTTGCGCCAGATGTCCAGATAGCGATCATCGCCGGTTGCCAGGCAAGCGTTCATGAAGCCGACGATCGCGCGCGGCACGCGGTTGCGGTCTTCGCGCAGGCCGCTCTGCGGCACCACGGGGCTGAACCCCCAGCCATAGGTGCCCCCCCACCAGCGCCCGCCCGCGCTGCTGCCGATCACGCCATCGGGTCCGACATTGCTGGGGAGAATATCGTTGTTCGCCGCTGCACGCGCTGCCCATGCCTCGACATATTCGAGCATCCAGTCGCGAAAACGGTCTTCGCCGGTCAGCATCCAGGCGTTGAGTGCGAGCGTCGTCGCGTGCAGGTTGAGCGGGCTGTCGCCAACGGTTTCGGTATAATCGCGATAGTGGTCTAGCGTCTGCTGATAGCTGGTTTCGCCGTGCTCCATCTCGAAGCGGCTGACATCGAAGGGATCGCCGGCCCAGTCGAGCGGGGTTGCCGGGCGCATCAGCGGGCCCAGGCTGCCGTTGAACATCGAGCGGATCAGCCGCAGCTTCGGGTCATAATTGGGCGCGCTCGGGTCGCGACCGGTATAGAAATCGGCAAAGCGGCGGGCGCGGACTATCAGCCTCCTGTCGCGCGGGGTCGCCAGCCCCATCAGGTTGAAGCAGGTCAGCCCCTCGCTGATATGTTGCCAGTCGATCTGCGGCGGAAAATCGCGGACATACATGCCCTTGCGGCCCATCGGCACCTGGCTGGTGCGCAAACGACCGTATTGGCGGAAATGCGCTTCCTGCACCGCGCGATAGAGCGTCAGGATGGTCGCATCGCCGCCGATCGCATGGAGCAGCGGCCAGTCGTTGATATGCTCGATGGCATCGTCCGGGCCGTCATTCGCGCCCCAGCGCAGGAACGCCTCGATGCGGTGCTGCCGGTCGAAGTAGCGATCGTGGAATTCATGGGCCGCCACCGCCTGCATCGCGATCAGCTGCCGTTGCAGTATGGCCCAGCGCGGGGCTGCCATCGGCGTGTCGATAGCCACTTCCGCAAGCGGCTGCCGCGCAGTGGCCGGCATTGCGCCGGTCAGTGCCAGCGCGCCGCTGCCAAGCAGGACGCTGCGCCGGGTGGCTTTCATGCGGCCAGTTCCAGTCGCTTGATTTCGGGGACGATCAGGAAATAGGCGAGGATTGTCACCAGGCAATGGACGCCGACGAAGATCAGCGCGGTATCGAACGAGCCGCTGCCGGCGACCAGGTAGCCGACAACAATCGGTGTGACGATCCCGGCCATGTTGCCGAAGGTGTTGAACACGCCGCCCGCAAGCCCGGCCAGCTGGCGCGGTGCGACGTCCGACATCACCGCCCAGCCGAGCGATGCAACGCCCTTGCCGAAGAAGGCGAGCGCCATCAGCGTGACCACCAGCCATTGGCTTTCGGCAAAGGCGCAGGCCATGATCAGTGTCGCCAACAGCATGCCGAACAAAAGCGGCAATTTGCGCGCCCGGGTGATCGAACCGGTCCGCGCCAGGATGCGGTCGGACAGGAAGCCGCCGACCAGTCCGCCGGCAAAGCCGCAAAGCGCAGGCACGGCTGCCACGAACCCTGCCTCCAGAATATTGAATCCGCGGTCCTTGACCAGGTAGATCGGAAACCAGGTGACAAAGAAATAGGTCAGCACGTTGATGCAATACTGGCCGATATAAATGCCGATCATCATCCGGTTGGCGAGCAGTTGCCGGACGTTGGCCCAGGTGAAGGTCGGATCGCGCTGTCTGCCCGCTTGCGAGTCGAGTTCGACCAGTCCGCCCCCCGACCGGATCAGGTCAAGTTCTGCCGCGTTGATCATCTGGTGCCGCGACGGATCGCGGATGAACACCGCGAAGGTTGCTGCGGCCAGCAAGCCCAGAACCCCCATGACATAGAATACGGTGCGCCAGCCGAAGCTGTGGACGATCCAGCCCATCAGCGGCGCAAAGGCGACGAGCGAGAAATACTGCGCGCTGTTGAAAATCGCGGAGGCCGTGCCGCGCTCGTGCGCGGGGAACCAGGCAGCGACAATCCGCGCATTGCCGGGAAACGAGGGCGCTTCCGACAGGCCCACCAGGAAGCGCAGGGCAAACAGCATGGTCACGGCGGAAAGCCCGGCCACGAAGCCGGCCATTCCCTGCAACACGGTGAAGGCCGACCACAGCAAGATGGCAGCGATGTAGATGGGACGTGTGCCGAACCGGTCGAGCAGCGCTCCGCCCGGTATCTGCGCCCCGGCATAGGCCCATGCGAATGCCGAGAGGATGAAGCCGGTTTCGATCGGCGACAGCCCCAGTTCGCCGGATGCCGCCGAACCGGCAATCGAAAAGGTCGATCGGTCGGCATAGTTCAGCGTTGTGATCAGAAAGATCAGCCCGATCACCAGATAGCGGGTCCGGGTCGGCGAATTGTCCGCAATGTCTGGCATCGGTCTCTCCGGTTCCGCACTCTGGCGCGGGTTCCATGCCCGTCTACGTCAGTCCAGCCGTGTCATTCCATACCGGATTTGCAATGAACTGATGCGCATCCTGCATTGATTTGGCGGACCTGCTCCCGTCCATGCGTCCGGAGCGCCTCATCCAGACCTGATTGATACCAGATATGTATTGATCTATTGCGCTTTCTGGCATGAATGTGAGGGTTGGCTTGGCTAAGCCATAGCACGCTTTTTTGGGTTTGTTACCGGTGTCAATTTGTGTATTGATACCGGTGTCATTGGTGAATCCGGGCAGCGAGTCGGATATCCGGCGCAGGTCCGCTTTAGGTACCAGGGGAGGAAAAATGATGAAGCATTTGGGAACCACGTCTTGCTCCGCCATGATTCGCGGCGCTTCGATTGTCGCCCTGTCCATCGCGATGCTCAGTCCGGCATTCGCCCAGGACGTGCCTGCCGACGATGCCGTTGAGGGCGAGATCGTCGTTTCGGGCTTTCGCAGTTCGGTCGAATCGGCGCAGCTTGAGAAGCGCGAGTCTTCGGGCGTCGTCGATGTCATCAAGGCCGAGGACATCGCCAAGTTTCCCGACAACAATCTGGCTGAATTGCTGCAACGCATTCCCGGCGTCGCCATCTCCAAAGAGGGCGGCGAGGGGCGCAGCATCTCGGTGCGCGGTCTCGGGCCGGACTATACCCGGGTGCGCATCAACGGCATGGAGGCGATCGCCACCACGGGCGGTTCGGACGCTGGCGGCGGTACCAACCGGGGTCGCGGGTTTGACTTCAATGTCTTTGCTTCGGAACTGTTCAGCTCGCTGACCGTGCGCAAGACCGCTTCGGCATCGGTGGAGGAGGGCTCGCTTGGCGCCACCGTCGATTTGCAAGCATCTCGCCCGCTCGACTATCGCGATCAACTGGTGGTTGCCGGCTCTGCCAAGATCGGCTTCAACGATCTGTCGAAGAGCTGGGATCCGCGCGTCGCCGGCCTGCTCAGCTGGCAAAACCGCGACGGCACCTTCGGTGCGCTGATTTCGGCCGCCTATTCCAAACGCACGATCGAGGAGATCGGGCATTCGACAGTGCGGTGGGGCCCGTCCGGGGCCAACGGCGGTTTCAATGCCGCATCGACCCTGGCCGGCTTCAGCGTCGCCCAGATCAATGCGGCTCCCGCTAACGACGGCTCCAACTGGGGCAGCCTGATCTACCACCCGCGCATCCCGCGCTATGACAACTGGGTCAACGAAGTGAAGCGCCTGGGCCTGACCGGCGCAGTTCAGTGGAAGCCGGGCGACAACACCGAAGTCATCATTGAGGGGCTCTATTCGAAGGCGACCACGGTCCGCGACGAAAACTATATCTCGGCACTCTCGTTCAGCCGCACCGGTGCGGCAGGAAAGGCGGAAAGCATCATCCGCTCGGGCGAGGTAAACAGCCAGAACGAACTGGTTTACGGGGTGTTCGACCGCGTCGATATGCGTATCGAATTACGCCACGACGAACTCAAGACAACATTCTATCAGTATAACGCCATCCTCAAACAGTCGCTGAGCGACCGCTTTCGGGTCGAAGGCTATATAGGGTACGCCAAATCGAAGTTCGAAAGCCCGGCGCAGAACACGATTGTGCTCGACCGGCTCAACTCGAATGGTTTCAGCTGGGACTATCGCCAGAATGACCGCGCGCCGATCATCAACTGGGGCTTCGATCCCAGCGTTGCATCGAACTGGTCGTTCACCAACGGTGCTTCGGACGTCCGCCTTCGCCAGAACTTCGTCAACAACGATTTCCTCTCGGCCAAGCTGGCTGGTGATTGGGATGCGACCGACAACATCAAGTTGCGGCTGGGCGGCGAGTATCGCCGGTTTCGTTACGACACCTTTGAATCGCGCAGGTTCACAGCCGAAACCGCATCAGGAACGCTGACTCCTGCGCAGATTGAGGCGTTGACGGTCCCGTTCACCGGGCAAACCGGCGATCCGGCCTACAGTTCCTTCCGGATACCAAGCCTCCAGGGCTTTATCGATACGCTCGGCATCTATTGCAACTGCCTGACGACGATCAATGGCCAGTCGGTCGACTTCCGCGTCAATGACCGCAATGTCGCCGGAGTTCGCCCGAACGTCACTGCCGCGTCGAACACCGGCAACGTCCAGGAGACGGAGAAGGCGCTGTGGTTCCAGACCGATTTCAATTTCGCGCTGGGCAACATCACCCTGAGGGGCGACGCGGGCGTTCGTTTTGTCCACACCGATCAGACTTCGTTCGGTTATGGCCTCGGCAACGGCGTGGCGACGCCGGTCACGGTCAAGCGCGGCTATGACAATTGGCTGCCATCGATGAACCTGGTCGCTGAATTGACTCCCAACGTGCTGGTCCGGTTCGGTGCGGCCAAAGTCATCACACGACCCGGGCTTGGCGATCTGGGACCGGGCGGCAGTCTCACGCTCCAGGCGTCCAACCGGACATTCACTCCAGGCAACCCGTTCCTTAACCCGACCAAAGCGACCAATCTCGACCTTTCGGCAGAGTGGTATTTCGCCAAGGGTTCGCTCCTCGCGCTCAGCCTGTTCCAGAAGAATATCGGCTCGTTGAGCGGCACCCAGGTGTCGCAGCTCGTCCCGTTCAACCAGCTTGGCTTCCCGCTCAACCTGGCGACCGACCAGGGATTGGCTGTAGATGTGCCGGTGACGGTGACGCGGCTGCTCAATGGCGAGGGCGGCAAGCTGAAGGGCTTCGAGCTCAACTACCAGCACCAGCTCTCGTTCCTGCCGGGCCTGTTCAAGAACATGGGTGTGCTGGCGAACTACACCTATGTGAAGGCCGACCTGCGATATCCGGGCCCGGGTGGCATCGGCACGGTGGTCGGACCACTCACCAACCTGTCGAAGAAAACGATCAACGGCACCTTGTTCTACGAGGACAAGCTCATCAGCCTGCGCGGTTCGGTGTCGTACCGTTCGCCATATGTCGAGCAATTCGGCGGTGCCGCGCGCGAGCAGAGCACGGAGGAGGGCGTCAACAGCTCGCTGAATGTCGATGCCTCGCTGGGCTTCAATCTGACTGAAAACATCACGCTGTCGATTGAGGGCATCAACCTGACCAACGAGCGCAAGGACCAATATATCGACCAGGATGATCGCGTCGTGCTGAACCACACCTTCGGGCGCCAGTTCTACTTCGGCGTCCGCGCCAAGTTCTGAACTGATTTGAATGTGGCTTTCGCCGCCGGGAGCTCGCGCTTCCGGCGGCTTTTTATTTCAGGTCAGTGCTGCTGCAATTGCGGCGCTGTCCGCCGCCAGTGGTCGCCAGTCTGATGCAAGCAGGCCGCCACTGCTGAACAGTGCATCGACAATTCCGCTCGATCCAGCATCCTGCCACAGTCGCGCCAGTTGCGGCGCAAGCGGATCGTCCACCAATCTCCGGTCTCCCCGCACGTGCAGCAGCCATGCGCCCAGCGCTGCCAGCAGCACAGGGCATTGATTCCCGTGCGCAGCGTGCCAGGCCAGAGTTTCGAGCCAGCGCTGAGGGATCTTCTGGCTGCCGTCCATGGCGATCTGGATCAGGCGGTGGTTGAGCGCCGGGTTGCAGAACCGTTCGATCAGCGCGTCGGCATAGGCAGCGAGGTCCTGCCCCGGCGCAGGTGACAGGCTGGGGGCTGCTTCCTGCCGCATAAGTTGCTCGATGAGGGGCAGCAGCCCGGGGTCGGCGATCGCCTGATGGACGAATTCGTGGCCCCGCTCCAGCCCGAGATAGGCGAGCGCCGAATGCGCCCCGTTGAGCATGCGCAGCTTGGCGGTCTCATAGGCGTGAACGTCCGAAGTCAGCTGCGCGCCGACCTGCTCCCATGCCGGGCGCGGCCCGGCGAAACGGTCCTCGATCACCCATTGGCTGAACGGCTCGGTGACGACCGCCGCCTCGTCGCGCAGCCCGAGCAAGGCCTCGAATCCGGCGCGGTCGGTCGCGGTCGTCGCGGGCACGATGCGGTCCACCATGGTCGAGGGGCAGGCGCATTCGCTCTCGAACCAGCCCCTGAGATCGGGCGCATTGCGGTCGAGAAAGGCGCTCATCAACCGCTGCAACTGCCCGCCGTTGTCGGCGAGATTGTCGCAGCTCAGCAAGGAAAGGCCGGGCAGCCCCGCATTGCGGCGCCTGCGAAAGGCCTGGGCAAGGTAGTGGTAGGCTGACCGTTCGTCCGCCTGCTCGGGATCGAGCGAGCCATCGGGCGCGCGGCAATAGCCCTTTTCGGTAATCGTGAAGCTGGCGATGTGCGTCGCCTGCGACGCCAGAGCCCCGATCAACCGCTCGTGCGCCTCGGCTGCGACGATGACATCGGCGACCGAGCCGACCACGCGCGCCTTTACCCCTTGCGCCGAGCGTTCGACCAGAGTGTAGAGCCCGTCCTGCGGCACCATCTGGTCGCGCACGCCCGCTGAGCGGAGCGAAACCCCCAGGATGCGCCAGTCCCCGGCCCCCGCCGCCATCGCGTCGTCGGTATAAGCCGCCTGATGCGCCCGGTGGAATGCACCGATTCCGAAGTGGACGATGCCGGTGCCGCGCGCGGCGAAGTCATATGCCGGACGCATCACGCCTGCCGGGAGCCTTGCCAGACCGATGGTGGACAGCCTCACAGCCTGTAGGCCTGCTTTGCCAGATTGTACGACAGATCGACCGCCAGCTCTGCCGCCTCCCATTCCTCCATGCGGTGCTCTGCGACCAGTCGCGCAAGGAAACCGCAATCGACGCGGCGGGCAACATCGTGGCGTGCCGGGATGGAGAGGAAAGCGCGGGTATCGTCGTTGAAACCGACCGTGTTGTAGAAACCGGCGGTCTCGGTGGTCTGTTCGCGAAAGCGGCGCATGCCTTCGGGCGAATCATGGAACCACCATGCCGGGCCCAGCCTGAGCGCGGGATAGTGCCCGGCGAGCGGTGCCAATTCGCGGGCATAGCTGGTTTCATCGAGGGTGAAGACGATGATCGTCAGGTCGGCGCGGTTGCCATAGCGCCGAGCAGCGGGCGCAACGCGGTGACATAATCGGTCCGGGTCGGGATATCCGCGCCCTTGTCGCGCCCGATGGTGTCGAACAGCCAGGGATTGTGATTGCGGAACGCGCCGGGATGGATCTGCATGACGAGGCCGTCTGCGGCGCTCATCCCGGCCATTTCCGTGAGCATCTGCGCGCGGAACAGCTCGGCATCTTCCGCCAGGAACGCTCCGCTCGAAACTCTGGCGAACAGCGCGGCAGCTTCGTGCGGCGGCAGGTCGGCAGTGCGCGCGGTGGGATGGCCGTGATCGGTCGAAGTCGCGCCCAGCGTTGCAAAGTAGGCGCGGCGCTGGCGGTGGGCGGCGAGATAGCCGGTCCAGTCGAAGCAATCTTCGCCGGTCAGTTCGGAGAGCGTGCGCAGATTGTCACGAAATCCCTCGAATTCGGGATCGACCACCGGGTCGGGGCGATAGGCGGTGATCACCCGGCCGCCCCAGCCGCCCTGCCTTTCGTTTTCAGCGCGGATCGCCCTGTGGTGGATGAGGTCGTCGAGCGGGTTCTCGGTGGTTGCGATCAACTCGATATTGTAGCGATCGAACAGAGCCCGGGGGCGGAAGGCCGGGGTCGCAAGGCTGGCGGTGACCGTGTCAAAATAGTAGTCGGAGGTTTCGGCCGACAGCAGCACGTCGATCCCGAAGGTCTCTGCGAACACCCAGTCGAGCCACATCCGCGAGGGCGTGCCGCGGAACAGGTGATAGCGTTCGGCAAACAGCCGCCAACTTGTCCGCGGGTCCGCTTGCGGGTTGCCGATGCCCAGTGCTTCCAGGCTTACCCCCTGCGAATAGAGCATGCGAAAGACATAGTGATCGGGATGCAGCAGCAGTTCGGCTGCATTGCCAAAAGGCGCATCGCTCGCCCACCATTGGGCATCGGTGTGGCCATGCGGGCTGATGATCGGCAGGACCGCGACCTCGCCGTGGAGCCGCCGGGCGATCGCGCGAATATCCGGGTCTGCCGGAAACAGGCGATCAGGGTGAAGAGACAGGCGAGCAGGCATCAGTCAGATCAGTCCTTGGGTTCGTGACCAGGCGAGGAAGAGGTCCGGCCATGCGGCAACTGGCTTGCCTACCGCCTGGCGAAGTCCAAAGCCATGACCGCCATGGGTGAACAGGTGCGTTTCCACCGGGATCGATCGTGCCGTGAGTGCGGCGCGCAGCAGCAGGCTGTTATCGACCGGCACGACCATGTCATCCTCGCAATGCAGCAGGAAATGCGGCGGGGCGTCGGCGGGGATGTGCAAGTGCGGACTATGCGCCCGTTCGCGTTCGGGCGAGGTATCCGCGCCGAGCAACCTTGCGCGGCTGCCGGCATGGGCGAGCGGTGCGCTGAGCGAGATGACCGGAAAGATCGGTGCCGCCACGCGCGGCCGGGCGGACAGACGGTCCGCCGCATCGACGGGCACATAAACGGCCCGCGCAAAGCGCGCCGCAAGGTCGGCGCAGGCATGCCCGCCTGCCGAAAACCCCATGGCAGCGACGCGCTCGGGATCGATGCCATGGCGGCCTGCATGGTGCCGGATCAGGCGGATAGCGCGCTGGCTATCCTGCAGCACCACATCAGGGCCCGCCGCCCAGCCCTCGCCCGGCAGGCGGTAGAACAGGACGAAGACCGTAACCCCGCGCGCCGCTAGCCAGCGGCCAAGGTCGTAGCCTTCCTTGTCGATCACCACCCAGCGATAGCCGCCGCCGGGCGTGATCAGCACGGCCGCGCCATTGGGCACCTGCGGGCGGAACACCACCATCCGCGGCTGGGCAATGCCGAAGACGGCGCGATCGGCGAGTTGCGGGTCGGTCGAGCGTTCATTGACTGTCTCGACCGGCAATGTCGGCGGCGCGCCGGGTGCGCCAAGGGGCCACAGGTCGATGGTCTCGACCGGATCGGGCAATCGGGGCGGCAGTGCGGTCGCAGATCTGGGCGGCGGGCTCTGCGCCGCAAGCCGCGTGGCGATCCCGGCGGCCAATCCGGCTCCGATTGCGCTGCGACGGGTCAGCGAGGCTTGGGTCATGTCGAAAACCTTTGACACCGGTGTCAAAAACCTATTGCGCTGGACAGGCTGGCATGTCAAGAATTTGGGCGAGGGAGTGAGCGATGACGAAATCCGGAATCCTGTTCGGCCTGCTCATGCTGCTGGCATCGCCGCTCCGCGCCGAGCCTGCTTTTCCCGGCGCACAGGGGTGGGCAGCGGAGACTCCGGGCGGGCGCGGCGGGCATATCGTGCGTGTCACCAACCTCAATGCCGCCGGCCCCGGCAGCTTCAAGGCGGCGGTCGAGGTCAAGGGGCCGCGTATCGTCGTGTTCGAGGTTGCCGGGCAGATCGATCTTGGCAAGACCAGTATCGAGATTGTCGAGCCCTTCCTGACCATCGCCGGGCAGACCGCGCCCTCGCCCGGCATCACGCTGATCAGGGGCGGAGTCGATGTGAAGACTCATGACGTGATCATCCGGCACATTCGTGTACGCACCGGGGCGGCGGGCGCGGCCAAGCGCAGCGGATGGGAAGCCGATGCTATCTCAACGATTGCGGCGCGCAATGTCATCATCGACCATTGCACCTTCATGTGGGGCGTTGACGAGAACATGTCCGCCTCCGGCCCGCGCTTCACCGGCACGACACCTGAAGACTGGCGCAATGGCACCAGCCGTAACGTGACCTTCAGCTACAACCTCGCCGCCGAGGGGCTGGCGGATTCAAGCCACCCCAAGGGCGAGCACAGCAAGGGTTCGCTGATCCACGACAATGCCACCGGTATCCTCTACTGGCGCAACATCTGGGCGCACAATGTCGAGCGCAATCCCTTGCTCAAGGGCGGCGGGCAGGCCGTGGTGGTCAACAACCTGATCTACGATCCGCAGCGGCGGGCGGTGCATTATAACCTGCTGGCGCTCGAATGGGCGGGGCAGGCCTATGTGACCGGCGAGCTCAGCGCGGTCGGCAATGTCTTGCGCGGCGGGCCTTCGACCGAGCGGGGTTTGCCCTTTCTCATGCTCGGAGGCGACGGCGACCTGCGCTATCACGGACGCGACAACATCGCGATCGACCGTGCGGGCCAGCCACTGCCGATGCTCGGTCGCTATGGCGAGACGCGCGCGAAACTGATCGCGGTGCCCCGACCGGTCGTCTGGCCGGCGGGCCTGCCTGTCCTGGCGGCGCGCGATGTCGAGACGCATGTGCTGGCCAGGGCCGGCGCGCGGCCCTGGGACCGCGACGCGCACGACATCCGCGTGCTGTTCTTCGTCGCCGAAGGGCGCGGCGAAGTGATCGACGACGAGAGCGAGGTCGGCGGTTATGGCGAGGTCAGGCCAACGGCAGCGCCGTTCGTCGAGGCCGACTGGAATCTCGACACCATGGAGCCCAGGTCCTGGCCGCTATCCCGGCCAGAAAGGCCTGATCCAGGAAAACCTCTCGGAGCGCGACCGGCAGATGCGGCAATGATCGCTGCGCTGCCGCGCCTTCGTTCCTTGAGCTTCAGCGCCTGACATCCAGCCCGCCGGCGTGAAACGCATCGATATCGGCCTGCCGGAACAGGCTGGCATCGCCGGGCAGCGAGTGCTTGAGGCAGGTTAGCGCCAGCCCGCATTCAGCCATGGCCCTTGCATCCATCGGCTTGTCGCCTGCCCCCAGTAGCGCGTGCAACACGCCGGCAGCGAAGGCGTCACCGGCCCCGATGCGATCGACGATGCCGGTGACATCGACTTCACCGGTCTGGTGCGCGCTGTTGCGCAGATCGACACGGGCGGCGATGCGGTGATGATCGGCGGAAAGGGTGTGCCGCGCAGTCGAGGCGATCAGCTTGAGGCCGGGGAAAGCGGTGAACGCGGCCTTGGCACTTTCGCGCCGCCGGTCCGCGCCGTCACCGCTGAAATCGCGGCCCAGCACCAGCGAAATGTCGCGATGGTTGCCGAACAGGATCTCTGCCATGCCGATCAGTTCTGACAGGACGCTGCGCGGATCGCTGTCCCACGCCTGCCACAGCATGGCACGGTAGTTGCCGTCGAAGGAAATCGGCACCCCCAGCTGCTTCGCCGCGCGCGCGGCAGCCAGTGCTGCCTCCGACGATGTGGGGCCGAGCGCCGGGGTGATGCCCGAAAGGTGCAGCAATCCCGCGCCATCAAGCAAGGGCTCCCAATCGAATTCACCTGCCCTGGCCTGGGCAAAGCTCGAACCAGCGCGATCATAGACGATTTCGGAGGCCCTCAGCCCGGCACCCACGGCGAGGAAGTAGAGCCCCATCCGGCCTGGCGCGGTCGATATGCCCGAACAATCGACGCCCTGCGCGCGCACGGCGGCAACCGCGCCGCGTCCCAGGGCATTGTCCGGAACCCGGCTCACCATCCGGCAACCGTGCCCCAGATTGGCAAGGCCGATCGCCACGTTCGCCTCGGCCCCGCCGACGTGGACGGAAAGTGCGGCCGACTGCATCAGCAGTTCGTTGCCGGGGGCTGTCAATCGGATCAGCAATTCACCGAAAAATACGACGGGCTTGGACATCCTGCCCTGCTAGCGCGCCAGCCAGCCGCCGTCGACCGCAAGCACGTGGCCGGTGACATAGTCCGATGCGGGCGAGGCGAGGAAAACAGCGGCACCGGCAATGTCCTCGGGCCTGCCCCAGCGTCCTGCCGGGATGCGATCCATGATCTGCCGGTTGCGGGTCTCGTCGTCCCGCAGTGCGGCGGTGTTGTTGGTGGCGATATAGCCCGGCGCGATCGCGTTGACCTGCACACCCCTGGCCGCCAGCTCGTTCGCCATCGCCTTGGTGACGCCGCCGACCCCCGATTTGGCCGCCGCATAGCTCGGCACACGGATACCGCCCTGGAAGGTCAGCAGCGAGGCAATGTTGACGATCTTGCCGGAGCCGCGTTCCACCATGTGCCGTGCCGCTGCCTGCGACAGGAAGAACAGCGTCTTGAGATTGGTGTCGATCACCGCATCCCAGTCGGCTTCGCTGAATTCCAGCACGTCCTCGCGGCGGATGATCCCGGCGTTGTTGACCAGAATGTCGAGCCGCCCGAATCCGGCCAGCGCCTCATCGACCACGCGCTGGACCGGCTCGGTTGAGGAAAGGTCTGCCGCGATACTGACAGCCCTGCGCCCGCTCGCCCGAATCCGTGCCAGCGTCTCGGCAGGCTCCGAGCGCCCCGCTACCGCGACATCCGCACCGGCCTCGGCCAGTGCCACGGCGATCGCCTGGCCGATGCCGGTGTTGGTGCCGGTGACCAGCGCCGCCTTGCCGGAAAGATCGAACGAGATCGCCATCAGTTCAGCTGGCAGATGTCGAGCACGTTCATGTCGGTGTAGTCGAGGTTTTCCCCGCCCATCGCCCAGATGAAGGCATATTTCTTGGTGCCCGATCCCATGTGGATCGACCACGGCGGACTGATTACCGCCTCCTCATTGGCGATGACGATGTGGCGCATATCCTCCGGTTCGCCCATGTAATGAAAGATGCGGTCGTTCGCTTCGGGCAGATCGAAATAGAGATAGATCTCGCTGCGCCGGTCGTGAAGGTGCGGAGGCATGGTGTTCCAGACACTGCCTTCCTCGAGCACGGTCAGCCCCAGCAGCAACTGCGCGCTTTCGCAGACGCCGGGGATGACGAGCTGATAGATCGTCCGCTGGTTGGAATTGGCGAGGTCGCCTTTGGCGAGCGGGTTGGCCTGATCGAGCGTGATATGCCGGATCGGGCAGACCTTGTGCGCGGGCAGCGAGGCCAGGTAGAAGCGCGCTTCGGCCCCTTCGAAAGTCACGTCTGCCGAGCCCGTCGGAATGTAGAGGCATTCCTTGTTGCCCATTGCGAAGCGCTGGCCATCGACGGTGATCGCCCCCGCGCCGCCGATATTGACCGCCGCCATTTCGCGCCGTTCGAGAAACGGATGCCCCGCCGCCGAGGCCGGTTCGCTCTGCGCCGGCAGTGTGATTGCGGTGCCGGCGGGAACCGCGCCGCCAATCACGAAACGCTCGTTATGCGAATAATTCAGCATCACCTTGCCGTCTACGAACATGCCACCGACCAGGTAACGCTCGCGCAAGTCATCGTTGCTGACGCATTCCATCATGTCGGGATGGGTGGCGTGGAAAGTCTTGTCAAACATCCGAGTCTCCATGAGGGGCCGCCTTGGTAACCGGTGTCATCGGTCAAGGCAAGGTCAAGCTTTGGGCGGTGATACCGATCCCCGGCGGATGAGCGTCGAGAGGAATTCGGAAGGCTCCCTGGCAAGGTCGATTTCTCCGACCGCAGCCGCGATCAGCTTGTGTGCGGCCGAGCGCCCCATGGCGACGATCGGCCAGCGCACGGTGGTCAGCGGCGGCCAGACGCGCGCGGCAATCGGCGTGTCGTCGAAGCCGACGATCGACAATTCCTCTGGCACCGAAATCCCGCGCATGCGGGCGGCGTAGAGCACGGCGGCCGCCATTTCGTCGTTCGAGGCGAAGATCGCAGTCGGGCGCGGCGACAGGTCGAGCAGCTTTTCGGTCGCGGCGAGGCCGGACTCGAAGGTGTATTCGCCTTCAGCCCGGTGGCTGCGCGGCAGCTCGATATCCGCTTCGGCGAGCGCATCCTCGAACCCGGCCAGGCGCTCGGCGGCGGAACGGAAACCCTTCGGTCCGGTTACCACAGCAAGATGCCTGTGCCCTTGCTCTATCAGGTAACGAGTCGCCTCGCGGACGGCATCGCGGTCGTTGGAAGCGACCATGTGTTCGCTGTCGTCGAGCACGGCCGAGCCCATGCGGACATAGCGACAGCCCGCCTCGACACACATCCGGGCAACCGCGTCGTTTTCCGAAATCGGCGGCAGGATGACCACGCCATAGAGCCGCTGGCGGATGATGAATTCGCGCATATCCTCGATCAACGTCGGCGAACTGCGGTTGACCGGTTGCACTACCATGGCGAATTCGGTGCCGCGCAGGCCTTCCAGTATCCCCTGCTGCATGTTGAGGATCATCTGCGCGTTGGGATTGTCGTGAACCAGGCCGATCAGGAAATTGCGCCCCAGGGCCAGCGCCCGCGCCTGCGGGTTGGGGACATAGGCCAACTCCGCAATCACTGCCTTCACCTTGTCGCGGGTTTCACCGGTCAGCAGCGGCGAATTGTTGATTACGCGGCTGACGGTCTTCTTGGAAACGCCTGCAATGCGCGCAATATCGTTGATCGTCGGCTTCATGGCGCTTTCGCATTGCCCCCTGTCTGGCTGTGCATAGCAAGAAATCTTGCGAGCGTCAGTCAAGCATTCTTGCAAATGACACCGGTTTCCCATAGCAGTGTCGAGAGCAGGGTCAAATCGGCTTTTGAAGAGGAGCATCCGTGCCGCAGCTGGAATCCGAGGCGCGAAGCATCGCGAGTGCCTTCGTCAGGGCCCGCCGTGCCGGACTGGCCCTGGCCGAGTATCCCGGTATGCCGCCCCGCACGCTGGCGCAGGCTTATGCGGTGCAGGATGCTGCCATTCCCCTGTTTGGTGGCAAGGTCAGCGGGTGGAAGGTCGGACGGATCAACCCGCCGTGGCTCGACCAATTGGGTGTCAGCCGCCTCGCCGGGCCGATCTTCGCGGAAGCGATGGTGACCGCAGCCAATGGTCATGTCCCCGCCGGGCAGATCTACAAGCAAGGGTTCGGCGCGGCGGAGGCCGAATTTGTCTATCGCATCGCCGCAGCCCCGGAGCCAGGGCAAACCACGTTCAGCCTCGACGAGGCAGCAGCGCTGATCGATGCGGTTTACTGCGGATTCGAGATTGCCAGTTCGCCTTTTCATGAAATCAATGCGCTGGGGCCGCTCGTCACCATCTCGGATTTCGGCAACAACAATGGTTTGCTGCTGGGTCCGGAAATTCCGGACTGGTGCCAATCCGGGCTGGAGACGTGGCAAGTGTCCACGCTCATCGACGGCAAAACCGTCGGTTCGGGCAAGGCCGCCTCCTTCCCCGGAGGTCCGCTCGAATCGGTCCGCTTTCTCGTCGAAAATCTGGTCGCTCGCGGCCTGCCGGTAACGCCCGGCCTGCTGGTATCGTCGGGGGCCGTGACCGGGGTGCACGAGGTCGCCGCCGGCCAGTCGGTCGAGGCGCGTTTCGGGGAATTCTGCACCTTGCGTTGCGACATCCGGCACGCACCGGCCTGACACGAGAAACGGGAGGGAAGAGCCGATGAACCGGGACACCGCGCCGCAGGGTGCCGCTAAGGCAGGGCGTTTTCGCTGGTCGATCATTGCCCTGCTCTTCTTTGCGACAACGGTAAACTACATCGATCGCACCATGCTGGGCCTGCTTGCGCCCAATCTCGGAAACGAGCTGGGCTGGAGCGAGAATGACTACGGCAACATCGTCACTGCCTTTCAGGCGGCCTATGCCGTCGGCTTCCTGGTCATGGGCTGGCTGATTGACCGGTTCGGGCCGAAAGTGGGTTATGCCATTGCCATATGCATCTGGACCCTGGGCCATGTCGCGCATGGCTTTGCCTCGTCGGTGGGCTCCTTCATGGCGGCGCGCATGGTGCTCGGCGTGGGTGAGGCGGGGCATTTCCCGTCGGTCGTGCGCGCGAGCAGCGAATGGTTCCCGCAAAGGGAACGAGCCCTGGCAATCGGCTGGGTCAACAGCGCGACCACGATCGGTGTCATCCTGACCGCACCGACACTGGCCTTGTTCATGGTGACATTGGGCTTCGACTGGCGGCAGACCTTCATCGTCACGGGCATCTTCGGCCTCGTGCTGCTGGCGCTGTGGTGGTGGCTCTACAGCAATCCGCGCGAGAGCGGGAAGGTGAGCGAGGCCGAACTCGCCTGGATCGAACACGATCCGCCCGAAAAGATCGAGAAGCTAGGCTGGCTCCGCATTGTCACCAAGCGAGAGGCCTGGGCCTTTGCGGTCGCGAAATTCCTGACCGACCCGGTCTGGTTCCTGATGCTGTTCTGGCTGCCCAAGTATTTCAGCTCGACCTACAATGTCGATCTCAAGGTCGTTCTGCTGCCGATGATCGTCATGTACCTGCTCTCCGATGTCGGCAGCATCGCGGGCGGCTGGCTGTCGTCGAAGCTGATCCAGCGCGGACGCAGCGTCAATTTTGCCCGCAAGGCAACCGGACTGATTGCCGGCTGCCTGGTCCTGCCGCTGCTGTTCGTTTCGGGCCTCGACAATATGTGGCTGGCGGTGCTGCTGATCGGCATGGCCCTTGCCGGGCACCAGGCTTTCTCGTCGAACCTGCTGTCGATCCCGCCCGACATGTTCCCCAAACGCGCGGTCGCCTCGGTGATCGGCCTGGGCGGCTTTGCCGGCGGGATTGGTGGCATGATCATGGCGAAATCGACCGGGCTGGTGCTCGATGCAACTGGCGGCAATTATTCGGTGATCTTTGCCACCTGCACCGTGGTCTATTTCATCGCGGTGCTCGCCATTCACCTGCTCTCGCCAGCGCTCGCCAAAGTGGAGGTCGAATAGGCATCGCATGCAGCGGCGGTGGATCCTTGCCAGCGAGGCGGACAACGTCGCCATAGCCCTCACCGGCCTCGCGGTTGGCGAAGAGGTTGCCGGCACCGTGCTCCTCGAACCGATCCCGGCGGGTCACAAGGCGGCGGTCAGGAGCATCGCCAGCGGTGAGGCCGTGATCAAGTTAGGCCATGCCATCGGTATCGCCAGCGCCGACATTGCCTCCGGCACCCATGTCCACGACCACAACCTGGCCTTTGCTGGCGGGGCCGACCGCAGCGCGATCTGCACGGACATCCGCCAGCCCCAGCCCCGCGAAGCCAGCTTCAATGGCTATGTCCGGCGCGACGGTCGTGTCGGCACGCGCAACTATATCGGCATCCTCACCTCGGTGAATTGCTCGGCTACGGTCGCGCGGCGCATCGCCGCGCATTTCACTCCCGACAGGCTTGCCGGTTTTCCCAATGTCGATGGCGTCGTCGCCTTCAGCCACATGTCCGGATGCGGCATGGCGAAGGCCGGGCGCGGGATCGACAATCTGCGGCGCACCATCGCCGGTTATGCCGTCAACCCCAACTTCGCCGGCGTGCTGCTGGTCGGGCTGGGCTGCGAGGTCAACCAGATCGATCCGCTGCTGGAAAGCGCCGGGCTGGAACCCGATGACCGGCTGCGCACGCTCGGCATCCAGGAGGCGGGTGGCACCATGGCGGCGATCGAGGCCGGTGTCGCCCTGGTCGAGGAACTGCTGCCCGCGGCCAATGCCTGCACACGCGAGACCGTCTCTGCATCGCACCTTACCATCGGCCTGCAATGCGGCGCGTCGGACGGCTATTCGGCGCTGACCGCCAACCCGGCGTTGGGCGTTGCTGCCGACATGCTGGTAGGTGCGGGCGGTAGGGTGATCCTGTCCGAAACCCCCGAAGTGTTCGGTGCCGAAGATCTGCTGCTGCGCCGCGCCGCCAGCCCGGCAGTGGCCCAGGCCCTGATTGACCGGCTGACCTGGTGGCAGGACTATGCCGCGCGCGAAGGCACCGATCTCGACAACAATCCTTCGCCGGGCAACAAGGCGGGCGGGATCACGACCATCCTCGAAAAATCGCTGGGCGCGGTTGCCAAGGCAGGTTCGTCACCGCTCAACGCGGTCATCGACTATGCCGGGCAAGTGCTGTCTCCTGGTCTGACCTTCATGGATTCCCCCGGATATGACCCCTGCTCCGCGACCGGACAGATTGCCGGCGGTGCCAATCTGATCGTGTTCACCACCGGGCGCGGTTCGGTGTTCGGCTCACTCCCGGCCCCGACGATCAAACTCGGATCCAATGCCGAACTGGCGCGCAGGATGGCCGGGGATATCGACCTCGATTGCAGCCCGGTGCTCGAAGGCGGTTCGGTCGGCGAACTGGGCACGGCGGTCTTTGCCGCCATCCTCGAAGCCGCCAGCGGCTCCCGCTCGGCATCCGAACGGAACGGGCTTGGGGAGAACGAATGGGTTCCCTGGGTTCCGGGAGCGATGTTCTGATACCGGCCATCCGAACCCATGACCCGTCATCCCCGCGCAGGCAGGGACCCATCTCCAGACGGAGCAGCAGCGGGGCCGGTTGCGCGATGAGGTCCCGCCTGCGCGGGAAAGCCTCTCATGCATCTACCAAATCATCGCGCCCGAACCATTGGTCCGGGCGCAGACGGTGGAACCGGAATTGCAGCAGATCCGCCGCCCAGCAACGCCGGGCGGCGGTCATACTCAGTTATGTGCGACCCGAGTATAGGGAACGAAATCCTCCAGCCCGACAAAGCCGGAATACCAGAAGCCCGTGCGGTCATGCAGCCGCACCGTGTCCAGCCGGCAGAGCTGGCTGGTGTGCAGGCGGGTGACCATGATGTCGTCCGAATTCGAGCGATTCGGGGTTGCGCGGGCGGTTGACATAGATCGTCCGGCCGCTGTCATAAACGATGGCGGTACGGTCGATGATCCGCGATTTTGAGGTGCGGTGGAGCGGGATGCAGCTGACCGGTTCGCCGGCAACCCTGCCTTCGAGCATCTTGGCGAGCTGTTCCTCGCCGGTCAGCCGCTCGCGCGCCTGCAGGGCGGGTCCGGCGAGCAGTGCGGCACCGGCGGCGAGGGCAATGGCGATCTTGCGCATGAAATCCTCCTACGGTCTGGGAACGAGGCTAGCATACCAAGCTGAACCTTGGCTGAAGTCAGGCTGTGCCCCCCACGGTCAGCCCTTCGACCAGCAGCGTGGGCTGGCCGACGCCGGCCGGCACGCTTTGCCCGCCCTTGCCGCAGACGCCGACGCCTTCGTCCAGCGCCATGTCGTTGCCGATGCCGGTGACGCGGGTCAGCACGCTGGGTCCGTCGCCGATCAGGGTCGCCCCCTTGATCGGCGCGCCCAGCTTGCCGTTCTCGACCTTGTAGGCCTCGGTGCACGAAAAGACGAACTTGCCCGAGACGATATCGACCTGCCCGCCGCCGAAGCTCTTGGCATAAATGCCATTCTTGATCCGGGCGAGCAGCTCGGCGGGGTCGTCGCTGCCGCCGCGCATGAAGGTGTTGGTCATGCGCGGCATCGGCGCATGGGCATAGGACTCGCGCCGTCCGTTGCCGGTGGGGGCGACCCCCATCAGCCGGGCGTTGAGCCGGTCCTGGATATAGCCCTTGAGGATGCCGTCCTCGATCAGCACGTTTTCCTGGGTCGGGGTGCCCTCGTCGTCGATCGACAGCGAGCCGCGCCGCCCGGCAATCGAGCCGTCATCGATCACGGTGACCCCGGGGGCACCGACGCGTTCGCCGATGCGCCCCGAAAAGGCGCTGGTGCCCTTGCGGTTGAAATCGCCCTCGAGGCCATGGCCGACTGCTTCGTGCAGCAGCACGCCGGGCCAGCCGGGGCCGAGCAGCACGGTCATCTCGCCGGCGGGGGCATCGACACTGTCGAGATTGGTCAGCGCCTGGGCCAGGGCCTCGTCGATCGCGCGGTTCCAGTTTTCCGGCTTGAACAGATCGTCGTAAAGCCAGCGACCGCCCATGCCGAAATTGCCGGTTTCGCGCCGCCCGCCCGCTTCGGCGACAATGCCGACATTGAGCCGCACCAAAGGGCGCACATCGTGCGCGACGAAGCCATCGGCGCGGACGATCTCGACCACCGACCAGCTGCCGGTGATGCTCGCCGAAACCTGTGCAACGCGCGGATCGCGCGCGCGCGCGGCTGCATCGATGGTCTCAAGCAGCTTGACCTTCTCGGCAAAGCCCACCGCGTCGAGCGGCGAAGCGTCGGTATAGAGGTGGCGGTTCGACTGGCGCGGCGGCGCGGCGGGTGACCCCTTCGCGGGATCGAGCAGCCGCAGCGTCTCGCCGGCGCGGCGGATGGCGGCGGCGGACATTTCGTTGGCATGGGCAAAGCCGGTCATCTCGCCCGAGACGCCGCGCAGCCCGAAGCCGGCGTCGCGCGAATAGTCGGCGGTCTTCAGCCGGCCGTCATCGAACCCGAAGGCCTCCGACGCAGTGAACTGGAGATAAAGCTCGCCGTCGTCGCAGCGCGCCAGCGTTTCGCGGGCGAGCGCCTGCGCCTGGTCGGGGGTGAGCTGTCCGGAGCGGTAGAGCAGCGAGCGCGGGTCGGGCGTGGTCATGCCCGCCGATATAGGGGTTTCAGCGGCTCGCGCCAGAGGCGATGTCGGGCAGGGCGGCCTCATCGGCCCCGTCCGCCCGGCCGCCTTCGAGCACAAAGCGACGGTCGCAATAGCCGCAGTCGATATAGCCTCTTTCGTCGATTTCCAGCCAGACCTGCGGATGGCCGAGTGCCGGGGAAATATCGGAGGCCCCATCGCATTTGACGCGGCGCGTGGCGGTGGTCACGGTTTCGGGCGGTGCGGTCATGCTGCCAGCTGATAGCAGCGGCGGCGGCTCATTTCCAGATGGAGCGCGCGGGCTTCACCATTCATCCACCAAGTAGGACTTATGGAACGAAGCATCATGCGCAACTATTCAATCCTTGCCGCCCTGTTCTGTGTTGCCGCGCCTGCCGGGGCATCGCCCGACCAATGCCATGGCAGCTCCGCCTCACCCGATCAGGCCATTGCCGCCTGCACCGCGCTTATCGCCACCAACCAGGCAAGCCCGTCCGATCGGGCCAGGCAGCTGGCCAACCGTGCTTTTGCCTATCGCGCCAAGGGCCAGGCCGACCTTGCCATTGCCGACGCCGCGCAGGCGATCCGCCTGCAACCAGACTATGCCTTTGCCCACAACATCCGCGGCATTGCTCACGCCGACAAGGGCTTCGACGAACGCGCGCTCGCCGATTTTTCCACCGCGCTGAAACTCAAGCCCGACTTTGCCGACGCCTGGTTCAACCGCGGCAACCGCTATCGCGTGGCTGGTCTGCTCGACAAGGCCATCGCCGATTACAATCAGGCGCTTGGCCTCGATCCGGCGAACAGCGGTGCCTATGTCAATCGCGGCAATGCCTTTCGCGACAAGGGCCAGGAGAGCGAGGCGCTGGCCGACTATGCTCGCGCCATTGCCCGCAATCCTGGCGAGGCCGCCGCCTGGTACAATCGCGCCCGGCTGCACAATGCCCGGCGGCGCTACGACAGTGCGATCGCCGACCTCGATCGGGCACTCGCCTTGAAAACCGATGCGGCGGGCTATTTCTACGAGCGCGGCTTCGCCAATGGCGAACTGGGGCGCAGCGACCCGGCAATCGTCGATTTCACCCGCGCCCTGCTGCTCGATCCGGCGCATGCCAGCGCGCTCTACGGGCGCGGACTGCACTACCGCAAGCAGGGCCAGTTCGACCGCGCCGCGCTCGATCTCACCCGGGTCATCGCGCTGCGCCCCGACGATGCCGCTGCCTACCAGATCCGCGGTCTCGTCTATCGTCAGGAGGGCAAGCTCGATCTTGCCATGGCCGACCTCGACCGCGCGATCTCGCTCAAGCCCGATCTGGTCGAAGCCTATGTCCTGCGCGGCGCGCTGTTCAGCCAGCGCCGCAATTGCGACCGCGCCATTGCCGACTATACCCGCGCCATCGACCTGCAATGGGATAACGCCGAAGCCCTGGTCAACCGCGCCAACTGCTACCTTGGCACGGGCCTCAAGGACCAGGCCTGGGCCGACTATGCCCGCGCGCTCGAGCTCAATGCCAACGACCGCTGGTCGCGCGCGCAGCTGGCGCGCCTGAGCGCGGAGGCCGAAGCGGCCTGGTAACCATTTCACGGGGACGGAACTCGCTTGCCCGATGCGGGGTTCACCGCATAGAGGCCGTGCGCGCCTGGTTGCTTCCTCCCGCGAAAGTACGCCGCTTTCATGAAACTCTCGATTGCGGCCAGTCTCGACTACTGGTTTGCCGAACCCACCGACGTGCTGCTGCAGATCGAAGCGGCCTGGATTCCCGAGCAGTATATCGAGGCGGCGCACATCGATGTGCCAAATTGCCAGCATTTCGCCCGCATCGACGGCCAGGATGCCATCGGCGAGCGTATCTGGATTCGCGTTAATGGCCGCCTGACGGTCGACTATCGCGCCACCGTCCGGGTCGACCGCATCGTCGATCACGAGCTCAACCTGGCGCGCATCGAGCCGCATCAGCTGCCCTCGGACACGGTCCCTTACCTGATGCCCTCGCGCTATTGCCCGTCCGACACCTTCTACCCTTTCGTTACCGCCACCTTCGGGGAGCTGGAAGGCGGGGCGCAGGTCATTGCCATGCGCGACTGGATCGAGCGGCATATGCGCTATGTCCCCGGCGTCAGCACCTCGGACACCACCGCCGTGGATACCTTCGTGCGCCGCGAAGGCATCTGCCGCGACTACGCACACCTGCTGATCGCCTTCGTTCGCGCCGCCGGCATCCCCGCGCGGATTGCCAGCGTCTATGCGCTGGGGGTCAAGCCGCAGGATTTCCATGCCGTCGCCGAAGTGTTCCTCGGCGGCGAATGGCATCTGGTCGATGCCACCGGCATGGCCAGCGAGGGTGCCATGGCCAAGATCGGCATCGGCCGCGATGCCGCCGACGTCGCCTTTCTCTCCGCGTTCGGGCCGCTGCTGATGAACGCGCAGTCGGTTTCCGTGCTCGCGGCGTGAACCGCCGGTCTTTACCGCAGCGCGAGGATGCCGCATGGCGGCGACCATGAGCCTGCCCCCCGCCATTGCCATCGACACTCTGGTCAAGCGCTATGCCCCTTCCGGCCAGGGAGAGGGCAAGCTGGCGCTCGATGGGGTCAGCTTCGATGTGCCGCAGGGCGGCATCTTCGGGCTGCTCGGCCCCAACGGCGCGGGCAAGTCGACGCTGATCAACATCCTCGCCGGGATGGTCAAGAAGACCTCGGGCACGGCCCGAATCTGGGGCTTCGACATCGATACCGACATGCGCAACGCCAAACGCGCGATCGGCATCGTGCCGCAGGAAGTGGTGTTCGATCCCTTCTTCACGCCCTACGAGGTGCTGGAAAACACCGCCGGGCTGTGGGGCGTCGCCAAGCCGCTGCGCCGCTCGATGGAGCTGCTGCGCGCGGTCCATCTCGAGGACAAGGCGCGGGCCTATTCGCGCACGCTGTCGGGCGGCATGCGGCGGCGGCTGCTGATCGCCAAGGCGCTGGTGCATGCCCCGCCGGTGCTCGTGCTCGACGAACCGACTGCCGGGGTCGATGTCGAACTGCGCCGCCAGCTGTGGGAACTGGTCGAGGAGATGAATGCCGAAGGGGTGACCGTGGTCCTGACCACGCACTACCTCGAAGAGGCCGAGCAGCTGTGCGAGCGCATCGCCATCATCAACCATGGCCGGGTGATCGCCAACAAGCCGACCCGCGAACTGGTCGAGATGGCGCGCGAGAAGATCGTCGTCCTCACGCTCGACAGGGATTTGGGGGACCGCGATATGGGCGCGCTGCCCGCCCATGCCGCTTTCGCCAAGTGCGAGAAGGCGGGCGAACGCGTGCTCGAAGTGACCTACGACATGGACCGCACCAATGCCGGCGAGGTGATGGCACTGATCCAGGCGCAGGGCTTCGCTATTGTCGATGTGACCACGCGCGAGGCCGATCTCGAGGACGTCTTCGTCAGCCTGACCAGTGCGGCCAGAGCAGCTTGAAAATTCCGCGAGCGCAGGAAAAATCAGCCAGGCAGAAAATCGAACACGGTGCGATTGGGGTTCCGGCCATACGAAATTCTTGATCGAGTGAACGGTTTCGAGAGGCTCTGCTTTAGATTTCCGGCGGGTCGAATTAGTCCGTATTGCTGTTTAAATTCATTGAATACAGTAAGGAACGTTTTATTTGTATTACTATAGTTTATATATCCATCCTCTTCAATAAGTCCAATCTTCAAAATTGGCTTAGTAAATAAAATCGTCCTCGGAAGCCCTGTTGATTCCATCTTGCTGCACACTTCAGTAACCCAAACCTGAAGAGGTTCGATGTCCTTCCATCGGTGCCTATCTAGCGAAGTATTCGGTGATGTCAGTTCCGTTACGATGCTAGGATACGTCATGCCATCGTACTCTGGATACACTTGGTACAGGTGATCTCGGATGCCGTTTGTAAGATCATATAGGTCTTGATGATCTGATTCTGAAGGGTTTAATACAAGTAGTTTTCCTAATGTTTGGTCCTGTAATTGCCACTGGGCGGTCAAGCCACGAGCAGCAAGGGCATCTGCAAACCACTCATTGCCGAGAGGACCTTCTGTGTATATTGGATTCAACGGACCAGTGCGATGACTTCCGCGAAGCTGCTGCATCGCAACGGGTGCCAATTGGAGGCTGAGCGCGTCGGGGCGCATGCGACATGCTAGAATTGTGACCATATCTCCCAATTGAGGTCGGGTTTCAAAAATGGCTGCTATTGGCTGTGCACTAAGATAAAGCGTTGGCTCTCCTATTTTATTTAGTCGACCCAATTGTTTGACTAGTTCAGGTGGAGGTGCTAACAGTCTCTGAACATTGGAAAATAACTCTCTATCAACATTGCGCTGTGCCCTGTAGGTCGTAGGAAAATGGAGCGATAATGGCGGGAGCGAGTAACCTACGCAAAACCGTTGGATGAGTTCTTTTCGAGCTTTTGCGTCCATTTGCAGCCAGTTGCCGCCCAGCAGCTCATCCCTTTGGGCTTGGAGTTCGCCTAAGTTTCGTTCCTGCAGCATCTCGCCAGCTTTATCCTACGATAACCGATATTTTCGAACATGTCCGAATCGAGCCGCATCGCAAGCAGCTTCTCGATAGCGAATTACGGCAACATCTATCCTAACCCCGAAATCACTGCGTAGTGACAGGCAATAGCATGTCCCCAATCCCTCACGCCGCCGCCTGCTTGCGGAACAGCACCCGGTCTTCCGGGCCGAAGCCCTTGTTCCAGATGGTCCAGCAATAGACCGCGAGGATCGCGGGTACGCCGAGCGCCAGTTCGGCCCATTCGGGCAGGTATTGCGTCGCCAGCCAGCCCGCGACAATGGCGGGTGCGGCGGCCCAGACCAGGCCCCAGCGCCAGTTGTTGATCGGCTCGCCCAATTTGTGCGAGAGCAGCCGCGATTTCGCCAGCGAAGCAACCGCGAGCGAAAGCAGCAGGGCAAGCGCCGCCGCCGCCGCGCGGTACAGGTCGCCGAGCTGGTACCTGTCGACCAGCAGGATGCCGCCAACCGTCAGCAGCGCCTGAATGGTAATCGTCGATAGCGAAATCATCAGGTTCTGGAACCGCGCGACATAGACCAGCGCCGCCTCGCTGACGACCGCCGTCGCCGCGATCACTTCGGCGGCGAGCAGAAAAACGAGCGCGCCGGTGCCGCCGACGAAGGCCGGGCCGACCAGCCCCATCACCGCTTCGCCGGGGATGCCCAGCGCCAGCGCGATCCCGGTCTGCGCGGCGACGATCCAGAAGCCGACCTGGCAGACCTGATGGGCGATGGCCTTGTAGTCGCCAAGCTTGAGGCTGCGGGTGATCACCGGGCCGAGGATTGGCTCGAAGCTGGTCTTGAGCTTCTGCGGCAGGCTGGCGACCTGCTGCGCGACATAATAGACGCCCACCGCCGTTGGCGTCGCGAAAAGCCCGAGAATGGCGATATCGAGCCGCCGCGAGCCCCATTCGATGCCCTCGGCCACCGACAGCGGCAGGTTGGCGCGCGCCAGTGCGAAGAGGTGCAGAGGACGCGGCCGCCAGCCTTGCGGCAGGCCATAGGAGCGCAGCAGCGGCACCAGCGCCACCGCCGCCGCCGTCAGGCACGAAGCGATGAAGGCCAGCGCCAGCCCGCCTTCGGGCACGACGAAATATAACAGCCCGGCGGTGATCGACAGCGTCCACGGCTCGACGATCGAGCGCGAGCGCACTGTGGTGGCAACATCGAAGCGATAGGCCAGCGCCGACAGGGCAATGTCGGTGACGGTCAGCGGCAGGATCGCCAATGGTAGCAGCAGGTCGCAACGCGAAAATTCGCCGCTGGGAAACATCGGCGCGGGAAACAGGAACAGCGCCAGCGCTGCCAGCGAGCCCACCACCAGGCAGATGGTCATGGCATCGGCGACAGCGTGGGCGGGGTGTTCGATCTCTTCGGTCAGCCGCCGCGCGAGGCCGCGCTTGAGCCCGACCGAACTCAGCAGCCCGACAAATTCGATCACTACCAGCGCCGAGGCGAGCTTGCCCAGCGCTTCGGCACCATAAAGCCGCCCGGCGATGAACAGGAACGGGATGCGCGCCATGAGCCGCAGCGGAAACCCGAGCAGGTTGGTGCGCCCGCCCTTGGCGATCGCGGCGATGTCGTCGCGCGCCGGGGCGTCGCTCAAGAGGATTCGCCCTGTTCGGCCCGCAGCGGCCGCGCGAGCAGATCGGCGACTACCCCGCCCGCAGCGGCCTCGCCCGCCAGCAGCCGGCGGACCGCCTCGACGATGGGCATGTCGATACCGCCCTGCCGCGCCAGTTCGGCGAGTACCGGTGCGGTCGCCGCGCCCTCGGCGACGCTGGTCTTGCCCGATAGCGCCTCGGCGGCGCTCTGACCCGCGCCCAGCGCCTTGCCGAGCGCGAAATTGCGGCTAGAGGTCGAAGAGCAGGTCAAGACCAGATCGCCGAGCCCGCACAGCCCGGACAGCGTCTCGCCCCGCGCGCCGCGCGCCAGTCCGAAGCGCAGCATCTCGGCATAGCCGCGCGCGATCAGCGCGGCGCGGGCGTTCTGGCCGAGCCCCAGCCCCTCGACCACCCCGCAGGCGATCGCCAGCACATTCTTGACCGCACCGCCGATTTCCGCGCCGACGACATCGTCGGAATAATAAGGGCGCAAGGCCGGACGGGCGAGGATTGGCGCGAGCCTGGCCCACTGCGCCTCGCCGCCGGCACAGGCCAGCGTTACGGCGGTGGGCAGTCCGCCGGCGACTTCGTGGGCGAAAGTCGGACCGGAGAGCACGGCAATGCCGGCACCGGGCGCAGCGGCTGCGGCGACATCGCTCATCAGCCGCCCGGTGCCCGCCTCGATGCCCTTGGCGCAGAGCACCAGATCGCGCGGGGCGTCCGGCAACGCGCCCAGCACCCCAGCGAGGAACTGCGCGGGCACCACCGCCAGCAGGACCGGCAGCGCGGCCAGCTCGGCGAGGTCGCCGGTGGCGCGGATGCCCGGCGAAAGCCGCGCCGAGGGCAGGAACAGGCTGTTGCTGCGCGCCGTGTTGATCTCGGCGACCAGTTCCGGCTCGCGCGCCCACAGCGTCACCGCGCTGCCGTCGCCGGCCAGCGCCTGCGCCAGTGCGGTGCCCCAGGCCCCTGCGCCGATGACGCCGAGGTTGGCCCGACCGGGGCTCACGCCTTGACCCCCGCGCCGCGCACCGGCCCGGCGCTCTCGTCGAGCGGCCAGCGCGGCCGCGCGGCGAAATCGAGGCGGTCGCTTTGGCCAAGCCGCAGGCGCTCGATCCCCGCCCAGGCGATCATCGCGGCATTATCGGTGCACAAAGGCAGGGGCGGGGCGACGAAGGCAAGGCCATGCGCCCTGGCAAAATGCTCGAGCGCGGCGCGGATCGCGTGGTTGGCCGCGACCCCGCCAGCAACCACCAGCGCGGTCACCGGCCCGGCCTCGGCCAGCGCGCGCGTCGTCCGGTCGAGCACGCAGTCGATGGCGGCCTGCTGGAACGAGGCGGCAATGTCGGCGTCGGTAAATGCGGATGGGCCTTCGACAAGCTCAGGCTGAGCGGAACTCTTGACTGGCCTTACACCAACATTCGCTCTTCCTGAGCTTGTCGAAGGACCGCCACAATCGTTGCCGCTACCTTGCTTTGTCCGCATCACCGCGCTCTTCAGTCCGGCGAACGAGAAATGCGGCTCGGCGCTGCCCAGCAGGGGGCGCGGCAGGGGCACGGCGCGCGGATCGCCCTGCGCCGCCAGCCGCTCGAGCGCGGGGCCGCCGGGATAGCCGAGTCCGAGGATCTTGGCGCTCTTGTCGAAAGCCTCCCCGAGCGCGTCGTCGATGGTGGTGGCGAGGCGGCGGTAGCTGCCGACGCCGGCAACCACCAGCAGCTGGCAATGCCCGCCCGAAACCAGCAGCAGCAGGTAGGGAAATGCGAGAGCAGGATCGGCGAGGCGCGGGGAAAGCGCGTGGCCTTCGAGATGGTTGACTGCGATAAGCGGCTTGTCGCTCGCCATCGCCAGCGCTTTCGCTGTCACCAGCCCGACCATCACGCCGCCGATCAGCCCCGGCCCGGCGGTGGCGGCGATGGCGTCGCAATCGGAAAGGCCGAGCCGGGCTTCCGCCAGCACGTCCTCGATCAGCGGGGTGAGCCGTTCGACATGCGCGCGCGCGGCGATCTCGGGAACAACGCCGCCATAAGGACGGTGCGCCTCGTCCTGCGAGGCGATGCGCTGGGCGATGATCGTCCGGTCGCCGCGAACCAGCGCGGCGGCGGTCTCGTCGCACGAGGATTCAATGCCGAGAACTATCTCCATCCCGGCTTTCACTTAAAGAGATTGCCGACTAGCACAAGCGACCATGACTTTGCCCACCTCCGGCGCTCCCCTGCGCCTCGGCACCCGCCGCTCGCCGCTCGCCCTGGCGCAGGCCGAAGAGGCGCGCGCGCGGCTGTGCGTGGCACATGGGTTTTCGCCGGACCGGATCGTGCTGGTCCCGGTGCTCGCCAGCGGCGATCGCATGCAGGACCGACCGCTCGCCGAGATTGGCGGCAAGGCGCTGTGGACCAAGGAACTCAACTCCGCGTTGCTGGCCGGTGCAATCGACTTCGCGGTGCATTCGGCCAAGGATGTCGAGACGCTGCGCCCGGCACACATCGCCCTGGCCGCCGTGCTCGAGCGCGAGGATGTCCGTGATGTGCTGGTGGGGGCAGCGTCGATCGCCGCTCTGCCGCGCGGCGCGCGGATCGGCACCAGCGCGCCGCGCCGGGCGGCGCAATTGCTGCATATGCGGCCCGATTGCACAGTCGTGCCGTTTCGCGGCAATGTCGCGACGCGGCTCGCCAAACTCGCGGCGGGCGAAGCCGATGCGACGCTGCTCGCCGCCGCCGGGCTCAACCGGCTGGGGCAGGGCGGCACTGGCCATGTGCTGGCGGCGGAAGACTGGCTGCCAGCACCGGGGCAGGGCGCGATTGCCATCGAATGCCATTCGGATCACGTCGCGATGCGCGAATTGCTCACCGCTATCGACCATGCGCCGAGCCGCGCTGCGGTCATGGCCGAGCGCGCGCTGCTCGCGGCGCTGGGGGGAAATTGCCACAGCGCCGTCGCGGTTCTCACCCGCCACGCGGGCGAAGATCTGGTACTGCGCGCGGCGCTGTTCAGCCCCGACGGGGCCTCGCGCTGCGACGGCGAGGCGCGCTTCGCGACGGGCGATCCGGCCGGACCGCAGCGCCTTGCGGCAGACCTGCTCGCCCGCGCCGGAGCGGATGTTGTCGCCCATTTCGCCGGACCCGCGCAACCGCGATGACGCCGCTGGTCGTCATCCGGCCGCAACCTGGCTGCGACACCACGGTGGCGGCGGCGCGCGCCATGGGCCTTGCCGCCCAGGCATTTCCCCTGTTCGCCTTGGCTCCGCTGGCCTGGACGCCGCCCGATCCGTCCGGGTTCGATGCGCTGCTGATCGGCAGCGCCAATGCCCTGCGTCATGGCGGAGCGGCGCTGGCGGACTATGTCGGCAAGCCCGCCTATGCCGTCGGCGAGACAACCGCCGGCGAAGCGCGCGGCGCGGGCCTGGAGATCGCCGGCGTGGGCGAGGGCGGTTTGCAGGCGTTGCTCGCCGCGCTCGACCCCCGTCACCGCCGCCTGCTGCGGCTTGCCGGTCGCGAGCGGGTGGGCCTGACCCCGCCGCCGGGGGTGACCATCGACGAGCGCGTGGTCTATGCCAGTGAAGCGCTGCCGATGCCGGCCGCGCTCGCCGTCCGGCTGGGCGAGGGCGCGCTGGTGCTGCTCCATTCCGCCGAGGCTGCGCGGCACTTTGCCGGGCAATGCCAAGCCCTTGGCATCGCGCCCAGCCGGATCGCTCTCGCCGCGCTTGCCCCGCGCATTGCCGAGGCCGCCGGGACCGGCTGGGCCGAGCGCGCCAGTGCCCCGGCCCCGCGCGAACAGGCTTTGCTGGCCTTGGCGCAGAAGATGTGCCAAAGCCGGGGCGGGCAAGATGCGTGAAATCGGGCGTTGATGCAGGAAGATCAAATCGAAGACCAGATCGTCGCGCCGCGCCGCACCGGCCGCTGGTTGCTGACCGCGCTGGTGCTGTTGCTGCTGTTGGGCATCGCCGGGGTGCTGGTGGCGGCCTGGCGCTATCCGGTGGTGCAGGGCCAGCTGGCCGACTGGGCCGGCGTGGATGACGCGCCCGCGCGGCAGGTCCAGGCCGAGCCCCAGGTTGCCCTGCCGTCTGCTCCGCCACCTGCTCTCGCCGCCGCGCTGCCCGCCCCGGTGCAACCGGCAGCGGCAGCGCTCCTGCCCGGCGGGGTGGATGCGCGGATCGCACTGCTCGAACAGCGGCTCGCGCGGCTCGACATCCAGGCCGAGGCCGCCTCGGGCAATGCCGCGCGCGCCGAAGGTCTGCTGATCGCCTATGCCGCGCGTCGCACGCTCGATCGCGGCGCACCGCTGGGCTATCTTGAGGACCAGCTGCGGTTGCGTTTCGCCGACGCCCAGCCCAATGCCGTGCAGACCCTGATCGCGGCGGCCAACGCGCCGGTCACCCTCGATGCGCTCTATGCCCAGCTCGACGCGCTGGCCCCGGAGCTGACCGGTGCCGCGCCCCAGGCCGACAGCTGGTCGTGGATCCGCAACGAGCTCGCCGGACTATTTGTTATCCGCCACAAGAGCGATGCGGCTCACCGGCCCGAAGAACGCCTCGCCCGCGCCCGGCTGATGCTGGCGGCGGGCAAGACCGGCGAAGCGATGAGCGAGATTGAGAGTTTGCCCGGCGCACGCACGGCACAGGGCTGGATGGCCAATGCGCGCCGCTATGACGCCGTGCAGGGGGCGCTCGATCTGATCGAGACCACTGCCATGCTCGATCCGCACCGGCTGAAGAACGCCAAGGGCATATCGGTCGAGCAGCCAAGCCCGCTGGCGGGGCCGGGTTAGAGCCTCTGCGGCGACGCGATCGCAGCCCGCTTGTTGGACGGTGCCGAACCGCACCGAATCTATTGCGAATGAGTTGCAATTAGCGACCGCGATCTGGCAGCGCGCGGTCGATGACCCTCGACCTGCTCCCGATCGGCCGCAAGGCGACAATCATTGCCGTCGACTGGGCCTCACTGGCCTGCGAAGAGGCACAGCGGCTGCGCGCGCTTGGCATCGACCACGGGGCCGAAGTGGCGATCGCCCATCGCGGCGTGTTCGGCGGCAACGATCCGATCGCCCTGTCGATCGGCCGTATGACGGTGGCGCTGCGCCGCAGCCATGCCCGGGCGATGGACATCGAGGTGGCGGCTTGAGCAGGCACCGCACAGCCGCCCTGGTCGGCAATCCCAATGCCGGGAAAAGCGCGCTGTTCAATGCCCTGACCGGCGCGCGGCAGAAGATCGCCAACTATCCCGGCGTCACTGTCGAGCGCAAGGCGGGGCGGCTGCTGCTGCCTTCGGGCGAGCCAGTCGAACTGACCGACCTGCCGGGCTCCTATGGCCTCGCCCCGACCAGTCCCGACGAGGAAGTGACCCGCAAGGTCATCCTGGGCGAGTTTCCCGGCGAGGCTGCGCCCGAGGTGCTGGTTGTGGTGCTTGATGCCTCGAATCTTCGAGCAGCATCTGGTCTTTGCGCTCGAAGTGATCGAGCTGGGCCGGCCCACGGTGGTCGCACTCAATATGCTCGATCTGGCGGAGCGCGACGGGCTGACCATCGATCCCGCCGCGCTGGCGAGCGAACTGGGCGTGCCGGTGGTTCCCACCGTCGCGGTGCGCCGCAAGGGGCTCGCCGAACTGGCGCAGGCCATCGCCGAGGCCGAAGCCCGCACCCCCGAGCCACGCCATCCGCACGAATTCCTGCCCGAACGGCGGCTGACCGCGCGCGCGATAGCCGAAGGCGCGATTGTCGCGGAGACCGCGAAACATCGGCTGCATTCGCGGCTCGACCAGGTGTTGCTGCATCCCTGGGCCGGTCCGGTGATCCTGTTCGCATTGCTGTTCGTCGTTTTTCAGGCGGTCTTCGCCGGAGCGACGCCGTTCGCCGATGCGCTCGATGCCGGGGTCGGCTGGCTCGGCGACACGGTCCGCGCCGTCATGCCCGCGAGCCTGCTGCGCGATCTGATCACCGAGGGGGTACTGGCAGGGGTCGGCTCGGTGGTGGTGTTCCTGCCGCAGATCATCATCCTGTTCTTCTTCATTCTCGCCATGGAGGCCACCGGCTACATGGCCCGCGCCGCCTTCCTGATGGACCGGATGATGGCCGGCGTCGGGCTCTCGGGGCGCAGCTTCATCCCGCTGCTCTCCAGCTTCGCCTGCGCCATTCCCGGGATCATGGCGACACGCTCGATCGCCGACCCGCGCGACCGGCTGACGACGATCCTGATCGCCCCCCTGATGACTTGCTCGGCGCGGTTGCCGGTCTATGCGGTGATCATTGCCGCGTTCATTCCGGCGCGTTCCGTCGGTCCGGGGATCGGGTTGCAGGGTCTGGTGCTGTTCGCGCTCTATGTCATGGGAATTGTCGGGGCGATGGTGGTGGCGCTAGTGCTGCGCCGCTCGGTGACCAAGGGCGCTGCCAGCGGTTTCATCATGGAGCTGCCCAAATACCAGATGCCCTTGCTCAAGGACCTTGCCCTGGGGCTTTACCAGCGCGCGTGGATTTTCCTGCGCCGCGCCGGCACGATCATCTTCGCGGTATCGGTCGTGCTGTGGCTGCTGCTCAGTTTCCCGCGCGCCGCGCCCGGTGAGAACCAGGTCGATGCCTCGATCGCCGGCACCATCGCCAATGGCCTGGCGGTGGTGGTCGCCCCGATCGGCTTCAACCGCGACATGGCGCTGGCGCTGATCCCGGCGATGGCGGCACGCGAAGTTGCGGTGAGCTCGCTCGCCACCACCTACGCAGTTTCGGCGAGCGACGACGAACAGGCAGCGATGAAGCTGGGCGAACAGCTCAAGGCCCGCTGGAGCCTGCCGACCGCGCTTGCCTTTCTCGCCTGGTTCGTCTTCGCGCCGCAATGCCTGTCGACCATTGCCGTGGCCCGGCGCGAAACGAATGGGTGGAAATGGCCGGGCTTCATGCTCGCCTATCTGTTCGGATTGGCCTACATCTTCGCGGGAATCACCTATTGGAGCGCGGTGGCGCTCGGGCTCTAGCGAGGCGGAACTTCCATGGCAGGCAGCGTTAACAAGGTCATCCTGATCGGCAATCTTGGGCAGGATCCCGAGGTCAAGAGTTTCCAGAACGGCGGTCGCATCGCCAACCTGCGCATCGCCACCTCGGAAAACTGGAAGGACAAGAACACCGGCGAGCGCAAGGAGCGCACCGAGTGGCACACCGTGGTGCTCAATTCCGACGGGCTGGTCGGCGTTGCCGAGCGCTTCCTCAAGAAGGGCAGCAAAATCTATATCGAAGGCCAGCTGCGCACCCGCAAATGGCAGGATGCTTCCGGCAATGACCGCTATTCGACCGAAGTTTCGGTCGGCGGCATGGGCGGCGTGCTGACCATGCTCGACGTTGCCCCGGGCGGCGGCGGCCAGCGCAGCGAGGGCATGAGCGGCGGCGACTGGGGTGGCGGTGGCCGTGCGAGCGGCGGCGGCGGCGGAGGCGGCGATTGGGGTGGCGGCAAGCCGGCGAGCAGCGGCGGAGGCGGCCATCACAGCCTCGCCGACGATCTCGACGACGATATCCCGTTCTGAGGGCTACTTTCCAACCAGTCCCCGCAACGCCGCAAACGGTCCGGTTTCGCTCTCGTCGAGCAGCCCCGCCCGGCGGCGCGCTTCGTCAGCGCGCGGTCCTTCAGCGAAGGGATCGATCGCGAGCGCCAGGCTTTGCGCCACTGCTTCGCCCAGATCGATCATGGTGCCGGAGAACTCTATCTCGTCGCAATCGCCGGCATCGAGTTCGACCTCCTCGGCCTGATCGTGGCCAGTGGCCGGCACGAAACGGAAGAACAGCGGCTCGGCAATCGCCACCGCCAGCTCCTCGCCCGAAACCGCACAGCTCTGCACGATCGCCGCATCCAGCCTGCCGCGCGCCTCGACGCCCTCGCCAGTGCGCGCCAGGGTCAGCTCGGCTTCCAGCCGGTCGATCCGCACCAGGCCAAACCGCTGGGCCAGCGCCGCGCGTTCCGCTTCGCAGGCCACCAGCTGCATGTGCTTGCCCTCGGCCTGGCGCAGATCGACCTCGCGCATGAATTCGGGGCGCGGGAATTCGACGGAGCTCACGGCGTGATCCTTCCCGCGAGCAGCTCCTCCGCGCTGGTGGCGTCGAGCCGGACAGCCAGCGCCCTGAGCCGCGCCCCCACTTGCCCCGGATCGCCGGCCTCGGTCAGCGTCGCGTTGCGCCGGGCGACCTCGACCAGCGCGGCATCGTCCTGCACCCCATTCTCGACCTTGAGCGCCTCGCGCAGCACGCCCAGCCGCCCGCCGAGCGCGCCCATCAGCTTGCCCATGCGCTTGCCGACGACGAGATCACCCACCCCGCTCTGGCGCATCTGGCCGTCCATGTCGGCGACGAACAGTTCGGACAGCCGCGCAGAGGCCGCAATCAGCGCCTCCTCGCGCTCCATGCGCAACATGACCGTCGCCAGCACCAGCGTCAGCATGTCGAAGCGCCCGGTCACCGTGTCGGCGACGCCGCATTGGGCATACCACGCGGGTTCGCGCGCCAGCGCAACCACGCTGGTCCACAGCGGGCGCAGCGCTTCGCGGTCGTCGTCCTGGCGGCCGAAAATGCGGGAAAGCAGGGTCACGAACGCTTCCGTCCTTTCGTTCAGCGGCAATTCAAGCACTGCCCGCCACCGGGGAGCGACCCCAAGGGATTGCCGGGCGCAGCGATGGGCCGTAAGGCTTGCGGCGTTACACGGCCCTGCGGGCGGCTGGCAATGGAGTTTCGGGACATGCGGCATTTCGGGCGACCTTCACTGAGGCTCGCTGTCGTTGTGGCAATTGCCGCACTCGCTGGCGGCTGCTCGTCGATCCGTGACCATCGCGGTTATCTGGCGGACAGCGCGCTGGTCGAATTCGGTGCAGCCCGGGGTCGACAACCAGACTTCGGTCGAACGCGCGCTGGGCCGCCCGACTTTCGTCAGCCAGTTCGGTGAAAAGGCCTGGTACTACGTCTCGCAGGACACCCGCCAGACCGCCTTCCGCCGTCCGCGCACCAGCCAGCAGACGGTCCTGAGGGTGCGGTTCGATGGCGCGGGCAATGTCGCCGGGGTCGACAAGGCGGGGATGGAGAAAGTCGCCCGGCTCGATCCCGATGGCCACAAGACCGAGACGCTGGGCAAGAACCGCGGCTTTCTTGAGGATCTGTTCGGCAATATCGGCTCGGTCGGCGCGCCGGGCTTGGGTTCCGGTGGCGGCTCGGGCGGCGGGCCCAACGGCAGCTGACTTGAACGATTCCACCGCGAGCATATATCGCGACGCATGAACGCAAATATGGCCAGCCACGGCCTGATCCAGTGGCACGGCACCACCATCATCGGCGTCAAGCGCGGCGGCAAGACCGTCATCGCTGGCGATGGCCAGGTCTCGATGGGCAACACGGTGATGAAGCCCAATGCCCGCAAGGTGCGCCGCATTGGCGAAGGCGGCCCGGACCAGGGCAAGGTCATCGCCGGGTTCGCCGGGGCAACGGCGGACGCTTTCACCCTGTTCGAGCGGCTCGAACGGAAGCTCGAACAGTATCGCGGCCAGCTGATGCGTGCTGCTGTCGAACTCGCCAAGGACTGGCGCACCGACAAGTATCTGCGCAACCTCGAAGCCTTGATGATCGTCGCCGATGCCGAGGTCATGCTGGTGCTCACCGGCAATGGCGACGTGCTTGAGCCCGAAGGCGGCATCGCGGCGATTGGCTCGGGCGGCAACTATGCGCTCGCCGCCGCGCGCGCGCTGGTCGACTACGAGGACGACGCGGAAAAGATCGCGCGGCGGGCGATGGCGGTCGCCGCCGAGGTCTGCGTCTTCACCAACGACCGCGTGACGCTGGAAACGATTGAATGACCGTGCCAGTCCCCCTCCCGCAGGCGGGAGGGGTTAGGGGTGGGCCAGTGCCTGCCACCCGCGAAACGCCATGACCCACGCACCCACCCCCAACCCCTCCCGCCTGCGGGAGGGGAGTTTGAGGAAGAAATGACCGACAACCTCACCCCCAAAGCCATCGTCGCAGCATTGGACGAACACATCGTCGGCCAGCATGACGCCAAGCGTGCGGTCGCGGTCGCGCTGCGCAACCGCTGGCGGCGGCAGAGGCTCTCCCCCGAACTGCGCGACGAAGTCACGCCGAAGAACATCCTGATGATCGGGCCGACCGGCTGCGGCAAGACCGAGATTTCTCGCCGCCTGGCCAGGCTTGCCGAAGCGCCCTTCGTCAAGGTCGAGGCGACCAAGTTCACCGAGGTCGGTTATGTCGGCCGCGATGTCGAACAGATCGCCCGCGATCTCGTCGAGGAGGCGATCCGGCTGGAGAAGGACCGCCGCCGCGAATCGGTGCGCGAGGCAGCCTCGGCGGCAGCGATGGACCGGCTGCTCAAGGCGCTGGTCGGCGACAGCGCGTCGGAAGCCACCCGCGAGAGCTTCCGCCAGCGGGTGGTCGAGGACGCGATGAACGAGGTCGAGGTCGAGATCGAGGTCGAGGATTCAGGCGGCATGCCGATGGAGATCCCCGGCATGGGCGGCGGCATCGGCATGATCAACCTTTCCGACATGATGGGCAAGGCCTTCGGCAAGCAGAACCTCAAGCGGCGCAAGCTCAAGGTGCCCGAAGCCTGGGACAAGCTGGTCGACGAGGAAGCCGAAAAGCGCATGGACCAGGACGACGTCGCGCGCGTTGCGCTGGCCAATGCCGAGACCAACGGCATCGTCTTCCTCGACGAGATTGACAAGATCGCGGTCAGCGACGTGCGCGGCGGCTCGGTCAGCCGCGAAGGTGTCCAGCGCGATCTGCTGCCGCTGATCGAAGGAACGACGGTCGCCACCAAATACGGACCGATGAAGACCGACCATGTGCTGTTCATCGCCAGCGGCGCGTTCCACATCGCCAAACCCAGCGACATGCTGCCCGAGCTGCAAGGGCGCTTGCCGATCCGCGTCGAACTGCAGGCGCTGACCGAAGCAGACTTCGTCCGCATCCTCAGCGAAACCCGCGCCAATCTGGTCGAGCAATATTGCGCGCTGATCGCCACTGAGAAAGTGACGCTGCGACTTCACCCCCGAGGCGATACGGGAAGTTGCCCGCATCGCCGCACTGGTGAATGAGAGCGTCGAGAATATCGGCGCGCGGCGCTTGCAGACGGTGATGGAAAAGCTGCTCGAGGACCTCAGCTTCGAGGCCGAAGACCGGGTCGGCGAGACGGTGACGGTCGATGGCGACTATGTCCGCGCGCGGCTCGAAGGACTGGCGCGGGACAGCGATCTGTCGAAATACGTGCTGTGATGTCCCCGGGGTTCGGTTAGGCTGGGCCCGAAGGAGATTCGCATATGAAGCTTGAAGGCGGGTGCCATTGCGGCGCGGTGCGCTATGCCGTCTCGGGCGAGGCGAAATATGCCGCGCTGTGCCATTGCAGCGATTGCCGCAAGGCCTCGGGCGCGCCGATGGTCGCCTGGGCGGCCTTTGCCGAGGAGGACTTTGCGGTGACGCAAGGCGAGCCGAAGACGCGCAATTCATCGGGGCAGTCGATGCGCAGCTTTTGCGCCGATTGCGGCACCGGGCTGTGGTTCCGCAATGCCGAAGTGCTGCCCGGTATCGTCGATGTGCAGACCGCGACGCTCGACGATCCCGACGCCTTGCTGCCGCAGGTCCAGGTGCAGGTGGCAGATCGCATCGGCTGGATGGCCGAGGCGCATAGCCTGCCCGAATTTGGGCGGTATCCGGGGCCGTGACGGCGTCGAGCCCGCCCGGCGACAAACCCGTCTATCGTCTGCTCACCGGCAAGGACGACCGCGCCTTTTGCGAGCGCGTCTCCGAAGCCCTGGCGCAGGGCTGGCGGCTGCATGGCTCGCCGAGCATGGCCTGGGATGTCGAAAGCAACAGCATGAAGGCGGCGCAGGCGGTGGTCTGGCCTTCGACAAGCTCAGGCTGAGCGGACCTTTTTGCTTGTTCGCATTTCCGCAACCCCTCTCATCCTGAGCTTGTCGAAGGATGACGCGCTATTCCGCCGCCTCGCTCAGTTCCGCCGCTTCGCTCGCCTGGCGGTTCCACATTTCGGCGTAAAGCCCGTCGCGGCGCAGCAGTTCGCCATGGGTGCCGCTTTCGGCGAGCTTGCCCTGATCGAGCACGAGGATGCGGTCGGCATCGGCAATCGTCGATAGCCGGTGGGCGATGCTCAAGCTGGTCCGCCCGGATGACACCGCGTGCAGCGTCGCCAGGATTTCCTGTTCGGTGCGCGTGTCGAGCGCGCTGGTCGCTTCGTCGAGCAGCAGGATCGGCGGGTTCTTGACCAGGGTGCGGGCGATGGCGACGCGCTGTTTCTCGCCGCCCGACAGTTTCAGCCCGCGCTCGCCGACTTCGGTGTCGAAGCCCTTGGGCAGTCGCTCGATCAGCCCGCTCAGCGCCGCCCCGCGCGCCGCCTCTGCGACATCCGCCGGCCCGGCGCCATCGCGGCCATAGGCGATGTTGTAGCCGATGGTGTCGTTGAACAGCACCGAATCCTGCGGCACGATGCCGATTGCGGCGCGCAGGCTCGCCTGCGTCACCTTGGCGATATCCTGGCCGTCGATCAGGATGCGCCCCTGCCACGGATCGTAGAAGCGGAACACCAGCCGGGCGATGGTGCTCTTGCCCGCGCCCGAAGGGCCGACCACCGCCACCTGGCTGCCCGGCGGGCACCTCGAAACTCAGGCCATTGAGGATGGTGCGGTCGCGGTCGTAACCAAAAGTGACATTGTCGAAGACGAGGCTGGGCCGCTGGATCACCAGCGCCGGTGCGCCCGGCGCGTCGCGCACCTCGATCTCGGTGTCGATCAGCTTGAACATCGCCGCCATGTCGATCAGCCCCTGACTGATGGTGCGATAGACCATGCCGAGCATGTCGAGCGGGCGGAACAGCTGGGTCAGGTAGGTGTTGACGAAGACCAGATCGCCGACGGTATATTCGCCTTTCGACCAGCCCCACACGGTATAGCCCATCGCGCCGGCCATCAGCAGGTTGACCACGAGTGCCTGCGCCACGTTGAGCGCGGCGAGGCTGTTTTCCGAGGTGACGGCCGCATTGGCATAGGCCCGCGTCGCCTGGGCATAGCGCGCCTGCTCGCGGCTTTCCGCGCCGAAATATTTTACCGTCTCGTAGTTGAGCAGCGAATCGACCGCGCGGCCGAGTGACTGGCCGTCGAGCCGGTTCATCTCGGCGCGCAGATCGTTGCGCCATTCGGTGATCGCGCGGGTGATCCAGGCATAGGCCAGCACCGCCGCGGCTGTCGCCGCGACCAGGCCCCAGCCGAAGTGGAAATAGAATATCACTGCCACCGCTGTCAGCTCGAGCGCGGTCGGGGCGATGTTGAACAGCATGAAATAGAGCATGACGTCGATGCTCTTGGTGCCGCGTTCGATGGTCTTGGTGACCTCGCCGGTGCGCCGCGCGAGGTGGAAGCGCAGCGACAGCCGGTGGAGCCGGGCGAAGACATCCTCGGCCAGCGCGCGGGTGGCGTCCTGGCCGACGCGCTCGAAGACGATGTTCCGCAGATTGTCGAACAGCACCCCGGCGAAGCGGCCGAGCGCATAGGCCATGACGAAGGCGAAGGCGACGGTCAGCGCAGGGCCCGCCTCTGCGAAACCGCCGCCCCCCGAGGCTCCCATCGCATCGACCGCGCGCTTGTAGGCGAAGGGCAGCAGCAGCAAGGTCGCCTTGGCGGCAAGGATGAGCAGCACCGCGCCGACAATCCGCCAGCGCAGCGCCAGGTTGTCGCGCGGCCACAGATAGGGGATGAAGCGGCGCAAAGTGCCCCAGCCCTCGTGACGGGCGGCGGGATCGGCGGTGGCGGTATCGGGCGGCATGGCGGCTATTTAGGGCCTGCGCGGCGAAACGGAAGGGCGCGGTCTCAATGCCCGCAAGCCAGCGCGGCGACGGCGTCTTCCAGCCGCGCCGGATCGCCCAGCGCCAGCACATGGCCGTCGCTTGCGGCATGCAGCGGCTCGCCGTTCCAGTCGCACAGCGTGCCCCCGGCACCTTCGACGATCGGGGCCAGCGCCGCCCAGTCGTGGAGCTTGAGGTTGGCCTCGCAGACCAGGTCGATATGGCCCGAGGCGAGCAGGCCGTAATTGTAGCAGTCGCCGCCCATGACCATGCGGCGATGGTCGGTGCGCGCGGCCAGCGCCATGAAATGGCTGCCCTGATGGTCGTCGAAATAGTGCGGGCCGGTGGTCGCCAGCGTGGCTTCGGCAAGGCTCGGACAGGCGCGGGTGCGGCAAGGCGCACCGTTGAACAGGGTCGGATGGCCCGCCGCGCCGAGCCAGCGTTCGCGCGAAACTGGCTGGTCGATCACCCCCAGCACCGGCCAGCCCTCGATCACCAGCGCGATCAGCGTGCCGAAGATCGGCCGGCCGACCAGGAACGAACTGGTGCCGTCGATAGGATCGAGCACCCAGCTGCGCCCCGACGTGCCCGTGCTGGCACCGAATTCCTCGCCGATCACCGCGTCGCGCGGCACTTCGGCCTTGAGGATTCGCCGCATCGCTTCCTCGGCGGCGCGATCGGCAATGGTCACCGGGGTGGCGTCTTCCTTGCGTTCGGCGGCGAGGCCGCTGCGGAAGTGCGGGCGGATGGCCTCGCCGGCGGCATCGGCCAGCCGCAGCGCCAGGGCAATGTCGGCATCGAGATTCATCGGGCTGCTGATCCATGTTTGGCGCATATTTACAAGCTTTGTGCTAAGTAGAATGCCAAGCTAGCTTAGCAAAGCCGAATTAATCCCGGGCCTCGACAAGCAGGCAGGGTCGCAAGAAGGTAAACGGGGCATGGCCAGGTTGGGGCCCCCGGGCATTGACCGGGCGCTGGAACCACAGCATGGGATTTCGCGCGACGGCCAGCCGCTGTCCTACAACCGCGCGCCCGCCGCCGACCTCGCCCCCTGGATCGGCGGTCTTTATTACACCTCGGTCAAGGCCCCTGCCGATCATCGGCTGGAGTGCGGCCTGTTCAATGACACGGCGGTGGTGCGCATCCAGCTCGCCGGAGTGTGGACGGCGCAGACCGCACAGGGACCACAAACCCTCGGCCCGGCAACGGTTTATTTCGGACCGCAGACCAGGCGCATGCCGATCTCGGTGACCGGCAGCTTCATCAGCGTCGGCGTGTCGATGCGGCCCGGCGCGTGCCACGCGCTCAAGGGGCCCAAGCTGGCCGACTATGTCGATCGGCTGGTCGATTGCGAAACCATCGGCCAGGCGGTGCCCAATCTGGCGCGCGATGTTTCCGCCCGATTTCGGCCCGGAGGAATGCCTGCAAATGCTCGAGGGCTTCCTGCGCATGCGGGCCGAGCGCGATTGGCAGGAAGCTGCCCGATCCGGTCACCACGCGATTCGAATCGCTGGCCTTTACCGATCCCTCGGCCGCGATCGGCGATTTCGTCCGCGACATCGGCATCGACCAGCGGCGGCTGGAGCGGCTGGTGCGGCGCGATTTCGGCATGGCTCCCAAGCAGGTCCTGCGCCGCGCCCGCGCGCTCGACATGGCGAGCCACCTGCGCGGGGTTGCCGATGTTGACGAGGCCGAGGAGCTGATCCTGCGCTACTACGACCAAAGCCACCTGATCCATGAATTCGTCGAGCTGTTCGGCATGTCGCCGCGCCAGTTCGTCGCCACGCCGCAGCCGATACTCACCCTTGCGCTCGAATCGCGCCAGGCGCGGCGGCTCGAGGCGATCCGGCGGCTAGAACCGGGCGCGCGGCGGCCTTGGGAAGCCGCGCCATCCTTGACTTACGAAGGGCTCAATCGAATAGCGAGCTGACCGAGCTTTCGTCGGCAATCCGGCGGATCGCTTCGCCGATCAGCGGGGCGATGGTGAGCACGCGGATGCGATCGCAATCGCGGGTGGCATCGGTGGCCAGGATCGAATCGGTGATCACCAGTTCCTTGAGCGCCGAGGCGGAGACGCGGTCGACCGCGCTGCCCGACAGCACGCCGTGGCTGATATAGGCCGAAACGCTGGTCGCGCCCGCCGCCATCAGCGCCTGTGCCGCGTTGCACAGCGTGCCGCCCGAATCGATGATATCGTCGATCAGGATGCAGGCGCGGCCCTTCACCTCGCCGATGATGTTCATCACTTCGCTCTCGCCGGCGCGCTCGCGGCGCTTGTCGACGATGGCGAGCGGGGCGTTATCGAGCCGCTTGGCCAGCGCGCGGGCGCGCACCACGCCGCCGACGTCGGGCGAGACCACCATCAGTGGCTCGCTGCCGTAATGAGTCTGGATATCGGCCGCGATGACCGGCGCGCCATAGAGATTGTCGGTCGGAATATCGAAAAAGCCCTGGATCTGCCCGGCATGCAGATCGACCGCCAGCACCCGGTCGGCCCCTGCCGTAGTAATCAGGTTCGCCACCAGCTTCGCCGAAATCGGCGTGCGCGGGGCAGGCTTGCGGTCTTGCCGGGCATAACCGAAATAGGGGATTACCGCCGTGATCCGCTTGGCCGAGGCGCGGCGCAGCGCATCGATGCAGATCAGCAGCTCCATCAGGTTGTCGTTGGTCGGATACGACGTCGACTGCACGACGAAGACATCCTCGCCGCGCACGTTCTCATGGATTTCGACGAAGACCTCGTCGTCGGCAAAGCGCCGCACCGAAGCGTCGGTCAGTGTCAGCTCAAGATAGGCCGCTATCGCGCGGGCGAGCGGCAGGTTGGAATTGCCGGCCATGAGTTTCATTGCGGATGCCCCCAGACTGCCCGAAGCCAGACTGCGCAGGCCAGACTGCGCGGGCTTCGGTCGCCAGCGGCTCTAGCCGGGCGTCGCGGGATTGCAACATGGGCATTGAGGAATGGGTGGGGATTGGATCAACTCCAGCGCCTGACCATCACGGCCAAGCTAACCGCGCAACAGTTCCGGAAGTTTCCCGGATACCCCGCGCGCCTCGTCCATGAAGAACCGCTTGAGCGCGGGCAGGCGCTGCACCGCGCCCATGCCCAGGCGGCGGACCGCCGAGGGCAGGCGACCGGGAATGCCGAACAGCCGGGTCAGCCCGTCGGTTGCCGCCGCAACCGAAAAGGCATCGAGTGAGCGCCAGCGCTCGTAGCGCGCCAGCAGCTGCGCATCGCCCGGTTCCAGCCCCAGCCGCATGCCCTGGCTGAGCACTTCGACCAGCGCGGCGGCATCGCGCAGGCCGAGGTTGAGCCCCTGCCCGGCGATCGGGTGGATGCCGTGGGCGGCATCGCCGACGACGGCAAGGCGGTGCGCGACGATCTTGCCGGCATGGTGGAAGCCGAGCGGATAGGCGAGGCGCGGCGCGGCCAGGGCCAGCGCGCCGAACATCCCGCCCATGCGGTCGTGCGCTTCGGCAAGGAAGGCGCGTTCGGACAGGGCGAGCATGCCCTCGGCATCCTTGCCCGCCACGGTCCACACCAGCGCGCTGCGGTGGTCTGGGCATCGGGCGCATCGCGCAGCGGCAGCAGCGCGAAGGGTCCGGCGGGATAGAAGATTTCCCAGGCGACATTGTCATGCGGCTGTTCGTGGAACAGCGCGGTGACGATGGCGCGATGGCGATAGTCCCAGTGCGCCGCAGCGATGCCCGCTTCCTCGCGCGCCGGCGAATTGCGCCCTTCGGCGGCAACCATCAGCGCGCCGGCGAGTTCGCGCCCGTCGGCCAGGGTCGCGGTGACGTCGTGTGTGCCGCGCTCGCGGCGCACGACCTCGACGCCGCTGTGCCAGGCAATCGCCGGCTCGGCCTCTGCCGCCGCGAACAGTGCGAGGCGCAAGTCGCGGTTGGCGAACATGCGGCCCGAGCGAGCCTTCGTCAGGCTGCGGGCGAAAATCGATCCGTCCGGGGCGCAGGCCGTCGCTGACGGCGATGGCATCGATCGGGCAGCCAAGCGGTTCGATGCTGGTCGCAAGCCCGATGTTGGCAAACAGGTTCCAGCTGGCGGTCGAGATCGCCGAGGCACGGCCATCGCTGCCTTCGGCGGTAAGCTCCTCGGGCTTGGCGCGGTCGATGACGTGGCTGGTCATGCCATGCTTCGCCGCCGCCAGAGCCAGCGTCATGCCGACGAGGCCGCCGCCCAGGATCAGGAGATCGCGTTTGTCGGTCATGCTCCATCTCTAGCGGTTGTGCGGGTGCTTCGACAAGCTCAGCACGAGCGGGGTTTGTGACGTGGATCGAACCAAGCCCCGCTCAGCCTGAGCTTGTCGAAGGCGACGCGCAAGGCGGGCACATGGCTTATTTGCCTCCCGCGCAGGTGTTGCCCACGCCGCCGTCGAGATCGAGGCAGCGCCCGTCGAAATCGCCATCGGTGACCTCGAGTCGCAGCAAGGCGGCAAGGCTTGGCGCGATATCGACCGTTTCGACCGGCGCGGGCTGCTCGAAGCCGGTCATGCCGCTTCGCCAGAACAGGATCGGTACCCGCCGGTCATAGTCCCACGGGCTGCCATGGGTGGCGACGAGGCCGCGGTATTCGGCCGGGATCGGCATCACTGCCCGTTCGAGCAGCACCACCACATCGCCCGAGCGCTGCTGATCGAACGAGGCGCGGGCACGGTCCTTGAGGCTCCAGTCCTGCGGCGAGGCCGAGGGCAGCGGGGCCTCGGCAAGCTCCTGCGCGGTGAACACGGCGGCGACTTGCGGATGGGCCTTGAGCTGGGCGACCAGCGCGGCGGAAACCCGCGTGCGCTCGCCGGGCGAAATCAGCCGCGAGATGTAGCGGTCGCCGGCGAGGCCATCGCCATAGAGCAGCGGGCCCGAGGGCGCGGTTATCCCGGTCTGCCGGGCGACCGCCTTGGCCAGTTCGCCGACAGCCAGCGCCGCATCGCCCCGCAGCGCGCGCGGATAGGCCTGTTGTTGCAGCCGCTCCACCGCGTCGAGACCGCCATGGTCGGCGGTGAGCACAACCGCGTAGTCGATGCGGCGGGCATCGAGATGGGCCAGCAGGCGGTCGATGGTGCGATCAAGCTCGGCCATCTGGATGCACATCTCCGGCCCGCCCGGCCCGAGCATGTGGCCGATCGTATCAGTCGCCGAGAGGCCGACCGAAAGCACGTCGGGCACAGCGTCGCGGCCCAGTGCCTGCTCGTCGACCAGCGCCATGGCGAGACTGGCGACGGCGGCGTCGATACGCGGCGAGGCGGTAAAGCCGGATGCCTTGCCCTTTTCGAGCACGAAACGGCCCTGTGCAGGCGCGGCGCACCAGCGGGGAATGGCCAGGCCCGGCGCGCCCTTGGCGATCATGGCGGCAGCAGTGCGGTTTGCCGCCTGCGCCGCCGGGGACAGTGTTTGCCCTTCCAGCGTGACGAAGGCCCCGCCGCGCCACCAGTAACCGGCGTCGATGGCGTGGCCGCCCATCATGATGATGGTGCGGTCCTTGGCCGAGACCGCGACGTTGCGGCTGGCGGGATTGGCCGCCTTCAGCCGGTCGCCGAGTGTCGGCACCTTGAGATGGGCGGCCGAGATCACCGGACTGGCGGGCGAGCTCGCCGGATTGGTCTCGTCCTCGGCGCAGTAGACCTGCTTGCCGGCGCGGGACAGCGACAGGTCCCACCAGTCGTTGGCGATGATCCCGCTGCGGCTGGGCCGCGCACCGGTGAGGATTGTCGCGTGGCCGGGGCAGGTCTCGGTCGCGGCGTGCGACTGGAAGCCCGAGGGGAACACCGCGCCCTCCTGAAGCCGGGCCAGCCCGCCGGTGAAATGCCGCCGGTATTGCGCGAACAGGTCGGCGGAGAACTGATCGACCGAAATGGCGACGATCAGCCGGGGTGCCGGAGCGGGGGCTCGCGGCGCAGGTTGGGCTGCAGCAGGCGCGAGGCCGGCCAGCGCGGCGGCAAGCAGCAGGGAGGCGAGGGGGGCACGCATGCAGGTTCCTTGATCTATTGCGGCATTGGCTTCAAAGCCCCTGATGGCTGCATGATACAGCGCGCGCAAGCGGCGCGGCACCGGGAAGATGACGAAGACGATGCGCTATTGCCGCCTTGTTGCATTGCTGTTGCAAGCGCTGGTGCTGCTGTTTGCCGCCCCGGCGCAGGCCGCCCCGACCCATATCGGCGCCCGGCTCGTCGCCGAATCGGCGGTCGCGCCCGGCCAGACTGTCGAACTGGCCATGGTCATGCGCCCCGATGCGGGATGGCACGGCTACTGGTCTAACCCGGGCGATGCCGGGCTCGGCATGCAGCTCGACTGGCGCACCACCGCTGGCACCGTCGCGGGCACGCCGCGCTATCCGGTGCCCGAAGTGCTGCTGATCAAAGGCCTGATGAACCACGTCTATGCCCACGACTATGCCGTGCTGGTGCCGTTCAGCGTGCCGCGCGATGCCCGGCCGGGCGCGGTGCTGCCGGTGGCGGTCGATGCCCAGTGGCTCGCCTGCACCGAGGAAATCTGCGTGCCCGAACGAGCGCGGCTGGAGGCCTCGGTCACCGTTGTCGCGCCGGGCACGCCGGTGCGCCCCGATCCGCGCTTCGACACGTGGCGTCAGCGCATGCCCGCGCCGCTTGGCGCAGAAGCGCGCTTCACTTTCGCGGGCGGACGTCTGCGCCTCGCCATACCGCTGCCGGCCAGTGTCGCGCTGCATCAGCCGCACCTGTTCCTCGAACAGGACAAGGTGATCGACTATGCTGCGGTCCAGGCCTTCAGCCGCGAAGGGGACACGCTGGTCATCGAGATGCCCCGGGCAAAATTCGCCGCGATCCAGCCGGGCGCGATATCGGGCGTGCTGCGGCTGGCGCGCGATGCGCCTGACGGGCTCGCCATACAGGCCCGGCCGGGCACGGTGCCACCGGCGGGCATGCTGCTGGCGGGCGGACCGGCCAATGGCTGGCAGGACTTCGCCTTGCTGCTGCTGGGCGCACTGGCCGGCGGGCTGCTGCTCAACGTCATGCCCTGTGTGTTCCCGATCCTCAGCCTCAAGGCGCTGAGCCTGGCGCGATCCGGCGAAAGCAAGGCCGGGGCGCGGGCCGAAGGGCTGGCCTATGGCGCCGGGGTCGTCGTCGCCTGCCTCTCGCTCGGCGCGTTGCTGCTGGGCTTGCGCGCGGCGGGGCAGGAAGTCGGCTGGGCCTTCCAGTTGCAGGAGCCGCTGGTGGTCGCCGCGCTGCTGCTGCTGGCCACCGCGCTTACCGCCAATTTCCTCGGTGTGTTCGAGTTTGGCCTGCCCGGGTTCGCCAGTTCTGGTTCAACCAAGGGCGCGTTTTCCACCGGCTTGCTTGCCGCCTTCGTCGCGACGCCGTGCACCGGGCCGTTCATGGCCGCCGCGATGGGTGCGGCCTTGCTGCTGCCGGTGGTGCCGGCACTGGCGCTGTTCGCCGCGCTGGGGCTGGGCATCGCGATGCCGTTCCTGGCAATCGCCTTCATTCCCGCGCTGCGCCGCCTGTTGCCGAAGCCCGGGCCGTGGATGGTCAGCTTCCGCCGCTGGATGGCGCTGCCGATGGGGCTGACCGCGCTGGCCTTGCTGTGGCTGGCGAGCCGGACGGGGGGATGGTTCTTTGCCGGGGTTTGGTTGGCGATTGCTGTGGCGGTAATCGTGCAACTGGTACTGGTCGGCGCGAAGCAGCGCCGCGGCGAGGCAGCCGGCAAATTGATGGTCCTCGAGTTCGCCAGCCTGGTTCTGGGCGGCGTGATCGCCACCCCGCATATCCTGCGTGAGCCCGCCAGCGCCGCGCAGGGCTTGCTCCCGGCCCAGGAGTTCAGCGAGGCCGCGCTGGTTGCTGCGCGAGGCCAGGGCAAACCGGTCTTCGCCTGGTTCACGGCCGACTGGTGCCTGACCTGCAAGGTCAACGAGCAGGTCGCGATCGAGCGAGCCGAGGTGCTCGACGCCTTCGCCAGGGCCGGCGTCGTCGTGCTGCGCGGCGACTGGACGCGGCGCGACCCGGCGATCACGCGCTTTCTCACGGCGCAAGGCGCGGCGGGGGTGCCGCTCTATCTGTGGTATCCGGCGGGCGGCGGCGCGCCGCAACAATTGCCGCAGGTGCTGACGCCAGGCATGCTCACCGAGCGCGCGGGAGGCAATCGTCAGATACGTTAACCCGTTTCGTCATTCCCGCCCTGGCGGGGATGATGCGTCAGGTGTTCGGACGGCTGGCAATACCGGTCGATCTTGATCCAGCGCGATTGCTGTTCAGGGTTTTTCGGCAAAGCGCTCCCGCAAGGCTTTCTTGTCGGGCTTTCCCACGGCTGACAGCGGAATGGCATCCACGAAGATGACCCGCTTGGGGGCCTGGACCGGACCCTTTTCCGCCCGCACTGCGGCGATCAGCGCCTCGGCTGTTAGCTGGCCTTCGCCGGTCGCCACGACGACGGCTGTGACCGCCTCGCCCCATCGGGGATCGGGCAGGCCGATCACCGCGACGCGTGCCACGCCGGGCTGGGCGGCGATGACGTCCTCGACCTCGCGGGCAAAGACATTGAAGCCGCCCGTGACGATCATGTCCTTCTTGCGATCGACGATGCGCAGGAAGCCATCGGGGTTGCGCACCGCGACATCGCCGGTGTGAAGCCAGCCACCCTTGAAGGCCTGCTCGGTTTCTTCCGGCTTGTTGAGGTACCCCAGCATGACCTGCGGTCCGCGTACGCAGATTTCGCCCGGTTCGCCCTCTGGCACTTCGCGGCATAGGTCATCGAGCAGGGCGATCTGCACCCATGGCGTGGGGCGACCGCATGAGGCGAGGCGCAAGGGGTCGTCCGGCAGATGCTCGCTCTTGCGCAGCGCGGTGATGCACAGCGGCGCTTCGGTCTGGCCATAGAACTGGAAGAAAATGGGGCCGAGCTTGCCGATGGCCTCCCTGAGCCGTGAGGGCGGGAAGGCCGAAGCACCGTAGAAAATCACTTCGAGGCTGGAGAGATCGAACTCGCCAAAGCGCGGGTGGTCGATCAGCGCCAGCACCATGGCCGGAACCATCAGCGTCGAGGTGATGCGGTGGGTCTCGATCGCCTGCATGAACGAGACTGGCTCGAAAGCAGGCAGCACGATCATGGCGCCGCCCTTGTGAAGGATGGTGGTCAGCACCGAGGCGCCGGCGTGGCTGAGCGGCGAGCAGATCAGATGGCGGACCTCATCGGGCCATTCCCATTCGGTCAGCTGCGTGGTGGTAGAGGCGACAGTGCTGCGATGCGGGATGAGGATGCCCTTGGGCTGCCCCGTGGTGCCGCCCGAGTAGGCGATCCGGGCGATGTCGTCGGGCTGTACTGCGGGGGCCACCAGCGGGCCCGCGGTGAATCCCGATGCCAGTTCGCCGATGGCTCCGCCAATGCCGCTCTTGCCGATTGCCAGCAGATGCCTGAGGCCCGGCGTGCGCTTTGCCAGTTCGCCGGCGATATCCTCGAAGGCCTCGTCATAGACCAGCGTGTCGATGCCGGCGTCGCCGATGACATAGAGATAGTCTTCCAGCGAACCCATGGGGTGCAGCGGGGTCGAGATGATTCCGGCAAAGGAGAAGGCATAGAACACCCCCGGCACCTCCGGCCGGTTTTTCGAGAGCAGCGCGGCGCGTTGCGGTCTGGGCGAGAGCGCTTCGAACAACTGGACATAGCGGCTGATCGAATCGCGCAGCTCGCCAGCCGAAATCACGCGATCCTCGCCAAGGATTATGACCGGGCGGTCCAGATCATGGTCCAGCGCATGCGCGACAAGATCGGCCCCCGAACTCGGGTGGTACAAACCGTGCATCGGCGAGCTATCTGTCAAGCCGCGACCAACTCGACCGGCTTTGGTGACAGCGATGCGCCGCGACCGTGGCGCAGCAGCTCTCCCGCCGTGGCCCCGGTGCACTCATTGCCCTTGAAGGTGACCTGGCCGTTCACCAGCGTCCAGTGATAGCCCCTGGCCTTTTGCGCCAGCCGCCATTCGTTGGCAGGATAGTCATACGACTTGTAGTGCGGTTCCAGCTCCAGCGCTTCGAGGTCATAGACGACGATATCCGCCGGCATGCCGACTTGCAGAAAACCGCGATCGGCAAAACCGGATGCTATCGCGGGCAGGGTGCTCAGGTGCCAGTGGGCGCATTCCAGATCGACCAGTTTGCGCCTGCGCACGAACTCGATGAGGTAGTCGGTGGGGTAGGAACCGCTGGTGAGGAACTTTGTGTGCGCCCCGCCATCGGAAATGCCAGGGATGCAGTAGGGGTCGTTGCCGACCAGCCGCAGCGTCTCGTTGTAAGCGTCGGTCACCCGTGCTTCAGCAGGTGTGGTGTGCAGGCCGAAGCCGCTGGTGAGGCGGTCGTCGACGATGATGCCGAGGAACAGGTCGATAGGATGCACGCCGTCGCGGTCGGCGATTTCGCCGATGGTGCGGCCTTCGTAGTCCCTTTCCTTGAGCGCCAAGTCCTCGACCCACAGCACCTTGAGGTCGCGGATGCCGCCGGGCCCGGCCATCGGCATGGTGTAACCGGCATCGTATTCGGCCTTGATCGCCGCCTGGCGCACGGGATCGCTGAGCCGTCTGAGTCGCTCGGCCGGATCACCCAGCGTCGCCTCGCGCCAGACCGGACTGAAATCGAACAGGTTCCAGTCTTCCATGGTGAACTGCAGGTCGTTCTCGATGGTCGTCGCCTGGCCGTAGATGCGCAGGCCGCGGCGGTTGCATTCGTGAATCCAGCCGATCACGTCCTCGGCCCGGCCGTTGGAGACGCCGTGCTGGTCGGCCATCGGCGAAACCGTGTTGTAGATCACCGGGCGGCCGCTGATCTCGGCCAGCCGTTCCCACACCGCGCCCGGCTGACCGATGCCCTGGATCACGCCGCGGCCCAGCTTCTTGAGCACATTGCGCAAATTCCATCAGATCGTCTTGCGACATGGTGTCAGTGATCATCGGGGTGCCGTCATAATCGCGCTGATGGCTGTTGACCCCCAGATACTGAAGCGAGAAACCGCAGCCGCCGGCTTCCATGCCCAGCTCAAGCAGGCGGCACATCTCGGCCAGTTCCGCTGGCGTGGGACGACGGTTCTTGGCCGCTTCCGGGCCCATGACATACATGAACAGCGGGATCAGCGGCACATAGGTCAGCACGTTGACGCCCTTGGGGGTGCGCTCGAGACTCTCCATGAATTCGGGGAATGTTTCCCAGTCCCACGGAAGTCCCGCCTGCATGGTCTTGAGCGGCACCGCCTCGTTGCGGGTCATGGCGAGCATCGCGCGCTCGCGGTGTTCGGGCTTGCAAGGGGCGAAGCCGAAGCCGCAATTGCCGATGGCGACCGAAGTGACGCCGTGCCAGCTGGAAATCGAGCACCACGGATCCCAGAACAGCTGGGAATCGTAATGCGTGTGCAGATCGATGAAACCCGGCGCGACGATCAGCCCGCTGGCGTCAAGGACTTGCCGCGCATCGCCATTCAGCCCGCCGATCTCCGCGATTTTCCCGTCGCGGATGCCGATGTCGCCGACAAACCGACCGCTTCTGAGGCCATCGATGATCGTGCCGCCGCGAATGATCGTGTCAAAAGTGCTCATCACTTGTCTCCTTGGGGCAGTTCAGAACGGCAGTTCAGGCGGCACCATCGCTGGCCACGGTATGGGCCTTCATCACCCGCTCGGCTTCGGCCCCGTTGTAGAGGTCCTCTTCATAGCACCATTTGCCCCCACCAGCATAGCACAGCACGGCAACGGCACTGAACTGGAAGGGCGCTCCGCCGTCCGGCGACGGGCGCAAATTGGATGCGTAAACGACGCACAGATCGTCATCGATGATGTGCCACTCGTCGATCATCTGCAGGTCAGTCGGGGTTGAGCCGGTCACGGCATTGACCCATTCCCGAATGCCTTCGCGGCCGCGCAGTATCCCGTAGGCGTGTTCGACATAGATCGCGTCCTCGGTGAACAGGTCGGCCCATGCATTCCACTCGCCGCTGAGGGCGGAGCGCCCGGCGACATCGAAGTAGGTCTTGAGCGCGGCTTCGACCTCCTCGCGCGGGAAGGATTGCTTGCGCCTGACATCGGCAGCCAGGAAAGTCAGGCCGCGCTCGGCCTGTTCGGCCTGGAAACTCCCGGAAGTCATGCTGCTCTCCTTCAGTTCCCACGCCCAAGTTTGCGCACCAGACTTGCGGGCACGAAGGATAGGCCAGACCAGAAACGTTGCGCAATGCACAAAATGCGTTGCGTTTTTTCCGGCCGGATTTCATGCTGCCCGCATTGGGAAGAGGCATGCAAAAACTCATAATCGAAGTCCGCATGAACGAAGGCGCGCGCAAGGACGCGAACCCGCATGTTCCCTATACACCCGGGGAGATCGTGGCCGACGCCCTGGCCTGTGCCGAAGCCGGGGCAGCCATCGTCCACTTCCATGCCCGCCACGCCGACGGCAGCGAATCGAACGACGTTCAGGACTATTGCGACATCATCGGCGGCATCCGCGCCCGGTCAGGCGTGATGGTGCATCCCACGCTCGGCCTGTTCCAGGGCGCTCCGGCCGAGCAGCGCCTCGCCCATGTGCGGCACTTGTGCGAAGTGGCCGGGCTGACCCCCGACATTGCCCCGCTCGACATGGGCTCGAACAACATCGATCTGTGGGACCCGGCGAAAGCGGAGTTCCGCAATCAGGGTTATGTCTACGCCAATCCCTCGGCCGAACTGCGCCACATGGCCAGCCGGATGACCGCATGGGGCGTGCGCCCGCAACTGGCGATCTGGAGTCTCGCCAACCTGCGGCTGGCGGCGGCCTTCATCGATGCCGGGTTGCTGGCCGAGCCGGCCTATCCGGTGCTGTTCCTGGCCGGGGACGGGTTCCTTGGCGGGCATCCCGCGACGCTGGCGGGGCTGCGCGCCTTTGTCGACAACATGCCCGCGCGCCGGATGGAATGGAGCGTGCTGTGCCATGGCGGCGACCTGCTGGAGTTCGTGCCCGAGATCGTGCGGCTCGGCGGCCATGTTTCGATCGGCCTGGGCGATCACGCGCATGCGGCACTGGGGCAACCGTCGAATGCCGAGCTGGTCGGACGGGTAGTGGACATTGCCCGCTCGCTGGGGCGCGAGGTCGCGACCCCGGACGAAGCACGCGCCATTCTGGAGATGCAGGCGCTGGCAGCGGTCGCCTGAGCGGCTACAGTGAAATATCGGGAGTGGTTGTCATGACAGTGGCTGAATTGGACAGACCCGCAAAGGACGCGGCGGCAAGGATCCTTGCGGTATCGGCGGATTCGCACATCACCGAACCGCCAAATCTCTATCTCGATTTCATCGATCCGGCCTTCTGCGACCGCGCCCCCCACGTTGCCGTTGATCCGGAGAACGGCGGTGAGGCTTTCTACATCGACGGTTTCGCGCGCCCCGTGGCGCTGGGGCTGCTGGCGGCGGCGGGCATGGACCCGAAAGACATCAGGATAACCGATTCCCGCTTTGAGGACCTGCACCGGTCGGGCTGGGATCCGGCCTATCGCGTCGCCGATCAGGACCGCGACGGCGTGCAGGCCGAATTCATTTATCCCACCGTCAACATGCTGATCTGCAACCACCCGGATGCGGCCTACAAGAATGCCTGTTCGTGGGCCTACAACCGCTGGCTCGCGACCTATGTCGCAGGTGCGCCGCAGGGGCGGCTTTACGGACTGGGCCAGATCATCATGATGGCCCCGGACCAGGCGATTGCCGATCTGGGGAAGCTCAGGGACATGGGCTTCAAGGGGGTGATGATGCCCGGAGAGCCTGATACCGAGGACGACTACGACCAGCCGCTATGGGATCCGTTCTGGGCCGCCGCTGCCGAAATGGACATGCCGCTGAGCTTCCACGTGCTGACCGGCGGCATGACCAAGAGCTTCATCGAAGGGCGCAATGCGCTCTCGGGGATTGTGCGCAGCGCTGCTGAAATGCGCGCCACCGGGCGCGGGCCGCAGATCACCCGCTCGTTCGGGATCGTGCGCAATTGCCAGGATATCCTGGCGATGTTCATCTTCGGCCGGGTGTTCGAGCGGCACCCCGCTCTCAAGCTGGTGTGTGTCGAGGCGGATGCCGGCTGGGCCCCGCATTACATGTACCGGATGGACCACTTCTATAACCGGCACCGGCACTGGCAGGGCTTTCCCGACATGGCGATGCTGCCGTCGGACTATTTCCGCGAGAACATCTACCTGACGTTTCAGGACGACGAGACGGCGTTCCAGATGACCCACCTGCTCAATCCGCGCCGGCTGATGTGGGCGAACGATTTTCCGCATTCGGATTCGACCTGGCCGTGGAGCCAGGAAATCCTGGCGAAACAGGCCGCGAACCTGTCCGAACAGGAAAGGGCGTGGATCCTGCGCGACAATTGCGCCGAGCTCTATGGGATTGCCGTGGTCTGACCTTGCCGGATCTCGCCCAGGCGAGGCTGCATAGCGAATGAAGGAGATTGTGGGTGCCCACTCAACAGCGATTGCAGGGCCGCGTGGCTTTGGTGACAGGGGCGGGCAACGGCATCGGCAAGGCGGTGGCCCTGCAAATGGCTGCCGAGGGCGCGGCGGTCGTCGTCAATGATCTGGGAACCAGTGTCGAGGGAGAGGGGCACAGCTCCGTGCCGGCCGATGCCACCGTTGCCCAGATCGTCGCTGCCGGCGGAACGGCGGTTGCCAATCATGATTCGATCGCCGAGCACGAAGGTTGCCGGCGCGCCGTAGCCTGTGCCACCGGCACCTATGGTTCCTGCGACATTGTGATCGCAAACGCTGGCGCCCTGTTGAAGACTGCCCAATTGGGGCTGAACTGCGATGATGAAACCTGGCAGCAGCTGGTAAATCTGTATCTCGGCCAGAAATTCTGGCTTTCGCGCGAGGCGCTGCCAGCGATGCTCGAACGCGGCTGGGGACGCATCATTTTCGCCACGTCGGAGATCGCGCGCGGGACCCAGAAGAATCCCCTGGGAGCCACCGTACTCGGTGGCGGCATCGCGATGATGCGCGACCTGGCCACCACGCATCTCGGCAGCGGGGTGACGTTCAATTGCTATGCGCCCGGCGCAGCCACCCGCACCTATGAGATGTACATGGAACAGCTCGGTGCAGGGCTGCTGACCGGCAAGGACCGCGAGCTTTTGCTTTCCCTGCCGCGCCCGGCCGGGCCGGAATATGTCGCCCCGATGATCGCCTGGCTGTGCAGCGATGCCGGAGCTGCGGTGACGGGCGAAGTGTTCAGTCTTTCCGGTGGCAGCATTTGCCAATGGACCAAGGCCCAGGATGGCGTGCGGTTGGTCAAGGCCGATGCCGGCGGACCGGGCCTCTGGACACTGGATGAGCTGAACGGGCTATTGCCCACGCATCTGGTGCCAAGCGCAGCCTAGGTTTTTGCAGCAGGGGCAGAATGCTGCTGATGCTGTGCAATAGGCATGGACAAAGCCAAGTAAGTTTTGCACTGCGTCCGCTTGAATGCATGATTCCGGCGGCAGGCTTCATCCTGCCAGGTCCGGGGCGCAGGCCGCAGGCGGCAGGCGGCTAAATGGGAGCACAAGCAGCTATGACGCAAGGCAATCTCGGCATCGAACCGGAAGTTCTGAAGGCAATCTACGGCCAGATGGCGCGTATCCGCGCGGTCGACAAGGCGGTTCAGGCCGGGCTTTCGGCCGGCAAGTTCATGTTCACCTACTGGCCGATGACCGGGCAGGAATGCATCCCCGCGACGATCTCGCAGCTGATCACCGCGCGCGACTACATGGTCACCACCTATCGCGGCATCCATGACCAGGTTGCCAAGGGAGTCGATCTCTACGGCATGTTTGCCGAGGCGCTCGGGCGCGAAGGCGGGCTCAACAAGGGCAAGGGCGGCTCCCCGCACATTTCCGACCCGTCCTCGGGTTCGATGGTCACCACCGCCATCGTCGGCGCGGGCGCGCCCATCGCCAACGGCCTGGCCATTTCCGCCAAGGAACGCGGCGAGGACCGGGTCACCATCGTCAACTTCGGCGACGGCGCGACGTCGATCGGTGCAGTGCACGAGGCGATGAACCTGGCCGGCGCATGGAAGCTGCCAGTGATCTTCCTGTGCCAGAACAACCAGTGGGGCGAATACACCGAAATTCCGACCTACACCGCCAGCCCCAACTTCTTCGGTCGTGCAGAAGCGCTGGGCTTCCGCGGGGTCCAGCTCGACGGCAACGATCCGGCGGCGTTCCATGCCGGCATGAAGGACGTGATCGACTATGTCCGCGCGGGCAAGGGCCCGGTCTTTGTCGAGGCGCTGACCTATCGCATGGGGCCGCATGCGGGCGTGGGCGACAACTACAATGCCGCCAAGGACGTGCTCGCCGCCGCCAAGGCACGCGCGCCGGTCGACAAGACCCGCGCGCTGCTGCTCGATGCGGGCATCTGCAGCGAGGACGAACTCACCGCTCTCGAAGCCGCCGCCAAGGCGGAAGTCGATGATGCCATTGCCCGGGCGCTGGAAAGCCCGGTGACCCCGCCGAGCGAAACGACCGTCGATGTCTTCGCCGACGAGAGCTGCGTGCCGGTGCGCGGACGCTATCCGGTGCGCGAGGCCGAGGGCGAGATCGCCGGACCGACCGAGGCGATGTCGATGGCCCAGGCAGTGCTCAGCGCGCAAGCCATCGCCATGGAGGCGAACCCGGAAGTGTTCATCCTCGGCGAGGACGTCGGCGATCCGCATGGCGGCGTGTTCGCCACCAACAAGGGATTGCAGACCAAGTATGGCAGCAACCGCGTACGCGCCACGCCGATCGCCGAGACAGCGATCATCGGCGCGGCGATTGGATCGTCGATTGCCGGCATGAGCCCGATCGCCGAGATCATGTTCTGCGATTTCATGGGCGTGTGCCTCGATCAGATCGCCAACCACGCCGCCAAGCAGCGCTACATGTCGGGTTCGGCCACCCATGCGCCGCTGACCATCCGCATGCAGCTGGGCGGCGGCATGGGCGGGTTTGGCGCGCAGCATTCGCAGAGCCTCGAAGCCTGGCTCACCCATGTGCCGGGCATCAAGGTGCTCTACCCGTCGAATCCGATCGACGCCAAGGGCATGCTGCTCTCGGCGATCGCCGATCCCGATCCGGTGGTGGTCTTCGAATCGACCTTCCTGCTTTATACCCAGAAGGGCGAGGTGCCGACCGGCGACTATCGCATCCCGCTCGGCGTCGCCAAGGTGAAGCGCGAAGGCAGCGACGTGACGCTGATCTCTTATGGCTGGGAGCTCAACAATTGCCTCGCCGCAGCCGAAGAACTGGCCAAGGACGGCATCAGTGCCGAAGTGGTCGATCTGCGCAGTCTGGTGCCGATCGACTATCATCGCGTGCTGGCTTCAGTGAAGAAGACCGGACGCGCCGTGGTCGTCCACGCAGCGACCGAATTCTGCGGGCTGGGTGCCGAAATCTGCTCGACCATCAACGAGGAACTCTGGGGCCAGCTCAAGGCACCCGCGATCCGCCTGGGTGCGGCTTACGCTCCGATTGCCTATTCCAACGCAATCGAGATGAGCCAGGTGCCCAACGTGGGTGCCATCGTCGAGCGCGTGCGCGGCGTGATCAAATCCTGACTAGCAAGGAATCAACGACCAATGGCTACTACCCTGACGATCCCCAAGCTCGAAATGTCGATGAGCGAAGGCACGCTTGCCGAATGGATGGTGGAAAGCGGAACTGTCGTTGCCGAAGGCGATGTGATCTACACGCTGGAGACCGACAAGACCGCGCGCGAGATCGAGGCCCCGGCTTCGGGAACGTTGATCCAGAAGGTCGCCGATGGCGAAACCTACCCGGTCGGCACCGAGATCGGCGAGATCGTCTGATCGCTGACGCTGCGGAACGCTGGCGGCAGGTTCGGGAGCGAACAGGAGGTAGGCAACAATGTCCGACTGGCTCGGCTACAGGGACAGGCGGGTCATCGTCACCGGTTGCCATTCGGGTATCGGCCATGCCGCCGCGCGCCAGCTCGTCGCGCTGGGCGCTGAAGTGCACGGGCTTGACTGGAAGCGATGCGATCTTCCCCTGCGGTCCTTTACCCAGGTCGATTTGCGCGACCCGCACGAGATCGATGCCGCCCTGACCGGCCTGACAGGCACGTTCGACGCCCTGTTCAATTGCGCGGGGATGCCTCCGGGCGGCCCGCCACTCGACATCATGAAGGCGAATTACCTGGGAATGCGCAGGCTTACTGATCGCATTCTGCCGCAAATGCGGGGTGGCGGTGCTATCGTCAACGTGTCGTCGAACGGCGGCATGGGCTGGCGCGGGCATCTGGGCGACTTGCTCGAACTGGATTCACGGCAAAGCTTCGAGGAAGGCGTCCAATGGTGCGAGGCGCATGCCCAGCTCGTCGCCGAAGGCTATCGCTGTTCCAAGGAGGCTATCATCGTCTGGACTTTCGCCAGCGCCGTGCGGAACATCGCACGCGGCATCCGCACCAATTGCACCATGCCCGGTGCCGTCCAGACCCCGATGCTCGAGGAAATCGAGAAGACCACGCCCAGCGCTGCGATTGACGTCATCGCCCAGCCGATCGGACGCCGCTCGGGCGCGGATGAACAGGCGACGGCGCTGTTGTTCCTGGGCAGCCCGCAAGCCAGCTACATCAACGGCGCGGCGCTGCCGGTGGATGGCGGTTTCATGAGCGCGATGGCGGTGAAACAGTAGCTCGATACGGCCGGAATCGATCATTCGCGGGGCTTGATAACGCCGCCATCGGGAAGCGGCAATCAGGCTTGCCGGCTGGTCGCCCTGGCCCGGGGGTCATCCCATTCCAGATGAAGATGCTCCATGCCGATAACCGCCCCGGCATGCGATCGCGGCGCAGGGGCCTGCGGATCAATGCGCACGACCGGCATGCGGTGCGACCATTCCTCCAGCAGCACGCGCAATTCCATCCGGGCGAGGTGCTGGCCTACGCATTTGTGCGGGCCATTGCCCATGCTGTTGTGGTGCACCGGGCCACGGTCGAAATCGACCGTGAAGGGATCATCATAGAGCCGGTCGTCGATGCCCGACAGGCTGTTCATCACCATGATCATGTCGCCAGCCTGCATCGCCGCGCCCTTGCGGGTGATGTCCTGACGCAGCATGCGGCAGGAGTTGGAAAGCCCGTGCCTGCGGATCAATTCCTCGACTGCGGCGGGGATCACGGCGGGATCATGCTTGAGGCGGGATTGCAGTTCAGGCCGCTCCGCCAGGCGGAGCATCGAAAATCCCATCAGCGCAGCAACGGTGTCCAGCCCGCCCAGAAACACCAGCTGCGCCATGCCGATCAGTTCGTCGCGGTTCCTGAACCGCGCGTTCGAGCGCCACTGCGAAATTCCGGTGAAGACATCATCGCCCGGATCAGCGAACCGTTCGTCGAGCAACTGCCCGAGGTATTCAACCAGTTCGCCATTTGCCTGCACACGGGCCGCCATATCGTAGCGGTTCATGAAGTCCTTGCCCCAGCGCAGGAAGTCATCGCGCCGCTCGTAAGGTAGGTCGACGAAGTCCCAGAATATCTTGAGCGGCGCAATCCGGGCAAATTCGCTGACGAACTCGCAGTGGCCCGCTTGCTTCACTTCGCCGATCAGCGAGACGATGACGGCGCGGGCTTTCGGCTCGTAGTTTTCCTCGATGTGCCGGCGCGCGAAATAGGGGTTGAGCACTGCCCGATAGCGGGTGTGGTCCGGAGGGTTTTCCGTGATCGGCGGCATTGAGGGAAAGCTGCCCTTGGGCAGGTTCTTCTCGGCGTTCGAGAACAGCTCGTGGCGTTCCTGAATCCACTGGATGTCCTCGCCGCGAGTGGCGATCCAGTGGCCGCCATAATGCGGTGACCAGACGATGTCCGGACCGGCGTGCAGTCGGCCGAAGGCGGCGAACACGTCTCCGTCCTCCCCGTTCTTCCCGCCGTCGATACCCGCCGGCTTGAGGTAGTCGAAATCGACCACCAGCGCCGGATCGACATGCGGCGGGATGGCAAGGGTCTCGTCGGCAGCCTGGTTCATTGTTGCACTTCCCGTCGATCATCTGGCATGGCGGAAACGGACAGCCTGCCGTGGTGCAGCGAATGTTCCGGACCGGCCGCGAACGGTCAACTGCAAAGAAGGGCCGAGGACTTGCCGATGGAAACAGCCATCCTGTCGGGGATCGACCATGTCGCCATCACCGTCGCCGATCTCGAAGCCACCTGGGCGTTCTATGACCGCCTGTTCGGCACCGAAATCATCAACGAATACGCGCCCGGCGGGAAGCCGGCGGTGCGCGTCGTCATGCTGGGCGGACGCGCCCGGATCAGCATTCATCAGATCGGCAACGGCGTGGACCTCGTCGCCGCGCGCCCGGTGGCGGGATCGGCGGACATCTGTTTCCGCTGGGCCGGCTCGGTCGCCGAAGCACAGGCGCATCTGGCGCGGCATGGCATCGACATTGTCGATGGGCCATCACCGCGTCGCACGGCGGATGGGCTGTCCGCACACTCGGTGTATTTTCGCGATCCCGACGGCAACCTCATCGAACTGATGGCCGCCGACTGAGCGGTCCGCCAAGGCCACAGGCGAGAGACTGTGGCGGATCGATGGAGGCATCGGCATCGGCGATGCACGGCATCCTGCGCAAACGGGGGAAGGCTGGCCCGGCACCTGCCGTTTGTTGGCGGCGCATAATGAAATGGTGCAATCGCATTTGAATTCCTGTTTTCACGGGCGGGGCAATGCGCTACGCGACGGGTCGCGCCTGCTTCAGACGCAGAGGAACTGTTCACGATGCACAAGATGGTGGTCCTGGCCAAGGCAGCACCGGGTCGGACCGAAGACCTAGCTGAGTGGTATGACCAGCGGCATATTCCCGACCTGCTGGCGGTGCCGGGCTTCGTCAGCGCCGAACGCCACTCCGTGCTGCCCGTCAAGGTGCCCGAAGGCCTGCAGCAATGGGACTTCATGCTGATCTACGAGATCGCCGGCGACAATCCCTTCGCGGTGTTGCAGACTATGGGCGGGATGATGGGCACCGAGCGGATGCCGGTCAGCGACGCCCTGGAAAGCGTCCATACGCTGTCGCTGGTCGGCCTTTCGCAGTTCCGCAAGGACAATTGACGCCTTTTGCATCGACTGGCGGCATATCAAAAAGGTATGAAAACCTCGCATATTAATATTTGAACAGCACTCACTCGCGTGCCATTTCGATCTCGATCAGAACAAGGAACGGATGCCATGAACGTTGCGACCCGAATCAAGCCGATCGTCGATGCCGATGCGCACGTGAACCCGTCGCACGACATGTGGGCAGACTACCTTCCCGAGGATATGCGCGCCCTCGCGCCGCAGATTGAGCACGCCGAGGACTGCGACTATATCGTCTTCGAGGGCACCCGCCGGAAGCTGAACCTGATCAGCGCGCAGGGCGGGCGCGAAGGCAAGGACTTCAAGATGCATGGTCGCGCCTCCGATGCGCGCGCGGGCGGCTGGATGCCCAAGGCCCGGCTGGACGACATGGATACGGACGGCATCGATACCGCGATCCTGTTCGGCGGCGGCCCGCTCGGCACCACCAACAACGACCTCTTCATCGCCAGTTTCGATGCCTATAACCGCTGGCTGGCCGATTTCTGCGCCTATGCCCCCTCACGCTTCGCCGGGGTCGGTTACATCCCGATGCAGGACGTCGATCTTGCCATCAAGATGCTGCGCGATCTTGCCGCGCGCGGCCTGAAGGCGGTCAACATCCCTGCGTTCCCGATGGCCAAGGTCGACAAGGCGGGGGCCACCGGGTTCGACGCGCAGACCCGCGCGCTGACTGGCGACGTCAATGGCGATCGCTCCTATGCCGATCCCGAGTTCGATCCGTTCTGGAAGGCGGCCTGCGACCTCGGCATGCCGGTGACCATCCACCTCGGCGGTCGGGCCGTGCGCTTCACCGAGCCGAAGTTCTTCCTGTCCGACCTGCTGATGTCGAAGTTCGGCATGGGCGAACCGATCGCGATCATGATCTACGGCGGAGTGTTCCAGCGCTTTCCCGATCTCAAGCTGGCATCGATCGAAAGCGGCGTGGGCTGGCTGGCCTTCGCGGCCAACTACATGGACGAAACCTGGCACAAGCAGCGCCACTGGGTGAACAGCGTGCTGGAGCACGAGCCCAGCTATTTCATGGACCGCAACATCTACGCTTCGTTCATTCATGACCGCGTGGGCATCCTGACCCGCGATATGCCCGGCGCGGGCAACATCATGTGGTCGTCGGACTACCCGCATTCGGAAACGACCTTTCCGAACTCGCTGGCCAAGATCGAGGAACTGTTCGCAGGCGTGCCCGAAGCCGACAAGGCGATGATCATTGGCGGGCGGGCCAAGCAGTTGTTCAATCTCTAATCTTGTCTTTCCGGTGCGGTTGCCTGGCAGCCGCACCGGTACTCTTTGCATAGAACGATAAGGATGGAGCGGATGGGTGCAAATGGACCGGAGCCGGGCAAGGTCGTGCTGGCCCGCTATCCTGATGGCAATCTGACAGCGGCTGATTTTGCGGTTGAAGCTGGCCCGGTCCCGGAGCTGACGGATGGCAGCTTTGTGGTGCGCAATCTATTCGTGTCGGTCGATCCGATGCTGCGCATTTTCATCGACAAAATGCCGCTCGGCAGCGCAGCGATGCCCTCGCTGCCACTGGGGACAGTGATCCCTGGCGCTGCGGTCGGCGAAATCATCGAATCGCGGCATGCTGATTTCAAGGTGGGCGAGATTGTCGAGGGCCGGTTCGGCTGGCAGCACTATGCGATCTCGAATGGCCAGGCGGTCAACCGCGTGCCCCCGGGCTATGGCAAGATCGAAAACGCGCTGGGCATCGGCGGTCTTCCGGGCTTCACGGCCTATATCGGGCTGCAAGTTGCGGGCGGCGTGAAGCCGGGCCAGACGATCCTGGTTAGCGGCGCGGCTGGTGCGGTTGGCTCGGCGGTCGGTGCCCTGGTCAAGGCACGCGGCGGGCGCGTCGTCGGGATCGCTGGCGGCGAGGCGAAGCGCCGCTATCTGATTGACACGGTCGGATACGATGCCGTCGCTGATCGCCACTCACCCGATTTCCACGCGCAGCTGGCTGCGGCGCTGCCCGGGGGCATCCATGTCTATTTCGACAATGTCGGCGGCCCGCTGCTGGCCGAGATGATGCCTTACATGGCCTATGGCGGGCTGGTGCTGATTTCCGGGCTGATGGCGCAGTATCAGGGCAACAAGGGTGCCGGCCCCACGGACAATCTGCCGGCGGTGCTGCATGCTGTGATGGGCAAGGGCGTTCGCATCCAGGGCTTCAGCCAGCATGGCCAGGATGCCCTGCGCCCCGGGTTCGAGGAAGAAGTCTGCGCGCTTCTCGCCAGCGGCGCACTCAAGCCCGAGGTCCATGTCGTTGCGGGGCTGGAGAATCTGCCGCAGGCGCAGGTGAACCTGTTCGAGAACAGCACAACCGGTAAGGTGGTCGTGCGCGTGGCCGACCTTCCGGGGCAGACGGCCTGACCATCGGGTCCAATTTCAGGAGTATCGCACTTGGCATCTTTCGCAACCGCAGCACAAACTTCCTGGCTCCCCACGCAGATGATGGTTGGCGGACGCCTCGAGGCCGGCACCGGTGCGCCGGTCACTGTCCGCAACCCCTCTTCGGGCGAAATCACGACAGAATTTGCCGGAGCCTCGATCGATCAGGTCCGCGCGGCGATTGCTGCGGCCCGCTCGGTCGCCGACCAGGGTGACTGGGCCGCGATGCCGATGAAGGCGCGGGTCGAGATCGTGCGCGATCTGCTGGCGCGGTTCAATGCCCGGATCGACGATCTGCGCGCGCTGATCGTCACCGAGACCGGCATGCCGATCAAGTCCTTCGCGCTCGACGCGCAAGTCGGCGCGCCGCTGCGCCAGATGGACGCGATGCTCGACCTGTGTCTCAAGCTTCCCGAGACCGAGGAAAATCCGATCACGCTGGATGAGCGGATCAATCCGATGGGCGGTTTCGTCCAGTCGATCCGCCGCTATGTGCCCGTCGGCGTGGTGGCGGCGATTTCCGCCTACAACTTCCCGCTGCACATCAACCTGTGGAAGATCCTGCCGGCGCTGGCGACCGGCAACGCAGTGATCCTGCGCCCGAGCCCGCTGACCCCGCTCAGCGCGCTGGCGCTGGCCGAGATCGCGGCGGAGGCAGGCCTGCCCGAAGGCGTGCTCAGCGTCATTGCTGAGGCCGGAGCGGAGGGGGCACAGCTGCTGACGACTGACCCTGCGGTCAACATGGTCAGTTTTACCGGCTCGACCGAAGTCGGCAGCATCGTTGCCGGGCAAGCCGCGCCGTCAATGAAGCGCTTGCAGCTCGAGCTGGGCGGAAAATCAGCGCAGATTTACCTGCCTGACCGCGTCGAAGCCGCGTTCAGTGCCGCGATCAGCGTTTGCATGGCGCATGCCGGGCAGGGCTGCGTGCTCGGCACGCGCGTATTTGTGCCGCAGGAAGAAAAAGCCAAAGTCTTGGGCGCAATGGCGGCGAGCCTTGCCTATGCCAAGATCGGCGACTCCACCGACCCGGAAACCACCATGGGACCGGTCATCACCGAAGCCCAGGTCCAGCGCTGCGAGCGCTATGTAAAGCTGGCGGTTGAGGCGGGTGCCACCGTGGTTGCAGGTGGCAAACGTGCGGATCGCCCCGGCTTCTTCTTTGAACCGACTATATTGGACGTGCCCGACAACAAAAACCCCTCAGCGCAGGATGAGATTTTCGGCCCGGTGGTTTCGGTTATCGGTTACCGCGATGTCGAGCACGCGATTGAAATGGCGAATAACTCGTCGCTCGGCCTGTCCGGCTATGTGTTTGGCAAGGATGCGCGCGCCGCGCTGGAAGTCGCCAAGCGCATCCGTACCGGCTCGATCAACGTCAACGCATTCTTCGCCAGCGCCAGCGCGTCCTCGGGCGGTGTGAAGATGAGCGGAATCGGCCGTGAGCGCGGGGTCGAAGGGATACGCGCGTTTCAGGATGTTCAGGTAATGAACCTGGGTTCGGCCAGCTAGAGGGCAGGTCACGCACAAAGGAAGGTGGTCATGACTGCACTGTCCGAGCCTGTAACCGAATATACCCACTGCCTGATCTGCGAGCAGCTTTGCGGGCTCGAAGTCTCGCTCCGCGATGGCGTGATTGAGTTCGATCCGGCCCGACAAGCAGAACCCTTACACCTGGCGGGATTTCTGCGTCAAAGGCCAGCAGTCGCACGAGGTTGCGGCAAGCCCGTGGCGAGTGCGCGCGCCGATGAAGCGGGTCGGCGAGGGCTATGTCGAGGCGAGCTATGACGAAGCAGTCGATGACATCGCCACGCGGCTCAAGGCGATCATCGCCGCCCATGGCAAGGACGCCGTCGCCGGTTATCTGGGCAACCCGATGGGCTTCAGCGCCGGGGCAGCGGCCTGGCATTTCGGCTTTCTGGATGCCATCGGCACCAGCCAGAAATACGGTGTCCAGTCGATCGACAGCAACGCCAAGCATGTCGCCTGCGACGAAATGTTCGGTCTCGAGACGCTGGCCCTCATCCCGCATATCGATGGCACCGACTTCGCCCTGCTGATCGGCACCAACCCGGCGGTCAGCAAGTTCAACTGGGGCGGCAAGGTGCCCAATGGCTGGCGGCGGCTGAAGGACCGCATGCGGGCTGGGGCACAGGTGGTGGTAGTCGATCCGCGCCGCTCCGAAACGGCGGCAGCAGCGACCGATCATGTGGCCGCGCTGCCCGAGACGGACTGGGCCTTCCTGCTCGGCATGATCAAGGTGATCGTGGAGGAGGGCCGGCAGCGCTTGCCCGCCGATTACGAAGTGACCGGGTTCGACCGGGTTGTTGCGCTGGCTGGCTCGGCTTCGCTAGACCAGCTTGCCGCGATTTGCGACGTTCCGACCAGCCAGATCATTGAGACGGCGCGCGGCTTTGCCGATGCAAAGCGCGCCTTTGCCTTTGCCGGCACCGGGCCGGCGCTGGGGCGCCACGGTGTGCTGACCCACTGGCTGACCCTGGCACTCAACGTCCTGACCGACCGCATCGACCGCGAAGGCGGCCGGTTTGCGCCCGGCTGGCCCTACAACCTGCCGATGGCCAAGCCGCAGGGCGAGACCAAGCGCCGCAGCCGGGTGCGCGGGATCGAAACCGTGGTCGGTCTGCACAGCGTGTCCGAACTGGCGGACGAGATCCTGACGCCGGGGCAGGGGCAGGTCCGCGCCCTGATCCTGGGCGGCGGCAATCCGGTCTCGACCGGGGCCGAGGGCGCGCATCTGGCCAGGGCGCTGGGCGAACTGGACTTGCTCGTCAGCATCGACCTGTTCCGGCGCGAAAGCCACCGCGACGCGCATTGGCTGATCCCGGCGGTGCATTTTCTCGAACGCGACGAGGTCCACGTCGCGCTCCACAGCTACAATGACCTGCCGTTCATCCAGGCGACGCGGCAGGTTGTCGCACCGCCGCCTGGCGTCCGGCCCGAATGGGAGTTTTACCGCGATCTTGCGGCGGCGATGGGCACCGAGGTCTACGGCGGCCACATTCGCACGCCCGACGAGCTGTCTGCCGGCATGATTGCGCGCAGCGGCACGATCACGCTTGCCGATGTGCGCGCGCAGCCGCACGGCCTGGTCTATGGCGAGCGCACGATGGGCCACTTCATCGCCTTCATGCGCGGTGAGGGCCGCAGAGTGGAGCTGTGCCCGGACCGTCTGGCGAGCGCGCTGGCAGTCGCACTAGCTGGCGATTCCAGCATCGGCGCGCCGCCGCGCGGGAGTTACCGCGTCATTTCGCGGCGGCGCAACGGCATGATGAATTCATCCCTCGCCGAGACCACGGGAATTATCGGCAGCGACGAGACGCAGGACACCGTCGAGATCAACCGCGACGATGCGCTTGCCGCCGGGATCGCGGAGGGGGACCGCCTCGACGTGCGTTCGGCGGTTGGCGTCCTGTCGGCGCGGGCGCTTCTTTCCGATGCGGTTCGACCGGGCGCGGTGGTGATAGTGCAGGGATGGGGCTCCCCGGTGCTCGATCCGGTGTCCTCCGCCGAACTTTTCCGGCGTGGCAACGAGCGGAACAAGCTGGTCAGCGATGCCGACCTCGATCCGTTGAGCGCGGTGCCGCGCCTCAATGGCACGCTCGTCAGCCTCACATTGGAAAACCCGCGATGACGATCAGTGAAAGCGAACGGGTCGCGCTTCGCCGCGAAGCCTACGACCTCAAGGAGCAGGCGGTGAACCTGCTGATCCGCGTCACGCCGGTCGATGCCGATGCCGTTGCGGCCCTGATCCGCGCCCGCTCGGCGCTGTTCGAAGCCTGGACCATCCTGTGCGCGCCGCCCGACGACGACGACGATCACTGAGGCTTCGGGAGCACCGGCGGCGATGCTGCGGCGGCCGCCTTCATCGCCGCAGCGTCCTCGGCGGAAATCCACCGCCCGGTCAGCAGGCGGTCGGTGGCCGCATTGAACTTCGCGAGATAGGCCGCGTTGTCCGGATAGAGCGCTTGCATAACTTCCGGTACAAAGGCCTTCTTCGCACCCGTCACGCCGCCAAAGCCACCGGCGGCAAGGTAGCCGGTATGCGCGGCGACCGGGGCTTCGATATAGGGCATGCGCAGTCCGCCAAGCGCATTGCCGTTCGGATCGCGCCGGATCTCGCGGCTGGCGTCGAGCGCAATCCCCGCAGCGCGCGGGGGCCTGATCCCCTGGCGCGACCATTTCTGCAGATTAAGGAACGCACCGCGCACCAGCGGCTGCCAGATGAAATCGTTGGGCTTTGCGCCCGCCGGAATGAGGTTGGGCATGGCCGCGCCGCCGCTGCCGGGCATCTGCATGCCGGCCTTGATCATGTCAGGCAAGGGAGGCACCGAAATCGTGTCCGGAGCCAGGCCCGGAACATCGAATGCGCGGTGTGAGGACCCGGTCACTTCATAGGTGATTATTCCGGAGCGGCGGCCGATGACATCGCGCTGACGGGTATGCCTGCCCTGCCACATTTCGCCTTCGGACGAGATCGAGATGAACGGCGCATCGAGCGGCGGGAGCTTCTGCATCGGGTCTTCGAGCGGCATATCGGCGGCGCATTGGTTGATCCGGATCATCGCCGGCCCGACGATCCCCAGATAGCCATCATAGACCGGCTTGCCGTCGGGCGTGCGATAGCGGTTGTGGAAGCCTGCGGCCCAGGTGCGCATGTAGATCGAGGACTGCGATATCCCGGTCATATAAATCCAGGGCTTGCTGAAGCCTGGCAGGATCGCGGCGCGCTGCTCGCTCTTGAGCAGCAGGCCCAATTGCCCGAGCATGTCCCAGACCAGCCCGTCCTCATATTCGGGCCAGCTGCTCTTGACGCCTGCCCGGGTCATTGCCTCAAGCGCTTCCTTGCCCCCTGCCATATAGGTCGGGATCATCGTCGGATCGGTGCAGCGGCTGGCCGCAGGCGCTGGATTGCTCCAGTCGATCGCGGCATAGCGGACGGGATCGAACTTCTTCAGCGCATTGGCGGTGACCGCCTTGGTGGTAATGCCGATCCAGACATCACCCTGCTTGACCATCCGGGCGAAATCGGTCGGCCCACCAAAATCGAGGTTGATGCTCGCGTTGAGCACGGTGACTTCGACATTGCCGCCGAACCTGGCCGGATCGCGCGGCCGCCTGACCAGAATCCGCGTCACATATCTGCCCGGCCCGGCAATCACCTTCACCTCGTGGCCGGTTCCGGTCCAGTCATAGGTATTGGCTTCACCCGAAAGGAAATACTCCTCCTCGACATAGCCCACCGCTGCCATCGCGGCAGCCGCGCCGAGCAGGGGCCGCGACTCCAGTGTTGTCGGAATTGGACCTGTTACCTGGGGCAGGGCGGAGCGAGCAACACTGGCAGTCGCGGACTTGGCTGTTGCTGCCATTGGCTGAGCCAACAGCAAGAGGCTCGCAGCCGCAGCCGCCAAGGCATTTGGAACGCTCATGCTCATGCTCCCTCTCCTGCTGCAGCGGCCATGGCTTGCCGCCTTTCGGGAGTTCTCGGTCGGCAGCCGCTTGCCAGCAAGCCAGAGAATAAAAAACGCGACCGGCGCGAGGATCAGGATGCTGAGGATGCCTGTTCCCAGCGATCCGGTCATCTTGCTCACCTTGCCGGTCCAGTACGGCCCGATCCCCGAGGCGACGACGATCGCCACCAGCGAATAGCAGGCGGCAGCCGCGCCGCGCATGCGCGGCAGGACCAGATCCTGCACGAGCGCGGCAATGCCGCCGCTCCACAGCGACGTGAAGATCGCCTGGAAGAAATAGGCGACGAAGAACACCTCAATCTGTCTTGGCCGACACGATGACCGCCATGCACGGCAGCATGCCCAGCAGGGCAATGGACGTCATATGCAGCGGGGCGCCGCGATCACGCAACTTCCAGCGATCGGTCATCCATCTGCCGACAATGACGCCGATGATCGACCCGGCGACGAAGATCAGGCCGAGGCCGAGGCCGATGTCGATGGCGGAAACCGTAGGGAATGTCCGCATCGCCAGCGGCGCAGCCCATACACTGATTCCGGCAATGATGCAGGCGACGATGGCCGTCGAGGCGATTGCCAGAACGAAGGTCGAATTGCCATAGGTCAGACGGAACAGTGGTTTGTCGTTGTGGCTCTGGACCTGTCCCCAGGTCGCGATGGAATAGGCTCCGAGCCCGCAGGCAATCCATTGTGCTAGGTCCCCGGTCAACCAGACAAGCATGGCCGCGACCGCCGAGATGCCGGCTACCAGGTAAAGATTGCGCACAAGCCCGTCCGTACCGGCCAGCCGATAGATCGACAGCAGGGTGAACGGGGGCAGCGCGGAGGCAATCTCGCGAACGACAATCCGGGCGGTACCGTGCTGCGCCAGTTGCGGCCGCTCGGGCTCGTGAATCATCAGGACGAGCAGCGCGAGCAGCAGACCAGGCACGCCGACTGCGATGAATGCGGCCTGCCAGCCCGCCAGTCCGCAGGCCGCGAACAACGGGACCGCCGAACAGACGTCCGGCCATTTCTGGATGAACAGGCCGCCGATGATCATGGCCGCAGCCGTGCCGAGGAAGGTTCCCGTCAGGTACGTCCCCAGCGCCAGCGCCCGGTTGCGGGCCGGAAACACGTCGGCCAGGAGCGAATGCGAACAGGGGTTGGCCACCGCCTCGCCAACGCCCACGCCGATGCGCGCCGCGCTCAGCGACACGAATCCCACGGCGGCACCGCCCAGCGCGGTCATGACCGACCACAGCGACAAGCCGATCGCCAGCATCTTCTTGCGCGAAACGAAATCGGAAATTCGCCCCATGGCGATGCCGACGATCGAATAGAACACGGCGAAAGCCGTCCCCAGCAGGAACCCGAGATCGGCATCGTCGAGCTTCAGATCGACCGCGATCGACTGGGCAAGAATCGAGACGATCGACCGGTCGAGCATGTTGAACAGGTTGGTGAGGACCAGCACGCCCAGCGCAAAATAGGCCGAACGCGGGATCCGTGCGGGCGCAGCAGCCGGGGGAAAACTGCAGTCTCGCTTGCCGAATTCATCCAATCCCCCTTTGCGGATCGCGCCATGATCGGCGTCGCGCTAATTGCGAGCCATATTGCACTTCGCCAAGTGCATTGCAAAGCACTTTGGCACAGGCAAGCCTATCCCCCTCATTGCCGCGCTACTTCGATCAGATCAGCTGGCCGAAAGCCGCGCTATGGCCGAGCGCATTGCAGCGGCGAGTCCGGACGCCTGCGGTCCGACGCGCTCCGCCGGGCCGGCCAATCCCAGAACCAGTGGTACGCCAATGCTGCTGACGCTAAGCGGCACTGCGATCGACCAGATGCTGCCCTCGGCGCTCTGGCTGCTGGCGAAGCCATCGATCCGCACCGCTTCCAGCATGGCTTGCAGCGCCTGGTGCCCGGCGGCGGGGATGCGCCCACGCTCGGCCAGCCGGCGGACCTCGGAAGCGGGCAAGGTCGAAAGATAGGCCGCCCCGATCGCCGAACCGAACATCGAAACGCGCAGACCGCGTTCGGCCTGGCTATGGCGGTTGACATCCGCAAGATCGGCACCGGCATGGTCGATCACCTGCATGAACAGATCGTTGGGTGTGGTAAGGGTGACCACTTCGCCACTTTGACCACGGAGTTCGGCGACCAGCGCCCGCAGCCGCCCGTCGCCGCCATAGGTCTCCGCAAGCCAGCTGCCGAAGCGGGTCAGGCGCGGCGAGGGCAGATAGGTCTTGGTGCCGGCCTCGAAAGTCAGATGCGCGGATTCCACCATGGTCTTGAGCAACTGATTTACCGTCGAGGGATGCAGTTCGAACCGGCGGGCGATCTCGACCGCGCGCAAGGGGCGGCGCACTTCGCCGAACAGTTCCAGCACATCGAGCGCGCGGGTCGCCGAACGCGACGCGCTGCGCCGGTCGCCGGCGCGCAACACGCGCATCGGCCATTTGTCCCGGGGATCGCTCTCGCTGTCCAACGGCGCTCGCACTCCGCAGCGGTACCGGTGCCCGCGACTCCGCAGCCTAGTCGATGTAGGTGGAAAGCGCCGTTTCCGCGACGTGGGGCGTTTTTTTCTGCAGTGGCGATCCCCTGCTTCAGGACCGAAGCAGCATGGCTGGCTCCGCGCTTGGCAAGTTCGGGAATGACAAAGGTGCCCAACAGCTCGACCGACTTCATCACCGCCTCGTGCGGCAAATAACCGAAGTTGATGTAGCACAGCAGCTGATCGACCCCGACTTCCTCATATCTGAGGAATTTTTTCAGGCACTCATCGGGCGTCCCGACGATCACCATGTCTTCCTTGTCGAACTCGGTAATGTCGAAATCGCCGCGCGCCTGCTTTTCCATCAAGGGAAAGGCCGCCGCCTGCGCTTCCGGTGAGAGATGCGCCATTTCCCACTTGAGGTGAAATTCAGCCAGCCCCTTGTACCACCACCACATCGACTCCCAGAGCTTGTTCCTGGCAAAGTCGTCGCGCGATTCGGCGCAGTGGACCAGCGTGTAGATGCCGACCTGATTGGTATGCACGCTGGTAAGCGGTTTGGCGCGGGTCTGCGCCTCGCGGTACATTGCGATCAAGGGCTTGAGCGTGCTGAGCGGGCGCATGATGCTGAAGCACAGCAGGCCGCAGCCATTTTCGCCGGCCATGACCGCACTCGATTCGGTCGAAGTCGCCATCCACACCGGCGGGTGGGGATCCTGCCAGGGCTTGGGCGTCACCATCCGGCTGGGAAAATCGAGAAACTCGGTGTGCTCCTCGTAATATTCCTCGGCCCACATGCCGACGACGCTGCGCGCCGCCGCACACATCTTTTCCTTGCTGCGCGGGATATCGACGCCAAAAGCAATCTGTTCCATCGGCGTGGAGCGACCGATGCCCCACTGCACCCGGCCCCCGGAGAGCAGATCGACGGTTGCGACCTTCTCGGCAACCTTGGCAGGGTGGCAGAACTCGTGTGGCAACAGCGAGACGCCGAAGCCCAGCTTGATATTGTCGGTGATCTGCGACAGCGCGCCGAGCACGACTTCGTTGCTCGGCATGTGCGAGCGGTTCTCGCGGAAGTGGTGTTCGACACACCAGACCGTGTCGAAGCCCATCTTGTCGGCCAGGACGATCTGCTCGATGTTTTCCTTGTAGACCCGGCGCTCTTCCATGCGCTGGCCCCAGGGGTGTGGCGCCGGCCAAGGCTGGGGAACGTCGAACTCGTAAAGCAGGCCCAGGTCCATCGCATGTCTCCCAATCCGTGTTTCGCGATATTACGCATGGAAGCGATCAATCACCAAGCGATCCCGGAAAGGCGGGTGCAAATTCGTATTCAGGTATCCAGATGCGCCATTATGTAAGTCGCGCGCCTCAGCGAGCGGGATGCATACCCGCCGCGAGCTCACCCGAGGAAGTATCGCCCACCATCGACGACCAGCGTCTGACCGGTCACGAACCGCGCGCCATCGCTGACCAGATGGAGCAGGGTGCCCACCATTGCGTCTGGGGTCATCTGTTCGGCGATCAGCTGGGTAGCCTTGGCGCGCTCTTCGGCCACCGCCATGTTGCCGCCCATGATCTGCGAATAGCCTTCGGTCGCGGTGCCGCCCGGTGCGATGCAATTGACGCGGATGTTGTCGCGCCCCAACTCGCTCGCCACGCTCTTGGTCATGCCGATCACCGCCGCCTTCGATGCGGTGTAATCGAGCATGTAGGCCATGCCGAAGGCCGAGATCGACGACTGGTTGACGATCGCGCCGCCGCCGCGCGCGCGCATGTGCCCCGCCACCGCCTTGGTGCACAGCCACGGGCCTTTGACATTGACTGCCATGGTCCGGTCCCAGCGCTCGATCGTGATCGTGTCGAGCGGCCCGCCGACCAGGCTGGCGAACATCGCGGCGTTGTTCACCAGGATATCGATGCCGCCGAATTCCGCCACCGCCCTTGCGGCCATCGCCTCGGTCGAATCCGGGTCGGATACGTCAACCCGCTGGAACACCGCCCGCCCGCCTTTGGCGCAGATCGCGGCGGCAGTTTCAGCCCCTTCGGCCTCGAGCATGTCGGCGATCAGCACCGCTGCGCCCTGCCCGGCCAGGGCTTCGGCATAGGCGCGACCGATCCCGCGCGAACCCCCGGTTACAATCGCGACCTTGCCATCCAGTGTGCTTGCCATAGTCAATTATTCTCCTGAGCCGGTCTTCCGGCTATTCGGCGGCTTCCTGCAGCCCGGCCTGTTCGGCGCGGATTTTCTGCTGCATGATCCGCCGTGCCATGACACCGGCCGCGTCCGCCTTCAGGATGATCGGCCTGTGGTCGAGGAAATCGGTGGATTTGCCCATGTCGCGCTGCTGGGCTTCGACCATCGGGCCGTCCTGCGTCTCGAACACGTTCTTCATCGTCGCGGCCGTGCCGAGGGTGAACTGCTCGTTGTCGCGCGCGAAATTGCGGCCCGAACCCCAGAAGTAGTGGCTGGAGGTCTCGGTTTCCGGCGTGATCAGATGCGCGTTGGGCGTGTTCCAGCCTTCGCCATAGCTCTTGCCGTGATCCCAGAACGCGGTGTCGACGAACAACACGCCGGGCGCATCCCAGCGGGCATGGCCCTGGCCTTCGACGTCCTCGGCATCGCCGGTTCCAGGCCAAACATCGGGCGCTTGGCAGCGATCGATGTGATAGTGAGGGCGCCACAGCATCGACCAGACAGTGTCGCCATCGCGCTGCACCTTGTTGGTCGAAGTCCTCGAAGTCGGAGCCCTCGTGGATGCCCGGATGCAGATAATGGATATGGCTGAGATCGAGCAGGTTGTCGGCGATCAGCTGGTAATTGCCCTTGATGTGCGAATAGCCCTGGCACGAGGTGTAGGTATCGGTGTCGCTGAAGAAGCTGAACGCCGGGATCAGTTCAGGGTCGGCCAGCGCGGCATCGCCCATCCACATCCAGATCAGCCGGTCGCGCTCGACCGCCGGATAGGCGCGGACGCAGGCGCGGGCCTTCTGGCTGTCGTCGTCATGCGGCGCTTCGACGCAGGCACCGGTGCCGTCGAAGCGCAGGCCGTGATAGCCGCATTGCAGCGAATTGCCGACGCGCTTGCCCATGCTCAGCGGCACGAAACGGTGCGGGCAGCGATCGTGGAGGGCGGCGATAGTGCCGTTGGAATTGCGGAACAGCGCAACCTGCTCGTTGCAGATCTTGCGGCTGACGACGCCGCCATTTGGTTGGTCGTCGTCAAGCTCATAGGCGTTGGCGGCCACATACCAGACGTTCTTCAGAAACGGCATGACTCTCACACTTTCCACATTGCTTGCAACACCGACCGGTCAGGCGACCGAACGCGCAGCACAGAATATAGAGGCTGGCCGAGCAATTGCAACGACCTCTATGCAAAACAAACGACGACGGCGGGTCCTGGCGCGCTGCTGAACACGGGAAGGAGACAGGCCGATGACAACACCTGCAACGCCGCCGGTTGTCGCGCCCAACGTGCGCGATCTTGGCATCCTCGCCGCGTCGCTGGCGGCCTGGCTGGCGGAAAGAATGCCCAGGGCGAGCGGCATCCGCATCGATAACCTGGCCTATCCGCTGGGCGCGGGGATGTCGCACGAGACCATCCTGTTCGACGCCGCGTGGCGTGAAGATGGCTCCGACAAGGCGCAGGGCATGGTCGTGCGGATCAAGCCGACGAACAACACCGTCTATCCCGACGATCTGTTCGACCAGCAATACCGCCTCATCGAGCTGATGGACGAATTCGGCGCGGTGCGCGTCGCGCGTCCGCTGTGGTTCGAGAGCGACGCTTCGCTGCTCGGAGCGCCGTTCTTCGTCATGGAGAAAGTCGCCGGCCGGGTGGCGGTCAGCTATCCGCCCTATTCGAAGCAGGGCTGGCTGGTCGATACGCCGGCAGCGACTGCGCAGGCGCATCTGGGAAAGCGCGGTTCGCCAGCTGGCGGCGATCCAGCTTGTCCCGGTCGAACGAGCCGGGCTTCCTCGAATTGCCAGGCGGGCCGGATGGCTTCGACCAGGAAGCCGATCGCTGGCGCAGGTTCATCGACTGGGTCGATCCGGCGGGCGAGCGCAGCCTGCTGCGCGCCACGTTCGATCGGCTGCTGGCCCTCGGACCGGCAAACCGGCCTGAAGGCATCGTCTGGGGCGATTCGCGGCTTGGCAACATGATGATCGGCCATGACGGCGAAGTGGTGGCGGTGATGGACTGGGAACAGCCTTCGCTCGGCGGTGCGCTGCACGATCTGGGCTGGTGGCTGCAGTCCGACCACAACCAGACCGCTGGACAGGGCATCGCGCCGCTCGAGGGCATGGGCACACGCGAAGAAACCATCGCGCTGTGGTCGCAGACCTGCGGCAAGTCGGCGGCCGACATCGCGTGGTACGAGGCTTTCGCCTGCCTGAAGATGGAATGCCTGGCGGTGCGCATGATGGCGCTGCGCGATATGCCGGACAGCGTCAGGAATTCGGAGTCGGGGCGGCGTACTGCGCAGATGCTGGACCGGCTCTGACGAATCGGGCACCCGCGATCAAAGCCACTTGCGATAGGCGTCGAGATCGAGAAGGTCCGGGTTGTTCGTCACGTGGTCGGTGACCAGATCGAGGAAACTGCGGGTTTCCGAACTGAGATGATCGGGATGCCACGCCATCGCCATTTCCCAGCGGGCGTGGGGCAGTTCGTCCTCGATCGGCAGGAACGTGACGTTGCGGATCGCTTGCAGGGCTGCCGTCGCCATGACGATGCTGCAACCCAAACCCGCGCTGACCAGGCTCAGTGTCGTGTTGGTCTGGCTCGCTTCCTGTTCGACGCGCGGCACCACTCCGGCTGACTTGAACAGGTTGCAGGGTTTCGGACCGCTCGGTATATTTGGTGGGCGGCAGGATGAACGGCTGCTGCGCCAGTTCGGCAAGGCTGACGGACTTAGACCGGGCCAGCGGCGAGTTTGCCGGAACCGCCGCGACGAACGAGGAACGCTCGACCAGCCTGCTTTCGCAGCCCGCGTGGCGAATGCCGTGGGTGATGAAGCCGACGTGGAAATCGCCGGACAGGATCCCTTCGATCTGCCGGGGAGTTGGCGATTCGAACAGCCGGGCATGGACATTTGGCACCGCTGCGCGGAACCGGACGAGAATTTCAGGGAGCAACTGGTAAAGCGCCGGCCCGATGAAGCTGATGCGCACCTCGGGCGTGTCCGCCGCTGCGGATTGCGCCATCTTCCGGGCGACGTCCGCCTGGAGCAGGGTACGCTTCGCCTCGATCAGGAAGACCTTGCCCGCCTCGCTCAGTTCGACATTGCGTTTGGAACGGTTGAACAGATCGACGCCAAGGCTCAGCTCCAGCCGGCGGATCGCCTGGCTGAGCGGCGGCTGCGCCATGTTGAGCCGCATTGCGGCGCGTCCGAAGTGGAGTTCTTCGGCCACCGCGACGAACTGGCGCATCTGGCGCAGGTCCAAGGTTCCTGGGTTCCGTTCTTGCCGGTTCCGGAGCCGCGCTCAGGTGAAATGCAGGCGGCGATACTTGCCCTTGAAATAGAGCAAGGGATCGCGGTGCGGCTCGAACCAGGCGTGGAGCACTTCGCCGACGAACATCAGGTGGTCGCCGCCTTCGTGGCAGGCGTGAGTGCGGCAATCGAAACTCGCCAGCGTTCCGGCCAGGATCGGCGAACCCTCGGGTGACCGCACTTCCCAGTCCACGCCTTCGAAACGGTTGGCCTCGCGCGAGGCGAAGCGGTTCGACAGCGGTTGCTGGCCGATGTGCAGGACGTTGACGGCAAAGCGGCCTGCCAGCGGTGAATGTTTCGAGGTTGGCCGAGCTCTTCGCCAGCGAGAACAGCACCAGCGGCGGGTCGAGCGAAACGGAGGTGAAGCTGTTGGCGGTCAGGCCGATCGGCTGGCCATCTTCGCCGATGGTGGTGATGATCGTCACCCCGGTGGCAAAGCAACCCAGTGCATCGCGCAACACGCGCGGTTCGGAGCCGCCGATGTAGCTGAGCGGCATGCGCGGCGCATGACGCTCCAGGAAGTCCAGCAGGACCGCGTTGAACAGATCGTCGCGCTCGCCCAGGAAATGGCCCGCGCCTTCGATTTCAACAATCTCGGAACCCTTGATCGTGGCCTGCAGTCGCAGCAAACGTTCGTTCGAAATCGTCTCGTTCAGCGAGCCGCGCATCAGCACGACCGGCGCGGCGATGCGCGCAGCGGCCTCGCTCAGGCGTTCCTGCTGGCCGAACAGGTCGGTGCTTATCCAGCGCTTTGGGATCGCCGCGCCATTCCAGCCGGCCGTCCTGCCGCCGGGTGAAGGCGGTGAGCAGCCGCTGCCGGTCGGCCGGAGCGGGCTCGCCGGGATGCGCAGCGGATAGGGCATCGACAATCTGTTCGGAGGTTTCGGCGCGCGTGGTGCGTTCGATCAAGGCGGCGTGGAGCCGCTTCAGTTCAGCCTCCTCGAACCAGATATTCACATCGACGAGCGCGAGCCCCGATACCAGATGCGGCGCGCTTTCCCCCACCGTGGCCAGCGCAATGATCCCGCCCAGTCCGGCTCCGACCACCAGCGCGCGGCTGGGCAGGGCCGACAGTACGGCGCGCAGATCCTGCACCTGCGCATCGAGATCATAGCGGCCATCGGGGGCGTGGCCACTTTCCCCATGACCGCGCAGGTCAATGCAGATCGCATAGCGGCCTGCTTCTGCCAGCGCCTTGGCCGATCCGTGCCAGAATTCCTTGGCCTGTCCGCCTGAGTGCACCAGGACGACCGGGGGAGCTTCCGCCGCACCGAAGGCATCTGCCACAATGCGCAAGCCACCGAACCCTTCAAATTCGCGCCGTTCCATCTCGTGCCCTTTTCCCTCTCGATCGGCTCCACACCCGATACCCATGCGATATCATCGAGGCCGGGCTTCATTTGGTCCCGGTCGCGATATTGCGCAAGTCGGATGTCTTTGGCTCTCGACCGAACCGGCTTGGTCAGGGCCGGTGCTCAATCCGGCGAGCAGGGCAATTCGGTCGGGTTTGACATTATTATTCCAAGTGGCATAAGTTTGGCACCAAGTTCAGCGCAGGGGGAATCGATGCCGAAACCAGGCTTTATGGCGATCGCCACTGCGGTGATGATGGCAGGCATCAGCAACGCCCTGATCTATGTGCTTGGCTATGTCGCGCTGGTCATGTTCCTGTTTTCTGACCGGGGACAGCGGCGATGCCGCGTTTGCCAGTGCCAGTTCCGCCTTCATCATCAGCCTGATGTTCACGATGCTGCTGTCGTGCATCATCACCTTTCTGGTCGCCTTTCCCATCGCGGTGATCTGCCGGACTTTCGGTTTCACCGGAAGTCGCGCCTATCTTGTCGCGCCCGCCGTCGGCGCCGCGCTGGTGTGCTGGATCGCATCAGCGCTCGATGTCGCCACGACGACCTACGTCGCGATCATCGCCTTTGCCTATATCACGGCGGGGATCATGTGGCTGGCGCTTGGCAAGGGCGCGGGCGCGGGCGCGGTGCCTGCAGCAGTGCAGCCAGCCCAGTGAAGCAGCGTTTCATCGCAACCCATCCCATCAGAACAGGCGTCGTCCCATGACACGTTTGCTGAACCTTGCCCGACAGATGCCGGTCGCCCTTGCCTTGGCGGGAGTGGCCGCGCTGGCCGGCGCGGTTCTGCTTCCAGCGATGCTGCACGAGGACACCGGCCCCGACTTTGTCCGGCATGTTACCGAATGCCAGCAGGACCGCGGCACCATCCGCCACACCGGCGGCATGGCGCAAGGCGCGGGAAGCTATGTGCCCTGCCTGATCGATACCGGCATGCGCACCGGCGAACCGGGGCTGGCGATCACCCGCGAGGGCACCTTGTTGCGCTCGGTAACGACCGGCCCTGCCGGGATCGCCGTCTCTGCGGACAATGGCGCGACCTGGGTGCGCCGACTGCTGCCAAAAGATACGCGGACCGGCATTCCCGATGGCCATATCGATCCGGTGACCCAGCGCTATTTCTATTCGGCGCTCGGCGAAAGCCCGGTCTATGCCAGCGACGACGAGGGCAAGAGCTGGCAACTGGGCACCTTCGATTTGCCCGACCGCTATGACTGGAACCGGGTGTTCTCCGGGCGGCCCGTCACGCCGCGCAGCAGTGGCTATCCGACCAACATCTATTATTGCAACATGACCCAGCCGGGCGGTTTCGTGACCGGCGCGCGCTGTTTCAAATCGGTGGATGGCGGCAAGATTTTCAAGACCACCGGACCCGATCCTTACAAACATGGCGATTGCAAGGATCCCACCCAGCCTCGCGGCTCCGGCTTCGGGCGCGGTATTGTCGATCCGCAGGACGGGGTGATCTATCTGCCCATCCACTTTTGCGGCGCGACGCGGGTTGTTGTCTCGCATGATGAAGGCGCAAGCTGGACCCGCCTGCTGGTCCACAAGGACAAAACTGGCGGCGGTGTCGGGGTGCTGCATGCATTGGCGTCACCGGCATGGCGCAAGCAACTGACCAGCGGCCGGATCAACACCGTGCCTGCCGAAATGGCTATGACCCAGACAAGCGACGCGCTGGGCATGGATGCGAGCGGGCGGCTGTATTATGTGTTCACTGACGATGAACAACTGCCGGTTCTCACCTGGTCTGCCGACAAGGGCCGGACATGGCCCAGGCCGGTGCGGATCAATCCGCCGGGCCTGCTGCAATCGGTTTTCACTGGCATTGCCGTGACCCCCGAAGGCCGCGTCGGCATTTCCTATTATGGCACCGAGGACAAGCAGGTCTGGACCGGCTACCTCGCGATCAGCGACAACCCCACCGCACCCGTGCCGACCTTCGAGACCGCTGCCGTCACTCGCCCGGGCAAGCCGCTGATGCCGGAGGCGTGCTGCTGGGCGAGCGGGCCGCAGGAATACACCATCCCGCGCTGGGCTCCGGACGGGTCGCTGTGGGGTGCCTTCGCCGCCACGGTGCCCAAGGGCGATGCCCAAGGCGTGCTTGGCCGTCTGGTCAGGCGCTAGGGGGCAGCCATGCAACGCGTCAAACTCGGGATTGCCGCCGCCGCATTGCTGGTCATCTCCATAGTCGCCACCCGGAATGCGCCGGTGCCGGAGAAGGTGCAGCCGCCCAAGCAACAGCCGCATTGCGCGGCCACTATCGGTGAGCTGCCCGGGCGGGCGGCGGCACAGGGTTGCCTGTTCGATACCGCCATCCTCGATCAGTCGCCCTCGATCCAGGTGTCGCGCGCGGGCGCGGTGTTCATCGGCCGGACCAACAAGGGTGTGCTGCGTTCCATTGACAACGGCCTCAACTGGCAAGAGATCGCGCCGCCCGCTCATGCCAATGGCGACAGCCACGCCAAGGGCGTCCACGGCACGGTCCATATCGATGCCGTGACCGACCGGCTCTGGTACGTCACCAGCAATGCCGCCGCCTCGTGCGGCACGATGAAGGGCGGCGCGGTCGTCTCGTGGAGCGACGATCTGGGCGCGACGTGGCAAGGCAGCACCACCGGCTGCGGCACCTATGACTGGGGCCGGATGATCACTGGTCATCACCCGAAAGGATTGCAGAGCCGCGCGGTCTATTTCTTCGGCGTCGCGCCGCGAATGGTAGGCGGCCTGCGCCCGGTCTATCGCTCGCTCGATGGCGGCGCGCGCTGGACGGAGATGAAGAACCCGGCCTCGGTCACCACCGAGGCAGGTGCCGGGGTGGCCGCTCCCGATGGCACGCTCTATTTCGACTACCCCGAATTCATCGGCTTCGATCAAATGCGCCTGTTCGATTCGACCTATCCGTTCAAGCCCGCCAATCTGTGCAAACAGATGATCGCGGTGAGCGAGGATTTCGGCGAGACCTGGCGGCAGGAGCCAATCCCCAATTCACGCGCCTGCAACTTGCAGACCGGGGAGCAGAAGGTCGCGGTGGACAAGGCGGGCACGGTCTATGTGCTGTGGACCGACGACCGCGACAACCAGATCTATCTGGTCGTCTCGAGGGACAAGGCGCGCACCTGGTCCAAGCCAGTCAAGGTGATGCCGCCGGGCACCACGTTCAACAACGGTCATGCCAATATTGTTGCCGGAGAGCCGGGGCACATCGTGATTGCGTCGCTCAACACCACGGCAAGGGAGAATCCGCGCCGCTGGATCGTCTCGGGCTATGGCGTGTGGAATGCCTGGCTGGCGGAATTGTTCGATGGCGACAGCGCCGCGCCGCGTTTCCGCAGCGTCAATCTCGACCCGCCGGGCGACGCGACTCTGGCGGAGGGCGAATTGCCCTCCGAAGCGGAGGCCTATATGGGTATGTCATCCGATGGCGTCGCCTGGGCCACTTTTTCCCGGCACGGCGCGCGGCTGGGAAGAGGGTCCCGAATTTCCGCGGCGCGCATTCGCGATTGAATCGGCATCGAGGCGGCGGGGGGGCAGTGTGGCGCGGTTGTCACAGTCCGCAGGGCAATCGTATGCCGCTTGGAATAATTTCTTGTGCGCCCCGGCGCGACGTGATTACTCAGACTGTCAATGCTGCATGCCTGATGCATTTTGCATCGCGTCAAAAGCAGTCAAGGAGGAACAGGGATTGGAGGCTTGGGCCGGTTCAGCGCATCGCTGAAGCAGGCTGAGCGGCACTCCCCGATATCTTCCGCAAAGTTTGCAGGGTCTATGACCACATAAGGGGGAAAATATGCGCCGAATTCACATCGCGAAGCGGCTGGCACTGGGCGTTGCGCTTGCCGGCATCTGGAGCCCGCAAGTCTGGGCGCAGGCAGATCAGCCCGAGGCCGAGGAAGCGAATGTCGGCAACGACATCATCGTCAGCGCGCGGCGCAAGGATGAAAGCGTTCAGGACGTGCCGATGACGGTCAACGTCGTCACCGACCAGAAGCTCAAGGACCTGAACCTGTTCAACGGTTCCGATCTCGTCAACGTGGCCCCGGGCCTGACCTTTGCGCCAACCATTCCGGGCAACACGCCGACGCTCGCGCTTCGCGGCGCTGCCAAGGGCGACGCTGCGGGCCGTCAGGATCCCACCGTCCAGACCTATTTGAACGAAGCGCCGGTCACCGAAGTGCTGATCGCCGAAGCGCTTTATGACATCGGCCAGGTCGAAGTGCTGCGCGGCCCGCAAGGCACGCTGCGCGGTCGCCCGTCAGCCACTGGCGCGATCACCGTCACCACCAAGCGGCCCAATCTCACCAAGGTCGAAGGTGCCGTGTCGGCGAGTGTCAGCACGCTCAACCAGTTCCGCGGCGAGGCCGCTCTCAACGTGCCGCTCGTCCAGGATGTGCTTGCGGTCCGGGTTGCCGGTGTTGTCGACCGCAATGAAAACGATGGCGTGCGCAGCCTGTTTTTCCCGGACAAGCCCTATCAGCGCATGCACAGCTGGCGCGTGTCCGCTCGCTTCAAGCCGTCCGACGTTCTTGACGTCAACGTGATGTATCAGGATTTCAAATCAACTCGCGCGACACTCAACCAGGTGGCGGGGAATGGGTATGCTGGTCCGCTCAGGCCGGCTCAGGGCATAACCGCTGGCTATAACGGCCCAGTGATCAGCCCGTTTGACCGTTTGTCACTCAGCGACAATCCCGCCATTCGCTACTTGAACCACAAGAATTTGATTGGCTCGATTGTGCTCGATCTTGAATCGCACAAGATTTCGTATGTCGGGCAGTACAACACGACGAACAACCAGAACTATGGCGGCGGCAATGGCGTACATCTGCTGCCGATCCCGCAGCCGCAGCCAAACCCCAGGAGCCTGAACGGCAAATCAAAGCTAATCACCCAGGAACTCCGCATTGAATCGGTCGGGAACTCATTTTGGGACTACGGCGTCGGGCTCTATTATGAAAAGACCACGTCCGATAATTTAGTAGACGCTTTCTTTCCTGCTAATCTCGGGATTTTGGGTAACCCTGCTTCGATGTCGATAGGCCAGTATAATTACAACTACCAGCCAATCCTGAGGGGCAATTTCCCGGTAAACTGGCGGAATCAGGCGATTTTCTTCAACTCCACGTTCCATATTACGCCAAAGACTGATCTTTTCGTCGGTGCACGCTATGTTGATTACAAGCAGGATAGCGATGGATATTTTAATGTCTTGGCCGGCATCGCCGCGACTGGAATTCCTACCGCATTCGGTCTGTGCAACGGAACGACAAATCTGCCATTGGACCCGCCGGATCTTCCACTGCATTTCGCTTCCACACTTATTCCCGGCCAATGTGACAAGACGACTCCGGCATTCGTGTTGACTCCATCGAGGCCACAGGCTTCAAAGGAGAATGCCTGGGTTTACAATGCGTCGCTCACGCATCGCTTCACCGATGATATCACAGCCTATGCCAGTTATGGGCACAGCTGGCGTCCGCGCACCAACAACCTGAATCTGGTGTCAAACGACGTGCGGATCACGCAGTTCGGGACCACCAGGTCGGAAACGTCTAACAATTACGAAGTCGGCCTGAAAATGGCGTTCCTTGATCGGAAGCTGACAGTCAACGTCGCGGCCTTCCTTCAGGTCTACAACGACTTCATCACCGCCGCACCGAGTGTTTACTATCTCGACACTACCACCGCCACTACGAAGCTCGTGAACACGACGCTAGCCGTTAACGCCGATGCCAAATCTGCTGGATTTGACCTCGAATTGGCCTATCGTCCGTCCCGTCAGTTTTCGATCTCGGGCAACGTGAACTATTCACATGGCCGACTATCGAATGCCAATATACCCTGCAACGATTCCGATAATAATGGCATTCCCGACGTCGGGGTTATCCCGACGATTGCTTCCTTCGGTACCGATTTGATCAAGTACTGCAATTCAAACACGGCGATGTCGTTCCAGCCTGACTGGCGGGCGACGATGCAGGCGGAATACAATCTGCCGGTCGCTGACCAAGTCGATGCCTATGTGCGCACCTTGGTCAACTACACCCCGAGCAACCGGTTCGCACCGTTTGGTTTCACTTCAAAGGCTTACACCTTGGTCAACCTCTTCCTGGGTGTGCGCGACGATGAAGGAAAATGGGATGTCGGTGTATATTCGCGCAATCTGTTCAACACGACACAGATTGTTGCGCAGGGCATTGCAGACGTGCCGGTTGACACCTCGTTTGCGTTCTTGGGCATCCCGACAAGCACCAGCAGTGGGTACCGGAGCTTTGGCCTGACCCAGCGCCGCGAATTCGGCCTGACTGCTCGCTACAGCTTCTAAGGCAAACTGCGACCGCCCGGCATCGCTATCTGCGATGCCGGGCGGATCGACTGGCGACGTGACACGGGTATCGTGCGGTATATCTGCACCAGACCCGCTCATGCTGAGCTTGTCGAAGCACAGGGTTGTTACGGCGAGTTCGTTTGAAGACGATGGTCCTTCGACAAGCTCAGGATGAGCGGAATTTTTCAAGTTTCCGATTCTGAAAATTTGCAGATCGCACTGATTTCCCTTTGCAACTGATCTGATCATCAATACCGGCGTCCTGCCTACCCGGCGGAAATCGGCCAACATTTTCCGATCTTGCAGGGAAAGCGATCAAAAGGTCCCGCCCAGGAGATTTGCGGTCGATGCGACGCAACGGCGAAAGCGGTTATCTGCGGGGTGAGGAAACCCGGATCCGCATCCTTGCGGCTGCTGTGGACCTGTTCGGGAACAAGGGTTTCGACAGTGTGACCACGCGCGAAGTCGCCGCCGCCGCCTCGGTGCCCCCCGCCTCGTTGCGCTACTATTTTTCCGACAAGCAAGGCCTTTACATCGCCTGTCTGGGGCAGGTTCAGCAACATATGTACGAGCTGGTCGAACCCGCCCTGGTTGCGGCGGAAGCGTTGCTCGCAGACGAACACGCCGCAATCGACCAGCTGATCGAGAGCTATTGCGCGCTGCAGGACGCGCGCATCGAGAGCCTGATGGGAGGACCGGACCAGGGCGCGGCAGCTCTCTTCACGATCCGCCACGAACTGCCTTCCATGGGCGGTTCGGGCGAGCTGGCCGGCGATGCAACCGCAATCCGCAGGATGAGCGCATGCTACCTGGCGATGATGGTGCGGATCAGCGGCAACACGCTCGACATGCAATCGGCGGTCATCGTCACCGCAATGGTCAACGGGGAACTGGTGAATATCTGTCTGCGGCGCAATCGCCTGGCGCAGATGGGCTGGGTGCTCACGCCCGAGCGGCTCGGATGGATGAAGCGCACCATCAGGCAGCACACGCGCGCGGTTCTGGAAAGCTACCGGGCATAGCATCGCGCAGAAGCTAAATTTATTGCAACTGGAATAGTTTTGGTGTCTGTTCTGTCTGAGCGATGCGAATGCGCCTTGCATGCACCAGAGAGGACAATGATATGGCAATTGAATCCGCTGCAAAGCTGTCGCGCAGGGACGCTATCGCCGCCGCCGGACTTGGCGCAGCGGGCGTGTTAGTCGCCGGGAGCGCCGAGGCGGCGGCCCGACTGACCGACAAGGTGACGATCCACCACGTCGAAGGCCGCCGGTCACAGCGGATCATCTGGTTCTGCGAAGAGGCCGGCATTCCCTATGAGGTGGTCTACAAGCGCGGCGACATTCTGGGCTCGCTGAACGCCATCAAGCAGGTCAACCCGGATATGCCGACCGCGCCAACCGTGGTGTTCCGCGGCGAAATGCTGGTCGAATCCGGCGGGATCATCGAATATCTGATCACCCAGTTCCGCAGTGCCCAGCGGCTGGCCCCTCCCACCAGCTCGCCGGATTTCGCCAAATACAAGATGTGGATGCATTACGCCGAAGGCTCGGCCATGCCGCATCTGAGCACTGACCTGGCCAAGCTGGCCAGGAACGGCGGGACTCTCCAGCCCAACATCATCGGACCGATCAAGCTGGTCGGATCGCTGGATGTCATTCAGTTTCTCGAGAAATTCATCACCGCAAAGCCCTATTTCGGCGGTGCGGCCTTCTCTGCCGCCGATATCATGTACGATCTTGTCATGACCCTGATCGAGAACTTGCAGGTCGATAAGGCGGCCTATCCGAACCTGCTGGCCTGGCATGAACGGGTCAAGGCGCGCCCGGCCTACATCCGCGCCATGCAGGCCGGCAATCCGGACAATGTAGTGCTCAAGGTGCCGATCCCCAAGGCGGCGGCCCCATCTGCTGCCGCACCGGCAACATCTGTGGGTCGCTATTCGTCCGCTACCCTGATCGGCACGCTCCTTGCCGACCCTGCCGCGAGGTCAGCCATCGATCGGCGCTTCCCCGGTTTCACGCTGTCGCCAGCGGTCGTGTCGGGCGTGGCGAACAGCATGACGCTCAAGGGACTGCAAGCGGCCAAGCCAGACGTGTTCACCGACGCCGCCCTGGCCGCGCTCGATGAAGAACTCGGGAAACTGCCGGTCAAATAGCGAGCCATTGCCTCATGCCTGCCACCCGTTGGCACGGCGACACTGGACATTGAGAGGAAAAACCATGACCGAACCAACCGGACCGCTGTTGTCGAGAAGAAGTGCGCTCGCCGCCGCTGGTGTTGCGGCAACCGCGATGTCGCTGGCGGGCGAAGCGCAAGCGGCGCGCACCAGAGACAAGGTCACGATTTACCATGTCGAGGGGCGGCGTTCGCAGCGCGTCATCTGGCTGTGCGAGGAATTGGGCATTCCCTATGAGCTGATGTTCAAGCGCGGCGATATCCTTGGCTCGATCAACCAGATCAAGGCGATCAACCCGACCATGGCGATGGCCCCGACGATTGTTTTTCGTGGCAAGGTGATGGTTGAATTGGGCGCTATCCTTGAATATCTGATGTCGCAATTCCCCGGCGGTGACAGATTGGCCCCGCGCAAGACATCGCCGGACTATGCCGACTATCTGATGTGGATGCATTTTGCCGAAGGCACTGCCGCTTGCCGGATCGGTGCCGAGGCGACGCGGATCATGTCCAGCGGCGACCGGTCGATCAAGCCGACACTGCTGGGCGGGGTTTACCGGATCGTCGGGGCGCAAGACGTTGTCGACTATGCCGAAAACTACATCAAGGCGAACCCCTATTTCGGCGGCCAAACTTTCTCCAGCGCCGACATCATGATGGAATTCGTCGCCACCTATATCAGGTCGATGCCGTTCGATCCGGCAACCTATCCCAAACTGATCGAGTGGCAGGACAAATTGCGCCAGCGCCCTGCCTATCAGCGCGCATTCGCGATCGGTGCTCCCGATGGCTTGGAGAAATATCGACCGAAGCCGAGACCTGCGGCGCAGTAACCCGGGGTCTGCTAGGGCAAGATCCAAGAAATCAGAATCACTCCACCAAATTCCCGCTCAGCCTGAGCTTGTCGAAGGCCCCGCCTGCGCAAGCCACGGCAGCCTGAAACGAAGGGGCTTCGACAGGCTCAGCCTGAGCGGGTCTGGTTCGGATTCTCGGTGGTTTGCTCTATTGCGCGGGCCGTGCGCCGCGCAGCAGCCTTCCCGGCAATGCGCCGGTCAGCCGGTCATTGGCGATGGTTTGAACGCCGCCGGCGTAGGTCGCAACATAGCCCCTGGCGCGCTGCATGATCCGCCGCGCTCCCGTGGGCAGGTCCCAGACCATCTCCGGCAGCAAGAGCTCAAGCGCCTCGTAGTCGATAATATTGAGGTCGGCGCGATAGCCCGGAGCAATGCGGCCGCGATCATGCAGCCCATAGAGCGCGGCAGTGCTGCTGGTCATCATTTGCACGGCCGCGCCGAGGTCCAGTCTCGGCCCCTTGCTGCGATCGCGCGTCCAGAACGCCAGCGCCAGCGTCGTGCTGCCCGCATCGCAGGCGATGCTGCAATGCGCGCCGCCGTCGCCAAGGCCGAAAATGCTGGCGGGATGGCTGAGCATGTCGTGCACCTCGTCCATCCGGCGATAGGAATAGTTGGTGTAGGGGTAGAGGATCAGGTTCCTGCCGCCGTCGCCGAGCATATGGTCGTAGCAATAGGCCTCGGCGCTCATGCCTGCCTTTGCCGCCAGCGCTGCCATGGTCTGCTGGGCGGTCGGCTCCCAGTCGATCGGATTGGCGATGGCAAACATGTTGGCGAAATTCTCGTGCATCTCCTGCATGGGCTCCGAGCGATAGCGGCCATTGGGCTCGGACAGGATTGCGCCGCGCACTTCGGGCTTGCGCATTTCGGCGACGCGCTCGGCAAGCGGCAGATGCTCCAGCGCCTGATAGCCGGGCCGCGTCGAAAACGGCGTGAACAGGCTTTGCAGTCCGAACAGGATGCCGGTCGGCCGCGCCGCCACGACGGGATAGAGCGGCACACCACTCGCCTGAGCCTCGGCGGCCCGGTCCAGAAACAGCCGCCAGCGATCAATTTCGGTGTGGGTCTGCACCAGCGAGAAAACCAGCGGCCTGCCGGTTTCTGCGGCGATCCGCGCCATCCAGTCGATCTCGGCATGGGCATCTTCGGAAACCTCGCCGTCCATGCCGCGCGGGACCACTTCGAAGACGCCGGTATCCAGATCCCCCAGCACGCCGGCCAGCGCGGAAAGCTCCTCCTCGCTGGCAAAAGTGCCTGGCACCACTTCGCCCTTGATCGAGCGATGGGCCAGCATCCGCGAGGTGGAAAAGCCCAGCGCGCCTGCCTCCATGCCCTCGTGCACGATCGCGCGCATCTGCGCGACATCCTCAGTTGTGGCGCGTTCGGTTGCCGCCCGCTCGCCCATGACATAGGCGCGCACCGCCGCATGGGGCACCTGGGTGCCGACATCCATCGTCCAGCGCTGTGCTTCGAGCGCATCGAGATATTCGCCGAAGCTTTCCCAGCCCCAGGTCATGCCTTCGTGCAGAGCGGTGCCCGGGATGTCCTCCACCCCCTCCATCAGCTCGATCAGCCGATCCTGCCCGCCCGGCCGCACCGGCGCGAAGCCGACCCCGCAATTGCCCATGACTACCGTCGTCACGCCGTGCCAGCAGGACGGGGCGAGTTGCTCGTCCCAGGTTGCCTGGCCGTCGTAATGGGTGTGCACATCGACAAAGCCTGGCGTGACCAGCAGGCCGGATGCGTCGATCTCCGTTTCGCCCGATTGCGGCGTCAGCGACGGCGCAACCTCGGTGATGATGCCATTGTGGAAGCGAACATCGGCGAGGCAGGGCGCGCCGCCATTGCCATCGGCCAGGGTGCCGCCGCGAATCAGTGTGCTGGTCATGGTCAGTCCTCGAACAGGGCAATCACGCGGAATTCGACACTGGCACGCGGCTTGATCACCTTGCCCGGATCGGGGTGGACGAAGGCTCCGTGAATGCAGCCAACCGGTGCATCGGGGTCGGTGTCGCAGCCGTTGAAGATCACTACCTCGTCTTGCGACATGCCCGAATAGTAATACCACATCTGGCCGGCCTTCCACACGCTGGTGAGGAAGGGCACGCCTTGCGGGAAATTGATCTCGACTGTCTGGCCCAAAACCCAGTCGCTCTGATCGAGCGTTCGCTGGTCACAGAAGGCGAGGCCCACGTCCTGCGGCGGCGGGGTCAGCGATCGCCAGACGTTGTAGATCCTGACATGCGGGTATCTGGCCAGGATTTCGGCATCCACCGCCTCGCGCACGAAAGGCATGACCGATTCCCGTGTGTAATCCATATGGACGAAATCTGGCTGCCCTGCCGCGCAAGGGGGTGTCGAGGTCGTGATAGGTCTCGCCGGTGTCGCGAAAGAACATGCCGGCATGGAAGCTGGCGATGTGGTCCGCACCGACCAACTGCTTGATGAATTCCACGGTGCGAGGGCCGTAGACATTCCGGACCCAGTCCATGTCGAACCAATTGTAGGCCTCGAACGGCAGCGTGTGAATTTCAAAACCTTCGTTGGCAAAGCTGGCCGGCTGGGGCAACGCCCGCGCATCGGCAATGGCAACGTCATGCGACGCCAGCTTGAGCGTGGTGAGCTCAGGGTTCAGGTTGCTGAATGACCCGGCACCGGCCTTGTTCCGGACGAAGTTCATCTGGGTCGCAATAGTTGCCGGTCGTTCGCTCTGTGCCTGTTCCATGCTGTCCTCTCCAAATTTGCAGTTCAGCCCCTCAGCGTCCTGAAAAATGCCCTGACATCCTCCACCAGCAGCTCTGGCTGCTCCATCGGCGCAAAGTGGCCGCCCTTGTCCGCCACGTTCCAGCGCTTGAGATTGTAATAGCGCTCCGCCCATTTGCGCGGTTGCAGCCAGACATCGTTCCTGAACTGGAGCAGGGCGGTCGGCGCTTCGACCGGCGGCTGCCGGTCGTGGCAGGGGACCATGCGCTCTGGCTTCGCCTCGTAATAGTGCCGGGCCGAACTGACATAGGTCTCGGTCAGCCAGTAGAGCATGGCATTGGTGATCAGGTCGTCCTTGCTGAACACCGCTTCGACATCGCCGCCGCAATCGCTCCAGGCGCGGCGCTTGTCGACCATCCAGGCGGCCTGGCCGATGGGCGAGTCGTGCATGGCAAAGCCGATGGTCTGGGGGCGGGTGCGCTGGATCTGCATATAGCCCGATCCCTGCGCCATGAACTGTGCGAACTTGCCGCCCCATTCCAGCTCTTCGGGGGCAAAGTCTTCGGCGGTTGGATAGGGCGGCATGGTTGGCCCAGCGAGATGCAGATGCACGCCGATGATCCGGTCGGCATATTTGTGCCCCAGCCGCGCCGAGACATAGGCACCGATATCGCCGCCCTGCGTGGCAAAGCGGTCATGCCCCAGCCGCGCCATCAGCTTGACCCAGAGATCGGCAGTGGGATTGAAAAACATGCCTTCGGTCTCCAGCGGGCTGGAAAAGGCAAAGCCGGGAAGCGAAGGCGCGATGACATCGAAAGCGTCCGCAGGGTCGCCGCCATAGGCCGCCGGATCGCTCAGCGGACCTATGATCTTGCGCATGTCCCAGAAGGTCCAGGGCCAGCCATGGTTGATGACGAGGGGCATTGGGCCAGAACCGCCGACTGGGCCCTTCCCCTTCACATGGATAAAGTGCACCGGCACATCGTCGATCATGGTGCAGAACTGGGGCAGGGCGTTCATCGCGGCTTCCTGCGCGCGCCAGTCGTAGCTGTTCAGCCAGTAATCCACCAGTTCGCGCATGTAGGCGAGATTGGTTCCGGCCTGCCAATCGCCATTGTCGCCTATTTCCTGCGGCCAACGCGTGCGGCGCAGGCGTTCGTGCAGATCATCGAGATCGGCCTGCGGAATGGCGATACGGAAGGGCTGGATGGTATCTGTCATGTCAAAGCTCTCCGCGCACGAAACGATATAGGCCCTCGGCCGAAACCGCGAGCCGGGCCTGCGATGTTTCGGTGACCCCGTGCCGCGCATGGTTGCACAAGGCCCAGCCCAGCGTGTCCATCACCGCCACCATCCAGGCACGCGCTATGTGGTTTCCCGGCTCCAGCGCCTCGCGAATGGCAGCGAGCCGCTGAGCCATCATCGCCAGCAGTGCCTGGCCGAAAGCCACTGCCGGTGCAGGGGCCTTGGGCAAGTGGCTGAGCGAGACCAGCAACTCGGTTGCGGCGCTCTCTTGGCTGACAAAGGCCGCGAACTCGCTCACCCAGGCGGCGATTTCCCCGCGCGTGGGCACAGGGCCGGGAAGCCGGGCGATGACCGGGCGCAGCTTGGCGACAAAATCATCGGCAATCGCGGCGAGGATTTCGTCCTTCTCGCGAAAGTGCAGGTAGAGCGTCGAGCGTCGGATCTCGGCAGCCTGGGCAATGAGATCCATGGTCACCAGTGCAAATCCCTGCTCGAAGAACAGCCGGTTTGCCGCCGTGCAAATCCGCGACCGGGTCGCCGCCCGGCGCGGGCTGGGGGCAGGGCCGGCGGGCACCGGAATTGAAGCAGCGAAATTCATGGCACCCACAATAGCCTAAAAAGACACCGTGTCCACTATGGACAGAGTGTCCGATTTCACTTAGAAGGCTGCCAAGAGACGGGCGGCTTCCGATTCGCGGAATGCCAGATCGCCCGGCAACGCAGGAGCAGGCGATGATCGATCTCAAGGTGCGGCGTATCCCCTTCAACTTCGAAGGCGTGGATTTCATCTGGAACAAGAACAATCCCGAATTCGCGATCACGATGAACAAGCTGTCGTTCTTTGCCATCGCCTTTGAAAAATACATCTGCCAGGCGATGCGCGATGTCGAACCGCTGATCACCGATCCCCGCGTGCTGCAGGAAGCCAAGGATTTCCGCGCGCAGGAGGGGCTCCACGCGAACGCGCACCGCAAGCATGTCAAGGCGCTGATCGCGCAGACCCCGGCGCTGCAAGCGGCGCTCGACCGCGCAATCAAACTATATGACGATCTCTATGACACCGAGACGCTCAAATATCACATCGCCTATACCGGCGGGCTGGAGAGCATCTTCACGCCCTCGTTCAAGCTGATGCTCGACCACCGCGAGCATCTGTTCAACGGGGATGCCCGGGTCGCATCATTGTTGCTCTGGCATTTCTGCGAAGAGATCGAGCATCGGAGTTCGGGCCTGATGGTCTACGACCACGTCTATGGCAATTACTGGTACCGGGTCAGCCGGTTCAAAGGCTTCATGAAGCACGTCGGCCAGGTGATCAATGCGATCACCGAAGAGTTCCAGAAGGCTTTCCCGGACCTTCCGGCGGAACTGTTCACCGGCAATTCCAATTTCAAGATGCCGCGCATGGCCAAGTTGAAATCGGTCTATGGCATCACCATGTCGCAGATGCCCTGGCACAACCCCGAGCACCAGCCGCTGCCCGCGTATTTCGACGAATGGAGCGCCATCTACGACAGCGGCGCGGACGTTACGCGCGTGTTTGGCGAAGGTGCGACCACCGGCCAACTTGCTGCTGCCTGACTGGAGAGACCATTATGTTTGATACCATCATTCGCGGCGGCACGGTTATCGACGGCACCGGCGCTCCGGGGTTCATCGCGGACGTGGCCATCAAGGATGGCGCCATTGTCGAGCTGGGGACCGTTTCGGGCCCCGCGCGCGAGGAAATCGATGCCAAGGGCGCGATCGTTACCCCCGGCTTCATCGATGTCCATACGCATTATGACGGCCAGTTCCTGTGGGACGACCGGCTCGATCCCAGTTTCTCGCACGGTGTAACCACCGCGATTGGCGGCAACTGCGGCGTCGGCTTCGCGCCTGTGCTGCCCGAGCATCGCCAGCCGCTGATTGAGCTGATGGAGGGGGTCGAGGAAATCCCCGGCGTGGTCCTCGACGAGGGACTCGACTGGAACTGGAAGAGTTTCCCCGACTATCTCGACCGCCTGGCGGAGCGGCACTATACCATGGATATCGCCTGCCACATCACCCATGCGCCGCTTCGCGTCTTCGTCATGGGCGAGCGCGCGCTGCGTCATGAGCCGGCGACAGCCGAGGATGTCGCGGAGATGGCCAAGCTGGTGGGCGAGGCGATGGATGCCGGCGCTGTCGGTTTTTCGGGCGCGCGTCTGCTCGAACATCTTTCCAGCACGGGCGAGCATGTGCCCGGAACCTTCGCTGATGACGACGAATTGCTGGGCATGGCCAAGGCGATGGGCGAATCCGGCCACGGCACCTTCCAGATCATCCCGCTCGGCGGCGTCGGCGCGAGCATGTACAACCAGGCCGGACGCGAAGCTCGCCTGGCCGAACATGACCGGATCGTGCGGATCGCCGAAGTCTCGGGCCGCCCGCTGACCTATTCTCTGGTCCAGTTCAATTCGGACGAAGAGGATTGGCATGCGATGATCGGGGAATCCGAACGCGCCGCTGCTGCCGGTCTGCCGATCACGCCCCAGGTGGGCGCGCGCGGGGTCGGCTCGATGACCATGCTCGAAGGCTATCACATCTTCAAGCTGCGACCGTCCTATCACGAGGTTGCCCATTTGCCGCTGGCGGAGCGGGTGGTGGCTTTGCGCGATCCGGCGCGGCGGGCGGCAATCCTGCGGGAAGAGAGCGACCCCGCGCTGGTCGCCGCCGATCCCACGCTCGGTGCCTTCCTCGAGACGCTCCGGAAACGGGCTGGCGAGGTCTTCCCGATGACGCTGCCGCTCAACTATGAGCCAGCCGAAGAACACAGGCTCGATGTGCTTGCCACTGCTGCCGGGGTGCCGGTCGAGGAATATCTCTACGATCACTATACTGCAGGCGACGGCACCAATGTTTGCGCCAGCCATGTGCTCAATTTTGCCGGCGGCGGCCTCGACTGTTCGTACGAAATGCTCAAGCGCGACATTACCGCCAGTGGCCTCGCCGATGGCGGCGCGCACATGAAGATGATCTGCGACGCCTCGATGCCGACCTTCATGCTCTCGTTCTGGGGCCGCGACCGCACGCGCGGGCCAAAACTGCCGCTCGAGCATCTGGTTCGCAAGCTCAGCCTGAAGAATGCCGAGCTTTATGGCCTCAGCGATCGCGGTGCCATTGCGCCGGGCAAGCGCGCGGACATCAATGTCATCGATTTCGAACGGCTGGCGCTGCATATGCCGCGCATGGTCCACGATCTGCCCAAGGGCAGCCCGCGCTTGTTGCAGGGATCGACCGGCTATCGGGCAACGCTGGTGGGCGGCGTCGTGACCCGGCGCAACGACGCGGAGACCGGGGCAAGGCCCGGTCGCCTGATCCGGTCAAGTGCGGCGGTTCATTGAGCAACGCCGGCGAGGCTCCAGGCAGCCATGTCAGCCCGTGCGCGGTAATCGGTGGTCAACGAGCCAAGGCGAGGAAGGCGTGCGCCAGCTGAAACATCTGCGGCTCACTGTCGGGCTTGCCCAGTATTTGCAGTCCGACGGGCATGCCATCGACGAGACCCGCAGGGACGCTGATCGCCGGCCAGCCTAGCAGGTTCGCAGCCGCCGTGTGGGCCGAATAGGTTTTCATATAGTCCGGCGATTGCCAGGCGCTGGCCCATTGCTGGCGGGTCGGCGCAAGCCACTGGCTGGTGGGGCAAAGCAGGAAGTCATGCGCGTCGAGCGCGGCGGACAGGCCTTGCCAGATGTCCAGGCGGAGCTCACGAGCCCGGAGCACGTCCGGGCCAGGTGGTTCGCTGCGGATGGCATTGGTGCGATCGGCGCTCATCACGACGCCGCAGGCCCAGCCGGGATCCTCAATCTTCACCGCCGTTTCCGAAATTGCGGCACCTGCGTCGCGCAGGCCGAACGCCGCGATCCTGACAGCAGCCATGATCCCAGCCGCTTCCGGTCCGGCATGGGCCGAGGCAAAGCCGAAATCGTCTGTCCAGCCGAGCTTGAAGCCCTCCACACCGCGACCAAGGCGCGCCAGGTAATCCGGTGGCAAATCGGGCAGGCACATCAGGTCGCGGCCATCGGGGCCGGCCAATACGGACATAACCTCCGCCGAATCGCGGACATCGCGGGTCAGCGGGCTGACCGCGGACAGCAGCTTGGGATTCAGTTCCGACCAGTTGGCCGAAGCCACCCGGCCGCGCGTCGGGTTGATCCCGACCAGCCCGCAAAACGCAGCGGGCAGCCGGGTCGAGCCCAGGCCATCGGCGGCAATGGCGAGTGGAACCATGCCGGCGGCCAGAGCGCAGGCGCTGCCGCTGCTGGAATCGCCGCACACGCGCTGCCTGTCCCACGGGTTTTGCGGCTGGAGCTCGGAATCACCGAACTCCCGCGTCGTCAGCCCGGCGACGGTCGTGCCGACGATGATCGCGCCAGCTGCGCGCAGCCGCTCGGCCTCGATGCTGTCGCGCGGTGCGATCTGCGACTGCGCGGTCCACGAATCCCACCAGGCCATGCCCTTCACCGCGACATGTTCTTTGACGGCAAGCGGTATGCCATGCAGCAAGCCCGGTTCTTCGCCCGCCAGCACGGCGCGCTCGGCCCTTTGCGCCTGTTCGCGCGCGCCCCCCGCGTCGATCATGCGGAAGGCATGGTATTCGGGATCGAGCGCCTCGATCCGTTCGAGGAAGTGATCCGTGACTGCGACCGGAGACACTTCCCGCCGGACAATCAGGTCGCGGATCTGCCAGGCTGGAAGCCAGGTCAATGACGTGTCGCCGGCCGGGCTTGGCGTGGCCAGACGGGGCTCGAGCGAACTGTCGGCGGGTGCAATCATGAGGCTATCCCCTTGTGTCGATGGCGTTGTAGTTGGCCTGGAGCATGCCGGCCATTGCAAATTTCCACCCGTCACCGCCGACATCACGGGCCAGTTGCGAGCGGGCCGCTGCAAAGGGGCAGAGTGGTCGCGCAACCTTGCAAATCGGAGGTGTGCCTATCGATCTGCAAGGTTGGGGCCATGTTTGAAGATCGGGGTAGCGGCCCGATTGGCCTCGTCCGGCGACCACAGCGCCGAAACCGGCACCGCGCGCTTGCCCTCGCCAAACGGCAGCGAATGGCCGCTTTGCGCTGCCCTTGGGCGCGCAAGCAAAAAACCGGCGCATTGAGCCTACGGTTTCCATGAATGGAGCCTCCGTCTTTTGGCTTGCGCGCGGGCGGCGCGCGGCCCCTCCAAGTCCGTCAGGACAGTTCGCCTGGCACGATCAGGAGAAAGACCATGCAGAACATCGCCGAATTCCACATCATCGGGCGCATCGGCAAGATCGACGCGGCCAAGGACGTCACCCACCTTTCGGTCGCCGCCAACTACAACCGCCGCGATGGCGACGAATGGAAGTCCGATCCCCACTGGAACCGCGTCACCCTGTTCGGCAAGCTGCGCGACCGGCTCGCCAAGGCTGCCACCGGCGACCTTGTGCGGATCACCGGGCGCGTCCGCCAGACCAGCTACGAAGTCGAGGGTGCGACCCGTTACGGCGTGGACATGATCGCCGATGGCTTTGCGATCCTCGCCAAAGCTAGCGGCAAGCCCGCCGACGATTGAGACCGCGAGAGGCCGGGCGATTTGCGCCCGGCAAAGCTGCACATCAAATCTCGGCCCGGCCTTCATACCCTAAAGGGTATAACTTCGGTATATGCCTCGCAGGGTATATTGCTGCACTATGCCTTATAGGGTATAGTCCAAAGGCTGGGAGAGTTCCATGAATCTGGTTGTCAGACAGCCCCGCCAGCTTGGCGCAATCATTCAGGATGAACGCCGACGCCAAGGCATGACCCAGCAGCAACTGGCAAGCCTGATAGGCCTTCAGCAGAAAACCATATCGGCCATCGAGAACGGCAGCGTGGGAACCAAACTGGACACGCTGCTCCGCGTATTCGCCACACTCGATCTTGACATCCAGATCGTCAGGGGCCGGACACAAGGAATATCCATTGAGGATGTCTTCTAGTCATCGCTCGACCGGAGCCGTGGCCAGCCTGCCAAACGACAGTTACGTTTCTGTCCCGCCACTCCGTAGCTCATCAAGATAATCGCTCCACCATTGCGCCATGCGCACCCGTTCGTCCCAGTAGTTGCCGCGATTGTAGGTGCCCCGGATGGCATTGCTGTCCCCATGCGCCAACGCGCGTTCGATGGCGTCGGGGTGCCATAGGCCGCATTCGTTGAGGATCGTCGATGCGGTCGAGCGGAAGCCGTGGGCGGTCATTTCGTCGATGCCGAAGCCCATGCGGCGCAGCGAGGCGTTGATGGTGTTTTCGCTCTTCGGACGGCGCGGGGTGTAGAGCGAGGCGAAGAGATAGCCCCGCACCCGGTCGCTGGTTCCAATGCCTTCGGCGAGCTTGATGCGGTTCACGTCTCGAGTGTGGCGCGCTTTGGCCAGGCTGACTTCGGGCCAGGGGCCGATCGCCATTTTCTTCTCGCGACCGCCAAAGAGGTATTCCCAATACCAGAGCTTTGAGCCGGTCGGTTTGACCAGCAGATAGAGCCCCTTCTCGTCAGTGCGCTTGTACGGATGTCGGATGGCTTGAAGCCATTGATTTCAATTGCTTTTAACGGCATCTTGGGGCCTCGCTTTCGTGAAGAAGGGAATTTTGCCAAATGGCCCCGTTTGAGGCCCCAAAAAACTGGGGCACCGCCTGAAACAGCCCGAAACGCGCTGCACCAAAATCAGTCCAAGAATGGCAGATTTATGCGGGTTTTGCAACGATTTTGCGCTTGTCCCCGCAGGGAAAGTGGTGCCCAGAAGAGGAATTGAAAATAAAAAACAAGTATTTGAAACATTTATTCAATAGTAGTTTTGGAAATTGAAATGCCCCTGTTCATGCCCCAGGACTAATTTTGCTTGTATAATTCGAGTCCCGAGGCAGTGTTTCGGACACATTCATTATGTAGCATATTGTTTCTTTCTGTTGCAAGCTGAAAGTCGAATTAATTGGTTTCAGACGTGGGTGCGATTGGCAGCAGTTTGAGTCTCACGCGATCAGTTTCTCCAGCTTGGCGGCGAAGAACCGCTCACCCCAGAGCTCCAGCGACTGCGCCTCGGGCGCGCGCAAAAACGGCCTGACATCGCTTGCCGCCGCCTGCCAATCGATCGCGCCGATCTTGGAAGCGAGCGCAGACCTGAGCCAAGCCGGATCGACGGCAAGGCCCGGATCATTCGACCATGGGCCGAATTGCCGGAGCGCCGCTTCCAGATGCGGCAGGTTCGGAGCAACGCCGCGTGCGACATACCAGGAGAAGTCGAACCAATCGCGGCCCTTGACGTAATCCCGGCACAGCAGCGCGTGAATCTTGAGCGCAAAGTTCGACGCCAGGTCCTGGTGCCGCACTTCGTAATCGACCGGAAAGTCGAGATAGGTGAATTCGTCGCCTGAGTGCGCTGGCGGCTCAACGTCCACTTCCAGCTTGATCCGCAGCTTGCGACGCGGATCGCTGTCGGCGAATGACAGGTCGAGCTGGTTGGCAATCGAATTGTTCTTGATCACCGCGCGGCGAATGCGCGCGTCCATGTTTTCCTTGGCGGCGGCTTCGGGTTTCAGGCCATAGTTCTCCAACGTCAGGATCAGTGCCTTGAGATATGGCCCCCAATCGAAATCGGGGTCCGGCTGCAGAAGCATAAAATCGAGGTCTTCGGAAAACCGGGGTAGCTTGTGGAGGATGCGCAAGGAGGTGCCGCCCTGAAATACCGCGACATCGAAGAAGCGAGCGCGCCAGAGCGCATAGAGTGCAATCTCCTGGATCACTTCCTTGGTCGCGTTGTTTTGCTCGTGCCGGGAAGTCGCACCGTAGGCTGCGAGCCGGGCCTTGATGATGTCATTCATTGCCGGACACGCTCCCCTTCGCCGTCTTCCGCTGCGTCTTCATTTCGGCAACGCCCGCTTCGAGATGCGAGAGAAACGCCAATACCGCCTTGTGCTTATACACCTGCCGCAGGCCCGCAAACTCCCGCTTGGGCACTGCGGTGAGTAGCTCTGCGTCGATGCGAAGCCCAGACACGATCCAGCTCATCCCCTGCCATGCAATCTTTCTGACAGCGACCATGTCCATCAATGCGCGCAATGGCTTGGCGACAAGCATGGCTTGGTTGCCAAAGGCGTGCCGTTCGACGCCTTCCATGAAGCCCAGCCTGTTGACCGCCAGCGGGTGAAAGGAAAAGCGACCGAACTCTGGATGATCGAGCGTGACGGACTTGCGCCCCGGCGTCACGCTGATGGTCGCTGGAACCGCCTCGGGAATCCAGCCGTGATAGGCAAGGGCGCTTTCCATCGTGATGTAGCTTCCGGCACCAGGGCTTGCGCCAAGTGGAAGAGGTGAACCGGCTGCTTGCGGAACTTGCCCGCGAGGACATAGAGGCCGCGCTTGATCCTCGCCAGCGCCCCGGCTTTGACGGCGCGCTTCACCGAGGCATGGCGACTGTCGTCGCTGCCTCCCAGAATGCGCGCCATTTGCCTCTCGGTCAGCACCCGTTCGGCATATCCGGCCTCGATTACCTGTTCTGCAAGACGATCCATAAAATTCTATATACTGTCATTTATTGACAGTTTCCATAATTGTTTGCGGTCTTGCCCGCCGTCACAGCCTCCAACCCATGTTTCGACCCGACTTTGCAAGGTCAGAAATCCGACAGAATCTTGCCTGTCTGGCTCGACCTTATACTGATTGACACCGGCGATGCCGCGTGCCTAGTTTTGCCTTAGCGAACAAGAACCTGTGAAAGCCGAGAGGTTGGCGACCAGTCTGAACTTGCCAGACTTGCCTGTGCAATATTCCAATTTGGAAGGATGTTGCATCTACGCAGGCGTGGACGAGAAGAAAACACCCCGCGAGCATCTTGGGGAGCCGATCTATCAATTGATCGAAGGGCGGGCGGAGGAATCAAGCAAGAGGCTGGAAAAGCTCCCTTGGCATTGGTCGATTGCCGCGTTCGCGCTTGCGACTTGCGTCTATGGCATGGTGACGGATTGGCCCACGATCGCATGGGCCTTGATGGGGTTGGTTGGGCTCGGCGCTTTCGGCCAAGGCCTGAACCTCGTTCGCAAGCGGTATGAACCCACCATCGACGAGATGTTAGCCGTAGCGGAGAATGAAGAGCAGAGATCGTTCGCGCTCAAGACCGAAGAACTGAGAAGGCGAATGGCATTGGGCACGGAGAAGGGGGGTGCATATGGCACCGAAACCGTCCAAGGCGCTTTGAGCGGACACACCAGCTTTCCCCATATCCATCCGTCGCTCTACATGTGCGACCATGGACGTCTGTTGCTGATCAAGGACCAAGGATTCGAAGCGGTGCGGACGTGGCGGCGCAAGCCAAGCGGTCCCATCTGGCTGACGTTCAGCACCCTTGCCGAAACATCGGCGGTTACTTCGCGGACGATTGTCAAGAACGAGGACCGAGACGTTGCACTGGCGCAGATTGAATGGCTGCGCAGTCAGGTTGCCACGCACGGCGAGCGGGCAAATGCATTCCGCGAGAAGCTCGATTTCATGGAAGGCATGATCAAATACAAAGGCAGATCGCTCGATGCGATTGCAGCGCAACTGCGCGAGGATGGCCTGCGGAACGCATCCGAGCAGACTCTCAAGAAGCTGAGTTCCGGCGCATCGACCTCATTCTCAACCTACCTGAAACACATCGACCTCAGCGGGTTCCCGATGACACCGCCTGAACCCGATGGAACCGGTTCGGAACCGCCTGCGAACCACTAAGCCTTCGATTTTCCACAGGTTTTCCGCCATCAATGCCTTCCTCACCCGATGTGAAGGAAAGGCAATGGAACAGCAACCGATATCCGGCTTGATAACCTGCAAGCAAGCCCAGGCGCTTGCCCAGCTTCTCCGGTTCGAGGATTGCGGCGTAGTGTCGTGCCTGGGGGTGAGCAGTGCGCCCTTGAGGATCGCGGTTGGATCGGTAGCGCCATGCGACTGGGCTCTGGCTGCGACCGTAGCGGAACACCCGGCTGGCGAAGGAACGGCACTTTTTCGCAGTCTCGCCGGTTACCGCGCGCTATCGAGCTTCTTGAAGGCGGGGCTAGCATCATCTGCGAATCGACGTCCGAGATCAGGTCATGTTGCCGATTGCCGGATTTGAGCATGATCGAGGAACCAGCGCGACTGTGAGCAATGTCCCTTCGGCGCGGCTTCTCTCAGCTCGACCATCTTATTGGCTCGAAAGGGATTCGCGGGCGACCGATTCGAAGCATGTTGGCGGCGCTGATCCGGGCCGTCGCCTTGGCGCGCTTGCGAGCGTGAGCGCCGGGTCTTCGCCGTTGGCGATGCGCACCCGCAGTTCGTCGCGCATGTGGCGAGCCTTTTGCAGGCTGACTTCGGGCCATGCCCCAAGTGCCATGCGCTTTTCCTTGCCCGCGAAGCTGTATTTGAACCGCCACAGTTTCGAGCCGTTCGGGAAGACCTCCAGGTAGAGGCCGCGTTCATCGGTCTTTTTGTAGGGGCTAACACCCCCGGAAAAACCACGAATTTGCAAGGCATTAAGCGTCATTTCGGGGCATGACCTTTCGCAAAATCGGCTGAAACAGGGCATATGCCCCGTTCCATGCCCCGGAATCACGGGGCACGGCCTGAAACAGGGTGAAACGCCGAGCACCAAAATCAGTCCAAGAATGGCAGATTTCTGCGGGTTTTGCAACGATTTTTGGACTGTCCCCGCAGGGAAAATGGTGCCCAGAAGAGGCGTAGAACTTTCGTCTCAGGCAATGCCGGGGCGTATCTACCTACCCTGTAAAATCAGCGAATTGTCTTGTAAGGTGTTCGCGGTCGGTCGCCCCCATTTGCCTGAAATCCCGCCGAAATGTGGGAACGAATGTGGGACCGTTTTCGGCGTCAGAATGTGGGAACAGACGCCGGAAATCCCTGAACAGGGACTCAAACCGATGGCACTTACGACGTTGAAGGTGAAAAATGCAAAGCCCGGTCGCCATGTCGATGGCCGGGGCTTGTGCTTGCTGGTGAAAGACAGCGGCGCGCGAACCTGGGTGCTACGAATGCAGCGCAACGGCAGGCGGCGTGACTACGGCCTTGGATCAGCCTGGAGGTATCGCTGGCCGAGGCCCGCGATGCCGCAGCAGCATTGCGCCGTCAGGTGCGCGAAGGGGCTGATCCGGTCGCCGAACGGCGCAAGGCACGCAAAGTCATGCCGAGCTTCGAAACCACCGCTCGCGACTGCTACGAGGCATTGAAGGAGGGTTGGAAAAATCGGCGCTATGCGAATTGGATTTCCAGCTTTGAAAATCATGTTTTTCCGCTGATCGGAACCAAGCCAGTCGATCAAGTGGACAGCGCGTGCGTGGTCGAGGTGTTATCGCCCATCTGGCTCGAAATACCAGAAACGGCCCGCCGCCTTCTCCAGCGCATCGGCTCAGTGCTGGACTTCGCGCATATCAAGGGCTGGCGGGAGGAAGAGGCGTCCTTGCGTTCGGTTCGCAAGGGCTTGCCGCGCCAGACCGGCAAGAGCGTCCATCTGGAGGCCATGCCCTATGCCGACGTGCCCGCACTCATGGAAACGCTGGCTACTGCATCACCGACGACTGGCCGGGATGCGCTGCGCTTCACCATCTACAACGCTGTGCGGTCAAACGAGACTCGCTTTGCGGTGTGGGCCGAATTCGATCTGGACAAAGCCATCTGGACCATTCCCGGCGAACGGATGAAGGCAAAAGAAACCCACGTCGTGCCATTGTCAGCACCTGCAGTAGCATTGCTACGCAGGCGCTGGAATGAACGCGCTAACGATACCGGACTGGTGTTTTCCGCTGACGGCGAAAAGCCGATGAGCGATATGACCATGACCAAATTGTTGCGCGATGGCGGCATCAAGGGTGTGACCGTTCACGGCTTCCGTTCCGCCTTCACCGATTGGGCAGCCGAGAAAACGGATTTCCCGAAGGAAGTTGCAGACAAGGCTCTGGCGCATAAATTGACCAACCAGGTCGAGGCTGCATATCGCCGCACGGATTTTTTCGAAAAGCGCCGTGATCTCATGGCTCGCTGGAGCATATTTTTGGACGGTGGGCTGGCCTACGTCGCCAACGACAAAGGCGATGCGACAATGACGCCTATTCCAGCCCGCGCTGTCGGCTGACCAACTCGCGAAGGCTGGCGGTGATTACACGGGTGGCCTTGCCAAGCTTCACCGTTTCGACCTCGCCAGCCGCGATCAGTTCATACAGCTTGGTGCGTCCGACGCCGATCATTCGAGCGGCGTCGTTGATCCTGACGCAAATTGGGTCAACCGGCGGCGGCGTTGTCACCGAACTGCGCCTTCGTCGCGAAACGCCACAGGATCAGCGATCCAGAGGTTGATAGCAGATTCCCGCCAGCCGGTGCCATGAACGCTGATTTTGACCTGGTGGGGAAACGTGCCTTCGGCGATCTTGCGATAAACGGTGGAACGGGACAGCCCGGTGCGGGCGAGAACGGTCTTCAGGCGGATGATTCTTTCAAGGTTCGACATGGTATTTGCTTCCATTCTCTGACAGTCGTTGGCACCCCCTTGGAAGAACAATTGGCAAACAAAATGCCCGTTGCAAGCGCATTTTTTCGGCCATCTAACTCCAGCGTGCTCGGGGATACATTGGCCGCGATAAGGATAGAGAAGGCTGCGGAAGCATAGAGAAGGTCACGTACGCCAACACCGGGCAATCGATTGCGACGAAATATTTTCCGTTTTTCCGCGACTGTGACTGGCGATCTGAGATCGTCGCCACCACTGACGGAGAATCACGCCTTGTGTGGCGAAGTTTGTGCCCGAGTCGCGCGCCTCGCCATGCACTCGCCCCTTTGGCTGGGGCTGGTTGCAACTGGACCGTGATTTCTGAAATGCTATGACTGATGGGCGTCTAACCAGTTGAATTTAGACTGGAAAAAGCCCCAACTTTCACCGCAAAATGCGATGAATTGTCAGAACATGGCGAGCTGATCCGGATTTTTCGTTGCCGTTGGCGGCTCTGACTCGAAAACCGGATGATGTTTTCATACTGCTTGTCGGTAAAATTGAGCACATGAATCTCCCCGCGATTCGGGAAGTTGCGCTTCAATTCGCCGAAGGTAAGTCTCGTAGTGCTCTTTGCCATTACAAAATTCAGCATAGATCGAAAACTGGCTCATTCCAAAGTTCCACATCGACATTGCCGAGCAGTGCTATGAGGGCGGAGTTTGCTTGCTGTTCGTCGCAGTGGACCGCACCTCGAAGCTGGTCATTGGCTGCATATGCCGCAAAGTTACCAAGTTGCCCGCAGCCGCATTCCTCAAAGTTCTGCTCAATGCCGTTCCGTACAAGATTCACACCATCCTAAACAAGAATGGCATCCAGTTCGTCAATCGCTACAAAAGGGTCTCGTAAACTTGGATCGGCCACATCCTAGTGCGCACCTGCCCTTTGCATTTCGCCGGAATATTGACCGAACGCCTGGCGATCATTCCGTGCCGGCAATGACCTGTTTCGCTTGTGCGGTTGTCATGTCCTTCATCTCACGTGGGACGTAGTTCTCGTCATGCTTGGCAAGCAGGTTATCGGCGACAAAAGTCCCTCCGGGGGCCAGCTTGCCTTCGGCAACGACGCCCGATCCCTCAACGAACAGGGCGGGTGCAATGCCTTTGAACAGCACCGGCACCCTGGCCTTGCCGTCGGCAACGATAAATTTTATCGTCACGCCATCCGCCGCCGTCCCGATCGAGCCGCGCTCCACCATGCCGCCGAGGCGCACGGCGCGGTCCGGGGCGGGGGGATCGGCTATCAGCGCACTGGGAACATAGAAATAGGAGGCCTGATTGCGAAGCGCCCATGCCGCGAGGAGCCCGGCACTTACCATCGCAGCCAGACCGATAGCAACCAGCAGCAGTCGCTGATGCTTGGGCTTGATGGCACTCATGCTTTACGGCTCTGGTCGCGCCGTCGTTCAGCTCGCCGCATGGCAAACCAACTCCAACCGGTCACAAGCGCGGTGCCTGCAATGCCGATGATATATGCGGCGAGCACATAGTCCCATTGATCGAGTGCCTCGCGCATCATGCCGCCTCCCATGCATCTGCTCCTGCAGCAGCCTTGCGCCGCAGCCGGGATTCGGCCTGGGCATCGGCAAGGATCATGCGCATGCGAGCCATGATAACTCCCCCAAATATGAGCGAAAAGCCGATTGTCGCGGCGAGCAACGGCCAGAGAAAGGCGGGGTCCAGCGAAGACTTGCCCATCGATATGCTGGCAGGCTGATGCAGGCTGTTCCACCAAACTACTGAGCGATTGATGATTGGGATGTTGATCGCGCCGACCAAGCCGTAGATTGCGGGGAGCCGCGAATTGCCATTCTCCCTATTGGCTGCATCGGCGAGGGCAATATAGCCTAGATAGAGAAACAGCAGCACAAGGAAGCTGGTCAGTCGCCCATCCCATACCCACCATGTTCCCCATGTCGGCCTTGCCCAGATCGATCCGGTGACAAGGCAGATGGCGGTAAAAGCAGCGCCTGGGATCACCGCAGCCCGCGCAGCAATGCCTGCGAGCGGATGCCGCCATACCAGTTCGGCAAGACTGGCTATGGCAATGGTTGTCCACCCGCCCATACCCAGCCATGCTGACGGGACATGAATAAACAGAATGCGGACGGTATCGCCCATCAGCCGGTCCTGGGGCACCCGAAGCAGCCCCCAGGCCAGCGCGCTCGATGCCAGCAGGATGCCTGTGAGAAGCAGCAAGGGGGTCAGCCAGCGCGCAAGGCGAAGGAAGCGGGCAGGATTTGCGAAACGATGCATAAGTCTAACAGTCTGGAAATGCGGGGCGAAAAAAGAATATCGGCATTCAGATTACCGGCGACCAACTGGTCAATGTTTCGCCGGGCATGATATCGCGTGGTGCCGGATTCGCATTTTTCGCAACTGGCCAGCGGCAGCGCATTCGGGGACCAGCCGATAGCCCACCCCGCGCAAGGTCTGGATCCGGTTCCTTGCCGATCTTGCGGCGCAGCCGGGCGATCTGCGACTTCGACCGAATTGGTGCTGCGATCCTGCTTGCGGGCGTAAAGCTGCCCAAGCAGTTCCTCGCCCGACAGGAAACGCTCGGACCGCATGACGAACAGCCGGAGCAGGCGGAATTCGTTGCGGGTGAGATCAAGCGGCTCGCCGCCGATCCAGGCGCTGCGGGCCTTCAGATCCAGTTCGACATCGCCCGCCGTCAGGCGGTCGGTGGCGTGGCCGGCAAATCGGCGGATGACAGCACGCAGCCTGGCAGTCACTTCCTCAGCTGCGGATCGGCTTGACCAGGAAATCGTCGGCACCGCCGATTCAGGCAATCGACTTTGTCGCGCCAGTTGCCTTTCGGCGACAGGATCAGCAGCGGCTGATCGAAGCCCATTTCGCGCATGTTGCGGACGCAATCCGTCCATCGACGTCGCTTTTCCCGAGATCGAAGACGATCGCCTCGGCAATCTTGGCAGGGCTTTCGGCCAGCGCCTCGCGCGAGAAACCGATGCGCGAGACGACGAAGCCCGAACGGCTCATATGCTCGGCAAGCCAGTCGGCGGGGTTCCGGCAGTCTTCAATGAGAAGCAGTTGCATGCGACCTGTTCCTGCGTGCCTTCCGTGAAGGTTCCGCCAATTGTTGCCTGTTTTGCTGCATACGGACCTTGCAGCTTGTTCGATCCTGATCAAACCGTCCCGAATTTGGTTTCAACATTTATCCCTGTGTCGTGCAGGAATTGCGTCGGAAGGAGACCGCCAGCGCAAACGATGACGTCGTCGTTGGCGATTGTCCGCACTTCGCCCCTGACATCAAGCTCGACCGTTTCAGCCGCGATGTGGCGCACCGAAGAAGCCAGAAGCTCTTGCAATCGCCCGGTTCCGGCCAGTTCGGCGACACGATCGCGGTTCTTCGCCCGCGCCCGCGAATAGGCCTTGCCGCGATAGGCAAGTGTAACATGGGTGTCCGGTTGCTCGGCGACCCGGGCGGCCGCTTCCAGCGCACTGTCGCCGCCGCCGACCACCAGCACCCGGCGGCCGGCATATTGCTCGGGATCGATCAGCCGGTAGACGACTTTCTCCAGATCTTCGCCGGGCACTTCGAGCGGCCGCGGTGTGCCGCGCCGGCCGATTGCGAGAATGACCGTCCTGCGTGCGGTAGCTGGCTTTGCGGTGGTCACCTCGAAATGCCGCCGATGCGGGCGATCCGGGTGACCTGTTCCTCGAAACGCGGCACGAGGCCGGTGCGCGCGAGCACTTCTTCCCAGAATGCCAGCAGGCGTTCCTTGCTGACCTCGCCGAAGCGCACTTCGCCGACAATGGGCAGTGTCGCGGGTGAGGTCATCACCAGCTTGCCGCGCGGGAAGTGGGCGACAGTGCCGCCCAGCGTCGCCTGATCGATCGTGACGAATTTCAGCTTGCGTTCCATTGCTCCCAGGCTGGCTGAAATCCCCGCCGGGCCGCAGCCGACGATCAGCGTGTCGAGCAGGTCTGGCCCGCCTCCCGGCAACTTGCGCGCGCGGGTGGCGGCATGGCCGACTGCCTGGCGGCCCTGCTCGATGGCGTTCTTGATCAGCCCCATGCCGCCAAGTTCGCCAGCGATGAAGATGCCCGGAACAGTGGTCTCGAACTCGGGCGAAAGCATCGGAATATCGACCCCGCGCGTCTCGGTGCCGAAAACCAGCGAGATCGCCTTGGTCGGGCAGGCGGCCTGGCAGGCGCCGTGGCCGACGCACATGGTCGGCTCGATCAGCGCCGCCTTGCCGTCGATGATGCCGAGGATGTCATGCTCGGGGCAGGCCCGCACGCAGGCCGCGCAGCCCAGGCAGCGCGCCGGATCGATCAGCGGATGCAGCGATTGCGGCTCGAGCAGGCCCGCCTGGCGGTTGTCCTCTAGAACCGCCAGATCGCGCCGCGAGCGCTGCGCGCCCAGCCATGTCCAGCCGCCCCAAATGGCGAGCAGCGGGGCGAGGTAAACGAGCAAGAGCGAATCGAACGGCATCAGGCACCCGGAACCCCGAATTCCCTCGCCGCACCATTGAGCATGGTGAGCGGCGCGCCCGATCCGGCGAGCGCTCGCCGGGCGGTTGCGAGATCGCGCCCGGCTTGCTCACCCTGCTTCAGCACCATGCGCGAGCGCAGCAGCCGCACCCAGCCATCGGCATCCTTGGGATTGGCCTGCAGTTTCCTGGCCAGCCCTTCAACCATCTGGTCAACCATTGCCTGGCGGTCGGCAGCAGGCAGCGCGCTGGCGGCCTGGATAGTGCTGTTGTCGATAACCGGCGGCGCGCCCAGCGCGGCTGGTGCAGCTTCGGGAACTCGCGGCGAGCTGCGCCGGCACCGGCACCTTGAGCTTCGCGGCGGTCTCAGCGATCTTGCTGCGCAGGTCTGTCTGCCAGGGGGCATCGGCGGGCGCGTTGCCAGCGAGCGCAATCCACTGATCGAGCGCCTTGCGTTCCTGTCCGTGCTGGGCGAGCCACAGCGCCTCAAAATAACGCGCGCGCGGCTCGGTGGGATCGGCCTTGATCGCACGGTCGAAGGCGTCCTTGGCCTCCTGGGTGACTGTCCCCTTGGCAACGCCCACCAAGGCCTCACCAAAGCCGGCATGGACATTGGCCTGCCCGGGCAGCAGCGGCAGCGCACGCCGATAGGCCGCGACTGCCTTGTCGGGCTTGCCAGTCATGACGTAGGACCAGCCCAGCATGCGGAAGCCTTCGCCGTCGGTGGGGTTCTTCTCCAGCCGCTCGGCCAGCCGCTGCATCATCGTGTCGACATCGTCGAGCGCCTGATCCTTGCCCGCACTGGCGCCTGCGCCCGTCACGACGACCGCGTTGGGCGAAGGTTGACTGCCGCCGGCCGGCTTGAGCACGATGATGGCAAGCCCCAGCGCGGCAACTCCGCCAGCACCCATCAGGATGTGCCGCGCTTCCAGCTTTGCCGGGATCAGCGAAGGCGCAACTGGCGCACCTGCCGGCGAAGCCTCAACTGATTCACTGGCTTGCGACACGATTGCTAACTCATTTGAAGCGGTCGCCGCAGGCTGGCGCATCTGCCAAAGCCGCATCGCCACAATTCCGATCGCGATCCCGGCCAGTCCGGTCAAAATGTAATGCAACATTGTATTTCCTGCTTTGCTAACTGAATTCTGCCACGCAAATGGCTCGCCCTATATTCGCCTCGCGGTTTAACAGTCCTATCCTGAAACTGACGCGAACCTGTCATTCTTCCAAAACGACGACATGGTGCCCGTCAACAGAGACGAATTGCATGTCATCCACCGCGATTTGCGTGAACCAATCGCTAAGCAACTTCGTGGCAAAGGCTCGGACTGTTCCTTTTTAGTGGTGTATCGAAATTCATGGCGAGCAAGGCAGATAAATTGTCAATTTCAGGGCAACAACCAAGGTTAAGCGCAAGTTTCCTCGAGAGAACTGTTGCGTTTCTGGTGTTGGGTGGGGTTGCCGCGGCAATTGTCGCGGGCTGGCTTGACCGGGGCGACGAGGGGCTCGATCCAGAGCATGGACTGGGCTATGCTCTGGGCATCGTTGGCGGCATCATGATGCTGGTGCTGTTGGCCTATCCGGTGCGCAAGCGCGTCAAAGTGCGCAGCAAGGCGGCGGGATCGGTCGGCTTCTGGTTCCGCTTCCACATGCTGCTCGGGCTGGCCGGGCCACTGGCGATCCTGTATCATTCGCGCTTCAGCTGGGGCGCGCTCAACAGCGCGGTGGCGCTGGGCGCAATGATCGTTGTCGCCTCCAGCGGGCTGATCGGCCGTTTTTTCTATTCGCGGGTCCATCGCGGCTATTCGGACCGCAAGCTCGAAGTCCGCGCGCTCAAGACCGACATGGACGAGATGCTGGCCGGGCTTGAGCAGCGCGGGCTGCCCCGCACGGCCATTCTTGATCAGCTGTTGCCGTTCGAACAGCGGGCGGTCTCGGCCGGGGCGAATTTCTGGTCCAGCGCCGCAGCTGTTCTGGGCCTTGGCCTGGAAACCCGCAGGGCAGAGCGAAACTTGCTGCGCAAACTGCCCGCGATGGGAGCGGACAACGCCGAGCCAGTTCGCGAAACCATTGGCGAGTATTTTTACGCCGTTCGCCGCGCCGCCGAGTTCGCCTTCTATGATCGGCTGTTGCGCCTGTGGCACCTGTTTCACCTGCCGCTGTTCTTTCTGCTTGTCGCCGCCGCCGTGTTGCACATCGTCGCGGTGCACATGTATTGATGATGCGTGGCTTGCGTCTTTTCTGGCTGCTGTGCCTGATGCTGGCAGCTCCGGCGTTCGGCCAGTCGATTGTCGAGCGGCTGATCACGCCTGGGCCGCTCAGCAGCCCGCATGCGCGGCTGGAAGGCCGGTGTGACAGCTGCCACACCTCGTTCCAGAAGACCGCGCAAAATTCGAAATGCACCGCCTGCCATGCAGGAGTTGGCAGCGATGTCGCCCGGGGCCAGCGGTTTCACGGCAAGTTCGCCGCCGCGCGCAGTGGAGCCTGCAAAACTTGCCACAGCGAACACAAAGGCCGCGGGTTCGGGCTGATCCAGCTGAACCGCGCCGGGTTCAATCATACTGCCTTCACTGACTATCCTTTGACCGGTGGCCATGCCCGCGCGACCTGCGCCGGCTGCCACGGCAACGGCAGCAACTATCGCGGTGTGACCACCACCTGCGCATCCTGCCACGCCCGCCGCGATCCGCATCGCGGGCAGCTGGGGCGCGATTGCCAGACCTGCCATTCGACTGCCGGCTGGAAGCAGATCCAGCCGTTCGATCACAGCCGCACCGGCTTCGCGCTGGCCGGTGCCCACCGCCAGCAGGCCTGCACCTCGTGCCATGCTGGCCAGCGCTGGAAGGGCCTGCCCGCGACCTGCATTTCGTGCCACGCCCGCGATGATGCGCACAAAGGCAGCCGGGGGACCAATTGCGCCAGCTGCCACACCCCGGCGACCTGGCGCTCGGCCACATTCGACCATTCCACCACCGGCTTTCCATTGGCCGGTGCACATGCATCGACTGCCTGTGCGGGCTGTCACGGGCCGGGCAATGCCAACAAGCATCCGCCGCAGACCTGCATCGGCTGTCACGCGCGCGACGATACCCACAAGGGCCAGAACGGCACCAATTGCGCCTCGTGCCACAACAGCCGCTCGTGGCAGCAGACCAGCTTCGATCACGACCGGATGACGCAGTTTCCCTTGCGCGGCAAGCATCGCACCGCGACGTGTCAGGGCTGCCACAAGCAGCCGCCGCGCGTCGCCAAGCCGCCGGTCACCTGCTATGGCTGCCATGCGCCAGACGACACCCATAAGGGCAGCAACGGCCAGGACTGCGAGCGCTGCCACAATGCCACCAGCTGGAAGGCGGTCAGCTTCAACCACAACACCATGACCAGATTTCCGCTCGCCGGGAAGCATGCGGCGGTGCGTTGCGAGACGTGCCACACCCGGCCTGCGCGCGAGGTCAAGCTATCGGGTGAATGCGCCGCGTGTCACACCAGGGATGATCCGCACACCGGCAATCTCGGGCCCAAATGCGGCACCTGCCACGACAGCAACGACTGGAAGACCCGCGTCGCTTTCGACCATGCGCTGACCCGCTTCCCGCTGATCGGCAAGCACGCCGCAGCGCAGTGCATCGCCTGCCACGCCGACAAACGCTTTACCGCCAAGGGCGTGGCCTGCGCCGATTGCCATGTCGACGATCACCACAAGGGCACCTTGGGGACGCCGTCCGCTTGCGCGCGCTGCCACAACTCGGTGAGCTGGAAGGCGTGGAATTTCAATCACGACACCGCGACGCGCTTCCCGCTGACCGGCCAGCACCAGGGGTTGATCTGCTCAGCCTGCCATGGCCGTGCGGGCGACCCGGCGAAGATCGGCGGGCAATGTATCGATTGCCACCGCCGCGACGACAGGCATCGCGGCGAATTCGGCGAGGATTGCGCGCGCTGTCATGTGACCGACAATTTCCGCCAAATCATCGTCGGGGCCCGGCGCTGATCGGCGGCGAACCTGTCGAAACCTGACATTAACCTTACAGACGGGCGCTATTTCCGGCGAAACGAACCCTCAGGGCGATAGCCGGAGGAGTTCTAAGCACCATCTTTCTATTCAAATTGCTTAGAAAATCAGACCAAGGGTGCATTCATGCCAAGCGTCATGCTGCTTGCCTTTCGGGGTGGCGGATCCGGGCCTGGCAAGGTGTTGTGGAAGGGTTTAATTCTGTTCGGGAAGCGTCTTGCGACGATCTTCGTGATCCTGGCGGCATTATTTGCCGCCAGCTTTTCCGCGTCCGCGCGCGACACCAGGCCTGCCGCCACCACCATTACGGTCAACGCCGCATTCGACCATGCCACCACCGGCTTTAATCTGACTGGCGGACACGCAGCAGTGCGATGCGAATCCTGCCACAAGGACGCGACATTCAAGGGCACCCCGCGCGACTGCGCGAGCTGCCACAACAGCGTGCGCGCCAGCGGCAAGCACGCCCGCCACATTCGCACGCAGGACAATTGCGATAGTTGCCACACGACAAGCCAGTGGCAGGTCGCGAAGTTCAACCACGCCGGCGCGTCGACCAATTGCGCCAGTTGCCACGACGGCGTGCAGGCAACCGGAAAAACCGCCACTCATATCGCCACGACCCAGCAATGCTCCACCTGCCACACCCCGAGCAGCTGGAGCAACGTCACCTTCAACCACTCCGGCGTGACCGGAAACTGCGCGAGCTGCCACAACGGCACCCGCGCCACTGGCAAATCGGCTACCCACCTCGCCACCACCCGTGATTGCGCCACCTGCCATTCCACCAGCATGTGGACCGGCGCACGGTTCGATCACGCCGGGATCACCGGCAATTGCGCCTCGTGCCACAACGGCGCCACAGCCAAGGGCAAGACCGCCAACCACCTCGCCACCAGCTATCTTTGCGCGGACTGCCACACGACCACGGCCTGGTCGCCCGCCACTTTCAGCCACACCGGCATCACCGCGAATTGCTCAAGCTGTCACAACGGCACGCGGGCCACAGGCAAGACCGCGAACCACATTGCCACCACCGCCGAGTGCAGCACCTGCCATTCCAGCAGCGCGTGGACCCCGGCGACCTTCAACCACACCGGGATTACCGCGACTTGCTCGAGCTGCCACAACGGCACCCAGGCCACCGGCAAGAATGCCACCCACATCGCCTCGACCAACAGCTGCTCGAGCTGTCATTCGACCAACACCTGGACGCCCGCGACCAGGTCGATCACACGCAGGTCAGCGGCACATGCTCCAGCTGCCACAACGGCACCAAGGCACCGGGCAAGACCGCGAACCACATTGCCACCACCGCCGAGTGCAGCACCTGCCATTCCAGCAGCGCGTGGACCCCGGCGACCTTCAGCCACGCGGGGATCACCGCGACTTGCTCGAGCTGCCACAACGGCACCCAGGCCACCGGCAAGAATGCCACCCACATCGCCTCGACCAACAGCTGCTCGAGCTGTCATTCGACCAACACCTGGACCCCGGCAACGCGGGTCGATCACACGCAGGTCAGCGGCACATGCTCCAGCTGCCACAACGGCACCAAGGCACCGGGCAAGACCGCGAACCACATTGCCACCACCGCCGAGTGCAGCACCTGCCATTCCAGCAGCGCGTGGACCCCGGCGACCTTCAGCCACGCGGGGATCACCGCGACTTGCTCGAGCTGCCACAACGGCACCCAGGCCACCGGCAAGAATGCCACCCACATCGCCTCGACCAACAGCTGCTCGAGCTGTCATTCGACCAACACCTGGACCCCGGCAACGCGGGTCGATCACACGCAGGTCAGCGGCACATGCTCCAGCTGCCACAACGGCACCAAGGCACCGGGCAAGACCGCCAACCACATTGCCACCACCGCCGAGTGCAGCACCTGCCATTCCAGCAGCGCGTGGACCCCGGCGACCTTCAGCCACGCGGGGATCACCGCGACTTGCTCGAGCTGCCACAACGGCACCCAGGCCACCGGCAAGAATGCCACCCACATCGCCTCGACCAACAGCTGCTCGAGCTGTCATTCGACCAACACCTGGACCCCGGCAACGCGGGTCGATCACACGCAGGTCAGCGGCACATGCTCCAGCTGCCACAACGGCACCAAGGCACCGGGCAAGACCGCGAACCACATTACCACCACCGCCGAGTGCAGCACCTGCCATTCCAGCAGCGCGTGGACCCCGGCGAACTTCAGCCACGCCGGGGATCACCGCGACTTGCTCGAGCTGCCACAACGGCACCCAGGCCACCGGCAAGAATGCCACCCACATCGCCTCGACCAACAGCTGCTCGAGCTGTCATTCGACCAACACCTGGACCCCGGCAACGCGGGTCGATCACACCCAGGTCAGCGGCACATGCTCCAGCTGCCACAACGGCACCAAGGCACCGGGCAAGACCGCCAACCACATCACGACCACCGCGCGAGTGCAGCACCTGCCATTCCACCAGCGCCTGGACGCCGGCCAACTTCAGCCACGCGGGGATCACCGCGACTTGCTCGAGCTGCCACAACGGCACCCAGGCCACCGGCAAGAACGCGACCCACATCGCCTCGACCAACAGCTGCTCGAGCTGCCACTCGACCAACACCTGGACCCCGGCAACGCGGGTCGATCACACCCAGGTCAGCGGCACATGCTCAAGCTGCCACAACGGCACCGTCGCGCCGGGCAAGACCGCGAACCACATCACGACCACGGCGCAGTGCAGTGACTGCCATTCGACCAGCGCCTGGACGCCGGCCAACTTCAACCACGCCAATGTCACCGGCACTTGCTCGAGCTGCCACAACGGCACCCAGGCCACCGGCAAGAACGCGACGCACATCGCCTCGACCAACAGCTGCTCGAGCTGCCACTCGACCAACACCTGGACCCCGGCAACGCGGGTCGATCACACCCAGGTCAGCGGCACATGCTCCAGCTGCCACAACGGCACCGTCGCGCCGGGCAAGACCGCGAACCACATCACGACCACGGCGCAGTGCAGTGACTGCCATTCGACCAGCGCCTGGACGCCGGCCAACTTCAACCACGCCAATGTCACCGGCACTTGCTCGAGCTGCCACAACGGCACCCAGGCCACCGGCAAGAACGCGACGCATCTGGCCACTACAAACACTTGCAGCTCCTGCCACTCGACCAACGCCTGGACGCCAGCGAACTTCAACCATGCCGACGCCAGCGGGACCTGTGCCTCGTGCCACAACGGCACTTCTGCCCCCGGCAAGCCGGCTTCGCACATCAATAGCTCAACTCAGTGCGACTTCTGCCATGTCACCACCAGCTGGACCAACGTCCGCATGGACCACACGCAAGTGACCGGAACCTGCACGAGCTGCCACAATGGCACCGTGGCAACCGGCAAGCCTGCCGCCCATGTCACCACCACCGCGCAGTGTTCTTCCTGCCACTCGACCAGTGCCTGGCTCCCGGCGACCTTCAGCCACACTGGCGTCACCGGCAATTGCTTCTCCTGCCATAATGGCACGACCGCCCCCGGCAAGAACGCCACCCACGGCGGCACGACCAATGTCTGCGAAAGCTGCCACCGCAGTACGACCACATGGAGCAGCGTCAACATGCGGCACAGCGACGTGCTAGGCCGCTGCAACTCCTGCCACAACGGCACCATCGCCGAAGGCAAACCGCGCCGCGAGCACCCGACCACGACGCAGGATTGCGGCGCTTGCCACAACACCAACGGTTGGGGCGACTGACCGAGTCCGAAGGGGATCTACACACTTGACCAGATCGAATATCATTCAGCATGGAACGCTGACTGCCATCATTGCGAGTGCCGCGAGCGCCGCTGTGCTTCCCTTGCCTGCATTCGGCCAGGCGGTCTCTGATCGCGCGCTGTCCGAAGTTCGGGTCAATACCGTCGGCGGCTGCGCGACGCTTACGGTCAACTTCAATATTCGCGTCCAGGTGCTCAGCCATTTCCCGGTCTCGGGCCGCGAACTTCACGTCCGCATTCGCCCGCTCGACGCCTCGGTGCTGCAGGCGGCGCGCGAATCGCTGCGCGCTCCGGCTGGCGTTCCGGAACTGCGGACAATCGAATATGAAGGCGACAACCCTTCAGGGCCAGTGCTGACACTGCAATTCACCCGCGACATGCGATTCGAGGTCGAGCCCGGCAGCGATCCCCAATCTCTGGTGATCCGCCTGGCCAAGCCCGGCAGTGGACCGATCTGCGATCCGGCAGCAGCCGCCGTCGCGCAGGCCGAGGCTACCGGCGCCGCTCCGCGCCCTGCCTTGCAGGATATCGTCGTCCCCTCCGGGCTCTATGTGGTCAATCTGCTCTCGCGGCCGACATCGTTTGGGGCGCTGACTCCGGCGCAGAACTCGGCGCTGACTGGCAAGGTCGTCTATGAATCCCGTTTCGAGCGCGAATCCGCGCAGTGGCGCCGCTTGCGGCTCGGCTTTTACGCCACTCGCGAGCTTGCCGAGGCCGCCAGAAATTCGCTCAGGGAGCAATTCCCAGAAGCCTTCGTGGTCAAGGTCTCCGCCGACGAGCGCATCCAGGGCGTCGCCAGCCGGCTCGATACCGGTTCGAGCACCCCGACCCCCGCACCGCCGACCGAAGGCGCCAGCGAGGCCCAGGTCGCCGAGACCGCTCGGCTGATCGAGGAGGCTGAGGCCGCCATCCGCGAATCCAACAACGACCGAGCCATCCAGCTGCTGACCAATGCGCTGGCGCTGCCCGAAAATGCGGGCACCCCGCGCGCGCAGGAGCTGCTGGGGCTGACCCGCGAGCGCAAGGGCCAGATCGCCCATGCCCAGGCCGACTATGAGGAATACCTGCGTCGCTATCCCGCCGGCGAAGGTGCAGACCGTGTCCGCCAACGGCTTGCTGCGCTCTCACCCGCGGGCGGCAGCGCCACTGGCCCATTGCGCGAGGCATCCGGCGCCAAATCCGCTGCTGCCTGGGTGTGGGGCGCGCGAGGCAGCGTCTCGCAATTCTATTTCCGCGACCAGACTTCGACCAAATTCATCGATGCCTCGCGCCCGGAAGTGAACGCAGAGCCCGACAATTCGGTCAATCTCAACCAGCTCCTCTCGAATGCCGACATCACCCTGTCGGGCGGCAATGATCGCCGCCAGATCCAGTTCCGCGCCTCGGGTGCCTATGCGCTCGATTTCCGCTCGAACGGTAAGGACATCCGATCACTGACCGCGCTCTATCTCGATTATGCCGAGAACGACCTCAACATGGCACTGCGACTGGGCAGGCAGACGCGCAACTCGGCTGGCGTCCTCGGCCGTTTCGATGGCGCGCTGCTCGGCTGGCGGGCAAAGCCCAAGCTGCGGTTCAATCTGGTCGCCGGTTTTCCTGTGCTTTCCTCGCGCCAGACATATATCCTTCGTGACCGCTTCTTCTATGGTGCGAGCATGGACATCGGCGGGCGCCGCGATGCGTTCCAGACTACGGTCTACTGGTTCGACCAGCGCGCCACTGGTGGATTCACTGATCGACAGTCGGTCGGCATCGAGGCGCGCTTCCTCAAGTCGAAGTTCAATGCCTTCACGATCATCGACTACGACGTGAAGTTCCGGAAACTGAACCTTGGCCTGCTGACGCTGAACTACACTTTCCCTGACACTTCCAATTTCAGCGTCACCGCCGACTATCGCCAGTCCCCTTTGCTGACCACCAGCAATGCCCTGATCGGCCAGATCAATCCGGTGACATTCCAGGCGGTGGACGGGCTGCGCGGGCTGCGCGAATTCTTCACCGATCCGCAGATCTACCAGCTGGCGCGCGACCGCACGCTCACTGCCAAATCGCTGACGGTCAACTATTCACGGCCGTTGTCCAAGAAGCTGCAGGCCAATCTCGATTTCACCCTGTCCGACACCAGCGGATCACCAGAGAGCGGCGGAGTGCCGGCAATGCCATCCACCGGCGCCGAGTACTACTATGGTGCCCAGCTGGTTGGCTCCGGGATGTTCTGGGAAAACGACATCTACATGCTGGGTGCGCGCTATTCGGATACCGAGCGTTCGCGCACTTATACGGCGGATTTCAACGCGCGCATTCCGGTCACCAGCAAATTCCGCCTCAGCCCCCGCGTGCGCTACGGATTGCGCAAGGACAAGCTGATCGACAGCGATTTCCGCCAGCTCCAGCCGACCCTGCGGATGAATTACTATCCGATGCGCCATGCGGAAATCGAGGTGGAAGTCGGCGGCAATTTCTCGCGGCAACGTACCACCACGGCCGGCGTGCTCAACACGACCAAGGAAACCGGGTTCGTGCTGAGCGCGGGCTATCGCATCGACTTTTGACAGACTATTTGCGGAAAGTGCCCCAGTTGCGAAAGAATTCCCGATGATTGCCGAAGCCGGCCTTGCGGCCCTGTGGCTCGCCGCTGCGCTCGCTTTGCTCCAGCTCGTCATGGGCGCGCTGGCGCTGGGGCGATCGTTCAAGGGGCTGGCCCCGGCCATCGCGCCGGTGGCGGTCTGTCAGGCGATGCTGGTGGCCGTCTCCTTTGCCTGCCTGATTGCGGTGTTCGCCCGCTCGGACATGTCGGTGCTGCTGGTCGCCAGCAACAGCCATTCGGCCAAGCCGATGATCTACAAGATCTCCGGCACCTGGGGGAACCACGAAGGCTCGATGCTGCTGTGGGTGACGATCCTTGGGCTGGCCGGCGCGACGATTGCCCTGTTCGAGAGCAAATTGCGCGCGGATACCAAGATGGCGACGCTCGCCGCGCAGGCCGGAATCGCGCTGGGCTTCTATGCCTTCCTGCTGTTTGCCTCCAATCCCTTCGCGCGGATCACGGGGGTCATCGAAGGGCAGGGGCTCAATCCGCTGTTGCAGGACCCCGGCCTCGCCTTCCATCCGCCGACGCTTTACGCGGGCTACGTCGGCATGTCGGCGGCGTTCTCCTTCGCGGTTGGCGCTCTGGTGACGCGCAATGTCGGGCCTGAATTTGCCCGCGCCATGCGGCCGTGGATTCTCGGTGCCTGGGTGCTGCTCACCGTGGGCATCGTCGCGGGCAGCTACTGGGCCTATTATACTCTCGGCTGGGGCGGCTGGTGGTTCTGGGATCCGGTGGAGAATGCATCGCTGATGCCGTGGCTGGCGGCCACCGCGCTGATCCATTCGGTGACAGTGCTCGCCACCCGCGACGGCCTGCGCGCCTGGACGATCATGCTGGCAGTGTTGGCCTTCTCGATGTCGATGGTCGGCACATTCCTGGTGCGTTCGGGCGTGCTGACCAGCGTTCATAGCTTCGCGGTTGATCCCGAGCGCGGGGTGTTCATCCTTGCGCTGCTGGCAGTCTATATCGGCGGCGCACTTGCCCTGTTTGCACTGCGCATCGGAACAGTGACCGAAGGCAGCCGCTTCGAGCTGTTCAGCCGCGAGGCGGCGCTGGTGGTCAACAACCTGCTGCTCACCGTGATTCTCGTCGTGGTGCTGGCTGGTACGCTCTATCCGCTGGGGCTCGAGGCCATGGCGGGCAAGAAAATCTCGGTCGGCGCGCCCTATTTCAACGCCACAGCCGGGCCGCTGGCCTTGTTGCTGGTGGCAATCATGGCGGCGGGGCCGTTGCTACGCTGGCGCAGCGATCGCCCCCGCGCGATGCTTGACCGGGTTGCGCTGCCGCTGCTGATCGCCGCTGCCGCATTGCTGCTGGTGGCAGCGTTCGGCGGCACCATCGGCGTGTTGCCGATGCTCGGCCTGATTTTTGCCGCCGGGGTTGCTGCAGCCAGTCTCGCGCCCCTGTGGAAGCGCAACCTGAAGCGCACCCCGCTGTTTACCTGGGGCATGGTCGTGGCCCACTTGGGCTGCGCAGTGAGCATTGCCGGCATGGCGAGCGACAGTGCCTTTACCAAAGAATCGATGGTCGCCGTCGCGCCCGGCGAGACCCGTAGTGTCGGCCCATTCGCGGTGACGCTGCAAGGCGTGCGCGAGGTGCCCGGCCCCAACTATGCCGCGCTCGAGGCAGTGCTTTCGGTGCGCAAGGGCGAATCCACCGCCATCGAAATGCTGCCGCAGCTGCGCCAGTTCACCGATCCGCCGATGCAGACCAATCATGCCGCGATCCGCACCTTCTGGAACGGCCAGCTCTATCTCGTCGTCGGCGAGCAGGAGATGGCGGGGCGCTGGCTGCTGCGCATGTGGTGGAAACCGTTTGTCACGCTGATCTGGCTGGGCGGGGCGATGATCGCGCTCGGCGGCATGCTGTCGCTCGCGGGCCGGGTGCAGCGTGATCTGCTGGGCAAGCGCCGCGAAGTGGCAGGCGCTGCGGCAGAAGCATCATGAAGCCGGAGATGAAACGGCGCTTGCTGCTGTGGCTGCCCTTTGCGCTGTGCATCGCTCTGTTCGGGGTGTTCTACGCCGGGCTGCGCAACCCGACCGACCACATCATCGCCTCGCAACTCGTGGGCAAGCCGATGCCCGAATTTTCAGCGCCTGCCGCCATGCCCGGTCAGCCGGGTCTGTCGAGCGCCGACTTCCGGCAGGGCAAGCCGAAGCTGCTTAATGTCTTCGCCAGTTGGTGCGTGCCCTGTGTCGCCGAAGTGCCGATGCTGTTGCGGCTGAAGGCGATGGGGGCGGAAATCGACGGCTTTGCGGTCCACGATTCGACTGCGGAGCTGACGAAATTCCTTGCCGCCAATGGCAACCCCTATACCCGCATCGGGCTGGATCAGGCCGGGCGGGCACAGATGGAATTCGGCTCAGCCGGGGTTCCCGAAACCTTCGTCGTCGATGGCCGGGGCAAGATTCTCTATCAACATGTCGGCGTGGTGACCGATGCTGACGTGCCCAAACTGCTCGCCATGTTAGGGAACCCGCAATGAGGCTGAGACACATCATTATCTCTCTGGCGATTCTTGCCGCGCCGCTCAAAGCCCAGGACTATGCCGAAATCTCGCTGCCCGATGCGCGGCAGGAAGACCAGGCGCTGGCCTTGATGGATTCGATCCGCTGCGTCGTCTGCCAGGGTCAGCCGATCTCGGGAAGCAATGCTGGCCTTGCCGGCGACATGCGCCGCACCATCCGCGAACGCATCGCCGCCGGCGAGAAGCCCGAACAGGTCCGCACATGGCTGATCTCGCGCTATGGCGACTGGGTCAGCTTCAAGCCCGAAGTCAAACCTGTCACCGCGCCATTGTGGTTAATTCCGCTGCTCGCGTTGCTCGGCGGCGGCTGGCTGGTGAGCCGGCGGATCAAGCGGGGGAATGGCTGATGGGCTGGCTGTTTGCGCTCGGCTTTGCCGGGCTGACCTTCATCGCACTCGCGCGCAGCGGTCGCTGTTCGCGGCTGGCGCTGGAACTGAGCGGGGCGATCCTGCTCGCCGGGGTGGCCGGATATGCCTGGCAAGGCAGTCCGGACATGGCCGGTCATCCTGTAACCTCTACGGCACGATAGCACCGGGAGCCGACATGACCAATTACGACCTGATCTTCGACGCCGCTATATGCCGCCTTCACAAAGAGGGCCGTTACCGGGTGTTTATCGACATCCTGCGCAAAAAGGGTGCCTATCCCAACGCGCGCTGCTTTGCCGGGCACAATGGCCCCAAGGACATCACCGTGTGGTGTTCGAACGATTATCTGGCGATGGGCCAGCACCCCAAGGTCATTGCCGCGATGGAAGAGGCGCTGCACAATGTCGGCGCGGGCTCGGGCGGCACGCGCAACATCGGCGGCAACACGCATTATCACGTCGAGCTGGAGCGTGAACTGGCCGACCTCCACGGCAAGGACGGCGCGCTGCTGTTCACCTCGGGCTATGTCTCGAACGACGCCACGCTTTCTACGCTGGCCAAGGTCCTGCCGGGCTGCGTGATCTTCTCCGACGAGCTCAACCACGCATCGATGATCGCGGGCATCCGCAATTCGGGCGCGGAAAAGAAGGTCTGGCGGCACAACGATGTCGAGCATCTCGAGCAGCTTCTGGCCGAAACCGATCCCGAAGTTCCCAAGCTGATCGCGTTTGAAAGCGTCTATTCGATGGACGGCGATGTCGCCCCGATCCACGCGATCTGCGATCTGGCCGACAAGTACAACGCACTGACCTACATCGACGAGGTTCACGCGGTGGGCATGTATGGCCCGCGCGGCGGCGGCATCACCGACCGCGATGAAGCCGCACACCGCATCACCATCATCGAGGGCACGCTGGGCAAGGCATTCGGCGTGATGGGCGGCTATATCGCGGCCGACACCAAGATCGTCGACGTGATCCGCTCCTACGCGCCGGGCTTCATCTTCACCACTTCGCTGAGCCCCGTGCTGGTCGCGGGCGTGCTCGCCTCGGTGCGCCACCTCAAGGCCTCCAGCGTTGAGCGCGAAGGCCAGCAGGCCGCCGCCGCGACGCTCAAGCGCCTGTTCGCCGAAGCGGGACTGCCGGTGATGCCCAGCACCACCCACATCGTGCCGCTGATGGTCGGCGATCCGGTGCGCGCCAAGCAGATCAGCGACATCCTGCTCGCCGAATACGGCGTCTATGTGCAGCCGATCAATTACCCCACCGTGCCGCGCGGCACCGAACGCCTGCGCTTCACCCCCGGCCCCGCGCATAACGAGGCGATGATGGCCGAACTGACCAAGGCGCTGTGCGAAATCTGGGAACGGCTGGAGATGAAGAAGGCGGCGTGAGTTGCGCGACATCGCCCATCATAGCTCCCGTCATCGAACCTCCGAGCCATGCCGATATCTGCTGAGCACGGTCAGTAGCGGGTGCAACGGTTGCGGCGCGCTTGTTACCATTTGAAAGTGCGTCGCCGAACACGTAGCAATTCTCGCCAGTGTCAACGACATGACTTCGTCAGTGGCCACTAAACAATGCCCAGAGTAGTGTCGTATTCTGCTGTGAAATGTCATTCCCCGGATTAGCTGCAGTCGAAGCCAATATTCTTGACACGCTCCGTTGTAATCTCGAACGCCCGCTTGCCCTTCCGCTTCCACAGCACCAGCGCCTGTTCGCGTTCCTCGCCGCGCAGCTTGGCCGCGACGGTGAGGAACGCGCCATAGAGCGTGGCGCGATCATCGTCGGCGAGTTCGACCAGTCCGGCCTTCACGACCAGGCCGCCAAGTTCGATCAGTTGCCGCGTGCGTTCACGGCGCTGGACTTGCCATTCGCGCATGTCGGTGCGGGCCATTCGCTGCTTCAAGCCGATGCCGCGCCGCCGTCAAGCGGGAGAGTGCCGTCCGGCTGGCCTTGAGTTCCGTCGCCACGCTTGCGCGCCTTGCTTTGAAAGAATGCAGCGCCGCGTTTGCGCCACGCCTCCTTCTTTCCGGCGTCAGTGGTATCGGCGATGACGAGCAGCGCACCGGCCAGCGTTTCCGCGTCGGTCGCATCGGCCCCGGTGGCGATCACCAGTTCGCCGAGTTGCTGCACGCGGCGTTCCTTCAGTTGCTTCGCCTTGTCGGCGAGCGCCTTCAGTTCCGAATCAAAGTCACGGGGTTTGCGCATCGAAGTGTCTCCATTGAGAGGTGATGCGCTGATGATAATATCGATGCTCTCCCAATGCTGTAGAGTTGTCGAGACGGCCTGATACTGAATAGTCCCGAGCAGGATTTTATCATGGGAGGGCGCGCTTATACGTCGTGCCGACGTGGCGCTCATGGCGTAGATGGATTGCCGTCATGGCGATCTTCCACCTCTCCGTTAAAGTCATCAGCCGGTCGAGCGGGCGCAGCGCTGTGGCGGCAGCGGCCTATCGCGGGGCCGAGCGGCTGCACGACGAACGGCTCGACCGCGACCATGATTTCACCAACAAGGACGGGGTCGTCCATTCCGAAGTGATGCTGCCGGAAGGCGCGCCCGGAGGAATTTGCCGACCGCGAGAAGCTTTGGAATGCGGTCGAGGCCGCCGAGAAGCGCAAGGACGCGCAGCTATCCCGCGAGGTCGAATTCGCCATTCCGCGCGAACTGACCAAGGAACAGGGCATCGAGCTGGCGCGGGAGTTTGCCGAGGCCGAGTTCGTCGAAAAGGGCATGATCGCCGACCTCAATGTCCATTGGGATATTGGCGCGGACGGCCAGCCCAAGCCCCATGCCCATGTCATGCTCACCATGCGCGAAGTCGGCAAAGACGGGTTCGGCGCGAAGGTGCGCGACTGGAACAAGGCCGAACTGGTCGAGCAGTGGCGCGAGCGCTGGGCCGAACATGTCAACGAGCGGCTGGCCGAACTCGATATCGATGCGCGCGTCGATCACCGCAGCCTGGAGGCGCAGGGCATTGCGCTGGAGCCGCAGGACAAGATCGGCCCCGCCGCATCGCGCATGGGCGTGCGCGGGCTTGAGGCGGAGCGGATCGAGGAACACCGCGCCGTCGCGCAGCGCAATGGCGAGCGGATTATCGCCAATCCCAACTGTCGCGCTCGACGCGATCACGCACAGCCAGGCCACCTTCACGGGCCGCGATCTGGCGATGTTCGTGCATCGGCACAGCGATGGAAAAGAGCAGTTCGATCAGGCGATGAGCGCGGTGCGCGGATCGTCGGACCTGATTGCGCTGGGCAAGGACGGACGCGGCGAAGACCGGTTCACGTCGCGCTCAAATGATCGAGACCGAGCAGCGATTGCAGCGCGCATCGGAATTGATGGCGGAGCGCGAGCGGAATGGCGTCGATCAGAAAGGCCGGGAAGGAGCGCTGGCGCGCGCCGAGACACGCGGCCTGATCCTGTCCGGCGAGCAGCGCGCGGCATTCGAGCATGTGACCGATGGGCGCGGCCTCAGCGTTGTCGTCGGCTATGCCGGGACCGGCAAAAGCGCGATGCTGGGCGTGGCGCGCGAGGCCTGGGAAAGCGCGGGCTATACCGTTCGCGGTGCCGCCCTGTCCGGCATTGCCGCCGAGGGGCTGGAGCACGGTTCGGGCATTGCATCGCGCACCATTGCCAGCCTTGAGCATCAGTGGGGCCAGGGCCGCGAATTGCTCACGTCGCGCGACGTGCTGGTCATCGATGAAGCAGGCATGGTCGGCACGCGCCAGATGGAGCGCGTGCTGTCCCATGCCGCCGATGCGGGCGCGAAAGTTGTCCTGGTTGGCGACCCGCAGCAGCTCCAGGCCATCGAAGCAGGCGCTGCGTTCCGGTCGATCCACGAACGGCACGGCGGCGTCGAAATCAGCGAGGTGCGCCGCCAGCATGACGGCTGGCAGCAGGACGCCACGCGGCACCTTGCCACCGGGCGCACCGGACTTGCCATTCAGGCCTATGGCGAACGCGGCATGGTGCATGCCGCCGAGACGCGGGAGGCGGCACGCGGCGAACTGATCGAGCGCTGGGATCGTGACCGGCAGGCCAGCCCCGGCGATACGCGCATCATCCTCACCCATACCAACGACGAAGTGCGCGAGCTCAATGACGCCGCGCGCGGACGGCTGCGTGACGCGTGGCGAACTGGGCATGGACGTGTCGATCAAAGCTGATCGCGGCGAGCGCCAGTTCGCCAGCGGCGACCGCATCATGTTCCTGCGCAATGAGCGGGGGCTGGGCGTCAAGAACGGCACGCTTGGGCACGGTCGAGCGGATCAGCGCGCAAAGCATGGCCGTGCGCACCGACGATGGCCGCAGCGTCGCCTTCGACACCAAAGACTATGCGCACATCGATCATGGCTATGCCGCCACGATCCACAAGGCGCAGGGCATGACGGTGGACCGCACCCATGTGCTCGCCACGCCGGGGATGGACAGCCACGGGGCCTATGTCGGCCTGTCGCGCCACCGCGACGGCGTGGCCCTGCATTATGGGCGCGACGACTTCGCCGATCAGTCGAAACTCGTCCGCACGCTCAGCCGGGAGCGCGGCAAGGACATGGCGAGCGACTACAAGCCAGAACGCCAGTTCGCTGAGCGGCGCGGGATCACGTTCCGCGAACGCATCGTCGAGATTGCACGGCAGGTGCCGGAGCGGGCGAAATCCATCTTCGCCAGTTTCCGTCCGCAAGCGCAGAAGCTCGAAGTCTCGCCGACCGAACAGGCCGGGCTGTCTGATCAGCGCCGAGCGGTCGAACGCTATGCCCGTGCCGCCGCCGACATCGGCCAGATGCGCGAGCAGAATTTACCCATCCTGCCACACCAGCGCGACGCGCTGGAGAAAGCCGGGAAGGCTCTCGACACAATCCGGCCCCATGCCGCCGCCGATCTTGCCAGCGCCATGCAGCGCCAGCCGGAGTTGGCGCGCGAGGCCGCCGATGGCCGCACACAGGGCGCAATGCGCGCCATGCAGCTTGAAGCCGAAATCCGCGTCGATCCGGCGCAGCGCGCCGACCGGTTCGTCAATGACTGGCAGCGGCTGGGGCGGCTTCGGGAAACGATGCAGCAGCGCGGCGACACGAACGGAGCACGCCAGGTCTCCAGCCGTATGGTCGACATGACGAAGGGCCTGGAGCGCGACGCGCAGGTCGAATCTCTGGTGCGCGGACGGGCGCACGAACTTGGCGTCAAACCAGAACTCGGTCGCGATCTGGCCCGCGACCTTGCCGCTTCCGTGTCGATGGAGCGGAGCCGGTCAATCGGCATGGGCCTGTAGGAGAAACGAAATGGAAAATGCGCAAGCCGATGACGTGGAACTGGACACTGGACCTTGAGCCGGAACCCGATCCTCCCGCCCAGGAGGCCGCAAGCGATCCCGCCGCCGAAGCGTTCGCTCGCCTTGAAGGCGAACTGGCCCTCATGCGCCGCGCCGTGCAGCACCTTGCCGCCGAGCGCGCGGACATTGTCATTCCCGACTACGGCACGACGCTGACAGACATGGCCAAGCGATTGGGTGCAATCTCACGCGGCATCAACACCATCGCCGATCACCCTGCTATGCAGTTGACGCCCGATAGCCTTGGGGCGCGCATTGAAGCCGTAGCGGAATCGGCGCGGCGATCAGATCACGACAAATCAGGCAGGCACGGGCGGACATGGACCATGCGGCGCAGGACATGCGCACTCTCACCGCCCAGGCGCGAACAGCAGGCGAGCAGCGTCAGCAGCTCTTCCAGGTGGCAGGTGGCTCTGTGCTCGCCGGGATATTCCTCTGGTCATTCCTTCCCGGCACCATTGCCCGCGCCATGCCCGAAAGCTGGCACTGGCCGGAGCGCATGGCCGCGCGGATGGTTGGCGCATCCTCTCGATGGGACGCGGGCGCACGGATGATGCAAAGCGACATCCCCGAGGCATGGAATGCACTGCTGCAGGCCGCTGACATCCAGCGCGACAACCGAGATGCCATTGACGCTTGCCGGAAGTCCGCTGCAACCTCGCAGCAGCCAGTGCGATGCACCGTCAGAATTCGTCCGGACAGACAAGATAGGAAGACAGCAACAACACCGGAGGGGGCCGCGAAACGATCCCAGAGAGGGGCATAGCAGCCCATCCCGGCCCGCATAAAATGTGGGAACAAATGTGGTTTCGATTTTCCGGAAAAGTCATTTTATCCTTTGAAAACAAAGCGATAAATGACTTGAATGGTAGCGGAGGAGGGACTTGAACCCCCGACACGCGGATTATGATTCCGCTGCTCTAACCAGCTGAGCTACTCCGCCATACCAAGCCTGGCGCCGCCTGAGGGCGCCGGTGCAAGGCGGCGCACATAGGGTGCGGGCTGGCCGTGGTCAACTGTCCTGTTTGCCGCGAAACTTCCATGTGCCCAGCGTGTCCCAATGGGTTTCCCGGTAGAGGTGCAGGCCAAGTGCGGGAAAGGCGAAGCGGCGGGGTGCGAGGCTTTGTTCGAGTGCGCGCTGAAGGGCCTTCGCCGCCTGCGGAGTCACCTTGTTCTGCACGGTTATGTGCAGGCGCGGCTCGTGCCGGTCCTGCGCGGTGAGCGCGCCGTGGAAGTGTTCGGCGATGGCTTCGCGGATCGCCAGCATGGCGGAGCTGCGGATGGCCAGCGCGGTTCCGCTGCCCAGGTCCATGATACCGTCCAGCACCGCGGCAGGCGGCGCATGGTCTCCCGCCGCCCGCGCCAGCACCCGCTTCAGTTCCTCGCGCAGCGACGGCGCGAAGGCGTGGAACAGCGTGACATGGGCGGCTAGCCTGTTGCGCTCGGGCGGATAGTGTTCGCGGCGCAGCGCGTCGGCAAAGGCGAGCACCTCACCGGGCAGTTCGGCGGTGACGATGAACGGGGCCGCGCCGTTCAGATTTCGCCCCTTGCCCGGCGGATGGCGAACCATTTCTCGACATTGCGGTTATGCTCTTCGACCGTCGCCGCAAAGGCATGGCCACCGGTGCCGTCCGCCACCATGAACAGGGCGTCGGTTTTGGCCGGATCGAGCACCGCGGCGATCGAGGCCTTGCCGGGATTGGTGATCGGCCCTTTGGGCAGGCCTAACATCGAATAGGTATTGTAATCGTTGATCGCCTGGATTTCGCTCTGGCGGATGCGGCGGCCGAGCGGCTTGCCCCTGGTGATCGGATAGATGATCGTCGGATCGGCCTGGAGCATGATCCCCTGGCGCACCCGGTTCGAATAGAGCCCGGCGACCAGCTTGCGCTCGCTCGGCTTGCCGGTTTCCTTCTCGACGATCGAGGCGAGAACGATGGCTTCCTCGGGGGTCTTGGCCACGGTCGCCGGCGAGCGCCTGGCCCATAGCTCGGCGAGCGTCTTCTTCATCGCCGCCTGCATGCGCGCGACCACCGCCGCGCGCTTTTCGCCGCGTTCGAAATCGTAGCTGTCGGGCAGCAGCGAGCCTTCGGCCGGGACCGGTAGATCGCCGGCAAGATAGGGCGAGGCCTTGAGCCGCTCGTAAACCAGGATCGAGGGCATGCCTTCGGGCACGCTGACGAAACGGCGCAGGACATCGGAGCCCTGCAGGATCGACAGTATCCGCGAGGGGCTCGCGCCCTTGGGCAGCTTGAATTCGCCTGCACGGATCGCCGTGCCGCCGCCGAACAGCCGCGCACGCCAGCGGAACGCTTCGGCCGATCGGATAGCGCCTTCGGTCTCAAGCTTGTGCGAAACAATGCCCAGGCCCGCGCCGTCGGGCACCACGAACGACGTATCACGCTCCAGCGGCCCCGCACCCCACCAGCTGCCGAGCAGCGCCCAGCCGCCGATCAGCAGCGCGATGGCGCCGATCGCCGCGAGCAGCCTGGCCCGCCCTTGCATCAGCCGTCGAGCGCCCTGAGCACCAGGCTGGCGTTGGTTCCGCCGAAGCCGAAGCTGTTGTTGAGCACCGCGCGGACCCTCCGCTTTTTAGCCACATGCGGCACCAGATCGACGCCTTCGCAGCTGTCGCTGGGGTTGTCGAGATTGAGCGTCGGCGGCACGATCTGGTCGCGGATGGCGAGGATGCAGAAGATCGCCTCGACCGCGCCCGCGCCGCCGAGCAAGTGGCCGATCGCCGACTTGGTCGAGCTCATCGAGACAGTCGCGATGGCATCGCCGAACAGTCGCCGCACCGCGCCCAGTTCCAGCTCGTCGCCCATCGGGGTGGAGGTGCCGTGCGCGTTGATATAGTCGATATCGGCGGGAACGACGCCGGCCTTGCGCAGCGCCATCTCCATCGAACGGTAGGCGCCGGAACCTTCCGGATGCGGCGCGGTGACGTGATAGGCATCGCCCGACAGGCCGTAGCCGATCACTTCGGCATAGATCTTCGCGCCGCGCGCCTTGGCATGCTCGTATTCCTCGAGCACGACCACGCCCGCGCCTTCGCCCATGACGAAGCCGTCGCGGTCCTTGTCATAGGGGCGGCTGGCTTTTTCGGGCTGATCGTTGAACGCGGTCGACAGCGCGCGTGCCTGGGCGAAGCCGGCGATGCCGATCGGACAGATGGTGCCTTCGGCGCCGCCCGCCAGCATGATGTCGGCATCGTCGTCCTTGATCATCCGCGCGGCATCGCCGATCGAATGGGCGCCGGTCGAGCAAGCCGTTACCACCGCGTGGTTTGGCCCCATCAGCCCGTATTTGATCGATACCTGGCCGGAGATGAGGTTGATCAGCCGGCCGTGGACAAAATGCGGCGAGACGCGGCTGGGGCCCTTTTCGTGCAGCACCAGCGATTCGCTTTCGATCCCCGGCAGGCCGCCGATGCCCGAGCCGATCGAACAGCCGGCGCGCAGCCGCTGGGCCTCGGTCATGTCGGTGAGGCCCGGCATCCTCGATCGCCTGGCCCGCAGCGTCGATGCCATAGATGATGAACGGATCGACCTGGCGCTGGACCTTGTGATCGACGCGCTTGCCCGGATCGAAGCCATATGGGTGATCGGCCGGCTTCACCTCGCAGGCGATCAGGCACTTCTGGTCCGAGGCATCGAAACGCGTGATCAGGCCAGCGCCGGACTTGCCGGCGATGAGGTTGGCCCAGGCCACTTCGACATCGGCGCCAAGCGGCGTTACAAGGCCCAGTCCGGTTACAACGACACGACGCATGCAAATCTCCGAATATGCGACAGGCTCAACCCTTCCTGGGCTGAGCCTGCCGAAATTCCCGAACCCTGAACCTGCAAGCTATGGTCTTCGCGATCCTTCGCCCTTCGGCAAGCTCGGGAGGCTACGGACCGGGATGGGCGAGTGGCGATCAGCCCTTGTTGTCGTCGATGTATTTGATCGCGTCGGATACCGTGGCGATCTTCTCGGCGGCATCGTCGGGGATCTCGACGCCGAATTCCTCCTCGAAGGCCATGACCAGCTCGACGATGTCGAGGCTGTCGGCACCGAGATCGTCGATGAAGCTGGCGTCTTCGGTCACTTTTTCGGCTTCGACGCCAAGATGTTCGACGACGATTTTTTTGACCCGGTCGGCGGTGTCGCTCATTAAATTACCCCTTCTCGAACGGAGGATGAATATCAGGCTTGTCGCCCTAGTGCGCGGCGGTGGGGATGGCAAGTGGGGGTGTGGATTGGCGGCTGGCGGGTTATGCTCACCGCACGCAGTGAGTCGCTCTAATGCTGCTCCACCAGCCTGATATTCAGCTCCCGCAGCTGCTTGAGCGACACCACACCCGGCGCGCCCATCATCAGGTCTTCGGCCTTCTGGTTCATCGGGAAGACCACGACCTCGCGGATATTGGGCTCGTCGGCGAGCAGCATGACGATGCGGTCAACACCAGGCGCGGAGCCGCCGTGCGGCGGTGCGCCGTATTTGAAGGCGTTGATCATGCCGGCAAAGTTAGTATCGACGTCCTCGCGGCTGTAGCCGGCGATTTCGAAGGCCTTGTACATGATGTCCGGCCGATGGTTGCGGATCGCGCCGGATGACAGCTCAACCCCGTTGCAGACGATGTCGTACTGCCAGGCCTTGATCTCCAGCGGGTCCATGTGTTTCCAGCGCTTCCAGCTCGCCTTGCGGCATGCTGAAGGGGTTGTGGCTGAAGTCGATCTTCTTGGCGTCCTCGTCGTATTCGAACATCGGGAAGTCGACGATCCAGCAGAACTTGAATTCACCTTGCTTGATCAGGCCAAGCTGCTCGCCCACCCGCGTGCGCGCCGCGCCGGCGAGCTTGGCGGCCTGCAGCTCCTTGCCCGCCGCGAAGAAACAGCCATCGTCGGGGCCGAGGCCCATCGCGGCGTAGAGCGCCAGCATGCCCGCTTCGCCGTGGTTCTTGGCGATCGGTCCGCCGAACTCCCCGCCCTTGCGGGTGACGTAGCCGAGCCCGGCATGGCCTTCAGAGCGCGCCCATTCGTTCATGTCGTCGAAGAACTTGCGGCTCTTCTCCGCAGTGCCGGGCGCGGGGATGGCGCGGACGGTGCCGCCGGAGCCGACGATCTTCTCGAACAGGCCGAAGCCGGACTTCTCGAAATGGCCGCCGACATCGTGGATGACGATGGGATTGCGCAGGTCCGGCTTGTCGGACCCGTACTTCAGCATCGATTCCGCGAAGGGAATGCGCGGGAACGTGCCCGCGGGGGTCACCGACCTGCCCTCCGCGAATTCCTCGAACACGCCGGCCAGCACCGGCTCGATGGCATCAAACACATCGTCCTGGGTGACGAAGCTCATCTCGAAATCGAGCTGGTAGAATTCGCCCGGCGAACGGTCCGCCCGGGCATCCTCGTCGCGGAAGCAGGGCGCGATCTGGAAATAGCGGTCGAAACCCGCCACCATCAGCAGCTGCTTGAACATCTGCGGCGCCTGGGGGAGCGCATAGAACTTGCCCGGGTGCACCCGGCTCGGCACCAGATAATCGCGCGCGCCTTCGGGCGAACTGGCGGTCAGGATCGGCGTCTGGAACTCGGTGAAACCCTGATCGACCATGCGGCGGCGCAGGCTGGCGATCACGTTCGAGCGCAGCAGCATGTTGGCGTGGACCTTCTCCCGCCGCAGGTCGAGGAAGCGGTACTTGAGGCGGATATCCTCGGGATAGTCCTGCTCGCCCGCCACCGGCATCGGCAGTTCCTCGGCGCGCGACTGGACGGTGACCGAACGGGCGAAAACCTCGATCTCGCCGGTCGCGAGGTTCGGGTTGACGGTCCCTTCGCCGCGCCGCTTCACCTCGCCGTCGATGGTGACGACCAATTCCACGCGGCACGCCTCGAGCAGCGGCAGCGCCGCGCTGTCGGCATCGGCGACGATCTGGGTCAGCCCGTAATGGTCGCGCAGATCGACGAACAGGACGCCGCCGTGGTCGCGCTTGCGGTGGACCCAGCCGGACAGGCGCACCGCTTCGCCGACCGCGCCAGCGTTAAGTTCTCCGCAGGTGTGTGTGCGGTATAGGTGCATCGCTCTTTCCAATCGGGCCGCTTTGAGGCAGGGGGAGAGCCGCGGCTAACAGGCGATGGCCGCGAATTTGTCAAGCCGCGGGTCCGCACGGACCCATACCGAAAAAGATCGCATGAAAATCCACCCCCTGATTACCACGAGCGACGCGCTCGCCGAACTCTGCGCAAGACTGGCCCGGTCAGACTTTGTCACGGTCGATACCGAATTCATGCGCGAGAACACCTATTGGCCCGAGCTGTGCCTGATCCAGATCGCCGACGTCGAAGAGGCCGCGGCGATCGATCCGCTGGCGCCGGGGATCGACATGACCCCGCTCTACGACCTGCTCACCGATAACGAGGACGTGCTCAAGGTGTTCCACGCCGGCGGGCAGGACGTCGAGATCATCTTCAACTTCACCGGACGCACGCCGCACCCGATCTTCGACACGCAAATCGCGATGATGGCGATCAGCCAGTCCGAACAGATCGGCTATTCGAACATGGTCGAAAGCTGGCTCGGCCTGGCGGTCGACAAGGGCGCGCGCTTCACCGACTGGTCGCGCCGGCCGCTCAGCGAGCGCCAGATCGAATATGCGATCGGCGACGTAACCCATCTCGCCCGGATCTTTCCCAAGATCCTCGCCCGGCTGATGAAGACCGGGCGTGGCCACTGGCTCGACGCCGAAATGGAAAAGCTCGCCGATCCGGAAAACTACCGCAACGATCCCGCCCTGTCCTGGCGCCGGATCAAGGCGGCGGGTCGCAATGCCGGCATGCTCGGGCGGCTCAAGGCCATCGCCGCATGGCGCGAGCTCGAAGCGCAGGACAAGAACATCCCGCGCGGCCGCATCGCCCGCGACGAAACCATCGCCGATATCGCCGGCCACCCGCCGAAGACCCAGGCCGACCTTGCCAAGGTGCGCGGGCTCTCGCCGGCCTGGAAGGAGAACGAGATCGGCAGGCGGCTGATGGCGGCGATCGAGGCAGCCATGCCGCTCGCCGACGAGGAGCTGCCGGCGCGCACGGCCAAGGGCGCTCCGCTAGGCAAGGAGGGCGCGCTGGTCGCCGACCTGCTCAAACTGCTGCTCAAGATCCGCTGCCGCGAAATCGACGTCGCCGCGCGGCTGATCGCGAGGAGCGAGGAGCTGGAAATGCTCGCGGCGGGGGTGCGCAAGGATCTGCCGATCATCGAGAGCTGGCGCTACGATGTGTTCGGCCACGACGCGCTCGACCTGGTCGAAGGCAAGCTCGCCTTCGCGGTGGTGAACGGCAAGCTCAAGATGACGCACGTCGACGATCTGGTCGAAGATGAGGCGGAACCGGTGGCGGACGCGGCGGAGTAGAGCCGAGGACACGTATTCGGTGTCCCCGCTGCGGCTGCGGCGCTTGCCAACCCGCACCACCGGCCTTATGTTACATGTGACGAAAGGCAGTCCCATGGGCGTACACGAAAGACTGACCGGAGCTCAGCGCACGGCGAAGTACCGCGCTGCCAAGCGTGCGCAGGGTATGCGGCTCAAGCAGATTTGGGTGCCTGACTTGCGCGATCCCAAGATGCGGGCTCGGCTTCGGGCCGATGCGGCCGCGCTTGCGGCGCAGGGCAACCGATGGGCCGATATTATCGATGACGCCGAAGCCATGTCGGCAGAGGTGCTCGACGATCTTCCGCCCTACGATTGGGGTGACGATCCGCGCGGCAATCCGGAGCATCGCGCCAAGTGAAACGCGGCGATGTCGTCATCGCCACCGGCCCCGGCTTCGGCGGCAAACCGCGCCCCAATCTGGTAATCCAGGCCGATACCTACCTCGTCCTGCCGACCCTGATCCTGCTGCCGATCACCACCGACCTCGCCGACCCGCCATCGCTGCTGCGCGTCCGGCTCGATCCGGATGGCACGAACGGGCTGCGCGAGACCTCCGAAGTGATGACCGATATTCCGTTCACCACCCGGCCCGCCAAGGTTCACCAGCATGTGGGGACACTCGCCCCGCCGGATATGGAGCGGGTGGAGGAGGCTTCGAGGCTGGTGATGGGATTTGCGGGGTGATCCCCCGCCGTGAAGCCTTGGCGATGCTGGCGGGCGCTAACGGACACCTGTGGCGGGATGCGAGCGGCATGATGCCGGGGTGATCGATGCCTGATGCCGCTATCGGCTGACGCTGGCGCAGGTTGAGACGGGGATACTGGCTTTAAGTACCGGTTCCGGCGTGATCGAAGTGCGCCGAAGGCACGAATCCGGCTCATCTGTGATCGAAGTGAGCGGCCCGGGGTACGGCAGTCGATGTCGCGCCGGGGCAGACGTCTGTTCGTGCTGCTGCGCTCTCGCGGCAAGAGCGTGGACTGGGCGACAGAGTCATGAACGCTCAACACAATGGGCAAAGCTCATCGAGCCGCCGAGTGGCGAAAGCGCATCCTACTCAAAAAGCCGGTTCGTTCCCGAGATGCGCCGATGTTCGCTTCCAGCGGGCCATTCTTTTACTCTGCTGCACCATGTTCATGCACGCGCAAGACACGGGTTTTCGTCACAAGCCGGCCGACACACCCTGCGCCTATCCGATGCGGTGCACTTTCGCAATATTGGCCGATCCGAAGAGGGTCGAGAAGATCGATCCCGACAATATGGTGCCAACAGCTAGGGCCGGGCGTCGCGCTGCAGGCGGATTACGGTGCAGCTTACCGATGACGACGTGACGACGGGGATTGAGAAGTCGCTTGGATAGACCCGCGTAGAGGAAGCATAGTCCCACGTCCCCGCGATATAGCTGTCGGCACACCTCTTCCATTTCCATCTACAATTAACACAATGGACTTTTCGTTGGAATTAAGCCATGAATAGAGATGTTTTCTTATCCATTCTGCGATGGATTCTACAATCGCGGTTATTCGCCAGGAATAATCGGGCTATATGCAGCAGTTTCGAATGGTGGCCTAACCCTGCATCTGACATGACCGCCTACCACCCCACCCTCAAACAGCTGCAATACCTCGTCGCCCTGCACGAGCACGGCCATTTCGGCCGCGCCGCCGACGCCTGTTTCGTCTCGCAATCAACTCTTTCCGCCGGCCTGCGCGATCTCGAAACGCTGCTCGGCGTGGTGCTGGTCGAGCGGACCAAGCGGGCGGTGCGCTTTACCCCGCTGGGCAACAGCGTCGTCGCCAAGGCGCACCGCATCCTGCGCGAGGCGGAGGAGCTTTCCGATCTTGTCCAGTCGAGCGGCCAGCCGCTGTCGGGCGAAGTGCGGATGAGCGTGATCCCGACAATCGCCCCGTTCCTGCTGCCCAAGATGCTGCCGCGGCTGCGGCGCGAGCGGCCCGCGCTCAAGCTGTTCCTGCGCGAGGAGGTGAGCGCCGTTGCGGTCGAATCGCTGCATCACGGCAGGGCGGACTGTGTGCTGCTGGCGCTCCCCTATCCCACCGGCGAGGTCGAGAAGGAGACCATCGAGCTCGACGCCATCTTCGTCGCCTTCCCCCAGGGCGATCCGCGCGATCCGCCGGCGGAAGTGCCGCCCAGCCTGATCGACGAGAACCGGTTGCTGCTGCTGGAAGACGGCCACTGCCTGAAAGACCACGTACTCGCCGCCTGCAACCGTCCGGAACTGCGCGCGAGCGCAACAATGATCGGCACCAGCCTGCACACCCTGGTGCAGATGGTCGACAATGGCCTGGGGCTGACCATGCTGCCCGAAATGGCGCTCGACGCGGGGATTTTGAACGGCACGAACGTGGTGGCGCGGCCGCTGAAGGCCGCCAACGCCAACCGCGAGATCGCCCTTGTCTGGCGCAAGAATTCACCGCGCGGCGACGAGTTCCGGCTGCTGGCGGAGGAATTGCGGACCGGGTGAGCCCTTATCCGCACAGCCCGTGCAGAAACCACTCCGGCGGAGCATCCGGCCTTGGCCCCCGCCCGTCTCCCGCCAGCCCCGCGCGGTATATCCAGTAGCGGCGGCCCTCCTCGTCCTCGATGCGGTAATAGTCGCGCAACCGCGCGCCCGAGCGTTCGCGCCACCATTCCGGCGCGATCCGCTCGGGACCCTCGGCGCGGGCGACTTCGTGCACCTGGCCGCGCCAGCGGAAGCGGCGCGGCAGGCCTTCGGGACTGGCATGGATCACGGCGATCGGCTCGGCCCGGTCGAGCAGCTTGAGGGGGCGTTCTTGTCCAGCCTCACGGCTGGAAGCGGCACCGGCCCGTTCCCGCCCGAGGGGAACGGAAATGTCCGGGGGACATTTCCGCCGATGGGGCCGGCCACCCAACGAGATTGTATACTTTGGGTGGCCGGGCGGGGGAGCGGGGGTCGGTATGGGAGGCAAGATGGGCCGCAAGCCATCGACGGATGTCGATGGCGCACCCGACAAAGACTCCCAGCGCTGGGCGCGTTCGGGCACATGGCTGGCGTGGGGCACGGGGCGGTGTACTGCCCCCTCCCCCAGGCGCACCGTAAGGCGGTCGATGCAGGCGGAAAGGCTGGTGCCGTGGGTCTCGGCGGCCGCTTCGAGATCGGCCTGCGACAGCGCCAGCCGCTCCGTCCAGGGCGCCCTCAGACGCACCAGTTCGATGCCGAAACCAGCCTCGATATGCCCGAGACGAGCCTCCAGCAGACCCGAGATATGCTCCGGATCGCGGCTGGACGAAGCCAGCTCCAGATGCCGCCGGATGACCTCGCCATCAACCCGCCAAAGGGACAATTCGAGCCGCCGCGCCCCCAGCATGCGCCCTTCCAGCACCCGCGACAGGTCCCCGGCGAGATCGGCGAGCACCCGGTCGAGCAGAGCACGGTGGCGGATCGGCTCCATCAGGCGGCGCTGGACCAGGGGTACGTCGTGCGCGATCACCGGCAGCAGTGGCTCGGGCACACGGCCGAGCAGCTGGTCCAGCCGCACCAGCGGATTGGCTGCCGGCGCGCGACGTGTGCGGAAGCGGCGGGCAAGCGCATCGCGCCCGATCCCGGCGAGATCGCCGATCCGCTTGAGCCCGAGACGGCGCAGCAGCAGCAGCACGTCATCGTCGAGCCGGAGCGCGGCGACGGGGAGCGCGTCGAGACTGTCGCCGGGGTGGAATATCGCGCCTTGCGTCCCATAATGGGACAGTGCCCAGGCTGCGCCCGCCGTCGGCGCAATGGCGAGCCGGGCCGCGAACCCCCGCCCCGCCAGCAAGGCCCGCGCATCGGCGAGCAGCCGCGCCTCGCCGCCGAACAGGCGCGCCGCGCCGGTAATATCGACCAGCACGCCATCGGGCGGATCGACGCGCGCTCCACGGCCCCCAGCGCTGCGCCCACAGCGCGAGCTTCTCGAGCAAGGCAAGGTCCGCCGCGGGATCGGACGGTGCGGTGGCGAGCGAGGGACACAGCGCCCGCGCATCGGCGAGCATCATGCCGGGCCGCGCACCCGCCTCCAGCCCCGCGGCATTGGCGGCGGCAATGCGCAGGCCATGCGCGGTTTCGGCGATCAGCGCGAGCGGCTGGGCGTCGGCGCCCTCGCCCTCAGGCGCTTGACGATTTTGGCGCCAGCGGTCGATCGCGAGCCGCATCAGCCAGATCGCCATGATCCGGCGCGAGGGCGCGGAGAGAGCTTCCGTCATGTCGCAAAATCCATTCTCCGGGAGGGTGACCGCGCGCGCGGAACAGTTCGGCATGCCAGCCGGGCGCACCGGGGGCCTGGGCGTTCCACCGCGGCGGGAGCGAGGGCGCGGCGCGCGCCTGCCAGCGCATCCGCGCCGAGACTGAGATCGCGTTTCGCATCGAGCCGCACCAGCCACAGCACCGCCCCATGCTTCTCCGCCACCAGGCTGAGGCGGCGCGAGGCGGTGAAGGAGAGCGCCCTGGGGTTGCCGGCCAGCTCGCCGACAACGAAAGCGAGATCGCGGCAGCGCAACGCCTCCTCGAGCGCAAACAGCGCATCCTCGGGCGTGCTCGCGGCGACATGGATCAGCCGGTGGCGCAGCGCTTCGGGCAGGCCCGGGCGATAGGGCCGCCCGCCGAGGCGCAGCGCGGCCCTGTCCTGCACCCACAGCCAGGGCCGCTCGTCGGCGCGGCACTGGCCTTCCGCAAAAGCCAGCGCCAGCGCCGCGCCGCTGGCTTCGCTTCCCGAAGCAAAGATTTCGCCATGGCGCGCGGTCCGGGCAAGACCGGGGCGCCATGCGGAAGCATGGGAAAAGGGCACGGGAATCGCCTTCATGTTCTTCTTATGTTCTTATCAAGGCCGATTCGCCAGCCCCATTTGCGCACCTTGGCATATGCCATGGCATATGCTATCCAATCGCCATGGGTGAAGAACGCCACGTCCGCCTGTTCCGCAACGGTCGCAGCCAGGCCGTGCGCATTCCGCGCGACTTCGAGCTGCCGGGCAACGATGCGGTGATGCGCAAGGAGGGCGACAAGCTTGTGATCGAACCCACGCGCAAGAAATCGCTCAAGGCGCTGCTCAAGCGCCTAGAACAAATCCACGAGGAATTCGGACCAATTGACGACCTGCCAGCAGAACCGGTCGATCTGTGACTCTGTGGCTGCTCGACACCAACATCCTTTCCGACGCCGCGCGCAATCCCATCGGCCACGCCTCGCGCAAAATCCAGGAAGCCGACGATGAACAGATCTGCACAAGCATCGTCGTCGCGTGCGAAATGCGGTTCGGCGCCCTAAGGCGCGGGTCGTTCAGACTACTTGCCCAGATCGACGAGATTCTCGGAAACGATCGAAGTCCTGCCACTCGACCGCGGCGTCGATCACCATTACGCAGAGCTTCGGACCGAACTCGAACGACGAGGAACACCAATCGGCGCGAACGACATGTTCATCGCAGCGCATGCGCTGGCCATCGGCGCCACTTTGGTAACGGACAACACGCGCGAATTCGAACGGATCGAGAGCCTCAAGCTCGAAAACTGGCTGCGTTGATCCGCAAAGAAAAGGGCCGCTCCCACCGGAACGGCCCCTTCCCTCATCTCTGAAAAAAGGTCAGACCGGCTCCGCCCCCGGCATCGGCGGCACGGGCAGGCCCGGCGCATCCGGATCCTCCTCGTGGACATGGACCATGCCGAGGCCGACGTGGCTGCGGCTGCGGCTGTAGAGGAAATAGACCACCAGCCCGAACACCGCCCAGGCGGCGAACAGGCCCAAGGTGTACCAAGACAGGCTGAAGAACAGATAGATCGAACCCAGCACCGCCAGCGGCGCGACAAAGTTCACCCATGGCGTGCGGAACGGGCGGTGGCGGTTGGGATCGGTCCGGCGCAACACGATCACCGCCACCGCGACCATGGCAAAGGCGAACAGCGTGCCCGAATTGGAAATGTCGGCGAGAGCCCCGACCGGGAAGAACGCGGCGAACAGCGCGACGAAGATGCCGGTAATGATGGTGATGACGTGCGGCGTCTTGAACCGGGGATGCACCGTAGACAGCACCTCGGGCAGCAAGCCGTCGCGGCTCATCACGAAGAAGATGCGGGTCTGGCCGAACATCATCATCAGCACCACCGAAGGCAGCGCCAGAATCGCGGCGAGGCCGACGAGATTGCCGATCTGCGGCCAGCCGATCTCACGCAAAGTCCAGGCCAGCGCCTCGCGCGAGCAGACCACCGCCTGATCGCCGATCCCCTTGCAGGCCGCGGTCATTTCCGACGAGCCGGGCGCCAGCCCCTGGCCGTCGGCTCCGAGCATCGGCTGCGCGCCAACCGAGCCGATCACCCCCGCTGCCACCAGCAGGTAGAAAATCGTGCAGATGGCCAGGCTGCCGATCAGTCCGATCGGCATGTTGCGCTGGGGGTTCTTGGTCTCTTCCGCAGCGGTCGAGACCGCGTCGAAACCGACATAGGCGAAGAAGATAGAGGCCGCCGCCGCCGAAATCCCGGAAAAGCCGAGCGGCGAGAACGGCACGAATTTCTCGCCGTTCATCACCGGGATCGCCAGCACGACGAATGCCGTCAGCGCGGCGATCTTGACGCAGACCAACACGGCGTTGAACGTCGCGCTTTCCTTGGTGCCGATCACCAGCAGCACGGTCACCAGCAGCGCGATAATCATCGCCGGCAGGTTGATCACGCCGCCGCCGCTGGGTCCGCTGGCCAGCTCCAGCGGGATCACGATGTTGGGCAGAAACGACGCATAATCGCCCAGATGCGCCAGCATGCCGACAAAATAGCCCGACCAGCCGACCGCCACCGCGCCGGCGGCGATGGCATATTCGAGCACCAGCGCCCAGCCGACCATCCAGGCCAGCAATTCGCCCATCACCGCATAGCTATAGGTATAGGCGGAGCCCGAAACCGGAACCATCGCGGCCATCTCGGAATAGCACAAAGCCGCCACCGCGCAGACCACGCCGGCGATGACGAAGCTCAGCAACATGCCCGGCCCGGCCTTCTGCGCGGCCTCTGCCGTCAGCACGAAAATCCCGGTGCCGATGATCGCGCCGACGCCTAGCATGGTCAGCTGGAAGGCGCCGAGCGAGCGGTGCAGCGATTTCTTCTCCGCCGTCGCCAGAATGGCATCGAGCGACTTGACACGGCCGAACATGCGCTACTCCTTCATAGTCCCCGGAAGGGTCGCGAAGCTAACGGCATGTCCCGCATTGGCAAGGGCGAATGCCCGCCCTTCCCCACCTTTGCCGCAGAGGCTAGAAGGCCACCCATGTCCACGACCTTCCAGCTCGACACTTCGACCAGCCGCGCCCATCCCACGCCGGCGCCGATGAAGCGCCTCACCGTGCCGGCAATCCAGCGGCGCAAGTTCGAAGGCAAGACCGAACAGCCGCTGGTCATGCTCACCGCCTATACCGCGAGGCAGGCGCAGCTGCTCGATCCGCACTGCGATATCCTGCTGGTCGGCGATAGCCTCGGCCAGGTGATCTACGGCCTGCCCTCTTCGCTGCAGGTGACGCTCGACATGATGTGCGCCCATGGCGCCGCCGTGGTGCGGGGCAGCTATCACAGTGTCGTGATTGTCGATATGCCATTCGGCACTTACGAGGCCTCGCCGCAGCAAGCCTTCGCATCTGCCAGCCGGATCCTGGCGGAAACCGGGTGCGCCGCGGTCAAGCTGGAGGGCGGCGTGGCCATGGCCGAAACCATTTCCTTCCTCTCGTCGCGCGGCGTTCCGGTGATGGCGCATGTCGGCCTCACCCCGCAGGCGGTGAACGCCTTGGGTGGCTATGGCGCGCGTGGACGCAGCCAGCAGGAGCACGAGAAGATCGTTGCCGACGGACAGGCTGTGCAGGCGGCAGGGGCCTTCGCCGTGGTGATCGAAGGCGTGATCGAACCCATCGCCATTGCCCTGACCAAGTCGCTCGAAATCCCCACCATCGGCATCGGCGCCTCGGCGCAGTGCGACGGGCAGGTGCTGGTGACCGAGGACATGCTCGGCATGTTCGAACGGGTGCCGCGCTTCGTCAAACGCTACGAGGAGATCGCCGGGGTGATCGCCGGCGCGGCGGAGCGTTATGCCGCGGAAGTGCGGGCGCGGAGCTTCCCGGGCAAAGAGCAGACCTATCAGCCCAAATAGCCAGAATTGCGGCGGCGGAGTTCACCGCCGCCGCAATAAAGGTCAGGCGGTTAGTGCGCTTCGAGGATCGACGACGTGTCGTTGAACGAAGTGCCGATGGCGCTGCCGAGGCCCTGCATGGCCGCGATCGCGGCAACCGCGATCAGTGCGGCAATCAGGCCGTATTCGATGGCGGTGGCGCCTTTTTTGTCGCGAATCAGTTTGGCGAAGAATTCCATGTTCCGTCTCCTGGCTTGACCCCAAGCAGGAATAGCGGTCTCCGCCCGCAGGAATCGCGCGCAAACCTTTAAGGAATTCCTTGGTTATGCGATGCACGCGGTATTAACCAAGGCAGCGCGGCGCGCTCCGCTAGCTCCGCAGCCGCGCAGCCACTGGCGCCGCGATTACCATCTGCGCCAGGTGATAGACCAGCAGCGGCATCATCACGATCCCGGCGCTGGCCGGCGGGAACAGCACGGTCGCCAGCGGGGCGCCCATGGCGACGCTCTTCTGCGCCCCGGCGAAGACCATGGCGACACGGTCTCCGTGATCGAGGCCCAGCGCCCTGCCGAGCAGCCACGAACCGCCGTAGCCGATGATCAGCAGCACCAGGCAGCCCAGCGCCAATCCGGCCCAGGCCCGCGCGTCGAGCATCCGCCAGATGCCCTCGGTCACCGCGCCCGAGAAAGCGACATAGACGGCGATGCCGATGGTGCCGCGCTCGAGAAAACTCACCGGCCGCTTGTGCGCGCGCACCCAGGCGCCGGCCAGGCCCTGCGCGGCCTGGCCGATCACGAACGGCAGCAGCATCAGCGCCGCGACCTTTTCGAACGAACCGGCGCCGACCACGCCCCCGCCGGTCCCCGCCAGCGCGGAAAACAGCGGCGCACTGACGAAAACGCCGACGATGTTGAGCGAGCGCCGCCGCCACCACCGAACTGGCGACATTGCCCCCCGCGATCGAGGTGTAGACCGTCGCCGACTGGACGGTGGACGGCAGGGCGCCGAGAAACAGGAAGCCGAGCGCCAGCGCCGGCGGCAGGAACGGCATGCCAGCCCGCGCAACCAGCCAGCCGGCCAGCGCCATCGCGCCGAACACCCACAGCGTCAGCGGCACGAGCAAGCGCGTGTTCCTGAGACCGGCAAGCACATCGCCGCGCGCCAGTTTGAGGCCGTAGAGCAGGAAAAGGACGAAGACCATCGCATTGGACAGGCCCTGCGCCAGCCCCTTGGCCTCACCGCCGACCGGTAGCACGCTCGCCAGCGCAATCGCCGCGAGGACGATCCGCACCATGACGTCGATGCGGCTCAGCATGGCAGTCCGATCATCGCGGTACGATCATCGTGCTTGTGGCATCCGCACCGGCGGCGCGGGGGTTTCGGAGAAACGGGGGGCGGGGGCGGGCTGGACGACGCCGTTCGCCTCGATGAAAGTCCCCCGCGCAACATTGTGTGGGTGGCGCGGCGCTTCGGCGAGGCTGAGCACCGGGGCGAAACAGATGTCGGTCTGTTCCATCAGCGCGCACCAGTCGTCGCGCGTCTTGCTCTTGAACGCTGCCTCGAGCTTGCGCTTGGCGGCGGGCCAGCAGCGACGGTCACTTTGATCGGCAAAATCGGGATCTTCAGCGAATCCCAGCGTTTCGAGCAGCAGGGCATAGAACTGCGGTTCGATCGAACCGACCGCGACATACTTGCCATCGGCGGTTTCATAGGTGTCGTAGTATGGCGCGGCGCCGTCGAGAATGTTGACCCCGCGCTCGTCGCTCCACATGCCTGCGGCGAGCAAGGCATACGTCTGCGCCGAGATCACCGAAGCGCCATCGGCCATGGCGCAGTCGATTACCTGACCCTTGCCGGTGGTTCGCGCCGAGAGGATCGCCGCGAGCACGCCGAACGCGAGGAACATGCCGCCACCGGCATAGTCGCCGATGGCGTTGACCGGAAACATCGGCTTGCCGCCTTTCGGGCCATAGGTGTGCAAAGCGCCGGTCAGCGCGATGTAGTTGATATCGTGCCCGGCGATCTGCGCCTTGGGCCCATCCTGGCCCCAGCCCGTCATGCGGCCGATCACCAGTCGCGGGTTCGCCGCCAGCAGCACATCGGGGCCCAGGCCCAGCCGCTCGATCACCCCGGGCCGGTTGCCTTCGATGAAAGCGTCGGCCTGGCGGACAAGATCGAGCACTTGCGCGACCGATCCGGGCTGCTTGAGGTCGAGCTCCAAATTCTCGCGGTTGCGGTTGAGCACGTCCCTGGCGGCATATTCAGTGAACCGGCCGATCCCGCCCGGCCGCTCGATGCGGATCACCCGCGCACCATGATCGGCGAGCATCATCCCGCAAAACGGCGCGGGGCCGATGCCGGCCAGTTCGACCACGGTGATGCCATCCAATGCCCCTGGCATATGCGCCGCTCCCGGTTGAACCCATGCGATTGCCGGACATGGCGGGGAATGTCGAGGGGTTAGCTACCGAGCTTGCGGCGCGCCTCTGCGATCTCGGGGGCAAATTCCGGAGTGTCGCCGCCAAGCGCCTTCGCCTTGTCGAGCAGAGCGCGGGCATCGTCCTTGCGCTGGCCGAGCGCGGCAAGGCTTAGACCCCAGGCCTGCGCCGCGATCGCGCTCGACGGTTGCAGCCGGTAGGCTTCGCGCGCGGCCTCTTCGGCAAGGTCGGGGTCACCGGCCTTCAGCCGGGCGAGCGCGAGATCGGAAAGCAAGCGCACATCCTTGCCGCCGCTTTTGCGCAGGGTGTCGAGCAGCAGCGCCGAACGGTCCCAGTCGCCGCGCTGCGCGGCGAACCCGGCGGCCCGCCGCAATGCGCCGCGGCTGGTCGGGCTTTGCGTCAGATAGCCCTCGACCAGCATTTCCGCGGTGTCGCCCTGGCCGGCGCTGGACAGCGCCGCGGCCATGCGCAGCACCAGGCTGTCGGGCAGCCGCACCCGCGCGGCGAGCTTGTAGCGTTCGGCCGCTTCGGCGTTATTGCCGAGGGCGAGCTGGGCGTCGCCGGCGATCGACTGGGTATCGTAGGAACCGGGATTGGCGGCACGGCGGCGTTCGGCCTGCGCCGCGGCCTCGCCGAGCTGGCGCTGGGCGATGAGCGCGCCGACTTCGGAACCGGCCGAAACCGGCGAGAACGGCTGGTCGCGCCACCGCGCCGCGCGTTCGAGCAGCGGCGCCGCGAAATCGCGCTCGCCGAGGTTTTCGTGCGCCCGCGCCACCACGGTCAGCAGATAGGGTGCGGCCGCGTCGTCGCCGGCAAGCGGTCCGAAGCGGCGCACGACATCCTTGTAGTTGCCCTGCCCGTAGTGGGCGGCGGCCAGAAGCGCCTGGGCCCGCGCGTTGGCGGGCTGGCGCTGCACCAGCCGTTCGAGCACTTCGATGGCGAGCAGATTGTTGCCCGCGCGCAGCTTCAGCACGCCATCGAGCAGCATCTTGGCCGGCAGCGCGTCGAGCTTGCTGCCGGTCTTCTCCAGCAGCGTGCGCGCCAGGCTGTTGTCCCCGGCGCGGGCGGCGAGCGCGGCCTGGAGGAACCATGCCTTGGTGTTTTTCGGGTCGATCCCGAGCATCCTGCGGGTCGCTGCGAGCATGTCCTTGGCCCGGCCGAGCTCGCCCAGCGTCGCGGCATATTCTCCCAGCGCCGCGATATCGTCCGGATCCTGCGCCAGCGCCGCCTCGAACCAGGGCAGCGCCCCGGCCAGACCGAACTGGTCGCGGACCAGCTGGCCGCGGAATTCGAGCGCGCGGACATTGGCGGGATCGAGCTGCAGTGCATAGTCGGCGGCTTCGATCGCCAGCAGATGCTCGCCCCCGGCATAGCGAAGGCGGCCGATATCGACCCACAGCGCCGGGTTCCTGACGTCGAGCGCGATCGCCCGGTCGTAGGCCCTGCCCGCCGCCGGGAGATTGCCTTCGAGCCGTTCGAGCAGTCCGAGCATGCGGAAGCCGTGCGCCGCCTCCTGGGCGTCGAACGCGCCCGGAGCCAGCCATTCGCGCGCCTTGGCGTTCTGGCCCTGATCGATCAGCG